>NZ_CP006664.1 GCF_000264765.2 Edwardsiella anguillarum ET080813
ATTTATATCGATAGAGCGAATAACATTATTAGCAACATCTTTAATAGCGCTAGCTATTAATGTAGGTTCTGTTTTTAATCCGCCAACAATATTATTGACAATTGACTCAATACTTGCGTTTAAATCATCAATTTTCTCTGGTGAGTCACCTACATCAGCAGCCGATATGAATGGGGTAGATATCATACCCAGTATTAATATCTTAGAGATAGATTTCACTTTCAACTCCTTGTCTTTATTGTTAATACAGAATAAGTATGCAACAGGGATGATTCATGTTATTATTTACTCATAAAGTAACATTATATCACTATGACTATATTCAATAACGCCTTAACGATGTTAATATTATCTGTAGTTTATTTGTATTAGAGAGGCGCGTGCATTTTCACAAGTTAAACAACCGAGATAATAACGGCGTAGAAATCACATCTCAAAATAGGATAATTAAATTATTTTTGATTTTTAAGGTGGCGTTTAGAATAATGACCATGTAAAAATATTTTATGTATTCTGCAGCAGCTCAAGCGCCATCTGCTTTTCCTCTGGCCCTAGCCGCTCGAACAGCAGTTTCAGGACACCGCTTTGCAGCCCGCTCGGCACCAGGGTATGGGAATAGGTCAGGTTCATCACCCAGGTATGGCCACACTCCAGTCGCGTACAGCGGTAGTAGGCATCGGCAAAATCATAGTTGTCGGTCTTCCAGACCGTCTTTTGGATAATCGCCGGCGCCCCGCAGCAGCGACATTTGATTTTTTGTCTGCGCATCTCCATCCCCGCACACCATGGCTATTACGGTGAAATTTTACCCGTTTTTTAACCATGCCACGATTCACTGTGCTATCTGGGCATCATCATCAAACGTCAGGCTGAACGTCACCCGCCCAAGCCCCCCGATATCGGGAGCGGCATTGACCCCCTCCATAATCAGGCGGCGCAGCGGGATCACTTCATCCCGGTAGTACGCTTCGCGCGCCTTCAGTGGGTCACCCAGTCCGCCAGCATTGCTGGGAATGATACCAGCGAGGCCAGGCGGGAAGCGGTGGGCCGTCAGCTGATCCTGCGCGCTGACGTTCTTGATATTCAGAAACTCATCCTTGGTGCCGGAGTCTCCGATGGGGATGACTTTCACCCCTTCCTTATCACCGCCGGGGATGTTGATAAACATCGACTTAAAGTTGCCGGCTCCCTTGGATGCCTCAATCTTCTTGCGAAACAGCGCCTCAAGTTTAGGATCCATATCTGGGTCGGTACTGTAGAGGATATAGCCAAGATGAGCGCCGTTCTTGTAGTAGCGCCGGCGAAAACGGGTGGCATCGACGTTAAGCATGGCGGACTCCATACCATGGAGGTAGTCGGGAACACCGTAGACCTGCTGCTGAGGATCGTACTGCGCGACAAAAATCACCTCGCCGCCAGCATAAGTGAGATCGTTGATGCCACCCTGCACGATAATCGTCTTGCGATCAGCGGTGCGGCGCAGATAGAGGGAGGGTAAAACGTGCAGCCGGTTGATGTGCCCCAGGCGATTACGCACCTTCAGCAACCCCACATCCCCGAAGATAAGCAGATTGGTGACCGCGGCCGCCATGTCGCTATGGGTCAGTCCCCCGCCTCCCTGAAACCCGGCCATAACCATATTGACGCGGGCGCGCAGCACTGCACCGTGGTAAGGGGCGATGTTGGCCAGCACGGCGAGATCCATCCGTTCAATCGGCGGCAAGTAATAACCGTCGTACCCGCTCCACAGCACGCCGTTATAGCTCCCCCAGGCCGCGACCGGCTCGGGATCGCCGAACTCGATAAAGCTCCCCGGCGAACGGTGCCGCATAGCGCGCTGTCCCAACTTGCCGCCGCGCGCTTTAGGCGGCCTTTTTGTTTTCTTCATCACCAAAAATCCAGGTTGACCTGCGTTTGTTCCTATAACCGATGGGCTCATTGACCAAGGCGTGAGCGATGGCAAAGAAGATATCGGCGTGTCCAGTTTCATCGGTACGGTCGGCAGTAAAGGTCACCGCATTGCCGGAGGCAGTCGCGCTCTGCTTTATCGCCAGGAACGACGCTGGGATATCTCTAGCGTCTTCATCCCACTCGATACGATTGCTGTCGATGACATCCAGCATTTTCAGCACCAGGCGATTTTTTGACTCGACGCTGTAGTGAATGGCCTTAGTCTCACGCCGTGCAAACCCCTGCACCAGTTCATAGACGCCATAGCCGATGCCGGTCACATCGATGCCGATATGGCTCATGTTGTAGCGCGATTTGATCGTCCGAATCTGGTCGGCCATCCACTGGAATGACAGGCCGCGCCAGTGGTGCTTTTCCAGCACTCGGAACCGCTCCACCGCCAGCAGGGGGACGGCGATGACGACAAAGGTCGCATTATCTCCGCTGCGCGCCGGGTCAAACCCGCCCCACACCTCACGATTACCCAGCGGCGCCGCCTCGTCGGGATGGAAGTCCTGCCAGATATGCGGGTTAACGCCGCACCGCACCAGTTTGGCGAAGTCGAATACGCTGTCTTTGTCATCCACAAAAACGCACATATATAGCCTGTTAAAGGCATTTTCGCCGTAACGCTCGCGCAGCTCCTCGATATCTGCCCGGTTAAATCCGCCGGCGATGGCATCCTCCATCGTCACCACATATCGCCACTGCTTGTCTGGGCATTCACGGCCACCGTCACGCAGTTCGTCGAATGCCGGGAACGCCACACTCTTGCGCTCGGCGTTGCCGCGCCGCCATTCGTCACCACTCCAGAACGCATAGCCCTGGTGGTTTTTGGCGGAGGGAGTGGAGAAATAGGTCAGGCGCCAATGGCTCTGGGTCGCCATCCCGGAGGCCACCTCATTAAAGGTGGTAAATTTCGGGATCCACAGATACTCATCGATATACAAATGGCCGGAGTTCGACTGTGCTGTATTGGAATTGGTGGCCAGAAAATGCAGCTCGGCCATATTGCTCAGCCTGATCGGATTTCCTTTTAACTGAATGCCGTATTCAACCTGTGCGATTTTCAGGATATAGGTGCGAAAGACCTCGGCCTGGCGCCGAGAGGCCGACAGGAAGATTTGGTTATCCCCCGTCAGCACCGCATCTTCGAATGCCTCAAAGGCAAAATAGTAGGTAGCGCCAATCTGGCGCGCCTTGAGCAAATTACGCACGCGGCGAAATTTATTGTCACGCAGATGCAGCTGATACTTGAACAACTTATCCAAAAACGGCGTGAAGTTCTCGGCGGTCAACCCGGAGATATCATTCTGTTTACGCCGACCCTTGCGCCTCCCTTCCCCCTCGGACGCTTCCCCCGTAGCGGTAGCATAGTCAGCCCCGGTAGCGTGCCGCTGTGCAATCTCGGCCATCCGCTCCGCATGCTTATTCTTCTGTGCCATCAACTTAACGTGATGGCCGATAAGCCGGTCGAGCTCATCGCGCTCTGTGTCGCTCTTATGCTCGCGGGCGGCAAGCAGGGTCAAGCGCTGGGCGATGGCATCCTCAACGCAATCGGTACTGAGCTGTGCATACCATTCATATTTGGTCGCCCAGTAATACACCACTCGCGGGCTGCTTAGCTTTAATTTGCGCTGTATTTCCTTTGGTGTATGCCGCTTTAAGTAAAGCGCCTTAGCCGCAGCGATCACTTCTTCAGAATAGGCCATTACCTATCACCGCTTTGATTGTGTTCCGTCAATTCTCTGTAGGAACCCACGCGGCGGCGAGAGCGGGAAAGCGGATAGTTTCGGATACCCCGCCATAGCCGAAACTATCCGTAACGGCCTGCATGACACCCGCGATTTTCACCGGTTAAATTTGGCTACTCCTCTTTATTAGGTCGGTATCCTGATATGGCGCGCTTAAAAACAGACTGGATAGCCATCGCGACCGCCGGACCCACCATTGACGGCCGCCAGATTGAGGCGCAATGGCTCACCGACGCCGCCAAATGCTATAACCGGGATGAATATACCGCCATGATCTGGCCGTATCATGAAAGCCCTTATTGGCGTGCATTCGGCACCAACTTTGGTGAAGTCGATGAGTTAAAGACCGAAACACGCGACGGTAAAATACAGTTAATGGCCCGCCTTATTCCCAATCAATTTCTCATTGAGGCCAACAGGAGCGGACAGAAACTGTTTACCTCTGTCGAGATCTTCGAAGACTACCTCGGCAGCGGGAAATACTTTCTCAAAGGGCTGGCGGTGACCGATACGCCAGCTAGCATCGGCACCACCCGCCTGCAGTTCAGCCAGGACAATCCTGGTACCCATCACGGCAACGTGGAAGCGCTGATCCTAACGCTGCCGGGTGACAATGTGGATAGTGCCACCGAACAACAGACCCGGCGGGGATTCTTTTCCCGTCTGTTCTCCCAAGAGACACCCTCTCCCCACGAACTACCAAAGGCGATCCCTATGGATGAGAAGCAATTTAACCAGGTGATGGACGCCATCAACCACATCGGCACCCGTGTTGATACGATGGAGAAATCCTTCGCTGATGCCCTCCCTCTCTTAGTCCAGGCACCCACGCTGCCGCAAGACTCCGCATCTGACCCGGCAAACAATGATGAGGACAAGGGTAACTTTGCGAGCAAGGAGCAGCTCGACCAGCTAGCGACGGCTATCGAGAGCCTGTCTAAAAAGATGGATGACATCAGCCAGACCTTCTCCGACCTGCAGGGCGATAACACCCCACTACCGAACGGAAACCCGTCCGGTGACGAATCCATCAATCTGGTCTGAGGTAGATAAACACCATGAGTATGCTCACCCCGGAAGCCCAGAAGTTGGCGCAGCTGTTCATCGCGAAATTCTCCGACACGTTTAAAGACTGCGGACGCTCTGGCGATATGCAGTTCACCCTGACTGAGCCGCGTGCCATTGCGCTGCGCAAGGCGCTGCTGGAAAGTACCGAATTTTTACGCCTGATCAATTTGATGGATGTGCCACACCCGCAGGGGCAGGTCGTCGCCGTGGGTGAGTCCACCCTGCGCACCGGCCGTGTCAAGGATGGGCGCTTCACTAAGGGCAGCGGCATCAGCGGCAACGAGTTCAAGCTGGTCGAGACGGACTCCTGCTGCGTCATCACCTGGGAGCAACTGGCCATCTGGGCAAACGCTGGCACGCCGGGCGAGTTTTTCAACCTGATGAACTCGACGGCAGTGATCAATTTTGCACTCGATATGCTGCGTATCGGCTTTAACGGTACCCACATCGCCGAGAACTCTAACCCCACTGACTACCCCAGCGGTGAAGACATCAACATCGGTTGGCATCAGATTGCCAAGGACTGGGGGGACAACGAGGGACGGGTTTCACGCATTCTCACGACGCCCGTGACCGTGGGAGAAGGAGGTGACTATATCAGTCTGGATGCGATGGCGTCAGACCTGATCCACGCCTCCATCCCGCCGCAGTACCACAACGACCCACGCCTGGTTGTCCTGGTCGGCGCTGATCTGATCGCCGCAGAAAGCCTACGCCTGTTCAACAAAGAGGATAAACCCTCTGAACAGGTTGCCGCGCGTCAGCTGGGTAAGGACATCGCCGGGCGCCGCGCCATCGTACCGCCGTTTATGCCCGGCAAGCGTATGGTCATTACCATGCTGCCTAATCTGCAGATCCTGACGCTGAAAGGCTCACGCCGCCGCAAGGCCGAGGATGCCGGCGAGCGCAAGCAGTTTGAAAACTCTTACTGGCGCTATGAGGGCTACGCCCTGGGTGATCCCGACCTGTACGCCGCGGTCGATGAGAGCGCAATCACTATCGCCGGTGAGAAGCCAACCAGCGAGGCAGCCCATGATAACTCCAATGCAACGTCAGAAGGCTCAGCAGCAGAATAAGCTGCGCGCCGAGCGCCTGAGTCAGCCCGTAGCTGGGGCCACTGAGGAAAGCCAGCACATCAAGCTGATAGCACTGGATAAGGATGTGGCACGACTGCGCAGCATCGAGCGCGTCGTTGACAAAGTGGAGATGAAGCGCAGCGAGCTACTGCCAAAGTGGCTCCCGCACGCCCAGGTCTATCTGGATGGCGGGCGCGTCTACCAAAACCCGATACTGGTCTACTGCATCATCTGGCTACTGGATACGCAGCAGTTTGAGCAAGCGCTGGACTGGGCGGATATTGCCATCCCCCAGGGCCAGGAGACGCCGGGCAACATCAAGTCGAAGCTGCCGACATTTGTTGCCAGCAACATCCTGGAATGGGCGGAGCGAGAGGCTGAGGCCGGGCACAGCGTTCAGCCCTACTTCTCCCGGGTGTTCGACCGGGTCAGGCATCAGTGGCAAATAAACGAGCGTCTAGCTGCCCGTTACTACAAATTTGCTGCCCTGCTCCTGCTGCGTAGTGGCGGGAGTGAGCAGCCCAGCGCTATCAGCTCTGTTGAGTTGCTGGAGCAGGCCGACGCCCTGCTGGAAAAGGCGGCACTACTGCATCCTAAAGTACAGGTGAAGACCCTGCGCCAGCGCATTGCCATGCGATTGCGGGCGCTGGCAGGTTAGTAAAACGACTACCCCAAGCCAAAGCGGGCGCGGTGGAGGGACACAGGCCAATGGGCCAGCGTGTACCGCGGAAACCGGCCTGCCCGCTTTTTTTAGGAGCCCGGAATCCACCATGTTTGACGGTAAAAGTATCGACTATCAACAGACAACCATCCAGAACGATGGATTCTGGCCGGACATTGACGCAGGTGATTTTGAACGCGCCCGCACTATTCCGCCAACCATCGATCACGGCGTGGTGATCAACGCCCTGCTGACGGCGATCGCCGAGTTGAACATGAGCCTGACCGCCACCCAGACACGCTATCGGGAGGCCGGATACAACACCACTGATGCAGTGCCCGGCCCCGCCGCCATCGATGCCAGGCGGCGCGATGAGGCACCGCGCCGCACGCATCTGACGGCGCTGTATATCAAGGCGATCTATGCCCGCGCAAAGGCCGACCTGCTGCCCGAGTTCGCCACCATTGGCCGGCGCGACGCGCACCCCGGGCAGGAGGCGCCGGACGTACGCCGGGGACTGCTGGCTGAATCTGCCATGGCACTGCGCGCCATCATGCAGCGCCCGCGCTGCTCTGTCAGCCTGATCGATTGAGGGGGGAAACATGACGCAACTTGCCGAGTTAACGACCTACATTCAGGAGCAGATCCCCCGGCGGGCGAACATCACATTTTCAAGTGAGATGGACGATATCACCCTGTTCCCCGCCGTCAAAAACCTGGGTAATGGCTGTCTGCGCATCCAGGTGCGCCAATACGACGCTGTGCTGACGTGGGATGCCTGGCCCTACCGGCTTGCCAGCCCTGACCTGCTTTTTAGCGTCATCGAAAGTTGGCTGACCTACCATGCCAACGGGCTGCGCGACGAGCTTGGCCTTGCCATACCCCGCACCGACGTTAGCGTCGACGATCAGGGGAACGCCTGGCTGCAGATCATCATCCCGATGGCGGACCCCCTCACGCTACGTGAGGATGAAACCGGCGAAATCCTCCGTAATGGTAAGCGCTATTGCCTGGACAGTCCTGATATCTGGGTCGCAGAGCACTACACCATCCATCCGGGAGCGGCCGATGATCAGGGGTGAGGTTAACGCTGTGCAGCTCAAGCAGCTGCGCCAGGCGCTTAAACAAGCTGACCTGCCGCCCGCCAAGCGTCAGCATCTGCTGGGGCGTATCGCCAGGCGTGGGCTTATTCCGCTGGCTAAGCGCCACATTAGAGCACAGACCGCCCCAGACGGTTCGCCCTGGCCCAAGCGTCGGCGCGGCAAACGCAAGATGTTGACCGGATTGCCCAAGTTTTTGGGCGTACGTGAGAACGGGGACGGCTCTATCACGCTGCACTTTCGGCGCGGGAGCTACGAGAGCAACACGCACGCCGGCGCCATCGGCTACGTCAACCAGCACGGCACCGACATCCCAATGTCAGCCAGCACCCAACCCCGTAACAGAGCCAGTCAGAAAGCAAAACCTGCCACGCGGGGCCAGGCCAGAAAATTGGTTGCGCTGGGCTATCTGGCACCGAACCTGCCGGCGCGTGGCGCAGAGAGGCGCCATCGGCCGCCGACGACGCGTAGCAAAAGGCGGCACGTTAGCCAGGCATGGATCCGTGAGAACCTGAATATGGCACAGGCAAGTCTGATAATTCGCGGGCTAAAAGGGGATATACCCAAAAAGACTTGGACTATCACCCTGCCGGCACGCGCATTTTTGGGTGCCAATGATGACGAATTCGCCACCATTCTGGCGCGCGAACTGCGCGGGATCCAGTTTGGCTGGAATGTGAAAAAACAGGATATCAAGAGGTGAACGTATGGTTTGGCCCAGTGTCACGATTACGCAGCTGAACACGTTCGGCGGCGTCACGAAATCCATCGAGCGCGCCCTGCTGTTTGTCGGCGCGGCAGCGGCCAATCAGGGTACCGTCGTTCCCGTCATCGCCAGCAGCGATCTCGATGCCCTGTTCGGTAACGCCGACTGTGCGTTGAAAAACGAGATCGCCGCCTTTTTCAAAAACGCTGGTCAGGGCGCGTTTTGTTATGCCGCCGTCATGACGGCAGGCGAGAGTAGCCCCCCGGAGGATGGGGAGTTCCCCATGCAGGGGGCTCTGCTATTCGACTGGCGCCCTGCCATTCGCCGCGCCCAGGCACAGGTATCCGTTGAGGGTGTGATTATTACCGCACCGGTCAGCACCCAGGAGGAGATCCAGGCCGCCCAGGAGCTGCGTACCGAGATCAATAACGCACTGGGGCGCTGGCTGTGGTTTGCCTTACCCGTCGCCGGTATCGATGATGAAACCGAGACCTGGGCGGAGTACACCGAGAAGCTGACCGCACTGCAGCAGGGTATCGCCGCGCCACAGGTACAACTGGTGCCGACGTTTTTCGGTAACGAAATCGGCGTACTGGCCGGGCGCCTGTGTAATGCCGCGGTGACCATAGCCGATAGCCCGGCACGCGTCGCAACAGGGCCGCTACAGGGGCTCAAAAACCTGGACAAACCCATCGATTCAGCCGGTAAGCCGCTCGATTTGGCCACGCTGCAGGCATTGGCCCGCATGCGCTACAGCGTGCCGATGTGGTACGCCGACTACGACGGCCTGTACTGGGCCGACGGCGCCACACTGGAGGTCGAGGGCGGGGATTATGGCGTCATCGAGAATGTCCGAGTCGTCGATAAAGCCGCGCGCCGCATTCGTATCATGGCGATCCCCAAAGTTGCCAACCGCATTCTCAACAGCACGCAGGGCAGCATCGCCGCCCATGAACTGCTGTTTGGCAAGCCCCTGCGCGAGATGGCTAAAAGCGTGCAGATAGGCGGTGTGACGTTCCCCGGCGAGATCCGCCCACCGAAAGACGGTGATGTAAAAATCACCTGGCCGGAGGCGAGTAAGGCCGCCATTAATTTCATCATCCGCCCGTACAACTGCCCGAAGGAAATCACCACCGGGATTATGTTGGATACCGACCAGGAGAATAACGTATGACCGCCCGTATCAGTGGTATGTCATTCGACGTCAACGTCGGCGGCATCGAGATCCACGTCAACACCGTTTCCCTGGATATCAGCGATGAGACCAGCGTCGCCAAGACTCGCGGCATCCCCGACGGCACCATCGATGGCGCCATCAGCGCCGAGGGGGAAATCGAGGTGGATAGCCGTAATTTTAATTTATTGGGCGAGGCGGCCAGCCAAGCCGGATCGTGGCGTGGCCTGCCGCCGATGGATTTTCTGTTTTTTGCAGACACCGGCGACGAGAAAATCGATGTAAAGGCATTCGGCTGCAAGCTGCTGCTCTCCAACCTGTTGAACATCGACAGTAAAGGCGGCGAACTCAGCACCCACAAAATCAAATATCTGGTCTCAAGTCCAGATTTTGTCCATATCAACGGCACGCGCGTCCTGTCCGAGCACGACGTGCGCGGGCTGATGGGGTGACCTATGTTCAACGAGCATGAGCGAACCCTGTTCACCCTGGCGCTGATCGGTGCCGGTTCCGCTATTGGCCGGGTCTTGCTGAGTGAGAAGCCCATCACCTGGAAGCTGTTCATCGGACGGACGCTGCTCGGCAGTGGGCTCTCCATGTCCGCCGCCGCCCTGCTGATCCAGTACCCCAGCCTCTCCCCGCTAGCCGTCGCTGGCGTCGGCGCCGCACTGGGGGTTGCCGGGTACCAGTGCGTAGAAATCTATCTGCGCCGCTGGTTACGGCGGCGCGACCAGGATAAACGCTAACTGCACGAGGTACTCCATGAACATCGATGCCATTTTCGAGCAACTACTAGGCAAAGAAGGGAATTATGTCGATCACCCCAGCGATAAGGACGGTCCCACCAACTGGGGCATCACCGAAAAAACCGCCCGCGCGCATGGCTACACTGGTGATATGCGTTACCTGACCCGCGAGCAGGCCTTGGAGATCTACCGAGCCGACTATTGGCGCGCGCCCCGCTTCGATCAGGTCTATGTCCTGAGCCCCTCGCTGGCAGAGGAGCTACTGGATACGGGCGTTAACATGGGGCCGTCTGTCCCCTCTGCCTGGCTACAGCGCTGGCTTAACGCCTTCAACCAACGCGGGAAACTGTATCCGGATTTACAGGCCGACGGCATCATCGGCCCCCGAACTATCTCCGCGCTGCAGGCTTACCTGAACGCCCGCGGTGACGAGGGTGCCACGGTTTTGCTGTCTGCGCTGAACTGTAGCCAGGGAGCCCGCTACCTTGAGATCACCGAACGGGATCAAACCCAGGAAGACTTTACCTATGGCTGGATGCGGGCTCGGGTGGCCACTCCCCAAACCTAATGAAACCATCGATTATCCCAGGAGTCTCTCATGAACGAGAAACGCGATGCAGTAACCGAAAATAGCGATGGCCAGATCACCCTGCAAATCGGTAGTCAGGAACTGACCTTCGCACCAACGGCGCAAGCCTACGACGCCCTACAAAATGACTTTATGCCGAACAACAAAATCGCCCCACTGAAAAACTACCTACGCCGCATCGTCATCAAGGATCATCGTCAGGCACTGGATATGTTGCTGCAAAAGCCCGGTATGCCGGCGGCGATCGCAACTGCGGTAAATGACGAGTACGCCCCGAGCATTGAGATCACCGTAAAAAAATAACGGCGCAGGTTGAGGCCATCAGCCGTAATTCGTTTTCTCAACTGATGGCTCTGCGCCGACACTACCTACCGGGCGAAGATGATGAGCCGCAGAGCCTCGCCATGGCCGCCTGGTTGGATAACCACTACTGGGAAAATCTGTCCGCCGCCGTCAACAACGGCATCGTGAAAGCCTTTAAGGGGTAATCAATGCAACGCCTGGAGCTGCTGCTGTCGCTTAATGACAAACTGACCCGCCCCTTGCACGCAGTGGGCGGTAAAGTGCAGGCGTTTGCGGCCACCAGTCGCGCCTCGTTCGGTCAAATCGCCATAGGCGGCGCGGCATTGTGGGGAGTGGGTCATGCCATCAAAGGGGCGCTGCAGCCAGCCATTGAAATGGACAGGGCGTTGGGCGAGGTCAAATCATTGGGGGTGGCGGAGAGCGGACTACGTAAGCTACAGCGCGCCTCCCTCGACTTCACCATGGCTTACGGCGGCAATGCCGCGGAGTTTGTGCGATCTTCCTACGATATCCAGTCCGCTATCGCAGGCCTGAGCGATAACGAGTTGTCCCGATTTACGGCAGCCTCCGCCACCCTGGCCAGGGGGACCAAGTCGAGCAGTGCGACGATCACCGCCTACATGGGCACGCTGTACGGCATTTTCGAGCAACAGGCCAACGCCATGGGCAGGGGCGCCTGGGTGGAGCAAATCGCTGGTCAGACGGCGACGGCGGTGCAGATGTTCAAAACCACCGGCGATCAGATGTCTGCCGCATTCACCTCGCTGGGCGCCAGCGCCACTGCTGCCGGCGTCGATGTCGCCGAACAGTTCGCCGTGCTCGGCCAGCTACAGGCCACCATGGGCGGCAGCGAGGCCGGAACAAAGTACAAGGCGTTCCTGGCCGGCATCGGCGGTGCGCAGAAAACCCTGGGGCTGAATTTCACCAACCGTGACGGCACTATGAAGGGCGTCACCGAAATCATGCGCCTGATCCAGGGTAAATTTGGCGATCTGTCCAAAGTTACCGACAGTGACCTACTGGCAAAGGCCTTTGGCTCCAAGCAGGCTGTCGCGATGGTTAAGCTGCTCAATGCCAATATCAGTAGCCTGGAGAGGAACATTACCACTCTGGGAAACACCAAGGGCATGGACAAGGCGGCCGAGATGGCCGGAGCAATGGCCGACCCGTGGGAAAAGAGCCTGGCCGTTATCAACGCCATACGCATCGAGATCGGCACCCAACTGTTACCCGTGCTCTACCCGTTCATCGACCAGGCCGTCAGCGGTGGCTACGAGTTCGTCAAGTGGCTGCAGCTCTACCCCAACATTACCCGCGCCATCGGGCTGATGGCCGCAGCGCTGCTGGCGCTGGCCGCCGCGGGCGCGCTAATGAACATTATCTGCGGTATAGCCCGGTTTATCTGGGTGGGCCTGAAAATCATCTGGCTCGCTGCCACCGCCCCGCTGAAAATTTTAGTGGTGCTGAAGCGCGCATTAACGCTGGCGACAGCTGCCTACAACCTGGTGCTAAGGGCGTTACGCGCCAGCGTTCTCGCCGCCTCGATAGCGATGGGGATCTACGATGTCAGGGGGAAGGCGATGGTGGCGCTGCAGGTACTGCAAAAAGCGGCCACGCTGGCCTGTACCGCCGTGATGGCTGGTGCTGCGGTGGCGATGAATCTTTTTGCAGGCGCCACCGGACTGGCCGCCGGTGCCATGCAGCTGCTCTTCAGCCCCATAACCCTCATTATTCTGGCCATCGCCGCGCTGGCCATCGGGGTTTACTACCTGATAACCCGCTGGGATGACATCAAGGCAGCGCTGATGGACACCGCTGCATTTCAATGGGTCATGGACGTGGCGGGCAAAATGGGTGCCTGGTTTGGTACGGTGTGGGATGGCATATCGCAAGGGTGGGAGCAGCTTGTTGCCTACATTTCAATGCACTCACCCCTTGATGCATTCCAGGGCCTGGCCGCCTCGATCGGCAACCTGTTCGGCAATCTGTGGGGATGGCTGAAATCATCATTCTCCAGCGCCTACAACTGGATCATCGAAAAGCTGAACCTGATACCCGGCGTCAGCATCGATATGCAACCCATCCCCACACCCGACGCGCTGAATGGCAACACTGGCGGCGAGGTCACCCCGCTGCTGACCGGCGGACGGGCACAAAGCGCAGGGCCTGGCGGTATCGGCCAGCAGATCCGCAACAGCAGCAGCAAAACGGACATCGACAACTCACAACGCACGGTAAACGTCACGATAGAGAATGCCTCCCCAGCCAACGTTAATGAATGGATGGAATTACATGCACGCTGATAAATTGCTCTACATCGACCTGCTGATCACCGACCGTAATTTCACCCTAAACAGCGGCCGGGAGCCCGTGCTGTGCAATAACCGCCTCAGCATTGCCCAGGACTGCCAGCACGCCATTATCGAGAGCGGGCTGGCAACACGCATGCTGGCCGAGAAAAGCCCCACCCTGCGCGCTGACCTGATGATGCAGATGATGCTGCTGGTCGAAGACGACGAACGTATCGTTCCCGGCACGGTCACGATGACCGAGGAGGTCCCACTGTCTGGCCGGCTGCTTATCCAGGCCGAGACTGAAGATTTTCGCAATGAACCGCTGACATTTGAGGTGACGCTGAATGATTAACGGCAAGCCGAACGTCGATTACGAGAAAATTTTGGCTGAACAGGGAATGCCCACCACACCAGCGCAGGCGCGAGCCCGATTTGACGCCATCGTTAAAGAAGAGGGGCTGATCACCAATGCATCGCGCATGTCCCCTTTCTGGAAGCTGATCTCCGCCATCGTGACCACGCCGGTGATGTGGCTCAAGGATGCGCTGGTCAGCGTAGTGATGAAAAACCTGTTTCTGGCAACGGCCGGCGGCATGTTTGTCGATATCTTTGCCTGGGCCGTCAACCTCCCCCGCAAACCTGCCACCGCTGCCCAGGGCACCATCCTATTCACCAAGGCCGACGCCGCCCGAGAAATCACTGTGCTATCGGGAACCCAGATCCAGACAGAGCGTATCAATGGCATCATCTATTCGCTGACCACCACCGCCGACACAGTGATCCCGGCAGGAGTGGTACAACTGCGCCTAAAAGTCTCCGCCGACGCGCCCGGCGCCGGTTTCAATCTGGCCCCGGGCTATTACCGCATTCTACCTACCGCCATCGACGGCATCGAGCGCGTCGAAAACCCCGAAGACTGGCTGATTATCCCCGGCGCCGATGCCGAGAGCGATGACGAACTGCGTGATCGGGTGCGCAACCAGTTCAATCTGGCCGGTGCTTACCATACCGACGCCGTATACCGTGGCCTGATCTCCAGCGTTGCCGGCATCAGCGCCGACCGCATCTACTTTATGCATGACGCCCCGCGCGGGCCGGGCACCGCCAACGCCTATATCCTGCTGGACAGCGGGATACCCGCGCAGCCGTTTATTGACACCATCAACGACCATATCATGGCCCAAGGTCATCATGGACACGGTGACGATCTGCGCACATTCACTATGCCTGAAACGCGCCACGACCTGACTGTCACCCTGTACCCTTATGTCAGCCTCGGACTGAGCCAAGAGGCGATCGCCGCACTACAGCGCGATGTCGGTAACCTGGTGCGCTGTGCGTTCCGTGAAAATACCGAGTACGACGTGCAAAAAACGTGGCCCTACAGCCGGTTCAGTATGTCGCGCCTAGGGGAAGAAATTCACCGGGAGTTCGCAGAGGTTGAATCCGCGACGTTCTCGCTATCAGATATCGAAAGCGGTCTGGCCGTGCCGCGCCTGCATATCCTGTCAATCGAGGTATCCGTATGAATCGGCCAAAACTTCCCGACATCCCCCTGCCCTCATGGATGAACCGAGGCGAGCCACTAACGCTGGCGCATGCCTCAAAGCGCTACTGGGAGACTGTCTATCGCTGGCTGACATGGCCACTGACCCAGATAGACGTCGATACCTGCGCGGTGTCGCTGCTTAACCTGCTAGCCTACCAGCGCAGTATCATCCGCTTTAAAGGAGAGCCGCTACGGATGTTCCGTCTGCGTGTAAAACACGCCTTTATCAACGCCCAGGACGCTGGCGAGCGCTGCGGCTTTGAGCGCATTTTTCAGCGCCTGGAGATAGGCGACGTGCAAACGCTGGAGCGTCAGCTGCAGCATGACTGGGATGAAATCATGCTGCGTATCAACGATAGCCAGCTCAGCGAGAACAACGCGCTGATGATGAGTCTGGTACGCCAGTATGGCCGAACCTGCCGCCGCTATTTTTTCCAGGTCATCAGCAACCATACCCTATATATCACCGCCGCGACCTTTGACGGTGACTATCGCTATTTACACGCCAGAATTCCCCAGGTCACCAACGAGGGCACACACCCATGAGCACAGTGATCACCCAACACTACCAGCAGTGGTACTCTCGTCAGATGTTACATGACCTGCCGGCGCGCCCGGATACCGTCATTTTTGCCTATATCCCCGGACAAGATGAAAACACAGAAATAGACCGCACCGAGCAATTGCCAGCGGACACGTTCATCCGCCACCGTATGCCCGTAATGCAATACGGACTGCTCAACCCGAACGTCGTGGCGTTTTCCGTTATCCTGGACACCAGCGTAGGCGATTTTGACTATAACTGGATAGGTCTGCTGCACGCAGAGAGCAACACCCTATGCATGATCTCCCACGTCCCCCATCAGCAAAAAATCAAAACCGCAGATGGTGTGCAGGGCAATAACCTAACACGCACTTTCGCCATGGAGTTCGACGGTGCCGCCGCAGCCATGCAGGTGACCGTCACGGCAGAGGTTTGGCAGATAGATTTCACTGCTCGCCTGGCTGGCATGGATGAGATCCGCCGCCTGATAGCCCGCGACCACTACGGAAACGCGGCCTTTCTGGAAGATGCCTGGCGAGTCACGCTACAAGAGGGTACTGCACACATCGCGCCGGGCGTCGGCTACGTTCAGGGGCTGCGCGTAGTGCTACCCACAGCTACCACGTTGCCCGTACAACCCGGCCAGACGATCTGGCTCGATGCCAGCTGGCAAGGCACCGTAACCGGCGCTTGGCAGACCGCTATCCAACTGTTCGCCGACAATAGGCAGACCATTGACGACTATACCGACACTGCTGGTTTCTACCACTATCTGACCTCTTTAGCCACCGTTGTGAGCAATAGCGCCACAGACCTACGTCCCGCTACGCCGGATGAGCTCCAGCGAGATGCACTCAAAGCCCATGAGGAATCACGCAACCACCCGGATGCAACCTTAACGAAAAAGGGATTTGTACAACTAAGTGACAGCATCAGTAGCCCCGTAAACAACCGGGCTGCAACGCCCAACGCGGTAAAGCGTACCTATGATGAGGCCACCCGTGCCGCTAGTACCAACCAGGCCGGACGAGTTCGGCTTAACGACAGCGTCAGCAGCACCAGCACCACTCAGGCAGCAACGGCCTACGCGGTAAAACGCACCTATGATGAGGCCACCCGTGCCGCTAGTACCAACCAGGCCGGACGAGTTCGGCTTAACGACAGCATCAGCAGCACCAGCACTACTCAGGCAGCAACGCCCAACGCGGTGAAGCTTGCCTATGACAGAGCCTCTGAAGCTCTCCCTGTAGGCACACCCTGTCCCTGGCCCAGCCTCAACATCCCATCAGGTTGGATCAAGTGCGCAGGGCAATCATTTTCAACATCGTCATATCCCGATCTGGCCAGGGCATATCCCAATGGCAGATTGCCTGATTTGCGTGGGGAGTTTATCCGGGGATATGACGATGGGCGAGGTGTTGACAGTGGACGTAGTATATTAACAGAACAAGGCGATGCAATTCGAAATATCACAGGTACTGTGACGGGCATATCTGAAACATTCAGCTATTCCGGCTCGGGCTCGGGGGTATTTCAACGGACATCGTCAGGTCCCGGTGCGGATGGTACACCGAGATCTGTTGACTGGTCGAATGCGGGAACGTTGGATTTTGATGTATCCAGAGTAGCACCGACAGCGAATGAAAACCGCCCGCGTAATATCGCATTTCTCTATATCGTGAGGGCTGCATAATGACATATTCCTTAACTCCTGAAATTGCCAGTCTGGGGAAAAATCAGTTGGCCAAAAAAACGGGTTGGTTGACTGTATATCATGCGGATGAGACAACCCGTGAATATACCGGTGCCAGTTATGAATTCATCATTAAAGATACAGGCCTTCCTGCGCACAGTTATATTGACGCTCCAGTACAGCCTGTAATGGGTGAGGCTATAGTTCGCAGCACAGATCGTACAAAATGGGAGCATGTGCCTGATCATCGGGGGGAGGTTGTTTTTGATACACGCACCCGTGAACAATTCACAATGAGTGAACTGGGGGACTATCCCACTCACATCACACCACAACATCCAATCACGGAGTTTGATGTATGGGATGGTGAGAAATGGGTAACGGATACCTTACTGCTGCAACAGGAAAATCTTGCCCGCCATTCACGGCAAAAAAACGCATTACTAGAAACAGCCACACGACGCATCGATATGCTGTCTGATCGCATCAATTTGGAGATGACAAACGATCCCGCCGCTACCCGTGCACAGCTCGATGCCTGGCGCACTTTCCGCATTCAGTTAGAAGATACTGATCCATTATCGGACACATGGCCACCTCAGCCGGAATGATATCGATGATGTGGAAACGTACTCGCCTGCAGCTACCAGCCTCATTTCGTACAGTCACCGGTTCAATCGTGGCAGTTCATCCCTGGTCAGCAGTGGGACATGCAACGCCATCAGGGCGCTACCTCAGTCCCGGTAACGCCGTCACCAGTGCCACCAACCGCCTAGCAGGCCTGGACGGCTATCTCGATATCGTCGCTCTGCTGATCTGCGCACCGACAACGGAGCAGTTCATCGATCGCCTTAGCGAGTTTGCCGCCGTCCTCCCCCTGCCCGACATAGTACGCGTGGGCCGATTAGCAAAAAACCAGCTAACCCTGGCCGTCAGTCGTATGCAGCTGCCAGCTGCTGCTGGATCGGGCCTGCCGATGCCGCAGCAACTCTCTGTCAGCACTACCCGCGCGGTGCAAGCGATGGGTCAAATAACCCGTGCAATATCGCCCACAGCAAGCAGTCTGACACAGCTGGAATCCAGCCTGACGCAGTTCAAACAGCAGCGCAGCCAGCTACTGGCCGATATCAGTCTCGCGGGTGATTTCCTGTTACAGGCCAGCTGTGAATCGTGGGCGTTTGTCAGCTCGGGCGACGTGCAGGCCGCTCGCCTGGCAATGCAAAAGTCCATCCCGCAACCCGACACCGTGTTTTCGCTGGTACTCCTGTTTGCCGGTGATGACCTGTCCGCATTAAAGGCCTGTTTACATGAACCAGATAATCGTCCTCGCCCTTGATGGCGAATCGATCCTGCTGCAGAACATCAATATCAGCGTCACCCTGCGTCTACCGGACAAGGACATGTCCGGGCAAGCCAGTAGCACGACCAGCGCCGAACTGGGAGACAAGGCCAAGGAACTGCGCGTGTCCGGCATCATCAGCTTTACCAATGAACGCCACCTGACGCGCATTTTTCAACTGGCCGAAGCCCGCGACGCTCATGGCGCAAAAAAATGCTATCGCATCGCCAACGCAACCGCCGCCGCCGTCAACATGCGCCAAGGGGTATTTTCAGGCGGCATCGATGCTACAGAGCAACGCGACACCATGGCCTGGCAGGTCACTTTCACCCTGCGAGAGAAAATGAGCGTGCCGGAAAAGGTCGCCACCCGCAGTAGCACCACTACCGGCGCCGGCGGAAAGGTCACGATAAAGCAGCAGACACAGAATGGCGCCGAGCCAGCCACCAATGAAAACCAGCAAAGCGCGCTCTGGGCAAATATCAACAGAATTGCAGGCGATACCCTGGATTGGGCAGGAATTGGCGCAGTGAAAGACGAGGGCAGAAAATGAAACCGATCCAGATTTGCACCGTTGCAGGCAAAACCTACGAGCCAGCAAGCATGGAGCTGGTTTTGGTGCTAAACGGCATCGGGCGCGGCTTTATCACGATCACCCCCGAGAATGCGGCCATTAGTCTGGCCGGCGCCATGGTGCAAATCGACCTAGGCGAGGGAACCGAAGCATGGCGCTATTTTACAGGCTACATCGAGCGAGACCAGCCGGCAGAGAACGGCGCGCGCCAGCTGTTTGTGCGCGAGGCCGCGGGCCTGCTGGATTTCGACTTCCCCTGCTCCCATCAGCACCCGACGCTAAAAACAGTCCTGGACACCCTGAGCCAGCAGAGCGGCCTTACCCTCTATGCGCCGGAAAATGAGAACTACAGCACCACTAGGATACCGCACCTGACCCACGCCGGCAGCGGTACACAGCTGCTCGCCATGTTAGGGCGCTGCTTCGCGATCCCGGATTACGTCTGGCACCCCATGCCCGATGGCAGTGTCTATGTCGGCAGCGCTAAACAGTCACGTTTTGCCAGCCTCGCGCTGCCCGAACTGCCACCGCAGTACCTTATCAGCCAGAGTGCTGGCAACAGCGCCACGCTAATGCAGATTCCCACCCTGCGTCCCGGTGTTAATCTGCCGAACGGGCGCATCACCGACATTACCGTCAAAGACAGCACCATGACGCTGACCTGGGCTCGCCGGGATGCCAGCGGAAAACCATTATCGAAGAGTCCAATACGCCGGTTGATCGAGGGGGAGTTTCCAGAGTTGGCCACCGGCGCCCTGCGCACTAGGCTGGCCCGCGTCGCATCCCCAACCGAAAGCGCTAGCCTAGGCGACGCGGCTGATCCGTTCCGGCCAAAATATGCCGTTGATCTGCAGCTGCTCGACGAACAAGGTAATGATCTGCCGGATACACCAGTTTATGCTGCGGTTCCCCTCCCCGTTCCCATGGCGGGACCGGAGGCCGGGCAGCTGGCCTACCCACCAGAGGGGACGCTGGTTGAGGTCGCATTCGTCGAAGGGCGCCCGGACAAACCCATGGTGCGCCAAGTCATCCCACACGGGCATAGCCTACCAGATATCAAGCCCGGCGAGCAGTTGCAGCAGCAGCGCGCAGAGGTATTCCAGCGCGTCGGGCAAGATGGCAGCTGGCACCGTGAAACCGATCAGGTTATCCGCGAAGCATCAGCACAGCGCAACATCACCAGCGACAGCGAGAACAGAACGACAACCACGCGCGAAACCCTAGTGCAGGCCAACGACACAACCACCGTGCTCGGTACCGCCAGACTACTGGCAGGTCATACCATCCAGATAGCTGACGGCGACTACAGCATCGCAGCCGGTAACCAGCTGCTGATGAAGGCCAAGGTGCTGCTAGCGGAGCTGGAGCGCGCCGAGCTGACTATCAACGGCTCACTCACGGAAACCGTCACTGGCAATGTCGATCGCACCACCGGCGGCAACCACACCGAGACCACTACCGGCCAGCACAGCATCGTAGCAGCCAAGGTGGCCATCACTGCCGGCAGCCTATTCCTAGGTAGGGGCGGCACAAGCCAGCGTGCCGATCGCCTGAATCTATTAACACTACTGCTTGATATCCTCGACCTAGTCAACCAATTGGCACAGCACACCGCGGAACACTCCCACAGCAACACCGGCACACCGACCAACAACGGCAGTCTGTCCGGCGACGCAACCCAGGCCACAAACCTGAAAGCCAAGTACCGTAACCTAATCGCCTGATCTGCGGCCCCCACCTCACCAATACCCCACGTAAAACGCACAGGAGCTATCTTGTGCGCTCGCACAACTAAGCCATTGTTCGCTCCGCTTAAACACATAGCGCATCGCTCAAGCAGCAGATGACATAATCCGCCCCACGGAATCCTTACGCCACGTAAACCGCACTACTCCCCCCTGCCCGCGGGTTGTGCGTTGAGAATTTTTTTCAGTTTTATTTTTCGCAAAAACACCCGCTAGCCCGCGCCGGTACTGGGGGCTGGAAAAGATCCAAAATCGCACGCTTTTCAGTTTTTTGCAGTTTTACACGATCACGTGCAGTGCGCAGACAAGGGAAGAAAACAAAAACTAGTTGATATAAAAGGGTTTTATATACTTTACGTGAGCATAAAAAACGATCACGTTAGGATCGGGCGGCAAGAGACTAAAAAGCGCAAAGCCTTGCAGCGCGCGGCCTGCGCGGTTTTTTGGGGTGCTTAGAAAATTGCAAAAATGATCGCTGGACGATCGCGCAGAATAGCGAAAGGCGATAGATTCGCCACGGGTGCCTTGGACTTGTCTGTCCGGGCAACCGGCAGGCAAAGAAAAAGCCCCACCTGACGATAAATCAAAGTGGAGCCTCTCTTATGCGTGACAACATGATAGTAGCCCACTTACTCGCCAAATGGCAAAGAGAAGCCGGTAGCACGTTTTTATCTGCTGCCACTCTGCTGCCATTTTGCTGCCACTGGACAAATTTAAGATACAAAAAAACCACCTTGCGGTGGTTTAGATGCAATGCTTACGCATTGATTTTTATATTATTTGTCATGGTACCCGGAGCGGGACTTGAACCCGCACAGCGCGAACGCCGAGGGATTTTAAATCCCTTGTGTCTACCGATTCCACCATCCGGGCGGCGACAAATAAAATGGAGGCGCGTTCCGGAGTCGAACCGGACTAGACGGATTTGCAATCCGCTACATAACCGCTTTGTTAACGCGCCAAACTGATTGACCCCGCCGTAGGGCAAGATCTTAAATTTGGAGCGGGAAACGAGACTCGAACTCGCGACCCCAACCTTGGCAAGGTTGTGCTCTACCAACTGAGCTATTCCCGCATAATCAACTTATTTAGTTGTATCTTCTGGCTTTTCATTATTGCCGTCCGATGCGATGCATTCTACTTATCTGACCGGCGGCGTCAACTCTCTTTTTCGCATCGGCCGCCCGTTTGCCGCTTTTTAACACAGCATCGTCAGGAGTCCAGTAGATCGCTGCGGGCAGCGCTCAGGTATTGGAACATCGACCAGAAGGTCAGCACCGCGGCGATATACAGCGCGACGATCCCAGCGACGGTGATATAGATGTCCGGACGCCACAGCAGGCCGACCAGTGCCATCATCTGCGCGGTGGTTTTCACCTTGCCGATCCAGGAGACGGCGACGCTGCTGCGCTTGCCGATCTCCGCCATCCACTCTCGCAGGGCGGAGATGATGATTTCGCGGGCGATCATGGTGGCAGCCGGCAGGGTAACCCACCAGACGTGGTAATACTCCGTGACCAGCACCAGCGCCGTCGCCACCATCACTTTGTCAGCCACTGGATCAAGGAAGGCACCAAAGCGGGTAGTCTGCTTCAGGCGGCGGGCGAGATAGCCGTCAAACCAATCGGTCACCGCCGCCACAACAAAGATCAGCGCGCAGGCGAAGGGGGCCCAGGCAAACGGAAGATAGAACGCCAGAACAAAAAACGGAATCAATATAACGCGGAACAGCGTTAATAACGTGGGGATATTTAATCGCATAGTACTGGACTATCTTCCTTTCGTGGATACTGCGTTTATGTTGCTACAACGCCCTCATTGTTTCAACGCATAGTGGATCTTTTCCGCCAATGCGACTGAAATACCGGGCACTTTTGCGATCTCATCAACACTGGCATCGCGCAACGGTTGCATTCCTCCCATATATTTGAGCAGTTGCTGACGCCGCTTGGGCCCGATGCCTTCAATGGACTCGAGCGCGCTGGTGCTGCGTACCTTCGCCCGTTTTTTCCGATGCCCGGCGATCGCATGGTTGTGCGACTCATCGCGGATATGCTGGATCAAATGCAGCGCCGGTGAGTCTGGCGCCAGGGAGAAGCCCTCCCCCTGCGCTTCAAAGAACAGCGTCTCCAGTCCCGCCTTGCGATCGCTCCCTTTGGCAATCCCCAGCAGCAGCGGACGATGCGTATCCCAAGGCACCTCCAGTTCGGCAAACACCTGTTTAGCCTGCGCCAGCTGTCCCTTGCCGCCGTCGATAAAAATAACGTCGGGGATTTTCTCTTCGTTCAGCGCCTTGCCATAGCGACGGCGCAGCACCTGGCGCATGGCGGCATAGTCATCACCCGGGGTAATGTCACTGATATTATAGCGCCGATATTCGCTGCGCAGCGGTCCATTGCGATCGAATACCACGCAGGAGGCCACCGTCTCCTCCCCCATGGTATGGCTGATATCAAAACACTCCATGCGTTGAATGTCCGCCCGCCGCAGCACCTGCTCCAGCTGCGCCAGGCGCTGCAGAATGGTCGACTGCTGTGAGAGCCGGCTGTTCAAGGCCGTCGATGCGTTAGTGCGCGCCAGCTTAAGGTAACGGGCGCGATCGCCGCGCGGCTGCGACTGAATATGGATCCGCCTTCCGGCCAGCTCACTGATGGAGTCCGCCAGCAGCTGGCGATCCGGCAGGGCAAAGTCGATCAGGATCTCGCCCGGCAGTGTGCGCATCTGACTGCCCTGCAGGTAAAACTGGCCGACAAAGGTCTGCAGCACCTCGGCCAGCGTCGTACCGGCAGGAACCCGCGGGAAGTAGCTGCGGCTGCCCAGCACCTGCCCCTGGCGGATAAACAGCACGTGAATACAGGCCATCCCCGCCTCAAAGGCGACGCCAATCACGTCGATATCGTCGTGATCGCCAGAGATAAACTGGCGCTCGGTCACCCGCCGCACCGCCTGGATTTGATCGCGCAGCCGCGCGGCCTCCTCAAAGCGCAGCGCCCGACTGGCCTCCTCCATCCTGATCACCAGCGCGTCGATCACCTGGCTGTCCTTCCCGGAGAGGAACAGCCGCACATACTCTACCTGGCGGGCATACTCCTCATCGCTGACCAGCCCGGCGACGCAGGGGCCCAGGCAACGCTGGATCTGGTATTGCAGACAGGGGCGTGAGCGATTGCGATAGACGCTGTCTTCACACTGGCGAATGGGGAACAGCTTCTGCAGCAGGGCCAGCGTCTCACGCACCGCGTTCGCGTTGGGAAACGGGCCAAAGTAGTCGCCCCGGGCGCGCTTGGCGCCGCGGTGTACCGTCAGACGCGGGTGACGCTCGGCGCTGAGAAAGATCAGGGGGTAGGATTTGTCGTCGCGCAGCAGCACATTATAGCGGGGCTGGTAGCGCTTGATGTAATTGTGCTCCAGCAGCAGCGCCTCGGTTTCCGTGTGGGTCACGGTCACGTCGATCTGGGCTATCTGGCGGACGAGAGCTTCGGTTTTGCGGCTGGCAAGCTGGCGCCGGAAGTAGCTGGAGAGGCGTTTTTTGAGATCTTTCGCCTTACCGACATAAATAACCTCTGCGCCGGCATCGTACATCCGGTATACACCCGGTTGGTTGGTCACCGTCTTTAGAAAGGCGACCGCATCAAAGCGCTCACTCACTGCTCAAGATTTTCTCTGCGTTGCACAGCCCGTGACGGATAGCCAGGTGGGTTAACTCGACATCCCCGCTGATGTTCAGCTTACTGAACATGCGGTAACGATAGCTGTTCACTGTTTTTGGACTCAGATTCAGCTGTTCGGAAATCTCTGTCACCTTGCTGCCTTTGGTGATCATCAGCATAATCTGCAGCTCGCGCTCGGAAAGCGAGCCAAACGGGGACTCACTCTGCGGCGTCAGCTGACTCAGCGCCATCTGCTGGGCGATATCAGAGGCGATATAGCGCTGACCGGCGTATACCGCCCGGATCGCGCTGATCATCTCCTGCGGTGCCGCGCCTTTACTCAGATAGCCGAACGCGCCGGCCTGCATTACCTTCGCCGGCAGCGGATTTTCCGTATGAATGGTCAGCATGATGACTTTGACCTCCGGCTTTACCCGCAGGATCTTACGTGTGGCCTCCAGCCCGCCGATGCCCGGCATATTCATATCCATCAATACGATATCCGCACAGTTGCTACGGCACCACTTCACCGCATCCTCGCCGCACTGCGCCTCGCCTACCACTTTAATCCCTTTAATATCTTCAAGAATGCGTCGGATCCCTGCGCGCACCAGTTCGTGGTCATCAACAAGAAGAACGCTAATCAAAGATAAATCTCCCAGCTAGAGGAAACAACAGCATACTTTTATACCAAACTGTCTCAGTTTACTGTTTTTTGCCGAAAGAATGAATAGTGTAAATGTTACTTAATGCGGAAATATTGATAAGGTCGTTGGCACATGCAGATATCCTCACGCGCCGGCGCCTCACATAAAAATCACATTAAAAACAACACATTAAATAAAAATCGTTTAAAAGCGCCCCGTTACCCGATAAACTACCGCATAAAAAACGCGATTTTGACGCAGCCACGTAATAGGCTGAATATTGTCAGTCATTGAAAAAATACACGACAAAAATGACTTAATACAGCCGCAGATAAATTGCGCGCCCATCGCCTTAGTGTATACAAAAACGACATTTTTCTGTGTATATAAAGTAAAAATTAAACGGCGCTATAATCGGATCAATCCTCGTAACGTTACAGCGCAATAAACCGGGTTTTGTGATATACTCTGCTATCGATTTTGCCCTGCGCAATTGCTATCGACCCCCGATGAACAGCCGTGTGCCACAGGCGAGCGGTATATTATCTGAACGAAAGGTAACTTATGAGTAACGTTGATTTTTCTACCGAAGCGACCATTGAGGCCTTAACACACGAGGTCACCTGTCTGAAAGCGACCCTGACCGAGATGCTCAAGGCGATGGGTCAGGCCGACGCCGGTAAAGTGATCATCAACATGGAAAAATACGCCGCCCGTATCGAGGATCAGGACCAATCCGACGCCTTTAAGAAAACCATGGCGCAGATCAAGCACGTTTACCGCCAGTAACCGGTTCTCTCCGGTAACCGGGCGGATCTCCCCGGCGCGGCGGCCGCCGCTGTCAACGGCGCATCCGCGCCGGGGGGCTTTCCCGCTGCCCATCCGCAAAGGAGTGCCGCACCATGGGACTCACCCTCAAAGCGCTGATCGGCGCGCTGGCGGTATTGCTGATCGCCCTATTTTCGCGCAGTAAAAGCTATTACCTGGCTGGGCTGGTGCCCATGTTCCCCACCTTCGCACTGATCGCGCACTATATCGTCGGCCGTGAACACAGCGTCGATGCCCTACGTCGGACCATCCTGTTCGGCATCTGGGCCATCATTCCCTATTTTATCTACCTGCTTTCGCTATACCTGCTGGTTCCCCATCTTCGCCTCTCGCTGGCGCTGCTGGGCGCCGTCGTCGCCTGGGGGATCGCCGCCGCGCTGCTGATCCTGCAGTGGGGGCATTGAGCGACGCTTACCCTCGGAAACACACCGCGATGCCTCAGCTGCCGTAGTGCGCCAGCAGCGTCCGCGCAGCCAGCTGCCCCAGCGCGTTGGCGGCAAACGGACTGTCTCCGCTCAGCAGCTTACGATCCTGATGCACCTGCCCCGAAATCGCCGTATTGACCAGAGTCATTCCCATCGCCTGTAGCCGCTCCCCAAAAAACCACGGCAGCTCGCCCGGCATATAGCCGATCGCCGGCGTTTGTCGGTCGGCGCTGTCGGGAAAGGCACACAGGGCATAGCCCCGCAGCGGATTATCTCCCTGCGCCAGGGAGATAAACGCCGCCGGACCGTGACAAATAGCGATCAGATAGCGATCGCTACGCATAGTCCAGCGGATCGTCTCCGCCACGTCGGCGTCAAAGGGCAGGCCGATCAGCGCACCGTGACCGCCGGGAATAAATACCCCGGCATAGTCCTGCTCTCCCGCCGTCAGAGCCGACAGCACCTCTCGCAGACGACGCGGGCGGCGCAACTGTGGCAGATAATGCTGATACAGCCCCTGAATCGCCGCATCTTCACGGGGCATCGCCCAATGCTCAAACTTCACCATCAGGCCCGAGGACGTAGCAATATCAAACGCAAAGCCCGCCTGGTGCAGATGATACATCGGCAGCAGCGTCTCTACCGGATGGTTTCCAGTGGAGAAAAGCGTGCCGTTCGCCATCGCGAGATAGCGCTCATCTGTCGCAATCACTAAGATTTTTTTACCACCGTCGTAGCGACGTGCATAGTCTGCGCCGCTCAGATCGGAAGTGGAACGGGTAAATTGATTCAGCGAAAACGCCGAGGGGAAAAACGCATTCGGCTCCGCGCGATCGGGCACCGGTTGCTGACTGAGATTCTGTTTCATTCCATTCCTCATCGTGGCTATCAATATGCCAGTTAAGTATAGGAGGCACCGTCATTATCAAGGATGATCAAGCGTATTATTGTTTAACCGAAAGCCACTCGTCTCTGTATCCATTGGTGGCAACTGGAGCATCAACTCCCCACGCTACGAGCCGCCGCGCTTCTGCGGCAGCATGAGGATTTAGCCTTCATGGACGTAGGCTGGGTCCTTACCCTGCCCTGCCTCTCGTGACAAACCACAGGCTGCCCCGAGCATTTTGAGAACGCAGAGCGCCCCTCCATAGAAAGGCCTACTTGATAGACGGGTAAGTCATTCATAACAGAACGCCCCGAAAACGGGGAATTTATTTCAAAATGAATAAAACGATCAATAAATATCAGTGTACCCCAGCAATATCAACTCTACTGAAATAGCATTCATCCATCCTCGGATGATGAGCCTCTTTTAGCTTTTCTAAAATTATCATCATTTTTCACATACTCTAGCGAATCAATAATGATTCCAGAAATGCGCAGTATATCATCTGGTGATAATATGTGTGTTTTGCTATTTTCGCATTCCAGCTTCGTCCTAGAGATTTCGTTAACTTGAACACCAGATAATTCTATCTAGAATACTATACATAATGATTTCTTGTCATAAAATCTAAGTATCCACCGATTTGCCTTACCTTCAAAAAGAACGCTGAAATATGGTTCAGCATCCTTATGCCTTACATCTACTTCATCCCTGATGATTTTTATGACCTTATTAAATATTTCAATTTCATTTTTTGTTGTAATTACATTTGGATTATTTGAATCAATAACATCAAAAGTATCGATGACATAAAAAAATGCTTTTGA
This sequence comes from Edwardsiella anguillarum ET080813, assembly GCF_000264765.2. Taxonomy (GTDB): domain Bacteria; phylum Pseudomonadota; class Gammaproteobacteria; order Enterobacterales; family Enterobacteriaceae; genus Edwardsiella; species Edwardsiella anguillarum. The sequence continues at coordinate 28,129 of NZ_CP006664.1, forward strand.
AATCATCATTATTAAGTCGTCACTCGTAATGCGCAGCGTGGCGTAAGATTGTCAAAGATAGTATTCTCTATATAAATCCCCACATATGCCAATCGTGTTGATTATCCGTAATCAGCGCGAGGCGCTAATGTATGAAGATAAGAATAACTTTTGGATTGATCATTAGTCAAAAACGATATTCAGCATACCGTATCTGATGGGAAGTTATTTACCATGACGAAGAGGGTATAGCCCCAAAGGTATGGAGCGATACATCGGTGTCTACAGGCTACACAGGGCAAAAATTATTATCTATAAGCGGTATACCAGGCAATAGTTGATCCATAATTCATCCAATTAGCCGGTGGGATACCGATGACGATTAGCAGGAGAAAATGGGCGGCAAGCTAGGTGTCTCGGTGTAATGAATGGCGCTTTGGTAATTTTTTGATACCCATTCGCATACTATAAAACCAAACGGAGGTTATTACACCTCCGTTGATTTTTCTAACCACTCAGAAAATCACATATTGTCGATGATCGCGTCGCCAAACTCAGAGCATTTCAGCAACTTAGCGCCATCCATCAGACGTTCGAAGTCATAGGTCACGGTCTTGTTGGCGATCGCCCCTTCCATGCCTTTAACAATCAGGTCCGCCGCTTCCGTCCAACCCATGTGACGCAGCATCATTTCGGCAGACAGGATGATCGAGCCGGGATTCACTTTATCCTGACCGGCGTACTTCGGCGCGGTGCCGTGGGTCGCCTCAAACAGCGCACATGCGTCGCCAATGTTGGCGCCCGGCGCGATGCCGATGCCACCGACCTGCGCCGCCAGCGCGTCGGAGATATAGTCGCCGTTCAGGTTCATGCAGGCGATCACGTCATACTCCGCCGGACGCAGCAGGATCTGCTGCAGGAAGGCATCGGCGATCACATCCTTGATCACGATGGTTTTTCCGCTGTGCGGATTCTTCACCGCCAGCCACGGGCCGCCGTCGATGGGCTCGCCGCCAAACTCCTCGCGCGCCAGCTGATATCCCCAGTCTTTAAAGGCCCCTTCGGTAAACTTCATGATGTTGCCCTTGTGCACCAGGGTCACCGAGTCACGATCGTTGGCGATAGCGTACTCGATCGCCGCGCGCACCAGGCGCTGGGTCCCCTGCTCGGAGCACGGCTTCACCCCGATGCCGCAGTGCTCAGGGAAGCGGATCTTGTTGACGCCCATCTCTTCGCGCAGGAAATCGATGACTTTTTTGGCCTCGGGGCTGTCGGCTTTCCACTCGATGCCGGCGTAAATATCCTCGGCGTTTTCGCGGAAGATCACCATGTCCGTCAGCTCCGGCTGTTTGACCGGGCTGGGCGTCCCTTGGTAATAGCGCACCGGACGCAGGCAGATATACAGATCCAGCCGCTGGCGCAGCGCCACGTTGAGAGAGCGGATCCCGCCGCCGACGGGCGTCGTCAGGGGGCCCTTAATCGCTACGCGGTATTCGCGGATCAGATCCAGCGTCTCATCGGGCAGCCAGACATCCGGGCCATAGACCTGGGTCGCCTTTTCTCCGGTGTAGATCTCCATCCAAGCGATGCGGCGCTCACCGCGGTACGCCTTGGCAACGGCGGCATCCACCACCTTGATCATCGCCGGCGTCACATCCACCCCGATACCATCGCCTTCGATGAAGGGAATAATCGGCGTCGCCGGGACACTCAGCTTTCCCTGCGCATCGGCGCTAATCTTCTGCCCGTTGACCGGAATAACGACTTTACTTTCCATTAACCTATCCCTCCGCGTAACTCTCTCAGGCCTCGCCTGCGTTAACAGACGACAACCGGTTGATTTAATAAAAATTACACCTTATTTCTCGCTGTCATTTTGTTAAACCACTGTAAAACTTATGTCAATATTACTGAAATTAAAGACAGACGCCAATCGGAATCCATTTTTAGGTATAATCCGTGCGCCGCCGCACAATCCTGCGCGGACCGCTCCTTGCTAACATCCTATATGGCCACAGAAATGTCAAAAACAGCCCCCATTTCCCGCGCTCGGCGCCCGGCGTCATCCTCCCGCCGTCCCAGTATAGCCAAACGCCCCGCGGCGCCGCGTCAGGTGGTGATTTTTAATAAGCCCTTCGACGTCCTGCCGCAGTTTACCGATGAGCAGGGGCGCGCCACCCTGAAAGAGTATATCCCGCTGCAGGGGGTTTACGCCGCGGGGCGGCTGGATCGCGACAGCGAGGGGCTGCTAGTGCTGACCAACGATGGTCGACTGCAGGCGCAGCTAACCCAGCCCGGCAAGCGCACCGGCAAGGTCTACTATGTGCAGGTCGAGGGTGAACCTAGCGAGGCGGATCTGCAGCGCTTTTGCCAAGGGCTGACGCTGAAGGATGGCCCGACCCTGCCCGCCCTGGCCGAGCGCGTCACGCAGCCGGAGTGGCTCTGGCCGCGCAACCCACCGATCCGCGAACGCAAGAATATCCCGACCAGCTGGCTTAAAATCACCCTGTATGAGGGGCGTAACCGCCAGGTCCGCCGCATGACGGCCCATATCGGTTACCCTACGCTGCGCCTGATCCGCTATAGTATGGGCTCTCTTACCCTACAGGATCTAGCGCCGGGGGAATGGCGCCTGATCGACTGGCCCTGATGGCCTCTGGCCACAGCGCCGCAGCGGAGGCATTACCGTGCTCAAACCCCATGTGACCGTGGCCTGCGTAGTTCAGGCCGAAGGGCGTTTTTTAATCGTGGAAGAGACCATTGACGGCCAGCCGCGCTGGAACCAGCCCGCCGGCCACCTAGAGGCCGGGGAGACCCTGCTGCAGGCGGCGTCCCGCGAACTCTGGGAGGAGAGCGGCCTCCGCGCCGATCCGCAGCATCTGCTACAGATCTTTCAGTGGGTGGCGCCAGACGCCACGCCGTTTCTGCGTTTTACCTTCGCCATCGATCTGCCGCGCATGGTCAACGCACTCCCCCACGACGACGATATCGATCGCTGCCTGTGGCTAGACGCGGCGCAAATCCTTCGCGCCACGCAGCTGCGCTCCCCCCTGGTGGCGGAAAGCCTGCGCTGTTACCAGCGAGGCGCGCGCTACCCGCTGACCCTGCTGTGCGCCTACCCCACCCTACCCTGAGGCGAACGGGGCACCGGAGAGGCGATGCGCGCGCGTGGGCAACGTGATAAAATGCGGTTTCGTTTATGTTCCACTCAGACTGCGAGAGTCTCATGTCAGATAACAGCCAGAAAAAAGTGATCGTCGGAATGTCCGGCGGCGTCGATTCCTCCGTATCCGCCTACCTATTACAACAACAGGGATATCAGGTTGCTGGCCTGTTCATGAAGAACTGGGAAGAGGACGATAGCGACGAATACTGTTCAGCGGCTACCGATCTAGCCGATGCCCAGGCCGTCTGCGATAGGCTGGGCATCGAGCTGCATACCGTTAACTTCGCCGCCGAATACTGGGACAATGTCTTTGAGCTGTTCCTGCAGGAGTACCGCGCCGGGCGCACGCCCAATCCGGATATTCTGTGCAACAAGGAGATCAAGTTTAAGGCGTTTCTGGAGTTCGCCGCCGAAGATCTGGGCGCCGACTACATTGCCACCGGCCACTATGTGCGCCGCCGCGACATCAACGGCACCACCCAGCTGCTGCGCGGCGTCGATACCAACAAGGATCAGAGCTACTTCCTGTACACCCTCAGCCACCAGCAGGTCGCGCAGAGCCTGTTCCCGGTAGGCGAGCTGGAGAAGCCCGAGGTGCGGCGCATCGCCGCCCAGCTGGATCTGGCCACCGCCAAGAAAAAGGACTCTACCGGCATCTGCTTTATCGGCGAACGGAAGTTCCGTGAGTTTCTGGGCCGCTATCTGCCGGCGCAGCCGGGCAAGATCGTCACCGTGGACGGCGAGACGATCGGCGAGCATCAGGGGCTGATGTACCACACCCTGGGACAGCGTAAGGGGCTCGGCATCGGCGGTACCAAAGAGGGCAGCGAAGATCCGTGGTACGTGGTGGACAAGGATCTGGACAACAACGTCCTGGTGGTCGCGCAGGGCCATGACCACCCGCGCCTGTTCTCCAACGGCCTGATCGCCCAGCAGCTGCACTGGGTCGATCGTCGTCCCCTCGACGCGCCGCTGCGCTGCACGGTAAAAACCCGCTACCGTCAGGCCGACATCCCCTGTCGGATTACCCCGCTCGCCGATGACCGCATTGAGGTGCGCTTCGACCAGCCCGTCGCCGCCGTCACGCCGGGGCAATCCGCGGTGTTCTACCAGGATGAGGTCTGCCTGGGCGGTGGGATCATCGAAACCCGCCTGCTCGACTGATCGCGCCAGCGCTCCCCGCGCGCCCCACCGGTGCGCGGGTCTCTTCCGCTGTCTGGCTGGCTTTACATTCCCCCAGTGACGATTCCGCCCGCGCTTTTCGGTCGCTCGCCTCCCTGTGATAGACTAAGAAAAATCTTAATTTTGCGCCCGTAGTCCTGATGAGCCCGCTGCAATCCCTCGACGTTCTGTATATCAACGCCTGCGTTACCTACGCCACGCTCTCCGTGAGCTATTTCGCGCTGAGTAAACAGGGGGCCCTGGGGCCCGCATCGCCGCTCTCCGGTCGTATTCTGTGGGGGATCGTCGCCGGCCTGCTCTCCTGGTATCTGACCGGCAGCAAGATGTACTTTACCGCGCAGATCCACTACACCTTTGAAATCGTTCCCATGCTGCTGGTGACCTTCTTCGGCGGCTGGTGCGCCGGCCTGACGGCCTGGCTGCTCAACTTTGTCACCACCGGCGGCTTTGTCCTCGACAACCTGTTTATCGGCATGATGCTGGCGCCGGTGCTGATGGCGCGCGTGTGGCGGCACAATACCCTGCGCACCTTTATCCTGTGCATTTCGCTGGTGACGCTGTTCCGCCTGCTGATCGTTATCCCCTACGTGACCCAGCGCATCTATCTGCTGGACGTGCTGCTGCATCAGACCATCACCTACTTCTGCCTGCTGGTCTGCTACCAGACCCTGGCACTCAAGCAGCGCAGCATCAGCGCCTATTTCACCCTGAGCGAGTCGGCCCTGCGCGACCAGCTGACCCAGACCAATAATCGCCAGGGGCTCCAGCAGCAGATCCTGCGCCTGGAGCACAGCCGCAGCGCCTGCTGCATCGCCATGATCGACATCGATAACTTTAAGCAAATCAACGATCGCTATGGCCATCTGTGCGGTGACCGGGTCTTGACCGCCGTCGCCGCCATCGCCTCGCAGACCCTGCAGTCCCGGGACTACATGGCCCGCTTCGGCGGAGAGGAGTTCGTCATCCTATTTCCCGGGAAGACGCTCGAGCGGGCCAACGCGCGCTGCGAGCAAATCCGTCAGGCTATCTGCAGTACCCCCATCTACCTTTGCCATGACCAGCAAATCCGGGCGACCGCCTCCTTCGGCCTCAGCTATTTCGACGGTCGAGACAGCCTGCAGCAGGCCATCGCGCGGGCCGACGGCGCCCTATACCGCGCCAAGCGCCGCGGTAAAAACCGCGTTGAGTGCGCCTGACGCACGGCGTAGGCGCCATCGTTTGCGCAGATGTGCGCCAGTTACCCGCGCCAATCGCCCGTGCCGCTAGGTTTAACGCCGCGTTTATGGCATGATCGTGCGTCAGAATCTGACACCGGTGCCGCGGCGCCGGTGTTTCGCTGCCCGCAAACAGGAGTCCACGTGGCGAAGAATTACTATGACATCACTCTGGCGCTGGCCGGCATCTGTCAGTCAGCGCGTCTGGTTCAGCAGCTGGCCCATGAAGGGCAATGCGACAACACCGCGCTGCGTACCTCGCTGAACAGTATTCTTCAAACCGATCCGCCGAGCACCCTGGCCGTCTTCGGCGACCATGAGCGCGTACTGAAGCCGGGTCTGGAGACCCTGCTCAACGTCCTGAACGCCAACCGCCAGGGGCCGGGCGCAGAGCTGACCCGCTACTGCCTCAGCCTGATGCTGCTGGAGCGCAAGCTGTTCGGCAACCCACAGGCCCTGCGCACCCTCTCAGAGCGTATCGGCGAGCTCGATCGCCAGCTGGCGCACTTCGATCTGGAGTCCGATACCATCGTCAGCGCGCTGGCCGCCATCTATGTGGATGTGATCAGCCCGCTGGGGCCGCGGATTCAGGTCACCGGCTCTCCCGCCGTGCTGCAAAATGCCCTGGTGCAGGCGCGAGTGCGCGCTGCGCTGCTGGCGGGGATCCGCGCCGGGATCCTGTGGCAGCAGGTCGGCGGCAGCCGGCTGCAGCTGATGTTCTCCCGTAACCGCCTGTTCCAGATGGCGCAGAATTTATTGACCCACAGTTAACCTTTCCCAATCCCAGGAGTTGCTACCGATGGAATTATCCTCCCTGACCGCCGTATCCCCGATCGACGGCCGCTACGGCGATAAAGTCAGTGCCCTGCGGCCGATCTTTAGTGAGTTCGGTCTGCTGAAGTTTCGCGTCCAGGTAGAAGTGCGTTGGCTGCAAAAACTGGCCGCCTGCGCAGAAATCGGCGAAGTTCCCGCTTTTGACGCGGACGCAAACGCTTTCCTTGACCGGATCGTCGACCAATTCAGCGAAGAGGATGCCCGCCGCATCAAAACCATCGAGCGTACCACCAATCACGACGTGAAGGCGGTCGAGTACTTCCTGAAAGAAAAAGTGGCCGACCAGCCTGCGCTGCACTCGGTCTCTGAGTTTATCCACTTCGCCTGCACCTCTGAGGATATCAACAACCTCTCCCATGCCCTGATGCTGAACAGCGCGCGTGAAGAGGTGCTTAAGCCGGTCTGGCGCCAGCTGATCGATACCCTGCGCGATCTGGCGCAGCGCTACCGCGATATTCCGCTGATGGCGCGCACTCATGGTCAGCCGGCCACCCCCTCGACCGTCGGCAAAGAGTTCGCCAACGTCGCCTACCGTCTGGAGCGTCAGTTCCGTCAGCTGACGCAGGTTGAGATCCTGGGCAAAATCAACGGCGCCGTCGGCAACTATAACGCCCATCTGGCCGCCTACCCGCAGATCGACTGGCACGCCTTCAGCGAAAGTTTTGTCACCTCGCTGGGGATCCAGTGGAACCCCTACACCACCCAGATCGAGCCGCACGACTATATCGCCGAGCTGTTTGACTGCGTCGCCCGCTTTAACACCATTCTGCTCGACTTCGACCGCGACGTATGGGGCTATATCGCACTCAATCACTTCAAGCAGAGAACCATCGCTGGCGAAATCGGCTCCTCGACCATGCCGCACAAGGTCAACCCGATCGACTTTGAAAACTCCGAAGGCAATCTGGGCCTCTCCAACGCCCTGCTGGGGCATCTAGCGTCCAAGCTTCCGGTATCGCGCTGGCAGCGCGATCTAACCGACTCCACCGTCCTGCGCAACCTGGGGGTCGGCCTCGGCTACGCCCTGATCGCCTACGCCTCGACCCTCAAGGGGCTGAGTAAGCTGGAGGTCAATCAGGATCACCTGCTGGACGAGCTAGATCATAACTGGGAACTGCTGGCCGAGCCGGTGCAGACGGTGATGCGCCGCTACGGCATCGAAAAGCCCTATGAGAAGCTCAAGGAGCTGACCCGCGGTAAGCGGGTCGACGCCGCCGGGATGCAGCGCTTTATCGACGGCCTGGCGCTGCCGGAAGAGGAGAAGGTGCGCCTGAAGGCCATGACCCCGGCCGCGTATATCGGCGCGGCGGCGGCGTTGGTCGATAAATTAAAGTAACACGCTGAACTGTATGAAATTACGCCACCCGTCTACGCGGGTGGCGTCGCCGTACTCCTCCACGCGCCCGCGGTCACACTGCGCCGACTTTTTGCTTCTGCCGCGCCCCGTCAGCGACTACACTGAGATCCTACAATATTGCTTATCATTGAGACCATCTCCGGACCCTGAACGCTATGAGTGCCGACCCAACCCCACTGCTACACAAGCTGCGTGACGATCTCGCGCAAAGCGGCTCAATGCCGATCTATCTGCGCTTTAACGAATCCATCCGCCAGGCCATCGCCCAGGGCATGCTGCAGCCGGGCGACTTTCTGCCCAGCGAGCGCGCCTTTACCGATGCCCTGAAAATTTCACGCATCACGGTACGCAAGGCGCTGGCCTGCCTCGAGCAGGATGACATCATTGGTCGCGGACGCGGCTTTGGCACCCAGATCAAGCAGGTGCCCATGTCCTCGCTGGCCTACTCGCTGGCTAACATCAAGGGCTTCTCCGGCGAGGTCGCCATGCAGGGACGACAGCCCGGAACCCGCTGGCTGTCGCGCGAGCTGGTGCCCGCCTCGGCGACCATCGCCGACAAGCTGGACATCGCGATCGACACCCCGGTCTACCGCCTGGAGCGCATTCGCACCGTGGACGGTCAGGCGCTCTCCGTCGCCATCTCCTACGTGATACGCGAGGCTATTGATGACTGTCAGGCGATCGGCGAATCGCTGTACGACTACCTGCGCGCGCGGCAGATTCAGTTCGGCCGCCTCTCCAGCCAAATCGGCGCCTGTCTGGCCGACCCCTCGCTGCAGCAAAAACTGGGGATCGGCGCACCGACCGCCATGCTGGTGATCCGCCAGGTGCTCAGCGATCGCGCCCGGCGGCCCCTGGAGTACAGCATTAACTACTGCCGCGGGGACATGTACGAATACACGGCGGAGGAGTAAGCGGCGGGGCCATCCGTCGCGACGGCCCGCCCTTGACGGTGACGGCGCGGATCAGCCCGCGCAGCGCCGCTGACGCAGGCGCAGCAGCCCGGCGCTGTAGTGTCCCATATCGCGCGGATTCACCTGGCGCAGCGTCGCCAGCCAGTCGGCGCGGATCCCCTGAACCCCGGACAGCGCCCCGCAGATCGCCGTCGCCATCGCCCCGATGGTGTCGGTATCACCGCCCAGGTTGGCGCACAGCTCGGCGCAGCGATTGGGGCACCCGCCGGCCAGGTCGACCATGGCGATCGCCGCCGGCACCGACTCAACGGTGTCAACCCCGGCGCCGATCAGCTGATACACCCGCTCGCTGCCCTGTTCATAGCCCGCCGCCGCCGCCGTCAGCGACAGCGCCAGCTCGATCCGCGCCGCCAGCGAAGGGCTGAAGGTCGATGGACGATAGCGCTGGGCATAGTCGGCAACGCCCGGCAGCGCCAGGCGGATTGTCGCCCAGTCGGCCCCCTCGATGGCACGGGAGACGGCCCAGGCGATCACGGTGGCGCCGGCGACTGCGATATCCGACTTGTGGGTGGGGCTGGAGGCCTGCCATACCTGCTCGACAAACACCGGCAGCGGCGCCGACGGCAGCAGACAGCCCAGCGGGGAGACCCGCATGGCGGCGCCGTTGGTCACCCCGTTGTTCTCCAGATCGGCAATGGCCACTCCCTCCTGCTGCGCGCTAAGCGCGCGGCGGGAGCTGGGGCCAAGAATATTGCGCTCAAAGGCACCGAACCCCTGCGCCCAGGCCATGATATTGCGCGCGATCAGCTCCGGGACGACCTCGCCCTCCGCTTCCAGCAGCGCATCGGCCAGCGCCAGCGCCATCGCGGTATCATCGGTATACTGTCCGGCGCCAAAATAGCAGGCGGCGCAGTTCTCCTGCGGCCCGTCCAGAAAGCGATCTATCCAGCCAAAGTGACGGCGCACGCGCTCACGCGGCCACAGCTCCGACGGCATCCCCAGCGCATCACCCAGCATCTGCCCGTACAGCGCGCCGAGAATGCGCTGCTCGATCTCCGCTTCGCCCGTGGTTTGTGCGGTTGCCTGTGCGGCGGATAATGTCATACCTTCCTCTCTCTCTGTCCGACGGCGACGCTGCCGCGGCGCCATATAGTACCTTAATGATACCACAACAGACAGTCTACGGCAGCGATCCCCGCCGCCCCCGATCGCATTATTCCATCACTCAAGTGTCCACTATCGCCCCTGCCTCTCCTTCAGTTTACCTACCGTTGACGCTGCGGTGTTTATGGTTAGCCGACGGAGGGTACGCTACGGCGGCCCGCCGCGGCCTAGGGAGAGTAGATCTCGGCATCATTTGCGTGGACGCTGCACAGACTTTCCGCTAGGGTGAAACAGTAGATCCGGCGAACGGCCGGTAACCCGATTCGGGAGTGAAAGAATCTATACATGCGTATCTTAGTCGTCGAAGACAACAATCTGCTGCGCCATCACCTGTCGGTACAGATGCGCGAGCTGGGCCACCAGGTCGATGCCGCAGAAAACGCCAAAGAGGCGGACTTTTTTGTCCGTGAACAGAGCCCTGATATCGCGATCGTCGACCTCGGCCTGCCGGGGGAAGACGGCATGAGCATGATCCGCCGCTGGCGCAGCGAGCAGATCACCCTGCCCATTCTGGTGCTCACCGCCCGTGAAAGCTGGCAGGAAAAGGTCGCGGTGCTGGAGGCGGGCGCCGATGACTATGTCACCAAACCCTTCCACTTGGAGGAGGTGCTGGCGCGCATGCAGGCCCTGATGCGCCGCAACAGCGGTCTGGCCTCGCAGATCATTAGCATGCCCCCTTTCCAGGCGGATCTCTCGCGCCGCGAGCTGCGGGTCAACGAGACGCTGATCAAGCTCACCGCTTTCGAGTACACCATCATGGAGACCCTGATCCGCAACAGCGGCAAGGTGGTCAGCAAAGATGCCCTGATGCTGCAGCTCTATCCCGACGCCGAACTGCGCGAAAGCCATACCATCGACGTACTGATGGGGCGCCTGCGTAAAAAGCTGCAGAATGAATACCCAGGCGATGTCATCACCACCGTACGCGGTCAGGGCTACCGCTTCGACGTGCCGGCATGATGTTGCAGCGCTGGCGGGCATGGAAGACCCGCCCCTTCTCGCTGCGCACCCGCTTTATGCTGGCCACTGCCGCGATGGTGTTCCTGCTCTCGCTGGCCTATGGCCTGGTGGCGGTGGTTGGCTACGCCGTCAGCTTTGACAAAACCACCTATCGCCTGCTGCGCGGCGAGAGCAACCTGTTTTTTAGCCTGGCCCACTGGCAAGATGGGCGCCTAACCATCACCCCGCCGCCCAATATGGCGCTGAATACCCCGACGCTGGTGATGATTTACGACCGCGAAGGACGTCTGCTCTGGTCCCAGCGCCAGGTGCCGGCGCTGGAAAAACGCATTGAGCGCAGCTGGCTGGAGAAGCCGGGCTTTTATGAAATCGACAGCAACAAGCATTTCAGTAGCACCGTGCTCGGCGACAACCCGCAGATGCAGGATCAGCTGAAGGACTACGACGACGACAGCGCCGACGCCATGACCCACTCCGTCGCCGTCAGCCAGTATGCCGCCACCGAGCACCTGCCGGCGCTGACCATCGTGGTGGTCGATACCATTCCCCAAGAGCTGCAAAACTCCGACATGGTCTGGGGCTGGTTCAGCTATGTGTTGATCGCCAACGTGCTGCTGGTGATCCCCCTGCTGTGGCTCGCCGCCTACTGGAGCCTGCAGCCGATCAAGGCCCTGGCCACCCAGGTGCGCGAGCTGGAGAAGGGACAGCGCGATAGCCTCAGCGAAAACCCGCCCCATGAGCTGCGCGGGCTGGTGCGCAACCTGAACATCCTGCTGAGCAACGAGCGCCAGCGCTATACCCGCTACCGCACCACCCTCGCCGATCTGACCCACAGCCTGAAGACCCCGCTGGCGGTGCTACAAAGTACCCTGCGCTCCCTGCGCAACGGCAAGGCGCTGAACGTCGAACAGGCAGAACCGATCATGCTGGAGCAGATCAGCCGTATCTCCCAGCAGATCGGCTACTACCTGCACCGCGCCAGCGCCCATTCGGAGCACAGCGTGCTCAACCGCGAGGTGCACTCGGTATCGGCGATCCTCGACGCCCTGACCTCGGCGTTGAACAAGGTCTATCAGCGCAAGGGGGTGGATATCTCGCTGGATATCCCGCCGGAGCTCACCTTTATCGGCGAAAAGAACGATCTGATGGAGGTGATGGGGAACCTGCTGGATAACGCCTGCAAATACTGCCTGGAGTTTGTGGAGGTCAGCGCCTGCCTGCACGGCGACGGTCTGATGCTGTGGGTCGACGACGACGGCCCCGGCATTCCGCGCGACAAACGCGAGCTGGTGTTCGCCCGCGGCCAGCGCGCCGACACCCTACGCCCCGGCCAGGGGCTAGGGCTGGCCCTGGTGGACGAGCTGGTCAATCAGTACGACGGCAGCATCACCGTCGGCGACAGCCCGCTGGGCGGCGCGCGCATCTGCGTACGCTTTGGCCAGCAGCACCCGGATTGCGATTAAATCGGCCACCGGCCGCACAATATTCCCCTTAGCCCGGCGGATCGCCCCGCGTCATCCGTTATACTAGGCTGTGTCCCGCCGCGCGATGTGACCCCGGAGTCCTGCCGCGGCGGAGCACCTGCGACCTCTGTGCCCACCACCATCACAGGACACTCACCATGGATTATCAGCTCGATCTCGACTGGCAGGACTTTCTGCAAAACTATTGGCAAAAACGCCCGCTGGTTATCCGGCATGGTTTCAAAAACTTCATCGATCCGCTCTCACCGGATGAGCTGGCCGGGCTGGCGATGGAGCAAGAGGTGGATAGCCGCCTGGTCTGCCGCGACGATGGGCAGTGGCAGGTGTCCCACGGCCCGTTTACCAGCTACGATCACCTGGGCGAGACCAACTGGTCGCTGCTGGTGCAGGCCGTCGACCACTGGCATACGCCGGCGGCGGCGCTGATGCGGCCGTTTCGGCGCCTGCCGGACTGGCGCCTTGACGATCTGATGATCTCCTTCTCGGTCCCCGGCGGCGGCGTCGGCCCCCATATCGACCAGTATGATGTCTTTATCATCCAGGGCAGCGGGCGGCGGCGCTGGCGCGTCGGCGAGAAAGGGCAGCGCCGGCAGCACTGCCCGCACCCGGATCTGCTGCAGGTCGATCCCTTTGACGCCATCATCGACGTCGAGCTGTCCCCGGGCGATATTCTGTATATTCCACCCCACTTCCCCCATGAGGGCTATGCGCTGGAGAACGCCCTGAACTACTCGGTGGGATTCCGGGCGCCCAACGCCCGTGAGCTGATCAGCGGCTTTGCCGACCACATGCTGGCCCACGATCTCGGCGGCAACCACTATGCCGATCCGCGGCTGGCGCAGCGCGACAATCCGGCGGAGATCCTGCCGCAGGAGCTGGAGGCTCTGCGCGCCATGATGGTGGCCCAGCTCAACGACGGCGACAGCTTCCAGCGCTGGTTCGGCGAGTTCATCAGCCAGTCTCGCCACGAACTGGACATCGCTCCGCCGGAACCGCCCTACCAGGCCGGCGAGGTCTATGAGCTGCTGCAGGCCGGCGAGATGCTGGAGCGTCTGGGGGGGATTCGGGTACTGCGTATCGCGGAACGCTGCTACATCAACGGGGAGCCCCTCGACTGCGAAAACGCCGCCGCGCTCGATACGCTGGCGCGCCATACCTGCCTGAACGCCGCCGCGCTGGGCAGTGCGCTGGACGATCCCGCCTTCCTAACCGCCCTGACCGGGCTTATCAACAGCGGGTACTGGTTCTTTCAGGACTGAACGCGCGCGTAAGTCACGCAGTAAACGGGGCGGCCGTCGGCCGCCCCTGACGTCAGCGCAGCGCGGCGGGCGCGGACATTACTGCCCGTCGGAGGGAAAACCGCAGCGGATCAGCAGCTGTTGCAGATACTGCGGCACCACCTGGCTGGCCGGGCCGTAGTGTCGCTCATCGAACTCGCTCTCCACCTGGCTCGGCTCCAGATTCAGCTCCACCGTATGAGCGCCGCACAGGCGCGCCTCATGGACAAACCCGGCGGCGGGATAGACGTGGCCCGAGGTGCCGATGGCGATAAACTCATCGGCCTGCTGCAGCGCCTGGTAGATCTCATCCATCCCGATCGGCATCTCGCCGAACCACACCACGTGCGGACGCAGCGGCGCCGGGATCTGGCAGCAGTGACAGCGGTCGTCCACGCTCAGATCGCCCAGCCACTTCACCACCTGCCCCGACTGGGTACAGCGCACCTTGAGCAGCTCGCCGTGCATATGGATCACCCGCTGGCTCCCGGCGCGTTCGTGCAGGTTATCGATATTCTGGGTGACCAGCAAAAAACGGTCGCCCAGCGCCTGCTCCAGACGAGCCAGCGCCAGATGCGCCGCGTTGGGCTGGATCGCCGGCTGCTGTAGCTGGCGGCGGCGATCGTTATAGAACGCCTGCACCAGCGCAGGATCGCGCTGATACCCCTCCGGCGTGGCCACATCCTCCACCCGGTGCTCCTCCCACAGGCCATCGGCCGCGCGGAAGGTCCGGATCCCGGACTCCGCCGATACGCCGGCCCCCGTCAGTACCACGATGAAAGGCAGCTTCATGGTCTCCCCCCTATCGGCCTCCGCGACGTGTCCCCAGACGATATCCTGATAATAGACCAGAGAGCGCAGACGCTGGTGGCGTAGCCGTTTGTTTTTCCTGATGCGACAAATACGATGACGCGTTTTCATTATGATGGCTCCTTATCCGCGCATGCCGCCGTACGGGCCATACAGCGGGTGTCGCTCAGATGTAAAAAAGCGGCGCCGCGCGTGCCGCCGTCGTCCCCATAGCGGGCCGCAATGATCGGCGGCACCCGGGCGACGCGCAGCAGGTAACGCGAAATTCGCGTTTCCAGCAGGGCAAACAGCTCGCTAAAGTTAGACAATCCGCCGCCGATCACCACCAGATGGGGATCGAGGACGGTGAACAGATTGGCCAGACAGATGGCCAGCACCTCAGCGAAGCGCGCGACGTGGTCCTGCGCCCGGGCGTCGCCTTCCCGGTAGCGGACCACGATCTGCGGCGCCGTCAGCGCCTCGCCGTAGACATGGTGGTACAGCCAGGCAAATCCGCGCCCCGAGATGTAATTCTCCATACAGCCGCGCTGACCGCAGCCGCAGGCCAGGCGCGGCGTATCGGCGCCCAGTAGATCGAGCGCATCCAGCGGTAGGCGCAGATGGCCAAACTCGCCGGCGACGCCGTTGGCGCCGCGGTACACCCGCCCATCGATCGCCAGACCGCCGCCGACGCCGGTGCCCAAAATGATCCCCAGCACGCTGGGGTAGGGCTGCGCCGCGCTGTCCCACGCCTCGGACAGGGTAAAACAGTTGGCATCGTTCTCTACCCGCACCTCGCGGCCAACCCGCGCCGCCAGATCCCGGGCCAGCGGGCGATCCATCGCCGCCGGCACATTAGCGCAAAACAGGGTGCCGTCCGGACGCTGCAGGCCGGGAATGCCGATCCCGATGTGGCCGCATGTGCCGCAGCGGCGATCGGCCTCGTGGATCAGCGTCTCCAGCGCCGTCAGCAGCGCGGCGTAATCCTCGCGCGGCGTCGTCACGCGCCGGTAGCCGACCCGATTCAGACTCTCATCATACACTCCCAGCGCCAGCTTACTGCCGCCGAGATCGAAACCGTAGTACATCGGCGCCTCCGTCACTGACCGCCGCTCAGCACCCGCGCAGGGTCGATGCGACTGGCGCGCCGCGCCGGATACCAGCTGGCCAGCAGACTCAGCACGATGGCCGTCAGCAGCACCGCCAGCACGTCGCTCCACTGCAGCTGGCTGGGCAGAAAGTCGATGGGATAGATATCGCCCGAGAGCAGGCGATGTCCCAGCAGGCGCTCAATGAGGCGGCCAATCAGCGTCAGCTTCAGCGACGCCACGACGCCGATAGCCACCCCGCACAGGCTGCCCACCAGCCCGGAGAGCAGTCCATACCAGATAAAGATGGCGCGGATCAGCCCATCCCGGGCGCCCAGCGTACGCAGCACGGCAATATCGCCGCTCTTGTCCTTCACCGCCATCACCAGGGTCGAGACGATATTGAAACAGGCGACGCCGATCACCAGCACCATGGCCAGATACATGATTACGCGGATCATTTGAATATCACGGAACATATAGCCGTAGGTGCCTTTCCAGCTGCGGATGTAAACGTAGTCGTTGGTCACCTCCCCCGCCGCACGCACCACTTTATCGGCCTGGAACGGATCGGCGACCCTGATGGCTATCCCGGTCACGCTGTCGCCCAGATCCTGATACTGCTGGGCATCGGCCAGGGGAACCAGCGCCAGGGTATGGTCCAGCATGCCGCTCAGTTGCAGAATGCCCCCCACCTGCAGTCGAATACGCTTGGGCTGCAGCAGCTTCATCTGCGGATCGCTGTTGGGCACCATTACCGTCACCCAGTCTCCGCGCCGGACACCCAGCGCATCGGCGACCCCCTTGCCCAGGATCACCTGCTGTCCGCCGGCGTGAAAGTCCGCCCAGGCGTTATCCAGAACATAGCGCGGCAGGGAGCTGACCCGGCTCTCCTGGGCGGGATCCACCCCGCGCACCTGTACCGCGCGCAGCTGGCTGCCGTGCTCCATCAGCCCGGTAAAGTTAACGTAGGGCGCCGCGCCGACCACGTCCTTCACCCGATCGACGCGCGCCAGCACCGACGGCCAGTCGTTAAAGGGCTGCTCCACCGGGTAGATCTCGCCGTGCGGCACCACCGACAGGATGCGCTGATCCAGCTCGCGCTCAAACCCGTTCATCGCGCTGAGGCCGACGATCAGCACCGCCACCCCAAGCGCAATACCGACCGTGGAAATCACCGAGATCAGCGACACCATGCCGCCCCTGCGCCGCCCGCGGCTGAAGCGGCGCGCGATGTGTAATGCGAGCGCCAGATCCATCAGCGAGTCTCCATCAGCGTCAGCTCCTGGGTCAGCTGACCGTCACGCATTTCCAGCTGGCGGCGCAGACGGCCCGCCAGGGCCAGATCGTGCGTCACCACTAAAAAGGCCGTCCCCTGACGCACGTTCAGCTCGCCCAGCAGATCAAAGATGGTATCGGCGGTGCGCATATCCAGGTTGCCGGTCGGCTCATCGGCCAGCACCAGCGACGGGTTATGCACCAGCGCCCTCGCAATGGCGACGCGCTGCCGCTCACCGCCCGACAGCTCCGATGGTCGATGGTGGGCGCGGTGCGCTAGCCCGACGGCCTTCAGCATCGCCAGCGCCTGCGGCTGCGCCTGCTTAGGCTTCATTCCGCCGATCAGCAGCGGCATCATCACGTTCTCCAGCGCATTAAAGTCCGGCAGCAGATGGTGAAACTGATAAATGAATCCCAGCTCACGGTTGCGCAGCGCCGCCTTGGCCGACGCCGACATGGCGTTGAGCGAACTCCCCTTGAAGATCACCTCACCGCTAGTCGGGGTATCCAGCCCTCCCAGCAGGTGCAGCAGGGTACTCTTGCCGGAGCCGGAGCTGCCGACGATCGCCATCATTTCTCCCGGATGGATATCAAACGAGACCTGACGCAGGACGTCGGTGCTCAGTTTGCCCTCCTGGTAGCTTTTGCTCAGCCCCTTGCACTGCAGCAGTGCGGGGGCCCGGGATGAAGGGTTATTCATAACGTAGTGCCTCGGCAGGATGAACGGCGGCGGCGCGCCATGAAGGATAAATCGTTGATAGCAGGGAGAGCAACATGGCCACTAGCGCGATGGTCACCACCTGGCCGGCGTGAATATCGACCGGCAGCGTGCCGCCGCCGAGCATATCGCCCAGCCCCGGCAGCAGGGTATTCAGCTGGCTGGCCAGCAGGGCCCCCAGCAGGGCCCCCAGCAGCGAGCCGATGATCCCGGCGCTGGCGCCCTGCACCATAAAGATGCTCATGATCTGGCGCCGGGTCAGCCCCTGGGTCTGCAGAATGGCCACTTCGCCCTGCTTCTCCATCACCAGCAGCCCCAGCGACGTAATGATATTGAAGGCGGCCACGGCGATGATCAGGCTGAGCAGCAGCCCCATCATATTTTTCTCCATCTTCACCGCCTGGAACAGCTCACCTTTGCGAGCGCGCCAGTCCTGCCATACCAATCCGTCGGGCAGCGCATGCGCCACCAGCGCCTCGATATCCAGCGGGCGATCCATAAACAGGCGCCAGCCGCTGATGTGCCCCAGCGGGTAGCGCATCAGCCGCGAGGCATCCTGCTGGTTAACCAGCAGCTGCGTCTGATCCACCTCGCTGTCGGCGTTAAAGGTACCGATCACGGTAAAGATACGCTGGCTGGGAATCCGCCCCATCGGGGTAAACTGGCTGGCGCTCGGCACCATCAGGCGCACCCGGTCACCGACCTTGACGCCGAGTTCGGCGGCCAGCTGGCTGCCGAGGATGGCGCGGTACTGGCCCGGCTGCAGCGCGCTTTGACGGACGCCGTTCAGATAGCGGTCCAGGGGATCGGCCTCGTCGGGATTGACGCCGATCATCACGCCGACGCCCACGCTGTGCGGGCTCTGCAGCACCACATCGCCGGTGGTCAGCGGCGCCACCCGGTGTACGCCGGGCAGCCCCTGCAGCAGCGACGCCGGATAGCGGGCAGGATCCAGCTGCCCCTGCGGCGTAGTCGCCACCGCCTGCGGCATCAGGTTTAAAATGCTCTGCTCCAGATCGCGCTCAAATCCGTTCATCACCGACAGCACGGTGACCAGCGCCATCACTCCCAGCGTAATGCCGATGGTGGACAGCCAGGACACAAACCGCCCGAAGCGGTCCGAGGCGCGCCCGCGCATATAGCGCAGGCCAATAAATAGGGCGACAGGTTGATGCATGGCTCTCTTTCTTGCAATGCGCAAAGTGATTGGCAAGTATATGTCTGTGAACAGGTTATCACAATGGTCATCTCCACGCCCGCCGCCGCAGAAACCCGCGCAGCGCACGCGTGAAACCCACGCTTGTCTCCGTGCGGGTTTATAGTGATATTATCTACGCTGACATCCGTTGAGTTCCCCGTATTGGGAGACGACGTACACGAGATCCGCAAACGCCCTATGTCTGAACAATACCGTCTTACCCTGCCAGAACGTTACCCGTTGCCCGCGCGCGCGGGCGACGTCCGCCAACTGGGCCAGCTGAGCGGCTCCGCCTGCGCGCTGGAGTGCGCCGAAATCGCTGAGCGGCACGCCGGCCCCGTGATGCTGGTGGTGCCCGACATGCAGACCGCCCTGCGTCTGCGCGACGAAATTCCCCAGTTCAGCCGCCAGTGGGTCACCACCCTGGCCGACTGGGAGACGCTGCCCTACGACAGCTTCTCGCCGCACCAGGATATCATCTCCGCCCGCCTCTCCTGCCTCTACCATCTGCCAGGGATGGAGCGCGGGATCATCATACTGCCGATCAATACGCTGATGCAGCGCGTCTGCCCGCACAGCTTCCTGCACGGCCACGCGCTGGTGATGAAAAAGGGCCAGCGCCTGGCGCGCGATGTCCTGCGCGCTCAGCTGGAGCAGGCGGGCTACCGCAGCGTGGATCAGGTGATGGAGCACGGCGAGTTCGCCACCCGCGGCGCCCTGCTCGACCTGTTCCCGATGGGCAGCGACGAACCCTATCGCATCGACTTTTTCGACGATGAGATCGACAGCCTGCGCCTGTTCGACGTCGACAGCCAGCGCACCCTGAACGAGGTTGAGCGCATCGATCTGCTGCCGGCCCACGAGTTTCCCACCGATCAGACGGCCATCGAGCTGTTCCGCAGCCAGTGGCGCGAGCACTTTGAGGTGCGCCGCGACGCCGAGCACATCTACCAGCAGGTCAGTAAAAGGATCTGGCCCGCCGGGATCGAATACTGGCAGCCGCTGTTCTTTAACCAGCCGCTGCCGACGCTGTTCAGCTACCTGCCGGCGGGGACGCTGCTGCTGGGGCTGGGCGATCTGCACCAGGCCGCCGAGCGCTTCTGGCAGGACATTGAGCAACGCCGGGCCAGCCGCGGCATCGATCCGATGCGCCCGCTGCTGCCGCCGGAAAGCCTGTGGATGCGCGTGGATGAACTGTTTGCCGCCCTCAAGCAGTGGCCGCGCATTCAGCTGACCCGCGACGCGCTCGACGACCATGCCGGACACACCAACCTGCACTACCAGCCGCTGCCGACCCTGGCGGTAGAGGCGCAGAGCAAGAAGCCCCTGGCTAACCTGCAGCGCTTCCTGGCGGAGTTTAGCGGTAGCGTAGTGTTCAGCGCGGAAAGCGAAGGCCGTCGCGAAACTCTGCTGGAGCTGCTGGCGCGCATTCAGGTGGCGCCGCGGCTGATCGCCCGGCTTGAGGAGGCCGAGCCCGGCGGCCGCTACATCATGGTCGGCGCCAGCGAGCACGGCTTTATCAACGCCCCGCTGGCGCTGGCGCTAATCTGCGAAAGCGATCTGCTCGGCGAACGCGTCAGCCGCCGTCGCCAGGATAGCCGCCGCACCATCAACACCGACACGCTGATCCGCAACCTGGCAGAGCTGACGCCTGGACAGCCGGTCGTACACCTGGAACACGGCGTGGGCCGCTACGGCGGGATGACCACCCTGGAGGCGGGCGGGATCAAGGGCGAGTACCTGATCCTCAGCTACGCCGGCGACGCCAAGCTGTACGTGCCGGTCTCCTCGCTGCACCTGCTCAGCCGCTACGCCGGCGGCGCCGATGACAGCGCGCCGCTGCACCGCCTGGGCGGCGACGCCTGGAGCCGCGCCCGGCAGAAGGCCGCGGAAAAAGTGCGCGACGTGGCGGCCGAACTGCTGGATATCTATGCGATGCGCGCCGCCAAGGCGGGGTTCGCCTTCCGCCACGACCGCGAGGCCTACCAGCTGTTCTGTCAGGGCTTCCCGTTTGAAACCACCGCGGACCAGGAGATCGCCATCAACGCGGTGCTCAGCGACATGTGCCAGCCGCTGGCCATGGATCGCCTGGTGTGCGGCGACGTCGGCTTCGGGAAAACCGAAGTGGCTATGCGCGCCGCCTTCCTGGCAGTGCACAGCGGCAAGCAGGTGGCGGTGCTGGTGCCGACCACCCTGCTGGCCCAGCAGCACTACGATAACTTCCGCGACCGCTTCGCCAACTGGCCGGTGCGCATTGAGCTGATCTCCCGTTTCCGCAGCGCCAAAGAGCAGGCGCAGGTGCTGGCGGACACCGCCGATGGCAAGGTCGATATTCTGATCGGCACCCACAAGCTACTGCAGGGCGACGTACAATGGCGCGATCTGGGGCTGCTGATCGTCGACGAAGAGCACCGCTTCGGCGTGCGTCAGAAGGAGCGCATCAAGGCGATGCGCGCCGATGTGGATATTCTGACGCTCACGGCGACGCCGATCCCGCGTACCCTGAACATGGCGATGAGCGGCATGCGCGATCTCTCCATCATCGCCACCCCTCCGGCACGGCGCATGGCGGTAAAGACCTTCGTCCGCGAATATGACAGCCTGGTGGTGCGCGAGGCCATTCTGCGTGAAACCCTGCGCGGCGGTCAGGTGTACTACCTGTACAACGACGTCGACACCATCCAGAAAGCCGCCGATCGCCTGGCGACCCTGGTGCCGGAGGCGCGCATCGCTATCGGCCACGGCCAGATGCGCGAGCGCGAGCTGGAGCGGGTGATGAACGACTTCCACCACCAGCGCTTTAACGTATTGGTCTGCACCACCATTATCGAAACCGGGATCGATATTCCCAGCGCCAATACCATCATCATTGAGCGGGCAGACCACTTTGGCCTGGCGCAGCTGCACCAGCTGCGCGGGCGCGTCGGACGCTCCTACCATCAGGCCTATGCCTACCTGCTCACCCCGCCGCCCAAGGCGATGACCGTCGATGCGCAGAAGCGGCTGGAGGCGATTGCCTCGCTGGAGGATCTCGGCGCCGGCTTTGCCCTGGCGACGCACGATCTGGAGATCCGCGGCGCCGGCGAGCTGCTGGGCGACGATCAGAGCGGTCAG
This sequence comes from Edwardsiella anguillarum ET080813, assembly GCF_000264765.2. Lineage (GTDB taxonomy): Bacteria > Pseudomonadota > Gammaproteobacteria > Enterobacterales > Enterobacteriaceae > Edwardsiella > Edwardsiella anguillarum. The sequence continues at coordinate 49,845 of NZ_CP006664.1, forward strand.
ATGGCCAGCGTCGGCTTCTCGCTGTACATGGAGCTGCTGGAAAGCGCCGTCACGGCGCTGAAAGAGGGGCGCGAACCCTCGCTGGAGGATCTCACCAGCCAGCAGACCGAGGTGGAGCTACGTATGCCTACCCTGCTGCCGGAGGAGATGATCCCCGACGTCGGCACCCGTCTCTCCTTCTACAAGCGTATCGCCAGCGCCGGCGACGGGGATACCCTCGCCGACCTGCGCGCGGAGCTGATCGATCGCTTCGGGACGCTGCCCGATGCGGCGCGTAACCTGCTGCAGTGCGCCGCGCTGCGCCAGCAGGCCGCGGCGCTGGGGATCCGTCGGATCGAGGGGCACGATAAGGGGGGATTCATCGAGTTCAGCGAAAAGAACCACGTTGATCCGCTGTATCTGATCGGCCTACTGCAGCAGCAGCCGGGGGTCTTCCGGCTGGACGGCCCCAGCAAGCTGAAGTTCATCTGCGATCTCAGCGAACGTCAGGCGCGCCTCGCCTTCGTCGAGCGTCTGCTGGCCGACTTCGCCGAACATCGGATCTAGCGGCGGCGCGCCCGCCCAGGAGAGCGGCGCCGGCCTCTGGCCGCGTCGCGTCTCTTTCCCTCAGGCCCGGCGATCGCCCTGCCCGATGATCAGCTGGCCGTTGCCGTCCAACGGGATCTGCTGGCCAGGATCGCTCTCCATACGCACCCGGCCGCGCCGATCGCCGATGCGGTAGGTCACATCGTAGCCCAGCAGGCGACGGGATTTATCATACTCCGTGGTGCAGCGCTGCTCACGGGTGGTATAGGTGTCATTCTGCTGCATCGTCCCCTGGATCTGATTCCCGGCATAGCCGCCGCCCAGCGCGCCCAGCACGGTCGCCACATCGCGCCCCCGGCCGCCGCCGACCTGATGGCCCAGCACCCCGCCGGCCACGGCGCCCAGCAGCGAGCCCGCCAGGCGGTTTTCGTCCTGCACCGCCCTGCGGTGGGTCACCGCCACGTCGCGGCACACCCTGCGCGGCGTCTTGATGGTGTCATGGATCGGCACCGCCGACAGCACCTGCGCATACTGCGGCGGCGCATCGAACACCTTCAGCCCGGCCACAGCGGCCACGCTCAGCGCCGCCGCCACCCCAATACCGATACCGGCCAGCATGGATTTATTCATCCCGATCTTCTCCCTTAATGGCCCGCCGTGCGCGGAAGTGGGCACGGACGCGACCGGTGATTTCGCAATAATCGCCGCCAGTGTGCGCAGCCTGCGCCCGGGCAACAATCGGAATAAGGGAGAAAATCACCGCGCGGCGGCGGCATGGAGCAGATTCAGGACAATTCTGATGCCGGGCGATGGCGGCCGCGGCGACGCAGCTTCAGCTCGCTGATCAGCACCCCCGCCACGATCAGCGCCGCACCCAGCAGCGCCACCCCCGGCAGACGCTCGCCGGCGATACGCCCCACCACCCCGGCCCACACCGGCTCACCGGCGTAGATCACCGTGGCCCGGGTCGGCGAAACGCTGCGCTGCGCCCAGTTCATGGTCACCTGAATGATCCCGCTGGCCACCCCCAATCCCAGCGCGCTGAGCAGCAGGTAGCTTGAACAGGGCGGCACCGATTCGCCGTTTGGCACCATCAGCGTAAAGCCGAGCAGCGAGGCCGTCGCCAGCTGGATCACCGTGACCCGCCGCACGTCCACCCGTCCGGCGCAGCCGCTGATCAGGATGATCTCCGCCGCAATGGCCAAGGTGCTGAGCAGCGTCGCCGTCTCTCCGGCCCCCGGCGTCAGCGCGCCATCCTGCGGCCCGGCCAGCAGCAGCAGCCCCACAAACGCCAGTCCGATGCCCAGCCACGCCATCAGGCGCGGTCGGCGCCCCAGAAACAGCCACTGCAGCAGCGGCACCAGCGGCACATACAGCGCGGTCATAAAGGCGGACTTACTACTGCTGATGGTCTGCAGCCCATAGGTTTGCAGGCCGTAGCCGGCGGCGATCGCCGCCCCGATGCAGATCCCCCACAGCAGCTCCCGGCAGGTAAAGCCGCGCAGATGGCGCCAGGAGATCAGCCCCAGCACCAGCGTGGCGGCGGCAAAGCGTAGGCCGACAAAGAAAAACGGACCGCTCACCGTCATGGCGCGGTGCACGATCAGAAAGGTGCCACCCCACAGCATGGTGATGAAGATCAGGATCAGCTCCTGCGGCGTCAGGGAAAAACGGACGGCGGATAGACGAGGCATTCTGGACAACCACTGCGATATTCATGGGCTGTCCAGTGTGCGCGCCGCGCCGGGCAGGGTCAAGAGGAGGAAAAGCGACGGGCCCCGCGGCGGCACCCGTCGTCACGCCAGGCGATCAGTGCAGCTTCAGATGCGGACGGATCACCCGGTTGATGCTATCGACCAGCATCATCAGACCGGTCTTCATATACCCGTGCAGCGCAATCTGGTGCATGCGGTACAGCGAGACATACATGATGCGCGCGATGCGCCCTTCGATCATCATGGAGCCCCGCGTCAGATTCCCCATCAGGCTGCCTACGGTGCTGAACTCCGACAGGGAGACCAGCGACCCGCGATCGTGATAGAGATAATCCTTCAGCGGCGCCGCCTTCAGCAGCGCCCGAATATTGGCAGCGCACAGCATCGCCATCTGGTGGGCCGCCTGACCGCGCGGCGGCACATTGCGCCCGTCCGGCTGCGCGCAGGCGGCGCAGTCGCCGATGGCGAAGATATGGCTATCCAGGGTGGTCTGCAGCGTCGGCTTCACCACCAACTGGTTGATTCGGTTGGTCTCCAGGCCGCCGATATCGCGCAGGAAGTCAGGCGCCTTGATCCCTGCCGCCCACACCATCAGATCGGCCGGGATAAACTCGCCCTCTTTGGTCTGCAGGCCGTTGGCCTCGGCGCGGGTCACCATGGTGTTGGTCAGGACTCGTACCCCCAGATTGGTCAGCTCCTGGTGGGCCGCGCCGGAGATACGCGGCGGCAACGCCGGCAAAATGCGCTCGCCCGCCTCCACCAGCGTCACGTTCAGCGCGGCGCTGCTCAGATTCTCATAGCCGTAGCTCTGCAGCTGCTTCACCGCGTTGTGCAGCTCTGCGGACAGTTCGACGCCGGTGGCCCCGCCGCCGACGATGGCGATATTCACCTGCTCGTCCGTTTTTCCCGCCGCCGAGTACTTCAGGAACAGGTTAAGCATTTCGTTATGGAAACGGTGTGCCTGCTGCGGGCTGTCCAGGAAGATGCAGTTCTGACTCACGCCCGGCGTGCCGAAATCGTTTGAGGTGCTGCCCAGGGCCATCACCAGAATGTCGTAGTCCAGCTGACGCTCGGCGACCAGCAGCGTATCCTGCTCATCGCGGATCTCCGCCAGCGTGACCCGGCGGGACTGACGGTCGAGCGCCGTCATGCTGCCCAGTTGAAAGGTGAAGTGGTGGTTGCGCGCATGGGCCAGATAGCTCAGCGCATCGACGCCGTCGTCCAGCGATCCCGTCGCCACTTCATGCAGCAGCGGCTTCCACAGGTGGCTGTGGTTGCGATCGATAAGCACGATCTCCGCCTTCCCCTTGCGCCCCAGCGAATGCCCCAGGCTGGTTGCCAGTTCGAGTCCGCCGGCACCACCGCCAACAATCACGATTTTTTTCTTTGCTGCGCTCAAAGCTTTCTCCCTTGGTAAAAAATGCAAACCATTCGTTAACCAAAGATGACTTCCGCATGACCCAGAGTGGCGGCTTGGCTGACGAAGGTTACTGTCGTTCGTTCACGGTGGCCACGATATCACAAAGGGTAATTTGGTCATACCAAAATTGATTCAAATCAAATAAAGTGGAGATTGTTCGCCTATTTTTTGTGCGCTAGCGCCGATTTTTTGACCTTGGGCAGCATAAGCGCAACAGACGCCTTACACTCCACGGCCCCTCGCCAGCGCGCGCCTCTGTGGCGCGAACGCCCCGCGGCGTATTCATCCCGCCGGGCAGCGGTGTTATCATGGCGAAAAACGACGGCACGGAAACACACCGGCATCCGCCGTCTGCCCGCACAGGACACTATGAACGCCAGACAACAACGCATTCTGCAATTGGTCAACGACCAGCGTCGCATCAGCGTCGCCGACCTGGCCCGCACCTGCCAGGTTTCCGAGGTCACCATCCGTCAGGATCTGACGCAGCTAGAAAAACGCAGCTACCTCCGGCGGGTGCACGGCTTTGCCGTCGCCCTGGAGAGCGAGGACGTCGATGCCCGCATGATGATTAACTTCACCCTGAAGCAGCAGCTGGCCGCCTATGCGGCGTCCCTGGTCAGCGACGGGGAGACCATCTTCATCGAAAGCGGCAGCACCAACGCCCTGCTGGCGCGCTACCTAGCCGAGCGCAAACAGGTCACGCTGGTCACCGTCAGCACCTATATCGCCCATCTGCTGAAGGAGACCGACTGCGATGTGATCCTGATGGGCGGTCTGCATCAGAAGCGCAGTGAAACCGTGGTCGGCCCACTGACCCGGCAGTGCATCCAGCAAGTCTACTTCAGTAAGGCCTTCATCGGCATCGACGGCTTTCATCCCGAGGCCGGCTTTACCGGGCGCGACATGATGCGCGCCGACGTGGTCAACGCCGTGCTGGCCAAGGGCGTTGAGAACATCATCCTGACCGACGCGTCAAAGTTCGGCCAGATCCACCCCAACCCGCTGCAACCCCTCGGTGCCATCAGCCGGGTGATCACCGACTACCGCCTAAGCGACGCGCAGCGTGGCTCACTGGAGGTGCTAGGCATCGCGGTCGATAAAGTCTCTGAAAACGGTATCCGCTGAACCTGCCGCGCAGAAAAATCCCCGACGCCCCTTGCAACCCTGGGGCAATAGCTGTATATATTTACAGTAAATTACTCATAGGGAGTTACCCATGCGCATCGAACTGACGTTGGACAAGCGCAACCCTCTGCCTCCGGGTGCGCTTGACGCCTTTCACCAGGAGTTTTCCCGCCGCATCCAGCGCCGCTACCCCGACTGCGCCGTACAGGTGCGCCAGGCCGGCGCCAACGGACTGAGCGTACTGGGCGGCATCAAGAGCGATCGGGAGATCGTCGAAACCATCCTGCAGGAGACCTGGGAAAGCGCCGACGACTGGTTCTCTCCCGACTACCCCGAGTAGCGACGCCGCCCAGCGTGCAGAAAAAATAGGCCGAGCGGGCCAGAGATGCATATACTGAAAAAGCGCATGGTATGCGTTTATTGATCCTGGTGAGTAACTCATGTCAGTCACTACGCTTAAGGGGGTCTTATGAACGGCAAGGATGAAGTTATCCAGACGCATCCCGTTATCGGTTGGGATATCAGTACCGTAGACAGCTACGACGCTCTCATGATCCGCCTTCACTATCTTTCATCACAGAATCAGCCACCGGAAGATGCCCGGGTTGACCGTACCCTGTGGTTAACCACCGACGTTGCCCGGCAACTGATCACCATACTGGAAGCCGGCATTGCCAAAATCGAGTCCGGCGACTGCCTGCAGAGTGACTACATCAGACACTAGGGGCGAAGGGATTAGCACCGAGCCCCCGTCCGCGCCCGCCCCATCGCCTACGGCGCTGGCCGGCGCTCCACACCCACACCGCCGCGGCGGTGTTTCTCTTTCCCCATCCGCCGCGCGGGATAGCGGGGCGCCATGCAGCGCCCGCTATCCCGATATATACTTATCCCTATCCCGCGGCGATGCGCGGGCCACGGGGCCTGGCCCCATCTCCCGGAGGCGGATATGGATTATGATCTGGCTATCGTTGGCAGTGGCTCCGTCGGCGCGGCAGCGGGTTACTACGCGGCGCTGGCCGGTCTGCGCGTCGCGCTGTTTGACAGCCACAGCCCGCCGCACCGCCTGGGCGGTCACCACGGCGACACCCGGATTATCCGCCACGCCGACGCCGGTGGTGAGATCTATACGCCGCTGGCCCTGCGCGCCCAGCTGCTGTGGCAGGCGCTGGAGGAGATCAGCGCCCTGCCTCTGTTTCACCGCTGCGGCGTGCTCAACCTGGCGCCGCGGGATACCGCCTTTCTCCGCGAGATCCACGCCAGCGCCCACGCCCACGGGATCGCCATCCGCCCTCTGGATCGCGCCGCGCTGCGTGAACGCTGGCCGACGATTAACGCGCCGGAGAACTACGCCGCCCTGCTGGAGCCCGACGCCGGTTATCTGAAGTGCCATCTGGCTATCGCCACGCTGCTTGAAAAGGCCGCTGAACTGGGCGCTCACCCCTATTTTGACTGCCCGCTGCACGCCGTGCAGGCCGAACGCGATGGCGTGCGTCTGCTCGGCCCGCGCGGCGAATGGCGGGCGCGCCGCGTCGCCCTCTGCGCCGGCGCCTGGGTACGCGCGCTGTTGCCCACGCTGCCGCTGCAAACCCGGTGTAAACCCTTTGCCTGGTATCAGGCCGACGCACGCTTCAGCGAGCGGCGCCATTTCCCGGCCCTGCATGCGATGATGCCCCAGGGTGCCCGCTTCTACAGTTTTCCCGCCGTCGACGGCGCCCTAAAGGCCGGGCGCTACGACGGCGGCCTCGTCAGCCTCTCGCCAAGCGCCCGTTGCCCCAGCGCGCGGGACGTCAGCGAAGATATAGAAATCCACGACTACCTGCGCGCCTTTCTACCCCAGACCGGCGACTGCCTCTACGGTGATATTGCCAGCGTGGCCATGACGCCCGATGGCCACTTTATCATCGATACTCTGCCCTCTGCCCCGGCCATCAGCATCGTCAGCGGACTGGGCGCCAACGGCTTTAAGTTTGCCACCGCGCTGGGAGAGCTGGTGGTTCGCATGGCGACGGGTGCCGAGCCCGGCTATGATTTAACCCCTTTTCGCCTGAGCCGTTTTGCGCCGTGCGCGGGATAAGCAGCCTAAAGGTCGGGATAGCGACACTATCCGGATTATTTTCGATAAAAACGGAAATGGCGTCGATAATAAATTATCGATTTATATATTTTATTTTTTAAAGATAAAAATAATGTATTATCAGAGGCAATAATATATTTTTCATTGACAGCGCCGGCAATAAAACCCTAGGCTGTGCTCCTGTGTATTATCCGCCGTTTTCTCTCCGCGCCGCCACGCTTATTCCCGCCTGCGCCCGACGCAGCGGCGATAACGACAAACTCGGGCGATGCCAGCGTTAAGGATAACCGATGGAACTACTGGTTCTTGAACCCTGCCGCTATACCCGGCTGGGAATCAATCTTTTTATTAAAAATGAAAAAAATATAAATGTTAATTATATTTCAACCTTAGATGCACTCATCGACGGCGGAGTGGAGAAAAACCCAGATATTATTCTGGCCAACCTGACGCCGTATTGTAAGCACGCTCCCCGCGATCTACCACTGCAGACATTTTTCCGCTATCCGCAGCGGGCGACCTGCTTTATTTATACCCAGGCTCACTACCCCTATACTCAGCTGCCGCTCTATCTCCAGCGCGAGATTTATCTCATCAATAAAAAAATGACGCCAGCCCTGCTACGCCTGCTTTGCAGCCACGTCCCGCGCCAGACGTCGCCGGTGCCTCTGCTGACGCAGCGCTACGGCGCCTGGCCGCTGCTGACTCCGCGTGAAATTATGGTGATGCACGACTGGATGCAGCAGACGCCCAACCACCGTATCGCACAGCGCCTGCGCCTCAGCCCGCGCACCGTCTATGCCTATAAGCGCCGTCTGGTCGAAAAGATGCGGGTAAGGAACCGCATCGAACTGTGCTATCTGTATAACCTGATCCGCCATATTTACTGACGCCGCGTCCGCCCGGGCGGCCTAATGCAGGGGTCTGCGCCCCGGGTTGAGGGGGCGCGCCATTTTACCTATACTCAGGCTCCGTCTCCTGCGCCGTGAAAACCCATGTTCAATCGCCTGATTCACCGCTTCATCGATAACGTCCGTCACCACCTGCTGTTCTATCTGGCCATCTCACTGCTGCTGTTGGCCTTTGATCTCTACTATCTGTGGTGTGCCTAAGCCGCTGGGATGGGTGAGCGCCGCTGACAGCGCCGTACGATTTATGTGGACAGCCGCGCATGCCGCGTGCACATCGTCATCCACTGTGATAATAGTGGAGCCATTAGGTCATTGATCCCGTTTGGAACAGGCATGCTGTCGTTTACTTTGGACCGTAACAGCCCACTTTCGCTGCAAAAGCAAATCTACCAACAGTTTCATACCGCACTGCACGATGGCTCGCTGCAGTGCGGCGAACGCCTGCCCTCGATCCGCGAGCTGGGCAGCAAGCTGCAGGTCTCACGCAATACCATTACCGCCGTCTATGAGAAGCTGCTGCAGGAGGGGTTCATCGCCAGCCGCCCCGGCGTCGGCTATAACGTCGTGCTGGCCAGCCACATTGATCTGCCGGAGACCCCTGCGGCGCAGCAGGAGCTGGATCATCCGCCCAGCGTGCTGTGTACCCAGGCGCCGGAAACCTACGTCGATGTCAACAGCCCGCTGTTCTTCAGCCTGGGCAATCCCGATGAGTCGGCCTTTCCCTGGCAGCGCTGGCGCAGCTGGAACAACAAGGCATCGCGCAGCAAGCACCTACTGATGACCCGCTATCATCCTCCGGCCGGACTGCTGTCGCTGCGTCAGGAGCTGGTGAAATACCTGGCGAGCGCCCGCGGTATCCACACCGATCCGCAGCACATCATCGTCACCAACGGCGTGCAGGAGGGGCTGGCGCTGCTGGCCCGCACCCTGCTGACGCCGCAGGAGCACATCGCCGTCGAATCGCCGTGCTACTCCGGCGCCTGGAACCTGTTCAACAGCTTCGCCCCCCATATTCACGCCATACCGGTCGATGACGGCGGGCTGCGTACCGATCTGCTGCCTGAGCAGCAGTGCGCGCTGGCCTATGTGACCCCGTCGCACCAATATCCGGTGGGCAGCACCCTGCCGCTGACGCGCCGCCTGGCCCTGCTCGACTGGTCGCGCCGCTCCAACGCCTACGTGATCGAAGATGACTACGACACCACCTTCCTCTATGGGACGCAGCCGCTGCCGGCGCTAAAGTCGCTGGAGGATGCCAACAATGTGATCTATCTGAGCAGCTTCTCCAAAACCCTGGGGCCGGGCATGCGGCTCGGCTTTATGGTCTGCCCGGATCGGCTGGTGGAGCCGATCCTGAATCTGAAGGCGCTGTGGAACCACGGCGCCAGCTGGCTGTATCAACAGTTTCTGGCCGATTTTATGCAGGATCAGGGCTACCACCGCCACCTGCGCAAGCTGGAGCTGGAGTATGCCGCGCGGCAGAAGCTGCTGCGCGAAGGGCTTAGCGCCCTATTCCCGCGCGCGCGCCTGCTGGGCACCTCATCGGGACTGCACCTGACCCTGAAGACCGATCTCCCGGCGCAGCGGGTTAATCAGCTGCGCGAACGCTGCCTACGCGACGGCGTGCGCTTCGATACGCTGCAGAGCATGTGCAACGGTTCGGAATGCGCCTATATGGAGCACAACGGCGCGCCGCTGATGCTGTTTGGGTTTAGCGCCCTATCTGAAGTGAAGATCCGGCGGGCGCTGGCGATCATCGCCAACGCCGCCAAAGAGCTGGGGCTGGCCTAAACGCAGCGCTAGGCGTGGGGCGGCTCATCGGCCGGCAGCTGCAGGCGGAAATCCTGCTGCAGAGCGCCGGGCGCGGCGCTGTTCAGCAGCTGCTGATAAATATCGCCGGCCACGGCGCAGCGCTGGCGATCCGGATCGCTGGCCATCGCCATTCCCAGCGCGTTGCCCGCCATCTCGTTATACAGCAGATCCGTCAGGCGATTCTTCTCCCCCAGCGAGGTCACCGTGCGCAGCGCGTCTACCGTGGCGCTATACAGCGGTGACAGGCTGTTTTGCTGATTGCAGCGCCGGTAGACCTCATGATAAAACGCCAGCTGCAGCGCCTGTGCATAGCGCAGGCTGGCGGCGGGAACCTTAATCTGCGCCTGCGCCGCGCCGGACGGCGGCGTGGGCGCGGCGGCGTGGGCGGCGATGACGGGCTGCGGCGCATCGATCGCCACGGAGGTATCGGGCTCCGCGGCCGCGCTGCCGACGAACAGTGCCATCAGGCTGACACCCAGCCATAGAACGGCTTTACTCATTATGCTTTCCCCTAAAAACGGTCTGCTACTATCCTAATCCGTCAATGATACAATGAAAGCGTCAATCTGTTGTGGCGGCAACCATTCTGTATCAGTCTGTTTCCCTCACAAGCGCCGCCACGCCCGCACGGCAGAGTCAAAGCGGCTTACGGAAACGTCTGCTGTCAATCCGGTATCCTCCCCGTTTTTCAGCCCGTTACCGACGCTGTCACATTACTGCACGCTATTTCAGATTGATTTACAATTGTATGATTTTATTTGTGGTAACATCGCAGCGCGTCCGTTTTTCGGCGGTCTTGTGCTATATTTGGCAGGTAATTACGCTGGCTATCTGGCTATCTGGCTATCTGGCTATCTGGCTATCTGGCTGACGCAGCGTCTGTTGCGCTCTCTGGGTCAGGGGCATCCGATCCGATTTTTCCCCAGGAGCCTGTCCGCAGTTAATTAAGGTAAAGTAATGGAAGTCATTAAAGAGATCCTGCATGCACTGTGGGCACAAGATTTCGCCGTGCTGAGCGATCCGCATATCGTCTGGGTCATTTATGCCATTCTGTTCACCACGCTGGTGCTGGAAAATGGTCTGTTGCCCGCCGCCTTCCTGCCCGGCGACAGCCTGCTGCTGCTCTCTGGGGCCCTGATCGCCCGCTCCGTACTGCCCTTTTTCCCCACCCTGTGCCTGCTGGTCGTGGCCTCCAGCCTGGGCTGCTGGCTCAGCTACCTGCAGGGACGCTGGCTGGGCGATACCCGCCTGGTTCAGGGCTGGCTGCTGCGGCTACCGCCCCAGTACCACCAGCGCGCCTATAATCTGTTTCACCGCCACGGCCTGATGGCGCTGCTGATCGGGCGCTTTTTGGCCTTTGTCCGCACCATTCTGCCGGTGCTGGCCGGGCTGTCCGGGCTGCATAACGCCCGCTTTCAGCTCTTCAACTGGATCAGCGCCCTGCTGTGGGTCGGCGTGGTCATGGGGCTGGGGCTGGCCATCAGCAACATCCCCTTCGTTAAACAGCACCAGGATCAGGTGATGTCCATCCTGCTCATCCTGCCTGTGGTTCTGCTGGTCAGCGGACTGCTGGGTACCCTGATGCTGCTGCTGCGTCGACGCCGCCAGCCGCACGGCTGATCTCCCGCGGACGGCGGGCGCCGCTGCGCCGTCCGGCGCAGGGCGGCGCTGCAAATCAGACTATTTACCTGTTCGCCCTTTTTCCCGCGCCTATACTGCTCTCACCGTCATCCCCTGTTCCGCCAGCGCATGGACTATACTCAAAACGTGTCGGAACGCAGTAAGGAGCCCAATATGAATCGTACCCTGAAACGCGTCGCTACGGTCGCCCTCGCGCTGACGCTTGCCGCCTCTCTCAGCGCCTGTTCCAACATGTCTAAACGCGATCGCAATACCGCCATCGGCGCCGGTGCCGGTGCCCTGGGCGGCGCAATCCTGACCGACGGCAGCGCGCTCGGCACCGTGGGCGGCGCCGCCATCGGCGGTCTTATCGGCCATCAGGTTGGCAAGTAACTCCCCCGTTCGCCGATAAAAAAGCCGGCTTGCGCCGGCTTTTCTTGTCAGGATCGGAGCACGTTCACCCCCCGGAGAGCTTGACCCGCATCCCTTTCGCCTCCAGCAGCTGCTTAATCAAATCGCGCTTATCCCCCTGGATCTCGATGACGCCGTCGCGCGCGCTGCCGCCGCAGCCGCAGCGCTTCTTCAGCTCGGCCGCCAGCGCCAGCGTCGCCGCATCGTCCAGATCCAGACCGGTGATCACGCATACCCCTTTGCCTTTCCGTCCGCTGGTCTGACGCTGAATACGCACCGTGCCATCGCCCTTTGGACGCGGCGCCGGCGCCGCCGTTTCATGGATGCGCCCCGCGTCGGTGGTATACACCAGGCGACTGTTACTCTCTTGCATTTTTACCCGCTCCCGTCTCGATTTAGGCCAGCGTCGCCAGAATGGCACGCAGCGCCTCGGCCGGCTGCGCCGCCTGGGTGATCGGACGCCCGATCACCATATAGTCGACCCCGGCGGCGACGGCCTGCTGCGGCGTCATAATCCGACGCTGATCGCCAGCCTCACTGCCCGCGGGCCGGATCCCCGGCGTCACCAGCTTAAATTCGGATCCACAGGCGGCTTTGATGCGTACCGCCTCCTGGGCCGAACAGACCACGCCATCCAGCCCGCACTGCTGCGTCAGGCGCGCCAGGCGCTCGGCGTAGTCAGCCGGCGCCAAGTCGATCCCGATCGCCTGCAGATCAGCCTGCTCCATGCTGGTCAACACCGTCACGGCGATCAGCAGCGGCGCCTCCTTGCCGTAGGGCAGCAGCGCCTCCCGGGCCGCACTCATCATGCGTGCGCTGCCGCTGGCGTGCACGTTGACCATCCACACCCCCAGATCCGCCGCCGCCGCCACGGCGCGAGCGACGGTATTGGGGATATCGTGAAACTTAAGATCCAGAAAAACATCGAATCCGCGCTGCTGCAGGGTACGTACCCACTCGGGACCGAACAGAGTGAACATTTCCTTGCCGACCTTCAGGCGACAGTCGCGCGGATCGAGCGCATCCACCAGCGCAAGGGCGGCGTTGCGATCGGCATAATCGAGGGCGACAACGATCGGAGAGTGGCTATGGGCGCGCATCGGAATAGATAGTGACATGGTGGGTTCCTGAATCTGGCGTTAGCGGAGAAATACCTTTTTCAGGAGCGGCATTGTACACAGCACGCCCCGTTCTGCCTAGGGCGTACGTGCGGCGCGCAGTAAAATCGTGTCTATTGGCCGTCCAGGCCGCGGATCGGTTTGATGGTCGCCCAAGCCCGACAGGAGGGGCAGTGCCAGTACAGGCTGTGCGGCGTAAACCCGCACTTGAGACAGCGATAGCGCGGTTTGGTACGGATCTGCTCGCCAACCATATCACGCAGCAGCTGCAGGCTTTCGCGGGCGCGCCCGTCCTCCGCCTCGGCCAGATGGTAGTCGATCAGACGGTGGAATACGCGCATCGTCGGGTGGCGCTGCAGCTGACGGCTGACATACACCTGCGCCGCCTCCAGCCCCTCCTGCGCCTCGATAACCTGTCCCAGCATCAGCTCTGCGCTAGCACCGGCGTCCTCATCGACGCAGCGGCGCAAAAAGTCATGCCAAGGCTCAGGCTGCTCCAGCGCCTGGTAGCACGTCTCCATCAGCGGCAGCACTTCGCTGACAAATGCCTTATCCTGCTCCAGCACCTGGGAAAAGGCGGCAACCGCCTTGGCCGGTTCGCCCAGCGCCTGAAACACCCGTCCGCGCATTATCGAGACGCGGGCACAGCCCTTGTCCGCCGCCGCGGCTTTCTTCAGCAGGCTCTGTGCCCTATCGAGATCGTCGCTGCCCATCGCCTGTAACGCCAGCTCACAGTAGAAGTGTGCGATTTCGCTACGCTGCTGATCTTTACCCAGCCGCACCAGCTTTTCGGCCGCGTCGATGGCCTTATGCCAGTCGCTGGTCGCCTGATGGATCAACAGCAGCTGCTGCAGGGCGGACACCCTGAAGTCCGCCTCATCCACCAGCTGGCTGAACATCTCCTCAGCCCGGTCATACAGCCCCGCCGCCATGTAGTCGCGCCCCAGCTGCTGTACGGCCAGCAGGCGCTGCTCAAAGGAGAGCGAGGCGCTTTCCATCAGAGATTGGTGAATGCGGATGGCGCGATCGACCTCGCCGCGGGAACGGAACAGGTTGCCGAGCGTCAGGTGGGCCTCAACGGTGTTGCTATCCTCCTTGAGCATGTCCAAAAACAGCTCAACCGCTTTATCCTGCTGGTTAGACAGCAGGAAGTTTACCCCGGTCACATACTCGCGCGACAGGCGGTTAGCCTCCTGCTGTTTATCCTGCTGTGCGCTCCTGCGCCCCATATACCAGCCGTAGGCAGCCGCTACCGGGAGAAGCAGAAACAGCAGCTCAAGCATAGCGGTTATTCCTTCGCAGCCGAGGCCATGGCGCCGCTGCCCTGCGGCGCCGCCGGCGCCAGCTGCTGCTCCAGGCGGCGAATTTTACGCTGCGCCCGCGCCAGTCCCAGGCGTACGCGCAGATAGAACAGGCCGCAGATCACCCAGCCAAGGATAAAACCGGCGGCAAACAGCGTCGCCAGCAGCGTCGACAGGCGATACTCGCCCTTAGCCAACAGATAGTTGAAGGCCACTACCTGATCATTTTGCGCCCCAAGGGTGACAGACAGTACAAAAATGGCCAGGACGATCAGAAAAATCAGCAAATATTTCACATTTCTTCCTGTTGTTCAGGTTAAGCAAATGAATAATGCTTAAAAAATCGAAACCACCCCTAAATTAACATTTACTCATAGGGCATGGAAACCCCGCCCGCCAGAAAGGCACGGGATTCTTATATCCGCGCTGTGCTGCGGTACAGTTGCGCAGCGGTAAGCGGCGTCATTTTACCCAATCCGCCTCCCCGTCCAGCCCCCGGCGGCGAATATACCAGCCGAACGGTAGTGCCCATAGCCAGCCCAGCAGCGCGGCGGCCAGCAGATCGCGCGGCCAATGCATCCCCAGCGCAAAGCGGCTGTACATCACCGCCGCCGCCCATGCCAACAGCGGCACCATCACAGCGTAGCGTCGCCGAGGCAGCACCATCGCGGCCAGCGTTACCCAGGTTGCGACAAACAGCCCATGGCCAGAGGGAAAGGCAAACCCCGTCTCCCGCGCCCAGTGGTCGCCCAACCAGCCCGGCTGCGACGCGACGTGGCGCCGCACCCACTCGCGCCGCTCCGCCGCGCTGCGGGCGTAAAAATCAGCGGGCGCCACGCCCGCCGCCGCCGTCAGATGAAGGACATAGGGGCGCGGCGCCTGGATGGCGCACTTGATCCCCGCATTGATGCTCTGCGCGCTGCCGACGCACAGCATCAGCAACAGAAACAGGCGCAGCGCGGCCCGCCCGCGCAGCGCCAACAGGCGAACCATCACCCCACCCAACAGCGCGGCGCTGAGTATTCCCCACGGCTGGCTGACGCTCTGTGTGACGGCAAACCAGTATGGGCCGTCGCCCCCCGGCGGGCCCGGGGACCAGCGCCCGCCTCCCATCAACAGCGCCAGGGGAAGCAGCAGCAGCACCAGCAGCGCGGGCGCGCTCTTTTTGACCACCATCATCATTCGTTCGCTCCTGAGCCGCTAACCTTTTCCTGCAGATCTCTATATCCAATAATACTTCTGCCATTTATGCAGTATTTTTATTCCGTTTTTTTCAACCTAGGTGGCAATAAATGTGCTTTCCAAGCCGGGATCGCCGTCCGTTTTGTGGCAAAATAGCGTCAGGCTTTTAGGACAAAGTTAGGAAGGCGTCACGTACTCCGATAGCATCACTGTGTCATCAGCATCCACAGTGAGCGCCGCAAAAGGTGACGCTGTCACGATGACAAAAATGATACGGTTGTGGAGACAAACATGCAGCTTAAACGAGTGGCAGAGGCAAAGCTGCCGACGCCATGGGGCGATTTTTTAATGGTCGGCTTTGAAGAGATTGCCACCGGTCACGATCATCTGGCTCTGGTTTATGGAGACATCAGCGGCGAGAAACCGGTGCTGGCGCGTGTTCACTCCGAGTGCCTGACGGGCGATGCGCTGTTCAGCCTGCGCTGTGACTGTGGCTTTCAGCTCGAGGCCGCGCTGGAGCATATCGCCGAAGAGGGGCGCGGCATTCTGCTGTACCACCGCCAAGAGGGGCGTAACATTGGCCTGCTGAATAAAATTCGCGCCTATGCCCTGCAGGATCAGGGCGCCGATACCGTCGAGGCCAATCATCAGCTGGGTTTTGCCGCCGACGAGCGCGACTTTACCCTGTGTGCTGACATGTTCAAACTGCTGGGCGTCAGCCAGGTCCGGCTGCTGACCAACAACCCGAACAAAGTCGATATTCTTACCCAGGCGGGGATCAATATCGTCGAGCGCGTCCCGCTGATCGTCGGCCGCAACCCGCAGAACGAACGCTACCTGGCGACCAAGGCCGCCAAAATGGGCCACCTGCTGAACGGCTGAGCGCGTTCGGGCGGTTCTGCCGCTCCCCTCAGTACATTCACGCTCCGGCTTCGCGCCCGCCTCTCCCGCGGGCGCCTCCTTTTAGAAGCGATAGCGCAGGGTTGCCTGCACGCTGTAGTCCAGGTTGTAATCCCCCAGGCTGCTGCGCTCCACCTCCAGTCCCAGCTGCAGTGCGTCGCCTATCCGGCTCTCGGCCCCCAGGCTATAGCGCAGCCGGCCGTCGCGCTCGCCGCGGATCGTCCTCTCGCCGCTGGCGTCACGCAGCCGCGTATCCCCCGCCGGCCTCAGCGCGCTCTGGTAATCCAGCCCCGCGCGCAGCGTGGTCTGCCACTCCCCGATATCGACGCGTTTGCCCAGCGCAACGCCCGCCGTCGCCAGCAGCGGCGTAAAGCGCGGCTGAGCCAGTGACACCGCCATCCCCTGATCCTGCCAGTCGAAGCGGGTGGATGAGTACGTACCGTACACCAGCTCCAGGTGCGGCTCGACAAAGGCGCTCTCGCCCAGCTCGTAGCGGTAGCCCACGTCAGCGCGCGCGTACCAGGCGTGGTTGCTCGCCTTGCGCTCCCCCAGCCCCGCTAGGTTGACCTGGTACTCGGTGCTGTGGTGGACATATTTACCGTTCAGATCGACAAATAGTCCGGAGGGGAACAGCGCGGTGGCATACAGCCCGGCCCCCAGCGCTCGACTCCTACTGCTAAAGGCGTCGCCGCTGGCCCGGCCGTCGGTAAAGGTGAAGGTGACGCCGGCAAGCAGGTCACTCTCATCCCCCAGTCCATAGCGGCGATCGGCCCCCAGCTGCAGGTGCAGATAGCGGTCGCGGTAGTTTTCCGCCGCGCTGCCCGCCCCGTGCAGAACCCTAGCCCAGGCGCCGGTGCCCGCCGGACCGTTGCGCAGATCCAGCTGGCGTTTATCCAGATACTGCACCTCGGCCATAAAGCTGCGGTAGTTCAGAGAGAGCAGGCTGGCGGCGTCCTCTTCACGCTCGCTATCCGGCGTCACATCAAAACCGCTCAGCACCCACTCCAGCTGACTGTCCGCCTCCCGGGTGATCAGCGCCGGCATCACCTCGCTGAAGCCCATATGCTGCCGGTGGGCGGTAAAGGTCTCCCGGTCGCTGCCCACCGGGGCGCTGATCAGGCTCACATCCAGCTGCCCCTCCGGCAGCGTCGGCTCCAGATAGTTCACCAGCACGGTATTGTTACCGCCGCTCAGGCGCTCGTTGATCACCAGCCGATCGCTGATCCCAGCGTCGGCGCGCAGCACCAGCGCAGCGCCGTCGGCGTGCAGACGGTCTACGCTCAGGGTCATAAAGGCGCCGTCGGTCGCGGTGATCAGGGACTCCTCGACCCGCAGCGAGCCGAGCGTGGAGGTGCCGCTCATGCGCCACAGGGTATCGCGCATCTCAACCCGGGCCTCCGGCGCCGCAATGCGGCCGCGGTAGTCCGCCAGCCCGGCGGCGGGCGGCGTGGCGGCAATGGCGATCTCCGGCGCCGGCGAGGTGCCAAAGCGCAGCAGGCCCGCGCCGTCGACAGTCAGATCGCCCCGCAGCGCCGCCCCCGACAGCACCGCCAACCAGGCGTCATCGCCCTGCAGGGAGAGATCGCCCCGGTGCTGACTCGCCTGCCCAAAGTAGGCCCCGCTGTCGCTCAGGCTGAGCGTTCCCTGGCTGCGGCCCCCGCTGACCAGGAGCGACTGGCTAAGCGCAACATCGCCTCGCTGCTCGGCGCTGCGCCCCAGCGCCAGCAGACTCGCCTCGGCGCCGATAGCGCTCTGATTACGCCCCGCCAACGCTAGCGTCGCGCCATCACTTAACCCGATATCGCCGCCCCGGTGCAGGCTCCCCTGCGCGAGCAGGGCTGAACTGCCCTCCGCGCGCAGGCGGCCTTCGATCTCACCCTGCGAGGTCAGCTGCGCGCCACCGCTCAGCTGGAGATCCCCCCGCTGGACCGCACCGCTTTCCAGCGTGAGCGCGCTGGCATCGGCGCTCAGGTTCCCCCGGGTCTGCCCCCGGGAGATCAGCGTCGCGCCGTCCGTCAGGGTCACATCGCCCTGCAGCTGGCTGCCCTGCTCCAGCAGGGCGGCACCGGCAGCCGCGCTCAGGTTGCCCACGATCCCACCCTGCGAGGTCAGCTGCGCGCCGCCGCTCAGCTGGAGATCCCCCTGCTGGACCGCACCGCTCTCCAGCGTGAGCGCGCTGGCATCGGCGCTCAGGTTCCCCCGGGTCTGCCCCCGGGAGATCAGCGTCGCGCCGTCCGTCAGGGTCACATCGCCCTGCAGCTGGCTGCCCTGCTCCAGCAGGGCGGCACCGGCAGCCGCGCTCAGGTTGCCCACGATCCCACCCAACGAGGTCAGCTGCGCGACGCCGCTCAGCTGGAGATCCCCCAGCTGCTCCGCGCCGGACACCAACCACAGCAGACTATCCCTCGCTGCGATATCGCCGGTATGCTCACTGTCCGCCATCAGCGCCACGAGGCTATTGGCCGCCGTAACAGCACCGTTAAGCAAGCCGCCAGCAACCAGTATCGAACGATTCTCCAGGAGGATATTGCCCTGATGCTCACTGCGTGCCACAACCTCTGCGGACAGCTGCCCCTCGCTAACATCGGTATCGGCCGAGGTCACTCCCTCACCGTCCCGGCTATCTACAAAGACGCGATTACTGTTCAAGATAACGCGGCTGGCATCGGCTTGAATATCACCCAGCAACACCGCATTACGCGCCAGACTAAAGTCCGCCTGTGTCAGCGTCAGCGTATTGAGTGCAAAGCTGCGCGCCTCCCAATCGGGCTGGTCAGCAGAGACCGGCGGCCGTCCGGTGGAGAAATCGCGCGCATGGGTCACCGGATGCCCCTGAAACTGCAAACTGCCGCCGCGTTGGCTAAAGTCGCCGGTTATTGCCACGCGGCCATCGAACACCGTCGTCCCGATCATCCCAGGCTCTGCAAGATTGACAATATCCAGATTGTCGCTGAACTGGCCGTGTATGATTTGGCTGCGCCGCTGTTCATTCAGCATCAACGTCTGCCGCGCACTCGCCTCGTCATGTCCCAAGTATGTCCAGGGGCCGTTGCTGGTCTGGTTGGTGGGAAAATAGCCATAGTTGCCGCTGGTATTCAGTAAAAAGTAATCCACCGTATTGGTATGCCGATTCTCATACCGATACAGATCGCCCGGCGTCCCGACCCGGGCATCGGTCCAGCCCCGTAACGGATAGGCCACTGCCGACAGGTAATTCAGCGGCTGGTAGTTCAGGCTCAGCTGTGCACGGGCATCGGCAGAATTGGTCACCTTAGCGCCATAGTCGGCCATACGCAGCGTATGAAAGGCCATATCATGGCCATTGAGATCCAGCACCCCGCCGCGAAAGCCCCAGGTCACGGTGTCCGGATCAAGCTGACCGTCCGCCATTAATTTTACCGTCGGGCGTCCGCTGGCGATATTCAGAGAGCTAAAGGCACGCACATTGCCTGCCGCATCGGGACGCTGATCCAGCAGGGTCAGGCCATCGCCCACCTTCAGTCCGCCTTCGTTGATCCCCACGCCACGAACATAGAGGGTTCCACTCCCCAGGCGGTGCAGGTTATCGCCCGCCACGCCGTTGACCTGCCAATCGAGGGTAGCCTCCGAATTCACGATGATGCCACCGCCAACCCAGGTCTGATTATTCTGCGGCGTAACGCGGTAGCTGTCCTCAAAGGTCAGCACCCCGGCCCCCTGGTTAATCGTATTCTGCAGCAGGATCTCGCCGCCCGCACCTGAGCCATCAGTCTGAAAGAGAAGGTTTTTACCGGCATTCAGGTCATTCCCCGCCTGCCCATGCATGGTAAACTGAACGGTGCTCCGCGGCTGGGACAGGGAGCCACTGTTCGAGCGGCTATCGTAGGTCCACTGCAGCGCGCCCTGACCCGCTGTGAAGGTGACCGCCGGATCGCTGTCCTTCGCCATCTCCGCATGGATAAAATCGGTCGGCAGCACCACCCACCAGTTGGTGCGGCCGGAGTCGCCGTTGTAGCTCCGCAGCACCGCCACCAGCACCCAGCGCCCCTCCTGGGCATCATAGGTATACAGCGGCGAACCGCTGTCTCCCGGTGCACCGTAGCTGGCCAGCGGCCCATTGATCGGATCAAAGGTATCGCCTGGGTTGGCGACAATGGTGTGATCTGAAATCCCCGGCACCCCGATGGTGCCCCCGGTCAAATAGCCGTAGGCACCCTGCAGGTGCCGTAATCTCCCATCTCGCGTCTTCGTGTACTGATTACCACTGCCTACGCGGTAAAAGATCGGGAAACGGGCGGTGTTTTTATAGGTATCCCGAGCGATGCCCGCCGTCGTCATCGGGATGGGCACCACCTCGGTAACGATTTTATTTAATCGGGGAAGATGGAAATCCTGCACGCCATACTCATTGCGATCTACCAGACGATAGTTATTGCTGCTATCGCCGAAGGAGACCGAAGAGTAGCCGCCGTTATGGGCGACGCCGGCAATGTACTGCGGTGCCACCAGCGCTGCGATGCCAGAGGAGGCGGAGGCCGAGCTGAAATCGGGAAACGGCGCCTTATCAAGGACGCCAACCAGCTCGCCCGCTTTATTATAAATTTCTATGTTTTCAGCGCCGGGCTGAAATACGCCCTTATTTTCCGCGAAGTCGCGAAACACCGAATAAGGGATCTCGTCGCTGACCACGCTGGCAATGCCCGGCGACGCACTCAGCAAGGCGCCAAAAAACAGCAGTGGCGATATCCCCGGATTGATTTTTTGGCGCCCTGTTTTTTTCGCACCGCGACAGTGTTCGGCCACCGCGATATAACCACCAGAAATATTACTGTATTTTAATGAAAAAATTTTGTTCATATCAAATCCTTATGATGAACACAGCGTCGCCATTGATAACAAAACGATTCAGAGATAATGAAATAAGCGCGGAGAATTTAATGTTAACACCCACAGGGTATTCACCAAGACGATCTGCCACCTACCGGGTTCCTTGTCGGACCCGACGGTCCTCTCCAAAGTGCCACGTGCTATCTCCGGCGCACTCCCTTGAAAAATCCTCTTTGCTTTATTTATCCATACAACAGAATGAATAGGGAGCGCACCCTCACGCCCAGTTCGATACTCCGCCTAGCGACCATGGTGTGAAAATAGGGGGGCGCCTACGTTAACGCTGTCGTACTGTCGGCCCGGGCCGATATATACTCCATATATAATAAATAAAACCTAATGTATTTCTTTTAATAAATATTCAATTCGCAGCCCCATGGCAAAAAAGCGACTATTCTGGCTCAGTCCCGCGCGATAGGAAGGCGAAAAGGATAAATCCAGTCAAAGAATAACATTAGAATAATTTTTTGATATTAAAATCAGAGTCAATGCCACACGAATTCAATATTAAATTGTGTTCGACTTAATTGATTAACTGAATTTATTTACCAATCCGCTGCAGGTGTGAAAGAGAAGATCGCGTAGCAAAAACGGGAGGGAGTCTATCACGGTGGGACGGGCAAAAAAAAGCCCCCGTCACAGCGGGGGCGAACGAACGTAATCACCCTGTCAAAGGCGCATCACGTACTTGCATCAATGGCTACGAATATAGTCGTCCATTTCGGTCTTCAGGTTATCGGACTTGGTACCGAAGATGGCCTGAACCCCAGAGCCCGCCACCACCACACCGGCAGCCCCCAACTTCTTCAGCCCGGCCTGATCCACCTTAGCGACGTCGGCGACGCTGACGCGCAAACGGGTAATACAGGCGTCCAGGTTTGTAATGTTCTCTTTACCGCCAAATGCCTGTACCAGCGACGCAGCCATGTCGTTGCCGCTCTGCGCGCTCTGCTCGCTGCTGCTCTCCTCACGGCCCGGCGTCTTCAAGTTCAGCTTGACGATCAGCACGCGGAAGATCACGTAGTACAGCAGCGCGTAGCACAGGCCGACGATCGGGAACAGCCACAGCTTGCTGCCGTTGCCGCTCAGAACGATAAAGTCGATCAGGCCATGTGAGAAGCTGGTTCCGTCGCGCATCCCCAGCAGGATACAGATCGGGAACGCCAGACCGGCCAGAATCGCATGGATCACATACAGGATCGGCGCCACGAACATAAAGGCAAACTCGATCGGCTCGGTGATCCCGGTCAGGAATGAGGTCAGCGCCGCGGAGATCATGATACCGGCCACCTTAGCGCGGTTTTCCGGCTTCGCCGAATGCCAGATGGCGATCGCCGCCGCCGGCAGGCCGTACATTTTGAACAGGAAGCCGCCGGAGAGTTTACCCGCCGTCGGATCGCCGGCCATATAGCGCGGAATATCGCCGTGGAATACCTGACCCGCCGCATTCACATACTCACCGATCTGCATCTGGAACGGTACGTTCCAGATATGGTGCAGGCCAAACGGCACCAGCGCGCGCTCGACCAGACCATAGATACCGAAGGCGACCACCGGGTTCTGATAGGCGGCCCACTGGGAAAAGTGCTGAATCGCGGTGCCAATCGGCGGCCAAATGAAGGAGAGCGCCACGCCCAGGGCGATGGCGGCCAGGCCGGAGATGATCGGCACAAAGCGTTTACCGGCAAAAAAGCCCAGATACTCCGGCAGCTTGATGCGATAAAAGCGATTAAACATATAGGCAGCGATAGCGCCGGCGATGATCCCGCCGAGCACCCCGGTATCCGCCAGATGCTTCGCGGCAATCTCTTCCGCCGGTAAATGCAGCACTAACGGCGCCACCACGGCCATGGTTTTCACCATGATGCCATAGGCGACCACGGCGGCCAGGGCTGATACCCCGTCATTATTGGTAAACCCCAGCGCCACGCCGATAGCGAAGATCAGCGGCATATTGGCAAATACCGAACCACCTGCCTCCGCCATTACATGGGAAACCACCGCGGGCAGCCAGCTAAAGTTTGCCGAGCCGACGCCGAGAAGGATACCGGCAATAGGTAAGACGGATACCGGCAGCATCAGTGACTTACCGACCTTTTGCAGGTTGGCAAATGCGTTTTTAAACATAGTTGAGTGTGCTCCTGAGTAAAAATGCTCTTTTCATCCGCGCCGGAAACAGCGCGCCGCCGCAGGGAAGAGAGCCCCGGACGTCGGGTGTCTATGCACCCTCGTATTTTTTACGCAGAGTAAAATAAATAGGCTGTATTGTGTTTGATGGCTGTCACGTTTCACACATTACAGCGATCTATTTAACATTTGCAGAAAAAAAAAGCGCCTTTATAGGCGGTTTTGCTGAATTATTATCCCCTTGGAGGCGCGGCGCGCAGCATAAAAAATGCCCAACAGCGGGCATTTTTACACAGCATAAAATATATTAATCCGCCTCAGGCAGGGTCACACCAAACAAACGACTAAAATTCGCGCTGGTCTGTGCGGCCAGCTGTCGTGGTTCGACGCCCTTCAGCACAGCCAGGTACTCAGCGACATCGCGCACATAGGCCGGCTGGTTCTCCTTTCCGCGGTGCGGCACCGGCGCCAGATAAGGCGAGTCGGTCTCCACCAGCAGGCGATCCAGCGGCACATAGCGGGCCACCTCACGCAGGGCGTCCGCGGTGCGGAACGTCACGATGCCGGAGAAGGAGATGTAAAACCCGAGATCCAGCAGCGCCGCCGCCGTCGCGCGATCTTCGGTGAAGCAGTGCAGCACACCGCCACACGCCTCCGCCCCCTCCTCGCGCAGAATAGCCAGCGTGTCGTCCCGCGCATCGCGGGTATGCACGATCACCGGTTTGCCCAGCGCGCGGCCGATGCGGATATGCTGGCGAAACGAATCCTGCTGCAGGGCGATATTATCCTGCTGATAGTAGTAGTCGAGTCCGGTCTCCCCCAGCGCCACTACGCCCGGCTGCGCCGCCAGGCTGCGCAGCGCCTCGTAGTCATAGCCACCGTCCAAATTCAGCGGATGAACTCCGCAGGAGAATGCCACATCGCGTCGCTCGCCGATCCGCTCACGCATGCTGCGGTAGCCCGGTAGCGTCGTCGCGACCGCTAGCACAAAACCTACGCCGCACGCACGGGCATCGGCCAGCACGCTGTCGACGCCGTCGCGCAGCGTCTCATAGTTCAAGCCATCAAGATGGCAATGCGAATCCACTAGATACATAAGAAACCTACAGTCTGTCTATGACCGGCTCACGGGTGGGCCGGTGCGGGTGCGTCCCATGCGCAAAGCTGGCGCATAAGCATCAATTCACGGTTTACGCCCGGCGTCGCCAGCAGCTGGTGGCGGCAAGCGATCCACGCCTGCAGCAGGCGCCGCAGATCGGCCTCGCCGAGGCCGACCGCCAGCCGCTGGATTAACGGGAGGCGGTCGCAGTTCGCCACGCTGGCCGCGGCACCGTGGCACAGCTTCAAGGCATCCAGCAGCAGGGCGCACAGCCAACCCAGCCGCTCGGTGCCGTCCTCATGGTTCAAGGCGCCTAGCAGCGTCAGCCACTGGCGGCTCTCCAGCGCCTGCTCCAGCGCCAGACACAGCGACTCGCGCTGGGCCCAGCGCGGCGGCTGCAGCAGCGCCAGCGCCGCCACCGGCGCCCCCGCGCTCAGGCGCAGGGCGCTGCGCTGGGCCTGCGCATCCCCCTGCATCTGCTGTGCCAGCCAGCGCAGGCTGGCGTCCTCGGCCGGCGGAGCGAGATAGAGATAAAAACAGCGGCTGCGTAACGTCGGCAGCAGCTGCGCCGGCTCGCGGGTTCCCAGCAGGAAATAGGTCTGCGCGGGTGGCTCTTCCAGCGTCTTCAGCAGGGCGTTGGCCGCGGCTTCGCTGAGCTGCTCGCAGCGGGCGATCCACACCAGCTTGGCGCCCCCCTGCTGGGCATGGCTCTGCAGCTGCTCAATGACCTGACGCACCGGTTCAATGCCCAGCGTCGACTTGCCCTTCTCCGGCTGCAGCACGTGCCAGTCGGGATGGGTGCCCGCCATCATCAGGCGGCAGGCATGGCATTCGCCACAGCTCTTCTCCCCCTGCGGGCGCTGACAGAGCAGCCAGCGGGCCAGAGCGTACACCAGCGACGCCTCGCCCATGCCGTCGATGGCATGCAGCAGCAGCGCATGGTGACCGCGCCCCTCCTGATGCTGCACCAGCAGCTGGCGATACGGCCCGTTGAGCCAGGGATACCAGTTCACGCCTGCGCCTCCTGAGACGCCAGCCAGGCCCGCAGCGCACGACGGATCGCCGCACTGACCTGCGCCAGCGGCTGCGCGGCATCCAGGGTCACGATCGACTCATCCGCGGCGGCCAGCGCCAGATAACGGGCACGGGTGCGCTCAAAGAAGGCCAGAGACTCCCGCTCAATGCGATCCAGCTCACCGCGGCTGCGCGCCCGCGCCAGCCCCTGCTGCGGCGGGATATCCAAATACAGCGTCAAATCGGGTTTAAAGTCGCCCAGTACCGTATCGCGCAGGGTCTGCATCAGGTGGGTATCGATGCCGCGCCCCCCGCCCTGATAGGCTTGGGACGACAGATCGTGGCGATCGCCCACCACCCAGGCGCCGCGCGCCAGCGCCGGTTTGATCACATTTTCAACCAGCTGAACCCGGGCGGCATACAGCATCAGCACCTCGGCGCGGTCGGTCAGCGTTTCGCCATCGACTCCCTCTTTCACCAGGGTACGCAGATGCTCGGCCAGCGGCGTTCCGCCCGGCTCACGGGTGAAGACCACCTCCTGAATGCCGTGGCGGCGCAGCTCATTTACCACCACGTCGCGCGCCGTCGTCTTGCCGGCGCCCTCCAGCCCCTCGATCACGATGAACTTACTTTTCATTCTTATCCCTTAATACCTGCAGATAGGCGCGCACCGCCTGATTGTGGCTTTGCAGATTAGTGCTAAATACATGCCCCCCCTGCCCATCCGCCACGAAGTAGAGATAGGGCGTCTTGGCCGGGTGCGCCGCGGCGACCAACGAGGCCTTGCTCGGCATGGCGATGGGCGTCGGCGGCAGACCGGCGATGACATAGGTGTTATAAGGGGTCGGCTGCTGAAGATCGCGCCGCGTCAAGTTGCCATTATAGGCATTTCCCAGGCCATAGATCACCGTCGGATCGGTTTGCAGGCGCATCCCGATGCGCAGACGATTGATGAATACCGAGGCCACCTTGGGGCGCTCCTCGCTCAGCCCGGTCTCTTTCTCTACGATCGAGGCCATGGTGACCATCTGCTGTGGACTCTTATAGGGCAGCGCAACGTCACGCTGCGCCCACTGCTGCGCCACCTCTTGCTCCATCCGGGCATGTGCGCGCTTCAGCAGCATCAGATCCGTGGTGCCGGCGGTATAACGATAGGTATCGGGATAGAGCCACCCCTCCAGCGACTGCCCCGGCGCGATCCCCAGCCGCTGGGCGATCTGCGCCTCGCTCTCACGCTGTAGGGTATGCTTCAGCTGCGGCGCCCCGGCCAGCACCTTCAACCAGTCGCTGAACCGGGTTCCCTCGATAAAGCGCAGATCAAACTGTGCCTCGCGCCCGCTGCTGAACAGCGCCAGCATGTCGCGCACCGTCATCCCGGGCGTCAGCCGGTAGGTCCCCGCCTTAAACTTGGCCAACGCCGGGTCCAACTGCAGCAACCAGGGAAGGTAGCGTCCGGAGCGGATCAGGCGATCGCGCACCAGCAGCGCCTGTAGCATCTCCCGTCCGCTGCCGGCGGGCAGCTTAAACAGGGTCGGCTGACTCAAGGGCAAAGGGGTGCGGGCGAAGCGCTCCACCTGGTGATACCCCATCACGCCTAAACCGCCCAGCAACAGCAGCGCCAACGCCGCAATCAAGGCTATCCGTTTTCTCTTCATTCAACCGCCGTTACACCGCTATGCCTCAACCCGCAGGCAGTGCGGCAATAAAAATTGATACAGCGTGCGATCGCTAAACACCTGCGTCGCTGCCCGGCGCACCGGCAGCAGCGGCATCAGCGCATTGCACACCACGACTTCATCGGCCGCCAGCAGCGCCGGCAGGCCGGCCTCGACCTCGGACAGGCGATACTCGCTGTGCGCCAGCACCCGGCAGATGCGCTGGCGCATCAGCCCATCCACGCCGCAGCGGGTCAGGCGCGGGGTAAACACCCGCTGGCCGCTGCGCCAGAACAAATTGGCCGCACAGCATTCCACCAGGTTATCCCGGGTGTCAAGCACCAGCGCCTCATCCGCCTGCGTCTGCGCCAGGCTGGCCCGGATCAGCACCTGCTCTAATCGATTCAGGTGCTTGATCCCCGCCAGCAGCGGCTGGTGTGCCAGCCTGACCGGGCTCACGACCAGGCTTATCCCACGCTCGCGCAGCGCCGAATAGTGCGCAGGGAACGGCGCCGTGCTAAAGATCCGCCGCGGAGCATAGCTCCCGGCGGGATCATAGCCTCGTCCACCGCAGCCGCGGGTGACGATCGCCTTCAGGACCCCCTCATCGCGAGTCGCCGCATACTGCTCGGCCTCGGCCTGCCAGCGCGACCAGTCCACGCCGTGGATCATCAGGCGTTCGCAGGCGTGCTGCATCCGGGCCAGGTGCGCCCGTAGCCCGTCGATCCGGCCGTTGGCGATGCGGGCCGTGCTGAAACAGCCGTCGCCATACTGCAGCCCGCGATCGCACAGGTCGATCTGCTGGCGCGCCTCTCCGTCAAGCCAATACATTCGCATCTCCCTTCATCCCAGCGCATCGCCCTATTCTAACCGCCGGGACAAAAAAAATGGCCCCCGAAGGAGCCATTTCCCAGCGATACGCCATTACACCTTGCGGAAAATAATGGAGCCATTGGTACCGCCGAAGCCAAAGGAGTTGCACAGCGCATACTCCAGACCGCTGACCTGACGGGCTTCGTGCGGCACGAAGTCCAGATCGCAACCCTCATCCGGGTTGTCCAGGTTAATGGTCGGCGGGATCACCTGATCGCGCAGCGCCAGAATGGTAAAGATGGACTCTACCGCGCCGGCGGCGCCCAGCAGGTGGCCGGTCATCGACTTGGTCGAGCTGACCATCACACGGGCCGCATCGGCGCCGTAGACATTCTTGACCGCCTGGGTCTCCGCCTTATCGCCGGCCGCCGTAGAGGTGCCGTGGGCGTTGATATAGCCGACCTGCCCCGGGGTAAGCCCCGCATCGCGCAGCGCATTTTCCATCGCCAACGCGGCACCGGCGCCATCGGCCGGCGGTGACGTCATATGGTAGGCGTCGCTGCTCATGCCAAAGCCAACCAGCTCGGCATAGATCTTGGCACCGCGCGCCTTGGCGTGTTCATACTCTTCCAGCACCAGAATACCGGCGCCGTCGCCCAGCACGAAGCCGTCGCGATCTTTGTCCCACGGACGGCTCGCCGCCTGCGGGTTATCATTGCGGGTCGAGAGCGCGCGTGCGGCGCCAAATCCGCCGACGCCCAGCTGCGTACTCGCCTTCTCTGCGCCGCCGGCCAGCATGGCATCGGCGTCGCCATACGCGATCATTCGCGCCGCGTGGCCAATGTTATGCACGCCAGAGGTGCAGGCCGTCGCAATGGAGATGCTCGGTCCACGCAGCCCCAGCATGATGGACAGATGCCCAGCCACCATGTTGACGATGGTTGACGGAACGAAAAACGGGCTGATCTTGCGCGGGCCACCGTGCATCAGCGCACCGTGGTTTTCTTCGATCAGGCCGAGGCCGCCGATCCCGGAGCCGATAGCGGCGCCAATACGCGGGGCATTTTCTTCCGTAATTTCCAGTCCAGAGTCCTGAAAGGCCTGAATCCCGGCCATGATCCCGTACTGAATGAAGAGATCCATCTTACGCGCGTCTTTGCGCGAAATATGCTCTTCGCAATTAAAATCCTTTACTAAGCCCGCAAAACGCGTTGCATAGGCGCTAGTATCGAAATGGTCGATCAGGCTGATGCCACTCTGACCGGCAAGAATCGCATTCCATGTGGAATCTACGGTATTGCCGACAGGAGACAACATGCCCAGTCCGGTCACAACAACTCGACGCTTAGACACGTTTGTCCTCCAGGGAGGGAAGTGATACTTGATGAATGCAGGAAAAACGTAGGCGGTCGAATGACCGCCTAGATGAGTTCACTTACTTGTTTGCAGCTTCGATGTAGTCGATAGCGGCCTGAACAGTGGTGATCTTCTCTGCTTCTTCGTCCGGAATCTCAGTATCAAACTCTTCTTCCAGAGCCATAACCAGTTCAACGGTGTCAAGAGAATCAGCACCCAGATCGTCAACGAAAGAAGCTGAATTCACAACTTCGTCTTCTTTAACACCCAGCTGTTCAACAATGATTTTCTTAACGCGTTCTTCGATAGTGCTCATACTCTTAAATTTCCTATCAAAACTCGCTTGCGCGATGGTTTTCGTAGTGTATTGAAAGTTGAAAAAGATGCAACCAAATCCCGGCTGGTCAAACCACGATTTTGCTCTATTTTGCGGTGTTTTGCTCAATAAAGGCAAATAGTTTTCGTGATTTTTAGATCATGTACATGCCGCCGTTGACATGTAGCGTCTCGCCGGTGATGTAGGCCGCCTCATCAGAGGCCAAAAAGGCAGCGGCATAGGCGATCTCTTTGGCATCCCCCAGACGGCCGGCCGGCACCGCGGCCAGAATACCGCTGCGCTGCTCATCGGAGAGCGCTCGCGTCATATCGGTCTCGATAAACCCAGGCGCCACCACGTTAACGGTGATGCCGCGGGAGGCGACTTCACGCGCCAGCGACTTGCTGAAGCCGATCAGGCCCGCTTTGGCCGCGGCATAGTTCGCCTGCCCCGCGTTCCCCATGGTGCCCACCACGGAGCCGATAGTAATAATACGCCCACAGCGCTTCTTCATCATAGCGCGCATGACGGCTTTTGACAGGCGGAACACCGACGTCAGGTTGGTGTCCAGGATATCCTGCCACTCATCATCTTTCATCCGCATCAGCAGATTATCGCGGGTGATCCCGGCGTTATTGACCAGAATGTCGATCTCGCCAAACTCAGCGCGCACGCGCTCCAGCATGCTGTCGATAGAGGCAGAGTCGGTCACATTCAGCGCCATTCCCATACCGTTATCGCCCAGATAAGCGCTAATCGCCTCTGCGCCCTTGTCGCTGGTGGCCGTACCGATGACGCGAGCGCCGCGGGCGACCAGTGTCTCGGCGATGGCGCGGCCAATGCCACGGCTCGCGCCGGTTACCAGTGCAATTTTACCTTCTAAGCTCATGTTTTCCTCGTCTTACTGTTCGAGAGCGGCGGTCAGGGATGCGCAGTCATTCACCGCCGCGGCGGTCATGGTATCGACGATACGCTTGGTCAGGCCGGTCAGCACTTTGCCCGGGCCCATCTCCAGCAGATGATCAACGCCTTCGGCGGCCATCAGCTGCACGGTCTCCGTCCAGCGAACCGGGCTGTAGAGCTGGCGCACCAGCGCATCGCGGATCGCATCAGCGTCGGTCGCCGCCGTCACATCGACGTTATTGATCACCGGGCAGGACGGCGCATGGAAGGCGATCGCCTTCAGCGCCTCGGCCAGCTGGTCAGCCGCCGGCTTCATCAGCGCACAGTGCGACGGCACGCTGACCGGCAGCGGCAGCGCACGCTTGGCACCGGCGGCCTTACAGGCAGCCCCGGCGCGCTCAACGGCCTCTTTTTCACCGGCGATTACGACCTGCCCCGGCGAGTTAAAGTTGACCGGCGCGACCACCTGCCCCTGCGCCGCCTCGGCGCAGGCGGCGGCGATGGCGTCGTTGTCCAGACCGATGATGGCGTACATCGCACCGGTACCTGCCGGCACCGCCTGCTGCATCAGCTTACCGCGCAGTTCGACCAGGCGTACCGCCTGCGTAAAGTCGAGTACGCCGGCGCAGACCAGCGCAGAGTATTCACCCAGGCTGTGTCCCGCCATCATCGCCGGCTGTTTGCCATGGTTCTGCTGCCAGACGCGGTAAATCGCGACGGAGGCCGTCAGCAGCGCCGGCTGGGTCTGCCAGGTCTTGTTCAGCTCTTCGGCCGGCCCTTGTTGCACCAGGCTCCACAAATCATAACCCAGCGCCTCGGAGGCCTCGGCGAAGGTCTGCTCGACCACCGGATACTGTGCGGCTAAATCGGCCAGCATACCCACGGTCTGTGACCCCTGCCCGGGGAATACCATTGCAAATGTAGACATGAGTGTTTTCCTGAACAAAAAAAATCAAAAACGAACCAGCGCGGAGCCCCAGGTGAAACCGCCACCGAAGGCCTCCAGCAAAATCAGCTGGCCACGCTGGATACGGCCGTCGCGTACCGCCTCGTCCAGCGCCGCCGGCACCGAGGCCGCGGAAGTATTACCGTGGCGATCCAGCGTCACCACCACGCTGTCCAGGCTCATGCCCAGCTTCTTCGCGGTCGCGCTGATGATGCGCAGGTTGGCCTGATGCGGCACCAGCCAGTCCAGATCGTCGCGGGACAGCTGGTTAGCCTGCAGCGTCTCATCCACGATATGCGCCAGCTCGGTCACAGCCACTTTAAATACCTCGTTCCCTGCCATGGTCAGGTACGCCTGATCCTCGGTATGACGCGGGCGGTTAGGCAGCGTCAGCAGCTCGCCGTAGCGGCCATCGGCATGAATATGGGTCGACAGGATGCCCGGCTGCTCGGCGGCGCCCAGCACCACGGCGCCGGCGCCATCGCCAAACAGGATCACCGTGCCGCGATCCCGCTGATCCACGGTGCGTGCCAGTACATCCGAACCGATCACCAGCGCGTAGCGTACCGCGCCGCCCTTAATGTACTGATCGGCGATACTCAGCGCGTAGGTGAACCCGGCACAGGCTGCACCGACGTCGAAGGCCGGAGAGCCGTTACGGATCTCCAGCATGTTCTGGACTTCGCAGGCCGCGCTGGGAAACGCGTTATTGGCCGAGGTGGTCGCCACGATGATCAGGCCGATGTCATCCTTGTCGATCTGTGCCATTTCCAGAGCGTGTTTGGCAGCTTCAAATGCCATGCTGGCGACGGACTCGTCCGCCGCGGCAATGCGCCGCTCACGGATGCCGGTACGGCTGACGATCCACTCGTCAGAGGTCTCCACCATTTTCTCTAAATCAGCATTGGTGCGTACTTGTACGGGCAGGTAGCTCCCCGTACCGAGAATTCTTGTATGCATGTACGATTAGTCACTCTTGGGTAATACAGCCTTAAGGCGCAGCGCGATCCGCTCGGGGATCTGCCGTTGCACCGCCTGCACAGCCTGTTGTATGGCGACGGCGAACGCCCGTTGGTTTGCCGCCCCATGGCTCTTGATTACGGTGCCACGTAATCCTAACAGACAAGCGCCATTATACTGGTCGGGGTTCAAATGCCCGAAACGCTTTGCCACTCTTTTTTGTATCCAGCGACCCAGCCAGCGCAGCCACCAGGCGCTGCGCGGTTTATCGCCCGCCGGCTTCAGTAGGGAGAGGAACATGCGCACCACTCCCTCCATGGTTTTCAGCGTAACATTACCCACGAAGCCGTCACAGACCAATACATCGGTTTTTCCGCTCAGCAAGTCATTGCCTTCCA
Organism: Edwardsiella anguillarum ET080813; assembly: GCF_000264765.2. GTDB lineage: Bacteria > Pseudomonadota > Gammaproteobacteria > Enterobacterales > Enterobacteriaceae > Edwardsiella > Edwardsiella anguillarum. Next base: position 82,415 of record NZ_CP006664.1, read on the forward strand.
GATAACCAATATAGTCGATGGCCGGCGTCGTCTTCAGCACAGCGGCGGCTTCGCGGATATTGTCCAGTCCTTTACACTCTTCTTCCCCGATATTCAGTAACGCGACGCGCGGCGCCGGGATACCGACAATCTCTTCTGCCAGCACGGCACCCATCACGGCGAACTGTACCAGCATGGCACTGCTGCAAGCCACGTTGGCCCCGAGATCCAGCACCACGGTCTTACTCTTGCGCTGATTGGGCAGCACCGTCACCAGCGCCGGACGGTCGATGCCCTCCAGCGGTTTTAGCAACAGCGTCGCCAGCCCCATCAGTGCGCCGGTGTTTCCCGCACTGACCACCGCCTGGGCTTCGCCGCGCTTCACCAGCTCCAGCGCAATGCGCATTGAGCTGCCGCGACTGTTGCGGATGGCGTGTGACGGCTTGGCGTCGTTAGGGATCACGGTTTCGGCTGCCACCACCCGTAGCCGGGAGCGCAGTGAAGCGTCTGCGGCGGAAAGGTAAGGCGCGATGGCGTCGGGCTGGCCGACCAACAAAAGGGACAGTGACGAAATTGAAGTCAGTGCCTGCAGCGCGGCAGGCACTGTGATGCAGGGACCAAAGTCCCCGCTCATCGCATCTAACGCAAGGGTTAGACGAGTCAAGGTATCGCCTTGTTAATACAGAGCTGTATTACTTAGCGATGACCTTGCGACCGCGGTAGAAACCGTCCGCAGTGACGTGGTGACGCAGGTGAGTTTCACCGGAAACCTTGTCAACAGAGACGGTTGCAGTGGTCAGCGCATCGTGGGAACGACGCATACCACGGCAAGAGCGGGTTTTTTTGTTCTGCTGTACGGCCATGGACCTTACTCCTTGATTACTTTCGCTTTAAACTGGCTAGTGCGGCAAATGGATTCGGTTTTTCCGCCTCGGGAGGCAGCTTACCGAACACCATGTCCGCGTCGGACACTTCACAGTGTTCAGATTCATGCACCGGAACCACCGGCAAGGCGAGGATGATTTCATCTTCGACCATCGCCAGCAGATCGACTTCGCCGTATTCATTGACGTCGATCGGCTCGTAAATTTCCGGCAATGCTTCAGCCTGCTCGTCATTGGCGACCGGACTGAAACAATACGTTACGTGGAGGTGATGCTGGAATGGCTGATTACAGCGCTGGCACTGCAACGTTACGCTAACGTCGGCATGCCCGCGGATCACAGCCAACCGCTGATTGTCGATTGAAAAGGACATTTCAGCGGAGACATCGCTGTCCACGCTGACCACAGATTCAGCTAAGCGCGTTAACTGCTCGGAAGCATAGACACCAACATAGTCTAAACGCTTCTGCGCAGCGCGTACCGGATCAAGGGTCAAGGGTAATTTTACCTTTTGCATAGGGCGCGCATATTAACTTTGTAAAGCCATAGAGTCAAAGGAAAAGGCCACTCTCGCACCCCTTTCCCCCAATATTCGCTTCCTGAGCGGCGGACAGTTTAGAATGATGCCATCATTAACGCCATGCTTTCGGGAAAAAATATGTTACCCCTGCTGCTCGCCTCGACCTCGCCCTACCGCCGCGCACTGCTGGAGAAGCTGGCGCTGCCTTTTATCTGCGCAGCGCCACACACGGACGAAACGCCGCTGCCCAATGAAAGCGCCCAGGCGCTGGTCTGTCGCCTGGCAGAGGCCAAGGCGCGCGCGCTGGTCGCCGACTATCCGGCGCACCTGATCATCGGCAGCGATCAGGTCTGCGTACTCAACGGACAGATCACCGGGAAACCCCTGAGCCATGAGCGCGCCTGCGCCCAGTTGCGCGCCGCCAGCGGACAACGCATCACGTTTTATAGCGGCCTGAGCGTGCTCAACAGCGCCAGCGGCGCCTGCCATACTCTGTGTGAACCGTTTCATGTTCACTTTCGGCAACTGAGCGATGCCGAGATCGACGCCTATGTGACGCTGGAGCAGCCACTCCACTGCGCCGGCAGCTTTATGTGCGAAGGCGCCGGCATTCTGCTGTTCGAGCGTTTGGAGGGGCGGGACCCCAATGCCCTGATCGGACTGCCGCTGATCGCGCTGAATACGTTGCTGCTGCGCCACGGCGTGAATCCGCTGCTGGTCGCCAGATAGTCGAGCCACGACGGGAGAGCGCCTGCTGCGAATCCGCTAAGGCGCCCTTGCCCTCATACATCCATCAGCCGTGACCGCCTCGCCCCCTTGATTACCGCCTTTATTCTCTCCCTCCCGGATGCGTGGAATAATACATACGTGCCATATTCACCCATGCTAATACATTCTTAATAAATATATTTCCCAATATTTCATTCGCGCGAAAGACAATAAAAGACACATATTAAAATCGGTATGTTTTTCGGAGTAACGTTTACAGCGCAGAGTAAATAGTCCTTGTCCAAATGCGCGGAAAACGCAGAGATCCAGCCTAACGCCAGCGGCATAGCATGACAAGCTAGGCCGATGGAAAACAACGAGATACATCACAGTCCAGCACAGATTAAAACACGCGGAGATAAATATACAACAAATTGATTTTAAACCATTTAAATCAATAAACACCGAAGGGAAAACGCGGCGCACCATAACGCCAATTATTTATTAATTCAGCAATAGGATACATAAGCAAGGATTGATAATATGAAGAGAAATATTATTACCTCTGCTATTAGCGCCAGCCTATTTATCATGATAAGCCCGGCTTTTGCGGCAGCGCCGGAGACTGGCCCCATCGTCATTGAGGGCGTTGAGGGTATAGATGGTAAAGACTGGAGTGATCCCATCACTATTTCAGAGTCGCTGAATACGCACGCTGGAGCAGCACGTTATCCCGAAGATAACGGATGCATATAATAAGGCCAGCGAAGCGGATACTAAAGCCACGGCGAATGCGGACACGATCCTCGCGATGCGGACCACGGTGGGCAGGATCTTTATCAACCTCTACGATGCCTTCCACCTCCACACCTTCAACGATGACGGTACTATCTCCCCAACCGAGATGGAGAGCTATGTTATGCGGGTTATGCGGGCGCCGGAATTAAACGCGCAGATCGCCAGCGCAGATACCGCAGCGACATTGAGACCAAGGCTGAGATCGGCGCGCTAAAAACGGCGCTGCAGGCCGCATTTATCGATAGCGCAGCGGATGACAGCGCGGTAACCCCCTCGTCATTCACCACCTATATCGCCGATCTGAGGCAGGCCATCGATGAGGGGAATGCCGCCAATCTGCAGCGGCTGATCACCCAGCTGCAGCGCGACTTCACCCTGGCGTCGTCCGAAGAGGGCGCGCCGACAGACTCTGGCCTATCCCGCGTCCTACAGGGTGTACACGACGCCGGGCAGGAGGCAACCGATGCCAAGCTACAGGTAACGCAGGCGATGAACGATAGGAAGCTACAGACGCTGGCCGACGCGATAAATGCGCGGCTTGATACGATTGCCCCCACGGAGGCGGCCCCGCTAGATCAGCGCATTACGGCACTGGAGAGCGGGCTGAGCGAGGGGCTAAAAAGCTATACCGGTGCAATCGCCAACGCGCAGGCCGAGCGGGCGCTCAATGCGGCGGTTGGCTATACCGACTTCCGCCAGGGGCTGACCCAGGCCTGGCAGGACGCCGCCCAGCGACAGATCAACGATCTCTACCGCGAGGTAGACAATAACCGTAAAGAGCTACGCCAGACCGCCGCGAAAACTGCGGCGCTCTCCGGCCTGATCCAACCCTATGGGGTCGGGAACGTCAACGTGACGGCGGCCATGGGGGGATATAAGGATGAGCAGGCCGCCGCCGTCGGCTACCGAGTCAACGAAACCTTCGCCGCCAAGGCGGGTATCGCCTTTGGCAGCGGCTCTGCCGCTTACAACGCCGGGGTCAATCTGGAGTTTTAAGCCATAGCGCCCAACGTAGTAGGCCCCGCTAACGCGGGGCCTACTTTTTTGTCGCGCCCGCGCCGCCTCAGCTCAGCGCGCTGCGCGCACGCAGCACGCTCAGGCAGTGGCGCAGCGCGGCGTCCAACGGCGCCTCGACGCGCAGGGTCTCGCCGCTGTGCGGATGCACAAAGCGCAGCGCCGCCGCGTGCAGGAACAGGCGGTTTAAGCCAGTATCCGCCAGCTCGCGATCGAAGTCGCGATCGCCGTAGCGATCGTCAAAGGCGATCGGGTGGCCGGCGTGCAGGGTATGGACGCGGATCTGATGGGTTCGCCCGGTCACCGGACTGGCCTTAACCAGCGTGGCGTTGGCAAAGCGCTCCTCCACCTTAAAGCGGGTTTCCGACGGCTTGCCCTCGGCGCTCACCCGTACGACGCGTTCACCGCTTTGCAGGGTATTTTTCAGCAGCGGCGCCTGCACCACTTTACAGTGCGACTGCCAGTGACCGCGCACCAGCGCCAGATAATCCTTCTGCATTCCCTTCTCGCGCAGCTGCTCATGCAGCGAGCGCAGCGCCGAGCGCTTCTTCGCCACCAGGAGCACCCCGGAGGTCTCGCGATCCAACCGGTGCACCAGCTCCAGGAAACGGGCCTCCGGACGCAGAGCGCGCAGCCCTTCAATCACGCCAAAGCTGAGACCGCTGCCGCCGTGTACCGCGGTGCCAGAGGGCTTGTTCAGCACCAGCAGGTAGTCATCCTCATACAGGATACAGTCATTGAGCGCGGCGACCTTATCCAGACGGGCTGACACCGGCGCCTCATCGCGCTCGGCCACCCGCACCGGCGGGATGCGGACCTGATCCCCGGCCTCCAGCTTATATTCCGGCTTGATACGTTTCTTATTGACCCGCACCTCACCCTTACGCACGATGCGATAAATCATACTCTTCGGCACACCCTTTAGCTGGTTGCGCAAAAAATTATCGATTCGCTGCCCCGCCTCATCGGCGGCGATCGTGACTAACTTGACGGAGATGTTTTGTGTATTCATGGGCGCGATTTTAAAGAGCGCCGCGGCGCCGCGCTACTGCTATTTTCAGCCGCTGTGCAATAATTCAGCGATGGCGTGCACCACGACGGCGCACGGACATACCTATCAGCAGAGTTTATGGTGTGACATGTCGTCATAGGGCAATTTTCTGCGAACAACCCGCAATGGCGTCTTGCTATATTTGTCATTGCAGTGAAATAATGGAGTAGTTTTCCGCGCTTTTTTCCATCAAAGTGAAAAAAGAGGCGGGATTCAACGTTTACCTGATAGCGCAGAAATGCAGCAATGGCGTAAGACGTAGTGCGAAATCAAGTAATTAGCGGGCTGCGGGTCGCAGTCTGACCAACAACATGGAGTCAGTTGGCCGCATCCTTTTTCTGCGGCGTCATCCTGATAAACAGCGCTGCCTTTCACAAAGAAATGCAGGCTTACCGAATATTGCGCCCCTATGCAGGCGACAACCGTGAGGTTGACGACTTTGCGATAAGACTCGGGGTCATCGGTCTTCCTCCCGGTCAGAAAGGTCTTTTCGCCCGCAGCTTAAGTTGCCAATGCAAAAAAAACGAGTACGTTAACGATGAAAAGAATGTTAATCAACGCAACTCAGCAGGAGGAGTTGCGTGTCGCCCTTGTGGATGGCCAGCGACTGTACGATCTGGATATTGAAAGCCCGGGTCACGAACAGAAGAAAGCAAACATTTACAAGGGTAAAATCACCCGAATTGAACCCAGTCTGGAAGCCGCCTTTGTTGACTACGGCGCCGAACGACACGGTTTCCTGCCCCTTAAAGAGATCGCCCGCGAATATTTTCCCAGCAACTACTCCGCCCACGGTCGTCCCAACATTAAGGACGTGCTGCGTGAAGGGCAGGAGGTCATTGTTCAGGTCGATAAGGAAGAGCGCGGCAACAAAGGGGCTGCGCTGACCACCTTTATCAGCCTGGCGGGCAGCTATCTGGTGCTGATGCCCAACAACCCGCGCGCCGGCGGTATCTCCCGCCGTATCGAGGGTGATGACCGCACCGAGCTGAAGGAAGCGCTCTCCTCTCTGCAGATCCCCGACGGCATGGGGCTGATCGTCCGCACCGCCGGCGTCGGCAAATCCGCCGAAGCCCTGCAGTGGGATCTCTCCTTCCGCCTGAAGCACTGGGATGCCATCAAGAAAGCCGCCGAAGGCCGCCCTGCCCCGTTCCTGATCCATCAGGAAAGCAACGTCATCGTCCGCGCCTTCCGTGACTATCTGCGCCCGGACATCGGCGAAATCCTGATCGACAATCCGAAGATCCTCGACCTGGCCAAGCAGCATATCGCCGCCCTGGGTCGTCCGGACTTCAGCAGCAAAATCAAGCTGTACACCGGGGAGATCCCGCTGTTCAGCCACTATCAGATCGAGTCACAGATCGAGTCTGCCTTCCAGCGTGAAGTCCGCCTGCCCTCCGGCGGCTCTATCGTTATCGACAGCACCGAGGCGCTGACCGCCATCGATATCAACTCCGCCCGCGCTACCCGCGGCGGCGATATCGAAGAGACCGCGTTCAACACCAACCTGGAAGCCGCCGATGAAATCGCCCGCCAGCTGCGTCTGCGCGACCTGGGCGGTCTGATCGTGATCGACTTTATCGATATGACCCCGGTGCGCCACCAGCGCGAGGTCGAAAACCGCCTGCGCGACGCCGTGCGTCAGGATCGCGCCCGTATTCAGATCGGTCGAATCTCCCGCTTTGGCCTGCTGGAGATGTCCCGCCAGCGTCTCAGCCCCTCTCTGGGCGAATCCAGCCACCATGTCTGCCCGCGCTGTAATGGCACCGGTACCGTGCGTGACAACGAATCGCTGGCGCTGTCCATCCTGCGCCTGATCGAAGAGGAGGCGCTGAAAGAGAATACCCGTGAAGTGCACGCCATCGTGCCGGTACCGGTCGCCTCCTATCTGCTGAACGAGAAGCGTGACGCCGTAAGCGCCATTGAGAAACGCCAGCCGGACGTGCGCGTCATCGTGGTGCCTAACGAGCAAATGCAGACCCCGCACTACGCCGTTATGCGGGTGCGTAAAGGCGAAGAGACCCATACCCTGAGCTACAAGCTGCCACAGCTGCACGAAGCGGAAGCCTGCGGTGAGGAAGAAGTACCGGCAGAGCGCAAGCGTCCGGAGCAGCCGGCGCTGGCCGCCTTTAGCCTGGATGTCGCCGCACCGCCGATCGACGCCGCACAGGATAAGCCTGTCGCTGCCGACGTCGCGCCGACCGAGCGCCCGCAGCCGATAGCCGACGCCCGTCCGGGACTGTTTGGTCGCCTGGTCGCCTCCCTGAAAGGGATCTTCGCCGGCGACGCCGCACCGGCGCCGGTGCAGGAAGAGACGCCTGCCGTCAGCGCTGAGCGCCCGCGTGAAGAGAGCCGTTCCTCGCAGGAGCGCCGCGGTCGTCGCCAGAACCCGCGCCGTGAACGCGGTGAGCGCGGCGATCGTCCGGAGCGCAGTGAGCGTCCAGAGCGCGGTGAGCGTCCGGAGCGCGGCGAGCGCCCAGAGCGTGCGAACCGCGACGGCCGTGAAAACCGCGACGAACAGCGCCGTGGCCGCCGTCAGGCTCAGCCGACGCCGGCGACAGAGGGCGGCGCAGATGAGAATGCCCAGCAGCGCGAAGAGCAGCAGCAGCGCCGCGAACAGCGCAACGAGCGTCAGCGTCGTCGTCAGGAAGATAAGCGCCAGGCCCAGCAAGAGGTCAAGGCGCTGGACGCCGCCGCACAGCCTGATGAGGAGATCGCAGAGGAGAGCGTACCGGCCCAGCGCCGTCAACGCCGTCAGCTGAGCCAGAAGATCCGCATCGGCGATAGCACGCCGGCGGTCGTCAGCGCCGACCCAGAAGCCGCCGTGGCGCCGATTGCCGACGCGAGCGTTCCGGCTCTGCCTGCGGTCAACGCACAGCCTCAGGAGAGCGCCGCAGCGGAAGAGGATAACGCGCCGCGCCATGAGAATGGCATGCCGCGCCGCTCCCGTCGGTCACCGCGTCACCTGCGCGTCAGCGGGCAGCGCCGTCGCCGCTATCGCGACGAGCGTTATCCGCAGCAGTCACCGATGCCGCTGACGCTGGCGGTATACTCTCCGGAGATGGCCTCTGGCAAGGTATGGATCAGCTATCCTGTCGCCGCCCCGGCGGCCGCCGAGACCAGCGCGCTCGAAACGCCGCACGTCATGGAGGAGAGCACCGCCGCGCTAGCGATAGAGATGCCCGCCGCCGTACCGGCTGAAACCGCGCGTCCGGAGGTCATCGCCGAGGCCGTCGTCAACGACGCCGCGGCCGACGAACCGGTGGTGCAGGCGCCGGCGATCCTCGCCCCGGCCGCTGCCGTTGAGACGCAGGCCTGCGACGCGATCGCGCAGCAGCCGTCGCCGGTAGTCACTGACGAGAGCGCCACTCACGCCGTCTGTGCCGCCGCCGCACCGACGCAGGAAGAGGCACTGCCTGCATTGGCCCAGGCCGAAGCGCAGGCTGCTGAAGCGGAACTCAAAGCCGAAGCCGAAGCCGAAGCCAGCGTAGCCGCCCCCCTGGTACCGCCGTCGGCAATGGCCCCGAGCGATACGCACGAACACGGTCGCGCCAGCGCGCCGATGACCACGGCACCGGCGCCGGCCTATGTCGCACCGGCAGCGGTAGTCAGCACCTGGGTTCGCCCGGAGTATGACTTCCACGGCCGCGGTGCCGCCGGTGCAGACGCTGCGTCCAATCAGGCCGCAGCGCCAGCCACGAAACCGGTTATGCCGCAGGAGTAAGAGGCGATCAGCCCAAAAAACCCGCCGAAAGGCGGGTTTTTTTATATCGACGCTAGGCTATCTGCCGCAGCCGTTTGATCTCAACGCTGGCGCACCGCCCTTCTATCGCCTGCAGAAAGGCGGCGAAGTGGGCGCTTTTTTCATGCTGCGCCAGCGCCTGCGGCGATTGCCAGATCTCAAAGAACACCAGCGTTGCAGCCTGACCCTCTTCCTGATGGAGGTCATAACGCACGTTCCCCGCCTCGGCGCGACTGGGCTCAACCAGCTGCAGCGCGGCATGGCGTACCGCCTCTTGCTGCCCCGCGGATGCGACCAGCGTCGCGACAATGCGAACTTCACTCATAGTACACTCCTCTTTAGGCCGGGGCGTCTCGCCCTGCGGTACGGCGCTAACGTATCGAACCGCGACGGACACCGCCTGGAATACATCCGTCGTGATACGCGACGGATGCCTACGCGATCACCTTACCCGTTTTTGCCGCCCGCGGCATGAGTCATTAGCCCCCTGTCCTCCCATCCTCTTGCTCAAGCGCACAAATTGATGACGCCATACAACAATCGGATGCATCCAGGCCCATTTCCCGTTATCCTTATCGCCCGGCACAGAAATGTTCACTGCGTTCTGGCGTCCTGCTCTTGCAGCGGCCAGAAACCTGCGCAGTCCATCAGACATATCCACCAGCCGGAGCCCGTAATGACCGTAATGCAGCACACCCTGAAGATCCGCCGCCCTGACGATTGGCACCTCCATCTGCGCGATGATGAGATGCTGCACAGCGTGTTACCCTACACCAGCCGCCACTTTTCCCGGGCCGTGGTGATGCCCAATCTGGCTCCGCCGATCACCTCCGTAGAGCAGTGCATCGCCTATCGCCAGCGCATTATCGACGCCGTGCCGCAGGGACATGCGTTCACCCCGCTGATGACCTGCTATCTGACCGACGCCCTCTCGGTCGATACGCTGATGCACGGCCAGCGGGAAGGCGTGTTCACCGCCGCCAAACTGTATCCTGCCAACGCCACCACCAACTCTGCCTGCGGCGTCACCTCCATTCCCGGACTATACCCGCTGTTTGAGGCGATGCAGCAGAGCGGGATGCCGCTGTTGATCCACGGTGAGGTCACCCAGGCGGATATCGACATCTTCGATCGCGAAGCGCGCTTTATCGAGCAGGTGATGCTGCCGCTGCGCCGCGACTTCCCCGAGCTGCGCATCGTCTTTGAACACATCACCACCCGCGAGGCGGCCCAGTTTGTCGCCGAAGGCGATCGCTATCTGGCGGCGACCATTACCCCGCAGCACCTGATGTTCAACCGCAACCACATGCTGGTCGGCGGGATTCGCCCGCACCTGTACTGCCTGCCGATCCTCAAGCGCAGCGTGCACCAGCAGGCGCTACGCAAGGCGGCCACCAGCGGGAAAGCCTGCTTCTTCCTCGGCACCGACTCTGCGCCGCACCTGCGCGGGCGCAAAGAGTCGGCCTGCGGCTGCGCCGGGGTATTCAACGCGCCGACGGCGCTACAGGCCTACGCAACGGTCTTTGAAGAGGAGCAGGCGCTACAGCATCTGGAGGCCTTCTGTTCGCTGAACGGACCGGCTTTTTATGGACTCCCGGCCAATGAGGCGTATATTGAGCTGGTACAGGAGCCTACGTCTGTCGTCGACAGCATCGCCAGCGGCGATGAAACCCTGATCCCCTTCCTGGCAGGGGAAACGCTGCGATGGTCGGTACGCGCGTAGGCTCAGGACGTTATTTACTCCGGCCTGTCCCTTAGGACAGGCCTTTTTGTTGGCACCCGTGAGGGAGAATATGACCGCAACACCGCTACTGGCGCTCAATCACATCGACTTCAGCGCTAATGGACGCCCCATTCTGCACGACGTCTCGCTGACGCTACAGCCCGGCGAATTCAAAGTAATCACGGGCCCCTCGGGCTGCGGCAAGAGCACCCTGCTCAAAATTGCGGCCTCGCTGCTGGATCCCCAGCGCGGCGAGATCCTGCTGCAGGGGAAACCCCTGAGCGCCTATCCTCCGGAGGCGTATCGCAAACAGGTCTCCTACAGCTTCCAAACGCCGGTGCTGTTCGGCGATACGGTGCGCGACAACCTACTGTTTCCCTATCAGATCCGCAGTGACGCGCCGGATATGGATCGCATCCGCCGCGGTCTGATGCAGTTTGGCCTGCCGCTGCACACGCTAGATCAGCGCATCGAAGATCTCTCCGGCGGCGAGCGTCAGCGCGTGGCGCTGCTGCGTAACATTCAATATATGCCGCAGGTGTTGCTGCTGGACGAAATCACCAGCGCGCTGGATGAGCACAATCGAACCATCGTGCATGAGGTCATCACGCACCTCAATCAGCAGCAGGGAATCGCCATTATCTGGGTCACTCACAGCAGCGATGAGATTACCCAATGCGACAATGTGATAACCCTGCCGCGCCTGGCCGACAGCGACGACGCAGAGGAAGACGAGACCCAGCCAAACGGAGAGCCGCGCCATGAATAGCCACAACATTACCGATCAGTCTCTGGTCATGGCCCTGGCGCTGGTCGCCATTGCGCTGGTCATCAGCGGGCGGGAAAAGCTGGGACTCGGCAAGGACATTCTGTGGAGCGTCAGCCGCGCCATCGTCCAGCTGATCCTGGTGGGCTACGTCTTAAAGTATATCTTTCATCTGGACAGCGCCCTGCTGACCCTATTGATGGTGCTGTTTATCTGCGTCAACGCGGCCTGGAACGCGAAGAAGCGCAGTAAGAACCTCAGCAATGCCTTCGCCATGTCGCTGATCGCCATCGTCACCGGCACCGCGCTGACCCTGGCGATCCTGATCGTCAGCGGCTCCATCGAATTCACCCCGATGCAGGTGATCCCCATCGCCGGGATGATCGCCGGTAACGCCATGGTGGCCGTCGGCCTGTGCTATAACAACCTGCGTCAGCGCTTCCACGACGAACGCCAGCGGGTGCAGGAGATGCTCAGCCTGGGCGCGACTCCGAAGCAGGCATCGGCAAGGATCATCCGCGCCAGCATCAAGGCGGCGATGATCCCCACCGTCGACTCCGCCAAAACCGTCGGACTGGTCAGCCTGCCGGGCATGATGTCGGGCCTGATCTTCGCCGGTATCGATCCGGTCAAGGCCATCCGCTATCAGATTATGGTGACCTTTATGCTGATCTCCACCGCCAGCCTCTCCACCATCATCGCGGGCTACCTCGCCTATGTCAGGTTCTACACGGCCCGCGATCAGCTGCGCTAAGCCCATACAAAAATCCCCACGCCATGGCGTGGGGATCAACGGGATAACCCGGCCGCTATCGCTGCCAGGATTAGCCGCTTACTTCATGCAGCCACTACAGCGGCTGCTCAAAATCTGCTGGAAGAAGTCATTCCCCTTGTCATCCACCAGGATGAAGGCCGGGAAGTCCTCTACCTCAATCTTCCAGATAGCCTCCATTCCCAGCTCAGGATAGGCCACGCAGGTCAGGCTCTTAATGCTCTGCTGCGCCAGTACCGCCGCCGGGCCGCCGATGCTGCCCAGATAGAAGCCACCGTGTTTATGGCAGGCGTCGGTGACCTGCTGGCTGCGGTTCCCTTTGGCCAGCATGATCATGCTGCCGCCGTTGGCCTGCAGTAGGTCAACATAGGAGTCCATACGGCCTGCCGTGGTTGGCCCCAGTGAGCCAGAGGCATGGCCCGCCGGTGTCTTGGCCGGGCCGGCGTAGTAGATCGGGTGATCCTTCACATACTGCGGCAGCGGCTTGCCTTCATCCAGCAGCGCCTTCAGCTTGGCGTGGGCGATATCGCGCCCGACGATAATGGTGCCGGAGAGCGACAGGCGGGTGGAGACCGGATACTGGGAGAGCTGTGCCAGAATCTCCTTCATCGGGCGGTTGAGATCCACTTTGATGGCCTCTCCCTCGCCGGCCTGGCGCAGATGCTCAGGAATATATTTGCCTGGGTTATGCTCCAGCTTCTCGATCCAGATCCCCTCGCGGTTAATCTTGGCCTTGATATTACGATCCGCCGAGCAGGAAACCCCCATTCCGACCGGACAGGAGGCGCCGTGACGCGGCAGGCGAATCACCCGCACATCGTGGGCAAAGTATTTGCCGCCGAACTGCGCGCCCAGCCCCAGCTCCTGGGCTGCCAGCAGCAGCTCCTGCTCCAGCGCCACGTCACGGAACGCCTGACCGTGCTCGTTGCCCTCGGTCGGCAGCGCATCATAGTACTTGGTCGATGCCAGCTTCACCGTCTTCAGGGTAGACTCCGCCGACGTGCCGCCGATAACGAAGGCCACGTGGTACGGCGGGCAAGCCGCGGTGCCCAGGGTACGCATCTTCTCGATCAGGAAAGCCTTCAGCTTCTCCGGCGTCAGCAGCGCCTTGGTCTCCTGATACAGGTAGGTTTTATTGGCTGAACCGCCGCCTTTGGCGACGCACAGGAATTTGTACTCCTCGCCCTCGGTAGCGTACAGATCGATCTGCGCCGGCAGGTTGGTTCCGGTATTGACCTCATTGTACATATCCAGCGCGGCGTTCTGGGAGTAGCGCAGGTTATCTTCAATATAGGTGTTATAAACCCCGCGCGACAGCGCCTCGGCATCGCCGCCGCCGGTCCACACGCGCTGGCCTTTTTTACCCACGATAATCGCCGTCCCGGTGTCTTGACAGGTCGGCAGTACCCCCTTGGCGGCGATCTCGGAGTTGCGCAGGAACTGCAGCGCGACGTATTTATCGTTTTCGCTAGCCTGCGGGTCGTCAAGGATCGCGGCGACCTGACGCTGGTGAGCCGGACGCAGCATAAACGAAGCATCGTGGAACGCCTGCTGGGCCAACAGCGTCAGCGCCTGCGGCTCGACCTTCAGCATGTCCTGGCCTTCAAAGCTGACTACGGAGACATGCTCCTTACTCAGCAGATAATAGTCGGTATCATCGCCTTGCAGCGGAAACGGATCTTGATAATGGAAGGGTTTATTTGACATTTTTCTCTCGCTTACAACGTCAGCTTGTATAAATTTACCGAGCCGCGCAGCGCCATCGGCGTGATGCCCGATAAGAAAAACCGCGCGGCCTGTTAACTTTACCGCCCGATGTTAACATGTTATTTACAATAAGCGTTGTGCGACCGCGCTCAGTATCGGCATGTAACGGGACTTCGCCTAGGGCGTGTCCCGTAACTGGCCATGAGCATCGCTGGCGCGCACAGTTACGGGACACGTCCTAATCATCAGGTGAATCCATCCTGCCAAATAACCCAAGCGAGGTAACAGGATCAAAATCAAACTATCGGGGATTAATTGTCGTATGTTTGGGGAAAGGAGAGGTTAATCACCTTGATTTAAAAAGAAAATGAACAAAATGGCTAAAATCGGTGTACCCAAACCGGATCATATTGCCCACCCCTCATTACCTCAGGTCTCCCTCCCCCGCCTGAGCATACTCACAAAGCGTATCCGCCATGGCCTGCTGACGGGCGCGGCGGCAGCCAGGGGATGGCCATGATTGTCGAGCGACTTAACTGAGCCTCAGGGGGACGCCCCACGCGGCGGGGCCAGAATCGGCCCCGTAACGGACGATACGTGCCCCTGCGCGGGCCGCTACGGGACTCATCAAGACGGTTACTCGCCGCCAGCAGCTAGGGGTATATCAGGCCGCCCAGCGCGCCGCCGACCAGAGGCATCACCCAGAAAGTCGATGCTCAGCTGGGGAAATGCCGCCGCCGAAGACCAGCCAGAAGGAACCCCAAAACTCCGCCGCCAATTTATTAAACATCAACCACCGCAGCAGAAATAATGAATGATCCGCGCCAGCGGTATGCCCGACGCCCCGCGCGATGCGCTGAAAACCAGGTGGGTTACCGAAAAAAGAATAAGACGCCTTGCCCGAAGCAATGCAGGCAAAAACAGGTAAATAGGCTATCTGCCGCAGCCGTTTGATCTCAACGCTGGCGCACCGCCCTTCTATCGCCTGCAGAAAGGCGGCGAAGTGGGCGCTTTTTTCATGCATCATTTAAAACAGACGCACTATCTTATGCGACATATGTAACACAAAATATCAATACTTCGTTAAACTACGGGGTAATATTCTACATAAACCGAAAGCGGCACAAGAAAAAATAGATGGGATTTTTCTAGCAAAACGAAAGGACTGCCTTAATAAAAATAGAATCAAGACATGTCCGATTACTAATTAGAAATAAAATGCTTATTTAGGTATGTAGGGGGGGGAAATATCAACCCGACGGCAAAAGTCAGAAAACAGCGCCTGATGCTCACATACTTTATCTGCGCTGTACAGCACCGCATAGGCAAACAGCGCCCCGCCTAACAGGCTAGCCAGTAACATCCATCGTTTGATTTTCATTCGGTCCATTCCATGTCACCTATCTCTGATGGCACCAGTGTATACCCACCAGGCTAAACTACGGCTCTACAGCTACCGATTACCACCCGCCGCGCGCGGGAAAAGAGACCAAATGCCAACAGATGAAACGCCCCCGACACAGAAAAGACACGCGCTACATGGAGGTGCCGAACGCGTTTCTCTGTTAACACTCACACCTCAAGCCTAGCCAGCCTTAGGTAAAGATGCAAGCCACCGACCCGGACAACCCGCTGTTAATTAAGAGGGATCATCAATACGCTGCCGATACGCGGACGGTACTTTCTGTGCGGGAAAGGTAGGGAGTCGCCCTTGGGAAGCAGGCTGATGGGGGACGGGATGGCGCCTCACGCGACTCTGAGACGCGCGCAATGCCGACCGCGGCGCGGAAAGGAAACCACCCCTTGTGCTGAGCAGGCAGAGTGCAGCCCCGCAGCGGCGTACGCTCTAGATTTCAAACTCGGGCGCCATTATCTCCTCCAGATACTGGGCGAGAAACTGGCGAGTGCGCGGGTGACGGGGACGGCTGAACAGGGTCTCGGCCGGCCCCTGCTCGACGATACGACCGCCGTCCATAAAGATCACCCGCTGCGCCACGTCGCGGGCAAAGCGCATCTCATGGGTGACGATCACCATGGTGCGCTGCTCCTGCGCCAGGCCGCGCAGGGTAGCGAGCACCTCGCCCACCAGCTCCGGATCCAGCGCCGAGGTGGGCTCATCGAACAGCAAAACCTGCGGCTGCATGGCCAGCGCCCGGGCGATAGCCACCCGCTGCTGCTGACCGCCGGAGAGCCGTTTGGGATAGGCATCGGCCTTATCGGTCAGTCCGACCCGCGCCAGCAGCGCCCGCCCCTGACGCTCGGCCTCTGCGGGCGCAACCCCGTTAACCACCCGCGGCCCTTCGGTCACGTTCTCCAGCGCCGTAAGGTGCGGAAATAGGTTGAAATTCTGAAACACAAAGCCGACCTGGCGGCGTAGACGACGGATCTGTGCCTTCTGACGCGCCAGCGAGCGGTTGGCGTCCACGCGGATATCGCCGACCCGCAGGGTCCCCGCGTCCGGTGTCTCCAGCAGGTTAATACAGCGCAGCAGGGTGCTCTTACCCGAGCCGCTCGGCCCAATGATCGCGACCACCTCGCCCGGCTGAACGCACAGATCGACGCCGTGCAGGACCTGCTGATGGTGAAAGGATTTCACCAGCTGTGTCAGTTCGATGGCGCTCACGCTCTTCTCCCCCTACGCGCCGCACGCCGACGCTCCATGCCGTCACTGTAGCAAGGCGTGACGGCATGGAAAGGAATAAAAAGTAATATGCTAATAATTGTGGGAAATAACCGCCAACGGGCGTCAGGCCGCCTGCGCGAACTGAAGATACTGCTGATACTTGCGCAGCGCGATACGATAGTTGTTCTGGCTGCACTGAGGCAGCGCCGCCAGCCAGCGATCGGACAGATCGCCATACGCCGCCGACGGCGGCGTATGGCGCGCCAGCAGCTCGTCCAAACGCCGCAAACGCACCACATATTCACGGATGCTGCTGTGGCGCATGTCGGTCTGTTCGCACAGGTACTGTTTAAACCCCATGATGTCAAAACGGCTGCTCTGCGCATGGCAATAGACATCGCTACAGAAACGGCACAGCGCCAGCAGCCCCTGCTGCAGAGCCGCCCAGCCGGCGGCGTCGATCAGCCGCTCCATCTGCGCCTGGCGCGCACGGTTCAGCAGCGTGCCGTCCAGCACTAGCGAAATGCGATCCAGCGGGCGGCCGCAGTGTGAGCAGCAGCACTGCGCATGTTTAAAGTCTTTTAGATAGCGGCTCAGCGGCCTACGCCCGGCGGGGGATGAGGGGAAAGGGGTCAATGGCATCTCTGCACTCCATAGCTATGGCAGAAAGGCGACTTACCGCTGGCTGAGCAGACGAGTACGCAGGCGTTTTATCGCCTGGCTATGCAGCTGACTGACGCGTGATTCGCCGACCTCAAGCACCGCGCCGATCTCCTTGAGGTTGAGCTCCTCCTGGTAGTACAGCGTCAGCACCAGCTTTTCACGCTCTGGCAATGCCTCGATGGCGGCGATCACCCGGCCGCGCAGATCGCTTTCCAACAGCTGACGCAGCGGGTTGGCCTCTTCGCTCTGCTCCAGGAGCGGCTCAGCGCTATCGCCGTGCTCCTCACGCCACTCGTCGTAGGAAAACAGCTGGCTGGTGTTGGTGTCCAGCAGGATTTGCTGGTACTCCTCCAGCGGAATCCCCATCTCCTGGGCTATCTCGCTGTCGCCCGGCGTTCGGCCCAGACGCTGCTCGGCGCGCTGCATGGCGGCAGATACCCCGCGAGCATTCCGCCGTACGCTGCGCGGCACCCAGTCTCGGCTGCGCAGTTCGTCCAGCATCGCGCCGCGGATACGCTGAATGGCATAGGTGGTAAACGCGGTCCCCTGCATGGCGTCATAGCGCTCGACCGCATGCAGTAGCCCGATACCGCCCGCCTGCAGCAAATCATCCAGCTCTACGCTGGCCGGAAGGCGAACCTGCAGGCGCAGCGCCTCATGACGAACCAGTGGCGCATAGCGCTGCCATAACGTATTTTTGTCAATCACGCCTTCGGCGGTATACAAATCAGTCACGTCGACAGAACTCGGGTTGATGAATGCCCGCTTATTATCCCGTGTCTATGCCAATCCAATGCCGCGATAAGTCGGTAAAAAAGTGGCCTTTTAGCCGCTTTGTTCTGCGTAACGCGCTGACATAGCGCGCAGTAAAGGTAAAAAAAACCCCGCCGCAGCGGGGTTTGGCCTGGCTCTGGATGCGATTAACGCAGCAGGGACAGGACGTTCTGGGTAGACTGGTTAGCCTGAGCCAGTACGGAGGTACCGGCCTGCTGCAGGATCTGCGCACGGCTCATGTTGGACACTTCGGTCGCGTAGTCAGCGTCCTGAATACGTGAACGGGAAGCGGACAGGTTGTTCACGGTGCTGTTCAGGTTGTTGATTACGGAATCGAAACGGTTCTGTACCGCACCCAGGCCGCTGCGCAGGTCATCAACCTGAGACAGGGCTTTATCCAGGGTTGCCAGCGGATCGGCAGTCTTGGCAGTGGTAGACAGGGCAGAGCCTTTGGTCACGGTGCCGTCTTCGGCAACGCTAGCCTTAAAGTATTTAGCGTCAGCGCCAGTGCCTTCTTTGATGACATAGGCAGAAGCCCCTTTCTCGGTACCGGTGTAAGCATAGACGTTAGCCGCGTCAGCCCCTTTCGGTGCAACTTTAGACTGAACCTGAGTTACAGCTGCGGAAGTACCTGACGGCGTAGATGATGCTGTATCGAATGCAGTAACCTTACCATCATCGCCAATGGTGGCTTTAGCATACTTAGTTGTACCAGCATCATCATAAGCGCCGTATACGTCGCCCTTATCATCCTTGACATAACCAGTAATTGCCTTACCACCGGCATCTTTACCGTTCGTGTCAATATTCACCATCGGGCCATTGACTTTAGTCGCAGCGGCAGCGGCAACCTTAGTCGTGTCAATGCTGTCAGCCACATTAAACTTATCCAGGCCCAGGCTCTGTGCGTTGATGTTTTTCAGATCGATATCGATGGTTTCGCCGTCGTTGGCACCGACCTGAATGGTCAGCTTCTGATCCTTGCTCAGTACCTTCACGCCGTTGAAGTCGGTCTGCTGAGAGATACGGTCGATCTCAGACAGACGCTGGGTGATTTCGTCCTGAATGGACTGCAGGTCGCTGGAGGAGTTAGAGCCGTTCTGTGCCTGTACGGTCAGACGACGGATGTTCTGCAGGTTGTCGTTGACTTCGTTCAGCGCGCCTTCGGTGGTCTGCGCCAGGGAGATACCGTCGTTGGCGTTGCGGGATGCCTGGGTCAGGCCGTTGATGTTGGCGGTGAAGCGGTTGGAGATCGCCTGGCCGGCGGCGTCATCCTTGGCGCTGTTGATGCGCAGACCGGAAGACAGACGCTCGATGGCGGTGCCCAGGGCTGACTGGGATTTGTTCAGGTTGTTCTGAGCCATCAGCGACAGGCTGTTGGTGTTGATTACTTGTGCCATGATAAATTTCCTTACTACATGATTGGTTATACAAATCTATTTATCGACCCCCTGCGGCAAAGCTTTAGCGGAGTTTTTGTTTTTTTGTATAATTTATCGGCAGTTAATTCCGATAGGCGACGATATGACCACCGCGCTAAATCGCGTCCCTGCCCGCCCCCCCACCTGGCGAGTGATGCGCCAGTCCGCGAGAAAAGAGACAAAAAAACCCGCCGATGGGCGGGTTTTGGAGTGCGCGGCAACGTGGGCCACGCACGCTGCAATGCGCGATTAACGCAGCAGGGACAGAACGTTCTGGGTAGACTGGTTAGCCTGAGCCAGTACGGAGGTACCGGCCTGCTGCAGGATCTGCGCACGGCTCATGTTGGACACTTCGGTCGCGTAGTCAGCGTCCTGAATACGTGAACGGGAAGCGGACAGGTTGTTCACGGTGCTGTTCAGGTTGTTGATTACGGAATCGAAACGGTTCTGTACCGCACCCAGGCCGCTGCGCAGGTCATCAACCTGAGACAGGGCTTTATCCAGGGTTGCCAGCGGATCGGCAGTCTTGGCAGTGGTAGACAGGGCAGAGCCTTTGGTCACGGTGCCGTCTTCGGCAACGCTAGCCTTAAAGTATTTAGCGTCAGCGCCAGTGCCTTCCTGAATAACATAGGCGGAAGCGCCCTTTTCGGTACCGGTGTATGCACGAACATTAGCGGCTTCCGGACCGGTCGGGGCAACTTCTTTCTTGATAGAGGTTACGGCTGTAGTACCACCAGCGGTGTACTCTGTAGCATCAATGGCCGTCGCTTTACCGGTAGTGGTATCGATAGTAGTTACTTTAAACAGCTTGCCATCGGCATTTTTCGCATACAGATCATCACCCTTCTGCTCATAGCTGGCAATATCTTTACCGCCAGCTTTCAATGCCGGATCGTTGGTGATAGCAACATCAACATTGGTCTTCACTTTCGCCGGAGCGGCAGCGGCAACCTTAGTCGTGTCAACGCTGTCAGCCACGTTAAACTTATCCAGGCCCAGGCTCTGTGCGTTGATATTTTTCAGATCGATATCGATGGTTTCACCGTCGTTGGCACCGACCTGAATGGTCAGCTTCTGATCCTTGCTCAGCACCTTCACACCGTTAAAGTCGGTCTGCTGAGAGATACGGTCGATCTCAGACAGACGCTGGGTGATTTCGTCCTGGATGGACTGCAGGTCGCTGGAGGAGTTGGAGCCGTTCTGTGCCTGAACGCTCAGACGACGAATGTTCTGCAGGTTGTCGTTGACTTCGTTCAGCGCGCCTTCGGTGGTCTGCGCCAGGGAGATACCGTCGTTGGCGTTGCGGGATGCCTGGGTCAGGCCGTTGATGTTGGCGGTGAAGCGGTTGGAGATCGCCTGACCGGCGGCGTCATCCTTGGCGCTGTTGATGCGCAGACCGGAAGACAGACGCTCGATGGCGGTGCCCAGCGCTGACTGGGATTTATTCAGGTTGTTCTGTGCCATCAGCGACAGGCTGTTGGTATTAATTACTTGTGCCATAGTGTGCTTTCCTTCGAATGTTGCGCCACTGCGCATCACGGTTAATCGTTCGGGCCTGATTGCCCTACGGCGTCATCAGCCACCGTCCCCTCAGGTATCGGCGCTCCCCTTGGCAACCTTTAGTAAATTTTTTAATTTTTTTACCCTCGTGCCAATCGGTGAAAAAGCCCCCATTTTCCTGCTTCTATTGGCCCATCGTTTTTTATTATTTTTCTGTAAACTTTTGCCCAACAGAGCCGATAACGCGTATAGCGCACTCGTCATTAAGAAAGGAAATATTCATGGCAACCATTTCATCACTGGGGATCGGCTCTGGGCTCGACCTCAACTCCCTGTTGACCAAGCTGACCGGGGTCGAGAAGCAGCGTTTGACCCCCTACACCACTCAACAGAGCAGCTACAAGGCTAAACTGACCGCCTATGGCACCCTGAAAGGGGCGCTGGAAAAGTTTGATGATGTCAGTAAGGATCTGGCTAAAACCGATGCCTTTACCATCACCAAGGCCAGCAGTCACGATCAGTTCAACATCACCACCAGCGCCAGCGCGGTACCGGGTAACTATGCCATCAATGTGACCCAGTTGGCTCAGGCACAGAGCCTGACGGCCAAAACCCACGCCACCAGCCAGACCGATCAGCAGGGCAGCGCGGGCGCCAGCGGACGTGAGCTGACCATTACCGTCGGTGAGCCGCCCAAAGAGACCAAGATTTCCCTCAGCGACGAGCAGACCTCCCTGACCGGGCTGCGCGACGCCATCAACAAATCCAACGCCGGCGTCAAGGCCAGCGTGATCCAGATCTCCGACAAGGAGTACACCCTGTCGGTGACCGCCGCCGATACCGGCGCGAAGAGCAATATAAAGATGAACGTCAGCGGCGACAGCAAGCTGGCGGGGATGCTGAACTACGATGGTCATAAAGACAGCGCCGCCAACGGCATGGCGCAGACCGTAGAAGGGAGAGATGCCAAAATGACACTCAACGGCATCGATATCACCCGCAGCAGCAATAAGATCACCGATGCGCCGCAGGGCGTGACCCTGGAGCTGAAAGCGGTCACCAAAGATACCCAAAACTTGGTGATCAGCAGCGATAGCGAAGGCGTCAGCAAAAAGATCCACGACTGGGTCGACAGCTACAACTCGCTGATCGATACCTTTGCCTCCCTGACCAAATTTACCCCGGTCAAGAAGGGAGAAGCCGAAAACTTCACCAATGGCCCGCTGCTCGGCGACAATACCCTGCGCGCCATTCAGTCCGGCGTCAAAGGGGTCATGAGCTCGGCGCAGGACAACCCCAACCTCAAAGGATTGGGCAACCTGGGCATCAGCACCGACCCGCAGACCGGCAAGCTGAACATCGACGACAGCAAGCTGAAGAAAGCCATTGATGAGTACCCGGGGCAGGTGCAGAACTTCTTTGTCGGCAACGGCAAGGACACCGGCATGGCCAACATGGTGCACAGCGAAATCCAGAGCTATATCAAAAACGACGGCGTCATCGACTCCACCACCAAGAGCATCAATAACAGCCTGCAGCACCTGAGCGACCGCATCGATAGCGTCAACCAGAGCATCGATGAAACCATCAACCGCTACAAGGCGCAGTTTGTCCAGCTCGACAAGATGATGGCCAAGTTAAACGGCACCAGCTCTTACCTGACCCAACAGTTTAACGCCATGAGTAATAGTAAGTAAGGGTAACCGCCACTATGTATAACGCAATGGGCACGCAGGCCTATGCCAAAGTCGGACTGGAGAGCGGCGCGATGAGTGCCAGTCCGCATCAACTGATTGTCATGCTGTTTGACGGGGCGCATAGCGCCCTGGTTCGCGCGGCGCTGCATATCGATGCGGGACAAATCCCGCTGAAGGGGCAGGCTCTCAGCAAGGCCATCAACATTATCGACAACGGCCTCAAGGCCGGACTGGATCTGGACAAAGGCGGCGAGGTAGCGCAAAACCTTAGTGCGCTGTATGACTATATGGTGCAACGCCTGCTGCAGGCTAACCTGCATAACGACGCCGACGCCGTACGTCACGTCACGGAATTACTCGACAATATTGCAGATGCCTGGCGCCAGATAGGTCCACATTCTGCAACCACCCAGCAGGGGTAACAATATGTATGGACTACCGCCGCTACTCCAGGCCTACCACCAGGTTCTGGCCATAAGCGAGCGCATGCGCGATTTGGCACAGCGCGACGAGTGGGAGGCGCTGGTTGCGCTGGAAATGGAGTACCTGACGGCGGTGTCAAGCACAGCCAAACTGATGTCCCAGGCCAATCCTACGCCAACGCAGCAGGATGATCTGCGCCAGACGCTTAAACAGATTCTGCTCAACGAAACCCACGTCAAACAGCGGCTCCAAGCACGAATGGATGAGCTACGCCAGCTGATCGGCAACGGCAGCCGTCAGCAGGCGTTAAGCCATGCCTATGGGCAGTTCACCGGCGAGATCCTGCTGCCCGGCGAGCACCTATAATCATACGCTGAACATCACTGCCTCTGGCTGACCTTCCTTATATTTGCCCGCTGGCGTCCCACATTGTCATGGTATTCGACCACGACAATAGGTGGTGCGCCGGGCGTCACTCCCCTTCCCGCCTCTTTTCCTCCGGCCATAAAAAAACCCGCGCCAAAAGCGCGGGGAGTGAAAGCAAAAATAAAGCAGACTGTTAAAAACAATGTGAGCGAGTAGCCGTGAGCAATCGGTATCAGCCATCGCTATATATATAACTATACAACGTTTAACTCCCGATCGCCAGCGTTGACGCATACAGAACGTCTGATTACTTTTGCGTCGTTTCCGGCGCTCGCACCGGCTGATAAACACACAGGAAGGCCGCCCGCGTCAGCCCCGTCGCGCTCGGCTTCAGCGTGCCGACCTCATGGGCACGATCGAAACCGTAGCGGCGACAGTAGGCCAATGCATCGGCCTGCATCGCGGCCCGATCGACCACCTCGGGATCGAAGCGGTATACCAGCGAATGCGATACCGGATCCTCTTCACTGCGGACAAAATGCCCCGGCGTGCTGCTGCAGGCACTCACGGCGAGCAGCGGCACGAATAGGCCGAGCCAACGCATAATACTCTCCTTACGGGATATATCGGATCGCGCGGCGGCATAGCTCCCCACCGCGCTCGTAGGACTGGAGGGTGCGGCAACGGCGCCGCGCTCGATAGCCACTCGACGCACATGGCGACACACTGCGCCGTCTTGCCGACATCAGTGTAACGCAGGAATTATTGGAAAGTGAACCACCGGCGTTACGCCAACAAGCCGCCCCTAAGGGTTATATCCCCAAAGGCGGTCATCTCCCATGGCATGACCGCCACACATTGATAGGCCGTTAGCCATTAACCCGAAATGCTTTGTACAAGGTGAACAGCAACAACCGGCGGCGGGATACTTACCCCAAATCAGATTTATTCAACAACACCGCCCCGCTCATAAGCGTCCTGCCATATAACGGCCTAAGGTTAATAACGTTAACGTCGGAGGCATCCCCCAAGGCTCTGGAATGACGGAGGCATCGCAGACATACAGCCCTGATATGCGGGTCTGTAAATCTGTATCTAAATGGGTCCCCAAGGCGACCGTTCCACCGGGATGTGCGGCAAACGGCCGGGTACGGAACAACGTCTTCACTCCGGCCGCTCTGAGGATAGACTCGGCTTGCTGGCATCCACTATTTAACCTGACGACATCATCATCGGTCATAATTTTCTCCGGGAGTCCTTTCGCATTGATGCATCCCGACATATTGTCTCTTGATTTCACCATGATAGATAATGTTTTCGCTGGATTCGCCATCTTGCCGACCAGCGAGGAGAAAAGGTGCTGCAGCGCTGACGGCAATGCCAAGTCAGACAGGGTATAGCCAGCTTCGTGATTATAATAGCCATAAACCATGGCGATTTCTTTTTTACTGACCACCGCCGTATTCGCTACCCCCATCACCGCAATCACCGGATCGATAAACAATCTATCACCGACCTCGTTTAATCCCGAGTTACGTAAAATAACAGGCGTACCGATACCGCCTGCCGCGACGATTATTTTGGGAGCATAAGCGAATGACTCAACGCCAGAGCGCCTAAAGGCTACGCCATATGCCTGATTGTTTTTATGAAGAATATGAGACACACACGCATTGGCTGTTAATCGCGCCCCCCGCTCACATGCCTGATCCACCCACAGTCCAGGATGCCATTTAGCGTGATACGGGCATCCATATGTACAGAGATCACATCCACGCCGGCATGATGACTGAAAGATCATCTTATCTAATGGCTCAAAGGGTATCCCCAGCGCGGAGGCCGCATCATAAATTAAACGAGCCCTCGCTCCGACTAAGTCAGAGGAGAGTTTAGCGATAGGCAACTCACGCTGAATGGAAGATAGGGCTGAGCTGAGATCAATGCGATGACGCTGAAAAAGATCTAATGGCGGCGCCTTTGCCGTAGCATAATTGATAAAACCGCTGCCGCCCAAAGTCAGAGCTCGCAGGATAACCAACCAATCATGGGTCAAAAACACATGTTTGTTCGGAATCGCGGCCTTAGCAATGAAGCTGAGTAACGAACCGCTGGATTTATTGACCCCGCCGCGTTCTAACACCAGTACCTTCATTCCTCTCCGGCTAAGCTCAAGAGAAGCCGATGCCCCCCCCGGTCCTGAACCAATAACAATGGCATCAAAATATTCTTTTTCCATGTAACTGAACCATGCGTAATTAACTCACTTGGACGATAAAATAACCTAACTAACGTTATCAGCGCCAGGGATATTAATCCTTGGATGTCGGTATATAGAGAGATTAATGGTATATAATCCCTTATCCTTTATAATTTAGGACATTTCCCTCTACCTGCGAGCTGAATGGCGCCTTGTCGCGATGTCAGGACGCGGTTAATGCTGGGGCAGCGCCCCTAACGGAAATGGCGGCACTCGCTGAATGGGAAAATACCGAGCTGTGCGGATACGCGCTGCTACAATAGCCCCGCCCGGCCTACACCGCCGCAGGAACAGGCCATTCAATAGGGGGGAGGTAGACATATCTACCGCTTTCACGGCCTTGATATACTCTATTCCGGCGCTAAGCTTCGCCTTATCAACATCACTGATGGCGCCCAACGCAGGCTCACTCCGCCAGCCGGCGGTTACAGCATTAGATTCATCTAACAACGATTGCCTGTCTGCGTTGGCCTGTATAACGGGATCGTCGTGCGTTAGCGGTGAATTCCCCATTGCCATTGCCTCACGCTACATGATTGGCGTCAGTCCCTCGCTTATATACTGATCCCGGCGGCCATCGAATACATCGGCATATACTGCATCATGCACATCTTTAAAATACTTTATCATCACCGCTCGCCGGCCAATTCATTGAACCGGTGACCCCGTCTGTCTTGGTTACTGAATAAATTGCTCTGGGTGCGCCGATGAATAGATAAGGGTGAGCCAGAATGGAACGACGGGTTAACGCTAACAGCCTTGCGACAATAGCGCCATTTATCCTTGCCTCTGCTGATCCCCGGCGGCGCGGTGAATGGAATGGTCGCCCCCTTCCCGTGTGCCAGCGCGAGATGACAAATCGCCACTAATTGAATGGAGCGGCCACTATATTAAGTATAATGGCCTGGCGGGACAGAATGATACTGTAACGTCAACTCACCCACGTAGGGAAACCGCGGGGTGAGAGCCGCGGCCGCACTGGCGCCCCATACCTGCGCACGGCTCGTTACACGCCGGAGTCCCCCCTACGTTTATCGCCAACAGACTCGGTCATGCCGATACGCAGAGGGGGTATCAGGTTGATGTGCCAGATAAAACCTGCGAGCAGCTGGCCACCCTTAATAAGAGCCTGATTACGGATGCCCCACTGATATCCCACGCATCGTGAACAAGAGAACAATTTAATTATTTATCAAATAATTAAATTTTCTACACCTGCATGTTCATAATGTCTTGATAGGCGGCGACCAGGCGGTTGCGCACCTGAATCCCCATCTGCAGCGACACGCTGGATTTCTGCATATCCAGCATCACGTCGTTCAGCGCCACGCCGGGAACCCCCATCTCAAACTGCTGGGCCTGCAAGCGAGCATGGTTCTGATTGTCGCTGATACGGTCGATCGCCGACTTCAGCTCGGAAGAAAACGTCCCCTGCGCCACCCCATCCTGCGGGGTGCGGTTGGCGGCGGAAAGCGCGGTGGCCTGAAGCTGCTGTAAAACGTTCTCGATGCCGGTGACTGCCACGAAAGGCTCCTTAATGATTGAACACTACCAATTGCATGACAACCTACCATAAGGCGTGAAACCCAAAGCGGGTAAATAACGCTAAAAATGTCCCTTTCTCCCGCCATCGATTTTGCCGCGTGCGCCAATAATAAAGTGCCTGCTTTTGCAGGTTTTCCGCGATTCGCATTGCCGCGTCAGGGAGTCTGATTTGTTACACATCCATTCATACCGGCCTCAAGTCCGGACGCAACTGAACAATAAGGTAAGCCCATGAACGCTTCAGCCACCGGTACCGCTGGCACCGCAGCAAAAAGCGCTGAGAATAGTATTAAAGCCATACTGGAGCGCGTGCGGGCCAATCCCAAAATTCCCTTACTGTTGGCCAGCGCCGTCGCCATCGCCATCGTGGTTGTTTTGGCGCTTTGGGCGCGCGCGCCCGATTATCGGGTACTGTACAGCAACATTAGCGATCGCGACGGCGGCGCCATTGTCACACAGCTGACCCAGATGAATATCCCCTATCGCTTTGCCAATAACGGCACCACGCTGATGGTGCCCGCGGACAAGGTGTATGACACGCGTCTAAAGCTGGCCCAGCAGGGTCTCCCCAAGGGAGGCGCCGTCGGCTTTGAGCTGCTCGATCAGGAGAAGTTCGGCATCAGCCAGTTCAGCGAGCAGATCAACTACCAGCGTGCGCTGGAGGGTGAGTTGGCGCGCACCATCGAGACCCTGGGGCCGGTGGTCAGCGCCCGCGTGCATCTGGCGATGCCTAAGCCGTCGCTGTTCGTCCGTGAGCAGAAACAGCCCTCCGCCTCCGTCACGCTGACGCTGGAACCGGGACGTGCGCTGGACGATGGCCAGATCAACGCCATCGTCTATATGGTCTCCAGCAGCGTCGCCGGCCTACCGCCGGGCAACGTCACCGTCGTCGATCAGTTCGGCCACCTGCTGACTCAGCCGGACGGTACCGGACGGGATCTGAACGCCGCCCAGCTGAAGTTTACCTCTGAGGTAGAGGGTCGCCTGCAGCGCCGGATCGAAACCATCCTGCAGCCGATGCTCGGCAGCGGTAACGTGCACGCCCAGGTCACGGCCCAGCTGGACTTTGCCAGCCGGGAGCAGACCGACGAGGAGTACAAGCCCAACCAGCTGCCCAACCAGGCCGCGATCCGCAGCCAGCAGATAAGCCAGAGCGATCAGTCCGGCGGACAGCTGAACGGCGGCGTTCCCGGCGCCCTGTCCAATGAGCCTGCGCCGCCGGCCACCGGCAATATCGACAAGCCGCGCAGCGCGCAGGGCACCGCGGGCCGCAATGCGCCGACCCCGAGCCGCAGCAGCGCCATCAGCAACAACGGCCGTCTGACCAGCCGCAATGAAAATATCCGGCGCGACGAGACCACCAACTACGAGGTGGACAGGACGATTCGCCATACCCAGGAGCGCGCCGGCAATATCGAGCGTCTGTCGGTCGCCGTGGTGGTTAACTACGCCACCGACACCAAGGGTAAAGAGATCGCCCTCAGCCAAGAGAAGATGGATCAGATCAACAATCTGGTGCGGGAAGCCATGGGCTTCTCCCAGAGCCGCGGCGATACCCTGAGCGTCGTCAACACGCCGTTTAACAGCGTGGAAGACAACGGCGGTGAACTACCCTTCTGGCAGAAGCAGTCCTTTATCGATCTGCTGACCACGCTGGGACGCTATCTGCTGGTCGCCCTGGTCGCCTGGCTGCTGTGGCGCAAGCTGGTTAAACCGATGCTGACCAAACAGCAGCTGGCCGCCGCCGCCGCGCAGCAGCGCGTCGACGCCCCGCCGCTCTCGGTGCAGCCGGCCAAACAGCCGAGCAATGAGGAGCTGCAGCAGCGTCGTAAGCTGCAGCAGCGCAGCACCGCCGAAGCGCAGACCGAGCGCGTACGCGAAATGGCCGAACAGGATCCGCGCGTCGTGGCGCTGGTGATCCGCCAATGGATGAGCACAGAACAACAATGAGCCTGACTGCAACCGAAAAAAGCGCGGTACTTTTGATGACCATCGGCGAAGACCGCGCCGCCGAAGTGTTTAAACACCTCTCTACCCGGGAGGTACAACAGCTCAGTACCACCATGGCCGGCATGCGTCAGGTCTCCCATCAGCAGCTGACCGAGGTATTGGGCGAGTTTCAGGATGAGGCGGAGCAGTTCGCCGCCCTGAGCGTCAACGCCAGCGACTACCTGCGTACGGTGCTGGTCAAAGCCCTGGGCGAGGAGCGCGCCGCCAGCCTGCTGGAAGATATTCTGGAGTCGCGCGATACCGCCAACGGTATCGAAACCCTCAACTTTATGGAACCGCAGGCGGCCGCGGATATCATCCGCGAAGAGCATCCGCAGATCATCGCCACGATCCTGGTGCACCTGAAGCGTGCCCAGGCGGCCGATATTCTGGCGCAGTTCGATGAACGCCAGCGCAACGACGTCATGCTGCGTATCGCCACCTTCGGCGGCGTGCAGCCGACCGCCCTGCAGGAGCTAACCGAAGTGCTCAACAACCTGCTCGACGGTCAGAATCTCAAGCGCAGCAAGCTGGGCGGAATCCGCACCGCGGCCGAGATTATCAACCTGATGAAGAGCCAGCAGGAAGAGTCGGTCATCGATGCCATGCGCACCCACGACGGCGAGCTGGCGCAGAAGATCATCGACGAGATGTTCCTGTTCGAAAACCTGGTGGACGTCGACGATCGCAGTATCCAGCGGATTCTGCAGGAGGTCGAAAACGAGTCGCTGCTGATCGCCCTGAAGGGCGCGGACGAAGCGCTGCGCGAGAAGTTCATGCGCAATATGTCCCAGCGTGCGGCCGATATCCTGCGCGACGACCTGGCGACCCGCGGCCCGATACGCCTGTCGCTGGTCGAGGCGGAGCAGAAGTCGATTCTGCTTATCGTCCGCCGTCTGGCGGAGACCGGCGAGATCGTGATTGGCGGCGGCGAGGATACCTATGTCTAACTCTCCGTTCCGTAAACAGGTGCTGCCCAAGGGCAGCCCCGAAGCCAGCGATCCGCGCTGGAAGCCCTGGGAGATGCATGACTTCGCCGCGCCGCGCCGACCGCTGCGTCCACGCATTGAGGCGGACGAGCAGAGCGACGGCGCCGCCAGCAGCGCCGCGGCCCAGGCGGCCGCACAGGCCGAAGCGGAGCGTCTGCGTCACGACGCTCAACAGCAGGGGCTGCAGATCGGCCTGCAGCAGGGGGAAAAACAGGGTTATGACGCCGGTTTTCAACAGGGACTGGCGGAGGGGCGCACCCAGGGCATGCAGCAGGCGATGGCCGAGCAGCAGCCGATGCTGGACAGCTGGCGTACCCTGTCAGCCGAGTTTCAGCGCTCCCTCAACTCCCTCGACAGCGTCATTGCCGCGCGCCTGATGCAGCTTGCGCTGACCGCCGCGAAACAGATCATCGGCCAGACCCCGCTGTGCGATGCCAGCGGGGTACTGCAGCAAATCCAGCAGCTGATCCACCAGGAGCCGCTGTTCAGCGGCAATCTGCAGCTGCGCGTCAACCCGCAGGATCTGCCGCTGGTACAGCAGCATCTGGGGGTTCAGCTGGAGCAGCAGGGTTGGAAGCTGCTGGCAGATACCCAGCTGCACCGCGGCGGCTGTAAGATCAGCGCCGAGGGCGGTGAGCTGGATGCCAGCATCGCGACCCGCTGGCAGGAGCTGTGCAAGCTGGCTGCGCCGGAGCTGCCGCTATGAGCAGTCGGCTTGACACCTGGCTTGGCGCGCTGGCCAGCCTTGAGCGCCGTATCCCTGCCCTGCCGGAGGCGCGCCGCTACGGTAAGCTGACCCGCGCGACCGGCCTGGTGCTGGAGGCGACCGGCCTGCAGCTACCGATCGGCGCCACCTGTCGCGTCGAGCGCCACGATGGCCACCAGGTGCTGGACGTCGAGGCCGAAGTGGTCGGCTTTAACGGCCGGCAGTTATTCCTGATGCCGTTGGAAGAGGTCGAGGGCATTGTGCCCGGCGCCCGCGTCTGGGCGCCGGCCGCCGCCTTAAACAGCGGCAAGCAGCTTCCCCTGGGCCCCGCCCTGCTGGGCCGCGTACTCGACGGCAGCGCCCGCCCCCTCGACGGCCTGCCGCCGCCGGATGAGAGCGACCACGGCGGACTGAGCAGCCAACCGTTCAACCCGCTGCAGCGAACGCCGATCACCCAGGTGCTGGACGTCGGCGTACGCGCCATTAACGCCCTACTGACGGTGGGGCGCGGCCAGCGCATGGGGCTGTTTGCCGGCTCCGGGGTCGGTAAGAGCGTGCTGCTCGGGATGATGGCGCGCTACACTCAGGCCGATGTGATCGTCGTCGGGCTGATCGGCGAGCGCGGCCGCGAGGTCAAAGACTTCATCGAGAATATCCTCGGCGAGGAGGGACGTCAGCGCTCGGTGGTGATCGCCGCCCCCGCGGATGTCTCGCCGCTGCTGCGCATGCAGGGCGCCGCCTATGCCACCCGTATCGCCGAAGACTTCCGCGATCGGGGCCAGCACGTGCTGCTGATCATGGACTCCCTGACCCGCTACGCCATGGCCCAGCGTGAGATCGCGCTAGCCATCGGCGAGCCGCCGGCCACCAAAGGCTACCCACCGTCGGTCTTCGCCAAGCTGCCCGCCCTGGTGGAGCGCGCCGGCAACGGGATCAGCGGCGGCGGCTCCATCACCGCATTTTATACCGTCCTCACCGAGGGTGACGATCAGCAGGATCCCATCGCCGACTCGGCGCGCGCCATCCTGGATGGCCACGTGGTGCTGTCGCGCCGTCTGGCGGAGGCCGGCCACTACCCGGCCATCGACATCGAGGCCTCCATCAGCCGCGCCATGACCTCGCTGATCGATGAGGCGCACTATGCGCGAGTGCGCAGCTTCAAACAGCTGCTCTCCAGCTATCAGCGCAACCGGGATCTGATCAGCGTCGGTGCCTATGCGCGCGGCAGCGATCCGCTGCTGGATCAGGCCATCGCGCTCTATCCGCAGCTTGAGGCGTTTCTGCAGCAGGGCATTTTTGAGCGCAGCGACTATCAACAGGCCTGTACGGCGCTGCAAGCGCTGTTCAGCGCATAGCCATCGCCGATGGCCTAAGGGGAGGTTGGCATGTCATCAGCATTAAACACCCTACGCGAACTGGCGCAGCAGGATGTCGATCAGGCGACCCGAGCGCTGGGTCATGCCCGCCAGGCCTGTCAACAGGCCCAGCAGCAACTGGAGATGCTGCTGAACTACCAGGATGAGTATCGCCGACGCCTGAATCAGGGGATGAGCGGCGGGATCGCCGCGGCCAGCTGGTATAACTATCAGCAGTTTATCCTGACGCTGGAGCAGGCCATCGAGCAGCACCGGACGCAGCTGAATCAGTGCCACTCCCGTCTGGAGCACGCGACCCACAGCTGGCAGCTGAAGCAGCAGCGCCTGAGCGCCTTCAGCGCCCTGCACGAGCGCGCCGAGGTGCAGCGCCAGATAATACTGAATAAACAGGATCAAAAACGGATGGATGAGTACGCCCAGCGTGCCAGCCAAAGGAGAGAAAAATCATGACAACGCCCGTTGCCATCACGCTTAACACCGCCTCCGCGTCGATAGATAGCCCGGCGGCGGACGCCGGCGATGGCTTCCCGTTTGCCGATATACTAGCGCTGATCAGCCAGCCGGGCAGCAAGCAGGCGCTGATCCAGGCGCTGCAGCAGCCGGAAGGCCAGACGCCGACCGGGCCGCACAGCGCCCTGCTCAGCCGCCTGTCCCAGATGAGCGCCACGCAGCGTCAGGCGCTGTTGGCCAGCCTAGAGAATCAGCGCGACCAGCGGCTTGACCCGGCGGAGATCGTCGCGGCGGCGCGCCAGACCCCGGCGCTGACGATACCGGATCACCCGCAGAAAATCGTGCCGGAAACCGCCGACGCGACGACCCAGCAGGCGATCGCCGCCCTGCTGGCGATGCTGCCGCCGCGCGCCGACGCCCCGTCCCAGACCTTTACGCCGGGCAGCGTACGCACCGGCGACGGCGACGACCTGATGCGCCTGCTCTCCCCACGCCGGGGAGCGCCGGAAAGCTCACTGACCTCGCTGTTAGGCAACGCTAACGCGACTAACGCGCGCCCTGACGCCCTAACGCAGCGCGCCGACATCGCTCCGCTGCTCAGCGCCAAGGCATCGCCCACGACGCCGGGGATCAACACGCTGGATACCGCCAGTTCACTGGTCAGCCTGAATACCCCGGAGCGCCGCAGCCTGTCGCATGACCTCCAGCCGGGTCACAGCGCACAGGCCATTACGCCGACCGCCCTGCACGCCGCGCCGACGCCGGCGACGCCCCAGCTCAGCGCTACGCCGCTGGCCTCTGCCGCCACGGCCAGCGCGCCGCTGCTCAACGCGCCCCTCGGCAGCGGTGAGTGGCAGCAGGCGCTGGGACAGCAGGTGCTGATGTTTGCCCGTAACGGCCAGCATCAGGCCGAGCTGCGCCTGCACCCGCAGGATCTCGGCGCCGTCCAGATCACGCTGCGTCTGGACGATAATCAAGCGCAGCTGCATATGGCCGCCGCGCACGGTCAGGTCCGCGCCGCGCTGGAAGCCGCCCTGCCGCATCTGCGCACGGCGCTGGCGGAAAGCGGTATTCAGCTGGGACAGAGCAGCATCGGCAGCGAGGCCCAGTCGCAGTGGGGCAATGGCCAGCAGCAGGGGCAGGCCCCGCAGCCGGATGCCACGCCGTTTATCGTGGCCGACAATGCGGTCCCGACGCCGCTGGACGCCGTTGCGCCGACCACGGTGCGCCGCCCTCTGGGCGCCGTCGATATCAGCGTTTAGCACGCCTGACAGAAACAGAACGGGGCAATCGCCCGATTAGCCCCGTTTTTTGACGTTATTCCCGCCATTGTTCCGGCCTGACGGCAGGGATAATAGCTTTAGCGAATTTCCATGCGCGTTGCGCACACAGCTACAGGAATCATCCCCCTTATGTCTGATATGTCACTCCCAAACCGCTCCGCTAAACGGCGCAAATGGGTATTGATCCTGTTGGTGCTCTTTGCCGCGCTGGCCGCCGGCGGCGGCTACTTCGGCTGGCACTATTATCAACAGACACAGCAGCACACCGTCAAGCAGGCGCCGATTCCGCTGCCGGTATTTATGGCGCTGGATCCGTTTACGGTTAACCTGCTGAGTAACGGCGACGACAGCGACCGCGTCCTGTATGTCGGCATTACCCTGCGTCTGCCTGATGAGGGTACTCGTAAGCGTCTAAACGACTATCTGCCTGAGGTACGTAGCCGTCTGTTAATGCTGCTCTCCCGCCAGCAGGCTGCAACGCTGGCCTCCGAGCAGGGTAAAAAAGCGTTGATGGACGAAATTAAATCCACCCTGCGCGCGCCGGTCGTCAGCGGCCAGCCGGCACAGATGGTCAATGACGTTATGTTCACAGCGTTCATCCTGCGGTAACCGTTATGTCCGATAGCATTCTGTCTCAAGCCGAAATAGACGCGCTGCTCAATGGCGACAGCGATGCCGCGCCCAGCGAGCAGCATGCGTCACTGGAAACCCACGACGGCGAAGTCCGTCCCTACGATCCCACCACCCAGCGACGCGTCGTACGCGAACGTCTGCAGGCGCTGGAGATCGTCAACGAGCGTTTCGCCCGTCAGTTCCGTATGGGACTATTTAACCTGCTGCGCCGCAGTCCGGATATCACGGTAGGCGCGGTGCGTATTCAGCCCTACCATGAGTTTGCCCGTAACCTGCCGGTGCCGACCAACCTGAACCTGGTACACCTGAAGCCCCTGCGCGGCACCGCGCTGATGGTCTTCGAGCCCAGCCTGGTGTTTATGGCGGTCGATAACCTGTTCGGCGGCGATGGCCGCTTCCCCACCAAGGTGGACGGCCGTGAGTTTACCCACACCGAACAGCGGGTGATCCAGCGCATGCTGCGACTGGCGCTGGATGCCTATCGCGATGCCTGGGGCGCTATCTTCAAGCTGGACGTCGAATATGTCCGCTCAGAGATCCAGGTGAAATTTACCAATATCACCACCTCCCCTAACGATATCGTGGTCACAACGCCCTTTACCGTTGAGGTCGGAGCCCTGAGCGGGGAGTTCAATATCTGTATCCCCTTCTCAATGATCGAACCGCTGCGCGAGCTGCTGGTCAACCCGCCGCTGGAGAACTCCAAACAGGAGGATCAGCACTGGCGCGATACCCTTAGCAAGCAGGTACAGCACTCCGAGCTGGAGCTGGTGGCCAATTTTGTCGACGTTCCGCTGCGTCTGTCTGACGTTCTTAAGCTGCAGATCGGCGACGTATTGCCTATCGACCGGCCCGACCGCCTGGTGGCCAACGTAGACGGTGTGCCGGTGTTAACCTGCCAGTATGGCTGCTATCACGGCCAGTATGCACTGCGCGTAGAAAAAATGATTAACCCTATTTTAGATGCGACTTCGCGAGGAAATTCCGATGAGTGACGCCAACAAGCCGTCAGCTGACGCTCAGGATGACGCCGCCGACCTGTGGGCGGAAGCAATGGGAGAACAACAGTCCGCCGCACAGAATAACGGCGATATTTTTCAGAATCTGGACGAGACGCCGACGCTGGGCGCCGGCAGCGGTCAGGATATCGATCTGATCCTGGATATCCCGGTCAAGCTGACCGTGGAGCTGGGCCGCACCAAGATGACCATCAAGGAGCTGCTGCGCCTGTCGCAGGGATCCGTGGTGGCGCTGGATGGCCTGGCCGGGGAGCCGCTGGATGTGCTGATCAACGGCTATCTGATAGCCCAGGGAGAGGTGGTGGTGGTCAACGATAAATTCGGCGTCCGCATTACCGATATCATCACTCCGTCAGAACGCATGCGTCGCCTGAGCCGCTGATATGTCCAGCGTCGTCGCGGCGATCCCCGCCGCCCCCGCACTGCCGACAGAAAGCGTACTGACCCAGGTGGGCGGTACGCTGGGCGGCATTCTGCTGCTGATCCTGGCGCTGGCCTGGCTGGTCAAGCGCCTGGGATTCGCCACCCGTCCACGCGGAGAGCGTCTGCTCAACGTCCGCGCCAGCTGTAGCCTCGGACAACGTGAACGGCTGGTGGTGGTCGAGGTGGATAACCAGTGTCTGGTGCTCGGCGTCACGGCCCAGAGCATCACCCATCTACATACCTTTGATGTGCCGGCGACGACGGAGCACGATGCGACCGAGCGACCGACCTCATTCCAGCACCTGCTGCGCCAGGCCGCACGTCACCGGTTTGGCCGAAGTAAAGAGAACTCCTGATGCGGCCTATTCTGCGTTACACCCTGCTGTCGGGGCTGCTGCTGTGCGCGCCCGCGGCACTGGCCCAGCTGCCCGGAATTATCAGTCAACCACTGGCGCACGGCGGGCAGAGCTGGTCCCTGCCGGTCCAGACGCTGGTCTTCCTGACTTCGCTCAGCTTCCTGCCGGCCGCGCTGCTGCTGATGACCAGCTTTACCCGGATCATCATCGTTCTCGGCCTGCTGCGCAACGCGCTGGGTACCCCCTCTGCGCCGCCGAATCAGGTGCTGCTGGGGCTCGCGCTATTTTTAACCTTTTTTATCATGTCGCCGGTGCTCGATAAGATCTACCAGGACGCCTATCAGCCGTTCAGCGA
Organism: Edwardsiella anguillarum ET080813; assembly: GCF_000264765.2. Classification (GTDB taxonomy): domain Bacteria; phylum Pseudomonadota; class Gammaproteobacteria; order Enterobacterales; family Enterobacteriaceae; genus Edwardsiella; species Edwardsiella anguillarum. The sequence continues at coordinate 118,927 of NZ_CP006664.1, forward strand.
ACAGAAAATCAGCATGGAGACCGCCCTGGATCGCGGCGCCAAACCGCTGCGGGCCTTTATGCTGCGTCAGACCCGTGAAACCGATCTGGCGCTGTTCTCCCGGCTGGCTAAGCAGCCGGAGATGCAGGGACCGGAAGATGTGCCGATGCGGATTCTGCTGCCGGCCTACGTCACCAGCGAACTGAAAACGGCGTTCCAGATCGGCTTTACCGTCTTTATTCCGTTTTTGATCATCGACCTGGTCGTCGCCAGCGTGTTGATGGCGCTGGGGATGATGATGGTGCCTCCGGCCACCATCTCGCTGCCGTTTAAGCTGATGCTGTTTGTCCTGGTGGACGGCTGGCAGCTGCTGCTCGGCTCGCTGGCGCAAAGCTTCTACACCTAACGCCCATCGCGTTAGGCTAATTATCCGCCGCCCTGCCCCGGCGGGCATACCGCGTACGCCGCATCGGCGGCGGTATCGCCGTCCGCGTCGGGGCCATGCGGCTGTCACAACCACGCCTATTGGGATAGGCGATACGAGGAGGACGCCATGACGCCGGAATCGGTAATGGCCCTGGGATATCAGGCAATGAAAGTGGGGCTGGCGCTGGCCACTCCGCTGCTGCTGGCCGCGCTGATCAGCGGTCTGCTGATCAGCCTGCTGCAGGCGGCGACCCAAATCAACGAAATGACCCTGTCGTTTATCCCCAAAATTCTGGCCGTCTTCGCCACCCTGGTGGTCGCCGGCCCCTGGATGCTCAGCCTGCTGCTGGACTATATGCACACCCTCTTCAGCAGTCTGCCGACCCTGATCGGCTAGCCATGATCACCTTCGATCCCGCCCAGCTCACGCTCTGGCTGGGGCAGTTTTTCTGGCCCTTTATCCGTCTGCTGGCCCTGTACAGCACCGCGCCGATGCTGGGCGAGAAAGCGGTGCCGCGCAAGGTGCGCATCGCCCTGGCCGCGCTGACGGCCTTTCTGCTGGCCCCCCAGCTGCCGCCGACGGATATTACGCTGGCCAGCGGCGGCGCGCTGTGGCTAGCTATCCAGCAGATCCTGATCGGCTGTGCCATCGGCCTGACCATGCAGCTCGCCTTTGCCGCCGTGCGTCTGGCCGGGGAGGTGATCGGCATGCAGATGGGGCTGTCGTTTGCCACCTTCTTTGACCCCTCCGGCGGCCCCAATATGCCGGTCCTGGCGCGCCTGCTTAACCTGCTGGCTCTGCTGCTGTTTCTCAGCCTCAACGGCCACCTGTGGACCCTCTCCCTGCTGGCCGATAGCTTCCGTACGCTGCCCCTGTCGACGCACCCGCTGAACGGCAACGGGTTCCTGGCCCTGGCCCAGAGCGGCAATCTGATCTTTCTCAACGGCATGATGCTGGCCCTGCCGCTGATCGCTCTGCTGCTGACCCTCAACATGGCGCTGGGGTTGCTCAACCGCATGACGCCCCAGCTATCCATCTTCGTCGTCGGCTTTCCGCTGACCCTCACCATCGGCATGATGACGCTTAGCATGTTGATGCCGATGCTGGCGCCCTTCGTCGAACACCTGATGCAGACCCTGTTTGACCGTCTCACGGTGATCCTGGGCGGCATGCAGATGATCTCATGATCCCGCGCGATGAGAGATCAAAAAAGACGCGCTAAGGCGTCTTTCATTCGAGTGGGTAAAGCGGCGCCGAACGGCGCCGCTACCAGTTTTCCGGCTCGTCGCGCACGTAAGGGTTACTGCGCCGCTCTTCGCCGATGGTCGACATGGGGCCGTGACCGGGGATAAACGCCACGTCATCGCCCAGGGTAAACAGGCGGGTCCAGATGCTGTTGAGCAGATCGCGGTGGTTGCCGCCGGCAAAATCGCTGCGCCCGATGCTGCCGCGAAACAGCACATCCCCCACCTGCGCCAGACGCGCCTTCTCGCAGAAGTAAACGACGTGGCCCGGGGTGTGGCCCGGACAGTGCAGCACCGTCAGCTGCTCCTCGCCCACCGCCAGGGTGTCGCCCTGCTGCAGCCAGCGGGTCGGCATAAACGGCTGACAGTCGGTAAAGCCAAACATATCGGCCTGCTGCGACAGCTGATCCAGCCAATACCTGTCCTCCTGCTGCGGGCCATAGATGGGCACCGACAGGGTCTGCGCCAGACGCGCCGCCGCGCCGACGTGGTCGATGTGGCCATGGGTCAGCAGAATTTGCGTCACCTTCAGATCCCGGGCGCCGATCTCCCGCAGGATCTTGGCACTCTCGCCGCCGGGATCGACGATCGCCGCTTCCCGCGTCGCCTCACACCACAGCAGGGTGCAGTTTTGCTGAAAAGCGGTAACCGGAATGATGTGGTATTTCATGGTACTCTCCGCGCATAAAAACGCCGGCTCACGGCCGGCAGTCGCCCTTACCAGACCCCATCATACGCATCCGCGCGGCGATCACCAACTTCTCACCGGCCCGGTATCGATATGGACAAAATTACTGCGCGGATAATAGCCTACGCCGCCGGCGCGCATACGCATCGCCGCCTTGCGCACGTTCGCCAGCGCCACGCCGTCGATGTGGAAATCCATCGCCTGCCCCTTGGTATGGAAGCTCTGCTTAGCGACGCCGCGGCTGCGCTCGCGCAGCTCGCTGTTGGTATGGGGCGAGCGGTAGCCGGACACCAGCTGAATCGGCTTCTTGCTGCCTAGCATCACCTGAAGCCGGAAGATCTGATCGAACAGACGCGGATCGATCCGCTTCACCAGGTTGGCGCGATAGTCGCGGAAAAAGTGGTTTAGACGCGCCAGCTCCTCAGGAATATAGGCGCGGCCATCAAAAAACTCGGCGCGCAGGCGCTCGCCGGTATTTAAATTATTGAGCACCAGCACCCGCGGGCGCGGCGTAGAAAGGGTCGCCTGGACGACGCCCGGCAGCAGGGCAAATCCAAGTGCCGCACCACCGAGCGCCAGCCATTTACGGCGCTGAAAATCTATCGGTTCCATGAGCAAATATGACCCGGCCAAAAAGTGTCTGAATAACACGCCCAAAGCGCACAGATTGGGGCCTTTGCGGCCCCTGTTATCTCGCGTCCCACGCAGCCGAACCGATCGTGGCTATCGATAGCACGAAAAGCGCTTGCGCGACGCCTCACTCAGCGCACCTTAACCGTCCGCCCAGGCGGCGTCAACCCGCCCTGCGCCCCCCGGCGCGGGCCATCACAAAAATCGCCCCGCCGCGGCGGCGGCCGTGGCCCCACGCGCGGCAGGATAACCGTCTGCTACAGATGGAAAAGCTGGCGCGCCTGCGTCACGCTGCGGCTACCGCTGCGGGCCAACTGATCATAATTGTAAATATCTGTGCGGAACTGGGGCTCCCCGCCGTCGCTGACCCAGGCGGTCTGATAGTAGAGCCGCACCGGAATGCGCTGCCGGATAGGAACATACTGCGTATTGCCTGCCTGCAGCGCAGAGGCAACCCGCGCCGGGCTCCAGCCGGCGTCGGCCAGCAGCATATCCGCCAGCGTCGAGGCCTTATTGATGCGAACGCATCCGGAGCTGAGCGCGCGGATATCCTGGTTGAACAGCGCATGGTTCGGCGTATCGTGCAGGTAGATGGCGTCCTGGCTCGGCATGTTGAATTTAAAGCGGCCAAGCGAGTTGCCCGCCCCCGGCGCCTGGCGCACCCGGTAAGGGAAGTTGCGCGCCGACACGCTGTTCCAGTCGATCATATAGGGGTTTATCACCTGGGCATCGCCGCTCCAGCCGGAGAGCAGCGTATAGCCGTGGCGCTCAAAATAGCCGGGATCGCGCATAGCTTTGGGGACGATATCCTCACGCACCAGCTTCGTCGGCACGTTCCACGGCGGGTTGACCACCACGTTGTTTAGCTCACTGTTCATCAGCGGCGTCTTACGCGCCGGGCGCCCGACGATTACCCGGGAAGATAGCACGTCCTTACCATCGCGGTAGTAGGTCATGGAGAAGTTGGGGATGTTGACCATGATCCCGGTATGCACCGAGGCGGGCAGCAGACGCAGACGCTGAATATTCAGCGCCAGCAGGGCGGCGCGCATCGGCGGCGTGACGTTCAGCCAGGCATAGGTGCGCGGACCGATCACCCCATCCGGCGTCAGCCCCTGGCCGCTCTGGAAACGCTTCACCGCCGCCACCAGCGCCGGCGTATAGACCTCGCCGTCGCCCTCATCCGCCGCCGACAGCGCGCCGCTGCGCAGCAGGATCGCGCGCAGCGTTGCGATGGCCGGGCTGCTGTCGCCCGGGCGCAGCGTCAGCCCGCCGGGCATCTGCGGCCAGGGCTGGGTATCGGCCAGCAGCGTCTCCAGCGCCGTACGCATCGCCGGATACTGGGGGTTAGAGGGCGCCAGCGAACGGATAAAGACCGTCAGCGTCCCCTGGCGCAGCGCCCGCTGCCAGTTATCGACCAGCCCGACGGGCGGGGCCGCGAGCGTATAGCTCTTGCTGCCGTACAGCCAGGCGTCGCCGTTGGCCGCCACGCCGGCCACATACTGCAGGTAGCCCATCATGGCATCGGACAGCAGGATATCCCGCGCCATGTCGTGAATGCGGGGATCCGTCAGCGCATCGGCCCAGCGGGCAAACTGCGGCTGTACGCCGGACAGCGCTAGCTCCGCCAGCTGCTGCTGAAAGTCCCGCACCGCCTCGCTATCCTGCCACATCGGCTGCTCACGGTGGGCCGCGTACAGCGCCGCCAGCTCATGGCCATAGCGTAGCGTGACTCCCAACGGCAGCTGCGCCTGTAGCGCCGACGCGGTCGGGGCCGCCTCCGCGTGTGCGGGCGCCGGTTGTGCCAGCGCCGGCGTACCCCAGGGTGCCAGCGTTACCGCCAGCAGCGTGCCGGCCATACGCCGGCGAAAACCGAATTTAGCGCTCAGCATGACTTCCTTGCTCCCTCTTCGCCCACAGCGATACTGTCGGGCACCTAATGCAAATTATACAGAATAAACCGCCGTTCGGCGGTCTCGCTACGGCAACAGGCTGCGCTGCCGTCCTGTGCGCCATCATCGTTCCGATCCGGTCACGCCCACGCCGCAGGCATAGGCAACATGACTATGTTGCTATTTTGCCAAAAAAAAGACGAGGGGAAAAAGTATCGCAGGCGAAGATTTATGACACTTTATGACATCATGCCCGTCACAGGCGGCCGAAGACAAGCACGCCTCCACGCTTTCAGACATTCCCCGCCCCGCCAACATTTATGGCCCAAAAGATAACGGCCCGCGCAGGGCGGGCCGTCGAGACGCCGTCAGACGACGACGCGGTGCGCCAGCGCGCGCCCTCAGGCCGAGGTATCCTCCAGCGGCTGCGCCGTGCGCCCGCCCTCGTCCTCCGCCGCGGCGCTAAAGCCGCGCAGCCCCACCACGTGCACGTGCTCGGTATGGTTGAACACCTTACGCACCAGCTTATAGGTGGTGCCTTTTTCCGGGCTGATATTCTCGGGGGCGGCGATGATCAGCTGCATCTCCAGCCGCTCACACAGCTCGAACAGCGTCGCGATGGACTTGGCGTCAAGACGCGCCGCCTCATCCAGGAACAGCAGTCGGCAGGGGGAGATATCCTTACCGCGTAGGCGGCGTGACTCCTCCTCCCAGCTCTGCACCACCATCACCAGGATCGACATCCCGGTACCGATCGCCTCACCGGTTGACAGCGCCCCGCTCTCCGCACGCAGCCAGCCGTCCGATCCACGGTTCACCTCCACCGCCATCTCCAGGTAGCTGCGGTAGTCCAGCAGCTCCTCACCGATGGTCTGCGGCGTCCGCTGTCCCATATCGATCTGCGGATTCAGGCGCTGATACAGCTTGGCCAGCGCCTCTGAGAAGGTCAGGCGGTTGCTGTTGAACAGATCCTGATGCTGCTCCTGCTGCTCGGAGAGCACGTTCAGCAGCATGGCGTGGCTGTCGCGCACATTCACGTTCAGACGCACGCTGTTGACCTGGCCAAAGGCCACCGACTGCAGCCCCTGGTTCAGCATGCGGATACGGTTCTGCTCGCGCTGAATGGTCTTGCGGATGATGTTCGCCACGCTGCGGGCGCTGATAGCCAGCTTCTGCTCGCGCGCCGTCAGCTCCTCCGTCAAGCGCGCCAGCTCGATCTCCATCTGCTCAATGGCATCGATGGGATCGTCGCTGCGGATAATATCCTGGCGGATACGCTCCCGCAGATGCTGATAGACCGCCACATAGAACTGTACCTTACGCTCGGGACGCCTCGGGTCCTCCGACAGGCGCAGCACGTCGCGCAGGTGCTCGTTATCCGCCACAGCCAGACGCAGGGCGCCCAGCGCCTTATCCGACATGGAGCGCAGCTCGTCTGCATCCATATAGGCTAGCTCACGCCGGTGCAGACGGCGCTCGACGCCGTTATCCTTCACCAAACGCATCACCGCGCACCAGCCCGCCTTGGCCTGGGTCACCTGGGTTCGCATCAGGTGGTAATCGCGCTCAGCCTTACGCAGCCGCTTGATCAGCGACTCCATCTCCGCCTCGCAGATGGTGATCTGCTTCTCCAGCTGATTGCGCCGGCTGCGGTTTTCACTCAGGGCGGCGTGCAGCTCATCGCGGCGCGTACGGGCCCGCGCCTCGGCGCTCGCATCCGCCGCTACGCCGATATCCTGCATCTCCTGCTGTAGCTCCTGCAGCATGTCACGCTTGGCATCGAAGGCGCTCTTCAGCGACGCCAGCACCTGATTATACTGGGCCAGCTGGGCCTGATGCTGACGCAGCTGCTCGCGGCTGCGGCTGCGATCGGCCTCGGCGTGCTCCAAACGCTGACGCAAACGCTCGTTGAGGTCGGCGTTTTCGCTCAGCATTCCCACCGCATCGCTATAGCTGAAATGGGCGCGACGCTGCGCCACCTCGGTCAGGGCAAAGGCCTGCTGCTTGGTCAGGCGCTGACGCTGCAGCGCCTGCTGGTAATCCTGCTGCAGCTGCTCATGCTGCTGCGGATCGCTCTGCAGCACGCCGATCACCGGTTCCAGCGCCGCCAGCGTGGCGCCGTGCTGCTGTAGATAGCGCGCCGCATCGCGCGCCTGCTCCAGTTCCTCACGCAGTTCATCGACCCGATCGGGCAGCGTTTCATCCGTCAGCAGCGCCGCCTGGGGCACCAGGCGATTCAGCAGCCCGGCCAGCTCGCGCGCCTGCTGCAGCTGCTGACGCTGTTGCTGGGTCTGGGCGTCCTGACCGGCGAACTCGCGCTCAATCTCCCCCCGACGCTGCTGCAGCTGGCGCAGCTCCTGCTCCGGATCATCGTCAAATACCACCGCCAGATGGCTGCCGATAAAGCGGCTGAAGGCGTGGTGCAGACGCTGGATCTTCTGTACGTCAAACGACAGTGTGGCATAACGCTCCGCCAGCGCCTCGCGCTCGGCGTACAGCGTCTCCAGACGGCTCTCGCGCGCCGCACGGCCAAACAGCGGCAGCGATGGGAAACGGGAGTAGCGCCACTGGCGATCGGCGATCTTCACTACCACCGCCTTCTCCAGCTCTTCAACGGCAAAAACGCTGTCGTCGAAGGACTGCGGATCCCCCTCGATCAGATAGAGATCTTCCGGGCACTCCTCCAGCCCCGCCAGCTGCGCGCGCACCGCGGCCAGATCCGGCACCACGATGGCATGGCGCGACGGCCCATACAGCGCCGAGAAGTAGGGCGCATCGTCCAGCGTGACGTCGTCGTAGATCTCCGACAACAGCACGCCGCCAAAGCGCTCTGCCAGCGCGATCAGTCGGGCATCCTCGGCACCGCCGGGCTGGCTCAGGCGCTCGATCTCCCGCTCCAGGGCCCCCTTGCGGGCGGCAACCTCGTCGCGTTCGACGGTGTACTCGCGCTCGCGCTCCAGCAGCTGCTGCATCTGGTCGGTCACCGCGCGGCTGTCCTCCAGCGTTTCGCCGCACTGCGATTCCAAGGCATTCAGCGCCTCCTGGGCGGCGAGCCACGCCGGTGCCCGCGCGCTCAGCGCGCCGACCCGCTCGGCGATCTGCTCCAGCTCCTGACGTAGCGCCATGCTGCGCTCACCGGCGTCGGCCGCCTGCTGGGTCAGGGTGTCGATCTGCGCCTCCAGCTCGGCCTGCAGGGCGTCCAGCTGCTGCGCGTCACAGTCGCGCCCGCTGCGCTTAACGCACTCCTGCAGCAGCCGCTCGGCATCCTGCTGGGCATTCAGCCGCTGCTCCAGCTCGGCCAGGCGGGCGCCGATGGGCGCAACGCGCTGGGCCTGATGCTGTAGTGCAGGCCACTCGCGCAGCAGCGCGCGCCCGGCCTGCCAGGCGTCGCTGCGGCTAACCTCGCCCACCACCCGGGCCACCAGGCGGTAGGCCTCCTCAAACTGGCTGTTCGCCGCATTGGCCACGCTCAGCTTCTGCTCCAGCTGCAGCAGCAGCTCGGTCGCCTCTTCTTCTCGGGCGCGAAAGTCCTCAAGCCAGCTTTCCGCATCGTCGGCGCTCAGCGCCGGCAGAGCGCACAGCGTCTGCGCCCGCGCCAGCGCCTGCAGCGCCTGCTGATACTGGATAGCCCGCGTTTGCTGTACGTCCAGCGCCTGCTGGTAGTCGGCCAGCTGGCTCTTCAGCTCATCGACCTCGGCCTCCGCCGCCTCGCTGCGCTCCTGCCAGGACTCATACTGCTCCTGCGCTTCGGCCGCCACCTCGCTCTGTTCGTCCAGACGGTAGCTCAGCTCCTCCAGATCGCCCTGATAGCGTTCGATCTTCTCCCGCTGACGCAGCGCGGTCTGCACCAGATTCAGGTGGTCGCTAGCCGCCTGGTAATCGGTCTCCAGATCCGCTTCGGCGCCGTTCTGCTCCTCCAGCTCGCGCGCCATCTCCACGTGGCGATACTGCTCGCTCAGCAGCTGTCGCCGTCCGCCGAGCAGCTCGCGACGCAGCTGCAGCGCCTGATCCAGATGGCTGCGCCGCTCGTTGGCATGCCGCATATAGTCCGCCGAAACATAGGCGGTGGCCTCGCTGATCAGGTGCTTAAACAGATCACGGTCGGACTGGGTTACCCGGATCGCCTCCAGCGTCATGCGGTTCTCGCGCAGCGCCGCCTCCATGTCCTGAAACGCCTTACGCACCCCGCCGTTCTCCGGCAGCAGGTAGTCGCGCAGTGAACGGGTGATCGCGCTGGAGATCCCACCGTACAGCGAGGCCTCAATCAGCCGGTAGAATTTGCTGCGATCCGCCGCCGAGCGCAGGCGACGTGGCACCACGCCGAGATCGAACATCAGCGCATGGTAGTCGGTAATCGAGTTGAACTGCTTGAACTGTACCCCGTCGATCGCCTCTACCCGCTCTTTCAGCTCAGCCAACGGCAGCACGCGCGCTTGGCGCTCGCCCACCGTCTCGGTCAGCAGCTGGGTCGGCTGATACGCCGTCGGCAGCCCCTGAATGGCGAAGGGTTTGATATCCACCTTGCGATCGCGGCCAGCCACCTGCTGCAGGCGTACCCCGACCAGCACCCGCTGGTGGCGGGAGTTCACCACGTCCAGCGCGGCATAGCACACCCCGGGGCGCAGCTTGCCGTGCAGGCCCTTATCGCGCGACCCGCTGGTGGCTCCGGCCTCGGTGGTGTTGCGGAAATGCAGCAGGGTCAGATCCGGGATCAGGGCGGTCACAAATGCCGCCATGGTGGTGGACTTTCCCGCCCCGTTGCCGCCGGAGAGGGTGGTCACCAGCTCGTCCAAATCAAAGGTTCGGGCAAAGAAGCCGTTCCAGTTAACCAGGGTCAGCGAGCGAAACTTACCGCGTTCAATCATTCCTGTTCATCCTCTGCATCCTCGGATTCGTGTTCCGCCTGCGCGTCGTCCGCCGGGCCGTCATTGAGCGCCAGCGATGGCTCCAGCGTGACCGCCTCGCCGTCGCGGATCAGGCGCATCTGGGCATCGCGTGCATCGTCGCCGGCGCGTACGTCGGCGCCGAAGCGGAACACCGCCTCGGTGATGCGGAACTTGGCGCTGTCACTCCCGATAAAGAACACCATTCCTAGCCGGCGCAGGCGGTTCAGCGAGGTACGCAGCTTCTCCTGCAGCTTCTGGCGGTCCAGATCGGAGCCGGTCGAGCGCTGGTTAACCAGCCTGAGCAGTTTGCTCTCATCGGTCAGGGTCAGCAGCTCGTCATACAGCTCCTGCTGGCTGAAGATCCCCTCATGGGCCAGCCGCTCCGGGCTGAGGTAGAGGTAACAGAGGATCTTGCCCACCAGCATGTCCAGCTCAGACAGCACCGAGCGGGGGATCAGGGTCGTGGAGCGGGGACGCAGATAGAAGAAGCCCTCCGGCGCGCGGATCAGCTCAACGCTATAGCGCCCGTAAAACAGCTCCAGCTCCTCCTGGAAATCCATCAGGAAGGCGTGATTGTCCAGATCGTCGATGCCGATATGGCGCCCGGCGCGCAGCTGACTGTCCAGCGCGGGAAACAGCGGATTAAACACCGCCTGTGCCAGCTTGGCCGGCATAGTATTTTCAGTATTTGTCGATGACATGGGCCTGCACCTTGGCTCCGTACTCATTGATCGCCTGCCACTGGGCCTGCAATCCGTTAAAATCTGCTTCGGCTACACCCAGGCGCACCGCCTGGTCAACCAAAATTCTTGCCACGTCGAAATGGCGCTGGCGTGGATAGCGCGCCAGGTATTCGCGCAGTACCCGCCCCAGATCTAGCGGCCGCTGTTCCTGGCGGTAGACCTGCAGCTCCTGCTCGATCAACGCCGCCAGCCGCTCACGCAGCTCGGAATACTCCTCAAACTCCAAGTCGGGCGGCAGTTCGCCGGTCACCTCGGCATTGAGCAGCATCAGCTCTTCGTCGCGCATATCCAGCAGCCGATCGGCGTTGGCGTAGGTCAGCGCCCAGGGCGCCTCAAGATACCCCTGCACCGACTGGCGCAGACGCTGGGCGAAGACCCGGTTCTTATCCATATCGATGGCCGTACGAATAAATTTGTGTACGTGGCGGTCATAGCCGATCCACAGATCGATCGCCTGCTGCCCCCAGCTGATAATACGATCCAGCTTGGCCTGCAGGTCGAACACCAGCTTATCGACAAAGCCCAGCGCCTCCTGCCCCAGGGTCGCATCCTGGATGCGCAACAGGTTGGCCTGCAGCTTGTCCCCCGCCGCCTCCAGGGTATCCTGCAGTTCGCGCAGGGTACCAGAGGTTTCCGACAGCAGCAGCTCGCAGCTGGAGATCGCCGCCCGCCAGTCCTGGGTGAGCAGCCCGGCGATATCGCGCTTAACCCCCTGCTGCTGCTCATCCATCAGCCGCTGGGTCAGATCGATGCTGTCAAAGATCTCCGCCACCGAATATTTCAGCGGCGCAAACACGTTGCGGTGCCAATGAAACTCATCGCCGCCCTCTTCTGCCGCGTCCCCCGCCGCCCGCAGCTCCTGTGCCACGATAGAGAGCTGCATCGACAGACGCAGGGTGGAAAACTCGCGCTGACGGATATAGTAGTCGGAAATACTGATCCCCAGCGGAGTCAGGCGATAGATGGCGTTCCCCTCCGCCAGCTCGCTGGTAAAGCGGTTAAGCAGGCGCTGCTTAACCAGATCGTTAATCGCATTGTTGGCGCGCTGGGTGACGGTTTCGTGCGTCTGTTCAAATGTCTTGCTGACATGACGGAATACGTCGACCAGATCCCCCTCGCTCATTTCGCCGTCCAAACGCTCGCCGTTCAGGGTAGCGATAGCCAGCAAAAAGGCCAGCCGCTCGGTCGAGAGCGTTAAGGCGAAATCATTTTTGCGCGCCCAGGCAACCAGCTCCGGTACCGTCTGGGAAAAATCGCTCATAATGGATCCTTCATGTCACCTTTGTGCGCCATCACGTGAATATAGCGCCCCAAACTTACAAAAGGCTCCTGACGACAATAGCGCTGCTCCAGCGCCAGCAGATCGTCAAAGGCCCCGATTTGTTGTGTCTTATCCCGCAGATAGTCATGGAATACCCGCACCCCGGTCTTACCGCTGATGGTCAGCCCCAGCTGCTCCAGCCAGCCATAGACCTGCGCGGGATCCAGCGGATGGTCGGGCGAGAGCGAACGCCGCTTGCGCTTTGGCATGCCGAGCTTCACATATTCCATATTCCCCACCAGGGTATTCAGCATCAGCAACCCGTTGTAGTTATAGAACATCAGCGACAGCGCGCCGCCCGGCGCCAGGCATTTCTCCAGCGCCGCCAACACCGCCTGCGGCTGTGCCACCCATTCAAGGACGGCATGAAACAATACCAGATCCACCGGCTCAGCCAAATGGCGATGCATCTCCTGCGCCGGACTTTGTACCAATTCCATGCGCGCGCTAACACCCTGCTCCTCGGCGTGCTGCGCCGCACGCTGTAGCATCTGCGCCGAAATATCACACAGGATCACCCGGTGACCGCGCGCCGCCAGCTGGCAGGCGATCTGCCCCTGCCCACCGCCGGCGTCCAGGATGCGCAGCGGGCGCTGCGGTAAACCGGCCAGCAGGGTTTCCAAATCCTGCCACAGAACCGCCTGACGGATACGCCCCTTGGTGGTGCCATAAATATTACGCGCAAACTTCTCCGCGATATCGTCAAAATTACGATCCTGCATACTCCCCACTCCGCACGCCGGGTGACTTAGGCTGGCCAGCCCCTTCGGGCCGCGCGGTTAGCCGCCGCGCGAGGTCCAAAGGATCAAAGGTACATTTTGACACAGGCTATCGTAGAATGAATATCATCAGCCTGATATTCGACGCGAATGGCGTTTTTTCATCCAAAAGAGACGGTTGTCATGCTATTTGAGCTCAAAAAATTTGTCGGCATGCTGCTATTACCGCTGCCGCTGCTCCTGTCGCTCTGCGCGCTCGGCCTGGCGCTGCTTTGGTTCACTCGCCGTCAGCGAATAGGAAAAGTCCTTGTTTCGCTCGCTTGGCTGGGTATTCTCCTGCTGAGCATGCAACCGCTGGCCGATCGCCTACTCGCCCCGCTGGAGAACCGCTACCCGACCCTGAACGGCCCACATCAGGCCCGCTATGTGGTGGTGCTCGGCGGCGGCTACACCTATAACCCGCAGTGGGCGCCCAGCTCCAACCTGATCGGCAACAGCCTGCCGCGGGTGATCGAGGGCGTTCGCCAGCTCGCCCTGAACCCACAGGCGCAGCTTATCTTTACCGGCGCAGCGGCGCAGGGGAACCCGCTCAGCAGCGCCGAGGTCGCGGCGCGGGTGGCGCGTTCGCTGGGCATCGATGAACAGCGTATTATCGTTTTGGACAGTCCCCGGGATACCGGCCAGGAGGCGCGGGCCGTCGCAGGCGTCGTCGGTAACGCGCCGCTGATTCTGGTGACCTCGGCCAACCATATGCCACGGGCGCTGGGCTTTTTCCATCATCAGGGGCTCGATCCGATTCCGGCGCCGGCCAACCAGATGGCGATCGCCAGCCCGCTCAATCCCTGGGAGCGCTGGCTCCCCTCTCCGCTCTATCTGGGGCACAGCGAACGCGCCGGGTATGAAACGCTGGGGCGCCTCTGGCAGGCGCTCACGGGACAGGCTCAGGATCGGCGCACGGCGGCACCGACGGAGGAGAAATGAACCTACGGACCTTAACGCGGCGGCGCGCTCGCCGCTACAGCCTGGCCGTCGCACTGTTAACCTTTGAGGGGCAGGTGCTGCTGTTCGACGCGCTCGCCAAGCCGCAGAACGCCGCGTTGAACGGCAGCCCGCTGGAAACCGTCAGCATGCTAGGGTTCTTTTTTGCCTGGACCACCGGTCTTGGCACTACGGCGGCGCTGCTGACCGCCGCCGCCTGCCTGCTACTGCTGCCGGCGACGGCCTACCTGCTGTGCCGCCGCTGGCTGTGGCGCGCCCGCTAGGGCTACAGCGGATCGGGGTGCAGCAGCAGCGTGCTCAGGCGGTTGTGCTTCGCGATCACCTGCGGCAGATCGATCGTCTGTAGCTGGCCGTCGCGGATCACCACCCGGCCATTGATCACGCTGAGGGCCACGTTGCCCGGATTGCAGAACACCAGCGCCGCCAGCGGATCGTGACGGGCGCCGGCGGTGCCCAGGCCGCGCAGATCGAAGGCGACAAAGTCCGCCGCCATGTCCGGTGCCAGCGCGCCGATGTCGTCACGGTTAAGAACCTGCGCCCCACCCCGCGTCGCCAGCCACAGAGCCTCACGCGCGCTCATGGCCTGTGGCCCGCTGGCCACCCGCTGCAGCAGCATCGCCTGACGCGCCTCGGCCAGCAGCGAGCTGCCGTCGTTAGAGGCCGAGCCATCCACGCCGATGCCGACCGGCACCCCGGCATCCACCATCTGACGGATCGGCGCGATCCCCGACGCTAGACGCATGTTGGAGCATGGGCAGTGGGCGACCCCGGTCTGGGTACGGGCAAACAGATCGATCCCCTGCGCATCCAGCTTCACGCAGTGCGCATGCCAAACGTCCGGGCCGGTCCAGCCCAGATCGCGCACATACTCTGCCGGCGTCATGCCAAAGTGGCGCTGACTGTAGCTGACGTCGTTATCATTCTCCGCCAGATGGGTATGCAGCGAGACCCCGTGCTGACGCGCCAGCTGCGCACTCTTTTTCATCAGCTCTCGACTGACGGAAAAGGGCGAGCAAGGCGCCAACGCGATACGCAGCATGCTAAAGCGCGCCGCATCATGATAGGACTGGATCAGCCGTAGCGAATCCTCCAGAATCGCCTCCTCTTGCTCCACCAGCGCATCGGGCGGCAGGCCGCCGCGGCTGCGTCCCAGGCTCATGCTGCCGCGACAGGCGTGAAAGCGCATGCCGATTTCACGCGCCGCATCGATGCTGTCATCCAGGCGACAGCCGTTGGGAAACAGGTACAGGTGGTCGCTGGAGGTCGTGCAGCCGGAAAGCATCAGCTCCGCCATCGCCGTCTGGGCCGAGATGGAGATCATCTCCGGCGTCAGACGTCCCCACACCGGGTACAGCGTCTCCAGCCATGAGAATAGCTCGGCGTCCTGAGCGCCGGGCAGCGCACGCGTCAGGGTCTGGAACATATGGTGATGGGTGTTGACCATCCCCGGGATCACCACGTGCCCGCTCAGATCCAGCTCCTCGTCGGCGCCGGCGGCCAGCAGCTCGCTGCCGCCGACCGCCACAATGCGGCATCCCTCCACCAGCATGCAGCCACCGCGGATCTCCCGGCGCTGGTCATCCATCGTGACCAGCAGATCGGCATTCTTAATCACCAGCGTCTTCTTCGTGTGCATCGCTTTCCCCTCTGCGGGCAAGCGCATCCGCTGTGCGCCGCTCCGCGGCTGATTTAACGGTGCCATGGCCCCCAGCGGCGGCCTACGGCATCTGAACGCCTGCGCCGGCTAAGAGGCCCGAGATGAATCGGCCTGACGAGCCGCCCGCCGCTCGGCGCGCATCTTGACGACCCGCTCATCGCGCTGATAGCCGTTAAAGAACAGGTTCAGGGCGACGGCGCTAACGCTGGCCAGCAGGATGCCGCTGTGCAGCAGCGGCTGCAGGGCGGGAGGAAGCTGGCTAAAGAAATGGCTCGATACCGTCGGGATCATCCCGACCCCCAGGCTGATGGCGACGATATACAGATTAAACCGATTATGGCTGAAATCCGTACGTGCCAGAATACGGATCCCGGTGGCCAGTACCATACCAAACATCACGATCCCGGCCCCACCCAGCACAAACTGCGGCACGGAGGCCACGATCACCGACATCTTGGGGATCAGCCCGAACAGCAGCAGAATGACGCCGGACATTACGCAGACCCAGCGGCTGGCGACCCCGGTCACGCTCACCAGGCCGACGTTCTGCGAAAAGGAGGTGTGCGGAAAGCTGTTAAACATACCGCCGATGATGGTGCCAATGCCGTCCACCCGCAGTCCGCGCACGATATCGTGCTGCTTGGCCGGGCGGCCAACGATATCGCCCAGCGCCAGAAACATCCCCATCGACTCGATAAAGGTAATCAGCATCACCACCGTCAGCGTTACGATGGAGACCGGCTCAAAGGTGGGCCAGCCAAAGGCAAAGGGGTGGATCGGTGCGAACCAGGCGGCGTCGCTCAGCCCGTCAAAGCTGACCTCCCCCAGCCACAGCGCCACCAGGAAACCAAAGACGATGCCCAGCAGCACCGAAATATTGCCGAGAAAGCCCTTGGCATAGCGGGTCACCAGCAGAATAAACACCAGCACCAGCAGCGAGGTCCCCAGGTACAGCGGGCTGCCGTAGTCCGGATTCCCCTTGCCGCCCGCCGCCCAGTCGATCCCCACCTGCATAATGCTGATGCCGATGGAGGTAATCACCACCCCGGTCACCACGTTGGGAAACAGCGGCATCAGGCGCCCGACCAACGGTACCAGCAGGGTCGCCAGAATCCCCGAGGCGATGGTCGCGCCGAAGATCCCGGTCAGGCCGATGGTGGGATCGGCACCAATCGCCAGCATCGGCGTAACGGCAGCGAAGGTGACCGACATGATCACCGGCAGGCGAATACCTGCAAAGCGGCCGATCCCCAGGCACTGCAGCAGGGTCACGACGCCGCAGCAGAACAGATCGGAGCTAATCAGAAAGGCGATTTGATCTTTGGGCAGGCCGAGGCTGCCGCCGATCACCAGCGGCACCGCCACGGCGCCGGCATACATCACCAGCACATGCTGCAGTCCCAGGGTAAACAGCTGCACGATAGGCAGCTTACGCTCTACTTCATCGACAGGCTGTGCAGCGCTTTCCGCTGGCGGATTCTTCATGACGCTCATGGACTCATCACTCCTTACGGCGCGACGGCGTCCGCCGTCGGCTACGATTCGAGAGGCATTCGCTTCCCCTGGTTCAGGTGCTCGCCGTAATGGTGCGCACCGATATCATGGCATCTGCCGCGCCCCGTACTCGTCGGACGCTGACGTTATCACCATGCACAGAGCATGCGCATTTGTCGTCTAAAACAGCATTCAGGATAAAATGAAACGAGAATTGAGGAAGGCGTCACATTTATCGCCGACGGCAGCGGCGCTGTGCGACGAGAGCGCGGTTAAACGTTTGCGTCACGCTATCAAAGTGGTAGACGGCGTATCATTTTCAATGCGCAAGAGCCTCAAAGTGATTGACGGCGCGGCGAACCCGCGCCGATGAACGATAATAATCTTACCCCAGCCACGGCAGCAGCTGCTGCGCCGCCCGGGTGAGCACCGCCTGCTCCTGGACCCCCGTGTGCAGATAGCGGTTGGCCGCCTCCCACAGCATATATAGCCAGCGACGCGCCATAAACGCCTCGCTGACCGGCGCCTTGCGCAGATAGCAGCCCAGCAGATCGGCCGACATGTCGTCTTCGCACAGGCGAAACAGATCGTACTCCCGCGGAGCCCACAGGATCATGCCGGGATTCAGCATCGCCAGCAGCTGATCGCTACGGCTCTCTTTCAGCACGCTGCGCAGCGTCAGGTTGCCGTGCACCAGCACCGCGCCATCATCAAAGTCCGCAAACAGCGCCGTCAGCTGCGTCTGACTGCGTACCAGCGCCCGTCGCACGGGCATCGCTAACGGCCCCATATGCGCCGCGTCCAGCAGCGAGGCGATCACCGTCACCCGCTGCTGATACCACGCGGCCCAGCCATTCTCCTGCACGCTATCGACGTTGCCCACGCAGCCGTGGCTATCGATGCGGTGCCAGCCCAGCACTCCCTCAACGATCTGCTCTTTCAGGCTCTCCCAGCGCGCCGGGGTGCGGGCGGGTGCCTCGGCGGCAACCCCGGACAGGCGCTCCATCAGTAGCACCTCCTGAAACGGGCTCTGCTGCGTCGTCAGTACGCCGAATACGGCGGGCAGGCGGACGGTCCCCTGACGGGCCAGCATCGAGAGCTTATAGGCCTCCTGCTGCGCCACGCCGCCGCACAGATAGCTTTTCGCCACCAGCGGGATAGCCGCGCCCTGGCGAGTATAAAGCGCATACAGGCGGGCATAGGGCTGCTCGCTGATTTGCACCATGCGCCCCACGGGTTCCCCCAGCGCGGCGCTTAACTCCGCTTTCAGTTGCTCCATCCGTCATACCCTTTTCGTCACCGGATTACTTTATCATGGGCGAGAATGTGCTCCTCTACACGCGCTGAGATCAAAAAAGCGTGCAATCGCACGCTTTCAGGTTAACTCGCGTCACCGCAGGCACAGTCAGTGCTGCCCCTGCGACGCCAGGATCGCCCGAACGCAGGCCAGATCCTCAGGGGTATCCACCCCGGTGCCCGGCGCCTGCAGCGCGACGTCCACGTGGATCTTCTCGCCGTACCACAGCACCCGCAGCTGCTCCAGCATCTCAATCTGCTCAAGCTGGCTCGGTGCCCAGTTCACATAGCGGCGAATAAAGCCGGCGCGATAGGCATAAATGCCGATGTGGCGCAGAAACGTTTGCCCGATCTGACTCTGCGAGACGGCAAAGCGATCGCGATCCCAAGGAATGGCGGCGCGAGAGAAATAGAGCGCATAGCCCTGGCTGTCGCGCACCACCTTCACCGCGTTGGGGTTAAAGGCCTCGGCGGCATCGTGGATCGGTACCGCCAGCGTCGCCATACCGGCGTCACAGCGCGCCAGGTTCTCAGCCACCTGACGGATAATCTGCGGCGGGATCAGCGGCTCGTCGCCCTGTACGTTGACGATGATGTCGTCATCGGCAAAGCCACAGCGTTCAATCACCTCGGCCAGTCGCTCGGTCCCCGAATGGTGGTCGGTGCGTGTCATACACACCTCGCCCCCCGCCTGCAGCACGGCGCGCTGCACATCAGGGTGATCGGTCGCCACAATGACCCGCTCTGCGCCGGAGGCCAGGGCCTGGGCCATCACATGTACCACCATGGGCTTACCGGCGATGTCCGCCAGCGGCTTCCCCGGTAGACGGGTCGATGCATATCGGGATGGGATAATGGCAATAAAACTCATCAATTCTCTTCCAGCGGCAGGGTTCGGGCCTCGTTTTCCAGCATCACGGGGATGCCGTCGCGCAGCGGAAAGGCCAAACGGTCAATTTTACAGACGAGCTCCTGATGCTCCTGATTAAAAGAGAGCTTTCCGTTACATACCGGGCAGGCAACTATCTCGAGTAAACGGTGATCCATGCGTAAAGGGTCCTACTGATTTTGCTATCCAAAAGTAGCGCTAGCATACCCCCTTCGGGGGAATTAATCATCCGCTGGCACAGCTCGGGAGCGTAGAACGCAACCCGGCGAATATCCGCGTGCCACGGCGTAATTCACTATGCTGCAAATCAGGACGCTGCGCCATCGCAAAATCTGAAAACATGAAGCTGTTGACGAAAATCAGGTGAATCAATGCGCGAGGGAGCGAGGGGGAAAGGCTCTATCAGCAGCCAGCGTGGAGACGTGTAGGGAAAACGCTGGCTGCACGGTACATCAGTAGGCGATCACATCTTCCGCCATCTGGCTGCGGCGACCGCGCGGCGTCGAAAACTCGACCCGCTGCCCCTCGCGCAGCAGCTTATTGCGCGCGCTGGCAATACCGGTCCGGCTGACGTACAGATCGTCACCGCCATCCAGAGGAGAGATTACGCCCAGACCCGCACTCGGGTCATACCACTTCACGAAACCCATTTTTAATGTCATTTTACTTATCCTTCTTATCAGTACACCCGCGCGGACATACGCCCTCGGGGTGGTCATGCTCTGTCAAGTTATCGTTATCAACCTCTATGAGCCTTGGTGAATTACAGATACAAAAAGCCCGCCGTAATAGGCGGGCTTTCTCGAGAGACAATGCACGTCACTGGCGAACGCATCGCCGCGCTAACGATAAGTGCATTGTCACACGTTATGCGATGTAATTACAGCGCAACAACGTTGGCGGCAGCCGGCCCGCGCGGGCTGTCCTGAATGGTGTACTCTACACGCTGGCCTTCAGCCAACGTTTTGAAACCGTCACCGGTGATGGCAGAGAAATGTACGAATACATCTTTACCGCCGTCATGCTGCTCGATAAAGCCGAAGCCTTTGCTTTCGTTGAACCACTTTACCTGACCAGTCTTCTTAGACATTTGAATTACCTTAAATTTTAACTGAAATTGCCCCATCGGGGGGTTAGGCCGAATGCAGAAACTAACTTATGGGTGGCACTAAGAAGAGGGTTCTCGAACAAGCGGAATCACCAAGGATAACGTCTTAAAAGAGTAACAGCTTTATTCTCATGTCGTACATAAATCGGGTCTGTTTTACAGGCCACGACCATTTACGCATAAACGCCGCGATTGAGCAAGCCGTTTTTTGCCTAAAAATTTCCCTTTTAAAATATTTACCGCCTAAACGACCGGAGCGACGGCGCCCCTGCGGCGCCGCGGACGGCCCTAACCGCGCGGCCGCGCCGCCATCAGCGCGGCGATACGCGCCAGCAGACGCTCGCCGGCCTCCGCGGGCAGCGTGGCACTGACCGGCAGATACCACCAGTTGTCTTGGGTAAAGGCGCGGCATTTCACCGCATCTTTTTCAGTCATCAGCAGCGGCTGCGCCTGCGGCGTCAGCGCCGCCAGCGCCGACGCCTGATACGCCTGATGATCGGCAAAGGCATGGGTCGCCTGCAGCGGGATCCCCAGCTGTGTCAGGGTGTGAAAAAAGCGCGGCGGATGACCGATCCCGGCCATGGCAACGGCCGGCGTCACAAACTGCGCCGCCGCACGCCGCTCCCCGCTGCGCAGGTTGACCAGCGTATGGCCGGCCAGCGACATCGGGATCTCGCCGGATCGGGGCGTACCGCCGTTGACGATCACCGCATCGACGCTGCGCAGACGGGCGGCCCGCTCGCGCATCGGCCCGGCCGGTAGCCACCAGCCGTTGCCGAAGCGGCGCTCCCCGTCGACCACCACCAGTTCCATATCGCGCGCCAGCGCATAGTGCTGCAGGCCATCGTCGGTGATCACCACGTCCAGCGGCCCCTGGGCCAGCAGCGCCTGCACCGCTGCGCTGCGCTGCGGCGCCACCGCCACTCGGGCGCCGGTGCGCTGGGCTATCAGCAGCGGCTCATCGCCGCACTCTGCGCTACGGGTATCCGGCCCCAGCACCAGCGGATAGTGCGCGGCCCGGCCTCCGTAGCCGCGCGATACCACCCCGACCCGGTAGCCACGCTGCTGCAGCTGCTCGACCAGCCAGATAACCAGCGGCGTCTTACCGTTGCCACCGGCGGTCAGGTTCCCCACCACCACCAGCGGCAGCGGCGCCCGCCAGACCCGGAGCCAACCGCAGCGGTAGGCCTGGCGACGCAGCAGCGCTACCAGACCATACAGCCAGGAGAGCGGCAACAGCAGCAGATACAGCGGCGAACGCCCAGACCAGATCCGCGCGATCATTGGCCGAACTGCATCCGGTAGAGCTGAGCATAAACGCCGTCGTTGTCCAGCAGCGTACGGTGGTTGCCACGTTCGACAATACAGCCGTCCTCCACCACCAGGATCTCGTCGGCGCTCTCAATGGTCGAGAGGCGATGGGCGATCACCAGCGAGGTACGGTTTTTCTGCAGCTCATCCAGCGCCGCCTGAATCGCGCGCTCGGACTCGGTATCCAGCGCCGAGGTCGCCTCGTCAAGGATCAAGATCGGGCAATCGCGCAGCAACGCGCGGGCAATCGCGATGCGCTGGCGCTGACCGCCGGAGAGCATCACGCCGTTCTCCCCGATGATGGTGTCCAGCCCCTGCGGCATTTTATCGATAAAGTCCATCGCATAGGCCAAGCGCGCCGCATGCTCGATCTCCGCGCGGGTGTAGGTATTATCACGCGCATAGGCGATGTTGTTGGCGATGGTATCGTTAAACAGGTGCACGCTCTGAGAGACCAGCGCCACCTGATCGCGCAGCGAACTCAGGGTATATTCACGCAGATCGCGTCCATCGATCAGGATCGTCCCCTGCTGAATGTCATAGAAGCGCGTCAGCAGATGCGCGATGGTCGACTTCCCGGAACCGGAGCGGCCCACCAGCGCCACCGTCTTGCTGGCCGGGATGGTCAGGCTGATATCACGCAGCGCCGGTACTTCTTTCCCCTGATAGGTAAAGGTCACCTGCTTGAAATGGATATCCCCTTTGGCGTGATCGGCCGTCAGCACGCGCTTGCCTTCGTCTTTCTCCTGCTCCAGATCCAGAATGGCGAACAGAGTCTGACAGGCCGCCATACCGCGCTGGAACTGCGAGTTGACGTTGGTCAGCGACTTCAGCGGGCGCATCAGGGCGATCATGGAAGAGAACACCACGGTAATAGTCCCGGCGGTCAGCGTATCCATCACGCTCGGGAAACTGGCGGCGTAGAGGACGAAGGCCAGCGAAAATGAGGCGATGAGCTGGATGATCGGGTCGGAGATCGACGACGCCGTCACCATCTTCATGCTCTGTTGACGCATGTGGTTGCTCACCTTGTTGAAACGCTCGCTCTCTACCTTCTGTCCGCCGAAGATCAGCACCTCTTTGTGCCCTTTCAGCATCTGCTCCGCGCTGGCGGTCACCTGCCCCATGGAGCTCTGCATATTCTTACTGATGTTGCGAAAGCGCTTGGAGACATAGCGGATAGCGAACGACACGATCGGCGCCAAAACGATCAGGATCACCGACAGCTGCCAGCTGTAGTAAAACATCAGGCAGAACAGCGCGATAATCGAAGCCCCTTCGCGCACCACGGTGATCAGCGCACCGGAAGAGGAGGAGGCCACCTGCTCGGAGTCATAGGTGATACGCGACAGCAGCGTACCGGTCGACTGTTGGTCGAAGAACGAGACCGGCATACCCATCATGTGGGAAAACAGGCCGCGGCGCATATTCATCACCACCTTGCCGGATACCCAGGACACGCAGTACGAGGAGACAAAGCCGGAGAGTCCACGCAGCACCATCAGCCCGATAACGGCAAAAGGCATCCACTTAAGGATATCGGACCCCGCCTTGCCAAACCCGTCGTCCAACAGCGGCTTAAGCAACGACAGCATGTAGGCATCGCTGGCCGCGTTGATCACCAACGCCACCGACGCCACGATGAGCCCCGCTTTAAAGGGAGCGATCATCGGCCACAGCCGACGGAACGTCTGCCAGGTCGAGAGATCTTTATCATTCAGCATTTAATGAACCAGTTAGGAATGAAACAGCGGATTATTTTACCCGTTATGACCGTCAACGCCAAACCAAGCATGATACCAATGCGGATCTATTTGCTGCCGCAGGGTGCTGACTCGCCAACCGGCGGCAGAAAAATCCACCCGAATCATCCCATCGTGAGCGGTATCCCGCCAGGCAATCCCCCGCTGACCGTAGCGCTGGCGCACCGACGGCGCAGGAAAGCGCCAGGGGGAGTAACGGGCGGCCGACGCCAGCGCCAGGGCGGGCTGCACCGCCTGCAGCAGCCCCTCGCCGGAGGAGCTGCGGCTGCCGTGATGGGGAACCTGCATCACCTCGGCACGCAGGTGCGTCCCCGCCGCCAACAGCGCCCGCTCGCTGTCGGCCTCAATGTCTCCCGTCAGCAGCAGCGCGCCTCCCGGCCCGCTGATACGCACGACGCACGAGTCATTGTTACGCGGGCGGGCCACCGCCCGCGGCGGCCAGAGGAAGTCGATCCGTAGCCCCTGCCAATAGGTATGCAGACCGCGCCGGCACGGAAGATCGTTCGGTGCCGGCGAGGCGACCCAGGCCAGGGGATAGGCCTGAACCAGCGTCCGCCGACCTCCCGCATGATCGCTGTCGGCATGGCTGATGATGAGCCCGCTCAACCTGAGTCCCTGCCAGCGCAGGTAGGGCAGCAAGACCTGCTGCGCCGCGTCGCCGCCCGGCCAGCGCCCCCCACTGTCATACAGCAGCGCCTGCCCGTTACGGCTGATCGCGATGGCCTGCCCGTGACCGACGTCCATCATATCGACCCGCCACCCCTCGCCGCCGCTGCGCCCACGCAGCGCCCCTCCGCCGGCCAGCAGCCCGCACAGCAAGAACAGCCACAGATCGCGCCCCCCTTGGCGAATCGACCACAGCAGGCCCAGCGCCAGCGCTAGCGCGCTATACATCAGGGCGAGCCCGCTCGGCATCAGCCAGCCATCGGGCAAGCGACGCAGCAGCGCCAGCAGCGCCTCGAGTAGCCACTGCGCCATGCCCCACGCCCCCTCTCCCGCCCACGGTAAACCGACCAGCATCAGCAGCAGCCCCGCCAGCGCCAGAGGCATGACGCCCAGCGAGACCAGCGGCACCGCCGCCAGATTGGCCAGCGGCGCGGTCCAGCTGATTCCGTGGAACAGCGCCAGCTGCAGCGGCGACAGCAGCAGCAGCAGCCCCAGCTGCAGGTGCAGTAACCTCAGCGGCGCACAGCAGGGCCCGCGCAGCCGAGCGCTCAGCGGCTGCCAGGCGGACCAGAACAGCAGCGACGCCACCGCGCTCACCGACAGCCAAAAGCCCGAGGACAGCAGCAGCAGAGGCTCGCTTAGCAGTCCCAGCGATAAGGTCAGCGTCAGCACATCGCGCAGCGTAGACTGGCGTCCGCGCCAGCGCCACAGGGCATACAGCGTCACCATCAGCGCGGCGCGCAGCGTCGGCGGTGGCACGCCCGCCAGCCAGGCATAGCCCCAGGCGGCCAGCACCGCCAGCGCCAAAGGCTGGCGCGGCGTCTGCCAGTGCAGCGGTAACATCAGCGCCAGCCCGCGCCAGAGCCCATGAGCCAGCGCGGCGGCCAGGGCAATATGCAGCCCGGAGATCGCTAGCAGGTGCAGCGTCCCGCTCTGGCGCAGCAGCGTGCGTGACTCTGCCGTTATCTCTCCCCGCTCGCCGAACAGCAGCGCCAGCAGCAGCGGTCGGGCTGAATGACCGGCGAGGCGCCGTACGGCGAGATCGATGATCCGCTGGCGCAGCGTGCGCCGGGAATCCAGCAGACGATAGCCGCGCGGCGTCGCGCTCAGCACCACGTCCTGAGACAGGTAATGACGCTGACGATCGAAGCCCGCCGGGTTCAGGCTGCCGTGCAGCGCTCGCGGCAGCGCATCCACCTGCCAGCGCTGCCCGGCCGCGAAGGGGTAGCGCTGGCTGTCCCAGTGCAGCAGCAGGCGAAACGGCGCCACCGCCCGCCCCTCCAGACGGGTTACCCGCAGAATAACCGGCTGACGCAGCGTGGCGCTCGCCAGCGACGCCGACACCACCTGCCCCTCCAGGGTCACCGCGCGATCGGCGTAGGCGAGCGGCCGCAGCGCCTGATGGCCCCGTTCACTGCCCCACAGCAGTCCCAGGCACAGCAGCCCAATCCGCAGGCTCACTCCGCCGCGCCGCAGCAGGCACAGCAGCGCCACGCCCAGCAGCAGCGCCGATGCGCGCCCCGACGGCAGCGTCGGCAGCCACAGCAGCGGCAGCATACCGCACGCCAGATAAGATAACGCCGTCGGCAGCCCCATCCGTACTCCACCGCAGGTTAAAACGGGAAGTGTGCACGCAAAGGCGCCCTGGGTAATCCGGCAAGGCACACGCCTGCGCAGCGGCGCGCAGAAAGCGTTATCGCCAATGCAAACCTACGCCGTTCACGGGCGAGAGAGAAGCGAAAGACGGGAGAGAGGACGAGCGCGCGGGACGACAAAGAAAAATGGCGCCGTTCGGCGCCATTTTAATCAATTCAATCCGCAATCAAGCGTAGATGTTTGCCCGATCGCGTAACTCTTTACCCGGTTTGAAGTGGGGAACGTATTTACCTTCCAGCTCCACTTTTTCGCCGGTTTTCGGGTTACGGCCGACGCGGGGAGCACGGTAGTGAAGTGAAAAACTGCCAAAACCACGGATCTCGATGCGTTCACCGTCGGCGAGCGTGGCTGCCATATGTTCCAGCATCTCTTTTACCGCATCCTCAACGGCCTTAGCAGGCAGATGGGGCTGCTGACTGGCAAGTCTTTCAATGAGTTCTGACTTGGTCATATATCCTCCAAGCTGTGTCTCCCATGACGGGAGAGCGCACGATGCAGCTTAACTACCGTTACAGGGCGGCTAACGCCGCCCTCATCATTATTCGCCTTTAGCAGCCTTGAATGCTTCAGCCATAGCGTTGTTGGAGAAGTTTGCATCGTCCTGGCTGTTTACGGCAGCCATAGCATCTTTCTCTTCCGCTTCGTCTTTAGCACGTACAGACAGGCTTACAACGCGGTTTTTGCGATCAACGCCGGTGAACTTGGCTTCGACTTCGTCGCCTACGTTCAGAACCAGAGTCGCATCTTCAACGCGGTCGCGAGAGGCTTCAGAGGCACGCAGATAGCCTTCTACGCCATCAGCTAATTCAACTGTAGCACCTTTCGCGTCAACAGCGGTGACTTTACCAGTAACAATTGCACCCTTCTTGTTCAGAGAGATGTAGTTGTTGAACGGATCTTCCGCCAGCTGTTTAACGCCCAGGGAGATACGCTCACGCTCTGCGTCAACCTGCAGAACGACGGCTGCGATTTCGTCGCCTTTCTTGTATTCGCGTACGGCTTCTTCGCCGGCAACGTTCCAAGAGATGTCAGACAGGTGCACCAGACCGTCGATGCCGCCTTCCAGGCCGATGAAGATACCGAAGTCAGTGATTGACTTGATCTTACCTTCAACGCGATCGCCCTTGTTGTGGGTTTCAGCGAACTGCTGCCACGGGTTGGCTTTGCACTGCTTCAGGCCCAGGGAGATACGGCGACGCTCTTCGTCGATATCCAGAACCATAACTTCCACAACGTCACCCACGTTAACCACTTTGGACGGGTGGATGTTCTTGTTGGTCCAATCCATTTCGGATACGTGAACCAGGCCTTCAACGCCTTCTTCGATCTCAACGAAGCAGCCGTAGTCGGTCAGGTTGGTCACGCGGCCGGTCAGTTTGGTCCCTTCCGGATAACGCTTGGCGATAGCGACCCACGGATCTTCGCCCAGCTGCTTCAGACCCAGGGATACACGGGTACGCTCACGGTCGAACTTCAGCACCTTAACGGTGATTTCATCGCCAACGTTGACGATTTCGCTCGGATGCTTAACGCGTTTCCAAGCCATGTCAGTGATGTGCAGCAGGCCGTCAACGCCGCCCAGATCAACGAATGCACCGTAGTCAGTGAGGTTCTTAACGATACCTTTAACTTCCATGCCTTCCTGCAGGTTTTCCAGCAGCTGATCGCGTTCTGCGCTGTTTTCAGACTCGATGACAGCACGACGAGAAACTACAACGTTGTTGCGCTTCTGGTCCAGCTTGATAACTTTAAACTCAAGCTCTTTGCCTTCCAGGTGCAGAGTGTCACGCACCGGACGTACGTCTACCAGGGAGCCCGGCAGGAACGCGCGGATACCGTTCAGCTCTACGGTGAAGCCACCCTTCACTTTACCGTTGATAACACCGGTAACAGTTGCAGCGTCTTCGTAAGCTTTTTCCAGCATCAGCCAAGCTTCGTGACGCTTAGCTTTTTCGCGGGACAGCTGGGTTTCACCGAAGCCGTCTTCTACTGCATCCAGAGCCACATCAACTTCGTCGCCTACCGCGATTTCCAGTTCGCCCTGAGCGTTTTTGAACTGCTCGGCCGGAATGGCAGACTCAGACTTCAGACCGGCGTCAACCAGGACTACGTCTTTGTCGATAGCAACAACAACGCCACGAACGATGGAACCCGGACGGGTTTCGATTTCTTTCAGGGATTCTTCAAAGAGTTGAGCAAAAGATTCAGTCATGTTGATAATCTTCAGGATTCTTTAATTGAACGTCCATCCGGCATCCGGCCAGACGGGGTTGTTTAACATACCTCGGCTGCATTCCATCGCGGCGAGGGGTACTAATTATACAACGTTTTTCACGGCTAAACGAACTAATTTATCAATAACAACAATAGACAGCGCGTAAAAATCACAACGCACCGCCCCGTTGACTGCGGCTATGCCGCACCGCCGTGAATGCCCGCTTACGCCAGCGTCTGGCGCGCATGGGCCAAGGCCTGCGCGATAACCTGCTCGATAGACAGAGTCGTCGAGTCGAGCAGCAGCGCCCCCGCCGCCGGGACCAACGGTGCCACGGCCCGGTTGCGATCGCGGAAATCGCGCTCTTTAATTTCGGCTAAAAGACTCTCAAAGTTAACATCAAAGCCATTTCCCTGCAACTGCAACATACGGCGGTGGGCGCGCTCTTGCGCGCTGGCATCCAGAAAAATTTTCACCGGCGCATCGGGGAAGACCACCGTGCCCATATCGCGACCGTCGGCGATCAGCCCCGGCGTCTCGCGAAACGCGCGCTGACGACGCAGCAGCGCCTCGCGCACCCGGGGAAAGGCCGCCGCGCGCGACGCGGTGTTGCCGACGGTTTCCGTACGGATCGCCGTACTGACGTCCTCCCCCTCCAGGATCACCCGCAGATCGCCCTCGGCGGCGTCAAAGCGCACGTCCAGGTGCGCCGCCAGCGGAACCAACGCCTCTTCTGAATCGATATTCACCTGATGGTGCAGCGCCGCCAGCGCCAGCACGCGGTAAATCGCACCGGAGTCGAGTAAATGCCAGCCAAGGGCCTGTGCCAGCGCCTTGCACAGCGTTCCTTTACCTGCGCCGCTGGGCCCATCTACGGTAATGACCGGGACTATCGCCGTCATTCTTGTCTCCTCTCAATTGGAACCGCCGATCCCGCGGATCGGCGAAAACATGTTAGGGAATGGCGACGTCACCGGACCTGCACCATTCCCTAACACGCTCAGCGGCGGGCGTGAAATACGGCGGCATTATACGCTGCCACCGGGCGAACTGTTACCCTTGAGGAGACGGTTGCTGGAAAAACTGGCGCCGGCAGACGCAGACCGGGCGCCCCCAAACGATTGCCTACGCCGCCCCGCGGGCGATCGGATAGCAAAAAGCCGGCGTATGCCTACGCCGGCTTTTCAGATTAACCCCCAACGCGTCTTAGCGCGGGTGGCACAGCGCGGAAAACTGGCTAAAGTAATCGGGAAAGGTTTTCGCGGTGCAGCCGGGATCGCAGATGGTCACCGGCGTGTCCGACAGCGCCACCAGCGAAAAGCACATGGCCATGCGGTGATCGTTGTAGGTGGCAATCTGCGCCGCCCGCAGCTGCGCCGGCGGCTCGATGCGCAGGTAGTCCGCCCCCTCCTCGACCACGGCGCCCACCTTCTGCAGCTCACAGGCCATCGCCGCCAGGCGATCGGTCTCCTTAACGCGCCAGTTATAAATATTGCGTAGAGTCGTCGGCCCTTTGGCAAACAGCGCGGTGGTGGCGATGGTCATCGCCGCATCGGGGATCGCGTTCATATCCATATCGATGCCGTACAGGCTATCCCGGGTGCAGGCGATATAGTCATCGCCCCACTCAATATGGGCCCCCATTTTCTCCAGCGCATCGGCAAAGTGAATATCCCCCTGCATGCTGTTACGGCCAATCCCGGTCACCCGGACGGTGCCGCCGGCGATCGCTGCGCCGGCCAGGAAATATGACGCAGAGGAGGCGTCCCCTTCGACCAGGTAGTCACCCGCGGCCTGATAGACCTGGCCCCCGCGCACGACGAAATGACGATAGTCGTGATGCTCCACCTCCACGCCGAACGCCCGCATCATCGCCAGCGTAATAGCGATATAGGGCTGGGAAACCAGCTCCCCCAGAATGGTGATACGGGTTTCTTCTGCCGCCATCGGCGCCGCCATCAGCAGCGCGGTCAGAAACTGGCTGGAGACCGAGCCGTTGACGCTGATGTCACCGCCGTTAAAGCCGCCGCGCAGACGCACGGGCGGATAGCCCTCGCTCTCCAGATAGTCAACGTGCGCGCCGCCCAGCCGCAGGGCCGTCACCAGATGCGCGATCGGACGCTCCTTCATGCGCGGCTCCCCGGTCAGGATCACATCGCGCTGCCCCAGGCTGAGCGCCGCCGCCAGCGGGCGCATCGCCGTGCCGGCATTGCCCAGAAACAGCGTCAGCGCGCCGTGGGCGCTCAGCGTCCCCCCGAGTCCCTGCACCTCGCAGCGGGTGCGGCAGTCCGACAGCTGATAGCGCACGCCCAGCGCCTTAAGGGCATCGAGCATGTAGCGCACATCGTCGCTGTCGAGCAGGTTATGCAGCCGCGTTACGCCGCGGGCCTGTGCCGCCAGGAGCAGGGCGCGGTTGGAAACGCTTTTCGAGCCGGGCAGATTAATCTCGCCGCTAAAGCGGCGCACGGGGTGTAACGTCAGGGCGGACGACATGCTAAATCACTCCTGCTGGGCAAACGGCGCCGCCATCATGGCCGCGCTTCCTATTGAGGGTATTTTTGTACCGTTTTTATTGAGCGCTGTCACTATGCGGCGCCCCATCGGCGCCGGCTCGACGGCGATGCCAATAAAAAATCTACGCTCACCCCCATTTTTGCAACACTGATTTTGGATTCATGGTGGGTTTCACCTTGTCTCTGATGAGTGATTCCCTGACCCGATGCAGCGCTCGCATTGCCCGCTGAATCGCTGTTCTCGGCTGGATGATACGCATTGATGGTCGCGATGCGGCCTCACATATTGCTTCAGCGTCGACAAAGTCATTTTTATTACTTTTGACAAACGGACGCACGAATTGTGGAGAGAGCAGTTTTGCTTTATGGCCGATATCGCTGATACGCCGTGCCATAACATGGGCGCCGGCACAGGCCGCCATAGCAACAGCGGAGGATGGACATGTCGCCAGAAACTGCATTAGCGTCAGGCGCGTGAATCTCTTACGCAAAAGCGCCTTGCCAGACTTATCTTGGCAATGGATGTAAAAGGGCGGTTTGCCGAGATCGCTATCAATAAGCGCAACGTTTTGCACGCTGGCGCCCTAAAGTAAAACACCCTATCAACGTACCGCTCACAGGATGAGGAGGCCATCTCATTAGCCCCGCGGATACGGGGCTTACGCCGCACGCAGAAAATCAGCCGTGGCGACGGGCGAAGTCTGCCATAAACGCCACCAGCGCCTGCACCCCGGCCAGCGGCATGGCGTTATAGATAGAGGCCCGCATGCCGCCGGCGACCTTATGCCCCTTCAGCGCATGCAGCCCGGCCTTTTGCGCCTCATCCCAGAACAGCGGATCCAGCGCGCTGTCCACCATCTGGAACGGCACGTTCATCCGCGAACGGTTGGCGGGCGCCACATCGTTGCGGTAAAACTCGCAGCCGTCGATCGCCTGATACAGCAGATCGGCCTTGGCCTGGTTGCGGCGCGCCATCTCGCCTAGCCCGCCCTGCTCTTTAAGCCACTTGAAGACCATCCCCGACAGATACCAGGCGAAGGTCGGCGGCGTGTTGAACATGGAGTCGTTTTCCACCAGCACCTGATAATCGAGGATCGACGGGATCTCCCGACGCGCGCGCCCCAGCAGGTCCTCCCGCACGATCACCAGCGTGATCCCCGCAGGCCCGACGTTCTTCTGGGCGCCGGCGTAGATAAGCCCGTAGCGACTCACGTCGATAGGACGCGAGAGAATGGTCGAAGACATATCGGCCACCACCACCCGATCGCCGAAGTCCGGCTCCTCATCGATCGTGACACCGTCGATCGTTTCATTCGGGCAATAGTGCAGATAGGCGCTATCGCCCAGCAGATCCCACTGCGCCATCGGCTTCATCGCCAGCTTACCGTCCACGCGGTGGGCGATATCGATCGCATGGGGATCGCAGTACCGCTGCGCCTCTTTTGCCGCGCTCTGCGCCCAGTAGCCGCCGACGGCATAGTCGGCCCGGGCCGTCCGCTCAGCCCCCAGCAGGTTGAGCGGGACCGCGGCAAACTGACCGCGGGCGCCGCCGTGACAGAATAGGATGCGGTAATCCGCCGGCACCTTGAGTAAATCGCGCAGATCCTGCTCGGCCTCGGCGGCCACCTGCATAAACGCCTCACCCCGATGGCTGATCTCCATTACCGAGGTCCCCAGTCCGTGCCAGTTGCACAGCTCCTGCTCGGCCCGGCGCAGTACCTCTACCGGCAGCATCGCTGGCCCGGCGCAGAAATTATAAACCTGAGTCATGTCACTCACCGCTCTCGCTAAATTTCACCCGTAGGTGTTTGGTTGACAGGTCTTTGGTTGTATCACCGCAGGAGAGACGCCGCAACGGTTATCACCCGCCGAGCCCATGCCGCCGTCGGCCATGGCCCCAAGAGGACGCAGCGCCCCTGTCATAAGCGTAGCCAAAACGGAAGATCCGGCGCAGAAAGATGCAGGATGGCGCCCTAGGGCGCCATCGGGTGGTCGGCGGGAAACGGGGGGCGTATGCCCCCGTCCGCTATCAGTAGGTGTTGAAGATTTTCTGGATCTGCTGCGGATTTTTGGTCTCCGTCAGCGCCAGCTGCAGCAGGATGCGGGCCTTCTGCGGATTCAGCGTACCGGAAGCGATAAAGCCGTACTTGGCGTCGTCCACTTCGGCGTCCTGCGTGGTTGAGCCCGTCGGCACGCGGGAGGAGCGAACCACCGCTACGCCGTCGTGCGCGGCATTGGCCAGCGCGTCGAATACCGTCTTATACATGTTGCCATTGCCGACGCCGGCGCTCACGATCCCCTGGTAGCCGTCTTTCACCAGCGCCTCAACCGGCAGCGCACTGGCATTGGCGTAGTTGTAGACGATGCCGACTTTCGGCAGCGAGGTCAGCTTGCTGACGTCAAACGGCGTCTGGGTCGTGTGCTTACGCGCCGGCGTACGCTGATAGTCGATCTTGCCGTTGTGGATATAACCCAGCGGGCCATAGTTGACGGACTTAAAGGTTTCCACCCCGGTGGTGTTGGTTTTGGTCACGTCGCGACCATCCAGCACCGTATCGTTCATCGCCACCAGCACGCCGCGGTTGGCAGAGGCCGGATCGGCGGCGGTAACGACCGCGTTATACAGGTTGAACGGGCCGTCGGCGCTCATCGCCGTGGACGGACGCATCGCGCCGACCAGCACCACCGGCTTGTCACACTTCACGGTCAGATCCAGGAAATAGGCCGTCTCTTCCATCGTGTCGGTGCCGTGGGTGATCACGAACCCGTCGGTCTTGCTGCACTCGGCGTTGATTTTCTTCGCCAGCTTCAGCCAGACCTGATCGTTCATGTCCTGGGAACCGATGTTCACCAGCTGCTCACCCTTGATGTTGGCGATGTTTTTCAGCTGCGGCACCGCGTCCACCAGCGCCTCTACGCCCACCTTCCCGGCGGTGTAGTTGGACTTGGTGGCGGAGTCGCCGCCGCCGGCAATGGTACCGCCCGTCGCCAGTACGGTGATGCTCGGCAGCGCCAGCGCCGCGCCGCTAAAGCCGGAAACCAATAGTGCCAACAGGCTAACCTTGACTAACTTCATCCCAATTCTCCTTATGTTAACTGCATGAATTATCTATTTTATCCATACAAAAAATGTGACCTCAGACAGACATAGCGAATACGTGGAGGAATAGGCTAAAAAAACGTATCATGCGCTTTTGACCTCCGCATAAAGTGACACAAATGACACAGACCTTTATCCCCGGCAAAGATGCCGCGCTGGAAGATTCGATCGATCGTTTTCAGCAACAGCTGCAGGCGCTGGGTTTTAATATAGAAGAGGCCAGCTGGCTGAACCCGGTACCGCACGTCTGGTCGGTACATATTCGCGATCGCGACTGCCCGCAGTGCTTCACCAACGGCAAAGGCGCCAGCAAAAAGGCGGCGCTGGCCTCCGCGCTGGGCGAATACTTTGAACGCCTGTCCACCAACTACTTCTTTGCCGACTTCTATTTGGGCCGCGCTATCGCCAACGGCGACTTTGTGCACTATCCGGACGAAAAATGGTTCCCGCTGCCGGAGGATGACCGCCTGCCCTCTGGGCTACTGGACGATAGCCTGCGCGCCTTCTACGATCCCGACAGCGATCTGGCCGCCGGCGATCTGATCGATCTGCAGTCCGGCAACGCCGACCGCGGGATCTGCGCGCTGCCCTTTATCCGCCAGTCCGACTCGGCCACGGTCTATATTCCGGTCAATATCATCGGTAATCTGTATGTCTCCAACGGGATGGCCGCAGGCAATACTCCCAGCGAGGCCCGGGTGCAGGGGATGTCGGAAATCTTCGAGCGCTATGTCAAGAACCGCATCATCGCCGAAGCCATCAGCCTGCCGACGATCCCGCCGGAGACGCTGGCGCGCTATCCCCAGGTGGTCGAGTCCATCGCCTCCCTGGAGCGCGAAGGCTTCCCGATTCTGGCCTATGACGCCTCGCTGGGTGGACGCTATCCGGTGATCTGCGTCGTGCTGTTCAACCCGGCCAACGGCACCTGCTTCGCCTCTTTCGGCGCCCATCCAGACTTTGGCGTCGCGCTGGAGCGTACCGTCACCGAGCTGCTGCAGGGCCGCAGCCTGAAGGATCTGGACGTCTTCGCCGCGCCGACCTTCGATGATGAAGAGGTCGCCGACCACACCAACCTAGAGACCCACTTCATCGACTCCAGCGGCGCCCTCTCTTGGGATCTGTTCAAAGCGGATGCCGACTACCCGTTTGTCGACTGGAACTTCAGCGGCAGCAGCGAGCAGGAGTTCGCCACCCTGATGGCGCTGTTCGCCCGTGATGGTCAAGAGGTCTATATCGCCGACTACCGGCATCTGGGCGTCGACGCCTGCCGCATCCTGGCACCGGGCATGTCCGACATCTATCCGGCGGAGGATCTGCTGCTGGCCAACAACAGCATGGGCGCTGGCCTGCGCAGCACCCTGCTGCAGCTGCCGGACAGCGAATGGGAAGAGGAGGAGTACCTGCAGCTGCTGACGCGCCTGGATGACGAGGGGATGGATGACTTTACCCGGGTGCGGGAGCTGCTGGGCATCGTCTGTGACAGCGGCAGCGCCTGGCATACTCTGCGCATCGGCGAATTGAAGGCGCTGCTGGCGCTGGCCGGCGGCGATCTAGAGCAGGCGCTGACCTGGACGGAGTGGACCCAAGAGTTCAACGCCTCCGTCTTCAGCGCCGAGCGCGCCGCATTTTACCGCTGCCTGCACACTCTGCTGCTGCTGGCGATGGAGGAGCAGCGCGATCCCGACCAATATATGGACGCCTTTGCGCGCATGTACGGCACAGATACCCTTGAGACGGCGCTGGCCAGCCTGAACGGCGATCTGCGCTTCCACGGGCTGACGGCGGTCGACGACGCGTTCAGCGCGCTGCCGGCCCACCGAGCCATGCTGGCGGCCTATGAAAAGCTACAGCAGGCCAAGCGCCATTTCTGGCAAGCCTGATATACAGCGGCCGGCGGCCACCGCGGTGGCCGCCGGTTTACAGCGCGCGCCGTGCGCCTTATGCTGTTCACCGCTCGGCAACGGGCGGTGGCGGCATTCCGCCACGGCATAACAATAAATTTACCTTGGCAACATAACAAAAACAAAGAAAGCAATAAATATACGAGAACATTACCTCTATAACGATATTTTCGCTTTTTTTTCGACTGTCCCAACGGATTTTTTCAACTCAGAGCGTAAAATTTAAAAATTTTTTTTCCTTTCTATTTCAATGAGTTTTACTATTAACCCTCTGTTTTTGGGGTGTTTTTACCTGCCTCACCGCCGCTCAGCATGATCCATGTCAATTTTTGCCGTATACTGCTTTGCTAGTATCTCGGCGCTGATTAATCTTAAGAGAGAGTTAGTGTGAAAGCTGACAACCCCTTTGACCTACTTTTACCCGCAGCAATGGCCAAAGTGGCCGAAGATGCCGGTGTTTACAAAGCCACTAAGCACCCGCTAAAAACCTTTTATTTAGCGATCACCGCTGGTGTCTTCATTTCTATTGCCTTCACCTTTTACATCACCGTTACGACAGGGACTGCCACCGTTCCGTTTGGCCTGGCCAAGCTGGTAGGCGGTATCTGCTTCTCGCTCGGTTTGATGCTGGTCGTCGTCTGCGGCGCCGATCTGTTTACCTCTACCGTGTTGATCGTGGTCGCCAAAGCCAGCGGCCGCGTCACCTGGAAACAACTGGGTTTAAACTGGCTGAATGTCTACGTCGGCAACCTGATCGGCGCGCTGTTCTTCGTGGCGCTGATGTGGTTTTCCGGTGAATATATGGCGGCGAACGGCGGTTGGGGACTTAACGTGCTCAAAACGGCCGATCACAAGATGCACCACACCTTTGTGGAAGCCGTCTGTCTGGGCATTCTGGCTAATCTAATGGTCTGTCTGGCCGTGTGGATGAGTTACTCCGGACGCAGCCTGATGGACAAAATGTTTGCCATGGTCCTACCGGTGGCCATGTTTGTTGCCAGTGGCTTTGAGCACAGCATCGCAAACATGTTTATGATCCCCTTTGGTATCGTAATCAAAAATTTTGCAACGCCGGAATTCTGGCAGGCAGTAGGCGCTGCACCGGAACAGTTCTCAAACCTGACAGTAAGTCACTTTATTACGGCCAACCTGATCCCGGTCACGCTCGGGAATATCATCGGCGGCGGCCTGCTGGTAGGTCTGACATACTGGGTAATTTATCTGCGCGGCGGCGATAAGCATTAACGTAATGTTTATCCCGCGCAGGGACGGGTTTACAAAGAAATCCACACTAGAAGGTAGGTGTTAAATGACCGAACTTAATGAAAAACAAGCAGCTGCATGGGAAGGTTTCACCGGCGGCGACTGGCAGAACGAAGTCAACATCCGTGACTTCATCCAGAAAAACTACACCCCGTATGAAGGTGACGAGTCCTTCCTGGCCGGTGCCACCCCTGCGACCGCTGCCCTGTGGGACAAAGTCATGGAAGGCATCAAAATCGAAAACCGCACCCACGCGCCGGTCGATTTTGATACCAACATCGCCTCTACTATTACCGCGCACGATGCCGGTTACATCACTAAAGATCTCGAGCAGATCGTCGGTCTGCAGACCGATGCTCCGCTGAAGCGCGCCATCATCCCGTTTGGCGGCATCAAGATGGTCGAAGGTTCCTGCAAAGCGTACAACCGCGAACTGGACCCGATGATCAAGAAGATCTTCACCGAATACCGTAAGACCCACAACCAGGGCGTATTCGACGTTTACACCCCGGACATCCTGCGCTGCCGTAAATCCGGCGTGCTGACTGGTCTGCCGGATGCCTACGGCCGTGGCCGTATCATCGGTGACTACCGTCGTATCGCCGTATACGGTATCGACTACCTGATGAAAGACAAGTTTGCCCAGTTCACCTCTCTGCAGGAAAAACTGGAAAACGGTATCGATCTGGAAGCGACCATCCGTCTGCGTGAAGAGATCTCCGAACAGCACCGTGCGCTGGGTCAGATCAAAGAGATGGCCGCTAAATACGGCTGCGATATCTCCGGTCCGGCTACCAACGCCCGCGAAGCCGTACAGTGGACCTACTTCGGCTACCTGGCCGCGGTTAAATCCCAGAACGGTGCCGCCATGTCCTTCGGCCGCGTATCCAGCTTCCTGGATATCTACATCGAGCGCGACCTGAAAGCCGGCAAACTGACCGAAGAAGAAGCGCAGGAAATGATCGACCATCTGGTCATGAAACTGCGTATGGTACGCTTCCTGCGTACTCCGGAGTACGATGAGCTGTTCTCCGGCGACCCGATCTGGGCAACCGAATCCCTGGCCGGTATGGGCCTGGACGGTCGTACCCTGGTTACCCGCACCAGCTTCCGTTTCCTGAACACCCTGTACACCATGGGGCCGTCTCCGGAACCGAACATGACCATCCTGTGGTCTGAAAAACTGCCGCTGGCGTTCAAAAAATACGCAGCCAAGGTCTCCATCGATACCTCATCCGTACAGTATGAGAACGATGACCTGATGCGTCCGGACTTCAACAACGACGACTACGCTATCGCCTGCTGCGTAAGCCCGATGGTTATCGGCAAGCAGATGCAGTTCTTCGGCGCCCGCGCTAACCTGGCGAAAACCATGCTGTACGCGATCAACGGCGGCGTGGATGAGAAGCTGAAGATGCAGGTCGGCCCGAAATCTGAGCCGATCAAAGGCGACGTTCTGAACTTCGACGAAGTGATGGAGCGCATGGATCACTTCATGGACTGGCTGGCCAAGCAGTATGTCACCGCCCTGAACATCATCCACTACATGCACGACAAGTACAGCTACGAAGCCTCTCTGATGGCGCTGCACGATCGTGACGTGTTCCGTACCATGGCCTGTGGTATCGCCGGTCTGTCCGTTGCCGCCGACTCCCTGTCCGCCATCAAGTATGCCAAAGTTAAGCCTATCCGTGACGAAAACGGCCTGGCCATCGACTTTGACATCGAAGGCGAATACCCGCAGTTCGGTAACAACGATCCGCGCGTTGACGACATGGCCTGCGACCTGGTTGAACGTTTCATGAAGAAAATTCAGAAACTGAATACCTACCGTGGCGCTACCCCGACCCAGTCTGTACTGACCATCACCTCTAACGTGGTTTATGGTAAGAAGACCGGTAACACCCCGGACGGCCGTCGCGCCGGCGCACCGTTTGGCCCGGGTGCCAACCCGATGCACGGCCGCGATCAGAAAGGCGCCGTTGCCTCTCTGACCTCCGTCGCCAAACTGCCGTTTGCCTACGCGAAGGATGGTATATCTTATACCTTCTCTATCGTGCCGAACGCGCTGGGTAAAGATGACGAAGTGCGTAAAGCCAACCTGGCAGGCCTGATGGATGGTTACTTCCACCACGAAGCCTCCATCGAAGGCGGTCAGCACCTGAACGTCAACGTCATGAACCGTGAAATGCTGCTGGATGCGATGGAAAACCCGGAGAAATATCCGCAGTTGACCATCCGTGTATCCGGCTATGCCGTCCGCTTCAACTCGCTGACCAAAGAGCAGCAGCAGGACGTTATTACCCGTACCTTCACGCAGTCCATCTAATTCCCTGACCGCGTAAAATGGCATAAAATAAAGGCTCCACCCCGGTGGGGCCTTTTTATCATCAGGAGTCAGGCACAGACTAAACCATCCAAAAAAACAATAGGATTGACTGTTTTGCCGGGGCGCTCTCTGGCACGCTGGTACCAAGGGATACCGGGCAAAACAGTTACTACCCGCGTGACAGGGTGCTACCCGTATATCGCCCTGCCCCATGTGGTTTTATGACTGCTATTGATCAGTCAATTTTGGAGATAACCCCGCAATGTCAGTAACAGGTCGCATCCACTCGTTCGAATCCTGCGGTACCGTTGACGGCCCAGGCATCCGCTTTATCACCTTCTTCCAGGGCTGCCTGATGCGCTGCCTGTATTGCCACAACCGCGACACCTGGGATACCCACGGCGGCAAAGAGGTGACCGTCGAAGAGCTGATGAAAGACACCGTCACCTACCGTCACTTTATGAATGCCTCCGGCGGCGGCGTGACGGCCTCCGGCGGCGAAGCCATGCTGCAGGCCGAGTTTGTACGCGACTGGTTCCGTGCCTGCAAGGCGGAGGGGATTCACACCTGCCTGGACACCAACGGCTTCGTACGCCGCTATGATCCGGTGGTCGATGAACTGCTGGACGTCACCGATCTGGTGATGCTTGACCTCAAGCAGATGAACGACGATATCCATAAGAATCTGGTCGGCGTCTCCAACCATCGCACCCTGGAGTTTTGCCGCTATCTGGCCAAACGCAACCAGAAAACCTGGATCCGCTACGTGGTGGTCCCGGGCTGGTCAGACGATGAGGCATCGGCGCGCCTGCTGGGTGAATTCACCAAGGATATGAAGAATATCGAGAAGATAGAACTGCTGCCCTACCATGAACTCGGCAAGCACAAGTGGGAAGCGATGGGGGAAACCTATCAGTTGGGCGACGTGAAGCCCCCCTCCCACGAGATCATGGAGAAGGTTAAGGGTATTCTGACCGAGTATGGTCACAAGGTTATCTATTAAGCCTCGCCCACCTCCGAGGCGCCGCCGCCTCGGAGGCTCAGTAGCCCGCTTAGCGCGTCAGCATCTGCACAAACTGGCGGCTAATATGCAGCAGCATATCGCGATCGCTCCCCGCCTTCGCCTGCATCGCCAGCCCCTTCTCGAAGGCCAGGATCAGCGTCGCCGTCTCCTGGGGGGTGCCCGCCCCGCGGATCTCACCGCGCTCTATCCCCTGCGCCACCAGCGTGCAGAACGCGTTGAAAAAGGTAAACCCGGCGCTGCTCAGCCCGGCAAAGACCGTCGGTGGCTTCTTGTGGTAAGTGAACAGCTCAAACAGCAGCATGCAGCCGCGCGGATAGCCAGGCTGGGTGATCACCTCGACAAAGCGGGTCAAAAACAGCTCCAGCCGGGCCGGAACCGACAGCCCCGGCGTCTCGATGCTGGCGATCACCTGGCTCAGGTACTGCGAGACATAGCGCTCCATCACCAGCGCAAACACCTGATCCTTACTGCCGAATGACGCATACAGCGTCGGTGGGTTAATCCCTGCGCACTTCACGATCTCGGCGATAGAGGTTCCCTCATAGCCCTGCATCCAGAACAGGTGCAGCAGCTTATCCAATACCTGTTCCCGCTCAAACTTCTGTGGCCGCCCTGCCTTTTTATTGTTGTGCTCTTTCATTTTTTACCCTGCGTATCGATTTTTGTATCGATAGATACAAAAATACTTGACTCAACTTGCCAATACCATAATAGTATATTGTATCGAACATTACAAAAAGGTGAAATTATGAATTCATGCAAATACAACGGACGACGCGGCTATCTGATCGGCCTGTGGGCAACGGCGCTGATCCTGATTTGGCTCGGCATCTTCAAATTTACGCCGACGGAGGCTGCAGCGATTAAGCCGCTGGTCGAGCACCATTTTCTGATGGGGTGGCTGTACGGCGTATTCAGCGTCCAGATGGTCTCCAACCTGATCGGCACGGCTGAGGTCGTGGTGGGCGTGGCGCTGCTGATCGGCATCACGCGACCGCACATCGGCTTCTATGCCGGGCTGGCCTCCAGCGTGATTTTCCTGGTGACCCTGAGCTTCATGTTTACCACCCCGGGCGCCTTCAAAGTGGTCGACGGGGTGCCGGTAACCGAGTTTTTCCTGTTTAAGGATCTGGCCTTCTTGGGCATCAGCCTGAGTATTGCCGAGCGCAGCCGTGCGGCGATGCAGGCCCCGACTACCGCGGAGGTGGCATAATGAAAGCCCTGAGCACCCTACTGTTTATTCCCGCCCTGCTGCTGTCGGCGGCCGTTCAGGCCGCCAGCGTAGAGCCCTATAGCGACGCAGCCTTTACCCAGGCACAGTCCAGCGGCGCGCCGGTGCTGATTGATGTCTACGCCGACTGGTGCCCGGTTTGCAAACGGCAGGAGCGTGAACTCACGCCGCTGTTTGCCCAGCCGGAGCAGCGCGATCTGCGCGTCTTTAAGGTCAACTTCGATACCCAAAAGGCGGCACTGCAGCAGTTTCGCGTCAGCCAGCAAAGCACCCTGATCCTCTATCGTCACGGTCAGGAGGTCCGCCGCAGCATCGGCGAAACATCGCCAAGCGCGCTCTCAGACTTTCTGAGCCGCTGAGGACATCCCATGGAGATAAGCCTGCTGACACTGGGATTCAGCCTGCTGGCCGGCATGCTGACGACCCTCTCCCCCTGCGTCCTGCCGATCCTGCCTATCGTGGCCTCATCGGCGATGGATCGCAGCCGTTGGGGGCTGTTATTCCTGGCCGCCGGTATGGCCGTGGCGTTTACCCTGACCGGCGTGCTCGTCGCCTCGCTGGGCTTCAGCCTAGGATTTGACGGCAGTACGCTGCGCTACGGCGCCGCCCTGCTGATGCTGCTGGTCGCTCTGTGGCTATTGAACAGCCGGATACAAGCCTGGATGAGCCTGAAAACCAGCGCGCTGACCGGACACGGGCAGACCTGGCTCAGCGCCTTTCAGCCGCGCTCCGCCGCCGGCCAGCTGATCGTCGGCCTGCTGCTGGGGCTGGTCTGGACCCCCTGTATCGGTCCAACCCTGGGCGCCGCCATCGCCCTGGCCAGCCGCGGCGAAAGCCTGCTCAGCGTCAGCGTCGTCATGCTGGTGTTTAGCCTCGGCGCGCTGGTGCCGCTGATGGCGATCGGCATGCTATCGCGCCAGTTTTTCCTGCAGCGCCGCGCCAAGCTGGTGCAGCTGGGGGAGTCCGGCCGCAAGATCATGGGCTGGAGCCTGCTCGCCGTCGGACTGCTGGTGCTGAGTGGCCTGGATAAAACCCTGGAGAAGTGGCTCATCGCGCTGTCTCCTGAGTGGCTCATTAACCTGACCACCGCGCTGTAATCACGTATTGACTGATTAAGACAATGCTATTGACCTGCAAAAACAAGAAGGAAATCCTATGAAAACCTATACCATCGCAACCACCCTGGCCCTGCTGCTCAGCGCCACTTCCGCCTTCGCCGCCAGCCAAATCGATGCCCGCCAGGCCATGGATCAGCAGCGTATCGGCGCCGTACGGATCCAGATCCCCAACGGCACGCTGGATCAGACCGTCGATGCCCTGGCGCAGAAAACCGCGCAGCAGGGGGGCGACTACTTCCATATCACCTCGATAGGCTCTACCGGCATGGGTAGCAGCATCACCGCAACCGCTGAAATCTATAAATAGGTTCTCTGCGCCAGGCCTCCCTCCCGGAGGCCGCTCTTCGTCGCGAACCCCGTCTCCTCCCGGCATACCATTCATCATGCCATTCCCGTTATTTTCAGTATATTCATCGCACATAATGCCTTTTTGCTGAATTATTACGCTAATATCGCGGCGATGATTTAAGTAATGTAATGAGACGATCGCGATTATTAGAAATTCTTCTAGTCAGTGACTTCTGTGACCTGAGTCGATACACTGTTTTTACACCGCAAGAGATTAGATGTTATTAATCAATCTGTTACGTGTGATGTATCGTTATTTTAATGCTGAACTTGTACCCGCGTCCTATCGTCACTGCGACCGTAGACGGCTCAATGAAATTATCACTAGGGACAGCACAGATAATTATTTCAGGTACAAGGTTACCGGAGGATTTTATGTCTATTGATGCAACTCTCGACCAACGCTGGCAGTATTGCCACCAGCCGCTGAGCTGGCGCCATGCCATCCATCTTGCCTGTCAACCGCTGATCAGCGATAAGAAGGTTAGCGCCCATTATCCGCTGCACATCATCGACGCACTGAAACGGGGCAAGCAGGATTTCATGGTACGCGAAGGTGTGATGCTGGTATTCGCCCAACCGCAGCATGGGGTACTCAGTGAACAGGGAGAGGCATCCGTACTCAAGTGTGATAAACCGGTCGTCATGCCGGATGGCGCTGAGGTCAACCTGATTATCACCCTTTCCGCCGGGACCCAGCAGGCGCTGTATGATCTGCACAGCCGGATCGAAAACTGGCTGGAGATCAACAACGGCTTTGAGCTGTTCACCCAGGCAACCAGCCAGAACATGCTGGGGGCCCGAATTCAGGCCGCGCTGCTGCACTGACGGCAGAGCCCCGCCCCACCGGGCGGGCATCTACGGCACCATAGCGACACCCTGCGCCCTGCGCGGGGTGTCTTGCTTTAGGCCGCCGGCAGCGCGGAGTGTCCCTCGGGGCGGCGCCACAGCATCAGTCCATAGCACAGCGCTATCGCGGCGATCGTCACAAACATCCAGCGATCGGAGAAATGCTGCATCAACAGCGCCACCAGCGTGGGTCCGGCCAGGCTGCCCAGGGTATAGCTCATCAG
The DNA here is from genome assembly GCF_000264765.2 of Edwardsiella anguillarum ET080813. Taxonomy (GTDB): domain Bacteria; phylum Pseudomonadota; class Gammaproteobacteria; order Enterobacterales; family Enterobacteriaceae; genus Edwardsiella; species Edwardsiella anguillarum. Next base: position 162,410 of record NZ_CP006664.1, read on the forward strand.
CAGCGCCTGATTCATCGCCACCAGCTCATGGCGATCGGCCCGCTCACACGCCCACGACATGGCGACGGGGTAAAGCGTAAATCCAGCGCCGCCCAGTATCACCAACGCCGCCAGCGCCCCCTGCGGCGTCGACAGCATCACCAGACTGCCGAGGATCAGCAGCGTGACCTGTACCCGCAGCACCCGCAGGCGGCCATAGCGATCGGCCTGGCGCCCCACCGGCCACTGGCCGAGGATCCCTGCGCTGACCAGCAGCGCCATCCAGTAACCGACGCGAGCATCGCTGATCCCCTGATGACTCAGGTACAGCGGCAGCAGCCCATACAGGGTGCCCAGTATCGCCCCGGAAATCACGCAGCCGTTCACCCCCAGCCGGGCACTGCGACGGCGCAGCAGCGGCCAGATCGCCAGCGCCGCACGCCGCGGCTGAGGGCGTTCGATGCGGGCGAAACACAGCGGCAGCATCGCCACCACCATCAGCGCCGTCGTCCAGGGGATCACCCTCAGCAGCGCCGTCGAGATCACCCCCAGCGTGAGCTGGCCCAGCACGGTGCCCAGATAGTAGATGGTCATATAGGCCGCCAGCAGCTGGCCCCGGTTGGCGTTACTGCCGCTGCGCAGCAGGGCGCTCTCGACGATCACCCAGATCATGGCGCAGCCGATCCCGGCCAGAAAACGCCACAGGAGCCAGCCCCAGAACTCACTGGCGATCCCCAGCGCCGCCGTCGAGGCGGCAAACAGCAGGCAGGCGTAGTAGTAGCTCTGATTGAAGCCGCGCCGCAGGATCACCCGCCCGGTGACCAGCGTCCCGACCAGATTGCCAAGAAAATAGGCCGATCCCACCAGCCCGACCTGCCACGTCGCCAGGTGCTGCTGATCCAGCCACAGCGGCACCAGCGTATTGAGTAAGGCCATGGCGACCGTCAGCAGTAATAGCCCGCAGAGCAGCAGCAGCACCGGGCGAGAGAGCGAGAACATGGAAGAGTGACCGCACAGACAGAAAAAGTGTGCGCATCATGCCACCGGTGACAAAAATGTCAATGGCTCGTTAAGTGCTCAGCGACGGGCCGGATCGAAGCCGGGACGGCGCGTTACCCTCTCCCGTGTGCGACGGCGGCAACCAGCTGCAGATGGCCGTCGTGACAGGCGATTTTGCACTGGCCGCAGCCGTCGCAGACGCGCTCCTCAAGCTGCGGCAGTCCCGCGTCGTCGAAGCGCAGCGCTTGCCGGGGACAGGCCCGCTGACACAGGCGACACCCAGAGTAACGGCCCAGGCAGTGTGGGCCAACCTGCGGGCGCCAGGCGGTATCCGCGGGGAGCCACGGCTGCAGCGCTCCCGCAGGACAGGCGTCGACGCAGGCCCGGCAGCGCTGCGTGTCGCAGGCGCAAAAGGCGATATCCAGCCAGGCGTGCCCCTCGTGCAAGGCGATGAGCCCATAGGGACAGGCGGCGACACACTCCCCGCAGCCATCGCAGCAGGCCAAGAAGGCCGCCTCCGCCAGCGCATAGGGTGGTCTCCCCGCGGCCCGACATTCGGCGATCAGCGCCGCCTGCCGCTGCGCTTGGCGCCCTCCCCCCAGCAGGCCGCGCAGCAGACCACGCCGGCTGACGTGACGGTGCGTCATCCAGGCGCGATAGTAGCGTTCGTCGCGGCGATCGCTCATCAGCGATAGAGCCGTACGTCGCTGTCGGCGATGGCGAGCTGGCGCTGCCACGCCTGCAGCGTCAGCGCCGCCAGCGACGCCAGCCCCTGATAAAACGGATGATCCGCGCCCTGCTGCAGCAGCGTCAGATAGCGTTCGCCCCACGGCAACAGATGCAGCTGCAGCAGCGCCGGCAGCAGCTGCGGCTGCCCCTCGGCCAGCCAGGCGGCCATCAGCAGCAAAATACCGATATGATCCTCCGGCTCGCGGGCGTCTGACTGCCAACTAATCCCCTGCGCATCCATCCAGCGGCGCAGCGCCAGGGTGGACTCACCGAACAGTACGCTCTCCCGATCCAGATAGACCGATCCCCAAGGCGGCGCCGCCAGCGCATGGGGGCCGATAAACAGCCGCTGATGAGCCGAGGCCAGCGACTCCTGCGCTGGCGCACACAGCAGCGCAGCGCAGTGTTCACGCTGCGCCGACGAGCCATAGGGCCAGCGCAGCGTCTCCTGCGGCTGACGCAGCAGCGTCACCAGCGGCGCCGCCTGCTCACTGTCCGGCGGCCAGTATAGCAAGGCCCCCAGCGCCCGCGCCGTCAGCGCCATATCCTGCAGTTGTTCAGGTTGTAACATAACCAACGCATTCCTTACGCGATTGGGCGGCGCCTTGGCGCCGCCCCTCTCTGTCATCAGCCGGCAACCGCCACGCCGACGGTCATATGCAGGCCATAGAACACCCCGCGTCCCACCAGCTCACCCGCCAGCACCAGGATCAGGGCAAGCGTCAGCGTCGTCAGCGACGGCGCCTTGCCGCGCAGCAGCGGACACAGCCAGCAGCCAAGTCCCAGCACCAGCAGCACGCTGCGCAGCGCCAGCAGACCGGCAAAGTCCGGAACCAGGGCATAGGCCTGCTGTACCGCGCTGTGGATGGTGGCCAGGCCACTCCCTTGCATTCCGGCGGCCACCACGCCGACCAGCGCGGCGAAGCAGCTAATCAGCGGCAGCAGGCGCAGCGAGGCACTGTCCATCTCCACCGAGCGCAGCAGCAGATAGCCCAGCAGCGGCCCGCCGATCAGCATGGTGACGAAGAAGCTCAGTGTGGTGTATCCGCTATACCAGGTCGGCACCGTGTTGATCTGGTACACCTGGCTCATCGCCCAGACAAACAGCAGCGCCAGCGCCATCGTCAACATCAGCCACAGGCGCCCCAGGGCGACGGGCATCTTGCCCAGCACCGCCAACAGCCAGTACAGTCCCCCGGCGGCAAAGAACAGCGAACCGCACAGGATCTCGTTGCTCAGCCCAGAGGCCCCGATCCGGTTCAGCGAGTTCAGGGCCCGCAGCGGCGAGCCCAGATGCAGCACCGACGCCACAAAGGCGATCCCCAGCAGCAGCCACAGGAAGAACATTCTCCCCTGGATCCGCAAGGCGCGATCGGCCTGTAGACGCCCGCGCAGCAGCACCGCCGCCATCACGATAAAGGCTCCGGCCACGCTCTGTCCCAGCACCGTGAAGATCATCAACGGCCATTCATGCCATCCCATTCCCATCTCAGACCTCCTTTGGATTCGCCAGGTAGCCGCAGGTATCACCGACCGGACGGCTGTTGGCATTCGGCTTCAGCACCAGGTTCGGCCGGGTATAGTGCGCCGCCGGCAGCGGCGCTACCGCGGCCAGATCACCGTAGCGGGCGCGTAGCTCCTCAATCGGCCCCATATCGAGCGCACGCAGCGGACAAGACTCGACGCAGATCGGCTTCTGCCCCTGCGCCACCCGCTCATAGCAGCCGTCGCACTTGGTCATATGCCCCTTCTGCGCATTGTACTGCGGCGCGCCGTAGGGACAGGCCATGTGGCAATAGCGGCATCCGATACACACCGATTCGTCCACCACCACAAAGCCATCCTCCCGCTTGTGCATCGCACCGCTCGGGCACACCTTCACGCAGGCGGGGTCGTCGCAGTGGTTGCAGGAGATCGAGAGATAGTAGGCAAACACATCGTGATGCCAGCCGTCGCCCTCGCGCTGCCATTCGCCACCGGCGTATTCATAGATGCGGCGGAAGCTGACGTCCGGCGTCAGATCCTTGTAATCCTTGCAGGCCAGCTCGCAGGTCTTGCACCCGGTGCAGCGGCTGGAGTCAATATAAAAACCGTATTGCGTTGTCATCAGCTACTCCTTAGGCCTTGGCAACCTGTACCAGATTGGTGTGTGACGGATTACCTTTGGCCAGCGGCGACGGACGCTGAGTCGTCAGGACGTTAATACAGCCGCCGTAGTCGACCCGCTCGCCGTCCGGGCTATACCAGGCCCCCTCACTCAGCGCCACGACGCCAGGCAGCACGCGCGGCGTCACCTTGGCGCTGATGCGCACCTCGCCGCGATCGTTGTAGATCCGTACCAGATCGCCCTGGGCGATACCGCGCGGAGCGGCGTCCAGCGGATTGATCCACATCTCCTGGGGACAGGCCGCCTTCAGCACATCCACGTTGCCATAGGTCGAGTGGGTACGCGCCTTATAGTGAAAACCGCTCAGCTGCAGTGGAAACTTGGCGATCAGCGGATCCTTATAGCTTTCAAACCCGGGGCTGTAGATCGGCAGCGGATCGATGACGTCGTCCGGCCCCAGCTGCCAGGTGGCGGCGATGTCGGCCAATGCGCTGGAGTAGATCTCGATCTTACCCGACGGCGTAGTCAGAGGATGCGCCTTTGGATCGGCGCGGAAGTCGCGGTAGGCCACGTGGTGTCCCTGCGGATCACGCTGCTTGTAGATCCCTTGGCTGCGGAACGCCTCAAACGACGGCAGCCCCGGGATCGCCTGTTGTGACTGGGCATAGAGATGACGCAGCCACCCCTCCTGCGTACGGCCTTCGGTAAACTGCTGACCAACGCCCATACGCTTGGCGATCTCACTGGTCATCTCATAGATGGTGCGGCACTCGAAGCGCGGCGCAATGGCCTGATCGGCAAAGATCACATAGCTCATGTTGCCGCAGGAGGCATCCAGGCAGAAGTCCATCTGCTCGGAGGCGGTGCAGTCCGGCAGCAGGATATCGGCATACTTGGCCGAGGCGGTCATATGGTTATCGATCACCACAATCATCTCGCACTTACTGTCATCCTGTAGGATTTCGTGGGTACGGTTGACCTCTGAATGCTGGTTAATTAAGCAGTTGCCGGCATAGTTCCAGATCATCTTGATCGGAACATCCAGCTTATCCTTGCCGCGCACCCCGTCGCGCGTGGCCGTCATCTCCGGGCCCCGCACGATAGCATCGGTCCACAGGAACATCGAGATGCTGGTCTTCACCGGGTTCTCCAGCGTCGGCATCCGCACAAACGGCAGGCTGTAGGAGCCTTCGCGGGCGCCGCTGTTGCCGCCGTTGATCCCCACGTTGCCGGTCAGGATCGGCAGCATGGCGATGGCGCGCGACGTCAGCTCACCGTTGGCGTGACGCTGCGGTCCCCAGCCCTGGCAGATATAGGCCGGCTTGGCGCCGCCGATCTCCCGCGCCAGCTTGATTATCTTATCCTGCGGGATCCCGGTAATCGCCGCCGCCCAGGCCGGCGTCTTGGCGGTTTTATCCGGTCCCTGGCCCAGGATATAGGCCTTATAGTGACCGTTGGCCGGCGCGCCCACGGGCAGGGTGCGCTCGTCATAGCCGACGCAGTAGCGATCCAGGAACGGCTGATCGACCATCGCCTCGGTGATCAGCACATGGGCCAGAGCCGCCGCCAGCGCCGCATCGGTGCCGGGACGGATCGGGATCCACTCATCCTCACGCCCGGCGCCGGTGTCGGTGTAGCGCGGGTCGATAATGATCATTTTCGCATTGGACTTGGCGCGCGCCTGCTCCACATAGTAGGTCACACCGCCGCCGCTCATCCGGGTTTCGCCCGGGTTATTGCCGAACATCACCACCAGCTGGCTGTTTTCAATGTCCGACGGGCTGTTGCCGTCGGCCCAGCCGCCGTAGGTGTAGTTCAATCCGGCGGCGATTTGCGCGGTGCTGTAGTCGCCATAGTGGTTGAGGTAGCCGCCGCAGCAGTTCATCAGCCGGGCGATCAGCGTCGCCCCCGGCGGCCATGAGCGGGTCAGGGTGCCGCCCAGCGTCCCGGTGCCATAGTTCAAGTAGATCGCTTCGTTACCGTACTCTTTGATGATCCCCTTCATGCTGACGGCGATCGTGTCGAACGCCTCTTCCCAGGTGATGCGCTTAAATTTGCCTTCGCCGCGCTTGCCGACCCGCTTCATTGGATATTTCAAGCGATCGGCGTTGTAGACCCGGCGACGCATCGAACGGCCGCGCAGGCAGGCGCGCACCTGATGCAGCCCCTCGTAGCGATCGTCGCCGGTATTATCGGTTTCGACATAGGCGATTTCACCATCGACCACGTGCATCCGCAGCGGGCAGCGACTGCCGCAGTTAACGGTACAGGCGCTCCAGATCACCTGCTCATCCTGCGCCGCCGGCTTATTCTGCGCGGGCGCGGCCTGAGCCTGGCGGACAAAGGGCAATGACAGCGCGCCGCTGGCCGCCGCCAGTCCGCCGATCGCCCCGCCCTTCACCACGGTTCGCCGACTCAGCGACGCATCCAGTAACGCCGTCCGACTGTTTTTTTTCATAGCATGCTCACTTTTATTTTGCTTTCTACTGGTTAATACAGCAAAGACCACTTTCCCTATTGGAAAAGCGGCACACTCAAAGAAAACAGAAAAGAGGTGACAGGCGCCCAGCGGCTCGACAATAACGCTGCGGGACGCTCAAGCTGACGCTAAGGATATAATAATCATTAAAATAATCACCTGGCTATGCAACGCCACGGCCTGGATCACGCTCTCTTAAAAGAGAATACGGTTTTCGTTCTCGCTCTATTTGCGTCACATCAACAAATAAGACGTTGTATTTCACATAACGACAAAAAATATGTTTAAAGTCTTTCAGACAGAATTAAGACATTACGGCTGATAACCACAATCATTTATTTTTACGATGGCAGGCACGGCGTCAGGGTGGGAATAGACGATAGATCGACGGCAATAAAAAACCCCGCAATGCGGGGTTTTAACGGTAGAAAATAGCGTATTAACCGATATATTCCAGACCGTTCATATACGGAAGCAGCGCTTCCGGCACCTGAATGCGGCCATCGGCCTGCTGATAGTTTTCCATTACGGCGACCAGGGTACGCCCCACCGCCAGACCAGAGCCGTTCAGGGTGTGCACCAGACGCGGCTTCTTGTCGTCCTTGCTGCGGTAGCGGGCCTGCATCCGGCGCGCCTGGAAATCCCACATGTTGGAGCAGGAGGAGATTTCACGGTAGGTGTTCTGCGCCGGAACCCAAACCTCCAGATCGTAGGTCTTGCTGGAGCCAAAGCCCATGTCGCCGGTGCACAGCAGCACTTTGCGGTACGGCAGATTCAGCAGCTGCAGCACTTTCTCCGCGTGCGCGGTCAGCTCTTCCAGCGCCGCCATCGAGTCCTCCGGACGGACGATCTGTACCAGCTCAACCTTATCGAACTGGTGCATACGGATCAGACCGCGGGTATCGCGACCATAGGAGCCGGCCTCAGAGCGGAAGCACGGGGTATGGGCGGTCATCTTCAGCGGCAGCGCGCTCTCTTCCAGGATCTCGCCGCGCACCAGATTGGTCACCGGGACTTCGGCAGTCGGGATCAGCGCATAGGTGCTGCTGTCGGCCTCCTCTTCCAGCGGACGGGTGTGGAACAGATCCGCGCCGAACTTCGGCAGCTGGCCAGTGCCGTACAGGGTATCGTGGTTGACCAGATACGGCACATAGGTTTCCAGGTAGCCATGCTGCTCCGTGTGCAGATCCAGCATAAACTGGGCCAGGGCACGGTGCATGCGGGCGATCTGACCTTTCATCACCACAAAGCGGGCACCGGTCAGCTTCACGGCGGCGGCGAAATCCAGGCCATCGGCCATTTCACCCAGGGTGACGTGATCGCGGACGTCAAAATCGTAGCGGCGCGGCTCACCCCAGCGGCAGATCTCCTGGTTATCGTTCTCATCACGACCGACCGGCACGGAATCATCCGGCAGGTTGGGGATCGAGAGCGCCAGATCGCGGATTTCCTGCTGCAGTTGATCCAGCTCGGCCTTAGCGGCATCCAGCTTTTCACCCAATTCGTTGACTTCACGGCGCAGCGGTTCGATATCCTCACCGCGCGCTTTCGCCGCACCGATGGATTTGGATCGCGAGTTACGCTCAGCCTGCAGGGATTCCGTTTCGACCTGCAGCACTTTACGGCGTTCTTCCTGTTGACGCAGCGTGTCAACATCCAGTTTATAGCCTCGGCGAGCCAGCTTTTCGGCGACTGCGTCTAGCTCATTACGCAGCAAATTGGGATCTAGCATGCTAATCCTGTGAATTATTGAGGGGTTTTTAATAAACAATACATCGGGGCGATAGCCGCATCCGCGGCAGTGCGCTCAATGCAAAGCGGATTTCTTCATAACCTTACCGCAATGAATGGGTTAGCGGTAGCGTTTTGTCGGGCTATTTTGATCCTGCTCAGCGAGCCAGGCCAGCTTATCGCCGATCTTGCCCTCAAGACCGCGCGCGGTCGGCTGATAATAGCGCGTCTGCGCCATTTCCGGCGGGAAATAGACCTCGCCGGCGGCATAGGCATTCGGCTCATCGTGGGCATAGCGATACTCCTGCCCCAGCCCCATCGACTTCATCAGCGACGTCGGCGCATTGCGCAGGTGGGGCGGCACGTCGTAGTCCGGACGCTCTTTGGCATCGCGCATCGCTGCCTTAAAGGCGGTATAGACGGCGTTGCTCTTCGGCGCACAGGCCAGGTAGACGATCGCCTGGGCAATGGCGCGCTCTCCCTCGGCGGGGCCGACGCGGGTAAAGCAGTCCCAGGCGGCGATCGCCACCTGCATCGCACGGGGATCGGCATTGCCCACATCCTCCGACGCAATGGCCAGCAGACGGCGCGCCACGTACAGCGGATCGCCGCCCGCCGTAATAATGCGCGCATACCAGTACAGCGCGGCATCCGGCGCCGAGCCGCGTACGGACTTATGCAGCGCGGAGATCAGATCGTAATAGCGATCGCCGTGGTTATCGAAGCGAGCGCTGCGCTCGCCAGACACCGATCGCAGCAGATCCAGGGTGAGCACCCGCTGCCCCTGGGCGTCCGCCTCGGCCATATCCGCCATCATCTCCAGCGTATTCAGCGCCCGGCGCGCATCGCCATTGACCAGCTCAGCCAGGGCATCGCGGGTCTCCGTCGGCAGCGTCAGATCCTGAGCGCCATAGCCGCGTTCGCGATCCGTCATCGCCTGCACCACCACCTGGGCGATATCCTGCGCGTCCAGCGCCTTGAGCAGGTATACTCGCGCCCGCGACAGCAGCGCCGAGTTCAGCTCAAACGAGGGGTTTTCCGTAGTGGCCCCGATAAAGGTGATGGTGCCATCCTCGATATGGGGCAAAAAGGCGTCCTGCTGACTCTTGTTAAAGCGGTGCACCTCATCGACGAACAGGATCGTACGCCGCCCCGCGTCGCGATTGTGGCGTGCACGCTCAATGGCCTCACGGATCTCCTTGATCCCTGAGGTCACCGCCGAAATCCGCTCCACCTCGGCGTGGCCGTAGCGGGCGATCAGTTCCGCCAGCGTCGTCTTGCCGGTCCCCGGCGGTCCCCACAGGATCATCGAGTGCAGGTGCCCCGCCAAAATGGCGCGCGGCAGCGGTTTGCCCGCCGCCAGCAGGTGACGCTGTCCGATGTACTGCTCCAGCGTCGCCGGCCGCATCCGAGCGGCCAACGGCTGAAACGCATTCTGAGAGAAGTCGAGGGAAAGGTTGCTCACGTCGCGGTTCCGCCCCTTATTTTTGGCGCTGATCGTCCAGCGTCACACCCGCCGGCGGCGTAAAGCGGAACTTGGCCGCATCCACCGCGCCATTCTGCTGACGCTTCAGCGTGTAGACGCTGCGCTGACCGTCCTGCTCGACGGCGCTAAAGCCGTTGATCGTGCCGTCAGGCATCACGCTGATGGTGAACTTCTTCAGGTTATTCTTGGCGCTCTTCGGCACCAGATCGAAGGTATTCCCCTGCTGGGTCACGTTATACTGCGCCCAGTCGCTGGCGTCGTTGCGGGTGATCAGCATAAACGGCGTATTGCCGGTGGCGCGGTTAAGCCAGGTGGCGGTCACCTGCTCGACGAAGGGGTTATAAAACCACAGGGTCTTGCCATCGGACACCAGCACGCTCTCATCCGGCGAAATCATATGCCAGTTAAACAGATTGGGGCGTTTTACCCACAGCTCCCCCTCGCCCTGCTGCACAGGCGTGCCGTCCGCCGCGCTGACCGCCTGGGTAAAGCTGGCGTGGAAACTGTTTACCTTGTTCAAACGGCCCTGCAGATCGCTGCTCGGCGACGCCAGAACGGAGGCCGACATCATGCCGCTGACGACGCAGCACGCAACTAACAGCTTTTTCATCGGTATGATTACCTTAAGCAAGAATAAATTGGGCCTGACCGCCGCGATGCCGCGATCAGGTGTCACAATACCCGTTGATTATACGCCAGGCCGAGGGGCGCCACGCGAGAAAAACGTCGCGCTGCGCCGCACCGCCCGTCAGTCATAGTCGCCGGACGGCGGCGCCAACACCTCACGGTTACCGTTGTGCCCCTGCGGGCTGACGATCCCCTGCGCCTCCATCTGCTCCACGATGCGCGCCGCCCGGTTATAGCCGATACGGAACTGCCGCTGCACCCCGGAAATCGACGCCCGACGCTTGTCGATCACGAACGCGACGGCCTGATCGAACAGCGGATCCAGCTCATCGTCGCTGTCCAGCCCCCCGCCGCCACCTTCGCTGTCATCGCAGGCGGTAATGCTGTCAATATACTGTGGACGCCCGCGCGCCTTCCAGTCCTGCACCACCGCGTGAACCTCTTCGTCGCGTACAAAGGCGCCGTGCACGCGCACCGGCGTCGAGGTATTGGGCGGAATATACAGCATGTCGCCCATTCCCAGCAGGGATTCGGCGCCGGCCTGATCCAGGATAGTGCGCGAGTCGATCTTGCTGGAGACGGTAAAGGCGATACGGGTCGGAATGTTGGCCTTGATCAAGCCCGTGATCACGTCGACCGACGGACGCTGGGTCGCCAGCACCAGGTGAATCCCCGCCGCACGCGCCTTCTGCGCCAGGCGGGCGATCAGCTCTTCGACCTTCTTGCCCACCGCCATCATCAGGTCGGCGAACTCGTCCACCATCACCACGATATAGGGCAGCTTTTCCAGCGCCGGCGGCAGCGCATCCATACTGTCACCCGGCCGCCACAGCGGATCGGGGATCGGACGGCCCATCGCCTCGGCCTGGCGCACCTTATCGTTATACCCGGCCAGGTTGCGAACCCCGAGCGCGGACATCAGGCGGTAGCGGCGCTCCATCTCCCCGACGCACCAGCGCAGCGCGTTGGCCGCGTCCTTCATATCCGTGACCACCTCGGTCAGCAGGTGCGGAATGCCTTCGTAGACCGACAGCTCCAGCATCTTCGGGTCGATCATGATAAAGCGCACTTCGTCCGGCGTAGATTTGAACAGCATGCTCAGGATCATCGCGTTCACTCCCACCGACTTACCGGAGCCGGTGGTACCGGCCACCAGCAGGTGAGGCATACGGGCCAGATCGGCGATCACCGGCTGGCCGGCGATATCCTTGCCCAGCACCACCGTCAGCGGCGAGGGACTCTCACGGAACTGCGGGCAGTCGAGCACCTCGCGCAGGTAGACGGTCTGGCGATGCTTGTTGGGCAACTCCAGTCCCACGTAGGGTTTGCCCGGGATAACCTCCACCACGCGAACCGCCACGGCCGACAGGGAGCGCGCCAGATCGCGCGACAGATTGGAGATACGCGCCGCTTTGACTCCCGGCGCCAGATCCAGCTCGAAGCGGGTGATCACCGGCCCCGGCGAAATGCCGACCACCGCGGCCTTTACCCGATAGTCCGCCAGGCGGGCCTCCACCAGCTGCCCCTGCTGCTCCAGGGCAAACATATCGACCGGCTCGGCGTTAGCCGGCGGCGACGTCAGCAGATCCAGGGTCGGCAGCGGCGTCGTCGGTTTATGCATCGGCCGCTCGTCGCGCACCAGGAAGGGGTGAACCAGCCCGGACACCGACGCCTGCGTCTGCGTAGCGGGAGGCTGCGGGGACGCAGCAGCGGACGGCGCGATCTCCGGCGGCGGCGTAAACAGCGGCTCCTGCGGACCGTCGTCCGCGGCGCTAAAATCGGCAAAGTCGAAGGCGGGCGCCGGCTGTTCGGCCTGCGCCAGCGCCTCGCGGGCGGAGAACGACATCAGCCCACCCTGCGGCGGCTCGGAGGCCGTTCGGGCCGCCGGGATCTCCGGCGCTGCCGTCGGGCCACGATGCGGGCTCGGATCGGCATCGCCATAGCGCTGCTGCTGCGCGGCCAGAAACTCGCGCTGCAGGCGGCTCTGCTCCAGCGCACGCTCATCGTCATCTTCGTGCAGGTAATCCTCACCATAGCGGGCCCGCGGCTGGCTGACAAAGGCCTCGTGCAGCGCGGCCTGCTCCCGCAGCGCCGCATGCTCGGCCTCCTCCTCTGCCGCCGCGGCGACCGGATGATCCTGCGGCTCGGAGTAGGCGGAGAACGACGGCAACGCTGCCGCGTCAGGCGCAGCTGACGCCACGCCGCCGGTCCCGGCGGCCAGCGCCGAGGCCTGGGCAAAGATGGACTGACCGGCCGCGGCGCTGCTCTCCTGCCCCAGCGGCGTCACCTGCAGCGGCGGCGTCTGCGCAAGCTCCGCCTGCGCCTCTTGCGCGCGGCGCTCCTGGGCCTCACGACGGGCGCGATCCTCCGCCATCCGCTGTGACGGCAGCTTGATCCCCAGCGACGCCAGCTCGCGGCGGGTCGGAATACGCACCGGATTCGGGCGCGGCAGCTCAGGACCAATGCCCTGTTTCACCTGGACTCCGCCGTCCAGCGCACCGATGGCCGGGGTAAAGGCCGCCGCAGCCAGGGTGGCCGACGCATCGTGACGGCTGGCGGCGCCAAACACCGGCAGATCCGGCGATAGCCCCGGGTTGAGGTAGGGGAGATCGGCGGTGCCGTGCGCGGCGTTCGCCTCATCATCGTCCGGCGTAGACCATTGACCGAGCGGCGGCTCGGCGTCACGCGAGGAGTGGAGACGCCCGGACGCGGCCGGAGACGGCGTATGGGGACGATCCTCCGGCAGGGTAAACGAGTACATCGGGACGACCGGCTCACTGCTTTCCGGCTCGGTGGCGCTGAAGGTGAACGGCGTCGCATCGGTGCCCGACGACGCCGGGACAGAGCCGACTGCCGGCGATGCGACGGGTAACCGCGGAGCATCGGGCGCGGATTGCGTCGTCACCGCGGCCGCGGCGTGCGGAGCGATGTCGTCATGTAACGGCGCGGTAAACTGCAGGTCGCTCGGCGCATTCGGCGCGGCCGGCGACGCGGTAAACTGCAGGTCGCCCGGCGCATTCGGCGCGACCGGCGACGCGGTAAACTGCATATCGCTCGGCGCATTCGGCGCGGCCGGCGACGCGGCGATACCCGGGGCGCTGAGCACCGCAGCGGCAGCGGTGACCGTCGTCGGGGCCGTGGCCGTGGCCGTGGCCGTGGCCGTGGCCGTATCAGGATCATCCTGCGCCTGCGGCGGCGCATCATCCACCTGCGCCAGCGGACGCAGGCCCTTCATTTCCGGTGCCGCGTCGGGCGCGGATGCGTCATCTGACGCCCGCAGGCCGGACAGCAGCGGATCGTCCGCCTCCTCGGCCAGCAGCGGATCGGCGACGCGGTACGCATCCTCCACCGCCGTATCGGCGGCGGCGGCACGGCGCTCATCCGCGTCGTATGCCTCGTCGTCATCGTCGTCCGCCCGCGCATCGCGGCGCGAACGGTTGCTCATCAGGGTCAGACCGCCGAGCAGCAGCGCACCGAGCTTCTCCGCGATGGTCAGCCATGACCAGCCGGTGAACAGCGACAGACCCACGGCCCAGGCCCCCAGCATCGCCAGGGTCGCCCCAATGCTGCCCAGCAGCGGCAGCGCCACGCTGCTTATCAGGCTGCCGATCACGCCGCCGGAGGCGAAGTAGTACAGGTCATCGACGTTCAGCGCCGCCAGACCACAGGAGGCGATCACCAGCGCCAGCATGCCGATCAGGCGCAGGGCGATGGCAAAGTAGTCCACGTGGTCGCTGTCGTCACGCTTACGATAGGCGGCCCAGCATAGGATCACCATGATCGGAGGGATGGCATAGGCCAGTACGCCAAAGACGAAGAACAGCGTATCGGCCATCCAGGCGCCGGCACCGCCGCCGATATTGTGGATCGGCTCATGCCAGGCGGTCTGTGACCAGCTGGGATCGGAGGGATCGAACGTCATCAGCGATGCCATCATATACACGGCAAACAGCGCCACCAAAATCAGCAGCACCTCATACACTCGCCGTCCGCCGCTTACGTGCTTCAGGGTAACTTCTTTTTCTTCTGTATATTCCTGGCTCAAGAAAGGCTCTCCAGGGTCCTGTTTTCTGCCATTGCGTGCAGCCTATGCTGCATGCCCGCCATAAGAACAGCGCCGAGGCGTCGCCCGGCGCTGAAACTGTATACATACACAGGAGTGTACCCAAATTATTGCGGCTTTGCACCTGTCCGCGCGTCAGCGCGTCTTGATCACCAGGCGGTTGCTCTGCTTCACCTCTTCCATCACCACATAGGTGCGGGTGTCGTTCACGCCCGGCAGACGCAGCAGGGTCTCCCCCAGCAGCTTACGGTAGGCGGACATGTCCGGTACGCGGGTCTTCAACAGATAGTCGAAGTCACCGGAAACCAGGTGACACTCCTGGATCTCCTCCAGCTTCTGCACCGCGGTGTTGAACTGTTCAAACACATCCGGCGCCCCGCGGTTCAGCGTGATCTCGACGAACACCAGCAGGGATGCATCCAGATAGTGCGGATTCAGCAACGCGGTATAGCCCTGAATAAAGCCCTGCCGCTCCAGTCGGCGCACGCGCTCCAGGCACGGCGTCGGCGACAGCCCCACGCGCTTGGAAAGCTCGACGTTGGAGATACGGCCATCTTTCTGCAACTCATTCAGGATATTACGGTCAATACGATCCAGATCCTTACCAGGGCGTTTCTTATTGTCTGCCATCTTGTTATCTCTCTTATATTCTTCCCTGTTGCCATCCCTGCGACAAGGTCACATTGCCAAGGAATAGTCCCAAAAGAAGACGTTGTGCCTGCCCGTCAACTGGCAATTTCCATTGCCATCTCCTGCGACCGCCGGATGGGACCGGGGTGCCTATTTTCTGCCGGGGCTCTCCCCCGTTTTACGTATCTGCTCGCGCGCCGCCGCCGCAGCGATGAGCGCAGAACGACCGTCCGTGCGGCCCCGACCAGCATGCCACTCACGCACCGGGTCGCATTTTCATCAGATAAGAGCAAACCCGCCAATCCCGGCAAGGTTTCCCCTCCTCTCCTCCATGTTTTCGCAAATGAACAGCCGATTGTCAAAGCAAAAGAAATAAAACTAGAAGAACCTGCCAAATGATACCTTAAGGCAACGTTTCCCTAGGTCAAAAGCACCACCGTATCCCGGCGCATTTCGCTATTTTTCCGCGCCACCCACCGCCATGACCTAGTGATAATGACTGGATATTGTCGCATTATCAGCGCATCTTACTAAGATTGACTAACCTTATTGATAGTCATTACCTATTGCACAGATTGATAACATCTTCGCTGCACGCTTTTTTTACACCGCAAGTTTTTTTAAAATCGAGTCCAAGACGTACCACATTGGAAAAGAGGATTTCATGAGCTCCGTAAAACATTGCAAGCTTCTCATTCTGGGCTCAGGCCCGGCGGGATACACCGCGGCCGTCTATGCGGCACGTGCCAACCTCAACCCGGTGCTGATCACCGGCATGGAAAAAGGCGGTCAGCTCACCACCACCAGCGAGTTGGAAAACTGGCCGGGCGATCCGGAAGGCCTGACCGGTCCCCTGCTGATGGAGCGTATGAATCAGCATGCGGCCAAATTCAATACCGAGATCATCCTTGACCATATCCAGCGCGTGGATCTCAGCCAGCGTCCGTTTCGCCTATTTGGCGACAGCCAGGAGTACAGCTGCGACGCGCTGATCGTCGCCACCGGCGCCTCTGCCCGCTACCTGGGTCTGCCGTCGGAAGAGGCCTTTAAAGGCCGCGGCGTCTCCGCCTGCGCCACCTGCGATGGCTTTTTCTACCGCCAGCAGGAGATTGCCGTGGTCGGCGGCGGCAATACCGCCGTAGAAGAGGCGCTGTATCTGGCCAACATCGCCGCTAAGGTGCATCTGATCCATCGCCGCGACAGTTTCCGCGCCGAGAAGATCCTTATCGACCGCCTGATGGACAAGGTGCGCAGCGGCAATATCGTCCTGCACACCAACCGTACTCTGGACGAGGTGCTCGGCGATGATATGGGCGTTAATGCCCTGCGCCTGAAAGATACCCAGAACGGAGCCTGCGAAGAGCTGGCCGTCAGCGGCCTGTTTGTCGCGATCGGCCACAGCCCAAACACCGCCATCTTCGATGGCCAGCTGGCGCTGAGCAACGGCTACATTCAGGTACAGTCCGGTCTGAACGGCAACGCGACCCAGACCAGCGTCCCGGGCGTATTCGCCGCCGGCGACGTCATGGACCATATCTATCGTCAGGCGATCACCTCTGCCGGCACCGGCTGCATGGCGGCGCTGGACGCCGAGCGCTATCTCGATAGCCTGGCCGATGCCGCGCGCCACGCCTAATCCTTACCTATCGGGGCCGCCGCCGGCGGCCCGCATTTTACGCACGCTTCTCCTTTGGCAGCAGAATTTACGGCAGCTTGGTTTCAACTCCTTGAGTGGCGTTGTAATATCGGGTGCGACGTCGGCCCGTGATGAGTAGTCCGACGCTACCGTTCAGCCTGCCGTACGCCTGTGCTCCGGGCCTGATCTCTACTTCACCTGCATCAGACTAGACACCATCGCTTAATGAATAAACAACGACAACGCGAACTCACGCAGTGGCTGAAACAGTGCAGTCGCCCGGCCCAGCGCTGGCTCCGGCTCTCCATGCTGCTCGGCCTGCTCTCAGGGCTTCTGATCATCGCCCAATCCTGGCTACTGGCAACCCTGCTGCAGCGGCTGATCATTGACCATACGCCGCGCGGCGACCTCGTGCAGGACTTCGCTTTGCTGATCGCCGCCATCGCGCTGCGCGCGCTGCTAGGCTGGCTGCGCGAGCGCGTCGGCTTCCGCTGCGGGCAGGTGGTTCGCCGCGAGATCCGCGCGCTGGTGCTCAACCACCTGACGCAACTGGGCCCAGCCTGGATCCAGGGACAGCCCGCCGGCCACTGGGCGACCCTGATCCTGGAACAGATCGAAGAGATGCAGGATTTCTATGCCCGCTATCTGCCGCAGATGGCGCTGGCCGTCACGATCCCGCTGCTGATCCTCGCCGCCGTCTTCCCCATCAACTGGGCCGCCGGGCTGATCCTGTTCGCCACCGCGCCGCTGATCCCGCTGTTCATGGCGCTGGTCGGGATGGGCGCCGCCGATGCCAACCGACGCAACTTTCTGGCGCTGAGCCGCCTGAGCGCCAACTTTCTGGATCGTCTACGCGGCATGGAGACCCTGCGCCTGTTTCACCGCGCCCGCGCCGAGACCCAGCATATCGCCCAGGCCTCCGAAGATTTTCGCAAACGCACCATGGAGGTGCTGCGCCTGGCCTTTCTCTCCTCTGCGGTGCTGGAATTCTTTGCATCCGTCTCCATCGCCGTGGTGGCGGTCTACTTCGGTTTCTCCTACCTCGGTGAGCTGAACTTTGGCCACTACGACCGCGGCGTAACCCTGTTCGCCGGCTTTCTTGTATTGATCCTGGCGCCGGAGTTCTTCCAGCCCCTGCGCGATCTGGGGGCGTTTTATCACGCCAAAGCGCAGGCCATCGGCGCCGCCGAGGCGCTGGTAAGCTTCCTCGACGCCGACGATCAGGTGCAGCGCACGACGGCAGCGGACGGCGAAGCGACGACGGTCAGCGACCGTCCCTTGACGCTGGAGGCGCACAACCTGGAAATCCTCTCGCCGCAGGGAAAAGTCCTGGCCGGCCCCCTTAACTTTCGTATCAGCGCCGGTGAACGCATCGCGCTGGTCGGCTATAGCGGCGCGGGCAAAAGCTCGCTGATCAACCTGCTGCTCGGCTTTCTGCCCTACCGCGGTGAGCTGCTGATCGATGGACAGCCGCTGAGCGACCTGCCGCTCGCCAGCTGGCGCCGCCAGCTGGCCTGGGTTGGCCAGAACCCGACGCTGCCGCTGCCGACGCTGCGGGCTAATATCCTGCTGGGCGCCCCTCAGGCCGACGATGAGCAGCTGCAAAACGCCGTCGAGCGGGCCTACGTTGACGAGTTTCTTCCCCTGCTGCCGCAGGGGCTAGACACCCCGATCGGCGAGGATGCCGCCCGCCTCTCCGTCGGCCAGGCCCAGCGCGTTGCCGTCGCCCGGGCGCTGATCCGTCCCTGCCGGCTGCTGCTGCTGGATGAGCCGACCGCCAGCCTGGACGCCAATAGCGAGCGCCTGGTGATGCGCGCGCTGCAGGCCGCCGCCCGCCACCAGACCACCCTGATGGTGACCCATCAGCTTGATGAGCTGGCGCAGTTTGATCGCATCTGGGTTATGGAGCAGGGGCAGCTGGTGCAGCAGGGCGACTTCAACGCGCTCTCCCAGCAGCGCGGCAGCCCGTTTGCCACCCTTCTCGCCACCCGCCATCAGGAGATTTAACCATGCGCGTCCTGCTGCCGTTTTTGGCCCTGTATCGCCGCCACTGGATCCGCATGTCCCTGGGCATGCTGCTGGCCATCGTCACCCTGCTGGCCAGCATCGGCCTGTTGACCCTGTCAGGCTGGTTTCTCTCCGCCTCGGCGCTGGCCGGGCTCGCCGGTCTGATCACCTTTAACTACATGCTGCCTGCCGCCGGCGTCCGCGGCGCCGCCATCATCCGTACCGCCGGCCGCTACGCCGAACGGCTGGTCAGCCACGACGCCACGTTCCGGGTGCTCTCCCATCTTCGGGTGTTTACCTTCAGCCGCCTGATACCGTTGTCGCCCGGCGGCCTGGCCCGCTTCCGCCAGGCCGAACTGCTCAACCGCCTGGTGGCCGACGTCGATACGCTGGATCACCTCTATCTGCGAGTGATCTCGCCGCTGCTCAGCGCGGTGGTGATCATCGCGGTCGTGGTTTGCGGCCTCGGCTGGCTGGATCTCCGGCTGGCGCTGACTCTAGGGGGGATCATGCTGGCGCTGCTGCTGGGGCTACCGACGCTGTTTTACCTGGCAGGGAAACCGGTCGGCGCCACGCTGACCGCCCTGCGCGCAGACTACCGCACCCAGCTGGTCGGCTGGATCCGCGCCAACGCCGAGCTGGCGGTATACGGCGCCCTGGAGACCTTTCGCCAGCGCCTGGATCACAAAGAGCGGCAGTGGCAGCGTCAGCAGCAGCGCCAGGCGGCGCTCGGCGCGCTGTCGCAGGGGATCATGATCCTGGCCTCCGGCCTGACCTTTACTCTGATCCTGTGGCTGGCGGCGGCCGGCATCGCCGGCGATCCGCGTCCGGGCGCGCTGATCGCCCTGTTCGTGTTTGCCGCGCTAGCCGCCTTTGAGGCGCTGGCACCGGTCGCCGGCGCCTTCCAGCATCTGGGGCAGGTGATCGCCTCCGCCGAGCGGGTCGGGCAGTTGATCGACCAAACGCCGCAGGTGCGCTTTCCCGAGTCGGGTAAGACGCTGGACGACGAGGCTCCCCTCGCCCTGACGCTGGACGACCTTCACTTTACCTACCCGGGACAGGCGCGCTCGGTGCTCAACGGCGTCACTCTGGCGCTGCGCGCCGGGGAGCACGTCGCGCTGCTGGGACGCACCGGCTGCGGTAAGTCCACCCTGCTGCAGCTGCTGACCCGCGCCTGGGACTGCGACAGCGGCGAGATCCACTTCAACGGCCAGCCGCTTAAGGCGCTGGATGAGGGGGCCCTGCGCAGCGCCTGCGCCGTCGTCAGCCAGCGGGTTCACATTTTCAGCGCCACGCTGCGCGATAACCTGCTGCTCGCCGATCCGCAGGCCAGCGACGCACAACTGTGCGACGCGCTGCGGGCGGTCGGTCTGGACACCCTGCTGGCGGATCGCGCGCTGGACGCCTGGCTGGGCGACGGCGGTCGGCCGCTCTCCGGCGGCGAGCAGCGACGCCTGGGCATCGCTCGTGCGCTGCTGCACCGCGCGCCGCTGCTGCTGCTGGATGAACCCACCGAAGGGCTGGATGCGGAAACCGAGCGCCAGATTCTAGCGCTGCTGCGTCAGCACTGCTGTCAAAAGACCCTGGTGCTGATCACCCACCGTCTGCAGGGGCTGGCACAGATGGATCGCATCTGTGTCATGGATGATGGACGGATCGTCGAGCAGGGGCGCCATGAGCAGCTGCTGCAGGCCCACGGGCGCTACTATCAACTATGTCAGCGCCTTTAACGTCACCGCGCGAGGAAACGGGATATGCGCATCATGCAACTGGACAGACACTCGCTGGGATTCCCCTCGCCGGAACAGGCGCTGCACGAACCCAACGGACTGCTGGCCATCGGCGGCGATCTGCAGCCGGCACGCCTGCTACAGGCCTACCGGCGCGGTATTTTTCCCTGGTTCTCTCCGGGAGAGCTGATCCTGTGGTGGTCGCCGGACCCCCGGGCGGTGCTGACGCCGCAGGCGCTGCACGTCAGCCACAGCCTGCGCAAGGCGCTGCGCCGAACCACTCTACGGATCACCCTAAACCAGGACTTCGCCGCGGTGATCGCCGGGTGCGCGGAGCAGCGCGCCGAGGGCACCTGGATCGGGCCCTCGATACAGCAGGCCTACTGCCAGCTGCACCAACTGGGCTACGCCCATTCGGTGGAGGTTTGGCAAGAGGAAAGCCTGGTGGGCGGGCTGTACGGCGTCGCCCAGGGCAGTCTGTTCTGTGGAGAGTCGATGTTCAGCCGGGTTAGCAATGCCTCTAAAATGGCGCTGTGGAGCTTCTGTAGCCACTTTCAGCGCATGGGCGGTCAACTCATCGACTGCCAGGTGCTCAACGCCCACACCGCGTCGCTGGGCGCCCACGATATTCCGCGCCGCCGCTATCTGCAGCATCTGCTCGACTGCCGCGCCCAGACGCTCGACCCCCGCTGTTGGCAGCCGCAGCGCCTCGCTCTACCCCTTCCGGCGGCGGCGGCAAAAACGGAGAATAGCGTCTGCGGGGGCTAAATGGGGCAGTGTCCCCCACCGCGCGCCGCGTCAAGCGGCGGCTCAGCGCCGTCATCGGCTGACGCCAAACCCCGTGTGGGGCACTGCAGAAAGATAACTTACCTTTACATAACCGAGGTTTTTCGGCATTATCTTGCCGGTTAAAAACTGTGGTATTCATACCTAGAGGATTCGATGGCCAAAGAAGACAATATTGAAATGCAGGGTACCGTTCTGGATACGTTGCCCAACACGATGTTCCGCGTAGAACTGGAAAACGGACACGTCGTTACCGCTCACATCTCCGGTAAAATGCGTAAAAACTACATCCGCATCCTGACGGGCGACAAAGTCACTGTAGAGCTGACCCCGTACGACCTGAGCAAAGGCCGCATTGTCTTCCGTAGCCGCTGATAGGCTTCCCTCCCGCGCCGCAGGCAGCGTCAGGCCCGGTAGTGCGATCGATACCGACAGCGGCAAGACGGGTAATTCTGCCGGTTCATTTTCCCGGCGGTAAAAAAAGAGCGCCTTACGGCGCTCTTTCTTTGTCTGTCTCCTCGACCTCAGTGCATCGCATCCTCGGCCTTGCGCTGCTGCGCGCTACGAAAACGATAGCTGAGGCTCGCGTTGCCCTCGGCCACGTCAACGCTGACCGAGCCTCCGCTGACCAGCTCACCGAACAGCAGCTCATTGGCCAACGGCTTTTTCAGGTTATCCTGGATCACCCTCGCCATCGGCCTGGCCCCCATCGCACGATCGTAGCCGCGCTCCGCCAGCCAGTTACGCGCGGCGTCGCTGACCTCCAGCGAGACGCCCTTACCATCCAGCTGCGCCTGCAGTTCGACGATAAACTTATCGACCACCTGATGGATGATCTCCGTCGACAGATGGTTAAACCAGATGATGTTATCCAGCCGGTTGCGGAACTCCGGCGTAAAGATCCGCCGGATCTCCTCCATCGCGTCGCTGCTGTTGTCCTGCAGGTTAAAGCCGATGGACTTACGCTGCGTCTCCTGTACCCCGGCGTTGGTGGTCATCACCAGGATCACGTTGCGAAAATCGGCCTTACGCCCATTATTATCGGTCAGGGTGCCGTTATCCATCACCTGCAGCAGCAGGTTGAACACGTCCGGGTGCGCCTTCTCGATCTCATCGAGCAGCAGCACCGCGTGAGGGCTCTTGATCACCGCGTCCGTCAGCAGTCCGCCCTGATCAAAGCCGACGTACCCCGGCGGGGCGCCGATCAGGCGGCTCACCGTGTGCCGCTCCATATACTCGGACATATCAAAGCGCAGCAGCGGAATATCCAGCGCCCGAGCCAGCTGTACCGTTACTTCGGTCTTGCCGACGCCGGTCGGCCCGGCGAACAGGAACGATCCCACCGGACGGTGATCCTGATTCAGCCCCGCACGGCTCATCTTAATGGCCTCGGTGAGCGCGCTGATGGCCTTATCCTGACCGAACACCAGCATCCGCAACCGATCGCCCAGGCTCTTCAGTACGTCGCGGTCGCTGGCGGAGACGGTTTTCTCCGGAATACGCGCGATACGGGCCACCACCGCCTCGATATCCGCCACATTGATGGTCTTCTTACGCCGGCTCGCCGGCATCAGACGGCTGCGGGCACCGGCCTCGTCGATCACATCGATGGCCTTATCCGGCAGATGGCGATCGTTGATGTACTTCACCGACAGATCGACCGCCGCGCGCAGGGCCTTGGCGGTGTAGCGCACATCGTGGTGCGCCTCATACTTCGCCTTCAGCCCGTTGAGGATCTGCACCGTATCGTCGGCGCTCGGTTCGTTGATGTCGATCTTCTGGAACCGGCGCGCCAGGGCGCGATCCTTTTCAAAGATGTTGCTGAACTCCTGATAGGTGGTCGAGCCGATCACCCGGATGCGCCCCCCTGACAGCAGCGGCTTGATCAGGTTGGCGGCATCCACCTGACCGCCGGATGCCGCCCCGGCGCCGATGATGGTGTGGATCTCATCGATAAACAGGATGCTGTCGCTGTCCTGCTCCAGCTGCTTCAGCAGCGCCTTAAAGCGCTTCTCAAAGTCGCCGCGGTACTTGGTCCCCGCCAGCAGAGAACCGATGTCCAGCGAATAGAGGGTGCAGTTAGCCATCACCTCCGGCACCTCGCCCTGCACGATGCGCCAGGCCAGCCCCTCCGCAATGGCGGTTTTCCCCACCCCGGACTCCCCCACCAGCAGCGGGTTGTTCTTGCGCCGGCGGCACAGCACCTGTATGGCGCGCTCCAGCTCACGCTCGCGGCCGATCAGCGGATCGATGCCGCCGACCCGCGCCAGCTGGTTCAGGTTGGTGGTGAAATTCTCCATCCGCTCTTCGCCGCCGGGCGCCGCCGCGGCGTCATCCCCGCCGGGCGCATCGTTCGACCCGCCGCCCGCCGCCGGACCGGACTCGTTCTTATGAGTGCCGTGAGAGATAAAATTGACGATGTCCAGACGGCTCACGTCATGCTTGCGCAGCAGATAGGCCGCCTGGGACTCCTGCTCGCTGAAGATGGCCACCAGCACATTGGCACCGCTGACCTCGCTGCGCCCGGAGGACTGCACGTGAAACACCGCCCGCTGCAGCACCCGCTGAAAACTCAGGGTCGGCTGAGTATCACGTTCGCTATCCCCCTGGGGAAGCAGCGGCGTGGTCTGCTCTATAAAGGTCTCCAGCTCCTGGCGCAGGGCCGCCAGATCCACCGCACAGGCCTCCAGCGCCTCCCGCGCCGCGGGGTTAGTCAACAGCGCCAGCAGCAGGTGCTCGACGGTCATAAACTCGTGTCGATGCTCGCGCGCCCTGGCGAACGCCATGTTGAGACTGAGTTCCAGTTCTTGGTTGAGCATGGGCACCTCCCTTCAGTTACCCGATCAGGCTTTTTCCAGCGTGCACAGCAGCGGATGTTCATTGTCGCGCGCGTAGCGGTTGATCAATGCCACCTTGGTCTCCGCAACCTCTGCCGTGAACACGCCGCACACCGCCTTGCCTTTATAATGCACAGTCAGCATCAGCTGCGTTGCACGTTCAATATCATAGGCGAAGAACTTCTGCAGCACCTCGATGACAAACTCCATCGGCGTATAGTCATCGTTATTCAGTATGACACTATACAGTGACGGCGGCTGCACCGCCCTGCGAGTCCGATCCTCTGCCAGCGGCTCAAGATTCAGCCAATCGTTCAAGTTCGCCATTTCAATCTGTTACCTGTTCTCTTCTCCCGGCGGGGCCGGTCGATCATCTATCACTGAGCCATATCATAACTACCATCAAGATTACCAGCCAACCCTGCATTTCCGCCCGTCGATCGGACAAAAAAAGCGCACTGCCGCACAATTGCGTTAACTGCCTCAAACTTTGGTAAAAAGTTAGGGGGCTAAAAATAACCAGCCCTTGACGGCAACGGAGGCATCAATAGAGTGTAGACAAGCGGGGAATCGGTGGTAATTTGACCAGGCCGTCCCGCCCGGTGGTATGCCTGCAGCGCGAGGCTACCGCTGCCCGTAGGGTGCATTCCTAAGCCGTGGTGCAGCGATGTCCGCCACGGCTTAGGAACCTATCCTGAATCAGTCTTATCTCATTAACCGTGATCGCCGGCCTTCCGCCGCGATCTGCCACCGTAACGAGGGATGTATAAGCATGGAGACGGGTACCGTAAAGTGGTTTAATAACGCCAAAGGCTTTGGCTTTATCTGTCCGGCCAGCGGCGGCGACGATATATTCGCCCATTACACCGCCATTCAGATGGAGGGATATCGCACGCTGAAGGCGGGTCAACAGGTTCAGTTTGACCTTCATATCGGCCCCAAGGGTAATCACGCCAACACCATAATCCCCATTCTCAGCGAGCCGGCGTCCTAAGCGGCCTCACCGGCCGGATCCCCCGGCCGGTCTCTTCGGTCCGTCCCGCTCCACGTCAACCTCCCCTCAACCATCCGCCGATTCCATACACAATGAGGTAGCATATTGTGCTGCTGTTTAGGCAGCCTCCCGGAAAATTCTGTCATCGTTAACCCGCAATGACAGGTGGCACCATGTCGTCAATCGAAATCGGCCACGCCCGGCCCGTCTCACGCCCCGCTTTACCGCTGTTTACCAGCCTGGCGACGGGTCGTTATCGGCCGACCCGTCTCTGGAATAAGGCCGCGTTTCGCGCCAAATTTGCCCTGCGCGCGCTGCTGGCGCCCGGCGATACCTACCGTCTGCTGCAGATGCTGGCCGGACTGCCGCAGCGCGATGCCATTCTGCGCTGTCAGCCTCGCCTGCCGTGCCGCCTGCACCATCCCTACCTGAGCGTGCGCCTCTCCCGTCCGCAGATCATTGAAGCGCTGACGGATCACTATCGCCTGCTGAACCAGCTGCTGCCGATCTCCCGCTACCCGGCGCTGTACGCTGGGCAGGCGCTAACCCTGGCGACCCTCTGCGGGAAAAACGACCAGACATACTCTCTGCGACTGACCATGCTGGAGAAGCTGAGTAAAGAGGGGGATCTGTCTATCGCGCTATGCGACCAGCAGAATATACTACTAGCTGTGTGTACGTTTAGTTTTATCGACTACCATGGTGCGCGGACCCTCTTCATCGGCGGGCTGCAGGGGTCGTCGCCATCGCTGCCGCACAGCCATACCCAGACGGCCACCAAAGCCTGCCACGGTCTGTTTCCCAAACGCCTGCTGGCCGACGCCCTGTGCGAACTGGCGCGCATTGGCCGCTGCACGCAGATCCTGGCCGTCGGCAACGGCAGCCATATCTACAGCCACTGGCGCTACCGCCGCAAAAAACAGGCGCAGATGCTGGCCGACTATGACGGTTTCTGGCTTTCGTTGAACGGCGCGCCCACCGACGACGGCCACTTCCGCCTGCCCCAGCCCCCTCAGCGCAAACCGCTGGAAAGTATTCCGAGCAAAAAGCGCGCCGAGTATCGGCGCCGCTATCAGCTGCTAGATGAGATGCAGCAGGCGGTATGCGCCAGCCTTGGCGCGACGGCCTAGCGTCGCCCCGCCGCGCTAGAGGCCGGCCAGACCCGGCAGCACCTGCCACAGTCCAGCCACCAGCAGCGCGGGCCCAAACGGCGCCGGCGCCGCCAGACTCTCCCCCCGCCAGCGGCGCCGCAGGACAATGCCGACGAGCGTCAGCAGGGAGGCCAGCAGCAGCAACGCAGGCAGATCGGGCCAGCCGCACCAGGCGCCGAGCGCGGCCAGTAGTTTAACATCCCCGCCGCCGAGCCCCTGCACCCCGCGCCAGCGCCAGAATCCCCAGGCGATCAGCCACAGCGCCAGATATCCTGCCACGGCGCCGAACACCGCCTGCGGCAGATACGCCGGCTGAGACAGCGCGTTCCATATCAGCCCCAGCCACAGCAGCGGCTGAGTCAGCGCGTCGGGCAGCAGCAGGCTGGCCCGGTCGATCAACGCCAGGGCGAGACTCAGCGTACAGAAGCCCATCCCGCAGAGCCAGGCGACGCCGGGCGGCAGGCGCCAGGCCAGCGACAGCGCGATCGCCGCCAGCGCGGCGCTCAGCGCCGCTCGGCAGGGAAACGGAGAGAAATGACGATCGTGCCAGAGCTGCGGGAAACAGAGCGGACGCATGACCCGTAGCATCGCGCGCTGCAGAGGGGTGCCGAGCGCCAGGCCGCACAAGGCGGCCAGCGTCAGCCACAGATCCATGTCCACCGCCCGGCGGACGCTAGTCGGCCTTGCCGCGCGCCAGCCACAGCACCCGCGAAAACATATTCTTTAGCAGGA
This sequence comes from Edwardsiella anguillarum ET080813, assembly GCF_000264765.2. GTDB lineage: Bacteria > Pseudomonadota > Gammaproteobacteria > Enterobacterales > Enterobacteriaceae > Edwardsiella > Edwardsiella anguillarum. Next base: position 189,113 of record NZ_CP006664.1, read on the forward strand.
GTGGCACCTGACTCACGCCGACCTCCTCCGCCCGCGCCGCAACTATGATCGCCAGATCGGGCTTGGAGGCGCGGTGGATAGCCTTGGTGATCACCTTACGCGCCGACATCGGCGCCGACGCCGGGATCCCGGCCACGTGGTGATACACATCAGCAAAGCCCTCATGGTACATAAAGTGCTCCATATCCGGCGCCGGCAGCACCGTTAGGCGATCGCGCTCGCTCTCCTGCATCCCCTCCAGCAGCCCACGCACCGTCGCGGCATATTTACGCCCGGCCTCATCGCCATCGACCAGGACATGCCAGGCGATCCCCATTCGGCGGGCGAACTTAATCAGCGGGCGCAGGCCGCACTGGGCAAACTCGATCACCTTGATGCCTTCGGTATCGAAGTGGTAACCGCACTGACGCGCCAGCTCGCTCAGCAGCCACACCTCCGTCTCCCCCTCGACCAGCAGCCAACAGCGGGCGAACAACGACGAGGCGCGGTTAAAGCGAATGTGAAAGGCGATGCGCCGGCTGTCCTCCGGCGTCATACCGCGAGGTCCGATACGGTACGCCGCCACCCGCCCCGACTGGCGGACTAGGCGGCACACCCGTTCTACCGGCATCAGCGCCAGCAGATCGCCGGAGTTGGTGGTCGTCACCTTTTGCAGCGGCAGCTGGTTTAACAGCCCCCAGGCGACCGACAGCATGATCGGATGCAGACGGGTCTCCGGATCTTCAATCACCAGCAGCGGACGCGCGTGGCGATCGAGGATCACCGCCCCCTTGGCCTGCAGCAGCGTTGAAAACAGCCCCAGCAGGATCAGGCGCATATTGCGGCTGCCCGAGGCGGCGATCATCTGATTGATGTTTTCCAGCGAACGCCATGCCTGGCGACCGTGAATAATCTCATTGCGGTGGCGGCGCCGGGCGCCGACCGCCGTCTCGTCACCGTTAGTGGCAAAGTAGTGCTCCAGCAGCTGCTGCATGGCGCTCAAGCCGGCGCGCAGCTCGCCGTTACTCAGCTTCTGCGGGTTACACACCAGCTCACGGGTGAGCTCATCCAGCTGCTGCGCCACCTGTGCCTGATCGGGCAGATGACGGGCGGCCAGCACGCTGGGGTGCAGACGGCGAATAAAGCGGGCATCCCGCAGACGCAGCACCGGGTGCAGACGGATCAGCTCGCGCGCCAGCAGATCGACGTGGTGCAGGGCCAGCGCCTCCCCCTGTTCATTGAGAAAAGAGCGCCAGGTGCAGACCGTATCGTCGTCGCTCAGCTCGCCCTCCTGGCGAAAATAGATGCGCTGCAGGCGATCGTCGCTCTCCTGCCACAGGGGCGACAGCCGGTGATAGCGGCGGGCCCGGGCGTGGCCCCGCTCGGTTTCGCAAAAGGTAAACACAATCTGCAGGTGGTGCTCTCTGGCCGTTTCATCGCCGGGGGGAAAGTAGAAATCATGAGGCTCAAAGCGGTACAGCTCGCGCTCCGGCGACAGGCACAGGGTCAAGGCGTCCAGCAGGCTCGACTTACCCCAGGCGTTTTCACCGATCAAAACGGTATTGTCATCCAGCGACAGCGAGATGCGATTGATCCCGCGAAATCCTACGACCTCAATGCGTTCCAGGTACATGCCATCCCTCTCTCGTCGCCTCACTGCTATGAGGATGCGGGCAAAGCCTTATCGGGTCAAGGAATGCCCCCGCCGCGCTCGCCATTTTGTGCTGCTTTTCTAAAAAGCCAGGGGCAAAAAGAGGCAAAGATCCCTTTTTGTCCCTCCTGCGGACGCTGTGCCTTTACTCAAATCCCCCTTTTGAGTACGGTATTAGCTTTAAATTTAACACGTTAGGCTCTTATGTACTCTGGACTCTTGATCATTCTGGTGCCACTCCTGCTTGGCTACCTGCTGCACCTGCGTCATAAGACGCTGATCCGTTTAATTAACCGTATGCTGAGCTGGATGGTATACGTCATCCTGTTTTTTATGGGGATCAGCCTGGCGTTTCTCGATAATCTTGGCGCGAACCTGTGGCTGATCGGCAAATACGCCACGGTCTTTTTCGTGCTGATTATCGCGGCCAACCTGCTGGCGCTATGGCTGTTGGAAAAGCGCGCCCCCTGGCACGTCACCCACCGCCAGGAGGCGCTGCCATCGCGCCTCCATATGGCGCTGGAGTCCCTGAAGCTGTGCGGCGTCGTGGTGGGCGGCTTCCTGCTGGGCCTCACCCAATGGCCGTGGCTGAGCCACGCCACCCACGCCAGCGAATACGCCTTGATCCTGCTGCTGTTTCTGGTCGGCCTTCAGCTGCGCAACAGCGGAATGTCGCCGGCGCAGATCCTGCTGAATCGCCGCGGCATGATGATAGGCTGCGTCGTCTGCGTCAGCGCCCTGGTCGGGGGCGCCCTGGCCGCCTGGCTACTGGGCCTGCCCCTGAAGACCGGCCTGGCTATCGCCTCGGCCTATGGCTGGTACTCCCTATCCGGCATCATGCTGACCGAGGCCTTTGGCCCGGTGATCGGCAGCACCGCCTTCTTTAATGATCTGGCCCGCGAGCTGTTCGCCATCATGATGATCCCGACGCTGATCCAGCGCCACCGCAGCAGCGCGCTGGGACTGTGCGGCGCAACCTCCATGGACTTTACCCTGCCGGTACTGCAGCGCAGCGGCGGCATTGAGCTGGTGCCGGCGGCGATCGTACACGGCTTCCTGCTCAGCCTGCTGGCGCCGGTGCTGATGGCCCTGTTCTCCTCCTAACCCCCCGCCGGGCGGCGCTCCCGTGCCGCCCTTCGCCCTTCGCCCTTCGCCCTTCGCCCTTCGCCCTTCGCCCTTCGCCCAGAGATTAAAGAATAAATCCCATTCGCAACAAAAATTGCGTTATATCAAACAAAGTAAAAGTTGTATTAGAAATTCCTTTTTTGAACGCGATACCGGGCTTACTCTTCAAACAAGCATAATAAATACAACTTTAAAAGAGGGTTTTCCATGTACTGCGTTCAATGCGAGCAAACCATCCGTACCCCGGCCGGCAATGGCTGTTCCTACGCTCAGGGGATGTGCGGCAAGAGTGCCGAAACCTCCGACCTGCAAGACCTGCTGGTCGCCGCACTGCAAAGCCTCTCCGCCTGGGCGCTGCTGGCCCGCGAGCTGGATATCCGCGATCGCACCATCGACAGCTTTGCGCCGCGCGCCTTCTTCGCCACCCTGACCAACGTCAACTTCGACTCTGCGCGCATCATCGGCTACGCCCGCGAGGCGCTGGCGATGCGCGACAGCCTGCGCGCCGCCTGCCTGGCCAAGGCGCCGGGCACGCAGTGCGACCATCCACTGGCCGAGCTAAGCCTGCAGGGAGAGGATGTGGAGACCCTGCGCCGTCAGGCGGCAGAGTTCGCTCTGGACAGCGATCGGGCCGAGATCGGCGACGATATCCACGGCCTGCGCATGCTCAACCTGTACGGCCTGAAAGGCGCAGCGGCCTATATGGAGCATGCCCATGTGCTGGGCCAGCATAGCGAGGCGATCTACGCCCAGTATCACCACTATATGGCCTGGCTCGGCACTCAGCCGCGCGATATGGATACCCTGCTGGACAATGCCATGGGCATCGGCAAGATGAACTTCGCCATCATGGCGCAGCTGGATAAGGGGGAGACCGAGGCCTACGGCGATCCCACCCCGACCTCCGTCAACGTGCGGCCGGTCGCCGGCAAATGTATCCTGATCTCCGGTCACGATCTGAAGGATCTACAGATGCTGCTGGAGCAGACCGATGGCCTCGGCATCAACATCTACACCCACGGTGAGATGCTGCCGGCCCACGGCTATCCCGAGCTGCGTAAATACCGCCACCTGGTCGGCAACTACGGCAGCGGCTGGCAGAATCAGCAGCAGGAGTTTGCCCGTTTCCCCGGCCCGATCCTGATGACCTCCAACTGCATCATCGATCCCAACGTCGGCAACTACAGCGATCGCATCTGGACCCGCAGCATCGTCGGCTGGCCGGGCGTACGCCATCTGGAAGGCGATGATTTCAGTCAGGTGATCGCCCAGGCGCAGGTCTGCGATGGCTTCCCCTACAGCGAGATCGAACACCTGATCACCGTCGGCTTTGGTCGCGCCACCCTGCTCAACGCGGCGGACAGCGTGATCGACCTGGTCGCCCAGAAGAAGCTACGCCACGTATTCCTGCTCGGCGGCTGCGACGGCAGCCGCGATGAGCGCAGCTACTACACCGACTTTGCCCGCGCCATCCCACAGGATTGCCTGATCATGACCCTGGCCTGCGGTAAGTACCGTTTTAACAAGCTGGACTTCGGCACGCTGGAGGGGCTGCCGCGCCTGCTGGACGTCGGCCAGTGCAACGACGCCTACGGCGCCATCATGCTGGCGGTCAATCTGGCAGAGAAGCTCGGCTGCGGCGTCAACGATCTGCCGCTCAGTCTGATCCTCTCCTGGTTTGAGCAGAAGGCCATCGTCATCCTGTTGACCCTGCTGGCGCTGGGCGTCAAAAACATCTACACCGGGCCGACCGCGCCGGGCTTCCTGACGGATAATCTTCTGGCGATCCTCAACCAGCGCTTCGGCATGCGCGCCATCAGCACGGTCGACGCCGATCTGAACGGTATACTCGGCCACGCCTAACCCGGCAACCTTAAGCGCCCCACGCCGCCTGGCGCGGGGCGAAATCCTGACTGCGAGACGCCATCACCATGACCATGCCAACCCCCCTTTGCCCCCACCGGATGCAGGTCCACTCCCTGCGCCAGGAAACCCCCGATGTCTGGACGCTAAACCTGATCTGTCCCGACTTTTATCCCTACCGTCCCGGTCAGTATGCGCTGGTCAGCATCGACGGCAGCGAAGAGACTCTGCGTGCCTACACGCTCTCCTCGACCCCAGGACTCAGCCCCTTTATTACCCTGACGGTACGCCGCCTGGACAACGGCGTCGGCTCCGGCTGGCTGACCCGCCAAGTCCACCCGGGCCACGAACTGTGGCTTTCACCGGCGCAGGGCAGCTTCACCTGTCCGCAGGCGGACGCCACCCGCTATCTGATGCTGGCGGCCGGCTGCGGCGTCACCCCGATCATCGCTATGACCCGCTGGCTGCTGGCGCATAGCCCGAGTACGGATGTCGCGGTGATCTACGCGGTTCGCACGCCGCGCGACCTGATCTTCGCCGACGAATGGCGCCAGCTGGCCGAAGCCCACCCGCAGCTGCAGCTGATCCTGCTGGCCGAAGCGGAGGCAACGGGCGCGATCCTGCCGGGACGCCTCAGCCGCGAGCTGCTACAGAGCCGAATCCGCGCCCTGGCGGAGCGTACGGTGATGATCTGCGGCCCGGCGCCCTATATGCGCCAAGCGCAGACCCTGGTGAGCGAGTTAGGCGTCCCGGCGCAGCAGATCCACCTGGAGCGCTTCCAGCCGGAGACGGCGAGCGCGCCGGTCGGCGGCACGCTGCGCATCCTCTCCAGCTCACAGCCCGGCGACTACCGCGCCGCCGTCGGCAGCACGCTGCTCAGCGCGATGGAGCAAAACCGGCTGCCGGTACAGGCCGCCTGCCGCGCCGGCGTCTGCGGCTGCTGTAAAACCCGTATCCTACACGGTGACTATCAGGTCAGCAGCACCATGACCCTCACCCCGCAGGAGATAGCCCAGGGCTATGTGCTGGCCTGCAGCTGTCAGCTCAACGGGGATGTCGAGCTGGCCTGACCGGGCGCACTCAGGCCAGCGTGCATGCCATGGCGCGGGAGATGCCATCGATCCGTAAGGGGCCCCCCGCGCCACCCTCCCCCCGCGTCTGTGCCGGAGTCCGCTTATGCAGATGTATAATCTTGCCTGTCTCTCACACATAAAATAACTGTCACTGCGCCAGTTGCTCAAATGAAAAAAACAGCAAAATTTAAACAGTGAAAATGCAAACACCCGCAATCATCAAAATAGCTCAGCAAAAATCCTATAAGGATCGCCGGTGTATGAAATGGGAAACGTTGAGAGGGAGCAATGATTGGCTGATGGATCAGACACCCACCATCCAGGGGAAGTTTCGGTTAATTATCACTACCGACTAGCCACAGATATTCGAATAATACCTTCTGTTATCGTTTTATCAGAAATGATAGAGATTCACGCAGCATTACTTCTGGAAAGCAACCTCCAGATAATGCAACCACTATATATTCAGGGTAAATTAATTTGATGTTGCGTCAATCATCGCCATGACTTGTTTAAACATCTCACTCCCTGGATTAGCCAGAGCGTTGACTAAGGTAAAGTGGTTACTCTCACGATCATCTAATAATGTTACATTCAGACCATTTTCACGACAAGCCTCATAATAAGCTCTGATCTGGTGTTTAAACCCTAACATTTATTTACCACCGGCACTGATAAAAATTTTTGCGCAGAGGTTTTCTTAGGCAAAGAAAAATAGGGCTGACACTTTTTGCTTGCTCAAGTGATAAATGCAGCAACTCATTGCTAAATATATCGCACAGCAGGCGAAAGTCATAGATACCGCTCATCGCCAGCACGCCTTTTATCGCATCCTCCGGAAGCCGATAACGATTATGCCAGCCTTCAGAAACCAGTGAGCTGCACAGATGGGCACCAGCCGAACTGCCGATGATAAAAATACGTGCAGGATCAATACCAAATGGTTCGCCATGAAAATATAGCCAAGCGACCGCGCTACGCACCTCATGTACAATTTCTGCCACGGTTGCCACAGGCGCCAGGGTATACGGCCACACCATGACGGGTGAACGAGGCAGCCATCGAACAGGCATCCTCTTTACGTTGTGAACACCAGTATCCACCATAAATAAAAATCACTAAGGGTGCAGCTTGAACGCTTTCCGGAAATAAATCAATCCGCTCAGCAGCAGCCATGCCGTAGCGTAGATCGTAAATACCCGGCGTTTATAACTTGGCCTGCTTGGCAAGTTCGGCATACTCCACCATATAGGCATCAAAATCTTCTACTGAAGCGCGTGCGTTATATTGGATTACCCGTTCCTTAATATTTTCAAAGTTTAGGTCAATGTTCATATGTTCATCTCCATTTATTGAATTTTATCATTAAATTCACAAATGAGAATTTTTATTATTTACGTACAGTAAATTTCATATAGTACCCCCTACCATATAAATGTATCAAAGACTAATTTAATGAATACATGCTACGCCTGAACATTTATTGATGAGAGAGGCTTGGCATTATTTCATTTATCACAACTGTTCCTGATTTATATTAAAGTCATTCCCACAAAAGGAAAATTTTTGCTTATTTGTGCTTATTTCCTTGGCGCCAATATTGGAAAATATTTTTACATCCTCGATCGTCCGTAATGGGTGCGACCTGCCTTCTACGCAGTAAATTCAATGAGATATAATGTAACAGAATTTCCGTATTCGATTGATTTAATGAGATGATTCCCCCCATCCCCATTCTGCAGAGGTATGCTCAAAGAGCACCCCACGTGACAGAGAGCATCCTGCAAAATGTTACGCGATGGGTATCGCTCCCAGCAAACACGCTCTCCGTGTTCATGGTCAAGCTAAATCCGGCCGTCACTGTTACGTAAACATTTTTCGCGCGCCTGTTTGACAGGATATCCGGCGGCTAGCGTGGTGATAGAAACATCTGCTGGTGCTCATTTTATACCCAGCCTATCGACAACCGGAGAAGGCGGCGCGCCGAGCCCCCGGCAAAGTGAGCGCCCATGGGATATTTCTGCCCAACTACCGTGAATACGCGCGCACAATCGATCGCGTCGTCCCTTTGCTTTTTCTTTGGCAGCCCAACGGCGGCGTGGTACAACTGGGGCTTTCCCATGGATGTAGCCGACCAAGGAGTGCCCCATGTTAGATCTGCGCAGCGATACCGTTACCCGCCCGAGCGAGGCCATGCGTCTGGCCATGTCACGCGCCGAGGTCGGCGATGATGTCTATGGCGACGATCCCAGCGTCAACCGACTGGAGCAGGAGGCCGCCGAGCTGAGCGGCAAGCCGGCGGCGCTGTTTCTCCCCAGCGGAACCCAGGCCAACCTGGTGGCACTGCTGAGCCACTGCCAGCGCGGCGAGGAGTATATCGTCGGCCAAAAGGCGCATAACTACCTGTATGAGGCCGGCGGTGCGGCGGTGCTCGGCAGTATTCAGCCCCAGCCCATCGACGCCCTGCCCGACGGCACCCTGCCGCTGGAGCGGGTTGCCGACGTGATCAAGCCCGACGACATTCACTTTGCTCGCAGCCGCCTGCTCAGCCTGGAGAACACCCATAACGGCAAGGTGCTGCCGCTCGACTATCTGGCGCAGGCCTGGGCGTTTAGCCGCGAAAAGGGGCTGAGCCTGCATATCGACGGCGCCCGTATCATGAACGCCGCGGTGGCCCTTGAGGTGCCGCTGACGACCCTGACCCAATACTGCGATACCCTCACCCTCTGCCTCTCCAAGGGGCTGGGGGCGCCGGTCGGCTCGCTGCTGTGCGCCGACGCCGACTTTATTCAGCGCGCGCGCCGCTGGCGTAAAATGACCGGTGGCGCCATGCGTCAGGCCGGTATTCTGGCCGAGGCGGGGCGTTATGCCCTGCGTCATAACGTCGAGCGTCTGCGCGACGATCACGCCAACGCCGCCTGGCTGGCCGACGCGCTCTCGTCCCTGGGACTCCGGGTGCTGGCGCCGGGTGCCCAGACAAATATGCTATTTTTACAGTTGGAGGCCGATGAGGCCGCCGCGCTGGGCCCCTGGATGCGCCAGCGCGGGATCCTGATCAGCGCGGGCGTCACCACGCGACTGGTGACCCACCTGGACGCCACCCGCGCCGACCTACAGCGGCTGGTCGAACTGTGGCAAACCTTCCGCCAGACATACCCTCCGGCGAACGGTGCGCCGCACGCCCACGCCACCTACGGCTAACCTCTCAGCGCGGAGATCTCACCATGGGCGGACAACGTATTCTGGTCTTGGGCGCCAGCGGCTATATCGGGCAGCATCTGATCCCACAGCTGTGCGCCCGTGGACACCGGGTACGCGCCGCCGCACGCCGCATTGGTTGGCTACAGGCGCGCGGTTGGCCCGGCGTCAGCTGTCAGTATGTCGATCTGTACCAGCCGCAGACGCTGCCGGCGGCGCTGGACGATATTGACGTGGTCTACTATCTGGTGCATGCCATGGGCGACGGTGACGACTTCGTCCGCGCCGAACTGCAGGCCGCGCAAAACGTTAGCCGGGCGCTGAGCGTTTCCCGGGTACGTCAGGTGATCTTTCTGGGCGCGCTGCAGCCGCGGGAGGCACAGCCCTCGTCGCGTCACCTTGCCGCCCGACGCGAAACCGGGGAGATTCTGCGCACCAGCGGCGTCCCCGTTACCGAGGTCCGCGCCGGGATCGTCATCGGCCCTGGTTCCGCGGCCTTCGAGGTGATGCGAGACATGGTCTATAACCTGGCCATTCTGACGCCGCCGCTCTGGGTGCGCTCCAAAAGTTCGCCCATCGCACTGGAGAATCTGCTGATCTATCTCAGCGCGCTGGCGGAGCTGCCGGACAGCGACGATCGGACGTTCGAGGTCGCCGGCCCCGAATACATCAGCTACCAGACCATGTTTGAACGCTTTATCCGCGTCAGCGGCAAGCGGCGCTGGATGATCCCCCTACCGATCCCGACCCGCCTGATCTCGGTCTACTTCCTGCACCTGATCACCTCGGTTCCTACCAGCACCGCCCGCGCGCTGATCGAAGGGCTGAAGCACGATCTGCCCGCCGACGATGCGGCCATCGCCCATCTGATCCCACAGACGCTGATCGGCTTTGATCACGCGCTGAGCGAGACCCTTGCCCGTGAACGCGAGGTGGTCGACTCCGCCGACTGGGGCTACGATCCGCAGGCCCGCGCCCGCTGGCGACCGGGCTACGGCTTCTACCCGAAGCAGGCGGGGTGCCAAATCGACACCTCCGCCTCGCGCCGCGCGCTATGGCAGGTCATACAGCAAATCGGCGGCGACAACGGCTACTTCTTTGCCAACCTGCTGTGGCAGATCCGCGCCCGCCTTGACGATCTCAGCGGTAACCGTGTCGTTTATGGCCGCCCGGCGCGCCAAACCTTGCAGATAGGCGATCTTATCGACGGTTGGAAGGTGATCACCCTCAAGGCGGAACATCAGCTGACCCTGCTGTTTGGGATGAAAGCGCCGGGGCTGGGGCGCCTTAGCTTTACCCTGGGCGAACACAACGGCCTACGTACGCTGGACGTGCGCGCCTGGTGGCATCCCGCCGGTTTTTCCGGCCTGCTGTATTGGTTTACCATGATGCCGGCTCACCTGTTTATCTTTCGCGGCATGGCACAGCGCATCGCCGAACTGGCCGAGGCCTGGGACGAGGCGCATCCCCCGCAGGTCGGGAGCTCATCCGACAAAGCGCCGTCCACGGTGCCCTAACCCCCTGCGCGCCGGGGGAAATCCGGCGGCGCCGGGCTGTTCACCGTAGGAGCAACCAGCGCCGATATTACAATTCTGCTAAGTAATCCGATTGCATGTCGCGCCGATTCACGGAAAAATGGCACCCTTATTGCGCAGCCGGAGCGATCGGCGCTCCCGCAGCAGTCAGATGGCCACGTACAACCGGCCGCAACGAACGGCCCGATGGATGGCCCACGGTGGATAGGCAAGTATGAAAGTTTTGGTGACCGGTGCAACCTGCGGTCTCGGGCGTAATGCCGTTGAATATTTACGTCAGCGGGGGATCAGCGTCCGCGCAGCGGGGGATAATCTGGCCATGGGGCAGGTGCTGCAAAAAATGGGGGCGGATTTTATCCACGCCGATCTGGGCAACCTGGTTTCAGCGCAGGCGAAAGCGATGCTGAACGACGTCGATACCCTGTGGCACTGCTCCGGATTCACCTCGCCATGGGGATCGCAAGCGCTGTTTGAAACCGCCAACGTACGGGCCACCCGCCGCCTGGGCGAATGGGCCGCCGCCTACGGCGTGGGTCAGTTTATCCATATCTCCTCCCCCGCCGTCTACTTTGACTATCGCCATCACCACGGCATTCAAGAAGAGTTTACGCCGACGCGCTACGCCAACTACTATGCACGCAGCAAGGCCGCGGGCGAAGAGGTGATCCGCACCCTGGCGCTGGCCAATCCGCAGACCCACTTTACCATTCTACGTCCGCAGGGGCTGTTTGGTCCCCACGATAAGGTGCTGCTGCCCCGCCTGATGGGCACGATGAAGAAGCATGGCTATCTACTGCTGCCGCACGGCGGATCCACCCTGCTGGATATGACCTATGAAGAGAACGCGGTGCACGCCATGTGGCTAGCCAGTCAGCGCCCTGACACCGCCTCGGGACGGGTATATAACATCACCAACCACCAGCCGCAGACGCTGCGCCTGATGCTGCAGCAGCTGATCGATGAGCTGGGGATCGCCTGCCGCCTGCGCACGATCCCCTATCCGCTGCTGGATATCATCGCCCGCGGTATGGAAAAGCTGAGTACGCGCAGCGCCAAAGAGCCGGCGCTGACCCACTACGGCGCGGCCAAGCTGAACTTTGATATGACGCTGGACACCGCCCGGGCACAGAGTGAGCTGGGCTATCAGCCTATCGTGACACTGGAAGACGGGATCGTGCGCACCGCCCGCTGGCTGCGCGACCATGGCCGCCTACAGCACCGCTGAGCACCTTAATCGGCGCCGCCGTACTGCGCGATCAGCGCATCGACGATAGCGCTGGTTTCGGCGTCCGGCTCTCCGCGGAAATCCGTCGGGCGGAAGTGCATCTGAAACGCCGCGATGACCCGCCGGGAGGCCGCGTCATTAATGCCGCTGGGCTCAATCTGATATCCCCACTGCGCCAGCCGCCGCTGTAGATAGGCGACGTCCGGCGGACGTTGCCGGTAGCGCTGCAGATAGGCCCTGACCCGCACCGCCTCCGGCCAGGCGCCGATCCCCTGCTGCGCCAGCATCTGCCAGGGAAACAGCGGACCGGGATCCACCTTGCGCTGCGGCGCAATATCCATATGCCCGACCACATTCTGCGGCGCGATGGCGTAGCGCCGGACAATATCCTGCGCCAGCGCGCGGACGGCGGTGATCTGCTGCGGAGTGAAGGGATACCAGACAATACCGTGCGGCGTACGCCGGTAGCCAGGGTTTTCAATTTCAATACCGATCGAGTTATCGTTGAGGTGGGTCTGGCCACGCCAGTAGCTGATCCCGGCATGCCAGGCGCTACGCGACTCGGGCACCAGCTGCCACACCACCGGCCGACCGTCCCGCTGCGGCGGCACGGCGGGGACCAGATAGTGTGCGCTGACCCGTTTCCCCGTCAGCACCCGCAGGGACGACGGAAAATCCTCCGCGGTATAGTGCAGCACCAGATAGCGAATCCGGGGCTCGGCGCGCAGCGCGCGCTGGCTATCATCCACCCAATAACCGCCGCGATCGCGCAGCGTAGGTGACTGCTGACAGCCGACCAGCAGTAACAGTGCCAATAGGGCGGACGTTTTTCCCCACATCGTTTCGCCTCTCCGCGTCATCTTCTCCAGCGCAGATATTACCCGCTGTGGTTGACGACGTCAGCTTCGCTGTCCATATTCCGCTATCCGCACAGGTGTGTATCGGCCCATTTCACCGCCTGAATCCGATTTTTCACCGCTATTTTCTTAAAAATATTATAGATATGCGTTCTGACCGTATTTTCGCTGATATACAAAATACGCGAGATATCCAGATTGCTTGCACCCTGCTGCATCGCCTTTAGCACCTCCAGCTCGCGCAGGGTCAGGCGCGGCGTGGGGGCCGTATCGCCCGACGGTTCCTCCTGCGCAGTCACCAGCAGGGCTCTCAGCCGGCGGATCAGCGTCTGCTGATGTGTCTTGGCCGGAAAGGCCGCGATGATACTCCCATGCTGATGCCACGCCAGCGCCTCATCATGGGTATTCACGTTGATCAAAATAATTCGCCGACCAACCCGCTGATTAAATATAGCCTCAAGCCAACACGCTCGCTGCGCCGGCTCAGCGTCAAGCAACATTGCATCAAATATAATCAAGGCACAGTCATCCAATAAATACTTTGAACTCTTGGGTGCATCAAGCAGATAAATTGGCACGCTAAGATAATTGTTAAGCACATCGACCAGAAGCATCGACTGTAGCGTGGGGTGGGTAATTAATGAGAGCCCGTTTTTTTCCTTAAATACGTCATGGCTTATCGCCATCATGAAATCCTCTTCATGGAAACGCAGACACTAATTTTTAACGATAAGGCTAAGCGCTGACTAATAACTAATTGAGATATCACCCACGATATAATCAAAAAAAAGTAATAAAAGATAGCCTGATGTCCACAAACTCTCCGTACAACCGGCATCAAACGCTGGCTATTACGGGTATTACAAGAGATGACCTATGTAGACCGCGACGATCGCCGCAGACGGAAAAAGCACGCGCCGGATAGATTGCCTAAGCATATTCGGTAATTATTCAGCTGTCAAAACATCCTATCCGAATGTTGGTGCAATAAAAGCCATTTCCTCCAATAGGCGACTAATCAGTGCATCGCTTATCATTTTTACTTTAAATTAGATAGCAAGGCCAGCAAATTAAAATACTATTTTTTACCGAGATAAATACGAACTTCGTATTAGTTACAAACCAAAGATCCCAGACAAAAATAAAGTGCCAGAAAAAAGCACCAGCCTGTCAATCGTGATTTTATTTTTTAAAGATGAGATTTTTCTGTTCTGTGATGCACTCCATCACGCAGCGGAATAATGCCCATCCTAAAACAAGGAGTTGTCATGAAGAGCGGTATTATTTTCATAGCGATGCTAAGCGGCCTTTTTATTTCATCTGCGGCACTCGCCGCCCCCGCCCCCGCGGGTCAGCTGCGGATTCAGGGCGAAATTGTGGGCGCCTCCTGCACGATTCAAAACTCAGATCAGCTGCTCCAGCTGCCGCTGGTCGGCGCCGATCAGTTTATTAACGTCAATCCGGGTGAAATTTATACCGGGGCCTCCGCGCAGGCCGATATTAATATCGTCTGCAGTGGCTATGAGGGAGAGACCCTGACGCTCAGCTTCGCCAACAGCAATATGAACGACAAAGGCGTGATCGCCCCGACTAGCGGTGCCGCCACCGGCGTCGGTTTTCAGCTGAAGGTCAAGGATAAGCTGATCAATAGCTATAACACCCAGCACACGCTAATCGGCACGGACGGCAACTATGTCCTGCCCATCACCGCCTACTACCACAAAATCGGCGACACCGTAAACAAAGGCGCGGTGAGCTCCGCCGTCACCTACACCGTTACCCACGATTAACTTAACCCGCGGGACTCCGCCGGGAGTCCCTGTTCCCTGTGGTGACCCCATGAAGAAAGCTCTGCTCGCCCTGCTGTGCGCCATAACCGCCTGGCCAGCCTGCGCCACCATCGTTATTTACGGCACCCGAATTATCTACCCAGCCCAGCGCCAGGAGATCACCGTTCAGCTGGCCAACCGCGGTGACAAGCCCTCCCTGATCCAGGCCTGGATCGATGAGGGGGATCCCAACGTCCCCCCTGAAGAGGTGAAGGCGCCCTTCCTGCTGACGCCGCCGATCGCCACCGTCACGGCCGGTAACGGCCAGCAGCTGCGGATTCGGGCTCTGCCTAACGCCCTGCCACAGGATCGGGAGTCGCTGTTTTACCTCAACGTGATCGACATTCCGCCGGATAACCCGGCGCGTAGCGGAAACCTGCTCAAACTGGCGATGCAAAACCGCATCAAGCTGTTTTACCGTCCCCAGGGGATCGCTGAGCTCGGCGAAAAAACCGTCGGCCAGCTCTCGGCCCGCCGCGATGAGCAGAGGGTAACGCTGAACAACCGCTCGCCTAACCACATCACGATTACCGCGCTCGGCGCCGGTGAACGAGAGCAGCTGCTGAAGGCAACCCTGATGCTGGCCCCCTTTTCCCAACGGCATATCGCCGTCGCCGGCCTGCCGGGCGGGGTCTCCACGCTGACCCTCTCCTATCTGAATGACTATGGCGTGAAACGTCAGCAGGCCATTCCCCTTAACTAATCGCAACGAGTGAGGCACGGATGCTCAGGTTAAACGCCATTACCCTCTCCCTGGCCCTACTGTTTCCCGCTGCCTGCGCCATGGCCAGCGCGACAAACACCTTCGATACCCACTTTCTTAAAGGCACGGCGAAAGACCGCCAGCTGAGCCAGATTACGCTGGATCCCCATGCGCCCTACCCCGGCGAATATCCGTTGGATATCATGGTCAACGGCGAATGGCGCGGCGTATATACATTGACCGTCAGCCAACGACCCGGCGACACCTGCCTGAGCGAGCCACAGCTGCGCGGGCTGGGCATTAAGCTCCCCGCGCCGCCGTGGGACACCCGCTGTATCCCGCTGCGCCAGGCGCTGCACGGCGGCAGCTACCGCTTTAACACCGGCCTGCTGCAGCTGCAGCTGACCGTTCCACAGGCCTTCGTGACCGACAGGGAAAAAGGCTATATCGCCCCGGAAAGCTGGGATCGCGGCATCAACGCCTTCTTCACCAGCTATAACGCCAGCTATTACTACAGCGATTACCGCGGCAGCGGCCACAGCAGCAATACCTATCTCAACCTTCACAGCGGGTTGAACCTGTTCGGTTGGCAGCTACGCGCCGCCACCAGCTATAATCAGCGCAATACCCAACGCGGCGACTGGAACAGCAACAGCGCCTATCTGCAGCGCAGCTTTGCCCCGATCAACGGAATGCTGCGCGTCGGCGATATGTACAGCGCCTCCGATCTGTTTACCGGCGTGCGCTTTCACGGCGTCCGTCTGTATAGCGATCTGCGCATGCTGCCCAGCGCCAAGCAGAACTTCACCCCGCTGGTGCGCGGCGTAGCCCAGAGCAACGCGCTGGTCACCGTCGAGCAAAACGATATCATCGTCTCTCGTAAAGAGGTGCCGGCGGGGCCGTTCTCTATCGAAGATCTGCAGCTGGTCGGCGGCGGCGGCGATCTCAACGTCAGCGTGCAGGAGGCAGACGGACGCATCACTCGCTTTATTGTTCCCTACTCCTCCCTGCCTAACATGCTGCAGCCGGGGGTTGGCAAGTACGATCTGGCGGTGGGGAAAACCTATCTCAATGACATCAACGATCAGCGCGGCTTCTTTCAGGGCAGCTACCAGCACGGTCTAAACAGCCTGCTGACGCTCTACGGCGGCGCCCAGGCCAGCCAGGACTACTATGCGCTGCTGCTGGGCAACGGTCTTAACACGGCCATCGGCGCCTTCTCGCTGGATATCACCCACTCCGCCAGCAGCCTGACGGATCGCGGCGAGCAGCGCGGACAAAGCTATCAGCTAGCCTACAACAAATACCTGGCCGCCACGGCGACCCAGTTTTCGCTGGCCGCCTACCGCTACTCGTCACGCCACTACCGCACCCTGAGCGATCATCTCTATCTGAACGACAACCGCGGTAGCCCGACCCGCGACTGGGACTATTACCACTACGATCCGGGCCGTAAGAATAACTATGCCATCAACCTGAGCCAGACGCTGCCGCAGGGCTGGGGCTCGGTGTTCCTCTCCGGCACCTGGCGCGACTACTGGGGCGGCGGCGCCCGTCGCCAGGATTACCAGATGAGCTACAGCAACAGCTGGCAGCAGCTCAGCTATACCCTGGCCGCCAGCCAGACCTACGATCAGGGACTGAACAGCGACCGCCGCGTCTATCTCTACTTCACCTTACCGCTGAGCTTTGGCGAGCCGCGGCGCACCCTGTATCTCTCGAACGCCACCACCGTCGATCGCGATGGCTACCACTCCAACAACGCCTCCCTGAGCGGTTACGCCGGCGAGTGGCAGCAGTTTAGCTACAGCGTTAGCCTCAATAACCAACGCCAGGATCGCCTCACCGCGCTGGGCACCAACCTCAGCTATCGGGCCCGCTCGGCGACCCTGAGCGCCAGCTACAGCCAGTCGCAGGATTACCGTCAGACCAGCGCCGGCATCAGCGGCGGCGTGGTGGCCTATCGCGGCGGCGTGCTGTTCAGCAACGCCCTGACGGACACCATGGCAATCGTCGATGCTCCGGGGCTGCGCGACGCCAGCGTCAACGGCTATGGCTACCACGCCACCAACGGCGCAGGCCAGGCGCTCTACGCCGCCCTGACCCCCTACCGCGAAAACAGCCTGCGTCTGACGCCGTCACCGCAGGACGATACGGTGGAGCTGAAGGGGAACATGCAGAAGCGAGTGCCCTATGAGGGGGCCGTCGTGCTGGCGCGCTTTGAGACCGACACGCGCCAACGCTTCTACTTTAAAGCGCGCCGCGCCGACGGTACGCCGCTCGGCTTCGGCTATCCAGTCAGCGGCCACGACGGTGAGACGGTGGGTCAGGTCGGTCAGGGCGGCATGATCTCCCTGCGCAGCGACACCCTGCCGGCACAGGTAACGGTGCCGCTGGATCCGCAGGCGAACACCCGCTGCACCATAACCCTCTCAGCCGCCACGCTGAGCAGTCAAACCCACCTGTGCCGCTGAGTCTGATGAGGTTGAATCATGAAATATTGCCGTTATTTTTTTACCGCGCTGCTGCTGCTCAGCGGCCCAGCGCTCTCCTGGTGCAAGCTGGAGAGCCCGGGTACAGAGAGCCAGCAGGGGCAGGTGCTGATGAGTAATCAGAATATGTTTCCCGGCGGGCAGCAGGTGGCGGTACCGCTGCCGCTGTTCAGCAAGCAAACCCTATGCTCCGCCTATGGCAGTGAGCAAAACGAGGTGCATCTCGGCACGCCCTACGAGCGGGGCGTCGTGATCAAGTTCTATGACAACGTCTTTATCGAGATCACCGTCCAGGCGCCGGCCCAGGCGACCATTAGACTACAGGAGGGGAGCTATACGGCGGCGCAGTTTCTCGATCAGCTCACCGTCACCGCCAGGCCGGTCGCCCCCACCCAGACCACGCGGCTCGCCCCAGAAGGGCAGTATCTGTTGGAGTCCGCGATGGTGATCAGCGCCAGCAACGGGTCATCCGGTTCTCTGGGGGAATTTATCCTGCGTCTCCTCAGGTTTCTCTTAACCGGGAAATGGCCCGCCTCGGAAAACGATCTGTACCTGGTGAATCTTAATTTGACGCTGGACTACCGCGCGACCACCTGCCAGTTTACCGACACCCTGCTCACGCTGCCGCCCGTCTCCATCAGCGACCTGACGCAGAGCGGCGCGATCGCCAGCCCGATCGCCGACCACACCCTGGTCGCCCAATGCGACCAGCTGAGCGGGGATGGCAGCGAGGCGCAGACTAACCGCACCCTGCGGGTGACCCTGAGCAGCGACGCGCTGCTGCCGGAGAATCCCCGCGTCGTGCTGCCGCACTCGGGGCCTGGCGGCGTCGGCTTTATTCTGTACGACGAGCAGCAGCGCCCCATCACACTGGGCGGCGCGGCGGCACAGCCCAGCGTCATCCGACTGATCCCCCGCGGGACAACGCTGCCCGATCGGGGATTCCGTATCCCTATCCACGCCGGTTACTACGTCCATGACCGCGGCCCGGTGCGGCCCGGGCAGTTAGAGGCCAACGTCACCATCAACATCGACTACGACTAAGCGACGGTCGGGCGGCCTCTGGCCGCCCGCGCCGCCTTAGCACACCCGTTTACCCTGTGCCAGCCGGCGTGCCATAACCCGATATCGTACTCTTTCTGAGCGGTCAGAGTGCATATTCTTAAATTTTAACCCACCAATATTGCATAGTTATTCTGATGAAGTTACTCTTTGCCTTATCAATGGCTATTCAGATTAAGCGCATGAGTATTCAAATCGACGGCATTAACTGCTACTACGGCGCACACCAGGCGCTGTTTGACATAACCCTGGCATGCCCGGCCGGCGAGACGCTGGTGCTGCTTGGGCCGAGCGGCGCGGGAAAGAGCTCCCTGCTGCGGGTGTTAAACCTGCTGGAGATGCCGCGCTCCGGCGCCCTGAGTATCGCTGGCCACCAGTTTGACTTTCGCCAGCCGCCGGGTGAGAAGGCTATCCGCGATCTGCGCCGCAACGTCGGCATGGTGTTTCAGCAGTACAACCTGTGGCCACACCTGACGGTGATGCAAAATCTGATCGAGGCGCCCTGCCGGGTGCTGGGACTGTCGAAAGCGGCGGCGCTGGCGCGGGCCGAAAAGCTACTGCAGCGCCTGCGCCTGAGCGAATTCGTGGCGCGCTACCCGCTGCACCTCTCCGGCGGTCAGCAGCAGCGCGTCGCCATTGCCCGCGCGCTGATGATGGAGCCGCAGGTGCTGCTGTTCGACGAACCGACCGCCGCCCTCGACCCAGAGATCACCGCCCAGATCGTCAGCATCATCCATGAGCTGTCGGAGACCGGGATCACCCAGGTGATCGTCACCCACGAAGTGGAGGTCGCGCGCAAAACCGCCAGCCGCGTCGTGTATATGGAGCAGGGTCGCATTATTGAACAGGGCGATGCCAGCCACTTTAGTGATCCGCAGACCAGTGAGTTTGCCGGATATCTGTCCCATTAACGGCCCGCGAGGCCAAGCGTAATCCGTTGGAGTCTGCGATGAAAAAAATCATAATTGCTGCGATGTTAGCCGGTATCAGCGTCTCTGCCACGGCGGCGCAAACCATCCGTTTTGCCGCCGAAGCCTCGTATCCGCCGTTCGAATTTATGGATGCGCAGAATAAAATGCAGGGCTTTGACGTCGATCTGGCCAACGCCATCTGTCAGCAGATGAAGGCCACCTGTACCTTCAGCAACCAGTCCTTCGACAGCCTGATCCCCAGCCTGAAGTTCAAGCGCGTCGATGCGGTGATCTCCGGGATGGACATCACGCCGGAGCGGCAGAAGCAGGTCGACTTCTCCCAGCCCTACTATGACAACTCCGCGCTGTTCATCGCCGAAAAAGGCAAGGTGGACAACGTGGCCGCGCTGAAGGGCAAGCGGGTCGGGATCCAGAACGGCACCACCCATCAAAAATACCTGATGGATAAACACCCCGAGCTGACGCCGGTGCCCTATGACAGCTACCAGAACGCCATCCTCGACCTGAAGAATGGCCGGATCGATGCAGTGTTCGGCGATACGGCGGTGGTCAATGAGTGGATGAAGCAAAACCCCAATCTGGCGCCGGTCGGTACGAAGGTCACCGATGCAGACTATTTCGGTACCGGGCTAGGGATCGCCGTGCGCAAGGGCAACGCCCCGCTGCTAGAACAGTTCAACGCGGCGCTGAACCAGCTCAAACAGGATGGCCAATATCAGGCTATCTATGACAAGTGGTTTCAGAAGTAACCACCGAAAACGCCAGTAGTGCCTATCTCCGTAGGCGTTATGGTTAGGATCAGCCAGGCGGCGCAAGCCGCCTGATGGGATAGGCATCAGGCCATGATTGAATTGACCCCCTTATTACATGCCGCCGGCATCACTGTCGGTCTGGCCCTCTGCTCCCTGCTGCTCGGCCTGGTGCTCGCCATGCTGTTCGCCGTCTGGGAGTCTGTCCGCTGCCGTCCGCTGGCGCTGCTGGGCACCGCCTGGGTTACCCTGCTGCGCGGACTGCCGGAGATCCTGGTGGTGCTGTTTATCTACTTCGGCTCGTCCCAGATGCTGCTGTGGCTCTCCGACGGCATCGCTCTGAACCTGGGCTTTACCACGCTGCGGCTGCAGCTGAATATCGAGAACTTCGAAGTCAGCCCGTTCCTGTGCGGCGTGCTGGCGCTGGCGCTGCTCTACGCCGCCTATGGCTCTCAGACCCTGCGCGGCGCGCTGAAGGCCGTACCGCAGGGACAGCGCGAGGCTGGAATGGCGCTGGGGCTGAGTAAAACTCATATTTTCTTCCGCCTGGTGATGCCGCAGATGTGGCGCCACGCCCTGCCGGGGCTGGGTAACCAGTGGCTGGTGCTGCTCAAGGATACCGCGCTGGTTTCGCTGATCAGCGTCAACGATCTGATGCTGCAGACCAAGAGCATCGCCACCCGAACCCAGGAGCCCTTCACCTGGTACTGCATCGCGGCGGCGATCTATCTGGTGATCACCCTGTTCAGCCAATACATTCTCAAGCGTATTGAGCTGCGTACTACCCGCTTTGAACGGAGTGCCGCATGATGTTGAGCTATATTCCGGATCTGCTGCAGGGGCTACATACCAGCCTGTCACTCACCGTGGTCTCCCTGCTGGTCGCCCTGGCGCTGGCGCTGTGCTTTACCGTGATCCTGACCCTGCGGCCGCTGATCCTGACGCCGCTGGTACAGGGTTACATCACCCTGTTTACCGGTACGCCGCTGCTGGTCCAGATCTTCCTGATCTACTACGGCCCCGGGCAGTTTGCCTGGATCCGCGACACGCCCTGGCTGTGGAGCGCCCTATCGCAGCCCTGGCTGTGCGCCATGCTGGCGCTAGCGCTCAACAGCGCCGCCTACAGCACCCAGCTGTTTTACGGCGCGATGCGCGCCATTCCCAACGGCCAGTGGCAATCCTGCGCGGCGCTGGGCATGTCCAAGGCCCAAACCCTGCGGATTCTGCTGCCCTACGCCTTTAAGCGCGCGCTCTCCTCTTACTCCAACGAGGTGGTGCTGATCTTTAAGAGCACGTCGCTGGCCTACACCATCACGCTGATGGAGGTGATGGGCTATGCCCAGCAGCTGTATGGCCGCACCTACGACGTGATGGTCTTCGGCGCCGCCGGCCTGGTCTACCTGTGCGTCAACGGTCTATTGACGCTGATGATGCGCATGATTGAGCGCCGAGCGCTGGCGTTTGAGCAGCGCAGTTAAACGACTCAACACTTTGAAAGGTCGGTTATTACCGGCCTTTTTTTACGCCTGATAAGAAACATGGAAAAAATATATTTATCCATATCTATTGCATAATAATTCACTAAATGGCACATTCAACTCCAGCCCCTCGCCTGCGCCGCCGCGCCGATCGTTCCCGGCACGCGTCCCAGGCAGAGAGGGATCGACAGACGCCCTCTCCCCATCGGGATTAGCCTTGTACAGGAGTTAAGCATGAAGAAGTTACTGGCCTGCGCCATCGTTGTCGCCTGCAGTTTCAGCGCCCAGGCGGCAGAGAATATCCGCTTCGCCTCATCGGCCACCTACCCGCCGTTCGAATCTCTGGATGCCAGCAACAACATCGTCGGCTTCGACATCGATCTGGCCAAGGCGCTGTGCCAGGAGATGAAGGCGAACTGTACCTTTAACAACCAGGCGTTTGACAGCCTGATCACGGCGCTGAAGTTCAAGCGCTACGACGCCGTGATCTCCGGCATGGACATCACCCCGGAGCGGCAGAAGCAGGTGGCGTTCACCCAGCCTTACTACGCCAACTCGGCGATCATCATCGCGCAGAAAGGCAAATATCACTCGATAGCCGATATGAAGGGGCTGCGGGTCGGCATGGAGAACGGGACGACCCACCAAAAGTACCTGCAGGATAAACATCCGGAGATCAAGCCGGTGGCCTATGACAGCTACCAGAATGCGATTCTGGATCTGAAAAACGGGCGCATTGATGGCGTCTTCGGCGATACCGCGGTGGTCAATGAGTGGCTGAAAAACAATCCGCAGCTGGCGGCGGTCGGCGAGCATGTCACCGATCCGCAATACTTTGGCATCGGGCTGGGCATCGCGGTGCGCCCGGACAACCAGGCGCTGCTAGATCAGCTGAATCAGGCGCTGGCCGCCATCAAGGCGAACGGCACCTATCAGAAGATCAGCGACAAGTGGTTCCCTGCGTCCTGAACGCATCCGATTGGCGCTCCGGGCACGATTTGTTAGCATGTTGCCTCCGCCCGTCGGCGCCACGCTTCAGGATATGCTATGGACTATGACCACTATGATTCCCCCCTCGGCCCACTGCTGATGGCCGCTGATGGCGGCGGCCTGAGCCAGCTATGGCTGCCCAATGAGGTGATCGCGCGGGTGATCCCCGCCGACTGGCACCGATGCGGCACACATCCCCTGCTGCGGCGCACCCGCGCCCTGCTCGATGCCTACTTCGCCAAAGAGCATCCCTGCTGGCAGGATCTGCCGCTGACGCCGCAGGGCTCCGCCTTTCAGCGACGGGTATGGCAGCAGCTGAGTGAGGTTCCCTATGGCCAGTGCAGCCATTATGGCGAACTCGCCCGGCGGCTGGACAATCCGCGCGCCGTGCGGGCAGTCGGCGGTGCCGTCGGGCGCAACCCGATCGCCATTCTGATCCCCTGTCACCGCATTCTTGGCAAAGGTGGCAACCTGACCGGCTACAGCGGCGGACTGGCCATCAAACGGGCCCTGCTGGAGCTGGAGGGGATCCCCTACCGCCCCTGACGTCCATCGCCGCAGGTGCGGCGGTCTATGCGGATACGCGCACCAGCAGCGTAAGGACCTCATAGTGCGCGGTATGGGGAAACATATCGAACAGACGGACCTTGTCGATCCGGTAGTCGGCCAGACGCTCAATATCCTGCACCATGCTCTGGGCATTGCAGCTGGAGTACAGAATATAGGGCGGCGCCATGCGGTTCAGATAGTCGCACAGCGCCGCACCGATGCCGCGCCGCGGCGGGTTCACCAGCACCAGCTGCGGCACCGCGCTGCGCGCGTCGGCAAAGGCGCTGGAGTCCAGGGCGGCGAAGCTGACCTGCGTGAGCCCCAGCTGGGCCGCGGAACGGCGGGCGCAGGCGATGGCCTCGGCGCTGATCTCAATGCCGGTCAGCGTCATCTCCGGAGTCGCACAGTGCAGGCCAAACCCCCCGACGCCGCAAAACAGATCCCACATCTCCGTAACTCCCAGCGCCTGAACCCAGTCGCGCGCCTGCGCGTACAGCGCCTGAGCCACCGAGGGGTTGGTCTGAAAGAAGCTCTGCGGACGGATATAGAGCGGCACGCCGTTAAAAGACTCGCTCAGCGCCTGCTGCGACGTCAGAAAAATCTCCCGCTCGCCCTCCAGAATGGCCATGTGCACCGGCTGGATATTGACGCTGATCACCGCCAGCTGCGGCAGCTGCGCCTGTAGCCACGGCAGCGCCTGACGCAGCTGCGCCAGCTTGGCCTCCGAACGCAGCACAAAGCGCAGCATCATCTCGCCGCTGAGGCGGCTTTCGGTAAGCAGCAGGTACTTAAGCTCCCCGCGCCGACGCGCTACGCTGTAGGGAGTCAGGCCGGCGCGGGGAATAAAGGCCTTCAGCGCGGCGAAGACGGCGGAAAAGCTGTCCGGATACAGCGGACAATCGCACAGATCCACCCCGCTGCCATCGCGCTGCAGCATACCCAACAGAGGGCGCTCGACGCTGCCGCTGACCACCATTTTCGCCTTGTTGCGCATCGCCTGCTCGGCGCTGGGCTGGGCGGGCAGCCACTGCGCAACGGGATGCCCGCTCAGCAGCGCGGCCAGGTGTCGCTGTTTATCCTCCAGCTGACGGGAATAGGGAATGGAGAGCCACTGGCAGGAATGACAGCGGTCCGCCTGATACTGGGCACAGTGCATCGCAACTCACTTGATGGAAATGAAAATGGAAACGGTCGGGGCGGAGGATTGTATCACAGCCGCCGCCGGAAGTAGCGACGGCTGGCAAGGGGGATAAACAGCAGCGCCAGGATCAACAGATCGGGCAGCTTCTGCCCCAGTAGCGCGCGCACGATTTGGCCGCTGTCATCGCCGTCCACGCTGAAGAGTTCGGGGTGAAAGCCGCCGAGGGAGGAGCACAGCATATAACCGGTCACCAGCAGCTGGCAGCCGAGGTAGATCCCACGACCACGGGCGCTGCCGCGCATTACCGCCGCGCCGCAGCCCAGCTCGATCAGCCACAGCCCCAGACCGGCCAGCAGCAGCGCACCGCTCTCCCAGCTCTGCCAGGCGCCGCCGACAAAATCGGCGAGCCCCGCGCCCCCCAGCGTCACCAGCAGCAGCACGGCACCCGCCAGGCGAATGCCGATAATCGCCATTCCGGCGACCAGGACCGGTACCGGTGCAAAACCTCTTCCATCGCTGCGTGGCAGCGCCTGAACCCTCTGCAGCATATCATCCAACCCTGAGAAATACCGGGCTTTCTACTATAGGGATTCCGCACGGATGACACAAGTCAACCATGCAGATTCGGACGCGATGTCAATATGTTAGGCAATGAAGCTCAGTGGATAACCGGCCCGCTGACGCCGCTCTCGGCGCTAAACTCACCCTCGCCCTCTTCGCCTTCTCCCAGGAACAGCATACCGTTGGCCCGCGCCTCCATCATCACCATCGAGATCTGCTCTTCGCCCTGCTGCATAAAGGCGGCAAACTGCTCTTGGGATACGCCGACGCTGACATTCAGCGACATACAGGCAATAAACTTGGGTAAGTTGTCATCCTGGATATCGACAAAGGCCTTGACGCCCAGCGTACTGGCATTAATCTGGCTAAGATCGCCAACCAGCGCGATCAGCGCCGTAGGACGCGCCTCCGCCAGCGCGGTGAACAGGATGGTGTTATCGATCAGGTCGACCTTTGCGTCGAATACCCCGTCAAAATTCTGCATGTGCGGTAAATGCAGCGCCTGGCAGGAGTCACACTCAAAGAACGTGATGCCCAGTTGATCCAGCCAGTGCCGCAGCACATCCAGATCGGGGACGA
Organism: Edwardsiella anguillarum ET080813; assembly: GCF_000264765.2. Lineage (GTDB taxonomy): Bacteria > Pseudomonadota > Gammaproteobacteria > Enterobacterales > Enterobacteriaceae > Edwardsiella > Edwardsiella anguillarum. The sequence continues at coordinate 214,684 of NZ_CP006664.1, forward strand.
TTAGTGGATCCATAGCGCTCTACCTTACAAAGATAAATCAGGTAATAATAAACAGTCAGAAAGGGGGCATAGCTTACGGAACTTTATTCACTTTAGCCATGCCCAGGGGCAATAAATTGCCCCGAGGTCGCGGTAAAAAGCCCCCGGCCGGCCAACCATCAGGAGACTGCCATGCCGCTATCCCACTACGCCACGATGGAACCACTGATGCTGCTGAGCATCATTAATATGAAGCTGCGCGACGAGTGCGACTCGCTGCAGGCGCTGTGCGCCCGCTATGCGATCCCCCAGCCCCAGCTGGAGTCACGCCTGGCCGCCGTCGGCTTCCGCTACTACCGCGACAGCAACCAGTTCAGCGCCCGCTGAGCGTCGCGCTCCGGTGCTCAGTGGGTGATCCACCCCTGACGCTGCAGGTAGGCCAGCATAAAGGGACGCCGCTCCTTCTCCAGAGTACGGCTCATCTGCTCGCTCCAGCTCTCCTGGCGGGCGTTATCGCTACGCGTTGCATAATAGGCGGCGACGTGAGCGTCGTATTGCGCCAGCGCGGCGCGATCCAGCGGCTGGTAGCCATTCTCATGCACCAGAATGCTCAGCGGCAGGCGCGGCTTTTGCTGCGGATGCTGCGCCGGATGTCCCAAACACAGCCCCACCAGCGGCAGGACGTGCTGCGGACAGCCCAGCAGCGTCGTCACCTGCTCAATATTGTTGCGTATTCCGCCAATAAATACCCCCCCCAGCCCCAGCGACTCGGCGGCCGTCAGCGCATTTTGCGCCATCAGCGCCGTGTCGACGCAGCCCAGCAGCAGCTGTTCAGCCGACCCCAGCTCCGCCTGCGGAAAGATCTGATGGTGACGCTGAAAGTCTGCGCAGAACACCCAGAACTCGGCGGCGTCCAGCACATACTGCTGGCCGCCGGCCAACTCGACCAGCTGTTCACGTAGCGCGCGCGGTGATGCGGATAATCGACGTACACTGCAGAAAGCTGGACGACGACGTGGCCCGTGCCGCCTCCAGAATAGACACTCGCTGCGCTTCTCCGATCGCCTCGGCGCTAAACTGGCGGATAGAACGGTGATCGCGCAGCAGATCGATGGTCGACATCATAACGAAACAGTGCTCCCCGGTAAGTTGCTTGAAACGGAAGGCCGCGCCGATGGCTGACGCGGCGGCGTAACGGGATCAGTCTACCCCTTTCCGCCCACCGGCGGAGACACCGCGTGCGCAGCCATCGGCCAAACCTTGTCATTGAATAGATGAAATTTATCAAAGTAACAGGCAAATCCTACTTCTTTTTGCCGACGCTAACAGGCATAGTAATCCCAATTCCGAGTGCCCACCGAACCCGGTCTGGATTCGCAGGCGCCTCTATCCCTTTAAGGAGTCCTACCATGTTTGCTGTAATCTTTGGGCGTCCGGGCTGCCCCTACTGTGTCCGTGCAAAAGAGTTGGCTGAAAAACTGGCCGCCGAGCGCGACGACTTCACCTTCCGCTACGTCGACATCCATGCAGAAGGCATCAGTAAAGACGATCTCTCCAAGACCGTAGGCAAACCGGTAGAAACCGTTCCGCAGGTGTTCATCGATCAGCAGCATATCGGCGGCTGTACCGATTTTGAGGCCTATGCCAAAGCGCATCTGGGGCTGTTTGATAAGGCCGAATAACGCGCCTGCACAGCAAAAAACCCGCCGCGGCGGGTTTTTTATTTTGCTGCGATGCTATCGCCTAGAGCGGTAGGGATTAATCGGTCTAGGCTATCTCACCGCCCGCTGACCGCACAGCGTTGCGGCGAACCAATACAGCAGAGCGCCAAACACGCACCAGAACACCATGCTGGCAGTGTAGGGCAGCAGTTGCAGCGGCGTTTCATCATCGGCCAGCCACAGCATATGCAGCAGTTGGCAAAACGTCGCTGACGCCAGCGCGCCGCAAAAGACCGTCAGCACCCGCTGACGGCGCGCCAGCGGACACAGGATAAACCCCGGCAGCATATACAGCAGCAGCCCCGGACGTACGCCCGGCGGCTCGGCGATACCGCCGTTGGCCTGGGTATAGCTGTGCGACAGCAAAAACAGTGCCGTCACCATCAAAAAACAAAGTATCAGGGTAAACCAACGCCGTCCGTTCGCCATGTTCTCCCTCCCTATAGCGAAACGCTGAATCTGCTCCCCCCGAGACAGGCGCGCCTTATTCGGCGAGCCCGACGGCGGTGAACAAAGCACTCCCCGGCGCAGAAAAACAACGAACCATCAATTGAGAACGGCTTTTTACTGGCTGTCAGCCTGTCAACCGTCTAAAATGGGCGGTCATACCCCGCGGGTATCCACCATTCACCAACGCAGCATCTTGGGTGAATTCTCTTATATTCTATGGTTGAATTTAGCTCTAATAGTCAATCATATCAAGAACCTGATAGTTAACGATAAGTTATTCTACATGAATATTGATGTCGCTAGTTTGTTAACAGGCAATTATATCCTGCTGCTGTTCGTGGTACTGGCGCTGGGGCTTTGCCTCGGTAAGTTGCGCCTTGGCTCCATTCAACTGGGGAACTCCATCGGCGTGCTGGTGGTTTCCCTGCTGCTCGGACAACAGCACTTTTCAATGAACACCGATGCCCTCAACCTGGGGTTCATGCTGTTTATTTTCTGCGTCGGCGTCGAGGCCGGCCCCAACTTTTTCTCCATTTTCTTTCGCGACGGTAAAAACTATCTGATGCTGGCGCTGGTGATGGTTGCCAGCGCCCTGTGCATCGCGCTGGGGCTGGGTAAGCTGTTCCGTTGGGATATCGGCCTGACCGCTGGCATGCTGGCCGGCTCAATGACCTCAACCCCGGTGCTGGTCGGCGCCGGCGATACCCTACGCCAGACCATGGCCGATAATCCCCAGCTGGGGCAGCTGCAGGATCACCTCAGCCTAGGGTACGCCCTGACCTATCTGGTCGGCTTAGTCAGCCTGATCTTTGGCGCCCGCTATCTGCCCAAGCTGCAGCACCAGGATCTGCCGACCTCCGCCCAGCAGATCGCCCGCGAGCGGGGGCTGGATAACGACACGCAGCGCAAAGTCTTTCTGCCGGTGATCCGCGCCTATCGCGTCGGTCCCGAGCTGGTCGCCTGGGCCGACGGTAAAAACCTGCGCGAGCTGGGCATATACAGCCAGACCGGCTGCTATATAGAACGGATCCGCCGCAACGGCATTCTGGCGACGCCGGACGGCGACGCCGTGCTGCAGGTCGGCGATGAGATAGCCCTGGTCGGCTACCCGGACGCTCACGCCCGTCTCGACCCCAGCTTCCGCAACGGCAAAGAGGTCTTCGACCGCGATCTGCTGGACATGCGCATCGTCACCGAAGAGATCGTCGTCAAAAACAGCAACGCCGTCGGCAAACGCCTGAGCCAGATTAAGCTGACCGACCACGGCTGCTTCTTAAACCGGGTGATCCGCAGCCAGATAGAAATGCCGATCGACGATAACATCGTGCTGAATAAAGGCGATGTGCTGCAGGTCAGCGGCGATGCCCGTCGCGTCAAGAGCGTGGCCGATCGCATCGGGTTTATCTCTATTCACAGCCAGGTCACCGACCTGCTAGCGTTCTGCGCCTTCTTTATCATCGGCCTGATGATCGGCCTGATCACCTTTCAGTTTACCGGCTTCTCCTTTGGCATCGGCAACGCCGCCGGCCTGCTGTTTGCCGGCATCATGCTGGGCTTCCTGCGCGCCAACCACCCCACCTTTGGCTATATTCCCCAGGGGGCGCTCAATATGGTCAAAGAGTTTGGCCTGATGGTGTTTATGGCCGGGGTCGGCCTAAGCGCCGGTGCCGGTATGCGCCACGGGCTGGGTGAAGTCGGTGGGCAAATGCTGATAGCCGGGCTGATCGTCAGCCTGGTGCCGGTGGTGATCTGCTTCCTCTTCGGCGCCTTTGTGCTGAGGATGAACCGCGCGCTGCTGTTCGGCGCTATCATGGGGGCCCGTACCTGCGCCCCCGCCATGGACATCATCAACGATGCCTCGCGCAGCAACATTCCGGCCCTGGGCTACGCGGGGACCTACGCCATCGCCAACGTACTGTTGACGCTGGCCGGTACCCTTATCGTCATCGTCTGGCCCGGCGTGGTCGGCTAACCCCGGCGCCTCGACGTAAAAAAAAACGCATGACTTTTTTTACCGACGGCTGAACTTTCCTCGCCGCCGTCAGTCTGAATTAGTGCCACTGCTTTTCTTTGACGTCCCCATATTGAGGAGCCCGATAATCCCGCCGCTTAGGTTCAAGGTTATCGGGTTTTTTATTGCCTGTAGAAAAATCACTTTATAATCAAGTTGTTATACAAGCAGCGTGTACGATGTGGCGATAAAGTGGCGATAAAGTGGCGATAAAGTGGCGATAAAGTGGCGACAGCAGCGTACCAGATGGCATCGCATACCATTAACCGCAGCGATACGGACAACTCGCCTCCGGCAGATTCGTTATCGTTGATGATTATCTATAATTACTATCATTTGTAACTCATTAAGAAATATTATCTATATCTATCCTCTGAGTAACCAAACAGAACCGCCTGTGCCTTAGGCATACATCTCTCCGCGCTAAAAACGCCATTCGATAAAAATGTCATTCAATTATCTTTCAATAAGATCAATTCGGGCGAACTGACCATCACCCTAATAAGGACAATAAGGAAGCGCGTCCCGAACCACCAGGATGAGTAAACGACAGAGCGACGGCGTTACCGAGCCGTAGCATTGTCCCTGGGGGAGGGGTATTGACGCAGTATGAAAAAGGAGCGGCCGCCGATCAATCGACGAAAGACGGGCAATCCAAGCACCGGCCACACGGCCACTGCCCGCGCTCACATCAGGCTAAAACCAAACCAACTCGGGAGCGTTTAGATATATTCAGCGCATACGTATTTCACCATGCGCCGAGATTTTATGCTCAGATACGATTAGCAAGCCGTAGCGCCCAGCTATAGGCTAGCCGAATAAATAAAACAGAGCTAAAACAGGCGGTAGCAGGAAAAGCTCACGCTGACAAATATCATAGGGAAAATCAATCATAACATGCACCACACGCGACTGAGGAATTACACTGATTTAAAAAACGAAAACCTATAGATGAAAACTGTCACGGAATCATCGTAACCCCTGAGGTAAACACGCGAAAATGATGCAAATGATTAAACCCCAAGGACTTTACCATCATTAATCTGCGCCCGTAGAATGACTTTAGCTTCATTCCCAAACGCTTTGAGCGATAGCGTGCGTTATAGCTACACATTAACTCTTTAATTTGATTTTTATTCTCCTGACATTTTATGTCATCTCGCTGAATTTGATGAAGTGATGCTCTACGCACAATAAATTCAATTTCTGAGGTTATCACTATCTTAATCAAATGAATAGGGAGAGCACCGCATACAGAAAAAATACGCCTATCCAAAACAATAGATTGCGATGGGATGCTTTGAGGATGGAGCACGATAATATGACAACCATAGCGTCGCAGTAAAGCATCAATGACACCTAACTGGCTTGCCCAGCCTAACGTCGGCATCGTGCTGAGACAGAAAATCAAAACATCATCTGCATTAATATTACAACCATCATGATAATAATCAACAGAAAACTGACACCCATCTAATAGATATTTTACTGACTCAACTTCTATCCAACTACAGCCATCAATAAATACCTTCACGGAAAACCTCTTGAAAATAAAAGTCCATCCATGGAAATATATGGAGATTATCTTTAATGCTTTTGCTAAAAATTTGGAAACACCAGAAGATACATCAGCAAGCTACCTATCGGCTTTACATCGATATAATTCCTATGCTGTATGTTATGTCCGATGATTTATATCAGAACAAATCCCGTAATATACTGGAGCATTTTTCATCAATAGTTCAAATCGCTGCTTTTTCTTCTTATACTAAGCCCAGTCAACAGACCTTAGCGCATCCAACGCGCTTAGATTGCGTACGATGACTTCATTCCATTATTATTTTCATTAATAGTATTCGGCTAAATTTATACAATCGCTAACTTTATCACTACTGATTCAGGTTTAATCAGCCTATTTGGGTACATACCGATAGAAAACAACATGCAGTGATCATACATAATATTGTTATTTTCTTCATAAAGACTATTTGTCATTTTTATTTTTCGCTAAGGAAAAATCATAGTATGGGCATAATTTCATCACTAGAACGCTGCAGTTATGTAACTGTTTTAGCTTTACAGAAAAATAGGAGAGGCTTACCGCATTAGTCTCACATAATGTTTTTCTTTTTTCACCACCAACCAAATATCTTTCCAATGCCATTATCACACGCTTGCTACGGATGCCACTTAATTCAACTAACATTTCAAAATGTTCGATGGGAACTTTTCCAGGATATAAAAACCGATCTATATGTTTTCTATCGGATAGACGATTCTCATTCATAAAGCATCTCTTCTAAATTAAGATAACTGGTTATAAGTAAATGATGCTCATCGTTGCAGTTGCACTAAACCGGGCTGCAACCAAATTCGTACCATTTGATTTATAGGGGACAGCAGTGAATGTAAACTGGCCACTCCCAGTGTTGATTCCTTGCAATCCATTAGTTATAGGAAAACCGTATTTCCCCTGCTCACCGGCACCTATTTTCAATGGAAAGCTACTATTTACTCCGTTTCCTTGATACAACGCAATGCCTAGCGATGCGGCGTTGGGCCCCGTCGTCTGTAATACGTTACCTCCTGTGCCAGGAAGTTGAGCTCCCATAACACTTATATATGGACGCCCTTGATAATATTCACAATTAACATTGACCGTTTTGCTCTTCGCATAATTAACCCCATCGATGTTGGGAAGTAAAACACTACCAAAATCAATATTTATTTGAGAGTTGTTATCGTTGATAACACATGGTGGTATATAAATCTCACCGCTAACCCGTATATTAATATCTAATGCATGCGCCGATGACACGAATAAAAGTGAGGAAAGCGCCATTCCTACAACCCTACGTTTAATAATAATTTTTTTCATCACGACCCTCACGATATAATATAACGCCATCTTTAAATATCAACACACAATTAAATATAAAATAGATTACTTTATATTTTCAACCCGCAAGGTATAAACCATCGTCGCGCCTGGTGGTACCTTTGGTGCATAACCATCATCGCCATAAGCCATTTCAGAGGGAACAACCAACGTCATCGAACTGTGATTTTTCATTAACCGTAGTGCCGATTGGAATAATCGCGGATACTCATCCAGAGGTTGAGATATAACGCTGCCTTTAGCATCCATATCCTCGATAACCGTACCATCGATTAACTTCTCAGTAACTACAAGGTCAACGACTGAATGCCCATCGCCAATAAGGTCTCCGTCGCCTGAATGATCTATTACATACCAAAATCCAGATTTATCCTTTTGGACACCTTTACGTTTCTCAAACGATGACAAATAATCGGCCCCGGCCTTTTTATTCACATTAATCATGGACAGCCGCATCTTATTTACATTCGATTCGATACTTGCCAAGCTGTCAGATAGCATCTTTTCGTTAATTTTAACCTGATGATTAAGAGCGTCACGCACACCTGCCAACAATATCCTATTATCAACGTTGATGCCGAGCATAGTTTGTGAGGTTTGGATATCTCGACCAATCATTACCCCACTGGCATAATTTTGCCGAACATCCTCTTTATCTAAAGATCCTACATTCAGCGTGGGCACATTTTTCATTTCATTCTCGATCAATGATAACGAGGCCTTTAATTCTCGATTATCACTCTCCACCTGCTTTATTATGCTGTTCTGACCACCTATTAACTCACCCTGTTTGATCCCCTCTGATTCAAATCGAGAAATAGCCTGTTGCAGTTTCACCAACTCTATTTTATCTAATGCGGATATATCAGCCAGAGTATTTAATTTCTGTTGAAAATCCTCAGACTGACTCTTTAACTGATTTTGTAAACTATCTAACTGAGTTTTTAATATGTTAGCGCTTTCTAATTTTTTCGATAACTCTAGCAACTGCTCTTGTTGTGTCTGTTTATCAAGCTGTAACTGCTTTAACTGCCTCTCTAGTATCAGTCGTTGTTGCCTTACTATATTTGCAGAAAGTAATCCAGAACTTCTACCGGATAACATCGATTGTTCTCCCTGTTTACCCGATCCATGGTCAACTTCATCACCTATTTTATCGTTTAATTTATCGATGAGAGAGCTACTTTGCTGTTCCAGATACTGTTGTGCATAACATAATACAGCAGAAGCACCATTATCACTTTCGGCGATACTCACTTGGGGGAACAATAATATTAAAACAACCCTTGTGATTATTTTTTGCATATCGCCAAAGAAAAAATCCATCATTTCCTCGCAGCTTTAAAATAAAACGCTGGTGAGTTTAACATTTTTAAAAAATGTGCATCAGCGTATAGTAAAATACGGCGCTCACAAGTTCATCCACTAGCTAATTTACAAGGATTGACAAGACAGCACTGCCGCTAAATGCTCCCTCTATCGGTGTCCCTTGATTAGGATGATACGTTGATGTAATGGCAAGATTGGTAGAGCCAGAAATCTGCATGGTTTCTCTATACCGCCCGCCGTTAAAAGTTATCTCACAGCTACCGCCATTACCACAACGAGTAAAGTTTTCAGTTCTCCCTGATACAGGATTCGCACCTACGATGGATACCGATACAGAGGTTCCGGATGAACAGCTTACATTCAAATTATATGGCCGAGTAATATTCCCTTCTGATGAAGCCGGCGTCATTTGACCATGATTCAGCTGAATATCAGAGGTTTGAAAATTACAGCGTGACACCACATCAATAATAACCGGAACAGAACCAATTCTTGTGTTGAAAATCCTATCCAAAAGATTGATCAAGTCGAACCCTTTAGGCGCTCCATCAGGATATCCTTTATTTTCCTCATAGGCATAACCAAATGGAAGAGAAACAACATAGCGCCCCGGAGTAGCGGTATTTCTATTAATAGTAAGGCCTATTTGTAACCTGACTGACGGAGGTACAAAGTTATATGTATCACCAGGCACATGACAACGACTAGCCTGAGACTGCCATACCGCAGGAACTGCGCCCATATCCCACCAGAATCCTCCCACTGCACCTGCTGAGTTTAAAATTCGAGTCGGTAAAAAAGACAATCCTTGCTGACTCGGTATATTACCTACGGCAAGATACCATTTTGTATAGCCATTTATAGTTTCTAATCCCCCGACGCCTGTACATCTCGACCAATCATATATCTGAACGTTATTGTTAACACGTATGTTTAAATCAGCAATAACAGAAGCAGTATCATCTATTGTATATGGCCCCAACTGATTAACATTCACGGGGACACTAGGTGAAAACACAACGGCCTCACGCAAAGCGGCATCAGAGACTTGAGTCGATAAACTATAGAGCATCAAAAAATGCAAAAAAAATATTTTTATTTTTTTCATAAGGCCCCCAACCAATTAAACACTTACACTCTAAAGCACAAAGTACAAAGTACAAAGTACATGCCAAATCATAAAATAATGTTATTGGCATGAGATAAAAACATAATGACGTTACTCATAAAAAAGTTCAAACCCTGCTACGGATGAGTAATCACCAGGAGAAACGTTTTTTTGCCTCACGGCGTCAGGCGTCGCCTGGACAAAAGCCTTAAAATTCAACAATATTGTATTTTCATCAATACGATTCCCTTGCTGGTGGTTATGCGCATCACCAAGCTTCAGTAGCATTTTCCCATCCGTATCTAATATGCCAATGGCGAGCCTACCCTGATTAACTCCATTAACTCTTAGGAAGTAATCTGCTTGACCCAGCATATTCGGTTCTCTCGTCCCGCTGAATTTTAGCTTTACCACACGCGCAATAGATGCCGTATTACAGTTAATCAATTTTATACTAAACCCGGTCGCCGGCCCATTTCCAGGAGAGACCCAAAAATCGCGCACTGGACGAGTTAAAAAACCCACCTCTTGAACCAAGCTTTCTTGACTAATTTCACACGGACGCTCCAGTAGCTCTCCGGAGAAGTTCATATCCACCGCATTGACAGGGGCGGTCCCAGCTAAGAGCAGTACAATGCTAATACTATAAAAAACGCCACGAACTCTCTTTATCTGCAGCATCGGTTGCGATAGCCTATTCATAATCTAATCTCAACTGTACTAACCTTGTCGGTGCGCGCGGACTGATAAAAGGCTGCGCAGGTTGACTACCCGTTTTAGATGTCAGCAATGCTTCTCTTGTATGGGTCAAAGCCTGTCGCTGTGTAATAGTCAAAAAATAGGTTAGCTGATTGGCACCACCGTGCATCCATATGCGCCCCTTTCCTATTGTCTGTAGCTCAGGGGACCATGCATTACCATCGTCTCCGCTCAACAGCGCACTGTGTAATACCAGCGTGGAGTTTACTCCTGCAACAGACCCTGCTGAGACAACGCCTCCACCCTCGCCGCATCCCAGCAAATTTAGCACTAGGGGATAACGCTCTGTTAGACCTTGCGCCACGCGGTTTAATGGCAGTATCACCTCATTCGTTGCCAGTACACAGGGCGAAGAGAGTAACGCACCATAGACGATCAATTCTCCCGTTCGCCCATTTTGCTCATTGATCCATTGATGACGTGACTCATCCGGTATAAAAAAATCATTATGCGTAACTACTTCATCTGCATGTAGTACCCGATTCATACTGAGCGTCAGTAGCATGGCAACGGCAGCTAAAGCTATTGTCACTTTTTTCATTGGCTACTCTCTCCATTACTACTGCTATGACTATTTCTTCAGCGCACTGCAGCGATCACCCGTACATACAAACTGCAAAACAGGACGACCACCATAATCATTGATATAACTCAAATAAGGAGTTGTATAGCTACCTGACTTTACCGTCCGTGATGATTTTGGTGCCAGCATTACCGCTTCAAAGTCGCCATCCTGCGCCTGTTTTGCATTAGCGCCAAGACCAATAACTGTCACATAATATGGCGATGGATTATCAATAAGGTAACCACCTGAAACCTTATTTAAGACCAGTTGATCCTGCCAGACTGCATTGGGCTGAGTAGCTATCGCCTTAGGCCGATAAAACAGTTTTATTTTAGTCTGTAAGGCTATCTGCAACACATTTGCCTTTTCACTTCTTGGTGGAATCTCGCGCAAGTTAAAGTAGAATAAAGACTCCCGATCCTGCGGTAAACTGCTAATTTCCGCTGTTGATGCTATTCGCACCATACTTTTAGCACCGGGTTCCAAACGCTGTACTGGCGGCGTAACAATAAGCGGTCCTGTCGTGATCTTCTCTTGTTTATCATTCTCCAACCAAGCTTGAGCCAAATATGGCAACTGTTTATTGTCATTAGCAATATTAAGCGTCATCGAGCGTTCACCGCCATTAAAAATGGCTCTGGTTCGATCTAGAGATATTGCAGCCTGTGACAACGGAGAAAAGCTAAGACACGCTATCACCATTACCGTTTTATTCATCGCGCGACTTAATTTAAACATATGTTAATTTGATTCCTATATTTATGGAAACTGGTATCTGCTCTTAAGAAAAATCGAATGCTGTGTGTTTTATTTAAAATGAGGCATGCAGTGAAAAACTGCCTCTTATTTTATTTCTCCCGGCACCCGACAAGGCAATAATAATTGTTGTTCAGACTTAATTTTCTCAGGTACCTGACTAACACAATGAACCTGTTCACCCCATCCAACATTAATTTTCTCTCCAGCGACAACGCCGCTTAGCCATGCCAAGCCGGCATCGCCAACCATGCCAAGTTCACGCCCTTGTGCATTAGTGACACTGGCACCAAAAGGCGGCACCGTATTATCAGCCAAACGCAATACAACAAATAAACGCGCACCTTTTAGCACTTCAAACTTACGATAACCAATTGCCCCCTCAGTCAATACCGACTCAACAACTGAGCGAGTTGCCTCCATATCCTCCGGCAATTTATTTAAGTCAACAGATGTCGTATTTCTGTAATAGCTATTCACATCCGTAACAACCCCAATCCCCCAGCGGTTGGTAAACACGCGTCCGCCGTCTATGGGCACCCCACCAATACCATCGGTATCGACTAATAGTCGGGTGCCACCATTCACGCCCCCGGCATGCAGCGCGATCCCTTTCGTCGTTAATGTCGCACCGCCTGAAGCATTTAACCCAAAGGAAGTATAACCACGCTGTAGCGTTGAGAAATTGGCAGATAAATTAGCCAACGGACTGCTGTGATTATAATAGCCACTGACCTGCCCCTGATTCCCCTGATTATCTCCAGTACTCAAACCGGCACTCACGTTGTAACTGTCCAGTCCCCCATTGAGGGAGTCACTATAACCTGCGGTCTGAGTATATCGGCCAGCACTCATGTTACCACTATAGCTGACAGTACCGTTATTCCATGGAATAGAAAGGCGCATAAAAATAGAATCATTATAAGCATCATTCGCCCCAGGAATATCACTGTTACGAGAGTATCTAGCGCGTGACGCAGAAATACCTGCAGATATATTTTTAATCCCGAAGACATCAAAGTAATTATTCAAAGATACTGAATAGTTATCTGACGAGCGTTGATCCCAATATGTTTGATAACTGTATTGCACCCCAATAGAGGTATTCCAATCATCAAAAGATTTATTCAAAGAAACGGTATACAGCTCCTTCTCTCGACCACGCAAGTTATTTCTATAGCGAGCATCGAGATATTGCTCCATCGTCATATAATTTCGCTCGGAGAATCGATAACCGGCGAAAGTGATATCTGCATTAGCTTCATCAAAGCGTTTAGAGTAACTCAGCCGCCAAGACTTCCCTTGCTTGGTACCAATCCCAGGCAGGTTGGCCACGGATTGAGTAACATCCACCGCGAGAGTACCCAGCTGGTATAAATCGCGACCAGCCCCCAGGGCCAAAGCATTATATTCCCCGGCAGCTACTGCCCCACCATAGAGTGACCAGGTATTATTGATCCCCCATGAAGCCTCTCCTGCCATAAACAGCGGGCCTTCCGTCGTATGATTACCATTGCGAGAACGACCTGAGAATAACTTGTAGCGAATTTGACCTGGACGCGTCAGATAAGGTACAGATGCCGTATCAACCTGAAACGTTTTCTTCTGGCCATTCTGCTCAATAATCTCTACATTTAAACGCCCACGTACAGAGCTGTCTAAGTCCTGGATAGTAAACGGACCCGCAGGAACCGTAGAGTCATATAAAATACGTCCTTGCTGGGATACAACTACCCGGGCATTGGTATCTGCGATGCCCGAGATCTGCGGCGCATATCCACGCAGTTTCGGCGGTAGCATGCGATCATCGCTTTCGAGGCTAGTACCAAGATAGCGCCAGGCGTTGAAGATATCTGAATTGGTATAATTCTCGCCCAATGTCAACTTAGCACGCCAGCGTGGAATCGCCCGATACATATAGAAGCGGTTCCAATCAAACTGGGTATCGCTGCCCTGGCCGCTGCCTGAAATATGATTCACTGCACCCTGATAGTCAGCGCGCATACGCCACGAGGCTAAGTTTGCCCCTATGGTACCGTTATAGTTGACTGACTGGGATTGTCTCCCCTGATGAGGATTATTGGCCGTAGCGCTAATATTGTAATCCAGCAATAAGCCAGGGATTCCGTTATCCCAACGCGATGGCGGCAGCCAGGAGGCATCCGAGTACTCCATCCAAGCCTGTGGCATATTAATCGCCAAAATACCATTGGATAAATCAGGGCGAAGCGTAACGCCTTTTAGCGCAGTTAAATCTGCACACTTTCCATCATCCCAGTAAGTCACTTTCTCCAGAGAAGACGCGGTCAACCCTATCAACGTCACCATCTGTGGTGTCAGGCAGGCCTGCGGTAAAGCTTGTTCGCCATTTCGCGGAGCCGGACCTGTTTGATCCAAAAAAGAGACTGGCAGTGATGAAGGACTAATCGCTTGTCCATTAACCATAACCTGCATCTGGTACTGCCCAGGCATGATGTATCCGGCTTGAGAAAATCTTGAAAAATCAATATTTTTCTTATCTGCTGCATCTAATACATCAGTATTAAAATCCACGGCGTAAGCGCTTCCTGCCCAAAGTGACAGCAAAACGGATACCGCAATTTTACTAATCGTGAACTGCTTATTATTTTTCATCATTCACTCATTACACTGATATTCGGCAGACAAATGGACTCGCTAAATTAAAGCGGATTATGATTTAAATTTAATTTACAAGATAAAATATAATTGTAAAAATCCCCTTATTTTTATTCGTAATCAACCTTAAACCTTAACACAGCATAATAGTCCCCAGCCTGCAATGGCTTTCCATTTCGAACCAGGCGCAATGTATAATCCAAGCTTTGCTCATTTCCATTTAATAACATAGGATGCATCACCTCACCAGATTTAGCCAGATATCCACTACTATCCGCTATCTGTAAATTAATACCCTGCGCCTGACCGATGACAGAAAACTTATCGCGACTCTCACCTTCCCGTCCGCTAAACGTTACCCGAATCCTACTACCGATAAATATGTTACTACCGCTGCCAGCTAGCTCACAGTTGCGTAAGCGCAAACGAAATTTTTTTTCTGGACCGCTAAACGTATCCTGTAGCTCTCGAACAGGCGTATCCCCCATATAGATAGCCTGATACGTATCCTCCATCGCCAGGCTACAGGCAGGAGCAATAACTTGACCCGAGAAGTGGGCTCGTCCATGCCACCATACATCGCGTTCTCCCCAATACTCTGGCAATGACATTCCTGGCGCCGGAAAGACAGCGGATGTACCGGCTTGAGCATTAATACAGCTCAGGATAAAACCTAAGAATACAATCGCTCTTTTCATAATAAATAATGCCATATCTATCGAGGTAGCTATCAGGCAGCGATATCGCCGCCTGATAGCTAAAAAACATTATTGGTAGGTAATATTAAAGTTAGCCACGGATGCAAAGTCACCCTCAGCCAATGTACCACCCGTAGCACTTTTAACCCATGCAGAATAACGCAGAATATTATCGCCAACCTTCAGTTTTTGTGCAGATCCAGCATTACCAAATGAGACTAAGCTGCCATCCTCACTAGAAATAACAATGGCCGTACCCGTTGAGCCCGTCGTTCCTAACTCGGTAGGCGCGCCGGTAATAGTAACGCCAGTAAATGTTACCTTGGCACTACCCGTCTGAGCCAGCGCGGTCGCATCGCAACCAACCAGTTTAATATCAATATTCTTCTTCACGGAAATGCCACCCGCCTCAAGATGGCTCTTCGAGATCTGACCAAAATCAATCGATTGATCGGCAGATTCCGGAGCAATACCACATGGCGCGGTAATTACAGTACCACTAAAATTCACAACCCCTTGCCCACTCGCAGCTTGGCTACCAAACGTTACCAGTGCGATGGTCATAGCTCCAGCTGCTTTAAAAAACAACGTTTTCATTATACTCATTCCTTATATATCAATAGATAATATGTTATTGCGTTAGATTATTGCATAGCACACTCTCAGTCACTCACCGACGCTGACCAATGAGCGCTGATTATTCTTTACAGAACATACAGTTAATAACCACCACAGCGATGATGCCTATACATATGGATCATTGTTTGAATAATGATCAAACAATCATAAAGATTTCTTGTTACATATCTTCGGCTGAACTCAGCATAAACACATTTTTGTTTTGGTAAAAGCTTTTTACTTGATCTTTTTATCTAAAAACGAACCTCACAGCAGAATTATCTGCTGATATATATCAAAAAAACAGGTGAAGCGAGCATTAAGAAAGCAAAGCGCGACATAAAACAAATACTTTTTTATAAAATTAAAAATAAAAAAATTATTTAGCTTTAGATAAATTACATAATACTTTTATAAAAATGTATAAACAGCGACATCATAACTAAAGAAATCACTTCCAATAGATATATACAAGTTCATTGTATAAATATGACGTATGACCTCTGTCCTCTGAGTTCCAATCTCTCTAATTACGATAAAAATATCTCGAGCAGAAAAAATAATATGGCTTCTAAAATACATCTAATGCCGATTAAATATCATTCAAAAGCGCGCTTTACACCGGTAAAAAAACACTCTTAAACCAACGCCAGAAAAGAAATACAACTCAATCGCAATACCATATTTCTGGATGAAACGACTAAAATTTTGGCGAGTGATGCCGATCTTATGACCAGGCATCAGGTGAAGAAGCCTCAGGATGTAGGCATGTTTTACAAAAAAGAGAATAAAAGAAGTAAATTCCTGAAATGTTATTTTTGGATTTTTACCTAAATCAGACATCGCAGCTATGCGGCTGCCGGGGATGCGCTGAAGGTCGATGATCCAGGACGCGCTACTGTGCATCTCTGCGCTGAAGGCGTCATTACCCGGGAGATCCTGTCAGCATAGCGCGCGGATCGCCATCGCCAGGCTGTCTATTAACGATATGGCACCCGACACGCCATAGGGACCAGCCCCCTCCCCCTGCTTAGCCTGACACTGGAGACGATGTAACAATAAACGCGTCAGCGCCTTTCATCGGTAACTCTGTTGCCAGAGCAGGTAAGGCGATCCAGAACACACCGGGCGATGCGTTGCCGGTCAATGTGACATAGGGATACCAGCAGAAGATGACTCCGTTGCCATAGCCAATCCGTGACTCGTCGGAGGGCTTAGCGGCAGAGAACGCCCCCGGGCGAGCTCTGTCCAACCTTGCTCCGTGCCACCGAGATGACCGCGACGCTCCCACGGTTAATCCGTGACGCCATGGCGACACTCTCGCTTATCAACGCGGTCGATTGGCGCCGCGATCCGCTCACCTTGCCGGACTCTTTAATGGCATCCCCTGCCTTATGCCTGCCAGCGCCGATGATCCCCCCATTTATACTCTGGGCAGCCGGGGGAAAACGTCGATGATTTTGGTTCTGGTTTCGCCACCTACGCCCGTGATGCAGAGCGTTGCTGTCGACGCTCCGACGCCGGCATCACTTGTCGAGATTGCCGCGCCTGTCTTTTTTTACCATTCTCCTGACGTGAATAGGTTAAATCGAGACGACGTCATCGCGCAGCGGCCCATGACTGCGCTCGCATTATCGACATCGGCAGCCGTCTCATCCTCCCCACGGGAAAACGTCGATGAACGGGCTCTTTTCAGCCTGACATGTCAGGGGGCGGCGCGCTGCCGGACTGAATATGATTGACTCCGAGCATCCCGGCGCTGACGCGTCGCGACATCGTCTGGCGCATGAATAATGTCGCGCTGCCGCACATCGGTTCTGTGGCCTCTATGGTCAATGAAGCGTCACGATGCGCAGCCCGCTGCGATAAATCACCGACTCGTCGCCTTTTCAACCGATGCTCCCACAACAATTATTTTAACGACCGATACGAGACGGAAAGATCGATATGCACGGCAGAGAGCATAAGGTTCCCTTAAGCCTTGCAGGCTAGGCTATCGAGTTAAACCCGGCGACAACCGCGACACACTCGCATTGGCGCAAACGAACGCTTCCTTCTATAGTCTGGCGTTCGCCTGTTGCTGGCGAGAGCGGGCGTCATGCCCTTCTGTTCCGTTGTTAATTGAGCCTGTGTTAATGGAAGAGTTTAACCACACCCTGTTTCTGTGGATCAACGCCACACCGCACTCCTCCGGCGCGCTGATTGCGCTGGCCCGTTTTATCGCGCGGGATCTGATCCTGCTGATCCCGCTGACGATCATCGGCGGCTGGCTCTGGGGACCCGCCGGGCAGATCGCCGCACGACGCCGCCTGATCAGCCAAGCGACGCTGGCGCTGATCGTAACGCTGCTGCTGGCCCAAATCATCGGCGGGATCCTGCCCCATCCCCGCCCATTCAGCATAGGGCTCGGTCACCAGTTCCTGCCCCATGCGCCTGATAACTCGTATCCCAGCGATCACGGCTGCGCCATCTTCAGCTTTGCGCTGGCGTTTCTTTTCTGGTCACCGCGCAGGGGATTCGGCTGCGCGCTGATGCTCTGTGGCCTCGCGATCGCCTGGTCTCGCATCTACCTCGGCGTACACTGGCCGCTGGATATGATCGGAGCCTTTTTGGTCGCGCTAGCCAGCTGTGGACTGGTTCAAATGCTGTGGCCACGCTACGGTGATACGCTGTACGGCGCGCTGCTGCGCCTGTACCGACAGATCTTCGGCTACGCCATCCGGCGCGGCTGGGTTCAACCCTGAATAACGCCGCGGCGCCTCCCGCATGCGCTGACTCGATACCGGGCGCGCATGCCATCGCGGCGTTGGCGCCGCCCTCTCTCGCCCTAACCGTCTATGCCGTCAGCCTGTGACGGATAAAAATGTCACGTAATCATCAAAATTCGGCGTATCATGTAGAGGAATTAACACTGTCTGCGTCTGTCGCCACCGTGCTGTTCGGACGTAGCAAAATGCCTGATCCCTCCACCAAGGCGTCTATCGATATCAGGCATCGCCAGGGTGGCCGGTATGCCTTGTGCTGCATATTCCTGCGGCCCGCACGATGACCCGCCGCACGCCATTCACGGAATCATTTAACGAGAGAGATTATGGAAGCCCGGCGTTACGATCGTATCAACCGCCTGTCCCAGGCACTGAAACGCACCGATAAGCTGCACCTGAAAGATGCGGCCGAATTACTTAATGTCTCTGAAATGACGGTACGCCGCGATCTGGCGGCCCAGAACAGCGACGTGGTGTTGCTGGGTGGCTACGTCGTGCTCGATCCCAAGATCCATCAGAGCGTTCGCTATTTTGTCAGCGATCAGCAGGAGCGACGGGTCAAAGAGAAGCGCCACATCGGCGCCCTGGCCGCCCAGCAGGTACAGGAGGATGACGTGGTGTTTTTTGACTGCGGCACCACGGTTCCCTTTATTATTGATGCGATTGATGAGCAGCGGCACTTTACCGGCGTCTGCTATTCACTCAATACCTTTATGGCCCTTCAGAGCAAGCCCCACTGCAGGGTGATCCTGTGCGGCGGCCTGTTTAACCCGGACAGCGCTATTTTTGCCACCAGCGATGGCGTCAGCGAGCTGGACAACCTGTGTCCAACGCTGGCCTTTATCTCTGCGGCTGGCATCTCCGTACAGCAGGGGGCCACCTGTTACAACCTGGACGAAATCGCGATGAAGCGCAAAGCGATGATGCGGGCAAACCGCACGCTGCTGATCGCCGACGCCAGCAAGTTTGGCGAAGTCCGCAGCGCCTGGATCGCGCCGCTGGAGAACTTCAGCGCGCTGATCGCCGATCAGGCGCCGCGCGGTGAGCTGAAAACGTACCTTAACGCCCATAAGGTTCAGTTGCTGTACTGAGGTCTCTTTCGCCGCCGTACGCGGCGGCGTCTCCCTCCGTCGGCGCGGTGTCGGCGGAGCTGGCCGTCCACACCTGCCGGCGTAGGGATTACTCCCCTTCCATCCCCCACCTCATCCGCCGCCGCCTCTCCCCCATCATGGCTATCGCGGTTAAATAATCGCCACCGCTGTGTGAAATATCGCCTTAGCATTTCTATTTTAAAAATGTGAACTGCTTTCCAGACAGCAATTTAAATCATCATACATAATATTAAATAATCCATGTTCGGTTTTTCCTATTATTCCTTTATTTGGATCAACGATAACGGTTGCTCTATTTTCAGTCACCTAGGTTAATAATTCACCGGGATTTAAATAAATTGACCATCAAAGAACAAATCTTTTAAAAACAAAGAATTAAAAACATAAATAGAGCGTACCCTATAAGAGTTATTTCACCTGAACGCGATTGAGTTGAGGACGACGTCATAAAATCAGTTATGACATAATATATACAAATATTTACTTATTACACTCCAGGTGTTAAAAAGCACAGTTTCGTTTGTTAAGTTTATGTTTTTCTTTTGACCAAAAATTCGGCAAATGACGGTAAAAAATAAATGAATATTGTATTTGAGAGCCTGATCACGGACGTTTAAACTGTAAAAATATATCTTTGCGCCCGAAAAATGCTGTAGCACACCAACAAGAAAAGTTGTTTTGTGAACGGATTCAATCGGTTCGCTGTTTAAATCAAACAGCGACCGGTTACTGTTTGTACTCTTTTTCGCGCAGCAACTTTATTTAACGGATTAAACTTTTTTCGTTTTTTTCATTAGGAATTATTAACTCACTCAGTTCCCTGATTGAGTGTCTGTCGGCCCGTGGGCGGGCAGACCGATCAGAACAAATGTGTTCAATTTGGAGACCCTATGGACACCACTCAGACTGGTACTATTGCTTCTACCTCCGGTTCCAAGAGTGCCTGGCGTAAGTCAGATACTATGTGGATGTTGGGCCTGTACGGTACGGCTATCGGCGCGGGCGTTCTGTTCCTGCCGATCAACGCCGGCGTCGGCGGTCTGATTCCGCTGATCATCATGGCGATCCTGGCGTTCCCCATGACCTTCTTTGCACACCGCGGTCTGACCCGTTTCGTGCTGTCCGGCAAAAACCCGGGCGAAGACATCACTGAAGTGGTTGAAGAACACTTCGGCATTGGCGCAGGTAAGCTGATCACGCTGCTGTACTTCTTCGCCATCTACCCGATCTGCCTGGTATACAGTGTGGCGATCACCAATACCGTGGAAAGCTTCATCACTCACCAGCTGGGGATGACTGCACCGCCGCGTATCATCCTGTCCCTGGTGCTGATCCTGGGCCTGATGACCATCGTTCGCTTCGGTGAGCACCTGATCGTGAAGGTGATGAGCATCCTGGTATACCCGTTCGTTGCAGTGCTGATGATGCTGGCCCTGTACCTGATCCCGAACTGGAACGCCGCTATCTTTGACAGCGCCGCCATCGCCAGCTCTGCCTCCGGCAGCGGCCTATGGATGACCCTGTGGCTGGCTATCCCGGTAATGGTCTTCTCTTTCAACCACTCACCGATCATCTCTGCCTTTGCCGTGGCCAAGCGTGAAGAGTACGGCGATGAGCTGGCTGAGAAGAAGTGCTCCCAGATCCTCAGCTACGCTCACATCATGATGGTGCTGACCGTCATGTTCTTCGTGTTCAGCTGCGTGCTGAGCCTGTCTCCAGCCGACCTGGCGGAAGCCAAAGCGCAGAACATCTCTATTCTGTCTTACCTGGCCAACCACTTTAATACGCCGGTTATCGCCTTCGCTGCGCCGATCATTGCGTTCGTTGCCATCACCAAATCTTTCCTGGGCCACTACCTGGGCGCCCGTGAAGGCTTCAACGGTCTGGTGATCAAGTCACTGCGTGGCCGCGGTAAGAGCATCGAAATTGGCAAGCTGAACAAAATCACCGCGCTGTTCATGCTGATCACCACCTGGATCGTCGCCACCCTGAACCCGTCAATCCTGGGTATGATCGAAACCCTGGGTGGCCCGGTTATCGCCATGATCCTGTTCCTGATGCCGATGTATGCCATCAACAAGGTACCGGCCATGCGTAAGTACAGCGGCCATATCAGCAACGTGTTCGTTGTTATCATGGGCCTGATTGCCATCTCTGCAATCCTGTATACCCTGTTCGGTTAATAAAAGTAACAGCCCGGCCGGTGCGGTTTCCGCATCGGTCGTTTTTTTTATCCTGGCAACAGATTGAATTTCCAGCCTTGATAAATCATTGGAGGCGATATGATTAGCGTTTTTGACATTTATAAGATCGGCATTGGCCCATCCAGCTCCCATACCGTAGGGCCGATGAAGGCCGGTAAACAATTTTGTGATGACCTTATCGAAAAAGGTCTGCTGAACGACGTCACCCGCGTCGTTGTTGACGTTTATGGCTCCCTGTCCCTCACCGGCAAGGGCCACCACACCGATCTGGCCATCATCATGGGGCTGGCCGGTAACCTACCGGACAGCGTCGATATCGACAGCATCCCCGGCTTCATCAAAGACGTCGAGACCCGCGGTCGCCTGCTGATGGCCAACGGGCAGCATGAGGTGGCGTTCCCGCTGGAAACCAGCATGAACTTCCACGAGGACAACCTGTCTCTGCATGAAAACGGCATGCGCATCACCGCGCTGGCCGGAGATAAGGTGCTCTACAGCAAGACCTACTACTCTATCGGCGGCGGCTTTATCGTTGACGAAGAGCACTTTGGCCAGCAGAGCAGCCAGCAGGCTGCCGTCCCGTATCCCTATAGCAGCGCCGCCGATCTGCAGCGTCACAGCAAAGAGTCCGGGCTCTCCCTGTCCGGCCTGGTGATGCAAAATGAGCTGGCCCTGCACAGCAAGGATGAGATCGCGGCCCACTTCTCCCGGGTTTGGGACGTGATGCGTACCGGCATCGAGCGCGGCATCAACACCGAGGGCGTTCTGCCCGGGCCGCTGCGCGTACCGCGTCGCGCCTCTGCCCTACGCCGTATGCTGGTCACCAATGACAAGACCAGCGTCGATCCGATGGCCGTTGTCGACTGGATCAACATGTTCGCCTTCGCAGTGAACGAAGAAAACGCCGCCGGCGGCCGCGTCGTTACCGCACCGACCAACGGCGCCTGCGGGATCATCCCCGCCGTTCTGGCCTACTACGATAAGTTTATTCGTGAGGTGAACGCCAACTCGTATACCCGCTACTTCCTGGCTTCCGGCGTCATCGGTACGCTGTATAAGATGAACGCCTCCATCTCCGGCGCCGAGGTAGGCTGTCAGGGTGAGGTCGGCGTCGCCTGTTCTATGGCCGCGGCCGGTCTAGCCGAGCTGTTGGGCGGCAGCCCGGCCCAGGTCTGCATGGCGGCCGAGATCGCCATGGAGCATAACCTGGGGCTCACCTGCGATCCGGTCGCCGGTCAGGTTCAGGTACCCTGCATCGAGCGTAACGCCATCGCCGCCGTCAAAGCGGTGAACGCGGCGCGTATGGCGCTGCGCCGCACCAGCGATCCGCGCGTCTGCCTGGATAAGGTTATCGAAACCATGTACGAAACCGGCAAGGACATGAACGCCAAGTACCGTGAGACCTCTCGCGGCGGTCTGGCGCTGAAAGTGCTCTCCTGCGGTTAAGTCGGCCTCTGCCGCGATCTCCCCTTCGATGGAGGGGGAAGGTTGATAAATGAAATGCCCGGCGCTGCCGGGCATTTTTTTATGCGACGAGCGGTGCGCCCGGCGGACTTAGCCGAACCAGCCACCGAACAGGCCGTGCAGCTTCAGCATAATAAAGTCGATGATGCGGCCGAAGAAGCCGGCCTCCGGTACATCCTCCAGCACCACCAGCGGGCGCTGCTCAATGGTTTTGCCGTTAAGCTGAAAATCGATGGTGCCCACCGCCTGCCCCTTCTTCAGCGGCGCCTCCAGCGGCGACTGCGTCAGCGTATAGCTGGCTTTCAGATCCTTCATCTGCCCACGTGGAATGGTGACCGCGGCGCTCTTGTCCACGCCCAGCGGCACCTCGCTGCGCTCGCCGTACCACACTTTCTGGGTGGTAAAGGGCTGACCTACCTTGATCGGGGTGACGGTTTCATAGAAGCGAAATCCCCAGGTCAGCAGCTTTTTGCTTTCGTCAAAGCGCACCCGGTCGGTTGGCGCCCCCAACACCACTGAAATCAATCGCATGGGGCCATCCGTAGCCGATGCGACCAGGTTATGTCCGGCGCCGCCGGTAAATCCCGTCTTCACCCCGTCCACGTTCAGACTGCTGTCCCACAGCAGACGGTTGCGGTTGATTTGGCGGATCTTATTAAAGGTAAACTCCTTCTCTTTATTCAGCTGATACTCATCCGGCACATCGGCGATCAGGCGCTGGCTGATCAGCGCCATATCCCGCGCCGAACTGTACTGTCCCTCGGAATCCAGGCCGTGGACGGTGCGGAAATGGGTATTCTTCAGCCCCCAGGCGCCAACGTACTGGTTCATCAGGTTGACAAACGCATCTTGGCTGCCAGCCACGTGATCTGCCAGCGCGATGCTGGCGTCATTGCCGGACTGAATCACCACCCCGCGGTTCAGCTCCGCAACCGGAACCCGATCGCCAGGCTTGAGAAACATCAGCGAGGATCCACGCAGCAGCGGGTTCCCCGTCGCCCAGGCATCCTTCCCGACCACCACCATATCGCCGGGCGCGATCTTGCCGCTCTTCAACGCCTGGCCGATAACATAGCTCGCCATGATTTTGGTCAGGCTGGCGGGATCCAGACGCTCGTCGGCGTTGCCCTCCGCCAGCACCCGGCCGCTATCATAGTCCAGCAGAATATAGGCCTTGGCATTGATCTGCGGCGGCGCCGGATCGGCGGCCAACAGCGGTAAGGCAACCAGAGACAGGCTCGCACCCAGCGTTAGCCTGCGGATAAAAACGGTAAGCGCACGATTCTTCATGATAAGACCAGTGTATCCATTCATATGATCAAACAATATGCCATTGCCCGGGGCAACGCACCTGACGCGATCCGACATGCTGGCCATCGGCAGGGCAGCGGACTCCACCGTCACCGTTACCGCGACGCCTAAGCACGCCGAGAAGTAATTCATTAATTTTATGACATTCCTCGGGATTATTAGCGTAATTCCAGGGATTTTTTCAGCATAACGACACTTCTTGACGCGTGATTGTGGCCGGGGACACACTTTTCCGCCGCCGCCGTGCCCCCTTCCCCGCCGTCCACTCCGCCATCCACTCCGCCATGCTGTGCCGTAACGTCCATTATCAGCCCCAGAAAAGCGGTCAACTGAGCGATTCGGCATAATTGTAGAGCGTTTCGGCACAGCATCTCCGCGCCAACTCCAGTAGCCTGTACCCATCATCACACAGGAGAAATATCATGAGTAAAACCACCTTTTCGCTGGCGGCCCTGGCGCTGCTCTCTTTACCGGTACACGCCCAAGACTTCACCCTGAGCAGCCCAGATATGCAGCCAGGCCAACAGATGAGCAATCAGCAGGTGTTCGCCGGCTTCGGCTGCGAAGGCGGCAACCGCTCCCCGGCGCTGAACTGGTCCGGCGCCCCGGAAGGGACCAAGAGCTTCGCCATCACCGCCTATGATCCCGACGCGCCGACCGGCAGCGGCTGGTGGCACTGGACAATGGTCAATATCCCGGCCAACGTCCATCAGCTGGCGGCCGGGGCCGGAGCACAGGACAGTACCACCCTGCCCGCCGGTGCGGTTCAGGGGCGCAACGACTTTGGCTATGCCGGTTTCGGTGGGGTATGCCCGCCCGCGGGAGACAAACCGCATCGCTACCAGTTTACCGTCTGGGCGCTGAAGACCGACAAGCTGCCGATCGATAATGCTTCCAGCGGCGCCCTGGTTGGCTTTATGCTGAATGCCAACAAACTGGCCACCGCTCAGCTGGTGCCGGTATACGGTCACTGAGTTTTGGAGACAGCAGCAGATGCACGATCCCGCCCCCCCCACGCCGACGGTGCAGCAGATCAGCACACGCCAGAACCACCAGCTGCGGCGGGTCACCCTGTTCAGCCCGGCGCTGTGCCGGGTTCGCCAGGGTAGCAAGACCATCCAATGGGGTGAGCGCTGTGAGGTGGCGGGGGGCGACTCGCTGGTGCTGTTCCCCGGCGGCAGTGAGGTGAGCATGGCCAATCAGACCGGCGCGGGCTACTATCGCGCCGAGATGCTCTATCTACCCGCGGCGCTGCTGCGTCAGTTTCGAAAACACTATCCACAGGCGGCGCCCTCCGACGGGGGGGCCGCCTCGCTGGCGCTGCCCATGACGCCGACGCTGACGCTGCTGTGGGACGCCGTGATGGATGCGCTGCGGGCGCCGCTGGCGCCGCCGCTGCTTAACCATCTGGCCGAAAGCCTGCTGCTGGCGCTGCAGCCCAGCGGCCATACCGCGCTGCTGCTGAACGAACGTCACGATCGTCTCACGGAGCAAATCCAACAGCTGCTGCTGTTGGATCCCGCCTATGCCTGGCAGGCGACCGACGTCGCCCAGCGCCTGCATATGGCCGAGTCCACCCTGCGCCGCCGCCTGAGCGCCGAAGGAAAAAGCTTTCGCGATATTCTGGACGATGTGCGCCTTGGTCAGGCGCTGCTGGCGCTGCAGTCGGGGAATGCCCCCATCGGCGATATCGCCAGCCAGAGCGGCTATGCCAGCCCATCGCGCTTTACCGCCCGCTTTGTCCGCCGCTACGGCCTTACCCCCAGCGCCCTGCGCCAGGCCATGCGCCAGCCGCCCGACGCCCCTCACGCCGGCGGCTAACAGCGGGATATTACGGTTGGGGCGGTGGGAAGATTTGGCGATACGTCTGCCGCAACGCCGTCGATAAGGCCGTCTCTCCCAGGGCGTCGGCGATAGCGATCCGGGTACGATAAACATTCTTATCGTTCGCGACGAGGCAATACTCGGCCGCCCAGCGCTCATACTGCTCTAAGAGACGCCTGTCGCGGCTGTAGTTGAATTGCAATAGCAGCGCCGTGTGGCGATCGTATTGATAGTTTTGCCATTGGGCCTCAGGCATGACGATCTGCTGCAGCAGCGCTGGCTCCCGCAGCCCACCGTGCTCGAAACGGGTTAAGCACCGTTGAGCCTGAAACGCCCCCAGCATAAACACGATGGTCGCGACGCAGCCCAGCGCGAAGCTAGCGCGCCACGGTATGCGAGTGGTCAACTCGTGACGCCGCCGTGGCGGAATCAATGCCAACAGTACCAGCAAAACCAGGTAATGAGGCACCGAGAGATAGAGCGGATACTCCGTCATCAGGTGCAACGCAATGGGTAGCGCCATCCACAGACAAGGCCAGGCGGCGCGGGGACTCTCCCACGCTGCGCGGACGATCCCGCCCAGCAGCAGTAGCGTGCCGACAATGGCACAGATACCGCCCTCCACCCACCAAAACAGCGCCTCGTTGTGTGGATGATCGATACGCCAGATGAGATGCTGCGGAGAGGGTAGATCGCGTTGGGTTACTAAGCTATAGGCGAAGTTTCCATAGCCCCACCCCTGCCACGGGTGATGCAACAGCATCGCCACACTGGTCCGCAGCAACAGCCAACGCGCCTGCGTCGAAGACGCCTTATCAATCACCACCTGGGTATAAGGCAGCCACCCTCGCGCAATCGCCAGCAATAGTATCCCGCCGACCAGACTCCCCAATAGCATGATCCCCAGGTAGAAACCCAGGTGAGGACGCCGGCGATACATCACCCCACCCCACAGCGCCACCATCCCCCCTGCCAACCACCCGATGCGGGATCCCAGTAACACCAGCACCGCAGGAAAGATCAGGAGTGCCACGCCCAGTCCCCATTGCGCTAGACGCTGGCGCCGGTAAAGCGCCAGATGCAAGGCGACAGCCAGTCCAATTGCTAAGAAGCTCGCCAATACATTGGGCTGCTGGAATATCCCATAGGCTCGCGTATGGGGAACAAAGTCCATCCAATTGTTTTTATTTGCAAAAAACAACTGCCAGAGGGCGATCAGCGCCTCTATCAATGCACTAGAAACCAGTGCGAAGAACAACCAATGCCGTTGACGGACACGGATCTCCGCCTGCTGCAGCAGCCAATAGAAGGCAATCCCCCCCATAGCCCGGCGATCCGTAACCAGGCATTTTGTTGCGCCGGGAGAGGTGACCAGAGCAGCGGTAACGTCAACAAAATGGCCCCCGCCAATAACCAAGGCAGGGCGGCCACCCGTATCACCCGCTTTTCACGCCGCAATAGCAGGATCATCAACCCGGCCAACGCCATGCTAATCCAAGCTAATATATTGAATGGTAGGCTAAGCCCCATGCCGCCACTGTTCGGCCAATAGAGATGCATCACCAACAGCAGATAGCACAGCAGGATCAGGCTACAGCCCGTCGCCGCGCCAAAGCGGCTACGCCGGCCGTTCTCGCTTTCTCCCTTTTTCTTCTGCTCAGGCCCATGCCAGCCACCTTCCCTTGTCATACTGTCAGTTTCTCCCGACATAACGACGCACACACTGGCCGAACGCTATGGTTATAGGTTCATGGCGCACTAAAAAATGATGAAGATGAATACAGCATTAATCTGTATGAATTAGGAGGCGCAGGACGCCCATATACGGCAAGGCTACTTGGCTTTTCCGCCGGCCAGTTCGATGGCCGCCTGGAGCTGGCTAGCACTCACGGCTCCTGGCAACACCAGGGTATTGTCTACATTCGCTCCCTCCTGCGGCATCACCACGAAGGCCGGCGTCCCGCTCAGCCCCAACGCTTGTCCCAATTGTATATTGGCCGCGATCTGCGCCAGGTAAGTATCAGGCGTGCGGTGCCCCTGCGCATCAAGGACAATCCCCTGCACCGCCAGCAGCTGATCAATATCCGCCGTCGCTAGGTTCCCCTCGTTTTTCCCGGTCGCAAACAGGCCATTATGATAGGCACGATATCCCTCGGCACCTTTACTGGCCCACACAGCCTGCCCCGCCGCCGCCGCCGCCTGTGAGGCTGGCCAACGCGAGGCAAAGATGGGAAATGCCTTAAAAATAAAGCGTACGCTGGGATTGGCGGTGACCACATCATCAACCAGCGGAGCCATCTTGGCGCAGTAGATACACTGGTAATCGAAGAACTCAATCACCGCCACCTTCGCCGTTTGCGGCCCCAGCGCCGGGGTATCCGCATTGCGTAGCAACGCCTTCTGATGCCCTAACGCCGCCTGTACCATGACGCGTCGCTGCGCCTGGCGGCGCTCATCCTGTAGCCGTTGGTTGGCGGCCAGCAAAACCTGTGGGTGGCTGGCGACATACTCCCCGGCAATCTTGCCGATGGCCGCGACCTGCTCTGGGGTAAAGTCGTCAGTTTTGCTCTTCGCCGCCAACGCTGGATGTCCCCCCAAGAAACACATCGCCATCACGGCCGCGAACGAGACGAATCCGGTGCCACGGAGGGGGCCACCATATACATTACAATTACTCATGCATTAGATCCTAAAAACGAATCATACTATAGCTTAATAAGCCTGCCCCAAAAGAGAGTGAGACAGCATATTGACCAATTCAGTGATCTATCTTGAATAGATTCATCTGTAATGAATTCTAAAAACCCTTTAATGTAAATAAAATATATTATGGCAAATTAATTACCAACGCCATTGAAGCCGTATACCCCCCAGTCGCGATCGACTCAGCCGACGTCGCTGGATTACGGTTAAGTGTAAAACCAAGATTAGAGGTCGCCGAACCGGTCACATTCATCTGGAAGGTAGTCCCATTTTTTAATGGAACACCATCAGCCGTAACCGTAACGCCTAAATCCTTATTAGATGTTAATAGCTGAGTATCAGACCACGATGTTGGCATATTTATTATAGTCTTTACGCTCAGAGGCATTGGATCCGTTGAGTCACAGGTAACGGTTAAGGGAACAATTTTTTGTGCACCACCGCTAGTCTGGATATCACTCCGTTCAATCTGCCCCAAGTCCACATTCATCGGGTTAGCCGAGGTTACAGAGCAGGTAGGACTCGGTGGCGTTGGTGGAATTATCTTCCCACTATGGCAATACCCGGAGAGTCCACTCGGCGATGAGGAATCGTTGTAATCACCACGAAGAACAACACCACCATCTGTTTCAAAAACAGCACACCACAACTCTCCCTCTTGCTTAGAGACAGTTGGAGTTGGCAGCTCCATAGGCGCGCCATCCTTAAGATCCTTAACATCAACATATGCGCCATAGTGATGCCAATATCCTTGACTATCCGTTGCAGAACAGCGGCCGTCGCCAAGAGTACCCAATGGCGCATCGGGACAACGGTGCAACCCATCGCCTGGCCCCGTCACTACCGACAGCCTAATTTTTGTGACTGTATCTGGAATATATCCAACCTGATAGCCATCAATGGTTTTAAATGTCGTTGGGCTGTTAAGATAATATGCTTTTTTTGTTTTATCTACTGAGAAACTAAAAATAGATCCATTTACTGAGGTTATGCTCTTAGGTACCAATACCTTCTTGGCATTGCTGATAGCATAGTTGGATACTATACACAACCATACACCGATCCCCCACAATATCACTTTCATTTATGCTCTCCCCAAGCTTAAGGGCTAATAGATAACCTCACTCACCCTATCGGATTATTGGCAAATCTGTCATTACCCACATACGCCCATCATTGATGGTAGAAGGGTAAAGATTATCACCTGGCTATCATAGTGCTAAATTTTGTTAGCAAGTCTATCCGTTACATCAACCGCCAATAGCACACGAAGGAAGCGTCTTGATAACGAAATGGGCCATATAGGGATATCAACTATAAATACTCAAGAGTAAAAGTGGCCACCGCCGTAAAATTACCAAGAATAATACTATGTTTGAGTAATGCCGTGGGCTCACCCTGTACATATCCTTTAAATGTCAATATGTTATCACCGCTCATAAGCGTATAGGATGGTGTTGATTTGTTTAATGGTAAGGCCGAGCCATCAGACTTCTCCATACCGATAGCAATACCGCTGGCAGGTCCGCTGCTCAATGCTAATAGTGTTGGCAATTCCTTATTGGGCATACCGCCGAAGGTGACACGTACCGATTGCCCCAATGTAACATCACAATCTAATAGCCGAATATTGAATACCTTGCTCGCGGTACGCATATTAGTATATAAATACTTATCTACCACCGTACCAAAGTCTAATGTAATATCTGTGGTGTCAGGATCGAGAGTACAAGGTTCAGTGACTAGAATACCGTCGAAATTAAGGTTATTGTCACCGGTGGCCCAAACCACTTGCCCGATCGACAGCAACACAATTAGTACAATGCTCTTCATGCCGCCATGTAGTATCCATGATGGATAGGAGACGATAGCCGGATAGCGCATTATTTGCCTCTCTATTCAAATACAACCAATAAAGTCGCAGTGGCCGAAAATGCCCCCCCGGACAAGATCACACCCGGTTGCTTAACGGGAACAGCCTGCAACACCGGATTATGTACTTGCTCATAGCGTAATCCTTTATTGATCTCCATCGGGTGACCATCCTGAATTATATGTATCCCCAACCCCGCCACCGATGTATTCAGCGCCGCGGGATCATAACCTGTAACAGAACCGTTGACAAACATCAACATCGGCTGGCCTCGGTTTTCATCTTCATTATATTGATCATCACACGTCACTGTATACGGAATGGTCTGGATATAGTTGACACCATCAACTTTATTCACCCCGACATTTCCAAAATGAATATTTATCGGTTCGTCATTATTAATATGGCAAGGCTTACGCAGCAAGGTACCCGTAAAGGTGATAGAGACCTTATCACCTGTAATATCAGCCTGTGAAGATGAAATTGCCGCAAAAAAAATCAGTAAAAACATTAAGAACATCGATAGATAGCGTACGCTCTTAGCTATATTTTTTTTCCATTGGAAGACGCTATCATACGATACAGAGATTATATGTTGCCAATTGTCATTTATCATAGTTATTCTCAATGATAATCTACGCTAAAAAAT
Source organism: Edwardsiella anguillarum ET080813 (assembly GCF_000264765.2). GTDB lineage: Bacteria > Pseudomonadota > Gammaproteobacteria > Enterobacterales > Enterobacteriaceae > Edwardsiella > Edwardsiella anguillarum. Next base: position 246,119 of record NZ_CP006664.1, read on the forward strand.
TACTGATATCATAACCTTCTACCCACGAGTTACCTCTCGACTTCACCATGGATATTTCAAACATAATCTACAGTCAATGTTATCGATGCCGTAAACTTCTGCCCATTATAAAACGTCACATTTGCGCCTTTCATCACCAGAGCTTCAATCTTCGGAGGCCGGTTAGGATCAATCGCTATCCAACTGCCCGGACTTAACGTAGTGCCATCCAGCATGATCTTAATTCCTAAGCCACGCACATTTGTTGCCAACGCGGTGTCATCGAAAGAAGCACGGGTACCGACAAAGCGCATTTCAACTAATCTGCCATCAGGTTTTTGCTCTCCTTTACAAGTCAATGTATAGGGTACCTCTTTGCGATAGCCTCCTGCGGCTAGATCTGAAACATATACATCACCAAAATCTACGACAATCGGGTCATCACTACCAAACGAACAATGGGCATTGGCTGTAACCGTACCATTAATATTGATAGCAATATTAGTAGGATTACTCGCTAGCGAGTACAGCGGGAACATTGCTAACGCGATACCAGCGCATACCGCCAGCACCCAGCCCATCCCCCACCCATGCCCAACCGCCGCCATAGCCTGTTTAACCATCGTCCCGTTCTTAATCATAATTCAGCCCAAAGTTCACCACGGAGCGCCAAGCGCCTGTGACCAATGGCGCAGAGGTCCGCTCTGGCATGATGTAGTAGGTCAATTGGCTATTGTTTGGCATTAAATACTGCGGCGTACCGCGATCTCCCAGGCGGACATCGCGCCGATTACTATCCTGGAGACGTAATGCCAGCCCCGATGTTCCCTGAACTTGTAACAAGTCAGGATTATCGGCATCCGCTGCACCTTTAAAGGTTACCGAGACGACCGGTTGTAGGCGATCGCTAGTACGGTTACCACTGCGCAGATCATCTTGATGTCCTCCGCTATGCAAGCAATCGCGTAGCGAGAGCTGCACCGCCACAGGGGCCCCTTGGTTACCGGGATAATGCAGCTGCCCGGCCGGCACCGTCCCCAGAGAAATTTGCTGATAGGCCGACTGCATATCCAAACGGCAAGCGCCCTCCGTCAGCACGCCGCTGACATGCAACATCCCATGCGAGCCATCGACATTCCAATTATCCGACGTTTTATCTAACATTGCCGATAGAGCACTCAGTGACACGAATAACAAACTACCCAGTAATACACCTTGGCAATAACGTTGAACGCCCTGAGCCATCATATTCTCCTACCCTTTGACGTATTATCCTGAGAATCATGCATTGCTTCTCTCGCCACTCTCGTCATCACATTCCACTGCCCGTTACCGGGTACATTCGCCATAATGTCTGTTATGTCGTATGTGACCCACCATGCTTTCACTCGCCACGATTCAGCCAGGGTGATTGGCCTTCACCGTGCAACTGCTACCGGCGCACTGGAATTCCAACTTCGGACGCCCGCCAAAATCGTTGATATACGTCAGCACCGGTGAACTGCCCAATGCGGCAGCGCTGCCCGGGATACTGGCACTACCTTTGGGATCGATCATGAAGGGGGAGAACCCGTTGACATCCTTACCCTTCAGACTGCTGGATGCCCCCGCGATCGTCACATAGTATGGTGTCGGGTTATTGATCTGGTACTTATCTGCCATACGAGTCAACGTTACCTTCATCTGCCATGGATTGGCATAGGAGTCCGCTGTCGCCATCAATGCTTTCGGACGATAAAACAGCTTAATTCTTGTCTGTAGTGCAACTTGTAACGTATTCGGTTTATTACTCTTCGGCGGAATCTCTCGCAGGTTAAAATAATATAACGATTCGCGATCCTGTGGTAATTGCCCTATTGCAGGTATCGCCTGAATTTTTACCTGACTCTTCGCTCCCGGCTCTACACGTTGCAATGGTGGCAACACGATCAATGGTGATTCAATCTTCTTTCCATTAATATCTTCAATCCAGCCTTGAGCCAAATAAGGCAGTTCTTTGTTCTCATTGCTTATATTTAGACTCACAGAGCGATTGGCTCCATCAAAAATAACCCGAGTGCGATCCAGTGCTATCGCAGCCATTGCCTGCTGAGCTCCCACAGCAGCGCCAATCACGACGGCCAGTGCCGCCAGAAAAATATTTTTCTTCATACCTTCTCACTATCTCATCAATAATCGTAAAGATTGCTATGTCGCGTAATCTCGATGGTCTATTCCTGCAACACAGAAAAGCTTATCTATCACTGCTCACTGTCTACTATCATCGCAAGAACCCCTGTCCCCAACCGTGGCAAAACATCGCAATATGGTTATTTCTTAGCTATCAATTAATGTCCATTAAGCGGCTGACATGGTAATAGCAACATGCCCCCTGGTGACGGCAGTGACTTCGGTATAGTCAAACGACAACGTTCTGCACCATCCCAGCGAACATTCATTATCTCACCGACCTGAATACCCGTTAACCATATTCGGCCCTCGTCATTCACAATACCTAATTGCTCTTGGTTCTGATTACTAACAATAGCGCCAAAGGGTGGCGTACTCCCATCGGCCAACGTGATGACCGCCATTGATTTCTCCCCTGCGATGATACCAAAGCGGCGATAGCCAATAGCGCCCTCCGTCAGTGTCCCTTCTACCACCGAGCGCGTTGCCTCAACGTTATCGGCCAAGTGATCAACATCCACCTTGACTGCATTATGGTAATAGCTGTTCACATCACCGACGACGGCCTTACCAAACATATTAGTATCAGTGATCCCGCCGTAACCATAGATCGGCACGCCTGCCACACCATCAGTATCCACCATCATCCGGGTCCCTCCCATTACATTGATCCGGTGTAGCGCCGCCCCTTGCATCGTCGCAGTCATCCCTCCCTGCAGGCTCACTCCCAGAGAGCTGTACTGCCCATCTTGGTAGCTGGCATTGGCCGTAACCTGCGCCAAGTCGCCATCATGGACAAAGTAACCCGATGCAGCCGCGCGACCTTGGTTACCCACACCGGCACGAATGTTATAGTTATTGTTGGCATTGATGATGCCTGAATAACCAACCATATTCGTATTACCGCTGCTAGAATGCTGGCTATCATACGTTAAAGTACCATGGGTTCCCCACGGAACACTCAGGCTCACATACATCCCATCATCATTCGTATTGTTATATGCACTACGGTAAGCTGATAATGACAAACTAATGTTTTTAATTCGGCCGAGATCAAAATAACGAGCCAGCGACAAGGTATAACTATCCTCTGATGGGCGATCCCAATAGGTTTGATGGCTATAGTTCAAGTTGGTCGAAAGATTCAATTCACTAAATTGTTTATTTAAGGTAATAGTGTATAGTTCACGTCCCATACCATCACTCTGGCCAAGATAACGCGCATCGAGATACTGAGACATGCTCATAAAGTCACGTTGACTAAAGCGATACCCAGCGAAAGTTACCTGGCTATCATATTGATCAAAGCGCTTAGAATAACTCAGGCGATACGATCCCCCGCTCTTCACCCCTTGCTGCGGTAGTTCGGCAGTGGATTGAGTGATATCAAACGATAATGCGCCAAAAGCCATCAGGTCTCGCCCAATGCCGAGCGCTAGCGCATTATAATCACTACCCGCTAATACGGAGCCACCGTATAACGACCACCCGTTATTGATACCCCAAGAAAATTCCCCGGTGACAAACCCTGGCCCTTGTTGGTTGTGCTGATAATCTAAGGGCCTTCCCAAGGCCAACTTATAGCGTACTAGCCCGGGACGCGTCAGGTAAGGAATATTAGCCGTATTCACCTGGTAGGTACGCACCGAACCATCCTCTTCAGTAATTTTAACATCCAGCGTACCGGTTGTTGCCGAGTTGAGATCCTGAATCCGGAACGGACCGGCAGCTACCGTAGTCTCATACAGTACACGTCCCTGTTGGCTAATGGTTACCTTAGCATTGGTATTCGCCACGCCTGTCACCTCTGGCGCATAGCCGCGTAGATTGGGTGGCAGCATGTTGTCATCGGTCTCCAGGCTAGCACCCAAATAGCGAAAGCTATCAAATATACTGGAGTTTAAATAACTTTCGCCTAGCGTTAACTTAGCCCGCAGAGCGGTAATGGCACGATAGGCATAGTAACGCGTCCAATCCCAGCTACGCTCGCTGTTATTACTATTGCCTGGTTCTGAGTTATGATTATAATTCCCTTGCCAATCAGCACGAAAACGCCACGCCCCAAGATTAAACCCCGTCGTTCCGTTACCGCTTACTGACTGAGTACCATCGCCCCGATGAGATCGAGTAAGTTGAGTATTGAAATTATAGTCAAATAATAGTCCTGCTACACCATCATCCCAAGTCGCTGGTGGGTCCCAATCTTTCGCAGTATATTCAAGATAAGCTTGAGGTATGTTCAAATATAGAGAAGCACTGGCCAGCTCACCTTGAGCCGACATCCCTTTAAGGGAATCAAAATTCAGACACTGCCCCTGATGCCAATAACTTACATCACGTAATGCACTCGTTTTCAGCCCCAGACGCTCGACCATATCGGGAGTGATACACGGTTCACTGCCTTTAGGATTATTATCTGGAGCAAGGAATTTTACGGTCTGCTCTGGTAGCGCATTTTTATTAATATAGACCACCATGTTATACTCCCCAGGCATAATATATCCGGCCTGGGAAAACTCGCTTAAATCGATGCTGCTCCGATCCTTAACATCCAAGACGTCGGTATTAAACTCCACGCTTTGTGCAGCTAATACTGACTGCCCAAATATCGCCAGCGATACTACCACTGACAACGGGCGAATAACAAAACGACGAACCTCATGCCCTTGCATCAGTAATAATCCAATTTAAAACGAATAGATGTCCGGTACGCTCCCGCCTGCAACTTCTTGTGGTTAGTAACCAAACGCATCGTGTAATACAGCATATTACTACCAGGATGAAGATTACCTGCAGGCATTTTCACTCCGGGAATAGCTAAATTATCAGCCTCATCGGCGATTTGCAGTCCCACCCCTCGACCTTCCCCACTTACTGCGAAGAGATCATGGTGTGTCGCAGCACCATCAAATGTCACCCGAAACGTATTCCAATCTGGCTGGTTAGGATTATCTCTGGCTAAATCACAGTGATCTAGCCGAATACGAAACGATCGCGTCGGACCATAGCTATCACGCATAATTTGTGCAACGGGGACCACAGACATATTAATGATCTGATCACGGCTCTCCACGGCAATGGAACAAGGTGTATCAATAATGGAACCTTGCATCCTGACATAACCCGTACCTAAGTCACTTGCCCTAGATATTGCAGGTAACGCCAGCAGGTAAAGTACCACTATAGTAAAACCGCAATAACGCATGCCACCCCCACTCAAGCCTTGTGTTGAAATGGCCAGGTAAAATACCCGGCCAGACATGCGCAGAGCCTTACTGGTAAGCCAAAACGAAGCTTGCAACAGAGGCAAAATCACCGGTCTGAATCGCACTAGAACCAGTATCACCTTTCAGGTAGGCAGAGAAATGTAGGGTATTGCTACCATCCACAATGGATTCAGGTGCACCGCCAATAGCATCGTTAATTTTGATCGGGGCACCGGTAGAGTCCACGATAACGATAGCGGCACCAGCTGCTGTCCCGCCTTGCAGACTCAAATTATCACCATCTGCGACACCATTAAATGCGGTAGTCACGGTTTTCTTAGCCAACGCTGAAACGTCACATCCCTCCAGTTTAATATTAAACTGCTGCGGAGAAGATGTACCCCCCCCAGCAACGCATTACTGGAGACCTGTCCCAGATTGACGGTTTGATCAGTGGTATCAGGCGTAATGGAACACGGTGCATCGATAATTGCACCTTTAAAAGTCACAGTGCCTGATCCCTCGGTTGCGGCAAATGCAGCACCACTAGTCGTAGCAGCAACCAGCCCCAGCATAACAACAAGCTTGTTCAATTTCATTGCAAAATATCCTTAGATATACATTATGTATAGATTAGTTGTACCAATAGGATAAACTAAAATAGGTTATCGTTTATCCACCTAGTGTTATCCCTGAAAAACAAAATTAAAAAAATAGTCATCCATTGGGATAGATACATCTCAAAAATTCACAGTGCATCAAAAACAAATACCAGGTAAAATCAAAGATAAGCAAGCTTGACTGATTACTTAGCTCAAGATTCAAGGCTTAACCTGACCTGAGCAGGATTAACCATATTCAAGGCTTAACTTGATCTGAGCTGGATTAACCAAAGTTCCTGACCTAGAGCGAAAGCGTAGCTGCAGCGCAGCAGCTGCTTATCGGCCTAGTTACACGCTGTCAATCAATAATATCCAGTCATCAAACCAGGAGACAAATCAAATAAATTAAAGCATGGAATAAGAATTAATAATGTAGACAAAAAAATCAATTAAAACAGTTGATTACAAAATAAACCCAAAGCCGCAAAGACAATAAAATCACCTACAGACAGATAACGTTAGCGAGTAATCTTCACCGTTAATTATATAAAATAGAGTTAATGCCACGCCACATTACATCAGCTAATCTAAGACATTAAGAAAAATAATCCACGGTCGTCATAAATTCATTTGACAGTAAAATAAATTAAATATTAACATATTTAATACTTATCTATAGTCCTTAAACAATAGTATACAAACGACCTCAACTGAAAAACATCAAAACATCGATAATTAATCATTACTAAATGAATAAATCATTTGTAGAATGGCAAATGTACGGTCAAGTCAAATGGAGCACGTTATGAATATAAGTTCATTCACTAGCGATAAAAAAATTGCTTTTTTTTGCAAAAACCAACTATTAGATTTATCTATTACTGAGCTGATTCGCTCAATATCTACGATGAGCATTGAACATATTGATATAGAAAACATAGGAGATATAGAAAGTAAAATTGTTAACTACATAGGGATCATATATGCCGTTGGCAACGAGGATTTATCCATTTCATTATTAAATGCAATAAAATCAATCAGTGAAAAATCCATTTGCAAGCAGCTCATCATCACATCATTACTGGATGGTGTTTTCTCTAAATTTAATATGACATCATCAATCCCACTATCCAGTACACTGGAAGAAATAAAACAAGCAATATCACTAATATTTGAGATGGATGAAAAAATTGATAACTACACACTTGAGAAGAAAATAAAGATATCAGAAGATAATATTGCCATGTTAAGAATGATGGCCAATGGTACTAGCGTAAAAGAGGTGTCTATTATATGCCGTAAATCAAAGAATGCGATATACCGATGCCAAAATAAGATTATTCATATGATTGGAATAAAAAATAAGCAAGAGAGATCCATTCTCTTATCTAATTATAATCACCTCATTTCGGCATTGCTCGCCATCAACAAAACAACCAGTTAAGATCTCACGCCCCCATAATCAACACGAAGAAACATACTGATAGCACGACCATTTCTATCTATTTTTTGACAATTATAGCGTCAACGCATCTCGATATGAGAGCAAACCTTGATTTACAATCGTGGTTATATATAGTTTGTATATTCGATGACGTAACTTATATCTCTCTTAATTATATCCACATTATTATTCAAGCACATTGTCACTCAAACAATTTCCTTCTCCTACGAGAAAAATCTTGGAAGAAGGAGATTGCTCCTCAGCCAAGCAGATCATGGCAATCCCATTATAACTATTTGTTATATACATGCAAAATAATAGATATTTAATATACCAATAAGCGTGTAACATAATGAAAATTAATGTAACTTAATGTAAACCAAGCTACGCTTTGAAAGCGTCACGATGCATACGATCACCTCATTGATAGCGTATAGAATGAGAATCACCTGAAAAAACGCTTCTAAAAAATAATTTATTTTTATATTGACAATGAAAAAATAATATTTTCATGTATAATACAATTACATCTATTTTGCGGATGTATGTCTTTATAGTGCCATAATAATTTTTATCACGATCAAAAAATATCAATCACTTACAAGTGATCTTACTCTCTCGCCACCAGAGCACATGACTATATGTTTAGAAATACATTTCCAAAAGCGATAAAGTATGACAGCAACCTACTGATAACTCTATATTTATTGCTAAAGCTAAAGCGCGTGCAAAGCGTTGCTGATGAGCTCTGCATTAGCCAATCTGCTGTAAGCCAGAAACTCTCTCGGCTGAGAGAGATTTTTAACGATCAGCTTCTGGTGAGAAGCAAAAACAGTATGGTGTTAACTTCGTTTGGCGATGAGTTATTGCCAAAACTGGAAGGCGTAATTACTCACATAGAAAATATTTATAACATTATTGACATTTATTCTGATGACATTAGACCTAGCAAAAACATATATACCATCTGCATTAACTCAGATGTCTATGTCGCAGAACTTATTGAATTACTAAACAAAATCAAGCAAGACCTCAACATAAGTGATGATGTATCATTTAAAATAATGTCAAGAAACGCTAACTTGATGCAGGATCTCCTCTCTGGAAAAATAGATTTTTTCATTGGGCATCTCAGTGATACGCCTAATAGCATAAAATCGTTAGATATGCGCCAGCATACCTTCTCCTTTGCAGTGAGAAAAGGCCATCCTCTTGCAGGTGTACATACAACCGGTGAGGCGTTAGGTCAATTCAAGTATATCGAGCTAATAGAACGTCCGGCAGCCCTATCTATCGCATACAATGATAAGTTTGGAAAGATACCAGGGTTATCATCATCAACCTTCTGCACTCAGTCTATTCGGGCTATCGTAGATATTTTAGAAACAAGCGACAGTTTTGCCTACCTAAGCGATACCATTATAACAAAATTTAACCTTCTTAGCGTAGAGATAACCAATAGTGATATATCCCTGCAAAGCAAATTATACTGGCATGAGTTAATGGATAACGATACGTTTCATCGTTATATCAGGGAGGCATTAATTGATAAATTCAAAGAATCATGACAAACAGCAAAAGGCGCAGTCATGCCATATTATATCAGTGTCATTTTAATAAAGTAGTGAACGGCCATCATGTTGGTTACCCTGCCCCAAAATCCTGTTCCGTTCAGAAACAGAATGCCGGCATGATAAACGCTCCCCTGAACGGAGGTGGTGCCAATGAAAAAGCCACGATTCACCGAAGAGCAGATTATCTTTGCCCTGAAGCAGGAAGCAGGCTGAGCTGGGTTCGTCCACGCCGGGTGTCTGCCGCAAGCTGGATATCTCCGACGCCACTTTTTACACATGGCGAAAGAAATACGATGGAATTTCCCCTTCTGAACTCAGACAGATGCGACAGTTGAAAGCGGAAAATCTGCGGCTGAAGAGGCTAGTTGCCGATCTCAGCCGCGACAAGGCGATGCTGCAGGACGTATTGGCAAAAAAGCGCTGACGCTGGCACCGTTGCGCGAATGAAGCCGGGATTTATAGGCCCGTTATGGCGCTAGCGAAAGAGCGGTCTGTTTTGCACTGCGGGTTAATCGCCGTTCGTTCAGGTATCTTTTCGTTGCTGCCGATGACAGCGCACTGCACCCGTGTATTCGGGAGATCAGCGAAGTGCGAATTCACTACGGATATCGCCGGGTACACGTGATGCTCCGGCGTGAAGGGTAGCGCGCACATCTACCGCCCCGACGGTGAGCAGGGGCTCTCAAGCAGCCACGCCGCAATAAATCTGCCCAGCGGCGGCACGCTGCGGCCTAAGGGCCGGCCTCCAAACTTACGTCTGGGGCATGAATTTTGTCTCTGATGCGTTGTTTGACGGAGGGCGACTGCGCCGGCTGACGGCTATCGACCGTTACACCCGCGAATGCCTGAAAATATGCGCGAGACAGAATCTGCGTTCGACAGAAATAGCTGGAATACTGGAATACTGGAATACTGGGATGCTGGAATACTGGGATGCTGGGATGCTGGGATGCTGGGATGCTGGGATGCTGGGATGCTGGGATGCTGGGATGCTGAGCAGCATAGCGTTCAGGCGTCTTTGACCGCAGTTGCTGAAAACCGATAGTGGCTCTGAATTTACAGAGAAAATACTGGATAGGCGGGTGTATGAAAGCGGGATTAGGATCGACTTCTCACGCCCGAGAACGGCGACGGACAACGCGGCGGTGGACACCTTAAGCGACAGGTAGGTCAGTAGGTCAGTAGGTCAATAGGTCAGTAGGTCAGTAGGTCAGTAGGTCAGTAGGTCAGTAGGTCAGTAGGTCAGTAGGTCAGTAGGTCAGTAGGTCAGTAGGTCAGTAGGTCAGTAGGTCAGTAGGTCAGTAGGTCAGTAGGTCAGTAGGTCAGTAGGTCAGTAGGTCAGTAGGTCAGTAGGTCAGTAGGTCAGTAGGTCAGTAGGTCAGTAGGTCAGTAGGTCAGTAGGTCAGTAGATTGACAGAACTACCTGAATGAGAACGAGTTCATCTCCCTGGAGGAGGCTCGGTGCAAAATCGAGGCCTGGCATACACGATAACCAGAAGCGTCCCCATTCTGCACAGGGCAGGATGATCCCGCCGAATTTGCTGAAAAATCTGCCGCTTGCCAGAATATACAGCCAGAATGAGGCGAGTTATTCCTGATTACGACTGGAGCATATTCGGGGTCGGGATCAGAGGTCGCTTATTCCTAATTATGAATGGATCACATGCGGGTAGCGGGCCAAGACCCGGCTCCCTATCGAACAAACACACGCCTCTCGGTGAGTAAAAATCAATCGTATGATAAAACCCTGGATTTAATTTGATACAAAATGTATCATGTGGTATTAAATTTGAAAGACACAACACCCGATGAAAGTATTTATTATAAATTTAAAAAGAGATCTTCAGAAGAAGCACGAAATAATAAGTGAGTGCAACAGATTAAACATTAGCCATGAGATTGTCGAGGCGGTCTCCGGCATCGATCTCAACGCAGCAGAGATCGATCGTTTAATTGACAAAGACGCTCAAATATATTTAACCAAAGGTGAGATAGGTTGTTCCCTTAGCCACCTGCGGATATATCAAAAAATAATAACAGAAGACCTACCATACGCGTTAATTCTCGAAGATGATGCCATTTTACATGATGATCTTAATGAGGTTATTCACGCCATCGAAAACATTATAGATAAAGAAAACAGCCATGCATACCTGCTATATAAAACGAGCTGCGTATACAGAAACAAAAAAATAAAGCTATCTAAAAAATATAGCCTTTATGAATCTAATATTCCAACATGTACCCATGGCTATGTGGTTACCAACAAAACCGCACGCCTCATTACAGCAATCAATACCCCGGTTCGCTTCGAAGCGGATGCCTGGCGTAATTTTTATTACGAAAAAAACATTCGGCCATACTCACTGAATATTAATTTAGTTGACTCAAGAGATCAGTCCAAAGAAAACTCGACAATAGAGAAGGAGCGACTGTCTCGTACGCCAATACAGATCAGGTTAAGGGAACGTATTGACCGAAAAAATTCGTTGGTGAAATTTTATCACAAGATCTGCCGGCGACCATTTCTAAAAAAAATGAGGCAGAATAATAACATTCTATAAGCGCCACCGTTTAGCGTAGCCATCCCGTTAGGCTGTTCACTTTTTCAGTCGTCAGCGAGCGCTCAGATAAATGCACAGGGTGCTCGCTGTTGTCCTGAGTCAGCCGATTACCTGCGCGCTCTTAAAATTGGCCTCGCCAACGCGCCAGATAAACCCGATGACGGATAACGCTCCAGAATATCGCGGGCTGCCGCGCCTCCTCTCAAGGTTACCCTGCATTAGCCGCGGTATCTCCCAAAATAGCTATCGAGTCCTTATTGCATTTTTACGCGGCAATAGCGCTAAGCCAGAGCCCCCTAGAGAAAGCGCAGGAGAGGGATACCTCTGCCGCGTCTTCAAGACACATCGCCTCCCTCTAGTTAAAAACCATGCATCCATTTCAGCTGCGATTATCACGGCTATATACTACTTACATTAGCATTTAATGTGATTAAAAATAATATATTAGATTTTTTAAAATAAAAAAGTCAATAGTCGTCATTATGGTAGCAGTAAATACAAAGCCAACGTTTAAACATAGAGACATTCCAGCGCTATAAAAACATTTGACAGGGGTTAGTATGCGGGTATTTATTATAAATTTAAAGAGTGATATTCAAAAAAAGAATGAAATCATTCAGCAATGCAAACGACTCAAGATTAAATTTGAAATAATTGACGCCGTATGCGGCATAAATTTAACCGATAGCGATCTGGATAGCCTTATCAACACCGATGCACGTTACTACTTAAGCCGTGGCGAGATGGGCTGTGCACTCAGTCATAACGCCCTCTATCGACGGATCATCGCGGAGCAACTCCCTTTTGCACTCATTCTTGAAGATGATGCTATCCTGCACAACGATACAGTCCATGTGATTGCGTTGATAGAAAAGAGGATAAGTAAAGAAGATAATATCGCACTATTGCTATATAAAACTAAATTTATTTATAAAAATAAAATGATAGCGTTGTCTGATGACTATATTTTTTATGAATCCAATGCCCCAACGCTGACGCATGGCTATGTGATAACCAATAAGGCGGCGCGCACTCTGCTTACCCTCAACGCCCCTGTCAGGGTAGAGGCCGATGCCTGGCGCTATTTCTACTTCTCGCGCTTTGTTCGTACTTACTCCCTTAATACTGATCTCATCCTCTCCCATGACGTGGACAAACAGACGTCAACGATAGAAAAGGAGCGACGGCTCAAGAGCGATGCACAAAAGCAAAAAAGGAAAAGCCTTGATAGCAAAAAATCAGTGATCAAAATATACCATAGACTAATTAGGCGGATATTTTTAAAAAAAGTGAAAGGTTAGCTCTCCTAGACGTTATCTGCGTGGGAGAGACGGCGCTCGGCTACAGCGCGCCGCGTCCCGCGGAAACGCACGCTGAAGCAGGAAAAGCGCTCGACGCCCCCCCGAATAAATAGCGGTACAATTTCAGCGCAGAGCGCTGTAAAATCCCTGCCCTATCATAACCAGACACGATGAATTTTTACGCTATGAGCAATCAATCCCGCCAACCGACAATCGGTTTCGTCTCCCTCGGCTGCCCGAAAAACCTGGTCGACTCCGAGCGCATCCTGACCGAGCTGCGCACCGAAGGCTACCTGGTGGTGCCTACCTATGAAGACGCCGATCTGGTGATCGTTAACACCTGCGGCTTTATCGACAGCGCGGTACAGGAGTCTCTGGAGGCCATCGGCGAAGCGCTGCATGAAAACGGGAAGGTCATCGTGACTGGCTGCCTGGGCGCCAAAGAGAACCAGATCCGGGAAGTCCACCCCAAGGTGCTGGAGATCTCCGGGCCGCACAGCTATGAGCAGGTGCTACACCACGTGCACAAATACGTGGCCAAGCCGCAGCACAACCCTTTCACCAGCCTGGTGCCGGAGCAGGGCGTCAAGCTAACGCCCAAGCATTTCGCCTACCTGAAAATCTCGGAGGGCTGTAACCACCGCTGTGCGTTCTGCATTATCCCTTCCCTGCGCGGCGAGCTGGAAAGCCGACCAATCGGCTCGGTGCTGGACGAAGCCAAGCGTCTGGCCGACTCCGGCGTCCGTGAGCTGCTGGTCATCTCGCAGGATACCTCCGCCTACGGCGCGGATATCCAGCACCGCACCGGCTTTTGGAACGGTCAGCCGGTCAAAACCAGCATGCTCAGCCTGTGTGAACAGCTGGCGACGCTGGGGATCTGGATCCGCCTGCACTATGTTTACCCCTATCCGCACGTGGATGACGTTATCCCGCTGATGGCGCAGGGTAAGCTGCTGCCCTATCTGGATATCCCGCTGCAGCACGCCAGTCCGCGCATTCTGAAGCTGATGAAGCGCCCCGGCGCCGTTGAGCGTACGCTGGAGCGGATCAAGCGCTGGCGCGAGATCTGCCCGCAGCTGACCCTGCGTTCGACCTTTATCGTCGGCTTCCCCGGCGAGACGGAGGAGGATTTCCAGATGCTGCTGGACTTCCTGCGCGAGGCACGCCTGGATCGCGTTGGCTGCTTCCAATACAGTCCGGTTGAAGGCGCCGCCGCCAACGAACTGCCCGACCAGATCCCTGACGAGATCAAGCTGGCGCGTTTCGATCGCTTTATGCAGCTGCAGCAGCAGATCTCCGCCGAGCGTCTGCAGGAGAAAGTGGGGCTGACGCTGCCGGTGATCATCGATGAGGTTGACGAGGAAGGCGCCATTGGCCGCAGCATGGCCGATGCGCCGGAGATCGACGGTGTGGTATACCTGAACGGGGAGCGAGGGGTCAAACCGGGCGATATCGTCAGCGTAACCATTGAAAATGCCGACGAATACGATATGTGGGGATCTCTGGCCTGATGAGGCACGGCGCGCCGCCCTGTGCGGCGCGCTTTTCTACGGATAGCTGATCGTAACGTAATTCAACCGGCTGAATAGTAAATAAAATAATCGACATTCAATAGAAATAGTCGGTTTGTGATACCATTCATACCAACACTCGATTTATACCGATTACTCCCCGTTACCACCGCCGTTTCATCCCCTCTTTTTTACCTGCCGATACAAAAAAACACCAGCGATAAAATGTGATCATCGTGGGCGCCGCATGTCGACGCCCCGCCGGCTAATCAAAGGGCATGATCGTGGGATCGGAATAGCGGTAAACGAAGCCCAGCTCATGGCTGATACGGGTTCCGTCTATCGCTTTACCCGCTGTCGCATCGTCATCGCTGCGAAACGCCGGCGGCGTCAGGCCGAGCGCACGCGCCAGCGGCGGGTAAAAGGCCCGGCGAGCCGGATGCTGCGGCGCACACAGATTATAAACGTGGCCGCCCTGAGGCTGCGCCAGCAGCAGCATGATCGCAGCGATGGCGTCGTCCCGGTGCAGCAAATTCACCCCTACATTACCGCCCGGCAGATCGGTTTTACCGGCCAGAAAACGTCCCGGATGGCGCCCTTCACCCACCAGCCCGGCCAGCCGCAGCACATCTACCGAGGTATTGGGCAGATCGTGCAGCCAGCGCTCCAGATCGGTCAGCGCCTGGCCGGCCAGGGTGTTAGGCTGCAGCGGAGAATCCTCGTTGACCTCGCCGCGCGCGGCGCCGTAGACCGACGTCGAACTCAAAAAGATGATCCGCGCTACGCCGTACGCCAGCGCGCTGTCGACCAGCTGACGCACCGACTGACGGTAGCCCATCCCCTCATCGTTCCCACAGCTGGCCGGCAGGGTGATCACCAGGGCATCTACGCTCAGCAGCTGCGCCAGATCCTCGTCGTCGCACTCCAGCTGCGGCGCCAGCCGCAGGGGATAGCACTCCACGCCGCTCATCCGCGCCGCCTCAACCCCATCCGGCGTGGTCTTGCTGCCCACCACCTGATAACCACGCGCCATCAGCGATAACGCCAGCGGCATTCCTAACCAACCTAACCCTACGATAGCCACTCGCTGCATTGCGTTCTCCTCATCTCGGCTCCGCTTCACCCCGTCGCCGGGTTATCTCTCTCTAAGGCTACGCTGACCGCGGCGGTTATACAATTGTTACTCGCGACGATGAGGGCGGCACGATACGCCGCCCCCTGCGTACTCAAGCGGAGGACGAGGAGGAGGAGACGGCAGACGGCGGAAGCTGCCACAGCACCACGCCACCGGCCAGGAGACTGAAGGCGACATTGACCCACAGCGGTAAGGCGCCAGCATAAGCCAGGTTGGCGGCATCGCTCGCGCCCGCGGCGCTGAACAGAGCCAGCGCCACGGCGATGCCGAAGGCGCCCCCTAACGCACTGGTCATCTTGTACAGCCCCGCCGCGACGCCCACTCTCTCCTTAGCCACCTGGGCGATGGCGGTCTCTGTCGAGGGCGTAGCATAGGCCCCAATACCGATCCCCAGCAGCAGATAGCCGATGCCAAGTCCCAGTAGATAGCTGCTCTTCGGTAAGAACGTCATCGTCATCAGCACCGTACCCACGGCGATCAGCACACACCCCCACAGCATCGGTAGCCGGGCCCCTATGCGCTGCAACAGCTTCTCCCCCACCCGAACCATCGCGACCGCGGCGGCAGCATAGGTGATGGTCATCAGCCCCGCCGCCAATGCCGTCATGCCTAGCCCTCGCTGTAGATAGAGGCTGGCGATCACCAACGTGCTGACGTTGCAATTGACGAAGAAGTTAGAGAGTGAGGCCGCGCGATAACCCCGATCGCGGTACAACGAAAAGTCCACGAAGCCGCGACTGCCTAGACGCCGCTCGGTGGTAATGAAGAGCGCCAAGAGTCCGCCGGTCAGCAGCACACCTAGCAGGGTCGCGCCACTCAGCCATCCCCACTCACCGCCCTTGCTCAGCGTCAAGTTGAGCGCCAGTAACGAGAGGGTCAGGGAGGCGGCACCGGCGTAATCGAGCGCCGGCGCCTCCCCGTCGTTACGGCTCTCCGGCACGTGACGGATCAATCCCATCGCCAGCAGGGCCACCATGGCCGAGACGAGGAAGATCCCGCGCCATCCCAAGACGGCGGCGATAGCGCCGCCCAGCAATGAACTCAACGCCGAACCGACGAATGACCCCATCACATAGAAGCTTAAGGCGCGCTGACGCGCGCGCGCTCCCTGGTAATAGACCTTAATGAGCGCCAGGGTCGCCGGCATGATGCAGGCGGCAGAGATCCCCTGCAAGGCGCGCGCAACCAGCAGATGGGCGCCGTTTTGCGCCAGCACCAGGATACCGCACCCCACTAAGCTCAGCAGCAGGCCGATATAGCTCAGGCGACGCCGCCCAAGACGATCCGCCAGTCCACCGCATAGCACGATGAAACAACCGGCAAACAGGCCGCTTAAACTGATCGCCAGACTCAGCGTACCGGGGGAGACGGGCAAGCTGTGCTGTACCGCCGGCACGACGTTGTATAACGACTGGGCGAAGAGCCAATAGGTCAACATACTCAAGACGATGCCCAGCAATAGCCGATTATCGCCGATGAACACCTTGCGCTCGCCACTCCGGATCACCCGCGCCATATCCTCTTCTCCTCATCCTGAGTCTTCACCGCGTCCCTTACCACCATGAGGCGTGGCTAGCGCAGATAATCCGCCACCAGCGCGCACCAGAAGGCGGCGGCGGGCAGCAGAATAGCGTCGTTAAAATCGAACTCTGGTTGATGCAGCGCGGCCCCGCCCGCGCCGCCATAGACCAGCACATAGGCCCCCCAAGGTACCTGCTCCAGCAGCAGCGCGAAGTCTTCACTGCCCATCATCAGCGGGGGATCCTGATGCACCCGCGGCTCGCCCAACAGCGCACAGGCACTGCGGTAGGCCAGATGGCTGGCATCGGGGTGATTGACCACGCAGGGACAGCGGCCAAGCTGGACGATCGTCGCCTGGGCACCGAACGCGGCGGCGATCGCATGGGTCAACTGTTCGATACGCTGCAGCGTCTGCTGGCGCAGCGCGGGCTGTAGACTGCGCACGCTGACCCGCAGCAGCGCCTTATCGCTGATCACATTAGCCGCCTGCCCGCTCTGTAGACTGCCGACGGTCACCACGGCCGCCTGTAATGGATCGGTATTGCGTGCCACGATGCTCTGCAAGGCAACCACCAGATGGCTGGCCACCAGGGTGGCGTCGATACACAGCTGGGGAAAAGCCCCATGTCCCCCAACCCCGCTCAACACGATCTCCAGCTCGTCGGAGGCGGCCATCAGCGGCCCGGGGCGGATGGCGATATCCCCCACCTCGCCCTGCATACCGGCCAGATTCGGCATGTTGTGCAGTGCAAATAGGGCATCGCAGGGAAAACGCTCGAATAGTCCATCCGCGATCATCGCCTGCGCACCGCTTAACCGCTCCTCCGCCGGCTGAAAGATCAAATGCAGGGTGCCATTAAAGCGGCGCTGCTCGGCAAGGTAGTGAGCGGCACAGAGCAGGATGGCACAATGTCCATCGTGACCGCAGCTGTGCGCCACGCCGGGATGGCGGCTCAGCCAGGCGCGCTCCCCCCGCTCCTGGATCGGCAAGGCATCCATGTCGGCCCGCAGGCCGAGCGTACGCTCCCCCTGCCCGGCCTGCAGCGTCGCCACTAGCCCATGCCCGCCGATAGCCCGCGTCACTCGATAGCCCCACTGGCTCAGATGACTCGCCAGCAGATCGGCGGTCTGCGACTCGCTGCCGCTTAGCTCCAGGTAGCGATGCAGCTGGCGGCGTAGGGGGATCATCGCCGCCGCATGGGGCTGTAGTGCGTCCAACAGATGGGCATGAGACATGGCATACCTCCCGAATGGCTCCCCCGCGCAGCGGCGAAATGACCGCCCACCCACAGGGATAATAGTGACAGGAATATCAATGAGATAACTGTCGACACCAGGCAGATGGCGAGCGGATGGCGTCCGTTTTTCATACTAGGCGACAGCGGGAGGTGAGAAAAATTTATTTTTAATATCGATATACGAGACAAATAACCAATTCGCATATTAAAGAGCCACATAGGACATCCTTAATAACATATGTTACATGGGCAACATCATTTGGTTTAAACATTCGTAACAATGGCGCATTTGCATATAAAAATTCCACAAAATCATAAAATATTGGTGTTTAACGCTAAGAAATATGATGCAGTTAAAATAATTAAATAAAACCTGGTGCAATAATCCCAGTAATTCTTCAATGGGAGTCTTACCGATGAAATTTAAATCTTGCGCCGTCCTGATTTCTAGTTTGATCGCCGCAGGTGGCGTCTTGAATAGCGAAGCCTGCACCACCATCTTAGTGGCCTCCGGCGCCACCAGCGATGGCTCTAGAATTATTGCCCGCACCGAAGATCATGATCCCACGCTATCGAAAGTGATGCTAAACCATCAGGCCAAAGAAAATAGCAGTGGCACCTTCCATGCCAATGAAAATAAATTCACCTATTCTGTCCCCAAAAAAGCTTTTGCTTATACTTCATTCTCCAATGGCAAAGAGGGGAAACTGCCCGATCAGATGACCTGGGGGGCCGCTGGATTTAACCAAAAAGGCGTGGGAATGACGGCAACAGAGACGATCTTCGCCAGCCCCGAGGCTCTCAAACATGACCCCTATCTGCCCGAAACCGGCATTACCGAAGACAGCATTACCGACGTGATCTTGCCCTACGTCTCCTCAGCGCGCGAAGGCGCCGCCCGTCTGGGTAAAATTATTGAAGAAAAAGGCGCCGGCGAAGGCTTTGGCGTCGCCTTCGTCGACCAGCACGACATCTGGTATCTGGAAACCGGCAGCGGCCATCAGTGGCTGGCCACCCGCCTGCCGAAGGATGACTATTATGTCACCGGCAACCAGGGGCGCCTGCAGACCTATAAGCCTGACGACAGCGCCAACTATATGGCATCGCCTACGCTGATCAGCGCCGCCGAAAAATATGGTCTTTACAATCCTAAGCGCGACGGCGACTTTAATTTTGAAAAGGCCTATACGCTGCATAACGAGAAAAACGACCCCTATTACAACTATCCCCGAGTATATGCGCTACAGCATCTCTATACGCCAGATATCAAGACCTCACTGACGGCTCCACAAAATTTCCCCGTTTTTGCTAAACCGGAGGCTAAACTTGATATCGACGCGGTAAAACAGGGGCTGCGAAATACCTATGAGAACATAGATCGCAAGCCTTATACTCAAACCCCCGATTATCGTCTACGTCCGGTGTCATTATTTCGCACCCAGCAGGCACATATTTTACAAGCGCGCGATGGTTTACCTCGTGGTATTGCCGATGTGGAATATTTAGCCTATGGCATGCCCAGTATTTCTATTTTTATTCCGGTTTATGCCAATAGTATCCAGCAATTCCCGCAGGCCTACCGCACGGTAACCGACGGAAAAGCGGACTCGGTCTCTGCCCAGTGGCAGTTCCGGAAACTGCAAACGCTGGTGATGATGGACTATTACAAATATGCGCCGATGGTACAAAAGGCCTATCAGCAGCAGGAGGCCAGCTTCAGCGTCATGCAGCGCGACATGGAAAAAGCCTATCTGGCCACCTACCAGAAAGATCCGGCCAAGGCCCAGCGGCTGGTGCAGCAGTTTGAGGATCGCGTTTTCAGCGACGCGCTCAGCACGACACAAACCCTGACCAATCAAATCTTTACCCAACTGACCCAGGACGTCAACGCCAAGTATAAGTTTGCCGGCGCCTGATGCTCCCGCGACGATGGGCGAACCGCGCCCATCGTCAAGCGGCCAAAAAAAGCGCTTGCCATACGCCGTACACTTGGTTTAGGTTAAAAATCACTGAGCGCATTTTGCGCAGCGTATACAAGCGATACCGAACCACGGACTACAATCATGCTGACTCGCGTACTGTTCAACCACCATCATCACCATCACCCTGACTAGTTCTTTCAGGCGGATGTGTGCTGGAAGACGGTCAACGGATCTTCCAGTGGCGGCAGACGCAAGATGTGAAAAAGCCCTCGGAAGATCTTCTTCCGAGGGCTTTTTTGTTGTTCATCATTCACAGGCGCCGCGGCGCCGGCTGGAGAATACAGGGGTAACCACCATGTTGGACAAAGCACGTTTACGCATTGCCATGCAAAAATCTGGCCGCCTGAGCGAGGACTCACAGGCGCTACTGGCTCGCTGCGGGATCAAAATCAACCTGCATCAGCAGCGGCTGATCGCGTTTGCTGAAAACATGCCCATCGACATCCTACGGGTGCGCGATGACGATATTCCCGGCCTGGTGATGGACGGCGTGGTTGACCTGGGCATCATTGGCGAGAACGTGCTGGAGGAGGAGCTGCTCGCCCGGCGCGCTCAGGGCGAAGATCCGCGCTATACCCTGCTACGGCGCCTCGACTTCGGCGCCTGCCGCCTCTCCCTGGCCATGCCCATCGATGCGCCCTATGACGGCGCCCGCGGCCTGCAGGACTGCCGTATCGCCACCTCTTACCCTCACCTGCTCAAGCGCTATCTGGATGGACAGGGCGTCCGCTTCAAATCCTGCCTGCTCAACGGATCGGTCGAGGTTGCCCCGCGCGCCGGGCTGGCCGATGCCATCTGTGATCTGGTCTCCACCGGCGCCACCCTCGAGGCCAACGGCCTGCGCGAGGTCGAGGTTATCTACCGCTCCAAGGCCTGCCTGATTCAGCGCGACGGCGAGATGCCTCCCGCCAAGCAGGCGCTGATCGAACGCCTGATGACCCGGATTCAGGGGGTGATCCAGGCGCGGGAGTCCAAATACATCATGCTGCACGCGCCGAGCGATCGTCTGGAGGAGATTATGGCGCTGCTGCCGGGGGCTGAGCGCCCCACCCTGCTGCCGCTGGCCGGCGACAAGCGCCGCGTCGCCATGCACATGGTCAGCAGCGAGACCCTGTTCTGGGAAACTATGGAGCAGCTCAAGGCCCTGGGGGCCAGCTCGATTCTGGTGCTGCCGATTGAAAAGATGATGGAGTAACGCCATGACCCGCTTTGATACGCTTATCCAATGGGACGACTGTCGCCCCGAACAGCAGCAGCGCCTGCTACAGCGTCCGGCGATCGCCAGCGCCGCGCAAATCAGCGCCAGCGTTGAGGCGATCATCGCCCAGGTTCGCCGCGACGGCGATGCGGCGCTACATCGCCTCAGCCAACGCTTTGACCGGGAGGCCCCCGCCAGCCTGCGCGTGTCACGCCAGGCCCGCGACGCCGCCGGCGACCGCCTGCCCGACGCGCTGACCCGCGCCATGGGCCAGGCGGCCGAAAATATTGAGGCCTTTCATCGCGCCCAGCGCCCGGCCCCGGTCGAGGTCGAAACCCAGCCCGGCGTCAGCTGTCGCCAGGTCACCCGCGCGCTGGACTCCGTCGGGCTGTATATTCCCGGCGGCAGCGCCCCGCTGCTCTCCACGGTGCTGATGCTGGGGCTCCCGGCCCGCGTGGCGCAGTGCCGCAGAGTGATCCTCTGCTCGCCGCCGCCGATCGACCCAGCGATCCTTTACGCCGCGCGCCTGTGCGGCATCGACGAAATCTTTCAGGTCGGCGGCGCGCAGGCGATCGCCGCCATGGCCTTCGGAACCGAATCCGTCCCCCGCGTCGACAAAATCTTTGGCCCCGGAAACGCCTATGTCACCGAGGCCAAAAGGCAGGTCAGCCAAAGCCCTCAGGGCGCCGCCATCGATATGCCCGCCGGCCCCTCCGAGGTACTGGTGATCGCCGATGCCGGGGCCAACCCGGACTTTATCGCCGCCGATCTGCTCTCCCAGGCAGAGCATGGCCCCGACTCACAGGTGATCCTGCTGACGCCCGATGCCCCGCTGGCTCGCCGGGTCGCCGAACGGGTCGAGGCCCAGCTTGCCGCCCTGCCGCGCGCCGACATCGCCCGTCAGGCGCTGGCGCAGAGCCGCCTGATCGTCACCCGTTCGCTGGCGCAGTGCATTGAGATCAGCAATCGCTATGGGCCGGAGCACCTCATCATTCAAACCCGCGACGCCGAGGCGTGGCTCGATGCTATCACCAGCGCCGGCTCCGTGTTTCTGGGCGACTGGTCGCCCGAGTCCGCCGGGGACTATGCCTCCGGCACCAATCACGTGCTGCCGACCTACGGCTACACTGCCACCCACTCCAGCCTGGGCCTGGCGGATTTCCAGAAACGCATGACCGTCCAACGCCTTAGCCCCGCCGGCCTGCTGACGCTGGCCCCGACGGTCGAAGCCATGGCGCAGGCCGAGTGCCTTGACGCCCACGCCAACGCCGTCCGCCTGCGGGTCGCCGCCATCCAGGAGAGCCAATCATGAAACCGATCACCGCACTGGCGCGGGAAAACATACAGCGCCTGACCCCCTACCAGTCCGCCCGCCGCCTCGGCGGCAGCGGCGACGTCTGGCTCAATGCCAACGAGTACCCGCAGCCGATCAGCTACCCGCTGCGCAGCGAGGCCTTTAACCGCTACCCGGAATGCCAGCCCGCCGAGCTTATCGCCAACTACGCTGCCTATGCCGGCGTCACAACGCAGCAGGTGCTGGCCAGCCGCGGCGCCGATGAGGGCATCGAGCTGCTGATCCGCACCTTTTGCGAACCGGGGCGCGACGCCATGATCTACTGTCCGCCCACCTACGGCATGTACGCCGTCAGCGCGGAGACCAGCGGCGTCGAACGGCGCTGCGTCGCGCTGCGCGCCGACTGGCAGCTGGACGTGCCGGCCATCGCTGCCGCCCTCGACGGCGTCAAGCTGGTGTTTGTCTGCAGCCCCAACAACCCGACCGGCAACCTGCTCAATCCCGATGATCTGCGCACGCTGCTCACGCTGACCGCCGGGCGGACGCTGGTCGTCGTCGATGAGGCCTACATTGAGTTTGCCCCCGACGCCAGCGTGGTCTCCTGGCTCGCCGACTACCCCCATCTGGTGGTGCTGCGCACCCTCTCGAAGGCCTTTGCCCTGGCCGGGCTGCGCTGCGGCTTCACGCTGGGCAGCGCCGAGGTGATCGCACTGCTGCAGAAAACCATCGCCCCTTATCCTTTGGCATCACCGGTCGCTGACATCGCCGCCCAGGCCACCTCGCCCGCCGGGATCGCCGCCATGCGGACGCGGGTTGCCTACGTGATTGAACAGCGCCAGGCGCTAATCGCACAGTTATTGCGCTGCGACTGCATTCAAGAGGTCTATCCTTCTCAGGGGAACTATCTAATCTTTCGCAGTGACCGCGCAGAGTCGATCTTTCAGGCTCTGTGGCAGCAGGGCGTCATCCTGCGCGATCAGCGCCGTCAGCCCTCGCTAAACGACTGCCTGCGCATCACCATCGGCAGCGCCGCGGAGCATGAGCGGGTTCTCGCGGTACTGCGCCGTTTTAGCCAGGAAGGAGAGGCGTAAATGAAGAAATATCTGTTTATCGATCGCGACGGTACCCTGATCGCCGAGCCGCCGCAGGACTTTCAGGTAGATCGTCTGGACAAGCTGGCGCTGATGCCCGGGGTCATTCCGGCGCTACTGCGGCTACAGCAGGCCGGCTATCATCTGGTGATGGTCAGTAATCAGGACGGACTGGGCAGCGAACGCTTTCCGCAGGCCGACTTCGATGCGCCGCACAATCTACTGATGCAGATACTGACCTCGCAGGGCATCCTGTTCGAGCGGGTGCTGATCTGCCCACACCTGCCGCAGGAGGGCTGCCGCTGCCGCAAACCCGCCACCGGACTGGTCGACGACTATCTGCAGCCCGGCGTGCTGGATACAGCCAACGCGTGGGTGATAGGCGACCGTGACAGCGATCTGCAGCTGGCGCACAACATGGGGATCAACGGGCTGCGCTACGCCGCGACCCCAACCGATGGCGTCAGTCTGGACTGGCCGCAGATCGCCGAACGCCTGACCCGCCGCGATCGTCATGCCCAGGTGGAGCGCGTCACCCGTGAGACCGCGCTGCTGGCGGAGGTATGGCTGGATCGCCAGGGCGAGAGCCACATCCGTACCGGTATCGGCTTCTTTGACCATATGCTGGATCAGATAGCCACTCACGCCGGCCTGCGCCTGCATATAGAGGCCAAAGGCGATCTGCATATCGATGATCATCACACCGTCGAAGACACCGCGCTGGCGCTCGGCGAAGCCCTGCGCATCGCGCTGGGAGACAAGCGCGGCATCGCCCGCTTTGGCTTTGTCCTGCCGATGGACGAGTGCCTGGCCCGCTGTGCCCTGGATATCTCGGGCCGCCCCTACCTCTCCTTCAAGGCCGAATTCAGCCACCAGCGCGTCGGGGATCTCAGCACCGAAATGGTCGAACACTTCTTCCACTCCCTCGCCTACGCGATGGGGGTGACCCTGCACCTGAAAACCAAAGGCAAGAACGACCACCACCGCGTAGAGAGCCTGTTTAAGGCCTTTGGCCGCACCCTGCGTCAGGCGATCCGCATCGAAGACGACCGCTTACCCAGCTCAAAAGGAGTGTTGTGATGGCCACAGCGTGCAACGTGGTGATTCTGGATACCGGCTGCGCCAACCTGGCCTCGGTGCGCTATGCCCTGGAGCGCCTGGGCTGCCGTCCGACCGTCAGCCGCGATGCGCGGGCGGTGCTGGCGGCTGACAAGCTGCTGCTGCCCGGCGTCGGCAACGCCGCCGCGGCCATGGAGCAGCTGCGCCAGCGCGATCTTATCGATCTGATCAGGGCCTGTACCCAGCCGGTACTCGGCATCTGTCTGGGAATGCAGCTGCTGGCCAGCCGCAGCGCCGAAGGGGATGTCCCCTGCCTCCGTCTGGTCGACACCCCGGTCGAACGGATGACCGACACCGGCCTGCCGCTGCCACACACCGGCTGGAATCAGGTTACCTCTCTGGCCGGTAATCCCCTGTTTCGCGGGATTCCCGACGGCAGCTACTTCTATTTTGTACACAGCTACGCCTATCCCCTGTGCGCCGACACCCTGGCACAGTGCGACTACGGCTATACCTTTAGCGCCGCGGTGCGCCGCGATAACTTCTACGGTGTGCAGTTTCACCCCGAACGCTCCGGCAAGGCCGGCGCCCGCCTGCTGAAAAACTTTCTGGAGATGCCGTCATGATCATTCCGGCACTGGACTTTATCGACGGCAGCGTCGTTCGCCTGCATCAGGGGGACTATGGCCGCCAGCGCGACTATGACGGCGATGCGCTGACGCGGCTGCTGGAGTATCAGCGTCAGGGCGCAGCGCAGCTGCACCTGGTCGACCTGAGCGGCGCGCGCGATCCCGCCCGTCGTCAGCTCCCCATGCTGACCCGCCTGCTGCGCGCGCTGAGCGTTCCGGTACAGGTCGGCGGCGGCGTGCGCAGCGCAGAGGACGTGGCCACGCTGCTCGACGCCGGTGCGACGCGGGTGGTGGTCGGCTCAACGGCGATCCGCCAGCCGCAGGAGGTCGCCCGCTGGTTTACGCGCTTCGGCGCCGATCGCCTGGTACTGGCGCTGGACGTGCGCATCGCCGCCAATGGCGATAAGCGCGTGGCCGTCAGCGGCTGGCAAGAGGACTCCGGCGTGACCCTGGAGCAGACGGTAGCGCATTTTCTGCCGCTGGGACTGCGGCACGTACTGTGTACCGATATCGCCTGCGACGGCACCCTGGGCGGCGCCAACGTGGCGCTGTACCGCCAGATCTGCCCGCGCTATCCGCAGATCGCATTTCAATCCTCCGGCGGCATCGGCGCGCTGCAGGACATCGCCGCCCTGCGCGGCAGCGGCGTGCAGGGCGTCATCGTCGGCCGCGCCCTGCTGGAAGGTAAATTCAGCGTGAAGGAGGCCATCGCATGCTGGCAAAACGCATAATTCCCTGTCTGGACGTTCGCGACGGCCAGGTCGTCAAAGGCGTTCAGTTTCGCAATCACGAGATCATCGGCGACATCGTTCCGCTGGCCCAACGCTACGCCGATGAGGGCGCCGATGAACTGGTGTTCTATGACATTACCGCCTCCGCCGACGGTCGCGTGGTCGATAAAAGCTGGGTGGCTCGGGTCGCCGCGGCGATCGATATTCCCTTCTGCGTCGCCGGCGGGATCCGCAGCGTCGAGGAGGCCGGGCTGCTTCTGAGCTACGGCGCGGACAAGATCTCCATTAACTCGCCGGCGCTGGCCGATCCGGCGCTGATCACCCGTCTGGCGGATCGCTTCGGCGTGCAGTGCGTGGTGGTCGGTATCGATACCTGGCACGACGCCGCCAGCGACAGCGACCGGGTCTACCAATTCACCGGCGATGAGGCGCGCACCCGCGCCACCGCCTGGCAGACGGCGGACTGGGTGCAGGAGGTGCAGCGGCGCGGCGCCGGGGAGATCGTGCTGAACATGATGAACCAGGACGGCGTGCGCAGCGGCTACGATCTGCGCCAGCTAGAGCAGATCCGCGCCGTCTGCCACGTCCCGCTGATCGCCTCCGGCGGCGCCGGTGCCCCCGAACACTTTCTGGCGGCCTTCAGCCAGGCCGACGTGGACGGCGCGCTGGCGGCCTCGGTCTTTCATAAACAGATTATTCAAATCGGTGAACTCAAGCGCTATCTGGCGCTCAACGGTGTGGAGATTCGACTGTGCTAACTCAAGGTTTTCTTTCGCAACAGCAAAAAGAGCGTCTGGACTGGAACAAAGTGGACGGCATGATGCCGGCGATCGTGCAGCACGCCGGCTCCGGCGATGTCCTGATGCTGGGCTATATGACGCCAGAGGCGTTGGATCATACCGAGCGCTGCGGTAAGGTCACCTTCTATTCCCGCACCAAGCAGCGGCTGTGGACCAAGGGCGAAAGCTCCGGTCACACCCTGAACGTGGTCAGCATGACCCCGGACTGCGACCGCGATACGCTGCTGATTCTGGCCGATCCCCAGGGGCCGACCTGCCATCTCGGCAGCGACAGCTGCTTTGCCCCGGCCCGCGCGCAGTGGCCGTTTCTGTATCACCTGGAGCAGCTGCTGGCCGCACGGAAAACGGCCGATCCACAAAGCTCGTATACCGCTCGGCTGTACGCCAGCGGGACCAAGCGTATCGCCCAGAAAGTCGGCGAGGAGGGCGTAGAAACGGCGCTGGCGGCCGCCGTGCATGACCGCGATGAGCTGATCAACGAGTCTGCCGATCTGCTCTACCATCTGCTGGTGCTGTTACAGGATCAGCAGCTGTCGCTGGGCGATGTCATCGACTGTCTACAAACCCGCCACTGCCAGGCTTGACCCGGCCGCCGCCGCCTGCCAACGCGGCGGCGCCTTCCCCCTTCCCCGCCCTGCCGGGGTAGCCAAAGTGTGACCAGCCTGTAGCGTCGGGTTAATCCCGGCGCGCAAAAGCGTCTACCCGCTCACGAAAATGCCTTTGCCTCCTACGCAAAATGGGTTAGCTAGCGGAAATAGTAATATGATTTACCGAGGAGTAATGCACCGAGCGGCCCGGCCCGGCGCGCGGTGATGCTCCCAACAACAATGGCAAGTAAAAACTCTCTCCAATAATAATAAGGTCATCATTATGAGCAATCGTTACGCCGCCCCCAGGCGACGCCGGCGTTGGCCGTGGCTGGTGCTACTGGGGATCATCCTCGGCATTGCCCTGCTGGCTGCGACCTTCACCGTCCTGCACAAAACCAGCGGCACCGAGTTTTGTGTCTCCTGCCATACCATGCAACAGCCTCTGGCCGAATATCAGGGCAGCGTCCACTTCCAGAATAAGCCGGGGATCCGGGCCGACTGCGCCGACTGCCATATTCCACAGCAGCCCCTCGACTTCCTGAAGACCAAGGTACTGGCGCTGAAGGATGTCTACGGCGAGCTAACCGGTAAAATAGACACGCCGGAGAAATACCAAGCCCACAAGCTGGCCATGGCGCAGAGCGTCTGGAACACCATGAAAGCCAACGACTCCGCCACCTGTCGCTCCTGCCATAGCTACCAGGCCATGGATATCATCGATCAGAGCGCGGAAGCCCGCAAACAGCACCCCGTCGCCATCAAGGACGGGGAAACCTGTATCGACTGTCATAAGGGGGTCGCCCATATTCTGCCGGATATGAGCGCCCTGAGCGCCGCCGGCGCTAGCGAGCTGGCCGCCGCCGCCGCGAAAACCCCTGACGGTGCCCGTACGCTCTACGCCATATCCACTCAGCCCTTCTTCCTGGCGCCGCAGGCCGGGGCACACAGCGACGGCAGCCTGATGCCATCGACGGAGATCCGGGTGCTGCAGCGCCGCGGGGACATGGTGGAGGGTGAGCTGAGCGGCTGGCAGCAGAATGGCGTTAACCAGGTGATCTATGCGGCGCAGGGCAAGCGTATCCTCTCCGCGCTGCTGGGCGAGGCGGCCCGCAAACAGGTGAAGGTGCAGTCCAGCGACACCGACGCCGCGACCGGGCTGGTATGGCACCGGGTAACGCTGTCCATCTGGCTGCCCAAGGCCAATCTCATCGGCAGTGAACAGCCCATCTGGCGCTATGCCGCCGATATGATGTCGGCCAACTGCACCGGCTGCCACGGCCTGACCGCATTGGATCGCTTCAACGCCAACCAATGGATCGGCGTGGTGAAAGGCATGGCATCGCGCACCTCGCTGAATGAAGAGCAGCTGCGCCTGCTGACCCAGTATGTCCAGAAACACGCCAGCGATATGTCCGCTAACGGTGCAGATAACACCAAGGAGCCCAAGTGATGAGCAAAACAACATCCCTGCCCGCTGCGCCGCTGTGCGTATCCCGCCGCCGCTTTATCGCCGGTGGTGCGGCTCTGCTCGGCGCTCCCCTGCTGGCCGGACTGTGGCCGAAATCGGCGCTGGCGCAGGCGATTAGCCAGGCGCTGCCCCAGTTTACCGCCCTGCAGCCGGCGCAGAAGGGGATCCTGACCGGCGCCCACTGGGGCGCCTTTGAGGCCATCGTCGAATCGGGACGCATGGTCGGCGTGCAGCCGGTCAGCGACGATCCCTATCCCAACGATCTGATCACCATGGCGCCTTACCAGGTGCACGCCGCCAACCGGATCAAGTATCCCATGGTGCGCAAGAGCTGGCTGGAGGGCGGCGCAGAGCACGGCCGCCCCGAGCTGCGCGGGTGCGATGAGTGGGTGCGCGTAAGCTGGGATCAGGCCCTGACCCTGGTCAGCGGGCAGATTGCCCGCCTGCAGAAACAGTACGGGCCGCAGTCCATCCACGCCGGCTCCTACGGCTGGAAAAGCGTCGGCATGCTGCACAACAGCCGCACCCTGCTGCAGCGGCTGATGAACCTGAGCGGGGGCTTCCTCGGCTACGCCGGTGACTACTCCACCGGCGCGGCCCAGGTGATCATGACCCACGTGGTCGGCTCCATGGAGGTCTATGAACAGCAGACCGCCTGGCCCAACGTCATCGAGCACAGTGAGCTGATCGTCCTGTGGGGCTGTAACCCCATGATCACTCTTGAGAACAGCTGGAATATGCCGGACCACGTCGGCCAGACCGGCTTCGAGGCGCTGAAGAAAAAAGGCACCCGCATCGTCAGCATCGATCCGGTGCGCAGCGCCAGTACCACCCAGCTCAACGCCGAGTGGATCGCCCCGCACCCCTACACCGATTCGGCCATACTGCTCGGTATCGCCCATACTCTGCTGAGCGAAAAACTGCACGACAGCGACTTCCTCACCACCTATACCGTGGGCTTCGATCGCTTTGCCGACTACCTCAACGGCAAGGATGACGGCGTGGTCAAGGACGCCGCCTGGGCGGCCGCCATCAGCGGCGTCGACGCCGACGCCTTGCGCAGCCTGGCGCGGGATATGGCGCACCACCGCACCATGATCATGGCTGGCTGGGGCATTCAGCGTCAGCACCACGGTGAACAGCCCCACTGGCTGCTGGTCACCGTGGCGGCCATGCTGGGGCAAATCGGCCTGCCCGGCGGCGGCTTTGGCTTTAGCTACCACTACTCCTCCGGCGGTAGCCCGACCGCGCGCGGCGGTATTATCTCCGGCATCTCTGCCGGCAATGCCCCGCAAAACAGCCCCACGCCGATCCCGGTGGCGCGTATCGCCGACTGCCTGGCCAACCCAGGGAAAACCATCGACTTTAACGGCGGTAAGGTCACCTACCCCGATGTGAAGATGGTCTACGTCGCCGGCGGTAACCCCTTTGGGCACCATCAGAACACCAATAATCTGATCGACGCCTGGCGCCGCCCGGAGACCATCGTGGTCAACGAGCCCTACTGGACCGCCACCGCCAAGTATGCCGATATCGTCCTGCCGGCCACCACCAGCTATGAGCGTAACGATCTGGAGATGGGCGGAGACTATTCGCAGCTGTATGTCTTCCCGATGCACCAATGCGTTCCCCCGCAGCATGAGGCGCGCAACGACTTCGCCATCTTCGCCGGGCTGGCCGAAAAGCTGGGGGTGCTGGACGCCTTTAGCGAGGGTAAGGATGAGGCCCAGTGGCTGAAGGGAATGTATGATGGCATGGCGGCCCAGGCACGCAACGCGCGCGTCGCGCTGCCGCCGTTCGATATGTTCTGGGCATCCAACAACTACATCCGCTTCCCGATCCCGCCGGCCAACAAGGAGTGGGTGCGCTACGCCGACTTCCGCGAGAACCCGCTGCTGAATCCGCTCGGGACCCCCTCTGGCAAGATCGAGATCTACTCCGATACCATCGCCGCCATGCACTACAGCGACTGTCGGGGCCTGCCCAGCTGGCTCCCCCCCTATGAGTGGTATCAGAGCGAGGTCGCCCAGCGCTTCCCGCTCTCCCTGAGCACCGCCCACGCCGTCAACCGCCTGCACTCCCAGCTGGACAACACCCCGCTGCGTGAAAAGTATGCGGTCGCCGATCGCGAGGCGATCCTGATCCACCCGCAGGACGCCAAGGCGCGCGGGATTGCCAACGGGGATGTGGTGCGGGCCTGGAACAATCGCGGGCAGATCCTGGTCGGCGCCATCGTCACCGAGGACATTCGCGCCGGCGTCGTGCGGATCAGCGAAGGTGCCTGGTTCGATCCGGCCGATCCGGCACAGCCCGGCTCGCTGTGCAAGAACGGCAATGTGAACTGCCTGACCTTCGACATCGGCTCCTCGAATCTGGCCCAGGGCAACTGCGGCCATATGGCGCAGCTGGAGATCGAGAGGTTCCGCGGCACGCCACCGGCCAACACCGCGCACGACGTACCGCGCGGAGCCTAACCCCTTATGCGGCTGGGGAAACCTGGCCGCCTCTCCCTGCGTGATGGAATATTGAAATCCCTTTTCATTTTCACCAATGGCCGGTAACATGCGCAACGCCTATCCCCTGACGCCCTGACCCGATACCGGTTTTCTCATGCTGACTTTTGCCCGCACCCTCGCCCGCCGCTTACCCGATCGCACCGGCTGCGCCTTCCTGATCGTCGCGTTTCTTACCGGGATCGCCGGGGCGCTGCAGACCCCGACGCTAAGCCTGTTTCTCTCCAGCCAGGTTACCGGCAGCCCGCTGATGGTCGGCCTGTTTTATACCGGCAGCGCGGTCATCGGCATCATCGTCAGCCAGTGGCTCGCCAGCCTCTCCGATCGGCGCGGCGATCGTAAGCAGCTGATCCTGCTGTGCTGCCTGCTAGGCGCGGTGGGCTGCCTGCTGTTCGCCTACAACCGTAACTACTATCTTCTGCTGATCGTCGGCGTCTGCCTGACCAGCTTCGGCTCCACCGCCAACCCGCAGATGTTTGCCCTGGCGCGCGAGTACGCCGATCGCTGCGGCAAAGAGGCGGTGATGTTCAGCTCCGTACTGCGCGCGCAAATCTCCCTGGCCTGGGTGATCGGCCCGCCGCTGGCCTTCGCCCTGGCGCTGGGCTGGGGCTTTACCTTTATGTATCTGGCCGCCACTCTCACCTTTCTGCTGTGCGCCGCCATTGTCTGGCGCTGGCTACCGTCCATGCCGCGGACGGCAGAGACGCCGCGCGGCGGCGCGCAGGCACCGCGGCGCAATCGGCGCCAAACTCTGCTGCTGCTGGCCTGCGCCACGCTGATGTGGACCTGCAACAGCATGTACCTGATCAACATGCCGCTGTACGTCAGCCACCAGCTGCAGCTGCCGGAGCGCCTGGCGGGACTGATGATGGGAACCGCGGCCGGGTTGGAGATCCCGACGATGCTGATCGCCGGCGTCTATGCTGCGCGGCTGGGAAAACGGCGGCTGATGCTTCTGGCGCTGGTGGCCGGTCTGCTGTTTTACGGCGGGCTACTGTGGATCACCCACCCGTGGGCGCTGCTGGCCCTGCAGCTGCTCAACGCGGTATTTATCGGTATTCTGGCCGGGATCGGCATGCTCTACTTTCAGGATCTGATGCCGGGACAGGCGGGATCGGCCACGACGCTGTTCACCACCAGCGGGCGCATCGGCTGGATCATCGCCGGCTCCGTCGCCGGCACGCTGGCAGAGATCTGGAGCTACGCATCCGTATTCCCGGTGGCGCTGGCGATGCTGCTCATCGCCCTCGCCTGCCTGCTGCAGATGAGACCAGATCGCCCGGCCGCGGCGCCGTAAGGGGGCTACGCCTCCGGCGCCGTCGCCTGCTCCAGGTGCCGCAGATAGCCCAGGGCCGCCTCGCGGCTCTGTCCGCACATCTCAGCGCAGGGCTTCAGCTGTCCGCACACCGCCGGGCGCGTGGGGCTATGAAACAGGCGGCAGCGCATCATCTCATCCAGCTGCGGACAGGGGATCCCCGCCGGTTTGCCCTGCGGTAGCCCCGGAATCGGGCTGGATATCGACGGGGCAATACAGCAGGCACCGCAGTCGCTACGACACTCCATCACTCTCTCCTTGCCGCCTGAGGGCGGTCACTGATGCGCGCGGGTGGATAAAAAAACGCCGCCCGCGCGCCGGGCGCATACCCTACCAGAGCGCCGCCGCCGCCGCTACCCCCACCGCTGGTGAAATGCAGCAGTCGTGGATACCCCCTCCCGCCCCACGCGCCGGTGAACATTCGCCATTCGCCCTTTTTCTTATTCCGCCGCTGCGTAACCGGTTTACTTTCCGCACGCGGCATCGTACTATTGAGCTAGTACACAAGAATTTTTTCCAGGAGTAACGTCACATGACCATGGAGCAGACTTTGACCCACTCGCTGCAGCGCCCCTCTATTCTGGGCGGCGCGATGATCATCGCCGGCACCGCCGTCGGCGCCGGTATGTTTTCGATCCCCGTCGTCACCGCCGGCGTCTGGTTTAGCCTCTCCGTCGCGCTGCTGATCGTCACCTGGGCCTGCATGTATCTGTCCGGTCTGATGATCCTGGAGAGCAACCTGCACTACCCGGCGGGCGCCAGCTTTCACACCATGGTCGGCGATCTGCTGGGGAAGGGATGGAACAGCGTCAACGGGCTGTCGATCGCCTTCGTGCTGTATATTTTGACCTACGCCTACATCTCCGCCGGCGGCTCCATCATCACCCATACCCTGGCGCCGCTGGCCGAGGTAGGGCAGCCGCTGGCCGGCGGAGTCTTCGCCCTGCTGGTTGGCTTTATCGTCTGGCTGTCAACCCGCGCGGTCGATCGCCTGAGCACCATACTGATCGGCGGAATGGTGATCACCTTCCTGCTGTCAACCGGCGATATGTTTACTCACGTCGACCGCGCGATCTTGTTTGACAGCGCGGATACCCAGGCGAACTACCTGCCCTACGCGCTGGCGGCGCTGCCCTACCTGCTGACGTCGTTCGGC
The DNA here is from genome assembly GCF_000264765.2 of Edwardsiella anguillarum ET080813. Classification (GTDB taxonomy): domain Bacteria; phylum Pseudomonadota; class Gammaproteobacteria; order Enterobacterales; family Enterobacteriaceae; genus Edwardsiella; species Edwardsiella anguillarum. Next base: position 280,189 of record NZ_CP006664.1, read on the forward strand.
TACCACGGCAACGTGCCGGGGCTGGTCAAGTACTACAACAAAGACAGCCGCGCCGTGGTACGCAGCCTGCTGTACGGCACCCTGATCGCCCTGGTGATCTACATCTTTTGGCAGTACGTGATTCAGGGCAATATCAGCCGCGCCGCCTTCCGCCAGATCATCGCCGAAGGTGGCAATATCGGCAGCCTGCTCAAGCAGATGGGCAGCGTCGCCAGCGGCCCATTGGTCACACAGTTGCTGAACGCCTTCTCCTATATGGCGCTGGCCAGCTCGTTCCTCGGCGTCTCGCTGGGTCTGTTCGACTACATCGCGGATATGCTGCGCTTTGCGGATACCCCGAGCGGACGGGCCAAAAGCGCGCTGATCACCTTTGTCCCGCCGGCGATCGGCGCCCTGCTGTTCCCTAATGGCTTTCTGTACGCCATCGGCTTTGCCGGTCTGGCCGCGACGATCTGGGCGGTGATCGTCCCGGCGCTGATGGCGCGCGCCAGCCGGCGTCGCTTTCCCCGGGCGAGCTATCGCGTCCCCGGCGGGACGGCGGTCATCATCCTGGTTATCGCCTTTGGCCTGATCAGCGCCGCGGCCCATATTCTCTCTCTGTTCAATCTGTTACCGATTTACCGCTAGCGTCCGGGCGCCCTCTCCTGCGGGGGGCGCTTTTCCCCCGCCGATCCGACTTTTTACACCGCCTCCCCTTGCCTGAACCGCAGCGGGCGGGTAGTGTGTCGCCACCTGACCGCGTCCCGCCAGAGGCACTCCTGCCGGGCGGGCGCGCGGCCGAATAACCCCGCTGTTTTTTTAAGGTATTGCAATCATGGCCAGAGCTAACGAGATCAAACGCGGTATGGCGGTAAACTACAACGGTAAACTGCTGTTGGTCCGCGATATTGATATCCAGTCCCCCAGCGCGCGCGGCGCGGCAACCCTGTACAAAATGCGCTTTTCCGACGTGCGTACCGGGCTGAAGGTCGAAGAACGTTTTAAAGGCGACGATCTGCTGGAAACCATCACCTTAAGCCGCCGCCCCGTCACCTTTTCCTACATTGACGGCGACGAGTATGTGTTTATGGATGACGAGGACTACACCCCGTACACCTTCAAGAAAGAGCAGATCGAAGACGAACTGCTGTTTATTCCGGAAGGCGGCATCCCGGGCATGCAGGTGCTAACGATGGAGGGCCAGGTGCTGGCACTGGAGCTGCCGCAGACCGTTGATATGGAGATCGTCGAGACCACGCCGAGCATCAAGGGCGCCTCCGCCAGCGCGCGCACCAAACCGGCCGCCATGTCAACGGGCCTGGTAGTGCAGGTGCCAGAATACCTGAGCAGCGGCGAGAAGATCCGTATTCACGTCGAAGAGCGCCGCTTTATGGGACGCGCCGACTAAGCCCGACGCCTAACGCAAACGAAAGGGGGGACGCCCATGCGTCCCCCCTTATTTTTAGGCCATCGCCCGCGCCGTTACTTCATCTGCGGGAAATAGACCCGCTTGATGGCCAGCTCGACGCCGCGCACCTCGGCCAGCCCTTTCAGACGGCCAATGGCGGAGTAGCCCGGGTTGGTTTTCTTCTTCAGGTCGTCCAGCATCTGGTGACCGTGGTCCGGACGCATCGGAATCGGACGCATGTCGCCGGCCTGCTGACGACGGGACTCCTCCGTCAGGATCGCCTTGACCACCGCAAACATATCGACATCACCCTGCAGGTGAGCCCCCTCGTGGAAGCTCTTCGGGTTGGCCTCCCGGCAGGTGGCGCGCAGGTGGGTAAAGTGAATGCGATCGCCGAAGCGCTCGATCATCGCCACCAGGTCATTGTCGGCGCGTACGCCGTACGACCCGGTGCACATGGTAAAACCGTTGTAGACGCTATCGACGGCCTCTTTCAGCCACTGCATATCCTCGACGGTAGAGACGATGCGCGGCAGACCCAGAATCGGACGCGGCGGATCGTCCGGATGCACCGCCAGACGCAGGCCGCAGGCCTCCGCCACCGGTACGATTTCACGCAGGAAGTGGGCCATATGCTCACGCAGCGCCGCTTTATCAATCCCATCATACTCCGCCAGGCGGGCGCGGAACTGATCCAGGGTGTAGCCCTCCTCCGCCCCCGGCAGACCGGCGATGATATTGGCGGTCAGCTTGGCCACCTCGGCCTCGCTCATCGCGTCGAAGTAGGCCTTGGCCTGCGCCTGCTCTTCTGTGCTGTAATCCTCTGCGGCGCCCGGGCGCTTCAGGATATGCAGCTCAAAGGCGGCAAAGGCGATCTGGTCGAAGCGTAGCGCCTTGGAGCCGTCCGGCAGCTGGAACTCCAGATCGGTACGCGTCCAGTCCAGCACCGGCATGAAGTTATAGCAGACGGTATCGATCCCGCAGGCTGCCAAATTGCGCAGGCTCTGCTTGTAGTTGTCGATATGGCGCTGGTAGTTGCCGGTCTGGGTTTTAATCTCCTCATGGACCGGAACGCTCTCCACCACCGACCAGGTCAATCCCTTCTCGGCCAACAGCGCTTTGCGTTTTTCAATCTCTTCCACGCTCCAGACTTCGCCGTTTGGAATATGGTGCAACGCCGTCACTACGCCGGTGGCGCCAGCCTGGCGGACATCATCAAGGGAAACCGGATCGTTCGGGCCATACCAACGCCAAGTTTGTTCCATCTACTGTTACCTTCTGCGGTGTGTTAACGGGTCTTCCTGTGACGGGTCAGACAGGTTTTACGCTTCACGGCCTCCGCCGGCATAATCTGTCATACCAAATCGACACAGATATCACTCAGCTTTACCCTGACGCATCCGGGTGCAGCTGTCAAAAGCGAAAGTGTGATTGGTTGATCCGCCTCACGATTATCGGGTAATTTTGGACTAACCAATTTGATTTTCTATCATATCAATTTAGACTGCAAGCCTGTGTGATGCTGTCAGACCAAACCGACGACGCTGGGAAAAGCAGGCGCCATGCCGCTGAGTGCCATCAGCAAGTGGTCTAACACCTTTTATGGCTATAGCAACGAAACAGGCCGCCGAGGGCGGCGCTGCTTCCGTCATCCATCAGATGGAGTTACGAATGAACAACCTCGCCAACTATACCTTACCGGCCGACGTACAGCGCCCCTCCTACGATCGCAGCGCCCTGAAATCCCGCCTCGTGCACCTGGGATTTGGCGCGTTTCACCGCGCGCATCAGGCGCTGCTTACCGACCGCGTACTGAATACGCTGGGCGGCGACTGGGGTTACTGTGAGATCAACCTGATCGGCGGCGAAACGCTGATCGAACAGCTGCGCCAGCAGGATCACCTGTACAGCGTGCTGGAGAGGGGCGCCAGCCATAACCAGGCCATCGTCATCGGCGCGGTACATGAGTCGCTGCACGCCGCCCTCGACGGTATCGACGCGGTGGTCGAAAAGATGGCCGAGCCGCAGGTCGCCATCGTCTCCCTGACGGTCACCGAAAAAGGCTACTGCATCGAGCCGGGCAGCGGTCGTCTGGATCTCAGCAACCCGCTGATTAAGGCCGATCTAGCGCACCCGCAGCAGCCGGCGTCCGCCCCCGGCGCGATCGTAGAGGCCCTGCGTCTGCGCCGCGAGCGCGGCCTGCCTCCCTTTACGGTGCTCTCCTGCGACAATATCCCGGAAAATGGCCACGTGGTGAAAAATGCGGTGCTGGATCTGGCGCAGGCGCGCGATCCGCAGCTGGCGGCGTGGATCGCCGACAGCGTCACCTTCCCCAGCACCATGGTCGATCGCATCGTACCGGCGGTCACCGAGGAGAGCCTGAGCCAGATCGGCGCCGCCCTCGGCGTCGACGACCCGTGCGGCATCGCCTGCGAGCCCTTTATTCAGTGGGTGGTCGAGGACAACTTCGTCGCCGGACGTCCCGAGTGGGAAGCCGTCGGCGCCGAACTGGTCAGCGACGTACTGCCCTATGAGGAGATGAAGCTGCGTATGCTCAACGGCAGCCACTCTTTCCTAGCCTACCTGGGCTATCTGGCGGGTTATGAGCACATCAATGACTGCATGGAGGATGCCGCCTACCGCCAGGATGCCCATCGCCTGATGCTGCAGGAGCAGGCGCCGACCCTGAGCGTCAGCGGCGTCGATCTGGCGCGCTATGCCGCGCAGCTGATCGAACGCTACAGCAACCCGTCGCTGAAGCACCGCACCTGGCAGATCGCCATGGACGGTACCCAGAAGCTGCCGCAGCGCATGCTGGACTCCATTCGCTGGCATCTGGCCCACGGCAGCGCCTTCCCCTGCCTGGCGCTGGGCGTCGCGGGCTGGATGCGCTATGTCGGCGGTACCGATGACGCAGGCCAAGCCATCGATGTCCGCGATCCGATGGCGGAAACCCTGAAGCAGTGCGTAGCCAACAGCGCCGACGGCGCAGAGCGTGTCCAGGCGCTGCTGGGCGTCAGCGCGGTCTTCGGCGACGCACTGCCGCAGGAGCCCCGTTTTGTCGAGGCGGTGACCGTCGCCTACCTCTCACTGATGCAGCAGGGCGCGGCCCGCACCTGCGCTACGCTGGCAAGCCAGGCGTAATTCCGCCCCAACGCAGTCTGCCGCCCGGCGGCGGCAGACTGTGCGTCCTTCCATCAAGAAGCCTAAGCTACCGCGGGCGATAGCGCCGCCGCCTCGCTGACGTTGAATGCCGCCACGATCTCGGTCAACGCCTTGGCCTGCCCCTCCAGCGCATGGGATGCCGCCGTGGACTCCTCCACCAGCGTGGCGTTATGCTGCGTCACCGTATCCATCTGGTTGATGGCCTGATTGATCTGGGCAATCCCACGGCTCTGCTCCTCTGCGCTCGACGATATCTCCCCGATCAGACCGGATAAATGCGTAATGGCGCTAATGATATTCGCCATGGTGGCGCCGGCCGCCGACACATTGGCGCTGCCCTGATTGACCCGCTCGACCGATGAGGCGATCAGCGTATTGATCTCTTTCGCCGCCTGGGCGCTGCGCTGCGCCAGACTACGCACCTCACTGGCCACGACGGCAAAACCGCGTCCCTGATCGCCGGCCCGCGCCGCCTCCACCGCGGCGTTAAGCGCCAGTATATTGGTCTGGAAAGCAATGCTATCGATGACGTTGGTAATTGAGGCGATATGCTTAGAGTTGCCGGCGATCTCCTCCATGGTCTTCACCACCTCTGCGATGGCCTGTCCGCCGGACTCCGCCGTGTGGGTTGCCTCGCCGGCCAGCTGCGCCACGTGGCGTGAGCTGTCGGTATTCTGATCGACAATGGAGGTCATTTGTTCCATGCTCGCGGCGGTCTCCTCCAGCGCAGCGGCCTGCTCCTCGGTGCGTGAGGCCAGATTGCTGCTCCCCGAGGCAATCTCACCGGCGCCTGAGTAGATGGCGCCGGCGCTGTGGCGAACCGAGTCGACGATCTCCCGCAGCGCCCGCTGCATGTCATCGATATGCGCGGCCAGGATCCCCATTTCACTCTTGCCATGACGCTGAAAACGCTGCGTCAGATCCCCCTGAGCGATACGCTGTACGCTGCGAATGATGCGCTGCAGCGGTATCAGCATCGCCTGCTTAACCGATACCCAGCACAGCAGCAGGCACAGAATCGACAGCAGCGCCAGCAGCAGCAGCACCCACTTCATGATCTGGCTGGCGTGCTGACTTTTCTGCACCCCGACCTCCATCAGTCGGTCATGCTCCTCCTGCCATAAATTATATGCATGCTGTGTTTCAATATTCAGTGAAATAAGCTGCTGGTTCAGCTCCACCGCGCGCTGAATATCGTTCTGCTTAAGCAGTTCAGCTATTTTAGACACCGTCGAAAGATATTTCGTGAAGTCATTATTAACCCGATTGACTACGTTCACATCCAGCCCGTCAACGTCGGGAATATCTTTATAGGCCACGTAATTACTGCGCGCTTCGGCGATCCGCCGATCGGCGCGGGAGAAGAGTCCCTGCATCCGCTCCCGGTCGACCGTCGCCGCAACGGCCTGATTCTGAGCCTCTCTCAGCGTGGAGCGCGCCTGAACCAGGTTGATCCATGCGTCGCTAAAAAACATGACGTTACGCCGTGATTGATAGTTTTCCTGAATATGTCCAGCGTCGCTATTAATAACATCGTAAAAGAATATAAATGAAACCGCCTGGATTGAAAAAATTGCAACGATTATGATAGGAAGCAGTCTGGCTATTTTGATTTTAGAAAACATGTGACCGATATTCTCTTGTCATTTGCACTCAAGTGTTAAAGATTATCGGCTAGGTCTCCTGTTTCTTTATCATTTTTTTAATAGAAATAACCGGGCATAAATTATACAAATATCCTGTACCCCCATCGGGCAGAGGAGAGCCCCCGGGCCCCGCGCGGGGCCCCCTAGCGCGGCTGACGCGCCTGCCTAACCACGCGCGTCAACCACTCCCGGGTAAAGTCCGGCAGCGGCAGCGGACGGCCAAACAGATATCCCTGCAGGTAATCCAGCCGATCGGCGCGCAGATGCTGCAGCTGCGCCTCGGTCTCAACCCCTTCCGCCAGGGTGACCATATCCAGCCGCTTGGCCAGCGCGATCACCGTATCCACGATGTGGCCCGACAGCATATCGCTGCCGATCATCCGCACGAAGCTTTGATCGATCTTGATGATGTCGAAATGATAACGCTGTAGATAGGCCAGGCTGGAGTGTCCGGTGCCAAAATCGTCCAGCGCCAGCAGCACCCCCAGCGCCCGCAGCTCGTGAAAGACTTGATCCGTCAGCTCGCCGTCCGGCACCCGCTGGCGCTCGGTCAGCTCCAGCACCAGCCGAATCGGGTTGGCGGCAAAGGCATCGATAAAGCGTCGGCACTCCTCAACCAGGCTCAGATCGTTAAAATGGCTGGCGCTGATATTAAAACCAAAGTGAAAATGCGCCGGCAGGCTATGGCAGCGCGGCGCAAAATAGTCGCTGACCTGCTGCATAATATCGCGCGTCATCGGAACGATAAGGCCGCTGTCCTCCGCCAGTGGGATAAAGTTATTCGGCGGGATCAGTCCCATCTGGGGATGCTGCCAGCGCATCAGGATCTCGCAGCCGCTCAGCGACTCATCCGCGCCGTTGACCACCGGCTGAATATAGGGGATAAACTGATGACGCCGCAGCGCCTCGCGCAGGTAGGAGACCGGCGAGTTTACCTGCCCCGCCAGGCGGTAGGTGCCAACCCCGAAAACGATGGCCAGCACCAGGAACAGCACCAGACTCCCGCGGGAGTAGTCCAGCATATATGTCCAGTGGCTGTCGATCGGAACGACCGTGGCGACCGAGATCGGGTAGCGCGACGAACTGCGGACAAAGCGGTGTCCGTCCACCGACGGCGGCGCATCGACGACCTTACCCAGAGGATCCATCCAGCCCGCACCGATATGCAGATACAGCGGCGTCGGGGTACTGAGCGAGCGCAGAATATTCCGCAGGTAGTAACCGTCTATCCCCACCAGCACGCTGGTATCCCCCTGCCCGGGCTCACGAAACACCACCAGCGAGCGGTGAGGCGTAATCCGGTTGCCAGACATCAGGGTCAAGCGGCTCTTGGTGTAGTGGTCATAGCCGACTTCGGCATGAAAGGCGCCGTAGAGAGAGGAGCAGTAGATAGCGCTCGCCCGTGCCAGGCTGACCGAACGCACGTCGGGTACCGTCGTCGCCTGAAGCGCCAGCATATTATGCAACACCGTATCGCAGGGCTGTCCGGCGTAACGCCGGACAGCATCGGCCGCCGTCTGGGCGTTGTCCAGCGCCTCATCGATCTGCCAGATGGCCAGCGTCAGCCGCTGTTTGGCCGACTCGGCCAATCCCCGCGAGGCCTGCCAGGAGATGGTGACGGTAGCCAGCAGCAGCACCATGCCCACCGCGCCCGCAGACAGCAGCGGGCGCAGATAGCTGCGCCATCGTTCGCCGCCCAGATGAATCATTTGCGTTTGTTACCTCCCGCTCGGCGCGTAGGCAGCCTATGCCACGCATAGGCTGCCCCGCACGCAGGCGCTGCGATAAGGGTCAAACCCGCTCTCCACGCTGCGGCAGCGCTCCTGACCCCGCCGGCGTATGCGGAAGACCGGCGACGTGCTATGGCGCCATGCCGCCCAGCGCCACCGGCGTAGAGTCAAACAGATAGCCGTCAAATCCCGGATCGTCTGGATTGGAGATCTCTAATAGCTTAGCCTTAACATTCTCCAAATGCTGCCACATCGCCTGTTTAGCGTCGCGCGCGTCGCGCCGCAGCACCGCCTGCAGGATCCGCTGATGATCCTCCAGCCAGTCCCAGCGGTAGCTGAAATCCTGGGTATGACCATGCAGTCCCGCCCACAGCGGATTATGCTTGCGCGCGCGCCAGGCATCCTCCACCATACCGGCCAGTACGCTGTTCTGCGTCGACTGCGCCAGCAGGCAGTGAAACTGCTCATCCGCGCTCTCATCGGCACACCCTGCGTTCAGCGCCAGGCGCTCCTGCTCAATCGCCTGGCGCATCTTCAGAATATCGGACTTGGTAGCCTGCGTCGCGGCAAAGGCCGCGACCTCGCTCTCCAGCAGCTGGCGCGCTTGCAGCAGCTCAAAGGGGCCAAAGGTGTTCTCATCCAGGTTCCGCACCCGCGGGGAGGATACATTCTGCGGTAAAGCGACGACGTATACCCCAGAGCCTTTACGAACATCGATCAGATGCTCCAGCTCCAGCATGATCAGCGCCTCGCGCACGACGCTGCGGCTCACGTCAAAATGTTCGGCAATATCGCGCTCCGGCGGCAGACGATCTCCGATGGGATAGTCGCCGCGCGCGATGGCAGTGCGCAGCGTATTGCCGACTTCCTGATACAATCTCATGACGTGCCCCTCTGGCTGTGCCGCATCTGCGGAGTAAAAGCACCAATTGGACAGACCAATTGTTAATACTAGCGTGCCGCTATAGTGGCTCTGATTGTATCACAGCATGAATTCATTAAGAAAAAGGACGACGCGGGCGCGCGGGCAGATAATGCTTAGCATGACGATGAAGAACGCCCCTGCGCTGGCAGGGGCGTTCCAGGCAGAACATTCTTAGCGATAAGAGACGGTGAGCAACGCCTGCGCATGTGCATCATCCAGCCAGGTCAGATGGCTCTCGCCAACCTGGGCCGGTAGGGCCATGGCCCCCTGCTGCGCCCGCTCAACGCTGCGCGTAGCCGTCTGGGCTTTACCGTCCCGATAACATTCGGAATGGATCTGATCATTCACTATTTTAAACTGACAACCATCCTCCACAATCATACCACCAAACTGTACCACGCCCGAGCCAGCGGCCTGGGCAGGGGTATCGGCCAATCCGGCCCCCAGCAACATCCCCATAACGACAATCTTCACCAGTGATAAGCATTCACGCCTCATATATCACTCCCGTCGTCAAGTTACTGCGTCTTTTCATCTCGCCAAACGTCGATCGCGGATGAAAAAACGGTGACATTCCCTGTTAACACCTCTCCTAAAAAATAGCAGAACTCGTTGATTACTAACGGCAATGCAGATCAAAACTTCAGTTATTTCTTTTCAAAAGGTAAAAACAGAATTACAAACCAATAAAAAACAAGTGATTAGCATAAACAACCAATTACTCCCCATTTCTTTACCGGTAACGTCGCGAATAGGTTGCCAGCGGTGAGAAAACTCTTAAAAAATAGGGTTGTTTCCGCGCACATTTTTCCTAAGAATGTCTGATCTCTCACAAAACCAGCGGCGCTCTCAATGGCCTCTAATAACAAGGGAACTGCGCATGACCCGCGTAAATATAATCACCGGTTTTTTGGGCAGCGGAAAAACCACCACCCTGCGCCACCTGCTGGCAAATAAGCCCGCCCGGGAGCGCTGGGCGATATTGGTCAATGAGTTTGGTGAGATAGGGATCGATGGCGCGCTGCTCGCCGACAGCGGCGCCCAGCTGAAAGAGATCCCCGGCGGCTGTATGTGCTGCGTCAACGGGTTGCCGATGCAGATAGGGTTGAACATGCTGCTGAAAACGCAGCCTGACCGACTGCTGATCGAGCCGACAGGGCTCGGTCACCCCACGCAGATCCTGCGCCTGCTGGAAAGCGACGTCTACAGCGCCTGGCTGATGCTGCAGGCAACGCTGTGTCTGCTGGATGCCCGCCAGCTCAACGATGCGCGACTGCAGGATAATGAGAACTTTCGCGATCAGCTGGCGGCGGCAGATATTATCGTCGCCAATAAAATAGATACCTATGACGACGGCGCCCGCGACACGCTGCGTCGCTGGCAACGGGCCCTGGGCGATGGGCGGACGCTGCTCGAAACCCAGCGCGGACAGATCGATCCCGCCTGGCTAGATCGCCCGCGCACCCGTACGGCAGCGTTGCCCGACGCACGCCATCATCACGCGCCGCCCGCCCCGGCATCGGGCATCGCCGCGCTGCGGCTACGGCCCGGGCAGGGCTGGCGACGAGCGCTCAACCAGGGCCAAGGCTACTTTAGCTGCGGCTGGGTCTTCAGCGCAGAGAGCGTCTTTGACACCATCGGCCTACTGGAATGGGTACGTTTAACCCCGCTGCTCCGTATTAAGGGCGCCGTACGGGTAGCCGAGGGCACCCTCTGTATTAATCGCCAGGGGGCGGATTTACAGATAGAGACCCGCCAAACGCCGCCGCCGGACAGCCGCATCGAAGTGATCCATGATGCCGAAGCCGACTGGAACGCGCTGCAAAGCGCCCTGTTAGCGCTACGCACCCGTCGACCGGAGGCGTCCGCGCCATAGCCTGGCCGGGGCGCCCCCGCCTTTCCGGCGCGCCGGACACGCCGACGCGGACAAGTTCGCGCCAAATATATTACCAAGTGTGTCAAATTAAACCATTGCTTACCTTTGGATAAGATATCTCTCCCCGTTTATCTTTTTCCTCAATATAATAGAGGGGCGCATAATCTAGAAAATAGGTCATATAATTGACTTGTTTTACATGTGATTAGCACAGTGGCTTCTACTGAATATCTGGGCAGGATACGCGATGGCGCACGGTTTAATCCGGCCATGTCCCTCCGGTCGCAGAGCGTCTGCGCTGCGAATAGCGGAAATCGGGACAAAAAGTGTGTTCTGCTGCACAATTCTGCCTCAGCGCGATTGTCAGTACCCCACGCGGAAATTAGTCTCTGGAAGGGTAATTTTCAGATAGCGACACAACAGGTCGTTAAGGACAACAAGGGAAACGGTTTATAATGGTCAAGTCTCAACCAGTTCTGAGATACATTCTGCGCCTGGCGCCCGCCATCGCCGCCGCAGTGTTGCTTTCGGCATGTACTACGGCACCCTCCGATCGCTACGCACAAACTGATACGCATGTAGTCAACAACAAAGACAATCTATTACTACAGGCGTCTCAGGATGAGTTTGAGGAGATGGTGCGCAATCTGGATGTTAAATCCAAGATTATGGATCAGTACGCCAGCTGGAAGGGCGTACGTTATCGCCTGGGCGGCGACAGCAAGCGCGGCATCGACTGCTCCGCGTTTGTTCAGCGTACTTTCCGCGAACAGTTTGGTCTGGAGCTGCCGCGCTCAACCTCACAGCAGGAGGGCACCGGCCACGCCATCAAGCGCTCTAAGCTGCGCATCGGCGATCTGGTGCTGTTCCGCGCCGGCTCTACGGGCCGTCACGTCGGCATCTATCTGGGCAACGATCAGTTTGTTCACGCCTCCACCAGCAGCGGCGTCACGATCTCCAACCTGAACGACACCTACTGGAACAAGCGCTACCGTGAAGCGCGCCGGGTACTCTCCGGCACTCAGCTGGCGCAGGCTGATACCCACAGCTAAGCCGTCCCGCGGTCTCCCCCTGTCCTAAAAAACGCTGCTACGGCAGCGTTTTTTATTACTATAAATATGATAACCAAAATAAAGCGCTACTCCGTAGCGATAGCACGGCAGGCTCTCCCCACAACCCGCGAATAAACACTATATTTTAACATTTTATTAAACTCCCCATATTCAAAACCGTCGTTCTTTTCTACTATCGTTAGCGGAGGACGGCCATCGGGAGTGACTGCCGCAGGAGGCGAACCGTCGGATCCGCGCATTTCGAACAGAACAGCCCACTCGGGGAGAGCAAACATGGGGAAACGACTCACAGCGGCGGCAGAGCAACGCGAGGCGGCGTCCGACGGACATCTGCAGCGTAATCTGAATAATCGTCATATCCAGCTCATTGCCATCGGCGGCGCTATCGGCACCGGCCTGTTTATGGGCTCCGGGAAAACTATCAGCCTGGCCGGACCATCTATTGTTTTTGTTTATATGATTATCGGATTCATGCTGTTTTTTGTCATGCGGGCCATGGGCGAGCTACTGCTCTCCAACCTGGAGTATAAATCCTTCAGCGATTTCGCGACCGATCTGCTCGGCGCCCGCGCCGGTTATTTTACCGGATGGACCTACTGGTTCTGCTGGGTCGTCACCGGCATGGCCGACGTGGTCGCCATTACCGCCTACGCCCACTTCTGGTTCCCCCACCTGGCAGACTGGATTATTTCGCTCTCCTGCGTCGTGCTGCTGCTTTCGCTCAATCTGGTCACGGTCAAAATGTTCGGCGAAACTGAATTTTGGTTTGCGATGATTAAAATCGTCGCCATTATCGCCCTGATCCTGATCGGACTGGGTATGGCCATCGGCGGCTTTCGCGCCCCCTCCGGCGAGCAGGCGGCCTTCAGCAACCTGTGGCACGGCGGCCTCTTTCCCCACGGGATCGGTGGCTTCTTCGCCGGATTTCAGATCGCGGTCTTCGCCTTTGTCGGCATTGAGCTGGTGGGCACCACGGCGGCGGAAACCCGCGATCCGCAGCGAGTCCTCCCCAGAGCGATCAACGCGATACCGCTGCGTATTATCATGTTCTATGTACTGGCCCTGTGCACCATCATGATCGTCACCCCGTGGCAGCAGGTGGTGCCCGACAAGAGCCCCTTTGTGGAGCTGTTTATTCTGGCCGGGCTGCCGGCCGCGGCGGGGATCGTCAACTTTGTAGTGCTGACCTCGGCGGCCTCCTCCGCCAACAGCGGCATTTTTTCCACCAGCCGCATGCTTTATGGACTGGCGCAAAGCGGTCTGGCCCCGGCCCGCTTCGCCCGCCTCTCTCGTCAGTCGGTGCCCGCCGCCGGGCTGTTCTTCTCCTGCCTGTGTCTGCTGGGAGGCGTCGTACTGCTCTATCTGATCCCCAACGTGATCACCGTCTTTACCCTGATCACCACCGTCTCGGCCGTGCTGTTTATGTTCGTCTGGTCTATCATTCTGTGTAGCTATCTGGTCTATCGCCGCCGCTATCCGCAGCGACACGCTGCCTCGGGCTATAAGATGCCGCTGGGCAGCGTTATGTGCTGGATCTGCCTCGCCTTTCTGTTTGGCGTACTGATCCTGCTCACGCTGGAGACCGATACGCGCCAGGCGCTGATGGTCACGCCGCTGTGGTTTATCGCGCTGGCCATCGGCTGGCGCTTCACCCAGCGTCCCTCAGCGCTTTCCCGCGACGAGGCCGCCTAAAACAGCCCCCCTGCCTAGCAGAGGGTCAACAGATAAAAAAAACGGGGGCATCTCTCGACACCCCCGCTCGGTATCGCTTACGCGACTACGCCGTTTTGCTCGCCTGGCTCTGCGGCGCGCCGTCTGGCCGCTTGAGCAGCGCATACAGCAGTCCGCTCAGCAGCGTCCCGGCCAAGATCGCCAGCAGATAAGGCAGCACCGGGGTGATCGCGCCGGGGATCAGCAGTACAAACAGTCCGCCGTGCGGCGCCATCAGCTTCGCGCCAAACAGCATCGACAGCGCCCCGGTCAGCGCCCCGCCGAGAATGCAGCACGGCAGCACCCGCATCGGATCCCGCGCGGCAAAGGGGATCGCCCCTTCGGTGATGAAGCACAGCCCCAGCACCACCGCCGCCTTACCGCCCTCGCGCTCGCTCTGGGCAAACTTGCGGCGCGCAACCAGCGTCGCCAGCCCCATCGCCAGCGGCGGAACCATCCCGGCGGCCATGATCGCCGCCATCGGCCCGTAGGTCTGGGTACTGAGCAGGCCGACGCCGAAGGCATAGGCCGCCTTGTTCACCGGTCCGCCCATGTCGGTACACATCATCGCGCCGAGCACCGCCCCCAGGATCACCGCATTGGCCGTGCCCATGGTCTGCAGCCAGTGGGTCAGCCAGGCCAGGATCTTCGCCACCGGCGTGCCGATGATGTAAATCATCGCCAGGCCGACGATCAGGCTCGACAGCAGTGGAATGATCAGGATCGGCTTCAACGCCTCCATGCTCGCTGGCAGCGTCAGCCTGCCGCTGATGGCCCGGGCGACGTAGCCGGCGAGAAAGCCGGCGATGATCCCGCCGATAAACCCCGACCCCAGGCTAACCGCCAGCATCCCGCCGATCAGCCCCGGCGTCAGGCCAGGACGATCGGCGATGGAGAAGGCGATATAGCCCGCCAGCACCGGCACCATCAGCGCAAAGGCGGTGCCGCCGCCAATCTGCATCAGCGCGGCCGCCAGCGTGCCGGGCTCCTTGAAGGCCTGAATACCAAAGACGAACGAAAGCGCGATACACAGGCCGCCGGCCACCACCATCGGCAGCATGTAGGAGACCCCGGTCAGCAGGTGACGGTACGCACCGCCCGCCTCTTTCCGGCTCCCCGAAGCCACGGCCCCGGACGGCGCAGACGTCTGAGGGCGGTAGATCTCTGCTTCCTGCAGCGCCCTGTCCAGCTCCTGAGCCGTCTTCTTCAGCGCCAGCCCGGTGCTGGTACGGTACATCGGTTTACCGGCGAACTTCGCCAGATCCACCTCAATATCTGCCGCCACCACCACCAGATCGGCCTCCGCGACCTCCTGCGGCGTAATGGCGTTGCCCGCCCCTACCGATCCCCGCGTCTCCACTTTTACCTGCCAGCCGCGACGGCGTGCCTCTGCCTCCAGCGCCTCCGCCGCCATGAAGGTATGCGCGACGCCCGTCGGACAGGCGGTGACCGCGACCAGCCGCAGGCATTGCGATCGATCCTGGCGCGGCGCCGCATGGTGATAGGGTGAGGCATCGCGCAGCGCGCGGGCCAGCAGCTCCGCCGGCTGGCGAATAGCCTCGCCTACCGAGCCCCGGTACAGCGGTTTCCCCTCCAGCGCGGCATCCTGCGGGGTATCGTCACCGATAAACAGCACCAGCGCCGCATCCTGCGGGCGGGTAACCCAGGTAATCTGCTGCTGGGCGGCGGCAGCCTCCAGCATACGCCTGGCAAGGAAACAACGGGCCTCGCCCTGCGCACCTTCCGTAATCAGTAGGGTATTCATATGGCCTTCCGCAATCAGTTAAAAGGATCGAGCTCCACGCGTGCCATCATCGCCGCCAGCTGCGTGCGGTCGCTGATGCCGACATTGCTCTGACTGACCGCCAGGGCAGAAACCGCCGTAGCCAGCCGCAGCGTGTGTTCACTGGACTCCCGCATCATCAGGCCATAGATCAGCCCGCCGACCATCGAGTCACCGGCACCGACGGTGCTGATAACGTCCACCTCAGGAGGCTTAGCCAGCCAGGCACCAGAGGCGTTGACCCACAGCGCCCCCTCTGCGCCCAGCGAAATCACCACGTGGGCAATCCCCTGATCGCGCAGCGCGTGGGCGGCACCGACGACGTCCTCCAGCGTCGGCAGCGCCCGGCCAGCCCAGATTTCCAGCTCGCGGCGGTTGGGCTTCACCAGCCAGGGGGCCGCCTTCAGCCCGGCGACCAGCGCCTCGCGGCTGCTATCAAAAATGATGCACGGGCACTGACTGCGCAGGCGGCGCATCCAGTCGGTAAAATCATCCGCCGCGACGCCGGCCGGCAGGCTGCCGCTGACGCACACCATATCAAACTGCCCGAGCCAGCTCAGGGAGTCATTCACGAAGCGATCCCAGTCGCTCTTGCTGACGTCGAAGCCGGAGAAGTTAAAGTCGGTGACCGCCCCATCCTTCTCGGTCAGCTTTACGTTGATACGGGTGCGCCCCGGGACTACCTGAAAACGGTTGGCGATGCCCAGCTCGCTGAACAGCTGCTGAAATCCATCCTGGTTATCCTTGCCCAGGAATCCGCCCACGGTCACATCGATGCCGAGATCCTTCAGCACCTTGGCAACGTTAATCCCCTTACCCGCGGCGTGCAGCCCGGCGGTTTGTACCCGGTTAACCTCACCGCGCTCAATCTCCGCACAGTAGCCAACCAGATCGTAGGCTGGGTTTAAGGTGATGGTTGCAACTCGTCTACTCATGATATTTCCTCGCCAAGGCCATTCGCGATGGCCTGACCAATAACGTCCAATGCCTGCTGCGCATCACTGCCGCTGGCAGTAAAACGCAGACGATGGCCTTTTTTAACCCCCAGTGCGACAACCTTCATCAGACTGCGGCCATTGACCGGAACCCCGCTGCCATCAAGGTTGGCAACGGTTATCTGGCTTGCAAACTGCTTAATGGTATTCACCAACTGCGCGCCCGGTCGGGCGTGCAGGCCATGCTCATTACGAACGGTAAACTCGGCACTCAGAGACTCATCGCTCTCCGTCAGCTCGCTGGTCAGCAGCGCGACGATCTCTGCCGGGGTCTGCGCCGTCAGCAAACGTTCAGCCTGCTGACGCTGCAGCAGACGGCTCAGGTAGTCCAGCATCCCCTCTGGCTGCGCATCGGCCATCGCAACGGTCAGCAGCAGCGCCACCGGCTCCCCATCTAGGGTAAAGGGCTGACGCGGACGCGCCAGCGCCGCCGCGCTGGCCTGAACACCCAGCGCGCTGTCGCAGAGCCAAATGCCCTGCCCCAGACACAGCGGCGCGCGACGGATGACATCGCTGACAAACTCGCCGCCGACCGCCTCCACCTGCTGCAGGCGCCCGGCGTTCAGCGCCTGTAGCGTCATCAGGCTGTCGGTCTCCACTCCCAGCGTCACCATGCTGATATCAAAGCGGAATTCAGCTACGCTGCGCTCACCCAGCAGCAGGCTGCGCAGCGTCTCCGCCGACGTGGTCTGCGCCAGCTCCCGGCTTACGCCGTCGTCGCTCAGCACGTGGGTCAGCTGACGCAGCAGCGTCAGATGCTCATCGGACTTGGCTGCGATGCCGATCACCACATAGGCCCGCTGTCCCTCGCCCCACGCCACCCCCTGCGGAAACTGAAACACCTGAACCCCGGTGTTCAGCACCTGATCCCGGGTATCCGTCGTGCCATGGGGAATCGCGATACCGTTCCCCAGGTAGGTCGGCGTCTGCTTTTCGCGCTGCAGCATGCCCTGTACATAGCCCTCGCCAACGTAGCCCGCCGCGACCAGCGCCGCCGCCACCTGCCTGATGGCCTGCTCTTTACTGTCAGCCTCGGCTGCCAGATGGATATCCTGTAGAGTCAGATGAAACATAGATGCTCCTCGTCCGTCATACCACGTGCGCCGCCGGCGAATTGAATCGTTTCAGCGTTGCGGGATAAAAAAACCGGCGTTACCGCGAGATCGCCGTGATTCACCACGCTGAATCGTTTTTGTGAGTGTGGTCCGACGCGCGTCGTTACGCAAGGACTTCCCGCCGCATCTGTACAGATTTTAGACCTTCAGCACATTTTTGCTGAAGTTTGTTGTCAGCGCTGCTGACGTGCGACAATACGCGCTGAAATTTGCTGATGGAGAAACAGACATGACGGTAAAGGTGGGGGTCGGCGTGATTATCGTGAACGCCGCCGGCCAGATTTTACTCGGAAAACGCTGCGGCAGCCACGCGCCTTATTGGTCGATCCCCGGCGGCCACGTAGAACAGGGGGAAACCTTTGAACAGACGGCGATACGTGAAGTGGCCGAGGAGTGTGGGCTGCACATCGATACGCCGCGCTTCGTCGGCGTGACCAATAACCTGCGAACCTGGCGTGACGAAGGGGTGCATAACGTCTCTATCATTATGCAGGTCAGCGCACCGGCAGCGGCGGCCCCCCAACGCTGTGAGCCGGATAAATGTGAACGCTGGCAATGGTGCGATCCGCGTCAGCTGCCGCAGCCTTGCTTCGACGCCTGTCAGCAGGGCGTTCAGCTGTGGCTCACCCAGCAGGCCTATTGCGCTACGCCGGCGTAGCGACGCTGCGGTGCGGTCAAAACCGCACCGCTCCAGTGCACTCCCCACGCTGAACAAAAATAAAGCAATATGAGTAAGATAATCTTCTCTCGCACCACCCTTATCCGCTACTGCACCAAAACAGTTAACGTATAAGCCGCCATCGCACCAATATCGACCACAATGCACTTAAATAGTGCACCCCCTCACCCCGCGCCTGCCTCAGCGCTGCGTATTTATGCCAGTGATAAATATAACCACTTGATAATAAATACAAATAAATAGTTGGCACGTTTTTTTCATTATATCCCGAGCAAACACAAGCGGCTTATCGCAAAGACAAGGAACCATTACGATGAAAGCAATGTTGAAAGCCTCCGTGGCAGCCCTGGCGCTGGCCTTCGCCGTCAGCGCTCAGGCGGCGGAAAAACCGCTGATCGTCGCCACAGATACGGCGTTCGTCCCATTCGAATTTAAAAAGGGCGATAAATATGTCGGTTTCGATATCGACCTGTGGGATGCCATAGCCAAGCAGCTGCACCTAAGCTATACGCTGAAACCGATGGACTTCAGCGGGATCATCCCCGCGCTGCAGACCCGTAACGTGGATCTGGCGCTGGCCGGCATCAGCATTACCGAAGAGCGCAAGAAAGCCATCGATTTCTCCGACGGCTACTACAACAGCGGCCTGATGGTCATGGTGAAGAGCGATAACGCACAGATCCACGGAGTGAAGGATCTGGACGGCAAAGTGCTGGCCGTGAAGAGCGGCACGGCCGGCGTAGACTATGCAAAGGCGCACGTAAAGAGCCAAGATCTGCGTCAGTTCCCTAATATCGATAACGCCTATCTGGAGCTGGCGACCGGCCGCGCCGACGCCGTCCTGCACGATACCCCCAACATCCTTTACTTTATTAAGACCGCGGGCAACGGTCAGTTTAAGGCCGTCGGCGACTCGCTGGAGGCTCAGGCCTACGGCATCGCCTTCCCGAAGGGCAGCGATGCGCTGCGCGAGCAGGTCAACGGCGCGCTGAAGACCCTGAAGGCGAATGGGACCTACGCGGTTATCTATAAAAAATGGTTCGGCGTCGAACCGAAGTAATGCTTTGGGCGCCCGCTGGGCGCCCCTTTGCCCTCGCGGGCGTTGCACGGTAACACATACGGTTTTACCAGGAGAATCGACATGCAGTTTGACTGGAGCGCCATCTGGGATGCCATCCCGCTGCTGCTGGAAGGCGCCAAACTCACCCTCTGGATCTCGGTGCTGGGGCTGCTCGGCGGCCTGATCATCGGCCTGGCCGCCGGCTTTGCGCGCGCCTTCGGCGGTTGGCTGAGCAACCACATCGCCCTGGTGTTTATCGAGCTTATCCGCGGCACCCCCATCGTGGTGCAGGTGATGTTCATCTACTTCGCCCTGCCGATGATGATGCCGCTGCGCATCGACCCTTTCAGCGCCGCCGTTATCACGATCATGATCAACTCCGGCGCTTATATCGCCGAAATAACCCGCGGCGCGGTGCTCTCCATTCACAGCGGCTTCCGCGAGGCGGGGCTGGCTCTGGGCCTCTCTCGCCGCGATACTCTGCGCTATGTGATCATGCCGCTGGCGCTGCGCCGCATGCTGCCCCCGCTGGGGAACCAGTGGATCGTCAGCATCAAGGACACCTCGCTGTTCATCGTCATCGGCGTGGCCGAACTGACCCGCCAGGGGCAGGAGATCATCGCCGGAAACTTCCGCGCCATGGAAATCTGGAGCGCCGTCGCCGTGATCTACCTGATCATGACACTGGCCCTGAGCTTTGTCCTACGCCGTCTTGAAAAAAGATTGAAAATCATATGATTGAATTTAAAAACGTCGATAAAAGCTTCGGACAGACCGCCGTTCTGCACGATATCAACCTGCGTATTCAGCCGGGTGAGGTGGTCGTGATCATCGGCCCCTCCGGCTCAGGGAAGTCGACCCTGCTGCGCTGCATCAACAAGCTGGAGGTCATCAGCCGCGGTCAACTGCTGGTGGACGGGATGGACGTCAACGATCCTAAGGTGGATGAACGCCTGATCCGCCAGGAGGCGGGGATGGTATTCCAGCAATTTTATCTGTTCCCCCACCTGACCGCGCTGGAAAACGTCATGTTCGGCCCCATCCGGGTGCGCGGCATGGGCCGGGCCGATGCCGAGCAGCGCGCGCGCACCCTGCTGGCCAAAGTGGGGCTCTCCGAGCGCGCCCACCACTATCCGTCGGAGCTCTCCGGCGGGCAGCAGCAGCGGGTGGCGATCGCCCGTGCGCTGGCGGTCAAGCCCAAGCTGATGCTGTTTGATGAGCCGACATCCGCGCTAGATCCCGAGCTGCGCCATGAGGTGCTGACGGTGATGAAAGACTTGGCCGAGGAGGGCATGACCATGGTCATCGTCACCCATGAGATCGGCTTTGCCGAAAAGGTGGCGTCGCGGCTGATCTTCGTCGATAAAGGGCGTATCAGCGCCGACGGCAGCCCGCAGCAGCTGATCCATACGCCGCCCAACGAGCGTCTGCGCGAGTTCCTGCAGCACGTCGCGTGATCGTCCGTCGGGGACCGCCCGCGCAGGCGGCCCCGGCGCGATCTCAGAATCGCCAGGCGATAAAGCGGCTCACCTTCTGCCCCTGCGCCATCGTCACCTCACGCATCTCCTTCACCGGGATTGCGCGCAGCGCTCTGCGCAGCGCCGGCAGCGTCTCCCGTCGGGACACCAGCGAGGTAAACCACCCCACCTGCGTCGCAAACGCGCGGCTCTCCGCGATCATCCGCAGAATAAACGCCTGCTCACCGCCGTCGCACCACAGCTCATCCGCCCTGCCGCCAAAGTTCAGTCGCGCCGCCTGCGGCGGTCGCAGCCCCAGGTTGGTCAGCTTTCTCTGGCTACCCGCGGCGGCCTCCGCCGCGCTGCGGTGAAAGGGCGGATTGCACATCGTCGCGGCGTAGTACTCTCCGGCCTTGATAATCCCCTGAAAAATCGCCTGCGGCTGACGCTGACGACGCAGGCGAATCCGCGTGCCCAGTGCCGGATTGGCCCGGATGATGGCCGCCGCGGCCGCCAGCGCCTGCGCCGAAATATCGCTGCCGGTAAAGCGCCAGCCGTATTCGGCCTGCCCCAGCAGCGGGTAGATGCAGTTGGCGCCGGTGCCGATATCCAGCACGCAGGTCTGCGCGCCGCGCGGAATGGCACCGTCAGAGCGGGTGCTGGCCAGCAGATCGGCCAGATAGTGCAGGTAGTCGGCCCGGCCCGGGATCGGCGGGCAGAGAAACTGCGCAGGAATATCCCAGTGCGTAATGCCATAGTCCTGCGCCAGCAGCGCCCGGTTGAGCGCCCGAACCGCCTGCGGATCGGCGAAGTCGATGCTTTCGCCGCCGCCCGGCATCGCTCGAACAAAGTCTCCCAGCGCGGGAGAGATCCGGCACAGCGCCGCCATGTCGTAGCGGCCATGGTGGCGGTTACGCGGGTGCAGACCCGCTTTCTGGCGCCGATCCGGCGGCGTGACTGGCTTATGGTTCATGATTCACTTCGGGGGAGTCGCTCAAACAGGGCGGCAAGTATACCCATTTCAGCGCCGGACACCTACCCTCCTGCGCTTTCCTTCTGCAACCCGTCGCGGGGTGGCGTATACTG
This sequence comes from Edwardsiella anguillarum ET080813, assembly GCF_000264765.2. Lineage (GTDB taxonomy): Bacteria > Pseudomonadota > Gammaproteobacteria > Enterobacterales > Enterobacteriaceae > Edwardsiella > Edwardsiella anguillarum. Next base: position 301,876 of record NZ_CP006664.1, read on the forward strand.
CGCGCACGGAGAGTGACCGCGTCGATCCCGCCCGCGGCGATCGCCTGCGCTCACCGGTTATGGAGCCAGTTTCCCATGCGCTTACCCGCCCTGCTCGGTTCGATACTGGGACTTATGCTGCCCCTGCTCTGTGCGGCAGCGCAGCCGGACACCATCGACGAACGCTACGCCATCGCCCTCCGGGGCGAGGCCAAATACGCCGCGGGCTTTAGCCACGTTGACTATGCCAACCCCGCCGCGCCCAAGGGGGGCAGCCTGCGCCTGGCTGCGATCGGCAGCTATGACAACTTTAACCCCTACGCCGCATACGGCACCCCGGCCATCCGCAGCGCGCGGCTGTTCGATACCCTGTTCAGCCCCTCCGCCGATGAGCTCGACAGCGCCTATCCACTGATCGGCGCCTCGATCCGCTACGATCGCCGTTTCCGCTGGGCCGAGGTGGCTATCAACCCCGACGCCCGCTTTCAGGACCGCACGCCGATCGCCGCCCGGGACGTCGTGTTCAGCTTTCACGCGCTGATGACCCAGGGCCCCGCGGCCTTTCGTCAGCGTTTTCAGGGCGTCACCCTGCGCCCCCTCTCGCCGTTGACCATACGCATTGAGCAGCCATCCCCCGACAAGGCGCGCATTCTGGCGCTGCTGACCCAGCTGCCGATCCTGCCGCAGCACGCCTGGCATCGGCGATCGCTGCGTCATCCTCTGCGCCAGCCGCCCATCGGCAGCGGCCCCTATCGCATCGTCCGCTACCGCCTGGGCCACAGCGTCACCTATCAGCGACTAGCCGACTATTGGGCGGCCAATCTGCCGATCAACCGCGGACGCTATAACATTGATACCCTGCACTATGTCTACTACCCCAGCCAACGGGCGGCGCAGGCGGCCTTTCTGCACGATCGGATCGATGTGTGGCTGGAGACCTCCCCGGCCCGCTGGGCGAACCAATACCCCGAGCGCCGCGTAGCCCGCGGCGAGATCGTCAAGGCCGATATTCTCAGCCACGCAGCCCAGGCAACCCGCTGGCTGGCGTTCAATAACCAGCTTCCCCTGTTCCGCGACCGACGGGTACGGGAAGCCATCTCGCTGGCCTTCGACTTTCCGACGCTCAACCGCCGCCTCTACCACGGCGACTACCGGCGCGCCGACAGCTATTTCCAGAATACCCCCTACGCGGCGCACGGCTACCCCAGCGCCGCGGAGCTGCTCTGGCTCGCCCCCCTTCAAGGCGAGGTACCGTCCGCCGTCTTCCTGCGGCGCTACCGACCGAACGGAGAAGGTGCCCTGGCCGACCCGCGGCGGGCGCAGGCGCTGCTAAGGCAGGCCGGCTGGCAACGCCACGGCCCATGGCTGGTCAATCAGGCGGACGGGCGGCGCTTTGCCTTCACGCTGCTGCTGCCGTACGGCAGCCGGCTGCACTACGTCGGCCCCCTGCGCGACAGCCTGGCCCGTCTGGGGATCGACATGCAGATCCGCGAGGCGCCGCGCGGTCAGTTCAGCCGCCTGGCCCGCCGCCATGCCTTCGGCATGATCCCGCTGATCTACCCGGCGACCCCCTTTCCCTCGCCGGCGCTGCTGACGCGCTGGGGATCCCGCTACGCCGATGGCCGCGGCAATATCGCCAACGTCCGCAATGGCGCGGTCGACGCGCTGCTGGCCCACATCGCAGCGCAGCAGCGCTCGCCCGATGCGCTGCGGGCGTTGGGCCGGGCGCTGGACAGGGTCTTAACGTGGAATGCGTTTATGCTGCCGCTGTGGTATTCCGACCACCGGCATCTCGCCTATTGGAACCGGTTTACGATGCCGGCGCAGCGGCCGCGCTACGGGCTGGGATTGGATTATTGGTGGTATGACGTGAATCGTGCGGCGCGTCTGCCGCCTCAGGGGAACGCCGGGGCCGGCGGTGTCACAGAAACGCGTGCGCCGCGATAGGCTCCGCGATCGCCACCCCGTCATTCTTCAGGCGGCACATCACCGTACTCTCATCCTCGGGATCGACAAACAGACAGGGCTCGCCGTCAAGCGCGACGATAGCGCAGGCGACGGGCATCTCCTGCAGGGAGAGATACATGTCGCGCATCACCTGCCAGGCACTCTCGCCGCGCTGGCTCAACAGCGTCAGGCCGATCAGCCGGTCGGCCGCGCCCTGCGCCTCCGGATCCGGAATCGGTTCGACCTGGACGCCGGTGCGCCCAGACGCCCAGCGGTAGCGCCGCGGCAACCGATGAACTATCGACAGCTGGGGATTGTTCACGTTAATACCCTGATGATAAACACGGCACAATTTTTTCACAAAAAACTCACACCGTAAATGCTGAATCGCGTAAATTCGTACAAATAACCGATTGACAGCGATTAATTTCGTTAGAATTGATTACATACCATCAACATTGTCGGTATTTTCACCGCCACGGCGACGGGGGGAGCCCCGCCGCCGTCAGGCCAGCGGACACCGAACGCCGCGCGCCGCGTACAGAAAGAGCGCCATGGCCAGGGTACTGCACAGCGCCATCGACCCGACCAGCGGCCAGGCCGAGACGATCGGCAGCTGCGCCAGCAGCGCGCCGATCAGCGCGCTGAGGCCAAAGCGCAGGGTGCCGGCCAGCGAGGCCGCCGTCCCCGCCATATGGGGAAAGCTATCCAAGATCACCGCCATCGCGTTGGAGGTCACCATGGAAATACAGCCGACATAGGCCGCCACCCCGAACACCAGCGGCCAAAATCCTAGCGCCAGCAGCACACAGGCCACCAGCCAAGCGCCCATCACAAACTGCACCAGCAGCCCAACGCGCAGCATCGCCTGCGCGCCGTAGCGACGCACGTTACGGCTGTTAATCAGGGTCATCAGGAACAGAAACAGAATATTCAGGGCAAAATAGTAGCCGAAATGCTGCGGCGAGACGCCGTGCAGGTCGATATAGACGAAGGGGCCGGCGCTGAAGAACGAAAACATCCCGGAGAAGGAGAACCCGCTGGCCAGCATGTAGCACAGCACGCGACGGTGGCGGAACAGCGCGACGAAATTGGTCAGGGTGGCATACAGCCGGAACGGCTGACGCCGCGCTCGCGGCAACGTCTCGCGGATAAACAAGGCCACCAGCAGCGTCGCCAGCAGCGCCGCTGCCGCCATCACCCAGAAAATGGCGTGCCAGCTAAACCACAGCATCAGCGCGCCGCCCAGCAACGGCGCCAGCAGCGGGGCTATGGTCATGACCAGCACCACAAACGACATCATGCGCGAAAATTCATCCTTACTGAACATATCGCGCATCAGGGCGTTGATCACCACGCTGGCGGCCGCCGCCGCCAGCCCATGCAGCAGGCGCAGGGCAATCAGCTGATCGATGCTGTGCGCCAGCGCACAGGCGGCCCCGGTCAGGGCAAACAGGAGGGTGCCAAACAGGATCACCGGCTTACGCCCAACGCTGTCGGCCAGCGGGCCGTAAAACAGCTGACCGCAGGCAAAGCCCAGCGTATAGGCGCTCAGGGTCATCTGCACATCGCCGCCGGATACGCCAAACTGCGCGGCGATGACCGGCAAACTGGGCAGATACATGTCGATGGCCAGCGGCATCAGCATCGACAGCAGCCCCAAGATCAGGATAAGCCTCAGGTGAGACCCGCTTTGCACACCGGCCTCCTTATGCCCTAGCGGCCAGTACGCTGGCCACCTCATCGTCGCTCAGCGCGCGGTACTCGCCGGGCGCCAGCGCCGCATCCAGCGCAATAGCGCCGATACGCTCGCGGTGCAGCCCCACCACCCGGTTGCCCACGGCGGCGAACATGCGCTTCACCTGATGATAGCGTCCTTCGCTGATGGTCAGACGGACATGATGCTCGTCGAAAGCCTCCAGCTGCGCCGGCTTGGTCAGCTCTGTTTCACCGTTCAACATGATCCCCTGGGCAAACTGCGCCGCGGTCTGCGGCGCCAGCGGCTGCTCCAGCGTCACCAGATAGCTCTTCTCACAGTGGTGGCGCGGCGAGGTGATGCGGTGCGACCACTGCCCGTCGTCCGTCAGCAGCACCAGACCGGTGGTGTCCAGGTCCAGACGCCCGGCGGCATGCAGCTTCTCCGCCATCGGCTCATCGATAAAGTAGAGAATGGTGGCATGGTCCGGATCGTCCGTCGAGCAGACGTAGCCCTCAGGCTTATGCAACATGAAGTAGCGCGGCCCGGTGATAAACGTCAGCACGTTGCCCTCATAGGCGACCTCCTGATCCGGCGTGACCTGCAGCGACCCGCTGCGGGAGACGACACCATCGACGGTGACGCGCGCAGCCCGCAGCTCGCGGATCACCAGTGAGCGGCTGATCCCCAGCTGCTGGGAAATAAATTTGTCCAGTCTCATGAAACCTGCTCTGTTATAACCAAGGCGAAATAAAAACCGATATCGTCCGCGGCGCTGTCCCGAGCGCGGGATCCCCCGCTGCCGCGGCGAACGTAGACCGCTCAGTCTACCATAAGGCCCATACCGCCAGCCATCGCCGCGCAGGAGGCGACGCGCGACGCTGGATCTCGCGCGCCCGATGGGTAAACTGGATCCCGTCCGCCGCGCGGACACCCAATTTTCCCCTTCCAGCCAGAGGTTACACTATGTCCGCATCCATTCACGGCCACGACGTCATGCGCATGATGCTTGCCAGCGAGACGCCCTATACCCGCGATGCCCTGATCGCCGCCATCGGCCAGCGCTTCGGCGCCGATGCCCGCTTTCACACCTGCTCCGCCGAGGATCTCAGCGCCGCCGAGCTGGTGGACCTGCTGGCCAAACGCGGTAAGTTTGTCCCCGCCGCAGGTGGCTTTACCACCCGTGCGGATAAAATCTGCCGCCACTGATGGCCTTTACCCTGCGGCCATACCAGCGTGAGGCCGTCGATGCCACGCTGGCCCACTTCCGGCGCCACCGGGAGCCGGCGTTGATCGTGCTGCCGACCGGCGCCGGGAAAAGCCTGGTGATCGCCGAACTGGCCCGCCTGGCGCGCGGACGAGTCCTGGTACTGGCCCACGTTAAAGAGCTAGTGGCCCAAAACCATGCCAAATATCAGGCCTGGGGGCTCGAGGCCGACATTTATGCCGCCGGGCTGAAGCAAAAGGGCAGCCAGGCCAAAGTGGTCTTTGGCAGCGTCCAGTCGGTCGCACGCAATCTGTCCGACTTCGATGCCGCCTTCTCCCTGCTGATCGTCGATGAGTGTCACCGCATCGGCGACAGCGAGGAGGGACAGTACCAGCAGATACTGCAGCACCTGCGCGGCCATAACCCGCAGCTGCGGCTGCTCGGGCTCACCGCGACCCCCTACCGACTCGGCAAGGGCTGGATCTATCGCTACCACTATCACGGCATGGTACGCGGCGACGAGGCGTGTCTATTTCAGGACTGCATCTACGAGCTGCCGCTGCGCTATATGATCCGCCATGGTTTTCTGGTGCCGCCGGAGCGGCTGGACATGCCGGTGGTACAGTACGATTTCAGCCGTCTACAGCCGTCGGAGGCCGGGCTCTTCAGTGCCGAGGATCTCAATCGAGAGCTGCGCGATCAGCAGCGCATTACGCCGCACATCGTCAGCCAGATCGAGGAGTATGCGGCCACCCGGCGCGGCGTGATGATCTTCGCCGCCACCGTCGAGCACGCCCAGGAGGTGCTGGGCCTGCTGCCAGCGGGCAGCGCGGCGCTGATCAGCGCGCAGACGCCCCATGACGATCGCGACGCGATCATTCGCGATTTCAAGGCGCAGCGGCTGCGCTACCTGGTCAATGTGGCGGTGCTCACCACCGGCTTTGACGCGCCGCACGTGGATCTGATCGCTATCCTGCGACCGACGGAGTCCGTCAGCCTATACCAGCAGATCGTCGGGCGCGGCCTGCGCCTGTGCGACGGCAAGCAAGACTGTCTGATCCTCGATTACGCCGGTAACCCACACGATCTCTATACACCCGAAGTCGGCAGCCGCAAGCCCCACGGCGACAGTCAGCCGGTGCAGGTGTTCTGCCCCGCCTGTGGCTTCGCCAATACCTTCTGGGGCAAGTGTGACGAGCAGGGCCGTATCGTCGAGCACTACGGGCGGCGCTGCCAGGGCTATTTCGAGGACGACGAAGGACAGCGCGAGCAGTGCGACTACCGCTTCCGCTTTAAAAACTGCCCGCAGTGCAATGCAGAAAACGATATCGCCGCCCGCCGCTGTCATCAGTGCGCCGCGCTGCTGGTCGACGCTGACGATATGCTGAAGGCGGCGCTGAGGCTGAAAGATGCGCTGGTGCTACGCTGCGGCGGCATGCAGCTGCGCGACGGGGAGGATGCCAAGGGCGAGTGGCTGCAGATCACCTACTACGACGAGGACGGCGCCGACGTCAGCGAGCGCTTCCGCCTGACCACCCCGGCCCAGCGCACCGCCTTTGCCCAGCTCTTTCTCCGTCCGCACCAGCGGGCGCCGGGCTGTGAGCTGATCTGGCAGCGGGCTGCCGATATCGTGGCGCAGCAGGAGGCCCTGCGCGCGCCCGACTTCGTGGTGGCGCGCCGCCGGGGCCAATTCTGGCAGGTGCGGCAAAAAGTATTTGACTATCAGGGGCGTTTTCGCAAGGCGAACCAACTGCGCGGCTAATTTATTTGCCGTCCCGGCGCGGATCGGCTAGAATGCCGCCCGCCTTGTCGAGGGTGTCAGCCTAAGACTGGCGCACGATATCCCGTCTGCTGCTGGGTCGCCTGTAGCAGGCTTCATTTTTTTAAAGAGACAGATCAATGTTCACGATCAACGCTGAAGTACGTAACGAGCAGGGTAAGGGTGCGAGCCGCCGCCTGCGCACCGCCGGCAAATTCCCGGCAATCGTTTATGGTGGTAGCGAAGCCGCGCTGTCCGTTACCCTGGACCACGACTCCACCATGAACCTGTCTGAAAAAGACGGTTTCTACGCCGACGTTCTGACGCTGTCCGTTGACGGCAAAGAGATCAAAGTGAAGGTTCAGGCAGTACAGCGTCATCCGTACAAGCCGAAAATCACGCATATCGACTTCGTTCGCGCTTAATCGCCCGTTCGCGTCAGATGATAAAAAAAACGCCGCTCTGCGGCGTTTTTTTATGGTTCGCGCGGGGAAAAGGCGCGTTGTACGCGCCCTTCGCCGTTAACGCGCGCCGCCGTTGCGCTGCAGCTGATCTCGCAGGTTAGGCGGCGTCCCCTTGATCGTCAGGGTATCGGTCTGCGCATCCCAAAAGATACGTTCCCCCAGCAACAGAGCATCAAAGTTAATCGTCAGTCCACCGCCGCTGCCGGCAAACTTGGTCAGCTGACGCAGCGTGCTGCGATCCGCGGGGAAGCTCTCCTCCAGCTCGTAGCCGCGCTCGGCGGTGAACTGTTGAAAGTCCATCTCTCCGACGCTGGGGATCTCCCGCGACAGCGCCTCCAGCGCAATATCCTCCCCGGCCTGCAGCTGTTCGTTACAGTAGTCATACACCTGCTGGCGGCAGGCCTGGCGCTCATTTTTATCCAGCTGGCCTTCGCTACAGTAATCGCTCACCGCCTGCAGCAGGCCGCGGTTCTGCACCTTGGTATCCAGCCCCGCCTGGGCGCCTAAAAAGTCCATAAAGAAATCGGCCACCTTGCGCCCCACCCGCCCTTTCAGGTAGGAGAGGTAGCGCTGGGACTGCGGATTGGTCTCCCATTCGGTCATATCGATACGCGCGACGATGTCGGCATGCATAATGTCCAGGTAATGGGTGGTGCTCAGATCCAGCCGTTCGTTCACCCGCATGCTGCTGCAGTTATTGAGCACCGCGACCAGCAGGTAATCCACCGCCAGATAGCGATACTGACAGAACAACACGATCCCGCCCTCGGCAAACGGATATTTGGCCAGCTCATCGCGCAGGCGACCGGTCGCCGCACGGCTAAACTCCAGGAAGCTATCCTCTCCCTTGCGATAGTGAGTCAGCGCCTGCGCCAGCTCGCTCTCCGGGTTAAAGGTGCCATATGCCTTGCTTTTGGCACTGTAGACCCGGTGTAGCTCCGCCATCATCTCATCGACGGCGGCGCTCTTTTCCAGCAACGAGTCGCGCAGCACCACATCCAACTGTTGCTCATCGCGTTTAACCAATTGATGCAGTGCGATGTTCTCCAGATCCAGACTCATTGTTTGCTCCTGTTGTCCTCAGCCTGATACAGGCGCGTATTCAAGCACCGTTGCCGAGCACCCGCAAGCGCCTTTGTCCGCCGCCGCGCCTTCCCCTGCATAAAAGAGCAGAAAATCACGCGCCTATCGGGTAATATGATGGACTTTGTAAGTCATCGACGGTCACTTTTATGCCACAATCATCCCGTTACAGCGATCAGCGCGTTGAACAATTGCTCTCTGAACTGGTTAACGTATTAGAATCGCAGCATGCGCCCACCGATCTCTCCCTGATGGTGCTGGGCAATATGGTAACTAACCTGATTAACACCAGCGTCGCGCCGGCGCAGCGTAGCATGATCGCTCGCTCCTTTGCCGATGCGCTGCAGGCTTCCATTCGGGAAGATAAAGCCCACTGACCCTTCGGGTACAGAGATTCGACGGAAACAGACAGAGTTTATGGTAACGAACCGTCAGCGCTATCGTGAAAAAGTCTCCCAGATGATCAGTTGGGGGCACTGGTTCGCCCTGTTCAATATTCTGCTGGCGCTGCTGCTGGGCAGCCGTTATCTGTTTATTGCCGACTGGCCTGCGACCCTGGCCGGGCGCATCTATGCCATCGTCAGCTGGCTCGGCCACTTCAGCTTCCTGGGGTTTGCCACCTATCTGCTCACGCTGTTTCCGTTAACCTTTATTGTGATGTCGCAGCGCCTGCTGCGCTTTCTTTCCGCGGCGCTGGCCACCGCCGGGCTGACTCTGCTGCTGATCGACACCGAGGTATTCACCCGCTTCCACCTGCACCTTAATCCGCTGGTCTGGGAGCTGGTCGTCAACCCCGCGCAGGGGGAGCTCTCCCGCGACTGGCAGCTGATGTTCATCTGTGTGCCGGTGCTGTTTCTGATCGAGATGCTGTTCGGTACCTGGAGTTGGCAAAAGCTGCGCAGCCTCAACCGACAAACCTTTGGCAAGCCGCTGGCGCTGGTGTTTATCGTCTCATTCCTGGCTTCGCACCTGATCTACATCTGGGCGGATGCCAACTTCTACCGTCCCATCACCATGCAGCGCGCCAATCTGCCGCTCTCCTACCCGATGACGGCGCGGCGCTTCCTGGAAAAACACGGGCTGTTAAACGCACAGGCCTATCAGGAGCGGCTGATCCGCACCGGCAATCCGGAGGCGCTGGCCATTGAGTACCCGCTGGGCGAGCTGAGCTACAGCGACAAAGGCGCCGGGCTCAACCTGCTGGTGGTGGTCGCCGACGGCCTGCGGGCCGACTCGCTGCCACAGACCATGCCGGCGCTGGCCGCCTTCGGCGCACAGAACCTGCGCTTTACCCATCATTACAGCACCGGCAACGCCGTCGACAGCGGGCTGTTTGGTCTGTTTTACGGCATCTCGCCCAGCTACCTGGACAGTATTCTGGCCGGGCGTAAGTCGTCGGCGCTGATCGGCGCGCTGGCGCATCAACACTATCAGTTTGGCCTTTTCTCATCGGATGGCTTCAAGACCCCGCTGTATCGCCAGGCGCTGTTCAGCGACTTTACCCTGCCCGCACCGCAGAAACAGAGCGATGCCGCCACGGTGCGCCAGTGGGAAACCTGGCTGGATACCCAAACCTCCACCCATCCGTGGTTTGCCTATGTGAATCTGAACGGCGGCGGCGCGGACGACGACGGAACGCTGTCGGCCAGCCGCTATCAGCGCTCGGCTCAGCTGCTGGATGGTCAGATCGCCGCAATGATCGACGCCCTCCGCGCGCGCCAGGCGCTGAAAAACACCGTGGTGGTGATCACCGGCAGCCACGGCGTGGCGCTGGACGGCGAGGATCGCGCCGGCGGCGACTACAGCCGCGCCCGGCTACAGGTGCCGCTGATCATCCACTGGCCGGGCACCTCGCCGCAGTCCATCGCCAAGATGACCAATCATGAAGATATCATGGCCACGCTGATGCAGCGCCTGCTGCACGTCGACAGCCGGGCCGCCAACTACACCCAGGGCGAGGATCTGTTTGCCGCCGTGCGCCGTCACGACTGGCTGACACTGGGCAGCGGCGGCGATCTGGTTATCGTTACGCCACAGCAAACCATCGTGCTCAACCGTAATGGCACCTACCGCGCCTACGATCGCGACGGCCGCGAGCTGACGGGCGAGCGGCTGCAGCTACCGCTGCTGCTACAGGTATTGACCGACGTGAAGCGATTTATTGCCAACTAGGGCGCGGTCCGTAACGGGCAGTGAGCGTCTCTGGAACAAGGCGCGAGCGGCGCCGGACGCTATCGATGCGTGCCAAGCCGGGCGCAGCGCAGGGAAAATACCGCGCCGCCGCGCAATACCACGACAAAAGGCGGCCGATTGCCTAAAACAACGGCAAACGGTGCGATCACGGCTTGCAAATGTCAGAAAAAAAGGTAGTATACACAACCAGTTCGGCACGTAGCGCAGCCTGGTAGCGCACTGTCATGGGGTGTCAGGGGTCGGAGGTTCAAATCCTCTCGTGCCGACCAAAATTCCCTAAAAAAACCAACCTCCGCGGTGGTTTTTTTACGTCTGTGCCTCCGCGGGCGCACGTCTATCCGCTGCGGCGTCTACCGCCGGATTTCCCGCCCTCCCCCGGGCCACGCCGCACCGCCCTAGGCTCATAGCCCAACGATCGGCGCTCCCCATCGCCGCGGCCTCACGGCGGCGGCGGGCTCCAGCGATAGCGGTTACGCCCGGCGTCTTTCGCCTGATACAGCGCGCCGTCCACCCGCGCCACAAAATGCGCCAGCGTTTCACCAGCCGCATAGCTCCCCACGCCGATGCTTACGGTCAGCCCGCGCTGTTCGGTCACCCGTACCATGCTGGCCTGCTGCAGCAAGCGCGCCGCGCGGGTCTCTAGCCAGGCCCGATCCTCGCTCTCCAGGATCACGGCAAACTCCTCGCCGCCGATGCGGGCCGGAAAGGCCGGGGCGACGAACTCACTGTGCAACACGCGGCCAAACTGACACAGCACCCGATCGCCGACGGCATGCCCAAACTCATCGTTAATCTGCTTAAAGTGGTCAAGATCGATAATAAACAGAGAGAAGTGGCGCGGCAGCGGCTGCGACATCAGGCTGGTGTAAAAATGGCGCCGGTTGGGTAGCCCGGTCAGATCGTCAAACAGCGCCAGGTAGCGCAGCCGCCCCCGCACCCGGGCAAGGTAGCGCAGGGTACAGATGCCGCCCCAGGCGCACATCACCATGCCGATAGCGCGCAGCACGTCCTCCAGGTTACCGAGCCACACCGGCTGCTGCACTATCTCATCCAGCACATCCAGCACCCCGCTCAGTATCCACAGGGTCAGGCCGCTGTTCAACACCCAATAGGAGCGGCGATCCAGCGCAGAAAACTGCACCGCGACCAGCATCAGCAAAACGGTCAGGTACTCCACCAGCTCCAGCGAAAAGGCAAAACCATTAAAGCGCTGCACCGGATAGTGCGGCAGATACAGCAGGTGCAGCATGATCAGCAGCAGCAGCAGTAGCCCAAGAGACAGCAGATACAGCGCCCGTAGCCGGGTGAAGCCGCGCCGCGGCAGCATCGGATCGCTATATTCCGCCATGGAACGCAGGCGCCTGTCGCCGAAAAGATCCCTCATCCCTGCCGCCTCGTGGTGGAGTAATCGTTAGATACACTTTTAATCTATTGAAATTATTATATATATTTACTTAAACTCTATCATGATAACTATAGTTAGCAAGCCGCAGATTGACAACTTCTTCTTTTCATCTGCGCACGACGGCGCGACCACGCTGGGCAAAGGGGGAGACTGAGGGGAAGGCGCTCGGAGGCCCAAAGCGGCGTGACGGGCGCCACGCCGTCGCAGAGGGACGCGATTAGGCGTGGGTAAAGGCGCGTTTGCCGGCAAACTGCGCCGCGGCCCCCAGCGCATCTTCAATGCGCATCAGCTGGTTGTATTTTTCAATCCGCTCGCCGCGGCACGGCGCACCGGTTTTCAGGTGACCAGCGCGCAGCCCGACGGTCATGTCGGCGATAAAGCTGTCCACTGTTTCACCGCTGCGGTGGGAGATGAAGGTGCCCCAGCCGTGGCTGTGGCACAGCTGTACCGCGGCGATGGTCTCACTCAGGCTGCCGATCTGGTTCAGCTTAATCAGCGCCGCGTTGGCCGCCGCCTCATCGATACCGCGCTGGATATAGCGTACGTTGGTGACAAACAGATCGTCGCCCACCAGTTCAATCCGCTGTCCCAGGCGGGCATTCAGGTGACGCCACCCCTCCCAGTCGTTTTCCGCCAGCCCATCCTCCAGCAGCACGATGGGGAACGCATCCAGCAGCGCAGCATAATAGTCGGTCATCTCCTGCGCGTCGAGCTGGCGCCCCTCGCTGCGCAGATGGTAGCGCCCGTCCTGATAGAACTCGCTGGACGCCGGATCCATGCAGATCACAATATCCTCACCCGGGCGGTAGCCGGCGCGCTCAATGGCCTGGACGATCAGCGCCAGAGGCTCACGGTTCGAGCTGACGTGCGGTGCAAATCCACCCTCATCGCCGACGCCGATGCTCAGGCCGGCATCCAGCAGAACCTGACGCAGCGCCTGGTAAACCTCGCTTCCCCAGCGCACCGCCTCGCGCAGCGATGACGCGCCCCACGGCGCGATCATATACTCCTGAAAATCTGCCCCCTGCCAGCGCGCGTGTACCCCGCCGTTGATGATGTTCATGCAGGGAACCGGCAGCAGCGTCGCCCCAAGACCGCCGATATAGCGATACAGCGGCTGCTGGGTCAGCTGGGCCGCCAGGCGCGCGCAGGCCAGGGAGACGCCCAAAATCGCGTTGGCCCCCAGCGCCGATTTGTTATCGCTGCCGTCCAACGCCAGCATACGAGCGTCCAGCGCCGCCTGCTCACGCACGTCAATCCCTTGCAGGGCGCTGCGGATCGGGCCGTTAACGTGCGCGATCGCCCGCTGCACGCCGCGGCCGCCAAAGCGTCCCGGATCGCCGTCGCGCAGCTCTACCGCCTCGCGCGATCCGGTGCTGGCGCCGGAGGGCACCGAGGCGCGCGCCCACGCGCCGCCCTGCGACGTCACATCCACTTCTACCGTCGGGTTTCCGCGTGAATCCAGGATCTCCCGGGCCACCATACTCTCGATTAAAAAGCTCATGCTGCACTCCAGCCCTTAAAGGTGTTTAACCAGAACGTCGGTCTCAAGGCCATTGATAAAATCAAACGAGGTAGAGACAAACTTGGCTAGCGCGCGGTTATGGTGACCCAGCATCAATAAGTCGACCTGCTGAGCGCTAACGAACTCACGCAGATCGTCCAGCGCATCCATGGAAACGATCTGCTCGGCATCGATAGGGTAGTCCTGCTGGTGCACCAGTGACATCAGCACCTGGCGGGCGTCATTAAGGCTTTGCTGCTCCATACGCGTCAGATTGACATCCAACATACCGCGCAGCGCGGCCAGATCACCGCGGATATGCCCCAGCGTCAGCCGGGCATCATTTTGCCGGGCAACCTGGCAGGCGTGCGGCAGCAGCCGCTCGCCGTCGTGGCGGCCATGAATCAAAACCAGAACATGGTGATATATCTTCATCGGGAAACCTCATTTCACATCAGATGGGCGCCGATCCAGGGAAGGATCTCTTTCTTACGGCTCAGCATGCCGGGCAGCGCCTGTACGGGAAGCGACGTACCGTCGCGGGCAACGCGATAAAGGTCGGTATGGCAGCGACGGATATCGCTGACCGCCAGCATCACGTAGTCCAGCGCCTGCTCGCGGCAGCGCTGTCGCATGCAGGCCAGCAGCGGTGCCAGCCGATCGGAAAGCTGCGTGGGCGAGGCGACCTCCAGCTGCGCCACCTCCAGGGTGTAGGCGCCGATGGCGAAGCGCTTGAGATCTTTTTCCAGCAGTCCCGCGGGGGTATAGCCATCCAGGCAGGTCTTTGCCACCAGCAGGCCATCCAGGAACGCCGCGTCATCGACGCCGCACAGTGGGCTCAGCGCGGCGACCGCCCGGCGATCCGCCTCGGTCGCGGTGGCGGAGATCAGGCCGACGGTATCGCTCAGAATGGCGCCCAGCAGCAGCGTGGCCTGACACCGATCCGGCACCATGGCGTACTCCTGGGTCATGATCTGCCACAGCAGGGTCGCCGTACTGCCCACCCGGCGGATCCAGGCATCGATCGGCTCGGCGCTGGTCAGTGAGCCTAGCCGGTGGTGGTCGATTAGCCCCAGCAGGCGACACTCCGCCAGCCCCGCTGGCCCCTGTTCGGCATCGCTGAAATCGACCAGCCAAACATCCCGTCCATCCAGCGGCTCCGTCAGCGGCGCCGGCGCATCACACCCGGCCTGCCGCAGGATATAGGCCGTCTCATGGTTTATCTCGCCCAGGCGCCAGGCCGTCGCGGGCAGGCCGCGCGCCGTCAGCCACTGGGCGGTCACCAGCGCGCTGCAGATGCTGTCACTGTCGGGATATTTATGGCCAAAAACGTAGATCATCTCTCCTCCGTCACGATCGAATAACCACGGGGAGTTCAGGCACAAGCGCAGAGAAAAAAAAGCAGCACTGATGCCGCCGTTCCCGTGGAACGGTTGTCATCAGGCGTCATCATCCGTAATCAGATTACGGCGGTTGGAATAGGGGTGGCACGCCATCACCCGGGATTAGCTAACCCGTTTTCCCGAACGATGGCAAGGGAGAGAGTATTACAAAGCGTGTCCGCCGGCAGGCTCCGGCAGCCGGCAGGCGTCGCACAGCGCAGGCCATACCGCCATAGTGGCGGCCACAACCGCCTGCAGATCGGCGCAGTCAGCGCCCTCGCGAGCCCGCACCGACATCCCCTGGATCACGCAGCACAGGTAGCGTGCCAGCCCCTGTGCGTCGCTGTATGCCGGCAGCTCCCCCTGCGCCTGACGCAGCTGGAGAAAACGGGCCAGCATCGCCTCCTGTACCGGCTGACGGCTCTTCAGCACCTGGCTGACCTTATCCGAACAGCGGGTCTGCACCATAGAGGCGCAGATGATAAAACAGCCGCTGGGCGTATCACCGCTGGTAAAGCAGTTCGCCGTCACGCTCAGGTAGTTGTGAATCGTCTCGGCCAGCGGCAGCGTCACGTTAAACAGCAGGCGGTCGTACTTGTCCTCGTTACAGGCGGTGTAATACTCCACCACGGCACGGAACAGCCCCTCTTTGTTCTCAAACTCGGCGTACAGCGTCGGCGCCTTGGCACCGGTGGCCTCCACCAGATCCGCAAGGGAGGTGGCCTCATAGCCCTGACGCCAAAACAGCTCCAGCGCCTTACGCAGCGCCACCTCCCTGTCAAACACCTTTGGACGGCCGCGCCCGGCGCGCTTATAGGATGTATGTTCAGTTGTCATTCCCTTTCCTACACCTCACTGACTGGATCTCACGCTAAAGGTAGCCCTCCGCCCCTGAATATGCAAACCGCGGCGCATCGGGGGTGCAGGCGGAAAAAGGGACGCGGACGCCCGCCGCGGACATCAATATCTTTTTGTTAATAAACATAGAGTTAACAATTTTATTAATAAGCGTTAATAAAAAACATTGACGCCGCTTCGGCGACGGAATTACCATTAAATTAACGATCGTTAAAATAATAGATAAACGACGCCGTATCCCATAGCGTCACCGCGATCGTAACTGTGATGACACGTCAACGCATTCAGGTCCCCAGGCGACTCCCGCGCGCGCCGTGTCACCGACCATCGCACAAAAAAGTAAGGTGATTGCCATGTACAATACCGATTTTATCAGCGCACTGCGCACCTGGATCGACAGCAACGTTGCCGCTATCTCATCCCTTGACGACGTGGCGGCGCGCGCCGGTTACTCCAAATGGCACCTGCAGCGCATGTTTAAAGCACACACCGGCGTTCGGCTGGGGGAGTATATCCGCAATAAAAAGCTGGATGAGTCGGCCCGCCGGCTAAAAGTCTGCCAGGGTTCGATTCTCGACGTCGCCCTGTCGATGGGCTTTGACTCCCAACGCTCCTTTACCCGCTCTTTCAAGCGGCGCTTTGACGTGACGCCGGGCGTATGGAAGAAAGAGGTGACGGCGGGGAAACCGCTGGATCGCGCCGCCTGAACGGCAGCGGCGATCGGCCCGTCGCAGACGCAGTCTCACCACTGTCTCCGCAACGGGCTATCCTGACATACCCTATGGCTTAGCGCCCCTCGGTACGCCCCTTACCCTGCTCGGCCGGACGGCGCGGGCGGCGATTTTGCCCCTGACGCGGCGCCGCACTACGCGGCCCCTCCGCGCGGCGCCCCTGCCCCGCACGCTCCGAACGACCGCTGTTCTGGCGCCCGCCCTGGCGGCCATTCTGAATCGGCTCAGCCTTAATGGTCGGATCCGGCTCATAGCCCGCAATGGCCATGCGCGGAATCGGGCGCTTCAGCAGACGTTCGATGTCGCGCAGCAGCTTGTGCTCATCCACGCAGACCAGCGACAGCGCCTCGCCGGTCGCCTGGGCCCGCCCGGTGCGGCCGATACGGTGCACGTAGTCCTCCGGCACGTTGGGCAGCTCATAGTTCACCACGTAGGGCAGCTGATCGATATCCAGGCCGCGCGCGGCGATATCCGTCGCCACCAGCACCCGAATATCACCGCTCTTAAAGTCCGCCAGCGCACGGGTACGCGCGCCCTGGCTCTTGTTGCCGTGGATCGCCGCCGCGCTGATGCCGTCTTTATTCAGCTGCTCCGCTAGGTGGTTGGCGCCGTACTTGGTACGGGTGAAAACCAACACCTGACGCCAGTCCCGGGTGCCGATCAGGAAAGAGAGCAGCTCGCGCTTGCGCTTCTTATCCACCAGATGCACGTGCTGAGTCACCAGCTCTGACGCGGTATTGCGGCGCGCCACTTCCACCTCGGCCGGGTTATGCAGCAGCGAAGCCGCCAGCGCCTTGATCTCATCGGAGAAGGTGGCGGAAAACAGCAGGTTTTGCCGCTTGGCCGGCAGACGGGCCAGCACGCGGCGAATGTCGTGAATAAAGCCCATATCCAGCATCCGGTCGGCCTCATCCAGCACCAGGATCTCGACCTGAGACAGATCCACCGCATTCTGATGGGCCAGATCCAGCAGGCGCCCCGGTGTCGCCACCAGCACATCCACGCCGCCGCGCAGCTTCATCATCTGCGGATTAATGCTCACGCCGCCGAACACCACCAGCGACCGCAGCGGCAGATGACGGCTGTACTCGCGTACGTTTTCACCGATCTGCGCCGCCAGCTCGCGGGTCGGCGTCAGGATCAGCGCCCGCACCGGGCGGCGTCCCTTACCATTTTTGGGGTTCTGGTGCAGCAGCTGCAGCAGCGGCAGCGTAAAGCCGGCGGTCTTACCGGTGCCGGTCTGGGCGCTGGCCATCAGATCGCGACGCTGCAGCACCAGGGGAATGGCCTGCTGCTGGATCGGGGTCGGATCACGATAGCCCTGCTCTTCCACAGCGCGTAACAGTTCGGCACACAGGCCAAGGGAATCAAAAGACATGAAAAACTCCAGACCCGCCCGCTCCCTGTGCTACAGGGATGCAGTTTCCGGACAGGCGTATCAGACGAGGCAAAGCAAGAATTACCACGAGGACAGGCACAAACTGCAGGTACATAATTAGCGCACAGTGTAACAGCATGCGCCCGCGCTGTCTGCCCCCTATTACGCTTCCGTCATCCGCTTTACAGCGGCGAAAAAAGCGCCTAAAGTTAATCAATCATATGATTGACTTTTAACGAGGTCGCGATGAAGACGCCCCGCGGCAACGCGGCGCTGGCCAGCGCAACGCCCCGCGGCGAACAGGCGCGTCAGGCCCTGATCGATGCCGGGCTGACCCTGTTTGCACAGCGGGGGCTAGAGGGTGCCACCACCCGCGATATCGCGCTGGCCTCTGGGCAGAACATCGCCGCCATCACCTACTACTTTCACTCCAAGCAGGGTCTCTATCTGGCCGTCGCCCAGTGGATTGCCGATACCCTTAACGCCAGCTTCCACCCCCTGCGCACAGAGTGCGAACGCTTTCTGAGTCGGGCCGAGGCGACGCCGCAGGCCTATCTGGTGCTGATCCAGCGCGCCATCGCTCACCTGTGTCATCTGATGACCCAGCCGCAGACCCTGCACCTGAGCCAGATTATCTCACGGGAGCAGATGCTGCCCAGCGCCGCCTCGCCCATTCTGCACGATCAGTTTATTTCGCCGCTGCACACCCTGATGACCCATTTGGTGGCCGGCTATGCCGGGCTAGACGCGACGCAGCCGGCGGCGGCGCTGCACACCCATGCGCTGCTCGGCCAGGTACTGGCCTTTCGCATGGCGCGAGAAACCATACTGAACCGCACCGGCTGGCCCCAGATAGGCCCGGCCCAGGCGCAGGCGATCCATGAGGTCGTGCAGCTGCACACCGAGCTGCTGATGAACGGGCTGCGTCACCGCGGCGCCGTCGGGAATGTGAGGAAACCATCATGAATAAAAGGCGCATCGCAGGCGTGGTCACCGGCATCGTACTGATTGCTCTGGCCGCTGCGGGATATTACTACTACCGCAGCCAGCAGGATCAGCCGCTGACGCTGTACGGCAACGTCGACATCCGCACCGTCGATCTCGGGTTCCGCATCAGCGGCCGTCTGGCGTCCCTGAGCGTCGATGAGGGCGCCGCGGTTAAGCCGGGTATGCTGCTGGGCCGGCTGGATGACGCCCCCTATGTCAATGCCCTGAACGAAGCGCGCGCCAACGCCGCCGCCGCACAGGCCAACCTCGCGCTGCTGCAGGCAGGCTACCGCAGCGAAGAGATAGCCCAGGCTCAGGCGGCCGTCGCCCAGGCCGACGCCAACTATCGCTATGCCCAGAGCTTCCTCGATCGTCAGCAGGGGCTGTGGGCCAGCCGCGCCGTATCGGCCAACGAACTGGACAACGCGCGCACCAACCGCAACCAGGCGCGCGCCCAGCTGCAGCAGGCGCGCGACAAGCTGGCCCAGTACCAGGCCGGTAACCGTCCGCAGCAGATAGAACAGGCCCAGGCTCAGCTGCAGCAGGCCCAGGCCGCCCAGGCCCAGGCCGAGCTGAACCTGCACGACGCCGCGCTATTCGCCCCCTCCGCCGGTACGGTAATGACCCGCGCCGTCGAGCCAGGCACCATGCTGGCCGCCGGAAATACAGTATTCAGCGTCGCCCTGACGCGCCCGGTCTGGGTACGCGCCTATGTCGACGAGACCCACCTGAACCAGGCCATTCCCGGCACCCAAATCGACCTGTATATCGACGGCCGCCGCCAGCCCTACCATGGCACCATCGGGTTCGTCTCCCCGACCGCCGAGTTTACGCCCAAAACCGTGGAAACCCCGGAGCTGCGTACCGCGCTGGTCTATCGCCTGCGCGTGATCGTCAACGACGCCGACGATGCGCTGCGCCAGGGAATGCCGGTCACCCTGCGCTTTGCCCCGACGCAGCGCTAGCGGAGCCGATCATGGAGAGCCGCTATATCGCGCTGGAGGGGCTGGAGAAACGCTTTGACGGGCTGGATCGCCCGGCGGTGGCCAGCCTGACGATCCGCATCGCCAGCGGCGCCGTCATGGGGCTGGTCGGGCCGGACGGCGCCGGAAAAACCACGCTGATGCGCATCCTGGCCGGGCTGCTGAAGCCCAGCGCTGGCCGCGTCAGCGTCGTCGGGCTCGATCCCCTTCGCCAGGATCGCCAGCTGCACGCCATCCTGGGCTATATGCCGCAGAAGTTTGGCCTGTATGAAGATTTAACGGTGATGGAGAATCTGAACCTGTACGCCTCGCTGCGCGGCGTCATCGGCGCCGAGCGTCAGCGTACCTTTGAGCGGCTGCTGGCGTTCACCTCGCTGGCCCCCTTCACGGATCGCCTGGCCGGCAAGCTCTCCGGCGGCATGAAGCAGAAGCTGGGGCTGGCCTGCACCCTGATAGGATCGCCGCAGGTGCTGCTGCTGGACGAGCCGGGCGTCGGGGTCGATCCCATCTCGCGCCGAGAGCTATGGCGGATGGTACACAGCCTGGCCGACGACGGAATGCTGATCCTGTGGAGCACCTCCTATCTGGACGAGGCCGAACAGTGCCGGGAGGTACTCCTGCTCAACGAAGGACGCCTGCTGTACAGCGGCGCACCGCAGCAGCTGACCCAGCGCATGGCCGGGCGTACGCTCCTGCTGCGCGCGCCCGGCGTCTCCCACCGCCGTCTGCTGCAGCGGGCCATCACCCTGCCGATGGTCAGCGACGGCGTGATCCAGGGGCGGTATCTGCGCCTGATCCTGCAGGAGGGCTGCGACCATCGGCAGATCCCCGCGGCGCTCGGCCTCGCTCAGGCCGAGCTGCAGGAGGCCGAGCCGCGCTTTGAGGATGCCTTTATCGATCTGCTGGGCGGCGGGCCGCACCAGGCTTCGGCGCTGGCCGACATCATGCCGCAGGTCAACGCCGACCCCGCGCAGACGGTGATCGAGGCGCAGGCGCTGACCAAGAAGTTCGGCAGCTTCGCCGCCACCGACCACGTCGACTTTCAGGTCAGGCGCGGTGAGATCTTCGGCCTGCTCGGCCCCAACGGCGCGGGCAAGTCCACCACCTTCAAGATGATGTGCGGCCTGTTGGTGCCCACCAGCGGCCACGCGCTGGTGCTCGACATGGATCTGAAGACGGACTCCGGACGGGCGCGCCAGCACCTAGGCTATATGGCCCAAAAATTTTCACTGTACGGCAATCTGACCGTCGCGCAGAACCTGACCTTCTTCTCCGGGGTCTACGGCCTGCGAGGCAGGCGCCAGCGTGCCAAAATCGCCGACATGACCCGGGCGTTCAACTTCACGCCGATCCTGAGCCAGACGCCGGATGCACTGCCGCTGGGCTTCAAACAGCGTCTAGCGCTCGCCTGCGCCCTGATGCATGAGCCGGATATCCTGTTTCTGGATGAGCCCACCTCCGGCGTCGATCCGCTGACCCGACGTGAATTCTGGCTGCACATCAACGGCATGGTGGATAAAGGGGTAACCGTGATGGTCACCACCCATTTTATGGACGAGGCGGAGTACTGCGACCGTATCGCATTAGTCTACCACGGACAGATCATCGCCAGCGGATCGCCGGACGACCTCAAGGCGCGCATCGCCGGCGACGAGAACCCCAACCCGACCATGGAGCAGGCCTTCATCGGGCTGGTGCAGGCCTACGACCGGGAGCATACCCATGCCTGACAGCGCCACCCACTTCTCCTGGCGCCGTCTGCGCGCCCTGTGCCGAAAAGAGAGCGCCCAGATCGTGCGCGACCCCAGCAGCCTGCTAATCGCGGTGGTGATCCCGCTGCTGCTGCTGTTTATCTTTGGCTACGGCATAAACCTGGACTCCAGCCGCCTGCGCGTCGGTATTCTGCTGGAGCAGCAGACCCCCCAGGCGCGCGACCTGGCCGATACCTTTACCGGCTCACCCTATATCGACGCCACCGTCAGCGACGATCGTCGGCAGCTGACCGCCCTGCTGCAGGCCGGGCAAATCCGCGGCATGGTGGTTATCCCGGTCGACTTCGCCGCGCGCCTGCTACGCACTCAGGATATCGCACCGATCCAGGTGATCACCGACGGCAGCGAGCCCAACACCGCCAACTTTGTCCGCGGCTACACCGAAGGGGTCTGGCAGATCTGGCTGCAGCAGCACGCCCTGGCAAGCGGTCAGCCTTACCAGCCGCCCATCGATATACAAATGCGCTACTGGTTTAACCCCGCCGCCATCAGCCAGCACTTTATCATTCCCGGCGCGATCACCATTATCATGACCGTGATCGGCGCGATCCTCACGTCGCTGGTAATCGCTCGCGAATGGGAGCGCGGCACCATGGAGGCCCTGCTCTCCACCCAGGTCACCCGCACCGAGCTGCTGCTCTCCAAGCTGCTGCCCTATTATGTGCTGGGCATGCTGGCGATGGGGCTGTGCATGGTGGTGGCGGTCTTCATCATGGGCGTGCCGTTTCGCGGCTCGCTGCCGATTCTGTTTGCCATGACCAGCCTGTTTATGACCAGTACCCTGGGGATGGGACTGCTGATCTCCACCGTCACGCGCAATCAGTTCAACGCGGCGATGATCGCCCTTAACGCGGCCTTCCTGCCGGCGGTGATGCTCTCCGGCTTTGTGTTTGAAATCGACAGCATGCCGGCCATCGTGCGCGCGGTGACCTATGTCATTCCGGCACGCTACTTCGTCAGTACCCTGCAGTCCCTGTTTTTGGCGGGCAATATCACCAGCGTACTGATGGTTAACCTGGCCTTTATGCTGGCATCAGCGCTGGTTTTCATCGGCCTGACGGCCCTGAAAACCCGGCGGCGGCTGGACTGAGGAGGAGAAGACTATGCTGCACCGCCTGCTGACCCTAATCGTCAAAGAGCTGCAGTCCCTGCTGCGCGACCCGCAGACCCGGACCATTCTGGTGGTTCCGGTACTGATGCAGGTGCTGCTGTTTCCCTTTGCCGCTACCCTCAACGTCACCAACGCCACCATCGCGGTGTACAGCGAAGACAGCGGCCAACTCTCCGTCGAGCTGACCCAGCGGCTGGCCAAGGCCAGCGCCTTCTCCCAGGTGATCCTGCTGCACAGCCCGCAGGCGATCGCGCCGACCATCAACGACCAGCGCGCGCTGCTGGTGGTGCGCTTTCCGGCTAACTTCAGCCGCGACCTGCTGAGCGGAAAGCCGAGCGCGCTGCAGCTGATCCTCGATGGCCGCAGCTCCAACAGCGCCCAGATCGCCGCCAACTACGTACAGCAGATCGTCAGCGACTACCAGCAGACGCTGATGCGCGCGCGCAGCCAGCCTCCCTTGGTCAACAGCGCGCTGATCGTCCGCAACTGGTATAACCCCAACCTGGACTACAAATGGTTCGTCGTGCCCTCGCTGATCGCCCTGATCGCCACCATCGGCGTGATGATCGTCACCTCGCTTTCGGTGGCGCGCGAGCGGGAGCAGGGAACCCTGGAGCAGCTGCTGGTTTCGCCGCTGAACACCGGACAAATCTTCATCGGCAAAGCGGTGCCGGCGATGATCGTCGCCACCTTCCAGGCGACCCTGGTGCTGCTGATCGGGATCTTTGGTTATCAAATCCCCTTTGCCGGCTCCCTGTGGCTGTTTTACTTCACCCTGTTGGTGTATGGCCTGTCGCTGGTCGGCTTTGGGCTGTTTATCTCCTCGCTGTGTGCGACCCAGCAGCAGGCGTTTATCGGCGTCTTCGTCTTCATGATGCCGGCCATCCTGCTGTCCGGCTACGTCTCCCCGGTGGAGAACATGCCGCTCTGGCTGCAGCGCGTGACCTGGATTAACCCGATCCGCCACTTTACCGACATCACCAAGCAGCTGTACCTCAAAAACGTCGGCTTTAGCGTGATCTGGCACAGTCTGTGGCCGCTGCTGGTGATCACCATCACCACCGGCGGCGCCGCCTATGCCATGTTCCGGCGTAAGATAGCCTGAGGACGGCGCGGGGCTGATGCCAGCGACCGTCCCCCTTGCTATACTGCGCACAGCGTTTTTCTTGACTGACAGGATCGCCCGCGCGCTATGGAGCCGACTTCACACACCATGTCCCTTTCCGGCATTACCCGCAGCTACCTGCTGTTCCTGCTGCTGCTGCTGCTGGGCAACCTGCTGTATGGCTATAACTATGTGAACGCCTATATCGGCGCCAAGCAGAATATGCTGGCCTCGGTGGCCAGGCAAATACAGCAGCGGGTGGAGACCTACCGCTTCATTACCTACCAGATCTATGAAAACATCCCGGCGGAAAGCGCCGCCGACGCTGCGCCGACGCCGCGAGAGCTGCGCCTGCGCCCGGACATCTATCTGCTGGACAAGGCCCGCCATAAGACCGATGCGCTGATCTTCGGCCTGCACGACAACGCCACCACCGATCTAGCCCAAGGCCTGTCACGCTATCTGGACGTCCTGTGGAGCGCCAGCACCGACGCCTACTCGCTCTACTACCTCAACGGCCAGGACAACAGCCTGATCCTGATTTCGACCATGCCGATGAAGGATCTCTCGGCGCGCTATAAAGACGGCTACCTGGGCAATCTGGTGGAGACCCGCAAAGCCGAAATGCTGCAGCAGTCCAATGCCCTCGACCTGCGTGAGGGCTTCTCCGGGCTGCGCAAGTTCCGTTTTCTCAACGCCTACTACTTTACCCTGCGCACCACCTTTAATAATCCGGGCCATCTGGCCACCGTCATCGCCTTCGATCTGCCGGTGGGCGATATTCTGCCGGACAATCTGCCGGCGACGCGCTTCCAGCTGCTAGAGGATCAGGACAGCATCAGCGACTGGGGCGGTCACGATGAGCTGCCGCGCGCCTTTACCCAGCTGGGCTGGCCCTGGGTCACCGTCAATGCGCCCATCTACAATACGCCGCTGAAAATTCAGTTTCATATCCCGACCATGACCCTCACGCTGGATCTGGCGCGCAATAACTTCTGGGTACTGCTGATCAACCTGGCGCTGCTGATCCTCTCCGCCATCGGCTTCTACATCATCCGTCACCAGTATGTACGCCCGGGCAAACGCATGGCGGCCCAGCTGAACGCCCAGCAGGAGATGAACCAGGAGATCATCACCCATCTGCCGATGGGGCTGCTGATTTACCGCTTCGACAGCGACACCCTGGTCGCCAGCAATAAGCTGGCCGACCATCTGCTGCCCCACCTGAGCCTGAACAAAATCGCCGCCATGGCCGACCGCCACCAGGGGAAGGTGCAGGTCAGCGTCAATAACGCCATGTACGAAGTGCAGATGGTGCGCAGCCAGCAGACACCCTACTCCGCGCTGTTTCTGATCCGCAACCTGGATAGCGAAATGCTGATGAGCCAAAAGCTCAAGCTGACGCAGGCGGAGTATGAAAAGAACCTGACGGCGCGCAAGACCATGACGGACAACCTGGGCCGGGAGCTGCGCGATCCGCTGGCGCGGATAATGCAGATCTGCGAGAGCCTGCGCCGCGACCGCGACGCCGACGGCCCATCGCCGCTGGACGATCTGTGGCTGGAGAGCCAGCACGCCCAGCGCCTGATCGATGAGATCACCCTGCTGACCGCCGTCGAAAGCCAGGACTGGGCGCCGCCGCAGGAAACCTTCCGCCTGCATGAACGCATCGATGCCCTGCTGCTGCGCAGCCTGCCGGCCATGCGGCGCAAGGGGCTGATGCTGCTGGGACGGGTTGAAACCGATCCCGCCCAGCAGTTCAACGGCGATATCGCCACCCTGGAGCGGGTGCTGGAGATGCTGCTGCACTACGCCATCATCACCACCGCCTACGGCAAGATCGGCCTCACCATCGCTCCCGATGCTCAGCGCCCCGGCCTGCTGCAGATCACCCTCAGCGACACCGGCGCAGGCGTCTCCAGCGCCGAGCGCCACAACCTGCGCTATCCGGCGCTGGCGCCGGCCCAGCGCGATCGCTTCGCGCGCGGCTCCAGCCTGACCTACTATCTGTGTGCCCAGCTGTGCCGACGCCTGGGCGGCGAGCTGACCATCGACAGCAGGCATGACATTGGCACCCACTACCGCTTTAGCTGCCAGATGCAGGCGCTGCCCCTGGCCGATCAGGACGGTGAGGGGCTGCTGGACGGCATCACCATCCGTCTGCGGATTACCTCAGAGGAGATCCGCTCCCGGGTTGCCCAGCGCCTGGAGGGCTTTGGCGCCACCCTGCTGACCGCCGACGCGGAGAGCGACGGCGCAGAGATCCACAGCGATCTGACGCTGACCGACGATCCGGCGCTGGCCCAGGCCGATACCCTGCTGCTGGCGGCGGATATCGACGGCTTTGAGGAGTACGCGCCGCAGCGGATCCGGGCCAATTTTAACCTGACTGATGCGCTGATCGATGCCATTCTGCTGCTGATCGAACGGCAAATGGCGGCGACAGAATCGCCAGCGCGGTGCGAATATGCTGAAAATACGTCTCTCGATATTGACAACAATCCTTTTAAATCAAAGGATTATTATTCTCTATTTTTGGACACAGTACCCGCAGATGTTCAAAAACTGTATACTGAGTCGGATCAACAGGATTGGCCATCGCTGGCCCTCACCGCACATCGCCTCAAGGGGGTCTTTGCCATGCTGGCGTTTCCCGCCGGCAAAGGGCTGTGCGAACAGTTGGAAGAGGCCATTAAACGCAACGATGCGGCACACGTTAGAGTCCTGATCAGTCACATTGACGCTTTTGTCAGCCGACTGCTGCAACTAGGTAACCAACAATATGAATAACCTGAATGTAATCATTGCTGATGACCATCCCATCGTCCTGTTCGGCATCCGCAAATCGCTAGAACAGATCGAGTGGGTTAACGTGGTCGGAGAATTTGAAGATTCCACAGCGCTGATCAATAGCCTGCCCAAACTGGACGTCAACGTACTAATCACCGATCTCTCCATGCCCGGTGACAAGTACGGCGACGGCATTACGCTGATCAAATACATCAAGCGCCACTTTCCCGAGCTGTCTATCATCGTACTGACCATGAACAACAACCCGGCGATCCTCAGCGCCGTGCTGGATCTGGATATCGAGGGGATCGTGCTGAAGCAGGGGGCGCCCACCGACCTGCCCAAGGCGCTGGCCGCCCTGCAGAAAGGCAAAAAGTTCACACCGGAAAGCGTCTCCAAGCTGCTGGAGAAAATCAATGCCAGCGGCTACGGCGACAAGCGCCTCTCGCCGAAAGAGAGCGAGGTTTTACGCCTGTTCGCCGAGGGCTTCCTGGTCACCGAGATCGCCAAAAAGCTCAACCGCAGCATCAAGACCATCAGCAGCCAGAAGAAATCAGCGATGCTGAAGCTGGGGGTCGACAACGATATCGCCCTGCTAAACTATCTGTCATCGGTCAATATCATGCCGAATGACGACAAGGCATAACCCCACGCCCCGCCTCCGTCGGCGGGGTTTTTTTATGCCTCTTTCTCCCGCCGCCGGCGAATCTGCTGCGCATAGCCGCTGAGGGAGGCCAGCAAATCCTCCCGCATCACCGGCTTGGACAGGCAGCTGTCCATCCCCACCTCAATACAGCGCTGGCGCTCCTCGGCCAGCGCGTTAGCCGTCACTCCCACGATCGGCAGGGTGCGCCCCTGCTGACGCAGTCGCTCGGTCAGCTGGTAGCCATCCATATTGGGCATATTCACGTCCGTCAGCACGATATCCGCCGCCTGCTGCTGCAGCGCCCCCAGGGCATCGACCCCATCGCAGGCCACCGCGACCTGGCTAAAGCCCAGCGAGATCAGCTGATCGGCCAGCAGACGTCGGTTGATCGGATGATCGTCCACGATCAGGATCGCGATATCGCTGAAGTCCTGCTGACGATCCGCCGGCGCCGCTATGGCGTTGTCCAGGCAGCACTCCGCGACGCTCTCCGGCGCAAAAATGCGGTTCAGCACCTGCAGCAGCTCCAGCGGCGCCGCTATGGCGTTGTCCAGGCAGCACTCCGCGACGCTCTCCGGCGCAAAAATGCGGTTCAGCACCTGCAGCAGCTCCAGCGGCGCGGCGGTATTCAACAGCCATTCCCCCGAGGCGCGGCGACAGGCGTGGCCGAGGTAGTCGGCGCACAGCCGCACCTGGGCGGCGAACGCCTGCTCCGTCTGCGGCGGATGATCGCAGATCAGCACATCCTGCGCCGTCGACGGCGTCATCGGCGGACAGAGGCACACCCGCGCACCGGCGGCGCTCAGCAGCGTCTGCAGATAGCGCTCCAGACGGGCGTTATGGATATCCAGCCACAGGGTGCGCTGCTGCAGCACCGGCTGCAGCACCGGCTGCAGCGGCTGCGCCGCCTTGGCCTGATACATCGGCAGGCGAATGGTAAAGATGCTGCCCAGCCCCGGCGACGACTCCACCGCGATATCGCCGTCCATCAGGCTGACCAGCTTCTCGCAGATGGCCAGCCCCAGCCCAGTGCCGTGAAAATGGCGCTGAACGCCGCTGCCCACCTGAAAGAAGGGATCGAACAGGCGCAGCACGTCGCGCGGCGGGATCCCCAGCCCGGTGTCGCGCACCCGGAACTCCAGATAGAAGTCATTCACCCGCGCCTGCAAAATAATGCAGCCGGTATCGGTAAACTTGATGGCGTTGCTCAGCAAATTCGAGAGCACCTGCTGAATGCGCATGATGTCGCCGGAGAGGGCCTCCGGGACATCCGGCTCAATAAAGCAGTACAGCGTCAGACGTTTACGTACCACCAGCGGGAGGTAGTTGCCGATGATATGCGGGATCACCTCGCGCGGGACAAAGCGACCGGGCTCGATCTTCAGCTGCTCCGACTCTATCTTGGAGAAATCAAGGATATCGTTGATGATCTTCAGCAACAGCCCCGACGAGTTGCTCATCGCCCCCAGCAGACGCTGCACCTCCTCCGGCAGCGTCTTGGTGCGCAGCAGATCCAGGTTGCCGATAATGCCGTACAGCGGGGTGCGCAGCTCATGGCTGACGGTCGCCAGAAACATCGATTTAGACTGGCTGGCCTGCTCGGCGGCGGCGGCCATCTCCTGCAGCGACTCCTCCATCTTCACCCTGGCGCTGACGTCGACCATGGCGCAAATCGCCACGTCTTCATTGCGGTAGCGCGAACGGACAAAGCTGATCTGCAGATTCTGGTTCTGTACGGTGATCACATCCAACACGCTGACCGGCTCTTCGCAGATAATCCGGGTGATGCGCTGGCGATCCTCGGGCGTAAACTGGCTGATATAGTTGTGGGCCAGCTCGTTACTGAGGATGTTGCTGCCGTCGCGCGCCCGCAGGATCGAAATGCCCACCGGCGCCGACGCCACGATCTTGCGGTTAAACTGCTCATGCTCCTCCAGCCGCAGCGCGTTATTCTCCGCCGGAAGGAACATCTTGCGCTCGAACAGCCAGGTCAGGACGAACAGGACGATCCCGCTGATCAGGTTCAGTACGATGGCGTTGATCAGCAGCAGGTTAAAGCGCTCCAGCAGCACCCGCGACGGCAGCGAGTAGACGATGGACAGACCGCTCGGCTGCAGCTTTTTCTTCAGCAGCAGCGTGTCGTAGCCGCTGTTATAGCCGAAGTAGTGCTCATCGTCCGGCAGGCCGCTCAGTATCGGCAGCGGCCCGCCGTTTTCGGCATAGCTCAACAGCGTATCGCCGCTGTCGCTGAGCAGCGTAACCCCGATCGGCAGTACCGACGGGTTGGTCAACTCCTCCAGACGCAGCGTCTGCTCGGTGCCCAGCACCGCCTCCAGCTGGTTGCCGCTGTATATCGGTGAGGCGATATACAGCGAGCCGGCGTCGCTCTGCGCGCCCGGGATCACCCAGAACAGCGACTGATCCTTATCGTTGCTGCCCTGAAAACGCATCACCCGCTGCTGCAGCAGGCGCAGGGTGTTGCCGCCGTCCAGGGGCACGTTGCGAATGCTAAAATCGGCCAGGCATTGGCTGCTGCCGCCGATGACGAAGATCCGGTTGAGATCGTAGGCGGCGACAAAGTTCTCCTTCCAGTAGCGGATAAACCCGCTGAGCGCCCGCAGAGAGGTGCGGTAGCCCGCGCTGATGCGCCGGCAGTCGGACTCGGGAAAGATCGGCAGCAGCGGCGGCAGCTCGCCGCTGATGTCCAGAGCCCTGCCGCTGTAGGGCTGAATGCTACCGTCGCTGCCCGACCAGGCCAGCCGATTCTCGGCGATATAGCGAATATCGCGCATGGTGGCGTTAGCGTGACGGATGACCGACTGGGCCTGATCGAAGTTCAGGTTAAAGTCTTGACGGATATCGGACTCTTTCTCATGAAACTTATTCAGAATGTAGAAGGTGGTCAGCAGGGCACCCAGGATCCACAGCATCAGCGCCAGCGTGCGGAACAGATAGCGGGAAACCTTGAGCGTGGTGCGAAAGGAGACGAAGTATTTCAACGTGGCGCCCGTAACCGTAGTAACAGAGGGAATGGCGTTAAGGTAGCGGCAAACCCCGCCCGGCGCAATGACCTGGCGGCATAACGGCGCGTCAGCGCTAGTCAGGAGGCAAGCCTCAACCGCTATTCGGGCGGATCAGCGGCATAAAAAAGGGCCGGAGTGACCGGCCCTTGTGACACCTACGTCAACGCTTATTCAGCGTCGTCCTCGGCGGCATCGTCATCGCTCTCCACTTCCGGCACGATCTCATCGTCGCCCTCTGCGGCGCTGCCGTCGATGCTGTCCAGCTCTTCGTCGTCAACCGGCTCGACGACCCGCTGCAGCCCCACTACGTGCTCGTCTTCGGCGGTACGGATCAGGATAACCCCCTGCGTATTACGCCCGACGATGCTGACCTCGGATACGCGGGTGCGCACCAGGGTGCCGGCATCGGTGATCATCATGATCTGGTCGCAGTCCTCGACCTGCACCGCGCCGACGACGCTGCCGTTACGCTCGGTCACCTTGATGGAGATAACCCCCTGGGTCGCGCGTGACTTGGTCGGGTACTCGGCCACGCCGCTGCGCTTGCCGTAGCCGTTCTGGGTCACGGTCAGGATAGCCCCCTCACCGTGCGGTACGATCAGCGAGACCACGCGATCGTCTCCGGCCAGCTTGATGCCTCGCACCCCGGTCGCGGTACGCCCCATGGCGCGCACTGCGTCTTCCTTGAAGCGCACCACTTTACCGGCGGCGGAGAACAGCATCACCTCGTCGTTGCCATCGGTCAGATCGACCCCGATCAGCTCATCGCCGTCGTTGAGGTTAACGGCGATAATCCCGGCGGCGCGCGGACGGCTGAACTCGGTCAGCGCCGTTTTCTTCACAGTGCCGCTGGCGGTCGCCATAAACACGTTGACCCCTTCGGCGTACTCACGCACCGGCAGGATCGCGGTGATGCGCTCGTCGGCCTCCAGCGGCAGCAGGTTGATGATCGGACGGCCGCGTGCGCCGCGGCTGGCCTCCGGCAGCTGGTACACCTTCATCCAGTACATGCGGCCACGGCTGGAGAAGCACAGGATGGTGTCGTGGGTATTGGCCACCAGCAGCCGATCGATAAAGTCCTCTTCCTTAATACGGGCGGCAGACTTGCCCTTACCGCCGCGACGCTGAGCCTCATAGTCGCTCAGCGGCTGGTACTTCACATAGCCCTGATGCGACAGGGTCACCACCACGTCTTCCTGCTCGATCAGATCTTCGATATTGATATCCGCCGTGTTGGCGGTGATTTCGGTGCGGCGCGCATCGCCAAACTGCTCGCGGATAGCGATCAGCTCTTCGCGGATCACCTCCATCAGGCGCTCCGGGCTTTGCAGAATGAAGATCAGCGCGGCGATCTGCTCCAGCAGCGCCTTGTACTCATCCAGCAGCTTCTCGTGCTCCAGGCCGGTCAGCTTCTGCAGACGCAGATCCAGGATCGCCTGCGCCTGCTGCTCCGTCAGGTGATAATGGCCGTCGCGAATGCCATACTGCGGCTCCAGCCACTCCGGACGCGCGGCATCGTCGCCGGCGCGCGCCAGCATCGCCGCCACGTTGCCCAGCGCCCAGGCCTGGGAAACCAGCGCGGCCTTGGCCTCGGCGGGCGTCGGCGCGCGACGGATCAGCTCGATGATCGGATCGATGTTGACCAGCGCAATGGCCAGGCCTTCCAATATGTGGGCGCGCTCGCGCGCCTTGCGCAGTTCAAAGATGGTGCGGCGGGTCACCACCTCACGGCGGTGGCGCACAAAGGCTTCCAGGCACTCCTTCAGGGTCAGCAGCTTCGGCTGTCCCTGGTGCAGCGCCACCATGTTGATACCGAAGGAGACCTGCATCTGCGTCTGGGAGTAGAGGTTGTTCAACACCACCTCGCCCACCGCGTCGCGTTTGATCTCGATGACGATACGCATGCCGTCTTTATCGGACTCGTCGCGCAGCGCGCTGATGCCTTCGACGCGCTTCTCCTTCACCAGCTCGGCGATTTTCTCGATCAGACGCGCCTTGTTGACCTGATAGGGGATCTCATGCACCACGATGGTTTCGCGACCATTCTTGGCGTCGACCTCGATCTCGGCGCGCGCACGCACGTAGATCTTGCCGCGCCCGGTGCGGTAGGCCTCTTCAATGCCGCGGCGCCCGTTGATGATCGCCGCCGTCGGAAAGTCTGGCCCCGGAATATGCTCCATCAGCCCTTCGATGGTGATGTTCTCATCATCGATATAGGCCAGGCAGCCGTTGATCACCTCGGTCAGGTTATGGGGAGGAATGTTGGTCGCCATCCCCACCGCGATACCGGCAGAGCCGTTGACCAGCAGGTTAGGCACCTTGGTCGGCAGGACGTCGGGGATCTGTTCGGTGCCGTCGTAGTTGGGCACATAGTCCACCGTCTCTTTGTCCAGATCGGCCAACAGCTCATGAGCAATCTTCGCCATGCGCACTTCGGTGTAACGCATCGCCGCCGCGGAGTCACCGTCGATGGAGCCAAAGTTACCCTGACCGTCGACCAGCATATAGCGCAGGGAGAACGGCTGCGCCATACGCACGATAGTGTCATAAACCGCGCTGTCACCGTGTGGGTGATATTTACCGATAACGTCACCGACCACGCGGGCCGATTTTTTGTATGGTTTGTTCCAGTCATTGCCCAGTACGTTCATCGCAAACAGGACGCGACGGTGTACCGGCTTCAGGCCATCCCGAACATCCGGCAGCGCACGACCGACGATAACGGACATGGCGTAATCCAGATATGAGTTTTTCAACTCTTCTTCGATATTGACCGGCGTAATCTCTCTGGCAAGGTCGCTCATGGAGCTGCTATCCCTCTACTAATTATTCATCTGCCGCTACCCTCAATACATCGAGTAGAACCAGGCGCATACACGATGACAAAGACGATAATGATACCACAAAGGCCGGGGTTGTGCGAAATGCACAGCGCCATCGTCGCGTGAGCGCCGACTGCCCCTTTGCCATCGCGGAACAACGGGTATAATCGCCCCAGAGGGTCTTTTTTGCGCGCGCCGCCGCGCTGAATTAAAGGAGTCAGAGGTGTCACAAAACGTTGATTTGCAGGAAATTGCCAAGTTTGAAGCCGTCGCCTCGCGCTGGTGGGATCCCGAGGGCGAGTTCAAACCGCTGCATCGCATCAATCCCCTGCGCCTGGACTATATCCTGCAGCGCGCCGACGGCCTGTTCGCCAAGCGGGTACTTGACGTCGGCTGCGGCGGCGGCATTCTGGCGGAAAGCATGGCGCAGGCCGGCGCCGAGGTCACCGGGCTGGATATGGGGGCGGAGCCGCTGCAGGTGGCGCGCCTCCACGCCCTGGAGAGCGGCGTCACGGTCAACTATCTGCAGGAGACGGTCGAACAGCACGCCGAGCGCGCCGACGCACAGTATGACGTGGTCACCTGCATGGAGATGCTGGAGCATGTGCCGGATCCCCGCTCAGTGGTTCTGGCCTGCGCCCGCCTGGTCAAACCCGGCGGACAGGTTTTCTTTTCAACCATCAACCGCAACCCCAAGGCCTGGCTGCTGATGGTGCTGGGTGCAGAGTACCTGCTGAAAATGGTGCCCAAGGGCACCCATGATCCGCGCAAGTTTATCCGCCCCGCCGAGCTGATGGGCTGGCTGGACAGCGCCCCGCTGACGGTGCGCCATCTCTGCGGTATGCACTATAACCCGCTGCGCGATCGCTTCACCCTGGGCCAGGGGGTCGACGTCAACTATCTGCTGCACGCCTGCCGCGAGGCGGAGTAACGCGCGCCGTCGTCACCGCTGCCGTTTTCCCCGCGGCGGTGACGTTTTAACCCATTCCGCGCCAGATCAAGATTGCCCGTTTCCGTAACGAATAATAAAACGGCAAACGATCAATTTTTTTAAAAGCGCCCCTCATGTTATCCCCTCGCGGACAGTGCCAGAGCGGACGCCGCCTACCGTCCGCTACATAACATTTCACCCCCAACTTATCCACAAGCACGCGCCATTTTGTTCACTTGCAAAACGCGGGCAACAACACTATCTTGTTGCCACATCGTCATTCACCCCCTATATATTGTGTTATCGCTGCGCCTACGCCACTAGCGTCAGCGGGGCTAACGCACGTCCAGCGGGGCTCACACGGACAGGAACGTATCCTATGAATCAGAGTCTGCTCGTCACCAAACGCGACGGAAGCAAAGAACGCATCAATCTCGACAAAATCCACCGGGTTCTCGACTGGGCGGCGGAAGGGCTGCAAAACGTCTCGGTCTCCCAGGTTGAGCTGCGTTCCCACATCCAGTTTTATGACGGCATCCGCACGGCGGACATCCATGAGACCATCATCAAGGCCGCCGCCGATCTGATCTCCCGTGAAACCCCGGACTACCAGTACATGGCCGCGCGCCTGGCGATCTTCCACCTGCGCAAGAAGGCCTACGGCCAGTTCGAACCGCCCAAACTGTATGACCACGTCGTACGCCTGGTGGAGATGGGTAAATATGATGCCCACCTGCTGACCGACTTCAGCCGCGACGAATTCGAACAGATGGATGGCTTTATCGACCATTGGCGCGACATGAACTTCTCCTATGCCGCGGTGAAGCAGCTGGAGGGCAAATACCTGGCGCAGAACCGCGTCAGCGGTGAGATCTATGAGAGCGCCCAGTTCCTG
The DNA here is from genome assembly GCF_000264765.2 of Edwardsiella anguillarum ET080813. GTDB lineage: Bacteria > Pseudomonadota > Gammaproteobacteria > Enterobacterales > Enterobacteriaceae > Edwardsiella > Edwardsiella anguillarum. The sequence goes on from NZ_CP006664.1 coordinate 336,527, forward strand.
TATATCCTGGTCGCCGCCTGCCTGTTCTCCCACTACCCACGCGAGACCCGGCTGGACTATGTCAAGCGCTTCTACGACGCGGTATCGACCTTTAAGATCTCCCTGCCGACGCCGATCATGTCCGGGGTGCGCACCCCGACGCGCCAGTTCAGCTCCTGCGTGCTGATCGAGTGCGGCGACAGCCTGGACTCGATCAACGCCACTTCCAGCGCCATTGTGAAGTATGTCTCCCAGCGCGCCGGTATCGGCATCAACGCCGGGCGCCTGCGCGCGCTGGGCAGCCCGATCCGCGGCGGCGAGGCGTTCCACACCGGCTGCATCCCGTTCTACAAACACTTCCAGACCGCGGTCAAGTCCTGCTCTCAGGGCGGCGTCCGCGGCGGCGCGGCAACCCTGTTTTACCCGCTGTGGCACCTGGAGGTAGAGAGCCTGCTGGTGCTGAAGAACAACCGCGGGGTCGAAGATAACCGGGTGCGCCACATGGACTACGGCGTGCAGCTCAACCGCCTGATGTACCAGCGCCTGATCCAAGGCGGCGAGATCACCCTGTTCAGCCCCTCCGACGTTCCGGGTCTGTACGACGCCTTCTTCGCCGATCAGAACCTGTTCGAACGCCTGTATGTGCAGTACGAGCAGGACAGTCGCATCCGCCAGCGCAAGATCAAGGCGGTCGAGCTGTTCTCGCTGATGATGCAGGAGCGCGCCTCCACCGGGCGTATCTACATCCAGAACGTCGACCACTGCAATACCCACAGCCCGTTTGACGCCCAGGTCGCACCGGTGCGCCAGTCCAACCTGTGTCTGGAGGTCGCGCTGCCGACCAAGCCGCTGGAGGATGTCAACGATGAAACCGGCGAGATAGCCCTGTGTACCCTGTCGGCCTTCAACCTGGGCGCCATCGATTCGCTGGACGACCTGGAAGAGCTGGCCACCCTGGCGGTCCGCGCGCTGGATGCCCTGCTCGACTACCAGGACTACCCGATTCCGGCCGCTAAGCGCGGCGCTATGGGGCGCCGCACCCTGGGCATCGGGGTGATCAACTTCGCCTACTATCTGGCTAAAAACGGGGTGCGCTACTCCGACGGCAGCGCCAACGCGCTGACCCACCGCACCTTTGAGGCGATCCAGTACTACCTGCTGAAGGCCTCACACCGCCTGGCGCAGGAGCAGGGCGCCTGCCCGTGGTTCAACGAGACCACCTATGCGCAGGGGATCCTGCCCATCGACAGCTATAAGAAAGATCTCGACGCCATCTGTCGCGAACCGCTGCACTATGACTGGGAAACCCTGCGCGCCGAAATCGTCCGCGACGGGCTGCGCAACTCGACCCTGTCGGCCCTGATGCCGTCGGAGACTTCATCGCAGATCTCCAACGCCACCAACGGCATCGAGCCGCCGCGCGGCTATATCAGCATCAAGGCCTCCAAGGACGGCATTCTGCGCCAGGTCGTGCCGGAATATGAGCGCCTGAAGGATGCCTACGAGCTGCTGTGGGCCATGCCGGGCAACGATGGCTATCTACAGCTGGTCGGCCTGATGCAGAAGTTTGTCGATCAGTCGATCTCCGCCAATACCAACTACGATCCGTCACGCTTCCCGTCCGGGAAAGTACCGATGAAGCAGCTGTTAAAAGATCTGCTGACGGCGTATAAACTGGGGGTGAAAACCCTCTATTATCAAAACACCCGCGACGGTGCGGAGGATGTGCAGGAAGATCTGGGGAGCGCGCAGGACGACGGCTGCGAAAGCGGCGCCTGCAAGATTTAACCGCCCTCGCTGCACGGCGTCCCCGGCGTGGGACGCCGCATCCACGCATTATTTTTGACGCCTCGCACCGGCGGGGCACAACAGGATTAGGGTCATGGCCTACACCATCTTCTCTCAGAAAAAAAACGACCAACTGCTCGAACCGATGTTCTTTGGTCAGCCGGTTAACGTTGCCCGCTATGATCAACAGAAGCATGAAATCTTTGAAAAGCTGATCGAAAAGCAGCTCTCCTTCTTCTGGCGCCCGGAAGAGGTGGATGTCTCGCGCGATCGCATCGACTATCAGGCGCTGCCCGATCATGAAAAGCATATCTTTATCAGCAACCTGAAGTACCAGACCCTGCTGGATTCCATTCAGGGCCGCAGCCCCAACGTCGCCCTGCTGCCGCTGATCTCCATTCCGGAGCTGGAGACCTGGGTCGAGACCTGGTCCTTCTCCGAGACCATTCACTCTCGCTCCTATACCCATATCATCCGCAATATCGTCACCGATCCGTCGCTGGTGTTCGATGATATCGTCAGCAATGAGGAGATCCTCAAGCGCGCGCGCGACATCTCCGCCTATTATGACGACCTGATCGAAACCACCGGCTACTATCATCTGCTGGGGGAAGGAACGCACCAGATCAATGGCAAGCCGGTGACCGTCAGCCTGCGTGAGCTGAAGAAAAAGCTCTACCTGTGTCTGATGAGCGTCAACGCGCTGGAGGCGATCCGCTTCTATGTCAGCTTCGCCTGCTCGTTTGCCTTCGCCGAGCGCGAGCTGATGGAGGGCAATGCCAAGATCATCCGCCTGATCGCCCGCGACGAGGCCCTGCACCTGACCGGTACCCAGCATATCCTCAACCTGATGCGCTCCGGGCAAGACGACCCGGAAATGGCCGAGATCGCCGCCGAATGCGAAGATCAGTGCTATGACCTGTTCGTACAGGCTGCCCAGCAGGAGAAGGAGTGGGCCGGTTACCTGTTCCGCGACGGCTCGATGATCGGCCTCAACCGGGATATTCTGTGCCAGTACGTGGAGTACATCACCAACATTCGCATGCAGGCCGTCGGACTGTCGCTGCCGTTTGAGACCCGCTCCAACCCGATCCCGTGGATCAACGCCTGGCTGGTCTCCGACAACGTGCAGGTGGCCCCGCAGGAGGTCGAGGTGAGCTCCTATCTGGTCGGCCAGATCGACGCCGAGGTCAACGCCGACGATCTGAGCGGCTTCCAGCTCTGATGACGCGCACCGCTAAAGCCGTCGCCGCCGCGGCGACGGAAAGCCCGGATGCCCCGCGCTACCGTATCCGACTGGCGCGCAGCGCGCGTCAGCTGGAGCACCGCCCCGATCGGACGCTGCTCGCAACCCTAGAGCAGCAGCAGGTGGCGGTCGAATACCAGTGTCGCTCCGGCTTCTGCGGCGCCTGCCGCTGCCGCCTGCTGCGCGGGCGAGTCAGCTACCGTCAGGCGCCGCTGGCCTTTCTGCAGCCGGACGAGATCCTGCCCTGCTGCTGTATCGTGCAGCAGGACATCGAGCTCGATCTCTAGGGCGCCCGGCTCGCCGCGCGTCCGCCCTACCCCGCTCGCTCCAGCACCACCGGAATGCTCTTGTAGGCGGGAATACCGCTGGCCGGATCGTGATTGTCCAGCGTCAGCATATGGTTTGACTCCGGAAAGTAGGTCACCAGCGAGCGATCGGCCATCGGGTAAATCACCACCCGCAGCGCATCCATGCGACGCCCGCTGCGCTTGCCGTCCGGCGTCAGGGCGATCAGGTTGACCCGCTCCCCATCGCCGACCCCGCAGCGCTGCGCCTGCGCCGCGCTGATAAACACCACGTCACGCTGACCAAACACCCCGCGATAGCGATCATCCATGCCGTACAGCGTGGTATTGTACTGATCGTGACTGCGCACCGTCGCCAGCACCAGCTCGCTGTTAAAGGCCGATTCGGGATCCTCCAGCAGCCCCGCGCAGGGAATAAAGCTGGCCTTGCCCGAGGACGTCAGCCAGCGCCGCTCGGCCGCCGCGTTGACCAGGTGGAAGCCGCCGGGCTGGCGGATGCGCTGATTCACATCGGCAAACGCAGGGAGAACGGCCTCGATGGCGGCACGAATGCGGTCGTAGTCGGCGATCAGCGCCTCCCACGCCACGACGCTGTGCGGCAGCGCCGCCCGGGCGATCCCAGCCACCACCGCACACTCCGATAGCAGCTGGTCGCTGGCGGGCGTCAATACCCCGCGGGAGGCGTGTACCATCGACATGGAGTCCTCTACGGTAATCGCCTGCGCCCCGCTCTGCTGCATATCGATCTCGCTGCGCCCCAGCACCGGCAGAATGTAGCTGTGACGCGCGGTCAACAGGTGCGAACGGTTCAGCTTGGTCGCGATGTGCACCGCCAGATCCAGCTGAGTGAGCGGCACGGCGCTCGCCTGCCTGTCCGGCATCGCCAGCGCGAAGTTCCCGCCCAGACAGATAAGCGCCCGCGCGCTGCCGTCGCAGATGGCCTGCATGCTGGCTACCGCCGCGTGGCCGGGGGCCGAAGGCGGAGTAAAACCAAAGTAGTCGCCCAGCCGCGCCAGAAACTCGGCCGATGGTTTTTCAGTGATGCCGACGGTGCGATCGCCCTGCACATTCGAATGGCCGCGCAGCGGGCAGATACCGGCGCCCGGGCGACCGATATTGCCCTTCAGCAGCAACAGATTCACCAGCTGCTGTACGTTCTGGGTGCCGTGCTGATGCTGGGTGATCCCCATGCCATAGCAGATAATGGTGCGCTCGGCGGCCGCGTAGGCGTCCGTCAGTTCGGCCAGCTGAGCCTGGCTCAGGCCGGAGATCCGTTCAATATCCTGCCAGCGGGCGTTGAGCACATCGCTGCGCAGCGCGGCATAGCCGCGGGTGTGCTCTGCGATAAAGGCATCGTCCAGCAGCGGCGGCTGCCCGGCGGCCCGCGCCGCCTCATCGCGCTCGATCAGCAGGCGCATCATCCCCTTCAGCAGCGCGGTATCGCCGCCGATACGCACATGATAATAGGCGCTGGCCAGCGACGTCTCACGATTGGTCAGCATCTCCAGCGGGTTCTGCGGCGCGGTAAAACGCTCCAGCCCGCGCTCCTGTAACGGATTGATGGCGATCATTTTCGCCCCGCGCTTCACCAGCGCGCGCAGCGAGGTCAGCATCCGCGGATGGTTGGTACCGGGGTTGTGGCCGATGCAAATCACCAGATCGCACTGGTCAAAGTCCTCCAGCAGAACGGTGCCTTTCCCCACGCCGATGCTGGCCGCGAGCCCGACGCTGGTCGGCTCATGGCACATATTGGAGCAGTCGGGAAAGTTATTGCTGCCGTACTCGCGGGCGAACAGCTGGTAGAGGAAGGCCGCCTCGTTGGAGGTGCGGCCCGAGGTATAGAATTCGACCTGATTCGGGTTGCGATAGCCTTGCAGGTGGGCGCCGATCTCCTCGAACGCCTGCTGCCAGCTCAGCGGCCGGTAACGGTCGCTGGCGGCATCGTACTTCAGCGGTAGGGTCAGGCGGCCCGCCGCCTCCAGTTCATGATCGCCCCAGTTCAGCAGCGTCTGCACCGTATGGGCGGCAAAAAAGCCGGCGTCTAGCCGCTTCGCGGTCGCCTCCCAGGCCAGTGCCTTCGCCCCGTTTTCACAGGCGTCGAACGAGGCGCTGTGCTTGGGATCGGGCCAGGCACATCCCGGACAGTCAAAGCCGTCTGGCTTATTCATGTCAAACAGCGCAATCGCCTCCCGGCGCAGATCCATCTGGCGACGCAGCGCATCCGCTACGGCCTTCACCGCGCCCCACCCACCGGCGGCGGCGCTGTACGTTTCTACTTTGGGTTTCATGACAGCCTCGACTTTACTCAGAGAGGCTATAAGTATAGCCAAGTCGGGCTATCCGGCAGCGCGCCGGGGTATCATGGCACAAAAAGCCATACCGGCCGCAAAGGGCCGGTATGAGTCGCTGGATTTAACGCCTCGACAGCGCAGGGCTAGCGGCGATCGCCGAAGATGCGCAGCAGCATCAGGAACAGGTTGATAAAGTCCAGATACAGCGTCAGCGCGCCCATGATCGCATAGCGGCGGAAGCCGTCGCGATCGTCGGCGGAGAGCTGCTCACCCATCACTCTCAGCTTCTGGGTATCATAGGCGGTCAGCCCGACGAAAATCAGCACCCCGGCGTAGGTCACGATCCAGGTCAGCGCGCTGCTCTTCAGCCAGATGTTGACCAGCGAGGCCAGCACCAGGCCGATCAGGGCCATAAACAGCATCGATCCCATGCCGCTCAGATCGCGCTTGGTGGTATAGCCATACAGGCTCATGGCGCCGAACATACCGGCGCTCACCACGAAGGTGCTGGCGATGGAGCTATAGGTATAGACGATGAAAATGCTGGACAGCGTCAGCCCGGTCAACAGGGAGTAGAGCATAAACAGCGAGGTCGCGGCGGCGCCGCTCAGGCGGTTGACCATCCCGGACAGGACGAACACCACCCCTAGCTGAACGATGATCAGCCCGAAAAAGACCATCTTGTTGGCGAAGATCAGGTTAAGCACCGCCGGTGTCCGCGCGGCATACCAGGCAACCAGCGCCGTCAGCAGCAGACCGCAGCACATCCAGCCATACACCTGGGCCATATAGGCCTGAATGCCGCTGCCTGCGCGCGCTGCCAGGGTGCCGTTTGTACGTGGATAACGATCCATGGAATGACCCTTCATAATGCGAAAAAAACGTGCCCGCGGGCCATAGACACCGCGGGCGGATGAGTGCTATGTCACTCACTTAAGCCTAACATAAAAAAATGCGATCTCGCTCAAACAATTATGCCGCTCGCCGACGCATCGCGACGCCGGCGGCGTACAGCGGGGCTTACGCCGGTGTATGCCAGCGCAGGGCCACCGCGGCGACCCGGGCGCCGAAGCGGCGCGCTGTCTCCAGATCGCCCGGCAGCGGGGCCTCATCCGGAGTGGCGTCGGAGGGCGACACGGTCATCAGGCCGGAAAACCCGGCGATGTAGTTCACATCATTACGCTGGGCCGCCTTGCCGTTGGACGGCAGCATCCCCATTCCCACCCACAGCCCGCCGTGCTGCTGAGACAGGTGAAACAGATAATCGAGGGTGGAGAGCTTATCGCCGTTCATACTGGCCGAGTTGGTGAAGCCGGCAAACAGCTTATCCTTCCAGCTCTGGCTGAACCAGGGCTTGGAGGAGGCGTCGGCGAATTTTTTGAACTGCCAGGAGGGGCCGCCCATATAGGTCGGCGAGCCCATGATGATGGCATCCGCGCCCGCCAGCTGCTCCCAGCCCTGGGCGGGGAGATTGCCCTCGCTGTCGATGGGCAGCAGGCTGACCTGCGCGCCGGCGACGGCGCGGGCCCCCTGTGCCACGGCCTCTGCCGCGCGCGCGGTGTGTCCATAGCCGCTGTGATACACAATAACGATGACTGCCATGATCCCGACTCCTTTTATCCACGGATAATCACAACAGTTATAGGCCAGCTCCGGCGAGAAATCCACGTCGGCGGCATTCGCTGCGTATCGGCGCTACCAGCGCTCGGCCGCCTGGCGATCGCTGTCGCGGGCATCGACCCAGCGATCGGCCCCCTCCGAGGTCTCCCGCTTCCAGAAAGGGGCGCGGGTCTTCAGGTAGTCCATGATGAACTCCGCCGCCTCAAAGGCCATGCCACGGTGTGCGCTGGTCACCCCGACAAACACGATCTCCTCACCGGGGAGCATCGGTCCGACGCGGTGATACACCGCGACGCGCCCCAGCGGCCAACGGCGGCGCGCCAGCGCGACTATCTCCTCCAGCGCCTTCTCCGTCATGCCCGGATAGTGCTCCAGGGTCAGCGCGCTGACGTCATCGCCCAGGTTATGGTTGCGTACCTTGCCGCTGAAGGTCACTACCGCCCCGTCCTCATTCCGCTGCGCCAGCCACTGATACTGTTCGGCAACGGAAAAAGGGGCGGCGCTGACGACGATCTGGGTATCCTGCATGTCAGCCTCCGGTCACCGGTGGGAAAAAGGCTACCTCGTCACCCTCCTGCAGCGGGTGGTCGAAGGGCGCCATGGTCTGATTCACGGCGACCAGCAGCTTGCCCGGCTCCAGCGCCAGCGCCCATTTATCGCCGCGCTGCGCCAGCGCGGCGCGCAGCGTCTCGACATCCCGACAGGACTCACAGGCCAACTCGGCGCAGCCGGTCAGCTCGCGCACCTGGGCAAAAAAACGCACCTGGATCATTGTACCTCCCCCGCGTGAAAATCCCCGGACTTGCCGCCGCTTTTGGCCAGCAGGCGCACCGGGCCGATCACCATATCTTTCTGCACCGCTTTGCACATGTCATAGATGGTCAGCGCGGCCACCGAGGCGGCGCTCAGCGCCTCCATCTCCACCCCGGTCTTGCCGCACAGACGGCAGCAGGTCTCGATGCGTACCCGACTGTGGGCCGGCTCGATGCTCAGCGTCACCTCAACCTTGCTCAGCAGCAGCGGGTGACACAGCGGGATCAGCTGCCAGGTGCTCTTGGCGGCCTGGATACCGGCGATGCGGGCGGTAGCAAACACATCCCCCTTGGGGTGCTTACCGTCGATGATCATCGCCAGGGTCTCCTGGCGCATAGTGACATAGGCCTCGGCGCGCGCCTCACGTACCGTCTCCGCCTTGGCGGAAACGTCAACCATGTGCGCCTCGCCGGCCGCATTAATATGGGTTAACTGGCTCATCGTTCTTCGCTGTATAAAAGGTGGGTCTACCCGGCGGACTAGCCGCCGATGAAAGAAAGGTTCTGGGTATGGCCGCTGTCGCCCTGATGCAGGAAGTGGCTCTCCCGCTTATGGCGCAGGGCCGCGGCGATGCGCGCCTGCAGCGCGGCCTGCTGCGCATCCTCCTGCAGCAGATCGCGCAGGGCGATCCCCTGCTCGCCGAACAAGCACAGATGCAGGTTGCCCACGGCGGACACCCGCAGGCGGTTACAGCTGGCGCAAAAGTTCTTCTCATAGGGCATGATCAGACCGACTTCGCCCAGATAATCGGGATGCCAGAAGACCTGCGCCGGACCGTCGCTGCGCCCCGGCAGCCGACGCTGCCAGCCCGCCGCCAGCAGCTGGGCGCGGATCGTCGAGCCGGACACGTGATGGCGGCGAAACAGTTCGCTGCCGTCGCCGGTCTCCATCAGCTCGATAAAACGCATCTGAATCGGCCGGCGGCGGATCCAGTGCAAAAAGGCCTGCAGGCTGCCGTCGTTGACGCCGCGCATCAGCACGGTATTGACCTTGATTCGCTCGAAGCCGGCGTCAAAGGCCGCATCGATCCCCGCCATCACCTGCGCGAAGCGATCCTCGCCGGTAATGGCGTGAAACTGGCGGGCATCCAGGCTGTCCACGCTGACGTTGATCGCCGTCAGCCCCGCATCGCGCCAGGCGCCGACGTCGCGCGCCATACGGTAGCCGTTAGTGGTCACCGCCAGCGTACGGATGGCGGGATTCTCACGTACGGCGGCGACGATATCACAAAAGTCGCGGCGCAGGGTCGGCTCCCCCCCCGTCAGACGCACCTTTTCGGTGCCCAGCGCGGCAAAGGCATGGCTGATACGGCGGATCTCATCGCGCGACAAGAAGCGCTTGGCGCCGTGGCTATCTGGACGATAGCCGTCCGGCAGGCAGTAGGTGCAACGAAAGTTGCACACATCGGTGACTGACAGGCGCAGATAATAGAACGTGCGCGCGAATGCGTCGGTTAACTGGGACACGATAAACACCTTTCCAAGTCGGGAGGCGCCGGCATTTCTACCTGACACCCTGGTGGCGCGAAGCCACGGCCAAGAAACCTTATCTGCGCGGGAGCGCACACTTAGGCATCAGGGCTCGGAGTTCAAAAATACCCGCGGCGGGCGGCGCACTGCCGCAGGCCATAGCGAGCTGTTGCTGAAACCTCTTCTTTGCCTCGGACGGCGCAGACGCACTCCGGGGCAAAAAAGACGCGACGGTCAACGGACCGATGCAGCGCGACTCTCTGCAGCGGCCAAGCGTTATATAATTAAAAATATAACGCTTATATCTCAGTAGCTTAGTTTTCATAGTAACCAAAATCACGCCGGTTGCAATTGATACATGTCACGCAACCGCCGCGCGGCTTCGCCTTTTTCGCGCCGATCCGCTATCGTAGGCGCCCTCACCGCGCCCGAAAAGGAACCCTATGCGAAACCGCACCCTGGCTGATTTGGACTGTGTGGTCGCCCTCGGCGGCGGCCATGGGCTGGGCCGCGTCATGTCGGCACTCTGCGCCCTTGGCCCGCGGCTGACCGGCATCGTCACCACCACCGATAACGGCGGCTCGACCGGGCGCATCCGGCGCGCCGAAGGCGGCATCGCCTGGGGCGATCTGCGCAACTGTCTGAACCAACTGATCACCGAACCCAGCGTCGCCTCGGCCATGTTTGAATACCGCTTTAACGGCAGCGGTGAGCTGGCGGGGCACAATCTGGGCAACCTGATGCTCAAGGCGCTAGATCACCTGAGCGTGCGGCCGCTGGAGGCGATTAACCTGATCCGCAGCCTGCTGAAGGTGGACGCCCAGCTGATCCCCATGTCCGAACAGCCGACCGACCTCTGCGCCATCGCCGAGGACGGCAGCCGTATCCACGGCGAGGTCGATATCGATAGGCTGCAGCAGATGCCGCGCCAGCTGATGCTCTCCCCCTCCGTCTGCGCAACCCGCGAGGCGATTGAGGCCATTGGCCGCGCCGACCTTATCCTGCTGGGCCCCGGCAGCTACTTCACCAGCCTGATGCCCATCCTGCTGGTCGACGATCTCAGCCAGGCGCTGCGGCGCACCGGGGCGCCGCTGGTCTATATAGGCAACCTGGCCCGTGAACATAGCCCGGCCGGCGCGCTGCGGCTGCCAGAAAAGCTGCGACGCCTGAGCGATGCCATGGGCGGGCGCCACATCGACGCCGCGATCGTCGGTCCGCAAACCGAGATCGGCGGCCTCGGCGCAGGCGTCACCATCGTACAGGGAACGCTGGCCGCCGACGACATTACCTACCGCCACGATCGGGCGCAGCTGCGCGCGGCGATAGAGCAGGTGCTGCAGCGGCTCGGCTAGGCGGCATCCCTGCACACTCTAGGCCTCCTCCCGCCGTTCCAAACAGCGCGGCCACTCGTAGCGCCCAAAGGGCGAGCGCCCGTCCAGATAGCGGCACAGCATATCCAGCGCCAGCGTCGCGCACGCCTCCCGACGCAGCGTCTGGCTGTGGCGGGCAGAGGGAAAGCACAGCGTCTGGCCAAAGCTTCTCCGCGGAGTATGCAGCGCCAGCGTCAGGGTATCCTCCAGCAGTTCACCGCTGGCCAGCGTCAGCGCCCCCGCGCGACCGGCGGAGAGCATCCGCGCCCGGCCCATCACCTGCTCCAGCGTCGGGTGCCCCTCATGCGCCAGCAGCTCGCCGTTCGCCAGCGGCGCATCCGCCGCCCGCAGCCAACAGTGGATCAGCCCGGCGCTGAACTGTTCGCTCAGCGCCAGAGTGACACCCGCGCGTCGCAGCGCGGCGGCGGCACGCGCGGCGACGCCGTCGCATCCGTCAAACAGCAGGTTCTCCGCCACCGCGGCGCGGATCCGGGCCCAGGCCGCCTCCATCGCCGCCGCCTGCCCGGCGGGACCGGTTAGCTTCAGCTCGATGATCGGTGACGCGGAACGGTAGCCCAGCGTACAGCCGGGCGGCAGCGCCAGCGTATCCAGCTGTTCAGCCAGACCGCTCTCGGTGCGACCAAAGGTGCTCAGCCGCAGACACAGCGGCGGCGGCGGCAGACGAAAACGCTGCCGCAGACGCGGCAGGATCTGCTGCTCGACCATCATCATAAACTCGCTGGGCACGCCAGGCGTAAAGAAAACAATACACTTATGCAACGTAACCACAAAGCCGCAGGCGGTGCCGATCGGGTTATCCAGCACCTCGGCTCCGGCCGGCAGCCAGGCCTGCTTGCGGTTGCTGGGGGGCATACTCCGTCCGCGCTGGGCGAACCACGCCTGCATCCGCGCCATCCAGGCGTCGTTCTCCTCCAGCGCCACACCCAGCGCCTGAGCCGCCGCCTGCGCGCTGAGATCGTCACGGGTCGGCCCCAGCCCGCCGTTGACGATCAGCACATCGGCGCGGCGAGCGGCGCCCTCTATCGCCGCACACAGCGCCGCGATCTCATCGCCCACCGTCGCGCGGCCGCACAGCGGCACGCCGCGCTCAAACAGCCAGCGCCCCAGCCAGGCCGCGTTGCTATCCAGGATATGACCGTGCAGCACCTCATCGCCGCTGCTCAACATCTCAACTCGTAACATGGTTCACTCCGTTTTAGACCCTCCCCCACTTTAGGAAGTGTCCGGCCGATGCACAAGATCTCCCGCCGCGCCACCGCGGGCGATCCGGCGCCGACGGCGCCCTTTTTTGTGTAAACAAATAATTACATATAATGTAACGCCAGTTTGACGAAGGTGATTTTTTCCCGTACGCTGCCATGAAATAACTCCCTGGAGCAGTAAAGCAGAGGAAAGCGTGAGAAATCGTACAATTGGCAGTATTTTTATCGTGGCAGGAACCACCATTGGCGCAGGGATGCTGGCGATGCCGCTGGCCGCCGCCGGCGTCGGCTTTAGCACCACGCTGGTGATGCTGATCGCGCTGTGGGCGCTGATGTGCTATACGGCCCTGCTGATGGTCGAAGTCTATCAGCATGCCCCGGCCGATGAGGGGCTGGGCACCCTGGCCCGCCGCTATCTGGGACGACCCGGCCAATGGCTGGCCGGTATCAGCATGCTGTTCCTCATGTACGCGCTCACCGCGGCCTATATCAGCGGCGCCGGCGAGCTGCTGGCCGCCAGCCTGGGGCAGTGGCTGTCGCTGTCGGTCTCGCCGACCCTCGGCGTACTGCTGTTTACGCTGGTCGGCGGCACGATTGTCAGCGTCGGTACCCATTCGGTCGATCTGTTCAACCGCCTGCTGTTCAGCGCCAAAATCGTGCTGCTAGTCGTGATGCTGGCGCTGATGATGCCCCATATTCAGCGCACCAACCTGCTCAGCCTGCCGCTGGAAAAAGGGCTGGCGTTGTCGGCCATTCCGGTCATTTTTACCTCCTTTGGGTTCCACGGCAGCGTGCCGAGCATCGTCAGCTACATGAAAGGCGATATGCGCCGCCTGCGGCTCATCTTTATTACCGGCAGCGCCATTCCACTGCTGGCCTACATTTTCTGGCAGCTGGCCACCCTGGGCGCCATCAGTAACCACACCTTTCTCGGCCTGCTGGCGACCCACGCCGGGCTGAACGGACTGCTGCAGGCGGTGCGCGCCGTGGTGGCGACGCCTCACGTCGAGCTGGCGGTGCATCTGTTCGCCGATCTGGCGCTGGCGACCTCGTTTCTCGGCGTATCGCTGGGACTGTTTGACTATCTGGGCGATCTGTTCCAGCGCCGCCGTAACGCCTCTGGGCGACTGCAGACCGGCATTCTGACCTTTATTCCGCCCCTGGCCTTTGCCCTGTTCTATCCACAGGGGTTCGTCATGGCGCTGGGCTACGCCGCCATCGCGCTGGCGGTGCTGGCGCTGCTGCTGCCGGCGCTACTGGTATGGCAGACCCGCCGTCGCCACGGCGGACTGCCCAACGGCTACCGAGTCGCCGGCGGCCGTCCGCTGCTGTGGCTGGTGCTGCTGTGCGGCGTCGCGGTGATCGCCATACAGCTGTCGATCGCGGCCGGGCTCTTGCCAGAGGTGGGATAAGGCAGTATGGTGAAGCGATGAAAAGCACACTGTCCCGTCTGCCCCCCCTTCGCTGGTGGCGCCGTTTACTGCGGCGGCCCGATACTGTGTACTTCTAATTTCAGTGACCAAGCCGCCGGAAGGCGGCTTGATGTTTTCTATGGACGCACTCCGGCGCAGCTATCGATTAACGGAGAGCGACCATGCAACACCTTTCTTCCCCCAACGACGTTGAACAGCACATCTGCCTGAGCGGCGATCGCCCCACCGGCCCGCTGCATCTCGGCCACTACGTCGGCTCCCTGCGCCAGCGTCTGGCGCTGCAGCAGCGCTTCCCGCTGTATGTGATGATCGCCGATCTGCAGGGGCTGACCGATAACGGCAGCCGCCCGCAAAAGGTGGCGGACAACATTCTACAGGTGATGGCGGACTACCTGGCGGTCGGTCTCGATCCCCGGCGGGCTACGCTGTGCCTGCAGTCAGCGCTGCCCGCGCTAGCGGAGCTGACGATGCTATACATGAATATCGTCAGCGTGGCGCGCGTGGCGCGGAACCCCACGGTAAAAAACGAAATTGCCCAGAAGGGCTTTGCCAACGCGCTGCCGGCCGGTTTTCTGCTCTATCCGATAAGTCAGGCCGCCGATATCACCGCGTTCTGCGCCGATCGCATCCCGGTCGGCGACGATCAGCTACCGATGCTGGAGCAAACCAACGAGATCGTCCAGCGGATGAACGCCCTGCTGCCGCAGCCGGTGCTACGTCCCTGCCAGGCGATTCTCAGCCAGGTAGGCCGGCTGCCGGGCATCGACGGCAACGCCAAGATGTCCAAATCCCTGGGTAATGCCCTGCCGCTCAGCGCCGATCCCGCGCAGATCCGGGCGGCGGTTCACGCCATGTACACCGATCCCGCCCATCTGCGGGTCAGCGATCCGGGACGGGTCGAGGGCAACGTCGTCTTCACCTATCTCGACGCCTTTCATCCCTGCGCCGAACGGGTGGCCGAGATGAAGGCGCACTACCGCCGCGGCGGCCTCGGTGACAGCCAGTGTAAACGCGAGCTAGAGGCGTGTCTGCAGACCCTGCTGGCGCCGATCCGGCAGCGGCGCGCCGAGCTGTTGGCGGATCGCGCCCAGCTGCTGCAGATCCTGCAGGCGGGCAGCGAACGGGCGCGCGAAGTTAGCCAGCAAACGCTGATGGCGATCAAACGGGGACTGGGGCTGCCGCTGATGTACTGAGCCAGAATAGGAAAAAAGGGAGAGTGGGGGCGGCGACGAAAAGGGAGGCGCGGGAAAAGCAGGCGGCGCATCTGCGCCGCCGCACCGATCGTCAGAAGCTGAGACCGACGCCAACGTAGGGGCCATCGGCGATCGCGTTATCGCGGTGGCCGTTTTTGCCGGCCAGGTTAATGTAGCGATAGCCGACGTCCACGCTCAGCGGACGCATCACGTTCCAGCGCACCCCACCGGTGGCCTCCGTGTAGTCCTTGATCCCGCTGGAGAGGGAGTCCGGCGCATAGTAGGCCGAGCCGTACAGCGCGAAGCTTTGCCCCAGCGGCAGGTTAACCCCGCCGCCGATCGCCACGGCATAGTCATCGCTGCCGCCGCCGCTGTGCTTCGGATTCATATACATGGCCTTACCGCCCACGGAAATAATGGCGGAACCCAGGGGGACGCCCAACCCCAGTCCCAGGCCAACGATATCACCGTCGTTATCGCTGTGTGCCCAGTTCAGGGTGGAGTACAGGCCTGACGACCCGGTCCCCAGACCGACCTCAAGATTGGTAAAATCCTTACCGGCCTGTCCGTTCAGACTGATCGCCTGAGCCGCCCCGCTCAGCAGTAGCGCGCTGCCGGCTACCAGGCAGTAAAACGACTTCTTCATTGAATTTTCCTTATCAAACATTAAAAAATGTGCTCCAACATTTTCCCGACGTCCATCGCTCCGCCGGTGAAAAATGCGCCTCCGGCATCCGCCCGCCCAGCGGGGTCATCGGCTCACCGCCCCGCTCCGCGTAAGAACGGCTGCGGGAGGCGTGGCGCAGAGCGCCCCGAGGGCGTTAGCATAGCGGGAAGTCCGGAGAAACAGAATAAAAAAAGCGCCTCGTTGCCAGTCCGGGCGCATTATTTAAGATTATCCCGACGTCGCCGTACGGCGAGCCGGCGGCACCGGGTACCGTCAGGTCAGAGCCCCTGCGCGCGGTAGGCCTGCACGGCCCACTGCTGCACCTGACGGCGAGCGATTTTAATCCCGCCGCTTTTCAGCGTTTCGGGCAGCAGAAGCCAGGCCACCGGACGCTGAAAGCGCGCTACCCGGTTTTCCAGCCAGGCGGCCAGCGACGCCGTCGCCACGCTGCACTCCACCACCGCCAGCGGACGCTGGCCAAACTCGGCGTCATCCACCGGCACGATAAAGGCCTGAGAAACCGCCGGATGCTGCTGCAGAATACGCTCGATATCCTCCGGCTGGATCCCCTCGCCCCCGCTGAAAAACTGGTTATCCAGCCGCCCCAGTATGCGCAGCTCGCCGGACGCCCACGCCCCGCGATCGCGGGTATGGAACCAGCCGTCGTCACCCAGCAGCGGGTGCAGGCGGCCATCCCGCCAGTAACCGCAGGCCATGCTGTCGCCGCGCAGCAGGACTTCGCCGTCCGCCGCCAGGCAAACCTCACGCTGCGGCAGCGTCGTCCCCACGCCCGGCAGGGCATCCGCACGCTTGGCGCACACCGTTGAAGCCATCTCCGTCAGACCATAGCCGCACCAGCAGCGAATACCGCGCGCCTCCGCCGCCTGGGTCAGCGCCAGCGGGATCATCGCCCCTCCCAGCAAAACGTCGCGCAGGGCCACCGGCTGCGGCGACTGCAGCAGACGCCACAGCTGGGTCGGCACCAGCGACGCATGGCTACAGCCGTCCAGCGCCCGCTCCAGCGGGTGCATCGCACGCAGCGCCAGGCGAGCGCCGGCGAGCAGCCAGCGCCAGACGATCCCCTGTCCAGAGACATGGTACAGCGGCAGCGACAGCAGCCAGGTATCCTGCGCCGTCAGCGGTATCAGGGAGAGCACGCCCCGGGCCGAGGCCAGATGCGCGGCCGCCGTATGCACCGCCGCCTTGGGCAGCCCGCTGGAGCCCGAGGTCAGCGTCAGCGTCGCCTGGCGCCGGGGCGCCCATGGGGCAGACGCCGCGGCCGACCCCGAACGCAAATGCAGCGGCGGAATCCCCTCGGACCAGCTCAACGCAGACCCGGGCGCTAGGTCCAGCGCAAAGGCCACGTTGAGCCGCGGCAGCAGGACGCCGAGCAGCGCGGCGGGCAGCTGTGGATTCAGCGGCAGCACCCGGGCGCCCAGCTGCAGCAGCGCCAGATAGGCATACAGCATCTCGGGCCCATTCTTCGCCCGCAGGGCAACGACGGCCTCGGAGGCGACGCCCTGTGCACTGAATCCGCCGGCCAGCCCATCAATACGCTGCGCCAGCGTCCGCCAGTCAATCGCCTCGCCGTCGCTGCGCAGCGCGACGTCAGCCGGACGCAGACGCGCCCAGTGACGCCAGGGCCAGTCGTCAACGCCGCTCAGGCCTGCCATACCACGTCCAGCGCATCCTCACCCCACAGCGGCAGCGTACACGCCGGCCAGGCCCGCAGCAGCTGCGCCTGCATCAGCGTCAGGGTATCCAGACCCGGCGGCGTGCCCGGCGTCAGCCAGGCCGCCATGCGCGCCAGCTGGCTCAGCCCCAGGCTGGATTCAATGCTGGAGCTGATCACCGCGCTCAGGCCCGCCCGGTGCGCCTGCGCCACCAGCTGCTGGCAGCGCTGCAGGCTGCCGGTCAGGGTCGGCTTGATGACGATGGCCGCCACGCCCGGCTCCGCCTCGACGCGAAAGTCCGCATCGCGCACGCTCTCATCCCAGGCGATGGCGATCCCGGTGTCGCGGGCAAAGGCGCGCGACTCATCGCGGGTCTTACACGGCTCTTCCAGGAACAGAATGCGATCGCGCCAGGCCGGATTGACATATTTGGCAAAGCCATCCGCCTTGGCCCGGGTCCAGCTACGGTTGGCATCCAGACGCAGATGCAGATCCGGCAGCGCCTCCAGCAGCAGGTTGACGATCATCCCATCGCGTACCGCTTCATACAGTCCGACCTTCACCTTGGCCACTTTTTCGCCGGGGATCGACTGCAGCGCCTGAAACAGCGCATCGGGGTCGCCGTTGCACAGCGTGGCCGAGCGGTAGTTGGCCGCCTGCGGCAGCGCGCCAGAAAGCTCCGCCAGCGCACAGCTCAGGCCAAAGGCAACCGACGGCAGCGGGCTCTCCGCCGGCACCGCGCCCGCCTGCCACTCCGCCAGCAGGCGGCACGCCGCCTCCTGAGCCTCGGGCAGCGTTTCACGGCTAAATTCCGGTAACGGGGCTATCTCGCCCCACCCTTCGCGCCCGTCCTCGCGCAGTCGCACCAGTAGCCCATCGCGGCTTTTCAACCGCTGGTTACGCAGCGCGACGCCGGCGTCCACCGGCAGACGGTAGCGGTACAGCGTGGCCTGACGCATTACGGATTCCGCTTAAACTTGGAAAAGTCCGGCTGACGCTTTTCATTAAACGCGTTACGCCCTTCCTGCCCCTCTTCCGTCATGTAGAACAGCATGGTGGCATTCCCCGCCAGCTCCTGCAGACCGGCCTGGCCGTCGCAGTCCGCGTTGAGTGCCGCCTTCAGGCAGCGCAGCGCCATCGGGCTATTGCGCAGCATCTCACGGCACCAGCGTACGGTCTCACGCTCCAGCTCATCCAGCGGCACCACGGTGTTGACCAGCCCCATGTCCAGCGCCTGCTGTGCGTCATACATCCGGCACAGGAACCAAATCTCGCGGGCCTTCTTCTGGCCGACGATGCGCGCCATGTAAGAGGCACCCCAGCCGCCGTCGAAGGAGCCAACCTTCGGGCCGGTCTGGCCGAACTGGGCATTCTGCGCCGCGATGGTCAGATCGCACATCATATGCAGGACGTGACCGCCGCCGACCGCATAGCCGGCAACCATCGCCACCACCGGCTTCGGACAGGTGCGGATCTGACGCTGGAAGTCGAGGACATTGAGATGATGCACGCCGCTGTCATCGCGGTAGCCGCCGTAGTCACCGCGGATCTTCTGGTCACCGCCGGCGCAGAACGCCTTATCACCGGCGCCAGTCAGCACGATCACCCCGATGCCGTCGTCATAGCGCGCGTCGGCCAGCGCCTGCAGCATCTCTTTCACCGTCAGCGGGCGAAATGCGTTACGTACCTGCGGGCGGTTGATGGTGATTTTAGCAATACCGTCGGCGGACTTGTGATAGAGGATATCCTCAAAGTCGCCGCTGCAGTCCTGCCATGCGATCGGGGCGTACAGCTCTTGTTCGCTTGGATACAGCATAATACGTTTCCTGTTAATAAGGGTGCCGACCCGGCGGCGCGTCTGGCGCGTCAGCCGGGAGTTGATGTCGTTAAAAAGGTCCCCAGCGCGTCGCGAAACGCCCGTGGGTTGGCGCGGTGGGCGTTGTGGCCGGCGCCGTCGATCAGACGTACCGCCAGCCGCCAGCGCCCGGCCAGCGCGCGAAACTTGGTGTCCTGCTCACCGCATAAATAGCATAAAGGACAGGTCAGCGCCGCCAGCGCCGCGCCCAGCGGCGGCTGGACACCCAGCGAGGTCGCCTGCAGCATCTGCGCCAGCGCCGCGCCGGACTGTCCGGCGCGCAGCGCCACCAGGGCGGCCCGCGCCGCCGCATTCAGATCGGCGAACACCGGCTGTCGATACCAGTCATCCAGCACCTGCGCCAGCGGCTCGCTGCGCAGGCGCTCGGCCCAGCGGCCGTCGTGCGCCCACCGAGCCTGGCGCTCCGCGGCCGTCTCCAGTCCGGGGTTTCCCCCCTCGACCGCCAGCGCCCATAGCCCGGGCGCGCCCTGGCAGCCATGATACATCGCCAGGCGACCGCCCAGCGAATAGCCGATCAGCCCATAGGACGTCACCCCGGCGGCGCGCAGCGTATCGCGCAGCGCGGCATCGCTCTGGGCAAAGTCGTCCACCGTCAGCGCTGCCGAGTCACCGTGCCCCGGCAGATCGATCAGCACATGCGCATACTGCGGCAATGCCTGCGCCTGCGCCAGCCACTCACGGTGATTGCCGAGAAAGCCATGCAGCCATACCAGGGTCGGTGCACCGGGAGACGCGGCCGCCAGGCGGCGATAGGCCAGGATCACAGCGCGGCCACCTTACCCAGCAGCTGCTGCAGTGCCTCCGCGCCCGCCGTGCCGGGCACCCGCAGTTCGATCAGCGTCGTCCCGCTGCGCCGCCAGCCCTGGGAGACCGCGTCGCTCAGCGCCGCCCAGTCCGTCGGGCAGGCGTAGGTCAAATCAAACAGCGCCGCCGCGTGGCGGAAATCCACATTCTGCGGCATCAGGTAAAAGCGTTCGCGCTCCGCCGGCGGCGTCGGCAGCATGGAGAAAATCTGCCCGCCGTTGTTGTTCACCACGATCACCACCGTCGGCGCCGTCACCTGGCGCAGCAGCGCCAGGCCGTTAATATCGTACAGCGCCGACAGATCGCCCAGGATCGCCAGCGTCGGCAGCCCGCTGCCGCGCTGTACCCCGGCAATGGTTGAGACCAGGCCATCGATACCGCTGGCGCCGCGGTTGCTGTATACCGGGTAGCCCGCGGGCAGCTGCCCCAACGCATCGACCAGACGCACGATCAGGCTATTGCCGACAAACAGCTGTCCCCGCAGCGGCAGCAGCTGCGCCAGCCGGTGCGCCACCTGCGCCTCGCCAAACGACGCCTGCAGCGTTTGCTCAACGCACTGGGCTGCCCGCTCGGCCAACGCCTTCAGCCCGGGCGCCCAGGGCGCAGCGGGCTGCGCCGGGTGAGCCTGTAGCCATGCCTGCACCGGCGCCACCAAACGACGACCGCGGTGACAGGCGGGATCCAGCCGTCCCGGCAGCGGATCGATCAACCAGTAGCGCTGCGGTTTGCAGGCCGCCTGCCACTGCAGCAGGCGCTTCCCGGTCAGGCTGGCACCAAACTGCACGACGATCTCGGCCTGCGCCAGCAGGCGGCGCGCCTCCGCGTGGGGCAGCCACAGATCGGCGCAGGGCAGCGGCTGGCCACTTTGCGACAGCACATCCCCCAGCACCGGCCAGCCCAGCATCTCTCCCCAGGCAGCCGCCTGGCGGCCCGCCTCGGCATCCACGCGGCCAATCAGCACCACCCCGCGGCGGCGACGCCACTGCGCCCAATCCGCCTCTGCACGCACCGCGCCCGCATAGGGGGTGCTCTCCTGCAGCCAGGGCGTCTCGCCCTGCCACCAGCTGCCCAGCGCCGCAGACCATCCCTGCTGCCCGTCGTCATCCTCGCCGTACAGCGGCTCTGCGAAGGGGCAGTTGATGTGCAGCGCACCGTGGTCGAGGCGGGCCATGGCGCTATCGACGCTGGAAACCAGCCAGGCGGCGGAGATGTCCGGCGTAGGCCGGGGAAGATTGAGGGTTTCCGTCGGGTGGGAGGCGAACATGTTCTGCTGGCGGATCGCCTGGTTGGCACCGCAGTCGATCAGCTCCGGCGGGCGGTCGGCGGTCAGCAGGATCAGCCGCTCACCGGTCAGCCCGGCCTCGATCAGCGCCGGGTAGAGATTGGCGACGGCCGTTCCCGACGTGACGATCACCGCCACCGGCTGGCCGCTGACCTTGGCCAGCCCCAGCGCCAAATGCCCTAGGCCGCGCTCGTCGAAATGGGTATGGCTATGCAGGCGGGGATGGGCCGCCGCCGCCATCGTTAGCGGCGTAGAGCGGGAACCGGGAGCGATACAGACATGACGTACGCCGTGACGGGTCAACGCTTCAAGCAGCACCGAGGCCCAGCGACGGTTAAACAGAATAGATGACATGGCGACTCAACAGTGACTTAGCGGATTGCGCGTCCTACGGCTGCAGCGAACAGGCTGGCAGCGGCTTCCCTGACGCACGCGTTGGCATACAGCGCGCCTCACGCAGAGGCACAATGTAAGACCATGATTTAAAAGAGAATCAAATGTAAAATATGACCAATATGGTACACCAGACTCCCCCATATCACAATCTGTGTGCTGCGCATGTGTCGCCCCGATCGCAGCTTTCGCCCCCGGGGGCTACAGGCTCTCCCCCTCCAGCAGCGTGCGCAGACCGGCTGCCTTATTCTCAATCTCCAACCACTCCTGCTGCGGATCCGAGCCCGCCACGATGCCGGCGCCGGCGTACAGATGGATGCGATCGTCTTCGATCAGCGCCGAGCGCAGCGCAACCGCAAACTCGGCCTGGGCCAGCGAAAGGTAGCCTGCGGATCCCGCGTACCAGCCGCGCGCAAAGGGTTCATCGCGCATAATAAAATAGCGTGCGGGCTCACGCGGCAGGCCGGCCACCGCCGCCGTCGGCTGCAGGCGCCGCAGGCATTCGGCGTCATCCTGCTGATTCAACGTAACATGAATGGTGCGCCGCAGATGCTGAACCTTACGCAGCGCCACGATCTCCGCCGCCATCACCTCTAGAGTCGGCGCGCCCGCACCGCTGCGCAGGCGCTGACAGATATCGTCGACCACCAGCAGGTTTTCATGCTGATTCTTGCCATCCTGCATCAGCCAGGCCGCGTTGTCCCGGCGCTGCGCCTCGTTTCCGCCGCGGGCGACGGTACCGGCCAGCGCTTCGGTCTCCAGCTGCACCCCGATGCGGCGGTACAGCCGCTCCGGCGACGATCCCAAAAATGCGCGGTGCGGCGCCAACGCCAGCATAAAGTGGTAGCAGCGGTGGTTGACCGCCCGGCTGGCGGCCAGAAACTGCGCCGCGCGCAGTGGCTCACTGAGGGTCAGGGTGGTACAGCGCGCCATCACCACCTTGGCAAATTCATTGCGGGCGATCGCCGCCAGCGCCTGGGTCAGCAGCGCGCACCAGGCGTCGTGATCGGGCTGGTGCGCGGCGCTCAGTACCTGGGCCTGTAGGGCACCCAGCGGCTGCGGCGGCAGCAGCGCGGCCAGATCGCTCAACGCCCGCGGCAGATCCGCCTGCAGCGACGTCTCGCTGTACAGGTATACCACCAGCTCGGCCCGATCGCCGCGGCGCAGCAGCGCCAGACGCGGCAAAAACAGCAGGCTCTCCACCTCACCATAGCCCTCCAGCGTCACGCGATCGAAGGCATTCAGCCCCCAGATCCGCAGATCCGGCTGGCGGTGTCGCCGAATAAACGCCTGCGCCTGCTCGGCATCGCGAAACACCTGCAGCGCCCCACACACCGCGGCCTCTTCCTCATCGCTGCGGTGGCGCCAGTAAAACTGCGGATACAGCGGCTGGGTCGCCAACCACGCCAGCATCGAATCGCTATCATGCGCCGCAAAGGGCAGCGCCACTCTGACCAGTCCCGGACCCTGCTGGGCCGCTTTATGTAGCTGGGGGACAATGCGTTGTATCAGAGCGGTAAAATGGTGCACGACAACCTCGGTCGGGGATAACAGCGGTTAGGAGAGTGGTGAATTATACGGGGGATTAAAGAGAAAAAAAGCGGATGAAGGTGATATCGCTCTCACTGGCGGACAATCGTTGAAAAAGCCGCCAGCGAGACGTCCCCGATTTAGCGAACCCCTGCGCCGTCGGTGCGCGCGTCGTCCGGTAACGGCACGCTGCGGCGCCGGCGAGCAGCCAGCCACAGGCCGCTGTTCTTCATCCCATAGCCAAACAGCAGCCCCAGCAGCAGTGACGGTATCACCAGGCGCCAGTCACCGCCGGCGGCGAAGGTGGCGCAGCAGCCGATAAAGGTCCCCGGAACAAAGGAGAGCCAGCGCTGACAGGCCTGAACGCACATCAGAAAGGCCACCGCGCCGGTCAGCCCATACCCCAGCAGCGCCATGTGCGGCTGCAGCGCGCTGCCGTTGATGATGATCTCCGCCCAGAACACGCCGCTGCACAGGGTGCACAGTGAGATGCCCAGCCCTTTCAGCCCCCCCTGCGGACAGGCGAAGTACGCGGTACAGCCCAGGAAACCGGCCCAGACCGATAGCCCGAGGCTGATGGCGACCCATCCCCACACGGCCGACAGAATCCCAGTGGTTAAGGCAATGGCAAGTAAGACGGGCATCGCAGGCTCTCCTGATACAAAAAGCGTAGTGTAGCGGCGAATGGGCAATATTCATTGATAGACATCACGCCGTCATTTGATGATCTTGTGACTATTACATCATAAAGTGATATTAATCACACTTTTTGCCGGTTTTATGCGGTTTGTTCGATTCGTTATGCTCGACGGGCGCCGTGGTCATTTCCGCTTACAAAAGGTAACGCGCTTTTTATTAGCAGGGTTTGTAACTGACGCTAACGCGATCTACTGTGAAGAAGATTTACGAAACAATACTTATAACGATTGGAGTCAATTATGAAAACCACTCTGCTTGCGGCAGCGATCGCTACGCTGTGCGTTGGTCAGGCCATGGCCTGTACGACGATACTGGTGGGCAATCAGGCCACGACCGATGGTTCTTTTATCGCAGCGCGAAATGAAGACTACTCAGCCAATAATGCCAAACATATGGTCATCCACCCGGCGGCCCATAATCAGCACGGGGTGTTTAAATCCCACGGCAATGACTTTACCTATCCGCTGCCGAAAGAGGCGCTGCGCTACACCGCCATTCACGATTTTGATACCCAGGATAAATCAATGGGTGAGGCCGGCTTCAACTCCGCCGGCGTCGGAATGACCGCGACCGAAACCATCTACAACGGGCAGCCGGCGCTGAAGGCCGATCCCTATGTAGAGAAAACCGGGATCACGGAAGACGCTATCCAGAGCGTGGTGTTGCCGCGTATTCACAGCGCGCGTGAGGGCGTTGAGCTGCTGGGCAAGATCATCGAACAGCAGGGCGCCGGTGAAGGCTTTGGCGTCGCCTTCGTCGACCAGCACGATCTGTGGTATTTGGAGACCGGCAGCGGCCACCAGTGGATGGCAACCCGCCTGCCGGCGGACAAATACCTGGTCTCCGCCAATCAGGGCCGTCTGCGTCAGTATGATCCGAAAGACACCGCAAACTACCTGGGCTCCCCGACCCTGATCAGCTTTGCCGAACAGCATGGCCTGTACAGCCCGAAAGACGGCGCCTTCGACTTCCACAAAGCCTATTCTCAGGACGTCGAAAACGATGTGACCTATAACTATCCGCGCGTCTGGACGCTGCAGCACATGTTCAACCCGCAGCTGAAGACCACCATCACCGACGGTAAAAACTTCCCGGTCTTCCTCACCCCGGCCAAGAAAATCAGCATTGCCGACGTAGAGCAGGCGCTGCGTAACCATTATCAGGGAACCGCGCACGACCCCTATGCCAACAACAACCCGAAAGAGCCTTACCGCCCGATCTCCGTATTCCGCACCCAGGAGTCGCACATCCTGCAGGTTCGTCCGAACTTACCCAAAGCGATCGGCGAAGTGGAATACGTCGCCTTCGGGATGTCCGCGCTGAGTGTCTATGTGCCCTATTATCAGGGCATCGAGCACTATTTGCCGGGCTACGACAAGGGGAGCGATCAGGCCAGCGATGACTCCGTCAACTGGAAGTTCCGCACGCTGCAAACCCTGGTCATGCAGGATTACAACGCCTATGCGCCTGACGTACAGCGCGCCTACCATCAATTCGAGCAGCAGACGGCCCAGCGTCAGCAGAGCATGGAGCAAGAATACCTGACGCTCTATAAGTCTCAGCCGAAGAAGGCCCAGCAGCTGCTGCAACAGTTTGAGGATCAGACCATGCAGGACGCACTGAAGCTGACCGATCAGCTGACCCGTCAGGTCGTGACCAAAATGACCCATGCCACCGACATGAAGTATCACTTCGAAGGGGCATAACGCCAGGCGCTGGCCATAAAAAAACACCCCGCGCTGCGGGGTGTTTGCTTTTATGGACGCTTAACCGCGGCGGCTGAACAGCGCTCGCCGGGAAAGATCCACCTCGTGGGTCTCCGTCACCGGCAGGGAGAGCAGCATGGTCAGCGTATCGCGCATCAGCTGTTCGGCCTGCTCAGCCTCCAGATGGGGATCGAGAGGCGACATCAGCGAACAGGAGAGCAGCTGTCCGCTCTGCGGCAGCTCTCCGACCATAAAGGTCATGTTGCCGCGCGGCAGCTGCAGCGCCAGACGATCGCCGATCTTACGCGCCGGCCAGGCCTGATCCGGCCCAGGCAGGATCACCACGCTCAGCATCCACGGCGTCAGCACACAGCCGATCCACTGCCCGTCGAACGGACGCATCACGGCGCTGACCGGGATCCCGGCGCGATAGAACGGCAGATCGTGCATTTCGCCCGTGGCGATCTGCTGATACTGCGCGATCAGCTGCGCGGCAGGATCGCTATCGAACCCCACGCGCCCGGCGGCCATGCCCTGCTCCGGCGGCTCATCGTGCGGGAACTCACTGTGCATGGATATCCCCCTGGTGCAGGGCCTGAATCCCCTGCTCACGCAGGATAGCCAGCACCCGGTCCATCGCCACCGGCACCGCGCTGGCGATCGCCGGCGTCAAACCGATGTTCGGCTCCAGCGACTGCGGCTCAATGCCGACCAACGTCAGCTTTTTCGGGAACTCGTCCGTCAGGCGCAGCGCCGACAGCACGTCGGCCAGCCCCAGCTGGTGCGGCGAAATTTTACGGCTAAACATCGCCGGGACCTCGTCGTCGCGCAGCGTGATGACGCTGCCGGGTTCGCTGCCGCTGAGCACGGCGTCCACCACGATCAGGTGATCGCGGCAGGCCAGGTACTCCAGCAGCTCCATGCCGGCGGTGCCGCCGTCCATCAGCTCGACGTTGGCCGGAAAGCGATAGTCGCGCTGCAGGCGCTCGACGATACGCACGCCGACCGCCTCATCGCTGAGCAGCAGGTTTCCAATCCCGAGAATCAGCGTATTCATTACAGGATTTTCACCTTGGTGGTTTCGCCATCCAGGGTATTCACCACGTGTACCGCACAAGACATGCACGGGTCGAAGGAGTGCACGGTACGCACCACTTCCAGCGGCTTGTTAATGTCGGCGACCGGAGTCCCCACCAGCGCCTGCTCGTACGGGCCCGGCTCATCCTGGCCGTTGCGCGGGCCGGAGTTCCAGGTTGACGGCACCACTGCCTGGTAGTTGGCGATCTTGCCACCCTTGATGACGATCCAGTGCGACAGTGCGCCGCGCGGCGCTTCTTCGAAGCCGACGCCGCGGTACTCTTTGTTCGGGTCGATTTCGGCCGGGATATAGGCCACGTGATCGCCCTTGCCGATATTGTCGATCAGCGCCTGCCACTGCATCATCAGGGTATCTTTCAGCACGCAGCAGCGCACCGCGCGGCCAATGATGCGCCCCATGGTGGAGTGCAGCTGTTCGACCTGCAGCGTCTTGCCGGTCAGCTTCTGGTACAGCCCATTGACTTCGTTGTAATGTTTAACGGTGTCTTCATGCTTGGCTGCCAGCTTCACCAGCAGATCGGCCAGCGGACCGACTTCGACCACCTTGCCGTACAGGGTCGGCGATTTCACCCAGGAGTACTTACCGTCCTCCTGCCAGCCGGTGTAGTTCGGCTCGGTTTTCCCTTCCCACGGCTTCAGGTTAGCGTCATCCTGATACCAGGAGTGCTTGCTGCACTCGGCGATACCGGCGATCAACCACGGATCCTGCTGGCTATTGATCGGGCGGTAGTTGGCCATGTCACCGTTTTCGATATAGCCGCCCGGCAGCAGGAAGCTACCGCCGTCGCCGTCGGTCGGCAGCTCCGGCACGCTCAGGTAGTGCTGAGCGCCGCGGCCCAGCGTCATCCATTCCGGGTAGTTGGCCGCGATGATCGCCGCGTCCACCTTGTACACCTGCTCAATGAAGTCGCCCAGACGTTCGATGAACATCTTGACGTACATCAGGCGCTCCAGGTTGAGCACGCTCGGCGCGTTGAGATTGATCGGGTTGGCCACACCGCCGACCGCCAGGTTCTGGATATGCGGAGACTTACCGCCCAGGATAGCGACGACGCGGTTGGCGTCACGCTGGCACTCCAGCGCCTGCAGGTAGTGGGCGACGGCGATCAGGTTCACTTCCGGAGAGAGCTTCATCTCCTTGTGGCCCCAGTAGCCGTTGGCAAAGATCCCCAGCTGGCCGCTGTCGACCAGGTTACGGATCTTCTGCTGTACCTTGGCGAACTCGCCGGCGCTGTTCAGCTTCCAGGCGGAGACGCCCTGCAGCATCGCCTCACACTTGTTCGGATCGGCTTTCAACGCGGCGGTGATGTCCACCCAGTCCATCGCCGACAGCTGATAGAAATGCACGATATGGTCGTGAATGCTGTGCGCCGCCAGGATCAGGTTACGGATATACTGCGCGTTCACCGGGACCTTGGCGCCGACGGCGCTTTCGACCGCGCGGACGGAGGCGATGGCGTGGATGGTGGTACACACGCCGCAGATACGCTGAACGATCATCCAGGCGTCGCGCGGATCATTACCCTTAACGATGTCTTCCATCCCGCGCCACATGGTGCCGGATGACCAGGCTTTAGTCACTTTGCCGTTTTCGATCTCGCAGTCAATGCGCAGATGGCCCTCGATGCGGGTAATCGGGTCGATAGTAATACGTTGGCTCATACTTTAGCTTTCCCTTGGGCCTGATAACCTTGGTGTTTTAAATGGTCAAGCGCTGGCAACACCGGCAGCAGCCGGATCAGCAGCAAATAAGCAACGACTTCAATAGCCACAAAGCCCATTGAAATCAGCACCTCTTCAGAGGTTGGAAAATATCCGTAGCCGTTGCCCGGCACAAAGGCCAGCAACGAGTAGTTCAAGCGCCACAGGGCCGAACCGAGCAGCATGCTCAGCGCGCCGACAAACAGAATGCGCGAGTCTTTACGGCAGCGCGCAGAGCAGAATGCCAGCAGCGGGAACAGCATCAGCATGGCCTCACACCAGAAGCTGACGGAGTAGCGGTCAAACTGGAACAGGTAGTGCAGTTTATCATGCATCGCCAGCTCGCCGAAGCGCAGCACCAGGAACAGCAGCAGGAACACCTGGATCACCCGCACCAGCTTGGCAAACAGGGTTTTCTCATCTGGGCCGCGCCCGCGCAGGCCGGCCTGCACCAGCGAGCCTTCAAAGACCACGATGGAGAAGCCCATGATAAAGGCGGTCAGCAGCGACAGCAGCGGCAATAGCTCGTAGCTCTGCCACAGCGGATGCACCTTCTTACCGGCGGCGATCATCAGCGAGCCCATGGAGGACTGGTGCATGGTCGGCAGCAGCGCACCCAGCGCCAGAATAAAGAACATGACCTTATTCAGGCGTTTCAGCGACACCTTCCAGCCGAAGCGCTCCAGGATAACCGGCGCAAACTCCAGCGCCATCACGCCGATATACACCGTCATACAGGCCGCCGTTTCAAACAGCACCGAGGAGGTATTGAAATGCCCCGGGATGTAGAAGTACGGCAGGTTCCAGTAACGGCCCACATCGATGGTGATGGAGAGGCCGCCGAGGGAGTAGCCGAACAGGCTGGCCAGCAGCGCCGGACGCACCAGCGGGTGGTATTCGCCGCGGTTAAACACGTACACCGCCCAGGCCAGCGCCCAGCCGCCGCAGGCGAAGCCGGTGCCGATCAGCAGGTCAAACGCGATCCAGATCCCCCACGGATAGCCACCGTTCAGATCGGCGACGGAGCCGATACCGAAGATCAAACGCTTCAGGATAAACATCCCGCACAGCAGGATGAACGGGGCCAGCAACACGACGGGCCAGCTTACCAAACGCCCGCCGAGCGGACTGGCTTTATGATCACTCATTATCATCGTCTCCGTCATGGTGATTCTTGGTATTTCGATAGGTCATTACCGAAAGACCGGCCAGGACCACCAGCGGCAGGATCATGCCTTTGTACAACGTATGCTGAATGTGTTCGGAGCGGGCGCCGGTAGACAGCTCATCCAGCTGCGGCATACCCAGCTTGGCATAAGGCACGCCCGCCAGAACCAGAACCTGGGTACCGCCCCCCTCTTTCTCGCCATACACGTAAGGCTGATAGTGGGCGACCGGGTGCTGATAGCTGTCATTGCTGTGCAGGGTCTGACGCGGGTAGGCATACTCTGCGCCGGGACGCGCGGCGAGACGCTTCTTGGCCTCGGCCAGCAGCTCGTCACGGGTACCGTAGATCACCGCACCGGCAGGACACACCTCGACACAGCCCGGCAGTTTACCCTGATCGATACGCTCCAACCCTTTCTGATTACACAGTTCACATTTGTGAATCGCCCCGAACGGGTTATCGTAATCGTACTTCGGTACGTCGAACGGGCAGGCCACCATGCAGTAGCGACAGCCGGTGCAGACGTCAGGATCGTACATGACGATCCCGGTGACAGGGTGCTTCTTCAGCGCAGAGACCGGACAAACAGAGACACAGTTAGGATCGACGCAGTGCATGCACTGCTTCTTGATGTAGGCGTAGCCGTTTTCTACCTGATCCTTATTCACCCCGGTGCCGTCACGCCATACCTGAATTATGTTATTGGTATAGGGCGTCAGCTTATCGTTGTTGGACCAGATCGGATCGCCGTTCGGGTTCAGCTGATTTTTGTTCAGTCGCTGACACTCCGCGACGCAGGCCTGACAGCCGACGCACAGCGTTGAGTCATACAGCATCCCCACCGCCGTCGGGATCGGCGGCTTGTTCTCGGCCGCTGCCTGGGCGCTGCCGGAGGCGGCAGTGCCCGCCGCCAGCGCGCCGACAGAGGCGAACTTCAGAAAATTTCGTCTGTTCACGGTTTACTCCTCCCGTGAATCGTGTTGATCCGCCTGGTTACGCTTCTGCTGGCGACCCAGCTCACGCACAGCCATCAGGCTCACCCCGGCCAGGATCCCCAGCGCGCCGCCGATAAGACCGGTGGCCGTCGGCGAGATATGCCCACCCTCTTTGTTATCCACCAGCGGTTTTTCCGCGCGCGGCGTCGGGTTTTCTACGCTGGAGAGCTGGAAGATCCCCTTGGTAAAGCCGACACCCTGCTCGTTACAGCCGTAGCACGGGTGGCCGATGCCCACCGGCCAGATGCCGCCGCCGATGTCGCAGAACTCCAGCGTCGAGCAGTTGCCGTAGGTTTCCGGCCCCTTACAGCCGAGGTGATACAGACACCAGCCCTGACGGTGGCCATAGTCACCGAACTCTTTGGCGAAGCGGCCTGCGTCGAAGTGCGGGCGACGCTCGCAGTTCTCGTGGATCAGGCGCTCGTAGGCGAACAGCGGACGGTGCTTGCTGTCCAGCTCCGGCAGCTTGCCATAGGTGATGTAGTAGACCACGGTGGTCAGGAAGTTATGCGGGTTAGGCGGGCAGCCCGGGATATTGATCACCGGACGACCCAGCGCCTCTTCCAGGCTGACGGCGCCGGTCGGGTTACCGCCGGTAGCCGGAACGCCGCCCCAGGCGGAACAGGAGCCGATAGCGATCACCGCGGCCGCATCGGCGGCGGCCTTACGGATCTGATCGACGATAGGCTCGCCGGCCACCATGCAGTACACGCCGCCGTCTTTCAGCGGAATGGAGCCATCCACCACCAGGACATATTTGCCCTTGTAGCGCGCCATGGCGTTGTGCAGGTTTTCTTCAACCTGATGACCGAAGGCTGATGACAGTACCTCATGATATTCCAATGAGATGGTATTCAGCAGCAGCGTTTCCAGCGTCGGGTGCGTGGAACGCAGCAGGGCCTCGGTACAGCCGGTACACTCCTGGGCACCGATCCAGATAACCGGAGGACGCTGCGGACTGGTGATCGCTGCCGCCATTTCCGCCGCCGCATTGGAGCTTAACCCTAGTGTGGCGGCCATGCCCGCGCACAGTTTCATAAAGTCACGACGATTGATGCCGTGAGCGGATAAAAAAGAATCCTCAACCATTCTGCAGTTTCCTGTTTATGCGCATTCGTCTGGTGGAATGCTTTCAGGGGCGCAATGCTAAGGATTTGCCCCCCCCGCTGTGGTTGATCTTCATCAAGTTGACTGGCTTTTTTTACGCGATAAGGATATTTATGTGAAACAGAGCGATTCAGCCCTGACCATCTGTTCAAAAAGCCCTCAATTAATTCATATAATTATGCTATAGCGCCATTAGACACCTTAATAACTATCAGCCTATCTATTTCACATGATTATTATTTAGCGACGGTCATGACCTCCGCGCCGCGCCGCCGCCTCCCTCTTTTTGATTAACCGAGAGCCCAGTCGATAGCGTAAATATCTCTTCCCACAGTCCCAAGAATAGGCGCTGAGCATTGCTTTTATTTTTACGGCGCAGATCCGCCGCCTTCCTCGCAAAACGCAGCGCCTGTGCTACTTTTTCCGGCAGCGGTCAGGATGCTGCACCGAAGCCCTCTCCCGGCACCCGAGCGCCCGCGGCAGGCCGACGAGATGCCGCGGGTGGCGCCCCGCACCACGGTTAAACAAAGCATCAACAGACAAGACTTTAAGCTAAAAATACCGCAAAAAAATAAAGTTATGATGACGATTAAGAACACCCCGCGTTACATATCAGCTAATTGGATGAATTATGGGTTCTTTTTTTAAACAGCTGTACCGCTACTCCCACCCCCGCCCCTATCGCCATAACGAAAATCTTTGGCCATACGTAAAAATCACGCGCGGCGACGGCGGTGAAATTGTAACGTTAGATTACAAAAAACAGCCGATCCCCATCGTCCCGCTGAGCCAGCTGCAGCGCAGCAGTCACGGTAAGGTGCTGCTGACGGCGAGCGGCCCGTCGGTCAATACGCTCTGTTTTGAGCAGCTCCCCGCCATGCCCGCCGTCGGGGTGAACGGCGCCTACTTTTTACATCACAAGGTTGACTTTACTTTTTACGTTATCATCGATATGGGGTTTATCGATCGGCGTCCGGACGTCGTTCTGGAGGTGATTAAACAGTGCGGATTAACCCTGTTTACCACCGTTCACGGTATGGCCCGCATCCTCGACCGCTTTACCCTCGGCGCCCTCCGCTGCCGCCTGGCCATCATTGAGGATATCGCGGAAAAGGTCTATTGCCCCAGCCTCACGCCTCGCCAGCTTAGGGCGCACTATGGGCAGGACCGCAGCATACAATTTTCCGACAATGAGCAGAGCATTGGGTTCAGCCAGGATATCCGCCGCGGCATCTTCGACGCGGGCACCGTCGTCTATTGGGCGCTGCAGATCGTCGCCTACCTTGGCTTTAATACGATATTTATCGCCGGGCTGGATATGAACAATTTCGACCGTCCCCGTTTCTATGAGACCCTGGGCAGCATGCTGCCGACCTTTTTAGCCGATAAAGTAGAACCGCTGATCATCCCGGCCTTTCTGCATGCAAGCCAGGTGATGAAGGCCAATAATATCGACATCAAAAATCTCTCGCTGAATAGCGCGATCGACGACGCTATTTTTGAAAAAATTGACGCCCGGCGCTACTTTCAGCAATGGAGTCCTCATGTGGAAAAGGCTGAGCCCGGCATCATATAATTGCCATAGGTACGGACATTCGCGTCGTTGGGTGACGTGTCAGACATCATCGCAGGATAAAATCAGAGAAAACCCTTTAAGGGTCTCTTAATATTTTTCAGCTAGTCTACAATGTCACGAACCCATGAGAGTGAGAGACCATGCAACGCTTTAGTAAAATACAAATATCCCTGCACTGGATAACGCTGCTGCTGATTGCCATCGCCTATATCAGCATTGAGTTCCGCAGCCTGTTTGCCAAGGACTCACCGGCCTATCTATTGATGCGCGAAGTTCACTACAATGCCGGCGTACTGGTATGGATTGCGATGCTGATACGCCTCGGGCTACGTCACATCCTGCCGGATCCGCCGATCCTGCCGCCGCCGCCGCGCTGGCAGCATCTGGCGGCGCGCATGATGTACCTGACGCTCTACCTCTGGTTCCTGGCGATCCCGCTGCTGGGCGTCACCTTGATGGCCTACGGCGGTAAAAGCTGGTCGCTGTTTGGCATGACCATCGCCCCCTGGGTTACGCCGGATCCTTCCATGAAGTCCGTGATAAAAGAGTGGCACGTGGTGCTGGCCAATATCGGCTACGCCCTGATCGCTATGCACACCGCCGCCGCGCTGTTCCACCACTATGTCATCCGTGATAACGCGCTGCTGCTGATGATGCCGCAGAAAAAAACGCGCTGATCCGCCTCAGGCGCCGACGCCGGCGCCTGAGATCGCCCCGCCCCTCCCCCGCTTACCTATCCAACATAAATTAAGAAGCACGAAGCAACTATTCACCTGTATGATATGTATCCTTAAAACGCCGTTCCCAGCCTGCGTGATGATCCGCGCACCGCATTAAACTGCGCCCCACTGGGAGAGGCCGGTACCGCTCCGATTACGCTGCTGCGTGCAGCCCAGGCAAAGGAAATGTGAACATCATGAAATGGCTCTGCTCATTCGGTCTGATCAGCGCTCTATTGACGGCGCCGGCGCTGGCCGGAACGTCAGGCTACCCCACCCAGTGGCCCGATCCCACCCTGCCCCGAGACGCCTTTGTCACCCAGATGCTGCAGCGAATGACCCTGGCGGAAAAAATAGGCCAGCTGCGGCTGATCAGCGTCGGCCCCGATAACCCCAAGGAAAAGGTCTACACGATGATCGCCGGCGGCCAGGTCGGCGCCATCTTCAATACCGTCACCCGACCCGGGATCCGCGGCATGCAGGATCAGGCCGTGCGGCACAGTCGAATGAAAATCCCACTGTTTTTCGCCTATGACGTCATCCACGGGCAGCGCACGGTATTTCCCATCAGCCTGGGGCTGGCCGCCAGCTGGGATCGCGATCTGGTCACCACCGTCGGGCGCGTCTCGGCCTATGAGGCCAGCGAAGACGGGCTGAACATGACTTGGGCGCCGATGGTCGACATCACCCGCGACCCGCGCTGGGGCCGCACCTCGGAGGGCTTTGGCGAAGATACCTATCTCACCTCAGAAATGGGGCGTCTGATGGTCAAGGCGATGCAGGGGCGTCACCCGGGCGATCGCCATGCGCTGATGACCAGCGTCAAACACTATGCGCTCTACGGCGCCGTTGAAGGCGGGCGCGACTACAACAGCGTCGACATGAGTCCTCAGCGCATGTTCCAGGACTACCTTCCCCCGTACAAGGCGGCGCTGGACGCCGGCAGCGGCGGTGTGATGGTCTCCCTGAACGCCATTAACGGTACCCCGGCCAGCGCCGACCCCTGGCTGCTGAAAACCCTGCTGCGCGACCAGTGGGGCTTTCAGGGCATCACCATCAGCGATCACGGCGCCATTAAGGAGCTGATTAACCACGGCGTCGCCCGCGATCCCCAGGATGCGGTGCGCCTGGCGATCCAGTCCGGTATCGATATGAGCATGAGCGACGAATACTACAGCCAGTACCTGCCGGGACTGGTGAAAAGCGGCCGGGTCAGCGCCGCCGCCGTCGATGATGCCTGCCGCCACGTACTGAACGTGAAGTACGACATGGGGCTGTTCCACGATCCCTATCGCCATCTCGGCCCCGTCGGCAGCGATCCCCAGGACACGGACGCCGAAAGCCGCCTGCACCGCGCCGAGGCGCGCACGGTCGCCGCCCAAACGCTGGTGCTGCTGAAAAACCGCCTGGATACCCTGCCCCTGGCGCGCCGCGGCACCCTCGCCGTCGTCGGTCCGCTGGCCGACAGCCAGCGCGACGTGATCGGCAGTTGGTCGGCCGCCGGCAAGCCTGCGCAGGCCGTCACCCTTCTCAGCGGGATCCGCAACGCCATGGCCGGCCATGGCCGCGTGCTGTACGCGCGCGGCGCCAACGTCAGCAATGACGCAGACATTCTCCAGTTTCTCAATCAGTACGGCCCCTCCGTCAGCGTCGACCCGCGTCCCGCCCAGGCGCTGATCGATGAGGCGGTCACCGTGGCCAGACAGGCCGATGCGGTGGTGGCGGTCGTCGGCGAGGCGCAGGGGATGGCCCACGAGGCCTCCAGCCGCACCCATATCGATCTGCCGCAGAGTCAGCGGGATCTGATCGCCGCCCTCAAGCAGACCGGCAAGCCGCTGGTCTTGGTGCTGATGAATGGGCGTCCGCTGACCCTGGTACGCGAAGATCAGCAGGCTGACGCCATCCTGGAGAGCTGGTTCCCCGGTACCGAGGGCGGCAACGCCGTCGCCGATGTTCTGTTCGGCGACGTTAACCCCTCCGGCAAGCTGCCCATCTCTTTCCCGCGCTCCGTCGGCCAAATTCCCACCTACTACAGCCGGCTGAATACCGGCCGGCCCTACGATCCGCAAAAGCCGGAGAAGTACACGTCGCACTACTTCGATGAGGCCAACGGCCCGCTCTACCCCTTCGGCTACGGACTGAGCTATACCCGCTTCACGCTGTCGGAGATCACCCTGTCGGCCCCGCAGATGGCGCGCGATGGGCAGATTGAGGCCAGCGTCACCGTCACCAATACGGGCCCGCGCGCCGGGGCCACGGTGCTGCAGCTCTACCTGCAGGATCCCGTGGCCAGCATCAGCCGCCCGCTGAAGAGCCTGCAGGACTTCCGCAAGGTGATGCTGCAGCCGGGCGAACGCCGCCGCGTCAGCTTTACCCTGACGCCGCAGCAGCTGCGCTTCTGGAACGCCCAGATGCAGCAGGTCATCGAGCCGGGGCGCATCAACGTGTTTATCGGCACCGATGTCCAGCGGGTGAAGCGCGCCCACTTCGAGCTGTTATAGCCCGGCGCTTTTCTTATGCGCCCGC
Source organism: Edwardsiella anguillarum ET080813 (assembly GCF_000264765.2). Classification (GTDB taxonomy): domain Bacteria; phylum Pseudomonadota; class Gammaproteobacteria; order Enterobacterales; family Enterobacteriaceae; genus Edwardsiella; species Edwardsiella anguillarum. Next base: position 372,777 of record NZ_CP006664.1, read on the forward strand.
GGGCGCATAATCAATCTCATCGCCCCGGCGCCGCCGGGGCCGCCGTATCTTTAGGGGGAGCGCTATGTATACCTGGCCAAGCCTGCTCGTCATGATTATCTTCAGCCTCGGCATGACCCTGCTGTCGATCATGCTGGGCGTGGAGAGTCCCTGGGTCCGTCTGTGTATCTTCTTCATCAGCGCCTTTGCCTGCGATCTCTTTTTCTCCATTACCCGCTAGATAAAAAAATGCCGGGCCCCTGGCCCGGCATTGTCTCATCGGTGCCCCCTATCAGGGCAGCGGCTGTGCCAGCTGTACCAGCGAAATCAGCGTCTGCGGGAAGATCCCCGTCAGCACCACCAGCACGCCAGAGAGCAGCACCACCACCCCACCGGCGGTGAGCGCCCAGTTATTCGGGGTGTCGCGGATCAGCGTCTGCGGCGCGCGTAGGTACATGCTGACCGCTACGCGCAGGTAGTAGTACAGGCCGATCGCGCTGCCGACCACCACCGCGCCGACCAGCCACCACAGCCCGGCGCTGACGCCCGCCATCACCACGAACAGCTTACCGATAAAGCCCAGGGTCATCGGGATGCCGGCCAGGGAGAGCATGGATACGGTCATCACCGCCGACAGAATCGGCTTATGCCAGAACAGGCCGCGGTAGGAGTAAAGCGACTCGGCATCCGGCCCGCTATAGGGGCTGGACATCAGGCTAACGATACCGAAAGCCGACAGGCTGGCGAACAGATAGCCGGCCAGATAGACCCCGGCGGTCTCGATCGCAATGCCCTCGCTCTGCACGGCGATCAGTGCCACCAGCAGATAGCCCAGGTGGGCGATAGAGGAGTAGCCCAGCAGACGTTTGATGTTGCTCTGGGTGACCGCCATCAGGTTACCGAACAGGATGGAGCAGAAGGCGATGACGCCCAGCACCACGCGCACCGCCTCGCTGTCTGTCGCCGGCAGCAGGATGAACAGACGCAACAGCACGGCAAAGATGGCGATCTTGCTGGCGGTCGCCAGGAAGGTCGACACCGGCGCCGGCGCCCCCTGATAGACATCCGGCGTCCACAGCTGGAACGGCGCCAGCGACAGCTTGAAGCCAAAGCCCACCAGCATCATGCCCAGCCCCACCAGCACCAGCGGCTGGGTCAGCATGCTGCCGCCCAGCGCATAGCCCAGACCGGCAAAGGAGAGATCGCCGGACTGCGCGTACAGCAGCGCCATGCCGAACAGCAGGAAGGCGGACGCGGCGGCCGAGAGAATGGCGTACTTGATCGCCGCCTCCAGCGAGCGCTTCTGGCGATAGGCGTAGCCCACCAGACCGAACAGCGGCAGGGAGATAAGCTCTATCCCCAGGAACAGCGCCGCCAGATGGTTGGCGCAGGCCAGCAAGATCCCGCCCAGCGTGGCGATCAGCACCAGCAGGTAGAACTCGTCGCGGTTATCCGGATAGCCCTGCAGCCACGGGTAGGCAAAGGTGCAGGTCGCCAGCGCGGAGAGCAGCACCAGCGCGGTGTACAGCATGGAGAAACCGTCCACATGCATCAGCGGAGTAATGTCGCTGGGCACCGCGGCGGCCACCAGAAACAGCGACAGCAGCGCCGCGTTCAGGCCAATCACGGTCACCGTCGCGTTGACGAAGTGGTTGCGTCGCCACGCAATGCACAGCATCACAACCACCACCGTCAATCCGACGATCAACAGCGGTAGCAGTGCGATCAGATTTTGAGGAGTTATTGTCATGGCGATTTACGGCCTTGTGGTTAAAGTTGAAGCAGAAGCGAACCAATGCTGAATATTGCCCATCGCCGCGCTGGAGGTATCTAGCACCGGCTGCGGGAAGATCCCCAGCAGCACCAGCAGTACCACCAGCAGCAGAATCAGCGACAGCTCACGCACGCTCAGACTGGCCAGCGGCTGGTCTGACTTGGGCGCGCCGTAGTAGGCGCGCTGCATCATCACCAGCGAATAGACGGACGCAAACACCAGGCCGAAGCTGGCGACCACCGTCGTCACCGGCACCACCTGGAAGCTGCCGAACATCATCATAAATTCACCGACGAAGTTACCGGTGCCCGGCATCCCCAGGGTCGCCACGGCGAAGAATAGCGACAGCGCGGGCAGGTACTTCACACGCCCCCACAGGCCGCCCATCTCGCGCAGATCGCGGGTATGCAGGCGCTCATACAGCTGACCGGTAATGATGAACAGCCCGGCGGCGGAGAGGCCGTGCGCGATCATCTGCACCACCGCCCCCTGGAACGCCAGCTGACTGCCGGAGTAGATGGCGATCATCACAAAGCCCATGTGCGACACCGAGGTGTAGGCGATCAGACGCTTGATATCCGTCTGGATATAGGCCATCCAGGCGCCGTAGAAGATCCCGATCACCCCCAGCGCCATAGCGATGGGCGCGAACTCGAGCGAGGCCTGCGGGAACAGCGGCAGGCTGAAACGCAGCAGGCCATAGGCCGCGGTCTTCAGCAGGATACCGGCCAAGTCGACGGAGCCGGCGGTCGGCGCCTGACTGTGCGCGTCCGGCAGCCAGCCGTGCAGCGGCACCACCGGCATCTTCACCGCAAAGGCGATAAAGAAGCCCAGCATCAGCAGATACTGCACCGTGTGGCTCATCGGCGTGTTGAGCAGCACCTCATAGTCGAAGCTCAGCACCCCGGTGGCGTTGTAGTGCACCCACACCAGGCCGAAGATGGCGATCAGCATCACCAGACCGCTGGCCTGGGTATAGATGAAGAACTTGGTCGCCGCGCTGATGCGCGTCTTGCCGTCGGATCCCTTATGGCCCCACAGGGCGATTAGGAAGTACATCGGCACCAGCATCATTTCCCAGAAGAAGAAGAACAGGAACATGTCGATGGCCAGGAAGACGCCGATCACCCCTGCCAGGATCCACAGCAGGTTAAGGTGGAAGAAGCCCTGGTACTTATGGATCTCATTCCAGGAGCAGAGGATGGCCAGCACCCCCAGCAGCGCGGTCAGCACCACCATCAGCAGCGACAAGCCGTCGAGCGCCAGATGGAAGGAGATGCCCAGGCTCGGGATCCACGGCACCATGAAGCTGGACTGCCACTGTGGAATACCCGCCGCCTGGGTCAAGCCATAGTTGCCCTGCAGCCACAGGTACAGCGACAGCAGCAGCGTCAGGCCCATGGCCAGCAGCGCAATCCAGCGCGGCGCTTTCAGCCCCAGACGCTCGCCCTGCCAGGACAGCAGACCGCCAATCAGCGGGATAAGAATTAGCCAAGGTAATAACATGGCGTTTGGTTTCCCTTATTCTGAATACATTCAAACGGAGGAGACAGGGGTCGTCCCCTCACCCGCTTTAACGAGATTCACTTAACCAATAACAACAGCGCCAAAACGACCACTGCCCCAACACCCATCGACGCTGCATACCAGCGCAGCTGCCCGTTTTCGCTGACGGCCAGCGCACGGTTGCCCAAGCGGGCCACCAGCGCAAACAGGTTCATCATGCGATCGAGCGGATCGCGCCGCAGCAGCCAGGCGACGGCCTTAAATGGCTTAATAAAGATCTGCCGGTACAGCCAGTCGAATCCCCAGGCATGGAACCACCACGTGGAGAGGAAACGCCCCGGCACGCTGTTGGCGATCCCGTTGACCAGGCTGCGCTGCCCCAGATAAAGACGCGCCGCCAGCAGTACCCCGGCGATGGCGACGATGGCCGATACCACCTCCAGCGTCACCTTGCCCCCCTCACCCTCAGGCATGGCGGGCAGCACCCCGGCCAGCGGCGGGGTGATCAGCGCCCCGACGAAGGTAGAGAGGATCATCAGCACGATCAGCGGCAGGTTGTGGCTCAGCCCCTTCACCTCATGGGCCTGGGTATGCGCCTCGCCGTGGAACACGATGAAGATCATCCGGAAGGTATACAGCGAGGTCAGGAAGGCGCCGATAAGCCCGGCCATCATCAGGTTGACATGGCCCGAGGCCAGCGCTCCCCACAGGATCTCATCTTTACTGTAGAATCCGGCGGTGACCAGCGGCAGCGCCGCCAGTGCCCCCCCGCCCACCAGGAAGCACAGGTAGGTCAGCGGCAGCTTGTGGCGTAGTCCGCCCATCTTGAAGATGTTCTGCTCATGGTGGCAGGCCAGAATAACCGAGCCGGAGGAGAGGAACAGCAGCGCCTTGAAGAAGGCGTGGGTCATCAGATGGAAAATCGCAGCATCCCAGGCCTGTACCCCTAGCGCCAGGAACATATAGCCGATCTGGCTCATGGTGGAGTAGGCCAATACCCGCTTGATATCCGTCTGCACCAGCGCGGCAAAGCCGGCCAGCACCAGCGTCACGGCGCCGATAATCCCCACCAGGTGCAGCACCTCCGGCGCCATCACGAACAGGCCATGGGTCCGGGCGATCAGATAGACCCCGGCGGTCACCATGGTCGCGGCGTGGATCAGCGCAGAGACCGGCGTCGGGCCCGCCATGGCATCGGCAAGCCAGGTCTGCAGCGGCAGCTGAGCCGATTTACCCACCGCGCCGCCCAGCAGCATCAGCGTCGCCCAGGTGATGGCCGGCGAACCGACCGCCAGCTGCTGCGGCGCCAATACCATCAGCTCGCGGATATTCAGGGTACCCAGCTGGTGGTAGAGGATAAACAGGCCGATGGCCAGGAACACGTCGCCGACGCGGGTCACGATGAATGCCTTCATCGCCGCCGCACCGTTGGCCGGATTGGTGTAGTAGAACCCGATCAGCAGATAGCTGCACAGCCCCACCCCTTCCCAGCCGAGGTACATCAGCATCAGGTTATCCGCCAACACCAGTACCACCATGCTGGCGATAAACAGGTTGGTATAGGCGAAGAAGCGGGAGTAGCCCTCCTCCCCGCGCATATACCATGAGGCGAACAGGTGGATCAGGAAGCCGACGCCGGTCACCACCGACAGCATGGTCAGCGACAGGCCGTCCAGGCTGAGGGTCACCGGAATGGTAAAGTTACCGACCGCCATCCAGTTCCACAGATGCTGGCTATAGGCTGCACCGGCCGCATTGTGACTCAGAAAGTCGGCGCCGACGTACAGGGTGACCAGCGCCGCTAGACCGACGGAACCGACCCCGATGATCGCGGTGTGATTCTCCGACAGACGGCCGCGGGAAAAGGCCAGGATCAGAAATCCCAGCAGCGGCAGCAGAATGGTTAAATAGAGTAGGTTCATCCGCGCATCTCACTGACAGTATCGATATTCAGGGTGTTGCGGCGACGATGCAGCTGCAGCAACAGCGCCAGACCGATAGAGGCCTCCGCCGCCGCCAGACTGATGGCCAGGATATACATCACCTGCCCGTCGGCCTGGCCCCAGACGCTGCCGGCCACCACAAAGGCCAGCGCCGCCGCGTTGATCATGATCTCCAGACTGATCAGCATGAACAGCAGGTTGCGGCGGATTAACAGGCCGGTCAGCCCCAGCGCGAACAGAATGGCTGCCAAGATCAGCCCATGTTGTAACGGGATCATGCGCGCTCCTCCGCTTTATTACGTACCGCCATCGCCGCCGTCCCCTGGGACGCGGCCTTATTGCTCAGTACCTCGCCCGGATGGTGTTCACGACCGATGTGGAAGGCCACCACCAGGCCGGCCAGCAGCAGCATTGAGACCAGCTCCACCGCCAGCACATAGGGCCCGAACAAGGCAATCCCCACCGCCTTGGCATCCACGGCGCGACCATCGAGGACACCACCCTGCAGGGTGCTAATCGCATACAGCACCACCGCCAGCAGGATCAGCGACAGCAGCGCCGGACCGATCCACACGCCGGGCTTCAGCCAGGCGCGCTCCTGCTCGACCACCGAGTGGCCCAGGTTGAGCATCATCACCACGAAGACGAACAGCACCATGATGGCGCCAGCGTAGACGATGATCTCCAGCGCCCCGGCAAAGTAGGCGCCGAGGGAGAAGAACACCGCCGCCACCGCCAGCAGCGAGACGATCAGGTACAGCAGCGCATGCACCGGGTTGGTGTGGGTGATCACGCGGATCGTCGCCAACACGGCCACCAGCGCCGCAGCGTAAAAGGCAAATTCCATGCTCGGCTCCTTAGGGCAACAGACCTTTGACGTCGATCGGTTTGGCTTCGTTTTCGGCCTCGCCCTTGGCTTTGCCATCGATCGCCATACCGGCCATACGGTAAAAGTTGTAGTCGGGGTATTTCCCCGGCCCGGAAATCAGCAGATCCTCTTTCTCATACACCAGATCCTGACGACGGAACTCCCCCATCTCAAAATCCGGCGTGAGCTGCAGGGCGGTGGTCGGACAGGCCTCCTCGCACATGCCGCAGAAAATACAGCGGGAAAAGTTGATGCGGAAAAACTCCGGATACCAGCGGCCATCCTCGGTCTCCGCCTTCTGCAGCGAGATGCAGCCGACCGGGCAGGCCACCGCACACAGGTTGCAGGCCACGCAGCGCTCGGCGCCGTCCGGATCGCGCGTCAGCACGATACGGCCGCGGTAGCGCGGTGGCAGGTATACCGGCTCCTCCGGATACATTTTGGTTTCGCGTTTGGCGAAAGCATGCAGGCCTATCATCCACAGGCTGCGCACTTGGGTGCCGAAACCAACCACTAACTCTTTCAATGTCATGGTTACACTCACCCCTTTTACTGAGCGTGATACAAAATGACGGCCGCCGTGACCAACAGGTTGATCAGCGTCAGCGGCAGGCAGATCCGCCAGCCGAAGGCCATCACCTGGTCATAGCGGGGACGCGGCAGGGAGGCGCGTACCAGAATAAACATCACCATAAAGAACGCCGTCTTGAGGGCGAACCAGATAAACGGCGGCAGCCACGGCCCGTGCCAGCCGCCGAAGAACAGGGTGACGATCAGCGCTGAGATGGTGACAATACCGATGTATTCACCGACGAAGAACAGACCGAACTTCATCCCGGAGTATTCGATATGGTAGCCATCGGCCAACTCCTGCTCAGCCTCCGGCTGGTCGAACGGGTGACGGTGACACACCGCGACGCCGGCGATGATAAAGGTCAGGAAGCCGAAGAACTGCGGAATGATGTTCCACAGATGGCTCTGCGAGTCGACGATCACCTGCATATTGAAGGAGCCGGCCTGCGCCACCACCCCCATCAGCGAAAGGCCGAGGAACACCTCATAGCTCAGGGTCTGCGCCGAGGCGCGCATCGCCCCCAGCAGGGAGTATTTGTTATTGCTCGACCAGCCGGCGAACAGCACCGCATACACCGCCAGCCCGGCCATCATCAGGAAGAACAGGATGCCGATGTTAAGGTCGGCCCCCATCCAGCCCGGCGCCACCGGCACGATGGCAAACGAGAGCAGCAGCGAGCAGAAGGCGATCATCGGCGCCAGGGTAAAGATCAGGCGATCGGTGAACGGCGGAACCCAGTCCTCCTTGAAGAACATCTTGATCATGTCCGCCACCAGCTGCAGCGAACCGCCCCACCCTACCCGGCTTGGCCCGTAGCGGTTCTGGAACAACCCCAGCAGACGGCGTTCACCGAAGCTCATAAAGGCCCCACAGGTGACCACCACCAGCAGGATCACCACAGCCTTCAGCACGGTGAGAAGGATCTCCACCGTATCCGGCGTTATTACGCTCATACCGCAGCCTCCCGCATGTAATCCACTTTAACGCCGTTCAACACCGGCGCGACCCCCGGCATGCCCAGCGGCAGGCCGACCTGACCCGGCTGCAGGCGGCGGCTAATCTGCAGCGGCAGACGCAGCACCTCGCCGGCGCAGCTCAGTTCGATCGTCACCCCCTCCGACGCGCCCATCCGCGCGGCATCCTCCGGGCAGACCCGCACGCAGGCCTGCGGCATGCGGCGCTGGATCACCGGCGTACGCTGAGTCAGCTCGTCGCTGCCAAACAGATGGTAGTAAGGGGCGATCACCCAGCCGTGCACCTGATACGGCGCCGGTACCTGGGTGAAATAGGGTAATCCGCCGTCACCGGCCGCGATCAGGCGCACGCCCGGATCGCCGAAGCGCAGGTGGCTGCCGACCTCATCCTGGAACTTGTTCCAGGCCTGCGGGGAGTTCCAGCCCGGCGCCCAGGCGAAGGCGAACTCCTGACGCTCGGCCTGCGGCGCGCTGTAGCCCTCCATCGAAAAGGCAAAGGCGGTGTCCTTATCCTGCGGCTGGCGCGGCTCATGGACGCTGATGTTGGCCAGCATCGAGGTACGCCCGCTGTAGCGCAGCGGCTCACGCGCCAGCTTCTGCCCACGCACCCGGAAGGCGGCGTTGGGCGCCGCGTCGACCATGCCGGCGAACTGTGGGCAGGCCTGCACGCAGTCGGCGATCACCTGATCGAGCTGGCTCCAGTCCGGCACCTGCTGGCCGGCGCTCACCCGCAGGGCATGCAGCCAGCGCCACCCCTCCAGCATGATGGTCGGCGACTTCTTCTTCGGATCGTCGTAGAACGCAGGATCGAACACCTGGAAGAAGCGCTGGGCGCGCCCTTCCTGGTTAACCAAGGTACCGTCGCTTTCCGCGAAGCTGGCGGCGGAGAGCACCAGATCGGCGCGATCCATGATGGCCGTGCGCTGATGGTCGATGACGATCAGGCCGTTGGCCTTGGCCAGCGCCGCATCGACGCGCGCCGACGGCGCATGACGGTACAGGTCGTTCTCCAGCACGATCGCGGTATCCGCATAGCCCTGCTCCAGCTGCACCAGCGCGTTATCCAGCGAGGAGGCATCCATCATCGCCAACCCCATGCTGTTGGCCTCAGCCGGTACGAAGGTGATGCCGACCTCCAGCGCACGCTGCTTCAGCGCGCGCGCCACGTTGGCCGCCGCCTCGATCATCGGGGTATAGCCCGCCCCGCTGCCGGTCACGATCAGGGGTTTGCGCGCACCGGCCAGCGCCTGAGCGATGATATCAGCCTGACGGCGCACCTCGTCCGACAGCCCCTCGACCGCCGGCGCGTTTTCATCCAGCGCGTGCGCCACAGCAAAGCCTAAGCGCGCCTGGTCGGCCACCGGCGCGCAGTAATTCAGGGCGGCGATGTCATCCAGGCGAGTTTCATCAATACTGGTGATAAACAGCGGGTACTTGGCGTGCTGGCCGATGTTCTGCACCGCGGCGATCTGCCAGTCGGCCACCCGCTGGGCGGCGGCCATGGCCTGCGCCTTGCCCTTCACCGCCTGACGCAGGGCCAGCGCGATGCGCGCCGCCGTCTGAGTCACATCCTCACCGAGGATCAGCACCGCATCGTACTGCTCCATCTCGCGCAGGGACGGCGTGTAGATACCGCCGTCGCGCAGCACCGACAGCATCAGGTTCAGGCGCTTCAGCTCACCCACGTCGATGCCGCTGTAGAAGTTCTCCGCCCCCACCAGCTCACGCAGGGCGAAGTTGCTCTCCACGCTGGCGCGCGGCGAGCCGATGCCGATCACCTTGCTGGCGCGGCGCAGAATATCGGCCCCGCCCTGCAGCGCCTGCTCGGCGTTGAGATCGATCCAGTCCGTCCCACGGCGCTGCTGCGGCCGGCGCGGACGATCCTTGAGATTGACATAGCCGTAGCCGAAACGGCCGCGATCGCATAGGAAGTAGTGGTTCACGGTGCCGTTGAAGCGGTTTTCGATACGGCGCAGCTCGCCGTAGCGCTCGCCGGGGCTGGTGTTACAGCCGACGCTGCACTGCTGGCAGACGCTGGGGGCAAACTGCATATCCCACTTGCGGTTATAGCGCTCGGAGTGGGTCTTGTCGGTGAACACCCCGGTTGGGCAGATCTCCACCAGGTTGCCGGAAAACTCGCTCTCCAGCGTGCCGCTCTGCGGGCGTCCGAAGTAGACGTTATCGTGGGCGCCGTAGACGCCGAAGTCGGTGCCGCCGGCGTAATCCTTGTAGTAGCGCACGCAGCGGTAGCAGGCGATGCAGCGGTTCATCTCGTGGGAGATAAACGGCCCCAGATCCTGGTTCTCATGAGTACGCTTGGTAAAGCGGTAGCGGCGCAGGCGGTGGCCGGTCATCACGGTCATATCCTGCAGGTGACAGTTACCGCCCTCCTCGCACACCGGACAGTCGTGTGGGTGGTTGGTCATCAAAAACTCCACCACGCTCTCACGGAACCGCTTGGCCTCCTCGTCATCGATGGCGATATAGGTGCCATCGGCGGCCGGCGTCATACAGGACATCACCAGTCGCCCACGGGTATCCTCCGCGTTCTGATACTGCTTAACCGCGCACTGGCGGCAGGCGCCGACGCTGCCCAGCGCCGGATGCCAGCAAAAGTAGGGTATGTCGAGCCCCAGGGAGAGACAGGCCTGCAGCAGGTTCTCCGCCCCGTCGACGTCATACTCTTTGCCGTCTACATGTATTGTTGCCATTGACATGCTTCCAAAATAAGAAAACCGTATCCCCCCGCCGTCAACGGCGAAGAGATTCAATTACCAGCGTGATTTCAGTAAGTTGGGCTGAATTCCGCGGATGGGGCTGACGTTGCCGACCGTCTCCCGGGCGATCCCCGCCTCAAACTCTTCGCGGAAGTATTTAATCGCGCTCTGCAGCGGCTCTACCGCCCCGGGGGCGTGGGCGCAGAAGGTATGACCCGGCGCCAGCAGGCGGCACAGCTGCTCAAGGGTTTCGATGTCCCCCGGCTGCCCCTCGCCGCGCTCCAGCGCGCGCAGAATCTTCAGCCCCCACGGCAGACCGTCGCGGCACGGCGTACACCAGCCGCAGGACTCGCGGGCGAAGAAGCTCTCCAGATTGCACAGCAGCGAGACCATGTTGATCTCATGGTCAACCGCCATCGCCAGCGCGGTGCCCAGACGGCTGCCCGCCTTGCCGATGCTGGCGAAGTCCATCGGCAGATCCAGGTGCGCCTCGGTCAAAAAGTCAGTCCCCGCCCCGCCCGGCTGCCAGGCCTTCAGCTTCAGCCCATCGCGCATCCCGCCGGCGTAGTCCTCTAAGATTTCACGCGCCGTCGTGCCGAAGGGCAGCTCCCACAGGCCGGGGTTCTTCACCCGCCCGGAGAAGCCCATCAGCTTGGTGCCGGCATCCTGACTTTTGCCGGCGGACAGCCCCTGGTACCAGGCGGCGCCGTGCTCGACGATCGCCGGCACGTTGCACAGCGTCTCCACGTTATTGACGCAGGTCGGCTTGCCCCAGGCGCCGGCGCTGGCCGGGAACGGCGGCTTGGCGCGCGGATTGGCGCGGCGTCCCTCCAGGGAGTTGATCAGCGCCGTCTCCTCGCCGCAGATGTAGCGCCCGGCGCCGGTGTGCACGAACAGATCGAAGTCGAAACCGCTGCCGAGAATATTCTTGCCCAGCAGCCCCGCCGCGCGGGCTTCGTCGATCGCCCGGCGCAGGTTCTCCGCCGCCGTCACATACTCGCCGCGCAGGAAGATATAGCCGCGGTAGGCCTTCAGCGCGTAGGCGCCGATCAGCATCCCCTCCACCAGCAGGTGCGGCAGCTGCTCCATCAGCAGGCGGTCTTTATAGGTGCCCGGCTCCATCTCATCCGCGTTGCACAGCAGGTAGCGGACGTTCATGCTTTCGTCCTTGGGCATCAGGCTCCACTTCAGCCCGGTGGAGAAGCCGGCCCCGCCGCGCCCTTTCAGCCCGGCGTTCTTGACCAGCGTCACCACCTCGTCCTGCGCCATCCCCTTCAGGGCGCGCTCGGCGGCGTGGTAGCCGTTCTTGGCGCGATACTCATCCAGCCACACCGGCTGTTGGTCATCGCGCAGGCGCCAGGTCAGCGGATGCGATTCAGCGGTACGAATAATCTCTCTCATTTGTAGCGCTCCAGCAGTTCGAGGGCCCGCTCCGGCGTCAGGTGATCGTGCAGATCGTCATCGATCATCATGTTCGGCCCCTTGTCGCAGTTGCCCAGGCAGCAGGTCGGCAGCAGGGTAAAACGGCCGTCGAAGGTGGTTTCGCCCGGCTGAATGTTCAGCGTCTGCTCCAGCGCCGCCTTGATACCCTGATAGCCGTTGATATGACATACCACGCTGTCGCAGTAGCGTACGATGTGACGCCCGACCGGCTGGCGGAAGATCTGGCTGTAGAATGTCGCCACCCCCTCGACATCGGCGGCCGGGATCCCCAGCACCTCGGCGATGGCCTCGATCGCCGCATCCGGCACCCAGCCGTGCTCTTTCTGCACGATCTTCAGCGCCTCAATCGATGCGGCGCGCGGATCTTCATAGTGCTCGATTTCATGCTCAATTTCGGCGCGCGCGCTGTCGCTGAGTACAAAAACCGAATCCTTGTCCAATACGTTTTCTGTCATGATTAGCGGTCCACATCTGACATAACAAAATCAATACTGCCGAGGTACACGATCAGGTCGGACACCAGACAGCCACGGATCACCGACGGGATCTGCTGCAGATGCGCATAGCTCGGTGTACGGATACGCGTGCGATAGCTCATGGTGCCGCCGTCGCTGGTCAGGTAGTAACTGTTAATCCCCTTGGTCGCCTCCACCATCTGGAACGACTCGTTGGCCGGCATCACCGGCCCCCAGGAGACCTGCAGGAAGTGGTTGATCAGGGTATCGATATGCTGCAGCGTGCGCTCTTTCGGCGGCGGCGTGGTCAGCGGGTGATCCGCCTTGAACGGCCCCTCCGGCATGTTCTTCAGGCACTGCTGCAGAATGCGCAGGCTCTGGCGGATCTCTTCCACCTTCAGCATCACGCGGTCATAGCAGTCGCCGTTACTGGCGGTCGGCACCTCAAACTCGAAGTTTTCATAGCCGGAGTACGGCCGCCACTTGCGCACGTCGAAGGCGATGCCGGTGGCGCGTAGACCCGCGCCGGTGGTGCCCCAGGCCAGCGCATCCTTGGCGCCATAGGCGGCCACGCCGACGGAGCGCCCTTTCAGAATGGTGTTGTGCAGCGCTGCCTTGACGTAGGAGTCCAGGCGTTTGGGCATCCACTCCAGGAACTCGCGCAGCAGGCGATCCCAGCCCTTGGGCAGGTCATGCGCCACGCCGCCGATGCGGAACCAGGCCGGGTGCATACGGAAACCGGTGACCGCCTCGACGATGTCATAGATCTTCTGACGGTCGGTAAAGGCGAAGAACACCGGCGTCATGGCGCCGACGTCCTGAATAAAGGTGGAGATGTACAGCAGATGGCTGTTGATGCGGAACAGCTCGGAGAGCATCACGCGGATCACCTTCACCCGCTCCGGCACCTCGATCCCGGCCAGCTTCTCCACCGCCAGCACATAGGGCATCTCATTGACGCAGCCGCCCAGGTATTCGATGCGATCGGTATAGGGAATGTAGCTGTGCCAGGACTGACGCTCACCCATCTTCTCGGCGCCGCGGTGGTGATAGCCGATATCCGGCACGCAGTCGACAATGTCTTCGCCGTCCAGCTGCAGCACGATGCGGAAGGCGCCGTGGGATGAGGGGTGGTTCGGCCCCAGGTTGAGGAACATGAAGTCTTCGTTGGCGGTGCCGCGCTGCATCCCCCACTCTTCCGGGCGGAACTTGAGGGACTCCATCTCCAGATCCTGCTTCTGCTTGGTCAGCTCGAAGGGATCGAATTCGGTGGCGCGCGCCGGGTAGTCCTTGCGCAGCGGATGCCCCTGCCAGGTACGCGGCATCAGCAGACGGGTCATATGCGGATGGCCGTCGAAGGTGATGCCGAACAGGTCAAAGGTTTCCCGCTCATACCAGTTGGCGTTGGGGAACTGGCGGGTCACCGTCGGCAGGTGCAGGTCCTGTTCGACCAGGGCCACCTTGAGCATAATATCGCGGTTGCGATCGATGGAGATCAGGTGGTAGAACACGGAGAAGTCCGCCGCCGGCAGTCCCTGGCGGTGGGTACGCAGACGCTCGTCCATACCGTGCAGGTCAAACAGCATCACGTAGGGCTTGGGCAGCTGCCTCAGGAACGCCATCACCTCCAGCAGCTGCTCGCGCTTGACCCACACCACCGGCATCCCGGTTCGGGTTGGCTGGACGCTAAACGCCTCCGGCCCAAAGCGCTTGGTCAACTCCCCGATAACCGGATCGTCGAGATGGTCGTGGGTCTGCCACGCCGGCATCTCGCGATCGTGCGTCGTCGAATCTGTCATAATTTTTTATCACCACGCATTGAATGACACTTGCCGCCGCATCGCGGGGCAAAACGGGCTAAATTCCAACGGTAAACGCGGCGGCCCGCCGCGCCGCGCTTAAATTTCGTCGGGCGTACGCAGGTTGGTTACCGCGATACGCTCCGCGCGCTTACGCTCGCGCTCGGACTGCATATTGGCGCGGTAAACGCCCTGATCACCCACCACCCAGGAGAGCGGACGACGCTCCTGACCGATCGACTCCTGCAGCAGCATCAGCGCCTGCATGTACGCCTCCGGGCGCGGCGGACAGCCGGGGATATACACATCCACCGGAATAAACTTGTCCACCCCCTGTACCACAGAGTAAATATCGTACATGCCGCCGGAGTTGGCGCAGGCGCCCATGGAGATCACCCATTTCGGCTCCAGCATCTGTTCATACAGACGCTGGATAACCGGTGCCATCTTGGTAAAGCAGGTGCCGGCGACCACCATAAAATCCGCCTGTCGCGGCGAGGCGCGCAACACTTCCGCACCAAAACGCGCCACGTCATGCACCGCCGTAAACGACGTCACCATTTCCACATAGCAGCAGGAAAGACCGAAGTTATAGGGCCACAGCGAGTTCTTGCGCCCCCAGTTGACCATGTCGTGCAGGGCGTGATCGAGCTTACCCATGTAGACGCTGCGGTGAACGTGCTGCTCCAGAGGATCGCTCACCACCTCCTGTTTCTGCAGGGGGTAACGGTCGTTATCACCGTCAGGATCGATGCGCGTCAGCGTGTAATCCATCTTTGTTGCCTCATATCTTGATAAAGCGGGTAAATCCTGGCGTCACGGGCCACCATCCGTCGGCTACTGCGGGCGTTTGTCGGTCATGACGATGGGGCTTTCGTGGGTAATGCGGCGCTTGGATCGCGCAGGCGTCCAATCCAGGGCGCCGATGCGCACCAGATAAAATAGGCCGGCCAGCAGAATCAGAATAAACAGCGTGGCCTCGGCAAAACCCAGCCAGCCGTTTTCACGCACCGAAACCGACCAGGCATAAAGATAGAGCGCCTCCACGTCAAAAATAACGAAGAACATGGCGACCAGGTAAAATTTGGCGGAGAGACGCAGGCGGGCCGAGCCAACCGAATCGATACCGGATTCGTAGGGAATATTCTTGGTACGGGCGCGGGCCTTTCCCCCCAGGGCATAGGCCCCAAGCAACATAAACCCACACAGACCGAGCGCGACGAGAACAAAAACGGCGAATGCCCAATGCTGGGCGATAACTTCAGTGGCTGTTGACATACTCTTATGCTTACTCATTTAACGCGGTATTGCCCGTTGCCGAATCGCTCCAGCAGACAATGACCACAGCGCCCAAGGGAAGGAAATCATCACAGGAACAGCTGTTGATAGGCATATGCGCGCGCAGACAGCGTAACCCTGTGTGTTTTACCTCCATCGATAACCTTTTGTCAACATTAGCAAAAGGAAATATAACATTCGTTTACATCAAAGCAACAAACGCCCTTCGTTATCCAACATCACCACCGAGACAAGCGGTATAAAATCCCAAATAAACGTGGCTGGAATGTAAAAAAACGTGAACGTTTAGTTTCTACTATATCATTTATTGACGCAATTCCTGTTCTCAGGATGAGGTATCTGCGACATTTTTATGATCCAGCGCACGTTTAATTGTAGGATGATATTAGTGAAAAGCGTAATTTATAGAGATGAAACGGAATAAGAGTCAGCCCGCGAGGGGAATTTATTGAGAATGATTTTTATTTAACGCGAAATAGAGACGATGCGAAAAGAAACCGGCGCCTGGCGCCGGAACTATTAATATAAATTAATTTTTTAACAGAAAAATATATCGTTCAATCAATTAATATTCACGGTGCTTGAGCATCTGTGTCGCTCAGCCCTCGTCCGCCTCTGTCGAGGCGCCGCTGCCGTCTCCCCCCTCACGCAGCGCATCGAACAGCGTCACCGCCAGTGGGTTACAGCACTGCGGCGCCAGGCAGAGACTATATTCGGTATCCGCCAGACGCGGCAGACCGTCCGCTTCGCCCAGCACCCGCAGCGATGAGCTCATCATCTCGATCGGGCGGGCCGAGATCCCCAACCCCGCCTTCAGCGCCGCCCGCAGAGCCGGCAGCGTTGAAGCGACGTAGGCCAGACGCCAGGGCAAACCGGCGGCATCCAGCGCCGCGGTCGCCAGACTGCGGAAGGCGCTCGGCTCATCCAGCACCACCAGCTCTATCGGCGCGCCGGGGGTAAAGTCATAGTCGGTGGCGCAAAACCACACCGTCGGGGAGCGGCGTAGCAGGGTGCTGGATAGCGAGGGCTCACACCCCGTCGAGACGGCAAGATCAACCTCATTATCCAGCAGCATCAGCTGAATATCGGCGTTACGCTGCATGCGAACGTCGATCGCCAGCTTGGGATACTGCGCGGTAAAACGGCCCAGCAACTGCGGCAGGATATTGTCGGCGCTGTCGTCGGTCGCCCCCACCACCAGCGTTCCCTGCAGGTGATCGTTGATCAGGGAGTGGCAGGCCTCGTCATTAAAACGCAGGATTTTACGGGCATAGCTTAATAGCTGCATGCCGTGATCCGTCAGATACTTATTGCGTCCTTGGCGGGCAAACAGCTCTTTTCCCACCAGTTGCTCCAGACGCTGCATCTGCTGACTCACGGCAGACTGTGTGCGTTGCACCCGGGCGGCGGCGGCGGCAAACGTCTTCACGTCTGCCACTGCAACAAAGGTGCGCAATAAATCCAAATCCAGATTGATGGGGGGACGTGGTCCGTTGCTCATATCTTTTCTCGTTATTAATCAAAAACAGTTTACCCTGGTGTTCACAACATAAGATAATCTTTAATCATCTTTTTCATCAGGCTTGCATCCTGAATAAAGCACACTAAAGAAACACCGAAAGACAGATAAAGATCACGTTATGTTATCGATAATTATGGCTGAAAATTGCAAAGAAAACATAGGGACTAACAAAGACTTTTTTGCTGCAAAATACTACAGAGTACGATGGAGCACCTCGCAAAGATAACACCCAACACATTGATAAATAATTTTTTTTGCTATTAGCAAAAAGCCAGACCACAAAGCTTTCGCTAATAACGAATAGTTAAGCTAATCTTATATAAATGATTCGCCGCTCCGTTTTTTAATCATCGGCAAAGATTAATTTAAATTAATCATTTGACGCAGGCTTACGCTTAATCGCGTAAATCATAATGCTTATTGAGAATAATACCAATAATCCGCTTAGCAGCATTTGGATACCGCCGCTCAGCATCGCGCCAACATAGGAATAGATCAGCGTCGCCGGCAGTTGTCCCAGTGCCGTCGCGACTAAAAACTCCATCAGTCCCATCGAGGTCAGCCCGGCGGCATAGCTCACCGCGTCAAACGAGACAAAGGGCAGCAGCCGGCAGATCAGCACGGTATAGCGACCATAGCGGGAAAAGAAGCCGTCGCAGCGCCGCAGCGCGGCGGGCGAAACCCAGCGCGCCAGCGTCTCCCGCCCCAGCATCCGCGCCAGGCAAAAACAGAGGGCCGCCGCCGCCGTGGCGCTGAACCAAGAGAGCAGCGCCCCCTGCCACCAGCCAAACAGCGCCGCATTAGCAAAGGTGATGACAAACGCAGGCAGCGGCGCCGCCAGCGCCTGAAAGATCATCAGAAAAAAGGAGACCAGCATCGCCCAGGGACCGAATGACCGCAGGTAGGCCAGCAGCGCGGCGACATCCAAAGAGGCGAGCAGGCGCCCGATCCGCACGGCCTCGTGACGCGCCTCAGGCCAGCACAGCACCAGTAGCACCACCGCCGCGGCACTCCCCACAATCCCATACTTCACGTGACTGGACACGGCATCGCCCTCTGCATAAAACGAACAAGACTACGCATAAATGCCGCCGCCCCCTTTGATGGACGACAACGATTGTGCGTTCGTGCGTGGATTGGTGTAGCATCGCCCTCTCCCAAGCACTTTTGTATGATGGATAAGGGTATATGAGACCACTTCTTTCGCTGGCCGGCGCCCTGTGGCTAGCCGTTACGCTGTGCAGCGACGCCATCGCACAGGCGATCCCGCTACACACACTGCAGGCTCGGCAGGGCGTTGCTATCGACACCCGTCCCAGCGCCGACTATAACGGCTGGCCAGACCAGGGCACCTCAGGTCACGAGCCCGGCGCGCTCAACCTCGCCGCCGAGTGGCTGCCGCTGATGGACGATGCGCAGCTGCGCGCCTGGCTCAGCGACCACCGCCTGGACAGCCAGCGAACCGTGGCACTGTACGGTACACCGGCGCAGGTCGACGCCGTCTCCCACCGCCTTCGGGCACTGGGCTTCAGCCATGTCGAACCGCTGAGCGATGCCCTGAGCCAGCCAGACCGTCTGCAGCGTCTGGCCCACTATGAACAGCTGGTTTATCCGCAGTGGCTGCACGATCTGCAGCGGGGTCAGCCGGTGGCCAACCCGCCGGCCGGCCAGTGGAAAGTGTTTGAGGCGGCCTGGGGGGCGCCGAAACAGTATCTGCTCAGCCATATCCCCGGCGCCGGCTACATCGATACCAATACGGTCGAGAGCGAGCCGCTGTGGAATAAAGTCCCCGACGCCCAGCTGAAGGCGCTGCTGGCCAAGCAGGGCATCCGTAGCGATACTACGGTGATCTTATACGGCCGCGACGTCTATGCCGCCGCCCGGGTCGCGCAGATCCTGCTCTACGCCGGGGTGAAGGATGTACGCCTGCTGGACGGGGGTTTTCAGACCTGGCAGCGCGCCGATCTGCCGGTCGAGCGAGGTCTTCCCGCAGACTCCACGCCGGCCGCTGACTTTGGCGCCCCCTTCCCCGGCGATCCGCAGCTGATGCTCTCCACCGCCCAGGCGCGCGCCCTGCTGAATCGCCGCGATGCCTCGCTGATCAGCATCCGCTCCTGGCCTGAATTCACCGGCGTCACCAGCGGCTATAGCTACATCAAGCCCAAGGGCGAGATCGCCGGCGCCCGCTGGGGCCACGCCGGCAGCGACGCCACCCATATGGAAGACTTCCATAACCCCGACGGCACCATGCGCGCCGGCGACGACATCGCCGCCATGTGGCGTACCTGGCACATCACGCCGGATCAGCAGGTCGCCTTCTACTGCGGCACCGGCTGGCGGGCCGCCGAAGCCTTCATGTATGCACGGGCCATGGGCTGGTCGCGCATCGGCGTCTATGACGGCGGTTGGTACGAATGGTCAGCCAATCCGGCCAACCCGATCGCCCGTGGCGAACGCGGCCCGGAAAGCAGCTGGCGCTGAGCGTGCGACGGGCGTCGGATCGCCTCCCCGGCCCCGATGCCCTTTATTCACCCTGCGCCGCGTCATCCTGCGCCACCCGGCGCAGGGTGTGATATCCGCCCCACACCCGGGTCAGGGTGGTAAACCAGCACAGCGCCCCGAACAGCCAGGCCAGCGGCGCAAACAGGGACGGCCATAGGCAGAACGCGATAAACAGCAGGATGGTCTCCGTGCCCTCCGTCAGCCCCCCCAGGTAATAAAAGGATTTATGCGGATAGGCCAGCGCCAGTAGACGGTGCTTTTGCGCCAGCGCGGCAAAGGCCAGAAAGCTGCTGCCGGTGCCGATAAAGGCGCACAGCAGCCAGGCGCCGGGCAGCGCATTCTGCGCCGGATCGGCCAGCACAAATCCCAGCGGCAGCAGGGCATAAAACAGAAAGTCGAGGGAGATATCCAGAAATCCCCCGGCGTCGCTGAGTCCCTGGCGGCGCGCCAGCGCCCCATCCAGCCCATCGCACAGCCGGTTGATCAGCACGGCCGCCAGCGCCGCGCCGTACTGCTGCCACATCAGCAGCGGCACCGCCAGTGCGCCAACGGCGAAGCCGAACAGCGTCAGGTGATCGGCGCGCACCCCGCGGCGATCCAACCCGGCGGCCAGACGGGCCAGCGCCGGCTTCAGCGGCGGGTGCAGATAGCGATCAAGCATCCTCGCCTCCCCGACGTCCGGCGGCGGGCGTACACAGCCCCTGCGCGGGGATATCCAGCGCGGCGTTAAAGCGCGCCGACAGATTTTGAAACGCCACCAGCGCCGTCAACTCGGTTAGCGCGCGATCGTCGAAATGGCGGCGCAGCTCCGCCTTCAGCGCCGCAGACACCTGCGGCGGCGTCGCACTGACGGCGTCGGCATAGGCCAGCGCCGCCCGCTCCACCGCGTCAAAGCAGTCGGCCTCCTGCCATGTCGCGACCGCCAGCACCTTATCCAGCGAACCGCTGCGCTGCGCCAGACGCAGCCCGTTGGCATCGATGCAGAAGGCGCAGTCGCAGCGCTGGGAGACCCGGGTCATCACCAGGGCGCGCAGGCTGGGTGTCAACGTGGACTGACGACGCTCAAGGTAACCGACAAACAGGGCGATCAGCCAGAACAGGCGGGGAAAGCGCCCCCACCAGCGGACAGGATTCAGCACTTCGCCGTAGTGGCGCCGCTGCAGATGCAGCAGCGGCGCCAGACTGCGCGGCAGGCGCCGCAGGGGGGCCACCCACTCTGGCTGCGTTGTTTTTTTCACCGACTCTCCCTCTCTGTTGTCGTCGCTTTACGTCACTCGCTCTTTTTATCAGTTTATTTAACCAATAAACACAAATAACATAGTTAAATGAACCACAATAGACGTATAACACCATCTATTTTGCTAAGCATTAGCCGTGAATAATACTGTTTTGCACTAAAAACAGACATCTGTCTTCTAAACCCCGATCGCGGGGAGTACAGTATTTTATATTGCCGTGTCAGTAAGGACACCGATCCGTCAGCGGCGGCGCTGATATAAATAAGGCCACAGAGTTATGTCTCCGATCGAAAAATCCCACAAGCTGGACCACGTATGCTATGACATTCGCGGTCCGGTACTCAAAGAAGCCAAACGGCTGGAAGAAGAAGGCAACAAAGTCCTCAAGCTGAACATTGGCAACCCGGCCCCCTTCGGCTTTGAAGCGCCGGACGAAATTCTGGTCGACGTGATCCGCAACCTGCCGACGGCGCAGGGCTACAGCGACTCTAAAGGGCTCTATTCGGCGCGCAAGGCCATTATGCAGCACTATCAGGCCCGCGACATCCACGACGTCACCGTCGAGGACATTTACATCGGCAACGGCGTCTCCGAGCTTATCGTGCAGTCGATGCAGGCGCTGCTCAACACCAACGATGAGATGCTGGTTCCGGCGCCGGACTACCCGCTGTGGACCGCCGCCGTTGCGCTGTCCGGCGGCAACGCGGTGCACTACCGCTGCGATGAGCAGGCGGACTGGTTCCCCGACATCGACGACATCCGCAGCAAAATCACCCCGCGCACCCGCGGTATCGTCATCATCAACCCCAATAATCCGACCGGCGCCGTCTACAGCAAGGCGCTGTTGGAACAGATTGTGGATCTAGCCCGCGAGCATAACCTGATCATCTTTGCCGATGAGATCTACGACAAGATCCTGTATGACGACGCGCAGCACATCTCGATCGCCTCCCTGGCGCCGGATCTGCTGGTGATCACCTTTAATGGCCTCTCCAAAACCTATCGCGTCGCCGGCTTCCGCCAGGGCTGGATGGTGCTCAGCGGGCCGAAAAAGCACGCCAAGGGCTACATTGAGGGGCTAGAGATGTTGGCTTCCATGCGCCTATGCGCCAACGTGCCGATGCAGCACGCCATTCAGACGGCGCTGGGCGGCTATCAGAGCATCAGCGAATTTATCTGCCCGGGCGGCCGCCTGTATGAACAGCGCAACCGCGCCTGGGAGCTGATCAACCAAATCCCGGGGCTCTCCTGCGTCAAGCCGCGCGGAGCGCTGTACATGTTCCCAAAGATCGACGCCAAACGCTTTAATATTCATAACGATCAGAAGATGGTACTGGATCTGCTGTTGCAGGAAAAAGTCCTGCTGGTGCAGGGGACCGCCTTCAACTGGCCGGAGCCGGATCACTTCCGCATCGTCACCCTGCCGCGGGTTGACGAGCTGGACAGCGCCATCCTCAAGCTGGGGCGCTTCCTGTCGACCTATCACCAGAAATATTGATCCCGCAGCGGCGCCCGAGGGCGCCGCTGTCATTTTTGACGCATAATGGTGAGCTCCATTACTGCGACAGGCATGACATCACCATGAGCCACATCCAGAGCCATTTTTTTGCCCATCTCGCCCGCCTGAAACTGATCAGCCGCTGGCCGCTGATGCGCAACGTGCGCACCGAAAACGTCTCCGAGCACAGCCTGCAGGTTGCCTTTGTCGCCCACGCCCTGGCGATTATCAAAAACCGTCTGTTTGGCGGCAGCGTGGACGCGGAGCGTGTCGCCTTACAGGCCATGTACCACGACGCCAGCGAAGTGCTCACCGGCGATCTGCCGACGCCCATCAAGTACTACAATCCGCAGATAGCCCACGAATACAAAAAGATAGAGGAGATGGCACAGCAGAAGCTGCTGGCCATGCTGCCCGCCGAGCTGCGCCAGGATTTTTTACCGCTGATCGACGAACGTAGTTACCCGCCGGAGGAGCGCCAAATAGTCAAACAGGCCGATGCGCTGTGCGCCTATCTGAAATGTCTGGAGGAGCTCGCCGCCGGCAACCAGGAGTTTCTGCTGGCCAAGGCGCGGCTGGAAAAAACCCTGGATCAGCGCAATAGCCCGGAAATGGCGTACTTTATCCAGGTCTTCGTGCCGAGCTTCACCCTGTCACTGGATGAGATCAGCCAGGATACCCCGCTGTAATCCGGGCATCGGTCTGCACCGCCCCTAAAACGGGAACAACCAGGGCACCACCGCCACGCTGACCAGCATCACCAGCAGCGTGAAGGGCACCCCGATACGCACGAAGTCGCCAAAGCGGTAGTTGCCCGGCCCCAGCACCAGGGTATTGACCGGTGAAGAGACCGGGGTCATAAAGGCCGCCGAGGCCGAAATGGCGATAATGATGGCGAAGGGATAGGGCGACATCTGCAGCTCGCGCGCCACGGCGATGGCGATGGGCGCCATCAGTACCGCGGTGGCGGTATTGGAGATAAACAGCCCGATCACCGCACACAGCACAAACAGGCAGCCTAAGATGCCGCGCGGCCCCAGACCGCCGACGGCGTCGGTCAGCCCGCGCACCGCCAGCTCGATCCCGCCGGTTTTCTGCAGCGCCAGCGCAAAGGGCAGCATGCCGACGATCAGAATCAGGCTAGGCCAGTGGATCGCCTTGTAGGCGCTCTCCATATCGATGCAGCGAAACTTGCCCATCAGCAGGCAGGCGATCAGCGCGGCGATAACGTTGGGGATCTCCGCCGTCAGCATCATGGCGATCATCAGCGCCAGGCAAAACAGCGCATGGGGGGCCTGAGAGAGCGCGGGGACCTCGTCGTCGACCTCCGCCGGCAGACTCAGCACCACAAAGTTACGCGCATTCTGCTGTAGCTGACGCAGCTGGCGGATCTGGCGCCAGCTGCCGATGACCAGCAGAATATCGCCCATCTGCAGCGGCTCGTCCACCAGCTTGCCCTCCAGCGCGTTGCCATTGCGGCGAATACCGACCACGTTCAGCCCATAGCGGGTACGGAACGTGACTTCGCGCAGGGTTTTTCCGATCACCTCGGCCTCCGGCACCAGGGTGACTTCGGCCATGCCGACGTCGCGCGCCTGCTCAGAGAAGTACTCGCCGCGCAGCACCATCGGCTCCAGCAGCTGCTCGGCGCAGAAGGCGCGGACATCCACCTGCGGATCGGACATATCGACCAGCAGTACGTCGCGCGCCTTCAGCTCCGTATCCCCAAAGGCGCTGACCATCACCCGGCGGAACTTACGCCAGCGCTCGATCCCCACCACGTTGGCGCCGTAGCGGGCGCGCAGGTGCAGCTCATCCAGGGTATGGCCGATCAGCGGCGAGCCATGGCGCAGCGCCAGGCGCCGGGCGCGCCCGGCCAGGCGATAGTCCCGGATTAAATCGCGAAAGGTGCGCCGCTGCCAGTTATCCTTGTGCGGCGCCTGCTGCGCGGCGCCCAGCCAGCGGCGAGCGATCAGCATATAGCCAATCCCCAGCAGCAGTACGATGATCCCGATGGGCGTAACGCTGAAGAAACGCAGTCCCCCCAGCCCTTCGCGCACCAGTTCGCTGCTGACGATCATGTTAGGCGGGGTCGCCACCAGCGTCATCATTCCGCTGATAAGCCCGGCAAAGCTCAGCGGCATCATCAGCCGGCCCGGCGCGGTTTTCATCCGCGCCGCCACGCTCAGCACCACCGGAATAAAGATGGCCACCACCCCGGTCGAGCTCATCACGGCGCCCAGCAGGGCGACCGTGCCCATCAGCAGCACCAGCATCTTGGCCTCGCTGTCGCCGGCCACCCGCATCAGCCACTCGCCGACCTGATAGGCGACGCCGGTGCGTACCAGACCGTCACCGATCACGAACAGCGCGGCGATCAACAGCACGTTGGGATCGCTGAAACCGGCGGTAGCCTCGGCCAGGGTCAGCGTTCCGCTCAGCACGAACGCAACGATGATCAGCAGGGCGACCACATCCATCCGCAGTCTGTTGGTGGCAAACAGCACGATGGCCACCAGCAGTAAGCTTAATACCCACACCAACTGACCGTTCACGACGTCTCCCTTTACAACACCCTCTCCTGCCGCTTTTTCCCCGCTGACGTGGGGCATATCCCTTAACCATGGATAACACAAACGGGTTAACTGCGATTAACTATGCCATAAAATAACCAACGGATGCAGGGGGATTTTATCCGCGGCGTCTCCCCGCCAGACGGCACGCCGCGGACAAGGGAAACGCGGTGATGCTGCGCCCTCCCA
Organism: Edwardsiella anguillarum ET080813; assembly: GCF_000264765.2. Lineage (GTDB taxonomy): Bacteria > Pseudomonadota > Gammaproteobacteria > Enterobacterales > Enterobacteriaceae > Edwardsiella > Edwardsiella anguillarum. Next base: position 397,630 of record NZ_CP006664.1, read on the forward strand.
CATCGCGCCCTGCGTGATTAAAAACTCACCCGATAGCTCAGCCGGCGCGCAACTCTCCCGAGCCGAAGCCTGTATCACGATACCCACTCTCCAGCGTCACCTGCTGCCGGGCGCTCATCGTACCCGGGTAACCCGCCTCGATCTCCGGCATCACCCGTGCGATTTTCGCTAACCGATAGCGACTGACCAACCCGCCGAAGCCGCCCAATACCGTCGCGCTCGCGCCGCCGTTGGCGCTATGACGATCCTTACGCAGATCCGCCCGCAGAGTGAGGTTGGCACACCCTCTGCGGCGATAGGCGCTTTCTGCGCCAGTGCGCCGGCTAATGACCCTGCTGCGTTGCCCAGCAAAAGTGGCGAGGAAAGGTGCGCTCCCCTGCTCATCATCGCCTTCCCCACGCGTATCACTGTAGCTCAATGCGAGAAAAGGCGTCAGGCGATAGTTGGGCATCGGCGCGAAGGTATAGCCGTATTCAGCGCCTGGCTACGCGCCGAGCCGCGGCTACCCCGACGCTCGACACCGTTGTCATAGGCACGGTCGATATCGAGTGAGGCATCAAGCCAACGGATACCGGCATATCCCTTCCAGCCCGGCTCCTGCGCGTTGCCAATCCCGACAAAGCTCGTGACGATCGGGGTATTCTGTTTCACCGCTCTGCCGCCGTCGCTCTTAATACGCGCCAGCAGGGCCGATAAACTCACGCCGATGCGACTATGCTGCGCCGCTTGATGCGCGATGCTATCGGCGCGCGGTAAGCAGTAGGCAGTAGGCAGTAGGCAGTAGGCAGTAGGCAGTAGGCAGTAGGCAGTAGGCAGTAGGCAGTAGGCAGTAGGCAGTAGGCAGTAGGCAGTAGGCAGTAGGCAGTAGGCTAGCCTCCCCCGCCGGTGACGACAACGTCACAGGCGAGGAGGGACAGGAGGGACATCGCGCCGTGACCGCGCAACAGCGCGCCGTCGTCGTCGCAACAGGACGTCGGCTGACGGCCTAATCTTGCACCAAGGCGATCTCGGCCTCGTCGCCAACGCGCGTCACGGCGATCAACGCCAGGCTACGCAATACCAAGGTCACCTTATCCAGCTTGGGGGTCTCCGCCGGGGCGTTGACGGCGATCACCTGGCAACCGGCCGTCAGCCCGGCTAGGATCCCGGCCGGAGCATCTTCCACCACGGCGCAGGCACCCGGCGCCAGCTCTAGCCTTTGCGCCCCCAGCAGATAGGCATCCGGCTCCGGCTTGCCGCGCTGTACCTGTTCTGCGGTGATAAACACCGCCGGCTTCGGCAGCCCGGCGGCCTTACAGCGCGCATAGGCCACCGGCACCGACCCCGAGGTCACGATCCCCCAGGGGATCTCCAGCGCATCGAGACGGGCGATCAGTGCGGCGGCGCCGGGCATCGCAACGATGCCGTCGGTGTCGCGCGACTCCAGCGCCTCCAGCCAGTCGAACTCTTCCTGCAGGCGCGCCTCATCGGCGTCCGGCATAAAGTGACGCAGGGAGGTGATCGCCTGCTTACCATGAATAAATTCCAATACTTGCTGAGGATTGATCCCCTGACGCTTGGCCCAGTTAATCCACGAACGTTCCACCACCGGCAATGAATCCACCAGGGTTCCATCGAGGTCAAACAAAAAACCTTTACACTTCACGGGTACTCCTCATGACAAAATCAACCGCCGTTACGCATTCAAAATTTGCGTAATCTCGACGGCGCTTAAATGGTACTGGCGCGGACAGGCATGCCAAACGGCCAGCATGCGCAGGTACTTATCCCACATTTTGGTCTGGGCGTTGAAGCCATGGGTGCCGCAGTCAAAGTGGGTATAGCGCCCTTCGGTATTCACCAGAAAACGGACGTAGCTCAGATAGCGCGCCTCCGTCGCCGCATCGAACCCCAGGAACTCCAGGCGACGGGCGTCGATATCCTGGCGCTCTTTCAGGTTATTGTAAGAGACCTGCAGCGCGTGGTGCATCTCCATTATATCGATGATGCTGCGACAGGTCTCTTCCGGCAGTTCACCAAAGTCGCGATCCAGCTCGCGCAGCTGCAGGCCAAACCCCCGCTCAATGATCGTCTGCAGACGGCGGTAGCGTTCGGCGTTATCCGGATCGAGCATCGACATCATTTTATACTGATTGGAGAGGATCAGGCGCTGTGCATTGGTCATTTCCATTTTTACTGTCCTTATCGGCCGACGACGGCCAGAATTACCACGGTCAATATTCGCCGCTCAGCATGACATATTGCCAAATTCACCAACAGTGTAATAAAAGGTGTTTTTTGATCCAGGCAAATATTTAGACCAATAAAAAGGTGATTAAACGCCCAGCACGACCATTAATTATCACGACGCACTCATTTTAAGCACAAATAATTAACAGCGGCGCTTAGATATCGTCCAGAAAGGTTTTATCCAGCTGCTTACAGCAGCGGCGCAGCAGCTCCGCCAGCGACTGGTAGGTCGGCGCGCCATCGACGGGCGCCAGGGCGATGCCGGCGGTCTGCAGCTTGTCGCGCAGCTGATGAAACCACTGCAGCAGCGTCGGCGGCAGCGGCGTTACCGCGCGTTTGCCCAGCCACCACAGCCCCTGCATCGGTAGGCTACAGGCAAACAGCGCCGTCGCGATGGCCGGTCCCAGCTGGCCGCCCAGGGCGATTTGCCAGCACAGGGTAAACATGGCGATCGGCGGCATAAAGCGAATGGCGAAGCGGGTGGCGCGGGTCACGCGGTTTTCCGGGAACACCGGCGCCAGACGTTTTTCATTCGGCCAGGTCTTCATATAGATCTGACCGCGCTGGAAAAGGCGGAACCAGGCGACGTGCGGCGTGGGGGCAGATGACATGGCAACCTCAATTTATTCGATAAGAGTTAAAAAAAAATCATAAAATGAAAACAAAAAATATGCGGCCTCAAATTTATTTTGTTTTTAAAGGCCGCTATCGGTATTCTAAGCCGGCCTTGAGGCCGCCGTCAGTCAAGAAGGGTAAAAAATCCTCCATACCGCTGACGCCCGCACTCATCGCCCCCGTATTAAGGAGTGCCACCGCCGTTCGCGGCCTGGCGAAAACCGTTACGGGCGGGCTCACAGCAGCGCACTCCCCTGCGGGGAGCGACGGACAGTGGCAGACATGCCGCAGCGCCAAAGCGCGCTGCTGTGAACCTGCATGGTTCAGGGTGCTCCCGGCGACGCCGAGGGCGAGCTCCTGAATACCGTGGCCGCCTGCGGGCGGATATTTTGATGCAACACCGTTTATGAACGGTGCGTTCGCGGCCCGCGGCCAGATCGTACCGCGCATGATGTTAATCATAAATGCCGACGGCGTATTGCGCTACGCTTAGCGTCTGTTTGGTACATTTTCTAACCACGCATAACAAGTAGGTACTTCCATGTCGAAGCTGGTACTGGTTCTTAACTGCGGCAGTTCTTCCCTGAAATTCGCCATCATTAACGCGGCAAACGGTGAAGAGCACCTGTCTGGTTTAGCCGAATGTTTTAACCTCCCTGAAGCCCGTATTAAATGGAAAATGGACGGTGCGAAACACGAAGCGGCGCTGGGCGCAGGCGCGGCGCATAGCGAAGCCCTGAGCTTCATCGTGAACACCATCCTGGCACAGAAGCCGGAGCTCTCCGCCTCACTGACCGCCATCGGTCACCGTATCGTTCACGGCGGCGAGAAGTTCACCCACTCTGCCGTCATCAACGACGAAGTCCTGCAGGGTATCAAAGACGCTATCCCGTTTGCACCGCTGCACAACCCGGCGCACCTGATCGGCATCGAAGAAGCGTTCAAATCCTTCCCGCTGCTGAAAAACAAGAACGTCGCCGTCTTCGACACCGCGTTCCACACCACCATGCCGGAAGAGTCCTACCTGTACGCCCTACCGTACCACCTGTACAAAGAGCACGGCATCCGCCGCTACGGCGCCCACGGCACCAGCCACTACTACGTCAGCCGCGAAGCAGCCAAGATGCTGAACAAGCCGGTTGAAGAGCTGAACGTGATCACCTGCCACCTGGGCAACGGCGGCTCCGTCAGCGCCATCCGCAACGGCGAGTGCGTAGACACCTCTATGGGTCTGACCCCGCTGGAAGGCCTGGTGATGGGCACCCGCTCTGGCGATATCGATCCGGCTATCGTGTTCCACCTGCACGATACCCTGGGCATGAGCGTAGCCGAAATCAATACCCTGCTGACCAAAGAGTCCGGCCTGCTGGGCCTGACCGAAGTCACCAGCGACTGCCGCTACGTGGAAGACAACTACGACACCAAGGCTGACGCCAAGCGCGCCATGGACGTTTACTGCCACCGTCTGGCCAAGTACGTCGGCGCCTATACCGCGCTGATGGACGGTCGTCTGGACGCCGTGATCTTCACCGGCGGCATCGGTGAAAACGCCGCCATGGTGCGTGAGCTGACGCTGGACAAACTGGCGCTGCTGGGCCTGGAAATCGACCACCAGCGTAACCTGGATGCCCGCTTCGGCAAATCCGGCGTGATCACCAAGGACGGCAGCCGCCTGGCCATGGTGATCCCGACCAACGAAGAGCTGGTTATCGCGCAGGACGCTGCCCGTCTGACCGCCTAACCCGCCCGCACCGCCTGCTTCGGCAGGCGGTGTCATTCGCCGGGGGCGCGCCGCCGCCGCCGGTCGGCAAAGACTCCCTGTCACCGCCCGGCCTTCCTGGGCCCGCCGCGGAATACTCACAAGAGGTTGCTATCGTGTCCCGTACAATCATGTTGATCCCCACCAGCACCAGCGTTGGCCTGACCAGCGTTAGCCTGGGTGTCATTCGTTCCATGGAGCAAAAAGGCGTACGCCTGAGCGTGTTCAAACCGATCGCCCAGCCGCGTACCGACGCCGATGCGCCGGATCAGACCACCACCATCATCCGCGCCAACTCCGCCATCCCGGCTGCCGAGCCGCTGCGCATGTCCCACGTGGAAGCGCTGCTGAGCTCCAACCAGCAGGACGTTCTGATGGAAGAGATCGTCGCCCGCTATCACGAAAACACCAAAGATGCCGAAGTGGTGCTGGTTGAAGGCCTGGTGCCGACCCGTAAACACCAGTTCGCCAACGCGCTGAACTACGAGATCGCTAAGACCCTGAACGCCGAAATCGTCTTCGTTATGGCGATGGGCAACGACAGCGTCGATCAGGTGAAAGAGCGCATCGAACTGGCCCGCTCCAGCTTCGGCGGCAGCAAAAACCAGAATATCGCCGGCGTGATCATCAACAAGCTGAACGCACCGGTTGACGAGCAGGGACGTACCCGCCCTGACCTGTCTGAAATCTTTGATGACTCCAGCAAGGTTCGCGTCGCGACCCTGGATGCCGCTCAGGTGGTTGCCAACAGCCCGCTGCCGGTGCTGGGCTGCATTCCGTGGAGCTTCGAGCTGATCGCGACCCGCGCCATCGACATGGCTAACCACCTGAAAGCGCGCGTGATCAACGCTGGCGACATCCAGACTCGCCGCATCAAGTCCGTCACCTTCTGCGCACGCAGCATCCCGCACATGCTTGAACACTTCCGCCCGGGCTCCCTGCTGGTGACCTCAGCCGATCGTCCGGACGTCCTGATCGCCGCCTGCCTGGCGGCGATGAACGGGGTTGAAATCGGCGCACTGCTGCTGACCGGCGGCTATGAAGTCGACGCCCGCGTCAACAAGCTGTGCGAACGTGCCTTCCAGACTGGCCTGCCGGTATTCATGGTCGACACCAACACCTGGCAGACCTCTCTGAGCCTGCAGAGCTTCAACCTGGAAGTGCCGGCCGACGATCACCAGCGCGTAGAGAAACTGCAGGACTTTGTTGCCAGCCATATCGATGCGCAGTGGATCGAATCTCTGAGCGCGACCTCTGAGCGCTCACGCCGTCTCTCTCCGCCGGCGTTCCGCTACGAGCTGACCGAATTGGCTCGCAAGGCCGGTAAGCGTATCGTCCTGCCGGAAGGCGACGAGCCGCGCACCGTCAAAGCGGCCGCGATCTGCGCCGAGCGCGGCATCGCACAGTGTGTGCTGCTGGGTAATCCGGACGAAATCCAGCGCGTCGCCGCCGCTCAGGGCGTAACGCTGGGCAAGGGCATCGAAATCGTCGATCCGGTCGCCGTGCGTGAAAAATACGTTCCGCGTCTGGTCGAGCTGCGCAAGAACAAGGGGATGACCGAGGTCGTCGCCCGCGAGCAGCTGGAAGACAACGTGGTGCTGGGCACCCTGATGCTGGAGCAGAACGAAGTCGACGGCCTGGTCTCCGGCGCGGTACACACCACCGCCAACACCATCCGCCCGCCGCTGCAGCTGATCAAAACGGCCCCGGGCAGCTCCCTGGTCTCCTCCGTCTTCTTCATGCTGCTGCCGGAGCAGGTGCTGGTGTACGGCGACTGCGCCATCAACCCGGATCCGACCGCCGAACAGCTGGCCGAAATCGCCATCCAGTCCGCCGACTCCGCCGCGGCCTTTGGCATCGACCCGCGCGTGGCGATGATCTCCTACTCCACCGGTAACTCCGGCGCGGGCAGCGACGTTGAGAAAGTTCGCGAAGCCACCCGTCTGGCGCAGGAAAAACGTCCGGATCTGGTCATTGACGGCCCGCTGCAGTACGACGCCGCCATCATGGCCGACGTCGCCAAGTCCAAGGCGCCGAACTCGCCGGTGGCCGGTAAAGCGACCGTGTTCATCTTCCCGGATCTGAACACCGGTAACACCACCTACAAAGCGGTACAGCGTTCCGCCGACCTGGTCTCCATCGGGCCGATGCTGCAGGGTATGCGCAAGCCGGTCAACGACCTGTCCCGCGGTGCACTGGTAGACGATATCGTCTACACCGTGGCGCTGACCGCCATTCAGTCTTCCCAACAGTAAGACGGCATCCGCCACGCAAAAAGGCTCCCGTTGGGAGCCTTTTTTATTTACGGGCGGGCGTACGCAGGGCCTAACCTCAGCAGCCCCGGGTGCAGGTGCTCCCCTTCGCCGCATCGGCCTTCTCTACCGAGTAGACGATATCACCTACACCGTGGCGCTGACCGCCGTTCAGTCTTCCCAGCGGTAAGACGGCATCCGCCACGCAAAAAGGCTCCCGTTGGGAGCCTTTTTTATTTACGGGCGAGTCATACGCAGGGTCTCGCCTCAGCAGCCCTGGGTGCAGGTGCTCCCCTTCGCCGCATCGGCCGGTGCCGGCGCCGCCGCAGAGGCCTTCTCTACCGGATAGCCGGCCTCTTTCCAGGCCGTGATCCCGCCCGGCAGGCGGTAGACATGCTGGTAGCCCAGCTTCTTGGCCCACATGGCCGCGTTGTGTGAACGCGCACACTTCACGAAGCCGCAGTAGAACACCAGCACCCGCTCCTTATCGGCGCCCAGCATACGCATAAAATCGGCCTGCGTTATCGCCCCCATGCCGGCCTTATCCCACACGTTCATATCCCCCATCGGGAAGGCCATATTCAGCGCGCCCGGGATATGCTGCTTCTTGTAAGAGTCGGAAAAGGGCATGGTATCGACGATCAGCATCGGCTTTTTCTCGTCCATCCACTGCTTCAGCTCCTGCACGGTCAGCAGCTGATACGTCCCATTCGCCGTTTCCCGCGCCAGCTGCACCGCCTGCTTTTCCGCATCCACTTCAGAAGAGGAAAACAGGCCGGCCTGCGCCGGCAGCGCCGAAAGGGCAGCCAGCATCACGCCGGCAACCAGAGGTAATACGGGTTTCATCATTTTTCCTTATATAAAAATCCCGATTTCACGGTAACTCTTTATATAACAAAACGATGTGACTAACGTGGCAAATGCTATTTCGCAACCTATCGCTTGCTTTAATCGCGAGCGCCCGGCTCGGCGGGATCGGCATCGACGGCGGGCGTCGCTCCCTGCGGCGGCTGGCTGGCATCGACCTCGCCGCAGCGGGTGCACAGCGCCGGCGCTTCTCCGTCGCTGTTGCGCGCCATCCACAGCGATAGCGCCCGGATAGAGTCCGGGGTAAAGCTGTCGCAGCGTTCGGCGATCTCCTGCGGCGTCATCCAGCATACGGACGCGATCTCGCTCTCCTGCAGGGCAAAGGGGCCATGGGATACGCAGCTAAACAGCCCGCCCCAGACCCGGCACGCTGCCTGCTCAAAGTAGAACAGACCGTGATCGGCGAAAGGCACCCCGGCGATACCCAGCTCCTCCTCCGCCTCGCGGCGCGCCGACTCCAGCATGTTCTCGCCGCTCTGCACCACGCCGCCGGCGGTGGCGTCCATCCAGCCGGGATAGTAATCCTTGCCCTCGGTTCTCTGCTGCACCAGGATCTTACCCATCCCGTTATGCACCACAATGTAGGTGGCGCGATGGCGCAAACGCTGCGCCCGCATCTGTTGGCGGCTGGCCTGAGCGATAACCTCGTTATTCTCATCAACGATGTCTACCCACTCAATCTCGCTGTTAACCTGCTGGTCCACCATCCTCTGCTACCCTATTACTGATTCTCAACGGCGCTGCTGCGCCACGATGCCGTCGCCGCCGACGCGGGCGGTCGGGCCCCTTGCCAAAAAAAGATAATCTTACCGTGCCGCCGCGGCGCTCAGGCTTACCTCTGCCAGTCTCTCTGTACCGTGCAGCGCCTGAACCCACAGCCGATCCCCCGCCAGCATGCCAAAGCTAGGAACATTCCCGCCCTTGGGCAGGCTGATGGATCCGGGGTTAAAACAGAGATGCTCCCCCTGACGCTCGGCCAACGGCAGGTGCGTATGGCCGTACACCAGCACGTCATCCGGCGCCAGCGCAGGAAGCTGCTGGGGATGATAAAGGTGACCGTGGGTCAAAAAAAGCCGTCTGTCCGACAAAAGCACCTGCTGCCACGGCGCCATCATCGGAAACGTGAGCAGCATCTGATCGACCTCGCTGTCGCAGTTGCCGCGCACCGCGATAATGCGCTCGGCGCAGCCATTCAGCAACGCGGCCACGGCCGGCGGATCGTAGCGATCCGGCAGCGGATTGCGCGGCCCGTGGTTCAGTACATCCCCCAGCAGGATCAGCCAGCGGCAGCCGCTGTGCGCAAAGATCTCCAGCGCCCGTTCGGTCGCGCTGAGCGAACCGTGAATATCGGAGATAAACATTAATTTCATCGTGAGACTCTCACCGGCAAAAAGGACGCGCCCATCGCGCGTATGACGGAATAGCGCTTAGTGTAACCAGCCCGCATTCGCGACACCAGTCACCCCGGCGGCGGCGCCATTTTTTACCCGCGGCGGCGCCCCAGCGCCAGCCACTGACACACCGAGGCCCGCTGCCACTGGAAATGGGCATACTCCGCCAGCCGCTCGGGCAGGCCATCGCCATGCTGCGCCAGGCGGTTCAGCATCATCGCCAGATCGGTGTCGGCAATGCACCACTCACCGAACAGATTTTGGCGCCCGACCGGCAGCAGACGCTCCGCGGCGGCCACCAGACGGGCAGCCTCATACTCGGCCTCCGCCGACAGCGCACCCGCGCGGTGGCCGCAGAACACCACCTCACTCGGCCGTTCACGGCGCAGCGCGGCCAGATCGCTGCGCAGCCAGGCCTGCACCTCGCGCGCGATGGCCCGCGCCTGACGCGCGTGCGGATAGAGCGGCGCATAGTGCGGCGCGCAGAAGGTTTCATCGAGGTATTCACAGATGGCGGAGGACTCCGCCAGGGCAAAGCCATCCAGCTGCAGCGTCGGTACGCGGCGGGTCAGCGACACCTCCGCATAGGCCTCCTGGCGGTTTTCATGCTCCGCCAAATCCACCGGAACCAGCTCGCAGCGCAGCCCCTTCTCCTTCAGGGCAACAAAGACGGACATCACGTAGGGACTCAGATAGCGGCTGTCAGAATAGAGAACGATCGCAGAGGAATTCATAGGCACTCCTGATGGCAGTCAACGTCGGGCACGCTAGCGCGCCCTCGGTGACAGTATGCCATGTTTCTGCCGGGACGAAACGCCACGTCGCGCATCCCGTCTGCGCCCGGGTCGGGAAAACGCCTGATAACAAACAATCTGTTAACATCATCCTTTTATCACCGCGAAATTTGCTCTATAGTCGCCAGACCCTCCCCCCTAGCAGGAAGCGACCATGATCGATCTTTACTACGCTGCGACACCCAACGGCCACAAGATTACCCTGTTTCTGGAAGAGAGTGGCCTGCCCTATCAGCTGCACCCTGTCGATATCGCCGCCGGCGAGCAGTTCGCGCCGGCGTTTCTGGCGATCTCGCCGAATAATAAAATTCCGGCGATCGTCGATCGCCAGCCGCTGGACGGCGGCGCGCCGCTGAGTCTGTTCGAGTCCGGCGCCATCCTGCTCTATCTCGCGGAGAAGAGTGGGCGCTTCCTCAGTGCGGAGCTGCGCGCCAGGGCCACCACTCTGCAGTGGCTCTTCTGGCAGGTGGGCGGCTTTGGCCCGATGCTGGGACAGAATCATCATTTCAACCACTATGCCCCGCAGCCGGTTCCCTACGCCATCGAGCGTTATCAGGTCGAAACCTGCCGCCTGTATGCGGTGTTGGAAACGCAGCTGCGGCAGCACACCTACGTCGCCGGCGCCGACTACAGCATCGCCGATATGGCGATTTACCCCTGGGTTGCCGCCTACGCCCGCCAGCGCATCGATCTGGCCGACTACCCCGCCGTCAGCCGCTGGTTCCACGCCATTCAGGCACGTCCGGCCACCCAGCGCGCCTACCGGCTCGCCCAGGCCTGATCCTCGCAGGCGGGTGCGCCCGCCTGTCCGTTCCGCTACCGTTCAGGATCGCTTATGAGCCCACATTTCCCGGATGCCATCATCAAAATTAAAAACCTGCGTCTGCGTACGTTTATCGGCATTAACGAGGAGGAGATCGCCAACCGCCAGGATGTGGTGATCAATGTCGCCATTCACTACCCGGCGCAGCAGGCCCGCCACAGCGAAGAGATCGCCGACGCGCTCAACTACCGCACCGTCACCAAACGCATCATCGCCCACGTGGAGCAAAACCGTTTTGCCCTGCTGGAAAAATTGACCCAGGATCTGCTGGCGATCGCTTGTGAACATCCTTGGGTCACCTATGCTGAAGTAGAGGTCGATAAACTTTACGCCCTGCGCTATGCCGATTCGGTTTCCGTAACCATGCGCTATAGCCGGGGGGAATAAGCGAAGGGGACGGTGCGCCGGCGCGCGCCGTAAGGAGCAGCCTATGGAGATCCTGATTACCGGTGCTACCGGCCTTATCGGCCAGGCGCTGTGCGCCCGGCTACACGTGCTCGGCCATCGCCTGAGCGTCCTGACGCGCAGCGCGGCGCGAGCCCGCCAGCGTCTCGGAGAGAGCGTTCAGTGCCTCACCTCGCTCGAGAGTCTAACCAGTCTGGATGGCTATGACGCCGTGATCAATCTGGCCGGTGAGCCGATCGCCGACAAACGCTGGAGCGCGGCGCAAAAGCAGGTACTGTGCGACAGTCGCTGGACCGTCACCCAGCGGCTGGCCGAGCTGATCCGCGCCGGCCAGCGCCCGCCCTGCGTGCTGCTCTCCGGCTCCGCCGTCGGCTACTACGGCAGCCAGGACGAGACACCGCTCAACGAGGATGACCCACCCCGCGATGACTTCACCTACCGCCTGTGCGCCCGCTGGGAGGCCCTGGCGCGTGAGGCGGAGAGCGAACATACCCGCGTCTGCCTGCTGCGCACCGGCATCGTACTGGCCCCCAACGGCGGCGCGCTGGGGCGGATGCTGCCGCTGTTCCGCCTGGGGCTCGGCGGCGAATTGGGCAACGGCCATCAGTACATGTCCTGGATCCATATCGACGACATGGTCAACGCGATACTGTATCTGCTGGATAACCCCACCCTGCGCGGCCCCTTCAACATGACCGCCCCCTACCCGGTGCGCAACGATCAGTTCGTCGCCACCCTGGGCGAGGTGCTGGGGCGCCCCACCCTGCTCCGCGTTCCCGCCATGGCCCTGCGCGCGCTGATGGGCGAGGCCAGCCAGATTCTGCTGGGTGGCCAGCGGGTGCTGCCGCGCCATCTGGAGGAGGCGGGCTTTGGCTTTCGCTACTACGATCTGCGCGAGGCGCTGGACGACATCATCAGATAGCCCCCATAGCGCACGCAATGTGCAGCCCGGCGCACCGGCGGTGACGGTGCGCCCCGACGCGCCCACTACACTCTCTGCAGAGACGGGCGGCGGCAGCGATGGTCGGTGCCCGTAACACCACGGCGGGCGCGATACCCCGGTACGGCGCCCAGCGCCGGCGCCGGGACGCCGGCCCGGACATTTCCCACTGCGGAGCATCTATGAGCCCAACCCTCTTGCGCGATAAAGTGGCGCTGGTCACCGGCGGCGCGCACGGCACCGGTGCCGCCATCGTCACCGCCCTGGCCGACAGCGGCGCCCGCGTGGCGCTGACCTACCACCATTCGGAAGGCGAGGCGCGGCAGCTGACCGCCCAGATCCGGCAGCGGGGCGGCGAGGCCATCGCCCTGCGCACCGACTCACGCCACCCGGAAACCTGCGCCCGCGCCGTCACCCGCACGCTGGAGCTGTGGGGACAGATCGATATCCTGGTCAACCAGGCCGCCGTCACCATCAGCAAACCGTTTGATGAAATTGAGCTACGCGAGTTTGAGCAGGCCATGGCGATCAATGTGCAGGCGGTGTTCCTGACCAGCCAGCTGGCCGCCCGGCGCATGCCGGCGGGGGGGAGAATCATCCATATCAGCGGCGCGCATCAGCCGTCTGGCCACGGCGGCGCGCTCTGTGCCATGAGCCGCGCGGCGCTGACCGCGCTGACGCGCAGCATGGCGCAGGATCTGGCGCCGCAGGGCATTACGGTCAACCACCTGGTGCCCGATCCGCTTCCGGCGCCGGGACGGGACGCACAGAGCGCGGCGCAGGCGATCGCCGGGCTGGCGCTGTGGCTGGCCTCACCGGCGGCGGGCGCCATCACCGGCAGCCAGCTCTCTATGGCGGGAGAGCCCTAGCCTGCCGCGGGCCCCTGCCAGCGAGGGAACAGATCCTGCGGCAGGCTGATGTCCAGCTGATCCAGCACTCGGTTGACCGTCTGGTCGATAAGATCTTCAATCCGCTGCGGACGGTGATAGAACGCCGGCATCGGCGGCATGATGATCGCCCCCATCTCGGCGGCGGCGGTCATCGTGCGCAGGTGTCCCAGATGCAGCGGCGTCTCCCGCACGCACAGCACCAGCGGACGCCGCTCCTTCAGCACCACGTCGGCGGCGCGCACCAGCAGGGTATCGCTGTAGCCGTGCACAATCGCCGAGAGCGTTTTGATCGAGCAGGGCAAAATCACCATCCCGGCGGTTTTAAACGAGCCAGAGGAGAGCGAGGCGGCGATATCCCGCGCATCGTGTACCACATCCGCCAGCGCCTGCACCTCCCTGAGCGAAAGATCCGTCTCCAGAGCCAGGGTCTGGCGCGCCGCCTGACTCATCACCAGGTGGGTCTCTACCGCCGGCAGCGCCCGTAGCGCCTGCAGCAGGCGGACCCCGTAGATCGCGCCGCTGGCGCCGGAGATACCGATAATCAGTCGTTTCATCGCCCGTCACTTATCCTTATTCAACGCTCTGCTGCAGCAGACTTTGCCGCAAGGCGGGCGGGTGCGCAAGTAAAAACGGGCCGCATACGCGACCCGTCGGCAGAGCGCGGGGCGCGCCCCTACCCCTCGTTATACAGCGCGAGATCTTCCGCCTGCTGCTGATGGTTCAGCGCCTTGGTATCATCCCCGCGCAGCGACTGCAGGTAGTCCAGGTAGGCCTGATCCACGTCGTGCGTGATGTACACCCCGTTAAACACCGAGCACTCGAACTGCTCGATATCCGGATTATCCTCACGCACCGCCTCAATCAGATCCGTCAGATCCTGAAAAATCAGCCCATCGGCACCGATCAGCTGGCGGATCTCCTCGACTTCGCGCCCGTGGGCGATAAGCTCGGTCGCGCTCGGCATGTCGATGCCATAGACGTTGGGAAAACGGATCTCCGGCGCGGCGGAGGCCAGGTAAACCCGGCGGGCGCCCGCCTCACGCGCCATCTCGATGATCTGCTCCGAGGTGGTGCCGCGCACGATGGAGTCATCCACCAGCAGCACGTTCTTATCGCGGAACTCGGCGCGGTTAGCGTTCAGCTTACGGCGCACCGACTGGCGGCGCAGCTGCTGCCCCGGCATGATAAAGGTGCGTCCCACATAGCGGTTTTTGACGAACCCCTGGCGATAGGGCTTATCCAGAATGCGGGCGATCTGCAGCGCGATATCGCAGGAGGTCTCCGGGATCGGAATCACCACGTCGATATCCAGATCCTCCCACTCGCGGGCGATCTTCTCGCCTAGCTTCTGCCCCATCCGCACCCGGGCGCTATACACGGAGATCTTGTCGATAAACGAGTCCGGGCGGGCAAAATAGACATACTCGAACAGGCAGGGATGGCTCTTCGGCTCCTGGGCACACTGGCGGGTAAACAGCTGCCCCTGCAGATTAACGTAGATCGCCTCGCCCGGCGCCACGTCGCGGATAAAGTCAAACCCCAGCGTATCCAGCGCCACGCTCTCCGAGGCGACCATGTATTCGGTACGGCCATCCTCCAGGGTTCGCTTGCCGATCACCAGCGGCCGGATACCGTTCGGGTCGCGGAACGCCACCATGCCATGGCCGATGATCATCGCCACGCAGGCATAGGCCCCGCGGATTTGGCGATGGGTCGCCGCGACGGCGGCGAAGATGTTCTCTTCGCTCAGCGGATAGTGATCGTAGCGATCCAGCTCGTAGGCGAAGATGTTCAGCAGGATCTCGGAGTCTGAGGTAGTATTGACATGGCGGCGGGCATGCTCAAACAGCTGCTGCTTCAGCTGATGGGCGTTGGTCAGATTGCCGTTGTGCGCCAGAGTGATGCCAAAGGGGGAGTTAACATAGAACGGCTGAGCCTCCGATGCGCTGGAGCTTCCGGCGGTGGGATAGCGCACATGCCCTATCCCCATATTTCCCTGCAGGCGCTGCATATGGCGCGCCTCAAACACATCACTGACCAGTCCATTGGCCTTGCGCAGGCGGAAGGCATGGTTATCATCGATGGTGACGATGCCGGCGGCGTCCTGGCCGCGGTGCTGCAGCACCGTCAGAGCATCATAGATAGACTGGTTGACCGGTGTAAAACCGGCGATACCGACAATACCGCACATGTTGTCATTTCCTCATCAGCGTTACCGGAGCGGCAGCGACGGCATGTGCTCCGGCAAGAAACTCGACGTGCTTTGCAGATAGTCAAATGACCACCTGATGATAGGGCTAAACTGCGGGATCAGCCGGGACTGCTTCCACTCCTCGCTTTGCGCCATCGCCGTGAAGGTGTCCATAAAGAACAGCAGCGCGGCGACGATCAGGATACCGCGTATGGCGCCAAAGCAGATGCCCAGCACCCGATCCGTTCCGCCCAGCCCGGTACGCTCCACCAGGGAGCCGATCACATAGTTGACGATGGCGCCGACGATCAGGGTCGCGACGAACAGCACCGCTATCGCAATGCCGTTACGCACCAGCGGATCCTCAAAGCGGGTAAAGAAGGCGGCCAGATAGGGGTAAAAATGGCTGGCGACAAAGAACGCCGCTCCCCAGGTAACCAGCGACAGCGCCTCGCGCACAAAGCCCCGGATTAAGCTGACCAGTGCAGAAAATCCGACGATGCCAATAATGACCCAATCAATCCAAACCATGACAATTCCAACGCATGAACTGCCGCAAATGTCGCCCGCGGCGCATTCTAACAGAAAAAGAAAACGTTTGCGTAGCAGATTTCCGCCGCACGGCATAAATAAATCTGCCGCGTCCTGCGCCCGTTTTCACCAAAAAAATGGCGCTGTCCGCCGCCGCGAACAGCGCCGTCGAACGCCGTTAAGCGCGGCTTAGCGCACGCTGTAATTACGGATCTGCCCATTCAGCCCGCTCAGGCTGTTCAGCTCCGGCAGCGCCGACTGCAGCTTGGCGCGCGACGCCTCCGGGCCCACGAACAGCCGGTTGATCTCGCCCTGCACCGGCGTCGCCGGTACGCTATAGACTCGATAGCCGGACAGACGCAGCTTGGCGATGATCTCATTCACCTTGCCCGCGTTACGCAGCGCACCGAGCTGCACCACATAGGCCTGACCGACCGGCGCTTTCTCGCTGG
This sequence comes from Edwardsiella anguillarum ET080813, assembly GCF_000264765.2. Classification (GTDB taxonomy): domain Bacteria; phylum Pseudomonadota; class Gammaproteobacteria; order Enterobacterales; family Enterobacteriaceae; genus Edwardsiella; species Edwardsiella anguillarum. The sequence goes on from NZ_CP006664.1 coordinate 413,769, forward strand.
CGTCGCTCTTGGCGACGGGCGCGGGCGGCGGCGTCGGACGGCTTTCTGGCGCCGGCGTCACGCTCTTCGCCGGCTCGGCGGCCTTGGGACGGCTCTCCGCGACCCGCGTCGGCGGCTCGCTGGCCTTCGGCCTGCTCTCCTGCGGCGCCGGTGCGCTGATCGGCGGCGGGGCCGTACGCTGCGGCGCGGGCTCCGGCGCCCGGCTCTCGACCGGCTTCAGCTCTACCAGCTCGCCCTCGCCGCGGGTAGGCGTCGGGGCCACCGCAGGCGCGGGCGCAGGGGGCGTCGCAGCACCGGTCGCGCTGGCGCTAGGCAGCGGCGTTTCCCCCAGCGGCTGCGTTACCGGCGGAATGGCATCCGTCGGATCGTCCTCTCCCGGACGCGGCACCAGCGGGATCGCGGCAAACTCATCCTGATAATGCTTTTTCTGGCCATCCAGCAGACCGGGCAGAATGATCACCCCCAGCGCCACCAGGATCACCGTACCGACCAATCGGTTCTGAAACTTACTTGCCACCCGTCTCTCCTGACGCGAGGGCTGCCATCACGTGAGCAACCGTATGGAAGGAACCGCAGACCACCACCGTGTCGTCGGCGGCCGCATCGGCCATCGCCTGACGCCAGGCCTGTTCAACCCCGTCGAACGCCTGGGCGGCGGCGGGCAGATGCGCCGTTAACGCCGAGACCGCCGCACCGCGCGGTCCCTCCAGCGGCGCACAGTACCACTGGTCAACCAGCGGCGTCAGGCAGGCCAGCGTACCGGCGATATCCTTGTCCGAGAGCATGCCGATCACCATACGCAGGCGGCCGCGCTGCGGCAGCGCGCGCAGCCGCTGGGCCAGATAGGCCGCCGCGTGAGGATTGTGCGCGACGTCCAGGATCAGGCGCGGCGCCTCCGACAGCTGCTGAAAGCGCCCCGGCAGCACCGCATCGCGCAGCCCCTGGCGGATCGCTGCATCATCGACCGGCAGCGGCCCATAACTGAGCGCCGCCAGCGCCGTCGCCGCGTTGGCCAGCGGCACCTGAGGCAGCGGCAGCCCCTCAACATGGCGCGTGGCATCGTGCCAGCGCCACCCCTGAGCCTCCACGCTGAAATCCCAGTCCGCGCCGCGTCGCAGCAGATGAGCGCCACACGCCTGCGCGGCCGCGCCAATCGAATCCGGCATATCGGGTTCGCCGACCACCGCCGGCGCCGCGCCGCGGAAGATACCGGCCTTCTCACGGCCGATGCTCTCGCGGGTATCGCCCAGCCAGTCGGTGTGATCCAGCGCGATGCTGGTCACCACCGCGACGCTGGGATCCACGATGTTGGTCGCATCCAGGCGGCCACCGAGGCCGACCTCCAGGATCACCGCATCCAGCGCCGCCTTCTTAAACAGGTACAGCGCGGCCAGCGTGCCGAATTCGAAATAGGTCAGCGATACGCCGTCGCGCCCCGCCTCAACGGCGGCGAAGGCGGCGGCGTGCGCCGCATCGTCCAGCTCGCGGTGCTGGATGCGCACCCGCTCACGATAGTGCAGCAGGTGCGGCGAACCGTATACCCCAACCCGATAGCCCGCCGCCATCAGGATCGCCTCCAGCGTGCGGCAGGTCGTCCCTTTCCCGTTCGTTCCCGCGACGGTATACACCACCGGGGCCGGCGTCAGCAAGCCCAGGCGCTGCGCGACGCGGCGCACGCGGTCCAGACCGAGATCGATGGTCTTACTGTGCAGCTGCTCAAGGTAGTCAAGCCAGGTGGAGAGTGGAGAGGTTGCCAATGGCGTAGGAAGCGTATTCATGCTGTTTTACGTCCCGTAATAAAACCGATTGTGGCGTGTATAGCCGGCCCCAGAGGGGCGCCGGTTACCGAAGAGGTGCGACGTATGGAATACGCCATACGCCGCATCGGCGGCCTGTGCGGCGCGCCGGAAACACAGACGTAAATATTACGCCTGTGCGCTGCTTTCCGCGTCAGCAGCCTGTTGGGTACCGTCGCCCAGCGGATCCGGACGGCCAGTCATCTTGGCCACCAGACAGGCCAGCTTATCGCGCATCGCCGGACGGCGTACGATCATATCGATAGCCCCTTTCTCCAGCAGAAACTCACTGCGCTGGAAGCCCGCCGGCAGCTTCTCCCGCACCGTCTGTTCAATGACGCGCGGGCCGGCGAAGCCGATCAGCGCCTTCGGCTCGGCGATATTGATATCGCCCAGCATGGCCAGACTGGCGGAGACGCCGCCCATGGTCGGATCGGTCAGCACGGAGATATAGGGCAAACCGCGCTCACGCATCTTGGCCAGCGCCGCGCTGGTCTTCGCCATCTGCATCAGCGACATCAGCGCCTCCTGCATCCGGGCGCCGCCGCTGGCGGAGAAGCAGATCAGGGCGCAGTTATCCTCCAGCGCCTGTTCAACGGCGCGAACAAAGCGTGAGCCGACCACGGAGGCCATGGAGCCGCCCATAAAGGAAAACTCAAACGAGGCGGCCACCACCGGCATCCCGTGCAGGGTACCTTTCATCACCACCAGCGCATCTTTTTCGTCGGTCTCTTTCTGAGCGGCGGCCAGGCGATCCTTATACTTTTTGGAGTCTTTGAACTTCAGGATATCCTTCGGCTCCAGCTCGCTGCCCAGTTCGACGTGGCTGCCGTCATCCAGCAGCGTATTCAGACGCATGCGCGCCGTCATACGCATGTGGTGGTCGCACTTGGGGCAGACCTCCAGATTACGCTCCAGCTCGGCGCGGTAGAGCACCTGACCACAGCTGTCACACTTGGTCCAGACGCCCTCCGGGATGCTTGCCTTACGGGTTTGAGAGATATTGCTCTTGTTAAGAATGCGTTCAATCCAGCTCATCGATGACCTTTCTGTTTGAACCTGGCGGAATGCCAGTCCTCTGCCCCTGCCAAGGAACCAAATGCAAAGACCCAGCCAACGCTGAGCCCGATTTTAGCCCATGTCTCCCCTTTCTCCAGGCGACGGGCCGCTTTTTTTGACTGGCAGGAACAGACCATAAATGCCGTTCATTAAACCACAACGGTTCGACCGTGTGGATAAAAAACTGGTCGAACCGTGCAGAGTTTACATTTTTTACCCACTTTAGGTGAGCGCAACGCGGTTATTTTGTGACCTTATTCCGCCGCGCCTGACGCCGATGGCGCCAAATTTCGATCACCCCGGGCAGGATGGAGACCACGATGATCGCCACGATCAGCAGCTTCAGGTTCTCCTGCACCACCGGCACATTGCCGAACAGGTAGCCAGCATAGGTAAACAGCAGTACCCACAGCAGGGCCCCGATCACGTTATAGGCGGCGAAGTGACGGTAGGACATATGCCCCATTCCGGCGACGAACGGCGCGAAGGTGCGCACGATCGGCACAAAGCGAGCCAGGATAATCGTCTTTCCGCCGTGGCGCTCATAAAACGCATGGGTTTTATCCAGATAGCTGCGGCGGAACACGCGCGAGCGAGGGTTACTGAACAGCCGCTCGCCGAACAGGCGGCCGATGGTGTAGTTCAGCGCATCGCCCACGATGGCGGCGATCACCATCAGCAGCACCATCAGGTGCACGTTCAGATCGTTGCTCGGCAGCGACGCCAGCGCGCCGGCGACGAACAGCAGCGAATCACCGGGCAGGAACGGCGTCACGACCAGGCCGGTTTCGCAGAACAGGATCAAAAAGAGTATGCCGTAAATCCACACGCCATACTGTGCGACCAGCTGCGCCAGGTGCACATCAATATGCAGAATAAAATCAACCATCCACTGTAGGTATTCCATCACGGCTCCGGTTATCAATCGGGTAGAAACAGCGGCCCCATCGGCGGCTGTGGTAGTGCAAATTGCGCCGGGTAGTCCACGGCGACCAGATACAGCCCGGCCGCCTTGGCGGTCGCCGCCGCCAGGGTGCGATCCCGCCCCGCCAGCAACTCGGCGATCCAGCTTTCCGGCTGGTTGCCGTACCCCACCTCCAGCAGGCTGCCGACGATATTACGCACCATATGATGCACAAAAGCATTGGCCTTAATATCGACCACCACGTAGGGACCGTAGCGGTTGACCCTCAGGTGGGAGACATTGCGCCACGGGGTACGCGACTGGCACTGGGCGGCGCGAAAGGCGCTGAAATCGTTCTCCCCCAGCAGCGCCTGCCCGGCGCGCGCCATGCGCTCGGCGTCCAGCGGCAGATAGCAGTGCGTCACCCCGCTCTGCAGCACCGCCGGACGATAGCGATGATTATAGATGACGTAGCGATAGCGGCGCGCCGTCGCGCTGAAGCGCGCGTGAAAATCGGGGCTGACATCCTTAACCCAGCGTACCGCGACATCCTTGGGCAGATGGGCGTTGACGCCCATGGTCCAGGCGCCCTCCTGGCGCAGGGCATGGGTGGTGAAGTGCACCACCTGACCGGTGGCGTGGACCCCGGCGTCGGTACGCCCGGCGCAGAACACCGTCACCGGCTCGCTGGCGACGCGCGACAGCGCCGCCTCCAGGCGCGCCTGGACGCTATCGACTTCCCGCTGGCGCTGCCAGCCGGCGTAGCGGCTGCCGTCGTACTCGATCCCCAGTGCTAGAGTATATTCCGGGCGCGGTATCTGCTCGGTCAACGGTTGCTGCGACATCAGTAGAGATACTCCTGCATCAGGCGCTCCGCCACCTCCAGCGCCATCAGCGCCCCGCCGAAGCGAACATTGTCCGCCACCGACCAGAACTGCAGGGCCTCCGGCATGCCGTAGTCATTGCGTACGCAGCCGATGCTCAGATGCGGATTGCCCGAGGCGTCGCCGACCTGGGTCGGGTAGTCATCCTCCTCGCTCAGGCGGATATCGTCCGACTGCGTCAGCCGCTCCCGCGCCTCCTCGACGCTGAGCGGGCGCAGGGTCTCCAGATGTACGCTCTGGGCATGGCCGTAGAACACCGGCGACTGGATACAGCTGACCGTCAGCGGCAGCCCGGGCTCCTGCAGCACCTTGCGTACCTGATCCACCAGACGGCGCTCTTCGGTCACGCTGCCCTGAGGATCCGCCAGCAGCGGCAGCAGATTAAACGCCAGCTGCTTCTGGAACAGGCCCGGCTCGAACGGCATGCCGTTGAGCAGGCGCGCGCTCTGTCCGGCCAGCTCATCCACCGCCGCCTTACCGTAGGCCGAGGCGGAGAGCAGACAGGTTACGCCAATGCGCGCCAGGCCGATCTCAGCGCTGAGCGGATGGATCGCCGTCAGCAGCTGGCTGGTCAGGCTGTCGGCCACCGCCACGATATTGCGGTTACGGTACTCCGCCAGCGCATGGGGATTGACCCCCGGAACCACCAGCGGCACGTCCGCCTCCAGCGCAAAGGCATCGCTGCTGTCGATCACCAGACAGCCGGCGTTGCCGGCGTCCTCGGCGTAGCGCAGCGAGGCCTCGCGTCCGGCGACAAAAAACGCCAGCTGGGCCTGGGCCCAGTCAAAGGTAGCCGCATCCTGCACCGTCACCTGACGCCCGCCGACGCGCACGCTCTCCCCGGCGCTGCGCTCGCTGGCCAGCAGATAGATCTCCCCCAGCGGAAGATCGCGCTGCTGCATCTGCTCCAGCAACGCTTCACCGACGGCGCCGGTTGCCCCCAATACGGCAATATTCCAGCCTTCGCTCATTCTCATCCTCTCCCGGACGACGGATTACGCCGCCGTCCCTGTCAATGGCCCATCAAAAATCGCCAGTCCGCCGCCCGGGCGCACTGGCGATAAGCATCAATTGTCTGCTCAGGCGACGCGGGCGTCAAAGCCCAGCGCCGCCAGCAGCGAGGCGCTGGCGCTATCGTCGCACAGTACCTGCAGCGATGACCACTCGCGGCGCGCCGGATAGTGTTTACGCAGGCGATCGAATTCGCCCTCCTGCGCGGCGACGCGGCGCAGCGGCGCATCATCACGGCGCACATCATACACCAGATGCATCAGACGTTTGAGCATCGCCTGATCGGGCTGACCGTGAACGCGCACGCTGGCGACCGACGGCGGCGGCAGCAGAGAGGCCAGCGCCACCGACTGCGGCTGCCCCAAGAAGGCGCTAAAAGCCTCAAACACCTGGGTGGTACCACGCGCTTTCCCCTCCAGGCTGTATCCGGCGATGTGTGGCGTCGCGATATCCACCCGGGCCAACAGCGGCAGCGGCAGCATCGGCTCCGGCTCCCAGACATCCAGCACCACTCGCAGATCCTGCCCCGCCTCCAGCGCCTGCAGCAGCGCCGCATTGTCGACGACGGCGCCGCGCCCAGCGTTAATCAGGATCCGCCCCGGCGGCAGCCCGCGCAGAAAGTCCGCATCGGCCAGGTGCAGCGTTCGATAGGGACCGCCCTTGTTCAGCGGCGTGTGGAAGGTAATGATATCCGCCTCGCGCTGCAGATCCGCCAGACTGTGAAAGACCTCGTCGTCACCGCGATCGGCGCGCGGCGGATCGCACAGCAGGGTGCGGATCCCCAGCGCGGCGAGGCGGCGCTGCAGCCGGCTGCCCACGTTGCCGACCCCGACGATCCCCACGGTCTTATCGCGCAGCGCAAAGCCGTCTCGCTCCGCCAGCAGCATCAGGGCAGAAAAGACATACTCCACCACGGCAATGGCGTTACAGCCGGGGGCGGCGGAAAAGCCGATACCGGCCTGCGCCAGCCAGGCCGTATCCACATGATCGGTGCCGGCGGTGGCGGTGCCGACAAAGCGAACGCGATGCCCCGCCAGCAGGGCCTGATTGACCGCGGTCACCGAACGCACCATCAGCGCGTCGGCCCCGGCCAGCGCGCTCTCGGGCAGCGGGCGGCCCCGCACGGCCTGGACCTCACCCAGTCGGCCAAACAGCGCCTCGGCGTACGGCATATTCTCATCAACCACAATTTTCATCTGTTCTCCCCTGCGGCATAGGCAATCGGTTCAGGACGAATTATTCTGCCACCAAATGGACGTGATACCTAACCACAGCCGCAGCGCAACCTTGGGGACAGCGGCAAAAAACAGGCGCCCGGCAGCGGGCGCCCTCGTCTAGCCAAACCAGCGCGGCCAATGTAATCGCAGCCACAGGCCAGGATAACTGCTCCAGCCCGTGGTGACGCCAGTGACGCGCCCCCGGTAGAGGATAATAAATGTTGGCGTAACGCCTATCTGCCAGGAGGCGGCCAGCGCCCCCTTCGCGTCATTCACCACCGGGAAGCGCAGGCCACGCCGAGCCAGCGCCTGCGTCAGGCTGGCATCGTCGCCGGAGCGCAGCGCCACCGTCACCACATTCTCCCCCCGCGAGGCCAGGCCGTCGACCGTGGGGCTGGTCACACGGCAAATGCTGCACCAACTGGCCCAGACGTAAATCAATAGCGGCCGCTCCGCGCTCAGCGCCGTCAGAGAGAGCGGGCGCCCCTCCAGGGTGTGGAGGGTCTCCGGCAGATTCGGGGGCAGGCGGGGCTGCCGCAGATAATCCATTACCCCGGCAGAGACAGCCAGCAGTACCGCCAGCCATAATACCTGACGTAGCGCACGACGCAGGCGGCTCATGGCTGCTGTGCCAGCGCGGCCTGAACCGCCTGCTCCAGCTGCTCATACTCCAGCGCACCGGGGATCAGCTGATTCCCGATAATCATCGTAGGGGTGCCCTCAACCCCCAATGCCTGCGCCAGCATCAGCGTGTCGCGCAGCTCCTGAATACTCCCCGGCCCGTCCGGCTGTAGCGACCCGTTACCGCTCCGCTGCAATGCCTCCTGCAGGGAGCCCGCCGAATGGTAACCCCGCTTGGACATCAGCGTTCGGTGCAGCGCCAAAAAGCGTTCGGGCTGTTGGCGCCATAGCGTCAACGCCAGCTGCGCGGCGCGGTGTGCGCTCTCGCCTTTGAACGGCAGAATTTTAATCGCCACCGCCACCTGGGGGTAGCGGCTGACTATCTGCTCCAGCAACGGGTCTAGGCGTTTACAGTAAGGGCAGTTGTAATCCGTAAACACCACCAGCGTCAGCTTGGCATCCGCCGCTCCCAGGCGCGGCGTTGCCGGGTTATGGAACAGCAGATCCTGTCCCTGTGACGCCGACGGGGCGCGTATTGACGCCAGCGTCGCCAGCAGGAGCACGGCCACGACGGTAAAATAGCGGACACTCTTGATCATTGTCATCGGTTACTCCTTGGCCGCCGCCAGCTGATCCAGCAGCGACTGGCGATCGAGTAGAGGGGAAAGCGTGATGCCCTGCGGCAGCGCCGGACCATAGATTTGATTAAAGGGAATGGCCACGGCGCCGCGCTGGCGCATAAACGCCTCCAGCGATGCCGAGGGCAATGTCCAGTCCCCGCGCAGCGCGACCACATCGTCAGCACGCAGGGCCCGCTGGACATCATCTCGCAGTAATACATTGATTTTATTTGCTTTACAGGTCACACACCAATCGGCCGTCACATCGACAAAGACCCGCTTACGCTGCGCCAGCGCCTGCCTCAATGCCGGCTCGCTAAGGGGTTGCCAGACCACGCTATCCTGCAGCGGCGTCAGCGCACTGCCCCAATACATCACGCCGGGAACCCAGACCAGCATGGCCCCGGCCGCCAGTGCGGCGATAAATCCCCGCCGGCCATAGCGCCACAGGGCCAGCCCGAGCAATGAAAGCGCCACCAGCGCCATCAGCCAGGTTACGCGGGGCCAGCCGATGTGCACCGCGAGCAGCGACAGCAGCCACAGCGCAGACGCCAGCATGAGCAGGCCCAGGAACAGACGCAGGTGTAACATCCAGCGCCCGGGGCGGGGAAGACGCCGCGCGACGCCCGGCCACATGGCGACGGCCAGCCAGGGCACGCTCATTCCGACCCCCAACGCCAAAAAGACCAGCCACAGCTGGGCCAGCGGGGCCGCCAGAGCAAAGGCCAGCGCCGTTCCCATAAACGGCGCAGAGCACGGCGTCGCCAACAGGGTCGCCAGTATGCCTTGCCAGAAATGGCCGACGGAGCGCCCCGCCAGGCGGGTCATCAGCGGGCTGGAGAGCGTAATGGTGAAAAAGCCGAAGAGATTGGCGGCAAACAGCAGGGTGACCAGCATCATCAGCGCGAGAAACCAGGGGCTTTGAAACTGAATTCCCCAGCCGACGGCCTGCTGGCTCAAGCGTAGCCCGCTCATCAACGCCGCCAATAGCGCAAAAGCGCTGATTATCCCTGCGGCGGACAGCAGAAACTGGCGGCGCAGCCCCCGAACATCGGCGGCCGGGACATGCAATACGCTCCCCAGTTTCATCGCCAATACCGGCAGTACGCAGGGCATCAGATTCAGGATGAGCCCCCCGGCCAACGCCAGCGCCAGTGCACCGAACAGCGTTAGCGTGGACTCCCCGCGGGGCGGAGCCACGCTGCCAGTGATCGGCGTCACCGACAGCTGACGCGCAACGCCATCATCGCTGAGCAGCAGGTTCAGCGGCGTACCGCGCAAGTCAGGAGCCTTCCCCTGCCAGCCATCGCTCACCGCAACCCGGGCATACAGCCAGTCCCCCTCCTGCCACAGGCGCGGCGCGGCAAAGTCGGCCCCCTCCGGCGCATCCACGAACAGCGCTGGTAAACGCCAGCCGCCGGGTCGCGCGGCGCGCAGGGTCAATTCCCCCGGCACATAGGCCGCCGCCACCTGAGTGACGACCCCGCTAGTCAGCGGTAGCGCGCCCTCTGCCCGCGCCAGCGTATGGCGAAAATCCACCGGCGGCGCGGCCGCCAAATCCAGATCGAAGGCGTAATCACTCAGCACGCACACCGTACTGCAGACCGGCAGCGTCAGTACCCCCTGTAAGCGCGGGGCGTTCGTACGTAAGCGGATAGGGAAGATAACATTCTGCAGGTAGCCCTGCGCCGAGAGGCCGGCAACGTCAAAACGCTGCGGAACCGGCCAGCGCCAGTCCACCCCGTCCAGCGCAGTGCGCCAGCGGATCTCCGGCGCGACGCCCCCCTCGCCCGGGGAGCGCCAGTAGGTTTTCCAGCCCGGCGCCAGCGCCACCTGCACCACCAGATCCACGCGATCCGATGCCTGACGCGCGGCGCTGAAGCGAACCTGTGCATGGCCGTTGCCATCACCGCTCAGCCAGCCGCTGTCGGCCGCCCATACGCCGGGCAGCCAGAGGCACAGGCAGAACGCCAGCGCCCGAAAAATAAAAGCCATCGTTTTTCTCCATAAATAAGCCTAGACCAGGACCCAACAAACCGGTCTGGCGTTATTCGTGGAAGATACACAGGCGTAAGTGTAAACGCCGCTGAGGCGGGGAGAGCGCCGGGGGCGGCGCGGTAAAAAAACGGGCGGGCGGGCATAGCGGGCAAAGCAGCAGCGCCAGGAAAGCCCACGGAACAGCCCCCAGGTGCTCCAGCGGCGGCGCGGACAGCAGCATTTTGGCCCGCAGGGCACAGTGCGCGGACGGGGCGTCGTTATCCTCCGCTCCGGGCGCAGCCATGCTCTGGGCCGAGAGCGACGGCGGGGCGCCCAGCGGCTGTAGCCCGGCTATCCGCTGGGCGGTACACACCGCCACCAGCAGGCACACCAGCGCTAAAAAAAACTTTGCCGCCCGACTATGCTGCACGCGATCCGCTCCCTTTGTCACCCACGGTTATCTTACCGTTCCGGCGCTATTTCACAATCATCATCCCGGGCAGCCGCCGGGGGATAGCACGGATTGTCATCCGCAGCCAAAAGGGGCATGGTATTGACCTTTCCCGGTAAGGACGACGGGGACACCCCGCTGCCGCCCTACCGACCATCTATCTTGGTTATGCACCGCTCCCGCATTCAGCAACAGGACTCAGCCCGGCATGTTACCTCTCTCCAGCGCCGTTTGGCGGCGATTGCAACGCTCCCCTTTCCGGCGCCGTTTTCAGCTCAGCGACGCCGAGTGGCACTACCTGCAAACGAAGGGATGGCCGCAGGTTCTAAACCATGCCCGGGACTTTATCGATACGCGGCTGGCCCCGGCCCGCATCTCCTACGATGGCAGGCAGACGCCCATGCGCGGACACCCGGTCTTTGTGGCGCAGCACGCCACCGCCACCTGCTGCCGCAGCTGCCTGGAAAAATGGCACCATATTCCGCGCGGCCGCGCGCTGAGCGGCGGAGAAAAGCTGTACATTCTGGCGCTGCTGGCCCACTGGCTGGCGGCGCAAACGCCGCGCTGAGCGCGGACAGAAGGCGGTTCACCGCCGTTGTACATACGGTTACTTACCGACACCAAACACACACGGACAATCGTCGCGCCGCTGCCTAACATATCCTCAACGGCTCCAGTGGGGGCTTACCAAACGGCAAATTTTGAGGACAGGAAAAATGAATAAAGTATTAGCTCTGGTTGTCGCTGCTGCGATGGGTCTCTCTTCCGCCGCATTTGCCGCCGAACAGACCGCGGCGCCTGCCGCAGCCCCAGCAGCCCACAGCGCCGCCCCGGCGGCCAAAGAGGCGGGCGCCGTAAAACATCACGGCACCAAAAAGCACCATAAAAAAGCCACGACCGAGCAGAAAGCCCAGTCAGCGAAAAAAGCACACCACAAGAAAGCGGCCGTAGAGCAGAAGGCACAGGCCGCCAAGAAGGTTCATCACAAGAAAGCGGCCGTCGAGCAGAAGGCGCAGGCCGCCAAGAAGGTTCACCACAAGAAAGCGGCCGTAGAGCAGAAGGCGCAGGCCGCCAAGAAGGTTCACCACAAGAAAGCGGCCGTAGAGCAGAAGGCGCAGGCCGCCAAGAAGGTTCACCACAAGAAAGCGGCCGTCGAGCAGAAGGCGCAGGCCGCCAAGAAGGTTCACCACAAGAAAGCGGCCGTAGCGCAGAAAGCGCAGGCCGCCAAGAAGACCCATCACAAAAAAGCGGCGCCGAAAGCCTAAGCCCACCGCGTAAAGACAGCCCAGACGCTCCGGCCTCACCGCCGGGGCGTCTTTGTCATCGGTGCGGCAAACTAGCGACGCAGGCGACAGACGAACGCCGTCACGTCAAAGTTCACCCGCACATCGCGCTCTCCCCCCGCCGACAGCAGCGCCATCAGTCGCTTAGCGTACTCCGGCCCGCCCCGCTCCTCCATATAGCGGGTGACATAGCTGGTCGACAGGAAAAAGGTCGCCAGCTGCGCCACGCTCAGGGTCAGAATATTGGGAAACAGATGGCGCTGACTGTGCTGTAGCTGCGGCTGGATCTGCATCAGCTCCAGCGTATCGTCATAGTCCACCAGACGCCGATCGCGAAACGGCGCCCAGCGCGTCGCCAGCTCATACTCCACCACGTCGCGCAGCGGACCGTACACCAGCGGAAACTCGTAGCGGTAGGCGCAGAAGACCCCGCCCGGCAGCAGCAGCTGCGGCATCCGCGAGAGCATCAGCGGACGATCCATCCAGTAAAACGCCGTGGCGCAGGTCAACAGATCGACCGGCTGCGGCGGGACATAGCGCTCGGCGGACTCGACGCTAAAATTGAGCTGGGGGTAGTTCTCCCGCGCCTGGGCGACCAGCGTCTCATCGCGATCGCAGCCGATAACCTGAGAGAAATAGGTCTGCAGGCGGGCGGTCGAGAAACCGCTGCCACAGCCCAGATCCAGCGCCCGATCGTGGTGGGTGCACTGGCGGGCCAAAAACTGATACAGCGACTCCGGATAACGGATCAGCGCCCGGATTTGTTGATAGGCAATAGCGTAATGGTTGAGCTGTCCCATAGTTTTTCCTTTGGGTGATGACGCCGGCGTCATCGCGCCGTGGTTATGAGTGTACCTATCCCGACGCCGGATACCAGGCATAAAAAACGCGGTTTGGCGCACAAAATGACATAAACAGCTAAACCGTATTTTCCCCTCGGGATCAATCCCTCACCGTGTGGCTAGCCATAAAAAGAGAGACAAACGCAGAAGCAGAAGCAGAAGCAGAAGCAGAAGCAGAGGAGTTGAAAAGAAAACCCCCTTGCCGACAACGCGGCCGACAAGGGGGAGACATCATTACGCTACCCGCCATCGCGGGTAGGATTGGCCGATACGCTTACTTATGCTTGCGCATCACCAGCGTCGCATTGGTGCCGCCAAAGCCGAAGCTGTTGGACATCACCACATCCAGATCGCGCTCGGTGGTGGCGGTAACGATATCCATCCCGGCGGCCTGCTCATCCAGCTCTTCAATGTTGATGCTCGGCGCGATAAAGCCGTGCTCCAGCATCAGCAGGGTGTAAATGGCTTCGTGAACCCCCGCGGCGCCCAGCGCATGACCGGTCATCGCCTTGGTAGAAGAGATAGCCGGCGTATGGTCGCCAAAGACCTCACGGATAGCGCCCAGCTCTTTCACGTCGCCCACCATGGTGGAGGTGCCGTGTACGTTCAGGTAATCCACCGGCTTATCCAGCCCCTGCATCGCCATCTGCATGCAGCGCGCCGCGCCTTCGCCCGATGGCGCAACCATGTCATAGCCATCGGAGGTAGCACCGTAGCCGACGATCTCGGCGTAAATGTGCGCGCCGCGCGCCAGCGCGTGCTCCAGCTCTTCCACGACCACGATGCCGCCGCCGCCGGAGATGACAAAGCCGTCGCGCTTGGCGTCATAGGTCCGGGACGCTTTTTCCGGCGCATCGTTGTAATGGGTAGAGAGCGCGCCCATCGCGTCGAACTCGCAGGCCAGCTCCCAGCACATCTCTTCACCACCGCCGGCAAAGACCACGTCCTGCTTGCCCAGCTGGATCATCTCAACGGCATTGCCGATGCAGTGAGCCGAGGTGGCGCAGGCGGAGCTGATGGAGTAGTTAACCCCGCGAATTTTAAACGGCGTGGCCAGACAGGCGGAGACACCGGAGGCCATGGCCTTGGTCACCATATACGGCCCCACGCCGCGGATACCGCGGGCGCGCATACCGTCAGCGCCGGCAACCTGGTTACGCGGGGAACCGCCGCCGGAGCCCACGATCAGACCGGTACGGTTGTTGGAAACCATATCCTCGCTCAGACCGGAGTCCTTGATCGCTTCCTGCATCGACAGGTAGGCATAGATCGACGCATCGCTCATAAAACGCATCACCTTGCGGTCGATCATGCCGGCGGTATCCAGCTTGATGTTGCCCCAGACCTGGCTACGCATGCCGGCCTCCTGCAGCTCAGGCGCAAAGGTGATCCCCGAACGCCCTTCTTTCAGAGACGCCAGCACCTCCTGCTGGTTGTTACCGATACTGGAAACAATACCCAAGCCAGTAATCACTGCACGTTTCATCTATTACCTCTTGAAAAAATTTTTGTCATTCGGGATTTGCAACGCACTTTAGCGTACACCTGTACGCCGAGGCAAGTCCGATCAGCGCTGGTAAAACCAGATAGCGCTAAATTTGCCGCCCCGGGCACAGACCGTTAAAATCGTCCACTGGCTGATTTAGCGGTAAAAAAACGTGAACCATACATCGATACAGGGTGCATCGCTGAGCTGGAATCAACAGGGTACGCCTGTTTCGCAGCAGTTTGACGACGTCTACTTTTCCAATCAGGACGGGCTGGCGGAAACCCGCCACGTCTTCCTGCAGGGCAACGGGCTGCCGCAGCGCTGGTGTGAGCCCGGGCGCCCTGACTTTACCGTCGCCGAAACCGGCTTCGGCACCGGGCTGAACTTTCTCACTCTGTGGCAGGCCCATCGTGCCTTCCGACAGGCATATCCCGACCAGGGACCGCCGCGTCTGCACTTCATTAGCTTTGAAAAATACCCGCTGTGCCGCGACGACCTGCGCGCCGCCCACGCCGCCTGGCCAGAGCTGGCGGAACTCAGCGAACAGCTGTACGCCGTATGGCCCGACGCCCTGCCCGGCTGCCACCGTCTGCACCCGGCGCCGCACATCACGCTGGATCTGTGGTTCGGCGACGTCAACGCGCTGCTGCCGCAGCTGCCCGACGGCCTCAGGGGGCACGTGGACGCCTGGTTTCTGGATGGCTTTGCGCCGGCGAAAAACCCGGATATGTGGACCCAGGCGCTCTTCGACGCCATGCTGCGTCTAGCCCGGCCCGGCGCTACCTTCGCCACCTTTACCGCCGCCGGATTTGTGCGCCGCGGCCTGATCCAGGCCGGATTTGAGGTCAGTAAAGTCAAAGGATTTGGGCAAAAGCGGGAGTGTCTGGCGGGACGGCGCCCTACGGCGCTGCCGCCCGATGCGCTGCGGGCGCCCTGGTATGCTCGGCCGGCGGCCCGCCGCCCTGACGAGGTCGCGCTGATCGGCGGCGGCATCGCCGCCGCCCTGTGCGCCCTGGCGCTGCAGCGGCGCGGCAGCCGCGTCACCCTCTACTGCGCCGATCCGCAGGGGGCGCAGGGCGCCTCCGGCAACCGTCAGGGGGCGCTCTATCCCCTGCTTAACGGCCGCGGCGATGCGCTGGAGCGCTTTTACGCCCGCGCCTTTCCCTACGCCCTGCGCACCTACGATGCGCTGGCGGCCCAAGGCGTCGACTTTCCCCACCAATGGTGCGGCGTCAGCCAGCTGGGTTACGATGACGCCAGCCAGAAAAAGATAGCGCAGCTGCTGGCCGCCGGTTGGCCCGAGTGGCTGGCGCAAGGGGGCGATGCCGCCGATCTCGGCCTGCGCTGCGGCCTGCCGCTGCCGGTCGGCGGCGTCTGCTATCCCCTCGGAGGCTGGCTGGATCCCGCTGAGCTGACCCGCCAGGCCCTGGCGCTGGCGGAGCGTCAGGGGGCCACCCTGCACTTTAACCATGAGGTTCGGCAGCTGCAGCCGGCGCCGGAGGGCTGGCGCCTGCGGCTGGCCGACGGCTCGACCCGCCTGCACGGCTGCGTCGTGCTGGCCGGCGGCGCCCGCGCCGGCGAGTTCAGCCAGAGCGACGCGCTGCCGCTCTATCCGGTGCGCGGCCAGGTGAGCCATATTCCCACCGCCCCGGCGCTGGCGCCGCTGCGCCAGGTACTGTGCCATGACGGCTATCTGACCCCCTGCAGCCCGAACTACGGCACTCACTGCCTCGGCGCCAGCTACCGACGCAACTGCACCGATCGGGAGTACAGCCCGCAGGAGCAGCAGGACAACCGCCAGCGGCTGATCGCGTCGCTGCCGCAGGCGACGTGGCCGCAGCAGGTGGACGTCAGCGCCGCGGCGGCGCGGATCGGCATACGCTGCGCCGTACGCGATCATCTGCCGCTGCTCGGCGCGCTGCCGGACGCCCCAGCGCTGCAGACGCGCTATCCGCATCCTCGCCCGCAGCAGCGCGTCCCCGCGGAGACCAACGCCGCCGCGCCGCACCATCCGGATCTGTTTATCCTGGCCGCCCTCGGCTCTCGGGGTCTGTGCAGCGCGCCGCTGTGCGCCGAGCTGCTGGCCGGGCAAATCCACGACGAGGCGCTACCGCTGGAGCAGGATCTGCTGGACGCACTCAGCCCCAACCGTTTCTGGCTGCGTAAATGGCTTAAGGGAAAAGGGATGGCGTAGCGGGAGACCCCCCCCCGCCCTTCCTGCGTTATCCGGCGGTGGCGGCGGTGGCGCCGCTGAAGCGGCGCCCCGTCTGTTCACTACGGCGCGATGTATCCTGCCCGCCCCTGAGCGCGCGAAGGATTCCCGGCCTCAGGCTTCATGCTGAGCCCGGCGGTAGAGATCCTGCCATAGGTTGTGTACCAGCGCCTGATCGGGCGGAGAGAGCTCGCCGGCGTGAATGGCGCGCACCAGGCTGGCGCGCACCGCAGCATCCAGCGCCGCGGGCGCGGCCTGCGGCTGTGAGGCGATCTCCGCCACCGCCAGGGTCAGGTGGCCGCGCAGGTAGCCGCCGGCAAATAGCTCATCGTCGCTGGCGCTGTCAACCATCTCATCAATCAGCGTCAAAATACGCTCTTCAAACTCTGCAATCATAGGGATTCCTTGCGCATCGGCATCGGCCGCGCCGCGCCGCGCATCACTGTAAATCGTCGGGATAGGGAAAGTCAGCGGCACTCAGTGCCGGCGTACGATAAAACGCCTGAAGCGCACGGATAAACTGCGCCGGACGCGAGGGGATACCCTCGGCCAGATAGCTCAGCACCTGCTCTCGCACCCGGCGCTGAAACGCGATGCGATCCGGCTCGAAGCTGCCCTCCAGATTATCGCAGCTGACGTTAAAGGGGTAGCCGGCGGCGGCGCAGAACAGCCAGTCCAGCGCCTGCGGCTTAATCTCTACCGCCTCAAAGCGCGACTGCGTGTCGGCGTCCCGCCCGTCCGGGCAGTACCAATAGCCATAGTCCTCCAGGCGGCGACGTGCCTCCCCGGCGATGCACCAGTGTGAGATCTCGTGCAGCGCGCTGGCATAGTAGCCGTGGGCAAACAGAATGCGGTGATCCGGATGCGCGTCATCCGCCGGCAGATAGATAGGTTCGCCGTCGCCGGCCACCAGGCGGGTGTGGTATTCGCTGCCGAACGTCTGCGCGAATAGATCGATTAACTGCTGATAATGATGGGTCTCGGGCATGGTCATCTCTGGGCCTGATGAGAAAATAACGCGCGGCGCCGCGGCGCCGCATCACGGTGGCAGATTGTCGCACAGGCGCCGCCGCCTTGCATCAGCCGCGCTACAGCCAGCGCTGCACCCAGGACAGGATATCGCTGCCGTGGTTGTCATACAGCAGCTTAATGCTCATGATCAGCGACATCACAACGATCATCGGCCGGATCAGCTGCTGCCCGCGGGTTAGCACCATCCGAGCGCCGACGCGGGCGCCGATCGCCTGTCCGACCAGCATGCACAGCCCCACGCTCCACACGACGTTTCCCCCGATGATAAACAGCAGCAGGGACGCCGCGTTAGAGGTAAAGTTGAGCACCTTGGCATGCGCCGTCGCCTGGGGAAGCGACAGCCCCAGCAGCATGACATAGCCCAGCGCATAAAACGAGCCGGCGCCGGGGCCGAAAAAGCCGTCATAAAAACCGACGCTGGCGCCGCCCAGCACGGCAAACAGCGGCATACCGACGCGCCGCACCCCCTCCGTCGCCCCCAGCGACGGCGTCAGCAAAAAGTAGAGCCCGACCCCGATCACCAAAAACGGCAGCAGCTGGCGTAATATCTCCGCCTGCAGGCGCTGCACCAGCAGCGCGCCGGCCGCGGCGGCCAAAAACGTCAGCAGAATGACCCACTTTTGCTCGGCAAGGTTGACCACCCGGCGACGAATAAAGTAGAGGCTGGACGAAAACGATCCCCCCACCGACTGCAGCTTGTTGGTGGCCAACGCCTGGGCGGGCGGCAGCCCGACGGCCAGCAGCGCCGGCACCGTCAACAGTCCGCCGCCGCCGGCAATGGCATCGATAAAGCCGGCGAACAGCGCCACGCAAAATAAAACCCCGAGCAGCTCGGGAGAAAGCAATAGCGTCTCCATGATCCTTGTCTGAACCGTCCCATCGTGTTGTATACGCCCCATATCACATCGACAGCATCGGATACAAAAAACGTATGCATCAGTATGTGATTGAGACCACTAAATAGGCCGCTATCATGACAAACAATCTCGCTGCGGTAACTGACTTTTATCATGCCACCGATGCGATACCCGGCGATGGGGAGCGGGCAGCGCGGGCGATGGGGCGCCTCACCATCTTCCGACGCGGCCCGCGTGCCCACCCGTGACTGCCAAACAGCCGCAGAGCCCGGCGCGCCCACGGCGAAGGGCAACCGGGCAGAGCGGGCAGGACTATTCAATAAAGCCAAGCTTGAAGAGCTGCTTACCGGCCAGCGAAGCCAGCGAGGGATCCTCTGGATAGACCGGCAGCAGGGGGAAAAATACCGCGCCGCCAATGATGCTGCGCCGCTGGCGATCCGACGGACTCAATCCCCAGATATTTTGGTAGGTCATTGGCACCGCCTGCCCATGAACGAGCGAATTGCCGATATACAGCATGATATGCCCCTGAATGTAGACCAGCGTCGTGAATGGCCGGCCATGCGTGGTCAGGTAATCCAGGCGGGAACGGAGGCTATACGGAGAGAGATCGACGGTTCTGGACACCGCCTGAATCTGTGCGGCGGAGTTGCGCGGCAAAAAGATGCCGAACGGCAGCATCAGGCTACGGATCTCCGATGAGCAATCATTGTAAAATTGGTAATTTCCCCAGCCGTAGGGCTTTCCGCCCATGGTTTTCATCAGCGTTGCCATATTCTGCGGCGTCATGCGCCACGGCATGGCGGTAAAGGCGCTGGCGCTCAGCGTCACCCAGCGGAGGCGCGCCTTACCGTCCGCGCCGAGCGTCGGAACCGCCGTTCGGTAATACCCCGGCCACGCCGCGCCAAACGGCAGTATCGTGCCGGGGCGGGCGATAAAATAAAACCGCTTACCGTCGTGCACCGAGACCGGGGCCTGAATAAATGCCCCCAGATTTTTCTGCGCCAGCCTCCGCCACTCGGCGATAAACCGACTATCCGCCGCGGCCACGTCATCGCTTTTGACCCAGCCCATCACCGTGGGAGAGACAACATATTTCCAGCCGGTGTCCCGGCTCAGCGTTAATACGTAGACAGGCGTGCCCGGCCGAATCGACGACATCTGCAGATCGTCGAAGGGATATCCCTGCCCGGCCAGGTGCGGATCGCCGTAGGCCGGCTCCGCGGTCGGCAGTGCCCTGACCGCCGTCTCTCTTAGCGTAATCCCCCGCTGCCCCGGGTGAAAAACGCTATCGATTGTGGATGCGCTGTTCTGCATTAACTGCGCTTTCCACTCAGGCGGATTCAGGCGAAAGTTACTGCCCCAAGAGCGGCTCTCGGGGAGGAGAAACTGGTGAATAATGCGCTCGCGGTTCTCTCTCGCCTCGCCCTGCAGCAGGGCGCTGATATATTCCGCATTCCACGGGGATTTATCCTGAGGATTAATGCCAAAATAGGATGATTTTAATTGGGTAAAATGGCGATGTTGCGCTGACACATCCATTAGCGCAACCGTATAGTCCTTGCTTTCAGGCTGAATCCAGCGGTCGACAGACTGCGGATAATTCTGCAGAGGAAAGCGCGATTTGGTCGGATCGATGACGCTTCCGTGCGCCGTTGCGGGAGGCGATGAGACGCCGCGCCCTCCTTCCATCTGACATCCGGAAAGCAGTAGGGATAAGGCGAATAAGGGCAATTGTATCCACCCAGAAACCGGACGATTTATCATATTTTATCTCCCATGCTGAGCAGCCTGCCCCATTGTCTACATAATGGTCCTCTCGCTATGTCATCGCACATCCAGAATAAACGCCGACTCAACCATCCTTCTATTTTCTAACGCCAGACGAAATATCATTAGCTTTTATTCACGTGACTTATAGATAACTCGATGATCGATAAGTAAACAAACAGCAGATGATACATACGGAACGCTGGATATAACCGAATAACGCGGATTGGCCATAGACAAATGAATCGGTTTTTTTTGCAAAGATTAGATATTTCACCCGCCTACAATAACGAGCTCAATGCTACTGAAAAAAGGATGGCGCGTTATGTTGACTTTGAATTCCGAGCTGGAATGGTCCGGTGTTGGAAGCATTTGTACAGATCAAAAGGCAAAAACCTACGTCAGCGATGCATTTAACATAGCCTATGGGCAGCCGACGAAAGAGCTGCTCCCGGCGGGGACAGCCTTATACAAATTCAATGGATTTAATTCATTGGCAAGGTCCCCGATCACTGACGATAGCCCGCTATCTCCCTGGTGGAGCCCGGTCCAGCCATTCCGGTACGATGGCGGTCTGCGCCAGCGTATGCTGATCGCTAAGCAAAACGGGGTATCAATGAGGGAATGGGGACGACTCACCTCCGTGATCAAAGAAAACTGGAGCTCTCTCGAATACTTACTTGAGATAACCCTCAAGGTTCCCGTCTATGCCTGGTTCGGTGGATTTAAGGGCATGTCGCGCATTGATAATGGTATGACCTCTAGACGAAATATCACGCTGGAACAAAAAGGCCGGAGCTCAATGCTCCCCGGCGGGGCCACACAGTTCTATATTCCAAACCTGACGGTCGGGCATATCAGTAGCCACCAATTTTCAATATTGAAATAGCGCTTATTACGTCAAAACCCATCCTCCTTTCAAGGGAATTATCCCCGAACAGAGCCCCTTATCCCGAGTATTAACGGCCTGCCGCCGGCGCCGTTAATACCCGATGGAAAGCATCGAGCCCGGGGAATAATCGGATAGTCGAGATTGGAATGAATATGTATTTTTTACAAAGATTGGCTAATTCATTCACCTACAATCGCTATCCATAACGTTACGCAGTGTTGTAAGAAATGTTACGGAGATGACTTCATGGCAAGTGAAAGCAAGCAGCATACTTTGGATCGAGTTCGCTCGCCAAGAGTGCAGATTACCTACGATGTGGAGATTGGCGATGCGCAGGAAATGAAGGAGCTGCCATTTGTCATGGGGGTGCTCGGTGACTATTCAGGACAGCCGGCAACCCCGCTTCCCAAGCTGAAAGAGCGCAAATTCGTTTCGATTGATCGCGACAACTTCAACGATGTCATCAAAGGGGTGCATCCCCACCTGTCATTCCGCACCGAAAATACCCTGAGCGGAGACGGCAGCCAGCTGTCGGTGGATCTGCATTTTCAGAGCATGGCGGACTTCACCCCTGAGCGGGTCGCGGCGCAGGTCGAACCGCTGCGTAAGCTGATGGATATCCGCAGCCGCCTCTCTGACCTGAAAAACAAGATGTACAGCAATGAGCGCCTGGGAGAGGTATTGCAGGGCATCATCGAGGATACCGAAAAGCTGCAGAGTCTGGGCAAAGAGACCGGTTTTGGCGAGGAGAAGCAGCCATGAGCGAACAGAACTTGCCAGAGAACAACGCCGCCGAGAGCGCGGCGTTAGAGGGCGGCCTGCTGGATAGCATCATCACGGAAACCCGGATGGCGCGTAGTGACCTGGAGAAGGCGCGGGCCCGGGATCTGCTGGGTGAATGGGTTAGTGAGGTTCTGTCGGGAACGGTGACGGTGTCCGGGGATGTGCTGGCCAGCATTGAGGCGCGTATTGCCCAGATCGATGCGCTGCTTTCCACCCAGCTGTCCGCCATTATGCATGAGCCGGATTTCCAAAGGCTGGAAGGGTCATGGCGAGGACTGCATTACCTGGTACATCAAAGCGAGACCGGTACCGGCCTGAAGATCCGCATGCTGAACGTCAGCCGCAAAGATCTGATCCGCGACTTTAAGAGCGCCGCCGAATTTGATCAAAGCGCGCTGTTCAAGAAAGTCTATGAGGAGGAGTACGGTACCTTTGGCGGCGCCCCCTTTGCGGCCATGATCGGGGATTACGAGTTCAGCAACCACCCGGAGGATCTGTTTCTGCTGGAGGAGATCTCACACGTTGCGGCGGCGGCCCATGCCCCCTTCCTCTCTGCCGCCAGCGCCGGAATGTTCGGTCTGGATAGCCTGACCGAGCTGTCGATCCCCAGGGATCTGGCCAAGGGCTTTGATACGGTTGAGTATGCCAAGTGGAAGTCGCTGCGTCAGTCGGAGGATGCCCGCTATATCGCCCTGGCCCTGCCCCATGTGCTTGGGCGGCTGCCTTACGGCGCCACGACGGTGCCGGTAGAGGCATTCAACTTTGAGGAGGATGTCAACGGCAAGGAGCATGGCAAGTATCTGTGGCTGAACGCCGCCTATGCGCTGGGCACCCGCCTGACCCAGGCCTATGCCAAATATGGCTGGTGCGCCGCCATCCGGGGAGCCGAAGGGGGCGGCCTGGTGGAGGGACTGCCGGCGCACACCTTTACCACCGATGATGGCGAAGTCGAACTCAAGTGCCCCACCGAGGTGGCCATTACCGATCGCCGGGAAAAGGAGCTGGCCGAGCTGGGATTTATCGCCCTGACCCACTGTAAGGGTACCGACTATGCCGCCTTCTTTTCGACCCAGTCGGTGCAAAAGCCCAAGGAATATGACAGTGACTCGGCCAATGCCAACGCCAGGATCTCCTGCCAGCTGCAATATATTATGGCCACCTCACGCTTCGCCCATTACTTAAAATCGATGGTCCGCGACAAAATCGGCAGCTTTATGAGCCGTAGTGAATGTGAATATTTTCTCAATCAGTGGATCAGTAATTATGTGGTCGGCTCGGATGATGCCGGCCAGGATATCAAGGCGAAATATCCATTACGGGAAGCCCGTATTGATGTCAGTGATATTCCAGGCAAACCGGGGTTCTATAAGGCGGTAGCCTATTTAAAACCCCATTTCCAACTGGAGGGGCTGACCGCGTCTTTACGTCTAGTCGCCGATCTGCCACCGCCGGCGCAAGGCTAACTATTTGGCCGAGCTTATTTACCACGTATATCCAAAACGCAGTTTATCTTGTCACAAGAGAGGTCCGCTATGGCTTTTGATACATATATCAAACTGGATAAGGTTGATGGAGAATCCACCGATGATAAGCACAAAAAATGGATTGAAGTGCTGGGCTTTGCCTGGGGAGCCGGCAACGAGTGCACGATGGAGAGCGGCACCCAGGGGCTGAATACCGGTAAGGCCATGATGTCGGTCCTCCGAGTCACCAAATGGATGGACAGCGCCAGCGTCAAACTGGCCTCCGCCGCCGTTCAGGGGCAGAACTTTCCCACGCTGGAGCTGGAGATTTGTACCCAGGCGGGCGATAAGTTCGCCTTCTGCATCTACAAATTTACGCATGTCGCCGTCTCCAGCTATCAATGCTCCGGGGCCACGGGCGGCAGCGACCGTCCGCAGGAAACCATTGATTTCGCCTATAAAGAAGTGACCTGGGAATATATTCCCCAGGATCAGAGCGGCAAGGCGGGCGGCAAAATCGGCCCTGAGGGCTGGAGCCTGATTACCAACAAGAAAAAGTAAGACACTCACAGCGGGGCGCAGTGCGGTGGGCGTCCGACGGACTTCACTCTGCGCTGTCCCCCGCTGGATACGGATAGGCGATATCCCTTCTGCTTTATATGCAGATAGGCTACATCGGTAGGAGCATGTGATGAATATTGACGATCTCACTGATGACGAGCTGTGGCAACAGCTGGGGCCAAAGCCAAAGCGGCAAGCCGGGTTTTACAGTGCGGCAGTGCTGCCTACCGACATACTCCGTATGGCGGACGTTGTCATCACGCATGAGCTGAAGTTCGACTCAGAATCCTTTGGTGCGCTGCTGAAGAAGCTAAAGGCGTACCAAGATGATGCGATGAATCAAAAAGCCACCTCACTGCTGCGCCCGCCGCAGTGGCCTATCGACAGCCATCCTGCTGATGCGGGGGGACATAGTATCAGCGTCCCGCAGGTCATCGGCCACATCGGAACCCTGACCTCCAGCGCCAATCAGGCTGCTGCGCTGTACGGCTATATCCAGAGGGCATCGGGGCCGTTACCAACGGATGCGCGAGGCATCGCCACCTTTTCAACCTCAACGGTATCCAATGTGCTGGGTACCGCGAACCTGATCAATACCGCTGACAATATCTTAGGAAACCCATTGCCCAAGCCGGCCAAAACGGCGCTGACGGCGGTGAACAAGATGGCGGAGGGGGTCTCCCCCTATATCGCGCTGACCAATCAGATCATCGCAGCCACGCAGGGAAGTGTCTCCGTCGGCGGTAACGCGTTACTGAGCACCGTCGGCCATGCCGTGGGCGGCGGCGTCGGCGCCGCGCTGTCGGCCGCCGCCACCCCGGTCGGGGTCATACTGAGCCTGGCCCTAACCTCGGCCGGCGTGGCGTCGACCATGAATGTGTATGGCACGCTGTGGGATCTGCGCCAGCGTTTGTATCCCTGCACCTGCGGCCAGTGCGATGGACGGCTCAAGTTTATTATCGAACGCTATGATCAAAGCAATATGGCCAAAGCGACAGCCTTTGCCGCCGGCTTTATCATGGTGGGACTACTCCCGCTGATGGCGATCGGAATACGCAAGCTGCACCACCGCAGGCAGGGCACAGCCTCCCACAAGCACCAGATGTGTTTACAGATGATTCAGGCGGCCAGAAGCCGGGGAATCCAGATGCAAGGAACCCCCGGCGCGGCGCCGCTGAACGGAAAACCCTGTATGCCCGGCTTTCAGGTCACCACGCCGGGCTGCCCGACCGCCATCGCCACCATTGCGCTGCTGATGGGAGAGCACGGAACCAAAGACGGCTATCTGAAAACGCTGGCGATCATGCTGTCGACCGACGGCGTCGACAGCCTAAAAAAGACAATCCCGTGAGTTAAGCCATGATCCTTCATCATATCCTCCGCCCCTCCGTGCTAGATCGTCTGTTCGATGATTTCCCGCAGGAGGGAACCGAACGGACATCAGAGCGCCGGTATGACCTGGCCCACTTTCACAGTGCCGTCAGACGGGATGTGGAGGATGTGCTGAATACGCGATCCGCGCTGTCGCTGGATACCGTTCAGTGGCCCGAGCTGGAAAAGTCGCCCCTGAATTATGGCCTGCCGGACTGTTCAAATCTGAGTGCCGCCAACGCCGAGGATCGGGAGTGGATCCGCCAGCATATCGAGCGGGCCATCGATCTGTTTGAGCCCCGGCTGAGCCAGGTCCGGGTGCAAATCTATCTGGATGAGAAAACCGGCATCAGTCAGCTGATATTCAGGATCGAGGCATTACTGGAGGTGGATCCCACGCCGGAGCCGGTGATGTTTGATGCCGTTTTGGATGTTTCAACGCAGCTGTATCGAATTGACAGGTGACGCATGGTCGAGCTATTGCCCTACTATAACCGGGAGCTGGCGTTCCTGCGCCAGCTGGGACGCGAGTTCGCCTCCCAGTATCCCAAGGTGGCCGGCCGCCTTCTGCTGGAGGAGGGGGTATCGGAAGATCCGCACGTCGAGCGGCTGATCGAGGCCGTGGCATTTCTCTGCGCCCGGGTGCATCACAAGATTGATGAGCAGTTTCCCGAAATTACCAATGCGCTGCTGGGGATCCTATATCCCCACTACCTGCGCCCGATCCCCTCCCTCTCCCTGGTCCAGTTTTCGGTCGATCCGGCGCAGACTAACCTGTCAGGCCCGCTGCGCCTGCCGCGGCATACCAACCTGCTGTCCCGCCAGGTGGATGGCATGGCATGCCGGTTTCGCACCGCCTACCCGGTGGAGATTTGGCCCGTATCGGTCATCCATGCCTGCTTCGCCCCCGCGCGGCAAACCAGCCTGTCAGTGCAGCAGCAGGGAAGCGCCGGTCTGATCTGTATCCGGCTGCAGACCCATCCGGGGCATCATCTGAATACCCTGGGGATGGATAAACTGCGCTTCTTTCTCCAGGGGGAGCCGGCCGTGGTGCACACCCTGTATGAGCTGCTGTTCAACAATGTCACCAAGGTGGTCCTGCGCGCCGGAGCGTCGGAGTGGACCCTGCCTGCCGGCATCATCTCACCGGTAGGATTCGACGAGGATGAGAGCCTGTTTGACTACGATGCCCGCTCGTCCCAGGCCTACCGCCTACTGCATGAATACTTTGTCTTTCCCGACAAGTTCCTGTTTTTTGATATAACCGGGCTGCTGCAGGCCACCCCGCTACCGGAGGCCTGCCAGGAGATCGATCTGTTGATCCATCTGTCGGCGTTCGAGCGGGAGGGACGCCTGGCCAAACTGACCGATACCATCGACGCCTCCACGTTCCGGCTGGGATGCACTCCGGTGGTCAACCTGTTCCGGCAGCGGGCAGAGCCGTTGCAGATAACCCACCGTA
This sequence comes from Edwardsiella anguillarum ET080813, assembly GCF_000264765.2. Classification (GTDB taxonomy): domain Bacteria; phylum Pseudomonadota; class Gammaproteobacteria; order Enterobacterales; family Enterobacteriaceae; genus Edwardsiella; species Edwardsiella anguillarum. Next base: position 440,326 of record NZ_CP006664.1, read on the forward strand.
AAACCGAGTACCCGATTATTCCCGACGTCCGCCGCCCCTGGGGCATGGAGGTCTATTCGGTCGATGCCGTCAGCAAGCTGGTCGAGAATGGCGGGCAGGAAAAGACGAAGTGCTACCGCCCCCTGTTCGGCCTGCATCACGCCAACGACAGTGAGCCGCAGCGGGTGTTCTGGATGGAAAACCGCCGCGGCGGGCTGCACGGAGATGACCCGGGGCAGGATGTCTACTTATCCCTGGTGGATTTGGATTTTGACCCCAACCAGTCATCGACGGAAACCCTGAGCATCGATGTAACCTGCACCAACCGTGAGTTTCCATCCCTGCTGCCCTTCGGCGGTGTCCAGGGGGACTTCGAGGTGGACGGTGGCTCTCCCGTCACCCGGATCCACTGCCTGCGCAAGCCGACGCCCACCCTGCGTCCGGCCCACGGCAGGGCCGCCATGTGGCGGCTGATCTCTCACCTGAACCTGAACCTGCTCTCCATCACCGGTGAGAACGAGGAGGCGACCGAGGCGTTCAGGGAGCTGCTCGGGCTGTATAACTTCAGCGACTCCCCCGCCCTGCGTCAGCAGATTGCCGGCATTGTCAGTATCAATAGCCAGCCGGCGACGGCGCGCCTGTGCAGCCGGAATCAGGCGGCGGTGGTGCGGGGCATCGAAATCACCCTGGTGCTGGACGAGAGCCAGTTTGAGGGCTCCGGGGTGTATCTGTTCAGCGCCGTGGTGGAGCGATTCGTCAGCCAGTATGGCGCCATCAACAGCTTCACCCGCCTGCACGTCCGCACCCGGCAGCGGGAGCAGGCGCTCAAGCGCTGGCCGCCGCGGGCGGGCAAGGCGGTGCTGTCATGAGCGACGCCCTGACCCCACAGTCCGTGCTGGAGCAGCTGTATGCCCGGCCCTACGAGTTCGATTTTTTTCAGGCCGTCAGGATACTGGAGCTGCAGCAGCTAAAGTGTGGCTGCCAGGAGCTGCCGCTGCGCTTCCGTACCCATCTCTCCCTGGCCACCCCGGCCAGCAGTATCTATGCGCTGCAGCCCCCTGCGACAGACCAGCCGCAGGTCATGACCATCAACTTCATGGGGCTGACCGGCCCCTCCGGGGCACTGCCGACGCGGTATACCGAGATGCTGCTGGAGCGTCGCCTGCAGCATCGGGATCAGACCGCCCACCACTTTTTTGATCTGCTCAATCACCGTCTGATCACCCTGTTTTACCAGGCATGGCGCAAGCATCAGGCGACGGCCGATCTGGAGTGCGGCCTGCAGGCCGACTGGCGTCAGATGCTGCTCTCCCTGGCCGGTCTGGGCACGCCGGGACTGCAGAACCGGCTGAAAAAAGACGGCGTCAATGACGATGTCTTTGCCTATTACGCCGGCCGGTTCGGCGCACGCTCGCTCAGCGAGGAGGGGCTGCGCACGCTGCTGACAGACTATTTTTCCGTACCGGTCGAGATCCTGCCCTTTCAGGGGCGATGGCTGAAGCTGGATGAGGCGGATCGCCTCTCCCTGGGGCGCCAAAACTGCACCCTGGGCGAGTGGCCGGTGCTGGGGCGGCAGGTATGGGATGCCCAAAGCCAGTTTAGGATCCGCCTCGGCCCCCTGCGCTATACGCAGTTTCAGGCGTTTTTGCCGGGGGGCAAGGACTTTCGGGCGCTGACCCGGTTGGTCCGTTTCGCCATTGAGATCGCCGTAACATTCGATATTCAGCTGGTGCTGGCCGCCAGCGAGGTACCGCCCTGCACGCTGGGCGATGGCCAGGCCGGGGCGGCCCGCCCCGGATGGATTGGCTGGCTGGGCGGCCGCCCCGCCAGGCTAGGCGATGCCGACGAAGTGGTATTACAGGCGTCAGGGGAGCGTCAACACGCGCGATAAGCCGGGCGTGCTGACCAGATGCCCGGCGGCCAGCGCCTCTTCAGGCGGAAAGAGGGCGGCCGGGCGAAGTGACTGACATTCATTAACGGGAAAGCCCGTTTTTCGGGGAGAGGGTTCAGTGAATACAGATTTGAAAGCCTTGACGGGGAAAATGAACCAGACCTGCCATCAGGCGCTGGAGGCAGCGGCGGGCCTGTGCCTGTCGCGGGGCCATCACGAGGTCGAGATCGAGCACGTGCTGCTCAAGCTGCTGGAGACGGACAACACGGACCTGGCGCGCCTGCTGCAGCACTATGGGGTCGACGCCGGCCGTTTTCAGCGGGACGTGGAGCGGGCGCTGGATCGTCTGAAGGGCGGATGTAGCCGGCAGCCGGTGCTTTCCCCCCACCTGCCGCGGCTGCTGTCTGATGCCTGGCTGATGGCCTCCGTCAACTGTGGCGAGAGCCAGATCCGCAGCGGCCATCTGGTCATGGCCCTGCTGGATGACCCGGTGCTGCAGCAGCTCGCCAGGGCGCTGTCGCCAGAGTGGGCGGCGTGGTCAGCGGCAGATCTGCTGCACCAGTGGCCCGCGCTGGCCGCGGGCAGCAAAGAGGCGACGGCGCGGAGCGCGCCGGGCGCCCCCCCCTCACCCGCCCTGGATCAATACACGGTAAACCTGACCGAGCGAGCCCGCCAGCATCAGCTGGACCCGGTTCTCGGGCGCGACGGCGAGATTCGGCAGATGATCGATATCTTACTGCGCCGCCGGCAGAACAACCCGATTCTTACCGGTGAGGCCGGCGTAGGAAAAACCGCCGTGGTCGAGGGGCTGGCCCTGCGCATTGCGGCCGGAGAGGTGCCGGATAGCCTGCGCGGCGTTGCCCTGCGGATGCTGGATCTGGGCCTGCTGCAGGCGGGTGCCAGCGTCAAGGGCGAGTTTGAGCGGCGCCTCAAGGCGGTCATCGACGAGGTGAATGCCTGCAGCGAGCCGGTCATCCTGTTCATCGATGAGGCCCATACGCTGATCGGCGCGGGAGGCGCGGCTGGCCAGAATGATGCCGCCAACCTGCTGAAGCCGGCGCTGGCCCGGGGAGAGCTGCGCACCATTGCCGCCACCACCTGGAGCGAATACAAAAAATATTTCGAGAAAGATCCCGCCCTGGCGCGGCGCTTCCAGGCCATCAAGGTGGAGGAGCCCAGCGAGGAGATCGCCATGGTGATGCTGCGCGGCATGCTGACCAAAATGCGCCAGCACCACCGGGTGCGGATTCTGGATGAGGCAGTGACGGCCGCCGTCAGGCTGTCACACCGTTATTTAACCGGCCGACAGCTGCCGGATAAGGCGGTCAGCGTGCTGGATACCGCCTGCGCCCGCATTGCGCTCGGGCAGCGTACCCTGCCGGCCCCCGTCGAGGACGCATGCCGGCATCTGGAGCATCTCCAGACCGAGATCGCGCTGCTGGAGCAGGAGCAGGCCGGCGGCCTCGATCACGGCAGCCGTCTGGCGACGCTGCAGGAGCAGGCCCGGGTCGCCCGAGAGCACTATCAGACCCTGGAGCAGCGCTGGATAGAGGAGTGCGAGCGGGTCGCAGACATTCAGGCGCTACAAGCGCAGCTGGAGCAGGAAGATGGCCCGGAGCGCGCTGAGGTGCTGGCCCGACTGGAGCAGGCCGTTTTGGCGCTTGAGCAAATGCAGGGCCGGGAGCCGCTGGTGCAGACCTGTGTGGATGAGTCCGCCATTGCGGCGGTGATCTCGGCATGGACGGGGATTCCGCTGGGCAAGATGGTACAGGATGAGCTGGAGATGGTCCGCCAGCTACAGACGCGGCTGGCCGAGCGGGTCATCGGACAGCCCTATGCCCTGGAGACCATCGCCCGGGGTATTCGCCTGTCCCGCGCGGGACTGGAGGATCCCAACAAGCCCATCGGCGTGTTTCTGCTGGTCGGTTCCAGCGGCGTGGGAAAGACCGAGACCGCGCTGGCGCTGGCCGAAACCCTGTATGGCGGCGAGCGCAACCTGATCACCATCAACCTGTCGGAGTTTCAGGAGGCCCATACCGTTTCGACGCTGCGGGGCTCGCCGCCGGGCTACGTCGGCTACGGCGAGGGCGGCGTGCTGACGGAGGCGGTACGCCGCAAACCCTACAGCGTGGTGCTGCTGGACGAGGTGGAGAAAGCCCATCCGGATGTCCTGGAACTGTTCTTCCAGGTGTTTGACAAGGGGATCATGGACGATGCCGAGGGGCGGGAGATCAACTTCCGCAACACCGTCATACTGCTGACCTCCAACGTCGGCAGCGACACCCTGATGGCCTACTGTCAGGACGGCATGACGCCGCCCGAGCCGGAGCAGCTGTGCGAGGCGCTGCGGGACGAGCTGACCCAGGCCTTCAAGCCGGCCTTTCTCGGACGCCTGCAGGTGGTGCCCTACTACCCGGTGCGGGGCGCGGTGCTGAAACAGATTACCCGTCTCAAGCTGGATAAGATTGCCCGCCGCTTCCAGCGCAATCATCAGGCCACCTTCCATTACGACGAAGCCCTGGTGGACGGCATCGCCGAGCGCTGTACCCAGCCGGACAGCGGCGCCCGCCTGATCGATAACATTCTGTCGGCCCAGCTGCTGTCCGGTATGGCGGACGCGGTGCTGGCGCGGATGGCCGCCGGTGAGCCGGTGTCCGATATCACCGTCTCGATGGATGAGCACGGCCGGCTGACGGGATCGCTAGAGGGGAGTGACTGATGGGATTAACGTCGGATAGCCGGCTGTTGTCCTTGTCCACCCCGCTGGGCAAGGATGCCTTACAGGTGGTGCAGTGCCGGGGCGAAGAGGCGATCTCCGACCTCTACCGCTTCGAGCTGGAGCTGTTCTCCACGGACCCTGCGCTGGAGTGGCAAAAGCTGGTCGGGCAGGCCGCCGCGCTGCGGCTGGCCTTGCCGGATGGCCAGACTCGCTACTGGCATGGCGTGATCGGCCGGGCCTCATACCGGGGCGCCGAGCAACACGGATTCGCCTATTATGCCGAGCTGGTGCCGCGCCTGGCCTGGCTGCAGCACGCCCGGGAGTGTCAGATCTTCCAGGAGAAGACGGTGCCGCAGATTATTGAGGCGGTGCTCAAGGCGCGGGGCATCAGCGATTTTCGCCTCGCCCTGTCGCAGCGCTACGCCCCTCGGGAATACTGCGTACAGTATCGCGAATCGGACCTCGACTTCATTAGCCGGCTGATGGCGGAGGAGGGCATTTTCTACTGGTTCGATCACAGCGAAAGCCGCCATGTGATGGTACTGGCCGATGGCAATGCCGCGGTCCAGCCCTGCAAGGTGCGCTCAGACATCGTCTACCGACCAAAGCATATGAGCGAGTCCGGCGATGATATCCAGTGGTGGATGCCCTCCCTCGCGGTCGTGCCGGCCAACGTCCTCCTGAACGCCTATACCTTTGAACAGCCGACCGCCAGCTTGCTGACTTCCAGCGCCTCGGTGGCCAAGCAGGGCAAACTGAGTGACGTGGCGGTCTATGATTTTACCGATGGCTATACGCAGACCCGCGAGGGAGAACGGCGCGCCAAGCTGAAGATGGAGGGGCTAGAGGCCATGCAGGCCCGGATAGAGGGCGGCGGGCGCTGCCGCACGCTGGCCCCGGGCTATGGCTTCAGCCTGCAAAAACATCTCCGCAAAGACTGTAACGGTGACTATCTGCTGTTAAGCGTACGGCACGAGATCGTCAACAACCTGCCGTGGCAGGACCAAGAGGTGAACTACCAGAACCACTTTATCTGCCTGCCCAAATCCCTGCCTTACCGGCCCCTGAGCCCAACGCCCCGCCCGGTGATCCATGGCGTACAGACGGCCGTGGTCACCGGCCCGCAGGGCGAGGAGATCCATACCGATCGGCATGGCCGGGTTAAGGTCCATTTTCACTGGGATCGCCTGGGCACACAGGATGATAAAAGCTCCTGCTGGATCCGGGTGGCACAAGGCTGGGCCGGGCTGGGCTGGGGCGGGATGCAGCTGCCCCGGGTAGGTCAGGAGGTGATCGTGGATTTTGTCGATGGCAATCCGGACGCCCCCCTGATCACCGGTCGGGTCTATAACGCCCACCAGACGCCCCCCTTCAAGCTGCCTGACAATAAGACCCAGAGCGGCATTCAGACCCGCAGCACGCCCAATGGCAATCCGGAGCACTTCAGCCTGCTGCGCTTCGAGGACAAGATGGGCGCGGAGGAGGTGTTCATACGCTCGGAGCGGGATTTTCGCCGTCTGGTGAAACACGATGACGAGCTGACGGTCGAGCACGACCGGAGGGTGACCATCAAGAATGACTGCACCGAAACGGTCTCCGAGGGGAACTACCTGCAGAGCATCACCAAGGGCAAGCATACCCGGGTGATCGAGGGCGACACCCGCACGGAGGTGAAGTCAGGCAACAGTACGCTACAGGTGGACAAGGGGGATCACGCCACCAGGGTATCGGCGGGAAGCCTCCATCTGGAGGCCGGCACCTCGATAACCCTGAGCGTGGGCAGCAACCGTATCGTCATCGACAGCGGCGGCGTACTCCTAGAGGGCATGAATGTCACCGTGAAGGGGAAACAGTCCATTGCGCTATCCGGCCTCAGCGTCGCGATAACGGGCACCCAGTCGGCCAGCCTGAGCAGTTCGGCTGAGGCGGAGGTCTCCTCTTCCGTGATGACCTCCATCAAGGGCGGCATTGTCAAGATCAACTGATTTTTTCTCTCCGCACCCCCGCAGAGCCCCGCGCTTCGGCCCAGGCGCTGCGGTAAGGGAGCGGTACTTACGCAACTGAATAAGGAGTCTATCCATGGGACAACCTGCCGCGCGTTTGACGGATATGCACGTCTGCCCGATGCAGACCCCGGGCGTCCCCCCGGTGCCGCACGTTGGCGGGCCGGTCATCGGCCCCGGCGTTCCCACGGTACTGATCGGCGGACTGCCGGCGGCGGTACTGGGCGACATGCTGACCTGCGTCGGCCCGCCCGACACCATTATCAAGGGCAGTGCCACGGTGCTGATCGGCGGCAAGCCCGCCGCCCGCATGGGCGACAGTACGGCCCATGGCGGCACCATCACGCTGGGTTGCCCCACCGTGTTGATCGGCGGCTAAGGGAGGATGCGATATGACTATCTTAGATATGGCGCGTTTACTGGCCCCCATCAGTGAACACCATCCTGCGGGAGAGGATATCAGCTTCGACCCGCTATATGACCAGATTCGGGAGGCCCGCCGGGCCGATGCCGACTACCTTGGCCAGGGGGAGTGGGTCAGCGCGCTCAAACAGTCAAACTGGGCCGAGGTGATCCGCCTGACCTGCGAGGCGCTGGCGACGCGCAGCAAAGATCTGCAGCTGACGGTGTGGCTGTGCGAAGCCCTGGTGCAGCGGCATGGGTTGCCGGGGCTACGGGATGGGCTGCTGCTGCTGGACAGCCTGCTGGAGCGCTATTGGGCGGAGATGTATCCGGCGCTGAGCGAGGGGGATCTGGAGGGCCGGGTGAGCCGCCTGGAGTGGCTCAACCAGACCCTTCCCCCGGAGCTGGGCCTGCTCCCTCTGACGGCCGCCCAGGATGGACGCGCCTATGGCTGGCTGGACTGGCAGATCTCCCGGGAGGTCGATAACCTGAAGCGGCTAAACAGTGACGCAGCGCAGGTGGCCATCAGCGAAGGCAAGCTGGATCCGGATGCCTGGGATCTCGCCGTCAGCCATACGCCAGGCACCTTTTATCTGACGTTGCAGGACGCGCTGCAGCAGGCCATCCACGCATTCCAGGGATTATCCCAGCGGCTCGAGCCCTTATTCGGACGGGATGCCCCGCGGGTAAGCGATGTGGCTGAGCGGCTGGAGCAGATGCTCCGGCTGGTGGGGCGTCTGGTGGAGGGCAAGGGGGTGACGCTAGCCCGCGACGCAGAGGAGCACGCGGTGGCGCCGGCAGGCGCAGAGGCGAGCGCCACGCTCAGCCCCCCCTCTTCCGGCGTGGCCGGCGCCCCCCGAACCCGCGAGGAGGCCATCCGGCAGCTCAGCGGCATCGCCGCGTTCTTCAGGGAGACCGAGCCGCACAGCCCCGTCTCCTACATTGTGGATAAAGCCGCCCGCTGGGGCAATATGAGGCTGGATGAGTGGATCCGGGAGGTCGTGGAAGATGACGGCACCCGGCGGATGCTCAAGGGTGTACTGGGCTATGATGAAGAATAAGGCGATCTGGGGAGCCGTCGGCTGCCTGCTGCTCAGCCTGATCGGCTGCACCTCCGACTCGGCAAAACAGCAGGCCCGCAGCAATGTACAGTGGCGGTATGGCAGCCAGGCCATTCTGGTGAATGCGCAGACCGCCCCGGATCTGAACAGCTACGACGGCGAGTCGCACAGCCTGGTGCTGGCGGTGGTGCAGGCCCGTTCGCCTGAGGCCTTCTATCAGTTAACCCAAAACCCCGAACTCGCCGGCCACGTCTTGCAGGGCGGACGTCCCCCTGACGGGGTCTTGCAGGTAAGCCGCTATGCCCTGGAGCCCGGCCACGCTTTCCGCCTGGTCTTGGATCGCCTGCAGGAGGCGCGCCAGGTGGGGTTCATCGCCGCGTTCTACGGCCTGCCGGTAGCGCAGACCTCCCGCCTGTTTGAGATCCCGGTCGCCGTAACCCGCTCGGGGATACTGTTCCCGGACTGGCAGGCCGCCCCCTCCCCCGTGGCGCTGACCCTGAAGCTGGATAACAGCGGGATCGGCGAGGCGGTCATCAATCCGGTAGAGAGTATCCCCCCGGCCCCCGACCCGGCCGACGCAGCGGCGGTGGCGACGCCAATCCGGCTGAGCGATATCAGCGATCCCTAGGCGCGATCCGGCGGCCCGTCCATTACGAATTACAAATTAAACATGCAGTTATAGTAAAAAACTGCGCCAACTCTCCACTCTGGCCTTTAGGGTAATAGATGAAAATTCACAAACCAGTTTATTGGCATCAGGGCATGTTTTTACAGCCGCAGCATTTTCAGCTGGCAGACCTGCATAGCCAATTTCAGCTCAAGCCATTCCTGGATTCCGGACTGCAGGATTTTTGGGGAGTGGGAGCGCTGACCATTGCGGAGTCAGCCCTGGGCAACCAACAGCTCAATGTCCTGTCGGCTGAGCTGCTCTTCCGGGATCACAGCTATGTCGTATGGCCGGGCAATAGCATCTGTAAGCCGCGCTCCTTCGCCTCGGCCTGGCTGGATCAGAGTCGGCCGTTCAATGTCTACCTGGGGCTGAAGAAGCTGGACACGATCGAGTCCAATGTGGCCGTCGTGCCACAGCTTGAGGATGGCGCAGGCCGGAACATCCGCTACGTGACGACCCAGCAGGGAGACAAGCTCGCAGATTTATACTCGGATGGGCCCAAAGCCGAGATCCAGAGCCTGCACTACGTGCTGCAGATACTGTGGGAGAGCGAGGTTGAGAAGCTGACGGATTACAATATCCTGCCCATCGCCCGGCTGGAGCGCCAGGGCGAAGTGATTCAGCTGTCTAGGAACTTCATTCCGCCGTGTTACATCATGGGCGGCTCCGAGAGCCTGATGCGGGTGGTGCGGGATGTCCGCGACGATCTGGCGGGTCGCGCCCGCCAGTTGGAGGCCTATAAAAGCCCACGAGAAATCCGCAAGGCAGAGTTCGATGCCAGCTTTCTGATGTTTCTGCTGGCCCTGCGCACCCTCAACCGCTACGTGCCGCTGCTGTACCAGCTGACCGAGTCACCGCAGATCCATCCGCGCAAGGTCTACGACGTACTGCGGCAAATCGTCGGCGAGCTGTCCACCTTCAGCGAACGCTGCGACATGCTGGGATCCCCGGACGGAAACCACCCGGGACTCCCGCCCTACCGCCATCAGGATATCGCGCCGGGTCTCTTCGCGGTACGCGATCTGATTATTAATTTATTGAATGAAATATCGATCGGCCCCGATTTCCTGATCGCCCTGGAGCCGAGCGGAGAGTACCTGACGGCGCGGCTCCCCAAGAGCCTGCTGGAGGAGCGTAACCGCTTCTACCTGATCGTCCGCAGTGACATGGCACCGGATGCCCTGCAGGCCGCGTTCCGGGCCCGCGCCAGGCTGGCCGAGGCCGGCGCATTGCCCTTACTTATCCAGCGCGCCTTGCCGGGGATCACGCTGACGCCGCTATCGTCAGTTCCCGAGGGCCTGCCCCGGCGCTCCTGCTCGTTTTATTTCAAGATCGATAGCCAAAGTGAAGCCTGGCGGCAGGTCGCCCAGAGTTGCCACATCGCATTCAACTGGTTCGATGCCCCAGATGACCTCAACGTAGAATTGGTAGGAGTGAGCCGGTGAGTTTATCGGAAGCATTTATTCAGCCCATGCTCTATGTACGGCAGTATCTGCAGGCGCCCGAAGGCGATGCGTCATTATTCCGTGAGCGGCTGCAGTCATACCTGCACCACAGCCGGATCCGGGCCCAGGAGGAAGGGGAAAGTCCGGCGGCGATCGACGCCGCTATGTATGCCGTTGTGGCCTGGATGGATGAGGCGATCCTGTGTTCGGCGTGGGACGGCGCTGCGACATGGCGCCGTGAGCCCCTGCAGGCCGGCTACTTCAACACCGTCTGCGCCGGGGTCGACTTTTTCGACAGGCTGTCCGCCCTGAGCCCCGAGGCCGACGGCGTCAGGGAGGTCTATCTGCTGTGTCTGGCCCTGGGGTTTGAGGGGCGCTATGCCGGCCCGGCGGGCCAGGCCGCGCTGATGCAGATCAGGATGCACCAGCTGAGGACCTTGCACGGCGAGGTATGGGAGGCGTCGCAGCATTTATTTCCAGAGGCCTACCCGCGCCCCTCACTCACGCCGACGCAGCAAAAGCGATGGCTGACCCACGGCCGCTTTACCACCATCGTCGTGCCGCTGGCCATCCTGGCCGCATTGTATGGCATTCTGAACTGGGTACTATATGAATACGCGGATATCGCGCTGGAGTGGCTGCCATGAAACGTCTCTTCAAATGGATCGCTGTCGCACTGATCCTGATCGTACTGGCGATACTGTGCTGGCTGCTCACGCTGTGGCAACGCTGGCCCGCCGCCGCCGCATGGGTGCTGTTTCTCAGCATTCTGGCCGGCGCCCTGCTGACCCGCTATCTCTGGCGTAAGGCGCGGGCATGGCGTACCCGCAGCCTGGAGGCGGAGCCGGTTGAAAAAGCCCGGGCCGCGGAGCGCCATCCCGTGACGCTACAGCGCCAGTGGAAGGCGGCCACCACCCTGCTGAAGCACTCCCAGCTGCGCCGTTTCCGCCACCCGCTGCAGGTTCTGCCCTGGTTTATGCTGCTGGGCCGCCCGGGGACGGGTAAATCGGCGCTGCTGGCGCAGTCAGGCCTGGCGGCACCGCTGGATTTGCCTCATGAGATCAATGACGGCAAGGCGCCCGTCGACTGGTGGTATTTCGACAAGGCCGTCATCCTGGACATCTCTGGCCAGTTTGTACAGCCGGAGGCATCACAGGATACCCGCACGGCCTGGAACAAGATGCTGGATCTGCTGGGGCGCGATCGCGACCGGGCCGGATTGAACGGGCTGGTCCTCACGGTGTCGGCCCAAACCCTGCTGTCCGAGGACGGCGGCGGCATCGTCGATGAGGGACGGCTGATTCGCACCCGCATAGAGCAACTGATCCGTCTGTTCGATAGACGCTTCCCCGTCTATGTCCTGGTGACCCAAATCGACAGCCTGTACGGCATGGAGGCCTGGTCCCACCTGCTGACCCCGGAGGTGCTGGATCAGGCCATGGGCCATGTGGTGGATGAACCGGAGAACGGCCGCGACGTCCGTGACGTGATCGATATCGCCCTGGGCAGGGTCAGCAGCCGGCTGAAAACCATGCAGCTGACGATGCTGCTGCAGCACCCGGATGCCGATCCGGCCTTATTGATGTTCCCCACCGAGCTGACCAGGCTGGCCGGGCCCCTCAAGCGCTATGTCTATCATGCCCTGGGAGACAGCTCCTATCTGGAGTCGCCCATCTTGCGCGGCGTATTCTTCGCCAGCGCAGTCCAAAAGGGAAACACCCGCAGCGGGCCCCCGGATCAGCAGGAGATTGCGCTGCAGGAGGCGGCACATGACACCGTCAAGCGCGGGGTCTTTGTCCGGGATCTGTTTAACCGCGTTCTGCCGGCCGACCGTAACCTGAATCGCCCCGTCGCCGTGACCAGCCCCTGGCGACGTCTGAACCGCCACCTGGGCCTGTTCACCTGGTGGCTGTGCGTGGCCGCCGCCCTCGGCTATCTCGGCGTATCGGTCGTGTACTGGCAGCATACGCTGGACGATCTGCGCCAGCGCTATCCGGCAACCATGGCCATGAATAGCGCCCTGCCCCACAACATGCGGACGCTGATCGCACAGCGGGATGCGATTTATTGGCTGGAAAGCAGAAACGCGCAGTGGGCCAGCCGAGTACTGGCATTCCAGCATCAGCTGTTCTCGGTTGAAGAGGATGCAAAATCGCAGTATGTAAATGATTTCGGCAAATATATATTGCCCACGCTGGACAAAGCGATTCAGCAGAGTACCACGGCGGAGCGCATGGCATCCCATCCGGATGGCCTGGTGAACGCTATTCAGGTGGAGGTCCGCCGCGCCAACCTGCTACAGGCGAGGCTGCGGGGCGCCAGCGATGAGGCGCTGATGGCCATGCCCCCCATACCGACCCCGCCCCTGCGGTTACTGTATCCGAGCCTGGATTCGGATACGGTCTCCCGCTTCAATGACCTGTTCCTCTCCCAGCTGGCCTGGTCATCGGATGTCCAGCAGCAGAACGCCCGCCTGCTGCGCCTGCAGGAGCGGCTCCGACAGCTGGCGGCGCAAAGCGCCACCCTGGACTGGGTCATTCCGTGGGCAAACGCCCAGCCGGATCTGACTGGCGTGACCTTGGATGACTTCTGGCAGGGCTCACTGCGGCCGGATAACCTGCCGGAGGTCGCCGCGGCCTATACCCTAGAGGGACAGCAGCGGATCCGCGCATTCCTGGTGGAGATGCGCAACAGCATGCCGAACGACATCGCCTTCGACAAAAAACTGGCCGCATTCAGGCATGAATATGCGCAGAAGCGATTGCAGGCCTGGCAGGATTTCGCCGGACACTTCTCCCAGGGAGAGCGGATCCTGGCCGGCCAGGGAGAGTGGCAGAGCACCATTGACCGACTGCCCCACGATGACAACCCGTATCTGCGCCTCGCCCGCCGCCTGCTGAACGAGTTCGCCGACACGCCGGATGACTTGCGTCCAGGCTGGCTCCGAGTGCTCCCGCAGTGGCTGGAGATACGTCAGCGCGCCCACCAGCAAACCATCGTCAGGGTACCCGGACTGGTCAGCGACGTCGGCGGCATGATCCTGCGCGGAACGGCGCAGAAGGGCGCGCTGGATCAGACCCGCAGCCAGCTCGTCAGCCGGCTGGATGCCATCCGCCTGTATCAGGAGTATCAGGCGGCCATGACCCAGGCCATGAACAGCGTCGTCATCAGCCAGGCCCAGGCCACCAAAGTGGCGGCGGACTTCCATGGCTTTGACAGCCAGCAGAGCGGACAGTCCTCACTGCAGACGGCCTATGCACGCCTGATGAGCCTGCGCAGCCTGCTGGGATACAACCGGTCCGATGAACAGCTCACCTGGGGACTGATGGCGGGCCCCTTACAGCTGGTCATTCGCTATGCCGATCAGCAGGCCTCCTGCTTCCTGCAGAGCACGTGGCAGGACCGCGTCATCGCGCCATCGCGCTGGACCCTCAACCAGGCCGAGCGGGCGGACAAGCTGTATGGTGACAATGGGTTGCTCTGGACCTTTTTATCCGGACCGATTAAGCCGTTTATCCAGCGTAACGAGACGGGCTGGCAGGTGGTGGATACGCTGGGGCAGTCAGTCCCCTTTACCGCAGACTTTCTGCCCTTCATCAACCGGGCCCTGATCCGTCAGGTTGATCTGAAGGCCGGGAAAATCGAGCTGCGCCAGAAACAGCAGCAGGCGGTCCTAGCCCAGCAGCAGAAAAAGCAGCGCTGGCAAACCGCGGCCGCCGAGTCTGCCGAAAAACTGGCGGAGCTGAACACCAGCGTCAATGCCCTGAAGGCGAAAAGCTATCCCGTCGCCCTGACGGGGCTGCCGACGGACGTCAACAGCGACGCCCGGGCCAAGGTCGTGGGAACCCTGCTGACCATGCAATGTACCAATGCCACGCTCCGGCTGAACAACCTGAACTTTGCCGTGATGCAAAGCGTACTCTGGTCACAGCAGCAGTGTGGCCAGGTGACGCTGCAGATCCGGCTTCCTGCCTTCACGCTGACCCGCAGCTATCCCGGGCCTCAGGGCTTTGTCAGCTTTTTGCGGGATTTCCAGGGCGGAGCCCGCCGGTTTACCTCGGCGGACTTCCCCGCCGACAAAAGTCGGATGGCGGCGGTCGGGCTAACCCAGATTACGGTACGCTACCGTATCGCCGGACAGGAGACCCTGCTGCAGGACGCCGCCCAGCTGACGCAGGCAGAACGTGATATTCAGTCAGCCCAGCGTCTTCAGCAACAGGCGCAGCAGGCCCTGGCCACGCTGAATAAGCCGACCACGTCGGAGATCCTTCCGCCGCTGGATGCACTGCCGGGGCTGAGCATGATGAGTGTACCGGAGCGCATTGGGCAGTGCTGGCGGGGGGATATCCGCCTGGCCAGAGAAAACGGCGGCATTGGTCAGCTGATGAGTGAACTGGTCGCCAAGCAGGTCACCGACCGGCCGTAATGCCGGCGGCGGGACGTCCGTTTCCGGGATGAGCGGAGGGCCGCGGATCCCGGACTCGGGCGCGGGGAGAGGCTGACGCCCCGCCCTGATGCGGCGGACGGACGCCCTAACCACGCCGGCTGGCGTCCCCCATGGAGGGCGTCGCGATCGTCGCCCTCTATGCCACGACGGACGCCGGCGAGCGCCGATCTAGCCGTGAAGCTGCGCCAGCAGCGCCTGACACGCCGGCGGCAGCGGCGGCGGCGTCAGCGGCTTGGCCGGCGTGCTGCGCGGCGGCGGCGGCTGGAACCAGCTGGCCAGCTCCGCGCCGCAGCCATCGCCCGCCGGCGGCGGCGTTTGCGCCTCACAATCCACGCTGCCCGGCGGACAGCGCAGGCGCACGTGCATATGGGCGCGGTGGGCAAACCACGGGCGCACCTTATGCAGCCAGGCGCGATCGCCGCCGGCCGTCTCGCACAGCTGACGCTTGATCGCCGGGTTGACAAAAATACGCACCACCTGGGGATCCTGCGCCGCCAGCCTGATCAGCTCGCCGACCTGCGGCGTCCAGCGCGACGGGATCACCCTGTCGGCGCCGACGGCCACCAGATCCTGCGGCACCGGCTGCCGCAGCTGCTGCGGCGTCCAGCGCACCTGGGGCAGCTGTAGCCAGATATCCACATCCAGCCCCGACTGATGGCTGGCGTGACCGCCGTTGAAGCGTCCACCGGCCGGCATCGCCATATCGCCGATCAGCAGGGTACCCAGACGCTGCGTGCGGGCCTCGGCACCCAGGCGCGCCACGAACGCCAGCAGCGTCGGATGGCCGAAGTAGCGCCGCTGATCGCTGCGCATGACCTGATAGTTCTCCGACGCCAGCGGCAGCGCCTGGGCGCCGATGATACAGCCATTGGCGTAGCTGCCGATGGCCTGCGGCGCACCGGCCACCGGCTGGGCAATGCGCTGCCAGGGCGTCTGGGTCTGAGCCAGCGCCGGCAGCGCGCACAGCGCTGCCAGCCATAACCACGCGCGTTTACTCACGCTGACCACTCCTTTATGACCAACGCGGAACCGTACAGGCGACATCCGCGCACTGCGCACGCTGGCGCAGCAGATGATCCATCAACACCAGCGCCATCATCGCCTCGGCGATCGGCACCGCCCGGATCCCCACGCAGGGGTCGTGACGGCCGCGGGTGACCATGGTCGTCGCCTCGCCGGCGCGGGTAATCGTCTGCCCTGGCACCATAATGCTCGACGTCGGCTTCAGCGCCAGGCGCGCCAGCAGCGGCTGACCGCTGCTGATCCCACCCAGAATACCGCCGGCATGGTTGCTGAGAAAGCCCGCCGGGGTGATCTCATCGCGATGCTCGCTGCCGCGCTGCCCCACCGCCGCAAAGCCGTCGCCGATCTCGACGCCCTTCACCGCATTGATGCTCATCAGCGCATGGGCCAGGTCGGCGTCCAGCCGATCGAAGACCGGCTCGCCCAGCCCAGGGGGAACCCCGGTCGCCATCACCGTCACCTCGGCGCCGATCGAGTCGCCGCACTTTTTCAGATCGCGCATCAGGGCATCCAGCGCCTCCAGCTGCTGCACATCGGGACAGAAGAAGGGATTCTGCTCTACCTGCGCCCAGTCAGACAGGCGGCAGACGATATCGCCCATCCGGCTCAGGCAGGCGCGGATAACGATGCCATGCTGCTGCTGAAGGTATTTTTTAGCGATCGCCCCGGCGGCGACGCGCATCGCGGTCTCCCGCGCCGAGGAGCGCCCGCCGCCCCGGTAGTCGCGCAGGCCATACTTCTGCTCATAGCTGTAGTCGGCGTGGCCCGGGCGAAACAGATCCTTGATGGCGCCATAGTCCTGCGAGCGCTGATCGGTGTTCTCGATCAGCAGCCCAATACTGGTGCCGGTGGTCATCCCCTCAAAGACGCCCGACAGGATCCGCACCCGGTCGGCCTCGCGCCGCGCCGTGGTGTAGCGCGACGCGCCGGGGCGACGGCGATCGAGATCGCGCTGCAGATCCGCCTCGCTCAGCGCCATTCCCGGCGGAACGCCGTCCACAATGCAGCCCAGCGCCGCACCGTGCGACTCGCCGAAGGTGGTTACTCTGAATACCTGACCAATGCTGTTTCCCGCCATGTCACTCTCCTGGTTGCCCTGACGCCATCAGGGGACTGCCTGTCTCTGCATTCGGAATAAAGGGGGGCAGGCCCAGCGACCGCCCCCTCGCGCTCAGCTGCGGTAAAGGGCGAAGTGCTCCGCGCACTCCAGCAGCTGCTGACGCGTCAGCATAAAGACGCCGTCGCCGCCGTTATCGAACTCCAGCCAGACAAACGGGATCTGCGGATACTGCGCCATCAGATGCACCATGCTGTTGCCCACTTCACAGATCAGGACCCCGTCATCGCTCAGATAGTCCGGCGCACAGGCCAGGATACGGCGTACCAGCTTCAGGCCATCGCTGCCGGCGGCCAGCCCCAGCGCCGGCTCATGGCGGAACTCGTCGGGCAGATCGGACATGTCCTCTTCATCGACATAGGGCGGATTGGTCACGATCAGGTCATAGCGCAGCGGCGGCAGCTCACGGAACAGATCGGAGCGGATCGGCGTCACCTGCTGCTCCAGGCCGTGCTGCTGAATGTTATGCTCCGTCACCGCCAGCACATCGCTGGAGATATCCACCGCGTCCACTTCGGCCTGCGGGAACGCATAGGCGCAGGCGATGGCGATGCAGCCGCTGCCGGTACACATATCCAGAATGTGCTGCGGCTCATCGCCGATCAGGCCGGAGAAGCGATTGTCGATAAGCTCGCCGATCGGCGAACGCGGCACCAGCACCCGCTCGTCCACATAGAATTCGTGCCCGCAGAACCAGGCCTTATTGGTCAGATAGGCGACCGGAATACGCTCATTGATACGGCGGATCACCCGCTCAACGATACGGTGACGCTCACTCAGGGTCAGACGGGCGCTACGCATATCCTCAGGAATGTCCATCGGCAGATAGAGCGTCGGCAGCACCAGCTGCACGGCCTCATCCCACGCGTTATCCGTGCCGTGGCCGTAGTAAACCTCAGCGGCGTTAAAGCGGCTGACGGTCCAGCGCAGCATATCCTGAATGGTGTGCAGTTCGTTTACCGCCTCATCGACGAAAATCTTGTCCAAAGTAGCCTCCAGCAGCGCTCGGAAAGTCATGCCTCACGGCATAGATTACATAATATTGAGTGATACCCGTCGGGGTATAGCGGCTGTAGTGTGCCATGAAGCCACGGACAAATCAGCAAGGATCCGCCGCCGACGGCGGTTTTACTTAGCGCGGCGCCCATCTGCGGTTACACTGTGATTATCAGTAAGAAATCAGCGAACCGTCACAGCATGAGCAAGAAACATTCCATCAATGGCGATGACGTCGCCCTGTTCCGCACCGTCGTCGCCGGTATCCGCCCCCTGAGCCAGGACAGGGTAACCCATCGCCCGGCGCGCCTGACGCGCCAGGCGGCGCCGCAAAAGGTGCTGCAGGAGCAGATCGACGCCAGCTTCTACTTTTCCGATGAGTTTCAGCCCAACTTGAGCAGCGACGGGCCGACCCGCTACGTCCGCCCCGACGTCAGCCACTTTGAGCTAAAGCAGCTGCGTCGCGGCGACTACACCCCGGAGATGTTTCTCGATCTGCACGGCCTGACCCAACAACAGGCCAAACAGGAGCTGGGGGCGCTAATTGCCGCCTGCCGCCGCGAACACCTCTGCTGCGCCTGCGTCATGCACGGCCACGGCAAGCATGTTCTCAAGCAGCAGACGCCGCTGTGGCTGGCGCAGCACCCCGACGTCCGCGCCTTTTATCAGGCGCCGCGCGAATGGGGCGGCGATGCCGCGCTGCTGGTGCTCATTGAGGTCGATGAACGAGAGACGCCGCACCTCTGAGGCGCGGGCTCCACGCCGGCCGCCGTCGGGCGACGGGACCGATAAGGAAGATCAGAGGTCGTCGGCCAGCTGGGATGGGCTCACCTGCCACGCCAGCTCACCCGCGGCCCCGTCCAGGGTTACGGCGGCGATGGCCGAGGTCGCAAACATCGGCGGCGTCTCCTGTGGGCAGAGGGCGGAGACCAGATAGCCGACCAGCGGCAGATGCGAGATCACCAGCACCCGCTGCGACGCCTGCTGTGACAGCGCCTCAAGGTAGCTGGCGGTGACATCGGCATCGCCGCCCGGCACCAGCTCGTTCAGGATCTCGACTTCGCTCGGCAGCGACAGCGCCTCGCGCACCGCGGCCAGCGTCTGCTGCGCCCGCAGATAGGGGCTGACCAGCACCCGATCGATGTTCTCAACCTGGCTACCCAGCCAGGCCGCCATGCGCACGGATTCCGCACGACCGACCTGCGTCAACGGACGCTGCGCATCGCTGGCGGCCTCAAGCGCCGCTTCACCGTGACGCATAATAAAAACTTGCATATTGCACCGCTACTGTTGGTAAACGCCGACGCCACCGTGCGCGGCCCTTACACCCTGGTGGAAAGAAAAATATCGTTACTCAATGCATCCTTTTCCGCGCCAAGCCGGAAGAGCAAAGGATCGCAGTGGGGCTACCGCCGATTTATTGTTATCACGAGGCGACGCGCGCCGTTATTCGGCGCGCTGTTAACGGCGCACCCCGTACGCCGCAGGGACGAAAACTACCCCGTTCACCGCCGGCTGTACAGATCTTAAAGGCAAAAGAGTTGCAGCCAGTGATCCGGCTCTCATCCCCCTGCGGGCGGCCCAATGCCATCGGCCCGCGCGGCGGATAACCTCCGATTACAAAAAAACGCACGGTCTCCCGTGCGTTTTTCCCCCTCGGCGCACGCTTAGCGCAGGCCCAGCTGGAAAATCAGCGTCTCGGCCTGACAGCAGAACAGGAAATCGATGTTCAGCTCGAAGCCCTGCGCATTCTGCGCAATGCTGCTGGTGATCTGGCACGGCTCGGACGCGACGGACTGCGCCTTTTCAGTCAGCTGAGCCAGCATCGCCTGAGCCTCATCCTGGCTGGCAAATAGATGACGGTAAGATGCGGTGCAGTCGGTATTGTCCATCACGGTACCTACGTCTACACAACAGCATGCCGCGGTTTCAGTCGCGCTGCATTTATTGATTGCATCGGTCATTTCGCTTGTCTCCTCAGTGGGGCAACCGCCCCGATAGTCGTGCCAATGATGATCTGGCTCAAAAAACAGGATATTTACGCTTATTTTACCTCGCCCGCCTTTTTCACACTAGCGCCAGGAGAGCGGAATTACGCATCGCGCCAAAATCGCGTAATCTCCACGGTTTGCGGCGTTTTTTCACCTATATTCACCCAGCAAGGTAATAATCTTACAACAAAAATAACAAATTAAAAACATCAACCCCATGAAATCAAAGAACAATATTGCAACATTCAGCCATCGTCCCGCGCCGATACGGCACTGGTCTGATTTGTTAGGCCGCCGCTCCCCCCTACAATCCGCGCTCCTTGTTACGACGTGTAACATTGTTTAAAAAAAGTTCTACGAGGCTTCGGATATGCGCCAGAAAAAACTGTTTACTCGATCGGCGTTAGCCGCGGCGGTAGCACTACTCTCTTCCAACGTCAACGCGGCGGGTTTTCAGCTCAATGAATTCTCCGCGGCCGGACTGGGCCGGGCCTTCTCCGGCGAAGGGGCCATGATCGACACGCCGGCCTCCGCCAGCCGCAACCCGGCCGTGCTGAGCACCTTCGACCGTCCGGCGATCTCCGTCGGCGGCATTTATATCGATCCGGGCGTCGATATCACCGGAACCTCGCCGACCGGTCAGAGCCTGAACGCGCACAACATCGCCCCGAGCGCGCTGATCCCCAACCTGCACTACGTGCAGCCGCTGAACGATCGCTGGTCCATCGGCGCCTCCGCCACCAGCAACTACGGCCTGGCCACCGATTTTAGCGATAACTACACCGCCGGCGCCTTTGGCGGCACCACCGATCTGATGACCGCCAACTTTAACCTGAGCACCGCCTACCGCCTCAACCAGCAGCTGAGCTTCGGCTTAGGCGTCAACGCGGTATACGCCAAGGCGAAGATCGATCGCTATGCCGGCGATCTGCCGCAGATGCTGGCCCCCAAGCTGCCGCAGCCGTATCGGTCAATGGCCATGAACATTCCCGCCGACACCCAGATCGCCGATCTGAAAGGCCACGCCTGGGGCTACGGCTGGAACGCCGGGATCCTGTTCCAGGTAGACGAGCGTAACCGCTACGCCCTGACCTACCGTTCAGAGGTAAAGCTCGACTTTAAAGGCGACTACAGCAGCGCCCTGCCCGCTAACCTGAACCCGATCCTGGGCGTCATCGGCCTGCCGATGGGCAGCAGCGGCCAAGTCATTCCGGGCAAGCTGAGCATGACCCTGCCGGCGATGCTAGAGGTCTCCGGCTATAACCGCGTGGCGCCGCAGTGGGCTATCCACTACAGCCTGGCCTATACCACCTGGAGCCAGTTTAAAGAGCTGAAGGCCACCAATAACAGCAACGATACCCTGTTCCAGAAGGATGAGCAGTTCCACGACGCCTACCGTATGGCGCTGGGGGCCACCTACTACTATGACGATAGCTGGACCTTCCGCGGCGGCGTAGCATTTGACGCGACGCCGGTGCCGGCCGAGCACCGCTCTATCTCCATTCCGGATCAGAACCGCGCCTGGCTGAGCGGCGGCTTCAGCTACGCCTTTAACCGCGATCTCTCCGTGGACGTCGGCGCCTCCTATATGCACGGCTCCCACGTTGACTTCAAGGAAGGTCCCTATACCTTCCGCTCCGTCGGTAAGGCCTGGCTGTACGGCGCTAACCTGAACTACGCCTTCTAATCGCGACGCCGTCAGACATCGAGCGCCCCTGTGGGGCGCTTTTTTTATCTCTGCGCCCACGACGGCCCGGAAAGCCACCGCCGCACGATGAGGGCGATAGCGCGCCGATCGTCCCGGCAAAAGGCGGCCGGTACGGCAACGCTCGGCGGCGTCCGTGGGTATGGTAAGGGAGAAGGCGGTGGGACGCCAAAGCGGGAGCGGTCGCCGCGAGGAAGTCGACGCGCGCGGCGGCGCTGCAGAGATAAAAAAACGGGCGCCCGCCGGACGCCCACGCAGCCTATGCCTCAGTTAGCCGAGTCGATATCTTTCAAATCGTCCTGGATCGCCTGCGCATTGGGGTTGGTCTCCTGCTGAACCTGACCGCCGTTGACCAGGAAGTCATTGTACTGGAAGTAAGCCTCGCGTACCGTGATGTACGGATCGGGCGAGTTGCGCAGCAGGCCGTCGGAGTCCAGCAGCTGGGCCCGGGTTTCAATCCCCTCCAGCGCCCACTTACCGGCCGACATCCAGAAGGTCAGCCACCCCAGCGGCGGATAGAGGTAATCCACCGAATCGCCCCCCTCCTGGCGCAGGGTAAAGCTGCCGTAGCCCGGCAGCACCACGTAGGGGCCGTAGGGGATATGGTAGTAGCCCAGCGTACTGCCGAAGCGCTGTGGATCCTGCTTGCCCAGCTTGTCAGGGTTGGCCATCGCCGCAACGTCGATCAGCCCGCCCATCCCCAGCGTCGTGTTGAGGAAGAAGCGGTTAAAGTGACGGAAGCCGTCATAGATCCGCCCCTCGGCAAAGCTGTTCACCATGCTGGCCGGCTCCGCCAGGTTAACGAAGAAATTCATCAATCCGTTACGCGCAGGGCGGGGAACATAGTCACGCCATACCACGGCCACCGGCCGCACCAGGTAGGGGTCAAGGTAGTCATAGTTCACGCTGAACATGGCCCGGTTAAAGCCCTCCAGCGGATCCGATCGCCCCTGTGTATCGTGCGGGGAAGATCCCGTGGCACAGCCGGCCAATACCACGCTTGCCAGGGCCACCCCCGCCAGACGATATTTCATAATTCACTCCATCAACAAGAACGCCCCTTTACGGGGCGCCCTTCACTGCCTTACGCGCCGCTCAGCCGCCTAAGGCGCCTGACGGCTAAGGGTTATCGCCACCGTTTTACCGCTAGTATAGGGTAAAACTGCACTTTCTCCGAACACATCGCTCTGTCCGTCAGCCCCCCCCGCGCCCGGCGGCACCACCCGCGCTCGTATGGAAAACTGCGCCAGCGAAGAGAGCAGCCGCTCCGGCATCATCGCATCGCCGTCTGACAGGGTCACCGACTGCGGGAAATGGCCCAGCGGCAACCGTTTTACCGCCACCGGTAGCGGGCTATTGCCGTCGGTCAGGGTGATCATCAGCTGGCTGCCGGACGGCAGCTGGCGCTCCAGCGCCGGATCCATGCTGATATCGACCCGCACCTGTGCCGCGTCGATCCCCGCCTGCACCCGCGCCTGCGCAATGCTGCGCTCGATCATATCGCGGCGCCGATCGTCCGGCGGCAGCAGCTTCAGCATCATCTCCCAGGCGCCGATCGCCTGACGAAACTCACCCTGCTCGAAGGCGTTAAACGCCAGCAGGCTCAGCACCCGGGTATTCTGGTGATCCTGGCTGAGCAGACGGCGCAGCAGCGCGGCGGCGTCGCGGTTATCCTGCTCATCGCTGGAACGCGTCAGCACCTCGGCGTAGCCCAGTGCCACCTCAGGCTCGCCGGGGGCCAGTTTATAGGCGTGGGCAAACGCCTGCGTGGCCGTCGTTGCGTTATTCAGCGCCATCCCGATCCGCCCCAGCATCACCCAGTCCGCCACATTGTCCGGATGCGACTGCAGCTCGGTGCGCAGCCCCAGCCCCAGGCGCGTCAGCTCCTCGCGATCCAGCGGCTTCTGATCTTCGTGCATCACCCGCTCGCGCAGCTGCGGCAGCTGCGTCATCACCCGCCGCCACTCGGCCACCTGACTCCAGCCGCCGGTTTTCAGATAGAAGCCCAGCGACAGCCCCACCAGCACCAGCACGCCCGGCAGCAGCGCCCAGCGCCCGATCGGCTGAGCGCGCTGCTCCGCCTGCTTCGGCACGTCATTCAGCAGGTTATGCTGCAGATCCGTCAGCATCTCTGCGTGCCCCTCGACCAGCCCCTGCGCCTCATCCTGCTCCAGCTCACGCAGACGCTGATGATACAGCTGGGTATTCAGGCGATCGCGATCCGCCCCGTCATCGCCGCGCGGCGTACGCAGCGCCGGGATCAAAAACAGCGCTGCGGCGGCGGCCAGCAGCAGTATCACTATCAGCCAAAAGGTTATCATCGCGGCTCTCCGTCATGCTCTTGGTTAAGCAAGCGCCGCAGGCGCTGCCGCTCGGCCTCGCTCAGGTCAGCCTGCGCCGCCTCGCTATCGCGCTGTGCCGTGCGCGCCGGACGGCGACGGGCCAGACGCACCAGCACCCATCCGCCGCCCAGGATCGCCAGCAGCGGCCCGATCCACAGGATCAGGGTCGCCGGCGTCACCGGCGGCTCATAGGTCACAAAGTTGCCGTAGCGCGCCACCATATAGTCCACCACCTGTTGCTGGTTATAGCCCTGCTGCATCAGCTCATACACCTTCTGGCGCATGTCCGAGGCGATGATGGCGTTGGAGTCGGCAATGCTGTTGTTCTGACACTTGGGGCAGCGCAGCTGCTCCGTCAGCTCGCGATACTGCTGCTCCTGCGCCTCGCTGGTAAAGTTGTAGGTGTCGATCACCGCCGCCCACAGGACGCCCGGCAGCAGCAGTCCCAGCGCCAGCAACGCGCCGCGTAACCCCTTCATGATTGACCTCCCTGATATTTCAGCCACAGCGGCTCAATCTCTTCCTTCCAGACCCGCTCATTCAGATCGCCGGCGTGGCGATAGCGAATAATGCCGTTACCGTCGATCAGGAAGGTCTCCGGCGCGCCGTATACCCCCAGATCCAGCCCCAGCATGCCGTCGCCGTCATACAGGCTCAGCGCATAGGGGTTCCCCAGCTCGTTCAGCCATTTGATCGCCTTCTGCCGATCGTCCTTGTAGTTCAGGCCGACCACCCTGATCCCGCGCGCCGCCAGGGTATTCAGATACTGATGTTCGGCATAGCAGGTCGGACACCAGGTGGCCCATACGTTCAGCAGCAGCGGCTTGCCGTCGTGCAGCACCGACTGGCTATAGGTTTTGCCCGGCGTATCCAGCGAGGCGAGGCGGAACGCCGGCACCGGTTTGCCGATCAGCGCCGATTCCAGCATCGTGGGATCTTCGCCGCTGGCGTTGCGCTGTAGCTGGATCAGAAACGCCAGCACCAGCAGTAAGAACAGCGCCAGCGGAATAAAAAGCAGTTTACGGTTCATGCCGTTTTCTTCTCCTGAGCATCCTTGGCGCGGCGCGCGCTGCGATAGCGCGGATCCAGCATACACAGCAGCCCGCCGATCGACATCAGCACGCCGCCGTACCAGATCCAGCGGACAAAGGGTTTGTAGTACAGCCGGACGGCCCAGGCGCCGTCATCCAGCTCCTCGCCCAGCGCGGCATACAGATCCCGCGTCAGGCCGCCGTCCACCGCCGCCTCGGTCATCATGCTGCGCGCATTGGTATAGAAACGCTTCTCGGCGCGCAGCGTAGTCTCCGGCCTGCCGTTACGCAGCACGTCGATCAGCGCCTCGCCGCCGCTGTAGTTCGGGCCGCTGATCTCATGCACATCGCGGAAGACAAAGCGGTAGTCGCGGATCTCCAGGCTGTCGCCGGACTTCATCCGCACGTCGCGCTCAATGCTGTAGTTCTGGCTGAAGGCAATGCCGATCACCGTCACCGCCACCCCGAGGTGGGCCAGCACCATCCCCCACTGGCTGCGCGACAGCTTGCCTAGCCCGCGCCAGAAACCGTCGCGGTGAGTTGCCCGCTGGTACAGCTCCACCAGCGTCAGCACCCCCACCCACAGCGCCATCAGCAGCCCCAGCACCGTCATGGCCACGATACGATCCTGCAGCAGCCACGGCAGCAGCAGCGCCAGCGCCACGCTGATCACCAGCGCGGCCAGCAGCGGCGTGCGCAGGCGGCCCAGCGTATCGCGGCGCCAGCGCACCAGGGGGCCGACGCCCAGCAGCAGGGCGAACGGCACCATCAGATAGGTGAACATGGTATTGAAGAACGGCTCGCCGATGGAGATGCTGCCTAGCCCCAGCTGCTTGTGCACCAGCGGCAGCAGCGTTCCCAGCAGCACCACCAGCGTCGCGGCCACCAGCAGCACGTTGTTCCCCAGCAGCAGCGTCTCGCGGGAGAACAGCTCATGGCGGGTGTGACTGCGCACCTGACCGCCGCGCAGCGCATACAGCAGCAGCGAACCGCCGATCACCACCACCAGGTAGGCCAGGATAAACATGCCGCGCGCCGGATCGGAGGCGAAGGCGTGGACGGAGACCAGCACCCCGGAGCGCACCAGGAAGGTGCCCAGCAGGCACAGGGAGAAGGAGGTGATGGCCAGCAGCACTGTCCAGGCCTTAAAGGTGCCGCGCTTCTCGGTGACGGCCAGCGAATGCAGCAGGGCGGTACCGGTCAGCCAGGGCATCAGGGAGGCGTTCTCCACCGGATCCCAGAACCACCAGCCGCCCCAGCCCAGCTCATAGTAGGCCCAGAACGACCCCAGCACGATCCCCAGCGTCAGAAACACCCAGGCGGCCATGGTCCAGGGGCGAGACCAGCGCGCCCAGGCGGTATCCAGGCGCCCGGCCATCAGCGAGGCGATGGCAAACGCGAAGGCCACGGAAAAACCGACGTAGCCCATGTACAGCAGCGGCGGGTGGAAGATCAGCCCCACGTCCTGCAGCAGCGGGTTCAGATCCCGCCCGTCAATGGGAAAGCCCGGCAGCGTGCGAATAAACGGATTGGAGGTCAGCAGGATAAACAGCAGGAAGCCGATGTTGATCATCCCCATCACCGACAGCACCCGCGCGACCGAATCCAGCGGCATGCGACGACTCAGCAGCGATACCGCCAGCGTCCACCAGCTGAGCAGCATCACCCACAGCAGCAGCGACCCCTCATGGGAGCCCCAGGTCGCGGCGATCCGGAAGTAGACCGGCAGCTGCGAGTTGGAGTTGGCCGCCACGTAGGCCACGCTAAAGTCATTGGCGATAAAGGCATACACCAGGCAAATAAAGGCCAGGGTGATGGCGGCGAACAGCCCAAAGGCCAGCGGCCGCGCCAGCGCCATCATGCGCAGATCGCCGCGCGCCGCGCCCCAGCAGGGGTAGACGCTGAGCAGCACGGAAAGCGCCAGCGCCAGCGACAGTAAAAAGTTACCGATCTCTGGGATCATGATGGATTTCCGCCCCGTTGCTCTGCGCCCGACGCGGGCTGGTGATGGTTCTCTTTCATCGCTTCCTCGATCTCCGGCGGGGTGTATTTCTCATCATGCTTGGCCAGCACCTCTCTGGCCTGGATGACGTTGCCCGGCGCCAGCACCCCCTGGGCGACCACCCCCTGCCCTTCACGGAACAGGTCCGGCAGAATGCCGTTATAGGTCACCTCGACCGCCCCGCGGGCGTCATACAGCTTGAAGCTCACCTTCAAACTATCAGCGTCGCGCTGCACCGAGCCGGGCATCACCATGCCGCCGATGCGCAGGCGCTGGCCCACCTCCGGCTTCTCATGCTGCGCCCCTTTCCCCATGATGATTTCACCGGGGGTGTAGAACAGATCGATGTTGGCGCGCAGGGCATACAGCACCAGCGAGACCGTGACGGCCAGCCCCAGCAATACGCCCACGGCCAGGTATAAACGGTGTTTACGTCGTGAATTCATCATACGGGCTCACTCTCCCTGTTATCGTCATCCGCGGCCTGCTGCGCCCGGCGTATCCGCTGTTCCCGCGCCTGATGACGGCGGATCTCGCCGAACAGCGCGCGCCGGCGCAGGCGGGTATGCAGCACCAGTCCCAGCAGCGGCAGCAGCGTCAGCGCAACCGACAGCCAGACATAGAAGGCGTAGCCGCCCATCGCAAAAAACGCCTGCCAGGAATCAAAGAACGGTGTCATTGCGGGCGCCTCCCTCGCGAAGCCGGCGACGGCAGCAGCGCGGCGACCCAGGGGCGGTGCCGCTCCTGCTGCAGAATAAGGTTACGCAGACGCATCAGCGTCAGCGTGACAAAGAAAAACAGGAAGCCAAAGATGCTCAGCCGCAGCGGGGCGCGCATGCTGGGGTCGATGCTCTGCTGCATATTGCTGGACCCCTGGTGCAGCGTGTTCCACCACTCCACGGAAAAGTGGATGATCGGCAGGTTGACCACCCCGACCAGCACCAGAATGCCCGCGGCCCGCCCGGCGAGGCGGCGATCCTCAAAGGCGTTATACAGGGCGATCACCCCCAGGTAGAGGAACAGCAGCACCAGCTCGGAGGTCAGGCGGGCGTCCCACACCCACCAGGTTCCCCACATCGGTTTCCCCCACGCCGATCCGGTCGCCAGCGCAATAAAGGTAAACACCGCGCCGACCGGCGCCATGGCCGCGCCGACCAAATCTGCCATCTTCATCTGCCAGACCAGCCCGACAAAGGCCGCGACGGCCATACCCGCGTAGATCCCCATCGACCAGATGGCCGCGGGAACGTGCAGGTACATAATGCGGTAGCTGTTACCCTGCTGATAGTCCGCCGGCGCAAAGCCGAAGCCCCAGATCAGGCCGGCCAGAAGAAACAGGATACCAAGCCCCCCCAGCCAGGGGGTCAGTCTGCCGCACAGCCGATAGAGCCGTTCCGGCATGGCAAGCTGATGAAGCCATTTCCACATAGCGATTGCTCACATATTGTTATGAATGGTCCGGGCTGACGCCCGGAATGATGAAAAGTCAGTCAAATTCGGCAGTTATATACAATAAACGCCGCAAATTTTGTCCTGCCGATAGCCCTAATATCAACACGGTTTTAGTTATCGCTGCATGCAAGAACCGGCCGATAACTGTCACCCTACTGAATACTCACCCGCAGCGCGGCGGCGGCGGCAAAGGGCGCCAGCGTCATGCTGCCCGCCAGCATCGCGCCCAGGATCGCCAGATAGCCGCCGATAGGCATTCCCATCGACGCCGCGTCGATGGCCGAAGTGGCGAAAATCAGCACCGGGATGTAGAGCGGCAGCACCAGCAGGCTCAGCAGCACCCCGCCCTTGCGCAGCCCGACCGTCAACGCGACCCCGATAGCCCCGATAAAGCTCAGGGTCGGCGTACCGAGCAGCAGCGTCAGCGCAACGGCCTGCCAGGTCGCCGCGTTAAACGACAGCAGCAGCGCCACCAGCGGCGACAGGATCAGCAGCGGCAGCCCGGTCAGCAGCCAGTGGGCGATCACCTTGGCCAGCACCGTCAGCGTCAGCGGCGCCGGGATCAGCACCAGCTGCTCCAGCGAGCCGTCCAGAAAATCGTCCCTGAACAGCCGCTCCAGCGACAGCAGCGCCGCCAGCAGCGCCGCAACCCAGACGATCCCCGGCGCAATGCGCGCCAGCAGCTGCGGCTCCGGCCCGATGCTCAGCGGAAACAGCGTGACTACAATCAGAAAAAACCACAGCGGGTTGATGATTTCCGCGCCGCTGCGCAGTGCGATGCGCAGCTCGCGCCGAATGACTGCCAGTATCATACCGCCCTCTCCTCACCGCGCAGACGCAGGCGCCGCATGGCGGGGTAATTCAGGTCCTGGTGGGTCGTCAGCACGATAGCCCCCCCGGCCGCACAATGGCGCTCAAACAGCCCGATCAGCCGGGCTACGCCGCGTTTATCGATCGCCGTCAGCGGCTCATCCAGGATCCACAGCGGCGCCTGGCTCAGCCACAGCCGCGCCAGCGCCACCCGACGCTGCTGCCCCGCCGACAGCTGGGCGACCGGCACATCCTCAAAGCCGACCAGCTCGACCTGCGCCAGCGCATCCCAAATGGCGGCCTCATCCGCCTGCCCCAGCACCCGGCAGTAAAATGCCAGGTTCTCAAACGCCGTCATCACGCTTTTGACGCCGGGATGATGTCCCAAATACAGCAAGTTCTGTTGATACGTCTCCCGCTGACGGCGGATGGGCAGCCCCTGCCACAGGACCTCGCCGCGATCCGGCAGGGCCAGCCCCGCCATCATCCGCAGCAGCGTGGTCTTCCCCGCCCCGTTGGGGCCCTCAATCTGAATGATCTCCCCCGCCTGTACCTGAAAGTCCAGATCGTCAAACAGCACACGCTCATCGCGGCGGCAGCCCAGCCGGGAAATGGTCAACATGGATAGATTCTGTCCTGATTTTAGTCGTTGCATAATAGCATAAGCCCTTCGTCCCCCGAACCCCGGAGGCAACACTCGTCCTAACTCATTCGGGGTAAAATAACGCGTGAGATCAAGGATAATCACCGGGTAAATCCCGCCAAGGTACCTGAAATGCCGCCCATGCCGACGTAGTTCACATTTTGCCGCCGGCACCCGGCGCGCACTCAGCCGGCCGCGGGAGAGACGCAGAGGAAGACACGGCGCGATCCGCGCCAAGAAAAGAGGGCGCAGCGCAGCCATCGCGTTTGCGCCAGCCCCCGCGTGCCGCGCACTCTCCTCTCCCGCCCATAATCATCATTAAGCACAATAAAGAAAGACTTCATTATTTTTTAATTAGATTAGGCTCATATATCGTGAATATATATTATGAAAACAAGCTCCCTGATGACAGATTAAAAACCACGCGCCTCGGCGTCCCCGCGACGCTGCGCGCATCAATCGCGGCCGATTCAGTGCGACGCAGCGGATAACAGCGGCTATAATAGCATAATAAATATAGTGATTTCTGTCAGGAGTCCGCGCAGTCTAGACAGCGCGCGGGCTTTACTTAACTTATAAAGAACGGTTTCATTATCACACGAAATAGTAATGCGCATTATCAATAGTGTGATCTATAATACCAAACTAGAACTACTATAATAATCGTAGGTAATCATGGAACTCTTTAACGATGTCGTGCTGCTGAATGCCTTTATCCCCAAGCTGGTGGTATTAGGCATTCTTTGTTTCATTATCACCCAGCTGTCGGTGAAATTTGCCGCACGCTATCGTCTATTAAGCTATTTCTGGCATCCGCGCCTGATCGTCTGGGCTTATGCATCGGCCGTCTATGCATTACTGGTTATCGCCATCATTTATATCTAACAGGTTATGATATGCTAAAGTCACCCGCCTCACGCACGGCGTTATTTCTCGCCATCACCTTCACGATCATTATCTTTGGCATCCACGAGTACAACCAGCAGCTGAGTACCCGCCATGGCGTCGTGCGGGCGAATATCATCGATATCGCGCCTCAGGTGAGCGGCCTGGTCACCCAGGTCAATGTGCGCCACAACCAGTCGGTCAAAAAGGGGGAACTGCTTTTTTCCATCGACGACAGCGACTACCGGATCAGCGTCCAGAATGCCCGGGCGAATCTGGCAAACGTCGAACAGCAGCTGTTAGAGCAGAGCGCCGCGGTGCTCTCGGCCAAGGCGGCGCTGCAAAACGCGCAGAGCCAATACAGCTATATGCAGGCAAACTTCCAGCGCATCAGTAGCCTGAAGCGGCGTGATTTCGCCTCGACCAATGACTATCAGCAGGCCGAGACGGATCTCAATGTGAGCAAGGGAAACCTGGCCACCGCACAGGCACGGCTGCAACAGGCGATCGCCGCACGCGGCGCTATCGGCCCGGACAACGCCCAGCTGCTGGCCGCCAAGGCCACCTTGGCCAAGGCCGAGCTGGATCTCTCCCGCACCCGGGTCTATGCGCCCAGCAACGGCAACATCGCCACGGTTAACCTGAACGCGGGCGACTACGCGCGTCCCGGCAGCGCGGTTCTGGCCGAGGTCGACACCGATAATATCTGGGTCGAAGGCGCCTTCCCCGAAACCGTCATCGCCGGCATACGCGTCGGCGATAAGGCTAAGGTCTACCTGATGGCCGATACCCGCACCGTCTACCGCGGCCATGTACAGAGCATCGGCTCGGCGATCAACTCCAAGGAGCTGCCAAACCCGGGCCTGCTTTCGGAGTTGCCCCAGGTCTTTGACTGGGTTCGTCTGGCGGAAAACGTCCCGGTCAATATTCAATTGGATCCCGACACCAAGATGGAGAACTTTATTCCGGGACTCAGCGCGACCGTCGATATCATTAAGTAAGGCGCCCCATGCTACTGCAAAGTTTAAAAGCCCTGCGGTTAACCCTTGCCGTGATGCTCTCGCTCTATATCGCCATGCGACTGGGGATGCACTCGCCGGATTGGGCCGTAACCAGCGCGCTGATCGTCTCGCTGGGGACGATCGGCCAAATCCGCAGCCGCTGGTGGCAGCGCATCGTCGGTAACTTTGTCGGTGGCAGCATCGGGTTCTTCGTCATCTGGTGGCTAGCGCAGGACCCCTTTACCATCATGCTCTGCGCCGCGCTGTTTGGCAGCGTCTGCACCTATATCAGCCTGACCCATTTCCAATATAAGGACATGTGGCGTTGGGTGCTCATCGGTTTCATCATCGTCTTCAGCGCCTCCCTTTCCAATCCCAGCCACGCCTTCAGCGTACTGTTCGACCGCGTAGGCTGCGTGTTCATCGGCTCCTCCGTGATCTTCATATTCAACCTGCTGTGGCCGCTGGAATATGCCGCGTCGTGGCAGAAGCAGTATCACGCCATTCTGGAAAAGCTGGATGCCCTGCTCAATAAAGAGGATGCGGATGCGGTGGCGCTATACCTGGCTTTGTCGCAACAGATCGATCAGCTGCGCCAGTCCCTGTCCTCAAACTATGGCGACTACCGAAACATCTATTCCCGTGAATACAATGTAATCAATAGTATCTACGCGCTAGAGAAGTTCAGCCGTCACCTCTACTCCCTGCGGATGCAGCATGCCCTGGATAGCCAGGCGAAGACATGGATTAGCGCGGCCATCGCGGCGGCCAAGGCACATGAGACCATTCCCCCGATTACGCTGGAAAACTCCCCGCGCTACGCCTCACTGCTGACGCTAATCGCCGCCGATCTGCACGACATCGTGCAAAAGAATGCCACCACTGATGCGCAAAGCCGCTTTCGCTGGCAGTGGCAAAACCGCATGTTCAGCGCCGGAACCGACTCCGCCTTTACCAGCTCACTGCTGTTCTTCGTCAGCTGTATTCTGAGTCTGCTGCTCTGGCGCTATGGCTGGCCCGGCGGGCCACAGGTAATGCTCTTGACGGCGGTGCTTCTGGTCATGTGCCAATACGGTGAGCGCATGTCGCCCAAGGGGTTCGCCATCGGCTTTAGCATCGGCACGCTGTTCGCCTTCCCGATCTTTATTTTTCTACTGCCTAGCCTGCACAACGCCAATGCATTCTGGCTCAGCATGCTGTTAATCTATTTTCCGGTGGCCTTCGTGATGAATGGGCAATACAAAGTACGAGCGCTCCCCTTTATCGCCTTCGCGGTCGCCGTCATGGTCAACGCCAACAGCCACAACTACGTGCCCGGCAATGACTATTTCAACGGTTACACCACCTTCCTCTTCGCCCTGGTCGCCGTCATCACCATCAGCTCGGGGGCGCTGAGCCTGCTGGTGGTGAACGATACCGAGACCCGCCTCAAGGCGCAGATCGACGGGTGGGCCAAGGAGCGCCAGCGCTTTCTCAACCACCGCAGCCAGGAGCGGAGCAAGATACTGGTACGCCTGGAGCGCCGCACCGACATCATCCTCAGCATGTACAGCAAGCTCGATCCGGCGCAGCAGGGGGTTTGGCGTAAAAGGGTATCGGCGATACCGCTGATGCTGACGCGCATCCAGCGCTGGGAGTATCTCGAAACGCCCGCCGCATCGGCGAGCGACTGATCCCCGCAGGGTTGCGCCGCCCCCCGGCGCCCCCGCTCAGCGCGGCGCCGCGGAGTGCGCATTTAGTAGGCGGCGTCGCGCAAAAAGAGCGCGTTCTGCCCCTTATGCCCCGGTTCGGCTTGAAAAAAAGAGAGAGAATACGGTAGGATAGCTCAATGCTTCGGCGCAGATAGCGCCGCCGCACCACGCCCTATACGCGTGTTCCCTTAGTTAAATGGATATAACGAGCCCCTCCTAAGGGCTAGTTGCAGGTTCGATTCCTGCAGGGAACGCCATTACATAGTTCGTCAACATCCGCATAAGTTCGCTAACCCCACGCCAGATAAGCAATCACAGATAATTTCTGTCCGCTACCGTTCGATTTAGATCGTTGACAGCCGCACTCTTTTGCGGGTAAAAAGCGGGTAAAACATTTTACCCACCGGGATTTTACCCATGCTCACGGTTAAACAGATTGAAGCAGCAAAGCCAAAAGACAAGCCCTATCGCCTACTGGACAGCAACGGGCTATACCTCTACATACCAGCCTCTGGAAAAAAGGTG
The DNA here is from genome assembly GCF_000264765.2 of Edwardsiella anguillarum ET080813. Taxonomy (GTDB): domain Bacteria; phylum Pseudomonadota; class Gammaproteobacteria; order Enterobacterales; family Enterobacteriaceae; genus Edwardsiella; species Edwardsiella anguillarum. The sequence continues at coordinate 474,157 of NZ_CP006664.1, forward strand.
TGGCAACTGCGTTTCAAACTAGGCGGTAAAGAGAAAATTTTAACCGTGGGTAAATATCCTCTTGTTTCTTTACAAGAAGCTCGCGACAAAGCCTACCAGGCAAGAAAGGATATTGCCGATGGTATAGATCCAGTAAGGACCAAAAAGGAAAGCGAGAAGGATAACTCATTCTCAGTGATCTATAAGGAATGGTACGCCCACAAGCGCCAGGTATGGTCTGAAGGGTATGCGAATGAATTACAGCGGATGTTTGAAACTGATATTCTCCCGCTCATAGGCGCGATGGAGATGAATGAAATCGAGCCTATGGCCCTTTTGTCTGTTGTGAGGCGGATTGAAGAGCGCGGAGCCATGGAGAGAGCAAACAAGGCCCGGCGTCGTTGTGGTGAGGTGTTTCGTTACGCCATAGTAACGGGGAGAGCAAAATACAATCCAGCGCCGGATCTCGCTGATGCAATGAAGGGATACAGGAAGAAAAATTTCCCTTTCCTTCCTGCTGAACAGATCCCTGCATTCAACCAGGCATTGGCTGGATATTCAGGCAGTATAGTTTCGAAGATTGCCACTATGGTGTTGCAGTATACAGCCTTGCGAACCAAAGAGCTCAGATCTATGAAATGGCCTAACGTCGATTTCACTTCCGGACTAATTACGATCGACGAATCGGAAATGAAGAGCCGTAAGCCTCACATTGTCCCTATGTCGCACCAAGTCGCTGAGTTGCTCAAAGCATTAAAGCCAGTCACTGAACCTGTATCGCAGTTTGTATTTGCCGGTAGAAATGATAAAAATAAGTCGATCAGTGAAAATGCCGTTCTATTGGTCATTCGCCAAATCGGCTATGAAGGGCTGGCGAGTGGTCACGGTTTCCGCCACCAATTTAGCACCATTCTACACGAGCACGAATGGCCTTCTGAGGCGATAGAGCGCCAGCTTGCTCACACAGATAAACAGTCCGTGCGCGGGATCTATAACCATGCACAATATATGGATAAAAGGCGAGAGATGATGCAGTGGTGGGCTGACTGGATAGACGGCAATGCCGCATGACCTTCGCGTTACGAACTCAAAGAATTGCCTTATAACATAACCAACGCCGCGCTCACACCGTCCCACGTGTTTATGGCGTCCATGCCCCCCCCCAATCACTCAACCAGCTGGCTTTGGCGGCCATGTGATATCAGGAGCGGTTGAAGTATCTGCAGCTTTCACCGCCTTGATATACTCCATCCATGCAATAAGCTTCGCCTTATCGACATCATTGATGACGCCTAACGCTAGTTCAGTCCGCCAGTCTGCAGTTACAGCATTAGCTTCATCTAATAACGACTGCCTGTACGCTTCAGCCTGTATGACAAGTTCTTCGTGCGTTGGCGGAGGGTTAACAATTGCCATGGCCTCGCGCTCCGTGATTGCCGTAAGGCCCTCGCTTATATAGTCATCCTGACTGCCATCAGACTCGTAAGCATACACAACATCATGAGCATCTTTAAAATACTTCATCATCACACCATCTCCGACCAAATAATAGAAGCGACTGCCCCGTCCGTCTTTGTTACTGAATAAGTTTCGCCTGATGGGACGATGAATGATAGTGATGGCCCAGAATGGGTTGATGAGTTATTAACGCTAACAGCCCTAGCAACAATAGCACCACCAACCCTTGCTTCTACAGTTCCCCAGCTTGCGCCGTGATAAGAAAATATGACCAGCATCGACCGTGTAGAACTATTTGTATATGTTACCCCCATGACCCTGCCGCTTGTTACGTTTGTGTAGCTTCCCCCCATTGTGGTATCACCAGCGGCAACGCTTCCTGCCGTTATACCAACGTCCAGTTTTGCCGCATTCCCCAATTTAAGGTATTGGATAACATCATTAGCAGTACCAGCCCCCACGATATCACGACCTACCTGTGAAAAATCAGCAAGTCCTACACGGTCAGCGCCAGTGAAATACGATAGCTTATTTGCCGCAGCCGGCAACGCAGCAATCGCAGATAATATGGGGGCCTTATCCTGCTTTGTGTCCAGCTTCCCAAGAATACGATCGGCCTCAGTCTTGGCGCTCTGAGCTGATCCTGCCGCCGCTGATGCGCTACCGGAAGCGGCTGTCTCCGAGGCTTTCGCTGCACTAGCACTACCAGCTGCTGCGCTGGCGGAGCTTGATACCTGTGACACTGACTGCGCAGCAGATGATGCACTCCCAGCTGCTGCAGTTTCCGAGGCTTTAGCAGCACTAGCACTGCCAGTTGCAGCACTGGACGATCCCGCCGCCTGTGATGCTGACTGAGCGGCTGCTGTTTGCGAATTATGAGCACCGCTTGCCGATCCTGCAGCCTGCTCTGCAAAGGAATGTGCTTCCGTGGCACTGGATGCGGCGCGATCTGCATCTGCACGCACAGCCTCCCTCAGAGTGGCCTCGGTTGCCTGTGCCGCTTTTACAGCGGCATCTGTTGCTGCAGTTTCCGCAGAGGAGGCCGCCGCCAGCTCCGACGCTTTCGCGGCGTTCTGGCTGGCCAGCGCCGCAGCTGCGCTGTCTACCACTGCCGATTCTGAACCATGCGCCGCCTGCTGACTGGCCTGCGCGGCCTGGGCGCTACTGGCCGCCGCCCGTTCTGATTCTTTAGCTGCATTCTGACTGGCCAGCGCTGCAGCTGCGCTGTCTGCTGCCGCAGACTCCGAGGCTTTGGCCGCTTGCTGGCTGGACTGCGCAGACTGGGCGCCACTAGCAGCCGCCAACTCCGACGCTTTCGCGGCGTTCTGGCTGGCCAGCGCTGCGGAAGCACTCGCAGCTACTGCTGATTCAGATGCATGGGCAGCATTTTGACTATCTAAAGCAGCGCGAGCACTCTCTGCGGTGGCATCCCTATTCTTTTCAACCTCTGCAGATTGGGCCGACACTTTGGCCACCATCACTTCAAACTCTTTCATCACGTCAGGGCGTAAATCACCATCCTGTGGGAGCCCAAGAAAATAGTTCAGCGTACCATCAGGAGAGTCGTGGTAAATCTGAATATCCCCGACATACTCCGGCGGATATCCATCCACACAGAGCGTTACGCGGTACTGCCCTGGCTCCGCTGCCATGTCATATAGCCCTGCCTCTCCAGGGCTCTGTGATGCGACAGTATGAACAATGACGCTTGCGCTCGTTCGTAGCGCTTTCAACGCAATTTCACAATGGGTAATAGGTTTCCCCATCCCATTTTTTAGGATGCCGGTAATGCGTGCCATATTGACTCCATAAATAAAAAAGGCCACCGATGGTGGCCCTGTTACTTAGTGACTATTTATTCAGAATGGGAGAGTCCAAGTAATACTAATGGTCCCATCTCGAAAGTTAGCATTACGATCACCTCGCCAAAAATACCGTGTTCCGCTATAGTTACTATATGAAATTGATAAATCACCAGGTTGATAACCTGAAACATAGCCAATGCTATAGGTATAGTCTGCATCCCATGGTTGTTGCTGAGATCTATCTGGGTAAAAGAACGTCGAAACCCTGAAAAAATAATTATGTTTTAATGTATACCCGCAACTTCCAAGCAATACACTCTTCCCTTTCCGTATTCTACTCTCTTGTGTCGAGTAATATCTTGGGCCATATAAATAGCCTATTTGGCATGTTAGGCTATCACTAGGATATATCAATATATTTTTATTCCATGAGTTCGGAAGCGAAAACTTATATGCCGCAGTAATCATTCCTTGCTCTATTTTTGTTCTGCGATCACCTTCTTGTGGGAAGAATTTATTATTGTCACCATAATTGCTATATACTAGGCTGAATGTTCCTGGCCTCCAATCATCATAGCCAAAACTATAAACAAAATCAGCTCTATAACGATTAATATTTTGCAATGGTGTCCTAACCGTCAAATTAGCAAAAAAAGAGCTTAATGGGGAGTACTGAAAGCTAACAAAGACTCTTTGGTTATATATGTTTTTGGTCTCACTCTCAGTATAACTTACTGGTATATACTTGTCTTGATTAGACAATGGTGCATTATAAGTAATAGCTGTAGACAATCTCGCTTCTGAACCAGAAAAAAGGCGAGACCACGGGGTGGTAAACACGGGAACAGAGTCCTCTGCACCATCAGCACCAAAAGCACATATCGGAAAAATAAAAAACAATAAAAAAACATATTTTCTCTTATTCATTTATCTCATCTCAACCATCCTTAGGCTTTTCTTTAATTAAGAATAGATACAGGTGGATGCTTTCTCCACCCCATAGAGAGAAAACAACAAAATGAATACACATCTTATTGATTTATAAGAAAGTGCAAAGCGAACCAATAACATTTAATCGCACCACACTTACCCGTCATGTCAAAACTCTAAAAAATAAGACCAACCCCAACCAAAAAGCCATGGCTGCGGTCATCACCGCCAACACCGGTATATGAGAAGTCCAGGACATAACCTCCAGCGTTAAGCTGGACTCCGGCGGCGTAAGCCATCGATACACGGGTTAACTGCTGCTCCGCAGTGTGCAAAGCCGTCCCAAGCGCATCGTTAGCGCCATCATCCACCTGAATATGCCAGCTCAGCCGATCAACGCTGGCACCCGCCAGCCCATATAAACTGAGATTGTCGGTAACTCGATACGATGGACCCGCCATGATCCCCCATCGCTGGGAACGGCTACGCCCATCAACAAGTACAGGGACACCCGGTCCATAATTATGCCCGCGCCGGATCTGCATTCCCCGGCGTAATCCCGTGTAACTTAGCCGCCCTATCACGCCCCAGCAGTCGGTAAACTCATAGCGATAGGAAAGTGCAACACCTTCAGCATCGCGGTATGGCGCCGTGGACGCACCAAAGTGTTCAGATCCAATAAACTGATCTGTAATCTGCTTAAACTCAACCAGATCTTTCTCAACCTGGATATTCGATTGCTGTATATAATTCAGCGTTATTGTTGAATCACCTGAACTCGCTTGGGCCATACCAGCAGCAAAAAGCAAAATAGCAGGACATAAAATGCATACACGCATACCAGATCCTTTTATGAAGGGTTAATGTGAAATAGTAGAAATAAGGGAGGAAGTTAAAAGGAGAAGTAATCTTCTGCGTCGAGTACCATCAATGGCGAGTCACCAACAAACCATGGCGATGAATGAGCAAACTCACCAGAAACCCGCCCCATTGCCGCGCCGATCGAAAAGCCATCGCTACGCTGATATAGCTTGCGAACCCCACACTGACCAACACCAGTAGGCATATACATTGGCCTGCGAACGCCGGAAACCCCGGTCATACTATTTTGAGCCATGCCATTCATATTTAATAGTATTGGTCGTGTTAGCATACGCCACCCTGAGTTATAGGCCAGCACGCCATTATTGTATAGCTCAAGGCCATAGGTATCACGTTGAAGCCCGCCACCTCCATTTCCTGTACCAAAGATAACAACTTTAGCACGAACAGATCTTGGCGCCGCATTACTGATATCTACCGGGTAAAAATTTATTTGCTGCGGTTCCTCATGGCACGATATGCAAACATTAGGATCAGTAGTATAGAAAAATACCACAGAGTTATATCGATTAAATGCTGGGTTGATTCTGGACGGAGCCCATCCGTAATCTATGGTTACCTCTCCTCTGAAAAGCTCAGTGCTAAATGATGTATCACCTGTCAACCTAAATAATGCAGACCCATTTAACACTTCCAAACCATATGTGGCTTTCTGCTGCGTTTTAGTCGGCCACGCAATGACAGCATAAAACAGGGCAGGAATACGATAATCGGCGGTATTGGTTGTATCTATAAGCACTCGCCTTGCGCCATCAAGGCGCGAGTATCTCCGATGAAACCCCCACGGTCCTCCTATCGATAACCTGTCATAACCAGCGATGGGGGCACTATTCCAGCAATAGTAATCGTACCCATCAGGAATAACGATCCCTGTATTGAATGGCGCCTTGGCGAGATTTAAGCCATCACCAGGAACTCTTGATACTCCCAAAATTTTTGATACGGTTGTCTCGCTGTTCAGCGTTAGGAATGAACCATCATCACGAAAAATCCTCAGACCATAGTCACTCATACCAGCGTTTTCCTCAAATCTCCCAATTTTATAACTGGCCGGCCTGATTCATCATTAATCTGTATCAGATCGCTATCCATCATTAAACCAACGCGGCTATCTTTGTGAGATCGAATGGTGAGCTGTCCATCTGGAGTAACAATAAACCTATCGTTAATATTGAGTGATTTCATAAAAGCCTCATCAATAATAACCTGGCCATTCTGAATGATGAAAGGTAACAACTCGCTGCCATTATTGGGATTCATAACGGCAAAACGATCGGCAAGTATCAGTACTTGGCCAACACCTCCCTCAGCTGTGGCCTGAATCCCGGCAATAACCTTTTTACCGTCTTGTGTGGTCTGAACCTGCATTGACCACATGGCAGACACATCGCCCTTAAGATCTGCCTGCGCCTTAGAAATCACCTGGACAGCAGAAGCATTTTCGCCGACCTGAGCATTAACGTTATCAATTTTCTGAGATAACGCAGCATCCTCCGTCGCAACAGTCTGAGACAACGCCTGCAATTGAGCCTTAGAGTCACCAACAGCAGACTCCAGAACCGTCAGCGCCTGATCAACTTTAGTTTCTGAATCATCCAGAGCTTTATTAAACTCATCACGCACCAGATTATTATCAATGCCTTTCAGAAAATCCTGCGCCATCTGACTATCGGTAATTTCGCCTTTCAGAATGTCGAGTACGCCGGTAGCATCGCTGGTGACTTGGCCTATAGACTCAACGAATATAGATTTACCGACAAGATTCACACTGCGCACATAGAAATAATATTCCGTAGCTAATTTATTTAGCCCCGCCTTCACCCAATAAGTCGCAATCCCGAGGCGCATCGCTAATGACTCAACCTGAGTCACATCTGTGATACGTCTCTCTGAAAAATAAAACTCATACTGCACATCGGAATGATAGTAGGTCTGGTGAGGGATTATCGTGATCTGAAAATAACCGGGGTTAACCTCGATGCTCGCTGGAGCCTCAGGGACTTGAATACTAAACTGCGTAGAGGTTGGCGCGCCCTGCTGACCTAGGCCATTCATGGCTCTCACGGTAAGCTCATAGTCACCTCGCGACAGATCATTAAACGAAAACCGTGTCTCGCTGATCGTCGCAGACGTTACCAACCGCGCAGGGTCCTCCGCCGTTCCTGCGCCAGTCGTCAGCCGCAGGAGAAACTTACAGCCTTTAACAACGCGCGGGGTGTCCCATTGTGCTAATGCCTGATATTTATCCGAATCGGCGCCAATGCTGACGGACAAATGCTGGATAGCTGGCGGGATAACGCCGTTTTCTGTGCCTGGTAACGGCTCAAAATGCGCGCCGTTATCCACAATGGCCTCTTTCTCCGGTACATGCTGCAGCGCCGTAACGGCATATGTCCCGTCATCATTTTCGCGGAGCATCATGCAGCGAAATAAGCGCCGGCGCATAGATGAAAGCCGCAGTCCCCATACACCATACGCCTGAATACCGGCCGGAACTGTCTGCAGCCGCACCATATTTGGCGCAGGGAGATCGACAACAGGGATGCTTATTGGCGAGCCATCAGCACCGATAAGATTCATCTCTGCCGAACCACCTGGAGGTAGAGCAATATCACGATCGAGGGTGACCGTTCGGCTGACCGTATCAGCATCCAGTATTCGCCCACCAACTGTGACACCTGCATAATCATTATCGCAGATTTCAATAATGTCACCGGGTAGATGGCGCAATCCCTCGGCACCGATCATGAAATCGACGGTTTGCGTCTCCAGCAATTCAGTCTGGATCACCCATAGCCCCATACGTCGCGCTTGGCCACGCGACGTACAACCAAAGGCCTCCATTTTAAGCAGGTTTCGCCCATATCGAACGATGGCCGCCTGATCCTCTACAAGCTCCACAGAGGCTTTCCAGCCATTCTGCGGGTCAATGTATCGCACCTCTACCGCATTATGACGATCTTTCAGTGCGCTGAATCCGTACTTAAAACTGCCGTCAACGACATTGCTGTTTGAATACGTCCACACTTTGTCTGCGGGCCTGTCCTGCACAAACGTCATCGTCAGACCGTTCCAAACGGGCATACAGCGCATTAATGAGCAGAAGTCAGCCAGGACATCATAAACCTTTCGCTGAGTCGCTAGGTAGGCGTTACACACCATCCTCGGCTCCGTCCCACCAAACCCATCAGGAACAGACTGATCGCAATACTGTGCAATGGCATACAGGGACCAGATATCAACGTCTGCCATCCCCATACGATCGCCCATGCCATACCGTGGGTGCGTAAGCAGATCCAGCAGACACCACGCAGGGTTATTGGTATACGCCGGTTTGAAAGATCCATCCCAAATACCGGTATACACCCGCGTAATTGGATCATAGTTGGATGGGACCCGGACAATGCGACCGCGAACGTGGTAATTCATCGTGACCTGCTGGCTGCCGAATTGCTCAGCATCCACACGCACACCAACTACAGCCGTATTGGGATAGCGCTGCTGCAGATCGATTATCTCAGTGTAACTCGACCATAATGTTTTGTTCTGTAAACGAGCAGATGTACTGTCAGGCGTATTCCTGATCATCCGAATACCGAACGGGCGTGGAGGCAAATTATCGACGACTACTGATGCTAAAAATTGCGATGTCCGCTTTCCTTGGATCGTCACATCTTTTTCCGTCACCCAGGCGCCGGCGCGCTGCACTTGAATGCTCAGATTAACGCTGGTTTCGACCTGATCACCGTCATCGGTGCCGGCAACCAATGATGAAACACCGAACGTAAAGCGCAGGCGATCGATCTCTTTTGATGTAATGGTCCTGGTTATTGGATTAGCGTTTTTCACCTCGGCGTTTAACATTGTTTCAGCGCCAGATTCCTCAAACCCATCCAGTGACGACTGCTCCTGCTCTCCAACACGGTAAACCACCGTGACACCGTGGACATTAACATTACCATCAGCATCGACAGTGGGCGTTTGATTAACCAGGATACTCTGCAGGCCATCCACTGGCCCCTCTATCGGACCTTCACTCAACGCATCAATCACGCTGAGCAGTTGAGAAGATCGTAAATTATCAGGTGCCTCATACGGCGTATGCCCACCGCCACTACCCTTACCCATAATGCACACCCCTCATATAACAAAACCGCCAAAAGGCGGTTTATGTTCTGCGACCTATCACGACAACTTTTCCGCCGCCACCTTCATCACGGGTGCTCAGCATCTGCGAAATACGGCGCGATCCGATTAACATCTCGCCGTACAAAACCGGTAATGGGTTTCCTTGTGCAACCATGTTATCCAAGCTGGAAAAATAGGTGCTTTGCTTTCCGTTATCAGCCTGCGCCATTGATGGCGCTTTCGGCTGTGGTGCCAACATCTGCGCAACGCCACCAAGGGCCATGCTGGCACCTGCTGCGTATAGTCCAGATACTGCAGCAGCCCCCATCCAGCCAGCGGGGTTCCACCACGCCACGGCGATCATTGCCACACCAGCGATAATCTGAAATACCCCACCGCGCTTTGCGCCGGCAGCCCGAGGAACAATATGAATAATGCCCCCATACGGCAAAGGCTCCCGCATACGCTGAGCCACGTCTGCCGGGGTGGCAGTTAGCCCTGCGATGCGCACTTGATAATGTCCCTGCGACATCTGCTGGCGCAGGCCTGGAAGCTGTATGCACAGCGCACGAATTCCCTCAGCGGCGGTATTTACATGGAGGTCAAATCGACTACCAAATCGTTGTAAATCCCCGTGAAAGCGGATACTTGCCAGTCCCGGTGCCTCCATATTGAGTGCGTTCGCCGTTGCCATTTATCGCTATACCTCTCTCGTTTACTCAACTGATCAGGGACGTGATGTAGCAACATTCCGTCACCACAGTAAATTGCCGCATGATTCGCTACGGATGACCCAAAGCAGCACAGCACCACATCCCCAGCCTGCGCATCACTGGCGGTAACCCGGTAAAACCCGGTTTTCTCAAAGTTCTCCAGATACAGATTTTCGCCACGCTTCCACCAATCATCATCCCGATGAAAATCGGGCAACGTCAGGCCAGCGAGCTCATAGGCGTCACGAAAGAGGGTGTAGCAATCCAATATCCCGTGCTCAAACTGCCGCCCCAATAAGCGGGGAACGCAGCGAAACCGATGGATATTGCCATCGCAGACTAACCACCACGACAAGGCGCTGGCCAACTGCAGCGTTCGGTCTCCCTCGCTGAGATAGGGCAGCCCCCCAGGATGGCTATGCACCATCGCGATAACCTCCCCCCTGGCCTGTGCCGCCAAAAAGTCCTCGGGCGCCATCCTGAAATACTGCGTAGGCTCAATAGACCGGTTTTCAAATGGCAGATATGCCGTTCTCTGATCCATACGCACCACATAACCGCATGACTCCATCGGCGCACACTGTAAAGCATGCTCCAATATTTCATCATCAATCATATGATTCCTTATAGAGTAAATAGTAAGTTCATTAAGAATGACAACAAAACAGGCAATAAAAAGCCCGTTCAATAACGGGCGTATTTCTTCAAGCCATTAATATTGATCTATACACCATAGAGAACTCTTCTCTAAGGTCATGTGGCAGTTCCGACAAAATAAATTCAATATCATCGGAATATCTTTTTTCAATCCACTCAGAGCTAACATCAGGATTTATTTTTCTCAATTTATAAACAACATCGGCGACTTTGCTGCTGTTAATTGTTTTTCTTCCAGCATCAACTTTGATGTATTCATTAATAGGAACACAAGAAGGAACAAAAAGATAATCAACATTACTTTCTTTTGCCACATTAAATGCTGGTATATCACTACCACAATGCTTGCACTTAATAGCTTCTTTCTTTACTAACTCAGCGCAAAATGGACATTTCCTCATCCCATTTTCCAGCTGTTTATCCTCTATCGCTTTATCATTCTTAGATATTAAAAGAGCGTGGATTATTGCCACAATAAACAGAAAAAAACCATATAACCACCACGCACCAAAAGATCGCCCTTTACTCTGTGCTATGAATGCAGGAATTAATCCAAGCAATGCAGCAACAATAAATAATTCCATATCACCATCCTCATTAGTAATGTAGCCACATACTAACAAATGATAGGTGTAAAGGTAAAAGATGATGCCACCAAATTATCATTGCGATAGTTTATTAATAGACAGATAACCACCAAAGCTGCCGATATTGCTCCTCAGCTTGCACCCCCTCGGACATCGACTGCACTGGTCAAGGGAGGGATCAACGGTTGGACTATCGAACACATCCGCCACTGGAGGGCCAGCATAACCACACTCATCTGATCGATAACGCCATGCACAAACCTCTGCGAGCATGATACGCCCGGGGAATACGGCTCCGTCAGTCTCAGTAGGGAGAGATAAAACAAACGTCGCCGTTTCTGCAGTCAGCTCTGTCAATTGCTCAACAACGTAGCGAGCCACGGCCTCCTGCTCAGGATCGGCCTCTAGGTTACCATCGGGGAAATTTTCCGCATCAAGAAACCGAGAATATACCTGCCGGCGCACAACAGAAGCCCCAACAAGGCTCTGCAAATCCTCCGCCATTCCAGTGACCAGGCCAAACAGATTAGATACGGCGAGCGAAGGGCGATTAGTTGCCCCCTTTCCCTTAATTTCGATACCCGAGCACTGAATGGGATAGGGTTGATATTGTCTCCCCTGCCACGTTACCGGCTCACCATTGTGATTTAATTCATTGCAAAAAAAGTAACGATCCCCGCCTATGGATGACAGGTCGAACTCCCACAGATCAATGCGAGCTCCCTGCTCAGTTTTTGTGGTTTCGTTTCGGGTCTCCTGCGGAATATTGCGCATTATTCCTCCTCTCAATCAGGAAATCACCTGGTTAAACGTTGCTGTAAACACGGTGTTAAGCATTTCAACCCGTGACGCCCATTTCCGGCATACGACCCTGATCTGCCGATGCACATAGGGCGGCGTCCATAGGAACGCTGAAACACCGCCGTGTCGAGATAAAAACGCCTCCAGCGCGTGGGCGTCATCCCGCGAGACCTTGATTGTTACTTCATAGCTTTTCAGATCGCCATTTAAACCGGAGGATCGGCGCTGTTCGTACCCCTCTCCGAACTTTACAACATGCACCCGTGGCTCAGACTCTACGACCATATCGGGGCGAACTTGCCAGCGAAATGTTTCCATTATCGATATGCCCCGCTCAGATGACCACCATCACGCCCCTGCTGCCGCAAAAAATCAGCTGCAGCTTTTTGCCCGAGGTCATATACGGCTTTTAGTGCCCCTGGACCTATCTCGCCATTTTTACCGTCGTTCTGAATAACAACGTTATAGTTCGGAGAAAATACCGAGCCATGTGCCCCAGCCCCAACCGCAGTTACCGCTAAACGGCCTTTACTATCTCGGGTCAATGGCATGATCGCCTCTGGCCCTGCCTCCCCCATCAAGCCCGCCCCGCGAGCAAAAGCAAAAAAAGTTGGCTGTGAAACCACCTGGCCGCTATATGCACTCAAATCTGACGAGCGATACACGCCGCCGGATGCGTTTGCGACCAGTGGCAGGTTGCCATATTCTCCCGAAGAAAAGGCATTAGCGCCTCCTGCTGCCGCCCCGCCGAACATGCTAAACAGCCCACCAACGGCCTTTGACAATGCCATTCGTGCAGCAATGCGGGCTAAATCAGACAGGATCGATGTTGTCAGACTACGAAAGTTAGCTTTACCACTTGATACAAAGTTTGCCAGAGAGTCGGCAGCACTACTAAACGCCCCCGTTAGCGCCTCCCCAGCGGCGCCAGCGGCATCATCCCCGGCCTCTTTAATATTTTGCATAGAGCGGCTTACGCCAATATCCCAGCGGGCCCGCTCCGCATCAACCGCAGCATAGTAACCACGCAATGCCTGTAACCGCTGCTCTAGGCTTTCCTGCAGCATGCGGACTGCATCTGAATACTCCGTGCTACCCTTCGTCCTTTTTTGTGTGGCGCTTCGCTCTAACTCCCCCATAACCTGATCGTAGTGATCGCGGAGAACCATCTCCTGCCGTGCCCGCTCACGGGCTAGGTCACCCATTCGAAACCCCTGCAGTTCAAATGATCGCGTCCGGCTATCTCGTTGCGCTTCTTGCTCCATCTGCATAGAGAGCTGAGAACCCTTGCGCCTCATTTCATTCAGCGCTTTCTGCTGCTCTAACGCCTTTTCCTCCGCTACGTTCTGGGAGAGTAACTTCTCTAAAATGGCGGCATTCGCCACCACGCTTTGCTCAGTTTTAGTCAGGCTGCGCCCTTTCAGGTCATCCAAACGCTGACGAAGTGCGATCAGGTCGCGCTCTGATTGTGTTAGGGTTTGCGCTCCAGCCTGTTCCAACTGCAATGCTTCTCGGGTTTGAGCAAGGCGCTGGCTATAGCGATCTGCCAAGCTTTCCCCTTGCGGGGAACCTTGGTTACCCCGTGACTGAGATTTTGCATAGCGTTCATTTTCAGCATTGATAGCAAGGTCGATAGCATCTTTCGCAGCGCCGGAATTTCTGATCTGTTCCAGCTTCCTAATGTGTCGAGTTGCCTCGCTCTCGTACTCACGATTTAACTTTTCTGTTGCTTCAATTTGTCGTTTTTGGCGCTCTTGATCATCTCGATCTGCTTTCTCTCTGCCAGCCTTAATAGACTCTTGATATGATTTCTCTCCGAGTTCTCCAAGCTGTTTTTGCAATCGTAATACTAGCGACTGCTTTTCAATAATGGCCTGAGTACTTTCTTGAGAACCTAACGAGTCACTTTTTCGCCCGAAACCATACCCAGTAGTATCTACATTCACTGACCCTTTTTTTAAATTAACCAAATCCCGTTTAGCGTTTTCAAGCTGACGGCGAGTTTCTTCCAATTTATCGCTGATTGGAACCTCACGCCCAATATTCAGCATAGAATCCCACGCCTCAGAAGCAGTATTTTTTACTGACCTCCATGCTATTTCAAGTGACCCAAGATTTTCACGCATTTCTGCTGTACGGGTATTAATAGCTGCCGCATACGCATTCATGGCCACTCTAGCCGCCTCCTGCTCTCGCCCCTGAGAAGCAAGCGTAGTGATCTGCTCCAACTGCGCCGCCGTCAGAAAATGTATCTGATCATCAAGCGTCTTTACCGCTGCTACTGGATCTTGCTGCAGCCGCTTAAACTGCTCGATGGTTGAGTCAATTGATGCTCCAGTTGACTTTTCAAGGCGCGCAGCAGCATTAGCAACCATTTCAACAGATGAACCAGAAAATGCACCAGAGCCAACCGTCTGAGCCAATGCCGATGCCATACTCCCTTGAGACAGACCATCGCCAGACATAGCTCGCGCCAGCGCTTGTAATTCCCCCGTCGTTTTCCCGGCATAGCTACCCGTCATAATCAGATTGCGATTAAACGCCTGCTGCTCCTGCTCGGCCTTATACAGCGCATATGCCAACCCACCAATACCGCCGGATAATGCTACGACGCCTAGCGCTGCGGGTGAAATAACCGAACTTAACGCGACAAACGTATTCTTTATGCCGCCGAAGGAGTCCTTAATCTGCCCGCCTTGCTGCAGCAGGATGAGCAGAGGATTTTGACCACCCGCCAACTGCGTAACCACGTCAGTCATCTGCGCCGGTAACATGCCAACGGCGCTACGGTATTGTCCGACTGAGATGTTCATTTTTTTGAGCATCTGATCTTGCCGCTGCATAGCCGCGGTAGCCTGCCCAAACGCGGCCGCATGCAGCCGCTCTTTAGCCTGTGTCTGTTCCAGATCTCGGGACAGAATTTGCATGGCGCGCGAATACTCTTCCGTTGAGATTTTGCCATCACGAAGTGACTGCTCGACCTTGCGCTGCTTTACTTCAAGGGCGTCCATAGACCGCAACGTCGGATCGATCGAACGCAGGAGGCGTTGCGTTGCCCGGACTTGGGCTGCCGTAAATTTATCGGCGCCGTCTTCTGTCGCGGCAGCCGCGGACCGCACTTCCTCGTTCACGATCTGAATATCATCGCGAGCTTTTTGCATCGACTCACGGAACTGCGCCGTGTTAGCACCGATAAATATCTCAAGATCAGTTTCACTGGCCAAATCGCACCCCCCCAGGAATAAATGTCGCGGCCGCCATAATTTGATCGTCTCCCATATCTTCCTCGGGCTCGAGCGCTTCATCGCCGGCAGTGATTAGGCTAAAATCCTGCATAGAGACCTCATCACTCTTTCCGCCTGCCAACAGGAACTGATTCAGCTTCAGGGAAGCAAACTCGCAATCAACCAGATCAACAAAGAAGGGGCGGGTAGCATAGTAATCTGCCCACGTTTTAAACTCCGTGCAGCTCATAGAGGACAACCAGCGCCGCCAGTCAGCGCGCCGGAACTCTCGCGCCAGTCCCAAAACAAAGGCCATTTCCCGCCCTAAAACTTTCCCGCATCATGCTCTCCGAGGGTTCCGTCTGGAGACTCTCCCGGGGCAGGTTCCGGGGGAAGCATACCGCTCAAGGCCATCACTAATTTTCCCGCCTTTCCCAGCGCATCCGATGGCCATGCCCGCATGATGCTGTGCTGTAACACCTGCATTTCCGTCGGATCCTCCATTTTTTCTGGGGATACCGTGGCCATGGCAACCAACATGGCATTCAGCTTGATATCCATGCGATTAAGCGCCGAGATATACTTCATCGGCTCAATCTCGCCGTCATCATTGATCTGGTTTGCTGCCGCATACTCCATATACTCAATACGCTGCAGTGCTGACAGCTCACGAAGCTCAACAGAATGCTCGCAGTGAGTAAATTTCTCTTTTTTTAAAAACATCCACGCCCCCAATAAAAAACCCGCCAAAATGGCGGGCTGCTGCAATGAAAAATCAACTTAACGTGAGCGTTAATTTATCAGTAAAGCCACCGCCACTGATCGTGATCGCCGCCTCACCCGCCATTAACGGCACAATATCGGGAGCCGTAGCATCGGGGATCAACGCCTTATCTGGCGCAGAGGAAACAACACTCAATGCTGGAATGGCTGCCCCCGCCGGAATAGGTTCAATGGTTAGGCTGATACGCCCCTTAGATACGGGAGCGCTCCCCGTCCATTTGCCTTGGCTGCCTGTCAGTGCAACCGCCGTACCATCTGCAGATTGCCCGGTAGAGATTTTGATACCAGTCAGCGCCGGGATAAGTCCTTCTGCTGAGATCGGCTTACCGGATGGCTGAATTTTAATGTCTCGCGTAATAACATCTTTACTGTTGATCTCTTTGCCAAGATTGGTAATGAATCCCGTAAAAAAATCGGCAGTATCGTTCGGGTATTTAATGCGAAATGCCAGCGTTTTACCCAGCATAAACGCATCCATCAACGCCTGTTGCCCCGGGTCTCCAGGCATCCACGCTAACGTTACCGACGCCTCCGATACTGATTTTTGCCCCGGAGAGCTCTGCTTCCAGTCGGCATCAGGATCGTCGAGATAGGAATCATCCTCAGTGTCGGCTTTCATCTCTCCCGGCTTCAGTGACTTTACCTTACCCAATCGACGCCAGTCAGGCTCCGGCGACTGGGGGGTTCCAACACCACGCCCGATGTAATACCAGAACGTGGTCTTTGCGCCTTTAATCGGCTCATTTTTCAGCGGATCAGCCATATCACTCCCACTCAAACGTAATGTTATATTTCACATCAATAGCAGCCCAAGTCGCAGCGACATCACTGCGGTCATAGGTGCATCCCACTAACTCGATTGATGAACACAGGCGCAATAACTCCCGACAGTTAGGAACAACCGGGAAAACTAAGCGGCTAGCCCAGTGATCTAACGTACTATCCGGCGCGCTCGATTTAACAAACACGGCCACATGCAAAACTGCCCGCCATTTCGGATCGTCGAGAAACTCATCGTCATCCGCAATATCTGACAGATGCACAGAAACCGCCGGTAACTCCTCTTCACCGTCAACAAACGCTGGCAGCCCATTGAAAATGGCGACTTCTTCAGGCTCGTCTTTTAAGACCCTGCGGAACTCATCGACCAGAGCCTTACGGATCTCCGTTGCGCTCATCGCTTCATCTCCCGCTTCAGCTGTGACGTCAGCTGCTTACCCAGCTCATCCTCCATCTCGCTCAAGATGTTGTCTTTCTCCATCTCAAATGCCTGCGTCAACACGCCTGACATATCCTCACGCGTCGCGTCGATCATCAGTCTCTGCTTGGCGGCAATCGCCGCCGCAGTCCTGTGCATGATCTGCCAGTGACGATACTTGGGGATGTAGACAAGGAAAGAGCCGGGATAAGAGCGGCCGCCAGCCGTTAATACAGATCCACGCCAGCCAGACCGCCCGCCACTGCGCGGCCCGAGGATCAACTGCGGGGCCCCACGATTAATGACCGGCATTGCGCTTCGATATACCGTGATTTTCGAATAGGCCGCAATGCCGCCACGAGGGGTGTACAACCTCATGCGCCTTTTGACTTTATCGATGGGCAGCTTCTCTTTACTGGCTACTCGCTCTGCGGCACGCAACATGGCCGCCTCTGCGACCTTCCTTGACGCACGCCGCACGGCGGCAGGGACAGCTTTATCGCTGAGATCACGCAGGACGGCCTCCAACCTGTCCATGCCTTTAACTAATGCCATACCCCCCCCGATTAGCCGATCTCCAGTTGGATCACCCACTTCCCGTTTTGCTGATGAAACTTACTCACGGTGTAGGCTTTCTGGTTCCACCTCACATCGTCACCGCGCCGTGGCCGATAGCCGGGTGAAAACACGATCAGAGTCAGCACGCTGGCTTCCACTGGACCGAGAATCGCTGATAACGATGAGGGCACCACGATAACCGAAGTGCCGTTGATCTCGGCTGGCTTACCGAAACGCTGAGAGATAGTCGCGTCCATCCTGCCAGCCAGCTCGTCGAATGGGTTAGGCATTGATTTTTACCGGCACGAAATCATCGCTAGTGCCGGCAGCCTCCCACACCACACCGACATAGGGCTCGCTGGCACTATTGGCCAGCTGCACTTTGTCGCTCTTCAGGTACACCTTTTTACCGGTGGCCATATCATCGGTCCGCAGTTTCGGTAACAGGAATACCCCCTCAGCCATGCCAACGCCCTGCGCTTGAGCAGCAACATCGGAAATGGAAACAGCCATAACGTCGCCCACTTGAACCAGGGCGCCACTTTCCGTGGCCTTCGCCGCAGTAAACTGGATGGTCTTACCTTCCTGTACAAAATTTTTAGCCATAAAGCCTCCAGGCCTCTCCGTGAGAGGCCAAATTCAGGACATAAAAAAAGCCCATAAGGGCCAGTTCGTGGTATTCGGATTATCGGCCGATATTACGATGCAGAGCAGCGCACCAGGCCGCGGTGATCAAGCGGAGAAACGCCCGCGTCAATGCGGACTTTCGTCGTCACTCCATCAACGTCGAAACCATCCAGTTGATCGATATACGGAGCGTCTACGCCGTTGAGATAGGCGACCTCAATCGTGTCGCTGCCTTTCGCGGCCGCCAGGTAATAGGTCGATACACTGGCATCATCCAGGCGCGGTTCGGCGATAACGGTGGCAAAGTTCTGGATCGGGTTAATAACGCCAGAGTTAACGTCAGCCCCCTTAACGCTGGCCGACTTAATAACCTGATTGGCATTGGCCTCCATCGCTGTCGGAACCAGGACAAACGCCGGACGGATGTTCAGATGGCGATCGCCTTCTTTTTGCGTCCGCATCAGCTGGCGACCTTTATCCAGGCTGGGAACATCCATGGCGGCACTGCTCAATACGTTATGGTGCTTGGCGCTATCAAACAGCACGACACCATCCGTCGACATTTTCGGGTTTTTCGTCAGAACGGCATAAACCAGATCAGCGATCGTCGCCTTGGCGGCTCGCCCCAACTTCATCGGCACATCGGTCAGCATGTTCAGATCGTCGTTGATGATAGCTTGGCGAGTAATGCTGAAGAGCTCACCATACGTCGCCAGCGCGATCGTCGCTTGGCTATCACCGGTGGTAACGTACTTATACTCAGCTCCCTCGCGCACCTGACGCAGTGAGGAGAAGCCACCCAGGCCGACACGATGCGCAACTTTGAAGTCGGAAAGCTGCCCCTTCTTCGTCCACTGCTCAAACGTCTCCCCTGCATCCTCCCAGCCTTGCAGAATAGACTTATTGGCCACGTCCAGCAGGATGTTGCCGAAGTCTGAGCTTGAGTGGGTAAAAGCGAGACCGACCATCTGCATCGGGTTATAGCCGGCAATGCCGATCCCACGCTCTGTCAGCGACATTCGCGCCATTTCGCGCAGCGTCATCCCGGCATACGGGTTATCGCGCTGGCCTTCTTCATAGCCGGATTGCGCCATCAGGGCAGCACGAATGCCATCGCCAGTGAAGTTACCGTTGCCCGCGTAGATGTGCGAGTTAGTGCGGTTCTGCGTACCGTTCAGCTGATTGGTCGGCGTCGCACCTTTACCCAATTCGGCCAGCAGCTTGTCCTTTGCCTGATCGACAGAGCAATCGACATCGGACACGCACTGCGCCATCAGATCGGCATGGCGGTTACCAAACATGGCAAATAGGTCTTGGATACCGGTGACACGCTGGCGCTGCTCTTCCTGCACCTGGGCGCGAATAGCGTTAACGTCGAGATTTCCCGCCGGCGCCGCCGGTTCCTGATGGGTAGGCTGACGGCCAGCATTGGCTTGCGGATTGATCAGATTACGGATGCTCTTCGGCATATGTTCGAATTCCTCTACTCGTTTAGATTGGATGCAGGCCATCGCCTTGACAGGCTTGATGGTTTTGTCAGCGAATCCTTGCTCGACACACTCGACGCCGCTCAGCCACGTCTCTTGCTCCAGCAGCGCCGCGATCTCGTCTGCCGTCTTCCCTGTTTTCTCGGCATAGGCCGGGATCAGCACTGATTCAACCTTGTCCAGCAAATCAGCGTAATCACGCATTTCATTGGCATCACCGCCGGCAACGCCCCAGGGCTTGTGGATCATCATCATGGCGTTTTCCGGCATGATGATTGGGTCACCAACCATGGCGATCACCGAGGCCATCGAAGCGGCCAGGCCATCGATATACACCGTTTTGCTGGCTGGGTGATTTTTCAGCAGGTTATAGATGGCGATGCCATCAAAGACATCACCGCCTGGGGAGTGGATGTGCAGATTAATGTGGTTCACCTGCCCCAACGCTGTCAGCTCCTCAGCAAACTGGCGGGCTGAAATACCCCACCCGCCAATTTCTTCATAGATACTGATGTCCGCCGTATCCTCCGCACTGGCTTTCATGCTGTACCAGTTACTACCGCGTCCGGCTCCGAGTGCGGCCATCCCCTTTGGACTCATGATTTGGTTCTTCTTTCCCACCACTGGGATCTCCTCCTGTGTCATTAGCCGGATCGGTATCAAACACCAGCCCCAGCTCTCTGTTTTCGTCGATTTCAGCCTTACGACGACGTTTCACATCTGCCGGGGTTCCGCCTCGGGCACGGATCCAGTCACTTTCCGTACCGGCGCCGCCACGAAGAATGACCTTCCAGGCGTTGGCCTCTTTGAGTGGGTCAATCCACGGCATAACGGGGCCGCTGTAAACGGCGTTGAATAGCGTTTCTTTGTCGATACCGCGCGGGACAGTAATACGGCCAGCTGCAATCGCAGCGGACAGCCAGCGGCGATACATCGGGCGAGTAATAGCAGCGATAAAGGCATCTTGCAGGATGGCGTAACCCTCTTGCGCCTCGACCAGCTCCTGGCGTTGCGCGCTGTATGTGCCATCGTAGTTACGGGCGATAGAGGAAAAGCTGCTTCGGGTTCCTGCGGCGACGGCTCGTAATTGCCCCATGCGGAACGTCTCAAGATTCGGATTCGGGCGATCTGACTTAATCATCCCGATATCCTCACCCGGACCAAGGCCGTCAAAGATCATCCCAGGCGTAATATTCAGCTCTCGCTCTTTGCCTTTTTCGTAGTTGTCGTCATTAAAGGTCTGTGCGTCACCCCGCTTGATATAGGCGCCAAACGCCGCGCCAAGTCGCGCCGCAATACGCTCGCTGTCCTCGTAATTTTTGAGATCGGCCAAACGAATAATGACGCCAGATAACAGCGACACCCCGCGAGCCTGATTTAACCGGCGGGTAAATTTCAGATGCAGCATATTATCTGCAGAGATTACCTTGGTATCAGCGAGACCAACGCCAAACCCCGGATACGTCTTATAGACTTGATAGCCAGTAGGACGCATCCAGTTATTAAACTGGATCCCCTGAACCAGATTCGTTTCTTGATCGCTCATGCCTAACGGCACGTAATCCGGCTCCATCGCCTCCAGCCAGCAAGGAACACCGGCAACCTTAGATAACCCCACCGCCGATCCGCAGATGGTATGCACAAACACTTCGCCATCACGTAACCAGGTACGCAACAGCAAGCGCTCCAACACGGGCCGCGTATACTGACCAGATACATCTGGAGCTACCGACCATTCGGCCCACGCCATGCGGATATCTTCGGCCAGCTCCTTATTTAACGCACCGTCCGGCGTTAGGGGCTGTGGCTCAACGATGATTCCCCGTGAGCCGATAATCCGCTCTTCCAATTTATCCAAAGCGCCGATAACCAGATCGTGGTTTTCATCTAGCCACCGCGCTTGCTCGCGCAATGACTTGCCGCCAAACTGCGTGGCTTGATTAGGTGAGCGATTTTCTCGGTGCGCTCGATGCGTACGCGTAGGCATGACCGCCTCATACGCCCGAATAGTGTGCTGAGCGCGTAGGCGTGACAACTTCCAGTGAGGCGCAATAGCCGTCACCATCTTCCCCAAGATACCCATTAGAACCTCGCTACTGAGTGCAAACTGCGGGGTCGGGTTTTAGCTCGTAGTTGCGCGTCGATATCCTCCAGCCCCTTGCGGATCACCGACAGGCTTTCCATCGTCATTTCCTGCCCGTTAATTGAGATGGACTTCCCCATTAACACGGCGCGCTCAGCCTCCAAATAAGCCTGGCGCCGCTGCTCCAATTCTTCTCGCGTCACAGTATCCACCCTCCCTTAATCTCTTTATCAGGAACAACAGTTGGCGCCGCGAGGACGGCCTCGAAATTGATTGTGTTAACCGGTTTATTTTCTTCGGACGCGGGCTGCGTTACTGGTTTTGATGATGGCTCAGTAGGTAAACGCGCCCACACGGGAGGGCTCTCCCAATTAATACGTTCATACCCACGAAGAATGGCGATGGCATGCGCGTAACAGAAAAGGTCGAACGCCTCGTTTGCGCCATGCCCTGGCTTGCGCCATTTCCCGCTGATATCGCGCTCCTCATACGTCAATTCCTCATAGAACCACTCCCCAAGCCAGTCGGGGAAATGAATATAATTTGGTCCAGGAATATCGCGAGATAGCGCACCAGAGATCCGATCCTTGAGCTTATCGGTTTGCAGCAGATAGATAGGAACGTCACCTCGGGCCTTTGCACGGCGGTCGGAGCGGTCTGTGTTGTCAGGGTAAGAGCGCGAGATCAGCTTGCTGCGGGATACGCTATCCCCTTTCAGCAAATAGACACGCCGACTCTCACCGTCACGGCGGCAACGGCGCCAAAAAGTGTAGGCGTTATCGGTGACGCCATCTTCACCCCCAGAATCGACCCCCATCGCCAATATCGGCATGCGAATATCCGGCGATGACTCCAAAGGATAGGTTTTATCAAGAACATCCGTTCTCAACAGGTCCCAATCCTCAGCGAATGAAGCCGGATTAATCGGCTGACTTTCCCCATTCTCATTGAACCGCATGGAATAGCGGATGTTGTAGCGATCGACTACCCAGCGCTCGCCATCGGCGCCATAACCGATAATCTGCACGACAAAACGACGATTCTTACCACCCTGTACGTCCACCGTCGCGATCAGGAAGCGCACGCCTTCCGGTACAACGCGCTTCTCTATCACTTCCGCACGCGCCATAAGGACATCGCTCTTGCGGCTTTCCAGCGAACGGCGCGGCATATACGGCTGCCCGCAGTCAGTATTGATGACCGTTTTCAGCGTCTCCTCACTACCGGTCGCCTCATACTCCTGTTCAGCGGTCAAAATTTTATAGATAAGCTGCGCCCAGGTCTGGTACGCCGCCGCCGGCCCCTCCATCCAAAAAGACGCGATACGAGATCGACGTGGCGTTCCGCTACGCTCACCATCGGCATAGCTAATTTCCCCATCGCGCAGCCAGATGCCGCGCGCGTTAAGCTCACGCTTTTGATGCGGTTCAATCAGCCCCATACAGTGTGGGCACTGTACCCGAGCCGCCTCGCTGGCCTCCATGGGATCCGGGTTATCTCTATAGCCGACAACGTTCTCCATAATCGGCTGGAAAAACTCACCACAGTGGGGACATGGCCAGTACCAGCGCCGGCGATCGCCTCGGTTGTAGAGTGACAAGATCCCCGTCGAGGGAGGCGCCTCATGTGGCGTCGTCCGCTTCCACTTCGTATCTACAATATCTCGCCCTGGCGAGCTCTCAACCAGAGTCATCCCAGCCGACATAAACGTTGTGGTGCGCTTAGATGCCAGGCTAAAAGCATCACCCTCACCATTAATGTCCTCCGGCAGACGGTCATAGTCAGTCAGCGCTACAAAGCGGTAGTCTGATGACGACATAATGTTTACCGATGGCCAACCAATTTTTAGATAGGATCCATCACGTAGAATTTTGTCATGAACGTTATTGTCATTCCGGCGCGGGCTCATCCGACGGCGCACTGCTGGGCTACAGCGGAAAGTACGGTCAAGGCGTTTTTTCGAATGCTCCCTGGCTTTCTCCTCAGAGATCTGCACAATCAGCATGTCGGACGGGTCGCAGCAAATGTTATAAACAATCCATCCATCAACCAGCGCCACGGTCTTCCCCGTTCGGGCGGGACCGACAAAAATCACCGCATCAAACTCTCTCGACGACAGACAATCCAACGGCTCTAGCACATACGGCGACACATTCGGATCCCAAGCGACAGAGTTGCCTGCACTCTTTGGCACTCGCATATACTTCCCAACAGCCTCGGATACCCTCATTCGACGCGGCGGCTTTAATCGAGCCGATAAATCCTGCCCTATCATTTTTGCGGATGCGTACATCAGTCCTCCCCTAGCCCCTCCTCACTGCCGGCCAAATCCGATGCGCAGGCATGGTATGTGCGTTCAGCCAGCGTAAAACGCAGATCATCAATGACATTTTGGACATGCGAGACAGCCTGCGGAGACAATGCGCAATCGCGCTCTAGAAGATCTGGTACGGTTTCAAGCACCTGAACAACGGCTTTTGTCATACTGGAAAACACAGACACAACCTCAGACTCCGGGATCAGTTGCCGTGTACTCTCCTCCAGCTTCACGCGCTCATTCTCGGACTGATACCAGTCCTTACGGTCCTTTGGTGGCATCAATGCGGGGTTTTGAATGGCATCGATATCAGCAGGAGCGCTATTAGTAGAAAACAGCGCTGGCCCGACATCACGGAGAGCATATAGGGAATTCCCTCTACTCTCTCCGGCTGGCTCTACACCAGCTTCGGCCAGCCGTTTGCGCACTGTGGCCCGATCAAGAGAAAAAGCCTCTGAAATCTTAGAGATACTCCACGCAAAGGCAGTGCCAAGATCGTCAACAGTTCCCATCTCACACCCCGATTCACCACCTTAAAACACAATTTCGCATTAAAATTCAACGAATAAGAAAAATGCACCTGGCGACAGTGCAAAACACACTCACCAGATGGATCTATATTTTTTATATATTAATCATGATATTACGGCAGGTGCTGATGATGGCGATCAAAGTGCAAAAACTAGCCGCCCGCCGCGTGGCGCGTGACCCGCAGTAGGGCCACCCTCAGGGAGTACCTTTTGATAATGGTTATCATTTGTTGATTGGTGCGCTGGATTCCTCCGCCATAGCTCCAGCTGGCGAGCATGTGGGAACCACCCCGGCGTTACCTGTTTTTGAATGACCCCGCCCACTCACATGAAGGATGGCATGGTCTCGGTTAAGGAGAGGACACGGCGACAGGCGGCGCAAACCGATTATTGGTTACGGGTGCTGTTAACCAGCTGCTTAACCCGCTCACGGCTCTCTATATTCGAGCGCCCCGCATACGTTTTGGGGCAGAATTGAACGATATGCGTTAACGAACCGCAATAGCTGCAGCGGCGTCCTCGCGTGAATTGAAACGGTGATGACGTCATACATACCCCCATGAAAAAGGCCGCACATGGCGGCCTGGCTGTAACGATAATTGCTCTGAGTGTGGTAATAACAATAAAAAACCCGCCGCAGCGGGTTATTAATTAGGAATAACAATTATTCATCATCATTGCTTTCCAGTGCATCCTGGATAGCATCAGCTAATGAGCCAACCCCTTCAGTTACAGCCTTAAAATCAGCAAAAGCTTTACCACCAGTATAAGAAGTAGGAGAGCCAACAGAAGCTTTTACAATCTCTAAAGCTGCCTGTACTGCCAGCAAGCGACGCTCTTGATCGGATGTAGAATGTGAAAAATAATCTTGAAGCATAAGTCCTCCATTTTGGGTACTTACCACAATGATAGTTTTCTATACATGGGGCGCTCAGAAAAAACACAAGTCTACATTATCACAGACCCCCCACTGAAGGCCTGCTGTAATGCTTACTCGTCTTCTACCGTCGCCCCTTCCGGCATTTCGGCACAGCTATAGATAGGACAACCAGGGTGGCAATCATCCTCTGCAGCGACCAGCAGGGATTCATCGAACCAGGACGAAGTTGCACGGCCATCAGCGGCGCGGTAGTGGATGTAATACTGGTTCTCAGCATTGGCATACTGAGCGCGCCCACGCACCTCGCCGAACTCATCACTAACGCGTACATTGACCATCTGATTCAGGTCGAACTTAAACGCCGGGGTGTTTACTGCAATCTGCACTGCTTTCTCCATCATTCATTACCTTATGTTGTCGATATGATTTTTATTGCCTGTTGCAGGAGAGGCGCGCATCAGTTCCACGCGCCGGATCCCCGCCTTATCCGCATTGCACTGACCCAACGCTGATAGCAAGCTGATATTCAAATCCAAGCTGCCCCCCCAGGTCAGCGGATCAGGTACTACCGGTACTGGCGTATCGGCAGTTAACTCAGTGCTGATCGGTGGCACTGGCGCCGGAACGTACACTGTCCGCGTACTGACGCAGCCGCTGAGCAGCGACAGCAGGCACAGGCCGACTAGTGCAATCATCGCCCGCAACAGCCACCGCGATATCTCGCGCGGCTCTCTGTGACTCCAGTGCGATCTGGTGCTTTGCATTTCGATTAGCCTCCACCGCCTGATTCATGATGTTGAGCGTCAGCATCACGTTGTCTGTAATCGCCTGAGCTTCCCCGGCATCACGCTGTGACCATTTGGCCTGCCACGCTCGATCAGCCTCAGCCTTTCCATCTGCATGGCCAGCGGCATAGCGCCAGGACGATAGCCCCCAATACGACAAAGTCACCGCCGCGATTAGCGCCAGTGGCTTCCATAACCGTTCACCAACCATGTAATCCCACCCTTGATAGTGATGACCGATGCGATTTTCTTCGCATCATTCAAGGCCTGAACACTGCCACCGCTATTTTTGTAGTGGCGTTAAACAAAAGCCATCACGAACCCAGGCGCCGCGCCATCCAACGCTGGGATAGTCGGGTTAGCTCAACCTTTCGCTGCAGGTAATCCATCCCCATATCCAGCAGGGTTATATTGGTGCTTTCCAGATAAGACAGATGCTCCAACTGCTCGGCATTCATCGAGTCACGCGGATCCCCAACCAACCCATTCATACCCGCCCATTGCTTCGCAGTAAGGCCTCCCAGGACGATGCGGGAGATCATGTTACTTTCGTTGCTATAGTGGTGAGACTGCGTCGCCTTGCCCTGCTCAGCCCTTACCGATTCCAACGCAGAACACATCGGCTTAAACAGGTTTGCCACTCCGATGCGAGCCTTTAGCTTGCGACGATAGCGCGCGGCGGCCTCTGGGGCGGTGAGCTGTAACGCCTCTTCACACTGGATGAAGTAACGACGGATGGCGCGCCCTTGTTCACTACGCTCAACCATTGCCAGCTCTTTGGCTGTGTTCAGCGTCAACAAGTAATCATGCTCTATTTGTTGGCGAGATTTTGCGCTCGCCCGTTTTGGCGAGCTCAAATTTTCAACAGCGATGTAATCAACTCCAACCACGAAGCCGTATTGGCTAACCCGCCCTTTAACCCAGTTGGTGAAGTCTCGGCCAACCCCCAAAGCACCATGCAGTGCTCTGGCACTCACAATATTGGTTTCACGCTCACCGATCCGGCCACTGACAACAGGAACAATGTCAGCGAACTCATTAACGACATGATGATTGCTTGATGCGTCGGTATAAGAAGATGCTACAGATGTGTTCATATCGATGGTTACCTTATAGAAACAAGCCTCGTTGCCCAGAAACGTCGCCCACAGAGAGGTCGCCACCTATAACGGCGTTTCTCCGAGGCCTGTTTCTATAAGGCTCTGTGTGATTGTTTACGCCGGGCATGGCGCAGATACGAAAAAGCCCCGGCATAGCCGAGGCTCTTGGATACACGTCAGATATGGTTAAGACAGAGCGACCCGCTCACGCAGCCAGCCGTACAGAAACGCCTCGTTAGCTGGTCGCGCCTCTGATAGCTCGATGTAGCGAGCCCCCTGGCAGCAGTTCAGCGCCTTGAGCAATACCGCCTCGCCGTCATGTCCACGCTTTGCGAGATAGGCCCGCAGGGCGTTGGCCGTGCGATTACCGATAACCCCATCTACCTGCAGGTCAGGATAAAGGCGCCCGCTATCGTTCAGGGCGGTAAGGCAACGCTGTAGCATCTTGGCCGCTACCGATGGTCCCATGTTAACGCCAGTATCGAGCAGCTCCGCGGCGACGGGTTGAGAAACGACGTCGATCAGATCAAAGCGTGGGCTTTCCCAATAATCTGCGCGATAGATGCGCAGCGCCTGATCGCGTGACAGCATGCTGATATCACCGGTATAGCCGTTTGCTCGCGCCGTTTTCTCTGTAATACCCCAATTCGTCGGGCCACCACGATCAGCGGGATGGTTAACGTATCCGCCCTCACGCTTGAGTAGCCCATCAAAAATTTCATCTTTGGTCATCGCGAAGCCCCCCGAAATAACTGCATAACATTCCCCTTAGCTCTCATCACCAACGCCATGAAGAACACGTTGATGATCGTCTCGGATATGTCGACAGCGTGATACACGCCGATCAGCACCCGGAACGTCACCGATGCCGACGCCACAATCAGTACATAGGCCAGAGCAGCGCCCAGGCGCTTATGCTGCGAGCCATTACGACGAAACAGCAGCAGCCGCATGGCGATTACCCCGCACACAGCTGCATTGATGTGAAGCAGAAACAGATCGATCGTCACTTGCCACCCCCTTTAAAATTCAGGGGCGGCGGGTTCTTGGCTTTCGAGATGATGAACATTAGCACCCAGATAACGCAGGCACTCGCCACCAACGCGCCGATCGGCTTATCGACTACGACCTGGTCAGGGAGAAACCAATCGATAATCGATGCCGTAAACCCTGCCGCAATAACCCCCATCAGGAACGACACAAAGCCAAAAGCGATGCGCTTCCACGCGGGAAACTCCACAGCCGATAGGACAAACACAACGGCCCCCGCAAACGCCGCAATGACTACGCCAGCGTCCGCACCGGAAAAGATCCCGACAAACGTCACCCCAGCCAACGCCCCGGCAGCCGACCCCGTACCGGTTAGCGGATCACTCATGGATAGCTCCTTTTGTTCGCGCTCAGCGAACGCTGGGCGATAGTTGATTGCTCACCCAGGCAAGCAGAGAGCGCGCCACTAATGGCCACTCATTGGAAAGTAGTATTGGTTATCGCAACCGCTGACGAGCCATGGTTAATCTATACTTTGAAATAGATATTTAAGGTATGGCTGGTTAATCATGGTCTGGGAGGCGGCATGGATTACGAGACGAAATCAGAGTTAGACCAAATAAAAATAATGATGGTTGTCAGAGAGCAGGCCGTTAGCCTTATATTTCACAACATAGTAAAAACAATTGAGCGTATCGACCCATCAGGCCATCTGGTAAGGGAGCTCAAGAGCGACATCAACAATTCACTAACATCATTGCATCACGGTAATGATTTAAAGACATTCATTAACAGGCTAATGGATTATCCAGAAGGAACATCCTCTGGATTTCTGGTTAAAGATAAAAAAAGTTTTCTGGACTGAGCGATGACCTATCGCTTATTGACAAACCAAACCCACGATGCGCGCCCATCGGCATCGTTTTAATCGTATACCAGCACTGCTACGGACAAAAACGAAAAACCCGCTCAATGGCGGGTTAATCAAATTCGTTTCGCTTTTGCTGTCTGCCGAGCCGGCGCAGCTTCGCTAAGCGTATATCAAAATACTAACTTTTTCGGTAAGAATGTCAACTGTCTTTTTTTAACGCATCCCGCAGCGGCTTAAACAGCGCAAACTCAGCAGCCGCTAACCACGCATTCACCCGGTTCTGATGCGTTCTCAGGCACGCGCTAGGGTCTTTCTCATGCCGCTCTACAGCAATCTGATAGCAGCTCTTCCGATGGCAATAATGATCCTTGATTACCCTCAACTGGCCCGTACCTAACACCCTTGCAATCACTCCATCAATCACCACCCCCTCATCATCGCTCAGGAATAAAAGGCTACTGGCAGCGCGATCGCCTTTGATGCAGTCGAAAATGGCCTGCAATTCTTCACTCGTTATTCCTGAACGCACCAGCTGCCGCTTGGCCCTCAGCAATGCTGCTTTTGAGATCGTAGGGTCACAAATCAGCTTTGACAGAATACCAGCAGCCCCTTGGTTACGTCTTACCAGCGCCCAGCGACCCCACATACGCAGGCGCCCCTGCAGCCACACCCGATCCAGAGTCCGCAGTTTCAAATCACTACCATTGGCCGTAGCCACACAATCAGGATAAAACATCAGCTATCTCCACACATTAAGCTGTAAAAATTGCGCCGATACCCAGCGCCCTATTGAGGAATTGCACTAGCAGCTCTATCTGGCTGCCGTGCTGCCGCTCCCAGGTACTGACGTCCCGGTGCAGCTCGTCGTGACACCGCCGGCATAGCGGGATCACATACAGGTCATGGGTCTTGGTTCCGACACCACCCAACCCTAGACCTGAATTGATGATGTGATGCGGATCGTCAGCAGAACTACCGCACCCACTGCACTGCTGAATCTTCACCCAGCGCAAATATGTCGGGCACTCCCAGCGCTGCAGCTTGGGGCGCAGCATAAAGCCTGCCGCCGGTGCTTCATCCGCCGCCAGCTTGATCACCGGCTTCATTTTCTCCTGGGGGATGGAGGCTTCCGCCGCCTTCACCTTGGCAGCCAGAACCCCCTGAGCCGTTGGCCGATCCGGGATGATGGTTGACTCGCTCATCACGCCAGTGATCTCCTCCGGCTCTACGCCAGTGATCCGGCGCGCAATGCCTCCGGGGATCAGGTCAGTGACACCGAACTCCAAGGCCCACCAACACAGCTCTGGCTCAGTCAACTGATGCCCTTCCGGCATCTTGAGCCCACGGCGGGCAGACTCGATCACCCACTCAGCACGGTTTTTCTCGCACAGCTCTATAAACAACTTGCCATCAGTACCGCGCATGGCGTTGTCGCAGGTCCAACACAGCCTGGCTCCACCATGCTCGCCATCGGTATTGGTCAGCTGTATGTCGTGGTATCCATCGCGCACACCTTTCCACTGGCAGTAGTGGAAATTTTCCAAATATTCCGAAAAGTTCATGTACAGGCCCGCAGCTTTCTGCACGCGCTCATGTGCAAAGAAGGGACGCCACACCGGATCCGCCGCGATTAGCTGCTCAGACACCAGTTCGCCGGCGGGGCTGTCATGAAATGCCGCGGGTACATCGGCCAGCATCACGCGCTGGCCATCGGTGAAACGGCGCGTCAGTTTTCCGGTTTTCAGCAGGACAACGCCAGCACTCCGCTGCGGGTACGCGGTAAACAGCATGCGCATTACGCTGTCTCCCGAATCCGAATACCACGAGCAGTACCGCGGATCAGCTCAATGGCGCCACTGCGGCTCAGCGCCTTGAGGTGATCCTCTGCGGCGTTAGGTGAGCGGAAGCCAATCCCCCTGGCAATCTCCGCACGCGTTGGAGGGAAACCGTTAGCAGCGATAAAATCACTGATAAAGCTCAACACACCTTCCTGCTTCTTAGTCAGCACCATCACGCCTGCGCCTCCATCATCATCAGCTTGAGCAGGTCGCCCGCCCTGGAGTCAAAGAAGTGTGGTTGCGTCTCGCGCGGGTTGTTCGGGCTCGTGATGTTCTTCCCGTACTGGCAGCCCCGCGCTGTTACTGCCCAGAACGCCTTAACGCCATTCTTGGCCTTAGCTGAGCAGCTAGGGCGCTCACAGTGCTGAACGATGCCTAACTGCACCAGGCGCCGGTATGCGGCCGGTGTCGATATGGGAATGTTGTGACGCTTCAAAATGGCAGTGAGTGAGCTTGTCGGCCTGCTTGACCCATCGGCGGCATCTGATGGGGCATCGATGGCATAGGCCGGCATCAACTCAGGAATGCCAACGAACTGCTGCAGTTTCTGGTAACCGGCCAGTTTAGAGGAATTGGAGAGATTGAGGGTCTTGGCTGCAGACTCCAAGATCATGATACCCGCCTGCACCTTATCGGCAGCGCAGTTATCCCTGGCAGCAGACTGTATCGCGTCAAATGTGCGAATAACTTTTAGATTAAACGCTGCGCTGATCCACATGGCATACGCGTAGACAAGCTCCTTGCACGCATATGTACCACGGTTGTCACCGCCATTTATTACGCTAGTAGGTTGATTATCCAGCACTCCTGTAATCTCAGGAGTGGCGATTATTTCTCCGATAAGCTCTTTGGTCTGCGCCAGAGCCAGCCAGTTTGTGGGCTGGTGACGCTTTTCGCCACCGGCTGCCCGGTGCAAGTCGTTTAAGCAGAAACGTCCACCAACATCCTGACGAACGCAGATACCATCAATCGAGATCAATTGACTCATCACTACCTCCACACAGTTGATTGTCCCCACATACCCCGGCATGGCTATGCGGTCTGTCTATTCTACTGGATATTAAAACAGCCCGCATGAAAATCTTTTTGTTATATAAGGCATTACAAATAAAATGAAAAATCATGATTGGCATAATTGGCATACTATTTGCCCGTAAGCTTCTTAGGTAACGATAAGATTTGCTGTACCGTGATCTCTACACAGCCGCCCTTTACCACTTCGCCGAACTCGGCCGTCAACCGCTTGACCTGACTATCGTCATGCCAGAT
This sequence comes from Edwardsiella anguillarum ET080813, assembly GCF_000264765.2. GTDB lineage: Bacteria > Pseudomonadota > Gammaproteobacteria > Enterobacterales > Enterobacteriaceae > Edwardsiella > Edwardsiella anguillarum. The sequence goes on from NZ_CP006664.1 coordinate 506,637, forward strand.
GCCGATCTTCGTCATGGAGTCCAACGGTGCTTTGAAAAAATTATCCAGATCACGGCGGGCGCGGGTCGGCGGGTACAGGACAACATGCACAGACAGATCACCGGCCATCGGCACCGGATAGCGGCGCAGCTGCTCCAGTACGCGGGCTCGGCATTCGGTGTGAAATGCTCGCCCTTTGGCGCTAACCAAATGGCGGCCGGCAAGCGGACCCCGCGAGGGGGCGCGCCAGTAGGTGTTAACGCTTGGCGGAAACGGAAGGTACAGCCTCACGCCGCACTCCTTACTGGACGGCCTATAGCCTCCAGCGTTGATTTTGAGACGGTCGTTATCATGCGGCGAGAGTTAGTGAACGGACGCCAAATCAGTAGCATTGACCCCTTGCTATTCCCCTTCTGCTCCGCTCCCGTCACAGCATGGACAAAGTTGACACGGCCACCGGTGATCACCCTCACCTCATCGACTGTTTTCAGCGCTTCGCTGAACCAGCCACGCTCATATCCTCCGGGACTAGCATCACTACCGTCTGGATCTGCCGCGCGCTCTGCTCTGCCGCTTTAGCGACCCAAGGCCCGATCTTGCTGTATGGCGGGTTACACCAGACAGCTCCAGCGCTATCCCACTCACACCCCAGGGCGTTGTCTGCCTCGGTCAGATATTTAACGCACAGGGCGTTGCTCTCTGACGCCGCTGCATCCAGCCAGAAGCCGAACTCGAGATCTAACGCATCGAATAACCATAGCGGGGTCTGCCAACAGTCCTTGGCCTCTGCCGGGGTATTGGATTTAACGCTCACAGTACGCCCCCTACGCAGTTGTCATAGTCCATACGCGGATCCCCGCTGGTACGCTGCACACAGCGCACACGGCGCGATAGCTCGTTACGGCGCTCCACAACACCGCCGATCTGTGACGCACTGGCGCACATGGCCGCCGCGGTCAGCTCAGTGATCGCCCTACGGTAAAACCCACGCGATGCCAACGACTCCGCACGCTCGCAGTGTGCTGTGGCCATAGCCGATTTTTTTATGCTCATGCTGCCTCCCCTGCTGCGCCCTGGCGCTGCTCAACTTCGGTCCAGATACTGTTCCAGCGCTTCTGCGCCCACTCCGGTGACATCTTGCTGATGTTTGCCATGCTGGCCGCCTTACGGGCTGCCAGCTCCAGTGCTGACGGCTCACGCAGTGGTAGACCGGATCCGATAAACCGGCGGAACGCAGCATCACGCAGCGTGGTATCTCCTGCCGTCTCGGACTTGGATCGTTGCCCGCGATTGCCGGCGAACTTCTTGGCATTGCGCAGCCAGGTGTTGAATGCGGCGGGCCAGCTTTTGAACGTGGTCCCTTTGGCTAGGTGATAATCACAGAACTGGGCGAGCTCCAGATCGATATCAACGCCAAACTCACTGGCCATAGCTCGGTGAGAATCACTCGGTTTGAAATCGTCAGGCAGTTGCGTAGCCCTTTTAATTTTCCTGTCGGATGTTTGTTTTTCCCCAATAGGTTCTATGACTGGTTCTAACTGATAGGTTCTGGTGTCATCTGACGGCACAGGGGTCTGCCACGTGGCGGCACAGGGGGTGTCGCCTGATGACATAGCTGTGCTTTTTGACGACATAGGGGCTATGCTTTTTGACGGCACAGGGGGTGTGCTTTCTGCTGACATAGGGGTATTCAAGTTCAGGTAATAAACGTTCGATTTATTACCCTTCCCGTTGTTATTCCCGATGCGGTTCTCTTTCACCAATACGCCCATACCTATTAGTGCTTCAATGTGCGTTCTCACCGCGCTCTTGCTGCATTCACAGTGATCGGCGATGTGCTGATATGACGGCCAGCACTCCCCGTTGTCATTGGCATTGTCGGCCAGCTTGATAAGGACAAGCTTACGGACAGGATTCCCAACCTTAATCGCCATGGCCTTTGCCATCAGAGTCATACTCACGCCGCATCCCTCCGAAAACGGGCGTTAAACACGATCAGGGCCGCGTTAATCGTCCACTCATACCCCTTCAGTTGATATGCCACCCGCTGCTTATCAGCGCATGTGGATACCACACGCACGGTATGGCCATAGCGATCTTTGTACATATGGCCAACCCTCGGAAACTTAGCCATGCACCCTCCCGTTCCCGTAAAACTCACCCCACGCCGCATCAACCGCTGCACGACCGACTACCAAACCCTGGCGCTGTTGGTTGTTGCCGTGTCTATTAGACGCCGCTACGATTTGCTCATAGCTCAGGCGGCCACCAACAATCCGGCACCGAAATTGCGTTGATGGACGTTTTGGGTTTAAAATGTTCATGCGTTTATCTCCACACAGAGTTATGCGCAACCGACGCACAGGGACGGCATTCCCTGTGCGTCACCCCTTCCATTGAAAACAACCACGAATTATTGACTGGCGCCCCATACAGAACCGAATGGGCGTAGAAGTGCATCGCAAAGCATCCCACCGAAGCCATAAATAACGACGCCAAATCAGCAAACTCATCAGCGCAGATAACGCCATCAGAAGCCGCTTCTCGTTGTGCTTTCGCTAACTCACCACTGGCTATAGCATTGCGCTGTGCATAGTCATACAGCTCTACGTTGTCGATCTGCTCTGGTGCTGGAACCTCAAAGGTGGCATTCCCAACGCGAGCCGAACTGTACTCTGCAAACAGTTTCGTCCCCGACAAATCCTCCATCAGCTCTATCTCCGCCAACGTGAAGAACCGGCTAGCGCACTTCTGATCCAGGCGGTTGCGGAACGCGTCATAGGTCATGCCAAGCTGTGTGGCCATCGCCTTTTGGCCACCAGGAAATGCCTTGCACATCTCTTTGATCGTTGTCTTGATGTCTACCATCTCTTCTTCCCCTTGGTGGGTATGCTGTTCTATCGATTGCAACTAAACTGAAATCATCACGTTCTATATCTGTCCGTTAAAGAGCGGTGGTGCTTAGGCGATTTTTTTATAAAAATCCTTTGAGTACTTCAGTTTTCCCTTGGTGATTTGGTGAACGAGAAGCGCAGCACGCTCAGGAATCACCCCTTTCCACTGAGAGACAGCAGAGTCACTGACCTGCAAAGCCTTCGCTACTGCATGCTGGCTACCGAAGTGCTCAATAACTGCTTTCTTGAGCATGTTTACCTCCATATTTAAGTATTCTTTAATTATCGATATAAAGGATTCTTAAGTCAACAAGATTTAAGATGTCTTAACTATGAAAAGCGAAACCATGGGGTCCCGCATCCATAAGCGGAGGAAAGAGCTGAAGCTAAGTCAGGTGTCTTTAAGTAAGGTGGTTGGTGTCTCTAACGTTGCCATCTCTCAATGGGAGCGTGATGAGACATCCCCACGGGGAGATGCCCTCCTGAACTTGGCTGAGGCCTTACAGTGCAGCGCCGAATACCTGGTTAATGGTGGCGATGTAGATCACAACATTGAATTCAGAAAGGAGAGAACGCAGAAAGGGATGTACCCAGTGATCAGCTGGGTAAGTGCTGGGCAATGGAGTGAGGCAATAGAGGCATATCCAATAATGGCTGTAGACAGGTGGTATGGAACTACAGAGGAATGCCACGCATCATCGTTCTGGCTAGATGTTAAGGGGGATTCAATGACATCTCCTGTGGGATTGAGCATCCCAGAGGGTATGGCGATTCTCGTTGATCCAGAAGCAGCCCCGGATAACGGAAAATTAGTAGTGGCAAAACTAGTTAATGACAATGAAGCAACGTTCAAAAAACTGGTCATCGATTCAGGGCGGAGATTCCTCAAGCCGCTAAACCCGCAATACCCAATGATAGAGATCAACGGGAACTGCCAGATCATCGGCGTTGTCGTTGATGCCAAGATTACCAACCTCCCATAACACTGCGCCCCGCGGGGCGCCATCAACATAAAACCCCACCCCGCAAAACCAATCACACAAAAATATTTAAGTTTTCTTTACGAATACCTTGACGTGCATTTTAAGTTGTCTTAAAGTTTACTCATCGGGACGGAACACTACAACTCGATGACCGCTTAGACTCACAGGCTGATATCAGCAGATGTGACGAGTGCGAGGGGTAAAACGCATGTGGAAGCATGGGTGTGACCAGTCTGATAGCCATCCACATAGGCATTTGTGAGTGTCTATGTGGATGACAAGTAGTGCTACCTACAGCGATGTGAAGATGAGGAGGAGTTATGGAACAGCAAGAACCACAAGTGATAGCTGGCAACATGTCAAATGACGACCTGCTTAAGTGGATGGAAGAAAAGGTTAGTGCTGCTAACAGCCTTGCGTGTGCTCTTTATAAAAAGAGAGAACTACTGCAAAAATTGGAGTGCATTGAAGTGAGAATTACCGAGCTTACTAAAAATGCAGCAGTGGATATCTTTGTTCTTCGGGCGGATGTTACAGAGAAAAAAAAGACCCATAATGAAAATGGGCCTTTAAATATCGCTCAAAACAACATTGAGCTCAATGATGTAACGATAGCATCATAATGCTATAGTTCTAGATGAACATGAGAAATAGATTCCAGCATAAATTGCTTTGCATATTCCACATCTTCATCTGTAAATGAACCATCACGTGCAGACATAGTTGTATTATTGATTATTTCAATAATTTGATCACAATTTCCAGTACCAACAACCAGCGCATTAATGACACGGGCCATAATATGCTGGGCTACAAACATTTTTCTTAAATTTTGATCGATTATCTCAATTCGTTCATTAACGCTGTAACTGCTAGACATTGCTTAACCTCATATCTTGGTTGTGTAGGAACACCCAAGATACCACTGCCGCCTGAGGTGGTAAAACGACCAGGCTCTAATTTATGTGTGGAGATAGCGCCGAACCGGCGGCACCGTAGGGAAACCGAGCGCGGATATCCGGATAAATTACCATTGCCTTGTATCAATTGGCGGCCCCGGCAGCATCAACACCAGGGCGCTTCTCGGGTCGCAGCCCTTTTTACAGCAGCATGAGTATTTGGCCTCCAGGGGCGTTGGCTGAGTGCTCATCCTGCTGTACTACGGGAAACCAACGGCCAGCTGGCGGTGCCGTTATAACACCGGCAGTGCTCTCTTCATTGTGGTGAATGCGCAGGCTGATGCGCTCCAGTTTCTGCCGTAACTCGCTGTATGCAGGTGAGACCGTGATGACGCAGAAGAAACGTGGCTGAACACACTGTATCGGGCGACTAATACCGCCAATGCCGGGATCAGCTCCGGCCACCACAACGAACAAATGAGGGGGTCATATGTGAAAGTAAAACGGATAGACCGCAGCAGCCGAAAGGTGGCAATGGCAGGGTAGTAACCTGCTCCCGAGTCTCCGCGTAGAGAGCCAGCTTTGCATCTGGTGAGGGTTAAATGAGAAAAGAAGCACCGGTGTCGACGCGTAACAGCCAATTGCGCACTGGTTAGATCCAACGGGGAGCAGAGACGAACCGGGGTGACTACTCAAGGGCATGAGCGCGGCCACTGCGTAAAGTGGCACACACAGAGAAGGGTTCTGGCTAACCTTAACTTAAGTATGAAGTGAGTTATTCAGTCTATCCGGCTAGAGCTCTTCTCTGTGTGAATCCCTTAGATGCCAATCGTGTTGATTATCCGTAATCAGCGCCGGGGACACTCGTACCTAAAAAATGTGTGGAGATAACGATGAAACTTGCTCAAATCAAAAATGCCATCGCCTATAAGGCGACGCTCCCTAACACTGAGAACCTGCTGACTCACATGCAGGAGCAGCTGTTCACCGATGTTATAGAAACGGCGTTCCATGGATATGGCTTCGTGGCCAATGATATTACCGGTGAGATGATCACCCCGATTACTGGCGGGTTCTCTTTCACTATTCGCTACGATGAAAAAGTAATCCCGGCGAAAGCGATCGTCGCCAAACTCAGCGAACGCATTGCGGAGCTACAGGCAAAGAATTTGCTGGGTGAGAAAATTAGCCGTCCGGTGAAAAACGAACTCAAGCAAGCGGTCTTAGCCGAAATGTGCAAGACGGCATTTGTAAAAACAACGCTTCTTACCTGCTACTACAACGAGGGAAACCACCTTCTGTTTGTAGATACGCCAAGCGCGAATATGGCCAACATGTGCATGCACCTATTGGTAAAGGTCACCGGGTCCGTTAAAACCGAAACTATCAATATCAGCGACCCTAAGCACGGCCTGACAACTCGCCTGGAAAACTATCTGAAAAATGACATGCAGCCGTTTGACGGATTCACCGTCGGAAACATGGTGCAGCTCGGGCGCATGAATGGTCAAAAAGAGGTGATCACATACTCTGAAACGGAGCTCACCTCAATCTCTGATGAGATCCTGGAAAAATTATCTGCATGCTTCACCGTCGAAAAACTTCGCCTGGTATTCAATGGCGACATCACGTTCGTACTCACTAATAAATTTCACTTTAAGCAGATCAACCTCCTGTCAGATCCAGCCTATGAGGATGATGACGATCTCCCCTATATCTGGCGCCATGAGGCAGGGCTAAAGCTATTCCTCCTGTCCAATATCGTCCTCGGCCTTGTTTCTGTTCTTGAGTACAAAGACGACGCTGAGAAAAGCACGGAGGCGTCAGCATGAGCCAGGTAGACAAACAGGCGCTGCGTGAAGCGGCGGTAAACGCCAAAATAGCCGGAGAGGCCCCGGTTATACCTTTCGATCAGCGGATCGACGCACTGAATTCGTTCACAAAGCTCCTTACCCCAACTACGGCTATCGCACTGCTGGATGAAAACGAGGCGCTGGTGCGCGCCAACTCGGCCCAGGACGATCACATCAATCAACAGCAAGGCCGTATCGACCGACTTGAGAAAGGCATCTATGAGGCCGCCAAGCAAATCAGTTCATAGCGCCGGATTGCCAAACAGAATATCGCTGAGCGAGAAAAAGATATTGCTGAACTTTGTGCGTCCCGCCAACGCATAGCGGAGCTGGAAGATGAAAAAGAGTACATCAGCAAACGCTTTAAAGAGGCCGATCTGATAGTCGGGAGAAACCTGATCGCCATGCGGGCGGCAATTATAGAGTGGCGAGCCACTGGCGATGCCAAGAGCGGAATGGCGTGGATTTTTAACACTCTGATTGGGCATGGTGAATTACCAAGTGAAAACGAGAAAAACGCACAAGCTTATTTCGACCGAGAGGATGATCAGATCGATAAGGAAATGATGGATCTTCATAAGTGGTTCTGGGAGCGCAGCAAGCGCATCGAAGCAGAGCGCGGCTGCTGGCGCCAGTAAGGGGGAGTGAGGCATGAGTTATTCAACAGTGGTTTCAGTATGGCCCGGCGAAAAATCAGAGGAACTGGAAGAGTTGCAGAACGCTTATGGTAGTGGTCCGGTCATCTGGAATGACATGGCTGTACGCTATCTCGGTATGGCCAGGAACTCTTACACCTGGGAGATCGATAAAGTCTGGCCTTTACCTAAACGCATGGATATCCCAGAACATAATCGCGCTGTGCTGGCGATGACGTACGACAACATGATCGTCGTTCGAGAAGACTATGCCCGCGCTGCGCAATGCATTCGCCAGTATCTAATTGATTTCCCCGCGGACGAAAGATACGTCAATCACTGGCCTCGAATTGCTGAAATTTTCGAGAGCAATCCTGAATCACCAGCAATCGGTTTATGGCTCACATCTGTTTGCGAAAACCCATTTACTGGGGAATGGAATGAAGATGCTGATGAGTACGATCAGCCAGATTGGTCGAAATACTGGAATGTATTTGAATGGCTGGACGCTGGCACCAGTAAGGGGGAGTGAGATGACTGACATACAAAAGGGGTTCTGGAAAGAGTGGGGGCGCCTGTGCCGATTGTGTGGCAAACGCCACACCCGAACCTACGTCGGCACGCCGAAATTCCACTACGGCGCACTAAGCAAAGCCCAACAGATAAAATGGATTGACTAACCCATGACCACTATTACCAAAGAACAATTAATTAAATTACTCCAGCATAGAATTTCGGTGGCCGCCAAATATCCAGATATAGAAGAGGCGCAAATTGATGCAACTGTTTTTAAAATCGCACTGGCATCCGTGGAGGCTGATCCGGTGGCGTATGTCGACCCGGTCGCTTTCCATAACTTTAGCGCCTATCGTTCTGGCAAAACTGATAACAAGCACATGGGCAGAGAATGGATGTGGGCCAATCCAGACGCAGGGCTTATTCCTGTTTACACCGTCCCGCCCGCGCCGGTATCGGATCCTGCAGTAAGCGACAATTCTATTCATGATTTGTTTTTGCGGGCAAAGTCGCTGATGTACCAATCAGGCGGCTCGCCAATCGAAAACTCACTAAATCCTGTTGACGCATGGCTGTTTGAAGCAGAACGAGCAGACATGCTACAGGCCGAGCCTATAAGCCCCGATGCCGAGGAGCCTGATGACACCGTTTTTACCTGCCCGCGCTGCGGCCGCCGAAGCAGTCGACCCAACGGGGAACACTACTGCCACCCTCTCGCTGCGGCTGCCAGAGAAACCGCGCCAAAGGAGGAGACCAGCAATGGCTAACTCATTCAAGAAAATGTGCAAAAAAGGCGGACCGATTAGCCGCCGTGACAGCGGCATGCTTATCAAACTAGATGATATCCACGTACAGGAAGGGTTTAACAAGCGTGTCGATGATGAGCGGACACAGCAAGCTGATGAGGATCTATTTCAGTTCCTGTTCTCCGGCGGAACGGTGCCGCCGCTTGAGGTCCGTCCACGCGATGAGGGCGGTGTATGGGTCGTAGAGGGGCACCGCCGCATTCGAGCGTATCGCCGGGTAAGAGAGGCTGGCAAACCCATCGAACTGATCGCCATTGCTCCCTTCACGGGTAGCGATGTGGAGCGCGTAGCGCGCATCATGACCAGCAACAACCAGCTGCCGCTGACGCAGTTCGAACAAAGCCTCGTTGTGAAGGAGCTGGCCGCGTTCAATCTGACACCGGATGAGATCGCCAAGCTGATCCACAAAAGCCGCGCAACCGTAGACAAACTGCTGATCCTCAGCGCGTCGAATTACGACGTACAGCAGCTGGTGAAAGATGGCGAGGTGGCAATGGATGTGGCAGTCGATCGCGTGAAGGAGCACGGGGAGAGCGCCGGGGATGTACTGCAGGAGGATGTGAAGCGGGCGAAAGCCCAGGGAAAAAAGAAAGTCACCCGCAGCGTCACCGGCAGCCAGTTTAGCGCAATACGCGCACGCCGGCTGGTCGAGCTGCTCAGCGATGCCGAGATCGATGGGGATGGACGCACCCTGGTCCTGCGGGAAGGGGTTGGTGAAGAGGTGCTGAAGATTATCAACGAATACATGCATAGATAGATCTGCTGGCGCAGACGCACTGAACACTTAGGCAATCAGATCAGGAAAAAATGACAGGTTCGATTCCCTGTCCGGAGATAAAATCATGACACATAATATGACCCCAGATTCGCTCGTTGATTTGAAATTCATCATGGCGGATACTGGCTTCGGGAAAACCTTCATTTATGACCGAGTGAAGGATGGCACCTTGGTAAAACCAGAGAAGATTCATGGACGTTCGCGCTGGCGTTATAGCGACCACTGCGAATTTAAGAATCGCCTCCTATCCAGCTCAAATGGGTAAAATTGCGGGTAAAAAGTTTAACGAACACATAAAAACCCAATTATATCAAATCCCTGCATATCAACTTCGGCGTATGCAGGGAACGCCATGCGCACCGCGCCTGAAGTCCGCCGAACCCATCACGTCTCCAGAGAATCAGTAAAACAGCTTCAATACTGGATGGTTAATCTTTCACCTCGAGCGCTGCAGCGCTTTGTCGACTTGAGTTTTAGACCGATAGCCGGTCTATATGCAGCTCAAATCCCCCTAGCGCCAGCCAACGAGAAAAGGCGTCAATACCGAGATAAAAACGCCGCTTCAGGATGAAATCTCGCACCAGGCCACTAAACGCTCCGCGCTGAAAGTCTTCAGTGACAACACGTGAGCGCCTTGGCAACATCGACTGCCAAGTACCTTGAAGATCCCCCCGTAGCCAATCAGTATCAGAGAGACTACATTGATGACTAGAAAAAATGCTCACCGCTGCGTAATAACAGAAACGACCATTCTCCGCATCAAGCTACTATCCGGAGCGCATCTGAATTTGCATGACGCTCCGAAATATACTGTAAATTCTCCTTCATCCCCCGCTGCCGGCAAGGCTTCGTCACTAACGACTTATTAACACATTACCTTGCTCTTTTACTTATTTTTAGTGCAATAGACCTGACAGAAACGTTCCCAGTTTACCTTCTATATTACTGTCGGTCGTACATAGTCTGAGCAGGGGCAGGTTGCATTTCTTCAATATGCTGTTCTTAAGTTCATCGCGCTCAATCTGTGAGCTTTCCAGATGATATCCGCCATCTACTTCAATAACACCCAACGGGGTCTTACCAACCTTATAGTAAATTACAAAATCACAGCTGGCCCGGTTATGCATAAATGACAGTTCTCTAGGGCTAAATTCACCTAGCTCCAACGACACCAACTGGTTCAACGCTATCTGTGAATGGAACATCATGCTTCGATAGCTATCCAGTGACAATTTATCCCGCAACAGACTAGCAACAATCTGCTCTGACTTAAAACACGAATCATCTGGATCCAACTGAATATTCAACCGTTCCAGTGATTTATCATATTCGCTATACAGCAAGTCAAATGCAGATATCACTGGGCTCTCAAAAATATCTTCATCGTTAGCATAATATTTAATATGACGAATCAGTGCAGCAATATGCTTGCCGTGACTTTCAAAAACACCATCTCCAGTCACCAATGTAAATTTGTTTCGAGCCCTGGAAACCGCGACGTTCACCAAATTAGGGTCATCAACAAACATAATATTCCTACTTTGCTGACTGCTACATTTTTTATCCAGTACGGTTGAGAAAACGATCTCATCACACTCTCTCCCTTGAAATTTATGCACCGTCGATTTCACAAAATCAACAGGCAGAACAGTTTCCGCTAAATTAATCTGTGCATTATAGGGGGCAATGTATCCTCTGCTACTTTTTTCATCCCAGTAATGTCCCTCTATCGACTCAAGCTCTCTGAAATTAGAAAAATTACGAGTATGGTTTCCTTTTGCCGTAATCACCAAAGATAATGATGATTCCCCTGAGTCTGTCGTCAGCGGAATCAGTGTATTGTCATAAAACTGCTTATTACAGAATTGAATTATTTTAGGGTGGCAACGATAATGTTCTTTCAGAAGCGTTACCGGTGTAGTTTCCCGAAAAAGCATACAGATAGAATCTAGAAGGCTGTTCTTCACACAGTCATAGTATTCTGCTGGGGGAGTGCTTGAGCTAACTATAGGAACATGCGGAAGCTGCTTGCGATCCCCGACCACAATCACGTTTCGGGCACATCCTAGACCTAAGATACCTGGAACAATATCCTGCTGAGAGGCCTCATCAATAATCACATAATCAAGAATAGCGCCCTTTCCAATAGAATTAATAATAGAATGGGTACTACTACCGATAATAGGAAAGCGTTTTATAAAACGATCAAAGTGATCTCTATATGTTTCCGCAGCAAATGACTTTTCTGGTGGGATACTCTTCCGCAAACACCACTTTAAATAAATCATCGATAACGATGTAAGCTGATCCAACAAATTATTAAAATCAGACGCTGCCAAGATTTCATTATATTTATCTAGAGAGCCTTGTTTTTCTTGGATGGCTTTTTCATAAAATGAAAGTTGCAGCGAGGTAAAAATTGCCAGCCTTTTCTCCTGATCATTCAGCGGTTTTATTCTCAAAATCCTAAAATTCAGCAGCAAATCAATTCTATTTTTAAGCCCAATCCGCCGTCCAGAGAGATAATGAATATAAGCCATCAGGTCAGCCGTTTTCCGAGAAGACAATCGGTAACTACGAGCAAAAGACTCCTCCGCTAGATGGTTTTCCCCCTGCCATTGCTGCAAGTATTTATGTTCAACACTCAGCTCGTCAATTTCTGCTTTCAACAGAGCAACCTGATTAATCGCATTCAGATGTTTTTTCACCTGTTGAAACACATCATCAATTACATGTATTGGTGGAGTATCTAATAAATTCTCTTCAGGAATCAAAGATGGCATAGAAAAGAAATGCTGTCTACTCTCTGAACTCCCCAGCCGGGCTATCAGATATCCCAGCCCTTGCTTATCCATTTTTTCATAAACATTACTGACAGCTGTGTTATTGTTAGATAAAATTGCCACTGTTTTATTCTGAATCAATATATTAGCAACAATATTAAGAATGGTCTGCGTTTTGCCGGTTCCTGGTGGTCCTTCAATAACAGAGAGTTGTGAAGAAAATGCCCGTTCGACTGCCAGCAACTGACTTTCATTAAGACCGAACGGGAAAATCAAACTCTCCGAAAAATCACGCTCTTTACTCTGCCCTGAACAGTATGCATGCAAGGCCGTATCAGGATGAGGAACAATTCTCTTTATCTGACGAAGGACATTCTCAGCAATACTCCTATCGTTTCCACGAGCATCACTAATACGCTCTTCAGCTATACGACAAAAATAGTCAAACACGGCATGCTCTGTAAAATTCGAACACGTCTGAAAATTAATCCCAGCGGTTTTCATAATGTAGGGTTTTTCATTTCCAGAATAGTAAACAACTGCATATTTATTGCCATAGAGAACAACCCGCTCAGCCCGAGATGTTATAGCAAATCCTTTCCGTTCAAGAAACACATTGTGCAGGGTGCTAGTCGGCGTTATCTGGCATACGGAAAGCGGACGAGTATATTTTTTTCCGCTACGGAAATGACAGGTCAGCATAACCTCTCGGTTATCATATCCAGACCATAAAGTCCAATCTGAAATTTTATTGGTTTTATTTTCCCCGTCAACGCAAATCGTAACCATATTATCATCCAATCATCATTGATTAACTTACGGAAAAACCGTTAAAGACACGCTGAGAGCTTATCCTAAATGAAGTTGACCATTTTCTCTTTTAGCGCCAAACCACTTTACCCGCCGATGGATAACCTGGATTATTCTATCTCGTAGGTTATTTCACCCGACCGGATCACTCATTTCTGAATATAGCGCTCTCAGCAGAGGCTCTTACCCAAGGATGCCGCGTCCAAACCTCGTCAGGCCCATTCCCCAGCCTGGGCTAAAATAGCGCACGGGATACATCCCGGCAGCAGCCCATTCATCCCTATCATATGTTCGCATCAACGCCACTCCCAGCGCCGTCCACACGCTATCCTTTACTCCGCTTCAGCTGGAGCGCCTAACCGCTCCCCGTCCCGACTATTCTACTCGCCTCCCGCCAATAATTTATATCGATAGGCGTATGAAAAGTCATTTTTCACACACTACTAACTGTCTAGGGAGATCATCCGCAGCAGAAAAGCTGACCTGATGGAGGCTTCGGACAACGGCTGCTTACCCCCGCAGGGGTGCCGACATTGCGGATACGGCTCAGCATTTGAACCTCCTCAATCCAGACCGGGACTAACTCCTTATTCAACCTGAAAAGCGGGACGATACGGAGCACTGCCTTAACGGCTTCAATGTTAAACACCCTGAGATAACGCTCCCTATCATGAGATCCTCGCGTTAGATCATCTTAATGACGAGGAGATGCCTTTTAAAATCCTTGGTGATTCAATCACATCAAAAAGCATCATCAACATTCATAGCAGTACTGCCGCTACACTAGATTACTCATAAGCATTATTCATATCGTTACAATTTCCTTACAGCCTCAAAACGGCTAAAATGAACAATATTTCCACGATAAATTAAAGAGATGCTCTTCTCTGGCAATCAGGAACAATGTTGGAATGAATCCACGCTTAACCCGCGGCTACCGTAAAATAAGGCACTATCTACATGGGCGGCCGCGCTTTCTCTTTTCCATACTGATGGCCACCGTCATCTACCTCTGCCTTACGCCCTTTTTCTCCCCGGCAATCCGCCTGATGTTTGGCTGGAACGTCTTCGCCTGGCTGTACATCCTCTTTTTGCTGGCCAAAATCGTCAACCGCAGGGCCCACGATATCCGCAAAATCACCCGGCTAGAGGATGAGAGCGCCAAGATGGTGATCTTCTTCGTCGTCATCGGCTGCTGCATCAGCGTGCTGGTGCTGTTTCTGGAGCTGGCCACCGCCGGGCAGATCAGCGGCCACCAAAAGATCCTGCACTTCATCATCACCGGATCTACGCTGCTCTCCTCCTGGCTGCTGCTGCCGATGGGCTTTACTATGCACTACGCCCATGTGTTCTACGCCAACCCCAGGGCAGACGATCCCTGGCTGCTGTTTCCCGACAAGATCCAGGCGCCCTCCTACTGGGACTTTATGTACTTCTCGTTCACCATCGCCGTCGCCTCGCAGACCGCCGACGTCTGCGTCGGATCTCAGGAGATGCGCAAAATTGTCCTGCTGCAGTCGGTGATCTCCTTCGTGTTCAACATGGCCATCCTCGGTCTGTCGATCAACGTCTGCGCCAGCCTGTTCTAAGCCGGCGCTCGGGCGCCGCCGCCGCGGCGCCCCCCGGTGACTTCTGCGAGAAGCCTCACACTTCATCACACTCTCCCGCCGTGTCTATTGTCTGTTCAGACGCGTAACGGTAGTTTATTCAAATCTGGTTTAAACCAAATGGATTACATCATGGAAACCGTTTCTACCGTCGAGCTGGCCAAAGAGCAGCTCAATCAATGGATTGACAATGGCATGATCGGTGCCGGCGGCAAGCTTCCCTCGGAGCGCGAGCTCAGCGAGCTGCTCGGCATCAAGCGGATGACCCTGCGTCAGGCGCTGCTCAATCTGGAGGGCGAATCCAAAATCTTCCGCAAAGATCGCCGCGGTTGGTTTGTCGCCCTGCCGCGCTTTAACTACAACCCCAATGAGGCGACCAGCTATAAGCAGGCCGCCATCGAACAGGGGCGCGTGCCCTCCTGGGGCTACCTGGAAAAGCGGCGGGTGCTGGATGCGCCGCCGCGAATGCAGTCGCTGCTGCAGGCCGACCCGCAGCAAGGGCTGTACCGTATTCGCGGCTGGGGAGCCCTGGACGGCCACAAGGTGTTCTATCACGAAACCTATATCAACCCGCGGGTCGCCCCCGACTTTATCGATCATCTGGGCGAGAGCGCCTTTGCCGACGTATGGAACCAGCACTACCAGCGCCCGACGGTCACCCGCCATCTGGCCTTCAAGCCGACGCGGCTGAACGCCGAGGCCAGCCGCGTCATCGGCGGCAACTGCACGACGCCGGCGATCCAGGTGGAGAAGTTCCGCGCCGATATGCTGCGCAATATCCTGCAGATTGACATCGAATACTGGCGTTTTGAATCCGTAGATTTTTATATCGACCTATAAGGCAATTCCAATGACACCCGAACAGGCTAAAAAAATCGCTGCGCGTGCCGACACGCTACCGCTGTATCTGCACGCCTACGCTTACCACCTGAATATGCGCCTGGAGCGAATCCTTCCCGAGGATCTGCTGGAGATCGCCCACCGACAGGGGCTGCACGGCGTAAAGATTCACGTGCTGGATGGGGAAAGCCGCTCGCTGGCTCACGCCAGCCCCGGGAGGCTGACCCGCTTTGGCGCCGCGGCGCGTCGGCTGGGGCTGGATATTCACATTGAAACCAGCGCCTCAGATCGCGATACCCTGGCGCAGGCGATCGGCATCGCCGAGGGCTGCGGCGCCAGCTCGGTGCGCTTCTACCCACGCTATGAGGGCGCCCTGAGTCAGGTGCTGAGCCAAATTCGCGCCGATATCCAGACGCTGCGCCGGCATCACCGGCACAGCGGACTCAGCTTTACCCTAGAGCAGCATGAGGATCTGAAAAGCCACGAGCTGGCGGCGCTGATCGCCGAAAGCGATTTTCCCGCCCTCACCCTGCTGTTCGACTTTGCCAACATGATCAACGCCAACGAAGAGCCGCTGCCGGCCCTGAGCACGATGGCGCCCCATGTCACCCAGGTGCACATCAAGGACGCGCGGATCACCCGCGAGGCCCGCGGGCTCGGGCACCAGGCCTGTATCTCCGGTCAGGGGGAGATGCCCATGCGCCAGCTGCTGACCGAGCTGATCTGCCTGGGCGAAACGCAGCCGCAGGTCACCGCCTATGGGCTGGAGGAGGAGGTCGACTACTACGCCCCGCCGCTGCGCTTTGCCGACGAGGGCGCGGATCCCTGGATCCCGTGGCGCGCGATGAGCGAAACTCCGCTCCCTCAGCGCGATCTGGCGCAGCGCCTGGCGCAGGAGCAGCAGGATGCGCTGAATCAAATCCACTATGTCCGCACGCTGGTTCAGGATATCAAGCGGGAAGCCTTAAATTTAATTAATTGAGCGCCATTATTATTTTTTAATTTATTCCGCAGCGTCAGCGCGAATTATTCCTTCGGGAGTAAGGATGCCTGTCGACCCTACATAACGCCATGCCATACATTTTTATGTGTGTCGGGGGGACTTTATGCTAACGAAAAGAAAATGGGCTATCTTCAGTCTATTAATGCTGTGCGGTGGCACGATTTATAAACTGCCGTCGTTAAAAGATGCGTTCTATATTCCAATGCAGCAATATTTCCACCTAAGCAACGGTGAGATCGGCAATGCGATGTCGGTGAACTCGATTGTCACCACCATCGGATTTTTTCTCTCGATCTATTTTTCCGACCGCCTGCCGCGCAAATACACCATGTCCTTTTCGCTGATCGCCACCGGCCTGCTCGGCCTGTACCTGAGCACCATGCCGGGCTACTGGGGGATCCTGTTCGTCTGGGCGCTGTTCGGCGTGACCTGCGACATGCTCAACTGGCCGGTGCTGCTCAAGTCCGTCAGTCTGCTGGGCGATAATACCCAACAGGGGCGTCTGTTCGGCTTCTTTGAGACCGGACGCGGCGTGGTCGATACTATCATCGCCTTTTCCGCGCTGGCGATCTTCGCCGGATTCGGCAGCGGCTACCTGGGGTTTAAGGCGGGGATCCTGTTCTACGCCGGCTGCGCCATCGTGATCGGCATCCTGATCCTGTTCGTCCTCCGCTCAGACGGCGATGCGCCCTCTGCCCCCGTCGCTAAGCCCGAGCAGGCCAAACCGGGCATCGGCAGCGTATTGAAGGACAAGACGGTCTGGCTGATCGCCTTCAGCGTCTTCTGCGTCTACGCCGTCTACTGCGGGCTGACCTTCTTTATTCCGTTCCTGAGCACCGTCTATGCCCTGCCTATCGCGCTGGTCGGCGCCTATGGCATCATCAACCAGTATTGCCTAAAAATGGTCGGCGGTCCCATCGGCGGACTGATCGCCGATAAGATTCTCCGCTCACCGAGCCGCTACCTTTTTTACACCTTTATTATCAGTGTACTAACGCTGCTGCTGCTGATCGTGCTGCCCCATGAGAAGATGCCGGTATACCTTGGCATGATGTGTACCCTGGGGTTCGGCGCCATCGTGTTCACCCAGCGCGCCGTCTTCTTCGCCCCTATCGGCGAAGCGCGGATTGACGAGGCGCACACCGGCGCCGCCATGGCGCTGGGCAGCTTTATCGGCTACGCCCCGGCCATGTTCTGCTTTAGCCTGTACGGTCATCTGCTGGATGCCTATCCCGGGCTGCGCGGGTATCAGATCGTGTTTGCCCTGATGGCCTGCTTTGCCTGTCTGGGGATCATGGTCTCCGGTCTGCTGGTCAAGCGTATCCGTACCCAGCGCGCCGCCGCGGCGCAGTCCGCCCCGGCGCCGACCGACGCCTAAAAACGAAGGGCCCGCGCCGCGGGCCCTCCATAGCCACCGCGGCGGAGAGCGTCAGGAGCCAAAGCCGTTATAGGCCCGGATGTCGCTCGCCAGCGCATTCAGGGCCGGCTGCATATCCTGCAGCGTCAGCGGGGTCTGATCGTTGCGCAGCGGATTACCGGCGATCTTACGCACCACCTTCAATACCGGCTTATGGGTCGCCGCATCGATAAACTCCGCCTGCAGATAGATGGCGCTCTCCAGCGTACGGTGCCCCGTCGCGGCCTGCGTCCCGGCGATCAGCAGCGTCACCGGCAACACCTCATAAAACTGCAGCCCCTGCTTCGTCGTGTCGATGGCGGTGATCGCCCCGCGGAAGATCAGCGTCTTACCGGTCGGCCTATCCACCAGCGGGTAGTGGCTGGCCAACGCCGCCTTCACCTTAACGTTGGCGTATGCCAGGATCTGATCCAGCGTGCTCTGGCTGATCTGCGCCGTTGGCTTCGGGCGCGGCGCATAGATCACCGGCTGATAGATCAGGCTGTTAAACTGCTTCATATCCATCCCGGGCGCCCGCCAGTACAGCACCGGCTGGCCCGACGCCGTCGTTCCCCGGGTGACGTTTTCATAGGGGGTAAAATAATTGCCGTACTGGTCCTTCTCCGGCACCTTGGATGCGCAGCCGGCCAACAGCAGCAGCGCCGGCAGCATGACACAGCCAATGACCTTACTATTCAATCGTTTCATATTCTACCGATCCTTAAATAACACCTGAGTTGCCCGTTCGATGCCGCAATACGCGCGAAGAAGCAGCGCGGTAATAAGACGCAGCGGTGCCGCCAGCCTGCCGCAATAACAGGCTGTATCCCCTCTTGTTTATTCTCTTTACCATCAGACACGTTATTTTCCGGCGGGGAGTCGGAACGCCCGCCGGCCTCGCTCGCGCCCCAGACGGACGTCAGAGGCCCCCTCCCTAATTCCACCGCCGACGCGGCGGAATAATAACAGCGTAGCACACGCCAGACGCCGCGGTGGCCCACGGATAGATGCGCGCGACGCCGCTGAGAAACCGTTCGGATAATACCTTGATGACATTAAAAAAACCCCCGCCAGGGGGCGGGGAAAAGTCATGCAGCGGTTATCTTTCGCCGCCATCATAATCTGCCCGCCAGAGGCCATCATCTGGTATTTTTGCTAAACATAGATATCATTTTTGATATACCCCTGTAGGACCACTCTATGAAAGATTATAAGTTTGATGAACTGCGCATCGCCCTGGCAATCGCCGGCCAGGGCAGCGTCACCCGGGCGGCACAGCTGCTGCATATGCCGCAGCCCAACGTGTCGCGCGCCCTGGGCAGCCTAGAGCGCCGCCTGGGGCTGGCGCTGTTTGTCCGCCATCGGCAGGGGCTGGTCCCCAGCGAATTCGGCCAGCGCTTCCTGGCCCAGGCCGAGCTCATGCTGGAGCAGCATCGCGCCCTGCAGAGCTTCTCCGACAGCTACAAGCGCAGCCTGCAGGGCGGCGTGACGCTTGGCGCGCCCATCGCTATCCACGCGCTGCTGGCCCACCATCTGCTCCCCGCACTGCAGCGCGACATGCCCGGTCTGATCCTCGATCTGCGCACCCGGAACCCCAGCGCCACCGAGCGTCAGTACGGCGCCATCTTCGACAGCGACTGCGATCTGCTGATCAGCCCCTTTCAGCCGCAGAACGAAAGCCTGATCGCTCGCCCGCTGGTCAACTTTCGCATAGGGATCTTCGCCGCGCCGGCGTATCTGGCCCGTCGTCCGCTGACGCTGGACCAGGCCGCCGATCTGGAGGGACACGCCTGCATCACCCTCAGCATGCTCGGCGGGCAGCGCAACCGCTGGCACTTTCCCGACGCGCAGGGCCATCTCCAGCAGAGCGAGGTCAGCGGCGTCTGCATCTGCGACAATCTACTGCCGGCGATCGAGCTGGCCCGCCAGGGGATCGGGCTGCTCTATGCGCCCTTCTACGCGGTGGCCGCCGACCTGCAGGCGGGTACCCTGCGCGCCTGTCTCGCCCACGCCGACGGCCTATCGATGAACAGCTACCTGATTTACCGCCAGCGCAGCACTCTGCCGCACCGGGTACAGGCGGTGATGGAAGCCATCGCCGACCAGCTGCCCCGCCTCCTGCCCTGACGCGCCGCGCCTGCGGCCATGCGCTGCGAGGGAGCGCGCCGGCCTCCCGCGGGGTCGATGCCGTACGGCGCCGGCGCCGCACGGATATCCTTCTCGATGATTGACCCGCGCCGGTGGCAGATTCAACCAGTGGCGCCTGGAGGTTTACCGATCCAATTGGTGGTGTATGGCGCTATGGGAGCATCCGAGCAAGAATTTAAGGTTTTGCGCTATAACTGGCTCGAGTGAACCAGCAGCAGCTTTTATTATCAAAACTCATGCAGATAGAAATGATCAAGAACATTAGATAGTTACAACACCATCCTATTAATATCAATATGTTGATGTGGTTTTCTCAAAAACCCTCGTTTTTATAGCGCCAGTTGTTGGCACTTATATCAGCGACTCGGTCATTACTAAAACAGTAAGTTTCTATGCAAATGCTCCCGTTGGTCCATGATTGCTCCCAATAGTTAAATATTCCCGTCCAATATTACGACCACTTCGATCTCAGACATCGAAAACTGCATACGCTGTTTAGCGGTAACTATCCACGATGAGCGTTATCGTTTTTGCCCGCCGGTACATCGCTTTAAGATGCTTTAACAAGCTGACAAATAAGGCTGAGCTTTTGCGGTTACCGCCCACATAGCTGACTTTGCCCGTACCGCAGTGCAGCGCTCCGGCCAGATAGTATTTTTCATTCTGCCCTGGTGTTACCACGCATTTTTGTTGTCCGCGTACCTGCCACTCCGCACCGATTTTGGGATTAAGATAGATATCCACTTCCCCCTCATAAAAGACGGGATTCTCTGCGCTGCATCCGCCCAGCGCTTTATGGATTGCCGCTATCTTTTCATCCTTATGCGGGGCGCGGATACCCAGGGTTGGTGCTGCCCTGCGCCATACCAGAGCCGCAGAGGGCAACCAGCGGCGAACGGTTCCGGCATGTCACTGGCATCCGGTTATCTCGTTGATTTTTTATTGCCAGAAGTTCTGTACTCCAGCGTGAACGCTGGTAGCCAAAATCGCCGGGAGAGTGTTTTACCAGCTCGCGTAACAGCGAGCAGATATGCTCGGACGGCCAACGGCGGGAACACCCTGCGGGTAATGATTTCAGTCCTTCAATACCCAACAGCGTGAACCAGTTAATCCAGCGTCCCACCGATGAGCGGGCGCAGCAGAGCGTTCTGGCAACGTTGCTGACGCGGTCGCCCCGATGCAGCATCAGCATGGCGGTCAGCCTGCGGCATGGTTTTTGTCACGCGTTTTATGGATAGTTTTCTGCATCAGGCATCGTTCAGTTCGGGGAATGGGTGCTATGATCGACATCGCACAGTCCGGTTGGTGATTTTGATTGGTTTGGCGATTGATCGGATCGCACAATCCGGGCTGAGTTCCCTCAAAGTGATCTACTATTCCGCGCAGCTATTTAGCCCGAACAACACGGCGAGCGCCGGACACGCCATCGCTGCTGGAGCGATTTTGGTGACGAATAATAAACGGGAGTTTGAAGAAGTGCCAGGCCTATTACTGGAAGACTGGGTAAACTTATGATGATTAATGACGCTGAATATACCTTGAATGGACAAAATCAAAAAGCATGGAATATATAACCCATGCTTTTTACAGGATAACTACTTAACTGTCCATGCTTCGCTAAATTTATCTTCAGCAAAGATCTCTGTGATTCCATTTATTTGTTTAAGCCGCAGCACCTCATCCCTATCCATTCCGAGATTAAAGCTAATTTTCTCATCATCCAAACCCAACAAATATAACTCTTTAACTACATTTGACATCAATGCAATTTGATGTTGACCTCTAGCTCTATTATGCCTAATAGTTGATATAATTCTAAACACTCTATCAGCATTTTCTTGTTTTATTATTGCTATAGGTATGTAATCTTTAAATCGATTGTTTCAGCCATTTAATTTTGAATTAATCTTATAGCGATGATAGCCATCAACTATATTGAACTCACTATTTTCTTTATATACAATTATTGGCTACGTAAAGCCATCTATATTCAATGATTCTTTTAATACATTGTTTTCTACTGATGCCATATTATTTGGATTGTAATCATTTTCATCAATTAACTTATCTTTTACCCATAGTACAAAATCAATAGGCTCAGATGAAAACGGGCTTTCATTATGAAAAGTTTTTCGTATTAAATTTAATGCAGCCATTTTTTCATCAAGTGAAATATCCTGAGAAAAAATATTTTATACTAGCAATAATTTTATTAACGTCAATCATAGCATCTTCCATTTTAGTCGTTTCTTTTGTCTTCTATTAATATGTTTATATTATGATTTATTAGACTTAGGGCTAAACGAAAGCATCTTACACCAATAATCATTTTTTATTATAACTTTACAAATTCGTCTCCATGATGGTATATCTTTAATATCCAGATCTTTGTCTTGCAAGTCTGGAATATTTATAGGATATTCCCGCTCTTTATGCCATTTCAAATAGATAGATATTTTACAACGATAATGTTCAGCAGTTGCTGGAGGCATGTTGTCAAGCAAGAATAAAGCATACTCTCGCCAAGATAAAGTGTTTGGCTTATTTATTTTCCTTAATGCATAAAAATCCCCACTTTGATTACCATATATAGCACCACTGTGCGCACCAGAAACTCTATTACATACTAGACGCCAAGTATCAGGCTCTAGAATATAATATAACCATAACCCCTTACGTTGTTCTGGACCAAATGGTTCACATATACGCATTGAGTTTATTGGAACACCTGCTTGATACATCAGATTATATAACTCATTATATGGCAGTTTTGTTTTCCTATGGTAGACCCATATATCTTTTGCTTTCCAATCGTATAGCGGATATCCAGTATAATAGAACCCCTCTAGAGATGCCGTTGTCCAAGGTTTATCATCGGCATATCTTAACTTCCGATTTGATACTAGCCCCATATATCGATTCAGTGACTCATCAGTTCTAACACCCGTTAAAGTTATTAAAGAATTATGCCCTGCGAGCCAATTGGAAAATTTAGAAACAAACTCCTCAAATGTCATACCATATTTATAAAAAGGGAAATAATCATGTCCTGTAATAGAGAAAGACGGTGGAGTTCTAACCCACGAAGTATCTGACTCCCAGCATATCCATTCTGGTTGAAACTGAGATACACCGTTTACTGTTTTGAGAGGTAGAGCTACCCAATAGACATCGAGTATAACATCCATATATAATTCAAGCATTCTTTTAATATGATTTATTGTATAGTTAAACTGCACCTCCCAATCTATAAATAACACACTGAATTTCTTTTTTTTCTTTCTAGCTACATACCCTGCCAAATGAAATAGCACAGTGGAGTCTTTCCCACCTGAAAATGACACACAAACACTAGAAAAATTATCAAAAGCCCAGTCAATTCTATCTGTTGCTGCAAATAGAACATTTTCATTTATATTAATTTTAGTCATATATATATCCATATAAACCGACTATTAATTCATTTGATATCATGCTAACAGATTAGTTGCAATTTATTTTTCAAGATTATAATCCTGAGTGTATTTATTTTCACAGAATTACAATCCATGCACATCAGAAAAATCATAGATAAATATAAAATAACTTATTTTTGTTAGCATACTATCCTTTATTTTAATCAACTACTGACTAACTTGATTTAGATAAAGCACTCAAAAGCTCACATCAAAAACCACTCATAAATAGTTACAAGGATTGTATATCAATATATTTATGCATCATTCCCATTTTTAAATTATAGAATATTAATTAATAGATAGTACTATATTTAAATCAAAATTTATTTTTAACAATGGTTAATATTATTGAGCTCACGCGAAGTTTTGTTGAATAGATCAGTTTTGGCATAAATATCAATACAAACTGAATTTATCCCTACTATGTAAAAATAAAGAGGTCTCCTAATTATGATTACACAGAAACGTCAACTTGCATCTATCTCTTCAGTTGATCATCTTTGCTCTATCTTCCTGACGGCAACTTTAGCCCTCGAACTGTACGATATGGGCACCATATAGTAGACGATAACAGAATGGTTACCGTTAACGTTCCATTATATCCAAACGTGCCGGAGCGCTGCGTAAACGACAGATGATTAGTCAAACCAGGCTACCTGATTCATAACATCGTGCGACAAACAGGAAGTACAAATTGGTCTTTTCTTTGCTAAACAGCAGGTAACCGGTCTCATCAACAACGAATAGCCGAGTGGTCTGGACGCCGTGTCCAGCACGCGATCCGCACGGCGAAATACAACTCACAGATGGTGAAGAAACCCGAGGACGCGAGGTTATTTAAGGTGACCTGTCCAACGACTTCGACACCGTACACCATCAACTACTGATGCCAGTTGCCCATCGTAGGATCAGTGATGCACGTTGCATAACCTTGCTGTGGGAAACCATCAAGGCGGGACATAGCGATGCCGCTATCTTTCGGGCGCCAGTGAAGGTGCTCCGTAGGGTGGCATACTGCCGGAATGCCGATGACTTTATACTTATGTCAAAGGCATCAAAGCACAGACGAAAGTTATCAGGGAAGAATGCTGGGGTGTGCTCGAAGGCAGCGCTCAAGCTAAACATGGGCAAGACAAGGATCACCCATGTTAATTATGGCTTTATATTTTTTGGTCATCGGCTCATCCGTAAACGAAGTCGTTACGGCAACATGTGGATGGTCACGACGATCCCGAGGGACACAGCCTAGAAATTTCGCGGCATCACTGGCGGCGCTATTATCGGGCGATTACAGTGGAAGCAAAGTCGATATGGTTGAGCAACTCAACCAGAAATTGAAAGGCTGAGCAGTATTTTACCAGTTCGTTAATTTTAAGATCAAAGTGTTCAATTATATCGATCGTATTATGTTCTGAAAACCAGCTGACTGACTGGCCCGTAAATACCTAATAGGTATTGCATCTCTGCTACCTCGATGATGCAAGGCTCCGAAATCTGGACAGAGAAAGAGATGGGTTTTATTTGGCTGCACCAATAACGGTAAGCTCAGCGGTAAAATATTATATAGAATGGTCAGGCAAGGCAAGGCAAGGCAAGGCAAGAGGATGTTTCCCTAGCGATTGCCCTAAGGTAACTCTTATCTAAGGACTGAAACCAGAAACACATATAAATCGCGCTTTCCTGAAGTGGCAATAGCGTTCACTAGCATTTAACTGGTACGAATACTGTTGTTTAATTATATTGAATGTGATTACAATCGCTAACGCCGCTATAGTGCATGAGAACTAAGCCTGGACCAATTTCGAAAACATAACCTCGCTTTGCATCCAGCACACTTTTCATGAGTAGGTTCAAAGCTCGATTTTTTAGCAACGTCACAGTTAACACTATCTTCCTGAATAGCCATCTATTATTAAATTTAATTAAACTAAAAAATAAGCAACTTTGCACTAGCACAATCATAGTTGCACATTTAGTCAACAACACTTATGATGCAGGAGATTTTAAGTGGAAAAAGTACAGGTCAAAGTAATATATATCAATATGGCTGAATAAAAGTTAACCTTATCATTAAGGAAGTCTATGATTAAGATAAAAGAAAAAATATCAAAAGAAATCACACCCCTCATCCTTTTGCTTTTCCTGTCTGGATGTGCGAGCACCTCACTGACCACTGTGAAAAAAACGGTTTCCCCGCTAGAAGCGTATGAGCGAAAAGACTGTTCCAGTCAAAAGGGAACGGTATTCCTGATTTCAAGTTCATCGCAATATGATGAAAACATCATTCCTGAGATTGAGACAGCATTTTCTCGCCAGTGTTACTCTGTTGACAAACGATATCTCAACCAGAAGCCTAACAGGTTGGGTTACGTCAACACTGATGAAAAACGGGCGCAGACTCTCATTAACGCTCTCAGTGACAACAATGTACAATACCTCTGGTTTGTTAGAGGAGGTTCGGGGGCACTCAACCTATACCCAGCTCTGCATGCAAACCGGCTTCGAATTTCAACATCCACACCCAAAATCATCATCGGATTCAGCGACGTAACAGCTATTCATAGCTTTATTAATCATGATCTGAAGTGGCCAAGCGTGCACGGGGTGCTGGCATCTTATAATAAAGAAATGCATGAGATTGATAAAAGTAAGAAAATCAGCATGAACAGTAGCCTAAATGAAGTTTTTGATACACTATCTCATGGAATTAATTATACAGGTATCGAGCCGATGAATAGTCAGGCTGTAAAAATAGTAAGCGGTAAACTAGATGGTGGGAACCTGACTCTAGTGCAGTCCTTGTTTTCCACTATTTATGAGGGCAACTATTCCGATAAAATAGTGATCCTAGAAGATACTGGAGTAACGGCGAAACAACTTGACCGCACCTTGCATCAGATAGAGTTCAGCAAGAAACTCCATCCACGCGCCATTATTTTTGGGCAGTTTTACGGGCAAAATGCATCCGACGAAGAAAAATATCTTTACCGATATGTGATAAAACAGTTCGCTGATCGAGTTAACTATCCTGTTTATTACTATCCAGAATTTGGGCATGGTGAAACTAACCAACCATTTATTTTAAATCACCAAGCCAATATTTTATGCAGCAGCGCATACCAGCTGTGCAGCCTGACCCAAACGCCTGTAAAAGCGGCGACACATATCGGCTATTTACATTTACCACAAATCTAAATTGGCATATAAGCCTAAAAGGCAACAAATCAGCTTTATGGCGATATAGCTAGCCATTGATAGGATACTCCACTTCAGAGCAAGCCGTTTAGGATATAGTGGCCATTTTTACATCGGTAAGTATCTATGGTCACTTTGGCATAATATATCGTAATCCTCTTATAGATCAGGAAAAATATTGATAAAGCGATCTGTACAAGCATGTCTACGGGGAATATTTTCTGCACAATTTCAATCCTTTCTAGCAATAAGTACGGTAGATTTCTTATTGTTAACAAGCCGATCTTCCTGTCACAGCTGAATATGAATACGTGGATAAAAACAATCCTGTTAGGTGATGCATCCAATTAGTAGAATTTGGTGTGGTTTCTATCTATCCCATAGGCTCACGGGATATCTCATGCTACTTAACTCACTATACAATCCATGCAACTCATAACAGCAAGGGCCAGATAAGTAAATTTTCGTCATTTCCTATCCTTAAATCTGAAAAAAACTTATGCACTAAAATAATCATGTTGCTTTAAGAAATAAGAGTATTGATTATTAATCACAGCAGAGGCAACTCAGCAATGAGTGTCACTCTATCACGATAGACCCCATTGGTTAAGCTGGATTTGTCTTGATTAAATTGAAATGTCAAGTTTAACGGGAGTTGATTTACATTATTTAAACTGGCTATCTCGATGGGCGCCGTGCTGGCCGCATCCTTATTTAAGGGATACTGCCGTGTCCCATGGTTCAATACTGCCTGATAAGCTATCCTTCTGCCATCAGCATTACCCAGGGAGAACTGATTATCAGAGCGCAGGCTAAAGCGTATCCGGCCAAAGTTAGGATCGAATAACCCCTGTAAAATCAGCGGCGTGGAGGCGTAGCCTACCACCTGATCCTGGGTATAGCTCGTGTTGAATGCCACATTGGTTGAGGGCACGGATAGCCCGCTAAAATAGGGCAGCTTGCGTATCGAGACGGTGGTGGTGGTATTTAGATCTTTAATTCTGCCAGTATCGATATTATTCATGTGCTCCAGATTTAAACTGACGCTACCGTTATAAACATCAGGCGGCAGCGATTGCCAGGCAACGCTAGCTGTCAGGGTATCGATATCCAGCCATACCACTCTGGCATCCCCAAAGGTAAACACAGGACGAATATCGCTACTTCTATAAATATCAGAAAAGGTCCTTGCACTACAGTCCGCCGTAAAATCATGACTGCCCGGGTCAATAATAACAAATTTACCGGAGCCCTGTGTTTGGTTTGTATCCCGCGGCTGGATATTGGCACACCCATTATTCTCAGAGGTATGTCCTATGGTAAAGGATTGTACATAAGAGTCTTGTCGGTAGATCGTCCTGCCCAGCTTGGCCCGCAGGGTTATCGACCTGCCGTAGCGCGCCCCGGTCAGGGTGACGCTGAACAGGCTGGTTCTGCGCACCAA
Organism: Edwardsiella anguillarum ET080813; assembly: GCF_000264765.2. Classification (GTDB taxonomy): domain Bacteria; phylum Pseudomonadota; class Gammaproteobacteria; order Enterobacterales; family Enterobacteriaceae; genus Edwardsiella; species Edwardsiella anguillarum. Next base: position 534,664 of record NZ_CP006664.1, read on the forward strand.
GTTGCTTTGGGTTGAGCCGAGATCCGACAGAACAAACCCCGATAACTCAGGGTAATTATCCTTAACTTGCAGCACACCGTCGCTCAGGATCTCTGGAGAGTCTCCAGAGTCAATCCGTATCTCCTGATTATTATAAATAGTGAGATTCACCCCGATAGCGTGGCTCTTTGCCATCAACGACAGCGCTAAAACGCCATACATCAGATAACGCAGCAGCCTTTCCCCTATTATGCAATACATACTTCCTCCTGATATAACATCACACCGCCGGCTCAGGGCCGCGATACCTCTCAGAGCGGCACGCTCACCAGCAGGGTAACCTGCCCGCTGCAGACTATCGGCACCCCCACCCCGCCCACGGGAACCTGCGAGAGTTCCGGCAGAACCACGCGGAGATAGAAGTCCAGAATAAAACGATTTGCCGCGATACCCGCCACATCCCCCGCGCGCTGCCACTCTCCCGGCTCAAAACGGTGCTGGCGGGGGCCAGAGCTATCCAGCCGGGCAACCGACCGCCCCCCTGTTTCGACGCCGTAGCGATATCCCTGGTTGACGGCTGCCAACGTAAACGGCGTGTACAACGTCTGGGAGAGGGACGCACACTGGTACTGGTCGTTCACGATCTCCAGCAGCAGCGGCTGGCTGTTCTGTTCGCCTATCGCCCGCAGGGCGATACCCATATCCTCAAAACGATGGCGCCGCGCGTCATACGCCACCTGCTGAAACAGGGGCGTCTGACTTATCACCTGCACCGGCTGCACAACATGGCTGCCCATATCGATATGCGCGCTCAGCTCCAGGCTCTCCTCCAGCGTATAGCCGCCATTGCTCACGACAAAGCCCTGCGCCGCACCGCTCAGCCACAGCCCGAGGCTTAACCCGATCCCCACGCTTACCTGACGTTTATTCACTCTTACACTCCACGATGGGTAGTTGATCCGCCGGCAGCTGCAGCGCCGAAGAGAGCGAGGCGCATGGCCGCCCCTCAGACAGCAGGGTAATCGCCCCGGTGGGGTGCAGCTGCAGCATAAATAGGCCGCTCTGTATCCGCTGTACCCCAACGCAGCCGGCCCCCTCACAGCGCAGTTGATCCACCCCATTGCCCTGCTGCCGGACCCGTATGGCCTGATTGCGCACCGGCAATACCGCGCGCGTGGTATCGACCAAACGCCCGGGCAGCAGATCGATCTGCTGCTGATAACGCGACTGATGGTTGTCAAAGACACGGCTCCCGCCAATCAGCCGCTCATCCAGCTGGTAACGGCTGTAGGCCGGCAGGGCGATGATTTTCCCCCCGCCCTCCGTGTAGTAGCGGGTCATCCCGCTGCTCTGCTCTTTCAGCGCCACCGACACCGCCCCTTTCTCCTCTGCCGGCAGGCGCAGAAAAGCCTGTTGACTCAGCGCATCCGGCCGCTGAAACGATATCCCGTCTGAGGCGATCAGCTGGCTGGACTGCACATCGAGGCTGCCGGCTGCACCCGACTGATCGCTGGCCAGATAGACCTGCGCACGGACATCCGCGTTGCCCCGGTATTGCGCACCGGCCGAGAAGGTGCTCTGCGCGCCGCTGTCGGAGAACTGCTGGCCACCCTGCAGGTTAACCAGCCACGCCTCCGCCAGACTCTGGCTATAGTTCAGGGTGTTCTGGCTGCGCCAGCGACCCGCGTTTTGCTGCGAGTAGTAGCTGCTGGCCTGCAGGCTGCCTATCGGCACCGAGAGCCCCACCGAGGCGCTCCAGAGGTCGTTCCGGGCGTAGTTGAGGCTGGCGGTGAGATTGATATTCCAGGGTAAGCGGCTGAACAGCGACAGCGTATAGTATTGGCTCCGCTGGGACTGCTCGCGGAAAAACTGGTAGCCAAGCTGCAGCGTATGGTCCTGATGCAGGGCTACGCTGTAGTTGGCCAGCAGGTTTTCGCGGTTGGTCGACGTGCCGGGGAGCTGGTCCAGATAGTCCGGGATCAGGCTGGGCTGCAGCACGTCGTCAGGCTCCACCGCGCCCGGCAGGGTGCGGACGAAGGGACGCTCGCGCTGACGGTAGCGCTCACGGGTGTATTGCAGCGAGAGCGGGTAGTAGGTGGCGACCAGATCGCTCTTCTGATACCCCTGGCTGCCCAGGGTCTGCAGCAGCGATAGGGTGAGGCTGCTGCTGCGGATATCAGCCCCCAAGGTGCCCAGAAACTCACGGTCGGCATAGCCGGTCAGCCCAGACAGGCTGACGATATCGCCCAGCGGTACCGTGACGCCCAGCTCGCCCATCCAGGCGTTACCGTAATAGGCATGATCGTCCAGGCGTCCGACGCTGAGGTGGGTGCTGACCCCCTCCAGGGTCGGGCCATCGTTGACCAGCAGCAGGGACTGGTCGGAAAACAGCTCATCATTCAACCCCTTGATGACAACTCGTGCCTGATAGATCCCCGTCGGCAGGCTTTGGTAGGCAAGCTCCCCCATGCCGGCGTTGACGCCGCGGCGCAGCAGCAGTTTATCGTCGCGCCACACCTCCAGCACCCCCGGCAGCGGGGCGTAGTAGGTGTAATGGCGATCGTTCTGGCTCCGCACCTGCATCTCCGCGGAGTTACCGAGCAGGAGGCCGGTCATCTGACTGTTTTTAAACAGGCTGCGCTGCGCCGAGGGGTTAAAGTCGTAGCTGTTGTCGACCGCGCCCAGCTGTGCCTTGAACCACTGGTATTGATAGACATAGTTCAGCGCATTGATGCCATAGTCCCGGTCGGTGACGTAGGCATCGTATTTCAGAAAGCCGCCGGGCAGCCCCCACAGGCCATAGTCGCGGGCATAGAGGCTGTTGCCCTGATTCGCATAGCGGTTGGCAAAGAGGCTGGCATGGTTGACCAGCACCTTTTTTCCCCCATCTCCCTGCAGATATTCAACCTGGCGCGTCTCGCGGGCAAAGTAGGCGGGGGCAAAGAAAAGACGGACCTGACGCGCATAATAGTCGATCACGACGGCCATCCCCTCGCTGCTGAGGACACAGGTCGCCCGGCTGCCCTTACAGCGGCTGTCGTGGGCCACCCCGGCCGCAAACTGTCGGGCCACCTCGTCTGCCTGTTTCTGGCTCAGCCCGGCGCGGGATAAAAACGCCGCCACCGCGGCGCTGTCGTCGATACGCACGCTATCCAGGGCAAGCTCCCCCTCAAAGCGGGCCTCATCCACCTGGGGGATCACCAGGGTAATCGCCATCGGGCTGGGGGTCAGGATTTTGCCGTAGCGGGAGCGGGCCAGCGGGACCCCGGAAGCCAGCGACATGCCATGCGCCATGGCCAGCGTCGCATTGTTCTGTGCCAGCGTCATATCATTGTGTGCCAGCGTCTGGGTGGCGACAGCGCCCTGCGCCAGCCCACGGTGATTGCTGGCCAGCGTATCTGTCGGAAGGGAGGGCGCCGCCCAGGCAGCGCCTGCGAGCAGACCGGTAACCGGTAATATTTTTATGATGGTAATCTGGAAACTCGTCATGGTCATCTTCATCTTCAAGCCGGGTGACACCCTGTCAGGCGCGTTAACGCAGGCTGCTGTCTGACAGACGATGGGTAATTTCCTTATCTGGCCGGGCGCAGGGCAATCTCCTTTTTATACTGGTCAGCAAGGTCAAAAAAGGTCACCTTACCCCGGCTCAGATCGGCAGTGGCCGGGACAGTAATCTGCTTGTCATTGCCGGGGAGTAAGATGGCTTCGCTGTAGCAGGAGCCACTGTCGGCTTTCCTGTCTGCGGCGGGACAGACATCCAGGATCAGGCGCAATACCTTATTGGTCGGGTTACTGAAGTTAATCTTCTGGTTACTTAGCCAGGCGTGTGGCTCTCCGGTAATACGCTGGCTACCGGGGATCAGATACCACGACTTATAGCCAATGGCGATGGCGACATTGCTTTTTTCGCCCTGCTCCTGCTGGCGTAAACTGTCGGGAATAAAGCTGACGCCAATAATACGGTCGTGCGGGGTAATTTGAGCGGTACGGATAACCGAGACACGTAATTCCCCCTTAGCGTCAATAACGATATCCATCGGATCAATATAGAGCGGCCATGTTAAAAAATCATCCGTGGAGAGCGCGCTCTCCTGATAACGCCCATTCCCCGCACGCTGTAATTCGCTTAATGAGACCGCAAGGTAAACCGGCTCGTCATCCGGGTTTTTTAAGGTAAAGTAACGGCTGTTTTCACTGTCCACCTTAAACATGGAATCAACGGTGAAGGCATAGGCATGATTGATGATAAATAAGAATGGCAGGATCCACTTGTACATTGAAATCACCCTGGAGACAGCGACAAATTACCCGGCGATATTGGTATTGTTATCGCCGGGTAGGATTAAATCCTCGAGCGGGACTTAAATGATTAAGGCGTAGGTGTAGTGACCAAATCAACCGCGAAAACCACCGGCGTGGTAAAGCTGACGCTGCTGCCGGCATCATAGGCATCACGGGTTGCTTTAGCATACAGGCCAAGGTTGATAGGACGATCATTTCCCGCACCGGTGACGGTGATGGCGTCTGAGTTCCCCACTTTGAGAGGTTCGCCGTTAATAGTAATTAAGACCTGGTTATCCCCGGGCGCGGCCGCGGTGTCCTGCAAAGCCAGCTGACGGCTCCCCTTAAACCCGACGGCGATGGGAGCAGAGGCCAGATAGGCGTTGATACCGTTAATATTGCTATCGGATTGGATATAAAAGGTGACGGGAGAAGTGGTGGTCAATGTCAGCTTGTCGTTTGTGTCAACCGCGGTGGTAAGCGTCTGGGGGGCGGGAATAAAATCGGCCCCCAGGGCATCGACGAACTTCCAGTCGGAGGCTAACTTCTGGGCGGGAATGGTCCCCTGCCAGGTAAAGGTCAGCTGACCGTTAGTGACCACGGCAGAGGCATACAGGGGGGCGGCCAGTAGCGTGACTAAGGCCAGTTTTTTCGCAAAAGACATCATGTCTACTCCATCATAAATAATTAGTACTGGAACAATATAAATTTATATTAAAGGTCTTTAACATACGTTTATAAGGCTCGACAAGAGTAAACAGGACAGGGGGCATTCATACTGATATCATCAAAAATATAATGTCAGCATTAATTCATATAATTAATTGGATTATAACAATAGGTTTCTAATATTTCTACGATAGGTAATGGTGAGCGTTTTATCTTGTTGATTGTTCAGCGTTTTAATTTAACTAAGGCCTATGAAAGATGGAGGCTTCAAGAATGTAAAATTGAAATGACGCTTTAGCTAAATAGTTGGAGTGATTTTATTTATTGGTCTGTTTTATTATGTTCGAGTTTTCTATAATTGACATCTTATTGTCTAAAGAAATATATTCAACTTATACTCTTTTCAGATTTAATATCTTTAGAACTAATTGAATGAGCCCCCTTAGTCCATGTATCCAATTTCCCTACTCACGATTCCTTTAGTGGGATAACCCTTTAAATATTTTATCACTACCCTTGATAAAACCATTAATCGCATAGGGTAATGTTTTAAATATACACTTTTAGTGATCTCCCTATAACTTGTTTATACCATAGATGTCCAGCCTGCAGGGGTGGGTTATCCGGCTGATCCAATAGGGGAAAATGAACCTTCCCGCCATGACGGGAAGGTTCAGCCCCACGAAATCAGAAACTATAGCTGAATCCATCCTGCCGTCACACCTCATTTCTGCTCCGTATCCTTACTACGGATATAATCCACATTCACGTTGCCGCTCAGTTGTTTCGAGAACTTGGTGCCTAAGCCGGCGCCGTAACGCATACCGCTGGTGTTAATCGCGTTATTGAACGTGTGTGCCCCGTTAATGCTGGCGTCGTTGTTATCCATAAACTCATGGATACCGGCTATCGTAATATAAGGCAACAGCTCGACGCGGCTCAGCGGCAGGTTCATGCCGGTGCGTATACCACCTTCCGCACGCAGAGAGTTATAACGTTTGAACCATACCGGTTTTGTGGGAGCAAGTTAAGTGCGGGAGCTCAGGCTGCCATAGCGTCGTTCCCGATGGAAGCGTGATACACTTTTTCTGCTTCAGCGGGCGGGATGTTACCAAGCCGCTTAAGCAACCAACGATTGTTGTACCAGTCCACCCACGCCAGTGTGGTCTGCTCCACTGCCTGTCAGTTTTTCCAGCTCTATACAGAGCGTTGATACTTTCGGCCATGACGTTATCATAAGAGTCACCCGTACTGCCCGTTGAAGCCAAAAGTTCCACTTCCTGTAGCCGCTATGTGTAATACTGCGTGCCTTTGACGCTGTGATGAATGGTTCTTGACGGCCACCGGGCCCACAGCGCCCGCTCCAGTGCGTCCAGTACGAACGCTGTCTCCATTGATGATGACACTTTCACCCCAGATAATTCAGGCGAATACATCAATGATAAACGCCACATAAGCGAAGCTTTGCCAAGTGCTGACCTGTCACCCACAGCTGATCCGGCCGTTCTGCCACGAATTGACGGTTTACCCAGTCATGTGCGGCCTCTACCCTACGACTGACAGTGGTACGCACCCTTTTGCCTCACAGCACACCCGCGAGGCCTATTGCCTTCATTAACCGCGCCACCGTGCATCTAAATAGCTGCGCCTAATACCGCTACACTTTTGCCAGACCATGTTTCCTCCGGGGAATGGACTGACGGTTTCCATAAAATGTCTTACCTTTCTCAACAGGTTCCACATTGAACGGCACTGATGATTACGAGTTATCGTGTCGTGAAGCGCCTGCCATAGCCGCTCAACATGATTCACCCACGGCGAGTAAACTGGCTGGTAAATTATCCTGAACTGCGGATTTTGCTTCAGCCAGCGCTGCGTTTCCCGACTTTTATGGATAATGTAGTTATCCACGATGAGCGTTATCGTTTTTGCCCGCCGATACATCGCTTTAAGATACTTTAACAAGCTGACAAATAAGGCTGAGCTTTTGCTGCTACCGCCCACGTCGCTGACTTTGCCCGTACCGCAGTGCAGCGCTCCGGCCAGATAGTATTTTTCATTCTGCCCTGGTGTTACCACGCATTTTTGTTGTCCGCGTACCTGCCAGTCTGCACCGATTTTGAGATTAAGATAGATATCTACTTCATCTTCATAAAAGACGGGATTCTCTGCGCTGCATCCGCCCAGCGCTTTATGGATTGCCACCATCTTTTCATCCTTATGCGGGGCGCGGATACGCAGGGTTGGTGCTGCCCTGCGCCATACCAGAGCCGCAGAGGGCAACCAGCGGCGAACGGTTCCGGCATGTCACTGGCATCCGGTTATCTCGTTGATTTTTATTGCAAGAAGTTCTGTACTCCAGCGTTAACGCTGGTAGCCAAAATCGCCGGGAGAGTGTTTTACCAGCTCACGTAACAGCGAGCAGATATGCTTGAACGGCCAACGGCGGGAACGCCCGGCGGGTAATGATTTCAGTCCTTCAATACCCGACAGCGTGAACCAGTTAATCCAGCGTCCCACCGATGAGCGGGCGCAGCAGAGCGTTCTGGCAACGTCGCTGACGCGGTCGCCCCGATGCAGTATCAGCATGGCGGTCAGCCTGCGGCATGGTTTTTGTCACGCGTTTTATGGATAGCTTTCTGCATCAGGCGTCGTTCAGTTCGGGGAATGGGTGCTATGATCGGCATCGCTCAATCCGGTTGGTGATTTTGATTGGTTTGGCGATTGATCGGATCGCACAATCCGGGCTGAGTTCCCTCAAAGTGATCTACTATTCCGCGCAGCTATTTAGCTACGATGAGATCCTCGCGCCGCAATTGATGCCAGACCTTGCGGATGGCATAGACACCGTAGTTTTCGTCATACACCCGCTGTATTTCCGGTATCAGCAGCTTGTCACTGCGATAACGATAACTACGTTTCTCTGGATGCTGGCAATATTCACAGTGCCGGTAGTATGTCGACGGGGCGATATTCAGCTCATGGCATACCGGTCCAACCCTATGACTACCGCTGAGGGTATTCAGCAGCGGCACTATTTTTTCACAGACGGACGAAGCCTGTCGCAAAATTTCATTGCTGCGGCGCAGCTCGCGGTTTTCGCACTCTAATTCTTTCAGTCGTTGGCGTTCGGCAGTCGTGAGTCCATCATCACCACCGCCAACATCGCGTTCATGCTGACGAAGTCAATAGCGTAGGGTGTCGGTGCTACAGCCGATTTTAGGGGCGATGGATTTGATAGCAGCATGTTCAGAAGGATAACTATCCCGCTGCTCTATCAGCATTTTGACTGGCCGCTCACGGAGCTCGGGGGAGTAACACTTGGATGATTTCGATGTCATATCGGGTCTCCTTTCATTGAGAGTTTAGTCTCCCAAAAATCCGGTACGGTTCAGTTTTTCATCCATAAATTAACCTGTTTTTGATATTGGATTGAACATATAAAAATCATGCAATTACACAAATCTATGTACAGGCTTATTTAGCCAGAACATAATATTGTAGGGAGATCAATATCCTACGCACGCAATAGCCATTGTTTATATGATTTATTCTAATTAAATAAAGCACTAATCTGTATCGTTCTGTTTTTAGCGCTAGAGATAAAAACATCTTATTGATATCCATCACCATTATCCCTTTCAGTCAAATTATCCACGCCATCGCGGCGTCATAAATGGCGCCATTATTGATCTGGCGCAATTTTTACCCGCCAGTTTGGCGTAATTTTATCCACAATCTCATTTTTATTGTTTGCCGCCCGTACCCGCTTGCCACGCCAATCGCGTCGGGCCGCTCTCTTTTATCACTCGACACCGACTGCCGCGCACTGACGCTGGCGGTCTGTTTTACGGTTGTCTCTTTCCCTGTACAACAACTGATAAAGAAGCAATATGATGAGCAAAAATCAACGAGATATGACGCTGCCACCGGATCTGGGCGCCGCCTCAGGCACCGGCCCCATTCGCAGCCAACGCCCTGTCTATCGGGACTCCCTGCCCCCCTGTAACCATGCCTGCCCCGCCGGGGAAAACATCCAGGCCTGGCTGGCGCTGGTGCAAGAACAGCGCTATGAAGAGGCCTGGCAAAGCCTGATCGCCAACAACCCGATGCCGGCGATCCACGGCCGCGTCTGCTACCATCCCTGCGAACAGGCCTGCAATCGCCTGCAGGCCGATCAGCCAGTCAGCATCCACGCCGTCGAGCGTTTCCTGGGCGACATGGCGCTGGAGCAGCGCTGGACACCCCGCATCGACGCCGCCGACAGCGGTAAAAAGGTGCTGGTGATCGGCGCCGGCCCCTCCGGTCTCTCCTGCGCCTGGCACCTGCGCCGCCTGGGACACCGGGTAGAGATCCGCGAGGCGGGGCCGATGCCCGGCGGGATGATGCGCTTCGGCATTCCCGCCTACCGCATGCCGCGCGACATCCTCGACGGGGAAATCGACACCCTCCTCTCCACCGGCATCACCCTGACCCTGAACCATAAAGTGGACGACGTGCAGCAAGAGATGCGCGACGGCGGCTTCGACGCCGTCTTTATGGCCATCGGCGCCCATCTGGCGAAGAAGACCGATATTCCGGCGCGTGAGGCGGGGAAAATCCTGGACGCCGTCGGCTACCTGGCCGCCGTCGAACGCGGTGAGGCGCCGAAGCTGGGGCGCCGGGTCGCCATTTACGGCGGGGGGAATACCGCCATGGACGCCGCGCGCACCGCGCGACGCCTCGGCGCCGATGAGGCGATGATCATCTACCGCCGCGACATGGCGCATATGCCGGCCCACGCCTTTGAGGCGGAGGAAGCGATGGAGGAGGGGGTCAAGATCAACTGGCTGCGCACCATCCGCAACATCGACAGCACCACCGTTACCGTAGAGCAGATGACCATCGACGATCAGGGGCGCCCGCAGCCGACCGGCCGCTTTGAGACGCTGCAGGCCGACAGCCTGATCCTGGCGCTGGGCCAGGACGTCGATACCCGAGTGCTGACGCGGATTCCGGGGATCGTCGTACGCCCGGACGGCATCGTCGAGGTGGATGAACATATGATGACCGGCGTGCCAGGGCTGTTCGCCGGCGGCGACATGGTGCCCTCCGAGCGCACCGTCACCATCGCCACCGGCCACGGCAAGAAGGCCGCGCGCCACATCGACGGCTGGCTGCGTGGCCACCCCTATCACAAGGCGCCCAGCGGGGCGACGTTGGAGTATCCCCGGCTGCACCTGTGGTTCAAGACCGATGCCGATGCCTCACGCCAGCCGGAGGTCTCCCCCGAACAACGCGCCGGATTCGACGAGATCATCGGCGGCCTAAGCGGCGAACAGGCCACCTATGAGGCCGCCCGCTGCTACTCCTGCGGCAACTGCTTCGAGTGCGACGGCTGCTACGGCGCCTGCCCGGAGGGGGCGGTGATCAAGCTGGGCAAAGGGCTGCATTACCGCTTCGATTACGCTAAATGCACCGGTTGCCAGGCCTGCTACCTGCAGTGTCCCTGCCATGCCATTGAAATGATTGCCGAGGAGAACGCCCGATGAGCCAGCCGGATAACGATGTCATGGTCGACGGTAATGAGGCCGCCGCCTGGGTCGCCTATAAACTGAGCGAGGTCTGCGCGATTTACCCCATCACCCCCAGCTCTACCATGGCGGAGCTGGCGGACGAGTGGGCCAGCCGCCACACCGCCAACCTGTGGGGCAGCGTTCCCGCCATTATGGAGATGCAACATGAGGGGGGCGCCGCCGGGACGGTACACGGCGCCCTGCAGGCGGGGGCCCTGAGCACCACCTTCACCTCGTCACAGGGGCTGATGTTGATGCTGCCCAATATGTATAAAATCGCCGGCGAGCTGACCAGCGCGGTGTTCCACGTCGCCTCCCGCTCCCTGGCCACCCAGGGGCTGTCGATCTTTGGCGACCATCAAGACGTGATGGCGGCCCGCAGCACCGGCTTTGCCATGCTGAGCAGCGCCTCGGTGCAGCAGGCGCAGGATCTAGCGCTGATCGCCCACGCGGCGACCCTGGAGTCACGCATCCCCTTTGTCCACTTCTTCGACGGTTTCCGCACCTCGCACGAGGTCAACAAAATCCATAAGCTGAGCGAAGACGATCTGCGCGAGATGATCGATGACGAGCTGGTTTTGGCCCACCGCGCTCGCGCGCTGAATCCAGACCGCCCGGTGATGCGCGGCACCGCGCAGAACCCGGATACCTATTTTCAGGGGCGCGAGAGCGTCAACGCCTACTATCAGCGGATACCGGGCATCGTCGAGCGCCATATGGCCCGCTTTGCCGAGCTGACCGGGCGCCGCTATCGCCTGGTGGAGTACGACGGTCCGGTCGACGCCCGCCACGTGGTAGTGGTGATGGGCTCCGCCTCCGCCACCCTGCGTCAAACCGCGGCCCTGCTCAACCGCGACGGTGAGCACTACGGGGTACTGACGCTGCATCTCTACCGTCCCTTCCCCGGCGAGGCCTTCCTTCAGGCGCTGCCCGCCAGCTGCGAGATACTAACGGTACTCGACCGTACCAAGGAGCCGGGTGCCCAAGGCGAGCCGCTGTATCAGGATGTGCTGGCCACCCTGGTCTATGGGGTACAGCACGGTCTGCGTGCCGCGCTGCCGCGCCTGAGCGGCGGGCGCTATGGCCTGTCGAGCAAGGAGTTCACCCCGGCGATGGCGCGCGCCGTGTTCGAACAGCAGCAGGCCGCCAGCGCACGTCCGTTCTTTACCATCGGCATCCACGACGACGTCGGCGGGCTGAGCCTGGCGTGGGACGCCGACTGGAAGCCCGAGCCGGACGATCAGATCCGCGCCCTGTTCTTCGGCCTCGGCGCCGACGGCACCGTCGGCGCCAACAAGAACAGCATCAAGATTATCGGCGGGCTGCCCGACTTCTACGCCCAGGGCTACTTCGTCTATGACTCGCGCAAGTCGGGATCGCGCACCACCTCGCACCTGCGCTTTGGCCCACGCCCCATCGACTCCCCCTATCTGATCGGCAGCGCCAACTTTATCGGCTGCCATCAGTTCAACTTTGTCCACACGCTGGATATGCTGGAGCACGCGCGGCCCGGCGCCACCTTCCTGCTCAACAGCCCCTACCCGGCCGAGGCGGTCTGGTCCCATCTGCCGGCGACGATGCAGCGCCAGATCCGCGCAAAAGCCCTGGCGTTTTACGTCATCGACGCCGCCGCGGTCGCCCAGGAGGTCGGCATGGGCAGCCGCATCAATACCATCATGCAGACCTGCTTTTTTGCCCTCTCCGGCGTGATGGAGAAGGAGAAGGCGATCGCGCTCATCAAGAGCAGCATCCGCAAGACCTACGGGAAGAAGGGAGAGGAGGTGGTGCAGAAGAACTTTCTGGCCGTCGATAAAACCCTGGAGCATCTGCACGCGGTGACGCCGCCGGCGACGGACACCCTCTCCGAAGAGCAGGGTTGGCACCTGCCGGCAGCGGCGCCGCGCTTCGTACGCGAGGTCACCGCGCCGATGCTGCTCGACCGCGGCGAACGGATTCCGGTCTCCCTGCTGCCGGCCGACGGCACCTATCCCACCGGCACCACCCGCTTTGAGAAACGCAATATCGCCCTGGAGATCCCCGCCTGGCGCCCGGATCTATGCATCCAGTGCGGTAACTGCGCCTTTGTCTGCCCCCATGCCGCCATCCGCGCCAAGTTTTATCATCAGGATCTGCTCGACGGTGCGCCGCAGGAGTTCCGCTCTGCGCCGATCAGCGCGCGCGGTTTCCCGGAGACCCGCTATACCCTGCAGGTCTACCCGGAGGACTGCACCGGCTGCGGACTGTGCGTCGAAGCCTGCCCGGTACGCCACAGCGAGCTGGGTCAGGCGGAGCCCCAACGGGCCATCAGCATGCAGGACAAGCTGCCGCTGCTCGAGGCCGAAAAGCGGGCGCTGGCGTGGTTTGAGCATCTGCCGTGGCCGGATCGGGCGCGGGTCGACTTCTCCAACGTGCGCGGGGTGCAGTTCCTTGAACCGCTGTTTGAGTTCTCCGGCGCCTGCAGCGGCTGCGGCGAGACGCCGTACCTGAAGACCCTCACCCAGCTATTCGGTGACCGGATGATGGTGGCCAACGCCACCGGCTGCTCCTCTATCTACGGCGGTAACCTGCCGACCACCCCCTGGAGCCACAACGCCGAAGGGCGGGGCCCGGCCTGGTCCAACTCGCTGTTTGAGGACAACGCCGAATTCGGCCTGGGCTTCCGCCTGGCCGCCGATAAACACCTGGCGATGGCGCAGGGTCAGCTCCAGGCGCTGGCGCCCCAGATCGGCGCCGATCTGGTCGCCGAGATCCTGCAGGCCCCGCAGCAGCTGGAGAGCCAGATCTGCGCCCAACGCGCCCGCCTGCAGCGGGTGCGCGATCGCCTGAGCCGCCTGCGCGGTGCGCAGATCGATAGCCTGCTGAGCCTGCTGGATCACCTGGTGCGCCGCTCGGTGTGGATCGTCGGCGGCGACGGCTGGGCCTACGATATCGGCTCCTCCGGGCTGGACCACGTGCTGGCCTCCGGGCGCGATGTGAACGTACTGGTCATGGATACCGAGGTCTACTCCAACACCGGCGGACAGATGTCCAAGTCGACTCCGCTGGGCGCCGTGGCCAAGTTTGCCGCCGGCGGCAAGACGATGGCGAAGAAGGATATCGCCCTGCAGGCCATCGCCTATGGCGATGTCTACGTGGCCCGCATCGCCTTCGGCGCCAACCCGCAGCAAACGCTGGAGGTGCTACGCGAGGCCGAGGCCTATCCGGGGCCGTCGCTGATCATCGCCTACAGCCACTGTATCGCCCATGGCATCGACATGCGCCAGGGGCTGATGCAGCAGAAGCGCGCGGTCTATGCCGGCCACTGGCCGCTGATCCGCTATAACCCGGTGCTGCGGGAGCGGCATGTCAACCCGTTCCTCCTCGACAGTCTGCGTCCATCGCTGCCGCTGCTGGAGTACCGCCGGCATGAGACCCGCTACCAGGCGCTGATGCGCGCCCACCCGCAGGAGGCGCAGCGCATGATGGCCATCGCCCAGCAGGTGGTCGATCTGAAGTGGGCAGAGTACGAGGCGATGGCGCGCCGCGACGAGCGCGCCTTCCCGGATACGCACTGATCCCGCGTGCCTATCCCTCTACAGCACACCGCCCGGATAACCCGGGCGGTGTGCTGTTATCGCTACGGGTTCATCCGGCGGTTCCACGGCATCTTCATCAGGAGACGCGCCATACCGCAAAAGCCGCTGATCCCGGCAAACAGCAGACCGGCGCCGACAAAAGCGGAGAGCAGGAAAAAGCCCGCCGATACGCCATACCCCAGAATCACCCCCAATAACACCAATGAACCGGCGGCGATCTGCACCTGACGCATCAGCGGTAGCGGTTGACGCCGATCCTCCACCGTCGGCAGACCGGCCTGCTTCCAGGCCGCCAGCCCCCCCTGCATCACATAGGCCTGACCCGGCGCAACGCGGGAGGCCAGCAGCGCCGCGTTGCTATCCGAGCGCATCCCGGACTGACACATAAAAATCACCGCCCCCGACGGCGGCGGCGTCAGCGGCATCCCCTGCTGCCAGGCGGAGAGCGGCGCCAGCGTCGCCTCGGCAACGTGTTCACGCGCATACTCCTGCGCATCGCGGATATCGATCAGCCGGGCGCCCTGCGCCAGCATCTCGCTGGCCTGACGCGGTGTAAGGGTATTCACCTGCATAGCTGCCTCCCGTTACGGGCAATAGTGGGTTTTGAGCGTGGCGATGATCTGGGCGATCGCCGGGTTGTGGATCCTATATCGCACGTAGGTGCCCTCCCGCTCACTGGCGATCAGCCCTTCGGCGCGCATCCTGGCCAGATGCTGGGAGGTCGCCGAAGGCGTCAGGCCGACGGCGCGGGCCAGTTCGCCGGCCCCGGCGCGCGGCTGCTCCAGCAGAATGCACAGGATCAGCAGACGCTGGGGATGGCCCATGGCCTTCAGCAGCGCCGACGCCCGATCGGCGCTAGCCTGCAGCTGCTGTAGCGGGGGACGTTCATCCATCGGCCTCACCTTTGTTTTAGTAAACTCTTAATTAAGTAAATACTAAAATAAAGACGACGCCGGCGCAAGCGCCGAGGTATCGCCGCGGCGGCAAGCAAACGGGACAGCGAAGAGAGCGTCCCCGCGGCGGGCCCTGGCGCCGCGCGGGGACACGGCGGGATCAGCGTCCCGCGGAGCGGACCACCGACTCGCCCAGCTGCCATACGGCCATGGCGTAGTGGGTGCTGTGGTTATAGCGGGTAATGGTGTAGAAGTTGGACAGGCCGTACCAGTACTGGTAACCGCTGCCGACGTCAAGGCGCAGCAGGCTGACCTGGCGCCCGTCCTCCAGCGCGCCCCGGGGCGATAGTCCGGCCTGCGCCAGCTCGCTCACCGAATAGCGGGTCTTAAAGCCGTTATCCAGCCCCGGCGCCTGGCCGTTGGCCTGCACCGCGACCGCGGCGCCTGGCGTCCAGCCGTGCCCTTTAAAATAGCTGGCCACGCTGCCGATAGCGTCCACCGGGTCCCACAGGTTCACGTGGCCGTCGCCGTTGAAGTCGACCGCATAGGCCTGAAACGCCGAGGGCATAAACTGGCCGTAGCCCATGGCGCCGGCGAACGAGCCGCGCAGCGTCAGCGGATCCTTACCCTCCTCACGCGCCATCAGCAGATAGGTTTGCAGCTCGCTGCGAAAGTAGTCGGCGCGGCGCGGGTAGGCGAAGGCCAGCGTGGCCAGCGCATCGATGATGCGCGTCTTGCCCATCACCCGTCCCCAGCGGGTCTCAACCCCGATGATACCGACGATGATCTCCGGCGGCACCCCGTAGATCTGCTGCGCCCGCAGCAGCTCGGCATAGTACTGGTTATAAAACTGCACGCCGTTCTGGATATTGTCCGGCGTAATAAACTTGTCGCGATAGCGCAGCCAGGCACCGTTTGGCCCGGCGGGCGGGCGGCTGGTCGGCGCCTGCCGATCCATCAGGCGCAGCACATAGTCCAGGCGCTGGGTCTGCGACAGCACCGTCTCCAGCTGGCGGCGCTCGAATCCATGCTCACGCACCATCGTATCGATAAACTGGGCGGCGGCGGGGCTATGGACAAAGTCGCCGGTCGGCTGATACTGCGCGTGCTCGGGCGCCAGCGTAAAACCCCCCGACTGGCTACGGCTCAGCGCCTGCTCCGCCGTCTCCGGCGCCGCGGTTTTCGGTTTATGGCTGCTGCAGGCGCTCAGCATCGCCACCAGGGGGAGCAGCACGATTAATTGACGCATTGGACTTCCATTTAACGAGGTCAAAAATAGGGTAGCGCTATGGTAGAACATTGCCCGCGGCGAAAACATCCCCGAAAGCGCATCCTGGACGCATCGGCGGCGAGCGGCGCTCGCCCCCGATGCGTTTGCGCAAACTCTATCCATCCGCACCGCGCGGGCGCAACCTTTTTCACATCGGCCTGCGGACAGTAGATGATTTTTTATAAACCGTTAACAATGGCACATTGTTGATCGCCCTCACGCAGAGTAAAATGGCCGGCGCCGATGCGGGAATACCGCGCCCGGCGCACCGTAGGGCGGCTCAAGCCGCTTTCCGGCTGTGAAAATCGTTACACGTCTATGCCCCCTGCGCGTTGCGCAAACGCCGCGGCGTTTCCCGTTCGGGTAGGGGCCGCGTCGGCGCAACCCACGTTTTCATACCGCCCGCGATTATCTCAACGCCGTTAACCGTCGCGCCTGTCCCCTGCGGTCAGCCGCACACCGATCTTCGGATTATAAAAAATGAATCAAGTACAAGACGAAACCTATTGGAAATTCTATAACACCGCCAATGGCCAGTGGCGCTGGTGCCAAGTGGAGTCGACCGGATATATTATCTGCTGCTCTGGCGCCACCTTTCGCCAACGCGCCGACTGTATCCGCGATGCCCAGGCGCACGGCTATGAAAGCCCTCTGGAGCTGAGCCACGCCTGAGTTTACCGTTTCGGAGGCCGATGTCCCTCGGCCTTCGCACCTTGTTCCTTCCCCCTCTTCCTCCCCCTTTCCCCCGCGCTTTTCTGCGCCGGTTGGCATATTGATTACGATCGCATATCCATTAATCAGATAATTCTCGCCGCCAATACGCGCGCGGTCGATAGCCGTATCCGACGAGAGACGCGCCATGGCCCTGTATTTTCTGCGCCTTCTTCCGCGGGTTTATCACGCAATAACGCCTCTCGTTGCATCTTGTACAAGCGCAATCAGTGATCCTTTCTGCAAGATCGACAAAACATTACCAAATGTAACATCGCGAGCGGAGCGCTCCATTATTATTCATAGGCATTGTTGTTTATATGCAAACCCATTTGTCTGTGCATGAAAAATAAAAGCAAAAGGAATGTTATGGATAATCTTGGTAAGTACCTCCTCTGGATCGCGCTGGCGCTCCTCGGCGCCTTCTCGCTCGGCTACATCGCCCTAAACCGCGGCGAGCAGATCAATGCGCTGTGGATCGTCGTGGCGGCGGTGTGCGTCTATCTGATCGCCTACCGCTACTACGGGCTCTATATCGCCAAACGCGTGCTGGGGGTCGATGCCACACGCATGACGCCGGCGGTGCGCCACAACGATGGCCTGGACTATGTCCCGACCGATAAGAAGGTGCTGTTTGGCCACCACTTTGCCGCGATCGCCGGCGCCGGTCCGCTGGTCGGCCCGGTGCTCGCCGCCCAGATGGGCTATCTGCCGGGCATGCTGTGGCTGCTGGCGGGGGTGGTTCTGGCCGGTGCAGTGCAGGACTTTATGGTGCTGTTCGTCTCCACCCGCCGCGACGGCCGCTCGCTGGGAGAGCTGGTGAAAACCGAGATGGGCAACACCGCCGGGGTGATCGCCCTGGTCGCCACCTTCATGATCATGGTGATCATCCTGGCGGTGCTGGCGATGATCGTCGTGAAGGCCCTGACCCACAGCCCGTGGGGGACCTACACCGTCGCCTTCACCATTCCGCTGGCGATCTTCATGGGTATTTATACCCGCTACCTGCGGCCGGGACGCATCGGCGAAGTGTCGATCCTTGGCCTGGTCTGCCTGATCTTTGCCATCATCTCCGGCGGATGGGTCGCCGAAAGCCCGGTCTGGGGCCCCTATTTTGACTTTAGCGGGGTTCAGCTGACCTGGATGCTGGTCGGCTACGGCTTTGTCGCCTCGGTACTGCCGGTATGGCTACTGCTGGCGCCGCGCGACTACCTCTCCACCTTTCTGAAGATCGGCACCATCGTCGGGCTGGCCATCGGCATCCTGATCATGCGCCCGACCCTGCAGATGCCTGCGCTGACCCGCTTTATCGACGGCAGCGGGCCAGTCTGGGCCGGGGATCTGTTCCCCTTCCTGTTTATCACCATCGCCTGCGGGGCGGTCTCCGGTTTCCATGCCCTGATCGCCTCCGGGACCACCCCCAAAATGCTGGCCAATGAGGATCAGGCCTGCTTTATCGGCTACGGCGGCATGCTGATGGAGTCCTTTGTCGCCATCATGGCGCTGGTCGCCGCCTGCGTCATCGATCCGGGGGTCTACTTTGCCATGAACAGCCCGCTGGCGATCCTGGCGCCGGCCGGCAGCGCCGACGTGGTGGCCTCCGCCGCCCAGGTGGTCAGCGGCTGGGGCTTCCACATCACGCCGGATGCCCTGAACGCCATCGCCCACGAGGTGGGCGAACAGAGCATTATCTCCCGCGCCGGCGGCGCGCCGACCCTGGCGGTCGGCATGGCCTATATTCTGCACGGCGCCCTCGGCGGGCTGATGGATGTCTCCTTCTGGTATCACTTCGCCATCCTGTTCGAAGCGCTGTTTATCCTGACCGCCGTCGATGCCGGCACCCGGGCGGCGCGCTTTATGCTGCAGGATCTGCTGGGCGTGATCTCGCCGTCGCTGAAGAGGACCGACTCGCTGCCGGCCAACCTGCTGGCGACCGCGCTGTGCGTGCTGGCCTGGGGCTACTTTCTCCACCAGGGGGTGGTCGACCCCCTCGGCGGGATCAATACCCTGTGGCCGCTGTTCGGCATCGCCAATCAGATGCTGGCGGGCATGGCGCTGATGCTGTGCGCCGTGGTGCTGTTCCGCATGAAGCGCCAGGCCTACGCCTGGGTCGCTCTGCTGCCGACCGCCTGGCTGCTGATCTGCACCATGAGCGCCGGCTGGGAGAAAACCTTCAGCGCCGATCCGCGGGTCGGCTTCCTCGCCATCGCCAACAAGTTCCAGGCGATGATCGACAGCGGCGCCATTCCGGCGCAGTACACCCAGTCGCAGCTGGCGCAGCTGGTCTTTAACAACCGCCTGGACGCCGGGCTGACCCTGTTCTTTATGGTGGTGGTGGTGGTGCTGGGGCTGTTCTCCCTGAAAACGGCGCTGTCCGCGCTGCGTAACCCGCAGCCCAGCGCGCATGAGGTGCCCTACCAGGCGATGACGCCGCCGTCGCACGGGGATAATCGGTTGCCTGAGCATCAGCGTCAGGCGTGAATGTGGCCACGCCGCGTCGCGACAGCGCGCCGGCGCGGCGCAACGGAGGAGGCGCTATGTTCGATACTCTGGCCAAGGCCGGTAAATACCTCGGGCAGGCGGCCAAGCTGATGGTCGGCGTGCCCGATTACGATAACTATGTCCAGCATATGCGGCTGACGCACCCCGAGCAGACGCCGATGAGCTATGAGGACTTTTTCCGCGAGCGCCAGGATGCCCGCTACGGCGGCAAAGGCAGCACCCGCTGCTGCTGAGCGACGGAGCGCCGCGCTATTGATCCGCGGGGCGCCTGCGCGCCCCGCCAACCCGGGAGAGAGCATGCAGAGCCCCGTTTCCGTTACCCTGTTGACCGGCTTCCTCGGCGCCGGCAAAACCACCCTGCTCAACCACTATCTGCGCAGCGGCCCCGATCGGCGTCTGGCCATCGTGGAGAATGAGTTTGGCGCCGTCAACCTCGACGGCGCCCTGCTGGAGGCCGATGCGTCGGTGTCGGTCACCGAGCTCAGCAACGGCTGCCTCTGCTGCAGCGTACGCGGTGAGTTCCGCGCGGCGCTGAGCGATCTGCTGGCCCAGCGCCGCGCCGCGCCGGACGGCTCCAGTTTGAGCATATCATCATCGAAAGCACCGGCCTGGCCGATCCCGCGCCGATCGTGCAGACCTTCTTTGTCGAGCCCGCGCTGCGCGATGCCCTGCGTCTGGACGCGGTGATCGCGCTGGCCGACTGTCAGCACCTGGCGCGCCAGCTGGACGAGCATCCCGTCGCCGCCGCCCAGCTGGGGTTTGCCGATCGCATCCTGCTGACCAAGGCCGATACGGTCGACGACGCACGGCGCGAGGCGGTCATCGCCCGCGTCCGGCGCATCAACTCGCGGGCCGAGCTGTATCAGGTCGAGCACGGCATCTGTCCGGCGGCCCTGTGGCTGGATCTGCACGCCTTCACCCTCAGCGACGATCTCAGCGTCTCCCGCGGGCTGCATATCGTCACGGCGCACGCCGCGGCAACGCCGCGCTTTCAGCCGTTTCGCGCCGTGCCGGCCCCCGCCACCGCGGTCGATGACGCCATTCAGGCGCATCTGCTGGAGGGCGGAGAGCTGGATCTCCAGCGTATCGGCGCCTTTATGGAGCGGTGCGTCGAACGCCACGGCAACGATATGCTGCGCTATAAGGGGGTGCTGGCCATCGCCGATCAGCCCCGTCGTCTGGTGGTGCAGGGTATCCATCGGGTGGTCGGCTTTGACTATGGCTCCCCCTGGCCGCCCGGCGAGCCGCGCCGCTCTCAGCTGGTGATCATTGGCCGCCATCTGCCGATAGCGACGCTGCGGGCCGAGTTTAACGCCGCCCACGGCAATGAATGCGCCGCTCTGACGGTGGCGATGTCCGCGGATGCAGAGGCTCAGGACGATGCTCGGTAGTCAGGCGCACGCGACGCGATCGCGCAGGAGGAGATACGACGCAGGGATATAAATATATTGAATGAAATAATGCCGCCTATGTCATTAGGCTCGCTGGCATAGGCGGCATGGGAAACGTCCGAAGACTGTGCGGGAGGTTAAATCAACCTTTACCTGTTTAATAAACCGTTACTCCTTGATGGCACGCTCCACCATCCACGCCAGTGCATAAGAAATCATCAGCAGAGGAATATTAATAAATACATGATACCAGCTATCCATTTCTCCCCAGGCCATTGAACGCACCAGGCTCATTCCGAAGAAAAACACCACTGTAAACAATAAAGTATAATCACCATGCCCACGATAAGCCGGCATGAGAGCCCAACGCATCGAACCACGAAAACCAGAATAAATTGCCGTTAACATAATATTTCTCCTTGGATTAAACAGAACCTATACCTTTTGGTTCTAAGACGCCCCATTAATCTCACGATAAAATCTGGCGTTCAAGTCAAAACCCAGAAATTAACGCTGACAATAGAATTTGTCGTAATCGGCTTATAGTTATAAGTTTTGCTAATTATGGAATTTTATGCAGATATGCTGTGCAAATATTCCACGAAGCCACCGGTTTAATCCGGCTTTCAACGCCCGGCGTCGCATAGATGTGGTGAAAACTTGCGTAAATAAGCATATCCACAGATGTACGCCGGTGCTTACGCCGACCGCCAAAGAAATACCGGCGACGCTGGCTGGTTGCAACGCATTTCACAAATCTATATGTTCGCTAAAGTAATAATGATTGCACTAAATAGTGTCCCGCGAAGCGGCGGAACACCGCCTCCCGTCAGCGCGGGCTGCACGCCGCGCTAGGCAGGGGCACGTCGGGTCGGAGTCGGTAACAATATGGGAAAAAACAATAAATTATCTCTACCTCCCCATAGGCACCCCGCGGGTATCGCGGCGGTGCACGGCCGCGCCGGCACTCGTTTTTTTAACGCACGGGACTTTTCTGCGTTTCGGACCGGGGAGCACCCGCCATCCGTGGCGATGTCGCCTCCCGCCGACGATTCATTCGAGGCTACACATGCAACAGTTTCTCTGCCGTTATGATCGTATTCTCACCCTGAGAGAGGAAAACACCGGGAAAACCACCGCCAGCAAAGAGCAAGGCGCCTTTGTCATCAGCGCGGAATCGCGCCCCAAGGCGATGATGAAGGCCAACGCCCGCCTGGCGGCAATGATCGATCTGCACAGCACCTACCATTTGACCAGCGTCGACTGCTGTACCGCCTAGCGCCCTCGCCCGGGCGTCGCGGAGAAAACCCGCCCCGTCAGGCCGTGCGCAGCCCGGCCTGACGGTGAGGCTGCGCCGGAAACAAGGTCGCCGCGCGACCGGCATCTTGCCCCTGCCATTCGGCGCATAAAGTGTGTAGAATAATCGAACATTATTAAGGCAATAGTCCCGCATAACTCACTAACTAAAACGAGGTTGATGTGTTAGAAAGCTTTGGCGTACTCAATATCTGGACATATGTCCTGGGTGCGATATTCATCATTCTGGTCCCCGGCCCCAATACGCTGTTCGTCCTCAAGACCGGGATCACCGGCGGTATCCGCGAGGGGTATAAGGCCGCCAGCGCAGTGCTGATCGGTGATGGTGTCCTGATCTTCCTGGCCTATTTAGGGATCGCGTCGCTGATCCGCTCCTCCCCGTTTCTGTTTAATCTGATCAAAATGCTCGGGGCGCTCTACCTGCTCTATCTGGGGATCAAAATCCTCTACTCCACCCTGCGCCACACCCCGCGTCAGACCAGCGAGGAGCGCATCGAGGTCATCCATACCTTCCGTAAGGCGCTGACGCTCAGCCTGACCAACCCTAAGTCGATCCTGTTCTATGTCTCCTTCTTCGTGCAGTTTATCGACCTGAACTACGCCCACACCGGGCTCTCGTTTTTGATCCTGGCGAGCATCCTGGAGTGCATCAGCATCTGCTACATGACATTTCTGATCTTCTCCGGCGCCGCGCTGGCCCACTTTCTGGGACAGAAACAGCGTCTGGCCCGCCTAGGGAACTCCATGGTCGGTCTGATGTTCCTCGGCTTCGCCAGCAAGCTGGCCAGCGCCACCGCCTAATCACACCGTCGAACCACCGCCCGGCGAAGACCCGATCTTCGCCGGCGTCCGCCACATTCTCTCCCCATTGCCGTCATTATTACGCCTGGAAACATCTGGCTGGCATTTCTTTACAAAACAACAAGAAGCCTTAGTTTTTGTATAAGTCTCTCTATTTTTGTTCCGCTACTATGGAGGCAGGCACACACAACGCCAGCGATGAGGGACACCCAATGACAACCCAGGGACAACACCAGCTGTTGATCGACGCATTAATTCAGTGGATAGAACAGAATCTGGACAGGCGCATTCTGATCGACGATATCGCCGAGCGGGCGGGTTATTCCAAATGGTATCTGCAGCGCCTGTTTAAAGAGGTCACTGGCTACAGCCTGGCCGCCTATGTGCGCAAACGCCGCCTGATCCGGGCGGCGGCGGAGCTGCAGCGCAGCAATAAGAAGATTATGGAGATCACGCTGCTGTACGGCTTTGACAGCCAGCAGACCTTCAGCCGGGCCTTTAAGCGCCGCTACGGCACCTCGCCCGGCAGCTATCGCCAGCAGACGGGCGGCGAGCACCGCGTGGCGCTATCGCTCGCCTGACAGCGTGAGCCCCATCGCGGCGGGCGCCATCGGCCCGCCACCGCGCGTTATTTGATCTGCGCGTCCATCATCGCCGGCTGGGCCTGCCAGATACGGTACTTCACCTGCACCCCCTGCGGCACATAGACCACCAGCGGCAGCTTACTGTTGTAGCGCTGCAGCGCGCTGTCGCCTAAGTGAACCGTCACAAACGCCGGATGACGCTGACCGTCCGGGCAGGCCATCAGCGTGCCCATCGGTCCGCTGACCTTCTCCATTACCAGATAATCATATCCCCACCCCTGCAGGGTCTTGCTCTCCAGCTGCCCCATCAGGCGCTGGCGGTTACAGTCGACCGGCAGCGTTTTACCGATCAGCAGCTCAACCCGCAGCGCCTCTTCATCGTCGCGCGGCGGCAGATAGATAACCTGACGCGTCATGCCCTGCTCGGCCTGAGGATAGGGCGCCACCTTATCCAGCGGCTGACGGCTGAGATCCGCCGAGCCGGCCCAGGCGCTCACGGAAGAAGCGGCTAGCATCATGCCCGCCATCATCATAGAGAATGTCTTCATCATCAAATCCTTATTTATCCTGTGCGCTATGCGCCAAACGGGTAACAGCCTAGCACAGCGGCCTGCACGCCCCCCATAGGCGTATTCCGACAAACCGGGGCGCTCTGCGGCGGCTCTGCGTGCGAGCGCCGCGAAAAAAAACGGCCCCGCAGGGCCGTCCGTTTACTCATCGACGCCTTTACTGCGCAGATACTCTTCGTAGCCGCCGCCAAAGTCCACCACCTTCTGCGGGGTGATCTCCACGATACGGGTCGCCAGCGAACTGACAAACTCGCGGTCGTGGGAGACGAAGATCAGCGTTCCCTGATACAGCTCCAGCGCGATGTTCAGCGCCTCGATCGACTCCATATCCATATGGTTGGTCGGCTCATCCATCACCAGTACGTTGGGACGACGCATCATCAGCTTGCCGAACAGCAGACGCCCCTTCTCACCGCCGGAGAGCACCTTAACCGACTTTTTGATGTCCTCCTGGCTAAACAGCAGACGACCGAGGAACCCGCGCACGGCCTGCTCGTCATCGCCCTCCTGGCGCCACTGGCTCATCCAGTCGAACAGGGTCATATCCTGTTCAAACTCATACTCGTGATCCTGCGCGTAGTAGCCTATCTGGGCGTTTTCTGCCCACTTGACGCCGCCGGCGTCCGGCGTCAGATCGCCGACCAGGGTTTTCAGCAGGGTGGATTTACCGACGCCGTTGGTGCCCAGCACCGCCAGCTTCTCGCCGGCCTCCAGCAGCAGCTTCACCCCGCTGAACAGCGGGCCGTTATCGAAGCCTTTGCTCAGATCCGTCAGCTCCAGCGCGTTGCGGAACAGTTTTTTCTCCTGCTCGAAACGAATAAACGGGTTCTGACGGCTGGAGGCCTTCACATCGTCCAGCTTGATCTTATCGATCTGACGGGCGCGCGAGGTGGCCTGACGCGACTTAGAGGCGTTGGCGCTAAAGCGGCTGACAAACGACTGCAGCTCCGCGATCTGCGCCTTTTTCTTGGCGTTGTCCGCCAGCAGGCGCTCGCGGGCCTGGGTGGCCGCCGTCATATAGTCATCATAGTTACCCGGGTAAATGCGCAGCTCGCCGTAGTCCAGATCGGCCATATGGGTACACACCATATTCAGGAAATGGCGGTCATGGGAGATGATGATCATGGTACTGTTGCGCTCGTTCAGCACCGTCTCCAGCCAGCGGATAGTATCGATATCCAGGTTGTTGGTCGGTTCGTCGAGCAGCAGGATATCCGGATCGGAAAACAGCGCCTGTGCCAGCAGCACGCGCAGCTTCCAGCCCGGCGCCACTTCGCTCATGGTGCCATAGTGCTGTTCGACCGGGATGCCGACGCCCAGCAGCAGTTCACCGGCGCGGGCCTCGGCGCTGTAGCCGTCCATTTCACCGTAGGCGACCTCCAGATCGGCGACGCGGTATCCCTCCTCCTCGCTCATCTCCGCCAGCGCGTAGATGCGATCGCGCTCCTCTTTCACCGCCCACAGCTCCTGGTGCCCCATGATGACCGTATCGATCACGCTGTATTTTTCAAAGGCGAACTGATCCTGACGCAGCTTACCCAGACGCTCATTCGGATCCAGCGCGACGTTCCCGGCCGTCGGCTGCAGATCGCCGCCGAGGATCTTCATCAGCGTAGACTTACCGCAGCCGTTGGCGCCGATCAGACCGTAGCGGTTTCCGCCGCCAAATTTGACAGAAATATTCTCAAACAGCGGCTTACTGCCAAACTGCATGGTGATGTTGTTACTTATCAGCACAGCGCAATCTCAATAGGTTAACGTGATTTTGTTCACATTATGCCACAAACGCAGCACAAATGTCGTCCACTGTGCGGCGCAGTGGCGCGCGTCCCGGCGGCGTCCACGACCTATTTAGCGTGCTAGGGGGTTCCGTCGCGGGTCATGGACGGCGCCGGCGGTCATTTTAGCCCGGGGCAAGGCGCGAGCGGCGAGGTGCGGCGGGCCCAAGTGCGCCCTGAGTAACGCCGCACGGGGCCAACACGGCCCGGCCCTGCGGGACGCGCGCCAGAGGCCGCGACGCTGCGCACGGCCTCGTTCCCCCACCAATAAGCGAGCGGACAAAATAGAAAGGATTATTCTCTGCAACGGCGCCAATAGCGTCGCACTCAATTAATAATTAGCATATATTTACTGGGCAGTTCATTAATACTTTCTATTTAGAATAAAAACAAAATAAAATTTATTACACTGACGGCAAAATATTAATCACTCCGCGCAAATAGTAACCCGCGGGCTTTATATTTAATCACCACATCAAAATAAATATACAGATATATCTGCATAGCTATTCAAAGGGATATATGATAATTAATTTGCGTTATGGCAAGATGAAACTCTTTCTTTTATCTATAGTTTCAAATAGAAAAATAAATCGGCGTTTATCCGTATTCACGTTCCGTATTTTGCTGACGGGCACAGC
This sequence comes from Edwardsiella anguillarum ET080813, assembly GCF_000264765.2. Lineage (GTDB taxonomy): Bacteria > Pseudomonadota > Gammaproteobacteria > Enterobacterales > Enterobacteriaceae > Edwardsiella > Edwardsiella anguillarum. Next base: position 561,180 of record NZ_CP006664.1, read on the forward strand.
GCCTTTCATGCATGACGAAAGGCGCTGCGCCCACCGGCGCGCGACGCGCCCCGGACGGAGCGGCCTATGCGTATAAATCTGGAGGTGCTGCTGATCCTCGATGCGCTGGATCGACACGGCAGCTTCGCGGCGGCCGCCCAGTCGCTGTATAAAACCCCCGCCGCCCTGAGTTACATGGTACAAAAGCTGGAAAGCAACCTGAATCTACAGCTGCTCGACCGCAGCGGCCACCGCGCGCGCTTTACCCACGCCGGGCGCATCATTCTGGAGAAGGGACGCCGCCTGCTGAACGAGGCGCAGGAGCTGGAGCTCCAGGCGACGCTGCTGGAGTCGGGCTGGGAAATGGAGATGTTCATGGCGCTGGAGGGCTATATCCTGCCGCACACCCTGCACCCGGTTATCGATGCCTTCATTCAGGCGCACCGCCATACCCGCCTGCACCTGATGCCCCATGCGCCGACGCACAGCGGACAAGGCGGCGAGCTAGGCGCCATCGCCGATATCATCATTGGAACGGCCCCCCAGCTGCCGGAAAACGGCGGCTATACCTATCAGAGCCTGGGCTATATCGATACCCTGCTGGCGATGGCGCCCAATCATCCCCTGAACCACGGCGCACACCCGCTGACGCCGGAGCAGCTCGGAGAGCAGCGAACCATCGTGATGGGCGATAGGCCCGCCTCTTGCCCCGCCGCCGCGGGGCAAGAGGTGGGGCCGCACATCGTGGTCTATGACGCGGCATACCAAATCAGCCTATTGCTCAGCGGCGCGGGGATCGGCTACCTGCCGCGACACGCCGCGCGTCCCTACCTGACGCAGCGACGTCTCTGCGCGCCACCCCTGGCGTTTACCCCGCCGCGCGAGGTGGCCTACGTCGGCTGGCGCCACGCCAAGGCCGGCCGCGCCGTACAGTGGTGGCGGGAACGCCTGCTGAGCGGCGACCTGCATCCCGCGCTGTTTGGCGATTAATGGAGTCCGTTTTATCCTACCGCAGTACGGTCAATCCGTAGCGTGCTGCGGTGGGATTGCCACGTTATCCTTACACGCCAGGTTTAATTAATTAGCTAAACCATTAAAGTTTTTACACTATCAACCGACAGTAATAGCACACCTTTTTCCGGCCCCGATATCTCTACGCGCCGGACATCGACTCCATTACTGCTCACGACAGGTTAGATATGTTTGAACGATTAAAAATTTCACGGGGACTGATGGCCGTTCTGGCTCTGTTCTGCGGCCTGCAGATCTTTTCCGGCATCTGGAGCCTGCGCGACGCCTCCAGCACCGACACCCGCCTCGATCAAATCTCCAGCGGCTTCAACCAAATTATGGCGATGGACCGCGCCTACGCCTCTATTACCCAGATCCGTGAAGAGATCATGAAGGATGCCCTGGCGCTGAGCGCCCACAGCGATGAAGGTAACGCCCGCGTCTCCCTCGGCAACCTGCTGCAGAAGCTCGGCAACGTCGATAAAGAGATGGAGAAATTCTACAGCCTCTCCCTCAGCAGCGGCCACGATAACGGCCGTGCCGAAAAAGTGCGCGGCCTGTATGGCAAAGCGCGCGCCGATCTGGTCGCGATGATCGAATGCCTGCAGGGCAACGATATCGCCGGTTTCCAAAGCGTGCTAAAAAACCACTCCAGCAGCGGTTTTATGTCCTCTCTGGATGAGGCCTCCGACTACGTCGCCAACCAGATCATCAACCCGGCCTCCCAGGCGGCGGCGGCCAACTACCGCCAGATGATCCCGCTGACCATCGGCTTTATGATCCTGTTCCTGGCGATGACCGCCCTGGTGCTGTACTGGGTGCGCAACCACATCATCGCCCGTATCCAGCAGGTGATCACCTATCAGGCCGAGATTGCCCACGGCAACCTGGCCATCGATATCCAGGCGCACGGCGATAACGAAGTCAGCCAGCTGATGCAGGGGCTGCGCCATATGCGCGACGAGCTGGCCCACATGGTCGGCGCGGTACGCGCCGGTACCCAAAATATCTTTACCGGCGTGCAGGAGATTGCCGCCGGCAACAACGATCTCTCCAGCCGTACCGAGGAGCAGGCCAGCTCGCTGGAGGAGACCGCCTCCAGCATGGAGCAGATCTCCAGCACGGTAAAAAACAACGCCGACAGCGCCCGCGAAGCCACCGACCTGGTGCAGAAGGCCTCAACCATCGCCGTCAACGGCGGCAAGATCACCCGTCAGATGGTCAGCACGATGACCGAAATCGCCGAAAGCTCTCGTAAAATTGGCGATATTACCGGCGTCATCGACGGCATCGCCTTCCAGACCAACATCCTGGCGCTGAACGCCGCGGTCGAGGCCGCCCGCGCCGGCGAGCAGGGACGCGGCTTCGCCGTCGTCGCCGGCGAAGTGCGCAATCTGGCGCAGCGCAGCGCGCAGGCCGCCAAGGAGATCAAGGGGCTGATCGACACCTCGGTAACCCGGGTCGATCAGGGCAATCAGCTGGTGGAAAACGTCAGCCATGCGATGGAAGATATCGTCACCTCCGTAAACCACATCTCCGACACCATGCAGGAGATCTCCTCGGCCTCCGAAGAACAGAGCCGCGGCATTGCCCAGATAGCTCTGGCGATCAATGAGATGGATAAGGTGACCCAGCAGAACGCCGCCCTGGTGGAGCAATCCGCCGCCGCCGCCGGCGCGCTGGAAGATCAGGCAGACCGCCTGAACCAGACCGTTTCCCAGTTCCGCATCAGCGATCAGGAAGAGAAGGCGCCGGCCAGCGCCAAGCCCACCGCCGCACCGGCGGCGCCGGCGCCGTCGGCCAAAGCGGCCGCGGCCTCCCGCAGCGACGACGACGACAACTGGGATCAGTTCTAACCGCCGACGCGCTCGACAGGGAGCGGCGCCTAGGCGCCGCTCCTCTCGCCTCCTCTCCTCGCCCGGTGGCAAAACCGGCGTCCGCTCGCACAATTAACGCCGCGCAGGCAATCGCCGGATGATCGCAGCGCCGCTTTGCCCTACCATAGTCGCCATCCTTTTTCACGATGAGATCAGCGTATGGCTATCATTCCCAAAAACTATGCCCGGCTGGAAAGCGGCTACCGCGAGCAGGCCCTGAAACTGTTTCCCTGGGTCTGCGGGCGCTGCGCCCGCGAATTTGTCTACTCCAACCTGCGTGAGCTAACGGTGCACCACCTCGATCACGACCATACCAACAACCCCGCCGACGGCAGCAACTGGGAGCTGCTATGCCTCTATTGCCACGATCATGAGCACGAAAAATACACGGAGGCCGACGCGTTTGGCACCCGCGTCGTCGCCGGTGAAGACGCTCAGCAAGAGGTGGGCGTGGCGACCTACAACCCGTTTGCCGACCTGAAAAGCCGCCTGAACGGGAAAAAATAATCCCCGCCGGGGTGACGCCACCGCGTCACCCCGGTGAGCGCGAGCGCGAACTACCAGGTATATTTCAGACCGATACGATAGCGTCCCTGACGCCGATCGCTGTCGCGGCTCTCCTTAATATCGCCAATTTCGATAAAGGGGTGCTAGTTGGTGATCTCCCCCCAATATTAGGAATTAGTACCTGGCTAAATCAGAGATCCGGGCCTTTTTGCAGACTTTGGATGAATTCCTCCGGAATCTGATTATTTAACGATGGATGGGATCTGTTTCGGTGGTATTCCTGTCGCCACTGCTCGACCTTTTCCTGCGCATCGTCCAGAGACAGGAACCAATGAACGTTCAGATACTCATCGCGAAAACTACCGTTAAATGACTCGAACAACGCATTATCCGTCGGTTTTCCAGGCCGTGAAAAGTCCATTGTTATACCGTTTTCATACGCCCAGTGATCCAGTGTTTTAGATATAAATTCACGACCATTGTCTGTCTGAAGCCGTTCGGAGACTCGCTGTCTTAACGCTTTTAAACGCGCCATCACCGCGACAACATCTTCCCCATCTAACCCCTGACCTACATGGATCGCCAGGCACTCACTGCTAAAATTATCAACTACAGTCAATGCCCGGATACGGCGTCCGTTGAACAGATTATCAGCAACCTAGCCGGTTATAATAATGGTACCTCGGCTAATAAAATGAGGTAATCGCGATAGGTGCCGCTCGTCACCCGCTCTCTGGGCTGGTCAAACTGAAAGGTCAGGGTCAAAGGGATCTGATCTGAGGGGTTGTTTAAACCACTCACGATGAAGGTATCATCCACATTTAATACATGTCGCTCGGCTCCCTGATGCAACACCGCCTGATAAGGCAGATCCCGGCCATCAGCATCGTTACGCAATGCATAGTTATTACCCGTAAATATACCAATGCGTACCTGGTCAAATGATCCCTGCAACAGCAGCGGCGTTGAGGCGCGCCCTGTCACCTGCTCCTGAGTATAGGTCGTGTTGAATACCACATTGGTTGAGGGGATGGATATCCCGCTAAAATAGGGCTGCTTGCGTATCGTTACTGCGGTAGCGGTATTTAAACCAAGCCTCTGGCCCGATTGCGGACTATAGACGTACTCAAAGGTTGAGCTGCTGCTGCCGCTATAAACATCAGGTGGCAGCGATTGCCAGGCATCGCTGGCTGTCAGCGTAGGAAGATCCAGCCATACCGTTCTGGCATCGTCATAGGTCACAACAGGGTAGGGATTTACATAGACAAAAGGATAGGTATTCCCGCTGCAGTCCTGAGTAAAATCATAGGTTCCCGGGTCGATAAAATTCCAGATACCATTGATCGGTTCACCATCCCTTAAAGGCCGATCATACTGAATTCCGCCGCTGCATCCCTTATTTTCACTGATCCGATTGTTAAAACTGCCACCTATCACCGAAGGCTGCAGAAAGATAGACTTGCCCAGCTTACCACGCAAGGTTATCGACCTGCCGTAGCGCGCCCCGGTCAGGGTGATGCTGAACAGGCTACCTCTGCGGTAGAAGGCAATATCGGGCGTATTACTCTGATTAGTCCGCGCACCAAAATCATAGACATTAAAACCGGTCAGCTCAGGGTAGCTATCCTGGGCCTGTACGATGCCATTACCCAGGACCTGCAGCCTGCCAGTCGCACCGTAAGCTATCCGGACATCCTGATTAAAGACGACAAGATCCACCCCGATAGCGTGGCTTTTTGCCATCAGCGACAGCGCTACAATGCCATACATCAGATAACGCAGCAGCCTTTCCCCTATTACGCAATACATACTTCCTCCTGACATAACATTCATACCGCCGGCTCAAGGCTGCGATACCTCTCAGAGCGGCACGCTCAGCACCAGGGTGACCTGCCCGCTGCAGACAACCCCCATCCCTCTGGGAACCTGCGAGAGTCCCGGCAGAACCACGCGGAGATAGAAGTCCAGAGTAAAGCGATTTGCCGCGATACCCGCCACATCCCCCGCGCGCTGCCACTCTCCCGGCTCAAAACGGTGCTGGCGGGGCCCCCCGCTCTTCAGATTGGCAACCTGCCGCCCCCCTGTTTCCACGAGGTACTGATATCCCTGGTTGACGGCCGCCAGCGTAAGCACAGGGGCCGGGGGAAGGCTCACACACTGGTACTGGTCGTTCACGATCTCCAACAGCAGCGGCTGGCTGTTCTGTTCGCCTATCGCCCGCAGGGCGATGCCCATATCCTCAAAGCGATGGCCCCACACCTCATACGCCACCTGCTGAAACAGGGGCGTCTGACTTATCACCTGCACCGGCAGCATAAGCGTGCTGCCCATATCGATGTGCGCGCTCAGCTCCAGCCGCTCTTCCAGCACCTGAGCGTTATTGCGCAGCTCAAAGCCCTGCGCCGCGCCGCTCAGCCACAGCCCGAGGCTTAACCCGATCCCCACGCTTACCTGACGTTTATTCACTCTTACACTCCACGATGGGTAGTTGATCCGCCGGCAGCTGCAGCGCCGAAGAGAGCGAGGCGCATGGCCGCCCCTCAGACAGCAGGGTAATCGCCCCGGTGGGGTGCAGCTGCAGCATAAATAGGCCGCTCTGTATCCGCTGTACCCCAACGCAGCCGGCCCCCTCACAGCGCAGTTGATCCACCCCATTGCCCTGCTGCCGGACCCGTATGGCCTGATTGCGCACCGGCAATACCGCGCGCGTGGTATCGACCAAACGCCCGGGCAGCAGATCGATCTGCTGCTGATAACGCGACTGATGGTTGTCAAAGACACGGCTCCCGCCAATCAGCCGCTCATCCAGCTGGTAACGGCTGTAGGCCGGCAGGGCGATGATTTTCCCCCCGCCCTCCGTGTAGTAGCGGGTCATCCCGCTGCTCTGCTCTTTCAGCGCCACCGACACCGCCCCTTTCTCCTCTGCCGGCAGGCGCAGAAAAGCCTGTTGACTCAGCGCATCCGGCCGCTGAAACGATATCCCGTCTGAGGCGATCAGCTGGCTGGACTGCACATCGAGGCTGCCGGCTGCACCCGACTGATCGCTGGCCAGATAGACCTGCGCACGGACATCCGCGTTGCCCCGGTATTGCGCACCGGCCGAGAAGGTGCTCTGCGCGCCGCTGTCGGAGAACTGCTGGCCACCCTGCAGGTTAACCAGCCACGCCTCCGCCAGACTCTGGCTATAGTTCAGGGTGTTCTGGCTGCGCCAGCGACCCGCGTTTTGCTGCGAGTAGTAGCTGCTGGCCTGCAGGCTGCCTATCGGCACCGAGAGCCCCACCGAGGCGCTCCAGAGGTCGTTCCGGGCGTAGTTGAGGCTGGCGGTGAGATTGATATTCCAGGGTAAGCGGCTGAACAGCGACAGCGTATAGTATTGGCTCCGCTGGGACTGCTCGCGGAAAAACTGGTAGCCAAGCTGCAGCGTATGGTCCTGATGCAGGGCTACGCTGTAGTTGGCCAGCAGGTTTTCGCGGTTGGTCGACGTGCCGGGGAGCTGGTCCAGATAGTCCGGGATCAGGCTGGGCTGCAGCACGTCGTCAGGCTCCACCGCGCCCGGCAGGGTGCGGACGAAGGGACGCTCGCGCTGACGGTAGCGCTCACGGGTGTATTGCAGCGAGAGCGGGTAGTAGGTGGCGACCAGATCGCTCTTCTGATACCCCTGGCTGCCCAGGGTCTGCAGCAGCGATAGGGTGAGGCTGCTGCTGCGGATATCAGCCCCCAAGGTGCCCAGAAACTCACGGTCGGCATAGCCGGTCAGCCCAGACAGGCTGACGATATCGCCCAGCGGTACCGTGACGCCCAGCTCGCCCATCCAGGCGTTACCGTAATAGGCATGATCGTCCAGGCGTCCGACGCTGAGGTGGGTGCTGACCCCCTCCAGGGTCGGGCCATCGTTGACCAGCAGCAGGGACTGGTCGGAAAACAGCTCATCATTCAACCCCTTGATGACAACTCGTGCCTGATAGATCCCCGTCGGCAGGCTTTGGTAGGCAAGCTCCCCCATGCCGGCGTTGACGCCGCGGCGCAGCAGCAGTTTATCGTCGCGCCACACCTCCAGCACCCCCGGCAGCGGGGCGTAGTAGGTGTAATGGCGATCGTTCTGGCTCCGCACCTGCATCTCCGCGGAGTTACCGAGCAGGAGGCCGGTCATCTGACTGTTTTTAAACAGGCTGCGCTGCGCCGAGGGGTTAAAGTCGTAGCTGTTGTCGACCGCGCCCAGCTGTGCCTTGAACCACTGGTATTGATAGACATAGTTCAGCGCATTGATGCCATAGTCCCGGTCGGTGACGTAGGCATCGTATTTCAGAAAGCCGCCGGGCAGCCCCCACAGGCCATAGTCGCGGGCATAGAGGCTGTTGCCCTGATTCGCATAGCGGTTGGCAAAGAGGCTGGCATGGTTGACCAGCACCTTTTTTCCCCCATCTCCCTGCAGATATTCAACCTGGCGCGTCTCGCGGGCAAAGTAGGCGGGGGCAAAGAAAAGACGGACCTGACGCGCATAATAGTCGATCACGACGGCCATCCCCTCGCTGCTGAGGACACAGGTCGCCCGGCTGCCCTTACAGCGGCTGTCGTGGGCCACCCCGGCCGCAAACTGTCGGGCCACCTCGTCTGCCTGTTTCTGGCTCAGCCCGGCGCGGGATAAAAACGCCGCCACCGCGGCGCTGTCGTCGATACGCACGCTATCCAGGGCAAGCTCCCCCTTCAAAGCGGGCCTCATCCACCTGGGGGATCACCAGGGTAATCGCCATCGGGCTGGGGGTCAGGATTTTGCCGTAGCGGGAGCGGGCCAGCGGGACCCCGGAAGCCAGCGACATGCCATGCGCCATGGCCAGCGTCGCATTGTTCTGTGCCAGCGTCATATCATTGTGTGCCAGCGTCTGGGTGGCGACAGCGCCCTGCGCCAGCCCACGGTGATTGCTGGCCAGCGTATCTGTCGGAAGGGAGGGCGCCGCCCAGGCAGCGCCTGCGAGCAGACCGGTAACCGGTAATATTTTTATGATGGTAATCTGGAAACTCGTCATGGTCATCTTCATCTTCAAGCCGGGTGACACCCTGTCAGGCGCGTTAACGCAGGCTGCTGTCTGACAGACGATGGGTAATTTCCTTATCTGGCCGGGCGCAGGGCAATCTCCTTTTTATACTGGTCAGCAAGGTCAAAAAAGGTCACCTTACCCCGGCTCAGATCGGCAGTGGCCGGGACAGTAATCTGCTTGTCATTGCCGGGGAGTAAGATGGCTTCGCTGTAGCAGGAGCCACTGTCGGCTTTCCTGTCTGCGGCGGGACAGACATCCAGGATCAGGCGCAATACCTTATTGGTCGGGTTACTGAAGTTAATCTTCTGGTTACTTAGCCAGGCGTGTGGCTCTCCGGTAATACGCTGGCTGCCGGGGATCAGATACCACGACTTATAGCCAATGGCGATGGCGACATTGCTTTTTTCGCCCTGCTCCTGCTGGCGTAAACTGTCGGGAATAAAGCTGACGCCAATAATACGGTCGTGCGGGGTAATTTGAGCGGTACGGATAACCGAGACGCGTAATTCCCCCTTAGCGTCAATAACGATATCCATCGGATCAATATAGAGCGGCCATGTTAAAAAATCATCCGTGGAGAGCGCGCTCTCCTGATAACGCCCATTCCCCGCACGCTGTAATTCGCTTAATGAGACCGCAAGGTAAACCGGCTCGTCATCCGGGTTTTTTAAGGTAAAGTAACGGCTGTTTTCACTGTCCACCTTAAACATGGAATCAACGGTGAAGGCATAGGCATGATTGATGATAAATAAGAATGGCAGGATCCACTTGTACATTGAAATCACCCTGGAGACAGCGACAAATTATCCGGCGATATATTCATCACCGGATAGCATTACATACTGGAAATAGAATTTAATGATTAAGGCGCAGCAACCAAATCAACCGCGAAAACCACCGGCGTGGTAAAGCTGACGCTGCTGCCGGCATCATAGCCATCACGGGTTACTTTCGCGTACAGGCCGAGGCTGATGGGACGGTCGTTGCCAGGGTCGACAACGTTAATGGCGTTTGCGCTGCCCACCTTGAGCGCATCATTGTTGAGGGTGATCAGGATCTGGTTATCCCCGGGCGCGGCCGCGGTGTCCTGCAAAGCCAGCTGACGGCTCCCCTTAAACCCGACGGCGATGGGAGCAGAGGCCAGATAGGCGTTGATACCGTTAATATTGCTATCGGATTGGATATAAAAGGTGACGGGAGAAGAGGTGGTCAATGTCAGCTTGTTGTCGTTTGTGTCAACCGCGGTGGTAAGCGTCTGGGGGGCGGGAATAAAATCGGCCCCCAGGGCATCGACGAACTTCCAGTCGGAGGCTAACCTCTGGGCGGGAATGGTCCCCTGCCAGGTAAAGGTCAGCTGACCGTTAGTGACCACGGCAGAGGCATACAGGGGGGCAGCCAACAGTGCGGCTAAGGCCAGTTTTTTTGTGAAAGACATTTTATCTACTCCATATTTAGCACTTGGGATAATATAAATTGATTTTATTCACTGATAACCCTCAACCAACGTTCTACGTTAATTTAAACGTTCGTTTCATGGCTTGATAAAGCTAAACTGGGCAGGCGCCCTCATACTGATATTATGAGGCCGATAAAGTAAGTGTATATATTAAATTATTTATATTATATCAGCAGACAGAAACTATTGCTATGGACGTCGACACCCCCAACACCATCATATTGATTATTAACACATATAGCCATTTTTATCATCAACCCTCCAGTATTGTTGACGCCATAATCTTTCATAATTATGGTATTTCCGATATGGGAACAATGCCTATATTTTTTTATTTTTTAATATGTCACGTTAGTTATATCGGCATAAGCACTCAGACAGATGCATCATAAATAAGCGCGATAAACTCTTCAGAATGGAAACGATATTTATGAGTTTGATATAATAATGAGAATACTATAGGCAATATTGATTTTTACGCAGGATACCCCACTCACGGCGATAGCCATGACTCGGCATATCGCTGATAATATCGAGGATGTCCGACAGGATTTCAGCGTCTGCTTCGTCATTACGCCGGTTACAACGCCTCTCCTGCCAATCAGGCAGAACGTTTAATCCATAGTGATAGCTGCGCACGCGACACGCTTACGGTGCGCTGACCTGTGCCATTCCCCATCCTTTGGCAGCAAGGGCGCGTACGCTATCCATTTTCGCGACTGACCGTACTCCACGGTCTCTTTGAGGATCTCAGCCTCCATCGCCTTCTTATCCAGAAGGCGCTGTAGCTCCCAAATCTGTGTTAGTTCAGCTGCAGTCTCAGAGGCAGGAACGACGTCCTCTCCAGCCGCAACGGCAGTGAGGTTGCCTTCCTTATATTACTTCTTCCACTTCAATAGCAGACTGGGCTGAATACCGTGCAGACGTGCGACGTGAGAGACATTCGTGCCTGGCTCCATCATCTGCTGGATAATGGCGATGTTCTCCTGAGGCGTCTTACGTTTACGGACAGGATCCCGGCCATCTCAACATTGGCGTTGGTGTTAGACATATATTCAAGCCTATCTCTTATCTGGAGATACAGCTACTGTCTGGTGTTTCAGGGGGCGACTACAGCAGCCAAGTAAATTAACTTGTTCATCGTATCCTTAACTCTTTTTCATATTATTGACTGATGGGTAACCCGCGCGTTGCCGTCATGATACCCAGGCCATAGCGCATTGACGCCACACAGCGCCGACGCCGGTGCGATCGGAGGCCGCCGCTGGCATAGAGATATACTACGCGGGCTAAAGTTTCATTTTATTACGCACCTTCACAAAATCACATCAAATAGAAATCAAGCGAAAGAGATGAAAAGAAAGGATGGCGCCATCACATAAGCAAAAAAAACGGTATCTCCCGTAGGCGATACCGTCGCAGTAAAATAACCCCCAAAACCTTCGGCAATCGATCAATATTCCGTTAACGGCCAGCGACGAAAATAGATATGGCTGGCCTGAGCATCTACCTTGGCAACGTTGTCTGCCAATAAATGGCGGGCGACGGTAAAGGCAAACTCAAAACTGACGCCCAGTCCCTTGGCCGAGATGAAGCGGCCATCGACCACCACGTCCCTATCCACATACTCGCCGTCGGCGAAACGCTCGGCCAGCTTGTCTCCGGTGCTGTAGCGCCGCCCCTCAAGCAGGCCATGGGCGGCCAGCACTTTGGCACCGGAGGAGCACAGCGCGCAGATATATTTATCTGCCGCAATGTGGCGGCGTAAAAAGGCGACCACGTTGGCGCTGGCGTTAAGGCGGTCGGTGCCCTGCGGCCCGCCCGGCATCATCACCGCGTCGTACAGCGTCTCCAGGCGATCGGCCAGCAGCGCATCGGCCCGGATAGGGGTTTCAAAATAGCTGTTCAACGCCAGGCTCTCCTCGCAGGAGAGGATCTCCACCTGAATATCCAGGCGACGCATGATGTCGATAAACACCACCGCCTCACCCTCTTCAAACCCGTGTGCCAACAGGACGGCAACCCGTTTCGTCATGCTCAGTGCTCCTTACAGCTGCCCGGCGCTGCCGCAGATGCGGATCTTCTGTTCCACCACCTGCCGCATCGCGGCCTTACCCGGTTCCATATAGTGACGCATATCGTTCGCCGCGGGATGGCTGGCGAAATAGGCTTTCACCGCGTCAGAGAAGGCGATCTTCAGCTCCGTCGCCACGTTGACCTTACAGATCCCCAGCGAAACGCAGCGCTCGACATCCTGATCCGGGATGCCGGAGGCGCCATGCAGCACCAGCGGAACCTCGGTCTGACGGCGGATCAGGGCCAGTCGGTCAAAGTCCAGGCGCGGCGCCTCTTTATACATGCCGTGCGCGGTGCCGATAGCGATGGCCAGGGAGTCGATGCCGGTCGCCCGGGCGAACTCGGCCGCCATCGCCGGATCGGTATAGCTGCCGTGCGCCGCGTCGACCACCAGATCGTCCTCCTGGCCGACCAGCCGGCCCAGTTCGGCCTCAACGGTGCAGTCCAGGCGGTGGCAATACTCCACCACCCGGCGGGTCAGGGCCACGTTCTCCGCAAAGGCGTGGTGCGAGGCGTCGATCATCGCCGACCGGACGCCGCTCGCCACCTTGGCGCAGATATCCTCATAGGATTCGTGGTGGTCCAGGTGCAGCGCCAGCGGAATACGGTATTCACGCGCCGCCTCGCGGCAGATATCCACCAGATAGGCGACGCCGGCGTAGCTAAAGGTACCGGGCGTGCCGGCCAGGATCACCGGAGATCCCATCTGGGCCGCCGTCTTGGCAATGACCTGAATGGTCTCCAGGTTGTGAATGTTAAACGCCGGTACCGCGTACCCCTTGGCCTGCGCCTGCAGCAGCATATCCCGGGAAGAAACCAAAAACATCGTCACACCTCCGCATCTTCATCTGCTTTCATTTAATCATTAAAACAAAATAAAGAAAACATTCAAAAGATAATAAAAGTGTGACATTGACCGGCGAAACTAAAAGTAAAGATCCATTTTCGAACTGTAGCAGGTCACGCCCTTGCGCAGCAGGTTGTTTTTTGGCCGTTCAGCGCGTCCCGTCAGGCTCTCCAGCAGCCACTGCCAGGGCCGCTGGCGCTGCAGGCGGCGGCTCAGGGGGCCCTGCGCCTTGGTATAGTCGTGCAGGAACAGCGCCACGCTCTCGCCGGTCTCCTGACAGCCCAGGAGCTGCACGCCGATCGCGTCGATCCGGTGCGAAAAGTCGCCCCGCTCCACCGGCAGCGGCAGCGACGCCGCCTGCCACAGCCCGCTTTGCGGCGCACTGTACAGCGCGATATTCAGCGCGCGCAGCGACCAAAAGCTGCTGGCCGGCCCGCTGTAGTTGTCCACCAGACGGGCATCATCGGCAAACAGCCCCTGGGTCGGTGCGCCGGCCCGCATCGCCCCGTTGGCGATAAAGTAGCGCAGCGTCACCTCCAGCGCCCGTCGCGCGCAGCCCAGGCTGTGCGCCGTCGGCGCCTGGCTGGCCTCCGCCAGCAGCGGCGCGGCGGCGGCCAGTCGATAGCAGGCGCTGCGTCCGAAGAAGGCGATCCCCTGGGGGGTAATCAGGTGACGGTAGCCGTCGTTAAACTGGCGCAGGGCGTCGTGAATAAAGCCCCGATCAAGCTGCGGATCGATCTGATCCAGCCAGTACAGGGAGTAGTGGAATCCCCAGGCGTTGTAGTAGTCATAGTTACCCCGCGCGCCGTCGCGGAACCATCCTTCGCCGACATAGAATGCCTTGATGCGCTGATACTTTTGCTGGTCTATCTCCCCTTCGCCGCTCAGATCACACAGCACCGCCTCTACCGTCAGGCCGAACAGGTGCCAGTTGTTGTCCACCGTTTGACGGGTCGGCACCTGACGAAACCAGGTCAGGATCTGCGCGCGCCCGCGCGTGTCGAAGCGCGACCAGACCCACGTCTTGCTCAGCCACAGCGCCAGCGCCAGATCGGCGCTCTCGCAGATGCGCTGATCGTAGTCGTGCAGCGTGCCCCAATAGCCGGGATGCGCCGGATCGGTGCCGGCCAGAAACGCCCGGCTCAGCATCTCGGCAATGTCCCAGCGCTGTCCGTTCAGCCCCGTCAAGACGCCGTCCCGGCCCTGCGCCGCCGCACTGTGCAGCCAGGTCGCCAGGGTCGGTAGCACCCGGCTGCACCCCTCCATGGCGTCGGTGCGGGCATTCTGCTGGCTGGGACGGCCGGGGTAGTAGGCGTGGGTATAATCCCACACCGCGTAGTGGTCGAACGCCTCCGCCACGTAGCGCACCAGCGTGTCGCACTGGCGCTCCAGCGGCTGGCTATCGTCGGCAAAGCAGGCGCGCAGGGCGGCGTCGTTGCGGGTATAGGCGCGTTTACGCCAGCGCAGGCGGATCAGACGCTCGCGCAGCAGACGCAGGTACATCTGCGCATCGGGGTGCTCATAGGGAATGATCGGACGCGGTGCGCCCTCGATTTTCTTCTGCGCCATGCAGACTCCTCCGCTCAGAAAAAAGTCAAAAAAAGGGCAGCGCATACGGCGCTGCCCCGCTCAGGCCCCTCAGCTGCGGGCCGACTGCTCCAGAATATGGTAGCGATCCTGTCCCCAGGCGACCGGCTTGGGCTTGGTCTTGATCCAGTCGTGGTAGGCCGCCTTCATCTCGGCCACCCGCTGCGGATACTTGGCTGCCAGATCCTGGGACTCCGCCGGGTCGAGGCGATCGTTGAACAGCTGCACCCGATTGCTGCCGTCGTCATAGAAGTAGAGCGTCCACTCCCCGTCGCGTACCGCCCAGGAGGAGGGCGAGAGCTTCTCCAGGTTGGGATTCTTCGGCGGCATCGGCGCCTCATAGGTGATCCACTTCCAGTAGTCGAACCAGAACGGCTGGTTCTCCTCGCTGTAGTGCTTGGCGCCCGGCCCCGCCCAGAACAGGTAGCGGTGCGGTGACGTCTGCGCCTTACCGCTCAGCTGCGGTAGGATGTCGCGTCCGTCCACCTTCATGGCATCGGGAATGGTGATCCCGGCGGCCTTCAGCGCCGTGGGCAGAATGTCGATGGCGCTGACCATCACGTTGCTCTGGGTGCCGGCGGGGATATGCTTCGGCCAGTAGGCGACGAACGGCACGTGCACACCGCCGTTGAACATCTGCCCCTTGAAGCCGCGATCCATGCCGTTGAGTGGCATCGGCGACTCGTGCACCGCTCCGTTATCGGAGATGAAGAAGATCAGGGTGTTATCCAGCTCCCCCAGCGCCTTCAGGCGTTCGATAATCTGCCCAATGCCCTCGTCGGCGGCGTTGACGGCGGCGAAATACTTGTCCGCCTCGGCGTTGCCGGTATGGAATTTATCCATATAGCGGGCCGGTGAGGCCTGCTCCAGCGGAATATGGGGAACGCTGTAGGCCAGGCTGATGAAGAAGGGCTTGCCCTGATGATCGTCGAGAAACTTCAGCGTCTCGTTGGTCAGGTTATGGGTCAGGTAGCCCGGCGCGGCAATATTCTTGCCATTCTGCCAAATCGCCGGCGAGTTCCACAGCGCCGCGCCGGAGGCGTAGTAGCTGTAGGAGTAATCGAAGCCGCGCGACTCCGGGCCATAGCCCGGCGCGCTGACGGAGATCATGTTGTCGTGATAGTCGCGGGTCTGATCGGCCTTATCGACAAAGTTCTTCTTATCGATGCGGGCGTTGTGCCACTTGCCGATATTGGCGGTGGCGTAGCCGTTTTCCTGGAACAGCGCCGGCAGCAGCGTGATGTCCAGCGGAACGCCGAGCATGGCATCGTCGTTGCTGTAGGTGCCGAAGCTGGCCGGATAGCGCCCGGTGAAGATACCGGCGCGCGACGGGCCGCACACCGGATGGGCGACAAAGGCGTTGGTCATTTTCACGCCCTGATTCGCCAGCTGGGCCACGTTGGGCATCGCCCGGCGCGCCGCATCGATCATCTTGTCCAGATCGCCCTGGTAGCGCGCGGCCACCGGACGTTTGCCCAGCGCCTGGGTATCCAGCGCATCCAGCGCAAAGTCCAGCTGACCGGTGCCCAGATCGTCCATAATCACCAGCAGGACATTGGGGCGGCTGTCGGTCGCAGCGGCGGCGGCCGACACCGCCGACGCTGACGCTGACGAGGCACCGCACAAACAGGCAGCGGCCACCAGCCCTGCCAACTGCTTCTTCTTGCTACTGAAAAACGTCATTGCCAACTCCGTTGTTATGCATGCTTAAGTAAAGGCATCACATCCGCCGCCACCCCCCCGCGTCGGATCACCGCCTGCATCATCTGCATCGCCTGGGCGGTATGAGTAAAAAAGTGCAAGTAGGAGGGGCACAGGTAGTTGTGCCGGTGGCGCTCGTCGGGTAGCCCCATCATGCGGTGTTTGGGACAGCCCCCCTGACACAGCTGACGCACCGAACACTGCTGGCAGCGCGTCGTCAACTTATCCTGCTTAGCCTGGCCAAAGCGCTGCTGGCGCGCCGACGTCGCCAGCGTCGCCAGCGAGGTATCGGCAACGTTGCCCAGGCGGTTGGCCGGGTAGACGAAGTGGTCGCAGCTGTAGACGTCGCCGCTGGCTTCAATGATCAGCGCCTGGCCGCAGGTGGCCGACTGAACGCAGGTCGAGGCCGGATAGCCCATCCATACCCCGAGCAGGCTGTCGAACTCACGCACGTAGTAGCGCCCAACGTCATGCGCCACCCAGGCATCGAAGACATCGGCCATAAACGCGCCGTAGCCGTGGGCCGGGACGCTAAAGGGCGCCATCTGCGGCGAGGCCGGCGGTGAATAGTGGTGACCATGGCCGCAGCCGATGGACGCATCGACCTCCACCAGCGGAATAAACTGCATAAAGGTCGAGCCCAGCGCCTTGAGCGCCTCATAGGTCTGACGCCCCTTATCCCAGTTCTGATCGTTCACCACCGTCAGGGTATTGAACTCGACCTGATGGCTGCGCAGCGTATCGATGGCGCGGCAGACGCGATCAAACGTGGGCTGCCCCTGCGCGGCGATACGGTAGCGGTTGTGCACGGCTGCCAGCCCATCCACCGAGACGCCGATCAGAAACCCGTTCTCGGCAAAGAAGTCGGCCCACTGGCCGTTGATGGCGATCCCATTGGTCTGAAAGCTATTGGTGATGGTCTTGCCGCCGGCATACTTCTTCTGATACTCCACCGCCCGCTGATAAAACGGCAGGCCGGCCAGCATCGGCTCGCCGCCCTGCCAGGCAAAGTCCACCTGCTCCCCCGCGTGGGACTGAATATAGTCACGCACGTAGCGTCGCAGCGTCGCGTCGCTCATGGTTTCCGCCGAGCGCGCGCCGGCCTGCTGCGGCACCACCTCCTCTTTTTCCAGATAGAAGCAGTAGCTGCAGCGCAGATTGCAGCGATAGCTCGCCGGCTTGGCCATCATATGGAAGTGGGCTTGCTGTGACGGAGAACGCGACATGGGAGAGACTCTTATTTAAAACGATGTTTCTTATTTTACGGAATACAAGGAAAATAAGTGATGCGTAAAATCACAATACCGAAAAAAAACGAAAGATATTAAACAGAGATACGTAACCAAAGAGGCAATCACGCGCCGATTCATTAACCGATGAAAATCAATGAAAGAAAAGCCCGGCACTACGCCGGGCCGTAGATTCAGCGCTGCGGATCAGGCATACAGCGCCAGCATCGCGCTGCCCGCCAGCAGATAGGCGCCCGCGCCGTAGTCAATATTGTGCTCCGCGCTCACGTCGCGCGGGTTGAACGCCGGCAGCTGTACCCAGCCCAACATACCGTTGTCATGAATGCAGCCGCGCAGCGCCGACCAGGCGCGCTCAACCATCGGCAGATAGCGTGCGCGATCCAGTATCCCCTGCTGGATCCCCCAGGCCACGCCGTAGCAGAACAGCGCGGTGGCGCTGCTCTCTGGCGCCGGGAAGCGCTCGGGATCGCGCATGCTGGTGCGCCAGAAGCCGTCCGCCTGCTGATAGTCGCTCACCGTCGCCGCCAGGGCGCTGAACATCGCCAGATAGCGTGGGCGGCTTGGGTGATCGGCCGGCAGGTGCGCCAGGATACGCGGCACCGCGGCCAGCACCCAGCCGTTGCCGCGGCTCCAGAAGACCTTCTCGCCGTTCTCTTCGCGCAGTTCGCCGCCCTTGCCGTCGGGAATATAGCGGTAGTCGCGGTAAAACAGCCCGCTCTGCGCATCGAACAGATGCTCGACCGCATCCCAGAAGGCGACGTCCATATAGTCGGCATAGCGGCTATCGCCGGTGCGCGCGCTGAGGGCGGCAAAGGCCGGCGGCGCCATGAACAGCGCGTCGCACCACCACCAGTCCTCGCGCCCCGGGCGCGGCTCATCCACCATCACGCCCAGGGACTTGATGGTCGGCTCCAGCGCCTCTGGCTGATTCACCAGGGGATAGACATCCAGGTAGGCCTGACAGCACACCATATCATCGGCGAAGCGGGCGTTAGGGCCGGTGCGGAAGCCGGTATGCAGGGTGTAGTTCATCACCCCGTCCAGATAGGCCGTATCGCCGGTGGCCTGCCAGGCGGCGGCGACGCAGGACCAAAATACGCCGCGTTCCCAATCGGTATCCTTGATGAAGCGCGTCTTGCCGCTGCGGCGTATCACACTGCGTGTCTGGTTGGCCGCCTGATAGCGGTACACCCGCAGCATGTCGCGCAGAATCTCTTCACGTGTTATCGCAGTCATTGCATTATCCTCGCTGAGCCCGCTCATCTCCGCGCTGGCGATGACTCCCCCGCGGGCCTTCGGTTTACCGCGGTCATGGTTGGCATGGCCGCGTCTGGTTGTGTCGGGGCAAGCGACGCCGCCCGCCGGCGCTCAGGCCGGGCGTCGATAGGCGCACTCGCCGTTAATGTAGGTCTCCGCCACCGTCATGGCCGGATCCACCGCCGTAAAGCTGGCGGTCGCGCCGGGGCGGATCGCGCCCAGGCTATCCTGTAGGCCGAGATAGGCTGCCGGCACCGCCGACGCCATCTGCACCGCCTCCCAGGCCGGAACGCCGGCCAGGGTGACCATGTTACGCACCGCCTGATCCAGGCTACAGGTGCTGCCCGCCAGCGAGCCGTCGTCGGTACGCGCCTCGCCGCGGTGCACCGTGATCTCCTGGGCACCCAGGCGATAGCGCCCCTCGCCCAGTCCACCGGCACGCATGCAGTCGGTGATCAGCGCAATGTGGCGGTAGCCCTTCATCCGGTAGGCCAGATTCAGCATCACCGGGTTAACGTGGATCCCGTCGGCGATCAGCTCCGCCAGCATATCCAGATACAGCACCGCGCCGCAGCAGCCCGGCTCCCGGTGGTGCAGGCCAGACATGCCGTTATACAGGTGCACGCCGCAGTCGGCGCCCAGCGCATGGGCCTCTTCGACCTGGGCAAAGCTGGCCGCGGTATGGGCCACGCCGACCTTGACGCCGCGCGCCCGCCACCAGGCGATCGCCTGCATCGCCGCCGCAGACTCCGGCGCCAGCGCCGCGCGCAGCAACGTGCCCGCGCTGGCCTGCCACAGGGCCTCCAGCGCCGCGCCCTCGGGAGCGCGCAGAAACGCCTCCGGGTGCGATCCCCGGAAGGGGGCGGTAAAGTGCGGCCCTTCCAGAAAGCTGCCCAGCAGGCGGGCACCCTGCGCTTGACCGGCGGCGATAAACGCGCCGACCTGCCGCAGCGCCCGGCAGACATCCTGCTGCGGAGCGCTGACCGTGGTGCCGACCCAGGCCACCACGCCGGTCTGCGGCAGCGCATCGGCGATGGTCTGCAGCGCCTGCGGCGTCGCATCCATCACGTCGGCGCCGGCGCGGCCGTGAATGTGTATATCGATAAGCCCCGGCCACAGGCTGTGACCGGGCAGGTGTACCCGCCGGGCGCCCGGCGGTATCGGCTGACCGACGCCGGTGATCACGCCGTCATCAACCAGCACGGCGACGTCCCGCTCAATCCCCCGAGGGGTAAATACGCTGTCGGCCAGGTAGGCGGTTAACATGGTTTACAGTCCGTCGCTGGCTTCACACTCGGCCGGGGCCATCGCGGCCTCCAGCGTCTGGCGCATGTTCTGTACGCTGCTGGCGCCAATCTCCTGCAGAACGGCCACCAGCTCCGCCAGCGTCGCACCGTCGCGCTCAAAGGCGGCGTTGGCGATCATCGGTAGGTTGACCCCGGCTAGCACTTCAACGCCCTCGCGGCGCATCAGCACGTTCAGCGCGCGGTTGCACGGCGAGCCCCCCGGCAGGTCGGTCAGGAACAGCACCCCCTCCCCGTCGTCGACCTCATCGGCCGCCTGGCGCAGCGCCTCCTCCAGATCGTCGGTCGACATGGATTCCACAAAATCGATAAAGCGCATCTGCGGCTGATCGCCGGCGATGGCGTGCACGGCGGAGGCCATGCCAGTTGCAAAATGGATGTGCCCGGAAATGACAAGACCAATCATCGTATTACCCTTACAGCTTACTCATCGGGAACGCCCCGCCCGGCATCAGGCCGCGGCGGGGCGCAGTGGTTACAGGATGCCCAGCAGATGACCGACAACGCCGGCCGCCAGCGTGGAGAAGATCAGCACCGGTGGCTTAGCCCAGAAGCCGGTCCCCTTCACCATGCGGAACATAAAGAACACCAGCAGCAGCGGCAGCATGTTCGGCATGATCTTGTCGAACAGGGCGCTCTGCAGATCCACCGTCTTGCCCCCCAGCTCTATCGACGCCGTGGTACTGAACCGTATAAAGGTGGCGCACAGCGCACCGATGACGAAGATACCCATGATGTTGGCGGCGCGCGCCAGCTTCTCCGTCGCGTCGCTCATGCTGACCATCGCCGCCGTACCGGCGCGGTAGCCCATGAACATCAGGCCAAAGTAGACCAGGAAATGCACGATCTGATACAGGATGAAGAACACGAACGGACCGGCAATGGAGCCGTCGATGGCGATGGAGGCACCCAGCGCCAGGGTCAGCGGCATCAGCGTCATGTGGTCAATGGCGTCGCCGATCCCACCGGTCGGCCCCATGCCCGCCACCTTCATCACGTTGATGGTCGACGGCTTCTCTTTGTTCTCCTCCATCGCAATGGCGGTGCCCAGCAGGAAGGTGAACAGCTTCGGACTGGCGTTAAAGAACTGCAGATGGTTCTTCAGCGACTTGGCCAGATCCGCCCGGTTATTGCCGTGGATCTTCTTCAGCGCCGGGATCATCGAGTAGGCAAAGCCGCCGCCCTGCATACGTTCGAAGTTAAAGTTGCCTTCCATGAACAGGCCGCGGAACGCGCACTTCCACAGATCCTTCTTGGTGATAACCTTGCGGACCTCGCCATCCTGATAGGCATCAACGTTGTCGACCAGGCTTGCGGCCTTACGCTTTTCATCCTGCGCCGGGGAGATAATGACTTCAGATGCCATCTTCGAATTCCTCTTTAACCTGCTGCTGTGAATTGGTCTTATTACCGCTGAAGAAGTAGTACAGCACCGCGATGGAAGCGCCGAGGATCGCCACGGCCATGATCGGCAGCTTCAGGTAGGTGGTCATGACGAAGCCGATGAAGAACACCCCGGCCATCTCTTTGGACCACATGATTTTCAGCAGCATGGCGAAGCCGATAGCCGGAACCATCTTGGCACCGATGCCCAGCCCTTCCAGCAGCGCCTTCGGCGTGTTCTGATCGATCCACTCGGCGGCGTGCTCACCGAAGTAGACCGTGGCAAAGGCGATCACGAAGTACAGCATCGAGCGGGTGATGATGGTGCCTATCAGTAGGCGGGAAATGCCGCCGGCATCGGCCTGTTCAGCGCACTCGTCCGCTTTACCCATGGTGAACGCGGTCAGCGCAAAGAAGCCGATGACGATCATCTGCATCAAGACCGCGATCGGCATGCCGACCCCCATGGCCACCTCCGGGGATTGGCCGGTCATCACGGCGAAGGCGACGGCGGCGATGGTACCCATGGTCACATCCGGCGGCTGCGCCCCGGCGTTCGGCACCAGACCCAGCCAGGCCAGCTCCAGGGTGGCGCCGGCGATCAGCCCGATTTCCATATTCCCCATGATTAAACCGACCACCGGGCCAGTAATTAATGGACGGTGAATATTTAATGCAACGTCGTATTTATCGATACCACATAAGAATGCCCAGATGGCAACCAGGGTAGCTTCGAAGACCATAAATATATTCCTTAGACGGAGTGTTACAGCGGGGGAATAATCCCCCCGCTGAATTAGGCGCTTTTAGCCAGTGTCAGAATATCAACCGGTGACTGATCTGGCGTATTCTGCACGGTGCAGGAAACCCCCAGATTGATCATGCGACGGAAGGCGTCCAGATCGCTGTCATCAACCGATACCGTCTTCGCGATTTGGCGCTTACCCTCATGGAAATGCATATTACCGATATTACAATGGGTAATCGGCACGCCGCCCTCAACCAGGCGTGCGACATCGCGCGGGTTATTACACAGAATAAAAATTTTCTGGCGCGCGGCGGCTTTGTGAATCACATCGATGGTTTTTTGAATGGTAAAGAAGCGCACATCATATTCACCGCCGGCAGAGGCTTTCATCCCCGCCTGCATAAATGCCGCGCTATCGCCTTCGGCCGCGTCATCGTTAGCCACCAGAATCAGGTTGGCCTCCGTATGTTTACCCCAGGTAATGCGGATCTGCCCATGCAGTAAACGTTCGTCGATACGAGTCCAGACAATATTAGGCTGATTCATAAATTTTCCCTTCGAGTGATTTTTCAAAACCGTAAATAGTTACGCCCTGAACAACCCGGTTAATTTCCCCAGTCGGAGATGGGTTATCCGGTGAATTGCCAACGGCGATTGAATTATGGAATGCAAATGCCTGTGCCAACATCAAATACGCAAATAACAGTCCAATGTCATCGCTTTGCGCTACGCCCGGCACAATAATATGCCGACCGGCAGTTACCGTATTATCTTCATAGGCGGATACAGCAATAATTTCGCGTGCAACATTATCGCTACGAAGCTCTTTCAGCAGGTCGAGATCGTACTTACGCGTATAAGGATTGTTAGAAATAAAAACGAAGATTAATGTTTCGTTGTTAACTATTGCTTTAGGGCCATGACGGAATCCCAACGGGGAATCGAACATCGCAGCAATTCTTCCTGAGGTTAATTCCAGCACCTTCAGTGCCGACTCCTGAGCCAATCCTTGTAATCCTCCGCTACCCAGATAGATAACGCGCTGATACTGCCCGGCCCGGATATTATCTACAAATTGGCGGTTTATTTGTTTGAACCAATCCGCACTTTTTTTACAAAATTCTTCGATATCTTTCGAATATTTATCAAGACCGGCAAAAATCGTAACTGCCGCCATCATCATGGAAGAGAAGCTGGAGGTCATCGCCAGCGACTGATCGTTGGTCTCCGGCGGCGTCAGCACCGCCAGCGCGTCTGGGCTGTTCTGGCAGAAACGATACAGATGACCGTCCGGATTACAGGTCAGCACCAGATGGCAGCACTGGGTCAGGCACTCGGAGGCCACCTGCAGCGCCGCGACGCTCTCCGGGCTGTTGCCAGAGCGGGCAAATGAAACCAGCAGGGTCGGAACATCTTCGCTCAGATACTGCTGCGGGCAGGAGACCAGATCGGTGGTGGCGATCGCCTCCATCCGGCGCGGCACATGGCGTGACAGCAGCGGCACCAGCGCGCGGCCGGCAAAGGCCGAGGTGCCCGCGCCGGTGAAGATCACCCGCGCATTATCGGCGGCCAGCGCACGGCGCAGAAACGTCTCGATCTCCGTGTGCATGCCGCTGACGATCTGCTGGGTCTTCTCCCAGCATACCGGCTGTTGCTCAATCTCTTTCGCCGTCCATGTCGCGCCGAGACGCTGCAGCGCGTCCAGGTCATATCCCATATAGTGTTGCATAGTCACGTCCTAATTAGTTACGCAGGCAGGCCTGCGCGTAGCCGGATAAAATCTGTTTGATGTGCGCCTTGACCAACGCCTCAGGCTGCAGCGCCAGAGCGCCTTCGCGTACGGCGGTGAACTCGCGCGGCAGATACTGGCTGAGCAGCGGATAAGGGATCGGCGCCTGGGTCAGGTTGTGGAACAGCGTCTGCTGCGCCGCCTGCACCGCCGGCGTCGGCCAGTAGTAGCGAATACGGTCGCTGAAGCTGTAGCGACGGGCGAAACGCACCTGTTCGTCGCTGCCGCTGTAGTATTTTTGCCAGTTCTGCGGGGCTTCCAGCATCGCCGTTTCAATCGCCTGGCGCAGACCGGAACACTGCTCCGGCCCATACATCTCCTCTTCGATGTGGCACAGGCTGAACAGCGCCTCGCGCAGGGCGAAGGTCAGCGCCGGGCCGACCTTCAGGATCGCAAAGTGGTTGTCCACCAGCTCGCGGTAGGCGCGATCGGTCTGGTAGTCGGTGGAGTGAGCCTCGAACACCTGGTGCGGGTAATCCTCCAGCACCTGGCTGAGCGCCTGGGCCTGCTGCGGGCGAAAATCGATCACCCCGGTATGGTCAAACTCGACGCCCGGCTGTACCACCAGGCCGATGACGCGGTTCCAGCACTCGGCGATCCCGGCGTGGGCAAAGGCCGCGCGGTGACACTCAATGGTCTGGCGCGCCGCCTGCGGCGAGGTGACCTCCAGCGTGTCGATGTGCTCTTTGGCGCCGCCCGGCACCGGCACTTCGGTACCGATAACGTACACCAGCTGGCTGCGGCCAAACTGTTCGCGCGCGGTACGCTCGGCGATGGCGGCCAGGCGCGCGGCGCGCTCGGCGACCGTGGCGTCGCTCAGCGGCAGCGGATCGTCGGCGCAGGACATGCTGCAGTCGAGGTGGATTTTTTGGAAACCGGCGGCCACGTAGGCGGCGATCAGGGTGTCGGCGTGAGCCATCGCCTCGGCGGCCGGCAGGTGCTGCCAGCGGTTAGGGCCCAAATGGTCGCCGCCCAGGATCAGGTTGGCTAACGGGAACTGCAGTAAATCAGCCTGGCAACAGACATAGTCGCGAAAGTCGGCCGGCGTCATCCCGGTGTAGCCGCCAAACTGATCCACCTGGTTGGAGGTGGCTTCGATCAGCAGGAGCGAATCGTCCTGCAGCGCCTGCTCCATCGCGGCCTCAATTACCAGCGGATGGGCGGAGCAGACTGAATAGATACCGACCGGCTCACCGGCCTTGTGACGCTGTACGAGCTGTTCTAACTGATGCATCAAAATACTCCACAATAAACACGGGCCGGTTTACCGTGGAGTCAGCGCGTCACTTCTCTTTTTCAGCGATAATCACTTCAACGTGCGCTTCCCGCAGACGCTCGACGTACTCGTCGGGAATGCCGGAATCCGTGACCAGAATATCGATATCAGCGAAGTCCCGGATCATGTGGTAGCCGCGCTTGCCGAACTTGGTCGAGTCGGCAACGGCGATCACCTGATCGGAAATCTCACACATCAAGCGGTTAAGACTGGCTTCCTGCTCATTGTGTGTGGTGATACCCGCCCGCAAATCGAAGCCATCCACCCCGAGAAAAACCTTGTCGAAACAGAAGTTTTTCAAACAGGCCTCGGCCTGCGAGCCTGAAAAAGACATTGCGCTCTTACGTAACACCCCGCCGGTGCAGACCACTTCCACTCCCGGCGAGGAGACGAGCTCCACGGCGACATCCAGACCGTTAGTCATGACCACCACGTTCTCCAGGCCCCGTAGGTGCCCGGCAATCTCACGGGTCGTCGTACCAGAATCCAGAATCACCGCGTCACCGCTGTTAATCAGCTTGGCCGCCGCCAGACCTATCTGAGACTTCACACCGCTGTTGCGGTGGCGCTTCTCGTGGACGCTCAGTTCGGCGATCACCCCGGTATTGGGGATTGCCGCGCCGTGCGAACGCACGATGTAGCCGTTCTCTTCCAGAAAAGTCAGGTCACTGCGGATGGTGACGCTTGAGACGTTAAACCGTGCGGCCAACTCCTCAACGCGTGCCTTCCCTTGGGCGGTCACCACGTTGAAGATTTCCATACGCCTTTCGATTGCTGCCGCTTTCACTTTTGTCCCCTTACGAAACCGGTTAAAGCGAACTTCAACAGGCCTCGACCTAAGATTAATAACATTACGATTGCTTTCAACACAAACAACCGAAAAACATGATTGCTTTCACAAACTTTCGAATAACAGCCAAAGACTTTCAAAATGATCCCGCTCACAGCCTGTCCGCGGCGCGGCGCCGCCCGCAGCCGGGCACACGCTACGCCAGAGAACAGAGACAGACCCCGGCATCTCCCGCCGCAGCGGCGGTCATGCCCTGTTTCTGCGCATCAGGCTGCACACTGTCATGGTAGCAAACGAAAACCATCTTCTTCGTTAAGTTACGCAAAAAATGAAATAAAAAACAAATAAAAGCGATCGGCGTAAAAACATACAACGACGGCGTGCCTGGAGGGGAGAAAACGCCCCAACCCGTCACATTACGCGTGCTTTTCATCCCAGATAACGCTTTGTCCGCTATTTATCCAAAGATTACCCCCGGAAAGCAAGCGTTAAATCCGCCGTCCGCGACGCGCTGACGCCGCCAAACGCCCCGCTATCGGAGAGAGATCGACAATACCTTTCAAATACCTTCACGGCGATGCGAAAATAAAAACAATCAGATATCGGCAATAACACAGAAAAAGGAAAGGAAGGAAAAACCAGAGGATGGACGGGGCGGCGACAGCGCCCCGCCGTGGTCAACGACGCAGCAGACGCCGCGCGCCGAGGAGCAGCGAGACCAAAAGGCCCCCCAGCAGGATACCGAACAGCATATTCAGCAGCGACGGCCCGATGCCGCCCAGCAGCATCCCAACGCTGGGCAGCCCAACGGCGGACTGGCTCAGGGCCGCGATGCCGTGATGCAGCCAGGGCAGTCCGTGAACCACGATGCCGCCCCCCACCATAAACATGGCGGCCGTACCGGCCACCGACAGCAGGCGCATCAGCCAGGGCGCGGCATTCAGCAGCCCCCGTCCCAGGCCGCGCGCCAGAATCCCCGGGCGGGCGCTCAGCCACAGCCCGGCGTCATCCAGCTTCACGATCAGCGCCACCAGGCCATACACGCCCAGGGTCATCACCAGCGCGATGCCGCACAGCACCAGCACCTGCTGCACAAACGCCGCGCTGGCGACCGTACCCAGCGTAATCGCTACGATCTCGGCGGAGAGAATGAAGTCGGTGCGGATGGCCCCCTTCACCTTCTCACGCTCATAGGCCTGCATATCGTCCGGCAGCGCCGGCTCGGCGTGCTGCGGCGCCTGCCCGCGCTGCAGCCACTGATGGGCCAGCTTCTCAGCCCCCTCGTAGCACAGAAAGGCGCCGCCCAGCATCAGCAGCGGCGTAATCAGCCAGGGCGCCAGGGCGCTGATCAGCAGGGCCAGCGGCACCAGGATCGCCTTGTTCAGCAGGGAACCGCGCGCCACCGCCCACACTACCGGCAGCTCACGATCGGCGTTGACACCGCTCACCTGCTGCGCATTGAGCGCCAGATCGTCACCCAGTACGCCGGCGGTCTTACGCGCCGCCATCTTACTCATCAACGCCACATCATCCAGCAGTGAGGCGATATCATCAATCAGGGTCAATAAACTGCTGCCGGCCACCGTCAGTATCCTTGCAATAACATTAACGTGCTCATCATAAGCCGCCGCCGCCAAAAAGTCGTGCGCCGACCGGCGCACGCAGAGCGCATTCCACCCGCCGCCCGCTTAACGGGGCGGTCCCCATCAGTTTTCGGCCAGACGCTGGCCCAGGTTTTTCTGCTGCTTATAGCTCAGCGCCGCGGCCGGAACCGGGGCGGACTTCCCCGTCAGCATCCATTCGCGCAGCCGATTGGCATCGGCGAAGTGGGTATACTTGCCAAAGGCATCCAATACCACCAGCGCCACCGGACGACCGCCGATCACCGTCCGCATCGCCAGGCAGTGTCCCGCCTGGTTGGTAAAGCCGGTCTTAGTCATCTGGATATCCCACTTGTCGTTGCGCAGCAGGTGGTTGGTGTTGTTAAAGGTTTCCGTATAGGTCGGATGAGCAAAGGTGACGCTCTTGGTCTCCGTGGTGCTCAGCTCGCCGATCAGCGGATAGCCCTTCGCCGCCTGCAGCAGTTTGACCAGATCGCGGGCGCTCGACACGTTGTCCGGCGACAGTCCGGTGGGCTCCACGTAATGCGTACGAGTCATCCCCAGCGCCCGGGCCTTGGCGTTCATCGCCCGGATAAACGCATCGTAGCCGCCGGGATAGTGATGCGCCAGCGTCGCGGCGGCGCGGTTCTCCGACGACATCAGCGCCAGCAGCAGCATCTGACGCCGGGTCAGCTCGCTGCCCACCCGAACCCGGGAGAACACGCCCTTCAGCTCTTTGGTACGGTGAATGTCGACCGCGATAATCTCATTCAGATTGGGGTGCGCATCCAGCGTCACCATCGCCGTCATCAGCTTGGTTATCGAGGCGATCGGCACCTGCACATCGGGATGGCTGGCGTAGATCACCTGATGATTATTCATATCCACCACCATCGCACTGCCCGACGCCAGCGCCAGCGGCGCGCGCGGCGCGGCGGCGATCGGCTCGCGGGCCTGAGCGACCGGCAGCGCGCTGAGACTGCCGCCCAGAATCAACAGACTTAACAGGGAATAACGGAGTTTAACAGCCATGTTTCTTCATTAATCTCACAAGGAATGGACCCGGTATACGCCGGGAAGCCCGCCGCACTGATGACCGACAGCGGTCCACGGGCAGGAGTACGGAGCCAAACGTCATACCCATCATGCGTTTACGCCCCTCAGCACCCTCCGTCCGCTCAGACGGCGCCGCGTGGCGGAGCGTGCGGCACACAGCCTAATCGCTCGCTTGAAAGGCGGCAAAAATAAAAATGTTTCCGTATGTGAATCGCCGCGCGGCGATGCCGGCGCGAAATATCACCGCGCGACGGCGCGAAAAAACACACGAAAGGATGCCATTGACTATAGTTGTTTTATCAGAGGGATACCCGGAAAAAATGCCCGGCGCAGCCCGCGCGGCGGCGGCGGGATAATAACCTAACGCGGAGAGTGGACTATGGGGCTAAAAGATACCCTGCTGGCGCTGTTGGTGGTGGCGATCTGGGGCGTGGGATTCGTGGTGATGCAGGCGGGGCTGCAGCATTTGTCGCCGCTGCTGCTGGGCGGCCTACGCTGCCTGCTGCTGGCGCTGCCGGCGGTATTTCTGCTGCCGCGTCCGGCGCTGCCCGTCCATACGCTGATCCTGTATGGACTGCTGATCGGCTTCGGTCAGTTCGCCTTCCTCTTTTTTGCCCTGCAGGGCGGCCTCAGCGCGGGCGTGGCGGCGATGCTGCTACAGCTACAGCTGCTGTTCACCCTGCTGCTCGGCGCCCTGCTGTTCGGCGAGCGCATCCGCACCAGCCAAATTATCGCCCTGCTGTTTGTCCTCACCGGTCTGGCGCTGCTGCTGCATCCGGGCCTGACGGGACTGCCGCTGTCGCGCGGGGTCATCCTGCTCGCACTGGGAGCGGCCCTCTGCCTGGCGCTGGGCAATCTGATTCAGCGCCTGCGCATCCGCGACAGCATTCAGGGCTCTCTGCCGGCGCTGATCGCCTGGGCGGCGCTGGCGCCCATTATTCCCTTCTTCCTCGCCGCCTGGCTGTTTAACGGCGCGCAGGCGACCCTGACCGCCCTGCGCACGCTGGACTTCAGCGCGCTGCTGGCGCTGATCTACCTGGCCTATATCGCCACCCATCTGGCCTACGCCATCTGGGGGCGACTGCTGCTGCGCAACCGGGCAACGCACCTGATGCCCTTTACCCTGCTGATCCCACTGGTGGCGCTGGCAGCCGATCTGCTCACCTACGGCGATCGCCTCAGCCCTGTCCAGCTCTATAGTCTGCTGCTGATCCTGCTGGGACTGGCGCTGGCGGTGCTGGGCAACCGCCTGGTGGATTTCCGCCTGGTGCGCCATTAACGCGGGCACCTCTCCCCTACCGCGGTGCGCCGGGAAACCCGCGCACCGCATCGATTAGCGGGGACTTCCGAGCGCAAAAATGGCCGGCGCCAGACGCCAGACGCCATGAGCCATGCCTGGTGCCAGCCTATTTATCTATTCTGCACAGTGTAAATATCCAGGGCAGGTGGGTAACGGTACTCACGCTGGACTGATTGAAACGCCGACCATCCCCCGTTGGCCGCTCCCCATATCGTCCTCGCCCCCTTTATCCCTACGGTTCCCGGTATGTTTTGCCCCGCGTTTTCCCGTTATGATGCCTGCCCTGACGCTTTAACGACGAAACACGACATCATGAACGCAATGCGCGACTGGCTGGAGCAGCGCCAGATTACCCTCTATTTTTCTGTCATCCTGCTGGCCGCGCTGCTGGCCTATAGCGTTCCCGCCGCCGGCGAACGGCTCAGCGCCGCCATGACCCCCGCGCTGGCGCTGATGCTGTATGCCACCTTCCTGCAGATGCCCCTCGCGGAGCTACGGCGCGCCCTGCACCACCCGCGCTTTCTGCTGCCGCTGTTCCTGACCCAGTTTCTGTTGATTCCGGCGCTGGTCGCCCTGCTGCTCCCCTTTCTGCCGCACGATCCCCTGCTGCGGCTCGGCGTACTGCTGGTGCTGCTCTCGCCCTGCATCGACTATGTGGTGACATTCGCCCAGCTCGGGCGCGCCGATGCGCGCCTGCTGCTCGCCGCGACGCCGCTGCTGCTGCTGGCGCAAGCGCTGCTGCTCCCGCTCTATCTGCGTCTGTTTCTCGGCGAGCAGGCGGCAGACGTGATCCGTCCGGCGCCGTTCATTGAGGCGTTTATCGGATTAATCGTGCTGCCGCTGGGCTTGGCGGCGCTGACCCAGCGGGTATGCCGCCGCGGCCGCGGCGGGCAGGCCATTGCCGGAGGACTCTCGCTGCTGCCGGTGCCCGCCACCGCCCTGGTCCTGGGGATCGTCGTCGCCGCGACCCTGCCGCCGCTCCGCGACACCATCTCGCGGGTCTGGCCGGTGATACCGCTCTACCTGATATTCGCGGTCGTTGCACCGCTGATAGGCTGGGCGGTGGCGCGGCTGTGCCGCCTTGAGGCGCCGGCCGGGCGCGCGCTCGCCTTCAGCGCGGCCACCCGTAACTCGCTGGTGGTGCTGCCGCTGGCGCTCGCCGTCCCCGGTGCGACCCCGCTGCTGCCGGCCGTGATAGTGGCCCAGACGATCGTCGAACTGGCGAGCGAGCTGATGTATATTCGGCTGATACCGCGCCTGGGGGCGCGGGACAAAGAGGCGGGCAGGGCGAGCTGAGGCCCCACCCCGCTATCGGGCGGGATCCAGCGTGCCGATGGCCGCCGCGATCGCGCGGCTATCCATCAGCGGGCGAACCTGACGGAACAGGACGTCGGCCTGGGGGTACTCCTTACGCAGGTAGCTCAGCCACTGCTTGATGCGCGCCACGTGATACAGCCCGGTATCCCCTTGCTTCTCCAGCCGGGCGTAGCGCCGCAGCAGCGAGACCACCTGCGGCCACGGCATCTTCGGCGCGTTCTCTTTGATAACCCGGCTCAGGTTGGGGATATTCAGCGCGCCGCGCCCGATCATCAGCGCATCGCACCCGGTCTGCGCCAGACAGGCCTGGGCGCTGGCGTAGTCCCAGATCTCGCCGTTGGCGATCACCGGGATCCGCAGGCGGCGGCGGATCTCGCCGATCGCCGCCCAGTTGATCCGATCGGCGCGGTAGCCATCCTCTTTGGTGCGACCGTGCACCACCAGCTCCGTCGCCCCGCCCTGCTGCACCGCATCGGCGATCTCAAAACGCTGGCTGTCGCACGCCCAGCCCAGGCGCACCTTCACCGTCAGCGGCAGGTGCGCCGGTATCGCCTGACGCATCGCCTGCACCCCGGCGTAAATCAGCGCCGGATCTTTTAACAGCGTGGCGCCGCCGCCGCTGCCGTTGACCGCCTTCGATGGGCAGCCGCAGTTGAAGTCCACCCCCGGCGAACCCAGCGTCACCGCGCGCAGGGCGTTCTCCGCCAGCCAGTGCGGCGACTGTCCCAGCAGCTGAATGCGCACCGGCGTGCCGCTCAGGGTCTGACTACGGCGGTGCAGCTCCGGACACAGGCGGTAGAACACCCTTTCCGGCAGCAGCCTGTCCACCACCCGCACAAACTCGGTGATGCACAGATCGTAGTCGTTCACCTCGCTGAGCAGCTCGCGCACCAGGGCATCCAACACCCCTTCCATCGGCGCCAGCAGCACCCGTTTCACGTTCGGCATCGCGTTATCCTCAGACTCTCCCCGCACGTCGTGCGTGACCGGCGCAGAGAGTACTGGGTTCCCCGCCCGTCCGCAACGGGGATTCACTCGCCGTCGCCGCGCCGCCGCCAGCCGTCCCAGGGGGTATCCGCGGGGGGCGCCTCTGACGCTGACGACAGGGAGTCCAGATACAGCGCCTCGACCTTGGCGCGGGCCCAGGGTGTCCGGCGCAGAAACTTCAGGCTGGATTTAATGCTGGGATCGCTCAGAAAGCAGTTGATGGCGATGCGACGGCCGAGCTCCGGCCAGCCGTAGCGCGCGACCAGCGCCGTCAGCAGGGCTTCCAGGGTTACCCCGTGCAGGGGATCGCGTGATGGGTTCATAGTGTTTCCGCTTGGCATAAAAGGGGGGCTTACCCTAACGGCACACGGGCCGCCGGGCAAGCAAAAGCTGCGCCTCTAGGGCGCATTCTTAAACTGCTCGCGCAGGATGTGGATCTCGTCGCGCAGGGCGGCGGCCTGCTCAAACTCCAGGTTCTGGGCATGCTGGTACATCTGGCTCTCCAGACGCTGGATCTGCTGCTCGATCTGCTTCGCCGACAGATCGCGGTAGTCCGGGCGGGGCTCTGCCGCACGCTGTCCGCGCGCGCCTTTGGCCCGGCTGCGCGCCGGGGCGTCGCCCAGCTGCAGGATATCCGTGACCTTCTTGTTCAGCGCCTGCGGCGTGATGCCGTGCGCCAGGTTAAAGGCCTGCTGGCGCTCGCGGCGACGCTCCGTCTCCCCGATCGCCCGCGCCATCGACGGGGTGATTTTGTCGGCATAGAGGATCGCCTTGCCGTTCAGGTTACGCGCCGCCCGGCCAATGGTCTGAATCAGCGAGCGCTCCGAGCGCAGGAAGCCCTCCTTGTCCGCGTCCAAAATCGCCACCAGCGACACCTCCGGCATATCCAGCCCCTCGCGCAGCAGGTTGATCCCTACCAGCGCGTCAAACTCGCCCAGGCGCAGATCGCGGATGATCTCCATCCGCTCGACGGTGTCGATATCGGAGTGCAGGTAGCGCACCCGCACGCCGTGCTCCTCCAGATACTCGGTCAAATCTTCGGCCATGCGCTTGGTCAGGGTGGTCACCAGTACCCGCTCGCCGATGGCGGCGCGCAGATTGATCTCCGACAGCAGGTCGTCCACCTGGGTCGCCACCGGGCGCACCTCGATCAGCGGATCGAGCAGCCCCGTCGGGCGCACCACCTGGTCGATCACCTCGCCGCCCGACTTCTCCAGCTCGTAGCTGCCCGGGGTCGCCGACACATAGATGGTCTGCGGCGCCAGCGCCTCGAACTCCTCAAAGCGCAGCGGACGGTTATCCAGCGCCGACGGCAGGCGGAAGCCATACTCCACCAGCGTCTCTTTACGCGCCCGGTCGCCGCGGTACATCCCGCCGATCTGCGGGATGGTGACATGGGACTCATCGATCACCAGCAGGCCGTCCGCCGGCAGGTAGTCAAACAGGGTCGGCGGCGGCTCTCCGGGCCCACGCCCGGAGAGGTAGCGGGAGTAGTTCTCGATTCCCGAGCAGTAGCCCAGCTCGTTCATCATCTCCAGATCGAACTGGGTACGCTGGGCCAGACGCTGCTCTTCCAGCAGCTTGTTATTGGCCAGCAGCGACTGGCGGCGCGTCGCCAGCTCGGCGCGGATCTCCTCCATCGCCTGCAGGATGCGTTCGCGCGGAGTCACATAGTGGGTCTTCGGGTAGACGGTAAAGCGCGGCACCGTGCGCAGCAGCTGTCCGGTGAGGGGATCGAACAGCGACAGGCGTTCCACCTCGTCATCAAACAGCTCCACCCGCAGCGCCTCGTCGTCGGCCTCCGCCGGGAAGATGTCGATCACCTCGCCGCGCACCCGAAAGCTCCCGCGCGCAAACGCCTGATCGTTACGGGCATACTGCAGCTCGGAGAGGCGGCGCAGAATGCTGCGCTGATCGATCAGCATCCCCTGAGTCAGGTGCAGCATCATTTTCAGGTACAGATCGGGATCGCCCAGGCCGTAAATCGCGGAAACCGAGGCGACCACCACCACGTCGCGCCGCTCCAGCAGCGCCTTAGTGGCCGACAGCCGCATCTGTTCAATGTGCTCGTTGACCGACGCGTCCTTTTCGATAAAAGTATCCGAGCTGGGCACATAGGCTTCCGGCTGGTAGTAGTCGTAGTAGGAGACAAAGTACTCCACCGCATTCTCCGGGAAGAACTGCTTCATCTCGCCGTACAGCTGGGCGGCCAGCGTCTTGTTGGGCGCCATCACCATGGTCGGCCGGTTGAGATCGGCGATCACGTTGGCGATGGTAAACGTCTTGCCCGAGCCGGTCACCCCCAGCAGGGTCTGATGCGCCAGCCCATCCCCGAGCCCCTCCTCCAGACGGCGGATAGCCTCTGGCTGATCGCCGGAGGGCTGAAAGGCGGAATGCAGTTTGAAGGCTTTGCTCATGACTCACTACCCCATTACGCGGCGGCGATGCGCCGGCAGAAGAAAACCGCACCGCGCGGCGCCGGATTATTGTGTGAACCGGCTATATTACTGGATATTTACCCAGCTTAAAATACCCGCACACGGGCGACGCCCGCCACGTTCACATCCATTTCACAATTTTCACTGCAGAGTGACATTTATCCCCATTTCATCCCCCGCAGGGTCATCCTGTCAACGATGCGCTTGTCAAGGGGGGCTCCCCGCGGCACGGCAAAATCTAGACACGCCTTGATTTTAATTAATTCATTGATAATTAAATAAATTAACATAAGGACGATAATCCGAGCGGGTTAAGGGAAAACCGCGCTGGCTCTGGCTTCCCCCCAGTTTTCTAAACCTAATGCACAAGGTTATCCACAGGAATAGTGGATAAGTTGCCGCACCCCGCTCGGCAGCGGCACCGCCGCTGGGGCAAAATTTTTTTCCCGCGCCGTCGCAGCCACATTATTAAACTATTTTTCAAATCTTAATTTGAAAAACAATCTGTAATTATGATAATTGGATGGGATAAATCCGCCGACGCCGTCACGGGAGGAGGCAGGCCAGATCCAGATAGGCCGCCCGGGCGCGGCTCTCCTCGCCGGGGCGAAAGGGGATCTCGCCCAGACAGGGTGCCGGCAGCAGCGCATGGAGCGCCGTCAGGTATTCCGCGTGGCGCGCTCCCGGCGGCTGTACCTGATTAGCCACCCAGCCCGCCAGCCTCACACCGGCGCCGGCGATGGCGCGCGCGCTCAGCAGGGCATGGTTAATGCAGCCCAGCTTAACCCCCACCACCAGGATCACCGGCAGCCGCTCCGCGGCCACCCAGCGATCGAAGCTATACGCCAGGCTCAGGGGGGTGAACCAGCCGCCGGCCCCCTCCACCACCACCCACTGCGCCTGACGCTGCAGGTCGTGCAGCCCGGCGCTGAGGCGTCGCGGATCGATGGGGATCCCCTGCTCGGCGCTGACAATGTGCGGCGAGGTCGGCTCGGCGAAGGCATAAGGATTCACCTGCTCATAGCGCAGGGGCAGGCTGGAGGCTGCCTGCAGCGCCAGCGCATCGCCGTTATACAGTCGTCCCTCGCACGGCGTACTGCCGGAAGCCACCGGTTTATAGCCCGCGCAGCGCAGCCCGCGGCGCGCCGCCGCCTGCAGCAGCGCGGCGCTGACCACGGTTTTTCCCACGTCGGTATCGGTGCCGGTCACAAACCAGCTCTGTACATCGCTATTCACGGCTCAGCTCTCCGATGACCAATTGATAACTCAGCGTCACGCCCTGCGCGTCGCGCGGATAGGCCTGCGCCAGACGGGCCAGGCTCTGTCGCCCGCTCAGCCCCGCCTGCCGTCCGTCGTGAAGATGGGTCGCGCCAATCCCCTTCAGAGAGCGCATCAGCGCCAGGACATCGGGAAAATGACAGCGCTCCAGGCTCGGCGTCAGACGGTAGCGATAGGGCGCACAGGCGGCGGCGATCTGCGCGGCGGAGAGGAAGCGGTTCACGTGCCGACGCCCGTCGACCTGCCGCCAGGCGCGATCCAGCTCGCCCAGCGATCCATCGGCCAGGGTGGCGAACAGCACCCGCCCGCCGGGGCGGGTCACCCGCATTAGCTCGGCCAGCGCCTGCGGCAGCGAGGCGCACCACTGGATAGCCAGGTTGCAGAAGCAGAGATCCATCGACGCCGCCGCCAGCGGCAGGCGCTCCATATCCGCCAGCAGGTAGTGCTGCGCACTCTGCCGGCGCCGCGCCTGCGCCAGCATCCCCGGCGCCAGATCCAACGCCGTCACCCGATACGCCAGCGCCGTCAGGCGACGGCTGAAATAGCCGGTGCCGCAGCCCACGTCCAAGGCATCCCGCCCGCCGTCGACGGGCAGGCGCGCCAGCAGCCGCTCGCCGCTCAGGCGCTGAAACGCGGCCGCATCGTCATAGCTGGGTGCGGCGCGGCTAAAGGCATCGGCCACGGCGGGCTTATTGACGGCGTCACGGAGCAACATCATGCAGCGCCTCCAGTAGCCGGTCGAGATCCTGCGGCTGATGCGCCGCGCTCAGAGTAATGCGCAGGCGCGCGCTGCCCGGCGGCACGGTGGGCGGACGCATGGCGCAGACCCACAGGCCGCGCTGGCGCAGGCGCTGCGCCAGCGTCAGCGCCGCCTGATTATCCCCAACGATCAGCGGCTGAATGGCGCTGTCGGACGCCGCCAGGCGCAGCTCGCCGCCCGCCAGCGCCCGGCGCAGCCGCGCCACATGCTGCGCCAGCCGCGCCCGCGGCGCATCGGCGGCGCGCACCACCTGCAGCGCGGCCTGCAGCGCGCAGGCCTGCGCCGGCGGCATGCTGGTGCTGTAGATCAGATGGCGGGCAAACTGCAGTAGGTATTCCGCCGTCGCCTCGTCGCACAGCAGCGCTGCACCGCCGATGCCAAAGGCCTTGCCAAAGGTGACGAGCAGCAGATCGGGGCGCACCCCCTGTGCATCGCAGCTGCCGCGCCCCTCACGCCCGCAGACCCCGATGCCGTGGGCGTCGTCGACCATCAGCCAGGCGCCGTGGCGATCGCACTGCGCCCGCAGTGCGCTCAGCGGCGCGCTGTCGCCGTCCATGCTGAAGACCCCCTCGGTCACCACCAGCGTCTCCCCCTCGCAGGGGGCCGCCAGCAGGGCCGCCAGCGCGTCGGGCTGATTATGCGGAAAGCGGCGCAGCGACGACGGCGCCAGCATCGCCGCCTCCATCAGCGAGGCGTGGCTCAGCCGATCCGCCAGCACCCGATCCTGACGCTGCATCAGCGCCAGGATCAGCGCCTGATTGGCGGCGAAGCCGGAGATAAACAGCAGCGCGCGCGGGTAGCCGAGCCACTCCGCCAGCGCATGCTCCAGCGCCGCGTGGGCCGTGGTTTGCCCGGTCACGTGCGCCGAGCCGCCGGAGCCGCTGCCGTAGCGCGCCAGCCCCTGCTGCCAGGCGGCGATCGGCGCCGGATGCTGGCTGAGCCCCAGGTAATCATTGGATGAAAAATTAATATAGCGCCGTCCCTCAACGACGATCTCTCGTCCGCCGGGCGCCTCGCGCACCGTTCGGCGACGATAGGCATCGGCGGCGCGGCGCGCCGCCAGCGCCTGACTAAACCGCTCAGACCAGCCCATCGTCAGCGCGCCGCGTTATAAAAAAGGTCGCCATCCGCGTGCAGCACCTGCTCCGCCAGCTGCTGCTGCTGCTGGTTATCGCCATAGGCCACCTGCGTTTGCCGGGGATTCAACCCCAGCTTGCGGAACAGCTGCAGATCGCGATCCTCTGCGGGGTTCGGCGTCGTCAGCAGGCGGCAGCCGTAAAAGAGGGAGTTGGCCCCGGCCATAAAGCACATCGCCTGGGTCTGCTCGCTCATCTGCTCGCGCCCGGCGGAGAGGCGGACATAGGCCGTGGGCATCATGATGCGCGCCGCCGCGATGGTACGGATAAAGTCGAAGGGATCGACGTCCGGGTTTTCCGCCAGCGGCGTGCCCGCCACCTTCACCAGCATGTTGATCGGCACGCTTTCCGGCGGCGTCGGCAGATTAGCCAGCTCCACCAGCAGGGCCGCCCGATCGCGTACCGCCTCCCCCAGCCCGACAATCCCGCCGGAGCAGACCTTGATCCCCGCCTCACGCACCCGCGCCAGGGTATCCAGGCGATCCTGATAGCGACGGGTGGTGATGATATTGGCGTAATACTCCGGTGAGGTGTCCAGATTGTGGTTGTAGTAGTCCAGCCCCGCCTGCGCCAGACGCTGGGCCTGATCGGCGTTCAGCGCCCCCAGGGTCATGCAGGTCTCCATGCCCAGCGCCTTGACCCCGCGCACCATCTGCTCCAGGTAGGGCATGTCGCGTTCGTGGGGATTTTTCCACGCCGCTCCCATGCAGAAACGGGTGGAGCCGGCGTCGCGCGCCCGGCGCGCGGAGTCCAGCACCTGCTCCACCTCCATCAGCCGCTCCGCCGCTAGCCCCGTTTTATAGCGGGCGCTCTGCGGACAGTATTTACAGTCCTCTGGGCAGGCGCCGGTCTTAATCGACAGCAGGGTGCTCACCTGCACCTGACGCGGATCGAAGTGTTGGCGGTGAACCTGCTGCGCCTGAAACATCAGCTCCAGCAGCGGTTGCTCAAACAGCGCCTGCGCCTGCGCCTGCGTCCAGCGCCCGGAATGCGGTATCTCTGCCACGGTGGCCTCTCCCTTCATCAAATCGGTAAAAGTGGGCTCAGTGTAGAACGGAGAAACACCATGTCAACCAAGTTATATTATTAATGGTTTACAATACAGGTTCAATAAACCGCGCCAGATCGGCATAGAGCATGACGCGGCGGCGTTAAGGCGCTACACTGTCAACTCTAAAAACACATCAGGGTTTACCTAACGAGCGCCATGAACGCCAGCGACCTCGACTTTGACCGCCGCCATATCTGGCACCCCTATACTTCGATGAGCCAGCCTCTGCCGGTGTACCCGGTAACGGCGGCGTCCGGCTGCGAGCTACAGCTGGCAGATGGCCGGCGTCTGGTGGACGGCATGTCCTCCTGGTGGGCCGCCATTCATGGCTATAACCATCCCCATCTGAATCAGGCCATCACGCGTCAGCTGGCGCAGATGGCCCACGTCATGTTCGGCGGCGTCACCCATCCCGCGGCGATCGCCCTGTGCCAAAAGCTGGTGGCGATGACCCCCCAGGCGCTGGAGTGCGTATTTCTGGCCGATTCCGGCTCCGTTGCCGTCGAGGTGGCGCTGAAGATGGCGCTGCAGTACTGGCAGGCGCGCGGCGAACCGCGCCAGCGCTTCCTCACCCTGCGTCAGGGCTACCACGGCGATACCTTTGGCGCCATGTCGGTATGCGATCCGGATACCTCCATGCACAGCCTGTACCGCGGCTGCCTGCCGCAGCATCTGTTTGCCCCGGCGCCGCAGTGCGCCTTTGACGACGACTGGGATGAGGCTGACTTTGTCCCCTTCGCCCGCCTGCTGGCGGCCCATCACCGCGAGATTGCCGCCGTGATCCTAGAGCCCATCGTACAGGGCGCCGGCGGCATGCGTTTCTATCATCCACGCTATCTGCAGCGGGTGCGGCAGGCCTGCAGCCGCCACGGCGTGCTGCTGATCGCCGATGAGATCGCCACCGGCTTTGGCCGCAGCGGGGCGCTGTTTGCCTGCGACCACGCCGAGGTGACCCCGGATATTCTGTGCCTGGGCAAGGCGCTGACCGGCGGCTACATGACGCTCTCCGCCGCCCTGACCACCCGCAGCGTGGCCGACACCATCAGCAACGGCGAAGCGGGCTGCTTTATGCACGGCCCGACTTTTATGGGCAACCCGCTGGCCTGCGCCGCGGCGGTGGCCAGCCTGGAGCTTATCGAGCAGGGGCACTGGCGCGGTCAGGTCGCCGCCATCGAGTCTCAGCTGCGTACGGAGCTACTGCCGCTCAATGCGCACCCCCGCGTACGCCAGGCGCGAGTGCTCGGCGCCATCGGGGTGCTGGAGACCCATCAGCCGGTCAATATGGCCGCCCTGCAGGCCTTCTTTGTCGAGCAGGGGGTGTGGATCCGTCCCTTCGGCCACCTGATCTACCTGATGCCGCCCTACCCGATCGCGGCGGCGCAGCTCTCACGGCTAACGGAGACAATTCGTGCGGCGCTGACGCGCGATGCCCATTTTTTAACCTAAATTTATTGCACCCGCATCCTCCCTGGACAATGTTAACCCACCTGAGCGGACAGAGCGCCCGGCGGCGGGCACCCCAGCCCCCCTGTACACGGAGACTGTGACGATGACCCAATTGGGTGCGGTGGTCAGTGAACAGCGGTTGGCCTCCGCGGTGGGGTTACAGATTCTGCAAGCCGGGGGCAACGCCGTTGATGCCGCCGTCGCGATGGGGTATGCGCTGGCCGTGGTCAATCCCTGCTGTGGCAATATTGGCGGCGGCCGCTTTATGACGCTCCATCTGGCCGATGGCAAAAACACCTTGATTAACTTTCGCGAACGGGCCCCCGCCGCGGCCCGCGCCGACATGTATCTCGGTGCTCTGTCGGGTTAAGACGACATGCCCGCTGAAAATCTGGACTGACTGTTTTTTATCGACTGGCCGCCTAACGAACCAGCAATACCAGCGCTGCCTACTGCGCTACCATTAATGCGACAGAGCCCTTACGCGGGATTAACGCGATTCTGCTGCCGACGTGACCATTATCGTCATCGCAAAGCGGGCCGATTCCCCCTTTTGCAGCATCAGCAAACCCGGCTGGCCCGGCTGACGGTGGGCGTTAACCGGGTGAGTCTGTGGCTCAAGGCACAGGAACGGTTGACCCGATATTCTGAACAGCATCAGCCACGGAGTTTGTGCGAAAAGCATGATACACATCACATCATCCAGCAGGCGGGCCTGACCGCTCCAGCCGGAATAGCAGACGTTAAGCCATTCATCGCAACCCGCCTGTGGCTGGCTGAAATCGGCCGCAGGCGGCAGTACCGGCTGCCATTCGCGCGGAAGATGTGTATCCCCTTCCGGCCAGTAGCCGCTGGCGCTGAACTGCGCCCGGGTGCCCGGCGAAAACGGAAACCACGGATGAAAACCCAGCCCATAGAGCATTGGGCGTTCCCCCCGGTGCGTGAGGTGCA
Source organism: Edwardsiella anguillarum ET080813 (assembly GCF_000264765.2). GTDB lineage: Bacteria > Pseudomonadota > Gammaproteobacteria > Enterobacterales > Enterobacteriaceae > Edwardsiella > Edwardsiella anguillarum. The sequence goes on from NZ_CP006664.1 coordinate 602,375, forward strand.
GTTCGGCCTGCAACGCGTTTTCAGTCAGCGTATAGCGAAGCCGAGCCTGGTAATCAAAGCCACAGTCGTGCCGGCTTTCAAGCCGCAGCTCACAGCCACCTGCGCTCTGGGCCGCCACCTGCCAACGTTTTAACCAACCATCACCATGCAGGAAAAACTGTGCGTCAGCCGGGCTTTGCGGCAAGGTCACCTCCCGCCCCTGTAGCCAGAAACGGTTCCCAGCCACCCGGTTTGCCAACGGCAGCATGGGGAACAGCGCGCCCGGTTCGGCGGCCTCGTACAATACCGGGCGCTGGAAGGTACGGGAGAACAGGCTCAGTACCCTGCCCCCCTGTGGATCAACGCGCATCTGCAGATATGCGTTTTCCAGTGTAATGACCTCGCTCATCAGCGTAGCGATTCCCGGTTCACGCCAGAGGTTGGTGTCTGATGCGGCTGTGCCAGGCGGGCCTCCAGCGCCTCCAGGGTGACGCCTTTGGTCTCAGGCACATGACGTAGGATGTACAGATACCCCATCGCGCAGATTACGCCGTACAGCAGGAAGCTCCCGGCCGCCCCAAGACTCGCATTCAGCAGCGGGAAACTGTAGGTCAGCAGGAAACAGGCAACCCACAGCGCCAGCGTACCGAGCGACATCGCCAGGCCACGCACCCGAGTCGGGAAAATCTCTGACAGCAGCACCCAGGTTACCGGCGCCAGCGTCAGGGCGTAAATGGCGATCGCCGCCAGTACAAGAACCAGCACCGGCCAACCCATCACGCCCATCGCGTATGCGCCCGCTATCAGCACATAAATAAGGGTAAGACCGGACGCCCCCAGCAGCATCAGCTTACGGCGGCCGATTTTATCCACCAGCGGCAGCGCGGCAATGGTAAAGACCAGATTGATGATCCCGGTTGCCACAATCGATTTAAGCGTGCCGTTAATGTCGAACCCGGCAGAGGCGAAAATCTCCTGCGCATAGTTGAAAATAACGTTGATCCCGCACCACTGCTGGAACACCGCCAGCACCATACCGATGATGACTATCGGCTTAATCTGCGGCTGTAGCAGCGTGGAATACGCGACCCTGTGATTATCCTGCTGCAGCGTCTGTCCTATCTCCTGCAACGTCTGCGCGGCATAGGCTTTTGAGCCAATACGTTCCAGCATGGCTCTGGCACGCTCTGGTTTCCCGGCCTTCATCAGCCAGCGCGGTGATTCCGGAACAAAAAACATCAACACCAGGAACGCCAGCGCCGGAACCAGCTCAGCACCGAACATCCAGCGCCAACCCACCTGGCCGTTCCAGGTTTCCACCAGCACCTGCTGTGTTGCGCCACCCGGCACCGGGTCGGCAATCATCAGGTTAACCAGCTGCGCCGCCAGCACACCGATCACGATGGTTAACTGGTTAACGGCGACAAAACGTCCCCGTTTTTCCGCCGGGCTGACTTCCGCGATGTACAACGGGCTAAGGGCCGAGGCCAGACCGATCCCGACGCCACCGACGATGCGGTAGATAATGAACATGTCGAAATTGCTAGCAAGAGCGGTGCCAAGCGCCGAGGCACTGAACAAAATGGCAGAGAAAATAAGCGGCAGGCGGCGCCCCAGTTTATCCGCGCACCAGCCGGAAATCAGCGCGCCAAACACGCATCCGCCAAGCGCCGAGCTCATCGCCCAACCTGACTGCGCCGGGTCGGTAATCGAAAACCAGGCCTCATAAAACGGTTTTGCCCCACCAATCACGACCCAGTCGTAACCAAACAGTAATCCACCGCAGGCGGCGACCAGACAAATCGTCCAGATGTAGCCCATATTGAGTTGTGTCTGCGCATTGTTCATGAGTGTTCCTCTTATTTTATAGGGAAACGCAGGTACAGAGGAGGGTGGGCAAGAGCCGGCCTCGCCCACGTGATGTGCTATGCGAAAATTCCGCAGATCAGCGCATGGCGAAGCAGATGCACTTTGTCATGAGCCGGGTTAATCGCTAACAGGCGCGTCATGACGTCCTCACAGGCGGTGATGTCTCCTTCGCCAAGGTAGCCAAGCGCCTCGATAAACAGGCAGTGCTGACGGTGATGATGAGAAGGCGGCGTATCCAGCACCACCAGATCCGGCAGAGAGACCGCGAAGAAGTCAGCATCTGGAATGGCATCCTGATGCGCACTCACCCATTCGCCAAAGCCACGGAACAGACGTTCGGACTGCGCATGATGGCCCAACGCCCGCAGCGCCATTCCCTGCCAGAAGAGATAATCCGCCGGCTGGTCGTTGTAATAGCGACCGGCGTCAAGGCTTCCGTCACCCAGAGACGCCTGGCGGAAGTAATGCTGCGCAAGATCCTGTTCTCCAACCTGCAGAGCGCAATAGCCGAGCAGATACCAGACGTCGTTGTCGGTTTGCCCCGGTAGACGCCCTTCCCCCAGGTTATGCGGGTAATGCAGCGCCGCGGTCAGCAGCGACTGCGCCGTGCCCCACTCTCCGACCGCTATCGCTTCCAGCGCCCGGTGCTGCTGGTTCAGCAGATACTGACCCGTCACCTTTCCCTCTCCCCCTTCCCAGGGGTGGAATTTGCGCTCCAGCAACACCTGTGCCGCCGCCGCATAGTTGCCGCTGCCGTTCCACAGACTCAGCAGCTCGGCGGTCAGATCGTCGCGCCCGAACACCACCGCCGGCTTGCTTTCCAGACGAGCCAGACGCGTTTCCATCGGCTCAGCGAGCTGTTTGTTAAGGAAATCGAGTTCAAACAGGAAGCGGGCGTTATCCGGCTCAAGCGCTACCGCGCGCTGCATCGCCGCCTGCGCCTGGCGAGCATCCTGCTGTTTGTTCCAGGCGTAAATGCCGATCAGACGATGAGCGGGTGCGAAGTCCGGGCGCTGCCCAAGCGTTGCCCGCCAACAGGCCACTGCTGCGTCATAGCGTCGTTTGCTGTACCAGAAACAGCCGAGCAGATAGCGGGCGAAAGGTACATCGTCCAGCGCCTGCAGCATCTGCACCTCATCAAGCGAGTTAGGGAAACGCACTCGGCTACCGTGGCGGGCTTCCGCCTGAGCGATGAGCTGCTGGCGCGCGTAGGCCTCGTCCGTCAACGACGCCTGCCACAGAAGCGGTAATGTTTCCGGGCTTTCGAGCGCGGCAAGCATTTCGAGAGAGGCAGCGTACTGACCGAGAGAACTCAGCCAGCCCGCCAGTAGACAGGCGTTAGCTCCGCGCTGCCCGGTAACGTTACGCAGCGTCGCCAGCGCCGATGCTTCGCCGCTAATGGCCCAGCGAGCGTAATAGAGCGTGTAGTTCAGAGGATATTGCTCAAGCGCACCGGCGATATACGCCAGCGCGGAGTCCTTGCCCTGCTGCTGCGCCAGAGCCAGTGCCTTCAGCCCCATCGCCAGCGTGTTGCTGCCGTTAAACTGCAGGCTCTGCTCGACATGCGCCAGCGCCTCCTGCCAGTGGTTCCCCTTCGCCGCAAGACGCGCCAGCGACCACCAGGCCGCATCGCGGCAATTTCCGCTCCAGCTGGCCTTGAAATAGTGCTCGCGAGCCGCCGCATCATCGCCCTGGCGCTCCAGTGCCGCCGCCAGCAGCATACTGGCCTCGCCATCGCGCGGGTTTTTATTCAGACGATGGGCCCGTGCCAGCGCTGCCCGTGCGCACTGTTCCGCCAGCAGCCAGTCGGCGCTGTTCAGCGCCAGGGTTCCGAGCGCCACGTTACTGCGATAATCCTGCGGGTCTAACGCCAGCGCCCGACGATAGTAGTCAGCGGCAAAGCGACTGGCATGGTTGTACTGCTCCAGATGCTGGCCAATGAAATAGAGCTCATCAGGGTTACTGATGTTCTCGGGCATCTCCGGGGCGCTGGCGGGATCCGGCAGCGGTGTCTCTTCTGCAATATGCTCCTGATAGTCAAGCAACGTGTCGCCGTTTGCCGCGCGAACGCTGAGCATCAGCCGCTGCGGCCAGCGGTCATCAAGGGTTTCCTGCCAGCTTTCTCCCGGCTTAAGCGACAGCGTCGTTTCCCACAGCAACGAATCTCCTGCACTAAGCTCAACCACCACGTCATTCAGCGGCGCAATGGCGTAAACCCCGAGATGGCGTTGCCCTCCCTCACGCTCAAGTTTGAGCGCCAGCGTGGTACTGGCGTTCTGCACCGTACCAAGCTCACTGTAGGGCAGGAAGTTTTGCACAAAGACTTTCTCTTCATACGGGGCAAGCCAGGTGAAGTCTGGCTGATTATCGGTGAAAACGCCGGTCATCAGCTCAATGTACGGGCCGTTCTCATCGGTCAGATTGCGATCCCACGCCTGACCGAAGTCGCCATAGCCCCATGACCACTGTTTTTTACCCGGAGAAATGTGGTGATCAGCAACGTGCAACAGGCCGCCGCGCTCGCCGTGGTGATAAGCACCAACGAAGTCGTAGTCGGATTTCTCTGCCATATAGGACGTCGGTACCGGGACGTTTTTGTAGCGGGAGATATCCACCCCGGCCGAATAGTCCACTTTATAGTAGGTGCCGGTCGCTATCGGAAACGCCGAGACGTCGCGCTTGCCGTGGTCAAAAACCGCGGTAACGTCCGGTGGAAACACGCTCTGATGGTCGTCGCCCCCCTTCACCGCCGGGTTCGCCCACCACAGGAAGTGGCGCGGCGTGGCGTTACCGTTGAACACTTTGCCGGTGATTTCAATCAGCGCTTTATCCGGGTAGAGCGTGAAACCGGTCATCACCTGCAGGCCGCGCATCGGTTCAGCCTCGCCCATCCACACCGTCTGCGCGCCGCCTTCACGACTTTGAATGGTGAAATCGACCGGCATAAAGGTGGTCGGACGGTGGTGCTGCGGCCAGTTGAATTCGATACCGCCGGAGATCCACGGCCCCAGAAGGCCGACCAGCGCCGGTTTCACGACTTCGTTGTAATAGACAAAATCGCGCTGCTGCACCTTATCGAAGGCGCGATGAATGCGTCCGCCAAGCTCCGGCAACAGCATAACGCGAATAAAATCGTTCTCTATCCATACGGCCCGGTATTCGCGCATTTCGCGCTGGCCGGTCAGCGTATCGATAACGCCGTAGGGATAGACCGCGCCGGAAGACCCCTGATAAACGCGTTTTTCCAGAAACATCGGGTTGGTATCTTCTGCCCCGGTCGTCCACGTGGGGAGTGAAAGCGTCTCCTGCCACACTTTTACTGAACCGTACATGCTGCTCTCCACTAAATGAAGTAAAGTGAACTGAAATGATACGGCGAGTGTAGTGGGCAATATTGCGCATGAAACAGGCGATACTCACGCATTACAGTTAAGGAAGTTAAGTGTATGTTGCGACCTGGTTTAAATAACACCCGTGTGCGACAGGTAAACAAAGCGATTTTCCTGACCCATCTGTGGCGGGAAAAACAGCTCAGCAAGTCACAGCTGGCGCAGCTTACCGGGCTATCTATTCCGGCGGTGAGCAACATTCTGCAGGAGCTGATGGACGAGGGGCGCATCAGCCACTCGGCGGAAAATCTCAGCGCTCGCGGCCTCAACAGTGGCAGCTTCCAGATCCCACTCACCGGTCCGTGGACCCTGTGTATGAACATCACGCCCACCAGCATTGAGAGCCAGCTCGCTGATGCGCGCCTGCTGCCGGTAGGAGAGCCTGGCCGCCAGTCATTTAATGCCGAATCGCCGCAGGTGCTTTTGGATCATATCGCCCAGCACTGGCGTCACTACCGCCAGCGTTATCCGGAGCAGCGCATCAACCTCGCGCTCGGGGTTCACGGCCAGGTGGATCCGGTCACCGGCGTTTCACAAACCATGCCGCAGGGACGCTGGAAAACACCGGTGGAAATGAAGTATCTGCTGGAGGAGCGTCTCGGCGTTCAGGTTCGTCTGGATAACGACTGCGTGATGCTGGCACTGGCGGAGAAGTGGCAAAATCCGGCCGGGCTACGGGATTTTTGCGTTATCAACGTCGATTACGGGATTGGTTCGTCGTTCGTCATTCACGACCAGGTGTGGCGCGGGAGCCTTTACGGCAGCGGCCAGATTGGTCATACCATCGTCGACCCGGACGGCAACGCCTGCGACTGCGGCCGCTACGGTTGTCTGGAGACGGTCGCCTCGCTTAGCGCGTTGAAAAAGCAGGCGCGCGTATGGCTGAAAACGCAGCCCAACCCAGCCCTCAACCCGGATGCGCTGACCACAAGTGCACTGCTCAAGGCCTGGCGTGGCGGCGACGTGCGAATTCAGGCGTGGGTAGAAAATGCTGCCAACGCCGTCGGACTCAGCCTGTATAACTTCCTTAATATTCTGAATATTAACCAGATCTGGTTGTATGGACGCAGTTGTTCGTTCGGCGAACACTGGCTTCATACCATCATCCGGCAAACGGGCTTTAACCCCTTCGATCAGGAAGACAGTCCGGGTAGCAAAGCAACACACATCGGCTTTGGCAAACTGAGCCGCGCGCAGCAAATCCTGGGTATCGGTTATCAGTACGTCGAGTCACAGCTTAACGATGAGGTGTAATAGGGGACTCTGCCGCATGAAAAGGTTCTGTCGCGTTAACCGCTGAAAATCCGAGCTGACTGTTTTTTATCGACAGGCCGCCTGACGAACCGGCAATGCCAGCGCAGCCTACTGAGCAACCGTGAACGTGACAGATCCCGGCGCTGTCCCCCTGTGGCCATCCGGTGTAACATTTGGCGCAGAATCCATTGATTTAAGGTATCGCCAATGCACTATCGCTTGATTGCCCTCGATCTGGACGGCACCCTGCTCAACGCGCGTAAACAGATCCTGCCGGAATCTCTGGCTGCGCTGGCCGAGGCGCGCGCCGCCGGGCTGGAGGTGATGATCGTCACCGGCCGTCACCACGTCGCCATCCATCCGTTTTATCAGGCCCTGCAGCTGGATACCCCGGCCATCTGCTGCAATGGCACCTACCTGTATGACTACCCCGCCCGGCGCGTACTGGCCGCCGATCCGCTGCGCCCCGAGCAGGCGCGGGCGGTGCTGGCGCGCCTGGAGCAGCAGCAGATCCATGGACTGATGTATGTGGATAACGCGATGCTCTATCAGCGGCCGACCGGCCACGTACTGCGCTCTCACGCCTGGGCAGAGTCCCTGCCGGCGGATCAGCGCCCGGTGCTGCAGCAGGTCGATAGCCTGCACGCTGCCGCCGAGCAGGTCGACGCTATCTGGAAGTTCGCGACCTCAGACGAGGACACCGAGCGCCTGCGCGACTTTGCCGCCGGCATCAAGCGCGATCTGGGGCTGGCCTGCGAATGGTCATGGCACGATCAGGTGGATGTGGCGCAGGCGGGAAACAGCAAGGGGCGCCGCCTGGCCGAGTACGCCGCCGCGCGCGGCATCGCGATGGACCAGGTGGTCGCCTTTGGCGATAACTTTAATGATATCAGTATGCTGGAGTCTGCCGGCCTCGGCGTGGCCATGGGCAACAGCGCCGACGCCGTTAAGGCGCGCGCCGCGGAGATCATCGGCAGCAATGAGACGTCGGCCATCGCCGACTTCCTACGCCGTCGCGTGCTGTCGTAATCAGCGGGGGATCGCGTCACGGCACCCGCCGTGACGCCGCCGGCGGGCCTATTGGTTGATGGACACGCTCTTAATCTGGGCGTACAGGCGCTGGCCCGGCGCCAGCCCCAGATCGTCACGCGCCCAGGGGGTGATCCGCGCCCACAGGGTCTCCCCCTCCAGCGCCAGCTTAACGTCCACCTGCCCCTCCACCTCCAGCAGCTCGACCACGCTGACCGCCAGAATATTGCGGATGCTGCTGGCGCGCGGCACCTCCCGCACCAGCGAGACGTCCGCCGCGTTGATGCTCAGCCGCAGCCGATCCCCCGGCTCACCTGCCTGACGGCTCACCCACAGACACTGTGCGCCCAGCGCCAGGGCGCTCATCGCGTAGTGCGGATGGTGGCGATCGAGACGCACGTTGAGCACGCTGCTCGGCTCCGCCTTTTGCAGCCAGGGACGCAGGGCGCTGCTGGCCCACACCTCCTCCAGGCGGCCAAAGGCGCGCATCTGCCCGCGATCCAGCAGCAGCACGTGCTGCGCCAAACGCAGGATCTCCTCCATGCTGTGGCTGACGTACAGAATGGGCGTGCGCACATCGCGCGCCAGACGCTCCAGATAGGGCAGCAGCTCACGCTTACGCGGCAGATCCAGGGAGGCCAGCGGCTCATCCATCAGCAGCAGCTCCGGTGCGGTTAACAGGGCGCGGCCGATGGCCACCCGCTGCATCTCGCCGCCGGAGAGGGTGCGCGGAAAGCGATCCAGCAGCGCGTCGATGCCCAACAGGCCGACGATATCGTCAAACTGTCCGCGCATCTGCGCCGCCATGCCATAGGTCAGGTTGCCGCGCACCCGGTAGTGGGGAAACAGGCGCGCATCTTGGAACACATAGCCGATGCGCCGTTGCTCCGGCGGCAGACAGATCCCGCGCTCGCAGTCCACCAGCGTGCGTCCGTTGAGCACAATGCGCCCCTGCTGCGGACGCGTCAGTCCGCCGATGGCGTTAATCAGCGAGGTCTTGCCCGCTCCGGACAGGCCGAAGATGGCGGTGATCCCCTCGCCCGGCAGATCGGCATCGACCCGCAGATCCAGATCGCCCAGGCGCTGGCGAAGATCAATATGCAGCATCTCAGCCACCTCCCAGCCGTTTCTGACTCCAGCGCGCCAGCCACTCGGAGAGCATCAGCGACAGCAGCGACAGCGCGATGGCGATCGCGCACAGCCGGGCCGCCTCGGATTCGGCGCCCGGCGTCTCGATCAGGGTATACATCGCCAGCGGGATGGTGCGCGTCTCGCCGGGAATGTTGGATACGAAGGTGATGGTGGCGCCAAATTCGCCCAGCGAGCGGGCGAAGGCCAGCACCGTCCCGGCCAGAATGCCGGGAAACGACAGGGGCAGCGTGATGGTAAAAAAGACCCGCAGCGGACTGGCGCCCAGCGTGCGCGCCGCCTGCTCCAGGCGCCGATCCACCGAGGCCAGCGCCAGACGAATGGCGCGCACCATCAACGGAAACGCCACCACCGCCGACGCCAGCGCGGCGCCGTGCCAGCTGAAGCTGAAGCTGAAGCCGAACCAGCTGTACAGCCAGGCGCCGATGACCCCCTTGCGCCCCATCGCCAGCAGCAGCAGGTAGCCGATGACCACCGGCGGCAGCACCAGCGGCAGGTGGATCACGCTGTCCAGCAGCGACTTACCGGGAAACCGGTAGCGCACCAGCACCCAGGCGGTCGCAATGCCCAGCGGCAGACTGAAGATCACCGCGGTGCCCGCTACCTGCAGGCTGAGCACCACGGCCTCCCATTCGTAGGGACTGAGAAACATACTCACGGATTAACGCGGGGTAAAACCGTAGCGGGTAAAGACAGTGGCCGCCTGTGGCCCCTTCAGATAATCGTAGAAGGCGTCGACCGCCGGGCTCTGTTTCCCCTTGACGATCGCCATCGGGTACTCCACCGGCTTATGACTGTCCGCCGGGAAGACCCCAACCACCTTCACCTTTTTGCTGGCCACGGCGTCGGAGCCGTATACGATCCCCAGCGGCGCCTCGCCGCGCTCAACCAGCGCCAGCGCCGCACGCACGTCGTTGGCCCGCGCCATCAGCGGCGACAGCGTCTCCCAGGCCCCCAGCGCCTGCAGCGACTCCTTGGCATAGATCCCCGCCGGCACGTGGTCCGGATCGCCCACCGCCAGACGGCCGCCGTCCAGCAGTTTTTTCCAGTGAGTCTGCGCATTAATGGTCATTTGACCCAGCTTACTGTCAGCCGGCGCCACCAGCACCAGCTGATTCCCCAGCAGGGTATAGCGAGTATCGGCCACCACGGCGTGTTTATCGATGGCGTAGTTCATCCACTTCTGATCGGCGGAGATGAACAGATCGGCTGGCGCCCCCTGATCGATCTGGCGCGCCAGCGTCGAGGAAGAGGCGAACGAGGTGACGATGCTCACCTGCTTGCCCTGCTGGTACTGCGCCGCAATCTCCTGCAGCGCATTGGTCAGGGAGGCGGCGGCAAAGACCGTCACCTTGTCTTCGGCCTGGGCGCCCTGGCAGACGCCGACGGCCAGTACGGCCCCCGCCAGTAATCTATTCCACGCTTTCATCACATCTCCCCGCTTCATTCGGTTATATCGTTGTATAATCGATTATATGGCGTAAGCGCAGGCAAGGACACTGAAAAAAGCGCTAAATATGACGCCGTTAGCATTTAGGCGCCCGCACGGCGCCGGGGCATCGCCCGGCGGCGCACTCAGGCCGGACGAAAGCCATAGCGCTCGCCCAGCGACGCCGCCACCCGCGTAAAGGCCGCCTCCACCGCGTCGGGAATGGCAACGTGGGCGATAAAGTCGCGCCCGCGCGGCCCGTAGCCTCGCGCATCGTCGCGCAGGCGCGGGATCTCCCCCAGCAGCAGCGACATAAAGCGATCCAGCGACCACAGGGCGCCGGGGGCCCCCGCGATCGTCACCCCGCCGGCACCGCGCTCCAGGCGGGGCACAAAGGTCGGCCAGCTGGTAAACTGCACCGCGGGACAGTCCTGCCAAACCCGCTGAAAGGTTGCCAGCGTGCGGCGCTGCATCAGGGGATCCTGCACCAGCAGCAGACGCGACGGCGTCGCCCCCTTCTCCTGTAGCAGCGCGCGGGCAAAGCGCGCGTTCTCCCCGCAGTTGGTCGACGCGCTCTCCAGCCAGATCTGCGACGGTGCCAGCCGCCCCTGACGGAGGGCCAACGCCGCCAGCAGCGGGGCTTCGGCCTGCCCCGCCGTCGCCAGTCCGCCAGCCGCCGGCTCATCGGCCAGCGCCTGGTACAGCAGCGGCGTGGAGTGGCCAATCCCGCCGGCGATCAGCAGCCGCGGCGCCACGCCGGCGCGTACGGCGTCAAAGCTGCGCCAGGCGGTCGGCAGCAGGGCGTTACCCAACAGCACCAACAGATCGGCGCTGCCGACGGCGGGCCGCGCCCCGGCGAACGCATCGCAGGCCAAAAAACGGGCGATCAGGTTGATATCATGCAGTTGATCATCGGAAAACACGGCAGCCTCCGCGGCGGATGGAAAGTGGCAGCGCCAGACAGCACATCGCCCGGCTTTGCCGGGCGATGTCGGAAACACAGCGGCGCGATAGGCACCCCACATGGGTACGTCGCGCTGCGGGGATCAGGACTCTTTCTCTTCCGGGTGGCCCCAGGCGGAGATCAGGTTACACAGCTCCCCCATCCCCCAGATTAGCCCCATAATAATCGCCATCACCACGGGTACCATGATGGCGGCGACAACCAGACTCTTCAGCAGTTCAAACATGGCTGACTTAACTCTCCGTTGATATGCGCAGTGCGCTAACCCTACCGTTGACTTCGCCGCAAGCGGCGCCAAAAAGGCAGTATCCTGCTCCATAGTGTAACCTAGCCGATGGCGTTTGGCATTGTTCAATCCGTGCGATACGCGCGGTTTGCCTGACGGGCGCCGGATCGGCCACAATAGAGGGAGCGTCAATGCGAGGAGCCGCCATGCAAGCCGATATTTTACTCACCCTTAAACTACAGGATCGCCTGTTTGCCGATCCGCGCCGCATCGAGCTGCTCAAGCAGGTGCGCCATACCGGCTCCATCAGTCAGGGCGCCAAGCTGGCCGGGATCAGCTATAAAAGCGCCTGGGATGCCATCAACGAAATGAACCAGCTGGCGGACGATGAGATCGTCGAACGCGCCACCGGCGGTAAAGGGGGCGGCGGCGCCCGGCTGACCCGCTACGGCGAGCGCCTGATTGCGCTGTACGATCTGCTGGGGCAAATCCAGCAGAAGGCCTTCGACGTGCTGAAAACCGACGATCTGCCCCTCGACAGCCTGCTGGCGGCGATCGCTCGCTTTTCCCTGCAGACCAGCGCCCGCAACCAGTTTTTCGGCACCGTCATCGAGCGCGGCGAGGAGTCGGTCCAGCAGCATCTGCTGGTGCAACTGGCGGACGGTAAGACCCGTCTGCGCGCCGCCGTAACCGCCCAGAGCGCCCGTCGTCTGGCGCTGCGTCCGGGTAAAGAGGTGCTGGTGCTGATCAAGGCGCCCTGGATCCGCCTGTGCACCGACAACGCCCTGTGCGGCGCCGCCGACAATGCGCTGAGCGGCCTGGTCAGCCATATTCAGGCCGGCAGCGACAACAGCGAGGTGCTGATCGCGCTGCCCGGCGGAGAAACCCTGTGCGCCACCGTCGATAACCGCACCATGAGCCAGCTGCACCTGAGCGTCGGCATGCCGGTCAACGCCCTGTTTAACGCCGATCGGGTCATTATCGCCACCCTCGCGTAACGCGCCGCGTCCCCCGGCGCCCCTCTCCCGGTCAGCCCGACCCGGCATTTAACGGCGGTTTACCCCGCCGTGTTAACATGATAAAAAACAAATGACGACAATTATTAACAATACCTGAGGGAGTATTATGTGGTGGATCATGTTACTGCCGCCGGCGCTGCTGGCGCTGGCGCCGCGCGTCGCCTTTCTGCTGGCCGGATGCGCTGTCCTGCTCCTTGCGCAGCAGGGGTTCATCACGCTGCCGGCCATCGCCATGCTGGCGCTCATGGCGCTGCTGCTATCGCTGCGCCAGCGTCTGTCTCCGCGCTGGCGTGGCATCAGTGAGATCGCGCTTCTCCTTGGCATTATCGCCCTCTACACACACGCTTTTCCCGGCTTTCACAACCCGCTGTTACTGGATCGGGTGAGCGCCGGGCCACACAGCGCCCCGTTTACCCTGTATGCCAACCTGGATAAGTCGCTGGTGCCGCTGCTGCTGCTGGCGCTCTACCCCACGCTGCTGCGCCGTCCCGGCGTGCCCCCCGTTGCGCCGTGGCGCTGGGGCGTCCTGCTGCTCAGCGTACCGGCCCTGCTGCTGCTGGCCGTAGCGCTGGGCGGCCTGCGCATTGAACCACACTGGCCCGCCTGGACACCGCTCTTCGCCATTATCAACCTGCTGTTTGTCTCCCTGGCGGAAGAGGCGCTGTTTCGCGGCTACCTGCAACAGCGCCTGGGCGTCTGGCTGGGGCCATGGATTGCGCTGCCGATAAGCGCCGTTCTGTTTGGGCTAAGCCACCTGAGCGGCGGCCTGCTGCTGGTCATCTTCGCCACGCTCGCCGGGATCATTTACGGCCTGGCCTGGCAATGGAGCGGGCGTCTGTGGGTGGCCACCCTGTTCCACTTCGCCCTGAATATGCTGCACCTGCTGTTCTTTACCTACCCGCTCTATCGGCCCTAAGCCATCGAGAGCGAGGCGCCGGCGCGGCTATGTAAGCGATACCACAAACCGAATTCCTTCATAGCCTGCGCGCTGTCTCCAATGCTGCCATCACGCCATTTTCATTGGAGAGCGGCGTTTATCGCCTTAGTGTAAACGATTCCATTTTTACCGCACAGATCACCTTTTCAAGCCCTCATGCATGCTACCTTTCTGCCACTAGCATCGCACTGGGAGTCCAACATGATTGTATTAGTCACCGGGGGAAGCGGTTACATTGGCAGCCATACCTGCGTCCAGCTGCTGCAGGCGGGCCACACGCCGGTCATCCTCGATAATCTGAGCAACAGCAAGGCTAGCGTGCTGGATCGCATCGCCACCCTGACCGGCGCACGCCCGCGGCTGTATCAGGGGGATGTTCGCGATCGGGCGCTGCTCAAGCGCATCTTTACCGAACAGGCCATCGACGCCGTGATCCACTTTGCCGGCCTGAAGGCCGTCGGCGAATCGGTGCAGCAGCCGCTGGCCTACTACGACAATAACGTCGGCGGTACGCTGATCCTGCTGGAGGCCATGGGCGATGCCGGCGTGCATAACATCATCTTCAGCTCCTCCGCCACCGTCTACGGCGAACAGCCCCAGGTCCCCTATATCGAAACCATGCCCACCGGCATGCCCGCCAGCCCCTATGGCCGCAGCAAGCTGATGGTGGAGCAAATCCTGCAGGATCTGCAGCGCGCGGCGCCGCAGTGGAGCGTCACCCTGCTGCGCTACTTCAATCCAGTCGGCGCCCACCCCTCAGGCCTAATGGGCGAGGATCCGCAGGGGATCCCCAATAACCTGATGCCCTATATCTCCCAGGTGGCCATCGGCCGCCGCGACGCCCTAGCCATTTTCGGCAACGACTACCCGACGCCCGACGGCACCGGCGTACGCGATTACATTCACGTGATGGATCTGGCCGACGGCCATCTGGCGGCGCTGCAGGCCAAGACCCAGCGTCCCGGCGTGCACATCTACAACCTCGGCGCCGGCGTCGGCTACAGCGTTCTGCAGGTGGTGGACGCCTTCAGCCACGCCTGCGGTAAGGCGCTGCCCTACCGCTTTGCCCCACGCCGGGAGGGCGATCTGCCCGCCTACTGGGCCGACGCCGCCAAGGCCGAGCGCGAGCTGAACTGGCGGGTCAGCCACACGCTGCAGGAGATGGCCGAGGACACCTGGCGCTGGCAGTCACAGAACCCCACCGGTTACCCACAGTAAGGAGCGTGGCGATGAGCATTCCCTTTAATCCGGCGGATCATCCGCACCGCCGCTACAACCCCCTCAGCGATCAGTGGGTGCTGGTGTCACCGCACCGCGCCAAGCGCCCCTGGCAGGGAGCCCAGGAGACGCCGGCGGCGGCGGCCCTGCCGGCGCACGATCCCGACTGCTACCTGTGCCCGGGCAATCTGCGCGTGACCGGCGATCGCAACCCGGACTACCGCGCGACCCATGTGTTTACCAACGACTTTGCCGCCCTGATGCCCGACACCCCCGATGCACCGCACAGCGATGACGTCCTGATGCGCAGCGCCAGCGCACGCGGTACCAGCCGGGTGATCTGCTTCTCACCCGACCACAGCAAGACCCTGCCGCAGCTGACGCTGCCGGCGCTGGAGGCGGTGATCGAAACCTGGCAGCAGCAGAGCGCCGAGCTGGGCAGCCGCTATCCCTGGGTGCAGGTCTTTGAGAATAAAGGCGCGGCCATGGGCTGCTCGAATCCCCACCCGCACGGCCAGATCTGGGCCAACAGCTTCCTGCCCAACGAGGCGGCGCGCGAAGATCGGCTGCAGCGCGACTACTTTGTCCGCCATCGCCGTCCGCTGCTGCTCGACTATCTGCAGCGCGAGCGGGATGACGGTAGCCGCACCGTGGTGGAAACCCGCCACTGGCTGGCGGTGGTGCCCTACTGGGCCGCCTGGCCGTTCGAAACCCTGCTGCTGCCTAAGCAGCACCTGCTGCGTCTGCCCGATATCGATGCGGCGCAGCGCGGCGATCTGGCGCTGGCGCTGAAAAAGCTGACCAGCCGCTACGACAACCTGTTCCACTGCGCGTTCCCCTACTCCATGGGGTGGCACGGCGCCCCCTTTGGCCAGGATGAGGCCGAACACTGGCAGCTACACGCCCACTTTTACCCCCCCCTGCTGCGCTCCGCCACGGTGCGCAAGTTTATGGTGGGATATGAAATGCTGGCAGAAACCCAGCGCGATCTGACGCCGGAGCAGGCGGCCGAACGCCTGCGCGCCGTCAGCGACGTCCACTTTAGCCAAGCCTGACCCCGAGAGGAGAACACCCATGCGCCTCCATGATCTGATTGCCGTGACCCGTGACATGTTTACCCGTGAGTTTGGCTATGCGCCGACGCTGTGCGTGCAGGCGCCGGGACGGGTCAACCTGATCGGTGAGCACACCGACTACAACGATGGCTTTGTGCTGCCCTGCGCCATCGACTACCAAACCGTCATCAGCTGTGCGCCGCGCCGCGATCGGCGCGTGCGCGTCATCGCCGCCGACTACGACGGCCAGCAGGACAGCTTCAGCCTCGATCAGCCCATAGTCGCCCGTGACGATATGATGTGGAGCAACTATGTCCGCGGGGTGATAAAACACCTGCAGCAGCGCTGCGACGGCGTCGGCGGCATCGATATGGTGATCAGCGGCAACGTGCCGCAGGGGGCGGGACTCAGCTCCTCCGCCTCGCTGGAGGTCGCCGTAGGCCAGGCGCTGCAAGCGCTATATCAGCTGCCGCTGGACGGCGTCGCCCTGGCGCTCAACGGCCAGGAGGCGGAAAACCGCTTCGTCGGCTGCAACTGCGGTATCATGGATCAGCTGATCTCCGCCCTTGGACAGGCGCAGCACGCCCTGCTGATCGACTGCCGCTCCCTGACCACCCGTGCGGTGCCGCTGCCGCCGGAGGCCGCGGTGGTGATCATCAATTCCAACGTCAAGCGCGGGCTGGTCGACAGCGAATACAACACCCGCCGCCAGCAGTGCGAAGCGGCGGCGCACTTCTTTGGCGTCGACGCCCTGCGCGACGTCACCCCGCAGCGCTTCGCCGCCGAGTCCCACGGGCTTCCGGCACTGACCGCCCGCCGCGCGCGCCACGTGATCGGCGAAAACCAGCGTACGCTGCAGGCGGCCGACGCACTCGCCGCGGGCGATCTGGTACAGATGGGTGAGCTGATGGCCGCGTCCCACGCCTCCATGCGCGATGACTTCGCCATCACCGTTCCCCCCATCGATACCCTGGTCGAGATCGTCAAGGGGGTCATCGGCGATCGCGGCGGCGTGCGTATGACCGGCGGCGGCTTCGGCGGCTGCGTCGTCGCGCTGATGCCGCAGACGCTGGTCGAGCCGGTGCGCGCGGCGGTCGCCCGCGACTACGCCGACCGCACCGGCCTACGGGAAACCTTCTATGTCTGTCAGCCCTCCGCGGGAGCCAGCGTATGTTAACCCCACAGCCCGCGTATGAGACCGCGCCGGACGGCGCCCCCTTTCAGTTCACCGCGCTGCACAACGCCCGCGGCAGCACGCTGCTGCTGATGGACTGGGGGGCGACCTGGCTCTCCTGTCGCCTGGCGCTGCCCGACGGTCAGGCGCGCGAGGTGCTGCTCGGCTGCCAGCGCGCCGGGCAATACCCGCAGCAACAGGCCTTTCTGGGGGCCACCGTGGGACGCTACGCCAACCGGATCGCCCACGCCCGCTATACCCGCCAGGGGCAAACCGTCGTGCTTCAGCCCAGCCAGGGCGTCAATCAACTGCACGGCGGCCCGCAGGGGTTTGACAAGCGCCGCTGGCAGCGGGTCGCCTGCGATGCGCGCTCGGTGACCTACCGGCTGGACTCACCCGACGGCGATCAGGGCTATCCCGGCAACCTGCGCGTGGAGACCCGCTATACCCTCAGCGACGACGACCGGGTCGAGATCCGCTGGCAGGCCAGCATCGACCGCGCCTGCCCGGTCGGTCTGACCAACCACGCCTACTTTAATCTGGACGGCGAGACGCAGGCCGACGCGCTGGCGCAGCGCCTGCAGCTGAACGCCGATCGCTACCTGCCGGTGGATGAGACGGGGATCCCCTGCGCGCCGCTGACCCCTGTTTCAGGCAGCGGAATGGATTTTCGCCAGGCCAAGCGGCTGGGGCAGGATCTGCTCAAGGATGCCGATCAGCGGCGAACTAAGGGCTACGACCACGCCTACCTGCTGCAGGCACGCTGCGCCGACGGCGCCTATCCCGCCGCCGTACTGAGCGCCGCCGATGACCGGGTTAGCCTGCGACTGTACACCAGCGCCCCGGCGCTGCAGCTCTACAGCGGGAATTTCCTGGCCGGCGTCCCCGACCGCCGCGGCAGCCACTACGCCGACTATGCCGGCGTGGCGCTGGAGAGCGCGTTTTTACCCGACAGCCCCAACCATCCGGAATGGCCGCAGCCCGACTGCATGCTGCAGCCCGGCGAGACCTACCGGGCCTTTACCCGCTATCAGTTCACGCTACGCTGAGCACCAGCGCCGCGCGCGACGGCGCCGTCGTCCGCGCTGCGCTGGCGGGCACGGGGTCGCTCAGCGCCAGAAGAACCAAGCGAACAGGCTGAGCGCAACGATGCTGACCAGGTTTAGCCAAAAGCCGACCCGCACCATCTCCCGCTGGCGGATATAGCCCGAGCCGAACACGATGGCGTTCGGCGGCGTGGCCACGGGCAGCATGAAGGCGCAGGAGGCGCCGATCCCGATCACCAGCGTCAGCAGGCTCTCCGGCATGCCCAGCGCCTTGGCGACGGTCGCGAATACCGGCACCAGCAGTGCGGCGCTGGCGGTATTGCTGGTAAACTCGGTCAGAAAAATGATGAACGTCGCCACCGCCAGCAGAATGATAAACCAGTGGCTATGCCCAAAGATATCGGCCATGCCGCGCGCCAGGATAGCGCTGGCGCCGGAGTCCTCTAGGATCAGGCTCAGGGTCAGTCCGCCGCCGAACAGCATCAGCACCCCCCACTCCGTATTGCGCTGGATCTGCTCCCAGCTGGCCACGCCGGTGGCGCCGATCAGCACCGCGGCCGACACCGCAACCAGGGTATCGAACTGCTTGATCCCGCCCAGCAGGGCGCTGAGCTGGACGCTGAAGATCCAGCCGAAAACCGTCAGCCCAAAGATAACCAGCGCAATCAGGCGCGGCAGGGTCCACTCCAGCGTCTCCACCTGCAGCGCTACCCGGTGCTTCAGGTTAGGGCGCAGTATCAGGTAAAGCAGCCCCATCATCAGCGGCATCATCACCACCATCACCGGGATGCCAAACTTCATCCAGGTGAGGAAGTCGACCCCCAGCTGCGCCGCGGCGATGGCGTTGGGCGGGCTACCCACCAGGGTGCCAAGGCCGCCGATGCTGGCGCTGTAGGCGACCCCCAGCAGCAGAAACACATAGGTGTTACGCTCGCGCGCCGGATCCAGGTTGGCCAGGATCCCCAGCGCCAGCGGCAGCATCATCGCCGCCGTCGCCGTATTGCTGATCCACATGGAGAGCGCCGCGGTGACGCTGAACAGCATCAACACCGCCCTCCCCATGCGCCCGCCGGCCAGCAGCAGTAGCCGGTTGGCGATCAGGCGATCCAGCCCCTGCACGTGCAGCGCCGTCGCCAGCACAAAGCCGCCGAAGAACAGAAAGATGGTCGGGTTAGAAAAAGACTTCAGCGCGCCGCCGGCGTCCAGCAGTCCAAAGCCGATCGCCAGCAGCGGCACCAGCAGCGCCGTGATGGTCACGTGCACCGCCTCCGTCAGCCACAGCACGCCGATAAACACGGTCAGCGCCAGGCCGATATTGGCTTTTTCCTCAAAAGGCAGGGTATTGAGCAGCAGCAGCAGCAGCGCGATATCGAGCGCGATAATCACTAAGCCCCGCTGCGACGGCGGGCTGGCCACTGCAGCGGTCAACGGGGTTGCTTCCATGTGGAACCTCTCTATCCTGAATCGATGCCATATCTACCCCGCTCGGCGCCGAGGGGCCCGATACCGAGAGGAGTCAGTGCCGGACGCCGGAGCGCGGAGCAGACCTTAATGTTAACAATTGAAACAAGCCGTTAACTATAATCAACAATCCCCCGGGGAAAAACCTCGAAGCGGCAAAAATGAGAGGCGGATAGGATCCCGTCCACGCCGGGCGCCGGCGATCGCCCGAATCGCGATCTGTCGCGGCGGCGCATCAACTACACTGAGTAGATCGCGCGGCGCGGGCGAGAAGCGCGCCGGGCGCACGCAGGGCCATTGCATTCCACGCATCATAATGATAATAATTATCATTATAGAATCGTAATTAAGGAGTCTCACTATGGCTGTCACCAAACTGGTTCTGGTCCGTCACGGCGAAAGCGAATGGAACCGGGAAAACCGCTTCACCGGCTGGACCGACGTTGAACTGTCAGAGAAAGGGCGCCAGGAGGCGCTGGCGGCGGGCCGCCTTCTGAAGGCGCAGGGATTTTCCTTTGACGTCGCCTACACCTCCGTGCTCAAGCGCGCCATTCATACCCTGTGGCACGTACTGGATGAGCTCGATCAGCCGTGGCTACCGGTGGAGAAATCGTGGAAGCTCAATGAGCGTCACTATGGCGCCCTGCAGGGGCTGAACAAGGCGGAGACCGCGCAGCAGTACGGCGACGAACAGGTCAAGCTGTGGCGCCGCGCCTTTGCCATCACCCCACCGGCCCTGACGCCGGACGATCCCCGCTATCCCGGCCACGATCCGCGCTATGCGGCCCTGAGCGCCGACGAGCTCCCGCTGACCGAGAGCCTGGCCACCACCATCGAGCGGGTGATCCCCTATTGGCAGCAGCAGATCGCGCCGCGCATCGCCGCCGGCGAGCGGATCATCATCGCCGCCCACGGCAATTCGCTGCGTGCGCTGGTCAAGCACCTGGATCGCCTGAGCGAAAGCGAGATTGTCGAGCTGAATATCCCGACCGGGGTTCCGCTGGTGTATGAGTTTGACGCCGATATGCAGCCGCTGCGCCACTACTACCTTGGCGACGCCGACGAGATTGCCGCCCGCCAAGACGCCGTCGCCAATCAGGGCAAGGCGGGCTAGCCGCCTCCCCCGCTTACGCCGCCGCGGGGCGCTGAGCCCCGCGGCGGTCAACGCGCCTAGGCGGTCGGCCGTGCCCGGCGCGCGCGTACCGCGTCGGCCAGCTGACGCAGGGCGCGCTCGCTGTCCTCCCAGCCGATGCAGGCATCAGTGACGCTCTGCCCGTAGCGCAGCGCCTTGCCGCCGTCCGGGTTCTGATTTCCCTCCACCAGGTGGCTTTCGATCATCACCCCCATGATAGCCTGCTCACCGGCGGCCATCTGGGCGCAGACATCCTCGCATACCGCCATCTGGCGCTTGAACTGCTTGCTGCTGTTCGCATGGCTGAAGTCGATCATCAGCCGCGGCGGCAAACCGGCCTGACGCAAACCCGTCTTCACCGCCTGTACGTCTGCGGCGCTGTAGTTGGGGCTCTTGCCGCCGCGCAGAATAATGTGGCAGTCGCCGTTGCCGCGGGTATTGACGATGGCCGAGTGTCCCCACTTGGTCACCGACAGGAAGCAGTGCGGCGCCCCGGCGGCGTTGATGGCGTCGATAGCCACCTTGATGGTGCCATCGGTGCCATTTTTAAAGCCCACCGGGCAGGAGAGCCCCGAGGCCAGCTCGCGGTGCACCTGCGACTCGGTGGTCCGCGCCCCAATGGCACCCCAGCTCATCAGATCAGCCAGATACTGCGGGGTGATCATGTCGAGAAACTCCCCGGCGGTTGGCATTCCGCTGTCGTTGATCTCCAGCAGCAGGCGACGAGCGCTGCGCAGGCCGTCGTTGATGCAGTAGCTGCCGTCCATGTGCGGATCGTTGATCAGTCCCTTCCAGCCCACGGTGGTACGCGGCTTCTCAAAGTAAACGCGCATCACAATCTCCAGCTCGCCGGCCAGCGCGCTGCGCAGCGCCAGCAGGCGGGAGGCATACTCCTTCGCCGCCTGCGGATCGTGGATGGAACAGGGGCCGATGATCACCAGCAGGCGATCGTCCTGCCCCTGTAAGATTCGGTGAATAGCGCTACGGGTCTGCGACACCGTGCCGGCCGCACAGGCGGTGGCTGGAAAGGCCTCCAGCAGCGCCACCGGCGGCAGCAGTTCCTTGATCTGTGTAATCCGTAAATCGTCGTTCTGATAGCTCATAGTGCATCCATCGTGTCGTAGAAAAGGCGTATAGCGATACTTTTCAATCTATCCGCTTTCTCACGCCGTTGTAAACGATGGGATCCATCGCCGCCGTTTTATATAGTTAATTGATATATATAAATAAAATAACGACTCCGAAATATCACTCTAGATTAATCGGTGCATTTGAAGTATCAAAATGATGAAAGCGCTTAGCGACAGACTAATTCACTGGCGTCACCGCCGCCGCGCGCAAATATCGAAGCTCGCTGGGTGGGCGGGAAATCGAAGCCGGCAGCGCGCGATCGGTGAGACATCGAGCCAGGATGGAACATGCGTGCGGCATAAGGGAGCGAAGGGTGGCGGACGGTCCGGCGCGGCGCATGATCGGTCGCGCAGAGTGACGCAGCTGACGCCCGGCCCTAAGTGGCCATCGCCAAGCGGTGCTGTCCTGCACGCTAAACATCGATTTCTTATCGCGGAGAGTGGTGGGTCGTGCAGGATTCGAACCTGCGACCAATTGATTAAAAGTCAACTGCTCTACCAACTGAGCTAACGACCCGCGTCGTGAGGTGCGGCCTATTGCAGAGTGTCGCCGTCGGATGGAGAACGCGGAGATCGTGCGGAATGACGCGGCTGACGCCTCGCCCTGATGGGCCATCGCCAGGCGATGTATCCTTACACGCTGAATACCGGTTTCTCATCGCGAGAATGGTGGGTCGTGCAGGATTCGAACCTGCGACCAATTGATTAAAAGTCAACTGCTCTACCAACTGAGCTAACGACCCGCTCGATGTGTCACCTTACTCTGTTTCGCCACCCAAAATCATGGTGGGTCGTGCAGGATTCGAACCTGCGACCAATTGATTAAAAGTCAACTGCTCTACCAACTGAGCTAACGACCCTTACAGAGTAGTGCCAACAGAAAAACCAGACGGCTAAGATAGCCTGAGAAATGCGTGTGTTACCACACCTTACTCGCCGTGCCTCACCCTCGGAATGGCGGCTGGTGCAGGATGATAATGCCATCGCCAAGCGACGTTATCCCTCACGCTAAATACCGATCTCTCATCGCGAGAATGGTGGGTCGTGCAGGATTCGAACCTGCGACCAATTGATTAAAAGTCAACTGCTCTACCAACTGAGCTAACGACCCGCACCGTGGTTTACTGCCTATTACAGAATGTCACTCACCAGAATGTGCGGTGGGTCGTGCTGGATGACGCGGCTTACGCCTCGCCCTGATGGGCCATCGCCAGGCGATGTTATCCTTCACGCTAAACACCGATTTCTCATCGGGAAAATGGTGGGTCGTGCAGGATTCGAACCTGCGACCAATTGATTAAAAGTCAACTGCTCTACCAACTGAGCTAACGACCCATTCCGTAATGCCGCCGCGACTCGGTTTACACTTTGTCTTGGCAACGGCGGCATATATTACCCATTTATCTCGACAGCGCAACCAAAAATTCTCAGAATCCGGTCAATTGCTTGCGCTTCATACACCCGGGCGCGGAAAACAGGCAATACGCCTGATTTCCGTCCCGTTTAGGGTTATCCCATGCGTTTTTGCGCCAGCTTGGCCGCATCGCTGTTCGGATATTGTTTGATCACCTGCTGGTAAACGGCGTTGGCCTTATCGGTCTGCCCCTTCTCCTGCATGATCACGCCGACCTTATACATAGACTCCGCGGCCTTGGGCGATTTGGGGTAGTTTTTTACCACCACGGCATAATAATAGGCCGCATCGTCCTTTTTCCCCTTGCTGTAAAACAGCTGCCCCAGCCAGTAGTTGGCGTTGGGCTGATAGGTGGAGTCCGGGTACTGTTTGATAAAGGTCTGGAAAGCCGAAATCGCCTGATCGTTCTGCTTCTTCACCAGCACCAGATCGACGGCGCGGTTATAGTCCGCGTTGGCGTCACCGCCGCTGGCGGCCGCCTGTGGGGTCGCCGTCGCCGGCGCGCTGGCCTCCGCCGCCTGGGCGGGTGCTGTCGCTGCCGTCGAAGACGCTGCCGCGCCCTGAGCCGCGCTGCCGCTGCCGCTGCTCAGAGAGTCCATCTGCTGAT
The DNA here is from genome assembly GCF_000264765.2 of Edwardsiella anguillarum ET080813. Taxonomy (GTDB): domain Bacteria; phylum Pseudomonadota; class Gammaproteobacteria; order Enterobacterales; family Enterobacteriaceae; genus Edwardsiella; species Edwardsiella anguillarum. Next base: position 625,856 of record NZ_CP006664.1, read on the forward strand.
AGATCTGTTTCTGGCGTTCCACGATCTGATTCAGTTGATATTGGTTTTCCTGGATCTGCCCGCGCAGGGTGTCAATATCACGCTGGTTATCGGAAAGCTGTTGCTGAAGCTGAGTCAACAGCTGGCCCTGAGCGTTGGTAATACGCTCAAGGGAGGTCACCCGGTCTTCCACCGAGCCGGAGCCGACGCTACTGATTGGCGCTTGGGCAGTAGCGGCCCAGGGGGCCGCTACGCCAACCAGTAACGACAGACCCATCATATGACGTCTGAAGTTACTGCTCATTCGCTACTCGTCTAGGTAACAGAATTAGTAGACCAGTACGGCACGACGGTTTTTAGCGTATGCCGCTTCGTCGTGACCCAGTACCGCAGGCTTCTCTTTACCGTAGGAAACGATATCGATCTGATCGGCGCTAACGCCTTTACCCTGCAGATACATCTTCACCGCATTGGCGCGACGTTCGCCCAGCGCGATGTTGTACTCCGGGGTACCGCGCTCGTCGGTATGGCCTTCTACGGTGACTTTGTAGGACGGGTTGCTGCGCAGGAACGCCGCGTGGGCATCCAGCTCCTGCATGTAGTCCGGCGTCACGTCGTATTTATCCAGGCCGAAGTAAACGATGTTGTTTTTCTGCAGCTCCTGCATCTGCAAACGAGCCTGTTCATCAGAAGAGAGATTGCTGCTGCTGTTTTCCATACCGTTGGCGCCCATGCCCATACCGGACTGATCGTCATTGGTGTTTTTCTTTGAACTACAGGCAGCCACGGCCATGATCGGCAGTACCAGCATCAGCCCCTTGAGAACTTTGTTCAGTTGCATCTTATTGATCCTTTTAAATTTATATAAGTATAGTTTTATTCATGCATCACAGATACGGCGACCAGGCAGGGAACTTAACCTGACCATCGGTAGCCGGAAGACGCGCTTTAAAACGCCCGTCTATCGATACTAACTGCAGCACGGAGCCCAGTCCCTGGGTAGAACTGTAAATCACCATGGTGCCGTTCGGCGCGATACTCGGCGTTTCATCCAGGAACGTATCCGTCAGAACCTGAGTGGCATTCGTTCCAAGATCCAGTTTAGCGATATGCTGCGCGCCTGCATTGCTGCTCACCATGACCAGGAATTTCCCGTCAGGGCTCACTTCGGCATCCTGATTCTGGGAGCCTTCCCAGGTCAGGCGCTGCGCGGCACCGCCGTTGATGTTCATTTTATAAATCTGCGGCCGGCCGGCCTGGTCAGAGGTAAAGGCCAGGTTTTGGCTGTCCGGGAACCAGGTCGGCTCCGTGTTGTTGCTGCGGCCATCGGTCACCTGACGGATGGCGCCGGAGGCCAGATCCATCACGTACAGGTTGAGGCTGCCGGTCTTGGAGAGCGCAAACGCCAGCTTGCTGCCGTCCGGAGAGAAGGCCGGGGAGCCGTTGTGGCGCGGGAAAGAGGCCACCTGACGGATCGCACCGTTAGAGAGGGTCTGGATCACCAGCGCCGAACGGCCGCTCTCAAAGGTCACGTAGGCCAGCTTGCTGCCGTCCGGCGACCAGGCCGGCGACATCAGCGGCTCGGCGGAGCGATGCACCACAAACTGGTTGTAACCATCGTAGTCGGCCACGCGTAGCTCATAGGGGAACTGACCGCCGTTGGTCTGCACCACATAGGCGATGCGGGTGCGGAAGGCCCCCTTGATACCGGTCAGCTTCTCAAACACCTCGTCGCTGGCGGTATGGGCGGCGTAGCGCAGCCACTGCTTGGTCACCTTATACTGATTCTGCGCCAGCACGCTGCCCGGGTTCCCGGAGGTATCCACCAGCTGGTAGGAGACCAGATAGCTACCGTCCGCGCCAGGCTGCACCTGACCGACCACCACGGCGTCGATCCCCAGCGCTGTCCAGGCGGCCGGGGTGACCTCGGCGGCCGTCGACGGCTGCTGCGGCATCCGGCTGGCATCGATCGGGTTAAACTTACCGCTGTTGCGCAGATCGGCGGCGATGATTCCGCCGATATTCTCCGGCGCCGCGCCCGGCCCCATCCACTTAAAGGGAACTACGCCAATCGGGCGGGCAGAGTCTACCCCTTGGGTTATCACGATTCGGACTTCGGCATGGAGCACGCTGGCCCACAGGACGAGAAGCCCCACCATCAAACGAAACGCCTGCTTCATCTTATCTCCCTTATCCGACCCTCTGGCCACGATAAATTAGCAGAATTTTAACAAATCAATGTCAACAACACTACATGCCGCCGCAGAAGTCCATCGGCCGAATCCGATAACGATCCGCCGATCGCCGCCGCGGCGCCGAGTTCATCACTGCGGCTGGAACACCACCGGCGCATTTTTAAACACCTGGTACACCGCGTCGCTGGGCGGCTTGGGATAGCGCGCCTGACGCGCGGCGGAGAGCGCCGCCTGGCACAGCGCCGGATCGCCCCCTTCCGCCTTCACATCGAGCAGCAGGCCATCGGGCGCCAGCTTGATGCGCAGATCGCAGGTTTTTCCAGCATAGCTTGGATCAGTATAAAACTTCGCCATGATTGCGCTTCTAATTTGATTCCCATAGCCGCTAATTTCTGCGCCGGAGGCGCCGGAAGCCTTGCTATTGCCTTTGCCGTCCGGGCCCGCCTTGCCGCTGTTGCCGGGCGTGCCGCCGTTGGCGGTGCCTTTCGGCGCGTTCTTCGACGACGCCAGGCCGCCAAACAGATCGTCCACCTCGTCAGCCTGCTTCGCGGCGGCCGCCTTCTTCTTCGCCTCGGCGGCTTTCTTGGCGTCGGCCTTGGCCTTGGCCTCGGTATCGGCCTTCGCCTTAGCCTCTGCCGCCGCTTTCGCCTTGGCCTCCGCCTTCGCGTCCGCCGCGGCCTTAGCCTCCGCCGCTTTCTTCGCCTCTTCCGCCGCCTGCTTCTTCGCGGCGTCGGCGGCCTTCTTCGCCTCTTCTGCGGCCTTCTTCGCCGCCTCGTCAGCCTGTTTCTTCGCGGCAAGGGCGGCTTTTTTCACCTCTTCCTCGGCCTGTCTCTTGGCCTCGGCGGCCGCTTTCGCCGCCTCTTCCTTCGCCTGCTGCACCGCCAGCGCGGCGGCCTTCTTCGCCTCTTCTGCCGCCTGCTTGGCCTCTTCCGCGGCCTGTTTTTTAGCCTGCTCCGCGGCCTGCTTGGCCTCTTCCGCCGCCTGTTTGGCATCTTCCTGCGCCTGCAGACGCTCTTTCTCCAGCGCCTTCAGGCGCTGTTGCTCTTCCGCCTGCTTACGCTGCATCTCCTGCGCCTGCTTTTCCGCTTTCTGCTGACGCTGCTGCTCCGCGCGCTGGGCCGCGTTCTGCTGCTCCTGCTGGCGGTTGTACTGCTGCACGACCGCATTCGGATCCACCATCACCGCGTCGATCGCCGAGCCGCCGCCGCCGCCGTCACCGCCCTCGCTCATCGGGTTATCCTGCATCAGGGAGCCCCAAATCAGCAGGCCGATCAGGACAATGTGCAAAATCACCGAGATGATGACAGAGCGATTCAGCTTATCTTTTTGCTCAGTAGCATTTCCCACAATTCGATTCCAACCGCTAGTCGCTTCCAAGATCCTGCCGTGCCGGGCCACTACCCGCCGCGCTGTAAAACAAAGACACGCAGCCCATACAGGCTGCATGTCTGCTTACGCTACGCGGCGGCGAATCCCTTAAATCGGCTGCGTCATCAGTCCCACGGAGGTGACTCCGGCCTGATGTAATAAATTGAGCGCCTTAATAATTTCATCGTACGGTACCTCTTTGGCTCCCCCGATCAGAAACACCGTTTTCGGGTCGGCCTTGAGCTGCGCCTGCGCCTCGGCGATCACCTGCTCCGGCGGCAGCTGCTCCATGCGGTTATGATCCACCACCACCGCATACTGCCCTACTCCGGAGACCTCCACGATCACCGGCGGGTGATCGTTGGTGCTGACGGTTTTCGACTCCGTCGCATCCGGCAAATCCACCTCAACGCTTTGCGTAATAATCGGCGCCGTCGCCATGAAGATCAGCACCAGCACCAACAGCACGTCGAGCAGCGGAACGATATTGATTTCCGACTTGAGATCGCGCCGTCCACCTAATCTTGCCATGCTATCCTCAACTTACTTGCCGTCAGCGGCAAAGGCCTGGCGGTGCAGAATAGCGATGAACTCTTCCATGAAGTTTTCATAGTTCTGCTCCAGCTTATTCACCCGTAGGCTGAGGCGGTTATAGGCCATCACGGCCGGGATCGCGGCGAACAGACCGATCGCCGTCGCGATCAGCGCTTCGGCGATACCCGGCGCCACCATCTGCAGCGTCGCCTGCTTCACGGCGCCCAGACCGATAAAGGCGTGCATAATCCCCCAAACGGTACCGAACAGGCCGATATAAGGGCTGATAGAACCGACGGTGCCCAGGAACGGAATGTGGTTCTCCATCGCCTCGATCTCCCGGTTGAGCGAAATGCGCATCGCGCGCGATGCCCCTTCGATCACCCCTTCCGGCGCATGGCTATTCATGCGGTGCAGGCGAGCAAACTCCTTAAATCCGGAGTAGAAGATCTGCTCGGAGCCACTCAGGGCATCGCGCCGGGTCTGGCTTTCCTGATACAGACGGGACAGCTCGATGCCGGACCAAAATTTATCCTCAAAAGCCTCGGCATCACGCGTAGCCGCATTCAGGATGCGAGTACGCTGGATAATGATCGCCCAGGAGGCAACCGAAAAGCATATCAATACCAGCATGATAAGCTTTACCAGCAGGCTTGCTTTCAGGAATAAATCCAGAATGTTCATGTCAGTCACTGCTTAAACTCCGCGACAATAGACTTTGGAAGCGCAATCGGCTTCATTAGATTTTGATCGATACATGCAATCAGCACATCGGCCCGGCTGAGAACCAGACCGTCAGAATTGACAATGCGCTGCGCAAACGTAAGGGAAGCCCCCCGCAGCGCGGAAATCTCGCTCTCCACCACCAACAGATCGTCCAGGCGGGCGGGAGCCAAATAGTCCACGGTCATGCGACGGACCGCAAAAGCGACATGCTCAGTCAGCAACTGTTGCTGACTAAAATGATGTTGACGCAGCATCTCCGTGCGCGCTCTTTCATAAAAGGCGATGTAGCGTGCGTGATAGACTACACCCCCGGCATCGGTGTCCTCAAAGTACACCCGTACCGGCCATTGGAATACCATATGACTCACTCTACATCCCAGTATAGCTAAACAACGCGGATACTATACGCAACTGAAATGGGGTTTGGAATGGGGGAGAAACCTGAGAGCTAAAATAATTATGGGTCGACGGATGACCCATAATGGAAGTGAACGATCACTGACTTATCGATAGGCGGACGGCGCTTGATGCGGACCCGCCTTCGCGCGTCTGATAGCGCCGTGCTCCGGGCGGCGTCGGCTGCCTCGTCCCGCTCGGCGGCCCCGATCTCAGCGGAAGAAGAACAGCAGTCCGGCGATCAGAAGGATCAGCGCCGGCAGCGGCGAAAAGAACCCGCGCCAGCGCAGACGGCGGGGACGGAATCCGACCCCGTGCACCACGCCGCTGCAGACGGCCCACATCAGCAGCAGCCCCTGCCAGATCGCCAGCGAACTGGTTTTCGCCGCAAAGCGGGTCGGATCCCAAAAGATACAGCCCGCCAGCGCCAGCGCCAGAATCAGGGAGAGGGCCCGCAGCGGGCCCTTATCCATCAGGCTATACAGCCTGTCTGCCAGTCCGGTCATCATTTACCGTCTTGTGCCGCCTTGCTCTCGCGATTCTCAATCGCCATCGCGGTGATGATAGCGAAAAAGCAGGCCATAAGCGTTCCCAAAATCCAGGCAAAATACCACATGCTTAAGCTCCCCAGCGGATCAGTACAGTGAGTGTTTATTGTCTTCGATAAAGTTTTTGTCCAGTCGGCCAAACATCTTGTAGTAGCACCACAGGGTGTACAGCAGCACGATAGGTACAAAAATGATCGCCACAATCGTCATCACCTTCAGCGTCAGCAGGCTGGAGGTGGCGTCCCACATGGTCAGACTCATGTTCGGGTTGGTGATGGACGGCATCACGAACGGGAACATGGTCACACCGGCGGTCAGGATCACGCAGGCGATGGTCAGCGAGGAGAACAGGAATGCCCAGCCGCAGCGATCCAGACGGGAGGTCAGGATAGTCAGCAGCGGCAGCACCACGCCCAACGCCGGAATCAGCCACAGGATCGGATGCGCATCAAAGTTCACCAGCCAGGCGCCGGCCTGATGCGCCACCTCTTTATGCAGCGGGTTGGACGGCGCCGCATGGTCAAGAATCGAAGTCACCAGATAGCCATCGATCCCCTTCACCAGCCATACCCCAGCCAGCAGGAAGGCCACCATCATCACCAGCGCGCAGATCTGCGTCGTGGCGCGGGCGCGCAGGCGCAGTTCACCGGCGGTCTTCATCTGCAGATAGGCCGCCCCCTGCACCAGCAGCATGGTCAGGCTGACCACGCCGGCCAGCAGGGCAAACGGATTGAGCAGCTGGAAGAAGTTGCCGGTATAGAACAGGCGCAGATACTCATCGATATGGAACGGCACGCCCTGCAGCAGGTTACCGAACGCCACGCCAAAGACCAGCGCCGGCACGAAGCTACCGATGAAGATGCCCCAGTCCCACATGTTACGCCAGCGCGGATCGGCAATCTTAGAGCGGTAGTCAAAGCCCACCGGGCGGAAGAACAAGGCGGCCAGCACCAGGATCATCGCCACATAGAAGCCGGAGAAGGCGGCGGCGTATACCATCGGCCAGGCGGCAAACAGCGCGCCGCCCGCGGTGATCAGCCATACCTGGTTACCGTCCCAGTGCGGCGCGATGGCGTTGATCATCACCCGCCGCTCGGTATCGGTTTTACCGAGGATACGGGAGAGAATCCCGACCCCCATATCAAAACCATCGGTGATCGCAAATCCGATCAGCAGCACACCGACCAGCAGCCACCAGATAAAGCGCAATACTTCATATTCGAACATAGTGTGGACTCCTGTTTACCGTGCGTCTACCGCATTCGTCTGTTCAAAGTGATAGCGACCGGTCTTCAGGCTGCTCGGCCCCAGGCGGGCAAACTTGAACATCAGATACAGCTCAGCGACCAGGAACAGCGTATACAGACCGCAGATCAGAATGATCGAGAACCACAGATCGCCTGTGGTCAGCGACGAGTTGGCGACCGCCGTCGGCAGCACATCGTTGATCGCCCACGGCTGACGGCCATACTCGGCCACGAACCAGCCCGCCTCACAGGCAATCCACGGCAGCGGGATCCCCACCAGGGCCGCGCGCAGCAGCCAGCGCTTCTCGCCGATGCGCCCGCGCACTACGCTGTAGAACGACGCCAGGATCAGCAGCATCATCAGCACGCCGCAGCCGACCATGATACGGAAGGCAAAGTACAGCGGCGCCACCTCCGGAATGGAGTCTTTGGTTGCCTTGGCGATCTGCTCGTCGCTGGCCTGAGCTGGGTTATCGGTATAGCGCTTCAGCAGCAGACCGTAGCCCAAATCCTGCTTGCTGTGGTTAAAGGCATCGCGCACCGCCGGATCGGTATTGCCGGTGCGCAGCTCCTGCAGCAGCTGGTAGCTCTTCATCCCGTTACGGATGCGCCCCTCGTTCTCCTTCATCAGATCTTTCAGGCCGATGACCTGCTGATCGAGAGAGCGGGTGGCGATCAGGCCCAGCAGATAGGGGATCTCAATCGCGTAGCGGTTGCTCTCCGTCTGCTGATCCGGCAGGGCGATAAGGTTGAAGGAGGCCGGTGCCGGCTGGGTTTCCCACTCGGCCTCAATGGCCGCCAGCTTGGTCTTCTGCACGCTGCCCATCTCATAGCCAGACTCATCGCCCAGCAGGCTCACCGCGATCACCGACGCCATACCGAAGGCGGCGGCGATGGCGAACGAGCGCTTGGCAAAGGCGAAGTCACGGCCCTTCAGCAGATAGTAAGCGCTGATGCCCAGAATGAACATGGCGCCGGTGACGTAGCCGGCGGAGACGGTGTGCACAAACTTCACCTGGGCGACCGGGTTTAGCACCAGCTCGGAGAAGCTCAGCATCTCCATGCGCATGGTTTCAAAGTTAAAGTCGGAGGCGATCGGGTTCTGCATCCAGCCGTTGGCCACCAGGATCCACAGCGCGGAGAGGTTGGAACCCAGCGCGACCAGCCAGGTCACCATCATGTGCTGCACTTTGCCCAGGCGATCCCAGCCAAAGAAGAACAGCCCGACGAAGGTAGACTCAAGGAAGAACGCCATCAGCCCTTCGATGGCCAGCGGCGCACCGAAGATATCGCCGACGTAGTGAGAGTAGTACGACCAGTTGGTCCCGAACTGGAACTCCATGGTCAAACCGGTAGCGACCCCCAGGGCGAAGTTGATACCGAACAACTTACCCCAGAACTTGGTCATATCTTTATAGATTTGCTTGCCGGTCAGCACATATACCGTTTCCATGATGGCCAGCAAAAACGCCATCCCCAGCGTTAGCGGGACAAACAGGAAATGGTACATCGCCGTTAAGGCAAACTGTAAACGCGACAGTTCGACAATATCAAACATCTTGACTCCTTGCTCCTCGCAGGAAGACTCCGACTTGCGGCAACCCGGCTTCCGTTTTTACGGAAGTCACATAACAACCAGCAATGAATGCCCTTCACCCACAAATGCACCCTGTCCCAATTCTTAACGGCCTACGCTCTCCGCGGCAGCGCCGCTTTAGCAAGCATAGCGCAGAAAACGTTCGCGACTAAGAACCGAAAAAAGATAACAAATATAACAATAGGTCTGACCATGTATTACAGTCTGACAAATATTACCCTCACAGCCAGACACAATAAATCACTTTTTACGTGACGCTGCTTGGATTTCCATTGTTAGGTCAATATTTGCCTACATATACAGCGCTCGCGAATATTGATCTGTCGCAAGATTAACAAAAAATTACATTACAAGCATTATTTACAGCGCCAAATTAGATCAAAGAGCGCAAAATTCAATCAATTAGTGAGTGCGGTAAAATGTACGGATCATGTTAAATAATATAGCGAAAACTGTTTAACTATGAGTTGGAGTGATATATTCCGCCGTCGAGGATCCCTTTCCGGCGCGGTAATATTTCATTTGTCATCTATTAGGACAATAAAAAAGGCCACCCGCCGGTGGCCCGTATCGCGCGGCTCGCTGCGTCAGGCCAGAGCCCGCAGCGCAGCCTGACCGATATCGGCCAGGCTGCGCACCGTGACGACCCCTGCGGCCTCCAGGGCGGCAAACTTCTCATCCGCGGTGCCCTTGCCGCCGGCGATAATCGCCCCGGCATGGCCCATTCGCTTACCCTTGGGCGCCGTCACCCCGGCGATATAGCCGATCACCGGCTTGGTCACATGCGCCTTGATATAGGCCGCCGCCTCCTCCTCCGCGTTGCCGCCGATCTCGCCGATCATCACGATGGCCTCGGTCTGCGGGTCGGCCTGGAACAGCGCCAGAATGTCGATAAAGCTGGAGCCGGGGATCGGATCGCCGCCGATACCGACGCAGGTGGACTGCCCCAGCCCGACGTCGCTGGTCTGCTTCACCGCCTCGTAGGTCAATGTTCCCGAACGGGAAACGATCCCGATACGCCCCGGTTGGTGGATATGCCCCGGCATAATGCCGATCTTACAGGCGCCCGGCGTGATCACCCCCGGACAGTTCGGGCCGATCATCCGCACCCCGGGGCTCTGATCCAGCTTGGCCCGGATCACCAGCATATCCTGCGTCGGGATCCCCTCGGTAATACAGATAATCAGCGAAATACCGCCGTCTATCGCCTCCAGAATGGAGTCTTTACAGAACGGCGCAGGGACATAGATCACGCTGGCGTTGGCGCCGGTCGCCGAGACCGCCTCGCGCACGGTGTTGAATACCGGCAGGCCGAGATGCTCGCTGCCCCCCTTGCCCGGCGTTACCCCGCCCACCAGGCGGGTACCGTAGGCCAGCGCCTGCTCGGAGTGGAATGTCCCCTGGCTGCCGGTAAAGCCCTGGCAGATGACCCGGGTTTCATGATTGATCAGTATCGACATTATTTCCCCTCCACGGCGCTAACCACCTGGCGCGCGGCATCCGTCAGACTGGTGGCCGCAATGATGTTCAGGCCGCTGTCGGCCAGTATTCGGGTGCCCAGCTCAGCGTTATTGCCCTCCAGGCGCACCACCACCGGTACGTGAACGCCCACCTCCGCCACGGCGCCGATGATGCCGTCGGCGATCAGGTCGCAGCGTACGATGCCACCGAAAATATTGACCAGCACCGCCTTAACGTGCTCGTCGGACAGGATGATCTTAAACGCCTCCGTCACCCGCTCCTTGGTGGCGCCGCCGCCCACGTCCAGGAAGTTGGCCGGCGCGCCGCCGTGCAGCTTGACGATATCCATGGTGCCCATCGCCAGGCCGGCGCCGTTCACCATGCAGCCGATGTTGCCCTCCAGCGCGACGTAGTTCAGCTCCCACTGCGCCGCATGCGCCTCACGCGCATCGTTCTGCTCGGGATCCTCCATTTCGCGCAGCGCCGGCTGGCGGAACAGGGCGTTGCTGTCGACGTCCAGCTTACCGTCCAGGCACAGCAGATCCCCCTGCGGGGTGATCACCAGCGGGTTGATCTCCGCCATGGTCAGATCGCACTGCAAAAACAGCGTCGCCAGCCCGATGAAAATCTGGCCAAACTGCTGCGCCTGCTTACCGCTCAGCCCCAGCTTAAACGCCAGCTCGCGCCCCTGATAGGGCTGCGGCCCGGTCAGCGGATCGAGCGCCACCCGGTGGATCAGGTGGGGCGTCTTTTGCGCCACCTGCTCAATCTCCACTCCCCCCTCGGTCGACGCCATGAACACCACGCGCCGGGAGCTGCGATCGATCACCGCCCCCAGATACAGCTCGCGCGCGATCTCGGTCGCCCCCTCCACCAGAATCTGGCGCACCGGCTGCCCCTGGGCATCCGTCTGGTAGGTCACCAGCCGCTTACCCAGCCACTGTTCGGCGAAGGCGCGGATCGCCTCTTTACTCTCCACGCACTTCACGCCGCCCGCCTTACCCCGCCCGCCGGCGTGCACCTGGCACTTGACCACCCAGGGGCCGCTGCCGATTTTAGAGGCCGCCTCTTCCGCCTGACGCGGCGTACTGCAGGCGTACCCCACCGGCGTTGGCAGTCCATAGCGGGCAAACAGCTGTTTTGCCTGATATTCGTGTAAGTTCATGATGTTCTATCCCTATAGGGGCTGACTCTTACTGTTAGGAGCAGGCCCGCCGGCGCGGGCCTGTGCATAGCACGGATTACACGGAGTTACACATCCAGCAGCAGACGCGCCGGATCTTCCAGCATCTCTTTTACCGTCACCAGGAAGCCCACGGACTCACGCCCGTCAATCTGCCGGTGGTCATACGAGAGCGCCAGGTACATCATCGGCAGGATCACCACCTGGCCGTTGACCGCCATCGGGCGATCCTTAATGGCATGCATGCCCAAGATGGCGCTCTGCGGCGGGTTGATAATCGGCGTGGACATCAGGGAGCCGAATACGCCGCCGTTGGTAATGGTAAAGTTACCGCCGGTCAGCTCCTCCACCGTCAGCTTGCCGTCGCGCCCCTTCAGCGCCAGCGCCTTAATCTGTTTTTCGATGTCCGCCATGCTCAGGGTATCGACATCGCGGATCACCGGCGTCACCAGCCCGCGCGGCGTCGATACCGCAATGCTGATATCGAAGTAGTTGTGGTAGACCACCTCTTCGCCGTCAAGGGCGGCGTTCACCTCCGGATAGCGCTTCAACGCCTCCAATACCGCCTTGATATAAAAAGACATAAAGCCCAGGCGCACGCCGTGGCGTTTTTCAAACGCCTCGCCGTACTGGCTGCGCAGATCCATGATCGGCTTCATGTTCACTTCGTTAAAGGTGGTCAACATCGCGGTGCTGTTCTTCGCCTCCAGCAGGCGTTCGGCCACCCGCTTGCGCAGGCGGGTCATGGGCACCCGCTTCTCACGCTCCGCGCTCCGCGGTGCGGCGGCCTGAGACGGCGCGGCGACCGGCGCCACGCTCGGTTGCCCGGCCAGATGCCTGGTGACATCCTCTCGCGTCAGACGCCCGCCGACGCCGCTGCCCTGCAGCGATGACGGATCCACGCCGTGCTCGGCGACCAGACGGCGCACCGCAGGACTCAGGGCATCACTGCTGCCCGTCTCCAAAGCGGCGGTATGGCGCTCGGCCGGCGTCGTCTGCGCCGCCTGCGCACCTGCGCTAATCGCAACGCCGCTTACGTCGGCCGGACGCAGCCGCCCCAGCAGCTGACGCGCCGTTACCGTCGTGCCCTCCGGCTCCAGGATAGCCTCCAACACGCCGGCCTCCGCCGCCGGCACCTCCAGAACTACTTTGTCCGTCTCGATCTCGACGATGACCTCATCGCGGGCGATGCTGTCGCCCACCTGCTTATGCCAGGTGGCGACCGTGGCGTCGGCGACGGATTCAGGCAGATCGGGAACCAGAATTTCTACGCTGCTCATTGTTTATCCTTGTATTAATACGTGTCGCGAATACGGGCGGCAGCGCCCGCACCCTTTATTCCACATTCAGGGCATCGTCCACCAGCGCCTGCTGCTGCTCGCGGTGAACCGACAGATATCCCACCGCCGGCGAGGCCGACGCCGGACGGCCGGCGTAGCGCAGCACCGCGCCGAAAGGGATCACCTCACGGAAGTTATGCTGACTGCAGTACCAGGCCCCCTGATTGAGCGGCTCCTCCTGGCACCAGATAAAATCGCGCGCCTGGGTATAGGGCGCCAGCACCGCCTGCACCGCCTGATGAGGGAACGGGTAGAGCTGTTCGATGCGGATGATCGCCACGTTGTCCTGGCCATTCTTCCGCCGCTGCTCCAGCAGATCGTAGTACACCTTACCGGAGCACATCACCACCCGCTTCACCCGCAGGGCATCGAGGGGATCGATCTCCCCGATCGCCGGCTGGAAGCTGCCCTGCGCCAGATCCTCCAGCGAAGAGACCGCCAGCGGATGGCGCAGCAAGGACTTCGGCGACATCACCACCAGCGGGCGGCGCATGGCGCGCAGCGCCTGACGGCGCAGCATGTGGTAAACCTGCGCCGGCGTAGAGGGGATGCAGACCTGGATATTCTGCTGGGCGCACAGCTGCAGGTAACGCTCCAGGCGAGCGGAGGAGTGCTCCGGCCCCTGCCCCTCATAGCCGTGCGGCAGCAGCATGACCAAGCCGCACAGGCGTCCCCACTTCTGCTCGCCGGAGCTGATGAACTGATCGATAACCACCTGGGCCCCGTTGGCGAAATCACCGAACTGCGCCTCCCAGATCGTCAGGGTACGCGGCTCGGCGCTAGCGTAGCCATACTCAAAGGCCAGCACCGCCGCCTCGGACAGCACCGAGTCCCACACCTTAAAATCCCCCTGGCCGTTGTGCACGTTCTCCAGCGGCACATACACCGCGCCATCCCTTTGGCTGTGGATCACCGCGTGACGGTGGAAGAAGGTGCCGCGGCCGCAGTCCTCGCCGGAGATACGCACCGGAATGCCCTCATCCACCAGCGTGGCATAGGCCAAGTTTTCCGCCCCGCCCCAGTCGAAGGGGCGCTCGCCCTCGGCCATTTCGGCGCGATCGGCGTAGATTTTGGCTACCCGCGCCTGCATCTCTACCGCCTCCGGCACCCGGCTGATACTGCGCGCCAGATCCTGCAGGCGCTGCGGCGCCACCGCATGGGGATACGGCTCATCCCATTCGTGGTGCAGATAGGGATCCCAGGCTACGCTGTGCATGGTCATCGGGCGCCACTCCGCCACGACGCAGCCGCCGCCGTCCAGGGCATCGCGATAGAGGTTGACCATCTCGGTGGCGTCCTCCAGGGTGATCGCCCCCTGCTCCGTCAGGCGATCGGCGTACAGCTTGCGCGGCGTCGGGTGCTTTTTGATCTTCTGATACATCACCGGCTGGGTGGCGCTCGGCTCATCCGCCTCGTTATGGCCGTGGCGGCGGTAGCACACCAGATCGATAAAGACGTCGCGCTTAAAGCAGTTGCGGAAATCGAGCGCCAGCCGAGTGACAAAGGCCACCGCCTCCGGATCGTCGGCGTTGACGTGGAAGATCGGCGCCTGCACCATCTTGCCGATGTCGGTACAGTACTGAGTCGAGCGGGCATCCAGCGGGTTTGAGGTGGTAAAACCGATCTGGTTATTGATCACGATGCGCACCGTACCGCCCACCTCATAGCCGCGCGCCTGGGACATGTTCAGCGTCTCCTGAACGATGCCCTGGCCGGCGACGGCCGCATCGCCGTGGATGGTGATAGGCAGCACGATGTCGCTGCGGGTGCGATCCAGGCGATCGCGGCGCGCGCGCACCGATCCCATCACCACCGGACTGACGATCTCCAGGTGCGACGGGTTAAAGGCCAGCGCCAGGTGCACCGGGCCGCCCTCCGTCTCCATATCCGACGAAAAGCCCATGTGGTACTTCACGTCGCCGGTGCCCAGATGATCCTTATGCTTGCCGGCAAACTCGTCAAATAGCTCGCCGGCGCTCTTGCCCAGGACGTTAATCAGCACATTCAGACGCCCGCGGTGCGCCATTCCCAGCACCACTTCACGGGTACCGTTGCGCCCGGCGTGGCGGATCAGCTCTTTCAGCATCGGGATCAGCGCATCGCCCCCCTCCAGCGAAAAGCGCTTGGCTCCCGGGAACTTGGCGCCCAGATAGCGCTCCAGCCCCTCGGCGGCGGTCAGCTCCTGCAGAAAGCGGCGCTTCTCCTGCGGGCTAAACGCTGGCTGCCCCATCACCGACTCCAGTCGCTGCTGTAGCCAGCGCTTCTCGTCGGTGTTGGTCAGGTGCATATATTCTGCGCCGATGGTGCCGCAGTAGGTCTGCTGCAGCGCCCGGTAGAGATCCGCCAGGCGCAGGGTATCGCTGCCGATGGCGAATGAGCCGACGTTAAAGGTTTCGTTGAAATCCTCCGGCGTCAGATGATGAAACGCCGGGTCGAGATCGGCGACCGGCTCCTGTTTCCACAGTCCGAGCGGATCGAGGTTGGCCTGCTGATGACCGCGGAAGCGAAAGGCATTGATCAGCTGCAGCACCTTCACCTGCTTGACGTCGGTCTGCGGATCGTTGAACGCGAGGCCGAAGCGCGTCGGATCTTTGGCCAGGCGGCGGAAGTACTCCCGGGTCTGGGAGTGCAGCTGATCCGGCGGCAGTCCATTAACCGGAAGTTGTTGAAAAAGGGTTTTCCAGCTCCCCTCCACTGAATCGGGGTCGGTCAAATAGTCCTCATACAGTTGCTCTATGTATGACTGGTTCGCGCCCGCCAGATAGGAGGAATCCAGCCAGGCCTTCATGGTGCCGTTCTGCATTGTGATCCCTTAAGCTCGTAAAGCCTGTTATTCGCCGTGGTGAATATCTTATTTTTAACAGATATTCTTGTATTAACTGAATGTTATTAAAAAAAATTATCGAGATGGCCAGCGCGGGCGTCACCCGGTGATAACCCCGCTGACATTCTGAGCGCCTCTGTGGGCGCCTTCTCGCTTTCCTGGCGCTCCCCGTCGCGACAGACCGAGAGAGCGCGAGACCATTATCCGGCGTATCGCGCGGAATTCTATGCTTTTATGCCCCTCAGGCTCCGCGCTGCAGCAGCATGGATTTAATGTGACCAATCGCGCGCGTCGGGTTTAGCCCCTTCGGGCATACGCTGACACAGTTCATGATGCCGTGGCAGCGGAATACGCTGAAAGCGTCGTCCAGCGCGTCGAGGCGCGGCGCCGTCGCCGTGTCGCGGCTATCGATCAGGAAGCGGTAGGCCGCCAGCAGCCCGGAGGGACCGACAAACTTGTCCGGGTTCCACCAGAAGGATGGGCAGGCGGTAGAGCAGCAGGCGCACAGGATGCACTCATACAGCCCGTCCAGCCTTGCGCGCTCCTCCGGCGACTGCAGATGCTCGCGCGCCGGCGGCGTTCGGCCATCGTTAATCAGGTAGGGCTTGATCTTTTCGTACTGGGCATAAAACTGGCCCATGTCCACCACCAGATCGCGCACTACCGGCAGCCCCGGCAGAGGGCGAATGACGATTTTCTTTCCCCCCCGGCGCAGGGCCGAGAGCGGGGTGATGCAGGCCAGACCATTCTGGCCGTTCATGTTGACCCCATCCGAACCGCACACTCCCTCGCGGCAGGAGCGGCGAAAGGCCAGGGTCGGATCCTGCTCTTTCAGCTGGATCAGCGCATCCAGCAGCATCATGTCACGCCCCTCTTCCGCCTCCAGGGTATAATCCTGCATGCGCGGCGCGCTATCCACGTCCGGGTTGTAACGGTAAATAGAAAATTCGAGTTTCATTACCTGCTCCTCGGCAAATCAGTAAGTACGCACCTTCGGCGGGAAGGCCGCGCGCAGCCGGGGCTGCATGTTGACGCGGCGTTGCACCATGCTCTCACTCTCCGGCAGGTACAGGGTATGGCACAGCCAGTTGGCGTCATCGCGCTCCGGGAAGTCAAAGCGGCTGTGTGCCCCGCGGCTTTCTGTGCGGTAGTTGGCGGCCATCGCGGTGGCGAAGGCCGTCGCCATCAGGTTGTCCAGCTCCAGACACTCGATGCGCTGGGTATTAAATTCACTGGAGGTATCGTCCAGACGGGCGTGATCCAGGCGCTCGCGGATCGTCTTCAGCTCGGCCAGCCCCTGCGCCATCGCCTCGCCTTCGCGGAATACCGAGAAGTTATGCTGCATACAGGACTGCAGATCTTTGCGGATCTGCACCGGATCCTCTCCGTTACGGGTGCCGTTCCAGCGCTCAAGCCGCGCCAGGCTGGCCTCGACGTCTGACTCGCCGGCGTCGCGCAGCGGCCCCTGCTCACGCAGACTCTCCTCCAAATGCAGGCCGGCCGAGCGGCCAAACACCACCAGATCCAGCAGCGAGTTGCCGCCCAGCCGGTTGGCGCCGTGTACCGAAACACAGGCGATCTCACCGACGGCGAACAGCCCGGGGATCACCCGGTCGGCGCCGCTGGCGTCCAGGGTCAGCGCCTGTCCGCTGATGCGGGTCGGAATCCCCCCCATCATGTAGTGGCAGGTCGGGATCACCGGTATCGGTTCCTTGACCGGATCGACGTGGGCAAAGGTGCGCGACAGCTCCAGGATCCCCGGCAGGCGGGACTCCAGCACCTCTTTCCCCAGGTGGTCAAGCTTCAGCTTAGCGTGAGGCCCCCAGGGGCCATCGCAGCCGCGCCCTTCGCGGATCTCTATCATGATCGATCGCGCCACCACGTCGCGGCCGGCCAGATCCTTGGCGTTGGGCGCATAGCGCTCCATAAAGCGCTCGCCGTGCTTGTTTAGCAGGTAGCCCCCTTCGCCGCGGCAGCCTTCGGTCACCAGCACGCCGGCGCCGGCGATCCCGGTCGGGTGAAACTGCCACATCTCCATGTCCTGCAGCGGCACCCCGGCGCGCAGCGCCATGCCGACGCCGTCGCCGGTGTTGATGTGGGCGTTGGTGGTCGACTGATAGATGCGTCCGGCGCCGCCGGTGGCCAGAATGGTGGCACGCGCCTTGAAGTAGACCACCTCGCCGCTCTCAATGCACAGCGCCGTACAGCCGACGATGGCGCCATCCTGATTCTTCACCAGATCCAGCGCGTACCACTCGGAGAAGATCGTGGTGTGATTCTTCAGATTCTGTTGATACAGGGTATGCAGCAGCGCATGACCGGTGCGATCCGCCGCCGCCGCGGTGCGCGCGGCCTGCTCCCCGCCAAAGTTCTTCGACTGGCCGCCAAACGGCCGCTGGTAGATGCGTCCATCCTCCAGGCGTGAAAACGGCAGCCCCATGTGCTCCAGCTCCAGCACGGCATCCGGGCCGGTTTTGCACATATATTCAATCGCGTCCTGATCGCCGATATAGTCTGACCCCTTCACGGTGTCATACATGTGCCATTCCCAGTTGTCTTCATGGGTATTGCCCAGCGCGACGGTGATCCCGCCCTGGGCCGAAACGGTGTGGGAGCGGGTCGGAAACACTTTGGACAGCAGTGCGCAGCGAAACCCCGCCTGAGAAATCTGCAGCGCCGCGCGCATCCCTGCTCCACCGGCGCCGATCACGACGGCGTCGAACTCTCTGACTGGCAGCTTCATCTATATCCCCCACACAACCAATGTTCCGTAAACCAGATAGATCACCAGGACCACCACGATCGCCAGCTGCAGCACCAGACGCAGCGCCAGCGGCTTGACGTAGTCGGTCAGCACCTGCCACATCCCAATCCAGGCGTGGATCAGGATGCACAGCAGGGTCAGCAGGGTAAACACCTGGGTGATCCGCGAAGAGAAGAAATCAAGCCACAGCGTATAGTTGAGCGGGCCTGCGCCGGCCACGAAGGCCAGCAGATAGATAACGTACAGCGTGATGATGATGGCGGATGCGCGCAGCAGCAGCCAATCCTGAATACCGTTGCGCCCCAGCGCCGATGCGTTGCTTACCATACCCATACCCCCGCGCAGACGGAGAGCAGCACGGTCGCGGCAAACGCCAGCTGCGCCGAGCGGCACCCCACGCTAAAGCTCTCCTCGAGATAACCAAAGTCCATCAGCAGGTGACGGATCCCGCCGCAGAGGTGATAGGCCAGCGCCGTCAGGATGCCCCACAGCACCAGCCTGGCCAGCGCGCTATTCAGCAGCGCCGCGGCCTGTGCAAACCCGTCGGCGGAGGAGAGGGAGAGGCCGAGCAGCCACAGTAGAATGCCGATAGCGATGAAGACGGCGACGCCGCTGACGCGGTGCAAGATTGACGCAATCGCGGTGACAGGAAAGCGGATTGTTGGCAAATCCAGATTGACAGGTCTTTGTTTTTTCACAATTTTGCCCACATAGCTCTTATTATTTTCCTCCTCCGGACCTGGGGCGGTATCAAGCAGCGGCGCAAATCCCACGGGGCTGACGCAGCGGGCCGGCGGCGGGCGGGCCTGACTGCAACGGGGGTTTGCTGCTGGGTGCTCCACGGCAGGTGCTCTCACCCGAGGGTAAGTCCCGGAGACCTGGCGGCAGTATAGGGTCGATACAAATTGATTACAATTACAACACAAAATGATTAATAACATTTAACTGGAACAGTGACAGCGGTCACGCATTCACCAGAGGTTAATAAATAAACTGGATTTACAGACAAAACCGTAACATTTTAGCAACAATGAAAGGATTAAAACTGTGCACTATGATTAGATGTTGCCCACGCGGCGTTCCTATGAGAAAACGTTAGGCGGTCGATCGGGAAACCCTTTTCCATACCGTCAACATAATAATCATAATCAGCGCGCAGTTTTGGAAGCATATTTTTAACAACGAGTAACGGCAACAGCGTGGCTATCGTGACAGAGGCTGACCCCGCAGGGTCTGACGCCGCAGGGCCGGATGCCGATCATCACATGCCAGGAAAGCTTACCGCGCTGCACCCTGTGCATCGTTAATGAGTCTAAAAATAGCAGTACCCAAGGAGGCTGTATGGCAGAGAAGAAAGCAACGCTGACGGTGGGCGCAGAGCATATAGAGCTCGATGTCCTCGCGGGGACGTTAGGAAATGAAGAGATCGATATTCGCAAGCTGGGTAGCCAGGGCTACTTCACCTTTGACCCGGGATTCACCTCCACGGCCTCCTGCGAATCCAAAATTACCTATATTGACGGCGATGAGGGGATCCTGCTGCACCGCGGCTATCCCATCGACCAGCTGGCTAAAAACTCATCTTTTCTAGAGGTGTGCTACATTCTGCTGTACGGCGAGGCGCCTGAGCAGGCGGAATACGATGTCTTCAAGAGCACCGTCACCCGCCACACCATGATCCACGAGCAGATCACCCGTCTGCTGCAGGGATTCCGCCGCGACTCTCACCCGATGGCCGTCATGTGCGGCGTTACCGGTGCGCTGGCCGCGTTTTACCATGACTCGCTGGACATCAGCAACGAGCGCCACCGAGAGATCGCCGCATTCCGCCTGCTCTCCAAGATGCCGACCGTCGCGGCCATGTGCTACAAATACTCGCTGGGACAGCCCTTTATCTACCCGCAGAATAACCTCTCCTACGCCGGCAACTTCCTGCGTATGATGTTCGCGACGCCGTGCGAAGAGTACGTGGTCAACCCGGTGCTGGAGCGCGCGATGGATCGCATCCTGATCCTGCACGCCGACCACGAGCAGAATGCCTCCACCTCGACCGTGCGCACCGCCGGCTCCTCCGGCGCCAACCCCTTCGCCTGCATCGCCGCCGGTATCGCCTCGCTGTGGGGACCCGCCCACGGCGGCGCCAACGAGGCCTGCCTGAAGATGCTGGAAGAGATCCGCAGCGTGGAGCACATTCCGGCCTTTATCAAGCGCGCCAAGGATAAGAATGATGCGTTCCGTCTGATGGGCTTTGGACACCGGGTCTATAAAAACTACGATCCGCGCGCCACCGTGATGCGCGAAACCTGCCATGAGGTGCTCAATGAGCTGGGTATGAATGACGATCTACTGGAGGTGGCCCTGGAGCTGGAGCACATCGCGCTGAACGATCCCTACTTCATCGAGAAAAAGCTCTACCCCAACGTCGACTTCTACTCCGGCATCATCCTGAAGGCCATGGGGATCCCCTCCAGCATGTTCACCGTCATCTTCGCCATCGCGCGCACCGTCGGCTGGATAGCCCACTGGAATGAAATGCACGAGGACGGCCTGAAGATCGCCCGCCCACGCCAGCTGTATACCGGCTATACGCGCCGCGACTTCAGCTCACGGCTGGATCAGCGTTAATCGTCCTCCCGGCGGGAACGACGCCCGCCGGTTTCTCCTTCCTGCGTCTCTTCCAGCCCCTCCTGACAGCGCGGACAGCCGTAAAACGGACGCGACGCCGCCTGCGCGCGGATGAGCGTCGTCCCGCAGCGTTCACATGCCTCCCCCGCGCGATGAAATACCCGAAAGCGGAACAGCGCCCCGTGGTGATGCCCCTCGTCGGCCTGACCACGCGTGGCATAGGAGAGACGCGGCAGCGCCAGCAGCGCATGGCAGAGCGATGTCAGCTGCGCCGGGCTCAGCTCCGTCGCCCGCCGCTGCGGCGACAGCCCCACCTGCCACAGGATCTCCACCCGCAGGTAGTTCCCCAGTCCGGCCAGAAAGCGCTGATCCAGCAGCAGCCCCCCCAGCTGGCGGCGGCGAAACGCCGGCGAGCACAGACGCTCGCGTACCTGCGCCTCCGTTAGGGCGGGATCCAGCACGTCGGGGCCGATGCGCAGTAAAAAGGGGTGGCGGAGGATCTGCGCCCGCGGCGCCAGCTGAATATCAGAGGCGCTGTAGAGCAGGATAGCCCGCTCGGCGGTCTCCAGGCGCACACGCAGCGAGCGCGGCGTCGGCGGCGTCTCGCCGGCGGCGGCCACCCGCCAGACGCCGTACAGCTGATTGTGACTGTACATACTCATGCCACTGGAGAAGTGGATCAGCAGCGCTTTGCCGCGCGTCTCGATCGCCGTAATCTGACAGCCCACCAGTCCGGCGGCGTGGCGCTGCAGCGACGGCGCGCCAAACCAGACCTGGGTCAGCGTCTCTCCCCCAACCGCGGCGCGCAGCCCATCTGCCGCCCGGCGAATTTCTGGTCCCTCCGGCATATATGCCCCCTGATGATGTATGTTTGGCAACGTGGCCGAAAATGGATATCCCCAGCCCTGCGCAGGCGTGAGCCTCCTACCGCTACGCCGCGGAGTCGGGTATACCTAAGTGGCGGCGCGACGGCCGTTTTCAACCCCGTCGCACGGCAGCGCCTTTTGGCTGCCCCGATGCCGCCGACAAGCGCTATACTGACAGGCCGACGGCGCGCCCAGGGTGCGCCCATACAGGAGCTTCCATGTATCACACCGCCCTGCAGGCCGGCCCCGATCTGGCGCTGATCCCAGCGCACCCGCGCTTTGCCCGCGCCCTCTTCACGCTGGTCGACAACAACCGCGATCACCTCACCCGCTTTATGCCCTGGCCCCACAGTATGGTGCATATCGATAACACGCTGCAGACCCTGCGTGCCCAGGCCGATGCCCACCGAGCGGGAAGCGCGCGCCACTATGTCATTGTTTACCGCCAGCGCTGCATCGGGCTGATCTCCCTTAACAGCATCGATCGCGAACGCCGCTGCGCGCCGATCGGCTACTGGATCGATCGAGCCCATCAGGGAAAAGGGCTCATCTCCACCGCCCTGCAGGCCCTGATGTACCACTGCGTGGCGCAGGGCCTGGTCACCCGCTTTGTCATTCAGTGCATGGTCATCAACCAACGCAGCAACGCCGTCGCCCTGCGCAACGGCTTCACGCTGGTCGAGACGCGCCGCCGCAGCGAGGAGCTTGACGGCGTACGCTACGATCAAAATATCTACCTGCGGCGCTTTGACTGATCAGGAAGCAGCATATTTCAGTGTAATGAAGTGAAAAGCAAACATTTCCACGACAATCTGCAGAAGACAAAAACAATATATTGATTTTAATGCTAAAAAATACAAATCATCGCCATAAAAACAGATGTTTACCTGCCCTGCACGAGGGGGATAAAAAGATTTTTTAACAAAAATAATGATAGATGGATTATAATACGGGCGTATTGTTTGTTTTCACTTCTTTTCACCGCCCGGCGCTCCTGTCACTCAGGGCCCTTCCCGGCGGTTTTTACTTTTGCGAGGCCATAACATGCAACTGCCACACTGCCCGAAGTGCCATTCTGAATACACCTATCAGGACAATGATATGTATGTCTGCCCAGAGTGCGCCTATGAGTGGAATGACGCCGCCGCCGAGAGCGCGGAAGAGGAGACCCTGATCGTCAAAGACGCCAACGGCAACCTGCTGGCGGACGGCGACAGCGTCACCGTGATCAAAGATCTGAAGGTCAAGGGCAGCTCCTCAATGCTGAAGATCGGCACGAAGGTCAAAAACATTCGCCTGGTCGAAGGCGATCATAACATCGATTGCAAAATCGACGGCTTTGGCCCGATGAAGCTCAAGTCAGAATTCGTCAAAAAGAACTGATTCGCTCCCGCGGCGAATAGCGGGCGATAATACCATTAGTAGACAATTAAATAAGATCATTCGTAAATGAATGATCTTTTTTAGTACTGAATTAATAAAAACATGATTTTTTACTATTCATTTACATCAAAGATGCAATATTTCATGGTAAATAACATGCAAATCATTCGCTGACTTTGGTGACGAAAGCCGACGCTTTTATTATTAAAGTCTTTTAATATCAAACACTAATAATAATTATGCTCTAAAAACGATCAGTAACAAAGGGGATAATCGCGGCTTTTTTTCTGTTATTTTGTAAATTACAGAAAAAAAATAGCAAGGGGTCTATATTCCGCAGAAATTTTTATGTAAGCTATCCATGACAGTACGGAGCGGAAGCAGAATGAGGATATATTCCGTCTGTTTGAATATATATGCGTAGGGCAGGTTGCAATACGCAGTGAGTCAATCAGGTGTACCTTCTCTATTTATATGACACGGAAAGTATCAGCCTGATTGCGTCGTTTTCCCTGGTGTTGGCCGAAATTGGCAACCTGATTCAGCGATGAATCAGGTTTTTTTTTACCTTTTCGGCCTGGTTGTAATTCTATTGACATCTGCCGATAGCGTCTAGTTAGACTAAGGTATAGCTATCATGCGGATACCCCTCTGTTGGCTATGTAAAATTCCCGTTGACACGTAAGATAGAGGATGTAATTAACAGCGGAACGTATTACTGTATATCTTTCGCGATAAGGTGATTGGGAGAAGAAACGAGCGTGTTTGCTGATAATGAGAGCCTGACAAGAGAGATCAAGCAATTTATCGATCGGTCACTGGTCGCTTACGGCCACACTCAGTTTGCTTATTTATTGCTCAACAAGAAAAATCCATCGGACATTATCATCATCTCCAATTACCCAGATGAATGGGTGACGCTGTATAAAGAGCACCATTATCAGCACATCGATCCGGTGGTGATCTCCGCCCTGCGCCGAGTATCCCCCTTCCTGTGGGATGAGAAGATCACCGTCAACTCGAAGCTGAACCTCTCGAAAATTTTTAATCTTTCCAAGAAATACCAGGTGAGCAGAGGCTACACCTTTGTACTGCATGATGCAGATAATCAGCTGGCGATGCTTTCACTGATGGTCGACGATCGTGGACTGGCGGAGATTGAGCGCAGCAGAGGCGTCCTGCAAATGCTGCTGATCGATGCCCATGAGCGCTTTATGAATGGCCAGCGCCAAATTACCGCACAGCACTACTACAGTAAAAAAGAGCCAATAGAGAACATTTTCTCCACACGTGAGAATGAAATTCTGTACTGGGCTAGCATGGGGAAAACCTACCAAGAAATTGCGCTGATCCTCGGCATTAAAACCGGCACCGTCAAGTTTCACATTGGCAACGTGGTCAAAAAGCTGGGGGTATTAAACGCCAAGCACGCGATCCGGCTTGGCGTTGAGCTGCAGCTGATTAAGCCGATTGAGGGCTGAGCGTATCGGCCTTCAGCACCAGAGGCCAACTCTGCAGGGCCTCCTCATCAAAAGGCTGATCCTGATTAATTCGCTCCATCAGCAGACGCTGGTTGGCCGCATCCGTCGGCAAATAGACTAGATAGATATCCTGCGCCTTCTCCGACACGCCGCGCTCGACTACGGTAATATTCCAGCCGGAGCGGGTCAAAATCCGCAGCATCGAATGGCTAACAATCGTATAAATACCACGGTGACCAGAGGCCATCGTATAGTTAATCATGGCGAGAAACAGGAGATGACACAGCGGATATTGATTGCCCAGCAGAGTGCGGGCGCGACGCTTATCGACAAAGAAGCGGCTGGATTCAAAAAACTGGCTGCTGGCCGGGATCTCGCCTTTCTCAAAGTAGCGGAAAAACGTGCCGACAATCATGTTGTGATGACAGGTTTCAATTAAGCGTACGCTGCACACCACATCGTTATCCTTCACCCCCAGCAGATAGGTTGTATGCTCGCTGTCATACTCATCGAACTCCATCCCATCGCTGCAGGTTACCGCCCAATTGAGCCGATCCTTAAACGTCCCCTTACGCAGGGAAAATAGCTCTGTTGATGTCGTTCTTGACAGAGACTGGTAGTCAACATCAAAAATCTCAAACATTTTCTGTCCTTTAACGCCCCGCCTGTGTACACACCCACCACGTAACTCAGCGTAAGCCAAACGGTGCCTTACCCTACGCTGACGCGTGCCACTACAATCCTATATTTCATTTACTAAGAAAATATCCGAATACAATCTAGCAGAGCGATTAACTCCGCCGTGAATCCATGTTATTGACCATAACATAATAACCCCGTCCAATATACTGAGATTTTAGCATCTGCGACGCTAAGTAAGGTAGAACGCGCGGTGGTAGTGCGTTCGTCTGACGGAGGAAAATAAACACTTTTCTGTTTATCGACAGGAGGTTAAGTGGGCTATAGATTCTTCGGATTATGCTTCAGCGTCAGTTGAAATGCAACTGCGAGACGCTAGGAATAACCTAACGTCATACGCGCAATCATTGGGAAAATAATAACTCTCATAATCTTATTTTTATCATACTGAGATACCCTCAGGCGCCCTCTCAGCCTGCATCCGGCGATCGGTCAGCGCCGTTTAGGCTAATGACGGAATATCGCGACCGATTATATTAGGGCAGCGCACCATGGTATTGGTTTGGTATTATGACGGCACTCACGCGGCGGGAAGCGCCCGCCGCGCCGCCCGGCTATGCGGGATTGGCGATATCGATAAAGGTGACGTCCAGCGCATGCTCTCGGGCCAACCACTCCCCCAGCGCCCGAACGCCGTCGCGCTCGGTGGCGTGATGGCCGGCGGCAAAGAAGTGAATGCCCATCTCGCGGGCAACGTGAATCGTCTGCTCGGACACCTCACCGCTGATAAACGCATCGACGCCAAAGGTCGCCGCCTGCTCAATAAATCCCTGCCCACCGCCGCTGCACCAGGCCACGCGCCGGATCAGCGCGGGCCCGCTATCGCCGCAGTGCAGAACGCCGTGGTGCAGCTTACGCTCCAGACGTCCCGCCAGCTCTCCGGCGCTGCAGGGACTCTCCAGCTCGCCATAGGGCAACAGCGGCGCAATCAGCCCATGCGGAGCGATCTTTAGCCTCCGCGCCAGCTGGGCGTTATTGCCCAGCTCGGGATGGGCATCCAGCGGCAGATGATAGGCGTATAGATTGATGTCGTTAGCCAGCAGCGTTTTCAGGCGCTGCCGCCGCATCCCGCGTACCGTCGGGGCCTCGCTCTTCCAAAAGTATCCGTGGTGAACCAGCACCGCATCGGCCTCGGCCGCCACGGCGGCATCCAGCAGCGCCTGACAGGCGGTCACGCCGGTAACGATACGCCGCACCTCGCGACGCCCCTCCACCTGCAGGCCGTTGGGGGCGTAATCCTGCATACTGTCTACGTCGAGCAACCGGTTAATCCGCTGCTCCAAAACCAAATTATCCATGGGGTCTCCCGGGCAGTTCGCCTGCCGCCGTCATCGATCGTACTGCGGATAATACGCTACTCATCCCCTCCGGCAAACCGCGTCCGCTCCCCCTGGCGCAGATGGCGAAACGCCACGCCGCTGCGGTTCCCGACCGCCAGCTGCGCCATGATCTGCTGCTCCGCCGCGGCGCCGGCCCGCAGCGACGGCTTGATATGCGATATCACCACCGGCAGACCCGCCAGCGCCGCCGTGCCACCGCTGTAGCGGGACAGATTGATCATCTCCTGGTTCAGCAGCGCCGGGGTTAGGTGCCCAAACAGCCGCGTCTCGGGCACCTCGTCGCTGAAGGAGGTCTCAATGATGATCCCCTTTAGCGCCCGGCTGGCCACCAGCGGCCCCAGCCGGCGCCAGATGTGATCCAAGCGCTGGCTGTTCTCTATCCGATCGGCGCCGGTATCGCCAAAGTACGCCACGTACTCCCCCTCTCGCTCCAGCAGGATCATCGACGACGTCTCTCCGCCGTGGCTGAGCGGGTAGACCACCCCGCGCAGACCGCTGACGCCCAGCGTAAAGCGCTGCCCCGGGCGGACGCTGTGGATCCGGTAGGTACCCAGCCGCTGCCCTTGCCCGGCATCGCTGAAGTTCGGCCAGCTCTTCCAGTTAAAATAGTGATTGCGCAGGGTATCGGCGCTGTCCGCCAGGGTGTAGATCGGCTTATGGCTATCCTCCGGCGCCGCCAGCAGCAGGCCGGCGACGTGATCCAGGTGGGGATGGCTGATGAAGTAGGCGGCAATGAGCTCTCTCAGCACATAGCCCTGCGGCGTCCAGGGCGCGGCGCGCGCGGCGCTCACCGTCGGAAACGCCCCCAGCTCAAGCGCCCGGGCGATCCCCGGCAGGGTGGTGCCGGCGTCCAGCGCAACATAGCGCGCATCGCGCTCATGGCGGATAAGATAGGCGTTCAGGTTATCGCCGTTCAGCCCGCCGCCGCTGCCCAACGCCACCAGTTCAAAGGCGGCCTGCGCGGGGCACATCGCCAGCCCGCACAGCAGCGCGCCACCGGCCACCCATCTGCGCCACATCCTCTGCATCATCTGCCACTCTCCCTGTCTCTGCCACGCTGCGGCGCCTGCGCCTCATGCCGCGCCGTCGTCCCCGGCGCGGGCGCGGGCAAAGGCCAACAGCGTGTCCTGCCGCGCGCGGGCGTGATCGACCTGCGGATCGGGATAGTCTAGCACGCGCTGCCGCCGCAGCGCCCAGCGCTGAGGGTGATGAATGTCACTGTCCGGGACATCGCGCAGTTCAGGGAGCCACCGGCGGATAAACTGCCCCTGTGGATCATAGCGCTGCCCCTGTACACGTGGGTTAAAGATGCGGAAATAGGGCGCGGCATCGCAGCCCGTCGAGGCGGCCCACTGCCAGCCGCCGTTGTTCGCGGCCAGATCGCCGTCGAGCAGCTGACGCAGAAAATAACGCTCGCCAAGGCGCCAGTCGATCAGCAGATCTTTGACTAGAAAGCTGGCCGTCAGCATGCGCAGTCGGTTATGCATCCAGCCGCAGCGATTCAGCTGACGCATGGCGGCATCCACCAGCGGAAAGCCGGTCATCCCCTGCTGCCAGCGCTGCAGTCCCGCCGGATCGTCCCGCCAGCGGATCTGCGCCGTCCAGGGAATAAAGGGGCGATGGCGACAGAGATCCGGCCAGGCCACCAGCAGGTGGCGGTAAAACTCACGCCAGATCAGCTCATTTAACCAGGCCTCGGCGCCGGCGGATGGGGTTGGCGAGGCCAGCGCCTGCGACTGCAGCGCCGCCAGACACTGGCGCGGCGATAGCACCCCCAGCGTCAGGTAGGGAGAGAGCCGGCTGGTTCCCGCCTGCGCCGGAAAATCGCGCCGGGCCGCGTACGCCGCCAGCGCCCCGTGGCAAAACAGCGTCAGGCGCGCCTGGGCCGCCGCCTCACCGGCGGGAAACAGCGCGCTATCCACCGCGGCATCCGGATAATCGAAGCGCGCGACCTGCGTCGGAGCCGCGGGGGTCGGCTGGCGCGGCGACGGCGCCGGCAGCACGCGCAGATCGACCGATGTCAGCCCGCGCAGAAAGGCGCGTTTAAACGGCGTAAAGACCTTAAACATCTGTCCCGCGCCGGTCAGCACCGTCCCCGGCGCCAGCAGCAGCGCGTCGTCAAAAAAATGGCACGGGATGGTCAGCGCGGCGGCCAACGCATCGTCGCGGCGCCGTTCATTCAGCTCATACTGACGGTTGACAAACAGCGCATCGGCGCACTCGCGCAGGCACACCGCGCGCACCGTCCGCGCCTGGGCTGCATAGTCGTCCACGCTCAGACAGTACAGCGGGATCCCGCGCTGCCCCAGCGCCGCCTGCAGCGCCGACAGATTCTGCCAGATAAACTGCGCCTGACGCGGCGCCATCTCCTGCGCCAGCCACTGGCGCGGCGTCGCCACATACAGCGCCACCACCCGGGCCCGGGCATCGGCGCAGGCCGCGTGCAGCGCCCGGTTATCCGTCATGCGCAGATCGCTGCGCAGCCACACCACGTGCGTCCTCATCGCGCCGCCTAATGACCGTAGCGCAGACGCAGGGCGTCCGGGTAGGGGGAGAAATAGCGCTGCGACGCCAGATAGTCGTCCGGGTATTCCCGTAGGTAGTGGTTGATCAGCGTCAGCGGCGCCAGCAGGGGCTGTATCCCCTGACGATACTGTAGGATCAGCTGGCTCAGCTCAGCACGCTGGGCAGGATTGAGGCGTGGGCTGAAGTAGCCCTGTACGTGCTGCAGCACATTGGTATGGTTACGGCGTGAGGCGGGCTGTCGCATCAGCGCCATCAGCCGGTGACGGTATTCTGTGGCAAACGCCGCCGTCGAAGGCCACTGGCCTATCTCCGCCACCATCCGCCCCAGCGCGCGATAGGCGGGCTGAGAGTGGGCCAGCAACAGCAGCTTATAGCGGCTGTGGAACGCCACTAGCGCCCCGCGGCTCAGCCCCGACGGCCACAGCTGGTTAAACTCGTGCAGCGCGTATACCCGGGCAATAAAGTTCTCCCGCAGCGCGCCGTCGCTCAGGCGCCCATCCTCCTCGACCGGCAGCCAGGGCATCGCCGCCATCAGGGCGGCGGCGAACAGCCCCATCCCGCTTTTACGTGCCTCGTGCGGCGTATACACCTTCACCCGCTCCATGCCGCAGCTGGGCGAGCGGGCGCACAGGATAAAACCGCACAGCGACTGCAGCTGCGGCAGCTGACGCGCGGCGAAATCCGCCATCGCCGCCGTATAGTCCAGCGCCGGATCCCGGCTGTTGACCAGCGCCACCGGCGACGACGCATCGCGGCGAGTCAGGCGCAGCGCAGGGCGCGGCGACGGCAGGCCGATCCCCATCTCGGGACACAGCGGCAGAAAGTGAAAAAACGGCGCCAGGGTATCGGCGGCGAAGGCGAAGCGCCGGTGACCGCCGTCAAAGCGCACCGCCTGACCGAGCAGGCAGGCGCTGATCCCGACAGGAATCGCAGAAGACATGGCGTGGCCCCCCTTGTTCTATCTCCATGACCGCGTGGAGTCTGTACGCCAAGTGTAGATCGCCGAACGGGGTTTGCCAGATATCGGGACGCGCGCGGACTCAGAAGAAGTCGGGGCGGACCTTCTCCGATTCAGCCAGCCACACCGGCTTGTCGCTGGTTTTCGACCAGACCCGGTGCAGATAGCTATAGAAGCGTGCTCGATCGTGACGCAGCAGCATCACGGGCAAGGCCAGGGTACCCACCAGAATCACGCCGCTGCGGCGCAGCCAGATACGCGGCCAGGAATAGCGCTGGTACATGTGACCTCCTTGCAAATACGCCCGCCGGTGCCGGGAGCGTCAAAAAGCGGCCGGAGACGTGGCCGAAACAGCACCAACATAGCCCTGGAACGCACAAAGATCAAGCACTCATCCGACCACTTACGCCCCCGCGTACGCCGCTACGCAATAAAGGAGACACACGATAACGCCGGCCGATCTGGCGCATCGCCAGGCGCGACGCATACCCATGACCTGCACGGGGGATCCGCGCTATCCCCTCCTTTACCGCCGCGAGCCGACAGCCCGGCATCCCCTGACCATAGCCGCCCCCTCCCCGCGCGGCACCGCCATTTTTATACTTTTTTTACGGCGACGGCAGCGCTTTTTGCCTCATTTATATCCGGGAGCTCCTATCCTGATACCGTCATCGCGCTCAAGGAGATAAAAAATGACGCTGGGACTGATCGCCTGTGCCGTACTGGTGCTACTCCTGTTGGTTTATCTGGTGTACGCCCTGTGGCATGCGGAGGACTTCTGATGTTTACCAATGCACTAATGCTCATCGGTCTGCTGATGCTGCCGTTGCTGATCCTGGCACCGCCGCTGGGCAGCCTGCTGAGCCGTCTGATCGACGGCGAACCGTACCGCGCTATGGCGCGCACGGAAAACACCCTGTGGCGCCTGTGCGGCGTGACGCCCCATGAGATGGACTGGCGTCACTATCTGCTGGCGATCCTCGCCTTTAACCTGTTGGGCATTGCGCTGCTGTTCGCGCTGCTGATGGCGCAGGGTCTGCTGCCCCTCAATCCCCAGGGATTCCCCGGCCTGCGCTGGGATCTGGCTCTCAATACCGCCGTCAGCTTTGTCACCAATACTAACTGGCAGGCCTACAGCGGCGAGAGCAGCCTGAGCTACCTCAGCCAGATGGCCGGGCTCAGCGTACAAAACTTTCTGTCGGCGGCCAGCGGCATCGCCGTTTTGTTTGCCCTGATCCGCGCCTTCGCCCGCCACGCCGATCCGTCGCTGGGCAACGCCTGGGTCGATCTGTGGCGTATCACCCTGTATGTCCTGCTGCCGCTGTCGCTGCTGCTGAGCCTGCTCTTTGTCAGTCAGGGCGTGATCCAGAATGTTAGCGGCTATGTCAGCGTGACGCCGCTGGAGGGGGGCACTCAGCTGCTGCCGATGGGGCCGGTCGCCTCCCAAGAGGCCATCAAGCTGCTCGGCACCAACGGCGGCGGCTTCTTCGGCGCCAACTCCGCTCACCCGTTTGAAAACCCGACCGCGCTGAGCAACCTGCTGCAGATGGTGGCGATCTTTCTGCTGCCGACCGCCCTGTGCTTCGCCTTCGGCCGCAGCGTCGGCGACAGCCGTCAGGGCCACGCCCTGCTGTGGACCATGTCGCTGATCTTCATCGTCGCCGCAGGCTGTGTGATGTACGCCGAGCTGCAGGGGAATCCACATCTGATAGCGCTGGGCGCCGACAGCAGTGCCAACATGGAGGGTAAGGAGAGCCGCTTCGGCATCCTCTCTTCCGCGCTGTATGCCGTGGTCACGACCGCCGCCTCCTGCGGCGCGGTCAACGCCATGCACGACTCCTTCACCGCCCTGGGCGGCATGGTGCCGATGTGGCTGATGCAGATAGGTGAGGTGGTCTTCGGCGGCGTGGGCAGCGGCCTGTACGGCATGCTGCTGTTCGTGCTGCTGACCGTCTTCATCGCCGGACTGATGATCGGCCGTACCCCGGAGTACCTGGGGAAAAAGATCGGCGTCTATGAAATGAAGATGACCGCCCTGGCCATTCTGATCCCGCCGGCCCTGGTGCTCACCGGCAGCGCCATCGCGCTACTGTGCGACGCCGGACGCAGCGCGATCCTCAATCCGGGTGCCCACGGCTTCAGCGAGGTGCTGTACGCCTTCTCCTCCGCCGCCAACAACAACGGCAGCGCCTTCGGCGGCCTGAGCGTCAATACGCCGTTTTACAACCTGCTGCTGGCGCTGGCCATGCTGCTGGGGCGTTTCGGGGTGATCGTGCCGGTCATGGCGATCGCCGGCGCGCTGGCGCTGAAAAAGCGCCAGCCGGCGGGCAACGGCACCCTGCACACCCACGGCGCGCTGTTCGTCGGCCTGCTGGTAGGCACCATTCTGCTGGTGGGCGCCCTGACCTTTATTCCAGCGCTGGCGCTCGGCCCGCTGGCGGAACAGCTACAGATGACGCTGAGCGGCGTACGGCCATAAGGGAAGAGAGAGTTATCATGAGTCATAAACAGCGTGCACTATTCGAACCGGCCCTGCTGAAAACGGCGCTGCGCGATGCGCTGCGTAAGCTGGATCCCCGCGTCCAGTGGCACAATCCGGTGATGTTTGTGGTCTATCTGGGCAGCCTGCTGACCAGCTTTATCTGGCTGATGATCCTGTGCGGCCAGACCGACGGCAGCGCCGTCTTCACCGGCAGCCTGGCCCTGTGGCTGTGGTTTACCGTGCTGTTTGCCAACCTGGCCGAGGCACTGGCCGAAGGGCGCAGCAAGGCGCAGGCCGAGAGCCTGAAAGGGGTGAAGAAGAGCGGCTGGGCCAAAAAGCTGGCGCAGGCGCAGTACGGCACCCCGTGGCAGAAGGTGGCCGCCGAAAGCCTGCGCAAAGGCGACCTGGTTCTGGTCGAGGCGGGCGATACCCTGCCCTGCGACGGCGAGGTGCTGGAGGGCGGCGCATCGGTGGATGAAAGCGCCATCACCGGGGAGTCGGCGCCGGTAATCCGCGAGTCCGGCGGCGACTTCTCCTCGGTCACCGGCGGCACCCGCGTGCTCTCCGACTGGCTGGTAGTACAGTGCAGCGTCAACCCCGGCGAAACCTTCCTCGATCGCATGATCGCGATGGTGGAGGGTGCCAAGCGACGCAAAACGCCCAACGAGATCGCCCTGACCATCCTACTGATCGCCCTGACGATCATCTTTTTACTGGCCTGCGCCACCCTGTATCCCTTCTCACTCTTCGGGGCTCAGGTCAGCCAGATGGGCAGCCCGGTAACCGTAACCGTACTGGTGGCGCTGCTGGTCTGCCTGATCCCTACCACCATCGGCGGTCTGCTCTCGGCTATCGGTGTCGCCGGCATGAGCCGGATGCTGGGCGCCAACGTCATCGCTACCAGCGGACGGGCGGTCGAGGCCGCCGGGGATGTCGACGTCCTGCTGCTGGATAAGACCGGCACCATCACCCTGGGCAACCGCCAGGCCTCCGAGTTCCTGCCGGTCAGCGGCGTCAGCGAGCAGGCGCTGGCCAGCGCCGCGCAGCTGGCCTCCCTGGCGGACGAAACCCCAGAGGGGCGCAGCATCGTGGTGCTGGCCAAGCAGCGCTTTAACCTGCGCGAACGCGACCTGAGCAGCCTGAACGCCACCTTTGTCCCCTTCTCCGCCCAGACTCGCATGAGCGGGGTCAACATCCAGGGCCGCATGATCCGCAAAGGCTCCGTCGACGCGATCCGCCGCTACGTCGAGTCCGCCAGCGGCCACTTCCCCCGCTCGGTGGAAGAGGCCGTCGAGCGCGTCGCGCGCAGCGGCGCCACCCCGCTGGTGGTGGCGGAGGATGCCCGCATCCTCGGCGTCGTCGCGCTGAAGGATATCGTCAAGGGGGGGATCAAAGAGCGCTTCGCCGAGCTGCGGCGCATGGGGATCAAAACGGTGATGATCACCGGCGATAACCGCCTGACCGCCGCCGCCATCGCCGCCGAGGCGGGAGTCGATGATTTCCTGGCCGAGGCGACGCCGGAGGCCAAGCTGGCGCTGATCCGCCAGTATCAGGCCGAAGGACGTCTGGTCGCCATGACCGGAGACGGCACCAACGACGCCCCGGCGCTGGCCCAGGCCGACGTGGCGGTGGCGATGAACTCCGGCACCCAGGCGGCCAAAGAGGCCGGCAACATGGTCGATCTGGACTCCAACCCGACCAAGCTTATCGAGGTGGTACACATCGGCAAGCAGATGCTGATGACGCGCGGTTCGCTGACCACCTTCAGCATCGCCAACGATGTGGCCAAGTACTTCGCCATCATCCCGGCCGCCTTTGCCGCCACCTACCCACAGCTCAACCAGCTCAACGTGATGCACCTGAGCTCACCGGCGTCGGCCATCATGTCGGCGGTGATCTTCAACGCGCTGATCATCGTCTTCCTGATCCCGCTGGCCCTGCGCGGCGTCAGCTACCGCCCGCTGAGCGCCGGCGCGCTGCTGCGGCGCAACCTGTGGATCTACGGCGCCGGCGGACTGGTGGTGCCCTTTATCGGCATCAAGCTGATCGATCTGTTATTAACCTTATGCGGCCTGGCTTAAAGGAGCCCACCATGACACAGCCCTTACTACGTCCCACCCTGGTCATGATGCTGGTGCTTACCCTGATCACCGGTATTCTCTATCCCCTGTTAACCACGGCGCTGGCGCAGCTGATGTTCCCCCTGCAGGCCAACGGATCCCTGCTGCTGCGCGATGGCCGCCCGGTGGGCTCTGCGCTGATCGGCCAGCCGTTCCAGCGCGACGACTACTTTTGGCCGCGCCCGTCGGCCACCGCCGGGCACCCCTACAACGCCATGGCGTCGGGCGGCAGCAATCTGGCGGTCAGTAACCCGCTGCTGACCCGGACGCTGGCCGCGCGCGCCGAACGCCTGCGCCAGCGCGATGCGCAGGAGCCCGTCGGCGAGCCGATA
The DNA here is from genome assembly GCF_000264765.2 of Edwardsiella anguillarum ET080813. Taxonomy (GTDB): domain Bacteria; phylum Pseudomonadota; class Gammaproteobacteria; order Enterobacterales; family Enterobacteriaceae; genus Edwardsiella; species Edwardsiella anguillarum. The sequence goes on from NZ_CP006664.1 coordinate 660,830, forward strand.
CCGGTCGATCTGCTCACCAGCTCCGCCAGCGGCCTCGACCCGGATATCTCGCCGCAGGCCGCCCATTATCAGGCGGCGCGCATCGCCGCGGCGCGCGGACTCGCGCTGAGCCGCGTCGATGCCCTGATAGCCGATGACACCGAGCCGCGCTGGCCGGCCTTTCTCGGACAGCCGACGGTCAACGTATTGCGGCTGAATCTGGCGCTGGATCGGCTATCATCGGAGGCAACACCCCGCTTACGCTAACCGTTTTCGCTCGATAAGGATGTTTCATGGTTGATGATGAACAGCGCCCCGACCCCGACGCCCTTCTGGCCCAGGTCAACGACCCCGCGCGCGGCAGGCTCAAGGTCTTCTTCGGCGCCTGCGCCGGCGTCGGTAAAACCTACGCCATGCTGCAGGAGGCGCAGCGCCTGCGCGCCCAGGGGCTGGACGTGGCGGTCGGCGTCGTAGAAACCCATGGCCGTAGCGAAACCGCCGCCCTGCTCGACGGTCTGGAGCTGCTGGCGCAAAAGCGGATCCACCACCGGGGGCGCCAGATCCGCGAATTCGACCTCGACCGGGCGCTGGCGCGCGCCCCCGCGCTGATCCTGATGGATGAGCTGGCGCATACCAATGCGCCCGGCTCTCGCCACCCCAAGCGCTGGCAGGACGTCGAGGAGCTGCTGGCGGCCGGTATCGACGTGCTGACCACCGTCAACGTACAGCATCTGGAGAGTCTGAACGATATCGTCGGCAGCGTGACCGGCGTACAGGTGCGCGAAACGGTGCCGGACCGGCTGTTTGACGCCGCCAGCGAGGTCGTGCTGGTCGATCTGCCGCCGGACGACCTGCGTCAGCGTCTCAAGGAGGGCAAGGTCTATATTCCGGGTCAGGCCGAGCGCGCCATCGAGCACTTTTTCCGCAAGGGAAACCTGATCGCCCTGCGTGAGCTGGCCCTGCGCCGCACCGCCGATCGGGTCGATGATCAGATGCGCGCCTTTCGCAGCGGCCCCGGCGGCAGCCGGGTCTGGCACACCCGCGATGCCCTGCTGCTGTGCATAGGCCAGTACGCCGACAATGATAAGCTGGTGCGCACCGCTGCCCGTCTGGCCGGGCGGCTGGGCTGCGTCTGGCACGCCGTCTACGTGGAGACGCCGCACCTGCACCGCCTGCCGGAAAACGAGCGGCGCACCATCCTGCGCAGCATGCGCCTGGCGCAGGAGCTGGGGGCGGAGACCGCCACCCTCTCCGATCCCACCCCGGAGCACGCCATCCTGCGCTATGCCCGCGAACACAATCTGGGCAAAATTCTGCTGGGTCGCCGCCAGCGCGAGGCCCGGCGTCTGCGCTGGCCCGGTGCCAGCTTTGTCGATCGCCTGGCCCGCCTGGGCCCCGACCTCGACCTGCTGATCGTCGCCGTCGAAGATCGCCCCAGCGGCCCGCGGGAAAGCGATCCGCGCCCGTTCGGCGAAAAGTGGCGGGTGCAGATCCAAGGGTTCCTGGTGGCCGCGGCGCTGTGCGCGCTGATCTCGCTGTGCGGCAGGCTGATGCTGCCCGCCTTCGATCAGGTCAACCTGGTGATGGTCTACCTACTCGGGGTGGTGGTGGTGGCGCTGTTCTTTGGCCGCTGGCCGTCGGTGTTCGCCGCCTGCATCAGCGTCGCCAGCTTCGATCTGTTCTTCGTGCAGCCGCAGTGGTCCTTCGCCGTCAGCGACGTCCAGTACCTGGTCACCTTTGGCGTGATGCTGATCGTCGGTATTCTGATCGGGAACCTCACCGCCGGCATGCGCTATCAGGCGCGGGTAGCGCGCTACCGCGAACAGCGCGCCCGCCACATGTATGAAATGTCCAAGGCGCTGGGCAACGCGTTAAATCACGACGCGGTGGTACACAGCGCCTGCGCCTCCCTTAATCACAGCTTTGGCGCCCGTACCACGCTGCTGCTGCCGGACGGCGACGGCCTGCTGCACCCCCGCCACGGCGATGAGGCCGGGGTAGCCAACGTCGATCTGGCCATCGCCCAGTGGTGTCTGGATCGTCGCCAGCCCGCTGGCGCCGGAACCGATACCCTGCCCGGCGTTCCCTATCAGCTGCTGCCCCTCTCCAGCGCCCAGAACACCTTTGGCGTACTGGCCATTGAACCGAGCAACCTGCGTCAGCTGATGGTGCCGGAGCAGCAGCGCCTGCTGCAAACCTATACCGTCATGATCGCCAACGCGCTGGAGCGCCTGCACCTGGCCCACAGCGCGGCGGCCGCCCGCCTGGAAGCCGAGCGGGAGCAGCTGCGCAACTCGCTGCTGGCCGCCCTCTCTCACGATCTGCGCACCCCGCTGACGGTGCTGTTCGGGCAGGCGGAGATACTGACGCTGGATCTGGCCAGCGAGCGATCGGCCCACGCCCCGCAGGCGGAGGAGATCCGCCAGCAGATCCTCAACACCTCGCGTCTGGTCAACAACCTGCTCGACATGGCCCGCATCCAGTCCGGCGGCTTCCGTCTGCGCAAGGCGTGGCAGTCGCTGGAGGAGATCGTCGGCAGCGCCATCCATACGCTGGAGCCGATGCTGGCCGGCCATCCCCTCGCCCTCAGCCTGCCGGCGGATCTGCCGCTGGTGAACTGCGACGGGGCGCTCATCGAGCGCGTCCTGCAGAATCTGCTGGAGAACGCGGGGAAATACGCCGGCAGCGCGGCCAGCATCGCCATCGGCGCTCGGGTCGGCGCCGACGGGCTCGAGGTGGAGTTAAGCGACAGCGGGCCGGGGATTCCCGCAGACCAGCTGCCGCATATCTTCAACAAGTTTACCCGCGGTGATAAAGAGTCCGCCATTCCCGGCGTCGGTTTGGGGTTAGCGATTTGCCGTGCCATTATTGATATACACGGTGGTAGAATCTGGGTCGAGAGCCCGCCGCAGGGCGGCGCCCATTTTCACTTTACCCTGCCGTTGGAAACCGTGCCGGAGATCGACCCGGAAACCGATGAGGAGATGACAGACAACCCGTGACAGCCGCCCCCATCACTATTCTGATCGTCGAAGACGAACAGGCCATCCGCCGCTTTGTGCGCGCCGCCCTGGAAAACGAAGGCTGGCGCGTCGCAGACGCCGATGGCCTGCAGCGAGGCCTGATCGAGGCCGCAACCCGCCAGCCGGATCTGATCATTCTCGATCTGGGGCTGCCGGACGGCGACGGCGTGGAGTTTATCCGCGATCTGCGCCGCTGGAGCGCCATTCCGGTGATCGTGCTCTCGGCGCGCTGCGATGAGGCCGATAAGGTTGAGGCCCTCGACGCCGGCGCCGAGGACTTTCTGAGCAAGCCCTTCGGCGTTGCGGAGCTGCTGGCGCGGGTACGGGTGGCGCTGCGGCGTCACACCCGCCAGCAGCAGGAGAGCCCGCTGGTCTGCTTCGCCGACGTCCAGGTGGATCTGCTGGCGCGCAGCGTCACCCGCTGCGGCGAGCGGCTGCACCTCACGCCGATCGAGTTTCGCCTGCTGGCCGAGCTTATCGCCAACAGCGGGAAGGTGCTGACCCAGCGCCAGCTGCTCAGCAGCGTCTGGGGCCCCAACTACGTCGAGCACAGCCACTACCTGCGCATCTACATGGGACACCTGCGCCAGAAACTGGAGGCCGAACCGGCCCGCCCGCGCCACCTGCTGACCGAGACCGGCGTCGGCTACCGCTTTATGCCTTAGCGGGCGCGATCGCCTCTCCCCGGACTACGCCCATAAAAAAACGCCGCGCAGTGCGCGGCGTTGCGGTAGGTGTAATGACGCGCTTAAGCGTTAGCCAGTACGGCGCTCACAATATCGACCGCCTCTTTCTCGATACGCTGGCGATGCTCCGCACCCAGGAAGCTTTCACAGTAGATCTTGTAGGCTTCCTCGGTGCCGGACGGACGCGCGGCAAACCAGCCGTTGTCGGTCATGATCTTCAGCCCGCCGATCGGCGCATCGTTGCCCGGGGCGCGGGTCAGACGGGCGGTGATCGGATCGCCCGCCAGCCGGTCCGCCTGCACCATCTCCGGAGAGAGACGGGAGAGCGCCGCCTTCTGGGCATGGGTCGCCGGTGCCTGCAGACGGTTATAGCTCGGCGAGCCAAAGCGCGCCGCCAGCGCATCGTAATGCTGCTGCGGATTCTTACCGGTCTGGGCGGTGATCTCTGCCGCCAGCAGGCACAGGATGATGCCATCCTTATCGGTAGACCACGGCGTGCCGTTGAAGCGCAGGAACGATGCCCCGGCGCTCTCTTCGCCGCCAAAGCCGAGGCTGCCGTCAAACAGACCGTCGACAAACCACTTGAAGCCGACCGGCACCTCCACCAGGCGGCGATCCAGCGCCTTAACCACCCGATCGATCATCGCGCTGGAGACCAGCGTCTTACCCACGGCCACCTCGGCCCCCCACTGCGGACGGTGGCGGAACAGGTAGTCGATGGCCACGGCCAGATAGTGGTTCGGGTTCATCAGCCCGGCCGGCGTTACGATGCCGTGACGGTCGTAGTCCGGGTCATTGGCAAAGGCCAGATCGAAGCGATCGCGCAGCGCCAGCAGCCCCGCCATGGCGCTCTCCGAGGAGCAGTCCATGCGGATCACGCCGTCGTGGTCCAGATGCATAAAGCGGAAGGTCTGATCGATATGGTCGTTGACCAGCGTCAGATCCAGGCCGTAATGCTCGCCGATGCGCTGCCAGTATTCGATACCGGAGCCGCCGAGCGGATCGACGCCCAGCTTCAGACCGGCGCGCTGAATCGCCGGCATATCGACGATATCACGCAGATCTTCGACGTAGGGCTGCACCAGGTCGCGCGCGTGGATATGGCCGCTGCGCCAGGCCGCGTCCAGCGTCAGACGCTTCACGCCGGCCAGATCCTGCGCCAGCAGCTGGTTGGCACGCTGCTCGATAACGCGGGTCAGATTGGTGTCCGCCGGGCCGCCGTTGGTCGGGTTGTATTTGATGCCGCCGTCTTCGGGCGGGTTATGGGAGGGCGTAATCACGATACCGTCGGCCAGCGCGCCGCCGCGACGGTTATGGGTCAGAATGGCATGAGACACCGCCGGCGTCGGGGTAAAACCATTGTTCTCCTGCACCACCACCGCAACGCCGTTGGCGCTCAGCACCTCCAGCACGCTGACGAAGGCCGGCTCAGAGAGCGCATGGGTATCTTTACCGACAAAGCAAGGTCCCTCGACGCCGTTGGCCTTGCGCACCTCGGCGATCGCCTGGGCGATCGCCAGAATGTGCGCCTCGTTGAAGCTTTGGCGCTGCGCGCTGCCGCGGTGACCGGAGGTGCCGAACTTCACGGCGTGGGACGGATTATCCGCCTGCGGACGCAGGCTGTAATACTGTGCAACCAGCTGAGCCACATTGATCAAATCGCTCTGCCGGGCAGGCTGCCCGGCGCGCGGGTGATTTGCCATCTGCGCTTCTCCCTAACGCTTGTTATTTATCAAATGGTGCCGCAAACCTTCTCGATCAGCTCCACGGGGAACTGCATCGCCAGCATGATGTGTTCGATCATCGCGCGCTTGCGGCCTGAGTTGGTATTGGTGATCACCCAATAAGGGGTGCCGGGTACCTGCTTGGGCTTGGTGTGATTGCCACTCTGCAGCAGCGTATTGCGATCGCCGGCAAAGTAGACGCGGGTGCGCCCGTGCAGGGCATCCGTTGCCGCCGCAAACCCATCGGCGTCAATGGCGTACAGCGTGGTCAGGATCAGCATAAAGCGACTGACCGCCCTGTTCTGTTCAGCATACTCGTCCGACAGCAGCAGCTCGCGCATGGTGCGCACGCGATCCTGCGGCCGGGATACCGCCGCGGCAGGGGGGGTCACCAGCGCAGGAAGCGCCGCGCCAGCGACGGCGGCCGGCTTGCTCTCCATACCGACTTTCAGCAGCCGGCGCAGAATGTCGGAAGCACTCTCGCCAATCCGCTGGGTGTGGCTGGCAATATAGCGGTAGAGCTCCTCGTCGACTTCAATCGTTTTCATCGTTATCCAGTACTTTTGCTACGTGGTCAGATTGGATTATAAGGTTAAACGCCTTGAGCGGATAGCGTTTAGCGCCACGGCGGGGTGATTAACGTCCATTTTGGTGCCTGCGCGGCACAAAAGCGGCGCGGACAGCCATACGGCTCGGAAATCGGCGTAGATGCCCGGCCCGCTGGGGTCAACCCCGCCGAGCGGCGGACAATTCGCCGCCGGCGTGGTAACCTATACGCAACATTAACCGAACAATTTATCTCGCCATGATCCTGACCCTGAATCATCTGCTGCTGCGGGCGCCGCAGCCGCCGAGCCAACCGCCGCTGCTGCTGATCCACGGCCTGTTCGGTTCGCTGGACAACCTGGGCCAGCTCGCCCGCGCGCTCAATCCCCAGCGCGACGTACTGCTGGTCGATCTGCGTAACCACGGGCAGTCCCCTCATACCCCCGAGATGAACTATGACCTGCTCGCCGAGGATCTCATCGCGCTGATCGACGCCTACGGCCTGGCGCCGCTGGACATCATTGGCCACTCCATGGGCGGAAAAGCGGCGATGCGTCTGGCGGCGCTCGCCCCGCAGCGCCTGCGCCGTCTGGTGGTGCTAGATATGGCGCCGGTGGCCTACCCCACCCGCCGTCACGACGCGGTCTTTGCCGCCCTGAACGCGGTGCAGACGGCGGCGGTACAGACCCGCCCGCAGGCGGCGCAGATCCTGCGCCGCTTTCTGCAGCAGGAGGGGGTGGTGCAGTTTCTGCTCAAGTCCTTTTACCAGGGACGCTGGCGCTTTAATCTTGCGGCCCTGCAGCAGCACTACCCGCAGATCCTCGGCTGGCAGCCGCAGGCGCCCCACCCGGGGGCGACGCTGTTCATCAAGGGCGCGGACTCGCCCTATATTCTCGATGACTATCGCGAGGCGATCGCCCGCCAGTTTCCCTGCGCCCGCGCCCACGTGGTCAGCGGCAGCGGCCACTGGCTGCACGCCGAACAGCCAGACAACGTCCTGCGCGCGGTGCGCCGCTTTCTCGATCCCCCCTCCGGCGCAGGGGCGTGAAGCGTCCGGCGGATCGGATCGTGCCCTCATCGGTGCGGGAACGCGCGCCGACGCCGATAAGGGATTGTCGCTGCTCCACTCCCTGGGGTATGATGGCGCGCTAAAATGGGCGGCGCGTCCCCGTACGGTGCCGTCGGGGGAAATCCCGTATATACGTTAATCGGAGTCCGGGGTTCCCGTGCTCCCTTCTCCTTGCAGTACCGCTACCTGAATATGGCCAAAGAACAAACGGACCGCACGACGCTCGATCTGTTCGCGGAAGAACGTCGTCCAGGTCGTCCCAAAACCAACCCGCTTTCCCGGGAAGAGCAGCTGCGGATTAACAAGCGTAACCAGCTGCGGCGCGATCGGGTGAAAGGGCTGCGCCGCGTCGAGCTGAAGATGAATGAAGAGGCGGTCGATCTCCTCAACCGTCTGGCGCAGGAGCGCAACATCAGCCGCAGCGAGCTGATCGAGCAGATGCTGCTCCGTCAGCTACCGCTGGACACCTGACCCGCCCGGCGCAGCGCACAATGACGATAAAGCCGCGACGCCAAAAATGTTATAGTATTCGACTGGTAGGTAGGCTGGGTGTGTGACCGCGCCCGGTTAGGCTCAGCGCCTAATCCCGTCCGTCGCCCGCGACGGTCAGGGCACAGCCTGATTTAATTTCTGAGATAAAAGGTAAATTCGCGATATGGCAATCGTAGGTATTTTCTTTGGCAGCGACACCGGCAACACGGAAAACATTGCTAAGATGATCCAGAAGCAACTGGGTAAAGACGTTGCTGAAGTTCATGACATTGCCAAGAGCAGCAAGGAAGACCTTGAGGCGTTTGATATCCTTCTGCTGGGTATCCCCACCTGGTACTACGGCGAAGCGCAGTGCGACTGGGATGACTTCTTCCCCTCGCTGGAGGAGATCGACTTCTCCGGTAAGCTGATTGCGCTGTTCGGCTGCGGCGATCAGGAGGACTATGCCGAGTACTTCTGCGATGCAATGGGCACCATCCGCGAGCTGGTTGAGGCGCGCGGCGCCACCATCGTCGGCCACTGGCCGACCGCCGGATACCACTTTGAAGCCTCCAAGGCGCTGGTCGACAGCAACACCTTCGTCGGCCTGGCCATCGATGAGGATCGCCAACCGGAGCTAACCGCCGAGCGCGTGGACGCCTGGGTCAAGCAGCTCAGCGCAGAGATGCATCTGGCCGATATCCTGGGCTAATGCCTGTCGCCTGCCGGCGCGGAGCCCCGTTTAATAGCCGGCAGGTATTTCAGCCATCAATAAAAACGATAGTGCGCAGTTCGCTGCGTCATTTGTTTCTATCTTCCTCATTACTCGCGAGTTATATCTGGCCCACGCCGCGGGCACCCCACGCCGGACACGCCGCGCCACGGTTCCCATTTAGGGATATCGGCCTTATAATGAATCTCACTATTATTTTCCGTTCGGTAACGGCCTCTGGGCGCTGCCGGGCGCTGTGACAGGACAGAATCCGAATGACTGACAACAACACCGCGTTAAAGAAAGCTGGCCTTAAAGTCACGCTTCCCCGTCTCAAGATTCTGGAAGTACTGCAAGATCCTACGTGCCATCATGTCAGTGCTGAAGACTTGTACAAGAAGCTGATCGACATGGGCGAGGAGATCGGTTTGGCAACCGTATACCGCGTGCTCAACCAGTTTGACGATGCCGGCATCGTTACCCGCCATAACTTTGAGGGCGGGAAATCGGTCTTTGAACTGACCCAGCAGCACCACCACGATCACCTGATCTGCCTGGACTGCGGCAAGGTCATCGAGTTCAGCGATGAGTCCATCGAGAAGCGTCAGCGCGAAATCGCCAAAAAACACGGCATCCAGCTGACCAACCACAGCCTGTATCTCTACGGCCACTGCGCCGAGAGCGACTGCCGCAGCGATGATACCCTGCACGACGAAAAGGCCTAAACCCACCGTCAGCGAAGCGGCCCACCGGGGCCGTTTTTTTTGCCCGTCGCGGGTAAAAAAAAAGCCCTCACAGACCGAGGGCAATTACTGCTCACTACTACTCAGATCGAAACCGGAATAAGGAGAGGATGAGGCCGCGCCGCGGGCGCTCATCCTAAGGCCCCCGCGCGAGGCGGGGGAAAATGAGGGTAAAATCCCGTCAGGATTTGACGGACTCCACGCGGCTAAAGCGCTTGCCGTCCGGCGACGCGGTACGCACCTGAACCTCGCCGCTCACGCTCGGCTTCGCCTTGGCATCATAGCGCTGCCACTGCTTACCGCCGTCGACGGAGTACTCCACGATCAGGCCCGGCATCGCGACGTTGGTCTCCAGCTTGCCGTTCACTACGCGGGCGCCCGGCTGCGGTACGCGATAGGCCACGCCAGACTTATCCATCTTGGCCAGCTCACGCTGCCCCATCAGGTTGGCGAAACGCTGCCAATCCTTCAGCAGAGCCTGCTGATCGACCAGATGGGTTTCGCCGCCCTTGTATTCACGCCCGGCCTGATACGGCTGTTCCCAGCCCGCCTGATGCCAGGCACGCTCGGCGACGGCCATGATGCGCGGATAGATCTTGTACTCCATCATCTCATCGGTGCGCACCACTTCGCTCCACAGCTGAGCAGAGAGGCCATAGGCGCCCGGCCACGGCTTGTCGCTCTTGGCGCTGAAGTAGTTACCGTCGCGATCGACCGACGTTTCGGCGTTCTGCGGCAGGTTGTCCGGCGCGAAGGCAAAGATCTTGCGCTCATCGCTGAAGCGAGTGCCCCAGTAGTAGCCGTTCTCCTGCGGATTGACCTCATACGGGAAGTCCATATAGACGTAATCCGGGTTGGAGATCACCACCTCATAGCCCTTGTTGGCCCAGTCGTTGGCCGAGTCAAAGCCGCCCCAGTACAGGGTATCCCAGAAGTTCACCCCGACGCGCGGCGTCGCGAATGCCTTGGCATCCTTGGCATCCTTCAGGCCATCCTGCCAGGCCTGCATCTTGCCGATGCCGTGATCCTTGACCATCTTGCTGACTTCGACCGCGAAGTAGCTCGGCAGGTGCTCCATATCGGCCACCTTGCCCTCTTTGATCATCGCCTGGCACATCTGAGACTTCGCCCACGGCTTGTCCTCTTTGCTCAGGTCGATCATCCCCTTGCCCGGCTCCGGCTTGTTCACGTCGGTGTAGCCCGGCCCTAAGCGGATGTTCTTCGCCTCATCGCCGCCGAAGTGCCAGGTGGTGAGCGGCTGGCCGGCTTCGCGGTGCATCTGGGCCATCTCGCCGATCACTTTGTCGACAAAGCGCTTGGATGAGTCCAGGCACGGGTTGAGGTAGCTGTGACGATCGTAGAACTGCACCGAGGTGGTGTTGGAGTCATCGGTCGGATCCAGCAGGCGGTACTCGTTGGCGCCCTTCTCGTCACCGGCGGCCTTCAGCTTGTTATAACGCGCCTCCATCGCCACCACCGCCGCACGGGCGTGGGCCGGCATGTCGATCTCCGGGATCACCTCAATGTGGCGCGCCTGGGCATACTTCAGCAGCTTGATATAGTCGGCGCGAGTAAAGTAACCGCTGCCGTTGTTGTTGCTGTCCGGGCCAGAGCCCAGCTGCGGCAACAGACACTGCTGTTCGCTCAGATCATGGCAGCGCTTGCCGCCGACCTCGGTCAGCTCCGGCAGGCCCGGGATCTCAATGCGCCAGCCCTCATCGTCGGTCAGATGGAAGTGGAACTTGTTCAGCTTGTACGCTGCCATCTGATCCAGCAGGCGCTCGATGGAGGCCAGGGAGTGGAAGTTACGCCCCACGTCCAGCTCAATGCCGCGGTACTGGAAACGCGGCGCATCTTCGGCGTCCAGCGTGGCGATCTTGGCGCTGCCGTTGGCCGGCAGCAGCGACAGGATAGACTGCAGACCGTAGAACACCCCGGCCTGATCGTAACCGGTCACCTCCGCGCCCTTGGTGCCGATCTTCAGCTGGTATGCGCCCGGTACCGCCATATCGCCTTTAAAGGCTTTGGTGGCGATCTGTGTCTTGATCGGGTAGCCCTTCTGGGCCTGCTTCACGCCCAGCTGGCCCAGACGCTGCTTGATAACATCGGCGCTGGCGGTGTTCAGCACCGTCAGATCCAGGCTAACGCCGCGCGCCAGATCGGCGTCCTGCTGATGCACTTTCAGCGTCAGCGGCGTCGGCATAATCTGGCCGCGCAGGCTAGCCGCCGGCAGGGTCTTCACATCGGCGTTCTTGGCAAAGCGGTTCTCCGGCGTCATCAGAACGTTTTTATCATCCTTGATGCGCTTCCACAGGTCGCCGGCAAACGGCGTCACGAACTGACGCAGATCTTCGGTATCGGTATTGGCGATCACCTTCGGCTTGGCGTCCGGCGAGGTCACGTACCAGCGCGGCATCACGTCGCTTTCGAACAGCTGCCAGTATTCGCCGACGATGGGGATCTCGATGCGCTCACCCGCGGCAAAGCCCTTGAATTTATCCGTCGGCTCAATCTTGTGCAGATCGCCGGTTACGAAGGTGATCTTGAACTGATCGTTGCCGCTCTTCAGGATCTGACGGATGTTATGGAAGTAGATGGCCCAGTCTTTCCCCTCGATGGCGCTGCCATCGTTGGTCAGGCTGATCACCGCCTGGTTGCAGGAGGCCCAGTCGGCGCCCAGCGCCGCACAGTTGACGCCGTTCTCCGCGCCGCGGTTGTCGGTGACGGCGTAGTTCACCTTCACCTGGCTGCTGATGCTGTCCACCAGCTGCTGATCGGCCTGCGCTACGCCGGAAACGCCCAGCATACCCAGTGCCGTGGCGACTACGCTCAGTTTATATCCTTTCATCATCTCGCTTCCCTTTTCTCAGTTCGCGTTACTGGCGCGGATTTCCTGCCACAGTTTGCCGCAGCGGGCCGTATAGTTGTCACCGGCGCCGCTCATCGCCGCCTCAATACACTGCTGGTAATTCAGCACGCTCACGCTCTCTTTCTGCGCGAACGCGGCGTGTGCCTTGCTCTGCTTCATCACCTCCAGAATGGTCTGGCAGGAGGCGACCTTGTCATGTTTGCCGTCGGCATCCTGAATACACTTGCCGTAGGCCTGCTTCAGCAGCTGGCCGTCCTGGGACGGCGCGCTCGGCTGCGCGCAGCCGGTCAGTACGATGGCGGCCATGGCCACACCCAGAATCGCTTTCATATTCTCTCTCCCTTGATTCGCTTAGCGCCCCTCCGCGCGTGCGGAGGGGGCGATAACTCAGAACACGGTGAACGGGGCGATAACGATAAACTTCACGTCGCGCTCATCCTGGAACATGTTGTTGTAGCCGCCGCCCCAGCTCGGGTTGTCGGAGTGGTTGTCATACTGGGTGTAGTGCAGCTTAAACAGGGTGCCCTTGGCGCGACCGTCCTGAATCACGTACATCGCATCCAGACTGTAGGCGCTCTCTTTAACCCGCTCGCTCTGGTCAGCCCAGGTGCTGTTCGGCTTGGCATCCCAGGCATAGACATAGGAGGCACCGACGCCCCAGCCCGGCATATTCCACTTGCTCAGGTCATACATCACGCCGGCAAAGACGGCCTTTTCCCCGTTGGCGTTGAAATCGGAGCGGTTATCCCACCAGATATCCAGGCGACCGTTGGAGGAGGCGTAGGCCGGCGTCATACGCTGCAGGAAGTAGCCCTGCTTGCCTTCCGCCTTCACCCAGGTGCCTTCCAGACGCAGATCGAACTGACCGGCCTTGTAGCCGAAGGTCAGCGCCTGCAGCCAGGCAGTGCCGTCATAGATATTGGCGCTGCTGTTGGCGTCGGAGACGCGATCGTGCGCGCCGTAGAACTGGTAGCTGGTGGTCAGCGGGCTGCCGGCGACGTCAAACTTGTAGGTCCCCTTGGCGAAGTACTGATTCATAAAGCCCTGGGCCTGACCAAAGGCCGCTTCCAGCACCAGGCCGTTCTTGAAGTCATATTTCCCGCCCAGGGAGTGCAGGTAGGAGACCTCCTCCCCGCGGTTATCGCCCAGGCCGCCCTGGTAGAACTTGTCCATTTCCAGATGCCACGGCGCCTTATAGCGGTCGGTCCACATATAGGAGAAGCTCAGCGCACCGGCGCTATCAAAGTCAAAGTTGGCGCCGGTCTCAACCCCCTGATAGGTGCCCGGCATGAAGCTCCAGTGCGGGGCGATCAGGGTCTGGCCGGTCGGCTGGATCCAGCCGACACGCGCCCACATCGGCCCCATCTTCAGCTTGGCCGCCGCCTTGTACAGGCTGATGCCGCTCTTATCGCCGCTGTAGTTTTCGTCGTAGCCCTTGTTGATGGAGGAGAAGGCGATTTCGTTCGGGTGGCTGCTCTCCGCCGATTCGGCCATCTCAATGGCGGTGAAGGCGCCGACGTCCAGACCGATAAAGTCGGCGGCGTAGCCGGAGGAGAAGTCGAGGCTAGCGTTCCAGGTGGAGTGAGACAGGTTGGTCTTATACTGACCGGTCTCCACATCCTTGCGATCGCGCTCGCGCTGCCAGTAGTAGATCCCACCGGTCATGGTTGAATCGTCGATGAACCCTTCAGCCTGCGCCTGTGAGGGCGCCATGAAGCCGCTGCCCAGCGTTGCTGCGGCAACAGCGAGCGCCAGCACGCTGCGCTTAGCACGATGCGTAACCATAGAAAAATTCCTCTTTGACTGAAAAATGCGGCTGGCGGAGCAGCGCCCGACCAGGTCGCCAATATCCCCACAGGGGTAAAAGTTATTGGGTGTCCGGGTAAAATCCCGTTCACTTACTGCACTACTAGACTATTTTTCGCGACGCGAATTATCAAATGAAAAGTAAAAAAGATGTATCAATTTTTGACCGAGTGCACATATTCTTATATTTAGTTACATTGCGGTATAATTGGCATTATTAATGAAAAATACCATTAAAAAACAGAGATATATTTGTAATACCATTAGTGATATTGGGGAAGCTTACGGCGGGGAGCGCGGGGGGACTTACTTCATTAATGAATAATTATTACATTACAACACCTTATTAATTTGCAACGCGAAGTCATCATCTCCTATCTCCTGACCCACACCGCGCCAGAGTGGGCATACGCCGCCGCGAAAGAGGGCGCGCCGACCCGGGAAGCATCCCGCCAGCGCAGACAAAAAAACGCCACGGACCGGCGGCCCGTGGCGTTGATATTGGCACTCTACCGGCGTACTACGCCGTGCGCCGTGTCGTTCAGAGCGCCGCTTTGGCCCAGGTATCGCGCAGGCCAACGGTGCGGTTAAACACCAGATGTTCGACGGAGGAGTAGCGACTGTCGGCGCAGAAGTAGCCCTCACGCTCAAACTGGTAGGTCACCCCCGGCACCGCTGCGGCCAGCGTCGGCTCGACGAAACCGCGACGAATAACCAGAGACTCAGGGTTAATGGTGGAGAGGAAATCCTCCGCCGCCCCCGGGTTCGCCACGCTGAACAGGCGATCGTATAGGCGGAACTCCGCCGGCAGCGCATGGCTGGCGGACACCCAGTGGATCACCCCTTTCACCTTGCGGCCATCCGCCGGATCCTTGCTCAGGGTGTCCGCATCGTAGCTGCAGTAAATGGTGGTGATCTCGCCGTCGGCGTCTTTCTCTACGCGCTCGGCGCGGATCACGTAGGCGTTGCGCAGACGCACCTCTTTGCCCAGCACCAGACGCTTGTACTGTTTGTTGGCCTCTTCGCGGAAGTCGGCGCGATCGATGTACAGTTCGCGGGCGAACGGCACCTCACGGCTGCCCATCTCCGGATTGCTCGGGTGGTTCGGCATGGTCAGCAGCTGTACGCTGTCGGCCGGCAGGTTTTCGATCACCAGGCGCACCGGATCCAGCACCGCCATCGCGCGCGGGGCGTTTTCATTGAGATCGTCGCGGATACAGGACTCCAGCGCCGCCATCTCGACGTTGTTGTCCTGCTTAGTCACCCCGATACGACGGCAGAACTCGCGCACGGCGGCGGCGCTATAGCCGCGGCGGCGCAGACCCGAAATGGTCGGCATACGCGGATCGTCCCAGCCCTCGACAATCTTCTCGCTCACCAGCAGGTTCAGCTTACGCTTGGACATGATGGCGTATTCCAGGTTCAGGCGCGAAAATTCATACTGACGCGGATGGCACGGAATCGAGATATTATCCAGCACCCAGTCGTACAGGCGACGGTTGTCCTGGAACTCCAGGGTGCACAGGGAGTGCGTGATGCCCTCCAGCGCATCGGAGATGCAGTGGGTAAAGTCGTACATCGGGTAGATGCACCACTTATTGCCGGTCTGGTGGTGATCGGCAAACTTAATCCGATACAGCACCGGGTCGCGCATCACGATAAACGGCGACGCCATATCGATCTTGGCGCGCAGGCAGGCGCTGCCTTCGGCGAACTCGCCCAGACGCATTTTTTCGAACAGCGCCAGGTTCTCCTCCACGCTGCGGTCGCGGAACGGGCTATTTTTCCCGGGCGAGGTCAGGGTGCCGCGGTATTCGCGGATCTGCTCGGCGCTCAGCTCATCCACATAGGCCAGCCCTTTGCCGATCAGCTCCAGGGCGTACTGATGCAGCTGATCGAAATAGTCAGAGGAGTAACGCACCGCGCCGCTCCACTCGAAGCCCAGCCACTGTACGTCACGCTTGATGGACTCAACGTATTCGATGTCTTCTTTGACCGGGTTGGTATCATCGAAGCGCAGGTTGCACAGCCCTTGATAGTCTCTGGCGATGCCGAAATTCAGACAGATGGACTTGGCGTGGCCAATGTGCAGGTAGCCGTTTGGCTCCGGCGGGAAACGGGTATGCACGCTGGTGTGTTTACCGGACGCCAGATCTTCATCAATGATCTGACGGATAAAGTTGGTTGGGCGGGCTTCAGCCTCACTCATCTTCTGTTCCTCTATGCCAAAAAACGCGTTCTCATCGTTCCATGATCTAACAACCCTCGGGCGGAAACAACCGTTCTATCGGTAAAATACCGACGTTTTTTTTGTGATCTCCGCGGAAGTAGCGGATAAGCGCGCCGCGCCGCGCCCTCCCCCGGCTCCGGACAATAAAAAAAACGGGGGGCCCTCTCGGGCCCCCCGCCGCGTGACGCAACCGTATGACGGCGGCGTTACTTGTTCAGAAGGGTATACAGCTTGCTCTGACCGGCGACCACCTGACCGGAGGCCAACGCCCCCACGCCGCCAAAGTCATCGATATTGCTGACCACCACCGGGCTTATCATGGAGCGCGCATGGGCGTTCAGGTAATCCAGATCCATCTCCAGCACCGGCTGGCCGACCTTCACCACATCTCCCTCTTCCACCAGGCGCTTAAAGCCCTGCCCGTTCAGCGCCACGGTATCGATCCCCATGTGCACCACCACTTCCACACCGTCATCGCTCTCCAGACAGAAGGCGTGGTTGGTGTTGAAAATCTTCACCACGGTGCCGTTGGCCGGCGCCACGACCATCTTATCCGTCGGACGCACCGCCAGACCGTCGCCGACGGCTTTGCTGGCAAACGCCTCGTCCGGCACCTCGCTCAAGGCCACCACCTCACCGGTGATCGGTGATACCAGCGTCGAGTGGACGCCGGCGGCGGCGTTTGGCGTCGCCTGGGCCTTCGCCGCGGGCGCGGTCGGGGCGGCGGCGCTTGCCGCGGCGGCAGGTACCGTGCCCGCCGTGCGCATCGCGTTGGCGATCTTCTCGGCCACGAAGCCGACGATGATCTGTACGCTGGTCTTGTTCAGGCGGATCACGCCGGAGGCGCCCAGCTTCTTGGCCATCGCTTCGTTGACCAGCGAAGAGTCCTTCACCGTCAGACGCAGACGGGTGATACAGGCATCGATACCGGTCAGGTTGGCGGAGCCGCCGACGCAGGCGATATACTGGCGAGCCAGCTCGCTGACGTCCGCGTCTTTGGTCAGATCCAGATCTTCATCGTTGCCATCGGCCTCTTCACCCGCGCCGCTCAGCTCACGCCCCGGCGTCATCAGGTTGAATTTGGTGATGGTGAAACGGAACACCACGTAGTAGATAACGAAGAAGACCAGCCCCTGCGGGATCAGCATATACCAGTGCGTCGCCAGCGGGTTACGGGACTGCAGCGCCATATCCACCAGGCCGGCGCTGAAGCCGAAGCCGGAGATCCAGTGCATGCTGGCCGCGATAAAGACGGAGATACCGGTCAGGATGGCGTGCAGCACGTACAGCACCGGCGCCACGAACATGAAGGAGAACTCCAGCGGCTCGGTGATCCCGGTAAAGAAGGCGGCAAACGCGGCGGCCAACATGATACCGGCGACCTTCGCCTTGTTCTCCGGACGGGCGCAGTGGTAGATGGCCAGCGCCGCACCCGGCAGACCGAACATCATGATCGGGAAGAAGCCTGCCTGATAGCGACCGGTGATACCGACCACCGCCTTACCGCTCTCGATGGACTGGGCGCCGCCCAGGAAGTTCGGAATATCGTTAATGCCGGCGACGTCAAACCAGAACACGGAGTTCAGGGCGTGGTGCAGACCGACCGGGATCAGCAGACGGTTAAAGAAGGCATACACACCGGCCCCCACGGAGCCCAGCTTCTGGATATGCTCACCGAAGTTCACCAGACCGTTAAAGATCACCGGCCAGATATACATCAGGATAAAGGCCAGAATGATCATCAGGAACGAGGTCAGGATCGGAACCAGACGGCGGCCGCTGAAGAAGGAGAGCGCCTTGGGCAGCTCAACGCTGCTATAGCGGTTATACAGCTCGGCCGAGATGATACCGACCAGGATACCGATAAACTGGTTATTGATCTTACCGAAGGCGGCAGGAACCTGATCCACAGGAATCTTCTGGATCATCGCCACCGCGGCGGGTGAACACAGGGTGGTCACCACCAAGAAACCGACAAAGCCGGCCAGCGCCGCCGCGCCGTCTTTATCTTTGGACATACCATACGCAACACCAATGGCAAACAACACCGACATATTATCGATGATGGCTGAGCCCGACTTGATGAAGAACGCCGCCAGCGCGTTGTCTCCTCCCCAGCCGACCGGGTCGATCCAATAACCGACACCCATTAGTATTGCTGCGGCCGGTAGCGTCGCTACCGGCACCATCAGCGCGCGGCCTACCTTTTGCAAATAACCGAGAATACTCACATTTCCCCCTATTGGACCTACAATGCAAAGGGCACTGCCGGTCTCATCATCACTGATTTAAGTATTTTGTTGATAATATGAACCACACTGGAGAGTGTAAAAAAATTATTTTTCTCCGCAAATTAAAACCTCCTGATTTGTGATTATTATCACCAACAATAGGTGAAATGTTGTCTGCAGGCTGGCTATCTATGAAAACTTATTTTATTATTCGAAAAATCAATCGGCGCGGTAGGCTCCTTCGCAGGAGAGCCGGGAGCCAATGGGTCATCACCGGCGCCGAACCCGCTTTTCGTTCAGTTTCCCGTTTTGTAAAAGGTGCCCTATGAGACTTATTCCGCTGCATAACGCGACCGACGTTGGCCTGTGGTCTGCCCGCCATATCGTTAAGCGCATCAACGCGTTCAAGCCTACCGCCGAGCGCCCGTTTGTGCTGGGTCTGCCGACCGGTAGCACCCCGCTGCAAACCTATAAGCGTCTGATCGAACTCTATCAGGCCGGTGAGGTGAGCTTCCGCCACGTCGTCACCTTCAACATGGATGAATACGTAGGTCTGGCAGAATCACACCCGGAAAGCTATCACAGCTTTATGTATAATAATTTCTTCAACCATATTGATATTCAGAAAGAAAATATCAATTTGTTAAATGGTAACGCGCCGGACGTGGACGCCGAGTGCCGCCGCTACGAAGAGAAGATCCGCGCCTATGGTAAGATCAATCTGTTCATGGGCGGCGTCGGCAACGACGGGCATATCGCCTTCAATGAGCCAGCCTCTTCGCTGGCTTCGCGCACCCGGATCAAGACCCTGACCGAAGATACCCGCATCGCCAACTCCCGCTTCTTCAACGGCGACATCAGTCTGGTGCCGAAGTATGCGCTGACCGTCGGCGTGGGCACCCTGCTGGACGCGGAAGAGGTGATGATCCTGGTAACCGGTCACGCTAAATCCCTGGCGCTGCAGGCCGCGGTCGAGGGCAGCGTCAACCATATGTGGACTATCAGCGCCCTGCAGCTGCATCCTAAGTCCGTGGTGGTCTGCGATCAGCCGGCGACCATGGAGCTGAAGGTTAAAACCGTTAACTATTTCCGCGAGCTCGAAGCGGAAAATATGAAAGATCTCTGATAATTACGTCCGGGGGAATGTGATGTACGCCTTAACTCACTGTCGGATTTATACCGGCCACGATATTCTTGACGACCATGCTGTGGTGATCGCCAATGGTTTAATTGAAAAAATCTGTCCCGAGTCTGCGCTCGCACCGGATATCGCCACCCGCGATCTGGGCGGCGCCATCCTGGCCCCCGGCTTTATCGACGTTCAGCTCAACGGCTGCGGCGGCGTGCAGTTTAACGACAGCGAAGAGGCCGTCAGCGAGCAGACGCTGGAGATCATGCAGCGCGCCAACGAGCGTGCCGGCTGCACCAGCTACCTGCCGACGCTGATCACCTGCAGCGACGCCATGATGCAACGCGGTATTACGGTGATGCAGTCCTATCTGCGCCGCCAGCGTAACCAGGCGCTGGGGCTGCATATTGAAGGGCCCTATATCAGCCTGGAGAAAAAGGGCACCCATAACCCGCGCTATATCCGCCGCCCGGATCGCGCCATGCTCGACTTTATCTGCAGCCACGCCGAGGCCGTCGTCAAGGTGACCATGGCGCCGGAGATGAGCGACGACGCGGCCATTCAACAGCTACGCGCCGCCGGGATCGTGGTCTCCGCCGGCCACTCCAACGCCAGCTACGAAGAGGCGCGCCGCGGCTTCGCCGCCGGAATGCGCTTTGCCACCCACCTCTACAATGCGATGCCGGCGATCAGCGGCCGCGCGCCGGGGCTGATGGGCGCCATTTTCGACACCCCTGAGGTGTATACCGGTATCATCGCCGACGGCCACCACGTGGCCTGGCCGAACATCCGCATGGCGAAAAAGCTCAAGGGCGACCACCTGGTGCTGGTCACCGACGCCACCGCGCCGGCGGGTTCAGACATTGACAGCTTCATTTTCGCGGGGAAAACAGTATATTACCGCAATGGGCTGGTCGTGGATGAAAATGGTACGCTGAGCGGATCGGCGCTGACCATGATAGAGGCGGTGCAAAACAGCGTTGAGCACGTCGGCATTGCGCTGGATGAAGCTCTGCGCATGGCCAGCCTCTATCCGGCGCGCGCCATCGGCGTCGCGCAGCGGCTGGGCAGCATCGAGCCGGGTAAGGTCGCCAACCTGACGGCGTTTACCCGCGACTTCCGGGTAACCACGACCATCGTTAACGGCGAAACCGTCTACCAGCGCGGCGGTTGAATGACAACACAGGTGAGAGAGTGATGGCCACTGGCGGACAGGGACAAATTGGTAACGTCGATCTGGTAAAGCAGCTGAACAGCGCGGCGGTCTACCGCCTGATCGATCAGCAGGGTCCGATCTCACGGATTCAGATTGCCGAATACAGCCAGCTGGCCCCCGCCAGCGTCACCAAGATCACCCGCCAGCTGCTGGAGCGCGGGCTGATCAAAGAGGTCGATCAGCAGGCCTCCACCGGCGGGCGGCGCGCCATCTCCATCGTCACCGAGACGCGTCGCTTCCAGGCGATCGCCATTCGCCTGGGGCGCCACGACGCCACCATCACCCTGTATGACCTCAGCGGCAAGGCGCTGGCGGAGACGCACTACCCGCTGCCGCAGCGCACCCAGGAGACCGTCGAGCACGCCCTGTTTCAGGCCATCGACCACTTCATTAACGATTACCAGCGCAAAATCCGCGAGCTGATAGCCATCGCCCTGATGCTGCCCGGGCTGGTCGATCCGGATCTCGGTATCGTCCGCTACATGCCACACATTACGGTCAGCGACTGGCCGCTGGTTGAACGCCTAGAGGCGCGCTTCCGCCTGGCCTGCTTTATCGGTCACGATATCCGCAGCCTGGCGCTGGCCGAACACTACTTCGGCGCCAGCCGCGACTGCCGGGACTCGATCCTGGTGCGGCTGCACCGCGGCACCGGCGCCGGGATCATCGTCGATGAGAACATCTTCCTCGGCAGCAACGGCAACGTCGGGGAGATCGGCCATATCCAGATAGATCCGCTGGGAGAACGCTGCCACTGCGGCAACTTTGGCTGTCTGGAAACCGTGGCGGCCAATGCGGCTATCGAACAGCATACCCGTCGCCTGCTGGAGCAGGGCTACCCTAGCAGCCTGACGGCCGACGGCTGTACCATCAACGCCATTTGCCGGGCCGCCAACCGCGGCGATAGTTTAGCCGTCGAGGTGATTGAACGGGTCGGGCGCAACCTGGGGCGCGCTATCGCTATCACCATCAACCTGTTCAATCCCCAGAAGATCGTCATCGCCGGCGAGATAACCGAAGCCGGCAAGATCCTATTGCCGGCCATCGAGCGCTGCATTCAGACCCAGACGCTGAAAAACTTTCGCCACAACCTGCCGGTGGTCACCTCCGAGCTCGACCACCGCTCCGCCATCGGCGCCTTCGCGCTGGTCAAGCGCGCCATGCTGAACGGCGCGCTGCTGCAGCGTCTGCTGGAGCATCACGACTGAGAATCGCGCGGCGCGTCGGTTATACCAGGGGCTGCAGCGCGATAGCGATCCGACTGCGCTCGCGGCCGCTGCTCTTTTTATGGAAAAAGATCGCCGCGTCGCTGACCTCGGACAGTGCCTGCACGTGGGTGCCGCCGCAGGGGATCAGCGTCTCGCCATAGCGCCAATAGAAGAGGCTGTCCGTCTCCGGCGCCGGCTCTACCGCCAAGGGGTGCGCCTGCGCCAGCATATCGCGGGTATGGGCCTGAATGGCGGAGAAGTCATCCTCGCTCAGCTTCTTATCCAGTGAGAACACCGCCCTCTGCGCATCGATGGTGCACCCCTTGACGCCGACGCCGGCGCTGAAGTGGCGGTTAATGGCGGAGAACAGAAAGTGCGCCAGCGTATGGTGGCGCATGATGGCGTAGCGCCGCGGCCAGTCGATCTGCATGATAACGCGGTCGCCGGGCTGCAGATCCGCCGCGTGGGCCAGGCGGTGTACGATCCGCGTCTCCACGTCCACCAGCGGTACGTTGACCCCCTCGCGCTTGATATACAGCTTATGCCCCAGCCGGTGCTGCACATCGACCACCGGGCAAGGCGTTCCGCCCGCGGCGGAGCGGATCGACCCGACGTCGCAAACCTGTCCCCCCGACTCGGCGTAGAAGATGGTCCTGTCGAACACCGCCAGATCGTTTTCAAGGTACAGCAGCGTAGCTTCCAGGCGGGTCAGGTAGGGCTCCTGGTTATATACCCGCTGCGTCGCCGGCTGCGCATAGACGCGGTCACGGTCATAGTGAAATTCCATATTCGTCCTCATTTATCCTGATCTGGGTATCCCCGCACGTACGTCCCTCTGACTCTACCCCAGCGGACCGGCGACTGCACCCCCTGATTGCCGCCCCGGCCCGGCGTGAAGCGGGCGATAATACGCTCAGCCGTGGTATAGTCACTAACTGCATTATCAACGAGAAGCTCTCAGCTATGACAATAAAAAGCGTTATTTGCGATATTGACGGCGTCCTGATGCACGACAATACGCCGGTTCCCGGCGCCCGTGAGTTTTTACAGCGG
Source organism: Edwardsiella anguillarum ET080813 (assembly GCF_000264765.2). Classification (GTDB taxonomy): domain Bacteria; phylum Pseudomonadota; class Gammaproteobacteria; order Enterobacterales; family Enterobacteriaceae; genus Edwardsiella; species Edwardsiella anguillarum. The sequence goes on from NZ_CP006664.1 coordinate 683,525, forward strand.
CTGCAGCAGCAGGAGATGCCGCTGGTGATCCTGACCAACTACCCCGCGCAGACCGGGCAGGATCTGGCCAACCGTTTTGCCTCCGCCGGCATCGACGTCCCTGAGCAGGTGTTCTATACCTCCGCCATGGCGACCGCCGACTTCCTCAAGCGACAGGAGGGCAAGAAAGCCTACGTCATCGGCGAGGGGGCGCTGATCCACGAGCTGTACAAGGCCGGCTTCACCATCACCGACATCAACCCGGACTTCGTGATCGTCGGCGAGACCCGCTCCTATAACTGGGAGATGATCCACAAGGCGGCCTACTTCGTCGCCCACGGCGCGCGCTTTATCGCCACCAACCCCGACTCCCACGGCCGCGGCTTCTTTCCCGCCTGCGGCGCCCTGTGCGCGCCCATCGAGCTAATCGCCGGCCGCGCGCCGTTTTACGTCGGCAAACCCAGCCCGTGGATTATCCGCGCCGCGCTGAACAAGATGCAGGCCCATTCGGAAAGCACCGTTATCATCGGCGATAACCTGAAAACCGATATTCTGGCCGGCTTCCAGGCAGGACTGGAGACCATTCTGGTGCTCTCCGGCGTCTCCACCCTGGAAGACGTGGACACCATGCCCTTCCGCCCCAGCTATATCTATCCGTCGGTGGCCGACATCGACATTCTGTAATCGCCCCCTGCGGCGGCCACGGCCGCCTTTTTTTAGATATTCTTCAATAAAATCGCGTTTTTTTTGAAGTCTATCTAAAAATAAGCGCCAGCAAAAAACTTTTTTACCCCGCCAGAGCAAAATACTTGATTTTCATTCATCGGATGACGCATGTTGATGTCATCCGCCGCGCCGCAGGGCGCCGCGCCACCTGATACCGCCAATGCCGTAGGGGAAACGCTATGTGTTCGATCTTTGGAGTGCTCGACCTGAAAACCGATCCGCAGGCGCTGCGCAAGACAGCGCTGGAGATGTCCCGACTGATGCGCCACCGCGGCCCGGACTGGTCCGGCATCTATGCCGGTGAACGCGCTATTCTGGCCCATGAGCGCCTGTCTATCGTCGACGTCAACACCGGCGCCCAGCCGCTGTACAACGCACAGCGCACCCATGTTCTGGCGGTCAACGGTGAAATTTATAACCACCAGGCGCTGCGTGAACGCCTGGGCGATCGCTATGCGTTTCAGACCGGCTCCGACTGCGAGGTGATCCTGGCGCTGTACCAGGAGTATGGCCCGGACTTCCTCGACCAGCTGCGCGGCATGTTTGCCTTTATTCTGTATGACGCCGAGCGGGACGCCTATCTGATCGGCCGCGATCACCTGGGGATCATCCCGCTGTACATGGGGCACGATGAGCACGGCAACCTGTTTGTCGCCTCCGAGATGAAGGCGCTGGTGCCGGTATGCCGGACGCTGCGTGAATTCCCCGCCGGCAGCGCCCTGTGGAGCCGCGACGGCGAGATCCGCCGCTACTACCGGCGCGACTGGTTCGACTATGCCGCCGTCGAACATAACCCCACCGACGCCGCCGCGCTGCGCTGCGCGCTGGAGGAGTCGGTCAGAAGCCACCTGATGTCCGACGTGCCCTACGGGGTTCTGCTCTCCGGCGGGCTGGATTCGTCCATTATCTCCGCCATCACCAAGAAGTTTGCCGCCCGCCGCGTCGAAGATGACGAGCGCAGCGCCGCCTGGTGGCCACAGCTGCACTCCTTTGCCGTCGGCCTGCCGGGGGCGCCGGATCTGAAGGCCGCCCAAGAGGTCGCCGACCACCTCGGCACGGTGCACCATGAGATCCACTTCACCGTCCAAGAGGGTATGGACGCCATCCGCGACGTGATTTACCACATCGAAACCTACGACGTCACCACCATCCGCGCCTCGACGCCGATGTACCTGATGGCCCGTAAAATTAAAGCGATGGGGATCAAAATGGTGCTCTCCGGCGAAGGCGCCGACGAGGTGTTCGGCGGCTACCTCTATTTCCATAAGGCTCCCAACGCCAAAGAGTTCCACGACGAGACGGTGCGCAAGCTGCTGGCGCTGCATATGTATGACTGCGCACGCGCCAACAAGGCGATGGCCGCCTGGGGCGTCGAGGCGCGGGTTCCGTTCCTCGACAAGGCGTTTTTAGACGTGGCCATGCGCCTCAACCCGCGCGACAAGATGTGCGGCGACGGACGCATCGAAAAGCAGCTGCTGCGCGAATGCTTCGAGTCCTACCTGCCGGCCAGCGTCGCCTGGCGCCAGAAGGAGCAGTTCTCCGACGGCGTCGGCTACAGCTGGATAGACTCGCTGAAAGCGGCCGCCGCCGTCCAGGTCAGCGACCAGGCGCTGGCCAACGCCCGCTTCCGCTTTCCCCACAACACGCCGACCAGCAAGGAGGCCTACCTGTACCGCGATATCTTTGAGCAGCTGTTCCCGCTGCCGAGCGCCGCGGAGTGCGTGCCCGGTGGCCCCTCCGTCGCGTGCTCCTCCGCCAAGGCCATCGAGTGGGACGCGTCCCTGCGTAAAATGGACGACCCCTCCGGACGCGCCGTCGGCGTACACCAGTCCGCCTATTAACCTCCCGCGGCAGCGCCCTCTTCCCTAGCGGGCGCGCCGCACCGACTCCCCCTGTCAGGCCGGCGTTAGCCTACTTTTCACCGACTTTTGCTGCTTTTCACGCCGACCTGTATAATCAATCGGCAAACGTGCGCGACGATGGCGTTTCTGCTAAAAAAGGGGTTGACGCTTCCCCCCCATATCCGCATAATGCGCCCCGCAACGCCGATGAAGGCTAGCGAATAAAGAACGGCTACGTAGCTCAGTTGGTTAGAGCACATCACTCATAATGATGGGGTCACAGGTTCGAATCCCGTCGTAGCCACCACTCTTTATTACGCAAGTGGGCGGGAGTGGCGAAATTGGTAGACGCACCAGATTTAGGTTCTGGCGCCGCAAGGTGTACGAGTTCAAGTCTCGTCTCCCGCACCATTTCAACCCGGCTTGTGTCGGATGGGGTATCGCCAAGCGGTAAGGCAGCGGGTTTTGATCCCGCCATCCCCAGGTTCGAATCCTGGTACCCCAGCCATATTTTCTGTCTCGATGGAGACTGGATACAGTCCCTGATGGGGTATCGCCAAGCGGTAAGGCAGCGGGTTTTGATCCCGCCATCCCCAGGTTCGAATCCTGGTACCCCAGCCACAGAAAATAATGATTGAAATTCAATAAGTTGTATGATTTACTAGTAACACATTGATGGCTACGTAGCTCAGTTGGTTAGAGCACATCACTCATAATGATGGGGTCACAGGTTCGAATCCCGTCGTAGCCACCACTTTTGGGGTATCGCCAAGCGGTAAGGCAGCGGATTCTGATTCCGCCATCCCGAGGTTCGAATCCTCGTACCCCAGCCAAATTTATTCGGTTCGCCACGGCGGGCCGCGCATCGAAAGGTGCCACCCAACAATTGGGGTATCGCCAAGCGGTAAGGCAGCGGATTCTGATTCCGCCATCCCGAGGTTCGAATCCTCGTACCCCAGCCAATAAGAGAGCTCACCTTCGGGTGGGCTTTTTTTTGCCTGCCGTTTGCCCGCGCCTTTGGCGGCGCGCCACACGACGCACCGCCCGCCGCCATCGACTACAGCCCGATAGCGTAGCGCAGCGCGCGTGCCTTGAGCCCACCGGCGCGATCCGCCGCCATCAGCCCCAGATTGCGCAGCAGCATCAGCGGCGGCAAGCGGTTGCTGAAGGCGCCGTAAAAGAGATCCATCCCGCTCTGCATCAGCAGGTTATCGCCCAGGCGACGGCGCTGATAGCGCTGCAGCACCGCCTGCGTCTGCCACGCCTCACCGCGCGCCGCGGCCGCCGGCACCACCTCCAGCAGCGCCGACACGTCGCGGTAGCCCAGATTCACCCCCTGCCCGGCGAGCGGGTTAATGGTGTGCGCCGCATCGCCCAGCAGCAGCAGTCCCTGGTCCACGTAGCGCTGCGCGTGGCGCCGAATCAGCGGAAACGCCGCCGCGGCCACCGCCTGCACCGGCCCCAGTCGGGCGGGAAACGAACGCAGGATCGCCTCATTCAGCTGCGCCAGCGGCATCGCCAACAGCTGACGGATACGCGACGGGCTGTCATACCACACCAGCGAACCCCAGCCGGGCCACAGGGGCAAAAACGCCCGCGGACCATCCGGGGTAAACTGCTGCCAGGTGACATCCTGCGGCACCGGCGGCGTCTTCACGCTGATCAGCATGCAGTCGTGGCGGTACTGCCAGCCGTGAACGCCGATGCCGGCCTGGCTGCGCACCCGGGACTCGGCGCCATCCGCCGCGATGACCAATCCGGCATAGAGCCTTTCGCCGTTATCCAGCGCCAGCTGCCACCCCTGCCCGGCGCGCTGTAACTGCTGCAGCGCCGCCCCGGTATACAGCGTGACGTCCTCGTGGGCCTCCAGCGCCTGCCACAGTGCGCGCTGCAGTACCCGGTTCTCCAGCATGAAGCCCAGACACGGCAGACCGAGCGTCTCGGCACGAAACGAGACCGTTGACGACGCCCACTCCCAGGTCTCCAGCCCGCGGTAGGGCACCGCGCGCATCGCCTGCACCGCTGACCACACCCCGAGCTGCTCCAGCAGGCGCACGCTGGCCATGCTGACGGCGGAGATGCGCAGATCGGGATCGCTGTCTGGGACAAACGGCGGCGGCGGGCTGTTCTCCAGCACCGTCACCCGCAGGCCGGCCTGCGCCAGTCCCAGGGCCGCCGCGGTGCCCACCATCCCACCGCCGACCACCACAATACCGCCCGCGTCCTGAACCATCGCCTCTCCCCCTGTCACCGCACATTTTGCGCTAGTGTAGCGGATTTCAGCCCCCTTGCCCCCCGCTATCTGACTGGTCACGACAGCGCCAAGCGATTACAATAGCCGCCCTGCCGCGGACGCAACGGTCACCGCCGGCACGGCGCCTGAGGGCGCCTGCGCGTCCCTGATCCACCTGCACTGAGCAATGGCAAGTCGATGACAAAAAAACTGCATATTAAAACCTGGGGCTGTCAGATGAATGAGTATGACTCATCCAAGATAGCCGATCTGCTGGGCAGCACGCATGGCCTTGAGCTGACGGATAATGCCGAGGACGCCGATGTCCTGCTGCTGAATACCTGTTCGATCCGTGAAAAGGCGCAGGAAAAAGTGTTCCATCAGCTTGGCCGCTGGAAGATGCTCAAAGAGGCCAAGCCGGATCTGATCATCGGCGTCGGCGGCTGCGTCGCCTCCCAGGAGGGTGAGCATATCCGCGAGCGCGCCAGCTTTGTCGACATCATCTTTGGCCCGCAGACGCTGCACCGCCTGCCGGAGATGATCGACAGCGCGCGCAGCAGCCACGGCCCGGTGGTTGACGTCAGCTTCCCGGAGATCGAAAAGTTCGACCGCCTGCCGGAGCCGCGCGCCGACGGCGCCACCGCCTTTGTCTCCATCATGGAAGGCTGCAACAAATACTGTACCTACTGCGTGGTACCCTATACCCGCGGGGCCGAGGTCAGCCGCCCGTGCGACGACGTGCTGTTTGAAATCGCCCAGCTGGCCGCCCAGGGCGTACGCGAGGTCAACCTGCTGGGGCAGAACGTCAACGCCTACCGCGGCGCCACCTTCGACGGCGGCATCTGCTCCTTTGCCGAGCTGCTGCGCCTGGTGGCCGCCATTGACGGCATCGACCGTCTCCGCTTCACCACCAGCCATCCAATAGAGTTCAGCGACGACATCATCGCCGTGTATGAGGACACCCCAGAGCTGGTCAGCTTCCTGCACCTGCCGGTGCAGAGCGGATCCGACCGCATCCTCAACCTGATGAAGCGCACCCATACCGCGCTGGAGTACAAGGCGATCATCCGTAAGCTGCGCAGGGCGCGCCCGGATATTCAGATCAGCTCCGACTTTATCGTCGGCTTCCCCGGCGAGACCCAGCAGGACTTCGAACAGACCATGCAGCTGATCGCCGAGGTGGACTTCGACATGAGCTACAGCTTTATCTTCTCCGCCCGCCCGGGCACCCCGGCCGCCGACATGGTGGACGACGTGGCGGAAGAGGAGAAAAAGCAGCGCCTGTACATTCTGCAGGAGCGTATCAGCCAACAGGCGATGCGCTACAGCCGCCGGATGCAGGGTACTGTGCAGCGCATCCTGGTCGAGGGCACCTCGCGCAAGAACGTGATGGAGCTGTCCGGCCGCACCGAAAACAACCGGGTGGTCAACTTTGCCGGTCAACCGGAGATGATCGGGCGCTTCGTCGACGTTGAGATCACCGAGGTGCTGCCCAATTCCCTGCGCGGCGTCGTGGTTCGCAGTGAAGAGGAGATGGGGCTGCGCATCAGCGAGTCGCCGCAGTCGGTGATCGCCCGCACCCGCAAAGAGGATGCTCTGGGCGTCGGCAGCTACCAGCCGTAAGCCGCCCGCGTCACGACGCCCGGTCCAGGCCGGGCGTTTTATTTGATGCGCTTACCCCGCCGCGGGGTAGCCATACCCTCCCTGGACGCCCAACGGTATCCCGAGCCCCCACATCGCCAGCAGCAGCGCCGTCCACGCCAGCGCCATCAGCAGCGAATAGGGCAGCATCAGCGTGACCAGCGAGCCGATCCCTGCCGACGAGACATACTTACGGCAGTAGACCACCACCAGCGGGAAAAAGCCCATCAGCGGCGTGATAATGTTGGAGGTGGAGTCCCCTATGCGGTAGGCCGCCTGCGCCAGCTCCGGCGACAGCTGCACCGCCATCAGCATCGGCACCAGGATCGGGCTGAGCAGCGCCCATTTGGCTGAAGCCGATCCCAGCAATAAGTTGACCAGAAAGACCAGGATCACGACACCGAGCACCGTCCCGGCGGCCGGCACGCTGAGGGCCTTCAAGCCGGCGGCGCCCGCCAGCGCCAGCAGCGTGCCCAAGTTCGAGGTGTTAAAGATGGTGATAAACTGCGCAGCGAAAAAAACCACCACCAGATAGTAGCCCATAGTACGCATATTCTCGGTCATCGCCTCGATCACCTGCCTGGCCTGCGTGAAACGTCCGCTGAGAAAACCGTACAGGGTGCCGGGGATGATAAACAGGATAAAGATCAGCGGCACGATGGATTGGATCGCCGGCGACTGTGAGCTGCTCAAGACCCCCGCGGGGCTCCGAAACGGCGAGTCGGCTGGATACATCAACGCCGCCAGGAGCAGCAGCATCAGCACCATTGCGCCCAGCGCATAGCCGAACGCCCGGTTCTCCCGCGGCGTAAAGGTACTGAGCGCGCTGTTTTCCTGCTCATCCTGCGGCACATCCAATGGCTGACGGCGCAGGCGGGGTTCGATAAACCGATCCGTCACCAGCCATACCAGCAGGATCACCATCAGCGAAGAGAGGGAGGTAAACAAGAAATTGCACAGCACATTCACCGAATAGCCCGGCGCCAGCAGGCGCGCCGCCGCCTCGCTGAACCCGGCCAACAGCGCATCGTTGCCGGATGGAATAAAGCTGGCGGAGTAGCCGCCGGACACCCCGGCGAAGGCGGCGCAGATCCCGGCCAGCGGATGACGCCCTACCCGCTGAAACACCACGCCGGCCAGCGGGATCACCAGCACATAGCCCACGTCGGCCGCCACATGGCTGAGCAGCGCCACCAGCACCACCATCGGCGTCAGCAGGCGGGCGGGGGTGATCCGCACCAGCTTTTTCACCGCCGCGTCGATAAAGCCGGCGCGATCGGCGACCCCGACCCCGAGCAGCGCCACCAGCACGATGCCCAGCGGCGGAAACGCGGTAAAGGATTGCGTCATCTTGCTGAGGAAGTCCACCAGCGCCGCCAGGGTCATCATATTGACCACCTGTACCGCCTCGCCGCTGCTGGGATTGATAAACTCAAAGGAGACCTGCGACAGCGCCGCCGACAGCAGCAGCAGCAGGATCATCAGATAGATAAACAGCAGCGCCGGATCCGGTATCCGATTCCCCAGGCGCTCGACGGCGCCGAGAAAGCGCGCCATGCCTCCGTGTGCCGCCCCTGCGGGGACGGACGTTTTCTGAGGTGAAGCCATTGTCTGGGCCCTCCATGTCTGCGTCACCGCAGGTCATGGTACCAGCCACCCTCGACGTTTTTTTTGCGCTGCCACGCAGTTAAAAAAACGTTAAATAAGACATATGGATGATATATTAATAAAATAAAATATAATGATTACATGGTATTAAAATAAATGGGGCGATTCCCCTGCTGCGCCGGCGCCGCGCGCGAAGATTGGCAATTGCCACCCCGTGACATGTATGATGTGAACAGCCGCGGTATACCGCGTGGCCATCGCATGGCCCGCATCCCTGCGCCCCCACGCCGCGGGCGGCGCAATGCACACACGAATCCAGAGGATTGATTTGAACGTCGCAACCGAAGAACTCTTGCTTGAACCCGCTGACAATCAGCGGCTGAACAGTCTGTGCGGCCCGTTCGATGGCAATATCAAGCTGCTCGAACACCGCCTGGGGATCGAAATCAATCACCGTGACAATCACTTCACGCTGGTCGGACGGACACCCTGCGTGCGCGCCGCCGTGGATATTCTCAAGCGCCTGTATGTAGATACCGCGCCGGTGCGCGGCCAGACGGGCGATATCGACCCCGAGCAGATCCATCTGGCCCTCAAGGAGAGCCGGGCGCTGGAACAGGCCGCCGAACACGTGCCGGACTATGGCAAGGCGATCCACATCAAGACCAAGCGCGGGCTGATCAAGCCGCGTACTCCCAATCAGGCGCAGTACATCGCCAATATTCTCGACCACGATATCACCTTCGGCATCGGCCCGGCCGGTACCGGCAAGACCTATCTGGCGGTAGCCGCCGCGGTCGATGCTCTGGAGCGCCAGGAGATCCGCCGCATCCTGCTGACCCGTCCGGCGGTGGAGGCCGGTGAAAAGCTGGGCTTCCTGCCGGGCGATCTCAGCCAAAAGGTCGACCCGTACCTGCGTCCGCTGTACGATGCGCTGTTTGAAATGCTCGGCTTTGAACGGGTTGAGAAGCTGATGGAGCGCAACGTCATCGAAGTGGCGCCGCTGGCCTATATGCGCGGGCGTACCCTGAACGATGCCTTTATCATTCTGGATGAGAGCCAGAACACCACCATCGAACAGATGAAGATGTTCCTCACCCGCATCGGCTTTAACTCCAAGGCGGTGATCACCGGTGATATCACCCAGGTGGATCTGCCGCGCAGTCAGAAGTCCGGCCTGCGCCACGCCATTGAGGTCCTGTCGCCGGTGGAGGAGATCAGCTTTAACTTCTTCCACAGTGAAGACGTAGTGCGCCACCCGGTGGTCGCCCGCGTGGTGATGGCCTATGAGGCCTGGGACGCTGCGGAACAACAACGTAAAGAGGCCCTGGCCGCCGAGCGCAAGCGCGAGGCGCAGGCCGCCCAGACACAGGAACAACCATGAGTAATATTATTCTCGACCTACAGATCGCCTGCGACGACGCCCCCGGCCTCCCCGCCGAAGGCGACTTTCTGCGCTGGCTAGAGGCGGTGCTGCCGCGCTTTCGCGATGAGGCGGAGGTCACCATCCGCCTGGTGGACGAGGCCGAAAGCCACGAGCTTAACCTCACCTACCGCGGCAAGGATCGCCCGACCAATGTCCTCTCCTTCCCGTTCGAGGCCCCCCCGGGCATCGAGCTGCCGCTGCTCGGCGACATGGTGATCTGCCGCCAGGTGGTAGAGCGCGAGGCGCAGGAGCAGAACATTGCCCCGCTCTCACATTGGGCGCATATGGTTGTGCACGGCTCGCTTCATCTGCTAGGGTATGACCACATCAGCGACGAAGAGGCTGAGGAAATGGAGTCTCTGGAAGCCGAGATCATGCAGGCGCTGGGATATCCCGATCCCTATGCGGCGGAAAAAGCGTCCGACTGAACGACCCCTCTGGGGTCACGTTTGCGGTGGGCGATGACGCCCGCCGTTAAGATTGACCAGACAAAGAGTAACCATACATATACGCTATGAGCGACGACCATTCTCAGAATAGCGACAGCCCCAGTCCCCATAAGAAAGGCTTCTTTTCCCTTTTGCTCAACCAGCTGTTTCACGGCGAACCCAAGAACCGCAGCGATCTAGTGGAACTTATCCGCGACTCCGAGCAGAATGATCTGATCGATCCCGATACCCGCGACATGCTGGAAGGGGTGATGGACATCGCCGAGCAGCGTGTGCGTGACATCATGATCCCGCGCAGCCAGATGGTGACCCTGAAACGCAACCAGACCCTGGACGAGTGCCTGGACGTCATCATTGAGTCGGCCCACTCGCGTTTTCCGGTGATCAGCGAAGACAAAGATCACATTGAAGGCCTGCTGATGGCCAAGGATCTGCTGCCCTTTATGCGCAGCGACGCCGAGCCGTTCCGCATCGATAACGTACTGCGCCAGGCCGTCGTCGTGCCGGAAAGCAAGCGCGTTGACCGCATGCTCAAGGAGTTCCGCTCCCAGCGCTATCATATGGCCATCGTCATCGACGAGTTCGGCGGCGTCTCCGGGCTGGTCACCATCGAGGATATTTTGGAGCTGATCGTCGGCGAGATCGACGATGAGTACGATGAGGTGGAGGATCGCGACGTGCGCCAGATCAGCCGCCATCTCTACACCGTGCGTGCGCTGACCCAGATCGAGGATTTCAACGATATCTTCGCTACCCGCTTCAGCGACGACGAGGTCGATACCGTCGGTGGCCTGGTGATGCAGGCCTTCGGCCATCTGCCATCGCGCGGCGAGAGCATCGACATCGACGGTTACCAGTTTAAGGTCGCCATGGCCGACAGTCGACGCATCATCCAGGTACACGTCAAGATCCCGGATAACGCTCCTCAGCCTAAACTGGACGTCGAGATCTAAAACGAGGGGGCTACTCGCCCCCCGTTTAGCGCGCTCACGCCAACAGGCGGTGTGGATCGGTATAACTCAGGCCATGTGCCTGCGCCACCGCCTGGCAGGTCAACTGCCCCGCCATCACATTCAATCCAGCCAATAATCCCGCATCCTGACGCAACGCCGCCAAGCCGTGATCGGCCAAGGCCAGAATATAGGGCAGCGTCGCGTTGTTCAGCGCCTGCGTCGCGGTGTAGGCCACCGCCCCCGGCATATTCGCGACGCAGTAGTGCACCACGCCCTCCTCGACATAGGTCGGCGCTTGGTGGGTGGTTGGATGCGAGGTCTCCACGCATCCCCCCTGATCGATCGCCACGTCAACGATCGCCGACCCCGGACGCATCGTCGCCACCTGCGCACGCGATACCAACTTCGGCGCGGCGGCTCCGGGCACTAGCACCCCGCCAATCAGCAGATCGGTCGTCGGCAGCAGACGCTCAATCGCCTCACGGCTGGAGTAAGCCAGCTTCACCCGCCCCTGAAACTCACTATCCAAGCGTTGCAACACCGCCAGGTTACAATCCAGCAGCGTCACATCGGCGCGCATCCCCAGCGCCATACGCGCCGCATTGGCGCCGACCACCCCGCCGCCGAGGATCGCCACCTTGGCCGGCTCAACGCCGGGTACGCCCCCCAACAGGATCCCCCGCCCGCCCTGTGTCTTCTCCAGCGCCTGGACCCCAGCCTGGATCGACATCCGCCCAGCCACCGCCGACATCGGCGCCAACAGGGGCAGTCCCCCCTCACGCTGGGTCACCGTCTCATAGGCGATGCAGGTCGCACCGCTGGCCAGCAACGCCTGGGTCTGTGCCAGATCGGGCGCCAGGTGCAGATAGGTAAACAGGATCTGCCCCGGCCGCAGGCGGGCGCATTCCGCCGCCTGCGGTTCTTTCACTTTGACGATCAGCTCAGCGGTGGCGAACAGCATGGCGACATCGGCCACGACCTCGGCGCCAGCCTGGCGGTACAGCTCGTCGCTATAGCCGATCCCTGCCCCCGCCGTGCTTTCCACCATAACTCTATGGCCTCGCAACGTAACTTCACGTACACTGCTCGGCGTCATACCGACACGATATTCGTGGTTTTTTATTTCTCTTGGTATGCCAATAATCATGTTACCCTCACGTTATCTGCTGGTTACCGCACCATAAAAAACAGCCGAATCATTGCTTTATTTTTCACCAGTATAGGCACTGTGGGATAGAATTTGTCACCATTTTTTAACAACGATTGGGCTACATCTCCATTCTGAAGTGAAAAGAGTAGAATTAATGACTATCGCTGCTTTACTGCAACGCCAACGCATTCGTGCGTTATTGGCCTTGGCCTGCGGGGCCTGCGGCACCCTCGCCTTTTCGCCCTACGATATCTGGCCTGCGGCACTGATCTCCCTATGCGGCCTGCTCGCCGTCACCCTAAACCGCACCACTCGCCAGGCGATGCTGCTGGGCTTCCTGTGGGGGCTCGGGCTGTTCGGCAGCGGCGTCAACTGGGTCTACGTCAGCATTGAACAGTTCGGCGGCATGCCGACGCCGGTCAGCGTATCGCTGGTCGTGCTGCTGGCGGCCTACCTGGCACTCTACCCGCTGCTGTTCTGCGCCGTGCTCAACCGCCTGTGGCCGAAAACCACCGTCTGGCGCCTGGCGATCGCCGCCCCGGCGCTGTGGCAGGCGACGGAGTTCCTGCGCGGCTGGGTGCTGACCGGCTTCCCCTGGCTGCAGTTCGGCTACAGCCAGCTCAACGGCCCGCTGAAGGGCATCGCCCCACTGGCCGGCGTGGACGCCATCACCTATCTGCTGGTGATCATCAGCGGCCTGCTGGTACTGGCCGCCGTCCAGCGCCGTCCTCTGGCGCTGGCACTGGCGCTGGTGCTGCTGTGCGCACCCTGGCCGCTGCGTCAGATGCACTGGTATCAAAGCCTGCCGCAGAAAGCGGTCAACGTGGCCATGGTACAGGGCGATATCGCCCAGTCGATGAAGTGGGATCCCAACGCGCTGATCGCCTCGCTGCAGGCCTATCTGGAGGCGACCCGCCCCTACCTGGGGAAAGCGCCCATCATCATCTGGCCCGAATCGGCTATCGCCGATACCGAAGCCAATGAACAGCCGTTCCTGACCATGATGGATCGCCTGCTGCGCGCCCACCACAGCAGCCTGATCACCGGACTGGTGGACGAACGCCCGGGCACGCGCGGCATGAAGTTCTACAACTCCGTGATCGTGCTGGGGGGGGAGAGTCCCTACCAGTACCCGGCGCGCCAGCGTTACAGCAAGCATCACCTGGTGCCGTTCGGCGAGTTTGTCCCGATGGAGGATCTGCTGCGCCCGCTAGCGCCGTTCTTCAACCTGCCGATGTCGGCCTTCAGCCGCGGCGACTATGTGCAGCCGGCGCTGCAGGTGCAGGGCTACAATCTGACCGCCGCGATCTGCTATGAGATCGTGCTGGGCGAGCAGGTGCGCGCCAACTTCCGCCCGGATACCGACTTCCTGCTCACCGTCTCTAACGATGCCTGGTTCGGCAACTCCATCGGTCCGTGGCAACACTTCCAGATGGCGCGTATGCGGGCCCTGGAGCTGGGACGACCGCTGCTGCGCGCCACCAATAACGGCATCACCGCCGCCGTCGACGCCTCCGGCAACATCATCGCCAGCCTGCCGCAGTTTACCCGCAGCGTACTCGAAGTGAACGTCACGCCGACCCGCGGCGAGACCCCCTATGCCCGCCTGGGCAGCGCACCGCTGTGGCTGCTGAGCGCCGTGATGGGCGCGCTGGCGCTGCTCTACGCCCTCCTGCGCCGCCGCTAAGGCACACCGCCTCCGAGTGCGGCCTTCGGGCTGCACTCGCTCACCGTTGGCACGCGGCTTGCAATCTTTTCCCCTGCAACGCCTCTCCGCCGGGTTTTCTCCCCCGCCGTCCGGGGTGTTGCACCGCGACAGCGCATCTTCACGCACACAGGCTGTGCAACCCCCCTGTTTTGCCATAAAACGGTGCGCTTTTGATCTCATTTTAAAAACATATTGATATCATTTTATTTACATTAAGCTATGTTTTCTCCATGACGCCGCGCGCCTTCGTTCGGCACGCGCATGATAAAAACAACATATAAAACATATACATAAACACAACACCCCACAATAGAAGGAGCAATGCATGCGTAAGTCTGTGTTATCACTGGTTCTTCTGGGCCTCTCTTTTCCCCTGTTTGCCGTCGCGCAGGAGGCGGCCGACGGCTCGCCGACCCTACAAAAAATCAAAGACAGCGGCGTGATCGTGATCGGCCACCGCGAGTCGTCGGTCCCCTTCTCTTACTACGACAATAAGCAGCAGGTGGTCGGTTACTCGCAGGATTACAGCAACGCCATCGTGGCGGCGGTAAAGAAGCAGCTTGGCCTCGCCAACCTTCAGGTGAAGCTCCTGCCGATCACCTCGCAGAACCGTATCCCGCTGCTGCAAAACGGCACCTATGACGTCGAGTGTGGCTCCACTACCCACAACGCCGAGCGCCAGCAGCAGGTCGCCTTCTCCAACACCCTGTTTATCGTCGGCACCCGCCTGCTGACGGCCAAGGAGAGCGGAGTGCATGACTTCCGTGACCTGGCCGGTAAACCGGTGGTGGTCACCTCCGGCACCACCTCGGAAATCATGCTCAACCGCATGAACGAGAAAGAGGGCATGAAGATGCGCATCATCAGCGCCAAGGATCACGGTGACGCCTTCCGTACCCTGGAGAGCGGCCGCGCCGTGGCCTTCATGATGGACGACGCGCTGCTGGCGGGCGAACGCGCCAAGGCCAAGCAGCCTGAACGCTGGGTGATTGTCGGCACCCCGCAGTCCTATGAGGCCTACGGCTGTATGCTGCGCCGGGACGATCCGGCCTTCAAAAAGCTGGTCGACGACACCGTCGCCCATGTACAGACCTCCGGTCAGGCCGCCGACGGCTATCGCCGCTGGTTCGAACAGCCCATTCCACCGAAGAACATGAACCTGCAGTTCGCCCTCTCCGATGAGATGAAGACGCTGTTCGCCGCCCCCAACGATCGCATCGCCGAATAATCAGCCCGGCGCCAGCCCATCGCGCGGACCGCACGCCCGCGCGATGGTGCGTGCGTCTACGGCGCTCCCCTCCCAGCGGGGCGCCGGCTAACCGGAGTCACCTATGTCTATCGATTGGAACTGGGGCATCTTTCTGCAGCCGGCCCCCTTCGGCGGCACCACCTACCTAGGCTGGATTTGGTCCGGCATGCAGGTCACCGTCGCCCTGTCGCTGGCGGCCTGGGTCATCGCCTTTCTCCTCGGCTCGCTGCTGGGGATCCTGCGCACCCTGCCCAGCCGCCCGCTGGCCATGATTGGCGCGATCTATGTCGAGCTGTTCCGCAACGTCCCGCTGATCGTCCAGTTTTTTACCTGGTATCTGGTGGTGCCGGAGCTGTTGCCGGCCGACTGGGGCAACTGGTTCAAAGGCGAGCTGGATCCGTCGATCCAGTTTTTTGTCTCCTCGCTGCTGTGCCTGGGACTGTTTACCGCCGCCCGGGTCTGCGAGCAGGTGCGCGCCGCCATTCAGTCTCTGCCGGCCGGGCAGAGGCATGCTGGACTGGCCATGGGCTTCACCCTGCCGCAGACCTACCGCTATGTCCTGCTGCCCAACGCCTATCGGGTGATCGTGCCGCCGCTGACCTCTGAGATGCTCAATCTGGTCAAGAATTCGGCCATCGCCTCCACTATCGGGCTGATGGAGATGGCCGCCCAGGCCGGCAAACTGCTGGACTACTCGGCGCATGCCTATGAATCCTTCACCGCCATCACCCTGGCCTATATCGCCATCAACGGCCTGCTGATGCTGGCCATGCACCTGCTGGAGCGGCGGCTGCAGCTGCCGGGCAGCATGGGGAGCCGCTAATGTACGCATTCGACTGGAGCTCCATCCCCCCCAGCCTGCCCTATCTGCTGGACGGCATGGTGATCACGCTAAAGATAACGCTGACGGCGGTGGTGGTCGGCATTCTGTGGGGTACCCTGCTGGCGGTGATGCGGCTGTCGCGCTGGAAGCCCCTCGCCTGGCTAGCCGCCCTGTATGTCAATCTGTTCCGCTCGGTACCGCTGGTGATGGTGCTGCTGTGGTTCTATCTGGTGGTGCCCAGCCTGCTGCAGCGCTTTCTCGGCCTATCGCCCCAGAGCGATATCCGCCTGATCTCGGCGATGGTGGCCTTTGCGCTGTTCGAGGCCGCCTACTATTCCGAGATCATCCGCGCCGGCATCAAAAGCGTCGCCCGCGGGCAGAACGCCGCCGCGCTGGCCCTGGGAATGACCCCGTGGCAGTCCCTATACCTGGTGGTGCTGCCGCAGGCGTTCCGCGCCATGGTGCCGCTGCTGCTCACCCAGGGCATCGTCCTGTTCCAGGATACCTCGCTGGTTTACGTACTGAGCCTGGCGGACTTCTTCCGCACCGCCTCCACTATCGGCGAGCGCGACGGCACCCAGCTGGAGATGATCCTGTTTGCCGGCGCCGTCTACTTCATCATCAGCCTCAGCGCCTCGCTGCTGGTCAGCCATCTCAAGAAAAGGAGCGCCCTATGATCTCCCTGCAACGGGTCAGTAAATGGTATGGACAGTTTCAAGTGCTGAGCGACTGCAGCACCCACGTCGACAAAGGCGAGGTGGTGGTGGTCTGCGGCCCCTCCGGCTCCGGCAAATCGACCCTGATCAAGACCGTCAACGGGCTGGAGCCGATCCAGCAGGGGCAGATCTGCGTCAACGGCACCGCGGTGCACGATCGCCGCACCGATCTGGCGCGCCTGCGCTCGCGGGTCGGCATGGTGTTCCAGCACTTCGAGCTGTTTCCGCACCTGTCGATCATCGATAACCTGACCCTGGCCCAGGTCAAGGTGCTCGGGCGCGCCGCGCCGCTGGCGGCCAGCAAGGGGCAGGCGCTGCTGGATCGCGTCGGCCTGGCGGCGCACGCCGCCAAGTTTCCCGCTCAGCTCTCCGGCGGCCAGCAGCAGCGCGTCGCCATCGCCCGGGCGCTGTGCATGGACCCGGTGGCGATGCTGTTCGATGAGCCGACATCGGCCCTCGATCCGGAGATGATCAACGAGGTGCTGGACGTGATGGTCTCCCTGGCAAGCGAGGGGATGACCATGATGGTGGTCACCCATGAGATGGGATTCGCCCGCAAGGTGGCCAATCGGGTGATCTTTATGGATGAGGGACACATCGTCGAAGATCGCGAGAAAGATGCCTTCTTCACCCAGCCCCACTCGGCGCGGGCGCGCGATTTTCTGGCCAAGATCATCCATTAGGCGACCTCGCCGCCCGCCGATGGCAGGAGTGCGCCCCGCCTCACGCTTTGCCGTCCGGCGGCTGTTCGTCCGCCCATCGCAGGGGTATGGTGCCAGGATGAGTCCGTCAATTACCTGGAGCGTTTCATGGCATTACCCCTGATTATCGACTGCGATCCCGGCCACGACGATGCCATCGCCCTGATCCTAGCGCTGGCCAGCCCGGAGCTGGAGGTGCGCGCCGTCACCACCAGCGCCGGCAACCAAACCCCGGAAAAAACCCTGCGCAACGCCCTGCGTATTCTCACCCTGCTGCGCCGCAGCGATATCCCGGTGGCCGGCGGCGCCGCCAAACCGCTGATGCGCGAGCTGATCATCGCCGACAGCGTCCACGGCGAAAGCGGCCTCGACGGCCCCCGTCTGCCGGAGCCGGGCTTTGCCCCTCGCGACGGCGGTGCGCTGGCGCTGATGGCCCAGGTGCTGCGCGATGCGCCGCAGCCGGTCACCCTGGTCGCCACCGGCCCGCTGACCAACGTGGCGCTGCTGCTGGCCGCCCACCCGGAGCTGAAGCCGCGCATTGAGCGCATCGTCATCATGGGCGGCAGCGCCGGCGCGGGGAACTGGACGCCGGCGGCGGAGTTCAATATCTACGTCGATCCCGAAGCCGCCGAGATGGTATTCCAGAGCGGGGTGCCCATCGTGATGGCCGGCCTGGATGTGACCCACCGGACGCAGATCCTCGACGCCGATATCGAACGCCTACGCGACATCGGCAACCCGGTGGCGCGCACCGTCGCCGAGCTGCTCGACTTTTTCATGCGCTATCACCGCCAAGAGAAGTGGGGTTTCCAGGGGGCGCCGCTGCACGACCCCTGCACCATCGCCTGGCTGTTACGCCCGCAGATGTTCACCCAGCATGACTGCTGGGTTGGCGTAGAGACTGCAGGGCAATACAGCGACGGCATGACGGTGGTGGATCGCCTCGGCCTGAACGGCCTGCCCGCCAACACCACCTTACTGACCGATATCGATCGCCAGGCCTTCGTCGATCTGCTGGCCGAGCGGATCGCCGCGGCTTATGGCGACTTCACGGAGGAAACACGATGAAACGACCGCTGATCATCGACTGCGATCCCGGCCTGGATGATGCTATCGCCCTGGCGATGGCGCTGCAGGCGCCGCAGCTGGAGGTGCTGGCCGTGACCACTAGCGCCGGCAACCAGACCCCGGAGAAAACCCGCAGCAATGCCCTGCGCCTGCTGACCCTGATGGGACGCAACGATATTCCGCTGGCCGGTGGCGCTGCCCAGCCCCTCATCCTCCCGCTGCGCATTGCCGAGGAGGTGCATGGCAGCACCGGGATGGGGCATACCCAGTTGCCCGAGGCTACGCGGCAGGCGGATGCGCGCGGGGCGCTAGCCCTAATGGCCGAGGTGCTGCAGGCCAGCCCCGAGCCGGTCACCCTGGTGGTCACCGGCCCGATGACCAATGCCGCCCTGCTGCTGCGCAGCTACCCACAGCTGGCCTCTCGCCTGGCGCAGATCGTCTTCATGGGCGGAGGCATGAACGCGGGGAACGCCACCCCCTGCGCCGAGTTCAACATCCTAGTCGATCCCCACGCGGCGGAGATCGTCATGCAGTCCGGGGTGCCGCTGGTGATGGCGGGACTGCATATGACACACCAGGCCCTGGTGCTGCCAGAGGAGATCGAGCGGATCCGCGCCCTCGCCAACCCGGTAGCGTACGCGGTGGCCGAGATGCTCGACTTCTATCTGCCCATCTACCTCAACGGACCAAACCGCTTGCCCGGGGCGGCCATGCACGATCCCTGCACCATCGCCTGGCTGCTAGCGCCGCAGCTGTTCAGCAGCGAGCGTTATTGGGTGGGGGTCGAGACGCAGGGACGCTATACGACGGGGATGACGCTGGTCGATCGCGATCGGCTGACGGGGCGTGACGCCAACTGCGAGGTACTGTTGACCATCGACCGCCCGGCCTTTGTCGAATTACTGATCGCCGCGCTACGGCGCTATGCGGCGTAGCGCGGGACGGTGAGTCACGATGCCGCCGCCCTCAGGGGCGGAAGGGACGGCGGTGAAACTGATCGTGGCCGCAGCGCGGACAGCGCGGCAGGATCTCCGGGGTATACACATCCAGGTTAAAGTGGCACTTCTCGCACACCAGGTGCCCCAGGCCAACCACCTCGCCGCTGTGATAAACGCCGTGGTGGTTCACATCCTGCAGCACCTCGCGCCACTCCAGCTGGGTTTTGTCGGTAATATCGGCCAGCTCCTGCCACAGGCTCTCCTTGATGACGCGCATAAACACGCTGTCTTCCATCTCATCGCGGCTATCCTGATAGGCGCGGGCAAACTCCTCCAGATCGCGGCGCATCGCCTGACGGATCTGTTCAATATCGGCCTCGCTCAGATCGCTGGCGTGCCGGAGCTGCTGCTCCGCGCTCTCCAGCAGCGCATCGATATCGCGCTCCCCCTTCTCTAGGCGTTCGGTCAACGCCGCCAGCCACTGCTGATAATAGTGCGTTACCTTGCTCATCTCCTACCTCCGTTCAGCACCGCGTCAGAACATCTCTGGCCGGCCCCCTGCGGTGGCCCGCGTGAAAACTGCATATAGCGCATATCAGGACGCTCGGGATCCCGCTCACCGCGCGCGGATAAGCGCTATCCCCGTTATATTTTAGCCGTAATTCATTGACAGACTGTGATCTTCACGTAGCGTATGTAACAAAACGGCACCCGGGGTAAGCCGACGGGGGAAAGAATTCACCGCCGGCGCGCTCGGCGGTTGTTGCCCGCGACGCTTATCGGCTATCCTATGCCGATCACCATCACATATCAGGCTACAGGTGTAGCTGTTTTACTAACAGGACTTCCAGCTGCCATGCAAGAGCAATATCGTCCAGAGGACATTGAATCCCACGTCCAGCGCCACTGGGATGAACAGAAAACCTTCCAGGTCACCGAAGATGACAGCAAAGAGAAATATTATTGCCTCTCCATGCTGCCGTATCCCTCCGGCCGACTGCATATGGGCCACGTCCGTAACTACACCATCGGTGATGTGATTTCCCGTTACCAGCGTATGCTGGGCAAAAACGTGCTGCAGCCCATCGGCTGGGACGCCTTCGGCCTGCCGGCGGAAGGCGCGGCGGTGAAGAACAACACCGCGCCGGCCCCCTGGACCTATGCCAACATCGATTACATGAAGAACCAGCTGAAGCTGCTGGGCTTCGGCTACGACTGGAGCCGCGAAATCGCCACCTGTAAGCCGGACTACTACCGCTGGGAGCAGTGGTTCTTCACCAAGCTGTATGAAAAGGGTCTGGTCTATAAGAAGACCTCTGCGGTCAACTGGTGTCCGAACGATCAAACCGTGCTGGCCAACGAGCAGGTCATCGACGGCTGCTGCTGGCGCTGCGACTCCAAGGTCGAGCGCAAAGAGATCCCGCAGTGGTTTATCAAGATCACCGACTACGCCGATCAGCTGCTCAACGACCTCGACAAGCTGGAAGACTGGCCGGAGCAGGTTAAGACCATGCAGCGCAACTGGATCGGCCGCTCTGAAGGGGTAGAGATCACCTTCTGCGTCGCCGATCGCGATGACACCTTCGCCGTCTACACCACCCGCCCGGACACCTTCATGGGCGTCAGCTACCTGGCCATCGCCGCCGCGCACCCGCTGGCCCAGCAGGCCGCCACCGACAACCCGGCGCTGGCGCAGTTCATCGACGAGTGCAAGAACACCAAGGTTGCCGAGGCCGACATGGCGACCATGGAGAAGAAAGGCATGGCCACCGGCCTGTACGCCATCCACCCGCTCAGCGGTGAGCGTCTGCCTATCTGGGTCGCCAACTTTGTGCTGATGGACTACGGCACCGGCGCGGTGATGTCCGTTCCGGCCCACGACCAGCGCGACTGGGAGTTCGCCGCCAAGTACCACCTGCCGATGAAGCCGGTGATCCTGACCGCCGACGGTCAGGCGCCGGACATCAGCGCCGCCGCCATGACCGACAAAGGCGTGCTGTTCAACTCCGGCGAATTTGATGGTCTGGACTTCAGCGCCGCCTTCGACGCCGTCGCCAACCGCCTGATCGCTGCCGGCGTCGGCGAGCGCAAGGTCAACTACCGCCTGCGCGACTGGGGGGTTTCCCGCCAGCGCTACTGGGGCGCCCCGATCCCGATGGTGACCTTGGAAGACGGCAGCGTGATCCCAACGCCGGAAGACCAACTGCCGGTGATCCTGCCGGAGGACGTGGTCATGAACGGCATCACCAGCCCGCTCAAGGCCGACCCGGCCTGGGCGAAGACCACCGTTAACGGTCATCCGGCGCTGCGCGAGACCGACACCTTCGACACCTTCATGGAGTCCTCCTGGTACTACGCGCGCTACACCTGCCCGCAGTACGACCAGGGGATGCTGGATCCGCAGGCCGCCAACTACTGGCTGCCGGTCGATCAGTACGTCGGCGGCATCGAACACGCCATCATGCACCTGATGTACTTCCGCTTCTTCCATAAGCTGATGCGCGACGCGGGTCTGGTGGACTCCGACGAGCCGGCCAAGCGCCTGCTGTGCCAGGGCATGGTGCTGGCGGACGCCTTCTACTACACCGGCGCCAACGGCGAGCGTAACTGGGTCTCGCCGGTGGATGTCACCGTCGAGCGTGACGACAAGGGCCGCATCACCCAGGCGACCGATCGCGACGGCCGCGAGCTGGTCTACGCCGGCATGAGCAAGATGTCCAAGTCGAAGAACAACGGCATCGATCCTCAGGTAATGGTGGAGCGCTATGGCGCCGACACCGTCCGCCTGTTCATGATGTTCGCCTCCCCGGCGGAGATGACCCTGGAGTGGCAGGAGTCCGGCGTCGAGGGGGCCAACCGTTTCCTGAAACGCGTCTGGAAACTGGCCTTCGATCACCAGCAGAAAGGGCCGGCCGCTGCGCTCGACCTGACGGCGCTGAACGATGACCAGAAAGCCCTGCGCCGCGATCTGCACAAGACTATCGCCAAGGTGAGCGACGACATTGGCCGCCGCCAGACCTTCAACACCGCCATCGCCGCCGTGATGGAGCTGATGAACAAGCTGACCCGTGCCCCGCAGGAGAGCGAGCAGGATCGCGCCCTGATGCAGGAGGCCCTGCTGGCCGTGGTGCGCATGCTGTATCCGTTTACCCCGCACGTCTGCTTCACCCTGTGGCACGCGCTGGGTGGCACCGGCGACATCGACGTCGCGCCGTGGCCGGTCGCCGATAACGCGGCGATGGTCGAAGACAGCAAGCTGATCGTGGTGCAGGTCAACGGCAAGGTACGCGGTAAGATCACCGTTGCCGCCGACGCCAGCGAGGAGCAGGTGCGCGCGCTGGCGGCGCAGGAGCCGCTGGTCGCCAAGTACCTCGACGGGGTCACCGTACGCAAGGTGATCTTTGTGCCGGGCAAACTGCTCAACCTGGTTGTCGGGTGAGCCTAGGAGGACGTGTGCAACACCGTATTACTGCGCTGTTGCTGGGATTGGCGGTGCTGGTCACCGCCGGATGCGGATTCCACCTGCGCGGCAGCGCGCAGGTTCCCAGCGAGTTTCATCAGCTGATCCTCGACAGCAACGACCCGTATGGCCCCTTCACCCGCGCGGTGCGCGAGCAGCTGCGCCTGAACAATGTCACCATCGTCGATGCGCAGAGCCTGCCGCCGCAGGGTAGCGTCGCCAGCGCGGGCGCGGACAAGGCGGCCACGCCGCTACCCTCCCTGCGGCTGCTCGGCGTCACCCAGAGCCAGGACACCGTCTCTATCTTTAAAGACGGGGTCACGGCGGAGTACCAAATGGTGATGACCGTCAGCGCTCAGGTGCTGGTGCGCGGCCACGATCTCTATCCGCTGACGGTGCGCGTCTACCGCAGCTTCTTCGACAACCCGCTGGCCGCGCTGGCCAAGGATGCCGAACAAGCGATGCTGATACAGGAGATGTATCGACAGGCCGCGCAGCAGCTGGTGCGTAAGCTGATGAGCATTCAGGCCGCCGAGCTGCAAAACAACGACCGCCGGATGAGCAGCGACGTCAGCGCGCCCAAGGTACAGGGCAGCAACGACTTTGACCGGGTCAACACCGGCGTTATCGCTGCACCGGCCGCGCAGGCCGGACAGCCGGTGAAATGAGCCGGATTTACCCCGAACAGCTCGGCGCACAGCTGCAGGATGGGCTGCGCGCCTGCTACTTCATTCTGGGCAACGAGCCGCTGCTGATCCAGGAGAGCCTGGATCTGATCCGCCAGCGCGCCCGCGCCCACGGGTTTGACGAGCAGTTCAGCGTCACCCTCGATCCCCACACCGACTGGGATGCGCTGTTCAGCCAGTCCCAGTCGATGAGCCTGTTCGCCAGCCGCCAAATCCTGACCCTGACCCTGCCGGACAACGGCGTCAATGCGGCGATGGGCGAACGTCTGAGCCAGCTTGCCGCCCTGCTCCACCCGGATCTGCTGCTGCTGCTGCGCGGCCCGCGCCTGACCCGCACCCAGGAAAACGCGGCCTGGTATAAACTGCTCAGCCCGCAGGCCACCCTGGTCAGCTGCCAGACACCGGAGCAGACCCAGCTGCCGCGCTGGGTCGCCAACCGCGCGCGCCAGATGCAGCTGCAGCTCGACGACGCGGCGCTACAGCTGCTCTGTTACTGCTACGAGGGCAACCTGCTGGCGCTCTCCCAGGCGCTGGGGCGACTCTCTCTGCTCTACCCCGACGGACGGCTGACCCTGCCGCGCGTCGAACAGGCGGTCAACGATGCCGCCCACTTCTCGCCGTTCCACTGGCTGGACGCCTGCTTAGCGGCGCGCGGCAAGCGCGCCTGGCATATACTGAACCAGCTGCGCCAGGAGGGCTGCGAGCCGGTGGTGCTGGTGCGCACCGTACAGCGCGAGCTGCTGCTGCTGCTGCAGCTCAAGGAGGGCGCGGCGCAGACGCCCCTGCGTACGCTGTTCGATAAGCATAAGGTGTGGCAAAACCGCCGCCCGCTGCTGACCCAGGCGCTGCAAACCCTCTCGCTGACCCAGCTGCACCAGGCCGTGGCGCTGCTGAGCCAGTGCGAACAGATAATCAAACAGGATTTCGGCCAATCCGTATGGCCCCAGCTGGAGTCCCTGACCCTACTACTGTGCGGCAAGATGCTGCCGGAGAGTATGCTGCATGCCGAGTGAATCCCAGCCGGCGGCGCCGTCCCTACTGGCGCTGTTCGGCGGCACCTTCGATCCCATTCATTATGGCCACCTCAAGCCGGTCGCGGCGCTGGCGCAGGAGGTAGGGCTCGGCCACATCACCCTGCTGCCCAACCACGTTCCCCCGCACCGGCCGCAGCCGGAGGCCTGCGCCGCCCAGCGCCTGGAGATGGTGCGTCTGGCCATCGCCGACGATCCGCTGTTCTCCGTCGACGATCGCGAGCTGCGCCGCGCCAGCCCCTCCTACACCATCGACACCCTGGAGGCGCTGCGCGCCGAGCTGGGCCCACGGAGAGCGCTGGCCTTTATCATCGGCCAGGACTCCCTGCTGACCCTGCACAGATGGCAGCGCTGGCAGGACATTCTGCGCTGCTGCCACCTGCTGGTCTGCGCCCGCCCCGGCTATCCCGACCGGCTGGACACCCCGGCGCTGCAGGACTGGCTGGAGCAGCACCGCACCCGCGACGTTCAGCGTCTGCACCGCCGGCCCCACGGCTGTATCTATCTGGCCAACACGCCGCTGCTGTCGGTCTCGGCCACCGACATCCGCCAGCGCCGCCATCTAGGGATCAGCTGCGACGATCTGCTGCCGCGCGCGGTACAACGCTATATCGAGCTGCAGGGGCTCTACCGCTGAAGCGTCCCCTTTCGCCCCTTCGGTGATTGACAGGGATTTGCAGGCTGATATCCTCCGCAGCAACGTATTCTCGCCCCGCTCGCCGGCGTGCGCCCCTCGCGGGGCGCATCGGGCGCCGCGTGGGGAGTCATGCTTGATATAACAGCATAAATTTAAGACCTATTGATGAGGGGGAACCTTTGCAAGGTAAAGCACTCCAAGATTTCGTTATTGATAAGATCGATGATCTGAAGGGCCAGGATATCGTCGCCATCGACGTCTGCGGCAAATCCAGCATTACTGACTGCATGATCATCTGCACCGGCACCTCCAGCCGCCACGTGATCTCCATTGCCGACCACGTGGTACAGTCGTCGCGCGCCGCCGGCCTGCTGCCGCTGGGCGTAGAGGGCCAGAACGGCGCCGAATGGGTGGTGGTCGATCTCGGCGACGTCATCGTGCACGTGATGCAGGAAGAGAGCCGTCGTCTGTACGAACTGGAAAAGCTGTGGAGCTGATGCGGTGAAACTGCAGCTGGTGGCGGTCGGCACCAAAATGCCCGACTGGGTACAAACCGGTTTTCTCGACTATATTAAGCGCTTTCCCAAGGATATGCCGTTTGAACTGACCGAGGTTCCGGCCGGGAAACGCGGTAAGAATGCCGATATTCGCCGCATTCTGGAGCGAGAAGGCGAGCTGATGCTGGCCGCGGTCGGCAAAGGCAACCGCATTGTCACCCTGGATATTCCCGGCAAACCCTGGGATACCCCGACGCTGGCCGGACAGCTGGAGCGCTGGAAGCAGGACGGGCGCGACGTCAGCCTGCTGATCGGCGGTCCCGAGGGGCTGGCGCCCGCCTGCAAGGCCGCCGCCGAACAGAGCTGGTCTCTGTCGCCCCTGACCCTGCCGCACCCGCTGGTGCGCGTGCTGGTGGCCGAAAGCCTCTACCGGGCCTGGAGCATTACGGCCAATCACCCTTATCATCGTGAGTAATCGCCTGCCGGCCACGCCGGCAATGATGTTAATCCCGGCAGTACGCCTGAGCATGACGGAACGGAATGAAACTAGATCGTAACCCCTTTCGTGACTATTCGGCAGAGTCCGCCCTGTTCATCCGTCGTGCGCTGTTCGCCTTCGTCGGCGTACTGCTGCTGACCGGCGTACTGCTCGCCAATCTGTACCACCTGCAAATTCTGCGTTTTGAAGACTACAGGACGCGCTCTAACGAAAACCGCATCAAGCTGGTGCCCATCGCCCCCAGCCGCGGCATGATCTACGATCGCAACGGCACCCCGCTGGCGTTTAACCGCACCATCTACCAGTTGGAGGTGATCCCCGAAAAGGTCGACGGAATGACAGCGCAGCTCGATGCGCTACGCCCGATCGTCGATCTGACCGACGAGGATCTCGACAGCTTCCAGAAGGAGCGCAAGCGCTCGCGGCGCTTCACCTCGATTCCGCTGAAGACCGCCCTCAGCGAGGTGCAGGTGGCCCGCTTTGCCGTCAACCAGTTCCGCTTCCCCGGCTTTGAGGTCAAGGGCTACCAGCGTCGCTACTACCCCTACGGCTCCGCCCTGACCCACGTCATCGGCTATGTCTCCAAGATCAACGACAAAGACGTCGAGCGTCTGGATAAAGAGGGGAAGCTGGCCAACTACGCCGCCACCCACGACATCGGCAAGCTGGGCATCGAACGTTACTATGAGGATGTGCTGCACGGCAAAACCGGCTATGAAGAGGTGGAGGTCAACAACCGCGGGCGGGTGATCCGCCAGCTGCACGAGCAGCCGCCCCAGGCGGGTAAAGATATCTACCTGACGCTGGATCTCAACCTGCAGCGCTATATCGAGCAGCTGCTGGTCGGCAGCCGCGCCGCCGTGGTGGTCAGCGATCCGCGCAGCGGCGGGATCCTGGCGCTGGTCTCCACCCCCAGCTACGACCCTAACCTGTTCGTCGACGGCATCTCCGGCAAGGATTACCGCGGCCTGCTCAACGACCCCAACCGGCCGCTGATCAACCGCGCCACCCAGGGGGTCTATCCTCCCGCTTCGACGGTCAAACCCTACGTCGCGGTCTCGGCGCTCAGCGCCGGCGTGATCTCCCGCAATACCACCCTCTTCGACCCCGGCTGGTGGCAGCTGCCCGGATCAGAGAAGCGCTTTCGCGACTGGAAGAAGTGGGGCCATGGGCGGCTGAGCGTCACCAAGGCGTTGGAGGAGTCGGCAGACACCTTCTTCTACCAGGTGGCCTATGACATGGGGATCGACCGCCTGAGCGAGTGGCTGTCCAAGTTCGGCTATGGCCAGTATACCGGTATCGATCTGTCCGAGGAGCGCTCCGGCCTGATGCCGACCCGCGAATGGAAGCTCAAGCGCTACAAGAAACCCTGGTATCAGGGTGACACTATCCCGGTCGGCATCGGCCAGGGCTACTGGACCGCGACGCCGATCCAGATGGCCAAGGCGCTCAACACCCTGATCAACGACGGCAACGTCAAGGTGCCACACCTGCTGATGAGCACCCGCATCAACGGTCAGCTGGTGCCGTTCCGCCAGCAGGAGAGCCAGCAGATAGGCGATATTCACTCCGGCTTCTGGGAGATCGCCAAAGATGGCATGTTCGGCGTGGCCAACCGGCCCAACGGCACCGGCTACAAGTATTTTGGCAGCGCCCCGTATAAAATCGCCGCCAAGTCCGGTACCGCCCAGGTCTTCGGCTACGAGACCTACAACGCGCATACCATCGCCGAGCATCTGCGCGACCATAAGCTGATGACCGCCTTCGCCCCCTATGACAACCCGCAGGTGTCGGTGGCCATCATTCTGGAGAACGGCGGCGCCGGCCCGGCGGTGGGCACCATCATGCGCCAGATCCTGGATCACATCATGCTGGGCGACAACAATACCCAGCTTCCCAATGCAGCCCCCACGCCACCCGGCGTGGAGGGCGACTGACAGGCATACGGATTCACCATGACTGAGAATCAACAAAAACGCTCAATCTGGGCCAAGATGCATATCGACCTGCCCTTCCTGCTCTGCATTCTGGCGGTGCTGGTCTACAGCGCCGTCGTCATGTGGAGCGCCAGCGGCCAGGATGTCGGCATGATGGAGCGCAAGATCGGCCAAATCGTCATGGGCCTGCTGGTCATGATCGTCATGGCGCAGATCCCGCCGCGCGTCTACGAACACTGGGCGCCCTATCTGTACATCCTCTGCGTCATCCTGCTGATCCTGGTGGACGCCTTCGGCCAGATCAGTAAAGGGGCCCAGCGCTGGCTTGACCTGGGCTTCGTGCGCTTTCAGCCGTCGGAGATCGCCAAAATCGCCGTACCGCTGATGGTGGCCCGCTTTATCAACCGCGACGTCTGCCCGCCGTCGCTCAAGCACACCGGCATCGCACTGATCCTGATCTTCCTGCCGACCCTGCTGGTCGCCGCCCAGCCGGACCTGGGCACCTCGATCCTGGTCGCCGCCTCCGGGCTGTTCATTCTGTTCCTGGCGGGCATGAGCTGGCGCCTGATCGGGCTGGCGGTGCTGCTGGTGGCCGCCTTTATTCCGGTGCTGTGGTTCTTCCTGATGCACGATTACCAGCGCGATCGGGTGATGATGCTGCTCGATCCAGAGAGCGATCCGCTGGGCGCCGGCTACCACATCATCCAGTCAAAAATCGCCATCGGCTCCGGCGGCCTGAGCGGCAAGGGGTGGCTACACGGCACCCAGTCGCAGTTGGAGTTCCTGCCGGAGCGCCACACCGACTTTATCTTCGCCGTGCTGGCCGAGGAGCTGGGGCTGTTCGGCGTACTGCTGCTGCTGGCGCTGTACCTGCTGATCATCATGCGCGGACTGTATATCGCCGCCCGCGCCCAGACCACCTTCGGCCGGGTGATGGTCGGCGGTTTAATGTTGATTCTATTCGTTTATGTTTTCGTTAATATCGGCATGGTCAGTGGCATTTTACCGGTGGTTGGCGTACCTTTGCCTCTGGTCAGCTACGGCGGCTCGGCGCTGATCGTACTGATGGCCGGATTTGGCATCGTGATGTCGATCCATACCCATCGCAAAATGTTATCCAAGAATCTATAGAGGTCGCGATGAGAATGGCGCACAAATCCTGGCTCAGCCTGAGCCTGGCCTGTCTGATCCTGGCAGGCTGTTCCACCAACGACGACGGCGTGATCCAGGCGCCGCCGCAGCCGGCCTACAGCGGCCCGGTCGAAGAGATCCCAGGCGCCGAACCGCGCTATGAGCCCGCCATTCCCAGCGCCAATCAGGATTACAGCCGTAACGGCCAGCGCTATACCATCGTCAAGGATCCGTCCAACTTCTCCCAGATAGGCCTGGCGGCCAGCTACGGCGAAGAAAACCGCGGCAACGTCACCGCCAGCGGTGAACAGTTCAACCCGGAGGCGATGAGCGCCGCCCACCCGACGCTGCCGATCCCCAGCTACGTGCGGGTAACCAACCTGGCCAACGGCCGCCGCATCGTGGTGCGGATTAACGACCGCGGCCCCTATACCCCGGGGCGCATCATCGATCTGTCGACCGCCGCCGCCAACCGCCTGAACATTACCCAGCATACCAAGGTGCGCATCGACTTTATCAACGTCGCGCCGGACGGCAGCCTGTCCGGGCCGGGCACCATCGGTACCCGGGTCGCCAAGCAGAGCTATGCCCTGCCGGCCCGCCCGACGATCGGCATGGAGAGCCCGCAGCTCACCGTCAGCCCCTCCGCCACGGCGGGCCAGCCAACGGTCCGCGCCATCGAGAATCCGACGCCGGCAAGCCTGGCGCCGACGGCAGAGGCCGCGCCTGGGCAGAGCATGCCGGTCAGCGCCCCCGCCAGCCATAGCGGTAGCTTCCTCGGTGCACCGCAGCCGCTGCGCAGCGGCGTGCTGGAAGAGAACGCCCCGGTTGCCGCCGCCCCGGTCGCCCCCCCGGCTCCCGCCAGCGCAGCGGTAGCACCGGCCGCCGCGAGCCACGCCGCGGCCAGCGGCCACTATCTGGTGCAGGTCGGCGCCGTCAGCAGCCATTCGCGCGCCGCCCAGTGGCAGCAGCAGCTGAGCCAACGCTTCGGCGTCCCCGGCAAAGTCGAGGCAAACGGCGCCCTCTACCGCGTCCAGCTGGGGCCGTTTGCCAGCCGCGCGCAGGCCAGCGCGCTGCAGCAGCGGCTGAGCAGCGAGGCCGGGCAACAGTCGTTCATTGCCACGGCGCCCTGAGCCTGCTGACGCTGGCCCGCCCGTCGCGGGCCATGCAACACTTATACACATATTGATTGTGTAAAAAACCATTGCCACGCTATGCCTTAGCGTACCATCTGCTATAGTGTGGCTCGTTTGTCACTGTTTAATTCACGGATGTTGTAGTCCCCATCATGAAACGCAAAGTTGCTTCCCAAACACTGAAATACGCTGTCGCCGGCGGTCTGCTGGCCGTGGCGCTCACCGGTGCGGCCCGCGCCGACGACGTTAACCTGAAGACCATGATCCCGGGCGTGCCGCAAATCGATGCCGAAGCCTATATTCTGATCGACTACAACTCCGGCAAGGTGCTGGCGGAGCACAACGCCGACGAGCGACGTAATCCGGCCTCGCTGACCAAGATGATGACCAGCTACGTCATCGGACAGGCGATGCGCGCGGGCAAGTTCGGTGAGAATGACGTCGTCACCGTCGGCAAAGACGCCTGGGCGACGGGCAACCCGGTGTTCCAGGGCTCCTCGCTGATGTTCCTCAAGCCGGGCGATCAGGTCTCCGTGGGGAACCTGATCCGCGGGATCAACCTGGTCTCCGGTAACGATGCCTGCGTCGCCATGGCCGACTATGTCGCCGGCAGCCAGGACGCCTTCGTCGGCCTGATGAACAGCTACGTGAAGGCGCTGGGTCTGCAGAACACCCACTTTGAGACGGTACACGGCCTGGACGCGCCGGGGCAGTTCAGCTCCGCCCGCGACATGGCGCTGATCGGCCAGGCGCTGATCCGCGACGTCCCCCATGAGTACGCCATCTACAAAGAGAAAGAGTTCACCTATAACAACATCCGCCAGACCAACCGTAACGGTCTGCTGTGGGATACCAGCATGAACGTGGACGGCATCAAAACCGGCCATACCGCCTCTGCGGGCTATAACCTGGTGGCCTCGGCGACCGAGGGCAACATGCGCCTGATCTCCGCCGTCATGGGCGGCCGCACCTTTAAGGGACGCGAGACCGAGAGCAAGAAGCTGCTGACCTGGGGCTTCCGCTTCTTTGAAACCGTCTCGCCGCTGAAGGCCGGGCGTGAGTTCGCCTCTGAGCCGGTCTGGTTCGGTGACACCGACCGCGCCCAGCTGGGAGTCGATAAAGACGTCTACCTGACCATCCCGCGCGGACGGATGAAAGATCTCAAGGCCAGCTATGTGCTGAACAGTAACGAGCTGGATGCCCCGCTGGCCAAGGATCAGGTGGTCGGTACGATCAACTTCCAGCTGGACGGCAAGACCATCGAGCAGCGCCCGCTGGTGGTGCTGAACGAAGTGAAAGAGGGTGGTTTCTTCAGCCGGATGATCGATCATATCAAGCTGCTGTTTCATCGCTGGTTTGGTTAATCTGTGGCCAGCCCCTTGAAAAGGGCGTCGTCGGCCCCATTTGATCAGTAAGCAAGACTCCCGCTACGGCGGGAGTTATAATTTGTAGATAGTGCAATACGCTGGAGCTCACATGAAAACCAAACTGAATGAACTGCTCGAATTCCCGTGCGAGTTTACCTATAAAGTCATGGGACTGGCACAGCCTGAGCTGGTTGATCAGGTTGTTGAAGTGGTACAGCGCCATGCGCCGGGTGACTACACCCCGCAGGTTAAGCCGAGCAGCAAAGGGAACTACCACTCCGTTTCCATCACCATCAATGCGACCCACATTGAGCAAGTTGAGACGCTGTATGAAGAACTGGGCAACATTGAAATCGTGCGCATGGTTCTGTAATCACAGTTAATTAACTAAAATACAGCATTTATCGCGGCCCGGTATGGCGTTATAGCCTACCGGGCCGCGCTTTTTTGCCGATTCGGCACTGGTGAGTCAGGGCGACAGTCGGTATAATGGCCTTACCAATTTTTTAACCTGAAGATGACGCCATTGCAACAAGATAGCCTCATACTGCGTCAGCTGGGGTTGCAGCCCTATCTCCCCGTCTCGCAGGCCATGCACCGCTTCACCGATCGCCGTGACGCCGATACGCCGGACGAGCTGTGGCTGGTGGAGCACCCCGCCGTGTTTACCCAGGGGCAGGCCGGCAAGGCTGAGCATCTGCTCAATCCCGGCGATATTCCGGTTATCCAGAGCGATCGCGGCGGCCAGGTCACCTATCACGGCCCCGGACAGCAGGTGATGTACGTCCTGCTCGATCTGCGCCGCGGCCACCGCGGCGTGCGCGAGCTGGTCAGTTGGCTTGAAGAGAGCGTGGTGCGCACCCTGTCAGAGCTGGATATTCAGGCCTATCCGCGCCCCGATGCGCCGGGCGTCTACGTTGACGGGCAGAAAATCTGCTCCCTCGGCCTGCGCATCCGCAAGGGGTGTTCGTTCCACGGCCTGGCGCTGAATGTCGCCATGGATCTCTCCCCTTTCCAGCGCATTAACCCCTGTGGCTACGCCGGCCTGCAGATGACCCAGGTCAGCGCCCTGTGCCCGGGGGTAACCCTGACGCAGGTTCAGCCCCGTCTGGTGCACCATTTTACCCAACTGCTCGGCTATACCCGGCTTGAGCACAGCCAGTGGAATCCGCAAGACTATGAGTAAACCAATTCAGATGGAACGTGGCGTGAAATACCGCGACGCAGACAAGATGGCCCTGATCCCGGTGAAGTCCGTCGCCGTTGAGCGTGAACAGATGCTGCGCAAGCCGGAGTGGATGAAGATCAAACTGCCGGCCGATTCCAGCCGAATTCAGGGTATCAAGGCGGCGATGCGCAAGAATGGTCTGCACTCCGTGTGCGAAGAGGCCTCCTGCCCCAACCTGGCCGAGTGTTTCAACCACGGCACCGCCACCTTTATGATCCTGGGTGCCATCTGCACCCGCCGCTGTCCGTTCTGCGACGTGGCCCACGGCCGCCCGCTGGCGCCCGACGCCAACGAACCGGAAAAGCTGGCGCAGACCATCGCCGACATGGGGTTGCGCTACGTGGTGATCACCTCCGTTGACCGCGACGATCTGCGCGACGGCGGCGCCCAGCACTTTGCCGACTGTATCCGCGCCATCCGCGCCAAAAGCCCGCAGATCCGCATCGAAACCCTGGTGCCGGACTTCCGCGGCCGCATGGATCGCGCCCTGGCGCTGCTGCAGGACAATCCGCCGGACGTGTTCAACCACAACCTGGAGAACATTCCGCGGCTGTACCGCCAGGTGCGCCCGGGCGCCAACTATGAATGGTCTCTGCGTCTGCTGCAGCAGTTCAAGCAACAGCATCCGCAGATCCCGACCAAGTCAGGGCTGATGGTAGGGCTAGGAGAGACCAATCAGGAAATTATCGAAGTGATGCGCGATCTGCGCGCGCACGGCGTCACGATGCTGACGCTGGGGCAATACCTGCAGCCAAGCCGCCACCATCTACCGGTGCAGCGCTACGTCAGCCCGGAGGAGTTTGCCGACATGAAGGCCGAGGCGCTGGCCATGGGCTTTACCCACGCCGCCTGCGGCCCCTTTGTCCGCTCTTCTTACCATGCCGACCTGCAGGCTCAGGGCATGGAGGTCAAGTAAGCGCGCGCAAACGCAGCGCAGGGCTGATCGGATCAGCCCTGCCAGACTGCCGTTGACAAAACTGGTTACAACTTAGGGATGTTCCTTCTTCCCCCGATTCCGGAGCGCGGCCCCTTGGCCAGCCCCCCGAATATCCGGATTATTCTTTATTCTCTACCCGGGGCGCCGCCTCTGCGCCGTCACTTTTTTTGGCCGCCGGCGTCTCGTCGTTCATCGCTTTTTTGAACCCCTTCAGCGCCGCCCCGAGATCGGACCCCAGCGTACGCAGCTTATTGGTACCAAACAGCAATACGATCAGCACAGCAATGACCAGAAGCTTGGTAATACTAATACCTTCCATAAATACCTTCTTATGTTGTATACCGCACCGCCCAGGCGGCCGAAGAAACATCGCTTGCAGTAAGCAAGGGTTATTAACCGTAAAAATGGCTAACGGCGCAAAAACAAGATGTAACAGAGTTAAACCAACTGTTCTCAGTCCGCTAACCGCGGCAGGCGAGGAAAAAGAGGAAAGAAACGGGGGAAAGGGGCCGACCGCAGACGCGGTCCGGCATGGAGACCCGTCGCTCAGGGACGGTCGCAGCCCTGCGCGCCCAGCGTGGCCAGATACGCATTAAACGCCGCCGCATCGCGCGCCAGCGCCTCGATATGGCTGCCCACGATCTTGAACTGGCGCAGCAGGCCATTGTTCTCCGGCAGCGAGCCCAGATCGACCAGCTTACGGGTCAGCTGCTCACTCTGCTGCAGCAGGGCCGCCTCGCGTTGACGCGCCTGCGCCAGCTGCAGCTGCATGCCCTCACACTCCTGCTGCCACGCCAGGCGCTGCTGTTCAAAGCTTGATTTCAGATCGTCCAGCGCTGCCAATGAATTACGCAGCTGTACTTCCAAGTCAGACATTACACCTTCCCCCGGACGGTACGGCGCAGCGCGCCGCACATCGCCGATACATTAACCACGTCACATGGCACCCGATACACCGGCCTTTTCTTCTTACGCCAGTCATCATAATTAGCTTGCTGGATAAATGCGACCCTTTGCCGGGGTTACCCGAGAATTCAAGCAAAATCCTATAGGTCCGGCCGCCGTCGTACGGCATCCTCGCCGGAGCAGACCCACCGCGCGGCGGCGGGTCGCACGCTTACGGCAGCGGGTTACCCGCCGCCAGATAAATCTGATACCACTCCTCACGACTCAGGCTGAGCGCACACGCCTGCGCAATCTGCGTCAGCCGCTCCGCATTCATGCTGCCGGCTACCACCTGCATCTGCGCCGGGTGGCGCAGGATCCAGGCCGTCGCCAGCGTGGTCTTACTGGCGCCGTGGTGGGCGGCGATCGCCGCCAGCGTCTGGTTCAGCGGCGCAAAGTCAGGATGATCCAGGAACACGCCGCTGAACATGCCGAACTGGAACGGCGACCAGGCCTGCAGGGTAATATCATGCAGGCGACAGTAGTTCAGCGTATCGCCGTCGCGATCGACGGCGGCGTCGCCCTGCACATTGACGTTGATCCCGCTGCGCACCATACCGCAGTGGGCGATGCCAAACTGCATCTGGTTCACCCGCAGCGGCTGAGCCAGAAACTTCTGCAGCAGCGCCATCTGCAGCGGCGCGTGGTTAGATACCCCAAAGGCCCTGACCTTGCCGCTCGCCTGTAGGCGATCGAACGCTTCGGCCACCTCCTGCGGCTCCACCAGCGCATCGGGACGGTGCAGCAGCAACATATCCAGATAGTCACACTGCAGTCGCTGCAGGATACCGTCCACCGACGCCATAATATGGCGGAAGGAGAAATCATAGTAGCCGCGGCGAATGCCGCACTTGGACTGAATAAAGAGCCCCTCCCGCTGCGCGCCGTTCAGACGGACCGCGCGGGCAAAGCGGCGCTCGCACTCCCCGCCGCCGTAGATATCGGCGTGATCGAACGCGTTGATCCCCAGCGCCAGCGCATGGTCGATCAGGCTGGCGGCCTGGCGGTCATCCAGCTCGGTCAGGCGCATGCAGCCCAGCGCGATGGCGGAGACCTGCGGGCCATCAACGCCCAATGTCATCTGTTTCATCTTCACTCCTCTCTGTGCTAAACCCGCGGCGGCGGGCGGCGCTGGATATCCCCGAGCATGACGTCCACTATGCCATAGACGGCTGGCCATGGGGCACCGCTGGCGTAACATTTATCACGCCGTTCGTAACAAACTTATACGTTTAGAGGTATGACAATTTTACAAAAATATCATACATTCCCCTCCCGTAACGGACGGTCTGCGAACATTCCCCACCGCCTTCCCCTCATCATATCGACGCCGTCGGCGCCACGGGAGAACACAGCACATGGCAGAGTACTCGAGCAAACAACGAGGGCTGGCGCTGCTGGCCCTGCTGATCGCAGCCAACCTCGCCGCCTGGATCTGGGCCTTTTGCGTCTTTCGCCACCACGCCGTCATGATGAGCGCAGCGCTGCTGGCCTACGGCTTTGGCCTGCGCCACGCGGTGGACGCCGACCATATCGCCGCCATCGATGCCGTCACCCGCAAGCTGATGCAGCAGGGGAAAAAACCGCTCGGCGTCGGCGCCTTCTTCTCCCTGGGCCACTCCACCATTGTGATTCTGGCCTGTCTGGCCATCGTGCTGACGTCGATGGCGTTTCGCGATCGCATCGATGCCCTACATCAGTACGGCGGGCTGATCGGTACCGCCGTATCGGCGCTGTTCCTGCTGGCGATGGGGCTGCTGAACCTGCTGATCCTATTGGGGGTCTGGCGCCAATTCCGGCGGATCACCCACCCCGGAGCCGATACCGACAGCCTGCAGATGGATGATGCCTTGCCCGGTGGGCTGATGACCCGGCTGTTCCACCGCACCTTCCGTCTGGTTACCCGCAGCTGGCACATGTACCTGGTGGGATTCCTGTTCGGCCTGGGATTTGACACCGCCACCGAAGTCGGCCTGCTGGGGATTTCAGCCTCCGCCGCGACCCACGGGCTCTCCCTGTGGTCGCTGATGGTATTCCCGGCGCTGTTTACCGCCGGTATGGCGCTGGTGGATTCGTTGGATAACTTTGTCATGGTCGGCGCCTACGGCTGGGCCTTTTCCCACCCGATCCGCAAGCTGTACTACAACATGACCATCACCGCCGCCTCGGTCGCCGTGGCGCTGATCATCGGTGGCCTGGAGGCGCTGGGGCTTATCGCCGATAGCCTGCAGTTGCAGGGGGGCTTCTGGCAGATGATCGGCAGCCTCAATGACAAGATGGGCAACGCCGGCTTCTGGGTCATCGGCGGTTTCATCCTGTTCTGGCTGCTGTCGCTGCTCAACTACCGCTGGCGCGGCTACGACCGGATCACCCTGAGCGCCAGTTGAGTAAAGTTACAATTCGCACCGTGATCTGCTGCGGCGTTCACGCTATGATCGCGCTATCCGGCCCACCGGGCTCCCCGCCCGGCGCCCGGTCACAGGGAGAACAGGCCGCGGCGGCGGCGGACGATACGTGAAAACGCCAGGCAATCCCGCCACCGGTCACGCTGCGCACGCGCCCTCATCGGGCGGCGACAGACGGCCAGCGCGGCGGGCGTCGACCCCGCGTGACGCGTACACTTGCGGAACACAGCCTCATGACTCAGACCTCACAGCGCATTTTTCTTCTTTGCGGCAGCCTGCTATTGCTGCTGATGGCCGGCTGCTCCAGCCGCCACCACCGCCCGGCGGCCAGCTATAACCCTCAGGCCTACGACGGCATCATCCAGGCGGCGGCGTCCCAGTACAACCTGGATCCTAAGCTTATCAAGGCGATCATCCAGGTCGAATCCAGCTACAATCCCAGCGCCGTCAGCCCCTCCAATGCCATCGGCCTCATGCAGATCAAGGCGGACGGCGCCGGCTGCGACGCCTATCGCTACCAGGGCCGGCGCGGCTGTCCGGACAGCGACGACCTGTACGATCCGGTCACCAACATCCGACTGGGCGCCGCCTACCTCAGCGCGCTACAAAACCAGCAGCTCTACTGGATCAACGATCCTCTGACCCGCCGCTACGCCACCGAGGTGGCCTACGCCAACGGCGCCGGAGCCCTGCTGCGCACCTTTTCCGCCAACCGCCAGACCGCCATCGCCATGATTAACAGCCTGACGCCGGAGGCCTTTCACTGGCACGTACGCCGTCATCATCCGGCGGCGCAGGCGCCGCGCTACATGCTCAAGGTCGAGACCGCCTATAACCATCTGTAGCAGGCTCAGCCTCCGTTGCACAGCGGTACGTTTTTACGGCAAAACGGGCACCAGGTATGACAACGGCTCAGCACGCTGTGTAGCCGAGCGCGGATCCGCCGCTGGCACGCCGGACAGGTGGCGTAGCGCAGATCCAGCAGCCCCTGCACCGCGCCGTCCGCGGCGCGCTCCTCTTCATCGCCGTCCGCCTGACGGCGGGCGCCCTGCATTCCCTGTGGCATCGTTCCTCCTCCTACACCGTCGTCCTCAGCCGCAGCCGCTTCTTATCCACCTTGCCGGAGCAGGTGCGCGGAAACTCCGCCACAAACTCCAGCAGCGTGGGAACCTTAAAGGCGGCCAGATGCGCTGCGCAGTGGGCGATCAGCGTTTCGGGGCGCACCTCGGCCCCCGGCGTCAGCTGCACTATCGCCTTCACCGCCTGATCGCGCAGCGGATCGGCCACGCCGATAACCGCCGCCTCTGACACCGCCGGATGGGTCTCCAGTACCCCCTCCACCTCGCTGGAGGCCACATTCTCTCCCGACCGCTTGATCAGATTGACCGCCCGATCGACAAAGTAGAACCATCCCTCCTCATCGCAATAGCCGGTATCGCCGCTGTGCAGCCAGCCATCTCCGCGCAGCAGGCGGGCGGTTGCCGCCGGATCGTCATAATAGCCTTTAAACAGGCTGCGTCCGGCGACGCCGCGGATACAGATCTCTCCAATCTGCCCCGGCGGCAGCGGATGGCCCTGCGCATCGACGATCCGCGCCTGATATCCCATGCCGGGACGCCCAATCGAGGGGTAGCGCCGCTCCTGCCCCGGCGTATCGCCGATCGCCCCCACCACCGTCTCCGTCATGCCGTAAGAGTTAAACAGGCGCACGCCAAAGCGCCGCTCAAAGGTTTGCTTCTCGGCGTCGGTGATGTTGAGGTAGAAAAACAGATCGCGCAGACAGTGGTTGCGCTCCCAGGCACGCGGCGGCTGCAGCATCAGAGTGCGCACGATCAGTGGCATGGCGTGGCTAAGGGTGGCGCGGTGCAGGCAAACCTGGCGCCAGAAACGGCGCGCGCTGTACTTCTCCAGCAGGATCAGCGTACCGCCGGTCATCAGCATCGGCATCGCCGCGCTACACTGAAAGTCGATATGAAAGTTGGGCATACAGCTCAGGTAACGATCGCGGGCCGTCATCTGCCCCTGCCAGGCGGTGTAGTGGCCGCCGAACAGCAGGTTGGCGTGAGTCAGCTCGACCCCCTTGGGGCAGGAGGTGGTGCCGGAGGTAAACAGAATCTCTGCCACATCGTCCGCGCAGAGCGGCACCCGCGTCCGCAGCTGGCACGGCTGGGCGGCGCAGGCGCGCTGAAAATCGATCGTCCCCGTCGCCTCGCCCTCGCCCTCGCGCAGGATAACCCGGTGGCGCAGGGGATGGGACAGGCGCCGGTACAGCGGTAAAAACGCCGCCTGACAGACCAGCAGGCTGACGCCGCAGCGGCCGAGCAGATAGTCGCACTCCTGTTCGGTATAGCCGGTATTGACCGGTACGGCGACGGCGCCAATGCAGGACAGACCAAACCAGCAGAACAGAAACTCGGGGCAGTTGCGCATCTGCAGCGCGACCCGATCGCCCTTGCGCACCTCCAGCGAAAGGAACAGGTTAGCCGCCCTAATGATTTCATCGTGCATCTGGCGATAGCTATACTCCCGCGTATCGCCGGCCAGATCCTCATACACCAGCGCGCACTGCGCACCCTGATGGCGCGCCCGCGCCTGCCACACGTCCCTCAGCGTGGCATTGCCGATCATATCCATAGCCCCTCATCGTGCGATTGTCATCCTTGGCCATCCCGTCAGGCCGCAGTTCCATACTGGCGAATATAATGCTCACGTAGTTTTAATTTCTTATATTTATGTGTTCTTGTACTAAGTAAAAGCGCAAATTTTGGACTTAGTCACATTACCAAAAATAAAGAGGTCAGGGCCTCTGTCGGAACGCGCCCCTGGTCGCCGAAAAAAGCGGCCAAACGATACAAACAGCAAACATCGTCATAACAACGGTGACGCCGCCGCCCGCGGCGACCCGCGCGAGAGGAGCCATCAGCCGCGCTTATCTGGCGCAGCGCGGCGCCATCGACGTCCCCACCGGACTGCCGTTCTTTTTCCGTTCAACACGGTCCGGTAAGACGGAGGAGCACATCGTTGCAATAATGCTCCCGGGAAACATCGCCGGCGCAATGAGAAAGGCAGATAAAGAATATTTTTTTGGCATGATGCTATTTCAGCAGAGAGGAGTTAATTCAATAAATAGGCAAGCAATAAAGCTCCGCGTTATTTCGTCATAGCAAAGAGCGACGCGCGAGATATGCCCTTCATCCCGACGGCGTCGGGAATGAGGGCAAAAAAAACGGAGGGGAAGGCCCTCCGTCAACGGTCTCAGTCACGCGGGCGCTTCACGCGCCGGCGCCCGCCGCTCAGCGCCCCTTCCATACCGGCTCGCGTTTTTCGGCAAAGGCCTGCGGCCCCTCAAGCGCATCCTCCGAATGCAACACGGCCGGATAGTGCTTCAGGGCGCCGCTGCGGATCAGGCGATAGCCCTCCTCGACGGACAGCTCTGCGGTGGCGCGGACAATCTCCTTCAGCGCCGCCAGCGCCAGCGGTGCGCTCTCCGCCACCTGCTGGGCCAGCGCCCGCGCCGTCGCCATCAGTCGATCGCCCGGCACCACCTGATTAACGATCCCCCAGCGCAGCGCCTCTTCGGCCTCCATACGGCGCCCGCTCATCATCATCTCGTTGGCGATCGCCGGCGGAATGCACTTGGGCAGACGCAGCATGCCGCCGCTGTCCGGGACGATCCCCAGCTTGGCCTCCGGCAGGGCGAAACAGGCATTGTCGGCACAGACGATCATGTCTGCCGCCAGCGCCAGCTCAAAGCCGCCGCCAAAGGCGTAGCCGTTGACCGCGGCGATCACCGGCTTATCCAGGTTGA
Source organism: Edwardsiella anguillarum ET080813 (assembly GCF_000264765.2). GTDB lineage: Bacteria > Pseudomonadota > Gammaproteobacteria > Enterobacterales > Enterobacteriaceae > Edwardsiella > Edwardsiella anguillarum. Next base: position 724,438 of record NZ_CP006664.1, read on the forward strand.
ACAGCTCCGTCAAACCGGCGAAGCCCCCCGGGCCAAAGTCGGCGTCCGGCGCCTCGCCCTCCGCCGCCGCCTTCAGATCCCAGCCGGCGGAGAAAAAGCGTTCGCCGGCGCCGGTAATGATGGCGACGCGCAGCGTCGGATCGTCGCGGAAAGCGATAAACGCCTCCCCCATGGCCAGACTGGTCTTGGCATCGATGGCATTGGCCTTGGGGCGGTTCAGCGTAATTTCCAGAATTCCACCGTTGCGCGCTATCTGTAATGACTCGCTCATCCTCATACTCCATTCCGATTCAACAGGGTGATCGCACCGGCGCGTAGCCACAGGGCTGGCGGCGTACGCCGGCCCCCCCCGGTGCGGTTTAACATAAACTTTTTTTGATCACTTTCCCCGAACAGCTGCGCGGCAGACTGTCGCGGATCTCCAAAAAAGAGGGCACCTTAAACTTGGCCATCCGGGCGGTGCAAAAGGCGAAGAACGCCTCTTCGCTCAGCTGTTCGCCGGGACTCAGCACCACGACCGCCTTGATCGCTTCATCGCGGATAGAGTCTTTCAGGCCGACCACCGCCACATCCATAATCTTGGGGTGGGTCGCCAGAATATTCTCAATCTCCACGCAGGAGATATTCTCCCCGCAGCGTTTGATCATGTTGCAGCTGCGTTCGACAAAGTAGAAGTAGCCCTCGTCATCGCAGTAGGCGTAGTCGCCGGTGCGTAGCCAGCCGTCGGGCGTCAGCACGCGCGCCGTCTCCTGCGGCAGACCGTAATACTCCTTAAACAAGGTCTTGCCAGGAATACCCCGGACCCACAGCTCGCCGGTCTCGCCGACGGTCAATGGATGGCCGTCGGCGCTGCGGATCTCCGCCTCATAGCCCATGCCCACCCGGCCAATAGAGGGCCAGCGCCGCTTGTCGCCCGGCCGGTCGCCAATCAGGCCGACGATGGTCTCCGTCATGCCGTAGGAGGTCAGCAGACGGACGCCGAAGCGCTGCAGAAAGGCCTCTTTCTCCTCCGTCGAGAGGTTGAGATAAAACAGCACCTCGCGCAGGCAGTGGCTGCGCTCCCACGGCATCGTCGGCTGCATCATCAGGGTTTTGATCATCAGTGGGATACACTCCGTCAGCGTGGCGCGGTACTTGCAGACCTGCCCCCAGAAGGCCCGGGCGCTGTACTTCTCCAGCAGCACCAGCGTCGCCCCGACGCTAAAGGCGGCCATGGCGACGGTGCACTGGCAGTCAATGTGGTAGGCGGGCATCGGCGTCAGATAGACATCATCCGCGCGCAGCGCGCACTGCCAGGCGGTGTAATAGCCGGCGAACAGCAGATTGTAGTGGGTGATCACCACCCCCTTCGGTGCCGAGGTGGTGCCGGAGGTAAACAGGATCTCGGCGGTATCCAACGCGCTGAGCGCCGGCGCGTGTAACAACTGCGCCGGCTGCTGATCCTTCAGGCGTTGAAAATCCTTCATGCCATCGGCGTCCGCCGCGGGGGACGCCCCGGCATCGATCAGCAGAATCCCCTGCAGCGGCGCGTCCGCCTCGCGGCGCAGCGACGCATAGGCGGGCGCGGCGGCACCCGTGGTCACCACCAGCCGGGCGGCGCACTGGCGGATGATAAACGCGCACTCGTCATGCAGCAGGTTGGCGTTGATCGGCACCACGACGGCGCCGATCTTGGTCAGGCCAAACCAGCAGAAGATGAACTCGGCGCAGTTGTTCAGGTGCAGCGCCACCCGGTCGCCCTTTTCGATCCCCAGGGTCAGAAACAGGTTGGCCGTGCGATTGATCTCCTCGTTCAGCCGGGCGTAGCTGTAGTCTCTGGCCTCGCCCCGCAGATTTTCGACGATCAGCGCCGTTTTCCCACCGTGCATCGCCGCCAGATCGTCCCACGCCTGACGCAGATGGCGTTCCCCTATCATGTCCATGCTCTACCGCCGTTGAATGGTGCCATGCCGTTGCCCGTCTACGCGGACAACGGCGGTACGGCCTTACTGACCGGTCTTGGCCAGTCCTTTCGCCACCAGGGCGTCGATCGCCGTCTGGTCATAGCCGATGCTGTGCAGGATCGCCGCGGTATCCATGCCGTGTTCCGGCATGCCGCGCCAAATCTGCCCCGGGTGATGTTTAAACTTCGGCATCACGTTGGGGCCTTTGCAGGTGTGCCCATCAACGGCCTTCCAGGTGGTGATCGACTCGCGCGCCACGTACTGCGGGTTGCTTTCCAGCTCATCCACGTTCAGCACCTTGGCGCAGGCGATCTTCAGCTCGGCAAAGCGGGCCTGCACCTCGGCGATGGTGTGCTGCGCCAGCCAGGCGTCCAGCTTCTCCTCTACCAGCTCGCCGTGCGGGCATTCGATGCGGTGGATAAGCTGGGTGCCCTCCGGCACCTCCGGCGTATCCAGCAGATGCGCCAGGCCGATATCGTTGAACATCTCACGGATCTGGGTGATCCCCACCAGCTCCATCACGATATAGCCGTCGCTGCACCGATACAGGCCGCAGCCGGCGTAGTAGGGGTCCTTGCCTTTGGTCATGCGCGGACACATTTCGCCGCCGTTGAAGTAGTCCATCATGAAGTACTGCCCCATGCGCAGCATCACTTCATACATGGCGACGTCGATGCTCTCGCCCACGCCGGTCTGCTGTGCCTTGTACAGGGCGGCCAGGGCAGCGGTGGTCACCGTCATACCGGAGAAGTAGTCGGCGGTATACGGGAAGGCCGGCATCGGCTGATCTTTATCGCCGTTCTGGATCAGATAGCCGCTGAACGCCTGGGCGATGGTGTTATAGGCGGCCAGGTTGGTGTACTCCGGCGTGCCGTACTGGCCAAAGCCGGACAGGTGAGCGATCACCAGTTTTTTATTGCGCTCCCACAGCACCTCGTCGGTGATGCCGCGGCGGGCGAAGGCCGGGCCCTTGCTGGCCTCGATGAAAATATCGGTGGTCTCCATCAGGCGCAGGAATGCTTCGCGTCCCTCATCCTTAAAAATATTCAGCGACAGCGCGTGCAGGTTGCGGCGCGACAGCTGGGGGTAGTTGGGCTGTACCCGGATCGTATCCCCGTAGGCGACGTTTTCGATCCAGATAACTTCGGCGCCCCATTCGGCAAACATTTGTCCGGCAAAGGGACCGGCGATCTCGATGCCGGAAAACACGACGCGCAGGCCAGAGAGCGGGCCAAACTTGGGCATGGACAGACGGTCAGACATAACGTGATCCTTCTTAACAAAATCAGCGGACCCGGGGCCGGGCACATTAGCCCCGGGTGTCATGGCAGACAGACGGTCGCCGCGGCGGCCGTCTGCAGCCCTTAGCGATACTGTTTCAGCACCGCGCGGCCCAGGGTCAGGATCTGCATCTCGTCGGAGCCGCCGGAAACGCGGTCCACGCGCAGGTCGCGCCAGAAGCGGGTGATGCGGTGATCGCCGGCGATCCCGACCCCACCCAATACCTGCATGGCAGTATCCACGACCTCAAAGGCGGCGTTGGCGCAGAAGTATTTACACATCGCCGCATCGCCGGAGGTCATCAGGCCGTTGTCGCTCTTCCAGGCAGACTCCAGCAGCATGTTCTTCATGGAGTTCAGCTTGATCGCCATGTGGGCGAACTTCTCCTGGATCAGCTGGAAGCGGCCGATGGTTTCACCGAACTGCACACGCTGGTTGGCGTAGCGCGCGGCGTCCTCGAAGGCGCACAGCGCGGTGCCATAGTTGGTCAGCGCCACCAGGAAGCGTTCATGATCGAACTCCTCTTTCACCCGGTTGAAGCCATTGCCTTCGCGCCCGAACAGATCCTTCTCCTCCAGCTCGACGTTGTCGAATACCACCTCACAGCAGCTGTCCATGCGCAGGCCCAGCTTCTCCAGCTTGTTGACCTTAATGCCCGGCAGGCTCATATCGACAAACCACTCGGAGTAGACCGCTTTCTCCGGCGAGGCGCCGTCGCGTGCCATCACCACCAGATACGGGGTGTAGGCGCTGCTGGTGATAAAGCACTTGCTGCCGTTGAGGTAGACCTTGCCGTTCTTGCGCGTATAGGTGGTCTGCAGGCTGCCCACGTCAGAGCCGGCGCCCGGCTCGGTGATCGCGGAGTTCCACATTTGCTTGCCGGTGCCGCGAAAGGCCATGATGCGGTCGATCTGCTCCGCGGTCCCCTCGCGCAGGACGGTGTTAAACCCGCCCGGCAGCTGGTATAGCACATAGGTCGGCGCCCCCAGGCGGCCCAGCTCCATCCAGACCGCGGCCAGGGTGACGAACCCGGCGTCCAGCCCGCCCTGATCCTCCGGCAGCAGCAGCGAGTCGATGCCCATATCCGCCAGTGCCTTAACAAAACGTTCAGGGTATTCGCTGTTGCGATCGCACTCGGCAAAGTAGGCTTCCCAGTTTTCCTGCGCCATCAGATCGCGAATTCCGGCAACGAACAGCTCCTGCTCGTCAGTCAGTGTAAAATCCATGTGTCAGACCTCTTGTTTGGCAAATTAACGGTTTAATATTTCCAGTACGTGGACTTGGCATCTTTCAAAAATGATATAGTTATCAATATATTGACAAAGAACAGCGGGCAGCCGCCGGCGATGATCGCCGTCTGAATCGGCTTCAGTCCGCCCAGGGCCAACAGGATGATGCCGATGATGCCGACCAGTACGGACCAGCCCACGCGTACCCAAATCGGCGGCTCTTGATAGCCACTGGCCTCTTTACAGGTCGACATCGCCAGGGTGTAGGAGCAGGCGTTGATCAGGGTCACGGTGGCGATGAAGCACAGGATGAAGAACGCCCACATGGTCGCCGTACTCATCGGCAGCGCGGCCCAGGTTTCGATGATGGCGCGGGCAACGCCGTGGGTTTCGATGGTCTTCGGCAGATCGACCATGCTGTTGTTCATCAGAGAGAGGGTGTTGCTGCCCAGAATGGTCCACAGCAGCCAGGTCGACGCCGTCAGACCGCCGACCATCCCCAGGCACAGCTGGCGCACGGTACGGCCTTTAGAGATACGGGCCAGGAAGATACACATCTGGATGCCGTACACGATCCACCATGCCCAGTAGAACACGGTCCAGGCCTGCGGGAAGCCGCTCTTGCCGACGGCATCGGTGTAGAACAGCATGCGGCCGACGTTCATCAGCAGCACCCCGACGGAGTCGGTGAAGTAGTTAACGGTGAAGCTGGTGGCACCGATGATCAGGACCCACGCCAGAACGATGATGCTCAGGTAGTTACGTACGTCACTGGCCACCTTGACCCCTTTCTGCAGGCCAAAGGCGACGCACACGGCGTTAAAGACGATCCAGCAGCAGATGATCAGCGCATCCAGCTCCAACGTATGCGGCACGCCGAACAGATACTGGATACATTCGGTCACCAACGGCGTCGCCAGCCCCAGGCTGGTCCCCATCGCCAGGATCAGCGCAACCAGATACAGGTTATCGACCACCACGCCGAACAGGCCGTTGCAGCGCTTCTCGCCCATCAGCGCGACCAGGGTGCCGCTGGGGCGGACTACGCTGATTTTGCGCACGAACAGGAAGTAACCAAAGGCCACGGCTAGGAAGCTGTAGGTCGCCCACGGCAGCGGTCCCCAGTGGAACAGGCTATAGGCCAGCCCCATCTCTTTAGCGGCGTTGGAGAACGGCGTTAGGCCAAACGGCGGCGTGGCGACATAGTAATAAATTTCGATGGAGCCCCAGAACAGGACCGCCGCAGAGGTACAGGAGGCGAACATCATGAAGATCCAGCTGACGGTGCTGAACTCTGGCGCCTCATCCCCCAGACGGCGTTGGGCAAAGGGGCCAAAGATCAGCCAAAACCACCCGCCCAGCATCACCACCATGTACCACTCGAAGGCCCAGCCCCATGAGTAGGTGATGTAGTTAAATACCGAGTTAATCACCGCGTTAGAGGCATCCAAATCGCGAATGGTCAGGTAACAAAGTAACGCAACAATAATCAATGACGGGAAAAAGACTTTGGGCTCTATCCCTGTTTTCCGGCTGCTATTTTCAGTCTTCATTTACGTATCTTCCCTCATGGAAAGGCATACCTCGCCATGATCACGTTAAGTGTAAAGGTTCTGAATAAGCCACGTTAGCGTATATAAAACACACGTTGGCGCGACATAAGTCTCTATATCATTTGAAATAAAAAAAGCAATTAATAACAAAAACACAGTAATGACATTTATCCATCTGTCTTATCTCGCGGGATAAGCAAGGACGCATGATTAATGTGTGATTATAATGAAATTTGACCGTTCAATAATCCGTGATCTTAATCAAACAATTTCTCAGGTCTCGCGCCGCCGACGCCGGCGACGCCGCCGTTACCGCCAAGAACAATTAAAAAACAAAATAAAAACAATTATATACAAACAAAAATGAGCAATTTCACGCTATGCAAACGCGATGTAACACCTTCAATATTGGTGATCTATGTATTATTTTGGCATTGTGAATCATGGTATTTCTATTGGCGTCAGAATGATTTCAGCGCAAGGATGCGAGATGAGGAAATATTAAATTACGCGAGTTTTACTGGCGGTTAATTTATTTATAGACCAGGTGAATCAATTTTAACAAGCGTATTACCAAAAACACAATTTAATTTTTCTTCCTTGTGTATAGCCTGATTCAGGACAGTTTCGCTACACCCAAATTTTATATTGCCTATCGGAGAAGTGATGAAAATTATCGCATGTTATAAACTCATCCCCGAGGAGCAGGATATCACGGTCAACAGTGATGGCTCCCTGAACCTCAGTAAGGCGGATGCCAAAATCAGCCAGTTCGATCTGAATGCGATCGAAGCGGCTAACTCCTTAAAACAGCAGAACAGCGATATTCATATCGTCGCCATGAGCGTCGGCGGTGATGCCCTGACCAACGCCAAGGCGCGCAAGGATGTGCTGTCTCGCGGTCCGGACGAGCTGATCGCCGTCTCGGCGGCGGGGCTGGAAAACAGCCTGCCGCACCAGACGGCCTCTCTGCTGGCCGCCGCCGCGCGCAAAAATGGCTTTGACCTGATCCTGTGCGGCGACGGTTCGGCGGATCTGTATGCACAGCAGGTTGGCCTGCTGCTGGGCGACGCGCTCTCCGTCCCGGCGATCAACGGTGTCAGCCGTATCCTTAGCCTCTCCGATGGACAGATCGAGATCGAACGCACCCTGGAAGATGAAGTCGAAACCCTCACCCTGCCCCTGCCGGCGGTCATTGCCGTCTCCACCGACATCAATGCCCCGCAGATCCCGTCCATGAAGGCCATCCTCGGCGCCGCCAAAAAACCGGCGCAGACCTGGTCTTGCGACGATCTGGACGCCGGCGATGCCCATGCCTACACCACCCTGCTCAGCGTTCAGGCGCCGCAGCAGAAGGCGCGTGCGCGGGTGATCATCGAAGGGGACGGCGAAGAACAAATCGCCGAGTTTGCAGAACATCTGCGCAAAATCGTGCGTTAATGGGGAACAACATGAGCAAATATGCAACCGTATGGGTATTCAGCGACAGCGAATCGCGTCTGGCAGAGCTGATGGGCGGCGCACGCGCGCTGGGTGACAACGTGCAGGCCGTGGTTCAAGGCGATGCCCAGGCGGCGCAGGCCTTCCGTCTCGGCGCCGACGCCGTTCACGATCTCGGCGCCCTGCCGAGTGACCGCATCGTCGAAGACTACGCGGATACCCTGGTGCAGGCCATCCGCGCCCACGGCGAACGAGCGCTGGTGCTGCTGCCGGCCAGCCGCCGCGGCAAAGCGCTGGCCGCCCGCCTCGGCGCCCGACTGCAGGGCGGCGTGGTCAACGACGCCAGCGAAGTGACCCTGGACGCGGGTCAGCCCATCGCCACCCACATGGTGTACGGCGGCCTAGCGCTGGGTAAAGAGCGCATCGATACCCCCTACGCGGTCATCACCCTGGCCAGCGGCGCCTTTGCCGCCGCCGCCGAAGACGCCGCCCGCAGCGGCAGCGCCGCCGCACTGGCCTTTGTGGCGCCGGCACAGCCTATCACCTGCGTCTCCCGCCGCGCCAAGCAGGGTGAAAACGTCGATCTGGGCAAGGCGCGCTGGGTCGTCAGCGTCGGGCGCGGCATCGGCAACCAGCAGAACATCGCGCTGGCGCAGGCCTTCAGCGATGCCATCGGCGCCGAACTGGGCTGCTCGCGCCCGGTGGCGGAAAACGAGAAGTGGATGGAGCGCGAACGCTATGTCGGTATCTCCGGCATCATGATCAAGCCGGATCTGTATCTGGCCCTGGGGATCTCCGGACAGATCCAGCACATGGTCGGCGCCAACGGCGCACAGACCATCATGGCGATCAACAAGGATAAGAATGCCCCGATCTTCCAGTATGCCGACTACGGCATCGTCGGCGATCTGGTGAAAATTGTCCCCGCCCTGACCGACGCCCTGAAACGCTAGCCGTATGGCCGGCGCCGTCCCCCCGGCGCCGGCCGCATTATCTGCCACTGGAGACACCATGTCTGAAGATGCATTTGACGCGATTATTGTCGGCGCCGGTCTGGCCGGTTGCGTAGCCGCGCTGGTTCTGGCGCGCGCCGGAGCCAACGTGCTGGTGATTGAGCGCGGAAACTACGCCGGCGCTAAAAACGTCACCGGCGGCCGGCTGTATGCCCATACTCTGGAGCGTATCATTCCCGGGTTCGCCGAGCAGGCGCCTGTTGAGCGCCGCATTACCCACGAGAAGATCGCCTTTCTCACCGCCGACAGCGCCGTCACCCTGGACTACCACAACGCCCGCGACGGCGCGGCCGAGGCGGCCTCCTATTCGGTGCTGCGCGGTAAATTTGATACCTGGCTGATGGAGCAGGCCGAAGCGGCCGGCGCCCAGTTTATCCCCGGCATTCGCGTCGATCGTCTGATCCAGCGCGATGGCCGGGTCGTCGGCGTAGAGGCCGACGGCGACGAGCTGGAGGCCAACGTCGTGATCCTGGCCGAAGGGGTCAACGCCCTGCTGGCCGAGCAGATCGGCATGGTACAGCCGCGGGTCGAGGCCAAAAACGTCGCCGTGGGAGTCAAAGAGCTGATCGAACTGCCGCGCGAGCTGCTGGAGGCGCGTTTTGCCCTGCAGGGGAACGACGGCACCGCCTGGCTGTTCGCCGGCACCCCCTCCGACGGCCTGATGGGCGGCGGTTTCCTCTACACCAACGGCGACTCCCTATCGCTGGGGATCGTCTGCGGTCTGCACCACATTGAGCAGGCGGGGAAATCCATCCCACAGATGCTGGAGGACTTTAAACGGCATCCGACGGTGCGACCGCTGATCGACGGCGGCAAGACCGTCGAATACGCCGCCCACGTGGTGCCGGAAGCCGGCATCAACATGCAGCCTAAGCTGGTGGCCGACGGCGTACTGCTGGCCGGCGATGCGGCAGGCATGTGCCTTAACCTGGGCTTTACCATTCGCGGAATGGATCTGGCCATCGCCTCCGGTGAAGCCGCGGCGCGCGCCGTACTGGCCGCCCGCGAAAAGAGCGACTTCAGCGCCGCCGGACTGGCCGAGTATCCGCGTCTGCTGGAGAGCCTGCCGGTGATGAAAGAGCTGCGCCACTACCGCAAGGTACCGCAGATGATGGATAACCCGCGCATGTTCACCCAATACCCACAGCTGGCCGCCGACATCATGTCTGCGCTGTTCACCGTCGACGGACGCCCGCCGCAGCCGCTGCGTAAGACCCTGCTACAGCACTGCAAACAGGTCGGCTACCTGAATCTGCTCAAAGACGGCATTAAAGGAGTGACAGCACTATGAGCGAACCGGTTAACGTCGATGTCAAACTGGGCATCAATAAGTTCCATGTCGATGAGGGGCATCCGCATATCATCATCCGCGAACACCCGAACATGGCGGCGTTCCATACCTTGACCCTGGCCTGCCCGGCGGGGCTGTACAAGCTACAGGACGACGGCACGGTTCAGTTCGACTACGCCGGCTGTCTCGAGTGCGGCACCTGCCGCATCCTGGGCGTCGGTGACGTCCTGGAGCAGTGGAACTACCCACGCGGCACCTTCGGCGTCGAATACCGCTACGGCTGACCCTCCGGCGGAAGCGGCGCACCGTTTCCGCCGCATCACAATAATAAGCCGCCTGCCGGCGCCCCGCCTGTCGCGGGGCTTGCATCGTCACTTTTACAGATACCAGGATTATGGAACAGCCTAAAAGATTCGATGACATCCGTTTTACACCGGTGCACCGCAAGATCATGCTGTGGGGGAGCGGAGGCCCGTTCCTCGATGGCTATGTTCTGGTGATTATCGGCATCGCCCTCGAGCAGCTGACTCCCCTGCTGCAGCTGGACGCCAACTGGATAGGCATGGTCGGCGCCGCCACGCTGGTCGGGCTGTTTATCGGCACCTCGCTGTTCGGCTATGTGGCGGATCGGGTCGGGCGCCGCCTGATGTTCCTGATCGACATCATCGCCATCGGCGTGATCTCCGCCGCCACCATGTTTGTCACCTCGCCGCTGGAGTTGGTGATCCTGCGCTTTCTGATCGGCATCGTCATCGGCGCCGACTACCCCATCGCCACCTCGATGATCGCCGAATTCTCCTCCACCAAGCAGCGTGCCTTCACCATGGGGTTTATCGCCGCCATGTGGTATATCGGCGCCACCGCCGCCGATCTGGTGGGCTATCTGCTGTACGATGTGGAAAACGGCTGGCGCTGGATGCTGGGCAGCGCGATCGTTCCCTGCATCATCATCTTACTGGGCCGGGTCGAGCTGCCGGAGTCGCCGCGCTGGCTGATCCGCAAGGGGCGCCACGCCGAATGTCGCGCGCTGATGATCCGGCTGTTCGGCCAGCCGGTGACCTTTGACGACGAAGCTCCGCAAGAGACCCGCTACCGCGATATCTTCAGCCGCCGTCATCTCTCCTCGATCCTGTTCGTCGCCGCCATCTGGACCTGCCAGGTGATCCCCATGTTCGCCATCTACACCTTTGGCCCGCAGATCGTCACCCTGCTGGGGCTGGAGCAAGGGCGAGAGGCAGTGCTGGGCAACGTGGTGATCAGCCTGTTCTTCATGCTCGGCTGCCTGCCAGCTATGTACTGGCTCAACAGCGTTGGCCGCCGTCCGCTGCTGATCGGCAGCTTCGCCATCATGACCCTATCGCTGCTGATGCTGGGGCTGGTCGATCAGCCCGGGATCCTGCTGATCGTCAGCGCCTTCGCCCTGTACGCCTTCTTCTCCGGCGGCCCGGGGATCCTGCAGTGGCTCTATCCCAATGAGCTGTTTCCCACGGCGATCCGCGCCTCGGCGGTCGGCGCCGCCATGTCGCTGAGCCGCATCGGCACCGTGGTCTCAACCTACGCCCTGCCCCTGTTCATGCAGCAGCACGGGATCTCCGCCACCATGCTGGTCGGCGCCGGCATTTCACTGTTCGGTCTGCTGATCTCGGTGATGATGGCGCCGGAGACCCGCGGGCTGTCGCTGGAACAAACCAGCCGGATGAAACTGTTTTAACGCCGCCCCTGGGGGGCGGCGGCGGATCGGCGGGTAGCCCCAGGGCTACCCGCCGCGCATCAGGCAATCTGCAGCTGACGGTAAAAATAGTCGGCGCCGTCGCGCAGGGCACGGTCGGCGCTCTCCATCATCCGGGAGTAATGCAGAAAGGCGTGCATCACGCCGGGGTACATGTGGTAGCTGCAGGGCTGGCGGTGTTCGCGCAGCGTCTGGTACAGCGCCACGCTGTCGTCCAGCAGCGGATCGAACTGCGCCCCGGCGATAAAGCAGGGGGGGATGCCATGGGTGAGATCGTTGTTAAACAGGCAGTAATAGGGCGACTCCCGCGACGCCGCATCCGGCAGGTAGGCCTGCTCATAGCTCAGCATATCCGCCTGGGTTAGCCCATCCCAAACGCCGCCGTACAGGCGACGGCTGGCCGAATCTTGCAGGCCATACAGACCGTAGTAGAGCAGCACCCCGCGCACCTTGCCGCAGTCGATCCCGCGATCGCGCATCCACAGCACCGTCGCCATCGCCAGCATGGCCCCGGCGGAGTCGCCGGCAAAGCCAATCCGTGCCATCGGCAGCCCGTACTCACCGGCGCGGCGACGAAAGAAGTCACAGACGGCGACGCTCTCCTCGATGGCCTGCGGGAAGCGCGCCTCCGGCGACAGGCTGTAATCTATACCGATCACCGCGCAACGGCTGTAGTCGGCCAGCAGGCGCATAATGCGATCGTGGGTATCCAGATTACCCACAATAAATCCGCCGCCGTGCAGATAGAACAGCACCGCCTGCGCCGGGTGACGCGGAAAATAGAGACGCGTCGCAACCGGGCCGTGTGGCGTCTCCACGCTGACCTGCTCACAGCGGGCCATTTCGGCACCGCCCTGATTCCAATACTGCCGCTCCTGAATATAGGCCTGACGCATCGACGAATAATCTAAGCAGATCGGTTCATCTGTTGTATTCTGCTGCTGAAATTGCAAAACCCGCTTCATTTCATCAGAGATACGCTCAGGAACATTTACTTTATTCTTTTGTTGCATACCGTTCTCCCAATCGATTAACTGATATTTTATGACATATAGAAATGGGTTCTGTGAGCTACGCCATAAGCAGAAAAAACCATTATAAATAATAGAATTACCATCGTGTTACACGAGAGTACCGCGCAACGCTGGACATCAGAAAATGTAATAAAATGACATCGACAATAATATTCATGATCACGATCGCTCCCGCCACCGCTGCGCCATGTTAATTCTCGATGCGATAATAAATACGAACAATCACTTCTTTCACACCTCAGCAAAACATTGTTTTAACAACAGCACCGCGGCGACATTTTTATCAAAAAGATATAAAAATTCATTGTGATTAGATACAGCCGTTGGGTATATTCAAATATATCCATAGCCTGTGTGCACAGACGTCAGCGATGCTGTCAGGATGCTTCACGAATATTGCACGACAGGTTACAGAATACTGTTAATTGGATTAATCATTCTGGTTAAATGGGTGGAAATATGCGTAGAGAGTATGCTCAGGAACCTTTATATCTGTCCGTTGCACGCTGGGTGATGCAACAGCAGCGTTGGGTCAGCGCCCGCGAGATAGCCCAACAGTTCGACCTTTCTCCCTGCAAAGCCATCAACACCGTCTCCTATATTTTATCCGGCGTGGAGGAGATTACCTGTCAGACCAAAACGGTCCCCAATCAGCTAGAGGGCCGCGGCTGTCAGTGCCAGCGCCTGATTCAGGTCACCCACATCGATGAGCTGATCGCCGCGCGGATCAGCAACGCCATCAACACGGAGAGTGAAGGCGCCAACGCAGAGCAGCAGGCCGCGGAGGCCGAGGCCGTCGCACGCATGGCCATCCGCCTCCCTCCCGATGAGCTCAACCGCGAACAAAAATGGCAATGGATGCTCTCCAAGGCACAGCGTAAATAAGGGCAGGATCGTACCGGGAAAGTTTACCCATCCGCACCATTCCACCCGCCACCGACGCCCAGAGGGTGGCAGAGTCAGTCCGGTGCGGACGGGTAATCATTTAGGATGTCGTAGGAGAATATAACGCAAAATACCGTTTGCGTATCGACTCCGGCGACATCAGGCTTACCTTTCCGTTATACAATAAATAAGGTATTCAGCGATATATTTATTTATTAGCTTACGTCCGATTTGGCTGATTGCTAAATTTTCCGTGCCGCATGACGCATTATTGGCTCCCCGTCATCCCCTCCGCCCCGTTTTATTCTGCCGCCGGCCGTCGCGCCCCGCACCGGACGCCCTCCGATCCCGTAGCGGCCATCGACGGCGGATAAAAAGCGCGTAATATCTTATCGAGACCACCGGCGTCGGCATCACACGGCGCTTGACGTCACGCCCACCGCTTTTCATTATATAAACAAATATATAGCGATAGCGGTCTCTGCGCCGGGTAACCGCGCAGGCGCACCGCCGAGGAGAAGGGTTATGCTGATCGATGAAATAGACTTCGCCGCGCTGTACCGCCAGCAGCTGATGCAGGCACAGCGCACCGCCAAGCCGCCAGCGCACTGGGATCGCCGGGCGCAGGCCATGTCCGTCACCTGCGCCGCACCGCAGGACCCCTATCTGCAGCAGCTGACGGCGGCGATGGATCTCAGCCGGGCGCAGACCCTGCTGGACGTCGGGTGCGGCCCCGGCAGCGTCTGCCTGGCGACGGCGCCACGCCTGCGCCAGACCTATGGCCTAGACTACAGCCAGGGTATGCTGGCGGTCGCCGCCCAGCGCGCCGAGCACCTGCGCCTGGATAACGTCACGCTGATACGGCGCGCCTGGGAGGAGCCCTGGGACGACATTCCCCGCTGCGACATCGTCGTCGCCTCACGCTCGACCCTGGTCGACGATCTGCGCCCGGCGCTGGCCAAGCTCAATCGCCACGCCCGCCAGTGGGTCTACACCACTCACCCGGTCAGCAGCAGCTTCGTTGATCCGCAGATCCTACGGGCCATCGGCCGCCCGATCCGCGAGCTGCCCAACTATATCTATGCCGTCAATATTCTCTACCAGATGGGGATCCACGCCAGCGTGAGCTTTATCGGCGCCCCCGCGGGCCTGCAGCACGCGGCGACGGTGGCGCAGTTTGCCGATGCCATCGCGCTGGCGCTGGGCGAGGTCACTCCGCAGGAGCGTCAGGCGCTAGAGGCCTATTATCACCACTGCCGGCAGCGGGGACGCGCACCGGCCGGAGCACGGCGTGACTGGGCGCTGATCGCCTGGCAGCCGCAGCCATTAACGGAGGATCGGGAATGATTTTTATCAGCGACAGCCAGCTGGACGCCTGGCTACAGGAGGATATCCAGGGGGGTGACATCACCACCCGCGCGCTGGGGATCGGCGAACGGCGCGGTGAGATGCATTTTTACCATCGCCAGGGGGGCTGCGTCAGTGCCATCGCACTCACCTGCCGCATGCTGGCCCGGCTGGGGCTGGAGAGCCGCGCCGCCGTGCGCGACGGCGATCGGGTCGAGCCCGGCGCCCTGCTGCTGCAGGCCTGCGGCAGCGCCGCCGCGCTGCATCAGGGCTGGAAAGCCAGCCAAAATCTGCTGGAGTGGAGCTGCGGGGTCAGTGACTACGCCGCCCGCATGGTGGATATCCTGCACCGCTACCAGCCCGAAGGGCAGATAGCCTGTACCCGCAAGTCGATCCCCGGCACCCGGCTGGCGGCCATGCAGGCGGTGCTCGACGGCGGCGCCATTCTGCACCGCGCCGGCTGCGCTGAAACCGTTCTGCTGTTTACCAATCACCGGCGTTTCTGGCCGCAGCCCGATGACTGGCGAGGCATGGTGGCGAGGCTGCGTCGCCAGGCGCCGGAAAAGTGCCTGATCGTCGAGGCGGATACCCCGCAGGAGGCCGAGGCGGCGCTGGCCGCGCAGCCTGATATTCTGCAGCTGGATAAGTTCACCCCGGCGCAGATAGCGCAGATCCGGACGCAGGCGGCCACGCTGGCCCCCCGCTGTCGCCTATCGCTGGCCGGCGGGATCAACCTGGACAGCATTGAGGCCATCGCCCAGACGGGCGTCGGGCTGCTGATCACCTCGGCGCCTTACCACGCGGCACCGGCGGACATTAAAGTCCGCCTGATGCCCTGCGCCTAACCCCGCAGCGGGGGACGCCGTGCCCCCGTCTCCGGCTTAAAAGCGGTAGCCGACGCCCAGATTAAAGCCGTTAATGCTGTGCTTGCTGCCGCCCAGATCGACGCGCGATCCCTCATAGCCCACATCGATGCTCCAGTTGGCCAGCGGGTTAATCTGCAGGCCGGCGCCGTACATCAGCGACCCCTTAGTGCGCGTTTGCTGCAGACTGCCCTCTTCATAGCCGCCGACCCACACGTCACGCCAGGCGGCGGAGACCGCGGTTTTATTTACGTTAACCCCCAGCAGACCATAAACGCTGACGCTATCATTAATCCGCCAGGCCGGGCCTGCCGCCAGAGAGTAATATTTCAGATCCCCATTACCGCGATAATATTCCGGCCCCGCGCTTTCATTGAACGCCTTGCTGCCGCCCATATAGGTAAAGGAGGTCATCAGGCTAAGGGGAGAGTCCCACTCATAGCGATACTTAAGATTAACCCCGGTGATATTTTTAAAATCAGCCACTTTGGCCTGGGCATAGCCCAGTGAAACCGTCTGCCCCTCGGCCATTGCCGGCGCAGCGGCGCCCAGGGAAATCAACAGAGATACTGCACAAAAACTTTTTTTCATTATGATTATTCCTAAAAATAAATAATATATACATCCAGAGACAGCCAGATACGCCTACGGCCAGCGGCGCGGCGCAGTCGCTGAATGGCGTACCGTCTTATTTTAGCGACGCGAAAGTGCCGCTATGACCGGCGTAAAATAACATTGAAAAATATACCAAACATAAACGAACCCTCATTTTCCACGCTCTACGGTGGATAAATAGGAATAGCGGAAAAAATTACATCGCTTTTACCGAGTAGTCACTTCGGAGTTTATTTAATTGTATTGCAAATAAACCTTAACGCTAAAAAATACCACTAGGAATAATACCAATTTATTTAAAACAGCTTGATCTCAGAGTATAAGAATGAATAATATCCAGCCGGTTTCGGCACAGCATCACAAATAACTAACCAAAAATAGGTATCTATAATGAAAAAAACAACTCTGGGTAAGTTCTTTTTTATCGCAGGCGCCTCAGTGTTATTAAGTGCCTGCGGCGGGGTCGCGCTCCAGCCCTATGCCGCCTATGGCACACCGGTCAACGTCATCGCCCCCGCCGGACAGTATAGCGAGTGGCACACCGACAGCCGCAGCCATACGACCGGCGATAGCCATACGCAGTCTCAGGGAAGCTGCACCCAGAGTGAGGACAGCGTATTCAGCGATAACGGCGTCACCCGCACCCGCCAGAGCAACTGCAACAACAGCAGCCAGACCCACAGCAGCAGCACCACCAAAAGCCGCTCCAGCAGCGTCGGCTTCAGCGTTGGTGGCCCTATCGGCGCAAGCCTTGGGCTTATCAAACAAATGGAAACCATAAACCGCCCAGACAATAACACGATGGGGAACCACGATATGTTCAAAAAGTTCGGTTTCTAAATGTCCGGCGCACGTATCGCCGGCGCGTCATTACCCCGGCCAGCCGGGCCTGCCCGGAAGACGCTGCGGGCACGGCGAGCCGGAATGCCACCCGGCGATAGAGACGCGGGAACAACAGAATAAGACGCTGGCGCAGCGTAGACGATGGCCGGTGCGGATAAGCTAAACGCTATTTTCCTCTGACCCAGTGGGAGAGATTATGATCGCACGTACGCTTTTGTTCTTGGCACTCAGTTTACCGTTTATCACCCATGCAGCCCCCCTGCCAGGAGATAATATGACCCTGTCCCAGATCAGCCCTTATGACTTCCCGCAAACCCGTCAACGCCTGCTGGATACCATAAACGCCCGCCACCTGACGCTCTTTGCCGAACTGGACCACGCCGCGGCCGCCCGCCAAAGCGAACTAACCATGCCGCCCACCACGGTGCTGGTCTTTGGCAACCCCAAAGGCGGTACCCCACTCATGCTGGCCCACCCGGAGCTGGCGCTGGCGCTGCCCTACCGGGTGCTCATCACCCAGCAGCCAGATGGCCACGTGCGGGTCAGCTACCCAGACAGCGCCGACTATGCCCGCTATGGGCTGAACGACGCCGAGCTGGCACAAATGGCCAACATGCCCGCCGTCGTGCAGGCCGCCCTGCAGGCGCAAAACGGCGTTTAGGGCATCCTGCGCCAGCGTATGACACGCCGCCGACCACCATCAGGCGCCTGGCGGCCCCGTTTGGCGCTACGCCGACTACTTCACTGTCCATCCCTGGCTGTAGCCTTCGTCAGCAAACAGCTCCGCCAGCCCGCTGATCTGCTTGAGCCGCAGCACCTCATCGGCATCCATGCCCAGCTCTTCGCCGATGCGCCCCTCGTCCCAGCCCAGGCGGTGCAGATCGCGGACGATATCGGACATCGGCGCGATCTGGTGCTTGCCGCGGGCTCGGTTATGACGGATCGTGGCCGCAATGCGCGCCGCCGCATCCTCACGCGCGCTGGCCAGCAGCGTCACCGGCAGATAGCCCTGCAGACGCCGGCGTAACGCCCCGTTCTTGCGGCCCAGAAGGTAGCGGTGAAAACCGTCGATCACCACGTAGCGCTCTCCCTGCGCCACCGCTACCACCGGCTGGGTATAGCCGTCCGAGGCCAGCGAACGCTGCAGCAGCCGCTTTTCGACCGGCGCCATCACGTTGGGGTTATAGTCATTGGCCTCAACCTGTTCATTGGCGATCCACAGTACGCAGTCCACCGGCTCGTCGGCAAAGGGGCTGTAGCGATGCAGCAGCGTACGCAGCCGATTAAGCAGCGCGACGCGCTGCGCCGTCTCCGACTGAGACTCCAGCAGGCCGATCAGCGCCTGCTCTAGGGCTTCTAGGGTCATCTCAGATAATCTCCCATTGATGGCGCTTCTGCTGTATGCGTTTAACATAGCGTGCGTAGGCCTGTGGCCGATTGGGGCTGAATGACAGCGTTCGACACCAAAAGTCATTTTTTATCAGTGTCTTGCAAATCCGACGCCACGAGGGAATATCCCGAGCGCCCAGATCGCGCTCCTGGCTATCGGGAATATCCTGCGGGTAGCCATGGCTCAGATACCAGCGCAGATAAAT
This sequence comes from Edwardsiella anguillarum ET080813, assembly GCF_000264765.2. Lineage (GTDB taxonomy): Bacteria > Pseudomonadota > Gammaproteobacteria > Enterobacterales > Enterobacteriaceae > Edwardsiella > Edwardsiella anguillarum. Next base: position 743,099 of record NZ_CP006664.1, read on the forward strand.
GGCGATCTTATTGCGGTAATGCTCCGCCGTTTTCTGCGGCATGCTGGCCAGCAGATAGTGGACATAGCTCTTCCAGGTATGCTGGGGCGGCTTGTCGATCTGCCGATTGAGGGCATAAAACGCCCCGCTCTGATTGGCGTAGATGGCGCCGCCGTTGGCGCCGGCAACCCGCGAGCAGGCGCGTCCCCAGGTCGCCGGCTCCAGCACGTGGTACAGCCACAGCCCCTTACGCTGCTCCGGGCCAAAAGGCTCGCAGATACGCATCTGACGCAGCGGTACCCCGGCGCGATACATCAGATCATACAACGGGTTATAAGGCAGACGCTGCTGCGCGTTAAAGTGCCAGATATCGCTGGCCTTCCAGTCATACAGCGGATAGGCGGTATAGTAGAAGCCATCCTGGGAGGCGGTCGTCCAGGGCTTGTCGTCGTCATAGCGCAGCTTGCTATGCGACGCCACCGCCATAAAACGGTTCAGGGACTCATCGGCGCGGATCCCCACCAGCGTCGCCATGCTCTTACGCCCCGATAGCCAGAGGGAAAAGGCCACCACAAAGGCTTCGAAGCTGATACCCGGCGTATGGAACGGGAAGAAGGCCGGATCGGTGATGGCGTCCGGCGGCGGTTGGCGCACCCACGTCACCCCCGGTTGCCAGCAGGTCCACTCCGTTTCATACTGCGATACCCCGCTGGCCGTGGTCAGCGGCAGCGCCACCCAAAAGAAACGCTCAATCACATCCTGGTAGCGCTGACGCATACGCTCAATATGCTGGATAGTATGGCTGAACTGCACCTCCCAATCGACAAACAGCACGAAGATACGGCGCTTTTTCCTGCGCGCGACCTCGGCGGCAATATGCAATAAAACGGTAGAGTCCTTGCCGCCGGAAAATGAAACACACACCCGGGGAAAGGTGTCAAATATCCAGTTCATCCGGGCATAGGCGGCAACGAAGACGTTCTCCTTCAGCGGGATCTTTTTCATAATTTTCCTATATAATTAATATTTACACATCATTAAAATAGATAGCAGGCTTAGCGTGTTTTGAATATTAAATTTAAATACCAGCGCAACGCCAACGTTTTTTAATCCAATTATTCTAGCGATCACAGTTTTATTATTATGAATAAATATTTGGAATGAATTCACCAAGACAAATAAATATAGAAAATAATTTAACGTCCGACCGACAATAATCGCGCCGCCGCCGTATAGCATCAATGGCAACGCCGCGCCGCCGCAGGGGAATAACAATATCGTCCGCAGGCCAATTCATCATAGAAATTGTCTATGCTATACTATGAAAATCAAGTAATTATCAGGAGATATGTCATGCCCGAGCGTACGGATAACGACGCATCCACCGGCAAGCGTCTACCTATCCTGGTATTTGGCGCATTGGGCATCGTCTTTGGCGATATTGGTACCAGTCCGCTCTATACCCTGAAAACGGTACTCTCTCTGGCCGGAAACCCCCATGCCCCCGCCGATGTGCTGGGGCTGCTTTCGCTGGTATTTTGGACGCTGGTCATTATTACCTCGCTTAAATATGCCCTGTGCGTCATGCGCATCGATAACCACGGCGAGGGCGGTATTCTGGCGCTGATGTCCCTGCTGGTGCGCCACAAACATTCGCGACCGGCCATCGTCATGGCGGCCCTGTTCGGTGCGGCGCTGATCTATGGCGATGGGGCGATCACCCCGGCCATTTCAGTCCTTTCCGCGCTAGAGGGGCTCAATCTGGTCATGCCGCAGCTGGATCCCTATATTCTGCCAGCGACGGTCGTCATTCTGGTGCTGCTGTTCGCGCTGCAGCATCTGGGAACCGCGCGGATCAGCAAGCTGTTTGCCCCGATTATGACGCTGTGGTTTCTCTCTATCGCCGCGCTGGGCATCTGGGGCATCAGCCGTCATCCCAGCGTACTGCTGGCGATAAATCCCTACTACGCCATCCACTTTATGCTGACGCACGGCACGCTGAGCTTTGTCGTGCTCGGCGGCGTCTTTCTGTGCGTGACCGGCGCCGAGGCGCTGTACGCCGATATGGGCCACTTTGGACGTAAGCCGATCTGGGGCGCCTGGTTCGGCATCGTCTTTCCCAGCCTGCTGTTGAACTACGCCGGGCAGGCTGCCCTGGTGCTCTCCGGCGCCGATCTTAGCCAGAACATCTTCTACCTGCTCTGCCCGACGCCGCTGGTGATCCCGCTGGTGATCTTGGCGACCCTGGCCACCATCATCGCCAGCCAGGCGATCATCAGCGGCGCCTTCTCCATGACGCGCCAGGCTATCCAGCTCGGCTGGCTGCCGCGCCTGCAAATCAAGCAGACCACCGAGGAGAGCTACGGCCAGATCTATATCGGCAGCATCAACCTAATGCTGATGATCGTCACGCTGCTGCTGGCCATCTTCTTTAAGACGTCGGAAAACCTGGCCGCGGCCTACGGCATCGCCGTCTCGCTGACCATGACCCTGACCTCGTCGCTGCTGTTCATCGCCATGCGGGAGATCTGGCGCTGGTCCCTGCCCGCCAGCCTGTGCGCCGCCGGGTTCTTCATGTGCGTGGATCTGCTGTTCCTGTGCGCCAACCTGACCAAGCTGCTGGAGGGGGGCTATATCCCGCTGCTGCTGGCGCTGGCCATCTTCACCCTGATGCTGGTCTGGCATAAGGGCAGTCGGATGGTGCTGCGCAAAACCCAGGAGCGCATGATCCCGCTGGCCAGCTACCTGCACACCCTTGAGGCGCAGAATATCCCGCGGGTGCCCGGCACCGCGGTGTTCCTGACCCGCTCCTCCGCCGGAGTGCCATCGGTGATGCGCCTGCACGTACAGCGCAACGGTTCACTGCACCGCAACGTGCTGCTGCTGACCATCCTGGTCGACAATATTCCCTACGTCGCGCCCGCGGAGCGAGTGACCCTGACCCAGATAGCGCCCAATCTGTGGCGTTGCAGCGCACACTACGGCTTTATGGAGCACCCCAACATTCCCCAACTGCTGAGCGGAGCCGACTTTGAGCACTGCCAGAGCGATCCCAAGGAGATGACCTACTATATCGGCCATGAGTCCCTGATGATGAAGGATCGAAACAAGGCGTTCCCTACCTGGCAGCGTAAGATATTCCGCGTCATGATGCGCAACAGCGCCCATGTCACCGACTACTATTATCTGCCCAGCGATCAGGTCGTCGAAATCAACCGCGTGGTGGCGCTGTAAGCCCTCCGGCATCCTAAAAAAAGGGCGGCCCGCGGGCCGCCCTTTATCCTCTGCGCGGCGCTACCCATCGGTATTCCAGATCTCGCGGCAGTAGCCACGGATGGTGTAATCGCTGGAGAAGTGCCCCATCCGGCTCATCCCCCACAGGGTGCGGCGGTGCCATTCGCTATGCCGGCTAAAGTCCAGCTGGGCCTGCTGGTGAGCGTGGCGATAGTCATCAAAGTCGGCCAGGTGCATGTAGTAATCCGACGCGGTCAGCATCTCATACAGCGGGCGGAACCGTTCGCGATCGGCGCACAGCTCACCGGACACCAGCGCGTCCAGCGCCATCTGTAGCGACGGCTGCTGGCTCAACACCTCATAGGGTCGGTAGCCCTGCGCCTTCCTCTGGGCTATCTGCAGCGTCGTGTGGCCAAACAGGTAGAAGTTCTGCTCTCCCACCGCCTGGCGGATTTCGATATTGGCGCCGTCCAGCGTCCCGATCAGCAGGGCGCCATTCATCGCAAACTTCATGTTGCTGGTGCCAGAGGCCTCCGTACCGGCCATCGAGATCTGCTCTGACAGATCGCAGGCGGGGATCAGCCGCTCCGCCAGCGAGACGCTGTAGTCCTCCAGAAACACCACGCGGATAACTCCGTTCACCCGCGGCAGCTGGCTGATGCGCCGCGCCACGCAGTTCACCAGCTGCAGGATCAGCTTGGCCAGGGTATAGCGCGGCGCCGCCTTGCCGGAGAAGAAATAGATCTTCGGCGTCGCCAGCTCCCCGCCCTCCTGCAGGCGCTGATACTGATAGATAATGTGCAATACGTTAAGCAGCTGGCGCTTATATTCATGGAAACGCTTGGCGTGAACATCAAACATGGCCATCGGATCCAGGGCGATCCGGTAGCGGCTGTAGACATAGTTACTGAGCGCCAGCTTATTGTCGGTTTTAATCCGCCGCACCCGATCCACCACCTGACCGTCGTCGCAGTAGTCCGACAGCTGCGCCAAACGATGGGGATCGTCCAGCCACCCCGGGCCGATAAGCTCGGTAAAAAACTGCGCCAGCGCGGGATTGGCCAGCTGTAGCCAGCGGCGATGGGAGATCCCGTTGGTCTGGTTGACGAACTTGTCGGGGGTCAGGCGGCTGAACTGCGGCAGCAGCATATCGCGCACCAGTTCGGAGTGGATGGCCGAGACGCCGTTGACCTTATGGCTGCCCAGCGTCGCCAGATTCACCATCCGCAGACGCTTCTCGCCGCTCTCATCGATCAGCGACAGCGACGGCAGCAGCGGCGCGGCGTCATCGGGATAGCGACGGCTGACCGTGGTCAGGAAACGGTGGTTAATCTCATAAATCAGCTGCAGATGACGGGGCAGCAGGCGCTCCACCAGCGGCAGCGACCAGCACTCCAGCGCCTCCGGCATCAGGGTATGGTTGGTAAACGAGCAGGTGCGGCAGGTCATCGACCAGGCCTCATCCCAGCCGATACGGTACTCGTCCACCAGCACCCGCATCAGCTCCACCACGATCAGCGCCGGATGCGTATCGTTAATGTGCACAGCCGCCCACTCCGGCAGCCGGCGAATATCCTGGTGCTCGGCGAAGAAATCACGCAGCAGGTCACGCACGGTGCAGGCGACCAGAAAGTACTCCTGGGTCAGGCGCAGCTCTTTGCCGGAGAGAATTTCGTCGGAGGGGTAGAGGATCTTGGAGATATTCTCACTGCCGATCTTCTCGCCGACCGCCCGCAGATAGTCCCCCTGGTTAAAGATGAGGATATCGAAGGAGTCAGAGGCCGCCGCGTGGTACAGACGCAGGCGGTTAACCCCCTTATCCTCTCCGCCGCTGACATAATAGTCGTTGGGAACGCCCAGCAGCACCTTCCACTCCAGCCACATCGGGTTATAGTTTCCCTGCGCGTCGAAGCCATGCTCTATACGCCCGTAGATCGGAATGATCATGCTCTGGCTCGGGTGCTGGATAATCCAGGGCGAGGCGGCCGAGTGCCACTCATCCGGTTTTTCGATCTGCTGATCATTGATGATCAGCTGACGGAACAGGCCGTATTCATACTTGATGCCGTGACCGCTGGCGGCGACGTCCAGAGTCGCCAGCGAATCCATAAAACAGGCGGCCAGTCGCCCCAGGCCGCCGTTGCCCAGCGCGGCGTCCGGCTCGCTGTCAAACAGCGCCTCCAGCGCCTGCCCCTCGGCCGCCAGCGCCGCCTGCGCCGTCGCGTACAGCCCTAGATTCTGCAGGTTAAAGCGCAGCGATTGGCCGATCAGAAACTCCATCGACAGGTAGTACACCCGCTTGCGCCGCTGATGCGCGTGACGCTGCCGGGTTTGACAGTAGGCGTCATACAGGCGATCACGCACCACCAGCGCCAGGGCATTGAACCAGTCCCGCTGGCCCGCCGCCGCCGGCTCCATACCGACGCGATGGCGCAGCGCGCTGACGATCTGGCGCTGCATACGGCTTTCACTGCTCTCGCTTTCCGCGCTATAGGACATACGCTGCTACCCCTGTTATCTCGGCGTGATACGCCGTTGGCTCTGCGGCGCGGCGCGCCCTGAGCCGTCGTTCCCGTCGCCATCGCCGACGCGCTATGCGCCCGGCCCGCGGCCCCCGTCATGCGCTATGGCGCGCACGTACCACCGCCCAGCGGCAGATACTTGATCAGCCGCTGCTCATTTCCCCCCGCGCCGTAGCGGTAGTGGTACTCATCGGTCATTTGACGGATCAATAGCATGCCCATGCCATGCTCCGGCCAGCTGCACGGATCGTCCATGTGGGGATCCGGCGCCGTCGGCCGCAGCGCCCCGCGGGGGATCGGCTGCCCGCGATCGCGCAGCACTACCTCCAGATGCCGGGGATGGCGCGTCAGGGTTACCGCCACCGGATGCGCCCCCGCCTGACCGTGACGCACGATATTGCTGAAGGACTCATTGGCGGCCAGCTCCAGCTGGAACAGAACGTCAGGGGGCGCGCCGCTAAAAAACTCCTGCAGCGCGGCTCCCAGCGGAGCCAGGCTATCCAGCGTCGCCGCCAGCGGAAATGAATAGGTGCGCAGCTTCATGCCCTACCGCCTCATGCGCCGTGCTGCGCCAGCATCTGCTGGCGATCGGTGCCGATATGAAAAACGCGATCCATCCGGGTGATGCGGAACATGCCCTGGATATTTTCATTCAGCCCGCACAGCAGCAGATCGCCCCGATTGTTTAACAGCTTCAGCAGCGATACCAGCGCGCCCAGGCAGCTACTGTCGATGAAGTCCACCTGGCTGAAGTCCAGCAGCAGCCGGTGGTGCCCCTGCTCGATCAGCGTAACGACGTTCTGGCGAAAGACCCCGGCAACCGACGCATCCAGGCGGCGGATCAGCGGCGAGACAATCGTCAGGCCACCCACTTCCTCTACGGCAAAATTCATATATTCTCCTCTACCCGTCCCTGCAGGCCATCGGCGCAGCGGGTGATCATCAACAGTGAAATATCATCGGAAAAGCGTTGATGTGGGGTTCCCTCATCGGGGCTGTGCCAGCGCGAGAGCGCGGCGGCCAGCGTCTGCAGCAGCTGCGGCGCCGCCGCGTGGCTCTGCGCCTGCAGCTCACGGCGCAGGCGCACCTCGCCGAACAGCTCGCCCTGCGGGCTGTCGCACTCGCTGACGCCATCGCTGTACAGGCACAGTCGATCGCCGGGAGCCAGCGTCAGCGTATGATCCTCATACTCTGCCCACTCAAACATGCCGATCGGCAGACCGCCGTCGCCAACGCCGCTCAGGCTACCGTCCGCCCGGATCCACAGCGGCGTAGGATGCCCGGCCTGACACAGGGCTATCTGGCCGTCACGGGTGTCCAACACCCCGTACACCAGGGTGAAATAGCGCACGACGCCATCCTCCTGCGGCTCCAGGCAAAAGCGACGATTGAGCTCGCTCACCACCCGGTGCGGCGGCGCAGGATCCTGCGCCGAGGGGGAGAACAGCAGACTGTGCGTCAGCAGCGCGCTGTTAAACTCCTGCGCCACCGACTGCGCCAGCATGGCGGCGCTTACGCCGTGTCCGGCCACATCCACACAGTAGAACGCCAGATGATGCGTATCCAGCAGAACATAGTTCAGCAGATCGCCGGACACATAGGCCGAGGGCAAGAACAGCCAGTCGGCATGGAAGCCGTTAATGGTTTGGTCGTGAGAGGGCAGCAGATTGCGCTGCATCGCGGCGGCGGCCTGCAGATCGGATTCAATCTGCTGATAGGCATGGGCCAGCGTAGCGTTGCGCGCCGCCAGCGTGGCCTCCAGAGAGATGATGCGTCGGGCGGCATGCAAGCGACTGCGCAGCTGCCCCTGATTGAGGGGTTTCGTCAAGAAATCGTCGGCGCCGGCGGCCATTCCGGCCAGCATATCCTCGGTTGACTGGCGGATAGTCAACAGGATCAGATAGATATAGTGACCATAGTCTCCGGCGCGGATCGCCCGGCACAGCGCGGCGCCGTCCATCAGCGGCATCTCCCAGTCGCTGATCACAATATGCACCCGATGGCTCGCCAGGCACGCCAACGCCTGCTCACCGTCCTGCGCCTCGATAACCCGGTATTGCCAGCGCGCCAGGATCGTCGCCAGCAGGCGACGATAGCCCGGTGAGTCATCCACAATCAATACCGTATCGGCAAGCAAGACGCTCTCCGCTACCATGGTCATCCCCCGGGCCACGCCCGTTGACGTAATAACCGAGTACCCTGTAGCAAAGATAGATAACAACCCGGCGGCTCACCAATTTTTCCGCCGTATTTTATCGCCGGACGCGCCCTAAACGGCGGCGCCCGCACCGTGAGTCACCCCCTGCGCCGCGTTAAAACTGCAGCCTCAGCCAGGCGAAATAGACGTTGCCGTTATCATAGGTGCCTGGGATATACGTCATTTGCAGCGTCAGCGGACCATAGCCGACGGAAGCCATCGGTAATATCACCGGAATCGGTATATAGCGCCAGTTATCACGCATGGTCACCCCCACGGTATAGCCGGCGCCCCAATGAAAGTCCGATCCCTCCAGCGGGCGCCAGGTCGCCTCCCAGCCATAGCCGCCGATCGGCTCCCACTTATTAAACGAGTCTTTAAACGCCATCAGGTACAGGCCGTGCCAGTTACCCTTCTCATCCCAGCGGGACTGGCCAAAACCAGCGCCCCACGGACGTTCGTTATAGGTATCGATCTTCTCCCGGCTATAGGCAAAGCGGGCGTGCCACGTAATCGCCGGCAGATACAGATCGTAATGCTGCGGCTGATCCCAGGTCTGAACAATATTGTTGCGTAACGTGTCCAGCATTCCTGGCTCAGCGGCGGAGGCCGCCCCAGCCAAAAAGACGGGCAATGCCGCCAACGCGGCCAGAATGTCATTATGCGTTTTCACTAAAACGGGTTCACTCTATTTTATTTAATGCAGGCGCCCATAGCATAAAATACAAACACAAACCATCTATAAACAAACAGCCGCACGCCTACGGCTCGCCATCATTGAAAACAATCACTTAATTATCAGTTAGATAAAACAAAATCGCGCTATTAAAAACGCCGCATAGAATACGCTTAATATGCGCTAACACATTCAAATCACGATTAATTTAATGACCAAGGTACCCTGCCGCCATCCCTGAAAAAGATCATCCAGGCGCGATAAAATAAGATATTTCTCACGCGGTAGCATATTTATATTTTATTGGCTGCGTAGCCACAGCGCGGTCGCCAGCCCCTTTCTGCCCGCGCCGTTGCCGCCCCGTGAGTTAGTGCTATGATGAATCCACCTCTGTCTGGCTGGCGCCAGCGACTTGCCATGATGGCACCCTTTTCAACCCTGCCAGCCAGCTCCAGCAGCGTTATACTGAGGTCAGGATCATGAGCGTAGACATCACCCACAATGACGCCCCTTTCGGTACTTTGCTTGGCTATGCACCGGGCGGCGTCGCAATTTACTCCTCCGACTATAGCACGCTGGATCCCCGGGTTTATCCCGATGAAGCCTCCTTGCGCAGCTACATCGACGACGAATATATGGGCCACAAGTGGCAGTGCGTCGAATTTGCCCGCCGTTTTCTGTTTCTGAACTACGGCGTCGTATTTACCGACGTCGGCATGGCCTATGAAATTTTCTCCCTGCGTTTTCTGCGTCAGGTGGTTAACGACAGCCTACTGCCGCTGCAGGCCTTCGCCAACGGCTCGGCACGGGCGCCGGTCGCCGGCGCGCTGCTGATCTGGCAGAAAGGCGGTGAATTCAAGGATACCGGCCACGTCGCCGTCATCACCCAGCTGCTGGGAGACCGGGTGCGCATCGCTGAGCAAAACGTTATCCACGCCCCGCTGCCGCCGGGACAGCAGTGGACGCGAGAGCTCACGCTGCAGCGACACCACGACCGCTATACCATTCGGGACTCGTTTGACGATACCGAGATCCTCGGCTGGATGATCCATACCGATGACGCCCGCGACAGTTTACCCCAGCCCACTCTCGCACCGCCGATGATGGCACTACATGACGCCCGGCGCAGCGATAGGGGGACCTTTGACGGCCGCTGGCTGAATGAAGACGATCCCCTCGAAAAGGCCTATGTACAGGCTAATGGGCACATCATCAACCAAAACCCGTATCAATATGTCACCATCAGCGAAAGCGCCGAGCAGGAGCTGATCAAGGCCACCAATGAGCTGCACCTGATGTACCTGCACGCCACCGATAAGGTGCTGCGCGATGACAGTCTGCTGGCGCTGTTCGATATTCCCAAGATCCTCTGGCCGCGCCTACGCCTCTCCTGGCAGCAGCGTCGCCACTGCATGATCACCGGACGCATGGACTTCTGTATGGATGAACGGGGGCTGAAGGTCTACGAATACAACGCTGACTCGGCCTCCTGCCATACGGAGGCCGCGCTGATCCTGCAGCGCTGGGCGAAACAGGGCGACGGCGTTCCGGGCTACAACCCGGGCGAGGATCTGCTCAACGAGCTGGCCGGCGCCTGGCGCCACAGCCACGCCCGCCCGTTTGTCCACATCATGCAGGATAACGACGTCGAGGAGAGCTATCATGCGCTCTTTATGCAGCGGGCGCTGTCGCAGGCCGGCTTAGATAGCAAGATAGTCAAAGGTCTGGCGGCGCTGCGCTGGGACGCCACCGGTCAGCTGATCGACGACGATGGGCGCCAGGTGAACTGCGTGTGGAAAACCTGGGCGTGGGAGACCGCCCTGGAGCAGGTGCGGGAGGTCAGCGACGCCGAATATGCCGCGGTGCCCATCCGCACCGGCCAACCGGAAAACCAGGTGCGGCTGATCGACGTTCTGCTGCGGCCGGAAATCATGGTGTTCGAACCGCTGTGGACCGTCATCCCCGGCAACAAGGCGATCCTCCCGATCCTGTGGTCGCTGTTCCCCCACCACCGCTATCTCCTGGATACCGACTTTGAACCGACGCCGGCGCTGATCCGCAGCGGCTACGCCGTTAAGCCGATCGCCGGACGCTGTGGCAGCAATATCGATCTGGTCAGTCGCCATGAGGAGGTGCTCGATACCACCAGCGGAAAATTCCGCGACCAGAAGAATATTTATCAGCAGCTATGGTGCCTGCCGCGGGTGGCGGACAAGCATATCCAGGTCTGTACCTTTACCGTGGGCGGTAGCTACGGCGGCGCCTGCCTGCGCGCAGACAGCTCATTGGTGATCAAGAAAGAGAGTGATATCGAGCCGCTTATCGTGCTCAAAGACAGTGAGTTTCTGAAGTAGGTGCCGACCTAAGCCCGCCGATCGGCGGGCTTAGGTGCGACGGAGAGCCTATTCCAGCAGAGGCTGGCGTTAACACGCGCCGAAGCGCGCAGATCCCCTGCGCACTCCCGCTCGTCAGGCGCCTACGCTGACTGATGGGATAGGCTCTATCTCCGTGACATCATGGGTATGGGTCGCCGCCCGCTCAGCGCAGAGGGCGCGCACCGGACGTTATTCTGGGACGTTATTCTGAAACCAGCTCCTGGAGCTGATTGCGGAATTCGACAATTTTCTTACCTGGCTCTTTTTTACAAACTTTAATCACCTGCGGCACCATGATCGTCTGGACCTTCTGCCAGTCAACATAATCACCGTTTTTATAGTCGAGATCCTTATTGACCACCCAGACCATAACCGGCGTCATCGCCTTCGGGTTCATCTGGGTAAACTCATGGCAAGTCATGGTTTCCGGCGTGGTTACCGTGGTCATCGTCAGCGCCTGGGCACAGGCGTTGCCAGCCAGTGCCAGCGTCAGCGCCAGTACGGAACCACCAATAAATGTTGTTTTATTTTTCATCACCAACTCCTTATTCAGTCATATTCTCGTTAGACGCACTCGATACTGCTACTCTTATAAATATCATTTTTATTTTATTTCCATAATAAAAAGCAGCAAAAAACAGTCCACCTCCTGTACATATTTTCGGACACTACTTCAGCGCCACAAATAGATTAGACAAAATGACAGTGCTAGGCTGGATTTTATTTATGAGATTATCGCGCAGCGCATTTATTGATAATAAATTAAAATAAAACCTTCCTTCGCACGTAATGTATAAATTTATTTTCAAGCGATGAGACGCACAGCGCATCGATATAAAACCGCACGACGCAGAATCTCATACGCCGCCGCGCGCTCAGGCCATGACGGCGCCAATTACATACTCCGTGCCCCTAGGGGCCCAGTAGACGGCGCGCCACCGTAGCACCGACGATAGCCAACAGCATCGGCAGCAGAAAGTCTGGGCTGATATGGGTTAGCTCGAACACCAGCAGCAGCGCGGTCAGCGGCATTCCCATCGAGGCGGATAAAAACGCCCCGGCGCCGACGACGGCGAACGCCCCCAGCGCGGTGCCCGGCCACAGCCTCAGCCACAGACTCCCCACGATGCAGGCCAGCAGCGCGCCGTTGGCCAACGCCGGCGTCATCAGCCCTCCGCGTGCCCCCGCCCGCAGAGCCGCCATCTGTACCGCCACCTTCGCACATAGCAGCAGTCCGGCCAACGCAATGCCCACGTCGCTGTTAAAGCTGAGCCAGGTCGCCCCTTTTCCGTTGCCAGGCAGCTGCGGTAGCCACAGACTGAGCAGCGCCAGCAGCAGAAAGGCCAGCAGATTATCCCGGATCAGTCGGACATCACGCGTAGAGCGAGATTCAGCCAAACGTCCCAGGCGGGCAAACAGCACCCCCGCACAGCCAAACAGCGGGCCAAACAGCAGCGACCAGAGGATCAGCCCCTCCGTCACCCGATAACCCGGCATATGGTATTGGTACTCATCCCCCAGTCCGATCCGGGCGACCAGCGTCGCCACTGCGCAGCAGACCAGCGCCGGGATCACCGCCCTCGCCCGCCAGCTCTTCAGCAGCACCTCCAGCGTAAACAGAGCGCCGGCCAGCGGCACATTGTACACCGCCGCCAGGCCAGCCCCGGCGCCGCAGGCAATCAGTGTACGCGTCTGCTGCGCCGTAACCCCCAGCGCAGAGGCCAGACGCTCCGCCCCCAGGGCCCCCATCTCCCGCGGCGCAGACTCCCGCCCCAGCGGCGATCCCATCCCGACCGTAATCACCTGCAGCGCGGCATGCAGTATGCTTTCCCGCGGCGGCATCCGCGGCGGCGGAGTGCGTAGCACGTCGCGCACGCTGACCAGACGGCGTCCATAACGGTACAGCGCGTACCACCCCACGCCGGCTACGCCGCCCGCCGCCATCAGCGCCGTAAAACGGCGCCACGCCGGCGCATCGCTGACCCCCTGTAGAAAAGACTCACTGCTGATAACCGCATCCAGGCTATAGCCATAGGCAAGGTGCTGCACGCTGTGCAGCAGCAGGGCGACCAGCCATCCCGCCCCCCCAGCGATCCCCCCCGTCAGCAGCGTCGCCAGCGTAAAGCGGCCCCAGCGCCGCCAATGCAATATGTCACCCAGCTTACTCACCGTCACCGTCCGTCACCCATTCATCACAGTGGGTGACCATAGCACAGCCTGTGCCAGGCTATCCTGCCGCGGCTGCGTCAATATTGTTATCTTTTCTTACACGTCAGAGAGCGAGCGCCGCCATCTACGCGCTTATAATAAAAAGCTGGGTTATTCATCGCTCAAGAGAAGAATAAATACGCCGACTCCGATAAATAATGACATTCAGCCATACTGTATATATCGCGCGAGAACTATTGGGTGCGCAATATATAAAACATTGCAAGCCGATAAGTTTGACCCATGACAAGTTTTAACAGGATAAAACCACTGCGGGTTATCCTTGCCTATGCTATTCCTTATATTGCTGGGTGCACCGCAACGTTAATTGAGTAGGACAATCTCTCTATCCCCAAAGGAAATTCATATGCAGAATTTAACTGGCAAGTGGCTATGTCATGGCGATGGAATGACCTATCAGATTACGCAAGATGGAAATGCCGTATTTGTTTCCGGATCAGGCAACGGCTGCCATAACGTAGGCTTTGGTGTTATTGACCCACAGGATCAATCCGTTGTATTAAATTGGGCCGATCTTCCTGATAGCAAAGGCTTTGGCGCAAAGGGCACCTGCTATATTGATGCCAGCCATCCCGGTACGCTGAAGAAAAAGGAGGGGTCTGCCAAATATGCTATCGGAAACTTTGAAAAGGTAGCTTAACCTGGAATAACCCCATCGCCGCATGCGATGGGGTCTTCGGCGAATATAAGGCATTTTATCAACCTGACCAACATGACACGTCTGGCGATCCATCGGTCATCGCGAGCAGGCGCCGCATCAAAATAATAGGGCGATCTCATCATCCTGCGCCACCGCAATGATGTAGCCTGAAGACGGCAATCCCATCCCCCATGCCTCCACGATCAGGGCTCCCTCTTGCCGAGCGGTGGCGCCGCGCACGGTGAAACGTGCGGCCACCGGTGCTGCGTGAGTCCTCTCTGCCGTTGCCCTGCGGCCAGCAGATCGGCGGCGGCAGAATGACGCCACACGGCCGAGAAGGCATGGTTTTAAAGATGGCCGATTAGAGCGCGTTGATTCATCCGATCGCAGGGAGGGCAGGACACAGGATCGTCGAGATATCGGCGTGTGGTGCGTTGCCGCACATTATGGGCTTTCTTGGGCAAGTCGATACGAGCAACGTGGAGAATGCGATGGAGGGCGATTATTGTGTGGCTAGCTAAACCGAACTAGGGATGCACAGTAAACGCTCCGGGAAACCCTTCATCGCTGAATGCTGTGCTAAATGTGGTCCGCCACCGAGGCCTCGAACCTCGCACCTACAACCTCAAGGTTATCGGCTCTACCAAACTGAGCTAGTGGCGGATAGATTGGAGCGGGCAGCGGGAATCGAACCCGCATCATCAGCTTGGAAGGCTGAGGTAATGGCCATTATACGATGCCCGCCTATATGGTGGCCCTTGCTGACTTTGAGCCAGCGACCAATCGGTTATGAGCCTTTAGCCCACGCCTCTCTGAGCTAAAGGGGCAAGCACTGTAAACAAGGGAGAGTTATCCCCAGACTGCCGCAGCCGACGCTAACCAGGGGTCTCATTACCGCGGTGGGGGATGTTATCGATGACCGTAGCGATGAGCAATGGCTCAAGGAGATTTTCAGATATTCCTCACACAGCGCAGCAGGGCGCGCTCTGGGCTGCCCCGCCTCTTACCGTTTACCCCTCGGTATTACTGTGCAGGGCGCCATCCAGCCCCCGCACATCATCGCGCCCACGGATTATATCGCCAGGGCGCGAAGGGCGCGTCAATCGACGACCCTCAATGCGTAGGATAACAGCGCTAGCCCATCGGCCCGCAGATCGCGCGCTCTTTAGGCGTTATCGCCACCCTCTCGCAGAGCGTTAGGGCAGCACATCTCCGCACTACGATTAAGGCGTGTCATGTTCACGCTCTGGGCCCCGTCTGAGCGATCTGGCTCATACAATCGGGTGTTCCACTCGCTGTTTTGCCAGGAGTGGGCGGATGGGGAGCAAGCGCAATGGTACGAGGCTATGCACGTCTGGCAGTCGATCACCTTACCGAGTACGCCAGAAAAATCGACCCACTTTTGGCAATTAACGACACAAAAACGACACAGGAGGGAAAATAGGCAGGATTGAAAATCGCGTAACGCATTGATTTTCAATGGTGCGCCCTGCAGGATTCGAACCTGCGACCCACGGCTTAGAAGGCCGTTGCTCTATCCGACTGAGCTAAGGGCGCATCGGAAAACAACCGGTGCATCTGCCTGATGTTTCAGGCGGAATGGGATTATACGGCCCCACTCGGGTGAGTCAATGCCTTTCACTGTAAAACGCGCCTATCGGGTATTGATGGAGATCAATATTCACCTGACAGCGGGCCAGCCATTTGCGACAATGGCGTTATCCCCGCAACATAACCAGGATGGATCAGCTCACCATGACAGCAAAAATTATTGATGGGAAAACGATTGCGCAGCAGGTCAGAAGCGAAGTGGCGACACGGGTGCGACAGCGCCTGGCGGACGGCAAACGGGCGCCGGGACTGGCGGTTATCATGGTCGGTGACGATCCAGCCTCCCGCATCTACGTCGGCAGTAAACAGCGCGCCTGTGAAGAGGTCGGCTTTCTCTCCCGCTCCTATGCGTTGCCGGACAGTGCCGATGAGGCCCAGCTGCTTGCGCTGATCGATACACTCAACGCAGACGCGGCCATCGATGGCATTCTGGTACAGCTGCCGCTGCCCGCCGGCATCGATAACAGCCGCGTGCTGGAACGCATCCATCCGGACAAAGACGTGGATGGCTTTCACCCTTACAACCTGGGCCGCCTGTGTCAGCGCACTCCCAAGCTGCGCCCCTGCACCCCGCGCGGCATCATTACCCTGCTGGAGCGCTGCGGCATCGAAACCCAGGGGATGGATGCCGTGATGGTCGGCGCCTCCAACATCGTGGGGAGACCGATGGCGCTGGAGCTGCTGCTGGCCGGCTGCACCACCACCATCACCCACAGCCGCACCCGTAACCTGCAGCAGCACGTCGAGCGCGCCGATCTGATCGTCGCCGCCGTCGGTAAACCCGGCTTTATCCCCGGCGAATGGGTCAAGCCCGGCGCGGTGGTGATCGATGTCGGCATCAATCGGCTGGAGAGCGGTAAAGTGGTCGGCGACGTCGACTTTGCCGGTGCCGCCCAGCGCGCCAGCTGGATCACCCCGGTCCCCGGCGGCGTCGGGCCGATGACCGTCGCCACCCTGATGCAGAACACCCTGCAGGCCTGTGAGGCGTTTCACGATCGCTAAGTCCTCGGCGCGCCATCGCACCCCAGACGCAGCTTTCCCGTGCGCCAGGCGCTGCAGGCTGGCACAATAGCGGCGTGTCCGCCCGCGCGGCGGTTAATTTTTAAGGCAAGAGAAAAGACCATGCAAACTTTCCATCTGGACAATCACCCGCACGTCGAGCTGTGCGATCTGCTGAAGCTGCAGGGCTGGTGCGACAGCGGCGCCCAGGCCAAAAACCTGATCGCCGAGGGCCAGGTCAAGGTCGACGGCGCGATCGAAACGCGCAAGCGCGCAAAGATTGTCGCAGGCCAGGTGGTCGACTTCGCCGGGCAGCAGGCGCGCGTCATCGCCTAAGCTGAGCGTCAAACGTAAAAAAGCCGGACCCGGGTCCGGCTTTTTGCGCGTTATCACTCGGCCTTACTTACGCCGCCAGGTAGTGCCCTGCGGCCCATCCTCCAGCACGATCCCCATCGCATTCAGGCTGTCACGCGCCTCATCGGCAAGCGCCCATGCCTTGGCGGCGCGGGCGTCGTTGCGCTGCTTGATCAGCGCCTCGATCTGCGCAACCTCGTCGTCGCCTGCCGCGGCGCCGCTCTGCAGGAAGTGCTCCGGCGTCTGCTCCAGCAGCCCGAGTACGTGGGCCAGGCCGCGCATCTGCGCCGCCAGCGCATTCGCCTGCGCCATGTCTTCCCCTTTCAGGCGGTTGATCTCACGCGCCATGTCGAACAGTACCGAGTAGGCCTCCGGCGTGTTGAAGTCATCATCCATCGCCGCCCGGAAGCGAGAGGTAAAGGTCTCATCCGCCGCCGCCGCCGCCGCGGCGTCGGTGCCGCGCAGCGCGGTATACAGACGCTCCAGCGCCGCACGCGCCTGCTTCAGGTTCTCTTCGCTGTAGTTCAGCTGGCTGCGGTAGTGGCCGGACATCAGGAAGTAACGCACCGTCTCTGCGTCATAATGCGCTAGCACGTCGCGAATGGTGAAGAAGTTGCCCAGCGACTTGGACATCTTCTCGCGATCGATCATCACCATGCCGGAGTGCATCCAGTAGTTGACATAGGCGCCGTCGTGGGCGCAGGTCGACTGGGCGATCTCGTTCTCATGGTGCGGGAACATCAGATCAGAGCCACCACCGTGAATATCAAAGTGCGCCCCTAGCTGTTTGCAGTTCATCGCCGAACACTCGATGTGCCAGCCGGGACGCCCGTCGCCCCACGGTGACGACCAGCTCGGCTCGCCCGGCTTAGACATCTTCCACAGCACAAAGTCCATCGGGTTACGCTTCACGTCGGCCACCTCCACCCGCGCACCGGCCTGCAGCTGCTCCAGATCCTGGCGCGACAGCACGCCGTAGTCCGGATCGGTATCGACGGCGAACATCACGTCGCCGTTGCTGGCCACGTAGGCATGATCGCGGGCGATCAACTGCTCTACCAGCGCGATGATCTCAGCGATATGGTGGGTCGCGCGCGGCTCCACGTCGGGACGGGCGATGTTCAGGGCGTCGAAATCGCGATGCATCTCCGCCAGCATACGCTCGGTCAGTTGCTCGCAGCTCTCTTTGTTCTCCAGCGCACGCTTGATGATTTTATCGTCCACGTCGGTCACGTTACGCACATACTTCAGCCTGTAGCCCAGGTAGCGCAGGTAGCGGGCCACCACGTCGAAACAGACAAAGGTACGACCGTGGCCGATGTGACACAGGTCGTAAATGGTTACCCCACACACATACATACCGACTTCACCGGCATGGATGGGTTTAAATTCCTCTTTCTGGCGACTGAGTGTATTAAAGATTTTAAGCATCGGGGGTATCCGTGATAGTTGCTGATAACAGGATAGAAACGTAAAGGTTATACTAACGCAGCGCCCGGAGAGAATGAAGCCCGGGAGCGGCGCACGGCGAATATTCCCGGAGAAAGAGGTGCCAGCGGCAGGGGCATCGGCTACAATCATCCCGCTTGCTTCAATCATCATAAAACAGGATTATTGTTATGGTTACTTTCCACACCAATCATGGTGACATCGTCATCAAAACCTTTGACGACAAAGCACCGGCTACCGTTGCCAACTTCCTGGAATACTGCCGTGACGGCTTCTACGACAACACCATCTTTCACCGCGTGATCGATGGCTTCATGATCCAGGGCGGCGGTTTCGAGCCGGGCATGAAACAGAAAGCCACCAAGGCACCGATCAAGAATGAAGCCAACAATGGCCTGAAGAATACCCGTGGCACGCTGTCCATGGCGCGCACCAACGATCCGCACTCTGCGACCGCCCAGTTCTTCATCAACGTCGTTGATAACGACTTCCTCAACTTCCGCTCCGAGCGCCCGGACGGCTGGGGCTATGCCGTATTCGCCGAAGTGGTGGAAGGCATGGACGTGGTCGACAAGATCAAGGGTGTCTCCACCGGCCGTAACGGCATGCACCAGGATGTTCCGCGTGAAGACGTGATCATCCAAAGCGTTACCGTGAGCGAATAATCGCCCGAATGGCAACGCTGTTTATCGCTGATTTACACCTCAGCCAACAGGAACCGGCGATCACCGCCGGTTTTCTGCGTTTTCTTGCCGAAGAAGCCCCTAAGGCAGAAGCCCTGTACATTCTGGGCGACTTTTTCGACTACTGGATAGGCGATGATGACCCCCAGCCGCTGCACCGGCAGGTCGCCGAGGCGCTGCGCCGTCTGAGCGACAGCGGCGTTCCCTGCTACTTCATCTGCGGCAACCGCGATTTTTTACTGGGTAAGTCCTATGCCAAGCGCTGCGGCATGACTCTGCTGCCCGACGAACAGATCATTACGCTGTACGGTCAGCCTATTCTGCTGCTGCACGGCGATACCCTGTGCAGCGACGATCGCGACTACCAGCGCTACCGACGCCGGGTTCATAACCCCCTGCTGCAGTGGCTGTTCCGCCGCCTTCCCCTACGTCTGCGCCTGAAGATCGCCGCAGGCATGCGCCGACAGAGCCAGCGTAGCAACAGCGCCAAGGCGATGACCATCATGGACGTCAACCAGGAGACGGTCTGCGCCACCCTGCGGCGCCACGGCGTTCAGCGCATGATCCACGGCCATACCCACCGCCCGGCCCTGCACCACTTTAGCCTGGACGATGGCCGCGGCGCCCTGCGCGCGGTGCTGGGAGCCTGGCATACCCACGGCTCGATGATCCGGGTCGACGCTCAGGGGATACACCTGATCGAACTGCCCGCTCACCCCGCCGAGGACTAACCCATCGCGGCGCGGTTAACCCTCGCCAGCGTGAGCTGATATAGCGCCATGCCGGCCTACGCCGCGTACGCCTGGGCGCGTATTCCGCCCTCCCCCGCCGACAACGCCAGCGATACGGAAGGCCGCCGCAGGAGAGTCGCATCGCGACTCCCCCCATCGGCGGCGCTTAAACACGATGGCGTCAGACTCTCTGGCGTCGAACGGCTGAGGCCCCCGCAGAGCCCTTCCAGGACGACGGCTTTTGTCGTTGAGGTTTCCAGCGCATGACGGCGTAACGGGGCTATCTTTCCCCGGCGCGGCGGCCACGCAAACGTTTTCCTCACCGGCGAAGCTATGCTATGCTTTGCCCCTCTTATTTGCAGGGCCGCCGGGATCGGGCGGCCATGTCACCGCCACCGAGTTAGAGGAGCACGCCATTCATGTCCGCCAGCGCCGCACCGGCCAGGATCGCCATCGTCATGGGGTCCAAAAGCGATTGGGCCACTCTGCAGTTCGCCGCCGAAATCCTGACTCAGCTTGAACTGTCCTGCCACGTAGAGGTGGTATCAGCGCACCGTACTCCGGATAAGCTGTTTCACTTTGCCGAGCAGGCGGCGGCGCGCGGGCTGCAGGTGATCATCGCCGGCGCCGGCGGCGCGGCCCACCTGCCCGGCATGCTGGCGGCCAAAACCCTGCTGCCGGTGCTGGGCGTACCGGTACAGAGCGCCGCGCTGAATGGGGTCGACAGCCTGTACTCGATAGTGCAGATGCCGCGCGGCATCCCAGTTGGCACCCTGGCCATCGGCAAGGCGGGGGCGGCCAATGCCGCCCTGCTGGCGGCCCAGATCCTGGCGCTGCATGACGAGCCGCTGAGCCGCCGCCTGGCCGCCTGGCGCCAGGCGCAGAGCGACGACGTGCTCAACCATCCCGATCCGCGGGAGGACGCATGAAGCCGGTTTGCGTACTGGGCGACGGCCAGCTGGGACGCATGCTGCGTCAGGCCGGAGAGCCGCTGGGGATCCCGGTCTATCCGGTGGGTATCGAGGCCGATCCGCACAGCGTGCCCTGGCAGCAGGCGGTGATCACCGCCGAGATAGAGCGCTGGCCCGACACGCCGCTGACCCGCGAGCTGGCCCGCCACCCGGGCTTTATCAACCGCGATATCTTCCCACAGCTGGCCGATCGCTACAGCCAAAAGCAATTGCTGGACGAACTGGGCCTACCGACGGCGCCCTGGGCGCTGCTGGCCACCCCAGCACAGTGGCCCGCCCTGTTTGAACGCCTCGGACCGCTGGCCATCGTCAAGCGCCGCACCGGCGGCTATGACGGTCGCGGTCAGTGGCGTATCCGCCCCGGCGCTGAAACCCAGCTGGATGCCGAGGTCTACGGGCAGTGTATCGTCGAGCAAGGGATAAACTTCATCGGCGAGGTCTCGCTGATCGGCGCCCGCGCTCGGGATGACCGCTGCGTTTTCTATCCCCTCACCCATAACCTGCACCAGGACGGCATTCTGCGCGCCAGCCTGGTCTTTCCGCAGCCGGAAAGCTTTCTGCAGGAGAAGGCGCAGACGATGCTGCAGCGCATCATGCAGCGCCTGGAGTACGTCGGCGTCATGGCGATGGAGTGTTTCGTGGTGGATGACGACACCCTGCTGATTAACGAGCTAGCGCCGCGCGTACACAACAGCGGACACTGGACCCAGAACGGCGCCTCGATCAGCCAGTTCGAGCTGCACCTGCGCGCGCTGCTCGGCCTGCCGCTGCCGCACCCGGATGTCTCCACCCCCTCCGTGATGATCAACCTGATCGGCACCGCGCTGGACACCGCATGGCTAGCCGGTCCGCTGGTGCACCTGCACTGGTACGATAAGGCGGTTCGTCCGGGGCGCAAGGTGGGCCATCTCAACCTGAACCACTTCCAGTCCCAACGACTGGTCAGCGCCCTGGACACCCTGCGCGGCCAGCTGCCGGCGGAGTACCAGGACGCCCTGGCCTGGGCCGGCGCACGGCTGAGCTGAGCATCAGCGCGCAGAGGGGCGCCGCAGCAGCCCTCTTCCCAGCCCGGCGCCGCAGCACCCCAGCAGCAGCGCGGCGCCCGGCGGCAACAACAGCCACATCGGCCAGGCGGGCTGCCAGGGAAAGTCAAACACCTGCCGCTGCAGCAGCCACAGCGCCCCCTCGGCCGCGGCCGCGGCCACCGCGCCCGCCGCAAGCCCCAGCAGCATGAATTCGGCATACAGAGTGCGGCGCAGCACCCGCCGCGAAGCGCCCAGGATCCGGTAGATCTGCAGCTCCTGACGGCGCTGATCCATCCCCACCTGTACCTGCGCCAACAGCAGCAGGCCCCCACACAGCACCACCAGCAGCACCATCACCTCCAGCGCTCGCCCCACCTGATCCAATATCTGACGCGCCTGCAGCAGCAGGGCGCCCATATCCACCAGCGTCAGGGTCGGAAAGCGGCGGTTAAGCTCAGCCAAGAACCGCGTATCGCCGTCATAGCGCAGGCTGGTGAGCCAGGTTTGCGGCTGCCCCTCCAGCCCGCCGGGCGGAAAAATGAAGTAGAAGTTGGGGCGCAGACTCTCCCAGTCCACCCGCCGCAGGCTGGTCACTCGGGCGCTGAACTGGCGACTGTCGCCGCTAAACGTCAGGCTATCTCCCAGCGTCAGACCCAGGCGTTCAGCCACCCCTTGCTCCACGGAGACGCCCCCCGCGCCCGACGGCCACTCTCCGGCCAGCAGCGGGTTTCCAGGCGGCAGCGACGCCAGCCAGGTGAGGTTCAGCTCACGGTTCAGAGACTCATCGCCCCCCTGCGTCGCCGGCGGGCGCCCGTTGATCGCCGTCAGCCGCGCCAACGCAATGGGATAAAACGGCTGCGGAGTGACGCCGTTGGCGTGCAGGAACGCCTGCAGCGGCTCGCGCTGCGCCGCGCTGATGTTGAGCAGAAAGTAGTTGGGGCTGTCGGGCGGCAGCTGCTGGCGCCAGCGATCGAGCAGATCGCCGCGCAGCATCAACAGCAGCGCCAGCAGCATAAAAGAGAGCGAAAAGGCCGCCAGCTGGCTCAGGGTTGCCCCCGGCTGGCGCAGCAGACGCCCCAGCGCCAGACGCAGCGTCAGGCTGCCCGGCACCAGTCGGCGCAAGCTCCACAGCCCCAGCCAGCCGCACAGCGCCAACAGCAGGGCCAGCAGAGCCATCCCCAGCAGCAGCGACCACATCAGTGCGCTGGTGCCGACCAGCCACAGCAGCCCGGCGCCCAGCAGCAGCGCCATCAGCGGCAGGTAGTAGCGCAGGGGCCAGACCGGGCACGGCGCGTCGGCGCGCAGCACCCGCAGGGGCCGCATCGCCAGCAGCTGACGATAGGGCCGCAGGGCGACCAGCAGCGCCATCAGCGGGATCCCCCCCAGCGCCCACAGCCAGGGCCAGAGACCGGGCGACGGCAGCGCGACGGGCAGCAGCGGCGCCAATAGCCACAGCAGCCCCCGCTCGACCAGCAGCCCCAGCCCCGCCCCCACCAGCAGCGCCGACCCCAGCAGCCATAGCCACTGTCCGACCACCCACTTCAGCAGCAGACGCCGCCCGGCGCCCAGCGTCTTCAACAACGCCACCAGCGCATGACGGCGGCGGCAGTAGTGCCCCATCGCCACGCTGACGGCGGCCATGGCCAGCAGCAGCGTCAGCAGCGCCGACAGCAGCAGAAACTGCTGCGCCCGCTGCAGGGTACGCGCCAACACGTTCGAGCCCTGTGCGGCCTGAGTCAGGCGCTGATCCGCCTGCAGGCGCGGCGTCAGATAGGCGTCATAGCGCGCCAGCGCCTCGCGGCTGCCGGCCAGTCCATAGCGGTAGCTCACCCGGCTACCCGGCTGCACCACTCCGCTGCGCTCGGCGTCTGCCAGCGCGATCAGCATCCTGGGCGCGCTGCTCAGCAGACTGAACCCGCCATCCGGCTCCCGGTCGACCTCGCCGGCCACCCGCAGCGTTATATCCCCCACCTCCACGGCATCGCCGGGGCGCAGATCCAGCTGCGCCATCAGCCGTGGCGCGACCAGCGCCTCGCCGGGGCGCGGCATCTGGCGCGACGGGCGCGTATCCAGCCGCCCATACAGCGGGTAGGCGTCGTCCACCGCCTTCACCTCCGCCAGCTGCAGCTTCCCCTCGGCAAACGCCATGGTTGAAAACACCCACTGCTGGCTGACCCGGATCCCCTCCCGCCGCGCCTGCGCCAGCCACGCCTCCGGCACCGGCGTATAGCTGCGCAGCACCCGATCGGCGGCGATCGCCTCGCGTCCCTGCCGCTGCAGCCCCTGATCCAGACGATCGCCAATGCGCCCCAGCGCCAGCACGCAGGCGACCGCCAGCGCCAACGCCAGCCAGACGATCAGCAGCGACGGAGTACGCCATTCGCGCCAGAACCAGCGCCGGATCACGCGACCTCCCGCAGCGTTCCGTCCACCAGCCGCAGACGCCGCTGGCAGCGTGTCGCCAACTGAACATCGTGGGTCACCAGCACCAGCGTCGTCGCTTGGCGCTGGTTCAGCTCAAACAGCAGATCGGCAATGCGATCGCCGGTCTGGCGATCCAGGTTGCCGGTCGGTTCATCGGCAAACAGGATCTGCGGCCGGGCGCTGAAGGCGCGCGCCAGCGCGACCCGCTGCTGCTCACCGCCGGAGAGCTGGGCCGGCAGGTGGCGCAGGCGCTGCCCCAGCCCCAGCTGCGTCAGCAGCGCCGCGGCACGCTGGCCGCTGTCGCGCTCACTCTCGCCGCGCAGCAGCGCGGGCAGCTGTACGTTCTCCAGCGCCGTCAGGGTCGGAACCAGCATAAATGATTGAAACACAAAGCCGATATCGCGGGCGCGCAGGGCGGCGCGCCCCTCCTCATCCAGCTGTGACAGGGGGTGCCCCAGCAGACGCACCTCGCCGTCGCTGGCATCGTCCAGCCCGGCCAAGATCCCCAGCAGCGTCGATTTTCCCGATCCCGACTCACCGATCAGCGCCAGACTCTGTCCGCGTTTGACAACCAGGTCGACAGCAGTAAGGATGGAGATCTGGTTTTCACCCTCACCAACCCGTTTGGCGACATGATGAACTTCAATTACGTTTTGCGCTGGCATCGAATACTCCTGATAGTGGTCATGATCCTGTGTGGCCTAACGGCGGCCCGTGCCGATACACTGCTGGTGCTAGGGGACAGCCTGAGCGCCGCCTATCGCCTGCCGGAACAGCAGGGCTGGGTCGCACGCCTGGCACAGCAATGGCAGCGGCGTACCCCGCCGCTGACGGTGATCAACGCCAGCATCAGCGGCGATACCGCCGAGCAGGGCCTGCTGCGCCTGCCGGCGCTGCTGCAGCAGCACCGGCCGCGCTGGGTGCTGATTGAGCTAGGGGCCAACGATGGGCTACGCGGCGTTGCTCCCGACGCCATCGCCGCTACGCTGTCCGCTGTCATCGGACAGGTGCAGCAGGCCGGCGCCACGCCGCTGCTGATGCAGATCCGCCTGCCGCCCAACTACGGCCGGCGCTACGGCGACGCCTTCGCGGCTATCTACCCTCAGCTGGCCGCGCACTTTGGCACGGTGCTGCTGCCGTTTTACATGGAGGCGGTGGTCAGCCACCCCGACTGGATCCAGGATGACGGCCTGCACCCCAACGCGCTGGCCCAGCCGTTTATCGCCGACTGGATGGCGCAGCGCCTGCTGCCGCAGCTAACGCGCGCGGAGGACGGTGCGCCGTCTATTAATTAAACATGAATATTCAGCGACCAACAGGGCAACTTAGGTAAACTTATGCAAAAAGCCATCTTAATCACCGGCAGCTCTAGCGGCATCGGACTGGCAGCGGCCAAGGATCTACACCAGCGGGGTTACCGAGTGCTGGCCGCCTGCCGTAAAGCGGAGGACGTCGCGGCGATGGAGGCCATGGGGATGGAGGGCATCACGCTGGATCTCGACAGCGCCGAGAGCGTAGAGCAGGCCGCCCGTCGGGTACTGACGCTGACCGGCGGGCGTCTGTATGCCCTGTTCAATAACGGCGGATTCGGCCTCTATGGGCCCCTCAGCCAGATCAGCCGCGAGGGGCTGGAGCGCCAGTTCGCCACCAACCTGTTCGGCACCCATCAGCTGACTCAGCTGCTGCTACCGGCGATGCTGGCCCAGGGTGAGGGGCGCATCATCCAGACCAGCTCCATTATGGGGTTGGTTGCCACCCCCGGACGCGGCGCCTATGCCGCCAGCAAATATGCGCTGGAGGGCTGGTCGGATGCGCTGCGCATGGAGCTGCGCGGCAGCGGCGTACACGTCTCCCTGATCGAGCCCGGCCCCATCCACACGCGCTTTACCCACAACGTGCACCAGTGCGACAGCGCTAGGCCGGTGACCAACCCCAGCATCGCCGCCCGCTTCGCCCTGACCCCGGAGGCGATACTGCCCAAGCTGCGCCACGCGCTGGAGAGTCCGCGTCCGCGCCTGCGCTATCCGGTCACCGTTATCGCTCACGTGCTCAGCCTGCTGCGACGGATCCTGCCGGGCCGCGTGCTGGATCGCATTCTGAGTGGCCATTCGACGGCGCGCTGATCTTGTAATTGCCGCCGCCGCCCCCATATCCGTTTTATCTAGCCGAAGGGATCGAGAGAAACCACCATGATCAACGCCACCGTAGTCAACATTACCGAAGCCAACCTACACCAGACGCTGGAGCAATCCATGTCGGTGCCGGTGCTGTTTTACTTTTGGTCTGCCCGCAGCCAACACTGCGAACAGCTCACGCCGGTGCTGGAAAAGCTGGCCGCCGAGTACGCCGGGCAGTTCATCCTGGCCAAGGTCGACTGCGACGCCGAACAGATGCTGGCATCCCAGTTCGGGCTACGCGCCATTCCGACGGTCTACCTGTTTAAGGACGGTCAGCCGCTTGACGGCTTTCAGGGACCGCAGCCGGAAGAGCAGATCCGCGATCTGCTGGCCCGGGTTCTACCCAAGCCAGAAGAGCTAAAGGCCGCCCAGGCGGCGGAGCTAATGGCCGCCGGCAATATGGCGGAGGCCCTGCCGCTGCTGAAAGAGGCCCACACCCTGGCGCCGACCCGCAGTGATATCACGCTGGCGCTGGCGGAAACCCTGATCGCCCTAAACCGCAGCGACGAGGCCAGCGCCCTGCTGACCACCGTACCGCTGCAGGATCAGGATACTCACTACCAGAGCCTGATCGCCCAGATCGAGCTGATGAAGCAGGCCGCCGACTCCCCGGAGATCCAGCAGCTACAGCAGCAGGTCGCCGAACAGCCGCAGAACGTGGCGCTGGCCGTCCAGCTGGCCCTGCAGCTGCATCAGGTCGGACGCAATGAAGAGGCGCTGACCCTGCTGATGGATCACCTGCGCCACGATCTGGCCGCCGGTGACGGAGCGGCGCGCAAGACGCTGATGGACATTCTGGCCGCCCTGGGCACCGGCGATGCGCTGGCCGCTAAGTTCCGCCGCCAGCTCTACTCCCTGATGTACTGATCGCTGCGATCGGCGCATTCCCCTGCAATCCCTGCCCGCTGACGCCGGCGGGGATTTTTTATGGCCGCCGCCCTCGCGCGCGAGTTCCCGGTAACATTTCTGCAATTCCGAACTATTAGCACGGAATTCCGATTTTTCCACGTGCGATATCTCAAATTATTAATTAGTCGTATAAATAACCAATATTTTTATTGCTCCAGGTCATATATTCTAAAAAAGTATTACTGAATATTCGTATTCTTGTCTTTTGTAACACTTCACACCTGGCATAAGGAAATGATCCATGAGTAGTCCAATCCCACCCAGCGCCCCGCCCACGGAACAGCGCGTCGGCTTCGGCGCCTATATCGCGCTGATCTTCGCAATGGTATTCTTCTCCGGCCTGCTGGGCGGAAAAGAATGGTACGGCGTCTTCGACTTCACCACCCTCAACGGCGCATTTGGTAAGGTGGTCAGCGGCGTCAGCAGCGCCGGCGATGCGGTGAACGCCGCCACCAGCACCTTCCGCGGTAAGGGTGGCTCCGGTGCCATGGACGGATTTCTGTTCGCCTTTGGCCTGATCCCGGCGGTCATGTTCGCCCTGGGGATGATCAACGTGCTGGAGCACTACGGCGCGCTCAACGCGGCCCGTAAGCTGCTGACGCCGCTGCTGCGCCCACTGCTGGGGATCCCCGGCGCCGCCGGCCTGGCGATGATCGGCTCACTGCAGAGCACCGACGTTGGTGCCTCGTTGACCCGCAACCTCTCCGACGAAGGACAGATCGCCGAACACGAGCGTGACGTCTTCACCATGTTCCAGTTCTCCGCCGGCGCCATGATCACCAACTTCTTCTCCTCCGGCGCGGTGCTGTTCACCCTGATGACCCTCGACGGCACCCCGGCGGTACCGGCCTCTATCGGCCTGTGCGTGGCGGTGATGTTCGTGATGAAAATTTTCGGCGCCAACCTGATGCGCCTGTACCTGCGCCTGACGACACGTAACAGCGCAAAAAATGTAACCCATCCGGCACAGGGAGAAGCCTAATGTCTGCACCTATTTCTACCTCCGCATCGAAGCCCATGATCACCGACGTCTTCGTCGCCGGCGCGCGTAAAGGCTGGAACATTGCTACCACCAGCACCCTGCCCAACGTCTTGATGGCCTTTGTGCTGATCAAGGCCCTGGAGATCACCGGCGCCCTGAAAGGGATGGCGCTGGTGTTTGGCCCGCTGATGGGGCTGTTTGGCCTGCCGGGTGAGGCCGCCGCCGTGCTGATCGGCGGTTGGATGTCCATGGGCGGCGGCGTGGGCGTTGCCGTGGCGCTGTTCGACCAGGGTATCCTCACCGGAACCCATCTGGCGATCCTGGCGCCGGCCATCTACCTGATGGGCTCCCAGATCCAGTATGCCGGGCGTATCCTCGGCGTTATCGGCACCGCCGCCAAACGGATCCCGGTGATGATCGGCATCTCCGTCATCAACGCCTTCATCGCCATGCTGCTCATGCGCGTAATTCTGTAACTCAAGGAGAGATCGAATGATACAGCTGGAACAGTATCTGGACGAACTGCGCAGTGTGGTCAACGTCGACTGCGGCACCCAGACCCGCGACGGTGTCGCCCGGGTCGCCGACATCTTTGCCGGCCTGTACCGCGACGCCGGCTGGCACGCGGAGCGGGTCGATCTCGGCGATCAGGTCGGACCGGGGGTCTTTGTCACCAACCAGCCGCAGGCCGATCGCTACGATGTGCTGCTGGTCGGCCATCTGGACACCGTCTTCCCTCCGGGCACCGCCGCCGAGCGTCCGCTGAGCGTACGCGATGGCCGCGCCTACGGGCCGGGCGTCTCGGATATGAAGAGCGGCCTGCTCAATATTCTGTGGGCCCTGCGTGGTCTGGAGGAGCGCGATCGCCAGCGCCTGCGCATCGCCGTCGCCATGAACCCGGATGAAGAGACTGGATCCGTCCACTCCCACGCCTGGATTGGCGAGCTGGCCAAGCGCAGCGGCTGCGTGCTGGTGTGCGAAGCGGCGCGCGCCGACGGCTCCCTGGTCAAGGCACGGAAAGGTATGGCCCGCTATCGCCTCGACTTCCAGGGCGTCGCCGCCCACGCCGGTAACGATCCGGAGAAAGGACGCTCGGCGATCACCGCCCTGGCCCACGCCATCATCGCCGTCAACCAGCTGGGCGACAGCGACAAGGGCACCACCCTCAACGTCGGGGTGATCAGCGGCGGCGACGCGGCAAACATCGTGCCCGACCACGCTCAGGCCGTGGTCGATCTGCGCTTCTGGTGCAACGATGAGTATCAGCGCGTCAATCAGGCGCTGCAGGCCCGCTGTCAGCAGCCGTTCCTGGACGGCGTCAGCTGCACGCTGCAGCAGGATGCCCACACCCCGGCCATGGCGCCGTCGGGCGATACCGAAGCCCTGATGGCCCGCGTCGAACAGGCGGGGCGTGAAGAGGGGATCGCCATCACCTGGCAGGCGGTGGGCGGCGGCTCCGACGCCAACCACACCGCGGCGCTGGGGATCCCGTCGCTGGATGGCTTTGGCCCGATCGGCGCCGGCTTCCACAGCCCGGCCGAATACCTGGAGCTGGAGAGCGTCGCCCCGCGCATCCGTCTGCTGCGCCGAGTGATCGCCGGCCTGTAATCCCCCATCAACGAGACCCGGAGGTCGTGCCAAGCACGGCCTCCGTTTTTTATCCCCCTCCCTGCGGCGATCCTGCGCGGCGAAGCGACAAGCTGAGAGCCTGGTTACAAACTCACCACTATTTCTGTGCCATAGTTAACGATGGGTTCTGACCAAAAGGAGGGCTTATGTTCCCAGAGTATCGTGATCTGATCTCCCGTCTGAAAACCGAAGACGTCCGATTTGCCACCCTGTTCCATGAGCATAACCAGCTGGATCATGAAATCAGAAGGGCCGAAAACAGACCCGGCGCGCTATTCAATGAGCAGATCGCCGCCATGAAGCGCGAAAAACTGAGGATCAAGGATGAGCTGTACCAGATCCTGCGCAGTGAGGAGGCGGTCAGTTGATCGTTACACCGCGGACATAAAAAAACCCGCCATATGGCGGGTTTTTTGCGTCGGTGAAACGGCAGCGATTAGTGCTGACCTTTCACTTCTTTCAGACCGTTGAACGGTGCAGCCGCGCCCAGCGCTTCTTCGATACGGATCAGCTGGTTGTACTTGGCAACGCGGTCAGAACGGCTCATGGAACCGGTCTTGATCTGGCCTGCCGCGGTACCTACCGCCAGGTCAGCGATAGTGGCATCTTCGGTTTCGCCAGAACGGTGAGAGATGACAGCGGTGTAGCCAGCATCTTTCGCCATCTTGATAGCCGCCAGAGTTTCGGTCAGAGAACCGATCTGGTTGAACTTGATCAGGATGGAGTTGGCGATGCCTTTCTCGATGCCTTCTTTCAGAATCTTGGTGTTGGTTACGAACAGATCGTCACCCACCAGCTGCAGCTTGTCGCCCATCACTTTGGTCTGGTAAGCGAAACCGTCCCAGTCAGACTCGTCCAGGCCGTCTTCGATAGAGACGATCGGGAACTCTTTGGTCAGACCTTCCAGGTAGTGAGTGAACTCGTTAGAGGTGAAGGATTTGCCTTCGCCTTTCAGTTCGTACATACCGGTTTCTTTGTTGTAGAACTCAGAAGCGGCGCAGTCCATCGCCAGGGTAACATCTTTACCCAGCACGTAACCGGCTTTCTCAACGGCTTCTTTGATGGCAGCCAGCGCAGCGGCGTTGGATTCCAGGTTCGGCGCGTAGCCACCTTCGTCACCCACGGCGGTGTTCATGCCTTCGGCTTTCAGAACTTTAGCCAGGTTGTGGAACACTTCAGAACCGATGCGTACCGCTTCTTTCAGTGTCTTAGCGCCAACCGGCTGGATCATGAACTCCTGGATGTCGACGTTGTTGTCGGCGTGCTCACCGCCGTTGATGATGTTCATCATCGGCAGCGGCATGGAGTATTTGCCCGGAGTGCCGTTCAGTTCGGCGATGTGCGCGTACAGCGGCATGCCTTTAGCGGCAGCGGCAGCTTTCGCGTTAGCCAGGGAAACCGCCAGGATGGCGTTAGCACCGAACTTGGATTTGTTTTCGGTACCGTCCAGTTCGATCATGATCTGGTCGATGTTAGCCTGGTCTTTCGCGTCTTTGCCGATGATGGCTTCAGCGATCGGGCCGTTGACGGCGGCAACCGCCTTCAGGACGCCTTTACCCAGGAAACGTGACTTGTCACCGTCGCGCAGTTCCAGCGCTTCGCGAGAACCGGTAGAAGCACCTGACGGCGCAGCAGCCATACCGACGAAACCGCCTTCCAGATGAACTTCGGCTTCTACAGTCGGGTTACCGCGGGAGTCGATGATTTCGCGACCGATGACTTTAACGATTTTGGACATTAGGTTTTCCTCGATACAAGTTAAACTAAAACTCCAGACGACAGACGCGGAACAAAAGTCCCGCGCCTGCCCATAATCACTTATTTCACCTGACGTTTCTGGTATTCCGCCGCCGCTTTAACAAAGCCGGAGAACAGCGGATGCCCATCACGCGGGGTGGAGGTGAACTCCGGATGGAACTGCGAGGCCACGAACCACGGGTGGTTAGGCAGCTCGATGATCTCCACCAGGCTATTGTCCGCTGAACGGCCGGAGACGCGCAGACCCGCGGCTTCGATCGGCTTCAGCAGCATGTTGTTCACTTCGTAGCGATGACGGTGACGCTCCACAATGCTCGGCGCATCGTACAGCTGGCGCGCCAGCGTACCGTCCACCAGATTGCACTGCTGACCGCCCAGGCGCATGGTACCGCCCAGATCACTGTCTTCGCTGCGCATTTCAACGTTACCTTCTTCATCACGCCACTCGGTGATCAACGCCACGACCGGGTATTTGCAATCCGGCATGAACTCCGTTGAGTTGGCGCCTTCCATGCCCACGACGTTGCGGGCAAACTCCATCAGGGCAACCTGCATACCCAGGCAGATGCCCAGATACGGGATATTGTTTTCGCGCGCATAGCGAGCGGTGGCGATCTTCCCTTCAATGCCGCGATAGCCGAAGCCACCCGGCACCAAGATAGCATCCAGATCTTTGAGGATCTCGGTACCTTTGGTTTCGACATCCTGCGAGTCGATCAGCTTGATATTCACGCTGACGCGATTTTTCAGCCCACCGTGCTTCAATGCTTCGATCACCGACTTATAGGCGTCCGGCAGCTCGACGTACTTGCCGACCATCCCAATGGTCACTTCACCGGCGGGGTTGGCCTCTTCAAAGATAACCTGTTCCCACTCGGAGAGATTCGCCGCCGGGCAGGCCAGATTGAAGCGTTTGCAGATAAACTCATCCAGCCCCTGCGACTTGAGCAGCCCCGGGATCTTGTAGATGGAATCTACGTCTTTCAGGGAGATAACCGCTTTCTCCGGTACGTTACAGAACAGCGCGATCTTCGCGCGCTCGTTGGCCGGAATCGCGCGATCGGAGCGGCAGATCAGCACGTCAGGCTGGATACCGATAGAGAGCAGCTCTTTCACGGAATGCTGGGTCGGCTTGGTCTTCACCTCACCGGCGGCCGCCATGTAGGGTACCAGGGTCAGGTGCATGAACATGGTGTGCTCACGACCGACGTCGACCGCCAGCTGGCGGATGGCCTCCAGGAACGGCAGCGACTCGATATCACCGACGGTGCCACCGATCTCAACCAGAACCACGTCGTGGCCCTCGCCCCCTTCCAGGATGCGCTCTTTGATGGCGTTAGTGATATGCGGGATCACCTGAACGGTGGCGCCCAGATAGTCGCCGCGGCGCTCTTTACGCAGCACATCGGAGTAGATGCGCCCGGTGGTAAAGTTATTGCGACGGGACATTTTGGTACGAATGAAGCGCTCGTAGTGACCCAGGTCCAGATCGGTTTCCGCGCCGTCTTCGGTAACGAAAACTTCCCCGTGCTGGATCGGGCTCATGGTACCCGGATCGACGTTGATGTACGGGTCGAGCTTCATCATGGATACATTGAGGCCACGGGCTTCAAGAATGGCCGCCAGGGAGGCTGCGGCAATGCCTTTACCCAGAGAGGATACGACCCCGCCGGTCACAAAAATATAATTCGTTGTCATGCTGAACCTGAGAGTTAGGTTTAAAGACGATGGAAGAACCAGGACGGGACAGTAGTATACCCGAAGGTTTTATTTGCCACAAACGATCTGATCCCGTCCGCGCCGTTTTCTGCGCCCAAACACCGCCTGCAATAATCTTCTTTTACTTCTTAAACAACAAGATACAGAGAAAAAACGCCAAAAAATCCCATTAATCTCTGTCGCAGCGTATCAAACAGCCAAAACAAAACGGAAAACCACCGTCGCCGCGGCGCGCCACCCTACTGTTTTTCTTGCTGTTTTACCTGCTGCCACGCCGCTTCCATCTCCTCTAGCGAGGCGCTATCCAGCGTCTGTCCACCGGCGATTATCGCCTGCTCGACCGCGCGGAAACGGCGCTCAAACTTACGGTTGGCCTCCTGCAGTGTGGTTTCTGCACGACAGCCGAGATGACGCGCCAGATTGACCGTGGCGAACAGCAGATCCCCCACCTCCTCACTCAGGCGGGTCTGATCCACCACCGCCTGCTGCGCCTCATCCATCACTTCGTCTATCTCTTCGTAAACCTTGCCCAGCACCGGCCCCAGGGTGTCCCAGTCAAATCCCACCGAGGCACAGCGCCGCTGGATCTTGTCGGCGCGCATCAGCGCCGGCAGCGCCTGCGGAATATCATCCAGCGCTGAGTCCATCGCCTTTTGCGCCCGCTCCCGCTGCTTACGCTGCTCCCAGCGCGCCACGGACGCCTGCGCCGTCCCGTCATACTCCGCGTCGAACACGTGGGGATGGCGGCGTTCCAGCTTGTCGCAGATGCTTTGACACACGTCGTCAAAGTCGAACAGCCCCTGCTCTTGAGCCATCTGCGCATGGAACACGACCTGAAACAGCAGATCGCCCAGCTCTTCTTGAAGTCCATTGAAATCGCTGCGCTGAATCGTGTCAAGCACTTCATAGGTTTCTTCCAGCGTATAGGGCGCGATTGTGGCAAAAGTTTGACGTAGATCCCAAGGACAGCCCCGCTGCGGATCGCGCAGCGTGCGCATAATCGTCAACAGTCGTTGCATGGCAGGTGTGGTCATCGGTGTTATTCCCGCAGTAAAAAAGAGAGCGACGCCAGCCGGCCCAACCCGGGCCGGCGCGTCAGACAGTGGGGAGGCGGCCCCGGACTTACTCCGCGCCGCCGCGTCCGCCGTTCAGACGACGCGCGTCCAGCACGTCCGGCAGCTGATTCAGCTTGGCCAGCACCCGGCCCAGCACCTGCAGGTTATAGATCTCTATCTCCATATCGATGGTCGCCATCTGCTGCTTGGTATCGCTGCGGCTGGCGACCCCCAGCACATTGACCTTTTCGTTGGCCAATATGGTGGTGATGTCGCGCAGCAGCCCACTGCGATCGTTGGCGGTCACCCGCACCACCAGCGAATAGCCGCTGGAGTAGCTCTCGCCCCATACCGCGTCGATAATCCGCTCCGGCGCGTGGCGACGCAGCTCATCCAGCTGGTCGCAGTCGACCCGGTGAATGGAGATCCCGCGCCCCTGGGTAATGAAACCGACGATCTCATCGCCGGGGATCGGCTGACAGCAGCGGGCGATGTGGTGCATCAGGTTACCGACCCCTTCGACCACTACCCGGCCGCTGCTCTTGTCGCTGCGTACGCTGGACTGCCCCTTCTGGGTCAGCTGCTTCAGCGCCTCGCGATCGGCCTCCTCCGCGCTGGGCTTGTTGATCTTGCCCTGCAGGAAGTTGACCATCTGGTTCAGGCGGATATCGCCGCCGCCGATGGCGGCCAGCACCTCGTCCAGGGTATGCACGTTGTAGCGCGGCAGCAGCAGCTTTTCCGCCTCTTTCAGGCTGATCCCCAGACGGGCCAGCTCGTCATCCAGAATCTGGCGCCCGGCCAGGATGTTCTTATCGCGATCGAGCTTACGGAACCAGTTGTGGATCTTGGCGCGCCCGCGGCTGGTGGTGACATACCCCAGGTTCGGGTTCAGCCAGTCGCGGCTCGGGTTAGGCTGCTTCTGGGTGATGATCTCCACCTGATCGCCCATCTGCAGTTGATAGGTAAAGGGGACGATGCGCCCGCCGATCTTGGCACCGATGCAGCGGTGGCCGACGTCGCTGTGGATATGGTAGGCGAAGTCGAGGGGCGTGGAGCCGGCGGGCAGATCGATAACGTCGCCCTTGGGGGTAAAGACATACACCCGATCGTCCAGCACCTGGCTTCTCACCTCGTCGATCATCTCGCCGGTGTCGGCCATCTCCTCCTGCCAGGCCAGCAGCTTGCGCAGCCAGGCGATGCGGTTATCGTAGCCGGAGCGGCCGCCCGCCTGCGGCCCCTCTTTGTATTTCCAGTGCGCCGCCACGCCGAGCTCGGCGTCCTCGTGCATCTGGCGGGTACGGATCTGGATCTCCAGCGTCTTGCCGTGCGGCCCGAGCACCACCGTATGGATCGACTGGTAGCCGTTGGGCTTGGGGTTAGCGACATAGTCATCGAACTCGCTGGGCAGGTGACGGTAGTGAGTATGCACTATCCCCAGCGCCGCGTAGCAGTCCTGCAGGCGCTCGACCACCACCCGCACCGCACGCACGTCGAACAGCTCGTCAAAGGCCAGGGATTTCTTCTGCATCTTGCGCCAGATGCTGTAGATGTGCTTGGGGCGACCGTAGATATCCGCCTTGATCCCCTCCTCGGCCATCGCCCCGCGCAGGTCGCGCACAAAGTCGTCGATAAACTGCTCGCGATCGATGCGCCGCTCATGCAGCAGCTTGGCGATGCGCTTGTACTCATCCGGATGCAGGTAGCGGAAGCAAAAGTCCTCTAGCTCCCACTTCAGCTGGCCGATCCCCAGCCGGTTGGCCAGCGGAGCATAGATGTTGAAGCTCTCCTTGGCCGCCAGCACGCGCTCCTCTTCCGGCGCATCCTTCACCTCGCGCAGGTGGGCGATGCGCTCCGCCAGCTTGATCACCACGCAGCGGAAGTCCTCTACGATGGCCAGCAGCATCCGGCGAATGTTATCCACCTGCTCTGACCCGGCCGCCCCGCTCTGGGTAGCCTTCAACTCGCGGATGGCGTCCATCTCCAGCACCCCGCGCACCAGATCGGCGATGGAAGGGCCAAAGTCCTCGCGCACCCGGGCGTCATCGATCACCGCACCGTCCACCAGCGGGAACAGCAGCGCGGCGCGCATGCTGTCATTATCCATGCTCAGGGTGGAGAGGATCTCGACCATTTCGACGCCGCGCCACAGCAGCAGCGGCGCCGCGGCGTTACCGGCGGTTTTCTCCTGACAATAGCGCCAGGTGGCGGTGAGACGCTCACACGACTCAGAATTGGACAGGTTCAGGCTTGCCACCCACTGCTCGGGGACAAATTCACCAGCCGTATTCAAATGAGCACTTCTTACCGCGACCATGGTTCTCTCCCTCTCGACTACTGTCTATCAAATGCCTATTGCGCCGCCGATTCAAACAGCGCCATCGACTCCAAATGCCCCGTGTGGGGAAACATGTCCAGCATACATAAACGCGTCAACCGATAGCCGCCCTGCAGCAGCGTCTTACTGTCCCGGGCTAGCGTGGTCGGGTTACAAGAGACATAGACTACCCGACGCGGCGCCAGGCGAACGATATGCTGCATCACCCCGGGGGCGCCGGCGCGCGCCGGATCGAGCAAAATCTTGTCAAATCCCTGTGCCGCCCAGGCCTGACGCGTCACGTCCTCCTCCAGATTCTGATGGAAGAATTCTACATTACTCAGCCCGTTGTTACGTGCATTATTCTGCGCCGTCACCACCAGCTCGGGAACCCCCTCGACGCCCACCACCCGCTGGGCGCGGCGCGCCAGCGGCAGGGTAAAGTTGCCCATGCCGCAGAACAGATCCAGCACGCGCTCATCGGCCCTGACATCCAGCCAGGCCAGGGCCTGTTCGACCATCTGCGTATTTACCGCGGCGTTCACCTGGATAAAATCCTGCGGGTTAAAATCCAGGCGGATCCCGTCGATCTGGTAATAGGGCGCCTCGCCGAGCAGGCGCTGCGGTGCGCCGCCGTCGCTCAGGTACAGCGTGAGCCCGCGCTGGCGGGCAAAGGCGCCCAGGGCCTCCCGATCCGACAACGCGAGCGGATCCAGATGGCGCAGCACCATCAGCGGCCCATTGTCGGCCAGCGCCAGCTCCAGGTGTCCCAGACGGCGCCGCGCGCGCAGCGCCGACAGACACTCGCCCAGCGGCAGCAGCAGCGCCTCCAGCGCGGGCGCCAACACCGGGCAGGCCTTCAGGGCCACCAGGTCGTTAGAGGCCGCCTGACGGAACCCCAGCACCACCCGCTGCGTCCTCGCGTTAAACTGTAGCCCAAAGCGGGCGCGCCGCCGGTAGCCATAGGGCTCTCCGGCGATCACCTGCGGCGCCATATCCACCCCGGTCTCACGCGCCATCAGACGCTGTAGCGCCTGCGACTTGCTCTGCTGCTGCAACGCGATCGCCGCATGCTGCTGCTGACAGCCGCCGCAGACGCCGGCGTGGGGGCAGCGCGGCGCCACCCGCTGCGGGCTGTGGCTGATTAAACGCGTAACCCGCCCGCGGGAAAACTGGCGTTTCTCCTCGCTCAGGATGACCTCGGCCTCCTCGCCGGGCAGCAGTCCGCTGATAAACAGCGTCTTGCCCTTATCGCGCGCCACCCCCTGGCCAAAGGCATCCAGATCGGTGGCGGTCACAATCAGGTTTTTCCGGGTCGCGGTACGGCGCCCCGGTGTGTAAAATTGAGCCATGTCGATTGCTTATCTGTGCGGTGGGTTAAGCCGGGGCTTACCCCAATAATAGTTTGCCGCCAATTCTCCCACATCGGAACGCCATGACCAAATACAGCCTGCGGGCGCGCATGATGATCCTGACGCTGGCCCCGACGCTGCTGATCGGGCTGCTGCTCAGCACTTTCTTCGTCGTGCACCGCTACAATGAACTGCAGGATCAGCTGGTCGACGCCGGCGCCAGCATCATCGAGCCGCTGGCCGTCGCCAGCGAATACGGCATGACCTTCCGCAGCCGCGAGGCGGTGCGCCAGCTGATCGGCCTGCTGCATCGGCGTCACTCGGACATTGTGCGCGCCATCGCAGTCTTTGACAGCCAGAATAATCTGTTCGTTACCTCGAACTATCACCATAACTACGCCATGCTGCAGCTGCCGGACGGCAGCCCGCCGCCGACCGATCTGATGCTGAGCAAACGCGGCGACGCGCTGATCCTGCGTACCCCGATCATCTCCGAAAACCGCCTGGCGGAAGATAAAAACGCCGTCAGCGCGCCGCTGGGCTATATCGCCATTGAGCTGGATCTGCGCTCGGTGCGCCTGCAGCAGTATAAAGAGGTCTTTGTCGCCACGCTGCTGCTGCTGATCAGCATGTGCATTGCGCTGCTGTTCTCCTACCGTCTGATGCGCGACGTCACCGGCCCCATCCGCAACATGGTCAACACCGTCGATCGTATCCGCCGCGGTCAGCTCGATAGCCGCGTAGAGGGACACATGCTGGGTGAGCTGGATATGCTGAAAAACGGCATCAACTCGATGGCGATGTCGCTGACCGCCTACCATGAGGAGATGCAGCAGAACATCGACCAGGCCACCTCCGATCTGCGTGAAACCCTGGAGCAGATGGAGATCCAGAACGTCGAGCTGGATCTGGCCAAGAAGCGCGCCCAGGAGGCCGCTCGCATCAAGTCCGAGTTCCTGGCCAACATGTCCCACGAGCTGCGCACCCCGCTCAACGGCGTGATCGGCTTCACCCGCCAGGTGATGAAAACGCCGCTGAGCGCCACCCAGATAGATTACCTGCACACCATTGAACGCTCGGCCAACAACCTGCTGACCATCATCAACGACGTACTGGACTTCTCCAAGCTGGAGGCCGGTAAGCTGGTGCTGGAACACATCCCGTTCATGCTGCGTGAAACCATTGACGAGGTGGCGACCCTGCTGGCGCCCAGCGCCCATGACAAGGGGCTGGAGCTGACGCTCAACGTGCGCAACGACGTTCCGGAGCATGTGCTGGGGGATCCGATGCGCCTGCAGCAAGTGCTGACTAACCTGCTGGGCAACGCGATTAAATTTACCGAAAAGGGCAACATCGACATCCGCATCGAGCTGCGCAGCCAGACCGCCCAGGCCGTCGAGCTGGAGGTACAGGTGCACGATACCGGCATCGGTATCTCCGAGCGTCAGCAGTCCCAGCTGTTCCAGGCCTTCCGCCAGGCGGATGCCAGCATTACCCGCCGCCACGGCGGCACCGGTCTGGGGCTGGTGATCACCCAGAAGCTGATCAACGAAATGGGCGGCGACATCGCCTTCCACAGTCAGCCCCACAAAGGGTCGACCTTCTGGTTCCATATCCGCCTGGAGCTCAATCATAACGCGCCCCCCTCCAGCCTGCCGCTGGAGCGGCTGCAGGGCCAGACCCTGCTGTACATCGAAAGCAACCCGGTGGCGGCGCAGTGCACCCTCGATATGCTGAAGGTCACCCCGCTGCAGGTCACCTACTGCCCGCAGTTCGCCCAGGTGATCCCGGACAGCCACTACGATATCCTGCTGTTCGGCCTGCCGGTCAAGACCTCTCTCACGACGGAGTCGACGCAGGAGAAGCTGAGCCAGGCGCTGCGCCTGGCCGACCGGGTGATCCTGGCGCTGCCCAGCCACACGCTGCACGACAGCGATACCCTGAAGGCCCGCGGTATCCGCAGCTGCCTGTTCAAACCGCTCGCCAGCAGCCGACTGCTGCCCGCACTGATGGATAACGCCCTGCCGCTGCGGGCGCCGCAGGTGATCTCTCCGCACGGCGCCCGCCTGCCGCTGACGGTGATGGCGGTAGACGATAACCCGGCCAACCTGAAGCTTATCGGCGCCCTGCTCGGCGAGCTGGTGCAGCATACCCTGCTGTGCCACAGCGGTGAGGAGGCGCTGGCGGCGGCGCGCGAACGCCATCTGGATATCATTCTGATGGACATCCAGATGCCGGAGATGGACGGCATCCGCACCACGGAGCTGCTGCGCCAACAGGCGCGCCACGCCACCACGCCGATCATCGCTGTCACCGCCCATGCGATTAACGGCGAACGTGAGCGTTTACTGCGCGCCGGAATGGATGACTATCTGGCCAAGCCGATCGACGAAAACATGCTGCGCCAGCTGCTCAACCGCTACAGCGGCGAGCGCCCCAGCGCGCCGCTCAGCGCGCCTGTCCCGGCAGAGCCGGATAGCGCCGATGTCTCCCTCGACTGGGGCCTGGCGCTGCGCCAGGCAGCCAATAAAGCCGATCTGGCGCGCGACATGCTACAGATGCTGCTCGCGTTCCTGCCCCAGGTCCGCGAGCGGATCGCCCGCCAGCTGGCGGGCGAGCAGGACGGCGACCTGTGCAGCCTGATCCACAAGCTGCACGGCAGCAGCAGCTACAGCGGGGTGCCGCGCCTGCGCAGGCTGTGCCACTATCTGGAGCAGCAGCTGCGCCACGGTACGCCGGCCAGCGATCTGGAGCCGGAGTGGCTGGAGCTGCTGGATGAAATGGACAACGTGACCCGCGCCGCGCAGGGCTACCTCACGCCGGTGCCGGGCGACGAACAGTAAATATCTCCCGGCATCGCCGGGGGATGGTCTCTGCGCCGATAAGGCTGCCCGCATCGCCACGGAGACGTCAGGCGCCGCCGGGCCGTGGATCGCATTAGGGGCAAGAGACAAAAAAAACGGCGGGCCGCGGCCCACCGTTTCTTCTCCGCCGCCGTCGCCCGGCGCCGCGGGGGTCACCCCTCCGCGATCACCGTCGCACAGGCATAGCGTCGCTCATCGGCCAGCGACACGTGCAGCGA
Source organism: Edwardsiella anguillarum ET080813 (assembly GCF_000264765.2). Taxonomy (GTDB): domain Bacteria; phylum Pseudomonadota; class Gammaproteobacteria; order Enterobacterales; family Enterobacteriaceae; genus Edwardsiella; species Edwardsiella anguillarum. The sequence continues at coordinate 784,175 of NZ_CP006664.1, forward strand.
GGCGATCCCTAACTCGGCGGCCAGCTCGGCCGCGCGCCCGTGTAAGATCAGCCGTGGCTTGCCCAGCGCATCGTTAGCCACCTCAAACTGGGCAAAGGCCAAGCCGTGGCGGATACCGGTCCCCAACGCCTTGGCCGCCGCCTCTTTGACGGCGAAGCGCTTGGCCAGATAGCGTACCCGCTGGGCATGCGTCAGATACTGCTGCCACTCCGCCGGCGAAAGCACCCGCCGCGCCAGCTGATCGCCGCTGCGCTCAACCACCGCCGCGATGCGAGCGATCTCGACGATATCGGTACCCAGCCCCACAATAGCCATCAGCGACGCGCGTCCAGCAGCAGCTGCTTCATGTCGCGCACCGCCAAATTCAGCCCGTCGAGGGCCGCGCGGCCGATGATGCTGTGGCCGATGTTCAGCTCATGCATCTGCGGCAGAGCGGCCACCGCCTGCACGTTGTGGTAGGTCAGACCGTGCCCGGCGTTGACCTTCAGGCCACGCGCGTGCGCAAAGCGCGCCGCCGCGGCAATCCGCTCCAGCTCCGCCGCCTGCGCCAGCGCACTGGGCGCATCGGCATAGGCGCCGGTATGGATCTCAATGTAGGGCGCACCGACGGCCACCGCGGCCTCGATCTGGCGCTCATCGGGATCGATAAACAGCGACACCTGGATTTCGGCGGCGCTCAGACGCGCCACCGCCGCCGCGATCTTGTCGCGCTGACCGGCGACGTCCAGGCCCCCCTCGGTGGTCACCTCCTGGCGCTTTTCCGGCACCAGGCAGCAAAAGTGCGGCCGCAGCTCACAGGCGATCGCCACCATCTCCTCGGTCACCGCCATCTCCAGGTTCATGCGGGTCTGGATGGTCTGACGCAGCAGCCGCACATCGCGGTCGGTGATATGCCGACGGTCCTCGCGCAGGTGTACGGTGATGCCGTCCGCCCCGGCCTGCTCGGCGACGAAGGCCGCCTGTACCGGATCGGGATACTGAGTCCCGCGCGCGTTGCGCAGGGTCGCGATGTGATCGATGTTAACGCCCAGCAGAATATCGGCCATGACAGCTCCTCAAGGATGATCGGTCGGGATAACCCGGTTATCAGACATCATATTACCCGCCAACGGACGGCTGACAAGTGCCGCCGGGCTAGCCTGATGCAGTGTAACGCCGGGCGCGCCGCCGGACGCAGGACAGCGGCGGGGAAAACAGGGGGACAGTCGGCGTCAGGAGGGCCCCGGCGAGGCCGGGCGACGCGGGGAGAACTGACGGAACAGCTCACGGCTTTTCAGCGGCTTACCGCCCAAGTAGGGCTTTAAGGCCATGCGGGTAAAGCGCTTGGCGGCGCGCAGGGAGGCGCCGTCGGGGAATTCGCGGCTGGCCAGCGCCTTCAGATCGCGTCCGGTGAAGCTGAGCTGATCCACCACCAGGCTGGCGATAAATCCCTTCTCCTCGCGGTAGCGGTAGGTCATCGTATCGGCCACCGGCTCGCCGGAGCCCGCACAGTGCAGAAAGTCGACGCCGTAACCCAGCTGGGCCAGCAGCGCCAGCTCAAAGCGGCGCAGCGCCGGCTCCGGTGAGCCCGCGTGGGCGGCCAGATGTTGAATGCAGTGCAGATAATCGAAGAACAGGGCGCTGTAGCAGGTCTCCTGCTCCAGCACTCGCGCCAGCAGTTCGTTGACGTACAGGCCGCTGTAGAGGGTGATACCGCTGAGCGGCAGCGCCAGGGAGACGGCCTCGGCGCTGCGCAGGGTCTTTACCTCGCCCCGGCCGCCCCAGCGGATCAGCAGCGGTGTAAAGGGCTGCAGCGCCCCCTTCAGCAAAGAGCGGCGGCTGCGCGCCCCTTTGGCCAGCAGACGTACCCGACCATGCCCCTCGGTGAACGTATCCAGCATCAGGCTAGTTTCACTGTAGGGCCGTGCGTGCAGCACGAAGGCGCGTTGCCAGCCGTCCATCGTCTGGTTTACAGATCGTCGACGTAACCCAGGCTACGCAGCGCACGCTCGTCGTCCGCCCAGCCGGATTTCACCTTAACCCACAGCTCAAGATGCACCTTGGCGTCAAACATCGCCTCCATGTCCTGGCGCGCTTCGATACCAATGGTTTTGATCTTGCTGCCTTTGTTGCCGATGACCATCTTCTTCTGGCCATCGCGCTCCACCAGGATCAGACCGTGGATGTCATAGCCGCCGCGCTCGTTCGGCGCAAAGCGTTCGATCTCTACGGTGACCGAGTAGGGCAGCTCCTCGCCGAGGAAGCGCATCAGTTTTTCACGGATGATCTCAGAGGCCATAAAGCGCTGGGAGCGATCGGTGATGTACTCCTCCGGGAAATGGTGCTCCGCCTGCGGCAGACGCTGGCGCACGATGCGCGCGATAGCGTCCACGTTGGTGCCCTTCTCCGCCGAAATCGGCACCACGTCCAAAAAGTTCATCTGCTGGCTCAAGAACTGAATGTGCGGCAGCAGCGCGGTCTTGTCGACCACGTTGTCTACCTTGTTGATCGCCAGGATCACCGGGCACTTCAGATCGCGCAGCTTGTTGAGCACCATCTCGTCATCCGGCGTCCAGTGGGTGCCTTCCACCACAAAGATCACCAGCTCGACATCGCCGATGGAGCTGCTGGCCGCACGGTTCATCAGGCGGTTAATGGCCCGTTTCTCCTCGATGTGCAGCCCCGGGGTATCGACATAGATAGCCTGGTACGGGCCTTCCGTATGAATGCCCATAATGCGGTGACGAGTGGTCTGCGGCTTACGCGAGGTGATGGAGATTTTTTGCCCCAGCAACTGGTTCAGCAGCGTTGACTTACCGACATTGGGACGGCCAACGATGGCAATAAAGCCGCAGTAGGTTTTTTCTTCGCTCATTCAAGCTCCAACTGTTTTAACGCCTGCTCGGCGGCGGCCTGCTCGGCCTTGCGCCGGCTGGAGCCGACGCCGACTACCGGCGCGGACAGCCCGCTGACCTGGCAGTGAATGGTAAACTCCTGGTCGTGCGCCTCACCGCGCACCTGCACCACCAGATAGGAGGGCAGCGGCAGATGGCGACCCTGCAGAAACTCCTGCAAACGCGTCTTGGGATCCTTCTGCTTGTCGCCCGGGCTGATCTCCTCCAGACGGGAGCGATACCAGTCGAGGATCAGACGCTCAATGGTCTGAATATCGCTGTCGAGGAAAATGCCGCCGATCAGCGCCTCTACGGTATCCGCCAGGATAGACTCACGGCGGAAGCCACCGCTCTTCAGCTCGCCCGGCCCCAGACGCAGGCACTCGCCCAGATCGAACTCACGCGCCATTTCGGCCAGGGTGTTGCCGCGCACCAGCGTGGCGCGCATCCGGCTCATATCGCCTTCATCCACCCGCGGGAAGCGGTGATACAGCGCATTGGCGATCACAAAGCTCAGGATCGAGTCACCCAGAAACTCAAGCCGTTCATTATGTTTACTACTGGCGCTGCGGTGGGTCAGCGCCTGCATCAGCAGATCCTGCTGTCTAAAAGTGTAGCCCAGCTTACGCTGAAGCCGGTTTATTACGATGGGGTTCATGAGATACCAATAAATTCAGAATGCGTCAAAAACCGCAGCATACGGAACAGGCCTGCCTTGCCATAAGCCAATCCAAAGCTGTTTCGTTTGCAGTGGCCCCCGCGCGGGGGGCCAAACGTGTCACGGGAATATTCTACAACGACTGACCGGAGATTGCTGCGTAATTACGGGGGTTATTTAATGAATTCCACCAATCCGCTCCAGCCGGACGCCGGTTGGCCACTGGCCTTCCTGTTTCTTAAAGCTCATCCAGATCGCCGTGGCCTTACCGACCAGATTTTTCTCCGGCACGAAACCCCAGTAACGGCTGTCGGCGCTGTTGTCGCGGTTATCACCCATCATAAAGTAGTGGCCCGGCGGGACGATCCAGGTGCCCTCGGGCTGACCCGGCTGCTGGTAGTAGCGGGAGACCATATCCTGCGCCTGCGGCACGGTCAGGATGCTGTGGCTCACCGTACCCAGCGTCTCCTGACGCTGATACATGCGGTAGCCGTTCGGCACGCTCTGATCGATGGGATACTGATAGAAACCGCTGCTCGGCTCGTTGGCGCTCATCTGATTAAAGGTCTGCACCCATTCGCTCGGGCGCGACGGACTGTAGGTGATAGGCAGCAGCCGATCGCACTGCTCGCCCTGCTGGCAGGCTGGATACACCGTCAGCTCCTTGCTGTAGGGGTCGTACACCACTTTGTCGCCCGGCAGACCGATGGCGCGCTTGATGTAATCCAGACGCGGATCGAGCGGATACTTGAACACCACGATATCGCCGCGCTTGGGATGCCCGGTCGGGATCAGGGTGGTCTGGGTCACCGGATCCTTCAGCCCGTAGGCAAACTTCTCCACCAGAATAAAGTCGCCGATCAGCAGCGTCGGCATCATCGAACCGGAGGGGATCTGGAACGGTTCGTAGATAAAGGAACGGATCACCAATACCAGAGCCAGCACCGGGAACACCGATACGCAGGACTCGATCCAGCCCGGCGCCTTGACGGCCTGGCGGGCGCTCTGCGCATCCAGCCCCTGCTCGGTCTGGCTGTTAATCTGCGCCAGGCGGGCACGCCGCGCCGGCGCCAGTTTGAAACGGTCGATACACCACACGATACCGGTTACCAGCGTGGCGATAACCAGGATCAAGGCAAACATATTTGCCATGTCCATCACTCCTTAAAATCAATGCTTATAAACGCAGCGGGCGCGGTATCAACCGCGCCCGCCAGGCTAACGATCAGTCCTTGCCGACGTGCAGAATGGCCAGGAACGCTTCCTGCGGCAGCTCGACGTTGCCGATCTGCTTCATGCGTTTCTTACCCTCTTTCTGCTTCTGCAGCAGCTTCTTCTTACGGCTGATGTCGCCGCCATAGCACTTGGCCAGTACGTTCTTACGCAGCTGCTTCACCGTCGCTCGAGCGATGATCTGGTTACCGATCGCCGCCTGAATGGCGATGTCAAACTGCTGGCGCGGGATCAGCTCTTTCATCTTCTCGACCAGCTCACGGCCACGCACATTGGCGTTGGCGCGGTGGGTAATCAGCGCCAGCGCATCGACGCGCTCGCTGTTGACCATCACGTCAACCCGCACCATATCCGAGGCCTGGAAGCGCTTGAAGCCGTAATCCAGCGACGCATAGCCGCGCGAGGTGGACTTCAGACGGTCGAAGAAGTCCAACACCACCTCGGCCATCGGGATTTCATAGGTCAGCGCCACCTGATTACCGTGGTAGACCATGTTGGTCTGCACGCCGCGCTTCTCGATACAGAGCGTAATCACGTTACCCAGGAACTCCTGCGGCAGCAGCATATGGCACTCGGCGATCGGCTCGCGCAGCTCCTGAATATTGTTCACCGCCGGCAGCTTGGAGGGGCTGTCCACGTAGATCACCTCGTTACGGGTGGTCTCCACCTCATACACTACCGTCGGCGCGGTGGTGATCAGATCCAGATCGTACTCACGCTCCAGACGCTCCTGAATGATCTCCATGTGCAGCAGGCCGAGGAAGCCGCAGCGGAAGCCGAAGCCCAGCGCCGTCGAGGTCTCCGGCTCATAGAACAGCGAGGCGTCGTTCAGGCTCAGCTTGCCCAGCGCATCGCGGAAGGCATCATAGTCATCGGAGCTGACCGGGAACAGCCCGGCGTATACCTGCGGCTTCACCTTCTTGAAGCCCGGCAGGGCGACGTCCGCCGGGTTGCGGGCCAGGGTCAGGGTATCGCCCACCGGCGCACCGTGGATATCCTTGATGGCGCAGACCAGCCAGCCGACCTCGCCGCAGTTCAGCACGTCGCGATCGACCTGTTTCGGGGTGAAGATCCCCAGACGATCGGCGTTATAGGTCTGCCCGGTGGTCATCACCTTGACCTTATCGCCCTTGCGCAGCGTACCGTTCTTAATACGGATCAGCGACACCACGCCGAGGTAGTTATCGAACCAGGAGTCGATGATCAGCGCCTGCAGCGGCGCCTCTGGATCGCCCTCCGGCGCCGGAATATCGCGCACCAGACGCTCCAGCACATCGCCGACGCCAACGCCGGTCTTGGCCGAGCAGCGCACCGCATCGGTGGCATCGATGCCGACGATGTCTTCGATCTCCTGGGAGACACGATCCGGATCGGCGGCGGGCAGGTCGATCTTGTTCAGTACCGGCACCACTTCGAGATCCATTTCGATGGCGGTATAGCAGTTGGCCAGGGTCTGGGCTTCAACCCCCTGCCCGGCGTCGACCACCAGCAGTGCCCCTTCACAGGCGGCCAGCGAACGGGAGACCTCATAAGAGAAGTCCACGTGTCCCGGCGTATCGATAAAGTTGAGCTGATACACCTGTCCATTCTGCGCCTTATAGTCGAGCGTGACGCTCTGGGCCTTGATGGTGATACCGCGTTCGCGCTCCAGATCCATGGAGTCCAAAACCTGGGCCTCCATCTCACGGTCTGACAGACCGCCGCAGAGCTGAATGATACGGTCAGACAGCGTCGACTTACCGTGGTCAATGTGCGCGATAATGGAGAAGTTTCTTATATTCTTCATAAATATGAGTTTATTGACTCGCTATGCGGATTGATTTTATTTGATGGACACAGCGGTGGACACTCCACGATAACTACCCCATCAACTACAGGCATGCATATTACACTGTAGCGTTGAAATCGTCAGCATACGTATACAACCTTACTCACCTATCGGATAGGCTTGGGGTGATAATAGGAGTCACCCCTACGGCCTTCGCATTACGAATTCTAAGAATTACCATATAAGACAGCCAATTACCGTACTGCGCCGCGCTCACTGCGTCCCAAGTACAAAAGGTTGGCAAGCCACAGAACTACAGATCAACAGATGACAGTCCCAAATCTGTCTCACGTTTTAGGGCATCCATGCCCCACCCAATCAATCAGCCAGCCGGCTTTGACGGCCATGCGATATCAGGAGCGGTTGACGTATCTACTGCTTTCACTGCCTTGATATACTCCATCCATACAATAAGCGTCGCCTTATCGACATCACTGATGACGCCTAAAGCCAGTTCAGTCCGCCAGTCGGCGGTTACAGCATTAGCTTCATCTAATAACAATTGCCTGTACGCTTCAGCCTGCATGACAAGTTCTTCGTGCGTTGGTGGAGGGTTCACAATTTCCATCGCTTCTTTTTCAGTAATGGAAATCAACCCCTCCTTAATAAAACCATCCTGAGAACCATCTGATGGGTATGCGTAAACGCAATTTTCCGAGTCTTTGAAATATTTCATGATCACACCATTTCAGCCCAAATCATGTTGGAAAGCGAGCCGGCAGTTTTGGTTATGGAGTAAGTCGCCCCTGCGGGAACAATAAACGTCATGGACGGACCATTATGAGTAGCGGATGACTCTACACCGATGACCCTGGCGACGTTAACCCCATTCACTGCCGCAACTGCGGTTCCGAAGCTCGTAGCATCACACGAATAAATAACCAGCATCGGGCGTGTAGCGCTATTGGTGTACGTCACCCCCATTACCCTGCTGCTGGTAACTATTGTGTATGTTCCACCCATGGTGGCATCGCCGGCAGCGACTGTTCCGCTGGTTGTGCCGACGTTCCGTTTAGCCGCATCTCCTAGACCAAGGTATTGGAGAACATCATTAACAGTGCCAGCTCCAGCGATATCGCGGCCAACCTTTGAAAAATCAGCAAGGGCTGCGCGATCTGCTCCAATAAAATACGGAATTTTATTCTCGCTGGTAGCCAACCCAGCCAACGCCGTTAAGGTGGCGTCACTGGCTTGAAAATGTTTCTTCAATGATTTTAGAAGCTGCCCGCGATCGCTTTTATCCAGCTGAATAGCAGCAGCCTCAATAACGCCAACAATCTCTTCTTGCAGTGCGTCAAAGTAGTCATCATCCAGATCGGTAGATGGCGTACCGGTCTGAGGATTACCACGGGTAAATCCGTTCTTTCCCGCGCCGAATTTATCTTTCTGCGCAGTAGGCGTATCTATACGGTGCATGAATCACTCCGGATATTTAAAAATAACGTAGGTATGTGATGGGCAAAGTTTATTCAGTACACATTCAACAACTGCATCTCCCCATACTCGCAGCGATGAATCACATTGGTCGTTACATGTCATCCATGTGGCGTCAGTGTGCGCTGGCATATTCACCTGCCAGTAATAACGCCATTCTGTTGAGTTAACGGCATCAGTACATGCTGATGTGCATTTAAACGTGCTCTTGTCATAGCGCGTGATCGTCGCATCGGGCTTCCCCAGCGCAACAAGTTGCGACAAGTAAAACTCTGCGTTAATACCACCAGGAAGATTAACTTTCGCATCCAGGCGCTGCTGCCGCTGGCGTAATGTCTGCGTACCGGCTGGAATACATTCATCAGGAAGGCCGCACAAGCGCTCCCAGCGATTGATCAACTCGCTCGTCGTTCTCGGGTCAATCTCTAGCATCAAATCATCAGCACGCCGATGAACTCGCATCAATGACGGTGCAGCGCCCAAGATCGCCGGGTCACTACCGTTCCATGCTGGGCCAGGTGGAAGCAATGCGGCTAGCAATGAGACATAATTATCGGTTGTCACGTCCATGATATCGCCCCCAACACGGCCAGCTCATTTTTAGCGATTGGCTCATCAGCAGAAGGTGCAATCAACTGGTGGCTATGCTCGCCGGTAGCAATAGAGATAGCTTCATGGATGCGGGATAACTCTAGAACTCCCTCAGGAACCCCATCGCGCTGTAGGAAAGCTCGCAACTCTTTTGTTACGGCCGCCCGCGTTTCCTGCGTGTCTGGTTTCAGTCGAATATTAAAATTAACGGGATGTGCTATTGGTGCAAACACGTAGAGATCGGAGCCAGATACCGGCGCCTTCGGTACGACATGAGCCTTTACTGCAGTGATTGTCTGATTATCAGGGATTGGATTAACAAGATCGTCACTGGCAACCATGACCCCTACTGTCCCCGTTCCCATCCAGTGCCGATAGGTCCATGCCCGAGTAATGCCCGGAACCTCTTTTGCCCAGATAACATAATCGTGATCTGCGCCACCCTGCGGGGTAAAGTAATACCGCTCAATGACCCGAGCCCGCCAAGTCTCCAAATCCTCAATATCAAAACCACCGATTACAGTATCTGCCAACCCAGCAGAAGGAAGCCCCTGTACAGGCGTAACAAGAACCAGGGAGCTACCATCATCAAGGTTACCAATCAAGCCGGGAACCGAGCACCGGATAGGAAGCCTCATGACACCGCCAGCACTAACAGCATCAGCGATTGCCGTATACTGCACCAGGTCATCTCGCTGGATAACAGATCCAGCAGTAACCCGGATATCATTATTTACCCCATCCCAGCGCATATACCCAAAGGCAGTCTGCGCTTGCTTTCGTGGGCACTTCTTCATCCCGCCATGACGATAGAGCCACGCTTCATCACAGAGATCTGGCAGCATATTTTTGGCCAGATAATCGATATAGCCATATACCGTATGAAGTGCCGCCGCATACACCTTTGCCCTCACATCCTCGTCCATGCGGCGCATACTGTCGTTGACATCCAGTCGAGAGAAAAGGTCGTTGCGGATCATGTTAATATTTTCGGCCAGTGTTGGCCTTTGAAACTCACTTTCCGCCATCGGTTATTACGCCCCATAGATTTTCAAAGGTGATAGTTACAGGACCGCTACGGCGCCATATCGTAATGCTATTGCCAAGAGCATTGATTCCGGTTCGTTGCACATCAATATCGATGCGCGTCGCTATACCGTCATCTAGCATCCACTGCAATGACTCGCGTATATATGTACTAACGATATTTACAAGACTATTTGTCAGCTTTCTACGCTGCAATAACCATAACCGTGAACCATATCGATCATTCTGAACCACAGGCCATGAATCGCCCCACCACCCCATAGGGATATCGGAATTATCATCCGGCATGGCTCGGCGCCACGTGAATAGTGAGATAACTACGGATCGGGCAAGTGGATCTAATGGAGAATACGTACTCACGCGCTCTCCATTTACGGATAGCCATAAATCCATATTTACTCCATTGCTTTATCAGGTTTATTCGTTTTATTTCCCTGCCCATTTTCAATATGAGCATGCCCGTTATAAGAGATTCGCATCATGGACATAGTAAAGGCGTTACTATCACATTTATCCTTAATGTCTCCAGTTGCCTCAATATCCATTTCGAAGCGGGCCTTCGACGCATTCTTAAAAATGATTGGCTTCCCCGCCCCATTCACGACAATCCCTGAGCGAGTCAAAACGACTGACTGTCCGAGATCATCAAATAACGCGACCTCCCCCTCATTCAAGCCGGAGAGGCGATAGCGGCGATCGGCAACAACGATAGCCACAGCATGAGAGCGATCGCCATCTGGGAACAAAACAACAGATTCAGAACCCGGCTTAGCCATGGCAGTGAACCCATAGGGTTCAAGATGCTCCACACCAGTCTTTTCATCACCACCTATCAGCGACACGTCGACAGTCTGACATTTCGATGCAGAGCTAATACTCTGAATAACTGCCCGACCTATCAGATTAAGTACCTTACGATTTAAGGCATCCATCATCCCCATTAGAATGGCTCCTCTTCCACTTTGCGCGTGCGCTTTCGCTGCGTCTTCGGCTCAGGGAGATAAGCATCAGGTGGACCGACACGCAGCTCTGCCAACGTTCCGCTGGCATCTTTGGTGAAGTGAACTTCTGAGATAAGGAGTTCTACGTTGTTAAAACCGCAGATCGGGTCATAAACGATGACCCGCTGGTTAGGCTGCCATAGGCTCCCATCCCCTTGGCGCCAGCCATAAACGGTGTACGTGGTTTCATCGGTACGCGCCGCTCTTTGCCGCGCTTCAAACTCAGCCCTAGCAATACACGTAGCGCCGGTTGACTGCCCTGTTTGCTGAACGTACATAGGGCGATAACGCGTGATCGAGGCATCGCTTGTTCTGGCACGCAATGCGGTCGTGGTGGCAACACCAAAATCATCATCATTCCCTGCCCGCTGTCCGGCGACCTGGTACACGGAAAACCGCTCACGAATGCTCTTTTCAGTATCACATGACAGGATATTTTCACCCAATACCAACGCCGTTACCGCTCGGGAGGCACCGACACCGCCAATCACTAAGCGCCCTCTCGGGTCGTCGTAAGCCAGCGCTTGCTGTTGGCCGAGTATCTTGTTCAATACCTCGATGACGGTTTCACCATGATCTGGCTGTACGCTGGGAATGGAGCCAGAAGGAGCGCCAGCATTAACGACGCTGATCCCGAAAGGCTTGGCTAAGGCCGAGGCAACCTGCACCAGAGATCGGCCATTAAACTGCGTAGGCTCTGCAGTGCAGTCGATGAGATCGGCGGTTAGGCTACGCCCAGATATCCCCGTACTGATTGATCGCCCGTCGTAACGGACTGGGGTCGCCTCGACCCAACCGGTGATCACAAGGTCATCACCGATCAGAACCTCAACTCGATCACCATTCTTCACTCTGGGTTGCAAGGTGGCTTTACCGTCATCACCTGGCCATTGTCGGGTGATCTCTACGTTAAAATCGCGCGCCAGACGCTCTATGCCAGCACCAATGCGCACAGACGTCCATCCACCCCACTCCCGCCCATTCACGCGCAAGGTAACGTTGTCATTCATCGTACTGGCACCTTAAGAGCTACAGGAGGAACAAACCCAGGATGCACCACTGCGTTGCGCTGGATAATTTCCCGCTCTCGCTCAGCATTGTCATACCAGGTGGCTGCTAGAACGATCGCAGGCGTAACCTCTGCGGGCGTTCTAACAACGGTTCGCTGTGTCTGTTCAAGGCGATCTTTGATATCCGCATTCAAATCAGTCTTTACACGCCGTAGCGCCAGGAAGATATCGTCATCCGATGCCCGCGCCATCTCCTTATCGATGGCAGCATTCATCGTTTCACGGATATCAACGAGATCATCCCACGTCACTAAGTCAGTAGCGGTTGCTGATACTGGCTGTCGCGGTGCCGTATTCAATGCAGGATGCGATACCGATGGCCATCCCGTTGTATCTTCGCTCCCGACAGACTTCGGCGGTGATGGCAGATTAGCTACAGCGGCAGCTGCTTCACTGATAGCGGTAGTTCTGATAGCACTGGTGATGTAGTTCGTTTGCTCAGTGCGATTTTGCGTTGTCACGCCATCCGTTTTCCACACTCCGCGCGGAGCCAGATCAGAACCAAGACTGATGCCGGATAATGATTTGATCATGGTGTATAGATCAGAGGCGTTACCCGATAGTCGATTACCGGCTCGCCACATTGATTGCAGGCCATCAACAAAGCCTTTCCCTGATGATGGCGGTGGCAACAGGACAGAGATATCGCCTTGCATTAGCCTGGCTGCGGCAGAAATCGCTGAATCGACCATCGACATCTTGTCACTGACAAAGGCCATGGCAGATCTCGCATTATCCAGCACGCCGTTTTGTACAAAATCAGGCATGCCATCCATGCCAAACTTCTCAAAACCACGACCGATACAATTATCTAGTGCGGAGCATGACGATGTCAGAGTCTGTGCTGTTGCCGCTCCTGCCGTTGGGTATGACAGTTCGCCGGCCTCAACAAAGCGCAAATCAAACCGAACCATCCGCCCTTCTTTGGCAGATGTTCGCACTCTAATTTCACCATCCACACATACAGACATCTCGCCATAGGCGGGATGAACCAGCGTGCCAGGCCCTGGCTTGTTCAATGCTTCGATCAGCCGATCGCGCTGCTCAAAGCAATCATCCCCTACCACATACGCAGTAAGTATTGGCCTCAGCGTTACCTTTCCAAGGTCCTCCGAGTAGGGCTTATCCCTATTTGGATATTCATGCGTTTCCGTACGGCGCCCTACTGGCGCTTCCTCATCCTCTACCTTGAACGTGACGCCTCGAAATGACGCGTCATGTAATCTATCTTTCCACGTCATATAGATCTCCAATATAAAAAAACCACCTAAAAAGGTGGTTTGCATTAGGAGTTAATGTTTACTTAGAAAGGTAAAGAGCTTTCTCGTAATTATTTTTTTGCGATTTTATAAATTCATTTCCAGCTGACTCCATAGAGGAAAGAAGATTCGCTCCCTTTTCTATCTTCACTGTTTTCCTTTCTAGAATCAGGTTGAATACAGGGATGTTTTCAGACATATACCTCACTGAAGAGACAAACTCAACTGTCGCATCACTCTTAATGCTTAAATTTTCTGCCGACAACTTATCCTCAGACTTACCTTTCATTTTATTAACATCATCGGCGATAGAGGTAAGCTTCTTAATCAAATCATCTTTAAACTGACTTGGATTTCCGTTAGAAATTATCTCCTGAGTATCATTGTCACCAATCTTTAAAGTAACATCTAGCAATTTATTCTCTTTGTATATATTACCAAGCTTTACATACCCATCCGATAAGCTGATAACATGCTCGTTTTTAAACGATATATCCCCAGACACCAAAAGTGATGAAAAAACGATGGACGCACCAACAATGACACTTGCAACAATATATCCCTTCATTATATTACCCTAAGTAAATAATTTAACAGATAAACATCATTAACAACAGATAGATGATCTATCCTCTACCTGATTATAACAATAATAGCAAATGTCATGCTGACTTCATCTCAATCCGACAGGGCTAATCCGTGTATAACCAACATCATGATTAACGCCGATTCCTGTAGCACGATTGTCTACAACTCGCATCCCCGGTGGGGCATCCTCAAACTTCACAGTAATCTCACCCTCTGGCTTCTTCTGTTGAGCTTGATTGATCTGGTACTGGTTGTATCCATAGCCACTAACACTACTACCTCCACCCCATGATGATGACTTCATCGAGGTTGCAGCAGAGGTAGCATCATCAGTAAACCAACTGATGATCGGACGCAACTTTTCCCACATGTCCTGAAACCATTGGACAATTGGCCCCCAATTATTAATCACTAACCCCAGTGGTGACCAGGCAAACACGGTCTTAAGCAACTCCCAGCCTGCCTCAAAATAAGGACTAACAGTTTCCCATAGCGCTTTGAAGTATGGGCCGACTGTGTCCCAATTAGCTATTAACAAACCTGCCGCGAGCGCAATACCGCGCACAACTATTCCGATCGGTGAAGCACTTGCAGCGGATGACATTATGTTCATTGCCATACTAGCCCCTAGCGTTGCTAATTTTAGGGCTGCAAATCCAGCTGCTGCACTAACCAAAGCTCGTACAACTTCAGGGTTACGGGAAATGAACTCTGTTGATTTAGCAATGAGAGGCATCATTCCAGCAGCACTAGCATTAATCTGAGGAAGAAGCGCGCTACCAATAGCAACTCCAGCGTGAGCCGCTTGATTTCTCAACAGTTGCAATTGGTTTGCCGTCGTCGCAGCTCTGGCTTCATATTCTTTTTGCATTGAGCCAGTATATTGCGATGCATCACCAACCATGTTGAAGTTTTTCTTCAAAAGTTCGAGGTTAGTTAGGGAAGGTGCGAACAAGTTCCTGATATGAGATCATCATATTCATCCGGAGCGCATCCCAGAGGGACATCATGAGCCATCAACTCACCTTCGCCGATAGTGAATTCAGCACTAAGCGCCGTCAGACCCGAAAAGAGATTTTCCTCTCCCGCATGGAGCAGATTCTGCCATGGCAGAATATGACCGCTGTCATCGAGCCGTTTTATCCCAAGGCGGGCAATGGCCGACGGCCCTATCCGCTGGAGACCATGCTGCGTATTCACTGCATGCAGCATTGGTACAACCTGAGCGACGGTGCCATGGAAGATGCCCTGTACGAAATCGCCTCCATGCGCCTGTTTGCCCGATTATCCCTGGATAGCGCCCTGCCGGATCGCACCACCATCATGAATTTCCGCCACCTGCTCGAGCAGCATCAACTGGCCCGTCAATTGTTCAAGACCATCAATCGCTGGCTGGCCGAAGCAGGCGTCATGATGACCCAAGGCACTTTGGTGGATGCCACCATCATTGAGGCACCCAGCTCTACCAAGAACAAAGAGCAGCAACGCGATCCGGAGATGCATCAGACCAAGAAAGGCAATCAGTGGCACTTTGGCATGAAGGCCCACATTGGTGTCGATGCCAAGAGTGGCCTGACCCACAGCCTAGTCACCACCGCGGCCAACGAGCATGACCTCAATCAGCTGGGTAATCTGCTTCATGGAGAGGAGCAATTTGTCTCAGCCGATGCCGGCTACCAAGGAGCGCCACAGCGCGAGGAGCTGGCCGAGGTGGATGTGGACTGGCTGATCGCCGAGCGTCCCGGCAAGGTAAAAACCTTGAAGCAGCATCCGCGCAAGAACAAAACGGCCATCAACATCGAATACATGAAAGCCAGCATCCGTGCCAAGGTAGAGCACCCGTTTCGCATCATCAAGCGGCAGTTCGGCTTCGTGAAAGCCAGATACAAGGGGCTGCTGAAAAACGATAACCAACTGGCGATGTTATTCACCCTGGCCAACCTGTTTCGGGTGGACCAAATGATACGTCAGTGGGAGAGATCTCACTAAAAACTGGGGATAACGCCTTAAATGGCGAAGAAACGGTCTAAATAGGCTGATTCAAGGCATTTACGGGAGAAAAAATCGGCTCAAACATGAAGAAATGAAATGACTGAGTCAGCCGAGAAGAATTTCCCCGCTTATTCGCACCTTCCTTAGCAGTGGGGCAATGGCTCCAATTGACTCTTTACCAAATAGCGCATTCAGCGCTTTTGGCTGCCTGGCCTTATCTAACTTTGAGATACTTGTGAGAACTTTAAGTATCGTTCCCTGAGCATCCTTTTGCATACCCACAGCAAGCTTTTTGGGATCAAAACCAAGGTGCTTGAATGCCTCCTGTTGCTGCTTTGACCCAGCAGTAATTGCCAACATGAAGTTTTTAATGCCGGTGGCGGCAACCTCCTGCTCAACACCTACGCCAGCAAGCGTTGCGCCAAGAGCTGCAATCTGACCAGACGCAATACCAGCAACCTCACCAAGAGGACCGATACGGGTAACGATATCAGAAATCTGCTTAGCGTTGGCTGCGCCATTGTTCGATAGATAGTTGATCTTATCAGCAAGAGCAACCACCTCCCCCTGAGTCATTTTGAAGGAGGTTCGCCACTTAGCCATCATCTCACCAGACTGATCAGCCGACTGGTCAAAGGCAACCCCCATTTTCAGGGCATCCTCTGCAAATTGCTTCAGGTCTTTCCTTGCAATGCCAGCCTGCCCGCCAGCGGCCACGAGTTTCGCAATATCATTGGCCGCCATAGGTAAGCGATCGGACATTTTTAAAATGTCCTCACCCATCTCAGAAAACTGCTTTGGCGTGTCAAAATCAACGACCTTACGGACATCAGCCATCTGCGACTCAAAGTCTATCGCAGCTTTAGCGCCGGAAATGAACGGAGCGGCAAAAGCACCGCCACCGATCAAGTCTCCCATAGAAAAGTCAGCCAGGCCGCTTGATTTGATTCCCTTGCGAAAACCTTTAATTTTCTTCTGCATAGAGGATAGCGCAGGAGAAAGCTTATCAACCCCGGTAATCAGGGCTTTCAGTTCGAACTCAGCCATTTGTGTTTTCCCGGTTGATGCGGTTAGCCTGCTCAGCAAGTAAGCCAAGTACTGAAAACGGTTCGTTGAGCATTTCTATAGGATTGACGTTCCAGTATTTCGCGCAATCAAAATAATAATTTAGGAGTTGTCCTGCGCTGATGTCCCGAGGAAAAAACCCAAAATATCCCAACTGATCGTGTTCAGATCTGCGGGCTGCATTTCATCAACTGAGCTCGGCGGAATTCCGGCTAGGCGTGAAATATATTTGGCAATAACACCAGAGTCCATTTTCACGCCAGCATCACTGCTCGTCATATACGGGAAACCTAGTTCACGAACATCCTTTCCTGTCGGCTCACGCATCTCCAATACATGGATATCCTCTCCATGAGCCCGAATTGATTTACTAAGTTTAATTTCTTTCATTATTGATACCCCCCTTCTTCACCGTGGAATTCAAGATCCGCCGTACCTTCTTCGGCGTTGTGGTTTGCCTCGCCATGCAACCAGGCAGACGAAAGCACATAGACCTGACCATTAGCCAGCTCGGCAGTGATGGTCATATCATCAGACGTAGTAATTTTGCTTACTGGAAATCCTTTCGGCACTTTCAGAGTGGCTTTGATATATGGCGCGCGATGCGTTTCCTTATAGTCATTGCTGCCATCCATCCCAGTAACGTCGTCCTTGACGTTCGTGTTCATCGGAACCTCAATGCCTCCGGTCAGCGAAAGTTGCTGCCCATCAACCTTGAAATAACAGGTGCCGCCAATACGGGCCATTATGCTGTCTCCTCTGCATACTGAGTGCGGAACTGGTTAACCACAGCGAAAACACGCAGCTGGTTAACGTAGTCCGGCGGGAACAAGGTGTTAATGCGGTTGGGATCGTTAGCATCACGCTCAACAATCAGATATTTTTTGAACAAGTCGTAGTTTTCTACGATCCCAGCGCGCTCAAGTTGGCGATAAATCGTCAGCAGCTCCCCCTTAATAACAGCGGGCGTGACGATCGCCTGACCGGGACCAAAGCGGGCGCCATCATTGGCGACCTTATGGCGCCCATATTTGCTGGTGATGACCGATTTTAAGCGGCGCAGGACATAGGCGCTGGTATGCAGCGTCTCACTATCGAGATAGCTGTTATCTTTCACGCCGTAAGCATTTTTCTTGTAGGTCGTTACATCACGCTGAATGCGTAACACGCCGCCTTCGACGTAGGCTGTCGCCACACCGTGAGACAACAGGGACTGCTGCTCCGTCATCGTAAAGCGCTTACCCTTCGGCGCCGGGAGCATGCCGATCAGCTCCCCTGTCTGCGTCGGCCTTGCCGGATCATTACGAATGAAAACGGCGTCGCGTGCGGTGCGGCTGGCCGCTAATTCATCCGCAGGGGCCTGCATGTCACTTTCATAACCGGCAAGCGTAATGTGCTGTTGGTTTAGCTGATCACCGGCAGACACCAGATCGGATAGCGTTCCGATTTTCGCTGTATAGACATGGCCATACAGCTGACGTGCATAGCTCCAACGCCCGCTGGTATCGTTCATTTCCGTAGCCAGCATGGTGAGTGAGGCCGTATCGTTGAACGGGTGACCGATATAATCAAACGGCTCATCAGCCATCGCAGCAATCGCTCCAGTCAGAACCGGTGCGCCAGATCCTTTAGTACCAGCAGCAATAGCAATTTGAACCCCTGCCGGTAACAGCTCACCACTACCAAACCCGTAGTAGTTCACCGTAACGGGGATTTCATTGCCGCATAGGCCTTTATGGCGAGCGGTCAGCGTAACGACACCCGCTGCAGAGGTTGCCGTAAACGGCAGAGTCACATCGGCAGTGACCGCGTCCTTGATACTACTGGCGACCGTAGCAACATCATCGCCATTGGTCACCGCCGCTTGTACGCGGGAATTACCGATATACAAAGAAATCGTGCCCGTCTCCGTAGCCGCGCCGGTTACTGTCAGCGTCACTGTCGCTGGCGTTCCCGTAGGTTCAGGCACCGCAATGACATACAGCTCACCAAACGGATCGGTTTTTCGGTACGCCTGCACCATCCGAGCCAACTGGCTACCGGGTCCACAAATCTGACGGGCGTAATCGGCCGATGGCATCAGCACCAGGCTATTAGGCGTAATGGCCGCCCCCGCGTTCACATAACCCAGCAAGAGCGATGCCCCGCTATCTTGGGCTGTATTAGCCGCAGAGTTGTCCATTTCAGCATAAAACAGCGGCACCAGCGCATTGCTGGGGATCGTGTTCATACTAATCGTCATTGGGTTTCACCTTATTCTCAGAGCGCTTGATATCACCGGCGGCCTCACGGCGGAGCCAGTAGTTATTCTCTTCTACGTTGCGGCCTTCTGACGGCAAAAGGTCGCCTCGGGCGGGATCAGGAACTGACCGCCCCTTTACAGGGATCACAAACATGGTGCCTCTCAGGGTGTCGGCGATGCCGGTGGGAATGAAATTTCTGTGTGGTGCTCGATGGTGCGGTCTGGGCCATCACCGGGATCGATAAAATCAACATCGATTGCCAGCGTTTTTAGGTCATCCAGCGCACTCAGTTCGTCAACCTGGCGGGTATCGTCATCAGTCAGTTCAATATCAACAGAAAAATCGAACTGGTAGATAAGCTCATGGCGGTTTAAATCAAGCAGCGCGCCACCCTCATAGGCGATCGGATTGCCCCGCTCATCCGGATTCCATCCCAGCAGCGCCTTAAACAGCATATGCCGTACATCATGCACCACATCGTAGGAAGCGAACTGGCCACGCTCATCGCGCCCATTGCTCAGCATGACAATGACAGAAAACCCCTCTTTGAGATCCTGCCAATAGTCTGTCTGGCTTTTTTGCTCTCCCGGCGCGTCATCCCCCGGAACAACATACGCCGCCGGCAGCCTTAACTTCCCTGCCTCGGGGAGATCTTTAAATTGCGCCGCCCCCGCAACACGATTCTCAAAAATCGGACATTTCGCGCGAAGCGTGGCGATAATTGGCGTGAGTTTCATCAGCGTTTTTTCTCCGGCTTGAGCGAGCTGCGCAACTCGCGCTTAAGGTAGTAGCGAGTCCAGCTGCTATTTTTTTGCAGGGTTTCAACCATGAAGTTATTGCGCGGAGCAATACGCCATCCACTGCCGCCAGACGCGCCGCGATGGTGTCCACGCTGCCGCCTCGCTCCGCCGCGAACGCCATAGAACAGGAAGGCCGGATAAAAATCATCGGTGATCATCCTGTTGCCATTACCATTACGCTGGTTAGGTGCAATGCGAACCATAAAACCGGGGCGGTTTTTACTGGCTCGGGGAACCATGTAACCGATTGAGCGTGCCAGACGCCCCGTCCTATACCCGGGGTTTTCTCCCGCAGCAGAGCGCTCTCTTCGCATTACCAAGCGGCGGGCATCACGCATATGCACCTGGCCAATCTTGATGAATGCGCGGCGCACTCTGGCGCGGTTAAAGCGCATATCTGAGGGCTGCTGGAATTCAACGTGTAAAAATTGATCCACTTCCTCCCCCTCCCGATGATGCGGCGGCAATCTCACCAAGATCGGTGCATTCGATTAGCAAGAACCGCTGCTTGCCATTCAAATCCCTAGCGCGCTTGACTCTAAAAACGTTATCGCCGTGGACTATTTCATAATCAGCCGTGATCCCTTTCCGCCAGCGAATCGTTACGTAGTGCGTAATAGCGTTATCCGTCTGCGCCGTATCACGATATGTCGTAGCGCTGGTCTGCACGACCTTAGCCCAAGCGTAAAATTTAATGGGATAAGTGGGTTGCACCCCAAAATCAGACGACGGTGAATCAACCCGCTGACGGATAAGAACACGCCGATTGAGCTCCCCGGGATCGGGGAGGATATATGCAGCGCTGGTTTGCGCGTGTCGTAGCTTCATAGCGTAATATACCGATAGGGACTGACGAGCCAGGTATACGACTGCGGCACCTCAACCCGCTCTACCTCGCTCACAGACGAGCGATTCTCGTAATACGTGGTCAAAAGTAGAAGCATGCCAAGAATGACATCGTCGGGCACAATCAAACCATCCGGATCCGATGGAGGAACGCTAGTACCAGGTGGATACAACTTCCGATTCAGGTATGTTTCTGTCCGCGCCTGAACGGCCTTACCCAACAGAGTTAACAGGCTGTCCTCATCGATATAATCGGGCTCCAACCTTAGCTGCTGCTTGATTTGATCCAACGACAGAATCATAGAAGTTCTCCATGCCCGCCAAACGGCGGGCATAAAAAAACCGCTTTCGCGGCAGAGTGTCGTGCTCGGATCCGGTTATACCGGTTTGCCTACCAACGCCTTGATGGCAGCGACATCCTCCAGCACGCAATCGAAGCGGTGGAATGCCAGGAAGGCGGTCTGGTCAAGCTCTGCATAGCGCTCATCGAGACGCTTCAGCGTCATGTAAGTGACACGGCGCAGGATAAAGCGATCGAAATCGCCCAGGAACACGAACTTTTTACCCGCCGCAATCCCATCAATCGCCTGATCGATAACATAGGGTACGTTCAGGATTGTCGCCGGGGTGCCGCCCGCGACATCAGGCAACCACAGCGGGCGATTTTGACCATCGACCATCTCTTCGATAGCCTGCAGCGTAGCGTCGTTAAATGCCCAGCGGAATTTACCCCCGCCGCGATAAGCAGGATCGATAGCATGCTTAAGCGCGTTCATTTCCTGCCACGTAAACTTCGTAGCAACAGCCGTGCTCACTGTCCCCGTCACTGAGGTAACCAGGCCTTTCGGCTGCACTGGCGTACCGGTGCCAGTACCCTGCACAAGATACTTCGCCTCGCCTCGGCCAATACGCTGGCCAATACGGGATGCCAAATAGGCGCCAATATCAACGCCGCTATCCTGCAGCAGCTCGTTGGATACTCGGATCATCTTTGACGACAGCTTCTTAGCACCCAGCGTTGCACTGCCGAAGGTGACATCTTCCTCAGACACAGCAGTATTTTCGCCCAGCAGCTCACCCTCTTCGGCAGTCCCGTCCGAGGTAGCCCAGGAGATATCGCGCCCTTCAGCCGTTGTCAGGATCTGTGCCACGCTGGCAATGCCGCCGTAAGCTTTCATTGAGTCGACGATTTTGTTCATCATCGTCTTCGGAACGGTATAACCACCTTTCGCGTCAGGTGACACCCCCTGCGCACGCAGCTCTTGGCGCTCTTCCTGAGACAAGCCACCAAAACCGCTCCGTAAATAGCGATCAAATGCGGCTGCACGGCGCTCTGCCTGCTGGGCATCAGGATTGTCTTGGCCGCCACGCTGTTCAGGCTCGTTGGCTACCACGGTATCCAGATCGATACGACGCAGCTCTTCTTCGCGCGTAATCTGCGCATCCAACGCATCCAGCTCTTGCTTGGCCGCGTTCCATTGAGTGCGCTGCTCATCGCTCCAGGTGTTATCACCGATTTTTTCATGCAGTGCGCGCATATCGGCCGCGATCGTATTACGTTTTTGTTTCAGTTCATGCAATTTCATATTTTTTCCTTACGCATTAAGAAGAGTCAGCAGACGCTCACGCGCCATTCGTTTATTGATGGCCTGCGCCAGCGCTCCGCTGTCGCGCGCCTCCTGCCAGGCTTTCATGGAGCGAACCCCAGAATCGGCCTCTTGATAAGCCGGATAGGTCACCGGGCTCACATCAAATAGCCGAGAAAAACGAGAGATCTCGCGGATGACGATACCTTCATCATCCTCGTACCAATGCTCACCATCGCGCGCTATGCGGAAGGAAAAAGAGGATTGGTTAATATCACCGCGCATCATCGGAGCAATAACCAGATCGCGGATCGTCTGCGTATCCGGCGCTTCAATGTCATATCTCAGCCCATTATCATCAACAGCCAACGAGAGTGTGCCGGCGGTGCTGCGGCCTAGAATAAAGTTGGGATCGTGGTTAAAGAGGCCTCGCACGTCATCACTCAGTACATCGTCAAACGCTCCCGGCTTAATAATCTCCCGAAAGCCCCATAACGGCTCTGAGCGGCTATTGAACACCGAGCCATACCCGATAATCCGCGTCGGCTGCTCGCTGTGTTGCTCCGCCCTGACCTCGCCGCTATAACAGCGAACCTCGCGATCATCCATCGGTGTTATCCTCACTTTTTTTGTCAGTGGTAAAGTCTTTCGCCGGGTTGGCCGCATTCACGCTAACCAGCATTTCATCCAGCCCATCGACTGGATTCATATCCTCAAAGGCTCGCGCCTCATTGCGGCTCATCCAGCCATCGGTGATGGCGTAGTGATAGAATTGAGCGCGTTCCTGCGGCGTGCCACGCAGCAATCCAGTCAGGTTAAAACGGACATAGAAACCGGCAGCCCGCTCTGCACGGGTGAATAAGCGGCGATTAAGCTCCTGCTCCCAATTCGTCACCCAAGGCATCATGGTGTAACGAACAAACTGAATAGCCTGCTGAGTGATATTGGAGAACGTAGCCTTCTCCAGATCGTTAATCATGTGAGCGGGAACGTTGAAAATTCCGGCAATCATCGATCTGTTCAGCTTTGACATATCAATGATCTGGGCGTCAATCGGCGATACAGTCAGTGCCTTATAATCCATATCGACTGGCAGCAGCATGGTTTTATTTTCCTGGCTGCGTAACGCCAGTGATGCCTTCTTCCACTGTTCTTTAAGCCATGCCCAGGAATCATTATTCAGTTGGCCTTTAACGGATACGATCCCAGCTGGACGCGCGTTTCCGCTAAAGAAGCTCTCCGTATACTTCTGCCCGCTCATACCCATGCCGATTGTTTCGGCATGCTGCATGATTGGGCTAAGCCCCATTTTCTGGTTATTCCCCAGCGCCCGGATATGGATCATGTCATCAGGGCTAATGGCAAAAGCGCCCTCCTCGTTATATAGGCCATAGGTATAGCGCCCACCGGTTTGCAATAACGCTGTTTGCCATGGCATACAGCAATCCAGCCCAATGACCTCGCCGCGTCGATTCCGTTTTACCCAGGTGTAGCCATTCCCCCACCCCAAAATGTGACGCTGTTTTAACTCGCGCCACTTATAGCTGGTTTGCCAGGCATTCGGCTCATCATGGATGAGGTAAAAAACAGGGTGATCACGTGCCACCTCAACCTTTTTGTCATGCTTGCGCATTACGTGAAGCGGCATCTGGGCAAGGTTCGACGATAGGACGTAAATACAGGAGTAAACTGCCGCCAATTTCATGGCTGTTTCTGGGCTAACACGCTCCCCTGAAAGCAGTATCCCCCCCGTATCCACTGACTCCGCAGTAAGCGGATTCGCCGGGTTTTCCAGTGACTCACTTCTAAATATCGCATCAAGAAGCACGCGCCCTCCTTCTGGCTATTGCCAGGGCCCCAGCCAGCAGCAACCCGCCAGAGATCATAAGAGCCGGAGCGACGCCAAGCTGGAGATAGACGCCAGCCGTGAACAGGCCGAAACCGACCAGCCCGATAACATCGGAAATGAGTGATTTCATAAGATTAAGAGGTCATCATCCGGATCGAGAGTTGAAAGAAAATCGCTAGGCTCTTTAATCATTGCCCGTCCGATCGCCATAATTAGCGCTACCGCGCCATCGATTTTGTTTTCGTTCTGCTCTTTAATCGGCTTCACGACATCATCGTTTCCTGGGATATTCTTCCCGACGACGTTGCCGATACACCACGTCATGATGGGATTACCGTCATGATGAAAGCGGCCAGACTCGATCGCGGCCTCGAGCTCCTTCATCGGATCAGACATGTTGGTATAGTTCTGGATAATCGTGATGGGGTTTAACCCCTCATCGGCCATATCGTGAGAAAGGCCGGTGGCGCCGAACGGGTCAATCGGTGACTCGCTTACCGGGTTCAACTTATTGGCAGCCTTGGCTTCTTCCAGGATGTAGCGATAGTCAACCTCAGCACCATCAGTAACAGACAGAACCCCCATCTCAACCCATTTTTGAAAACGCTCTGCGGTTCGTCGGTCTTCATTTTTCTCGACACTAAAAACCGTGTCATAGGGCACCCAGAAGCGTGGGGAAACGCTGTAGTAATGCGTCTTCCCATCAATCTCTCGAGTGAACAAGCGCGCCATGCTGTTCATGTCCAGCTTTCGCGCCAGGTCGAATGCAAGGATGCACGGCTGCCCCTCAAACTGTTCTAGCGTGAGTGTCTTGTCCTCGCAGTTCTGCCAGGAAACCAGATTGAAGAAAGCAGCACGAGCAGCAACCCAGATGTTGAGGTGCTTGGTTTTAAATACCCCGGCTTGACGGGGATTGTTTACCGCCCTTTGCTGTTGGCTAAGCAAGAAATCACGGTATACCGACACCCCCATATTGGGGTTGGCTTTCTCTAATACAGCCGGATCTGTCCAGTCGTCACCCTCATCGACGGTGTAAATCACACCGAATAGCTCTTCGTTGGGTACAGAGCCATTCAGCATCTCGATCACCTCGCGGCGCTTGTCATAACACGGCCCCTCGATGTTGTACCCCGCCGTTGTGATCGCCCACATCAGCGGCTGCCGGCGCGCGCCCATACCTGTCAGCATGGTTGTGTAAAGCGCATCAGTAGGGTGTTCGTGATACTCATCGACGATAGCGCAATGAGGCGATGAGCCGTCACCGGGATTACCAATCAGTGGCTCGAAGCGGGCGCCATCCTCTGGCCGATTCAGGTTAGAGGCGTTGACCTCGATGCCGAACGCCTCGACCAGTAGCGGTGTCCGCTTGCACATCAAGCGCGCAGGACGGAAGACTTCCCACGCCTGTTTTTCTGTCGTTGCGCCGGAGTAAACCTCAGCGCCGAATTCGTTATCACAGGTGAAGCAATACAGCGCGACGCCAGCAGAAATTGCCGACTTGCCATTCTTACGGGGGATCTCTGTGTAGACCTCTCGGAAACGACGCAACTTTGTGCCTTTCTGGACCCAGCCGAACGCACAGCAAACGATAAAGAGTTGCCACGGTTCCAACGTTATCGGCATGCGCTTAAATGCCCACTCCCCCTTGGTGTGAGGGAGCAACTGAATAAACTTCGCCGCCTTTTCCGCCAGATCTTTATCGAAGCGATAACGGAATTTTTTACTTTTCTCTATGGTGAGATCGTCAAGATGCCGCTGACATGCCTGGACAACAAACTGACACGCCGGGATCTTCCCCCTTACAACGTTGCGGGCATATTGATTTGCTGCATTGACGTTGGGATATGATTTTCGGCTCATGATTCGATCATCTTAAGAAATGGGTTGCTCGCCTTCTTCTGTCCGGCCAAACCGATAAGGCGCTGACGACTACTAGGATCAAGCCCGAGCATTGAGCCTGTGGAGCTCATTTCCGACTCTTGTTCTTTCTTCGCCGTCAATTCAGGGTTTTTTACCGTTCCGCCAGTGGCACCAGGGATCGTGTTTCCTTGAGTGGCGATTTTCCTTACCGCACGACGCCAAAACTCATACGCCACACACCAACGCTCCAGCACGGCAAGGTCTGTCACGCATAACAGTCCCTGCCCGCACAGCTCCTTCGTCGTCAGCTTCCACATAATCGTGGCGAGCGGGAGATCGTCTTCACTAAACCACTCGGGCGGCTCAACACCGGCAATGGGCGTGAATACCGGCTCGTTTTTATTGAGGGTCCGTTTGCCCGGATTTCCGGCCAGTTCCTTGCGTGCCGTTGGCTTCGGACGACGCCCAGACCGACCAGCAGTACCAGCCATAAAAGCTCCGGATTAAATTTCATTTTTCGCGGTCATAAAAATTGAAGGAGGCGGGCAGTACGGAAGGGCTTAGGCGGTAGAGATTTACCCACCCCCTACCCTCTGTAGACGACGATGACGATAGTCACCCTAACCTTTCACGCGCGGTCTTCGACGCGTGACATGACCAGCACAGGCTCTCTAGGTTGCTGTCTGCATCCGTTCCGCCATACGCCTTTGCAATGATGTGGTCAACACAAGATGCCTGCTTCACGATTCCCTGCCGTAAATGATTCCTGCATAGCCCCTTGTCGCGCTTTAATACACGGGCTCGGATGACATCCCACTTCGATCCATAGCCTCTCTGGTGCCGCGACTGACCCGGCTTATATGACTTCCATCCCTGGCCCTTGTGCGCGGCGCAGTATCCATCGGGATCAGTGGTTGTATTCCCACACCCGCGAACGCGGCACGACTTCGGTGTTCTTGGTGGCATTCCCATTCCCCTCAATTTCTTTTTGCTGCCGCAACACCGCAGCACGCTGTTCAATACGAACCATGCCAGCGTGCGTCTTCTGGCAGAATTGAACGATGTGCGTTCTAGAGCCACAGTAAGTGCAGCGCCTATTAGTTATTTGAAGTCGATAATTTTTTTTCATATACCCACCATTAAAAAATGTATAAACATTAAGTAAAAATTCTTTAACTCAAACTCGCAAGCATTTAAAATACATGATCACACTTCTTATAGACTCAACTGGAAATAACAATGCAATTAGAATTTATACAACTCTTATCGACAATCATTGGTTTCATTGGTACATCTGCTATGGCATATGCATCCTATGGTCTTGAACCACCACCAGTAGCACAATGTTGCCCCGCTGAATATGAAGCAATAGTCAACAAAAAAAACAACAGGAGAATAAAAATAAACAAGATTGGGTTACTTCTTTTATGCTTAAGTTTTCTACTCCAAATATTTTCATTGACAAATGAAAACTCACCACAGATGGTTATAAATGTAATAATCAATAAGTAAGTCAATAAAGCAATCTCTCGCAAAAATAAATCAACTCCAGTTAAAAATGCCGCTTATCGCGGCAATATAACAAAAACACATAAAACAAATGATTAACAAGCCATAGAGCTTCTATGTTTTTTGATTTCATCCTTAACAAATTGCAAGAATGTTGGTTGTGGCGAATGATTAAGCTTAACCACACTGGGAAAGCCCGGAGAAGAACGGTAGCGAGCGTCGAACTCACTGCGAGAAACTATAAACTCATCTATTTGAACAATACTTTTCTGATGTGATATCCCACTAGAGTGCTCATCTAGAACTTTAACAACACAATGTTCACTCATTTCAATGAGATCATATCGAACAAGATGTTCGCTTTCATCAGACGTAGCATACAATATTGTAACTTTATCATATATCATAATAATACCTCTTATTTATTGATTTATAATCATAGTTCAATAAATGCATACTATAAAAATACTCAAAAAGATGGCATTCCCTATTTATCCATACACTATAACTTTACATGCCGGATCGCTGCCTTATCCGCATTGCACTGGCCTAACGCTGATAGCAGGCTGACATTCAAATCCAAGCTGCCCCCCCAGGTCAGCGGATCAGGTACAACGGGTACTGGCGTATCAGCGGTTAACTCAGCGCTGATCGGTAGCACTGGCGCCGGGACGTATACCGTCCGCGTATTGACGCAGCCGCTGAGCAGCGACAGCAGGCACAGGCCGACTAGTGCAATCATCGCCCGCAACAGCCACCGCGATATCTCGCGCGGCTCTCTGTGACTCCAGTGCGATCTGGTGCTTTGCATTTCGATTAGCCTCCACCGCCTGATTCATGATGTTGAGCGTCAGCATCACGTTGTCTGTAATCGCCTGAGCTTCCCCGGCATCACGCTGTGACCATTTGGCCTGCCACGCTCGATCAGCCTCAGCCTTTCCATCTGCATGGCCAGCGGCATAGCGCCAGGACGATAGCCCCCAATACGACAAAGTCACCGCCGCGATTAGCGCCAGTGGCTTCCATAACCGTTCACCAACCATGTAATCCCACCCTTGATAGTGATGACCGATGCGATTTTCTTCGCATCATTCAAGGCCTGAACACTGCCACCGCTATTTTTGTAGTGGCGTTAAACAAAAGCCATCACGAACCCAGGCGCCGCGCCATCCAACGCTGGGATAGTCGGGTTAGCTCAACCTTTCGCTGCAGGTAATCCATCCCCATATCCAGCAGGGTTATATTGGTGCTTTCCAGATAAGACAGATGCTCCAACTGCTCGGCATTCATCGAGTCACGCGGATCCCCAACCAACCCATTCATACCCGCCCATTGCTTCGCAGTAAGGCCTCCCAGGACGATGCGGGAGATCATGTTACTTTCGTTGCTATAGTGGTGAGACTGCGTCGCCTTGCCCTGCTCAGCCCTTACCGATTCCAACGCAGAACACATCGGCTTAAACAGGTTTGCCACTCCGATGCGAGCCTTTAGCTTGCGACGATAGCGCGCGGCGGCCTCTGGGGCGGTGAGCTGTAACGCCTCTTCACACTGGATGAAGTAACGACGGATGGCGCGCCCTTGTTCACTACGCTCAACCATTGCCAGCTCTTTGGCTGTGTTCAGCGTCAACAAGTAATCATGCTCTATTTGTTGGCGAGATTTTGCGCTCGCCCGTTTTGGCGAGCTCAAATTTTCAACAGCGATGTAATCAACTCCAACCACGAAGCCGTATTGGCTAACCCGCCCTTTAACCCAGTTGGTGAAGTCTCGGCCAACCCCCAAAGCACCATGCAGTGCTCTGGCACTCACAATATTGGTTTCACGCTCACCGATCCGGCCACTGACAACAGGAACAATGTCAGCGAACTCATTAACGACATGATGATTGCTTGATGCGTCGGTATAAGAAGATGCTACAGATGTGTTCATATCGATGGTTACCTTATAGAAACAAGCCTCGTTGCCCAGAAACGTCGCCCACAGAGAGGTCGCCACCTATAACGGCGTTTCTCCGAGGCCTGTTTCTATAAGGCTCTGTGTGATTGTTTACGCCGGGCATGGCGCAGATACGAAAAAGCCCCGGCATAGCCGAGGCTCTTGGATACACGTCAGATATGGTTAAGACAGAGCGACCCGCTCACGCAGCCAGCCGTACAGAAACGCCTCGTTAGCTGGTCGCGCCTCTGATAGCTCGATGTAGCGAGCCCCCTGGCAGCAGTTCAGCGCCTTGAGCAATACCGCCTCGCCGTCATGTCCACGCTTTGCGAGATAGGCCCGCAGGGCGTTGGCCGTGCGATTACCGATAACCCCATCTACCTGCAGGTCAGGATAAAGGCGCCCGCTATCGTTCAGGGCGGTAAGGCAACGCTGTAGCATCTTGGCCGCTACCGATGGTCCCATGTTAACGCCAGTATCGAGCAGCTCCGCGGCGACGGGTTGAGAAACGACGTCGATCAGATCAAAGCGTGGGCTTTCCCAATAATCTGCGCGATAGATGCGCAGCGCCTGATCGCGTGACAGCATGCTGATATCACCGGTATAGCCGTTTGCTCGCGCCGTTTTCTCTGTAATACCCCAATTCGTCGGGCCACCACGATCAGCGGGATGGTTAACGTATCCGCCCTCACGCTTGAGTAGCCCATCAAAAATTTCATCTTTGGTCATCGCGAAGCCCCCCGAAATAACTGCATAACATTCCCCTTAGCTCTCATCACCAACGCCATGAAGAACACGTTGATGATCGTCTCGGATATGTCGACAGCGTGATACACGCCGATCAGCACCCGGAACGTCACCGATGCCGACGCCACAATCAGTACATAGGCCAGAGCAGCGCCCAGGCGCTTATGCTGCGAGCCATTACGACGAAACAGCAGCAGCCGCATGGCGATTACCCCGCACACAGCTGCATTGATGTGAAGCAGAAACAGATCGATCGTCACTTGCCACCCCCTTTAAAATTCAGGGGCGGCGGGTTCTTGGCTTTCGAGATGATGAACATTAGCACCCAGATAACGCAGGCACTCGCCACCAACGCGCCGATCGGCTTATCGACTACGACCTGGTCAGGGAGAAACCAATCGATAATCGATGCCGTAAACCCTGCCGCAATAACCCCCATCAGGAACGACACAAAGCCAAAAGCGATGCGCTTCCACGCGGGAAACTCCACAGCCGATAGGACAAACACAACGGCCCCCGCAAACGCCGCAATGACTACGCCAGCGTCCGCACCGGAAAAGATCCCGACAAACGTCACCCCAGCCAACGCCCCGGCAGCCGACCCCGTACCGGTTAGCGGATCACTCATGGATAGCTCCTTTTGTTCGCGCTCAGCGAACGCTGGGCGATAGTTGATTGCTCACCCAGGCAAGCAGAGAGCGCGCCACTAATGGCCACTCATTGGAAAGTAGTATTGGTTATCGCAACCGCTGACGAGCCATGGTTAATCTATACTTTGAAATAGATATTTAAGGTATGGCTGGTTAATCATGGTCTGGGAGGCGGCATGGATTACGAGACGAAATCAGAGTTAGACCAAATAAAAATAATGATGGTTGTCAGAGAGCAGGCCGTTAGCCTTATATTTCACAACATAGTAAAAACAATTGAGCGTATCGACCCATCAGGCCATCTGGTAAGGGAGCTCAAGAGCGACATCAACAATTCACTAACATCATTGCATCACGGTAATGATTTAAAGACATTCATTAACAGGCTAATGGATTATCCAGAAGGAACATCCTCTGGATTTCTGGTTAAAGATAAAAAAAGTTTTCTGGACTGAGCGATGACCTATCGCTTATTGACAAACCAAACCCACGATGCGCGCCCATCGGCATCGTTTTAATCGTATACCAGCACTGCTACGGACAAAAACGAAAAACCCGCTCAATGGCGGGTTAATCAAATTCGTTTCGCTTTTGCTGTCTGCCGAGCCGGCGCAGCTTCGCTAAGCGTATATCAAAATACTAACTTTTTCGGTAAGAATGTCAACTGTCTTTTTTTAACGCATCCCGCAGCGGCTTAAACAGCGCAAACTCAGCAGCCGCTAACCACGCATTCACCCGGTTCTGATGCGTTCTCAGGCACGCGCTAGGGTCTTTCTCATGCCGCTCTACAGCAATCTGATAGCAGCTCTTCCGATGGCAATAATGATCCTTGATTACCCTCAACTGGCCCGTACCTAACACCCTTGCAATCACTCCATCAATCACCACCCCCTCATCATCGCTCAGGAATAAAAGGCTACTGGCAGCGCGATCGCCTTTGATGCAGTCGAAAATGGCCTGCAATTCTTCACTCGTTATTCCTGAACGCACCAGCTGCCGCTTGGCCCTCAGCAATGCTGCTTTTGAGATCGTAGGGTCACAAATCAGCTTTGACAGAATACCAGCAGCCCCTTGGTTACGTCTTACCAGCGCCCAGCGACCCCACATACGCAGGCGCCCCTGCAGCCACACCCGATCCAGAGTCCGCAGTTTCAAATCACTACCATTGGCCGTAGCCACACAATCAGGATAAAACATCAGCTATCTCCACACATTAAGCTGTAAAAATTGCGCCGATACCCAGCGCCCTATTGAGGAATTGCACTAGCAGCTCTATCTGGCTGCCGTGCTGCCGCTCCCAGGTACTGACGTCCCGGTGCAGCTCGTCGTGACACCGCCGGCATAGCGGGATCACATACAGGTCATGGGTCTTGGTTCCGACACCACCCAACCCTAGACCTGAATTGATGATGTGATGCGGATCGTCAGCAGAACTACCGCACCCACTGCACTGCTGAATCTTCACCCAGCGCAAATATGTCGGGCACTCCCAGCGCTGCAGCTTGGGGCGCAGCATAAAGCCTGCCGCCGGTGCTTCATCCGCCGCCAGCTTGATCACCGGCTTCATTTTCTCCTGGGGGATGGAGGCTTCCGCCGCCTTCACCTTGGCAGCCAGAACCCCCTGAGCCGTTGGCCGATCCGGGATGATGGTTGACTCGCTCATCACGCCAGTGATCTCCTCCGGCTCTACGCCAGTGATCCGGCGCGCAATGCCTCCGGGGATCAGGTCAGTGACACCGAACTCCAAGGCCCACCAACACAGCTCTGGCTCAGTCAACTGATGCCCTTCCGGCATCTTGAGCCCACGGCGGGCAGACTCGATCACCCACTCAGCACGGTTTTTCTCGCACAGCTCTATAAACAACTTGCCATCAGTACCGCGCATGGCGTTGTCGCAGGTCCAACACAGCCTGGCTCCACCATGCTCGCCATCGGTATTGGTCAGCTGTATGTCGTGGTATCCATCGCGCACACCTTTCCACTGGCAGTAGTGGAAATTTTCCAAATATTCCGAAAAGTTCATGTACAGGCCCGCAGCTTTCTGCACGCGCTCATGTGCAAAGAAGGGACGCCACACCGGATCCGCCGCGATTAGCTGCTCAGACACCAGTTCGCCGGCGGGGCTGTCATGAAATGCCGCGGGTACATCGGCCAGCATCACGCGCTGGCCATCGGTGAAACGGCGCGTCAGTTTTCCGGTTTTCAGCAGGACAACGCCAGCACTCCGCTGCGGGTACGCGGTAAACAGCATGCGCATTACGCTGTCTCCCGAATCCGAATACCACGAGCAGTACCGCGGATCAGCTCAATGGCGCCACTGCGGCTCAGCGCCTTGAGGTGATCCTCTGCGGCGTTAGGTGAGCGGAAGCCAATCCCCCTGGCAATCTCCGCACGCGTTGGAGGGAAACCGTTAGCAGCGATAAAATCACTGATAAAGCTCAACACACCTTCCTGCTTCTTAGTCAGCACCATCACGCCTGCGCCTCCATCATCATCAGCTTGAGCAGGTCGCCCGCCCTGGAGTCAAAGAAGTGTGGTTGCGTCTCGCGCGGGTTGTTCGGGCTCGTGATGTTCTTCCCGTACTGGCAGCCCCGCGCTGTTACTGCCCAGAACGCCTTAACGCCATTCTTGGCCTTAGCTGAGCAGCTAGGGCGCTCACAGTGCTGAACGATGCCTAACTGCACCAGGCGCCGGTATGCGGCCGGTGTCGATATGGGAATGTTGTGACGCTTCAAAATGGCAGTGAGTGAGCTTGTCGGCCTGCTTGACCCATCGGCGGCATCTGATGGGGCATCGATGGCATAGGCCGGCATCAACTCAGGAATGCCAACGAACTGCTGCAGTTTCTGGTAACCG
Source organism: Edwardsiella anguillarum ET080813 (assembly GCF_000264765.2). Taxonomy (GTDB): domain Bacteria; phylum Pseudomonadota; class Gammaproteobacteria; order Enterobacterales; family Enterobacteriaceae; genus Edwardsiella; species Edwardsiella anguillarum. The sequence continues at coordinate 817,695 of NZ_CP006664.1, forward strand.
GCCAGTTTAGAGGAATTGGAGAGATTGAGGGTCTTGGCTGCAGACTCCAAGATCATGATACCCGCCTGCACCTTATCGGCAGCGCAGTTATCCCTGGCAGCAGACTGTATCGCGTCAAATGTGCGAATAACTTTTAGATTAAACGCTGCGCTGATCCACATGGCATACGCGTAGACAAGCTCCTTGCACGCATATGTACCACGGTTGTCACCGCCATTTATTACGCTAGTAGGTTGATTATCCAGCACTCCTGTAATCTCAGGAGTGGCGATTATTTCTCCGATAAGCTCTTTGGTCTGCGCCAGAGCCAGCCAGTTTGTGGGCTGGTGACGCTTTTCGCCACCGGCTGCCCGGTGCAAGTCGTTTAAGCAGAAACGTCCACCAACATCCTGACGAACGCAGATACCATCAATCGAGATCAATTGACTCATCACTACCTCCACACAGTTGATTGTCCCCACATACCCCGGCATGGCTATGCGGTCTGTCTATTCTACTGGATATTAAAACAGCCCGCATGAAAATCTTTTTGTTATATAAGGCATTACAAATAAAATGAAAAATCATGATTGGCATAATTGGCATACTATTTGCTCGTAAGCTTCTTAGGTAACGATAAGATTTGCTGTACCGTGATCTCTACACAGCCGCCCTTTACCACTTCGCCGAACTCGGCCGTCAACCGCTTGACCTGACTATCGTCATGCCAGATGCCGATCTTCGTCATGGAGTCCAACGGTGCTTTGAAAAAATTATCCAGATCACGGCGGGCGCGGGTCGGCGGGTACAGGACAACATGCACAGACAGATCACCGGCCATCGGCACCGGATAGCGGCGCAGCTGCTCCAGAACGCGGGCTCGGCATTCGGTGTGGAATGCTCGCCCTTTGGCGCTAACTAAGTGGCGGCCAGCAAGCGGCCCCCGCGAGGGGGCACGCCAGTAAGTGTTAACGCTAGGTGGAAACGGAAGGTACAGCCTCACGCCGCACTCCTTACTGGACGGCCTATAGCCTCCAGCGTGGATTTTGAGACCGTAGTAATACGATGCTGGGGCGTGGTGAACGGGCGCCAAATCAGGATCATTGATCCCTTGCTATTCCCCTTCTGCTCTGCCCCGGTCACAGCGTGGACAAAGTTGACACGGCCACCGGTGATAACCCTCACCTCATCGACCGTTTTCAGCGCATCACTGAACCAACCCACACTCATATCCTCCGGGACAAGCATCACTATCGTCTGGATCTGCCGATCGCTCTGCTCTGCCGCTTTAGCGACCCAAGGCCCGATCTTGCTGTACGGCGGATTACACCAGATAGCTCCCGCGCTCTCCCACTCACATCCCAGGGCGTTGTCTACCTCGGTCAGATATTTAACACACAGGGCGTTGCTCTCTGACGCCGCTGCATCCAGCCAGAAGCCGAACTCGAGATCTAACGCATCGAATAACCATAGCGGGGTCTGCCAGCAGTCCTTGGCCTCTGCCGGGGTATTGGATTTAACGCTCACAGCACGCTCCCTACGCAATTGTCATAGTCCATACGCGAATCACCGCTGACACGCTGGGAGCAACGCACACGGCGCGATAGCTCGTTACGGCGCTCCACAACACCACCGATCTGTGACGCACTGGCGCACATGGCCGCCGCGGTCAGCTCAGTGATCGCCCTACGGTAAAACCCACGCGATGCCAACGCCTCCGCACGCTCGCAATGTGCTGTGGCCATAACTGAATTTTTCATGCTCACGCTGCCCCCTTACCTGTATTACCAAGTACCTGCTGGCGAATGCTAGCCAACGCAGCCAGCCCGATTGATTTGTAATGCTCCGAGTTCCCGGCTAGCTCTGCGGCTGTTTTTGGCCGGCGATTATCGGCAATGCGGGCGACTGGATTCGGGATGGTCTTACCTTTCGCGATATCACGCGCCCAGACGGCGAGCTTAGATTTGATGGACTTCATCACCTCAACGTCGGTGTAGTTGTACTGCTGCATCAGGCGACGCACATCCAACACGATCCAGTACATAACCGGATGCGGCCAGGGGTATGTCTCCGGGGACTGATAGCGACCGCGTTCTGCGGCATACCGCTTGAACTCATCAAAAATATCCGCCGCCGCCGGCAACCCAACCGCTGAAACCATCCCATCACGGCACCAGGCGATAAACTTTCCGCAGCTCGGCCAGAAGTCCGTCTCCTGCTGGCGCGCAATACGCATACCGGCGCGGACCTGCTCGACTGTCGTGATCCCGTTCTCGGCAAATGCCAAGATCCACTGGCGTTTAGTCGCCGCTTCGGCGGATGGGTCAGCCATCACCGTATGCCTGGCCGCCGGGAAGATCTGAACCAGGTTGTCAAACAGCACATCAACCAGCTGCTGGGCGTCGGAGTTTACTACTCGGCGTTGGCTAACATCACCACTGGCCATAGTCGCCAGCGCGCCACCATCGCGATTTTTGATTACCGTGGCTAAATCTTTCATAGCGTACTCTCCCAACCTTCCGGGCTATTCCAGTGTGGTCCAGTAGACGCGCCGAACGGCGATGCACTCCCGCGATTCCAGGAGTTACCGCAACGCGACGGTCGGCCAGCATTGGCCCAGTTAGTCGCCTTCACAACGCGCTCATCGAATCTCGATGCTCTAAAAATCGTGGTTGGGCAGAGATGCTCTCGCATTTCAGGATCTGCGCCCCACATCTCGGACAGGTAGTCCATGACTAACCGGCAATCATCAACGGTGAAACCCTCACGCAAGCGAGCCGCAATCTGCTTGGACGCAATCGTCCCTTTGCGGAATCCAAGCGGCTTTGGCTTGCCCAGCTTGTCGGCCAGGGTGGCGATGTTTTGGTTCAGGTGGTCAATCAGGATTGATACCTGTTCGGCCATCCCCTCCCCCTGGGGGGCTAGGGGGGTAGATCTTTTATCTTTTAGGTTCCTGATAGATTCCGGATCCCGTTTTTGGGGGTCTTTCCCTCCAAAATTGGGTGTCTTTCCCTGTGTAACGCTACCGTTTTCGGGTGTCTTTACATCTGAAACACACCCGTTTTCGGTAATGTTCCCGTTTTTGGGTGTCTTTGCTTTTTTAACAGTACCGTTTTTGGGTGTCTTTAAAGATTCCCGTTTTTGGGTGTGTTTCGAATCCTCATAGCTCTCGGACACTCCCACCAGGCGATAGACGATAACTTGCCGGGTGGCGCCACGGCGTTCTCCGGTATCCTCAATCAGCCCCAACTCAACCAGGTGCTTCAGGCTTGACTGCACTGTCTTTACGTTCAACTCGGTGGCATCAGCCAAGGCAGCAATAGACGGGTACGCACAAAGATCCGCACCGCACATGTCAGCCAGCCAGGTTAGAACCGCCTTGGATGATGAGCGTCCCGTCTTGATGGGCTTGGCCCACCGCATCGCATCAATGCTCACGCTAACCTCCGAAAACTGGCGTTAAATACGATCAGGGCCGCGTTAATCGTCCAGCCATAGTCGGGTTCTAACTGATAGGTGACCAGTTGTCTTTCTGTGCATGTCGAAACTACACGCACGCCATTGCCATAGCGATCTATGTACAGATGGCCAACCCTCGGAAACTTAGCCATGCGCCCTCCCGTTCCCGTAAAACTCGCCCCATGCCGCATCAACCGCTGCACGACCGACTACCAAACCCCGGCGAGGTTGGTTGTTGCCTGACCGATTAGACGCCGCTACGATTTGCTCATAGCTCAGGCGGCCACCGACGATCCGGCACCGAAATTGCGTTGATGGTCTGTTTTGGCTTAAAATGTTCATGCGTTTAATCTCCACACAGAGTTTTATGCGCAGGCGCACTGGGACGGCATTCCCGGTGCGCCACCCATACCGCTGAGTCATCAGCAATCGCAGCACCATTCAGAGCCATGAACGCGAAGAAGCCATACGCGTGATGGCGCATCTTCTTCCAGAACAACGTCGTCAACTCCTGCTTCTCATCACTACAGATCACCCCATCAGCGACACCCTCTACCTTTGCTTTGGCCAACTCGCCATCGGCTACCATTTCCCGCATGGAATGCTCGTAAAGCTCCACGTTGTCGATCTGCTCCAATACGGGGATATCAACCAGCAACTTTCCCCGGCGGGCAGCGTGGTACTCGGCCAGCAGTGACGTCCCGGATAAATCTTCCATCTGCTCAAGCTCGATGAGCGTGAAGAAGCGGCTAGCGCACTTCTGATCCAGGTGATTGCGGAACGCGTCATAGGTCATACCCAGCTGTATGGCCATCGCCTTCTGGCCTCCTGGATACGCCTTGCACATTTCTTTGATCGTTGTCTTAATGTCCACCATCTCTTTTGTCCTTTGGTAGGTGCGTTGTTTTATCGATTGCAACTAAACTGAAATCATCATGTTCTGTTCGGGTAGATGTCAGGGCGAAGCTCGCTTTTGGATACCTTCCCGCGAGTAACGTCCTCTAGACGTTGAGCAAGAGAGAATCCGGCTTTCTTGTGCCCCTTAAAGACAAGGCGCAGATAGCCAGCGCTGCTGCCAACCTGCTTAGCAAGATCGGCTTTTTGGTCAGTAGTAAGAGTGTTCCAATAATCAGACATAGTGTACCTCCTGGATACATTATGCACCTTTACGATGAACCTGCAAGACACTTGTACCTATTTGGTACAGGATGTCTAATAGGAACCATGAAAACTAACGATGAAATCAGGCGAGAAAACGCCCGTAGTCTCAGAGATAGTTCCGGCGGGAATAAATTTTTCGCGGGGATCATCGATAGAGAACCTACGCAGATAAGCCGCATCATTGGAAAGAATCCCTCTAAAAACATTGGGGATGATTTGGCTCGTCATATAGAGAAGTGCTTTTCTTTACCAGCAGGCTGGTTAGATCAAGAGCATGTATCGTCAACGTCATGTAAAATAAAAGAAGTTTCAGATACAGAGTTAAACATACACTTAGTACCTGTCATCTCTTGGGTGCAAGCAGGCGCATGGAAAGAGATGGGGTTTTCTGAGGTCGATTTGAGTAGCGTAGACCATTACCCTTGCCCAGTACCTTGTGGGCCAATGACATACATCCTGAGGGTCATCGGCGACTCAATGATCGAAGAGTACCGCCCTGGAGAGATGATTTTTGTAGATCCAGAAGTCCCGCCTGAACATGGGGACGATGTAGTCGCTCTCATGCTGGATAGCGGAGAAACGACGTTTAAAAGGCTTATAGAAGATGGTGGGAAAAGATATCTAAAAGCCTTAAACAAGGACTGGCCAGAGCCATACCTTCCAATAAATGGCAATTGCTCCATCATTGGAACTGTAATATTTTCAGGAAAACCAAGAAGATACGCAGTGTAAAAAATCAAAAATTAAACCAGGCCCGCAATGCGGGTCTTTTTTTTATTGACAATGTACCCATGCGGTACATAATGTACTCATAAGATACACGAACGGATAGTAACAACGATGTGAAGATGAGGAGGCGTTATGCCACGCTTAGTCGGCACAGCAACATCGATAAAGTTTTGGGAGATGGTTGAGGCAAAAGCCAGAATTGCGATCTGCTCCATTAAGTACGGTGAACTCTCTGGTAATGATGTTGCCGCGTTGCATTCAGAGTGTATTGCTGATCTAAAAAGCAATATTGACATGGAAGAGCATGCCAAAGCATATGGTGAATTTTTGCACGGTGTCGATAAAGATATTACACATGGTAGAGTTATTGAGCTTCGCATTAATAACTCGCCGCTTGCAATGTTAAAAACTAATAGTGCTGTGGCGGCTGACTATCTGTTGTTCCTGGAAGGAGTCATCAAAGCCCTCCTGAGTGATCGTGAGAGCCTCGAACGAGAAGCAAATAAAAGTGGCCGCACTATCAATGGGCACGGGTTTAGTTTTATCGGCTCAGTGGATATCCCACAGATCGCGGATGAACAAATCAACTCTGATCTGTGAGGCGCGACCAACGGTTTTAATTATTTGCTTTCCGGTGTCTTCGTTTATTTCGATATCCCAGCTAGAAAAGTTTTTTGTTGGGAATGACTCAGAGAAAACGAGCTTAATTCGCTCCTTAATATCCTCTCTGTCTAGATTACATCCGGAGTTTTGTAAGCACCGAAGAATGACATCTGATCTAGTCATTTAGATTTCCTTCTCAGTTATAGGACTTTGAAGGATACCACCGCCGCCTGAGGTGGTAAAACGACCAGGCTCTAATTTATGTGTGGAGATAGCGCCGAACCGGCGGCACCGTAGGGAAACCGAGCGCGGATATCCGGATAAATTACCATTGCCTTGTATCAATTGGCGGCCCCGGCAGCATCAACACCAGGGCGCTTCTCGGGTCGCAGCCCTTTTTACAGCAGCATGAGTATTTGGCCTTCGTGGGGCGTTGGCTGAGTGCTCATCCTGCTGTACTACGGGAAACCCACGGCCAGCTGGCGGTGCCGTTATAACACCAGCAGTGATCGATGTGACTTCCAACGCAGGCGATCACCGTGGCCACACGATACGTGGCACACACAGAGAAGGGTTCTGGCTAACCTTAACTTAAGTATGAAGTGAGTTATTCAGTCTATCCGGCTAGAGCTCTTCTCTGTGTGAATCCCTTATATGCCAATCGTGTTGATTATCCGTAATCAGCGCCGGGGACACTCGTACCTAAAAAATGTGTGGAGATAACGATGAAACTTGCTCAAATCAAAAATGCCATCGCCTATAAGGCGACGCTCCCTAACACTGAGAACCTGCTGGCTCACATGCAGGAGCAGCTGTTCACCGATGTTATAGAAACAGCGTTCCATGGATATGGCTTCGTGGCCAATGACATTACCGGCGAGATGATCACCCCGATTACTGGCGGGTTTTCTTTCACTATTCGCTACGATGAAAAAGTGATCCCTGCGAAGGCGGTCGTCGCCAAACTCAGTGAACGCATTGCGGAGCTACAGGCAAAGAATTTGCTGGGTGAGAAAATTAGCCGTCCGGTGAAAAACGAACTCAAGCAAGCGGTCTTAGCCGAAATGTGCAAGACAGCATTTATAAAAACAACGCTTCTTACCTGCTACTACAACGAGGAAAATCACCTTCTGTTTGTAGATACGCCAAGCGCGAATATGGCCAACATGTGCATGCACCTATTGGTAAAGGTCACCGGGTCCGTTAAAACCGAGACGATCAACATCAGTGACCCTAAGCACGGCCTGACAACTCGCCTGGAAAACTATCTGCAAAATGACAGACAGCCATTTGACGGGTTCACTGTCGGCAATATGGTGCAGCTCGGGCGCAAGGATGAGCAGAAAGAGGTGATCACATACTCAGAGACTGAGCTGTTCTTAATCTCTGATGAGATCCTTGATAAATTATCCACAGGCTTCACCGTCGAAAAACTTCGCCTGGTATTCAATGGCGACATCACGTTCGTACTCACTAATAAATTTCACTTTAAGCAGATCAACCTCCTGTCAGATCCAGCCTATGAAGATGATGACGATCTCCCCTACCGCTGGCGCCATGAGGCGGGGCTAAAGCTATTCCTCCTGTCCAATATCGTCCTCGGTCTGGTTTCTGTTCTTGAGTACAAAAACGACGCTGAGAAAAGCGCGGAGGCGTCAGCATGAGCCAGGTAGACAAACAGGCACTGCGTAGCGTTGCGGAAAATGCGACAGCCGGAGAATGGTGCACAGATGCCCACCATGGCGTTATTGCCGATGCCGGGTTGAACGCCAATTACTATATAGCGTCTTGCTCAGGCCCAGAGCATCAAGCCAATGCTCGTTACATCGCCGCAGCTAACCCCGCCACCATGCTAGCGCTGCTGGATGAAAACGAGGCACTAGAGAAGCGCATGGCTGGAATGGAGGATGATGTGCGCAACATCATAGCGCTGCTGAACGCAAACGAATGGGCCGAACATTGCACCCGTACCAGACTAGGACAACGCCTTGAACTACAGGTAACGCGCCTTATAGGTGCTTTATCCGCTGCTAGCGCCAGTAAGGGGGAGTGAGATGAAAATTGGCGATCACATGGAACTAGTAATCGGGATCATCGAAGAAATTAATGGCGATAATACCGATGCAAAACTGAAACTGCTGTCACTAATTATTGCTGAATACATGCTCAATGCGGACGTAACTGGTTTTGAAGTCTCTGCCGGGAAAATGAAAGTTTCAGTAGAAATAAGCGCGGAGGACTAACCCATGACCACTATTACCAAAGAATTTGCGCAGGACATTATCAAAGGTCACGGCTATGGCGTTGCTCCGTCAGCAGTAGAGGCGCTTGCCCGCATCGCGCTGGCGTCGCTGGAGGATGATCCAGCAGCGATAGACGAGCGGGCATCGTTCGACGCGTGGAATAACGAAGACAATCTTCCAATTGCAGGGGTTGGTGCGAAAAACGCTGCCTGGTTAGCATGGCAAGCCCGATCTCAATTGGCCTCTCATCCATCGCCAGCGCCAGTGGTGCCGGAGAAAATGATAGCTGATCCAGATGCTGATGTTATTGACCCTGGGTTTATCGCTGGCTGGAACGCCTGCCGCGCGGCCATGCTCAATTCCCCTAGCACTAGTAAAGGGGGAGTGAAGTGAAAATTTACATTGCAGGGCCAATGAGCGGCATCCCAAAGTTTAACCGCCCTGCCTTTCATTTCGAGGCGCTGCGCTTGTCGACCTTGGGGCACGTAGTCTTAAACCCGGCAACGCTTCCTGATGGTTTGAGCCAGCCAGAGTACATGGATATTTGTCTAGCGATGCTCCGCTGTGCTGACGCTATTTTCATGCTGCCAGGCTGGCAGAACTCAGCAGGAGCGAAAGCGGAGTTCGCCCTGGCTAAAAAACTGAATCTGGAAATCATCCATCAGACCACAAAGGCGGCCAGCAATGACTAAAGACGTCGTTATCGATACCGAAACCATGGACATCGAGCCAAGCGCCCTACTGCTGTCTATTGGCGCCTTTGCTCTCGATGTCAGTGATCTGGATGCTACCCAGGCCGACATACTGAAAGTCGCTCGCGATATCGATCTGCAAGACTTCTCCGTGCTGGCCTTTTATACCCGGCTCGACGCCACAGATCAGCTGATGTTAGGCAGAACCGTCAGCAAGAAGACCCAGGAATGGTGGAAAGACCAAGCAGAGGATGCACACGAAGCCCTAACCGGCGATCGCGTAGCCCTCAGCGAAGCCCTGATCGGTCTCTCTCGCTGGCTGGATTATCACCCCGGAGCCAGAGTGTTCTTCCGTGGTCCAGACTTCGATGGTGCCATTCTAGAGAACGCCTACCGCATGTGCGGCCTAGAGTGCCCGTGGCGATATAACGGCAAGCGCGACGTAAGGACATACATCGACACCAAGCTCCCTACGCGTGGCCGTAATGGCTATTTAGAGGGGCATCAGCCGTGCTTCCATATGATTAAGCACCATGCGCTTCATGACGCAATGAACGATGCAGAGCAGATGGCTATCGCATATCGGGAGGAATGCTAATGGAAACCTTTGCTAAATACTCCGCCATCGATTGGATGATCCTGCTTCAGGTTGCAATCATCTGGTTCTATATGGCCTGCAAAGCAGGGCAATGGATTTCCACTATAGCCTTGCGTAAAGGCTGGCGGTGGTTGAATCGCAAGGACGAGAAGTCACTGGCTTTGGATTCATTTTGCAAGGCGTTCAACCTTGAGGCTATTCAGCCGGGGAACTCCATCGCAGTCAAAACCAAAGGTGACATGCTGATTCTCGTAAGCAGGACAAAGGAGACCAGCAATGGCTAACTCATTCAAGCAAATGTTGAAAAATGGAACCATCAAGCGCCGTGATAGCGGCATGTTCATCAAGTTGGAAAATATCCATGTACAGCAGGGCTTCAATAAGCGCGTAGACGATGAGCGCACACAGCTGGCTGATGATGAGTTGTTCCAGTACATCCTAACCGGCGGCACCGTTCCGCCGATCGAGGTCCGCCCTCGTGATGATGGTGGCGTGTGGGTCGTTGAAGGACATCGCCGTACAGCCGCATTTCGCCGCGTTCAAGATGACGGAAAGCCATTGGAGTGGATCGCCATCGTCCCATTCACTGGCAGCGATGTAGAACGCGTGGCGCGCATCATGACCAGCAACAACCAATTGCCGCTGACGCAGTTCGAACAAAGCCTCGTTGTGAAGGAGTTGGCCGCGTTCAATCTGACACCGGATGAGATCGCCAAGCTGATCCACAAAAGCCGCGCCACCGTAGACAAACTGCTGATCCTCAGTACATCGAATCATGACGTACAGCAGCTGGTGAAATCAGGCGAGGTGGCCATGGACGTAGCCGTCGATCGCGTCAAAGAACACGGGGAAAGCGCTGGGGATGTACTGCAAGAGGATGTGAAGCGGGCAAAGGCTCAGGGCAGGAAGAAAGTCACGCGCAGCGTCACCGGCGGCCAGTTTAGCGCGACGCGCGCCCGCCGGCTGGTTGAGCTATTAAGTGATGCCGAGATGTACGATGACGGACGCACGCTGGTCCTGCGTGATGGGATCGGTGAGGAAGTGATGAAGATTATCAACGAATACATGCAGAAATAGAACTGCAGGCATAGACACACTGAATATCAACAACGGCCCCGGATTGGGCCTATGGAAAAATGATGAGCACAAAAACCGATAGCTTTGAGCTGATGAGTACTCGCGATATCTGCTGCCAGTTAAGCATTTCGCCAAGAACCCTAGAGCGCTACCGCAAGCGCCCAGACGACGGAAACCCATTCCCTGAGCCTGACTGCTCTTACATGGGCGGTTCAAACAGATGGCTCAAAACGAGAGTTCACGAGTGGCAGATTCGGGAAATGTCACGGCCAGTCCGCCGCCCGATGTCGCACCTGAATCTTCCGCGCGACAGCAAAGGGAGGCTCATCCGACCTGACGAGGCGTAAACTCTAACACATCGGGCTCGATGATGCTCATCAGTCGGGCCCACCACTTACTATATGCATCTCTCATTTCATCGATATAGGTGTACTTGTCATAAACCGCCCACACGCCGGGAAGCTTATGACCCAGCATAATCTCAGCAATGTGTGGCTCAGTCAGCTCAGAAAAGTTAGTGCGCGCGGTCCTGCGCAGATCATGAATAGTGAAGTGAGGAACCTGCTCGTTATAGGCCTTCAGCATAAACTTAACCAGATTACTGCTGATGCTCATGTGAAAGCATTCACTCATAGGCTTGTCCTCATATTTAGAGAAAACAAATCGTCCTGGGGCAAGCTCAATAGCCCGTTTAAGTAGTGGGAGCAACTCAGGAATGATCGGGCGAACTATCGGCTTCTTACTCTTTCGTCCAGTCTTGTGGTTTTCCCATGGCACAGTCCATATGCCCTCCTCAAAATCGAAATGCACAGTTTCTGCCAGCCTGAGTTCTCCCACCCTACACGCCCAAACCAGAGATAATTTATAAAGGATCTTATTTCTTTCAATGAGTCGGGAGTCTTCTATGGCCCGCCATACCATCGCCAACTCTTTGCGATTTAGGGTTCGCTCGCCCATTTTCTTCTGGATGCCGAAGTCGCGGCCAGTCATTTCAGAAAGCGGGTTAACATCAAGCAATTGGCGTTTCACTGCCCAGGAATAACACTGTCGGCCGTTGCTGATTACGCGTCGTGTTATCTCGGTGTACCCCTGCGCTAGTCGATCCAGAACGGTCAGCCAGTTGTGTAGTGTGAGCTGATGTGCCGGATACTTGCCAAGCTTGGGGAAAACGTGCAATTCAAACGTACGCAGGATCTGCCCAGCTGTTTCTTTCTGAATGCACACCATTGAGTACCACTCCCGAAAAAGCTCCTCGAAGGTGTACTGACTGTTAATCTTCGCTTTGTCTAGGCTTTGCCTGATTCGTGGATTTTCGCCGCGTGCAAGAATCGCAGCCCACTTCGCAACCTCATCACGCGCTGCCTTTAAACTGAACTCAGGATAGCTACCGATCGTCATCTTGTCCTGCTTGCCAAGGAATCGGAATCGGTAAAAAAAGGTGACCGCCCCCTTTTTGGAAATGCGCACCCACAGACCATCACGGTCTGATTTTTCCTCAACCCTTTCACGCTCGCGCCCGAGGCACGACTTTAGATAACTATCTGAAATAGACATATTTTTCACCTACGTGTGTCCATTGGAACGAGAGGTACTATGTCCATCATAGAATATGGACACACTGATGGACACAAAAAACATGACTTATGATGTCGTAGGTTGACTGTACATGCAAACAGTATAAATTGCCGGATGGCTGATTTGGCGGGGATCTTTGGGTGGTTTTGTCGGAGGTTTGCGGAGAGTGTCGAGGTGTTAACTATCGATGTGCGCGATAATGGAGAAATTGCGTATGTTCTTCATTATTAATATATATGCCTGATGATTTCTGAATTACTCGCCTAAGGACACGCGGACGGGCTCAAAGCGATGATTTGGGTTAAGTGGCGCCGGGCGCCGAATCGCTGCATTTTACACAGCCCATCGGCCAAAACCTAGCGCTTCACTCGCGATTGGGTGGATTCGTTATGCTGCACAGCTGGGTGGACGGCAGCGCCACCTGCAGCAGCACCGGTTGATAGGCCTCGCCCTGCGTCATACTGCGCGCCCAGCGGCGAGCCAGGATAAAACCGAGAACGCCGCCGGCCAGGGCACAGAGCGCGCTAGCACCATCCGATCCCAGCCACAGCTGACCGGCAGCGCCGCCGCCCAGCAGCCCGACCAATGGCGTAATATAAACCAACAGCGCAGAGCGTAGCACGCTGGCCTCCTGCAGGCCGATTTCGACCCGCTGCCCCGGCTGCAGCGGCTGGCTAACGGCCAACCTCAGCTGATGCCGGGTCTGCGGCCCCAGCTCGGCCAGCGCCGCGCTGCCGCACCCCTGACGGGCCCGGCAGCCGCTGCACCCGGCGTGCGCCTCGCACTGCAGCAGGGCCTCCCCCTGCCGCCAGCTGATCACCGTAGCCCACTCACGCATCATCGCGGCATTACCGGCTGAAACGGACGGAGGCGGCGATGCGCTTGGCGGTCATCGGCGGCAGCTCGCCCACCACGCTGATTTCGGCGTTATTGCGGGTTTCGGTATGAATGGTCCGCCGCCCCTGACGCAAAAACTGATCGTCGCGGCTATCGCCGGTCGTCGGACTGACGTTGACAGAGAAGCTGAACAGCCCGTCGCTATACAGACGAGACTCGACCGGTTCGGACAGAGAAGGCAGGGTTCGACGACTGCGGGAAACCTCTTTGAAACCGTCGGGCACCCAGGCGGTACGCCAGCTGAAGCTGACGTGCTCGGCCGGCGGCAGGCGCAGCAGCGGCGGCAGGGTCAGACGGCTAAAGCTACGCATCTCGTTGGCCACCTGCTGTCCCACGTCAAAGGCGATGACCCGGAACTGCTCCAGCGTCTCACCGTCGCGGTCGAGCAAATCCACCCGCAGCGGCAGCTTGGAGTCCTCATCGATCCAGACGATATAGCTAAAGCGCATGCCGTCGCGCGACACCACCCGGATCACCTCACAGGGGCGATCGGCTACGCGGGTGCGTCCAACGGAGATGAAGTTGTAGTAGGGCGCCAGCTGAGCAATATCGGCAAAGATCACCGACGGCAGCGCATCGACAATGTGATCGCCGGCCAGGGTAAAGGGCTCCAGGCCCGGCTCAAAGTAGCTGACCTCATTGCCGCGCAGCACCACCTCGCGCCGCGGGCCATCCATCTGCAGCAGCTGCGCCAAGGCCTGCTGGTTTTCCAGTGCGTGACGATAGCGCAGCGACTCGACGCCCTGCTTGGTGATATTGATGAACGCCAGTTCGTAATTGAGTGACTGGCTGGCCTTGTTCATCTGCTGCAGCATCAGCCCCGGCGCAGTATCCTGGGCCAGGGCGGAAGAGGAGATAAACAGGCTGCCGGTCAACAGACTCAGGGCAAACCAAATGTGCTTCATTACTGCTGCTGAGTTCCCAATGACAGCGTGCCGGGCACCTGGATAGACGCCTGCGCGTTGCTATCCTCGGTCTGCAGCTGTTCAGCGTGGAGACGGCGCTGCAGCTCATAGTCCTGCAGGATCGCATTGATGCGCTTGCGCTGCTGCTGGATCTGCTGCTGCGCGTTGTTGCCCTCGCTCGGCACGCCAAAGCTCACCGGCGACGCCTGTCCACCCAGCGGCAGGGTGTTGAAGACCGGCGACTCGGGTTCGGAGACACCCTCAAGAGGCTTGTTGTAATGCTGCACGCCCAGCAGCACCGCCAGGGAAACACCGGCGGCGATCCCCATCTGGGAGATCTGCCCCGCCCACGGACGCACCCGGCTCCAGAATGGCATGCGCTGCCAGGCGGAGGGCTGTGGCTGAGACTCAGGAATGGCGTTGGGCACCAGACGCACCGGCTCGTCCTCCAGCGCGGCGGCGATGCGATCGGTGAGATCGATCTGCAGCGTCTCACCCACGTCACCGCGCAGGGTGTCACGGATCAGGTGGTAACGCTGCCAGGTCTGCTGCAGCTCAGGCGCCTTGCTCAGTGAGCCGATCAGCTCGCTGTCCAGCAATTCGCCATCCATTAGAGCCGAAAGTTTTTCTTTCTGCATGCCTTATACCCTTTGCTGTGTCCGCATGACTAACGCTGAATCAGCGGCTGAACTTTACTGTCGATCGCTTCCCTGGCGCGGAAGATACGTGAACGTACCGTACCGACCGGACAGTCCATGATAGCCGCTATCTCTTCATAGCTGAGGCCATCCAGCTCCCTGAGCGTAATCGCCAGGCGCAAATCCTCTGGCAATGACTCAATGGTGCGAAAAACGATCTTCTTTAGCTCATCTGACAACATTAAGTTCTCAGGGTTCGAAATTTCTTTCAGCGCGCTGGCGCCTTCAAAGTTTTCGGCTTCGACCGCGTCCACGTCGCTTGACGGTGGGCGGCGCCCCTGAGCAACCAGATAATTTTTGGCCGTATTCACGGCAATACGATAGAGCCAGGTATAAAACGCACTGTCACCGCGGAACGACGCCAGCGCGCGATAGGCCTTGATGAACGACTCCTGCGCCACATCCGGCACATCGCCGGGCGGAACATAGCGGGACACCAGGCTCGCGACCTTATTCTGGTAACGCGCTACCAGCAGGTTAAACGCCTTCTTGTCCCCCTTCTGGACGCGCTCGACCAATACCTGATCCGTTAACTGCTCGCTCATCCGAGGTAATGTCTCCCCAAATCTGTCTCCACGTATGAAATAGATCGCCAGTCGTCAAAAAAACTGAGCAAGCATTGAATTAGAGTTCATACGCGCCCAAAAGTTCCCTGCCCGTTATTTTTATCCTGCGGGCACACGATCCGCCGCCCACGCCGGGGCACAGACATCCGCCCAGCGGTGCTCCGTTACCCGATGCAGAGTCGATACGCCTTGGCAATGAGTGGCTGGACGCAACAGCCTAACACGATTTTTCTGATTCGGCTGCCCCCTGACTACGGCGGCGACAAAATTCAGAGTAGAGACACAGGGTTACCCCCGGCGCTGCGCCCTGCGGCGCGACAAACGGCGCCCCGGCGACCGGGGCGAGGGACACGCGCTAAAAAATCGGGCGCCCCAAGGGCGCCCGACGATGCTCCGTGAACCGCGATCTGACTCAGGCGGCCTGCGGCGCACCGGCGTTGCGGGCTCCCGCCGGCAGCAGCAGCGCCACCAGCAGCGCCAGCGCAGACGGCAGCACCCAGGCCATACCGTCGGCGGCCAGCGGCATGGTACGCATCTGCCACGCCAGCAGCTCGCCCAGCCAACCGCTCTCGGCGCCGGCAGCGCGGGCGCCATCCATCAGACTGCACAGCAGAGCGACCAGCATCACCAGGCGATAGCCCAGCAGCGGATTACGCAGCCAGCGGCGGATGAAGGTCAGCACCACCAACGCGATCGCCAGCGGATAGAGCGCCATCAGCACCGGCACCGACAGGGCGATCAGACGGCTCAGGCCCACGTTGGCCACCACCGCACAGATCACGCACAGCAGCACCACCCACTGACGGTAGCGCAGCGGCGTCAGGGTTGAGAAGTAGTCGGCGCAGGCGCTCACCAGCCCCACCGCCGTGGTCAGACAGGCCAGCAGCACCACCAGCGATAGGATCCACTGCCCCGGCTGGCCGAACAGCGCCTGCACATAGGCCGCGAGCACCACCCCGCCGTTGCTCGCGCCCGGTGCAACGCTAGACGAGGTCGCCCCCAGCCAGAACAGGGAAACATAGACAAAGGCCAGGCCGATAGCGGCGATCACCCCGGCGATGCTCAGATAGCGGAAGCAGGCGCGCGGCGCCGTGACTCCCTTGCCGCGCAGCACGTCCACCAGCAGCATGCCAAACATCAGGGCAGCGAAGGTATCCATGGTGTTATAGCCACCGATAAAGCCCTTGCTGAAGGCCATGGTCTGGTAGGCCTCCACCGGAGCGACGATCTCGCCCTGCGGGCGCAGCAGTACGCCGAGCGCCAGCACCACCAGCAGCAGAAACAGCATCGGCGTCAGCAGTTTACCCACGCTGTCGATCAGCTTGCCGCGGCTCCAGGCCAGCGCCAGCGTCACCACAAAGAACAGCGCCGTAACGACCATCTGCGCCCCGTCCAGGGTCACGCCGCCGACCTGCAGCGCGCTGTCGCTCTGGCTCCCCAGCAGCGGACGGATCGCCATCTCAAAGGCCACCAGGCCGGTACGCGGCGCGGCGAAGGCCGGCCCGATGATGATAAACAGCAGCACGGCGGCAAAGGTGCCGGTGCCGCGCGGTAAATCGCGGGTCATCGCCGGCAGGCCGCCGCCGGCGCTGGCGACGGCGATAATGGACACCAGAGGCAGGCCGACGGCGGTCAGCAGGAAGCCGCCCATGGCGTACAGCACATTCTCACCGGCCATCTGGCCTTCCAGCGGCGGAAAAATAATGTTGCCGGCGCCCAGGAAAAAAGCAAAGGTCATTAACCCCAGCCCCAGAGTGTCAGCCATCGATAAACGTTGTTGCATATTCTGCCCTCTTATCTCTCTTACCCAACCGTCTACGCCGCAGAAACGCACGGGGGTGCCGCATCAAAACGCGGTCTGTCCAGAAGTAAACTCAGGTATGTGGCAATAAAGCGGGTGCGATGTATTGGATTTGTCCCTGAATCCCGTAAATACCCCTGCCCTCGGACCAGGATATTATGGACAGGATACGCCTGCCCTGTGAGGAATATTGGAATATCATGCTGATTAAAGCAACAGCACTAGAAGAAAAGGTAGAAATCTTTCGTCATGTCGCGAAAAATGCAGGAGTATTCGCTGGAATCATCGCGAATATCCAGTGTATTCGACTGTATGCTCGCGGGGATGCGTCCGAACAGAAGCAGCGCCCGCCGCACCGGTTTATCGGCGCGATCGCGCACCCATGTCCGGCGTAGCAGGTGCCAGCCGTGCGCCGTCCCCTCCCTGATCACCGGCTCGGCGACCTCGACGGGCAGCACCAGCGCCAGGCGCCCATCTGCGCAGCCCAGCGCGGCGGCGTGCCGCAGCAGCGTCGCATGATCCAGGGAGTCCGTATAGCGCGCCGTCGCCCGGGCCGCCGTACGACAGGCGACGCCCGGCGTAAAATAGGGTGGATTGCTGACGATCAGATCGTAGCGGCGTCCGCACCCGGCGCTAAACGCCTGCA
Source organism: Edwardsiella anguillarum ET080813 (assembly GCF_000264765.2). GTDB lineage: Bacteria > Pseudomonadota > Gammaproteobacteria > Enterobacterales > Enterobacteriaceae > Edwardsiella > Edwardsiella anguillarum. Next base: position 835,324 of record NZ_CP006664.1, read on the forward strand.
GAGAGAGCGTATGCATGGTCAGCCGCGTCGGCCAGGGCGAAGCCAGAAAATTCTCCTGCCCCTGCGTCGCCGCGTCGGGCTCAATCTCCACGCCGTCAACCTGCGCCGCGCTGCGCTGTGCCATCATCAGCGCCAACACCCCGCTGCCGCTGCCGATATCCAGAATATGCCGTTCATCGCCGCGCAGGGGTAGCCAGGCCCCAAGCATAATGCTATCGGTACCGACCTTCATTTCACAGCGATCGTGAGCGACAAAGAAACGCTTGAGGGTAAATCCGTTGCGCGGCAGGGGCGCGGCGGAGGGCGGATGCGGCACAGCAGGCTCCTTGGGACTGAGAGAGTAACGCGCATAACATACCCGCGCCGCCGTAAAAAAGGAATGGCCATCGCCGCGCCTGCGCGACTGCAGTGTAGTCAGTGTAATAAAGGCAGACCAGCACGGCCCTGCAGACGACGCGGCGGCTGCGCTGCTGGGCATGGGGGAGGCGCACATCGCGCTTTAATGGATGAATATAGTCGCCAACCCGTCTATAATCTGCGCCCCAAGCAGAGGTAGACCATGACAGCAACCAACTTTTCCGAACTCGAACTCGACGAGCGCCTGCTCGACGCCCTGCGCGACAAAGGCTATGAGCGCCCGACCGCCATCCAGATCGCCGCCATCCCGCCCGCCATGGACGGACGGGACGTTTTGGGTTCCGCACCAACGGGAACCGGCAAGACCGCCGCCTTCCTGCTGCCCGCGCTGCAGCACCTGCTCGACTTCCCGCGTAAGAAGTCCGGCCCGCCGCGCGTTCTGATCCTGACGCCGACCCGCGAACTTGCCATGCAGGTGGCCGATCAGGCCCGGGAGCTGGCACGCCACACCAGCCTGGACATCACCACCATCACCGGCGGCGTTTCCTATATTAACCACGCCGAGATCTTTAACACCAACCAGGATCTGGTGGTCGCCACGCCGGGGCGTCTGTTGCAGTATATCAAAGAAGAGAACTTTGACTGCCGGGCGGTAGAGACCCTGATCCTCGATGAAGCTGACCGCATGCTGGACATGGGCTTTGCCAGCGACATCGAAACCGTCTCCGCCGAAACCCGCTGGCGTCGGCAGACCCTGCTGTTCTCCGCTACCCTGGAGTCCGACGCGGTTCACGACTTTGCCGATCGCCTGCTCAACGATCCCGTTGACGTCAGCGCCGAGCCGCCGCGCCGTGAACGTAAGAAGATCCAGCAGTGGTACTATCGCGCCGATAGCCTGAAACACAAGACCGCCCTGCTGTGTAATCTGCTGCGCCAGCCGGACGTCACCAAGTCCGTTATCTTTGTGCGCAAGCGTGAGCGCGTGCATGAGCTGGTCACCTGGCTGCATCAGGCCGGTATCCAGGCCTGTTTCTTAGAAGGCGAAATGGTGCAGGCCAAGCGTAACGAGGCCATTAAGCGCATGCTGGACGGACGGGTCAACGTACTGGTCGCCACCGACGTCGCCGCCCGCGGCCTGGATATTCCGGATATCAGCCACGTGTTCAACTTTGACATGCCGCGCAGCGCCGATGTCTACCTGCACCGCATCGGGCGTACCGCCCGCGCCGGGCGTAAGGGCACCGCCATCTCCCTGATCGAGGCGCACGACCAGCTGCTGCTCGGCAAGGTGAGCCGCTATGTGCAGGAGCCGTTGAAGTCACGCGTCGTCGATGATCTACGCCCGGAAACCAAGGCGCCGAGCCTGAAAAACAAGGGTAAGCCGTCGAAGAAGGTGCAGGCCAAGCGGGCGCAGAAAAAGCTCGACGAGCAGAAGAAAAAGGTCAAGACCAAAGTGCGCCACCGCGACAGTAAAAACGTCGGCAAGCGCCGCCAGCCCAACGCCCAGAGCAATCCCGCCACCGCGGGCGCCGAGGATAGCGGCAAATAAGCCCAGCGTCACCGCCGCCCGCGCGATGCGGGCGATAAAAAAGGAGCCTTTAGACCTGATGGCTCCCCCATAAATAAAGGCGGACATTGCGAGTTGTGATCTACGTAGTGTTCCATGATAACCGTAGCGTAACGCTATGTTACATGGCATAAATCTCAATAATTACATCAAGGTAACCGAGATAACGCTTTTAAAGCGTTACCAGAATGAGATTATGTTGGATCACCTTATCCGACAGGCGGCCGCGAAAACTGCCTGCGTAGCACGCAATGCGTTGCCTTGCTATTGCGTATGGGTCTTCACCCTGTTACTGACAACGAACTATCAGTATCAGAAACGGTATCCCAGGCTCACGTTAAAGCCATTGGTTGAAGCCTTACTGCCTTCGTTATCTCCATTGAAGTTGAACCGACTTCCTTCATAACCAACAGTAATTGCCAGATTATCCATCGGGTTCACAATGAATCCTGCCCCCCAGCCCAACGCTGTTACTGAGGCGCTACTGTGTTCGCTATAGCCATCGTCATAATTGGCTTCAAATTTGGCATTGAAGTAGGCTAGACCCAGCTGGCCGTATACGCTGATGTATTCATTAATCCGGTAAGTTGGCCCGGCCATCAGTGAATAATATTTAAAATCGCCTTTAGCGAAATCGTCGGTTTCTTTTCTGCCACCTTTGGCAAAGGTAACATTGCCCAACACGCCCCAGTCATTGTCAAACTCATACTGATAGCCAAGTATTGCACCGTTCAAGGCCTTTTCTTCCTGAGGCCTGATATGCGCGTAACCCAGAGAGACGGTTTGCGTCTCCGCCAATGCCAGAGTACTCACCATAAAACCTGCTGCAATCAACGGCATAACCAACATCTTTTTCATCATCATCATCTCCTTGTTATTGATAATTCTCCGCATAAATCGTGCAATACCAGCCAAATAAACGTCGCTGATACCGTAGGTTGTAAATATCCTCCAACGCCCACTGGCGTTTCACCTCATTCTGACAGTCCAAAGCTTCCTTTAACTTCAGGCGAGCCGTAGCCTGTTTATCACCGATATACTTACTTATCTGCCGATGAACATCCTCCGCCTGCACGGTACAGATAGCCGACATCACGTTGCGGTTTTCATCACCTCCACCGCCTACTCGGCCCAACATCGCTACGGTATGGCGATCATCGGATGTTTCACTTTCGTTGCGAATATCCGCCCAGCCGCGCGTGCCTGTCTCCAACCTATTGTTGTTACCGCCGGATGGTAGAGGCGATAACCGCCCGTCCCGCAGGGTATGGTTATCCACGGTGATATCAAAACCGCCTTTAGCGGTAAAAATGCCGGTATAGCTATCTAGCGAGGCATACGCACGCTGCATCTTATCGCGGCTGGCGGCGAAACCGATGCTCCTCCAGCGCAGAGGCGAGCTTGTCTAGCTTTATAATTATCAATGAACTGCTCACCGCTTAGGGTCAATTATTACCAACATTCACCATCATAAATTCTCCCTATCTATGCACCCTGCTGTGTGATTTCATTACTGTGGCTCAGGCACGCATTCAGCATTCCATCCATGACGTAGCGGTGTTGCCTGTTTTAACCCCGTTGCCCTTGTTCACGCCAACGCAGAGCAATCTGCATTTCTTGGAAATTATGTGTATCGTACTCATAAGAGAAAATCTCTTACCTTATTATCCAAAACGGATAGATAATAAAACAAACTCCAGCTGGTTATTGGCTGGCGCTAACAAATAGACTTATATGTGACAATACAGTATTTTTGATGGCATGTCGTATTGTGATATTGCATTGGTATCTAAATAAGCATAACCAATTATTATTATTCTACGACTCATCATCAGAGATGATTAATATCAGAATGACTGGCTTAATCCCATAGAGTTATTCTCAATCGCCGTCTTGCACGACCGGGCCGTGGTCAAAACGGAATCCCCGGCATTACCTATAAGGCCGCCAACAAGCCCGGCAGCACAGCAACCACCGGGATCGAAACCGTCTATTCCTCGCTCTCGCTCAGTTTATCGACCAGTTTCTGCTAATCTCTGACACCAGCATACCTACGATTTCGCCCGTGGTAGCCTCGGCAAGCGCGCTCTGATGATGTAGCTTTTAATGTGGAGCAGATGGAGCGGGACAGCCTATATTAGCCAGATCTGGATATTGATCTATCTATTGATAGTATCCACCATCCAGAAAATTATCCTTTGGTGTCCCACTCCCAACGGAGGCGACAATAGCAAACACGCAGTTTAACCAGCGACTATCGTTAACCAGCATTCGGTCTGACGGGGTGATTCACTCCCTTTGTTCAGGAACAGTGTAAAGTAGAGCTTTCGGTCTTCATTTTCCTGAAAAAAGAGATTATCTGGTATGAAAAAGACATGTTATACCGAGGAACAGGTTGCTTTTGCGCTGAAACAGACCGAAACCGGCACTCGAGTAGGGGGAATTCTGCAGAAAGATGGGAATTTCTGAGGCCACTTTTTACAATTGGAAAAAAAGTTTGGCGGCATGGGCATAACCGAATTGCGTCGTTTGTGCCAGCTCGAGGAAGAAAATCTACGTTTGAAACGTCTGGTGGCAGATTTAAGCTTGGACAAAGAGATGCTGCAGGAGGTTTATCAAAACGGCGCAGAAGCGCGAGGTCATCGCCTGACTGTTGGAGGCCTACCGTATCGGGTTACGTCGGCTTGTCGTCTGATGCTGCAAAGCCACACGGTGTATAACTATCGTAGCTGCCGTGCAGATCAAGCCATCACCTTACGGATAAGGGAAATAGCTAAAACCCGCATTCGCTACGGTGTTCAGCGTATTCATATTCTTCTACGCCGGGAAGAGTAGCTGATTAATCATAAGAAAACACACCGAATTTATTGTCAGGAAGGTCTGAGTTTACGGACGAAACGCTCCCGCCGGCATGTGACAGCCCAACATAGAAGTATCCCTCCAGAAGTGACGGCCATAGACCAGTGCTGGAGCATGGACTTCGTTGCTGATAATCCGTTCAACGGACGCCGTATCCGTGCATTGACTGTAGTCGATAATTTTAGTCGTGAGTGCCTGGCGATCCATGTAGCTCAAGGGCTACATGGGGAAGATGTCGTCACAGTGATGGTACGTTTAAAAGCGTTAAGACAGCGAATGCCCGAACGGATTCAGACAGACAATGATAGTGAATTTATATCTAAAGCACTGGATCACTGGGCATATGAAAACGGTATAACAATGGACTTCTCACGGCCAGGAAAACTGATGGATAATGCGCCGATCGAGTCATTTAGCGGTAGTTTTCGGGATGAGTGTCTGAACGTTCATTGATTCCTGTCACTGGACGATACGCAGGAAAAGATCGAACAGTGGCGACAAGAATGTAGCTGAAGCAGACCCCATTCATCGTTAAATAACCAGACTCCGGAGAAATTCATCCAAAGTCTGCAAAAGGCCCGGTTCTCTGATTTAGCCAGGCCCTAATATTAGGGGGAGAATACTTAACACTACCGCAATCCTAACATTCAGTTAAACAGCATAGCGTATGTGCGCTTGCGTACGCAGCGGTTTGAAATAGGCGTAAAATTCACACAATGAATGCCAATTTCACAATATCCCTGTTTGAACTTGTTGCTATCAAAATGATAACTTAAAAATAAAATCACCTATATCTATTTATATCATCAATGCCAAGTTACACCTTAATCTTAGCAGAAGAATTTGCTGAGTGAATTTTTATTATTGGAAGTATAAGACCACGGGTTATTACTTCTTCCTAGATCCAAACTATGACGTCATATCCAGTACCACAGGTATCATCGCCTAAATCATGAGCAGGGCTAATTTCTTTCACGCCCCCGGTTCTAATAACTTAATTGCCTCATCATGCCAATATGTTCTAACCCATCCGGGTGGAGTTACCCGCTCGCCATCAAGAAAAATCCTCATACAAATCCCATATGACTACTACAATAAGCTGAGTTATGATATGGTCTATAGAATTTATACGACACTGTGTCAATAATAATTATTTTTAAAGTTCATATGCACTGCATACAATCACTACATACTCAAAAGATTGTTATCCTTTCTGGCGCTGGAGTCAGTGCAGAAAGTGGAATCCCAACGATTAGAAGTTCAGATGGACTTTGGCAGATATTTTCGTGGACTAAACTTGCCAGTATCGATGCTTGGCTGCCTGATCCCGCTGCGCTACTTGATTTTTTTAATTACATAAGAGAACTAATAGCTCCAAATGAGGCAAATTTATCACTAAAACGCTTAGAAGATAGATATGAGGTCTTCATAATAACTCAAAATATAGATAACCTGCACGAAAAAGTGGGATCACAAACAGTCATATATGTTCATGGCGAGATCGATTATGCCCACAGTGAACATAACGCTACTGTACGATTAAAATTAAACGGAAAACCTCTTTTTATTGGTAACTTGGCAAGTGGCCATCATCAACTTCGCCCAGACGTTGTCCTATTTGGTGAAGATATGCACAATCTTGAACTATGCCAACGTTACATGCCTCCCGCAGATAAGGTTTTGGTTATTGGCACATCACTATCAGTATACCCTATTAATATACCGCTAAAGCTATCACCTAAAAATTCGAAAAAATCATCATTTATTTACATTCTCAAAAATGACATTACGGATTTTAATTTATTCAAGACCGAGCAAGCATAGCAGTACCGAATCTTGTTACTAAATGGCTAGCAAATTACTAAGCGAGAACAAGTAGCGCATAAAAAATCACACTTTACTTCACAAACAAATCACAAAATAGATTATATCGAATCAATAAACAATTATAGCGAAGGTTAATGCTAGTAATATGAAAAAGATACATATCCAATGGGATGGCCCATACTCACTAGAACAAATTAAGAGCATGAACTCTGGAAAAGATTATGGTCTATACCAAGCCTATGGAGTTCATACAGTTTATGGTTCAAACGTCTTGCTATACATAGGTCAAGCTACATATCAAACATTTGGTGTTCGTATTATTCAACATACCAAATGGGGATATGTGCAAGATGAAAATGAACTAAAAATTTATGTTGGGCGATTTGCTGGAAATGAGGAAGTTTCCGATAAGGAGTGGAACGAGCAGATCTCTGTAGCAGAAAAACTACTCATCTTCACGCACTCTCCAGCATTGAACTCTTCAAACATAAATACCATCAGTAATGACATTCCGCTAGAGACACATGTCTATAATTGGGGTAACAGAAGAAATCTATTACCTGAAGTTTCGGTATTTAGATATCTATATAACGATAATGTACACTTCCCAACATACAGAATATTTGGACAAGAGGAGTGTGAATAATAAATACTTAATTCGCCGCAGCATCATGCTGCGGCAGTAATATGGTATGAGCATAACAAGATGAAAATGGATGTTAATCTTTTGTTATACCACAATTAACAGCGAACCCATTTTTCTTACTTTTAGAAGATCTAACAATCAAATTTAAATTACCTAATGAGTTTACCGCTTTGGTAAACTCCGCCTTAGAGCCTATCTCAATAGGCATTGATTTTCCATTTTGGTCTTGGGCCATGCTCACAATCCTCACATACTGCGTGTACGCTCCGCTTGTTGAGTGCTGCCCGTATCTAAACTGGATGCAACAATATATGCCTACTGAGATAGGATCTTAGAATCCTTTTAATTTTAATAAACGAGCCATCCACATTCCACCGCCGACAAACCCTCCAACACCAAGACTAATCTTACTGAGTATAAATATATTTTCCATAGTGAAGTTTATTGGCACCCCTTTTAAAAAAAAGAACAATAACTCTCCTGAGACGTATAAAGTAATTGATGCCAAAAAATAGTCACGACATTTAATACAATAAAAATAGATACCACGCTCCTGCAATCATCACCCCATCCTGATAACCTTCAACAATAGCTTTGGTGATATTGACACCCTCTGGCAGATCGCCTTTCGCCAGCCTATCCAGCCCAGCCTGCTTCTGTTCGGGTGTCAGGCCATTTGCTTCGACATATTGATTCCAAGATTGTGCTGCTGCACCATAATCCATCAGCCCTTTTGGCAGCTTAAATCCATCACCGAGCGAGTTATTCTCAACAACAATCCCAGTCAAAAAACTGAGATTATTATTGACTTATTTACCATCTTTTTTTCTTTCTTGTAGTTTTGCCTTTATCCAGATACCGCCACCTGCTAACGTACCAGCAAAAACACCTACTTTCAAAGAGTAAAAAAGATCCTTTGTCCAATCAAAAAACAAGACATTAGTTTTAAAAAACACCATTAACCTGCCAAGGAGACAGCCAACTACTGCTAGAATAAAAATACATATTACACAACGTAATATTAGTATAATGAGGGTGTTCAGGTTAATCCCCTGATCACTTTTTAATGGATTTATCAGCTTCATCAAGTGTTCCTTTTGTCACATTCCCAATAGTTTCACTAGTAATCGAGCCCCCAATATTACTAATGATATCCGATGTCCCTTCCTTGACAGACGACCCCATAGACCCTGATATAATTTTTCCCATACCGCCACCAAATAATGAACCTAATCCCGTTCCAATTACTGAGTTCGTCGGTTCCTCCCCCTTAATACTACTACCAATTGCCGCACCACCCATATTGATAGGGGTTGAGACGATAATACCTTTTCCTGTTGTCGCTGCTGCTGTTACGCCAGCCATTATCGCATCCACATAACTAAATGGGTCTTTTCCGGTAAGCTGAGCGGCAGAGTTAACTCCAACACCAATTGCGGCATTAGCTGCCATACCTTTCACAGTAAGTCCCAGCACGCTGCCTCCGAACATTACAGGCGCATCACCAATACTGGCATTCGATTTATGGTAACCCCATGTATTCATAATGTTCTGGGCCTTCGCCATCGCCTCAGAATCTGGATTGCGTTTTATGTAATCTTGCCCAGACAGCAACCCCTTAACCAGTTCCTGGGACACCGCTTGGCCATATTCTTTTTCCATTTCACTAGCGTAAATGCGTAGATAAGTCGCCAGCTCAGCTTGTTCCGCGCTGCTCATCTGTGAAGGATCTTTAAGATATTTTGAGATCAGCGCATCGCTGCGCTTATCGGCATTCTCCAGTTTAATAAGGTCATTCGCGATGGCTAATGTCTTATCACCGTTTTTGATCTTTTCAATAACCTTCTCAAGCTTGTCTGAAGATGTTGCACCCAGCAGATTATTCTCCACCTCCACCCGGGCTGCGTTTGCACCGATGACGGCCATTGCTATATCGGTGTCACCCGCCGTATAGCCCGTGATGCCACCGATAACAGACACCAGATTGCTCACCAGACGTTTCTCATCCGGGCTCAGCCCGTCCATATCCTCTTTGCCGTACAGCGCCCTCACCAGACGCGGCCCTGCCAGCGACGCCGTCACCGCACCCGCGGCACCTGCCTTCAGCCCATCTCCGCCATGCCCGCCACCCAGCTCCGTTAATGCCGCCGCCACTATCCCATGCAGGGCCGCCCGCGCCGCGTCGTTCTGCACATCCCTGACCAGAGAGGCCAGCAGCGGTGCCGCTCCGGCCGCCGCTCCCGCCTTCAGGTTGCCTCCGAGCGCACCCGCCAGCAGCCCCGCGGCCGCACTGCCCTTTGTCCAGAACTCGCTTCCGGGACCATAGTCTGTACCCTGATAACCCGGCTGGCTCTTCAGGTACGCCTCCCGCTCCTGCGCCGTTTTCCCCTCCATTCGCCCCTCCGCCGTCAGTCTGGCTGCCAGCGCGGTATTAGACTCCCTTGCCTTCTGCTCCGCATACTTGCCGTACACATCCAGCGCGGCAGCCCCCAGCGCCATCCCCTCACTCTGCGCCGCCAGGCTATCCCTCACCTTTTGCACCGCGCCACTCACCCCCACACCCTGATGGGCATTCGCTGTATCACGGCTCAGACCCGCAATATCCTGAATCTGATTATCTTTATCCCCAATGATTATGCTGCCGTGACTGATGGCCGCTGACGTGATGCCACTGCCGCGCTCTGCCGCCTGCCCGCTACCGACAGCCGGCGCCACATTGCGGTTTTCCCCCCCGCCCGCACTGCCCGATATCGCCAAGGTATGACTATTACCGCTCGTTTCGCTTGTGTTACGGATATCCGTCCAGCCGAGTGTGCCGGTCTCCAGCCGGTTATTGCCGCCAGCGGCGCCAGAGGCGATAACCGCCCCGTCCAGCTGGGTATGGTTACCCACGGTGATGTCAAAGCCGCCCTCAGCGGCAAAAATGCCGGTCTGGCTGGACACACTCCGGCCATTCTGGGTGACGTTTTCCCCTGATGCGCTGACGTTACCGGAAGACACGCCATAGCACAGCGGGGGAATGCACAGGCTCAGGCCTGCACCGGAGGAGGAGAGTTTACTGTCATAGCTGGCGGTATCCTGAACGCTGCTGAGGATCAGGTCTCGTCCGCTGCTTACCACCACACGGTTACCCTTCAGCTCTGCGCCTTTCAGCACGGAGTCCCGCCCGCTGTTTACCGTAAGCTGCCCGTCGGCACGGATGACGCTGTTGGTGTTGCCCAGTGACTGGCTGTGTTCCCTCCCCTTCTGCTGCGACGCCCCCAGCTCCACCGAGATACCGTTCTGGGCACCCATCAGGCTCACGCCCACCCCGGCGCTGAACTGACGGCCGCGGCTTTGGCTTTCATGGCCGTTTGTATCCTGGGAAGCGGTCAGCAGGATATCCCGTCCCGCATCCAGCACCCCCTGCTTAGCGCCAATCTGTACACCCTGACCGGCGATATCGCCGCGGGCGTTAATGGAGACCTTCTCACCGGCATTGATGGTGGTGCCCTGCGTACGGGTACTGTGGTATCGGCTGTCCTGCGCGGAGGAGCCCAGAGTGACAGAGACCCCGCCTTTGATGACGGCGCTGTCCGACAGTGCGCCCTGTGCCGCCGTGGCGCCTGCCCGGCCAGCCCTGAGGGCGGTCAGATATGCATTGTCACCGCTCTCCATCCGGCGGGCTGCGGCCTCAGCCGCTTTGGCCGTGTCAATCGCCCAGCCTCCGGCGGTGGCCGTCACCCCGTACTGCGAGCTGCGGCTGTGAGTTTCACCGTCACGGCTGTCACGGCTGACGTCCATCAGCACGTTCTGACCGCTCAGGCTGGCCGACTTCCCGGCCCGGACATCCGTCCCCGACAGGGAGATATCCCCTCCTGCCCGGGCGATGATGTTGCCGTTGGCGCCCGTTAACCGGCTGCGCTGTCCGCTTTCGCTGACCGCATCCTCACGGCTGCTGTGTTGCTCGCGACGGTAACCCACCGTGGCGCTGTAGCCGTCCCCGCCCAGGGTGCCGAAAGTTTGGCTGCTGCTGCTGTGTTCACTGTGAGACGTGTCACGCCCGACGGCCACCGTAATATTACCCTTAATGGCCGACAGCAGCAGGTCGTCCGTGGCGCTAAGCCGGCTGCCACCGATGTTTACGCTGCCCTGACGGCTGTTGACGTAAATATCCGTGCCCTGAACGGCCGACGCGCGCTCCATGGTCCTGGTGCCGTTACTGTTGTCCTCTGAGCGGATCATGCCGCCCGGCAGGAGCTGGCTGCCGTGTTTTCCGCCTCCGGTTATGGCCCGGACGACGCTGCCGGCAGTCGGCATTTCAGAGGTGATACCCCAGCCGGAGGATTTACTGCTGTTGCTGTACTGTTCGGTATCCATGGCGGTGGTGATATTAACGTCACGCTTCGCCTCCAGCATCGTCGCCTCACCCGCGCTCACCCGGCTTCCGGCGATCAGAATATTTCCGCTGTCGCTGCCCCCCGTTTTGCCGGTGGCGGTCATCTGAATATTGCCCGCAGCGGCAAGGTGACTACCGTGGTTAAATTCCCCCTGGTAATGCGATTCAGCAGAAGATTTACTGCGACCCACGGAGAGCGCCATCGCCTGCCCCGGACCGTCCAGCGCCAGTGCCGCCCCTTCCGCACTCAGAGACTTCACCTTATCGACGATCGCGCTGCCGTTTTTATCCCTTCCGCGAAGCGTGTCACGTATGTTACGCACGGTATTTTCAAACGGCGCTTTCACGCTGACGGTAATACCGGAGAATTTGCTCTCATGCATCACCGAGTCAGTGACGGTGTCCCGTCCCGGGATAATGGCGATATTGCTACCGGTAATATCGATATGTCCGGTGGTACGGGATGTGCCATCCACTATCCGGCCGGCGATGATATCGGCAGCGCTCAGCGTCGCCTGGTTTCCACCGAGGATGATGACATTACCGCCGGGGGTACCCACCGTGCTGCGTGTATCGCTTTGCGTGGTTTCGGTACGCTGACGGGTAGATTCTGACGACTGCGAGCCGACGCTGATGCCGATACCAGAGCCGCTGCCAAAAACACCCGATCTCTTCGTCTCTGTCCTGTGGTAAACGTTACTGCGATCCGTGGCCGCCTCCACCGTAACGTTTTTGGCGGCACTGATCCGCACATCCTTTTCTGCCACCACATTGCTGCCGGTGACCCGCGTATTTCCCCCTGAGGCGATTCTGACGCTGGCGCCGGAAAGGGTGGAGCTGAGCGCCCGGAGGTCATGGGCTTCGTCGTGCGTTTCCAGCGATGAGGAGGACAGCAGGCCCCGGCTGCGTTGTTTACTGTGTTCAACCAGGTCAGTGATGGCATCGCCGGTGGTGAGCCGGATATCCCGCCCCGCCAGCACCGTCAGGGCGTCCCCGGCGGCGACATCCGCCGCGGTGGTGGTGAGGTCCCGGCCGGCACCGAGCATCAGTGCCCCCCGGGTGCTGAGCCGGGTGCCGACATCGGCCTGCTGTACGAGGTCCCGGGTAGTACCACCCCCCCAGTCACCGTACTCGCTGTGACGGGTGGTTACCGCGTTCAGCCGCAGGTCGTTACCCGCCTGAAGCCGGCTCGTGCCGTTATCGCCGGCATTATTGATGTCCGTCGCGGAGAGCGTGATATCGTTGAGCGCGCTGAGCGTCAACATACCGTTCGGAGCCTGTACATATATCCCCGCCGGCCGGTCAAGCCAGCGCTCGCTGCCGTCCGTGCGGGCGGTGGTCTGGCTGACAATATCGCGCCCGGCCAGCAGGGAAAGCGACGCGTCACCCCGCAGCCGGCCACCGACGTTATGGATATCCTGACGGGCGGTCAGATCAACGCTGTTACCCTGAATATACCCGCTGTTGGTCAGGGTCTGCCCAGTCAGTTGCGTCACCTCACGCCCCATAATCGTACCGCTGTTGGTGAGATCGCCGCGGCTGTTAAGCACCGCCTGTGTTCCCCCCAGCAGGGCGCCGTCACCGGTCAGGTCACCCTCCCTCATCCTGGCGTACACCTGCGGCACCCGCACCGTCTGCGAGCTGCCGTCCGGCAGGGTGACGGTCTGATCCACCAGCCAGACCATGTCCGCGGTCAACAACGCCATCTGGGCCGCGCTTAGGGCCACCCCCAGCTCAAGACCATACTGCCTGGCAAACACGATGCCGCTGTTCATCAGCCCCAGATACTGCTCTTCATCACTGCCGTAACCGGCCAGATAACGGCTGCCGGTCAGTTGCGTGACCTGATCGCGTATCAGCCGCTGCTCATAGTACCCGTCACCCAGGCGTTTATGCATCCTGGCGGGGTCACTGAGCAGGGCGTTTTGCATATAGTCGCTGTCCAGCCATTGTCTCTGGTCGGTGAACCTTGGGTCGGCCTCCACCAGATAGTGGCTGTCGATACTCTGGTGCAGGGTGAACAGGCTGTTGTCCGGCAGGCGCGTGTCCGGGGACACTATCCTGATAACCGGCGTCACGGATTGTCCGTCGGCCAGCGTGGGCGGCAGCGTCAGCGCAAACCGCTGGCCGGCCGGCAGTACCAGCGGACGGTCCTTCATTTCCGCCAGGCCCGTCAGGGTGACGGTGCCGCCCGGTAATGCCGTCATGGGCACCGGCCCCCGCGCGCTGATGGCATCGATGTTGCTGACGCTGGCTACCGCTGTACCGACGCGGGCCGTCTGACGCCCGTCTGCCCGGTAGCCGCTGCCATCCGGCGCGGTCTCTCCGCGCCATATCAGGCTGTTCAGGTCGATGGTTTCTGTCACCGGTGGCGGGCTGTAATTACTGGTGCTCTGCCCCTGAGAGGTTTCGGTGCCGCCAATTATTTTCTTTGTCTTCTTCGCATACCAGCGTTTTTGCCGGCCGACATCTGTGGTGGTGCGCTCACCTTTCGTGGCCTGATTATTGACCTCACCGATAACGCCGCCCAAGGTACCGCCAGCCACCATATGGCTGTCGTGGTTGACCACCCGGTCGGCCGTCAGCGTCAGGTTGCCCCCGGCAAGAATTTTGCCCGGATCGGTATCCTTGATTTGGGTCTCCATAACGGTGCGGGTGTACCGGTATTCGTAAAACTCGTCATTGCGGCTGCCGTCCGGCATCACTGCGGTGTGAACGCCATACTTGTTCTGTTCACGGGTATCCACCTTATCCCAGTCATAGCGGGTGGTCTGCCCTTGCAGCACCGCGTCGTGATGCAGGCTTTCCTCCACCTGTACCACTTCTGTCTCCAGATGACGGTTGGTGTTATTCACCGCCCGCATGCTGATGCTGCCGTCACGGCCCGCTTCAAGGATGGCGCCGTGGTTATTGAGCACACCCCCCTGACCGGTAGCCTGATACTGCGTATCCAACTGCCCGCCAATGTGCAGGTCACCCTGGCTGGTTATCAGGGCATGGTCATGGTTATTGACACTGTCGGCACCAATCTCCAGCCGTTCACGCGCGGCGATAACCGCCGCCCTGTTATCGGCATTCAGATTATTGAGCGTAGCGGCCTGAATGGCCACATGGTTGCCGTAAAGACGCCCGGTACCGGTGTTCGTGAGGATATTTGCGGTCAGGTGGGTAAGCGCGCCGTCTATCAGCCCGCTATTGCTGAGTAACTCCCGGGCGGTGACATGGGTCTCCTGCGCACCGATTTCAGCCTGTGCGCTGTTGATGACCTGCTGTCCCGTGAGGGTGAGCGTATCGCCGGCAGTGATACGTCCGTCGTTGACGACAGCTGCCGGCGTCTCCAGGGTCAGATGGCCATTGGCACCCGCCGTCTGCGTATTGTGGAAAGTGCGGGCCAGATGGAGACCCAGATTGCCCCGGGACAACACCTGGCCGTCGCCGCTCAGTGCGGCGGCGGTGATCTGCCCCTCCGTCCCGGCAATGAGCGTACCACGCAGGTTATGTATCGACAGTGTCTGCCCCTGCGCGTCATCCTGAACCGTCAGCTCCCCGCCTGATGAAATCAATCCGGCCACATTATCCAGCGCCTGACGCACGGTGGCCACCAGTTGCGCGCTCGCCCTGAGCGCGCCGTGGGTGTTGTCCAGCCGCCGCGCTGACAGCGTGAGCGATGCCGCCTCAATCCCGGTGCCCTGCGCGTTGGTCTCCCGGTTTATGATCTGGCGGGCGGTGATGGCCAAGGACTGACCCGCTCGCACCCGTCCCTGCGTGTTATCAAGTTGCTGACTGAGAGTAAGTTGCCCGTTACCCAGGCTGGTTATCTCACCGGAATGATTGTTGAGCTGAGCGGCCTCAAGCGTCAATGCTTCCACAGCAAGCAGGGTGCCATGCTGATTGGCCAGACCATTCTGCCGGGTATTGACCGTCAGGCCAGTGCCCCCCTGAAGGGTTCCGTACCGGTTATCCAGCGCGCCGCTGTCGATGCGTGTCTGGGCATCACCCGTTATCTGTCCGCGCTGATTGTCGAGCGCGTGCCCTGCCGTATCGATCAGTAGCTTGGCCGCCGACTGCAATTTACCGTTCGTGTTGCTGAGCGCCAGGCTATGAACTGACAGGCCACCGTTACCGGCCACCTGCCCATCGGCGTTGTTCAATATGGCGGTAACAAGATCAGCCTGTCCGCTGGCGGCGATAAAACCCGCATAATTATTCAGGTAGCCACTGCTGAGGCGGAGATCGTTCAGTGCGACGATACCGCCCTGTTCACCACTGTCGGTGTTTTCCAGCGCATACCCCTGTGTGTCGAGCGTCAAACCGGCGCCAGAGTAAAGGCGACCCGCGGTATTGGTCAATGTGTGGGTGGTGAGTACCAGTCCGTCATGACCGGCCAGCTGCCCGCGCTGATTATTCAGGTCAGTGGTATTCAGTCGGGCCAGCCCCAATGACGCTATCACACCCCGTGGGTTGTCGAGCGTGCCGCTCGTCAGGGTCAGCACACCCTGACTGCGAATGCCGCCGGTGTCCCCGCTGTCGGCGTTGAACAACGATTGCCCCTGTGTATCCAGCGTCAGGGCGCTCGCCCCCTGCAGCAGACCGCCCTGGTTGTGGGTTTCACCCACGGCCAGACGGAGGTGTCCGGCGGCGCTTGCCAGGGTGCCGGTACGGTTATCGAGATGCCCCGCCGTCACGGTGGTATCGCCGTGGCCGATAAGCGTGCCCAGCAGGTTATCAATATTGCCCGCGCTGAGCGTCAGCGCTCCGCCGGTGACGATCCCCCCGCGCTTACTGCTCTCCCGGTTGATCAACGTCTGTCCGTGGGTGTTGAGTTGCCCGTTGCCTCCCGACTGGATGAGCCCCGCGCTGTTATCCAGCAGACCGCTATCGAGCTGCAATTCCCCACCGGCCACCAGTTGACCGTTCTGGTGGCTGAATGCCTGCCGATGGGTATCGATACGGACATTTTCCCCGAAAATCACACCCTGATGGCCGTCGAATAGCCCGGTATTCAGCAGCAGATCACCCCGGGCGACCAGCCCTCCCGTGGCACCGCTGTCGCTGTTGGTCAGCCGTTCACCCTGCGTATTCAGGGACAGCTGCGCGCCTGACTGCAGCAGCCCGCGTGCGTTGTTGAGAGCGAGGCCGGTCAGGGTCAGCCCCTGGCCGGCGAGCAGCTTGCCCGCGGTATTGTTGAGTTCCTGGCTGGTAATGGTCATTCCGCCCGTGGCTGCCATCACCCCCTGGCTATTGTCGATATCCCCGGTGATCAACGACAGAGCGCCCCCGCTCAGTATCCCCGCTGATGCAGTCCGGGTATTGCTCAGTGCCTGGCCGTGGGTATCCAGACGCAGATAGTCCCCGGCCTGCAGGCGTCCGCCTGCGTTGTCAAGCCCGCCGCTGTTAATCTGCAGACGTCCGTCGGCCACTATGCTGCCGTCGGTATTGAACAGTTGGCCCTGTCGGGTATCGATGGATACCCATTTCCCCAGCACGGTACCCACGACGTTACTGAGCACCTGGCTGCGGGTGTCAACCGCGTACCTGGCCTCAATGCGTCCACCGGCGTTATTCAGCGCCTGACTCAGGGAAAGGGTCGCATCTCCGCCGCGGGCGGAAACCAGCCCACTCTGGCTGTCCAGCTGACGGGCGGTCAGACTCACGGCCCCACTGGCCAGCAGTTTGCCACGGCTGTTGGTGATATCGCCCTGTATATTCAGCGTCAGATTGCCATGGCCGGCGGCCTGCAGGGTGCCATCGGTATTATCCAGCTCCGCCGCGCTGAACGTCAGGCTGCCGTCGCTTTCTACCCATCCAGCGCGGTTGTCCGCATGACCGCTGAGGGTCACCATCATCCCGCCGTCACCGCGTTGCGACAGCAAGCCGTTCTGGCTATTCAGTGTGTCAGCGGTGACCGAAAGTTGCTGCGCCCGGGTTTGTCCACCGGAAAGGTCCAGGTCATGACCGGCGAGGCGCAGTGCCCCCGCCGACTGGAGGGTACCCTGATGCCCCTGCAGGGCGTCAGCCTGTACTGACAGCGTCCCGTTCCCGGCCAGCTGTACCGTGCCCTGCTGATTATCCAGCAGCGCGGCGGTGACGCTGAGATCCCGCCCGTTACCGGCCAACAGCCCCCCGCGATTCTCCACCCGCCCGGCCCGGATAACGGTATTACCCCCACTGATCAGAGTACCCTGGTTGTTGCGTATCAGCCCGCTGTCGAGGATCAGATCCTGCGTACGCTCCTGACGCAACAACCCGTGATTATTGTCGATGCTCTGTGCACGCAACGACAATGAGCCCACCGATAGTCGGCCGTCGTCGTTATTAAATCCGGTGGCGGCCTGTATATGAGCATGTTCTGCCTTTAGGGTTGCCCCCGCCGTGCGGACGTCGTCGTGTGTCGCCGTCAGCGTCAGGTTTTTCGCAGAGGTCTGACTGCCACTGATATCAACCCGGCTACCCCGGGCCTCCAGCGTATGCTGTACCAGATTCTGGCCATGGGCTTTTAACACTCCCTGGCTGGTCAGTACCAGATTGCCCGGCTGGGTTATCCCGCCCTGAGCGTCCACTCCGGCGGCCAGCTGGCTGCCGGATGTACTCTCAATGCGGCGTGCGGTCAGGGAGGCATTATTCCCCGCGCCAATCAGCCCATCGTTATGCAACATGCCGCCGACTGACAGGCTGACATTTTTGCCCGCCGTCAGGCGCCCGGGATTGTTAACATCTCCCTGGCTGGCTATCAGCAGAGAGCTCTGGCTTTGCAGCTGGCCGCGGTTATCCAGCGTGCCGTCCACATTAAGCGTCAGCTCACCCGCGCCAGCGCCCAGCTCACCACCGTTACGCACCCCCAGGCCCTTTTCGGTGCCCACCAGGGTGATTTTATTGGCATACATGCCGCCCAGCGCCGCCACATCAAGAGCAAACGCCGGTTTATCGTCAGCGCCCGGGGGTTTTATCCGGGTAACGCTGCCCTGGCTGTCCGTTACGTTCTGGCCGACGGCCACCTTGAGCTCGCGGGCATGTACCTTACCGTTAACCGTTACCGCCCGGGCAATCAGCGCCGTATAATCGGTATCACTGGCATTCAGCCCCTTGCCGTCGATATTGATGCGGCCACCATTCACATCAAACCCTTTCAGTTGACCGTTATCCATTTGTGCCTGACCCGCGGCCAATGTGGCACGATTGGCATTAATAAAGCCGCAGCCACTGCAGGTGATGCCGGACGGATTGGCAATCACCACCTCGGCACGTCTGCCGGCAACTTCGATGAACCCGTTCAGTTGGCTGGGGTTACGGCTGTTGACCTCGTTGAGGATGATGCTGGCCTCCTGTTTCGCCAACCAGGGGTTACCCGCAACCATTCCCGCGAGCTGAGTGGCGGTATTTTTATGGCTGTTATTCAAAATGGCGCCGCGAGCGCCCACCTCAAACTGGGTATACTGGTTGCGCGAAACCCCGCGGTCGTTCGGGGTCTGGATATTGACCTGCGGTAGCCCGTTGGCCGTGGACAGCACGGTAGGCTGCCGGTTACCGGGAGCATTACCATCCGCCACAATATTGGCCTGCGCCGGCAGAGTGACGAACCCCGCCGCCAGCCACAGTGCCAGAGATAGCGGGGAGAGTCGCACCTGGGCCTCTGGACCACCCGCAGGTGAACGGCGGCGCGCTGTACGGAACCGCCCGCTGCGGGCAATCTCAGCCACCACCATCAACATGCCGCGGACATAGCTAAAAACAATACGGTAGAGGTGTTTGTTCATGATCAGGAGCTCCCCGGGTATCTTAGGTGACAGACCCAAGCGGGTCGCCGCTCGTCATAAAGGGTTAATAGTTCCAGCTCAGGCTAAAGCCAAACGTCACCGGGTCGGTTTTGAACCCCGTCGGTTTAGACAGGGGGAGCCCGGTAAACAGGTCATAACTGACACCGACGGAGGAGACGGCACCGCGTACCCCCAGAACCGAACCGGCCAGATGACGGCCCGTCAGGTCGCTCAGCGTGGTGCTGTTGCCGCTCACTTCCCCGTAGTCCGCCCCCAGATACAGCTCCTGCGCTGGCAACGGTGTGCGCCAGGCCAGCGTATTCTGTACCGTCCAGCCGTTGGTGGCGCTGAGCATACGTTCACCATCGAAGCCGCGCACCGTCCAGCGGTTGCCAATGGAGAACTCATCCTGCGGCGTGAGCGGCGTATTGCTCATTTGTCGTCGCCAGGTGGTATTCCAGCTGAACGCCTGCCCGGCGAGCGTAAAGGGCACAGTGATCGACGCATTCCAACTGAGAATTTTTGATAGCGCGGTCACGCCACCATAGTCGTCCCACTGCTCTTCCGGTGCCGGCAGAGCGCCGAACCAGCGCGTACCGCGCTGATAACTCCCCCCCACATCCAGCGTTGCCCCGCCCAGATAACGATGGTGGGTTAACCCCAGCCGCCAGGCGCTGGTACGCCGCTGCTGGTCACCGATTTCAACGTTACTGATAAAATTGCGGGTTTCGCGCACCAGTACGTCATAGGTGGCGATGGTTTTTGAGGTGGCGTTACGATGCAGCACGCGGCTGAGCTGCACATCCAGCGAACGGCTTTTACCCGCATACAGGATATCGGCATTGCGCCCCGCAACGGTCTGATGATAGTCATAATCACTGGCGGTGATGCCCAGCAGCCAGTAACCAAACGGCACCGAATAGTGACCGGACAGGCTTTTATTGCTTTTCCCGCCGGTAAACCCCAGGTCCCGGCTGGCAGTGACGTAAAGCAGGTCGGAAAACGAGGTCGGATTATCCAGCGCCAGCATCACGCCGCCCTGGTAACGACCGGTATCTCGGGTGCCGGTGTCATCGACCCAGGCACCGACACGCCAAAAGCGTGACTGGGTACGCTCTACCAGAATATCGCTTTCCCCCGGTGCCTCGCCCGGGTGGAGGGCCATCCGGGCGGTCACCGTCGGTAACCGCTGCAGATTCTCCAGCCCCTGTTCAATATCCCGCACGTCCAGCAGGTTGCCACGACGGGCTGGCATCGCTGAATACAGGCTGAACCGGGATGACGATGAAGGCGTCAGCTGCACATCCCGCACGATCCCCGGAACGATGCGCAACTGCAGCACCCCACGGCTCAAGTCCTGTTGTGGTGCCAGCACCCGGGATGTCACCCATCCATGGTTGATCAGCCGGTTTTGCAGCGCACTCATCAGTAGATTGATGCCCTTTACCCCCACGCAGTGCCCCACAGCCTGGTTCGCCAGACGTGTGAGCGGAATCCAGTGAGGCAGGGCATCCTGCCCGGTCAGCATTACCTGGTTAATCGCAAAGCAGGGCGTTTCTTCAGGAAAGATCAGATGAGAGGGAGAGGGGGCATTCTCAGAAAGGCGGATATCCGGCGCTTTTGGCGTCAGGGCATCATTGCGGGCTTTTTGCTGCAGCTCCTGCTGCTGAAACTGCCGGGCGGCATCCTGTTGCAGTCTGCTTTCCTCTCCCGGTGCCGCCAGGGCACCCGACACCATCCAACCTCCCAGCATCCCCAGCCATAGTGACCGGGCTGATAAGCGCGGCCTGAGTCTTCCCTGCATGTATGATCCCTGAAATGGCCACTGTAACAAAGTGTAAATAAGCATATATTATCCACAGGGGTTGTTCATAAAACAACCAGACTGGATGCATAACTGACCTCCGCTGGGATTCACTTTCTCTGAAAAGTCGATAATTGAGGAGCGGTGACCCGACCAGATCGCTTTTGAGTCACAGGTTTTCCTGATGATGCTACCGGGAGAGGGTGGCAGTAACATCGTGGGGGAGTTCGGCAACACCGGCGAGGCGCAGGCTGTCTGTTGCATAACTTCCCTGATCTTCTCAGCAATATCCATTCACGTAAGACGCGCCAGCTTCGCGCAAATATCCGGCGCAATACGCCCGGGAAGGGAGAACCAGGCCAGGGCCGTGTAAAACGTCAATCTGTTGCTGGTGTATCTCCTTCCATATGGGGTGTTGGATACCATCATAGGGCCGTTCCCGCAGGGCAGGCATACAGGCCGGAACCATCGCACCCGCGACGACTCGCCCTATACCATCAATATCCGCTGCCACCAATACACGCATCGCCGCCCAGCTGGCGACGAAATCGCACAACGTCTTCATATCTCACCGCTGGCGGTATGCAAGAAGATGTTTTCCGCCTTTCCCAGTCAGTGGGATATCGCGGTGAGCCTCCTCCCCGTCATGACCGCCTGCAGCGCGCTCACTGCGACGGGCAGGAAAAGCAGGCAGCACTACCCCAACACTGACAGAAAATACCGGAAAAACGTCCGTCAGCCGTGACTGTCTTTACCATTCTAATGGGGGATAAGCCGCACAAGAGAGTGAAGATCTACCGTTACCGGATGCAGATGGTGCAGAATTTTCGGGATGGGAAACGTGGGCGTTATGATCTGAGCCGGGGAGATATGTAAATACCCGCATTGTGTCTGATCTATAGCATCATTATATGATTCACGGAGTATTGCCCCGGAAAAAATATAAGCGGGCAATGTGAAGTCGGGACGGATGTTGTCGTATCTGACGTTGAGTGAAAATGCGCACCGTCAGCCACCGGAGAAACTGTCGGGGATAAACCCCGACAGGTATACGCTGAGATAGCGCGGGCCTACAGAAACATCACCGTGGTACATTGACAATGTTTCCAGGAGCCCTCAGACCTTTCGGCTCCTTTTTGTTTGATTGACGCCACCGTGCGGCCCGTGCCGCCGCCCCTTACAGGCTCTGGGTGAAGGTACGGGTGATCACGTCGCGCTGCTGCTCCGGGGTCAGGGAGTTGAAGCGCACCGCGTAGCCGGACACACGGATGGTCAGCTGCGGGTACTTTTCCGGATGCTTCACGGCGTCTTCCAGCGTTTCACGGCGCAGCACGTTAACGTTCAGGTGCTGACCGCCTTCCACGCGCACGCTCGGCGCGACGTCCAGCTCCACGTCACGGGATTCGAATGCGCCCAGCTCGTCCAGCGCGACCATCTGATCCTCAGCGTAGCCGCCCTTGGCGCACAGGCAGCGCGCGGCGCCTTTCTCTGTGTCCAGCAGCCAGAAAGAGTTCAGCAGGTCAGCGTTGTCAGCCTTGGTGATCTGAATACCTTTAATCATTTGTTGCCTCCAATTGAGATAGAGCAAAAATCGGCCAATTCGGTCATGGTGCCAGCCCCGTCGGCGGGCCATTTGGTAAAACCAATGTTGTCTTGATGTGTTATATACCAGTTAAATACCCCGCATTCTTTGATCTAAATCAATTTTATTTGGCTTGGCATTTTTACCACATTAGCAAATTTATGTTTTACATCAATTTTGATAAAAATTGCCATAAGGTAAAAAGAGTTTTTTTTGCTAAGGAGACGGCGTGAAATGCGCCGCTGGGCGGTTCCCCTACTAGCGGGGACAGGGTAAGCTACCCTTAAGGCAGCCCAAAGCCTGTGCGCACCGGAAAACCGGACGCGCACAGGCGCTGCAACCACATGAGAATCAACGAATAAAAACAAAGGAAGTGCAGATGACCACGTCACTCACCTGGCATGACGTAATCGGTGCCGAGAAAGATCAGCCCTATTTCCGCGACACACTGACCTTTGTTGCCACTGAGCGCAGTAATGGTAAGACCATTTATCCTCCGCAGCAGGATGTGTTCAACGCATTCCGCTTTACCGAGTTCAACGACGTGAAGGTGGTGATCCTGGGGCAGGATCCCTATCACGGCCCGAATCAGGCGCACGGCCTCTCCTTTTCGGTACTGCCCGGCGTGCCGACACCGCCCTCCCTGCAGAATATGTACAAAGAGCTGAAGAGCGACATTCCCGGCTTTGAGATCCCCAGCCATGGCTATCTGAAAAGCTGGGCCGATCAGGGGGTGCTGCTGCTCAACACCGTACTGACCGTCGAGCGCGGCCAGGCGCACTCTCACGCCCAACTGGGCTGGGAGCAGTTTACCGATCGGGTGGTTGAGGCGCTGAACAGCCAGCGCAGCGGCATCGTCTTTCTGCTGTGGGGCGCCCATGCTCAGAAGAAGGGACGCATCATCGATACCCAGCGCCACCGCGTGCTGAAGGCGCCGCACCCCTCTCCCCTGTCGGCTCACCGCGGCTTTTTGGGCTGCAAACACTTCTCCATGACCAACCAACTTCTGCAGGAGCAGGGGATGACGCCTATCGACTGGCAGCCACGCCTGCCGCAGGATGAGCCGCAGGCATAAAAAAACCAGCCCGCGGGCTGGTTTTTGCGCCTATCCTGAACCGAATCAGCCTTTAGAGACAGCGACCATCGCCGGGCGGATCAGGCGACCGTTCAGGGTATAGCCTTTCTGCATCACCATCATCACCTGGTTCGGCGCATGATCCGGCGAATCCATCATGGTCATCGCCTGGTGAACCTCGGGGTTGAACGGCACGTTCACCTCCGCCACCTGCTCCACGCCGAACTTACGTACGACGTCCAGCAGGGATTTCAGGGTCAGCTCCACCCCTTCGATCATCGACACCAGCTCGGTATTGGACTTGTCGGCAAGCTCCAGCGCACGCTCCAGGTTATCGATCACCGGCAGCAGCTCCCCGGAAAACTTCTCCAGCGCGAACTTATGCGCCTTCTCGACATCCTGCTCGGCGCGGCGGCGGATATTGTCCACGTCGGCACGGGCGCGCAGCATCGTCTCACGCTCATGCTCCCCCATGGCCTTCAGCTGGGCCTCCAGCTCTGCAATGCGGGCATCACGCGCGTCCGGCTCCACACCGGCGCCCTGAGTCTCAGCCTGAAGCGCTTCGTTTTCAACCTGTTCTACGTTAGCCGGCTCTTGCGTCATGTTTTGTTGTTCACTGCTCATGGAATTCTCCGCGGTTTTTGGCATTTATCTCGCTACTTGGCTTATTATGGGGATGAAAGCCGGCGATTCAAGAGAGCCGGGCACAATGGGCGTCATTCTGTCGCCCGCATCAGGCTGAGATCCACCTGCGCCGCCGCCCAGACGATGGCGCGCAGCCAAGGAAAATCGGAACATGAACAAACGCTTTGAATCCATTGGGCTGGTCGGTCACCCGCGCCACCCCGCCGCACTGGCGACCCATGAGATGCTGTTTCACTGGCTGACGGGGAAGGGCTACCCGGTGATCGTGGAGCGGCAGATCGCCCGCGATTTAAAGCTACAGCATGCGCTGACCGGCACCCTGGCCGACATCGGCCAACAGGCCGATCTGGCGGTGGTGGTCGGCGGCGACGGCAATATGCTGGGGGCGGCGCGCATTCTGGCGCGCTATGACGTCGACGTCATCGGCGTCAACCGGGGCAATCTGGGCTTTCTGACCGATCTCGACCCGGACAACGCTAAACAGCAGCTCTCCTGCGTGCTGGAGGGAGAATATAGCCGCGAACGCCGCTTTCTGCTGGAGGTCAAGGTCTGCCGCGACGGACAGATGCACCGGCGTAGTACCGCCATCAACGAAGTGGTGCTGCACCCGGGCAAAGTGGCGCACATGATCGAGTTTGAGGTGTACATCAACGACACCTTCGCCTTTTCCCAGCGCTCCGACGGACTGATCATCTCCACGCCGACCGGATCCACCGCCTATTCACTCTCCGCCGGCGGGCCGATTCTGGCCCCCACCCTGGACGCTATCGCCCTGGTACCGATGTTCCCCCATACCCTCTCGGCGCGCCCGCTGGTGATCGACAGCAACAGCAAAATTCACCTGCGCTTCTCCCACTTCAGCAATGAGCTGGAGATCAGCTGCGACAGCCAAATTGCGCTGCCTATTCAGCAGGGAGAGGAGGTGATCGTTCAGCGCAGCCCGTTTTATCTGAGCCTGATCCACCCTAAGGATTACAGCTACTTCAATACCCTCAGCAGCAAGCTGGGCTGGTCAAAGAAGCTGTTTTAACCGGGTATACGGCGCGGCGCGCAAATATTTGCGCCGGACACTTTACTGTATAAAAAACCAGTTTATACTGGAATTAAACACAGTAGTGTAATTCCGTACAGGGGAATATCCATGCTGACGCAGCTGACCGTCGCCAACTTTGCCATCGTCCGTGAACTGGAAGTCGACTTCCAGCGCGGAATGACCGCCATTACCGGCGAAACCGGGGCCGGTAAATCCATCGCCATCGACGCCCTGACCCTGTGCCTGGGGGGGCGCAGCGAAGCCGCCATGGTGCGGATGAATATGCCGCGCGCCGATATCTGCGCCCGCTTCTCGCTGGCCGATACCCCCTCTGCCCGCGCCTGGCTGGAGTCCAACCAGCTCGACGACAGCAACGAATGCCTGCTGCGCCGAGTGATCAGCGCCGACGGGCGCTCGCGCGGCTTTATCAACGGCACCGCGGTTCCCCTGTCCCAGCTGCGCGATCTGGGCCAGCTGCTGATCCAAATCCACGGTCAGCACGCGCACCAGCTGCTGCTGAAGCCGGAGCACCAGCGCCACCTGCTGGATGCCTATGGGCAGCAGCACCCCCTACTGCACGAGATGCAGGCCGCCTATCGCCAATGGCACCACAGCGTGCGCCTGCTGGCCGACCACCGCCGCCAGATCAGCGATCGCGAGGCGCGCCGCGAGCTGCTGCAGTACCAGCTAAAAGAGCTGAATGAGTTTGCGCCGCAGCCCGGCGAGTACGAACAGATCGACGAGGAGTACAAGCGTCAGGCCAACAGCGGCCAGCTGCTCAGCCTGAGCCAGCAGATCCTGGCGGCGCTCTGCGACGGCGACGACGGCAACGCCCTGAGCCTGGTACACAGCGCGCGCCACAGCCTGGGCGAGCTTATCAGCTACGACGCGCGCTTTGCCCCGCTGCTGGAGATGCTGGAGGAGGCGGCGATCCAGATCGACGAAGCCGGCAACGAACTGCGCCACTACGGCGATAGCATTGAGATGGATCCCGCCCGCCTGCAGCAGCTGGAGCAGCGCCTGTCGCGCCAGATCGCGCTGGCGCGCAAGCATCAGGTGGCGCCGGAGCAGCTACCGCAGCTCCATCAGCAGCTGCTGGAGGAACTGCACGCGCTGGATCGCCAGCAGGATGATGAAGCCCAGCTTGAGGACACCGTGCGCCAGCACCATCAGCAGGCGCTCAGCCTGGCACAGCGCCTGCACCAGCAGCGCAGCGCCTGTGCGGCAGAGCTGTGCGGCCAGATCAGCGCCCGCATGCAGGAGCTGGCCATGCCCCACGGCCGCTTTACCATCGACGTGACCTTTACCCCCGATGCGCTGACCGCCGACGGCGCCGATCGCATCGAATTCCGCGTCACCACCAACCCCGGCCAGCCGCTGCAGCCGCTGGGCAAGGTGGCCTCCGGCGGCGAACTGTCGCGCATCGCGCTGGCCATCCAGGTGATCACCGCCCAGAAGATGGATACCCCGGCGCTGATCTTTGATGAAGTGGACGTCGGCATCAGCGGACCGACCGCCGCCATCGTCGGGCGCCTGCTGCGCCAGCTGGGTGAATCGACCCAGGTGATGTGCGTGACCCATCTGCCGCAGGTGGCCGGCTGTGGACACCAGCACTACTACGTTAGCAAAGAGACCGACGGCGAAGAGACCGAAACCCGCATGCGGGCGCTAAATAAAAAGGCGCGGCTGCAGGAGCTGGCGCGTCTGCTGGGCGGCAGCGAGGTCACCCGCAATACCCTGGCCAACGCCCGCGAACTGCTGGCCGCCTGAGAGCCGCCGACGGCGCGGGAAAAGCGCATAATCCGGGAACCAATTCCCCGCGCCGTTGCCTATACTCCCGTCGGCGTGGTAATCTCGACGCCCAGAAGATCCTGCACCAAGATGCAGAGTCGCGCCGCAGCTACCCTGGCTTTGTGTCCAAAAGGAATGAATTAACTATGCGTTGTAAAATGCTGACTGCCGCCGCCGTGGTCCTGGTTATGCTGACCGCAGGCTGCGCCACCGTGGAAAAAGTGGTTTACCGTCCTGACATCAACCAGGGCAACTATCTGACCGCGGCCGACGTCGCCAAAATCCACCGTGGCATGACGCAGCAGCAGGTCGCCTATACCCTGGGCACCCCGCTGCTACAGGATCCCTTCGGCAGCAGCACATGGTTCTACGTATTCCGCCAGGAGCCTAGCCACGAGGGAATTACCCAGCAGACCCTGACCCTGACCTTTAACGCGAGCGGCGTGCTGACCAACGTTGAAAACACCAAAAAGCTGCCGAACGACGGCGACGCCTAGGCGTGCAGCGGCAGTTAAAAAAATAAGGCGCCCACGGCGCCTTATTTTTTGGCCCGCTCGGCGCGCTGGCGCCGCAGCTCACGCGGATCGGCGATCAGCGGGCGATAGATCTCCACCCGATCACCGTCGCGCAGCGGATCCTCCAGGCGCACCGGGCGACTGAAAATCCCCACCTTATTCTTACCCAGATCGATCTCGCTGCGCTGCGCCAGCAGCCCGGAGCGCTCGATAGCCACTCCCACGCTGCTGCCCTGCGGCAGGGTCAGGCGGCGCAGATACTGTTTTTCCGGCAGCGCGTACACCACCTCAATGCTCATCTCAGACACGGTAAACCTCTTTGGCCCGCAGGGTAAACGCCTGTACCATACTGCCAGCCAACTCCTTAAATATCTTGCCAAAGGCCAGCTCAACCAGCTTATTGGTAAACTCAAAATCCAGATGCAGCTCCACCTTACAGGCCTCCTCTCCCAGAGGAGTAAAGCGCCAATCCCCCATCAGGCGGCGAAATGGCCCCTCGATCAGCTGCATCTTAATATTACGGTTGTCCGACAACGTATTGCGGGTGGTAAAGGTCTTACTAATCCCCGCCTTACAGACATCGACCGAAGCGGTCATGCTCTGCGGCGAACTCTCCAGCACCCGACTGCCGACACAGCCCGGCAAAAAGGCTGGATAGGCATCAACGTCGTTGACCAACTGGTACATCTGCTGCGCGCTGAACGGCACCAGCGCGGAACGGCTAATCTGCGGCATATCAATTCCCGGACAACATAAACCGAGGCATAATACCATTTATTGCTAGACAGAGAGAATTGGCTTACGCACACTGGATGCCGTCCAGGGATCCGTGGCCACCCCCGGCAAAAAGTATTCATTCGCCGCTTGTAACAGTATAATGACGCTACTATGACAAAGAAAAAAGCATACAAACCGGGTTCGGCAACCATTGCCATGAACAAGCGCGCGCGCCACGACTACTTCATTGAAGAAGAGTTCGAGGCCGGGCTGTCGCTGCAAGGCTGGGAGGTCAAATCCCTGCGGGCCGGCAAGGCCAACATCAGCGAAAGCTATATTCTGCTGCAAAACGGCGAGGCGTTTCTGTTTGGCGCCACCTTTACCCCGCTGAACGTAGCCTCCAGCCACGTGGTGTGCGATCCGACGCGCACCCGCAAGCTGCTGCTCAAAGAGCGCGAGCTGGCGAGCCTGTTCGGCAGTGCCAACCGCGACGGTTACACCATCGTCCCGCTGTCGCTGTACTGGAAGAACGCCTGGGCCAAGCTGAAGATCGGCGTGGCTAAGGGTAAGAAAGAGCACGACAAACGCGACGACATCAAAACCCGCGAATGGAAGCAGGACAAAGCGCGGATTATGAAAAACGCCAACCGCTAACGCTGGCGCAGCGGCGGTAAACTCTGGTATACTGCCGCCTACACACTTGGGCCTGATTCTGGATTCGACGGGATTTGCGAAACTCAAGGTGCATGCCGAGGGGCGGTTTGCCTCGTAAAAAGCCGCAAAAAAATAGTCGCAAACGACGAAAACTACGCACTCGCAGCTTAATAACCTGCGCAGAGCCCTCTCTCCCTAGCCTCCGCTCTTAGGACGGGGATCAAGAGAGGTCAAACCCAAAAGAGATCGCGTGGAGCTCCTGCCTGGGGGTGAAGCGTTAAATCCAATCAGGCTAGTTTGTTAGTGGCGTGTCTGTCCGCAGCTGGCAAGCGAATGTAAAGACCAGACTAAGCATGTAGTACCGACAGCGTAGTAATTTCGGACGCGGGTTCAACTCCCGCCAGGTCCACCACATACGCTTCCGGAGACGTCCGGGAAAGTCTAGAAAGCCCGCATGGCACAAGCTCTGCGGGCTTTTTTGTGTCTGTTTTCGTCCGAGAGCATCCGGCTAAATCCGATGATTATTGGTATACGTTTAGGTATACGGTAGGATGTATACTTAAAAGTGTATACCAATTCATGAAGGAGCGGCCACAGTGGCACGGACAACACGCCCCCTGACCAACACCGAAGTTCTGCGCGCTAAGGCGTTAGAGAAGGATCTAACGCTGCATGATGGTGATGGGCTTTTCCTGATAGTGAAAACCAACGGGAAGAAGCTCTGGCGTTTCCGTTATCAACGTCCGGCAACAAAGCAGCGAACAATGATGGGGCTCGGTTCCTTCCCCGCCCTTTCACTTGCTGATGCCCGAGGGTTAAGAGCGGATTACCTTGCCCTATTAGCCAACGAAATCGACCCGCAAATTCAAGCTGAAGTTGCAAAGGAACAGCAACAAATCGCTCAGGACAGTATTTTTTCGACCGTTGCGGCAAACTGGTTCCAGCTCAAAAGTAAGAGCGTCACTCCTGATTACGCGAAAGATATTTGGCGCTCACTGGAAAAAGACATATTCCCTGCCATCGGTGAGACTCCTGTACAGCAGATCAAAGCCCGCACATTGGTTGAAGCGCTTGAACCAATCAAAGCTCGTGGAGCGCTGGAAACAGTTCGTCGTCTGGTACAGCGTATCAACGAAATAATGATTTACGCGGTTAACACCGGTTTGATTGATGCCAATCCAGCATCAGGTGTTGGTATGGCTTTTGAGAAACCAAAAAAGCAAAATATGCCAACGCTGCGGCCAGAAGAATTACCTAAACTGATGCACTCTTTAGTCATGTCAAACCTGTCAGTTCCGACTCGTTGTCTTATCGAGTGGCAGCTCCTGACCCTTGTGCGTCCTTCTGAAGCTTCTGGTGCTCAATGGGCTGAAATTGATCTCGACACTAAACTTTGGACAATCCCAGCCAATCGAATGAAAGCAAAAAGAGAGCATGTTGTTCCATTATCTCCACAAGCGTTAGATGTTTTGGATAGAATGAAAGCCATAAGTAAACACCGTGAGCATGTCTTTCCCAGTAGAATCAACCCAATGGTGCCTATGAACAGCCAAACTGCAAATGCAGCCCTTAAGCGTATTGGTTATGGAGGGAAACTTGTTGCTCATGGGCTTCGATCGCTCGCAAGTACTATCTTAAACGAAGCCGAATTCAACCCAGACGTGATTGAAGCAGCTCTTGCACATAGTGATAGAAACGAAATTCGAAAAGCGTATAACCGAGCACAGTATCTCACTCAGCGAATTGAACTACTAAATTGGTGGGGAAAAAAAGTAGCGACCAATAGTTTTAATGAATTTCACAACAAGGAAGAAAAATGAAAAAAAACAATGAGTTAATAAGATCTGCAATCGCAAGAAAGCGTTGGCAATATGAGGTATTGCGTAAGGACATAGAATATTGTCCTTATCGCCCTAAGAAAAAGAACAAGTCAAAAAAAGCAGTTGAATACATTAGATTCCCTGCTAATTTCAGTATCTATTCCGCTGATAAAAACAAGCATTATAGAGACACTATGAATATCATATATGCTATTTCTCGCATGGCAGATATGGAAACTAAAAAAGTTCATCTTGATTTTTCCCAAATGGAATATATCAAAGCTGCTTCTATATTAATTCTTTACGCTACTATTGAACAAGCTATAAAATCTGGAGTTAATTTTAGAATTGTTGCTTTTCCGAAAGATTTTAAAGCCACTAGAATAATAAAACGTTCAGGCTTAGAGGTATTATGCAAAGAAAATACACATCAACCTAATTTTGATGGGGATTCTATACCGGTTATAAGTGGTAGCGGTGGTGATTTTCGCGATGAAATCGTAGATTTTATTCAGCATAAAATTTACAAAAACAAGATGACGCCTGATACGGAAAGTAAATATGGGGGTGCAGTGCAGGAGGCCATTAACAATGTTGCATATCATGCGTACCCAGATATTCCTGAGTCCGACATGAAAAAATGGTGGGTGAAATGCGATCTTGCAGGTGACCAATTATTTTTAGCAATATACGATAAAGGCGTAGGCATACCTAAAACGGTCATGAACAGAACGTGGTTTGAGCAAATTCTTCAAAGCACATATCCAGATTTAGCATCTCAAATTAAGCGAGAGCTGGAAGAAGAAGGCATTGCAAAAAAAGATTTACTTAGTTACAAATTAGGCATTATCAGCGACGCGATGAAAATAGCCATTTCTATGGTTGGTGATGTTACAGGGACCGAGGAGAGCAAGCATGGGCAAGGAAGTAAAAGCATTAAAGCTTTAGTTACAGAAAATGACCAAGGAACTCTGTGGATTTACAGTAACAATGGATTATATAAGCTAAACTCTGGTATAGTTGAAACATACGATTTGCAAAAGCCGATGCCAGGCACCTTGCTACAGTGGAACATTAAGGTTGATCAAGATGAACTTGAAAAAAATTAGTATCGTCAATGACTTCAGCAAGAGCCCCTATGGCCGATATCCTTCTGATGGCAAGTGGAACGGTCAGGTTTTTCGTCAAGAAATCTTGGTGCCAGCCCTGAATAGCCATGATAAAGTTATAGTAGACTTGACAGGTTATAATAGATATGGCCGCTCATTTATCGATGAAGCCTTTGGCGGACTTATTCGCGAAGAAAACTTTACTAAATCTGATTTAGACAAAAAACTCGAGTATTATCACAATGATCTAAAGAGTTTTGAGTTATTAATTACGGAACGTATCGAGAAAGCCGCAAATGATACCAGAAAATACTAGCCACGCTCTAGATCTGAAATATATTGCCGTGATTATTTCCTCTATAATCGCGGTGTTTGGATGGCTTATTTCGTCTTATATTAACACTCGAACCTTTAAGCGAAATGAAACATCTAAGCTTAAAGATAAAATCTCGTCCATGGTTGAAACCTTCTTTGACTCCCTTGAGGAAAAAATAAAATCAAGGGGTATTAAGGAAACTGAACTTGATGATTTAATTGCAGGAAAACTTACTTTAATAGAACTACACTTGAATCATTTGGACAAAAAGATAAACATCAAGCTAATTTCTGATGAACATATAAATAAAATTAGAAGTGAACCATATGATTACCTAACATCATCTAACGGTGATTATAAGAAAAAACTAAACGACTTAAAATTCAATACGCTAGAGCTTATTGAAGAAAACTATACGGAATGGTATTTCAGAAACTCCACTAAATATCACTGGATGAAACTCAAGTCACTCCTCTTTCAAAAATAACAATTCACATCACCTCTCATTATTTTGCGAGGTGATTCTTTCATCAGGTTCGCTAATACCTCAACTGCATTTAAATTAATAAAACCTTCAGCCTATTCCTATCCATTTAATCACACTTCTTTACGAAAAAGCTAATAACTGAGCAATAATCAGATCATGTCCGGAACTGGATGCTATTAACATCCTGCGCGCAATGCTTTCCCCGCCTCGCCTGCCCGCTTCATGGGGCGCTTTTAATGCAGATGCATGAGACGGCACAGGGCGCGCCAGGACTGGCGCGGCGAGGGTTAAAAAATATCGTAAGGCGCATGCAAAACCATGCACGCTATGCATGCATGGCTTTTTAGAGAAAAAATGCGGGAATTTATGGCAATTTTTTTATGCCGGGTGCTGCTGTTCCAGTGCGATTTTTCGGTGCATAAATTTCAGGTTTTCGGCAGGCGTCGTGCGGCTGATGACATCCTGCCGGGCGGCTGTTTCTGGCCGTAGTCCCGCACTGTTTAAAATATCCCGACTGGCCTCGGCGTACTCAATGGCCGGGCTGATGGTCATACTGACGGCCAGCGCTTCCCGCAGGTATTCCAGTGCCCGATCGGCGGCCCGTGTGCGTAACAGTTCCGGTTGATGATTCAGCCCTATTAACTCCGGGGCCAGCGCACTGAGCAGCTCGGTGCCGTGACGTTGCATGAAGCTGCGCAGCTCCGTACGCACACTGACACGCAACAGTTCATCATGGGTATGTAGGTATCGATCAGCGTGTTGATTCATCTCCCACTGTTTCACGGCGATCAATTCACGCAGATAGGCCAGGCGATCGCCAGACTTGCCGCTGCTATCGGTCTGTAGGCTAGCCATCTCTAGCGTCGCCTTGGTCCATGCCTGACGGCTATCCTGCCAACGTGTTTTGGCCGCTTGGCACGCCATTGCCGCTTTTTGTAATGGGGTTGTCGTCATGTTGGTGTTCTCGGTTAATGTGAAAAGGGAGAGCGATAGCAACCGGATACCCGACGCGGCTCCGCCTGTGGTGTTGGCCGTTCTGCTGTTACCGGCTTGGCTGGTTGATGGATAATTTCATCGATGGATTCCAGCGTGCGGAACGTCGCCGAGCAGTGAACATTGGTGCACTGGTGATAGCGTTGCTTGACGTTATCCGATAAGTATCGGCTGCTGCGGGTATGGGCGGATTTCCCGCAAAAAGGACAATGCATCATGCGATCAGCCCCCGCGCCTGAAGCTGGGCTTTACGCTGCTGCATTTCTTCGTAAAAACGCATGCTCTGTGCCGGTGTTGCGGCGAGCTCATAGTCCATATGGGGGAGCGGGCTGGGCGATAACCCTATTTTGTACAGTACCGGCTCATCGTTTAAACGGATCTCATATTGGTCTACTTGCGCTTTCAGCCAGCGACTGATTTCTGCCAGAACCTCTTGTTCGCTCGATTCAATATCATGATGGCCAGCGCGATAGCGCTGTTGTTGCAGGGCGAAAATTTTGAGCTTGATTGCCCGGATGAGCGCAGAGACTCCCTGTGACAGGGTGGTCTCAAACTCGCGCTGCACGTAGTCGTTCAACAGCGAAGAGTGTGCATCACGGTAGGCTTTTGCCGAGCTGCAACATGTGCCCTTTCCCTGCTCAAGTTCATAAGCCAGTACCTCGGCAGCGTTCTCACACTCCTGCATCAGCTCCCGGCAGGCGACACGCTCCATATGCTGTTGCTTGAGCGCATCGGTGAGCACGGCGCCATTGCGCAGGAATTGCTCGCGCCAGGCTTGCGTATCATCGAGGCCCGTTTGTTCCAGACGGGTTTTCTGCTGTTTGGCCTGCTCAATGGCATGCTGGATTTCATCCATCCGGTGCACGTTATTCAGATGATGAGTTTTGGCGCTCTCCAGCACTTGGAATGCCTTATCCAGCGCGGCGGGGATCGCCGTCTCTTGCTGGGGGTGAGTGGTCGGTTTCATGGTGTTCTCCTGCTGCGTTATCAAGGTGAAATCATTCTGCAACGCACCACACAACCACACGAGCGATCACGGTTGTCGCAGGGATGGCACAAACAGAATCGGGCAGAACGGCAATCAGGAGGGCTAGCCAGAGAAAGGTCTCAGCAAAACCCTACTCTCCATTTGTTTTTTTACTTATAACTGTTCACTACTATTCACCTTAAATAAAAAAATAGGTAATACAGTAAGTTAAAGGGTGAACAGTTGAGGGTCTGACTGTTCACCGTCTGTTCACTACTGTTCACCCTTCTGCTTTTCTCTGGCCATACCTTTTAGACTTTATTTCGATTAAAAATTAAAAAAATATAACTAAAGAAAATAGAAATTGCTGCATTGTAATGCAGTGATTTGCATCTGTTTTCCAGCGTTTGCCTTTGTTTGCCATAGAGAAAAGTCAATGTTTGTTTCCACGAAAATCTCACATGACCTGAGGGAAAATATAGACATAATAAGGAGCTACCCGAAGCCGGACGGACACGACCGGCACTGTATGGACTTTGTGAGGTAGCCTGATGTACACCGCTTTTTCTTCCCCATCTTCTGCTCCTGCCACGCCGCTGATGCCGGTTTCTGATACCGTTTACGAGCGCTTTATTCGCCTGCCCGAAGTAATGCATCTGTGCGGCCTGTCCCGCTCGACCATTTACGACCTCATCAGCCGGGAAGCCTTCCCGAAACAAATCTCCCTCGGCGGAAAAAATGTGGCGTGGGCGCAGTCTGAAATCACTGCATGGATGGCGGATCGCATTGCCGAACGCAACCGGGGCTATGACGCATGATGATGACCGTTCAGCAAACAGCCCCTTTTTCTGGCTTGCTTCTTTTCGCCGTTTCCAGGTATAGTTTTCCCGCTGTCGCAAAATCGGCAGCCGGGCGTAGGAACCCGTGTTTAACTATGGCGACACCGGACGCGCCTTGCGTCTTTTTTTGTGTCTGTGCCTTGATGCACCCATTCAATACACAGTGGCCTTTTCGCCATTGTGGGTATCGCGTAATGGTGGCTCAGGCGGGGCAGCTTTCGGGCTGGCCGGTTCTCATAGTTACCGGTATTCCTACCCCCGTCTGGGCTACCACCCATGAGCGTAGGAACTCCGGTGGTAGCTGTAACCAGCTAACTATGGAGGTTGCCCTTATGGCTACGACCCTCACCCCGTCACACCCGCAGTTTGTCTTTGTGTTTGCCGCCGTTCGTCGCGCAGACCGTACCCCCCGTATTTGTATGCTCCGCACCGTTGCCGGTGATGAGCACGCCGCACGCCTTTCTCTCGTTCGCGATTACGTTCTCTCGTTCGCTGGCCGTCTGCCGGTTGCGGAGGTGCGCGCATGAGACACACCACCATTACCGCCCGTGACCTCGAATGTCTTGAGCATATGCGCAATGTTGGCCAGCTCGTCGGCGACCTGATGCAGGTGCAGGACTGCGCGACCATTAGGCGTGACCCGGCGCAGCAGTTACAGCTCACCTCCGTGATTTACCTCATGACCGCCCAGCTCGACGGCGTGGTCGAACGCTGCAATCAGCAGTGGCTGACCGGGGAGGGTAACGTATGAAAAAGCCATTACCGCCCGTATTACGCGCCGCGCTGTATCGTCGCGCCGTGGCCTGCGCCTGGCTGACCCTGTGCGAACGCCAGCACCGCTATCCGCACCTCACCCTTGATGCACTGGAAAGCGCCATTGCCGCCGAGCTGGAGGGCTTCTACCTGCGCCAGCACGGCGAGGAAAAAGGCCGCCAGATTGCCTGTGCACTGCTGGAAGATTTAATGGAAGCCGGCCCACTCAAAGCCGCGCCATCGCTGTCCTTTCTCGGGCTGGCCGTGATGGATGAGCTTTGCGCCCGTCATATCACGTCGCTGGTACTGCACTGAGGGGAGAAAACAACGATGAAAATGAACGTAACGGACACCGTAAAACAGGCATGTGGCCACTGGCCGCGCATTCTCCCGGCGCTGGGTGTGAAGGTGATTAAAAACCGCCATCAGTCCTGCCCGGTGTGCGGCGGCTCTGACCGTTTCCGCTTTGACGATAAAGAAGGGCGCGGGACGTGGTACTGCAATCAGTGTGGCGCAGGTGACGGGCTTAAGCTGGTAGAAAAAGTGTTTGGCGTGACTCCCTCAGAGGCCGCCGGGAAGGTGAACGCCGTGACCGGCAATCTGTCGCCGGTTGCCCCGGAAGTGATTGCGGCCGCAGAGGCCGAAACTGTGGCCGACCGTAAAACGGCGGCTGCGCTGGCCGGCAGGCTCATGGAGAAAACCCGACCGGCCACCGGCAATGCCTACCTCACCTGCAAGGGTTTCCCCGCTCTGGAATGTCTGACGCTCACCGCCATACATAAAACCGGCGGCGTGACGTTCCGCACCGGTGATGTGGTTGTCCCGCTGTCTGACTATACCGGCGCACTGGTTAACCTTCAGCTTATCAATGCAGACGGTCTAAAACGCACCCTGAAAGGCGGTCAGGTCAAAGGGGCATGTCATATCATCGAAGGGAAAAAACAGGCCGGAAAACGCCTGTGGATTGCAGAGGGTTATGCGACCGCACTCACCGTGCATCACCTGACCGGGGAAACCGTCATGGTGGCGCTGTCCTCCGTGAACCTCCTTTCTCTGGCGAGCCTTGCCCGTCACAAATACCCGGCCTGTCAGATTGTCCTCGCCGCCGACCGTGACCTTAACGGCGATGGCCAGAAAAAAGCCGCCGCGGCCGCAGAAGCCTGTGAGGGTGTTGTTGCCCTGCCGCCGGTGTTCGGTGACTGGAATGATACGTTTACGCAGCACGGCGAGGAAGCCACGCGGAAAGCCATTTATGACGCCATCCGGCCACCGGCGCAAAGTCCGTTTGATACCATGAGCGAGGCGGAATTTACCGCCATGAGCGCCAGCGACAAGGCTCTGCGGGTGCATGAGCATTACGGCGAAGCGCTGGCGGTGGATGCGAACGGCCAGCTCCTGTCCCGCTATGAAAACGGCATCTGGAAAAATATCCCTGCCGCCACTTTTTCACGGAATGTGGCTGACTTATTCCAGCGTCTGCGCGCCCCGTTCTCATCCGGGAAAATTGCCTCGGTGGTGGAGACCCTGAAACTGATTATTCCGCAGCAGGATACACCGGCGCGCCGTCTGATTGGCTTTCGCAACGGGGTACTTGATACCCTGAGCGGCGTATTCAGCCCGCACCACAAATCGCACTGGCTGCGCACGCTGTGCGACGTGGATTTCACCCCACCGGTGGGCGGGGAAACGCTGGAAACCCACGCGCCGAATTTCTGGCGCTGGCTCGACCGTGCGGCCGGTAAAAATCCACAAAAACGCGACGTGATTCTGGCCGCTCTGTTTATGGTACTGGCGAACCGTTACGACTGGCAGCTCTTTCTCGAAGTGACAGGTCCCGGCGGGAGTGGCAAAAGTATTCTCGCTGAAATCGCGACCCTGCTCGCCGGAGAGGATAACGCCACGTCAGCTGATATCGACACACTGGAAGACCCGCGCAAGCGTGCCTCCCTGATTGGCTTCTCGCTAATCCGTCTGCCAGACCAGGAAAAATGGAGCGGTGACGGCGCAGGGCTTAAGGCCATCACCGGCGGCGATGCGGTCTCGGTTGACCCGAAATACCAGAACCCGTACTCAACACATATTCCGGCGGTGATTCTGGCCGTGAACAATAACCCGATGCGCTTCACCGACCGCAGCGGCGGCGTCTCCCGTCGCCGGGTGATTATTCATTTCCCGGAGCAGATTGCCCCGGAGGAACGCGACCCGCAGCTCAGGGATAAAATTGCGCGCGAGCTGGCCGTCATCGTGCGCCAGCTTATGCAGAAATTCATCGACCCGATGACCGCGCGCGCACTGCTCCAGTCGCAGCAGAACTCCGACGAGGCACTCAGCATTAAGCGCGATGCTGACCCGACGTTTGATTTTTGCGGCTATCTGGAAATGCTCCCGCAGACCAACGGGATGTTTATGGGTAATGCCAGCATCATCCCGCGTAATTACCGTAAATACCTATATCATGCATATCTGGCCTATATGGAGGCTAACGGGTACAGGAACGTGCTCAGCCTGAAAATGTTCGGGCTGGGGCTGCCCATGATGCTGAAAGAGTACGGACTGAATTATGAGAAGCGGCACACTAAACAGGGGATACAAACCAATCTGTCGATGAAAGAGGAAAGCTACGGCGACTGGCTGCCGAAATGCGACGAACCCGCAGCAACATAACCTCACTCAGACCGGCAACAGCCGGTCTTTTCCTTTCTGGCCATTGCCACAAGGTGAACAATCCACTGTTCACCCTTCACCGTATCTTCACTCTGTATCACAATGAAATTATTAATAAAAAACCAGAAGTGAACAGTGTGAACAGTAAAACCGAAAAAAACTTTTTATCCCCCCACGCATCGCCTAAGCGGACGGATCCAGAACGAGCAAAAATCACAAAGGTGAAGAGTCGACTGTTCACTCTTCACCAACTCATCACCACCTAACCACATGATATAAAATGATAAATAACCGAGGTGAACAGTGTGAAAAGTTAAATGCAAAAAAACTTTTTTTCTGTGCTTATTGTTTAAAAAAAAGACCACATGAAAAAGGTGACACATTTCTAAAGAGGGATCGTATTACTATGACATTTCATAATTGGTACACGTTTAGGTACACAATTGAAAGTTGAATACGGAAAAATCCTTTATATTTAATATATTGAGAAATTTATTCAGATTCCGCCAGGTCCACCAAAATTCTCCATCGGTGATTACCAGAGTCATCCGATGAAGTCCTAAGAACCCGCACGGCGCAAGCCCTGCGGGCTTTTTTGTGCCCTCAATTTGTCCCGCGAAGTCCGAAGAGAACTAATTAAATCCGAATCTTTTAGGCCCATTGAGGCGTTACAGCCCCTCGGCTATGGCCGATGACTCTTACCGCGTAGTAACGTCGGACGCAGATTCAACTCCCGCCAGCCCATATAGCGAGCCGCTCGCCTCTCAAGCATACCGTCTCGGAAAACACAATCCACGTTCGCTCCCCGCGCCATGACATGATAACGTTTTCGCTCACGGCGCAGCATCGCCGGATAGGCGCGGCCGCGGCGGTGGACATACACCGCCATGGGCCGAGCGATACGCACTCTTCTTTAAACGGGATAATCCGATGAGCGTCATTTACGTTGTGGTGTTGACCTATAGTAAACCCCTGTCCGAAATCGATGCGCAGATGGCGGCGCATATCGAGTGGCTGAACCAGGGCTATGATGAGGGGTTTTTTCTGACCTCTGGGCGGCGTATTCCGCGCAGCGGCGGCGTGATCCTGGCGCGCAGCGACACGCTGGAGGCTCTACAGGCGAGACTGCAGCGCGATCCGTTTCAGCAGCATGGGCTGGTCGCTACCGAGATCATCCCCTTTGAGGCCAGCCGCTGCGCCGATACGATCCAGGGGCTGTTGGCGTAAGGCGACCGTCATCGGCTGTACTGACGGGACAGCCTCTGCGTTTCCATAAACAACGCCACCGACGGGTGGCGTTTGGGCGACATGGCGACGTCATCCGCGGGTTGATCCCCGGCAGATTAGCGTCGCACGGCGATGGCCTCGATCTCGATCAGGGCATCCTTTGGCAGACGAGCAACCTCGACGCAGGAGCGCGCTGGAAAGGGGGCGCCGTGAGCCGTGAAAAACGCCTCATAGGCGGCGTTGACGGCGGTGAACGCATTGAGATCCTTAACAAACACCGTCGTTTTCACGATGGAGGCCACGCTCAGCCCGGCGGCGTCGACGATAGCCTTAACATTCTCCAGCGACTGGCGGGTCTGCTCCGCGACGTCCTGCGGCATGGCGCCGCTGACGGGATCCAGCGGAAGCTGGCCGGAGGTCAGCACCATGCTGCCCAGATCGATGCCCTGAACATAGGGGCCAATGGCGGCCGGGGCGTACGGTGTGTTGATAACGTTAGACATAATGACTCCTGAATGCGCCTTCAGCGCGGACGGGGATTACACAAAGACAAACTGATTCAGCAGGATCAGCGAGACAACGCCGCTGATAACCACCCAGATCAGGCCAAAGCGCAGGCTGACCAGAGTACAGATCACCGCGGCGATCACCTTCGGGTTGCGCAGATCAAACTCCATATGGGAGTCAACGCTGAGGATCTGGATCGCAATGATGGCCGGCAGTACGGTGACCGGCACGAAGCGCAGCGTCTTTTTTACCCGGGGTGACATGTTGATGCGGCTGCCCAGCCCGATTAGGGAGAAGCGGATCGCAAAGGTGACTGCGGCCATGCCGATCGTGAGCATAGCAAAAAAAGCATTAGTCATTTACGCTCACCTCACGCATCTCCTTAAGTTCGTTAAATATCTTATGCTGCTCTTGGGTTTCACGCAGAGCCTCCTGCCTTTCATCCGCCAGATCGACCGCCAGACCGGCGGCGACGCCCAGCACCGAGGCCACGACGATCCCCAGGGAGTAAGGCAGGATCACCAGCAGCACGCCGGAGACGCTGGCCACCACCGCGGCAATGATACAAGCGCGGCTTTTCACCTGCGGGATCACGATGGCAATAAAGGCGGCGATCATCGCGAAATCCAGCCCATATTTTTCAATGTTGGGAAACGCCGCCCCCAGCAATGCGCCGAGAAAGTCGGCTACCACCCAGATAAACCAGAAGGTCAGCATCGCGGACATATAGAAATAGACTTTCTCGTGCTTATTTTCCTGCATCGGTTTAACGGTAATCGCATACACCTCATCCGTCAGCCCGTATGCCATCAGACATTTTTTCCAGAGTGCGTAGTGGCGCATTTTATCCGACATGGATGCGCTATACAGCACATGACGCAGGTTAATGATCAGCGTCGTTAATACGATAACCCCTATCGAGGCACCGGTTCTAATCATATTCAGCGCCAGCATCTGCGCCGATCCGGCGATAACAATGCAGGACCAGGCGGTGCTCTGCCAGATACTCATTCCCGCACCGACGCTCAGCGCGCCAACGATAAATGAGAATGGAAAGTCCCCGACGCACAGCGGAAAAATCATCTTCATTCCGCTGAGTATTGCTTGCTTTCTTTTCATATTAGCCTTCATCCTGCGGCGCTAATTTTTCAATTATTTTTGAGTCATGATGCTAATAATTTCTTTATCGGTGAAGCGCATCGGTTTTATCACCAGGCGGCACAGATTCTGAATCGAGTCTTCCACGTCATGGGCCACGATGCCGTCATTTTCACCGGCGCAGTGGTTCTGCCGCGCCATCAGCACCGATTTAAAGGCGCTCATGGTGGTCGTAGAGACTTTCATCGCACAGCTGTTGGAGGCGCCGTCGCAGATAATGCCGCTGACGTCGCTGATCATGTTGGTAATCGCTTGACCGATCGCCTGGAAGCTGTGGGTAAACAGCCAGGCCATGCCGGCGGCCGAGCCCATGGCGGCCGTCGAGGCGGCGCACAGCGCGGACAGGCGGGTATAGCGCGCATGAATCGAGATCGCCACCAGATGGGAGAGCGCCAGCGCACGGGCCAGTTGGTCATCGTTAACCCTGAGGTGGCGAGCCACCGCAACGACCGGCAGGGTCGCGGCAATCCCCTGATTACCTGAGCCAAAGTTAGACATGGCAGGAACCGGCGCGCCGCCCATACGGGCATCAGAGGCGGCCACCGTGTCGATCAGCACCCGGGTCATCAGCGAATCGCTCATCATCCCCTCATCAATGGCGGCGGAGAGGGTCTGGTTAATGTTCAGGCCATAGGGCTGAGCCTTACCGGCCTTCGACAGGGTGCCGTTAATCTCGGCGGCCTGCAGGATAAACGCCAGCTCATCAAACGGCGCCTGATTCACATAATCAAAGGCCTCACGCAGCGTAAACAGCGGCAGCTCACCCGCCGTATCCTCCTTGCCGCGCGGTTGTTCCACGGCGACCGCCTCACCGTTCAGGTACAGTTCGGTCACGTTGGTATGGCTGCCGTTCACCACGATACGGCACTCGCTGTGCTGGCTGCGCAGGGTCAGATCCAGATGGATAAAGTCCTCGGTATCGGCGGCGCCGATATTCACCCTGCCGCAGGCAACCATCGTTTTTGCCTGTTCGACGCACGCATCGCCGATCCCTTTTAAGGTTTCCAGGCCACGGCTGGCATCGCCCCCGAGGGCGCCGATGGCCGCCGCCAGATTAACACCGCAGCAGGTGGTGCCGGGGATGGTGACCCCCATGGCGTTTTTATATAGGTTTTCCGAGATGGCGCCGTGAATGGTCTCCACCGGCTCCCCCAGGAGCCGCTGGGCATAGGCGGCCGCATAGGCAACGGCGACAGGCTCAGTGCAACCCAGCGCCGGTGCGACCTCTTTTTTCAGCCATTGCACGAATAACGGTGTCGCGGTAATTGGCGTAGTCATTATGATTTCCCTCAAGATTAAAAAAGCAAATGCTCTGGCAAATACTCTATGGGAATCTTCAGGAAATAACTTTCTATAATCATGCGTCTTATTGACAATAAAAAGAAAAAACACTCTATTTTTAAAAAATAGAAAAAAGCAAATGATAAAAATGTTAACTGATTGATTTTTATTGATTTAATAATGATATCAATTATCAATTGTCGGTTTTTAGTGCATTGCATCACACTTCACAAAGAGAATAATTTTCTTATTCCAAATAAAATACAGTAAACAATTTTCATCAAGCCACCACATTGCAGCAAAAAATCCTAGCAATCTGTTTCTAATCGTTTCTGTAAACACCACTATTTAAATATATTTATAAAAATATGAAATATTATTTTCAATAAGTAAATCTCGCAATAGAGATAATAAAAAGGGGAGGTAAAAAGAGATTGCCAATGATACGGTCAGGTACCCTTATCGATAATGTCGGCGACGCGAACGCCTTACCGCCAGACCCCGGCGGTAAGGCCTGAATTGATTACAGGTGCGCGTTAAACCACGCCAGCTGCTCGGCGAGAGAGCGGCAGAAGTGCTCACCGTCGTACATATCGTAGTGGTGCGCTCCCTCTTCGACATACAACCGCTTGGTCGCGGCACCCGCGGCGGCAAACAGGGCGATCCCCTGCTGCGGGGGATTCACCGTATCCTGTTCCGCCACCACCACCAGCGTGGGACACTGTACCTGCGCCGCAAAGCGCGCCGGCTGATAGCGAACGGTTTCCAGCACCGTCAGAAAGGGAATTTTGATATCCATCTGGGGATAACGCAGCCGATAGTCGGCAAAGAAAGCCTTG
This sequence comes from Edwardsiella anguillarum ET080813, assembly GCF_000264765.2. Lineage (GTDB taxonomy): Bacteria > Pseudomonadota > Gammaproteobacteria > Enterobacterales > Enterobacteriaceae > Edwardsiella > Edwardsiella anguillarum. Next base: position 879,488 of record NZ_CP006664.1, read on the forward strand.
GACTCCTCATCGCTCAGCACCCGCGTAACGGCCACCATCATCTCTTTACCGCTGGCGTTCTTTTTCTCCTCCATCCGCAGCAGAGAGGCGATAAAGGCGCCCTTCTCCTCTTCCGTCATCTGCCCGGTGACCATGGCCTCGCCGTCGGCAAAGGCCAGCTGGCTCACAATACACTTCACCCGGGCGTCACCGGCGGCAGCGGCAAAGACATGACAGCCGCCAAATGAGGTGCCCCACAGGCCAATGCGCCCGGCATCGATAGCCGGCTGGGCCGCCGCCCAGTCAATCACGCTTGTAATATCCGCCGTCTGCATAGCGGGCACTAGACGACCACGCTCTCCCGCGCTGGCGCCAAATCCGCGATAATCAAAGGTCAGCGCAGAGAATCCAGCCTGCGCGAAGGCTTCTGCAAATGCGGGTAATAGCGCCTGCTGAATACCACAAAATCCATGACATAAAATAATCACTGGGGAAGCGGTCATCTCAGCGGGGTGATACCAGGTCAGGGCAATACCGTCAGGTAAGGTATGAGTTGATATTTGCATTAGTCAGGAACGATCCGTTTTTTATTAGGAATACTACTATCGGCCAAAATACGATAGGCATTCAAGGAAAATCAAATAAGCGCCAGAGCACCGTTTAGCTCTCGTTGACAATCACATTAAAACAGTAAGATAACGCCTAAACGTGTCCAGAATCGCGGCGATGACGCCGCGCCGATATACTTATTTTGAGGTAACCCGATACTGGACGATTTATTGTAAAGACGGGCATCGCGCTTTAGTATTAGTGTGGCAGCTTTGCATTTCTACACAATAATCAACGATCATCCCAATTCTCACCCTCTCCGTTGAGACAGGGTTTTATTTTTAGTGTTAGTCTGTACCTCGATATTCATCAATACGCGAAGGATACGATCGCGTGATGACCCGAGCTTCGCTAAACCCGAAATAAGCTATACGGCTACCTGACGGAGAGAGACGACCGTGCGCCAAATTCAATATTTGCTGTTACTGAGCCTGCTTTGCGTTTCCGGCTCCCTGTATGCGCTGGATAAAGATGAGCAGGATCTTCCTGGCCTGCCCAGCGGCGCCTACGACTATCTGGTTTACGCCGTCACCTGGCAACCCACGTTTTGTCTGCTAAATCCGACGGCGCCGGGGTGTAAAGCCTACCGCGCCGACTTTTATACCCATGGGATCTGGCCCTACTTCCTCTCTACCGAGCGGAGCGCCAACCGCCATCCCTCCCACTGTATCCAATCGCCCGGCTGCCCCACGGGCAGCAGCTGCACATTATTGCCGGAGGTGATCGACACCCTGCTGCAGGATACGGCGTTCCGAAAAATCGTCAGCGCCCAGCCCGAAGGGCTGATGAAGCACGAGTGGAGTAAGCACGGCACCTGCCTCGGCAGCGGTCAGCGGGAATATTTTACCCGCTTTACGCAGCTGAGATCGGCGGTGAAATATGACGATGAATTCAAAAAGCATATGGGACAGTCCGTCTCTCTGCACACCCTGCGCGCCTGGTTCCCCGATAACGTTCGCTTTCGCTGCGCAACCCACGGCGGCAGGCACTATCTCTTTGAAGCGTTTTACCTGCTGGACAGGCAGGGCGCACCCGATGGCCGCGACGCCACGCTGCAGATAGGCGACCCCTGCCCGTTAGATGCGATCTGGATCCCCGCGCCGTAGCCGCCCGATGCGCGCTAAGGCGTACCACCAATCCCATAACGCCACGCCGGAGCGGCATCGCTGCGCATCCCGGCGAGGCGTGGGCTCACCGGCGGTGCGCCCTCGCGCAGGGCGGCCTGTACGCCGCCGCCCAAGCACCTGACAGCGCGCGCCGGTCAGTGCCGCGCGGTCCCGGGTGACGCCGCGCCGGAGTTTAGCCACGGTAATCCGCTATCTCCCCGGAATAAGATAGCTACCGTGTAAAGAGAATATCCTGGCCATAGGGCCCCGGGGTGAATACCGCGGCGCAGTACACCGTCACTCGGTAAAACAGGGCTGACGCGATAACTCAGAGAGAATCACCATCATCCCTGACTTGGAGGTTAACGGACGCAGATAAACGGTACCTCTTCACACGGTGACGGTCCAGCAGCCAAAGATACGCCATAACCACCGGGCGGCACTCAGGCAAGGCGTAGAAAAAACCACATCCGACGCAGCGCAGAGCGGCAAAATAACACTCCGACGCCCAACAGAGCCAACGGGCCAACGCAGACAACCGGGGCCCACAAGATGGGACATTCGCTATCAGCATAGTCAGACCCATGTGGTTCATGGGTTAATCCCCACCCCTATCGCCTCACCCCATAGCGCCGCCATTTATCGCTTAAGTGACGTGAGCACGCGGTGCTTCAGCCGGTTACGCCCGGTATTTTTGGCCTGATACAGCATTTCATCGGCGTAGCGCACCAGCACATCGAATGACTGAGGCGTTACACACTCCCGTGGCACCAGCACGCAGCCGATGCTGACAGTGAGATGGCCCGGCAAGGACTCATCGCTACCGTAATCCAGGGACTCGCGCAGCTTATCCAGCCGTTCTAAGATATCGCACTGGCCATCAGCGCTGCACAGCGCAATAAACTCCTCGCCGCCGAAGCGGCCGATCAGGCTGTCCGGCTCCTTAAAATGACGACGCATTTCACTGGAAAAGTAGATCAGCGCTTCATCTCCAGCCTGATGACCATAGGTATCGTTGTAATGCTTAAAGTAGTCCAGATCGAACAACGCCAGCGCTACCAGCGACCTGGCATGCTGCAGCAGCGGCGCAAAGCGTTGAACAAAGCTGCGTCGATTGCGGATCCCGGTCAGATAGTCGATGCTGGCCTGCAGGGTCAGCGCCTGGTTTAGCTGCTCCAGCTGCTCACGCTGGGTGGCCAGCGCCTGCAGCACGACTTTATCTGCGCCAATGTCCTGGATCTGTGAAATATAAAACAGCACCACATCCTGCTCAAAAATGGCCGATACGCTCAGACGTACCCACAGATAGGCGCCATCCCGCTTCAGGTAGCGCTTCTCCACCGAGTAAAACTCAATGCGGCGCTGTGCCAGATCCTGCAGGTATTGCAAATCCAGCGCCAGATCATCCGGATGGGTTATCGACTGAAAGCTGGTATGCAGCATCTCCGCCTCGCTGTATCCCAGCATCTTACAAAAGGTGCGGTTGGCCCGTCGGAAGTAGCCCTCCGGCGATGCCAACGCCATCCCAATCGCCGCGTATTTAAACGCCTTATCAATGATCTCATTGATACGCTGATTCTCCCGCAGCAGCTGCGCGTTACGCTGGAGCAGCGTCGCCTGATACAGCATATGGCCGATGCTGCTGGCCATAAAGCGCACGCAGGCGATCTGTCCACTGCTGAAGGGGCGATTACGTCCACTGCGTGACAGCAGCTCCAGCAGGCCGTAAAACTCGCCGTCCACCGTCAGCGGAATACCGATATAGCTGGCAACGGGAAGCGCGCGGTAGGGCGGCGGCAGGCGCTGACGCTGCGCATCGGAGACCGCGGTCTGCACGACCAGCGTCCTCTGATCCACCACGCTGGCGCTGAAGCCCGCTGCGAGCGCGAGATGGTGCCCCTCCTGCAGCCCCGCGAGCGCGGGATACTGAAAGACGACGCTGGCGATCCGATTGTTCACCCGGCTGATAACCCCGATCTGCATGTTAAGGATCTTCAGCCCCAGCCCCAGGATATGGTGGTACACCTCATCGCCCGCGTCATGCTGCCGCGAGGTAAGGGATACCAGCTCGGGGGAGTAACGCGCCAGCTGCGGATCGCTGTCGTTCACGGCCTCTCTCCTTCAGGACATCGGGGGATATCACTTTATTACTATAGAACAGCCGGGGCGGCTGCTGTGGGCGGGGAGAATATAAAAAAAACCCCGGCGCAGTGGGCCGGGGAATACGACAGAACACTTACAGAGTCATCACAGTTTTAAAGAAACAGAGCCCAAGCTGTACAGCCGATAAATAGGACGATAGCCATCAAGGGTACGACGTTAATGCAGTTGCTCTTCATACGATATTCCACACCTTAAGCCACGTTGTTAAACGTTGTATCGTTCTTGCCGGCCAGACGCAGACCCGGCAGCCAGTAGTTGTGGGCATAGCGCAGGGCGACATAGGCGATGATCACCGTGGCCACCGCCACCTCTACCGTCGCCATCAGGTGAAGCTGCGCCGCGTAGTCCGCCGCCCCCGGATACTGGGCAACCAGATGGGACATCTTGTACAGCGCGGTGGCGCCGATGGCCATAGGGAAGGTAAAGGCCGCATAGCCCGGGCTGAACGGCAGCTGCAGCAGACGGAAGAAGGAGCAGTAAATCACGACCGTCATCAGCAGGGCGATCCCCAGCAGAATGGCGCAGATCAGTAATGACGGCTGCTGAACGACGGTCAGGTAGCCGGCCAGAGAGAGGCTTGCCGGAGCGGCCATAATGGCGATCGTCGGCTTCGCGGCATCCGGCACCTCATTGCAGAACATGAAGCGGTAAATCATCAGCGGCAGCATGATCAGGTAGCTGACCATCCCGATCACCAGCAGGACCTGTGCGAACGGGATAAAGGCGGCGCCAGGGCAGCAGACATCGGCGACAATGATACCGACCGGCGGCACGAACCAGCTCGGCACCATATGGTGCATGCGCGGCTCACGGGCGCGGTGGAAGAAAAACAGCGCCAGCGCGATCAGGTGTACCGCGACCGCCGCCAACCACAGCCCCTGCCCTACGCGGGGAAAGTAGTGGCCTACGGCCACGGAGACCACCATCGTCGCCATGGCGAAGGTCGGTACGATACTGCCCACCACCGGATGCTTAATATCCTGCATCAGAGTGTCGGGGTGAAAAATAAAGCGAACGGTCAACGCCAGCAGGATCGCGGCAGCGATCAGCGCGCCAATATTCTGTCCGATGCCGTGCAACGGTAGAGCGTTTTCCAATCCCCAGCCAATGCTGGCAATACCCAGAGCCAATCCAGCCGCCGGCGTCGGCATGCTGCGAACCTTGCGATGAATTAATCTTAACACTTGAACACCTCTACGTTTTTCATTGTTTCTATGGCGCATACTATAGCCACAGGATATTATTTAAAAAATCAATAAATTTCTTACCATTGGTTTAGGAAACCTAAACAATGAACATCACCTTCAAACAGCTGCGCGTCTTTGTCGCCATTGCCCGCAGCGGCACCCTGACCCAGGCGGCGTCGCAGTTGTTTATGACCAAGGGGGCCCTGTCGCAAACCCTGAGCGAGCTGGAAAACCAGCTCGAGGTGCGGCTGTTTGAGCGCCAGCACGCCCGCCTGCTGCTGAACCATGAGGGACAGCGCCTACTGCCGGTGGCCGACGAGCTGCTGACCCGGATGCAGGGGGTGGAGAGTCTGTTCAACAATGGCAACGGCGATACTCGGCTGATGGTCGGCTGCACCAAGACCATCGGCAGCTATCTGCTGCCGGAGCTGCTCAGCGCATTCCAGCTGCGCTACGGCTGGCTGCCCCTGCCGATCATCGCCAACACCCAGAGCATTGCCGGCATGGTGGCCGGATTTGAGCTAGATGTGGCGCTGCTGGAGGGGCCGGTCACCGACCCTGCGCTAATCAGCCAGCCGTGGCTGGAGGATGAGATGGTGGTGGTCGCGAGCCTTGAACACCCGCTGGCCGGACGGGGCCCGCTGAGCTATGCGCAGCTCAGCCGGGAGCGCTGGCTGCTGCGCGAGGCGGGTTCAGCCAGCCGGGCATTCTTTGACCACCAGCTGGCGCCCCGCCTGGACAACCCACAGGTGGTGCTGTCGCTGGATGCCTTTGACGCTATCCTGGCGTGCGTCAAAAACAATCTGGGCATTACCTTTATTTCCCGCCGCATGCTGGAGCAGCCGCTGTACGCAGGGCAGTTCTGTATCCTCCCCTGCGAACCGCGCTTTAGCCGCCGTTTCTCCCTGTGCCTGCAGCGCAGCAAGTATATCTCCCCCACCCTAAATCTATGGCTTGAATTTTGCCGTCACTGGTCAGCTTAGGCGGGCGCCATACACGCCCGTGTAACGATTACTGGCCGCATCTACTTGAAACTCTTTGTATTACAAATAAATCCACACTGACGTTGAATGATCTATACTGCTTGGGTACTGAGCACTACTGCTGCTTTGATTATCTAATTCTAAGGAGATCAAGATGAGCACGGTTAAAAAAAGCGACGTCCAAGCACGCCAACGCCTTCCCCTGGCCACGCCAACCGATCTGGGCCATGAGGCAACCAAAGCAATCAGCGCAGCAATGAACGCACTGCTGGCCGACATTTTTGCCCTTTACCTGAAAACCAAGAATTTCCACTGGCATATGAGTGGCCCGCATTTCCGCGACTACCATCTGCTGCTGGACGAGCAAAGCGCACAGCTGTTTGCCATGACCGATGATATTGCTGAACGCGTACGTAAAGTTGGCGGCAATACCCTGCACTCCATCGGCGAAATCTCCCGGATGCAGCGCATTAAGGACAACGATGCCGAGTACGTCGATCCCATCGACATGCTGGCCGAGCTGTGTGAAGACAACAAACAGGTCGCCGCTGAGCTGCGCGCCGCCCATGCGGTCTGCGATGAGTATCACGACATCTCCAGCGCCAGCCTGATCGAAAACTGGATCGACGAAACTGAACGCCGCGTCTGGTTCCTGTTTGAAGCCTGCCGCCGCGCATAAGATCGTTTATTGTCGCTGTCACGGCGCCCTCTGCGGCGCCGTTTTCCTGCGTGGTACTTTCGTAGGGCGCTGCGTGCCCTGTCTCCCCCCTGCGCTGGCTGAACCGACCCTTTATCCGTATGATGGAGCGACTGTCACTCCCGGAGACCGGCATGATTTGGTTAATGCTCGCCACGCTGGCACTGGTGTTTATCGCCGGCTTCCGCGTTCTCAATACCCCCACCCGACGGGCCTGCCAACGCCTGACCCAGCGTCTGAATATCGAGCCCGTGCACGTCGAGTCGCTGCTCAGCCAGATGGGGAAGACGCAGGGGGAGGCATTTGTCCGCTATCTGCAGTGCGGCGGTGAATCTCACCTCAATAATGGCGCGGTGGTGTTACTCATCTATCAAACGTTTATCGTTAACGGTGACGACGACAACCTGCGCTACTGGCGCTCACTGCTGCGCAAGGCCGGTTTTAACGCCGATATCAGCCCGCATCAGGTGCGTCTGACGCTCGATTTTTTACGCGATCTGGAGCCAGATACAGATGAAATGTTGGCATTCCGCCTGCGCTATCAGCAATTGTTTGCACCGCAGGCGCTGGAGACAGAAGAAAATGGTGATAATGTCTACATCCTTGACCATTTCCGTTGACTATAATAAGGGCCGTTAACGTTTCTTGCGGCACATGTCACAAATCTGACATGTAATCTGTTGCATATTAAAAACCAGAACTTTTCATTCTCACACTAACTAATTAACGATATGGTTCAATCCGTGCGTTTTCTCCTCGAACAAGGTCGTCGCGTCGTACTGCGGCGTACCCGTTTCCCGTGGGCATGGCTCCCTGAACCGACACCGCCGTCATGGCCATGACGGCGGTGCAATACCCAGGCGTCCACGGCGGATGCCTGTGCCGGCCGATCGACCCGGTGCCATCAGTAAGGACATTTTTTATAAAAATAAAGAGTTACTGGCCTAACTCAATAACAGTGAAAAAATGTATAACTCACACGCACACTTCCCACTCCGTCCGGCAGACGAGCGTCGCCTGACGGCACTGTGGCATCCGCAGCGCTCCCGCGCCCACGGCAGTCTCCGTGCGCCCTTGCGTAAGAGATCATTAAAAAAATTCATTAATGCCGTTATGATTTCGCCATTAAATTTATTAGCACGCGGCTTCACTTTTTTCTCAGAAACATCGTTTACAAGACTGATAACCAAAGTTACTATACCCAATGAAACTAATGAGGTCATGATCCAATGCCACGTTCTATCACTCAAATCGAAGAGATGCTAAAGCAGCGCGCTAAGCGACAGCTGGATTTTCCCTATCAGGAGATTCTGCTGACCCGTCTGTGCATGCATATGCAGAATAAGTTGCTGGAAAATCGCAACAAGATGCTGAAAGAACAAGGGATTAATGAAACGCTGTTCATGGCGCTGATTACGCTGGATGCGCAGGAAGACTATAGTATTCAACCCTCCGAGCTGAGCGCGGCGCTGGGATCATCGCGTACTAACGCGACCCGTATCGCCGATGAGCTGGAGAAGCGCGGCTGGATCGAGCGCCGCGAAAGTGACAACGATCGCCGCTGCCTGCATCTGCACCTGACGGAGGCAGGCAAGGCATTTCTGGCCGAGATCATTCCGCCGCAGCATAAGTGTCTACACTTCTTATGGTCAACGCTGACTCAGGAGGAGCAGCAGCAGCTGGAAGTGTTGACTCGTAAGCTGTTATCGCGCATTGAAGAGATGGAACAGTCCGGATTGCCACAGTAAGCCATTCACCTGAGATTATGCTTACCGTTACGTAGACGATCGCGCGTTTGTATCGCCAGCCCTCGGGGCAGCGCCGAACGACGCGCGGTCTGACCCGCCATCCAGAATGTACAATCGCTCTTTCTCTGACCGCACAGCGCACGTATCCACCAGACGATGTGTATCCGTGTCTGTTTCAATGCGCGGTTAAGACGATCTATCTTTTCATTCCTCCGCCCACTCTCCTATGCTGCCCAACGCCGGCGGCACGGCGACGGTGGTTATCAGCGTGCGCGCGGGGAAAATTCGACATGCAATACCCATCATATGACTATGGTTCCAAGAGGAAATGCGGAGAAACACCATGAGTGAAAACCTGGCGACACAGGCAACCCTGCCGCCTGCACCCAATAAAAAGAAACAACGTAAAACCTGGATGCTAGGGATGACCGGCGTGTTCATCCTGATCGCCGCTGCCTACCTGGTCTATTGGTTTATCGTTCTGCGCCACCACCAGGAGACCGATGATGCCTATGTCACCGGCAACCTGGTACAGATCAACGCCCAGGTCTCCGGCAGCGTAACCCGGGTTAACTTTGAGGGCACCGATCTGGTGAAGGCGGGCGACATCCTGGTCACGCTGGATAAAACCGACGCCCAGCAGGCCTATGAGCGGGCGAAAACCGCGCTGGCCAACAGCGTACGCCAGACCCACCAGCTGATGGTCAACGCCAAGCAGTACCAGGCCAACATCGCCGTGAGTCAGGTGGCACTGAGTAAGGCTAGCAGCGACTACCAGCGCCGTCTGGCGCTGAGCCGCTCCGGCGCCATTGGCCGCGAGGAGCTGCAGCATGCGCAGGACGCCATGGAGAGCGCCCGCGCCGCGCTGGACGTCGCGGTCCAGCAGTACAACGCTAATCAGGCGCTGATCCTGAATACCCCGCTGGAAAAACAGCCGGCGGTGCTGCAGGCCGCTGCCCAGGTGCGCGATGCCTGGCTGGCGCTGGAGCGTACCCAGATCCGCAGCCCGGTAACCGGCTATGTCTCCCAACGCAGCGTACAGGTCGGCGCTCAAATCAGCCCCAACACGCCGCTGATGGCCATCGTCCCAGCCAGCCAGATGTGGATAGACGCCAACTTCAAAGAGACTCAGCTGGCCAATATGCGTATCGGCCAGCCGGCCACCGTCGTCAGCGATATGTACGGCGACGGCGTGGTGTTTAAAGGCAAAGTGGCCGGTTTGGATATGGGCACCGGCAGCGCCTTCTCTCTGCTGCCGGCGCAGAACGCCACCGGCAACTGGATCAAGGTCGTGCAGCGCCTGCCGGTACGCATTGAGCTGGATCCTCAGCAGCTGGCGCAGCATCCGCTGCGCATCGGGCTTTCCACGCTGGTCACCGTCGACACCGCCAATACCCGCGGCGAGGTGCTAGCCCAACAGGTGCGTAAGACGCCGGCCTACCAGAGCAATGTGCTGACGCTGGATCTGGCGCCGGTGAATCGCGAGATCGCCGGGATCATCCAGGCCAATGCCGCTTAATCTGCGCCGAGGTGACTGTGCAACAAAAACCGCTTGAGGGAGCCAAGCTTGCCTGGGTGACCATCGCGCTGTCGATGGCCACCTTCATGCAGGTGCTGGACTCCACGATCGCCAACGTGGCCATCCCGACCATCTCCGGAAACCTGGGCGCCTCCAACTCTCAGGGAACCTGGGTCATCACCTCGTTTGGGGTGGCCAACGCCATTTCGATCCCCATCACCGGATGGCTGGCCAAGCGCTTTGGCGAGGTGCGGCTATTTCTGTGGTCAACCGGGCTCTTCGCCCTGACCTCTTGGCTGTGCGGGATATCTCAAAGCCTGGAGATGCTGATCCTGTTCCGCGTGCTGCAGGGACTGGTCGCCGGGCCGCTGATCCCGCTCTCTCAGAGTCTGCTGCTCGGTAACTATCCCCCCGCCAAACGCAACATGGCGCTGGCCCTCTGGTCGATGACGGTGATCGTCGCCCCGATCTGTGGGCCTATACTCGGCGGCTATATCAGCGACAACTACCACTGGGGCTGGATCTTCTTTATCAACGTGCCGCTGGGGATCGGCGTGGTGCTGGTGAGCATGTCGACCCTGAAAGGGCGAGAGACGCGCATCGAGCATAAGCCTATCGATACCGTCGGCCTGATCCTGCTGGCGCTGGGCGTCGGCTGCCTGCAGGTGATGCTGGACAAAGGCAAGGAGCTGGACTGGTTTAACTCGCCGGAGATCGTTCTGCTGACGGTGATCGCCGTCGTGTCGCTGATCTTCCTGCTGATCTGGGAGCTGACGGACGATCACCCGGTGGTAGATCTTTCGCTGTTCAAGATCCGCAACTTTACCATCGGCGTCCTGTGCATCAGCCTGGCCTACATGCTCTACTTTGGCGCCATCGTGCTGCTGCCGCAGCTGCTGCAGGAGGTGTATGGCTATACCGCCACCTGGGCCGGACTGGCCTCGGCGCCGGTAGGGTTAATTCCGGTGCTGCTCTCCCCGATCATCGGCCGCTTCGGCGCCCGGCTCGACATGCGACGGCTGGTCACCTTCAGCTTCATCATGTATGCCGTCTGCTTCTATTGGCGTGCCTACAGCTTTGAGCCAGGCATGGACTTTGGCGCCTCGGCCTGGCCGCAGTTTGTCCAGGGGTTTGCCGTGGCCTGCTTCTTTATGCCGCTGACCACCATCAGCCTGTCCGGTCTGCCGCCGGAGCGCATCGCCGCGGCCTCCAGCCTGAGCAACTTCTGCCGTACCCTGGCCGGCTCGATCGGGGTCTCGATCACCACCACGCTGTGGACGCGGCGCGAAGCGCTGCACCATACCCACCTGGCCGAATCGATCACCCCGTATAATCCCGTCGCCCAGCAGGCCTATGGCGAAATGGAAAAGCTGGGGCTGAACAGCCACCAGGCCTCCGCCCTGATAGCCCAGGACATCACCGCCCAGGGCCTGATCATCTCGGCAAACGAGATCTTCTGGGCCTCGGCCGGCGTCTTCCTGGTGCTGCTGATACTGATTTGGTTCGCCAAGCCCCCCTTCTCCAGCGCAGGCGACAGCGGCGGCGCCCACTGATCCAATGCGCCACGTGCCTCTCTCAACCGCCCATCCTGGGCGGTTTTTTTTAACGTTTTTTCCCTGCCATCCCCTCGACCTGGGGCTCTCGTTGACGATAAACAGAATTAAATTGAAATTAAAAGTAATTATCATTTACTATCTCATTCCCTAGGGCGGCGCCGAACGTCGTGCGCAGGCCCGCTGACCAGGAGAAAAACCGATGATGCGTAGCTTATCCACCGCCGTTACCGCCTGGCTGCGGCTCGGTGCCGCCGGCCTGCTGTTTGGCCTCAGCGCTCTGCCCGCCGCCGCCGACGGCTCGCTGACGCTGTATACCACCCGGGAACCGGGTCTGATCAAACCGCTGCTGGAGGGATGGACACAGCAGAGCGGCGTGCAGGTCAACACCGTCTATATCAAAGACGGAATGCTGGAGCGACTGAAGGCCGAAGGCGCCAACTCACCGGCCGATCTGCTGATGACCGTCGACGCCGGTAATCTGCTGGATCTGGTCGAGGCGGGCGTCACCCAGCCGGTCGACTCCGCAACGCTGACCCAGGCCATCCCCGCCAACCTGCGCGGCAGCGACAACCAGTGGTTCGCGCTATCGATGCGCGCCCGCGTACTCTACATCGCCAAGGATCTCCCCGGCCGTACGCTGCAGTATCAGGATCTGGCCAAGCCGGAGTGGCACAACCGCATCTGCATGCGGTCGGGCCAGCACCCCTACAACACCGCGCTGGTGGCAGCGATGATCGCCCATCAGGGCGAAGCCAAAACCGAGCAATGGCTGCGGGCGCTGAAGGCCAATCTGGCGCGTAAGCCGACCGGCGGCGATCGCGACGTGGCGCGCGATATTCTGGGCGGCATCTGTGATATCGGTATCGCCAACTCCTACTATGTGGGACACCTGAAAAACGCCAAGCCGGGCAGCGATGCCCGCCAATGGGGCGAGGCGATCGACGTGATCAGACCGACCTTCGCCAACGGCGGCACCCACGTCAACATCAGCGGCGCCGCCGTGGCCCGCCATGCGCCAAACCGTCAGGCCGCCGTACAGCTGATGGAGTATCTGGTCTCCCCAGAAGCCCAGCAGCGCTATGCCCGCGCCAACTACGAATACCCGGTGCGCCAGGGCGTGGCGCTGGACCCAACCATCGCCGACGCCATTGGCACCATTACCCCGGATCCGCTGCCGCTGACCGAGATCGTCAAACACCGTAAACAGGCCAGCCTGCTGGTGGATAAAGTTGGCTTCGATCAGTAAGCGATGGCCCCCGATGGGCCTCCGGATACGCGACGCCCTGCCGCGCCCGACGCCGCTGGCGCTGGGCGCGATGAGCGTCGCCCTGCTGGCGGTCACGCCGCTGCTCTCGCTGCTGTGGCTGGCCGCCGACGGTGGGGTTCAGCACTGGCGCGATCTGTGGCGCTATGTCCTGCCGCAGGCCGCGCTGAATACCCTGCTGCTGCTGGCCGGGGTAGCGCTGCTGGCCGGCGCCATCGGCGTCGGCTGCGCCTGGGCGGTGAGCGCCTTTCAGTTCCCCGGGCGGCGCCTGCTGAGCTGGGGACTGCTGCTGCCGCTGGCGATGCCAACCTACATCGTCGCCTTCTCCTGGCTGGATCTGCTGCACCCGATTGGCCCGCTGCAGAGCGCGCTGCGCCTGCTGCTCGGCTATGACAGCCCGCGCCAGTTCCGCCTGCCGGATATTCGCGGCGTCGCCGGGGCCATCGTACTGTTTAGCCTGGTACTCTACCCCTATATCTATCTGACGATGCGGGCGATGTTCATCAGCCAGCCCGCACACCTGCTCGAGGCGGCGCGCACCCTCGGCGAAAACGGGCGCGGTACCTTTCTGCGCGTCGTGCTGCCCATGGCCAGGCCGGCGCTGGCGGTCGGCATCAGCCTGGCGCTGCTGGAGACCCTGAACGATCTCGGCGCCTCGGAGTTCCTTGGGGTGCAGACCCTGACCGTCGCCGTCTATACCACCTGGATCACCCGTTCAGACATCGCCGCCGCCGCCCAGATCGCCTGCATGATGCTGGGATTTATCTTCCTGCTGCTGACGCTGGAGCTATACGGACGCCGGCGCCAACGCTATGCGGGCCGCGGCCTGCGCACCCTGCAGCCGCAGCCCCTGCGCGGCGCGCGCGCCTGGCTGCTCAGCGCCGCGACGGCGCTGCCGCTGCTGCTCGGCTTTATCATTCCGCTGCTGCACCTGATCTGGCAGAGCCTGAAGCGGCTGGAAAGCCAGACCCTGCTCTCCGCCGAGCTGCTGGCGGCGCTGCGCAATACCCTACTGCTGTCGCTGGGTGTCACGCTGCTGGCGGTGGCGATCAGCCTGGCGCTGAGCTGGTATGCGCGTATTCGGGCGCTGGCGCCGCCCACGCCGCCGCTGCGCCGGATCACCCTGCGCCTCGCCTCGCTGGGCTATGCCGTACCGGGCACCATTCTGGCCATTGGCTTTATGCCGCCGGCGCTGCGCGCCGATGCCTGGCTGGCGACGGCGCTGGAGATACGCGGTCTGCCGCTGTTCTCCTGCGGCCTGCTGCTGGTTCTGTGCTGCACCCTGCGCTTTCAGACCATTACCCTCGGCGCGCTGGACGCCGGGCTGGCGCGTATCGCCCCATCGCTGGAGCAGGCGGCCCGTTCGCTGGGCGAGCGAGAGGGAGCTACCTTTTGGCGCATACACCTGCCGCTGCTGCGGCCGGCGCTGATCGGCAGCGCGCTGCTGGTCTTCGCCGACGTCATGAAAGAGCTGCCCATTACCCTGCTGCTGCGTCCGGTCAACGTGGAAACGCTGGCGACCCTGCTGTATGCCGAGGCCGCGCGCGGCACCTACGAAGACGGCGCCATCGCGGCGCTGCTGATCGTACTGGCCGGCACCCTACCCATGACGCTGTTGGTACGCAACCAGTTAAAACACGCGGGAGAGTCGCGATGAACGAAATGGCCTTATGCCTGGATAATCTGCACGTCAGCTATGGCGCGGGCGCCGGTGCCCAGCCGGTGCTGAACGGTTTCTCCCTGTCTCTGCGTCAGGGGACGCTGGCCTGCCTGCTCGGCGCCTCCGGCAGCGGTAAGACCACCGTGCTACGCGCGATCGCCGGATTTGAGCGCCTCAGCCACGGCAGCATCCGCATCGCCGGGCGCTGCGTGGCATCGCCACAGCAGCACCTGGCGCCGGAGCTGCGCCGCGTCGGCATGGTGTTTCAGGACTACGCGCTGTTCCCGCACCTGACCGTAGCGCAGAACATCGCCTTTGGCCTGCGTCGCCAGCCGCGCGCCGTCCAGCGGACGCGCGTCGCCGATCTGCTGCAGCTGATCGAGCTGTCAGGGATCGGCGAACGCTACCCGCACGCCCTATCCGGCGGCCAGCAGCAGCGCGTCGCCCTGGCGCGGGCCCTGGCCCCCCAGCCGGATATCCTGCTGCTGGATGAGCCCTTCTCCAGCCTGGACGAGGGCACCCGCGAACGCTTAGGACAAGAGGTGCGGGCGATCCTCGCCGCCGCCGGACAGACCGCGCTGCTGGTGACCCATAGCGCCCAGGAGGCGCGCACGATGGGCGGCCCGATCCTGCATATCGCCCACGGTCAGGCGCTGAGCTGCGCCGACGCGGCGTAACCCACGCGCGCCGCCGCCACGGTGAGGTGCGGATAAAAAAATACCCCGTGGGCAGTACGCTCACGGGGTATTTGTTTTTCCAGATGCGCCGCCCGATGTCAGGCGGTGTGCGGAGCGATTACTGCATCAGCAGATACAGGGTGTTGTCGCCACGCTGGATGTTCAGCGCCAGCACCGGCGGCTTGGCATCCAGAATTTTACGCAGCTCACCGATGTTGGCGATCGCCTGCTGGTTCACGCCCAGGATCACGTCGCCCTTCTGCAGGCCGATACGCGCGGCGGTGGAGCCTTTCTTCACGTTATCCACCTTCACGCCCTTGCCACCGGCGGCGTTGCTCAGCTCGGCCCCTTCGATACCGCTGAAGATGTTGTCAGAGGCCACCTGGCTCTGCGCGCTCTGCTCCAGGGTCACCTCCACGTTCATCGGCTTACCGTCGCGGATAATTCCCAGCGCCAGCTTGCTGCCGACCGGCATGGTGCCGATTTCAGCGCGGAAGGAGGCGAAGCTGGAGATGTTCTTCCCGTTCAGGGAGACGATGACATCACCGGCTTTCAGCCCGGCCTTCGCGGCGGCTGACTTCGGCAGCACCTGGCTGATGAAGGCGCCGCGCTGGGCGTCGATCTTCATCGCCTTCGCCAGCTCGGAGTTCAGCTCGGTCCCCATGATCCCCAGCTCACCGCGTTTCACCTGGCCATACTCCACCATCTGACCGGTCAGGTTTTTCACCATGTTGCTCGGAATGGCGAAGCCGATGCCGATGTTGCCGCCGTCCGGCGCCAGGATCGCGGTATTGATCCCAATCAGATCGCCGTTCAGGTTCACCAGCGCACCGCCGGAGTTACCGCGGTTGATCGCCGCGTCGGTCTGAATAAAGTTCTCGTAGTTTTCCACGTTCAAGCCACTGCGGCCCAGCGCGGAAACGATCCCGGAGGTGACGGTCTCACCCAGCCCGTAGGGGTTGCCGATCGCCACCGCATAGTCGCCCACCCGCAGATTGTCAGAGTCCGCCATCTTAATGGCAGTCAGGTTCTTGGCATCCTTCAGCTGAATCAGCGCGATATCGGTGCGCGGATCGGTGCCGATCACCTTGGCGTCGAAGCGGCGGCCGTCGCTCAGCTGCACTTTAATGCTGTCGGCGTTAGCCACGACGTGGTTGTTGGTGACAACATAGCCTTTCCCCGCGTCGATAATCACCCCGGAGCCCAGCGCCTTAAAGCGCTCTTTGGACGGCGCATTGCCGCCGCCCTGACACATCGGCGAACCGCCGAACGGCGAGCCCGGCTGGCACAGCGGAGAGTCTTCGCCAAAAAACTGCTGGAACTGCGGCGGCACGCGGCTGTTATTGACGGTCGCGCTGCCCTCGACGTTGATGCTGACCACGGACGGCATCACTTTCTCCAGCATCGGTGCCAGGCTCGGCAACGCCTGGGCGGTGGTGGCGGAAGAGGTCTCTGCCGCACTGGCCGACATCGGGCTCAGCGCCATTCCCAGACTCAATGCAACGGCACTCAATACTAAAGTGGTTTTTTTCATAGCACGATTTTCTCTCGTATTAGCAACGATAAAACAGATTCATTCAGCGGCGCTGAACGGCGTTGCGCCAGACGGCGCCGCTATCACCGAGACGGTGATATTATGTTTACTAAGAGTAGTAAACTGAAATGAAGTTCACCGCGATAAAGTCAAGGAAGCGTAAATATTTATACGCCCGACTTTACAAAGCCAGCGTATGCGCGCGATATATCCAGCAGATGATTATTCCGCCGCCATCAGCCGGCGATACTCATCATAGGCATATAAATCCGTCATTCCACTGATATAGTCCTGTATCAGGCGCGCCCGATAATAATACTCCCGCACCTGCAGCTGGGCACCGTCAAACGCCGCCAGGCCGTCCACCGCCTCCCGGTAGGCCAAGCGATGCTTCACGGAGAGCTTGTGAAACAGCCGCGTCTCGATCAGGTAGTCGGGGTGGCGATCGTCGCGTACCAGGCGCAGAAAATCCGACTGCGGCATGGCCAACAGCGGACTATAAATATCCAGCAGTCCCTTAATCACCCGATACCCCTGCAGCTCCAGCTGTTCGACCTCGAAATGATTGAATACGTGCTTCAGCGCAACCTGTTTAAATATATTCAGCAGCCGATACTCTTCAGCCCCGGCGGACAGCAGCGGCTCATTAAATGCGCCAATAAAAATGTGTTGCAGGTTATTTAAAAAACAGTCGGCGGCATAGGGAACCAGACGCTTCACTACATTCACCCGCAAATACATAAAAAAGATATCGTCAGCGCTGCGCCGACCGTATTTTTTATTGCAGCGCTCGAAGGCATCCTGCACGGTGACGCTGAACAGATCGCCGCTGGTCACCGTCCCCCATTCCTCCTTCAGCAGGGCGTACAGCTGCTCCACGCTGAGCAGGTGCTTTTCGACCGTATCCTCAAGATCGGCCACGCAGTACGAAATATCATCCGCCGCCTCCATGATATAGGTCAGCGGAAAGCGATGATACGGCAGCAGATCGACCTGCTGGCGCAGCTGCGCGACAAACGCCTCTTCTGCCCAGTAGTAACCGGGCTTTTTCATCAGATAGTCAAAGCCCGCCGGCAGCGGCCCCTGCCAGTAGGCCGGGCGAGTGTACTTTAAGACGCAGGCGGTCTGGGCATAGGTCAGATTCAGCTTGAGCAGGGTATGGATTAAACGGATAGACTGGGCGTTACCCTCAAAGTTGCTCAGGTCGATACGCAGACGGGCGCGCAGGGTATCTAGCTCGGCATCCTGCCCGTCGCGGCGCAGGAACGCCACCTGACAGGCCGCATCGTCCAGCCGGTTATGGCCATCGGCGCTGACCCCCAGCGCGCGGCTGAACCAGGCCTTGATGGCCGCCTCGCCAAAGTGGCCGAAGGGCGGATTGCCCATGTCATGCATCAGGCAGGCCATCTCGACGCAGCTTGCAAAGGCGTCGGTGTAGTCCGCAAGGCCCAGCTCCACGATATGCCCCTGGCTAGAGAGGCAGTGCAGGATCTCCCGGGCGATATGCCGCCCCACCTGCTGAACCTCCATCGAGTGCGTCAGGCGCGAACGCACCGCCGCGTTGCGCTCCAGCGGAAACACCTGGGTCTTCTGCTGCAAGCGGCGGATGGCCGCCGAGTTGATGATACGTCCACGATCGCTCTCAAACTGGCGTCCGATCTCGTAAGCGCCGTGCAGGAACAGCGCCTCCTCCGCCGAGCGCAGGGGACGCTGGTAACTGAGTTTGGACGCAAAATCGATGCTCATGGTGAATCTCCCACCGTGGAGGGCGTCGCAGACACGCCCGATGTCCACAGCCTAACAGATAATTTCCGCCATTGCCGCCCTGCGCAGCGGTCTGGGACAGAGCTATGCTAAACTGCGCAACCGGATTCCCGTTATTACTCCCAATTACAGGTATTGATATGAAAGTAGGCATCATTGGCGCCATGGAGCAGGAAGTTACCCTGCTGCGCGACCACATCGAAAATCGTCAGACCCTTAGCCTGGCCGGCTGCGAAATCTATACTGGCCGCCTGCACGGCGTTGAGGTTGCGCTGCTGAAGTCCGGCATCGGCAAAGTCTCTGCGGCGATGGGAACCACCCTGCTGCTGGATCACTGCCGCCCGGACGTGGTGATCAACACCGGCTCCGCCGGTGGCCTGGCCAGCACCCTGCGGGTCGGCGACATCGTTATCTCCGATGAGGTGCGCTACCACGACGCCGACGTCACCGCCTTTGGCTATCAGCCGGGACAGATGGCCGGCTGTCCGGCGGCCTTTAGCGCCGATGCGGCGCTGATCGCCCTGGCCGAACGCTGCATCACCGCGCTACAGCTGAACGCCGTGCGCGGCCTGATCTGCAGCGGCGACGCCTTCATCAACGGCGCCGAGCCGTTGGCCCGTATTCGCAGCACCTTCCCGCAGGTCGCCGCGGTAGAGATGGAAGCGGCGGCCATCGGCCACGTTTGCCACGCCTTCCAAACCCCATTTGTGGTGGTGCGCGCCATCTCCGACGTCGCCGATCAGGAGTCCCATATCAGCTTTGATGAGTTCCTCAAGGTCGCCGCCGAGCAGTCCACCCTGATGGTGGAAGCGATGCTGCGCGCACTGGCCGCCCAGTAATCCATGGCCCTGCGACGCGCCAAACGCCGCCGCGGATCGGGCGGCATACTGTCGCTGGCCGTGCTGCTGCTGGGCCTCGGCCTGAGCCTGCCCCCGCTGCAGGCGGCGGCGCTGCGCGTCGTCAGCCTGTCGCCGCATACTACCGAACTTGCCTACGCCGCCGGCCTCGGCGATAGCCTGGTCGCCGCCAGCGCCTATTCCGACTACCCGCCGCAGGCGGCAGGGCTAGAAAAGGTGGCCTCCTGGAACGGGATCAACCTGGAGCGCATCCTGGTCCTTAAGCCCGATCTGATCCTGGCCTGGCACGGCGGCAATCCCCGACGCGTACTCGATCAGCTGAGCGCGCTGGGGATCCCCCTCTTCTACTCCGATCCCCAGCGCGTGGATCAGGTGGCTGACGATCTCGATAGGCTGGCGGTCTATAGCCCTCACCCCGGGCAGGCGCACCGCGCCGCCGCCCAGTTTCGCCAGCGTCTACAGCAGCTGCGCCAGCGCTACGCCCGGGGCGCGCCGCTGCGGGTGATGATGCAGTTCGGTAACCAGCCGCTGTTTTCGACCTCCGCTAAAACGCTGCAGAGCGATCTGCTGACGCTGTGCGGCGCACAGAATATCTTTGCCGACAGCCCGGTGCCCTGGCCGCAGGTCAGCCGCGAACAGGTGATGGTGCGCCACCCGCAGGCGATCGTCATCGGCGGCGACGCTGCTCAGGCGGCCATCGTCGCCGACTATTGGCGCCCCCAGCTCGCGGTGCCGGTGATCGCCGTCAACCAGGACTGGCTCAACCGCAGCGGCCCGCGCATTCTGCTGGCCGCCGACGCCCTCTGCGCACAGCTGCATACGCTGAGCGCCGCAGCGCCTCCCCGCTGAGCCCCGGCGGGCGCGCCCTGCGCCCGCCTTTCTTCCCCGCGCTTGTCAGACAAAACGCCGCTGGATTCGGTGGGATCCGCCGCTGGCGCGAGCCGACGCACAGAATAGCCAAAAGCTGGCTCTCTCCTCATCCGCCAACGTGGCGTAATCCCCGTTTTCACGCTATCTTATGCGCCGCCGCTGGAAGGTGATTCCCAATCAAAACAATAAGATCACAAATAATTGTCATTACAACTAATCCTGCCGGAGTCCGGTGGCGTTGAAGAGGTAAGGGTTATGCTGGTTTACTGGTTGGATATTTTGGGGACGGCGGTCTTTGCCATCTCTGGCGTGTTACTGGCGGGCAAACTGCGCATGGACCCCTTTGGCGTCCTGGTGCTGGGAGTTGTCACCGCCGTAGGCGGCGGCACCATCCGCGATATGGCGCTGGATAATGGCCCGGCCTTTTGGGTACGCGATCCCACCGATCTGGTGGTGGCGATGGTGACCTGTCTGCTGACCATTGCCCTGGTGCGCCAGCCGCGCCGTCTGCCCGGCTGGGTGCTGCCGGTGCTGGACGCCGTGGGTCTGGCCGTCTTCGTCGGCATCGGGGTCAATAAGGCCTTCGCCGCCGGCGCCGGCCCCATGATCGCCGTCTGTATGGGGGTGATCACCGGGGTGGGCGGCGGCATTATTCGCGACGTGCTGGCGCGGGAGATCCCGATGATCCTGCGCACCGAAATTTACGCCACCGCCTGCATCATCGGGGGCATCGTCCACGTCACCGCCTATGTCACCTTTGGCATGGCGCTACAGCATGCCATGATGCTGGGCATGGCGATCACGCTGGGTATCCGTCTGGCGGCTATCCGCTGGCATCTCAAGCTGCCGACCTTCACACTGGACTAAGCCCCGGGCGCCGCCGATAAAAAAATGGCGCCTTCCACAGGAAGGCGCCACGCGAGATCCCGCGCTCCGGCTTACGCTTAGATACTGAACGACGATCCGCAGCCGCAGGTCGTCTTCGCGTTGGGGTTATTGACGATAAAGCGCGATCCTTCCAGCCCTTCGGTATAGTCCACCGAACCGCCGACCAGGTACTGCAGGCTCATCGCATCCACTACCAGCGCAACGCCCTGGTTCTCAATCGTCATATCACCGTCGTTGACGTTATCATCGAAGGTAAAGCCATACTGAAAACCGCTGCAGCCGCCGCCGGTAATGTACACGCGCAGCTTCAGGTTCGGGTTATCTTCGTCTGCGATCAGGGATTTCACCTTGTTTGCCGCCGCATCGGTAAACTGCAGCGGCACTGCCATTTCATCACTCATTGATTGCTCCAGCCAGTGTACATGTCAGAATGCCGCTTGGCCCAGGGCATACTGACTCATCGGACGATTATCTAATACCCGAGTAATCCATTCAAGTATTGGTGGTTTGCTGCCCACTCTGCTCCGCCCGTTTCTGCGCGGCCTCCTGCTCCTGCATCTGGCGATGCAGCGTACGCTCCAGAATGCGGGAGTACAGCGGTTTACCACCCAGGAACTGCGCCAGTAGTGTAGCGCCAAGGCAGGTAATGATCATGGGCAAAATAAGCTGATAGTTGTCGGTCATCTCCAGCACCAACACAATACCGGTCAGCGGCGCGCGCACCGTGGCGGCAAACAGCGCCCCCATGCCGGCGATAGCAAAGGTGCCCGGATCGATGCCATAGTGCGGAAACAGATAGGCGGCCGCCATGCCAAACGCCGTTCCCAGTAGGGTGCCGAGCGCCAGCATCGGGGCAAAGATCCCGCCCGGCGCGCCGGAGCCAAAGCACAGCAGCGTCGTCACCACGCGGGCGATGAAGATAAACAGCAGCATGCCGACGGTATAGTTGCCTTCGGCGGCGATGGGGATCAGGGCAAAGCCGCCGCCCGCCGCCTCCTGCTGGATCAGCCCCAGCGCGCCGCACAGGCCGCCAAGCGCCGCGCCGATCAGCATTAGCTTACGCCAGTTACCGCCGTGCATGCGCTGGAACATATCCTGGGTACGAAAGACTCCCATGTTAAACAGCACGCCGACGATACCGAACACCATGCCCAGCACCAGATAAAGCCACAGGGTATTGATCTCCGCAACGCCCAGACGCCCGACCTCGATCACCGAGTGTTCGCCATTGAAGAGGCGGAACACCACGCAGGACATGATCACGCCGATAAACACCGCCTTGATCGACACCAGGCTATAGTGGAACTGTGGGCGCATCTCTTCAATGATAAACAGGATCCCAGCCAGCGGCGCGTTGAACGCCGCCGTCAGGCCCGCTGCCGCACCGGTGGCCAACAGCGTATGACGCGTCTCGTTGTCACGCTTGGGCAGGCGGAACAGGTCATATACCATCTGCCCCAGGTTGCCGCCCATCTGCACCGTGGGTCCCTCGCGTCCCAGCACCATGCCGGCCCCCAGGGTGCCCAGACCGCCGATGAATTTCACCGGGATCACCCGCCACCAGCGCGCCGGGCGCAGATCCTCCAGCGCCCCCTCAATCTCCGGGATACCGGATCCACCGGCCTCTGGCGCAAAGCGGCGCACCAGATAGTAGCCGCACATGGCCAGCAGCGCTGACCCCAGGATCGCCGCAGGCCAGACGATAAACCAGTAGTTAGCGACCTCCGCCAGACCGGCCAGACGCTGCTGCTGCACCCAGTCCACGCAGCGCTCAAAGGCGACGCCCATCAGTCCGGCCAAGGTTCCGACGATCGCCGCCAGCACCAAAGTGGCGAGCGGCGTCTTATCCCGGTGTATTACGCGTTTCAGCACGTTACTGCGCCGTAGATGGGGCGTCGTCGGCTGAGAGATCGAGTCTTGTTGCGTAGTCATAGTTAATTCAGTCAGTGAAGTTGGTCAAGGAATAGATAAATAGTACAAATAGGTTGAGCATTTTACTCTCTCTGAGAGGTCTCGTCTCCGCAAACGATTAGACAATGCCTCTAACGGCCAAAATTGACACGCCATGCCATGGCGCATCACGACGCATTTCATCTGGCGCCAGACTTCTCTAGAATAGCACAGGCTTATTACCTTATTTTCTACACGTCTGGAGCCGATAATGAACAAGTCCGAACGACTGTACGAGCAGGCCAAAACGCTGATCCCCGGCGGCGTTAACTCCCCGGTGCGCGCCTTTACCGGCGTTGGCGGTACGCCGCTGTTTATCGAGCGGGCCGACGGCGCCTACCTGTATGATGCCGATGGCAAGGCCTACGTCGACTACGTAGGCTCCTGGGGCCCCATGATCCTGGGCCATAATCACCCGGCGATCCGCGATGCGGTAATCGCCGCCGTCGAGCGCGGGCTGAGCTTCGGCGCACCGACCGAGATGGAGGTGCGTATGGCCGACCTGGTCACCTCGCTGATCGACAGCATGGACATGGTACGCATGGTGAACTCCGGTACCGAGGCCACCATGAGCGCCATCCGTCTGGCGCGCGGCTTTACCGGCCGCGATAAGCTCATCAAGTTCGAGGGCTGCTACCACGGGCACGCCGATCATCTGCTGGTCAAGGCGGGCTCCGGCGCCCTGACCCTGGGTCAGCCCAACTCCCCGGGGGTACCGGCCGATTTCGCCAAACACACCCTGACCTGCAGCTACAACGATCTGGACTCGGTGCGTGCCGCTTTCGCCCGCTATCCGCAGGAGATCGCCTGCATCATCGTCGAGCCGGTGGCGGGCAACATGAACTGCATTCCGCCCCAGCCGGGCTTCCTGCAGGGGCTGCGTGAACTGTGCGATCAGTACGGCGCCCTGCTGATCATCGACGAGGTGATGACCGGCTTCCGCGTCGCCCTCGGCGGCGCCCAGGAGTACTACGACGTCGCCCCGGATCTGACCTGCCTGGGCAAGATCATCGGCGGCGGCATGCCGGTGGGCGCCTTCGGTGGACGCCGCGAGGTGATGGAGGCGCTGGCGCCGACCGGTCCGGTCTACCAGGCCGGGACGCTGTCCGGCAACCCGGTCGCCATGGCCGCCGGCTACGCCTGCCTGAACGAGATCAACCAGCCGGGGATCTACCCACGGCTGACGGAGCTGACCGATAGCCTGGCCGAGGGGCTGCTGGCGGCCGCACGCGAAGAAGGGATCCCGCTGGTGGTGAACCACGTCGGCGGCATGTTCGGTATCTTCTTCACCGACCAGTCCGCCGTCACCGGCTATCAGGACGTACTGCGCTGCGACGCCGAGCGCTTCAAGCGCTTCTTCCACCTGATGCTGGAGCAGGGTATCTACCTGGCGCCGTCCGCGTTCGAGGCGGGCTTTATGTCCCTGGCCCACAGCCAGGAGGATATCCAGAAAACCATCGACGCCGCCCGCCGCAGCTTCGCCAAGCTGAAGTAACCCCCGCCTTGCCTCCTGCGGGGGGCGTTGATGGGGCGGACCACGCGAGCCGCCAAGCGCGTAGCCATCCACGCACAGGGGGCTCCGCCGGCGGCGCGCGGGTTAGGCATGATGGTGCGATGGACGAGAGGCTGCCCATCGCACCTGCGCCTCAGCCCAGATGATCGCCATCACACTTCCCCTCGCGTTTTTGCATTCTATTCTGCGTCCCCTTCCGCACTATCCCATTGAAACGTTGTATACCCTTAACCAATCAATACTAAAAATCGAATCAATACACGCGCCAATAATATTGGAGGGCAAATCAAATCACTTTGAGAATGGCGTCAATAACGCGACTCAACTCAGGAGTGATTTATGTCCCGCGATGTTTTCAACGACTCCCCCTATCAGGCCGCCGAGATCCTGCGCGCGGCAAAGCCAAATTTCTCGCCGCGCATTGCGATGATCCTCGGTTCTGGCCTGGGCACATTGGCCGACCGTCTGGACAACAAAACCGGCGTCTCCTACGACGCTCTGCCGGGCTTTCCCGTCAGCAGCGTAAGCGGGCACGCCGGTGAGGTAGTCATGGGCACGCTACACGGTATTCCGCTGCTGTGCATGAAAGGCCGCGGCCACTTCTATGAAGGCGCCGGCATGGGCATCATGACCCAGGCGGTACGCACCTTTAAGCTGCTTGGCTGCGAACTGATGCTCTGTACCAACGCCGCCGGCTCACTCAACCCGGCCATTCCGGCCGGTTCACTGGTCGCGCTGAGCGATCACATCAACACCCTGCCATCAACGCCGCTGGTGGGGCCGAACGACGAGCGATTCGGCCCGCGCTTCTTCAGCCTCGCCAATGCCTATGACACCGGGCTGCGCCAGCGGCTGCATGCCTCGGCCCGCGAGCTCAACCTGACGCTGTACGAAGGGGTATATGTTTCCTATCCGGGCCCCAACTTTGAAACCGCCGCCGAGATCCGCATGATGCAGCGCATGGGCGGTGACGTCGTGGGAATGTCGGTCGTGCCAGAGGTCATCGCCGCCCGCCACTGCGGGCTAAAGGTACTGGCCGTCTCCGCCATTACCAATATGGCCGAGGGGCTGGGCGACGTTGAGCTTTCCCATGAGCAGACGCTGAAATGCGCGGCGATGCTCACCGACGACTTTATCCATTTAATCAGCCAGTTCGTGAAGAACTCCCGCTGATCCCCTGCCACCGGCAGGCCGTTCGCCTGCCAGGAGAACCGCAGATGCAAAATCATTACGACTCCCGCGGCAGACTGAATGCCATCTCATACCTGAGCTACTATTTTGTCGGTGCGCTGGTTTCAACCCTGGGCATTGTCCTCGGCCCGCTGTGCGTCGCCTTCCAGAAAGAGCCGAGCTTTATCGGTCAGATCTTTACCTTAATGAATATCGGCATGTTTATACCGATTATGTTCGGCGGCCTACTGATCAAAAAGTGGGGGCTACAAAAGCCGCTGGCGGCGGCCGCGCTGTTCACTATCATCATCAGCATCGCACTGTTCACAACCCCCACACTCACGCTGTTCAGCGTGGCGGTCGCGGTAATCGGCGCCTGCGGCGGTATTTTTATGACGATAGGGAGCTACCTGGTCGTCCGCATCAATCCCGATGAAAAAAGTCGCTCCTCAAGCCTGATTTTCACTGACTTTTTCTTTAGCCTCGCCGGCGCAACGCTCTCCTTTCTTTTGGCATGGATGTTTAAACTCGGCGCCGGCTGGATCGCAATGTATGCCATCATGGGCGCGCTTGGCGTGCTGATGCTGCTGTTCGTCCTGCGCGCTCGCTTTCCCAGCGATGAGACAGCGGCGCAAAAGCAAACCGCGGCCCCTGCCGCGGCCGCCGCAGAGTCATGGGGCATATCGGTATGGCTTATCTGCCTGGCGCTGTTCTTATTCCTGCTGGCGGAGCCGATTTTTACCCTGTGGACACCGGGATACCTGCAGCTACGCTTTGCCATGCAGCCCGAGCAGGCCGCGCTCTACACCACCGTATATTGGGTGAGTAAGGCTATCGGCCTCTTCCTGAATCAGTTCACCGTAAAATGGATGAGACTACGCACCTTTCTGCTGATCTGTACCGTTATCGGCATGGGGTCGATCGCACTGATTAGCAACGGCGCCGACGCCGGCCTGATCCTGATCGCCTGTGGCACCTTCGGATTCTTTAACTCTGGCCTATTCTCGGGACTGATGAGCTACGGCTCACTGCAGGTCCGCCGCAGCTCACCGACGCTGATCTCTGCGCTGCTCACCTGCGGTACCGTCGGCACCCTGCTGTTCGCCAGCGTCTCCTCGCTGATCAATGGCCGGTTCGGCCTGCACGGTGCGCTCAACAGCGCCACCGTTGCCTACGGTCTGCTGCTGCTGACGCTGCTGGGCGCTGCGTTTTTCAGTAAGGCCGAACGTCTGCAGACAAGCGTCCCCGCCGTTTGACAGATCTGAGAGGGAGGGCAAGAATGGGCGCTCCCTCTCCCTACATGATGACCTCCATGACCGAACCCCCGCTTCTCAGCCATATCCGCCTCCGTATGCTGCGCTACTTCCAAGTACTCGCTGACGAGCTTCACTTTGGCCGGGCCGCCGCCCTGCTCAATATCTCCCAGCCGCCGCTCAGTATGCAGATCAAAGAGCTTGAGACGATCCTGGAGGTCGAACTCTTTGAGCGTTCCAGTCGGCGCGTCGCATTAACCCACGCCGGAAAGGTGCTTAAAACCGAAGTCGATCGCCTGTTCAGCGCAGCAGAGCAATCGCTGAGCTACGTGCGTCAAATCGGCCGGCGTGAAAAACAGCATATCAATATCGGCATCATCGGCAGCGCTATCTGGGGAGTCTTGCTCACCCGGCTAAAAATGTTTCGCGCTCACCACCCGGACGCCGACTGGAGCCTCAGCGAACTCGCCCAGCAGCAGCAAATCGCCGCCCTGCGCGCCCGAACGATCGATATCGCGATCAACCGCAATGTCATCCCCTGTGCGGAGGCCAATATTCGCTGCCAGCTCATCGCCCGAGAGACGATACGCCTGGCGGTTCAGGAGGATGACCCGCTGGCGCGCCGCCGCCGGGTCTCGCTCCACGAACTGGCCACGCGACCCTTGATCTCGCTGTCGTTTAACCAGGGGGATTTCGCGCGCCAAGTGTATGACGCCTGCGTAGAGCGCGGCTTTCACCCGCTGATCGTTCAGCAGGCGTCCGAGCCGCAAACCGTGCTGGCGCTGGTGAGCGCCGGCAACGGCGTCGCGCTGCTGCCGGAAACCTGTGCGACGATCGCCTGGCCAGGCGTCGCCTTCGTCGAGCTGGAGGAGACGATCCCTGCCGACCTCTACGCCCTGTGGAATGACGAACCGCAGCCGGAGATCCTCAACCGGCTACTGAGCGCGCTGCGTGGCTAGAGCGTCGGTGAGCGCCGTGCGATCGCCCTGCTGCCGTGGCCCCGCAGCGCGGCGCCCCCCGCCCGGGGCAGCGCCGTCGAGGGCACCGACTCATCGTTCACGACACTGCGTCAGCGTACGTCGCTGCCGCCCCATCGCATCAAAATTGTCCTCCGCCAGCCACGCCTGCAGCACCGCATCCACCTCAGACCACTCCTTATCAATAACCGAGAGCCAATCGGTGTCACGGCTACGCCCCTTGCGTACCATATGCTGACGGAAACGCCCCTCAAACCTAAAACCAATACGCTCCGCCGCCCGGCGCGACGCCGTATTCAGCGAATCACACTTCCACTCCACGCGACGATAGCCACCGCTAAACGCCTCGCGTAGCAGCAGCCAGATGGCCTCCGTACTCAGCGTCGTGCGCTGCATACGCGGCGACCAGCTAACGTGGCCGATCTCTAGCGAGCCATTCGCTGGATCGATCGCCATCAGGCACACCACGCCAACCGCCTGCGCGGTGTGCAAATCGACCACCACGAAAGGGATTAGCGACGCGTCATCTACCTTTTTCTGCATCCACGCCTGCATCGCGACCGCCGTTGAAGGACGCACGCTGCTCAGCCATGTCCAGTCGCGATCGCCCTCGGCCTCGGCAAAGGCGGCGAACAGATCGGCGGCATCGCGGCGGGCATCCATGGGAACCAGCCGACAGGTGCGTCCGCTAAGCGTGTTCCCCGCTAAGATGCCACCCCCGACCCAGTCAGGAAGCGCCTCTCCGACACGCTGCCCATATTCATTGATCTCATTCATATGGCATTCCCTCGCTCTGGTTATCCGCCGAGTATATCCCCCCCTCCACCCAAGATCTTTGTACTCCCGCAGAAAGCGGCATATTCAGCGGCGGCGGTAGCCGGGGAGCAATAGGCGATGCCCTTCTTGCCAGAGGGCCATCACATGACGCGAGGCGTTATCTCCCGGGCTCGTCCGGCAAGGCCACCGAAGATAGCCATCAGCAGCGAAATAACGGCGAGAGCCGCCAGGGGAGTATGCCAATTACCGCTGATATCATGCATTTTACCGATCAGCGGTGGCCCACAGGCGGCCAGGAGATAGCCTACCGACTGCGCCATCCCCGAGAGTGCCGCGGCCTGATGCGCCGAGCCGGCCCGCAGCCCGATAAAGGTGAGACCGAGGATCATCGTCGCCCCAGAGCCAAAACCGAACATCAGCGTCCACAGCACCGCCTGCGCGGGCAGCAGCCAATAACCTATCGCACTGAGACCACACAGCAGCGCCACCAGAATAGCGATACCGCGCTGATCTCTTAACTTATGCAAAATGAGGGGAATCAAAAGGCCCGGTAGCGCGGTAGCCAGCTGTAACAATCCATGCAGCGATCCTGCCTGCGCATCGCTATAGCCAAGGCTGATCAGAATGGCGGGAAGCCAGCCGATGATCACATAATAAACCAGCGAATTAAGACCAAGAAAGAGCGTCACCTGCCAGGCTAAGGCTGAGCGCCAGATGGCTTTATCATGCAAACTACGCGCCCCGGTCATCTGCGTTGGATGCCGATTACGCCACTGTGGTAACCACATGATCAGCGCCAACAGCGGAAATATTATCAGCGCCAGCAACGCGCCTCGCCAACCCAAACCATACAACGCCAATGGCACAACCAGCGCGGAGCCGAGCGCGGCAGCCCCGCCCATGACCACGGAATAGGCACCGGTCATCTTGGCAACATGATCAGAGAAGTCGCGTTTAATCAGCCCCGGCAGCAGAACATTACCGAGCGCAATGCCGCTACCGATAACGGCTGTACCGATAAACAGCCAAGCTGGCGAAGGGAGCGCTCGTAGAACAATCCCTAGGCAAATTAAGAGCAGTGCGGCAAACAGGCTGCGCTCAATGCTGAAACGTCGCGCAATACCGGCCGCCAAGGGGGAAATCAGACCAAAGGCCAGCAATGGCAGCGTCGTCAACAACCCGACCTCGGACGTCGTCAAATCGTCGCCAGAGCGGATCACATCCAACAACGGCGCCGCGCCGGTAAACGTCACGCGCAGAGTGGACGCGATGAGCATAATGCCGATGATCAGGAGAATATTGCACTGATATAAAGGGGGGGCTTTTAACATGATGCTCTCTGTCAATCAGGGGTGGCCGCCACAATAACGTTTTTCATACCTGTTTCAATCAAGCTAAAATGACAATTTATCGCTAATATAGGACAAAGCATGCTCGGCCTTGGGCTTGATGGCTACGAACCAGACCTTCACCATGACGCCGCGGTGGCGTTCCGCATCCAGGTCACCGCTGACGAGCAGTTTACCCCTGAGCACCAACACCGTAAGGGGCAGCTGATCCTGGCACTGCACGGCGCGATTACCTGCGAGGTAGAAGACGCCATGTGGATGGTGCCACCGCAGTATGCGGTATGGGTTCCCGGACAGACGCGACACAGTAACCACGCCACCCCCAATGCCACGCTATGCTTTTTGTTTATTGAACCGAGCGCGGCGGCCATGCCCGCCCACTGCTGTACGCTCAAAATCTCCCCCCTGGTGCGGGAGCTCATTTTAACGCTGGCGCAGCGTGAGCGCGTGGCGCGGGAACACCCTGCGACGCAACGCCTCACTCACGTACTTTTCGATGAGTTGCCACAGCAGCCGCAGGAGCAACTGCACCTTCCCGTATCTAATCACCCCAAGATCCGCCTGATGGTCGATACGATGGCCGCAGAGCCTGCGCAGTGGCAGACGCTAAGGCAGTGGGCGACACGCTTTGCCATGAGTGAGCGCAACTTAGCGCGTCTGATTGAAAAAGAGACCGGGCTCAGCTTTCGCCGCTGGCGGCATCAGCTACAGCTGATACTGGCGTTGCACATGCTCGTCTGCGGTCAAGCCGTTAATCAGGTAGCCCATGCGCTTGGCTATGAATCTACCACCGCTTTTATCACGATGTTTCGCAAGGGATTAGGGCAAACACCCGGGCGCTACCTCAACGCGCTGGCAGCAAATACCCCGTAGCTGCGGCGGCCGGCGCATATGGATAGATAGCCTGGCTACCCTACTGGGAAGCTGCCTGGCATCGAGTTAGTGAGAATGTAGCGGGCCGATAATATATCTAAAAGTGAATATTTAGATTTACCAGAATATTTCCATCATCACTGACCTTACGGCTCGCATCTGTGGCTTGACTATCGGTCAGTTTAATACATCTTAGGCAACTTTTTTCGTCAACGTTTTCAGCCACCCTGTTGAAGTTTTCAAAATTATGGAGTAACCGCACAGATGGACTCAGCTCCCTAAAATCCCCACTTCATTTACCTAGCTCATTATTATATAAGCATTACCTATAAGTAGTGAAAACAATGATATAATTAACAATATATTACCTAGCCGTATTGATATTAGATATACAGAGATTACGGTTAATCAAAGATATCCATATCGTTTTCATTGAATAGTGCGTAATAGCTGAAAACTCTATCAAGAGATCCCCCAATAATTTGGCAGTTCTTAACACATTGCTGAAGCTTCAGATAAACTACTTATTTTATGCTTGGCTATAGCATTTCCAGCATGATAATTATTTTATTTCCTGATAACTCACAAGGGGTACAGGAGTACCGCAGTACATTTCGGTATATTAATAGCATATAATAAATTGAGTTGAATAAATTTATTAATTCAAAAGGCGAATTTTATATGCAAAGCTATATACGAAGTGCTCTATGATATTTTTGCAGCCAGAGTTATAAGCGTTCATTTGAAAGCATATAATGTAACCCCTGGCTGCAATATTATATTTACAGTTAGCTAAGTGGGCCTGGTGGGTTAAGGATATCCTCCCCTTCTTGACTCAACGCTATAAAAGAATCTGTGTCTTTTTTCAATTTATCTAAAGCATAAATGGTTCGTGCAGTTCTACCGTTACCATCACCAAAAGGATGGTAACGTACAATTGCTGCATAAAGCACATCTCCTAAATCGACAGGTGCAACAACATTTTTAGCTTCAATTGAAATGAGTGATTTCTCAAAGCCAACTCGAGCTACATCTGATCCCATGAATATGGGATCACTACTGGAGCGATATGTCCTTACTAAATGCCCTGCAGCGGGTTTATATACTTCATCATGGATAGCATCTATAGTATTAATATTTAACAGATCTGCATCACGATGACGAATTAATATTTCTTTTATTCTATTTGTCAGCTCTTGACTTTGCTCAACCGTTTTAATTGAAGTACTTTTACTAACGATCCACTCAGCTGCTGCCTCCTCTGTCCTCCCTGATATTCCAGATATTATCTGTCTAGACACTGTTGGCGGATTTAATAGTAATTGTTCAATATGATTATTGGCATCATGAAGACGAGCGAGATCTGAATTAATTCGGCGTTGTACATGGGCTTGCTCTAGTTCAAACCCTCCCCATGCAATATTTGCTTTAGGCAGGCCTTCAAAATCTAATAGTAAATTATTACGGACCGATCTTTGGACTGTTTCACGACTAGTCAATTTTACTAAACTTTTCCCTTGAGCATTCTCCAGCGTTGTGTCAATCAATAGTTTTATTTTCTTTTGATCTACTAAACGGTTCCAATTAAGCTCGCTAAGTACTGATGGGATTACTCTACGTGATACGGCTTTAGCTTGTCGATAAAGCATAATAGCTCTGTTTATATTTTTTACTGAATATGCTGACTTAATTCCCTGCGAAATTAGTGGTACGCCTCCAGCTATTGCACCCACACCGCCCAGTACTCCAGCGATTATGGCCTCATTACGAAATGTTTCTGCTTGATCAGGACGATCTGTTGTATGATATTGAGCTACACTTATGCCAACATAGATAGCATCTAATGCGAGCGCGGTCATAAAAATACTTAATCTAGCTAATACGGCACCAGTCCCTGGTATAGCCGCTATAGATAAAGATATAGCACCAATCAGTAAAATTGCTTTAGCTACCTCTAAAGTTTTTTCAGTGATTTGTTCTGGGTAACTAAAAACAAGAGTATCAATATCAGATTTAGTTCTGTTCATCAGCGCATTATATAGTCTATCAGCAAGATTTTCTCGACTATTAGTTGCACTAAATGTAAATGGACGAACCATTATTCTATTAACATATTGAAATGGGCCATATGCAATATAGGTATCTGTAACATATTTAAAAGCCAAGCTATTTCTCTCTAGATCTATATAATTATAAGTAGGGATTTTACTGAATATCCATTTTTTAAACTCACTAGTTTGTGGAAAGGAGGGTAGCATTTCAGTATATTCTTTATCCTCCCAATATACATGCTTAGTTTGTCCAATATAAAAATATTTTTCCTCGTCAACACAGAACATAATACCAGCTGATGCTCCGACAGGTATTAGAAAAACACCATTAACTATAGCGCCATGAAAAGAAACTTCTTTTGCCTGAAGTTCACCCCTTAAAAATTTTTTCACGGCTTGAACATATACAGCAGGCTGATGCTTCCTATCTAAGAATCTTAAACAGCGTATATTAATCATATCTTGGTAGAATGATTTCATATTTTCTGCGTTTATTGCTTGCCCATGATAAGTATTGAAGTCTTGCTCCATTATTGACTGTAAATTTTTTTTCGCAAATTCACTGATTAACTCCTGATGATCCATTGATATTATCTTATATTTTCTACCTAGAGGATCCCTTAACTCCTTACTTTTGTATAAATATTGACCAGTGATTATTTCGGTTAAAGAAAAATATAGACTGATAGCTACTGGTGATTTATGTCCTTGAAGATTTGGGTTTGGGCTAACATCAGGAAAATAGTTTACTTGAATATTACTAATTGGTGTTAAATAAGTTTTGAATCCTTTTGTTTTTTCAAAAGAATCAATTCCATCCTTAATGTAATTATTAATGTAACTGGAAGGATTGAGTATTGGTTGATATAATTTCTCAACCCGCTCTAAACATTCAGCACCCAATTTCATGATTGCATCCGTTAATATGACATCATCACTTCTCTCAACGGGTGACTCTGTAGTAAGCTTGACTTCTGTTTCTTGATGTTTCTTTATAAAAAAACACTCTTTATAGCGTTCTAAAATACTCCTACTCAATTCATCAGTTTGAGAGTCGCCAAGTGCCAGTAGTTTTTTGAATAACTCAATGCTAATTTCAAGAGTAGTTTCTATATTTTCCTTTCCTTTAATTTCATCAATGAAAGCACTGATTAATTCGATTGTTTTAATTAATTGCCTGATATCCCGTTCTTTTCCTGGAGGGACTGATTGCACCTCTCTAGCTTCTTCAGCCTTTATAAAAATTATATTAAATCCAGCTCTAACTTCTGATTCAGAAGATCCCTCCTTACTCATATCTAAATCAAGTAATATTTTCTTTATCTGAAGTGATAAATCACCAACAATATCTGATGACTCACTTCTACGGCTCCTTTGCGTATGCGTTTTCATTATAGATTCTATATATATAGGGTTAGAGTCAACAACAAAAGAAATATCAACAACATCAATATTATTTGCGATATCAATAATGCTTGTTGATTGAGAGCTATCGCTCCCTGATTCATCAATGTATTCAATTGGTTTATGGGAGTTGCTAGTCATAACATGTTTTCCTTATCACTTGGTTATAAACAAATAAAGACTAGCAATAATAACTTAAACAATTAACTAACAAGACTGTGTGAAACCAACTCTTTATTACCTCATAGCGCTAGCAATGGTTATCTAGATGATATTAATTATTTGAATTCAGATGGTAAGAGGATCATTTCATTCTACTAGATAGTCTAGTTGTATATGTAGGTATACTAGTTATAGAATCAACATATATCGTATATATATAATATATGTGCAATTTCATTCAGCATAACAATGGATTATTTAATAAGAATTTTCTTAGCCCCTGTCAATGTTCAGAGCACACGACCAAGATGAGGATGATTGACTATCACATATTCAATAAAATAGCCATCTTATAACACATCAATCTCACACATATTATATATATTCATCATACATTATCCTTTTGATAATTTAACCTCTTGAGATAAATAACAAAATGAGAGAATAAAT
Organism: Edwardsiella anguillarum ET080813; assembly: GCF_000264765.2. Taxonomy (GTDB): domain Bacteria; phylum Pseudomonadota; class Gammaproteobacteria; order Enterobacterales; family Enterobacteriaceae; genus Edwardsiella; species Edwardsiella anguillarum. The sequence continues at coordinate 914,478 of NZ_CP006664.1, forward strand.
TTCGATATAAAATGGAGGGAAAAACATTCACTTATATCAAACAGAAAAACCATGTAAGACGTTGATATTGCTTATGCAATTAACTTCTCTATTTATCAGGCTAAACACTATTTTGATCGGCTATTACTTAAAGGGCTTATTACACGAAGTACTCTTCAGCGAGAGACTCCTGTGTTATGAACGTTGAATAATAATATGGATTAACTAAAATCGGTCAGTGGCTTCACTAATGGAATGATGCCCCCCTCTCTTACACCACTGTGAGACAATAAATCATCACTAATTGAGCGGAACGGCCATCGTGTACATTAAAACAATTGGCATCGATTTGGCAAAAAACGGTTTCCAGATTCACGAGGTTACAAGAACGGCAAACGGTTGTTTAATAAACAATTCAGACCAGCACAAATGCCCCTTTTTTACCAACACACAATTCGGTTTGATCGGTATGGTGGCCTCTTCCCTTTGTTCATAACCAGCGTAAAGCAGAGTTTTCGACCTTTCTTCTTCTGAAAAAAGAGGTTATCTTGCATGAAAAACAGGTTATATCGAGGAACAGACGGTTTTTACTCTAAAACAGACCGAACCAGGCACTCCAGAGGAGGAGGTCTGCAGAAAGATGGGAATTTCTGAGGCTACTTTTTACATCTATGGACTACCTCCGTTTTGCAAGTACTGAATCTGGTTTTGGGTTGTCGCTTACATCTATCCGGCATCAGGAAAATCTGTGCCCAAATGGGTAATTCGCACACAATCGCCTCAACAACTGGACGGCCTCTGAGGCCAGTATAAAAATCAGGTTCCGATTGTGCAGGTGCAACCTGTCACCATTTCTCAGTACGCTGCAACTTTTTCTGGCAGGGGATTAATTTCACACTACCTGATACTCGGTCTCATTTCTCAGCATCGACCAGATTATTCGCGCGTTTTTGTTAGCGACCGCCACGGTCGTTTTATTAAATCCGCGCTGTTCCTTTAACTGGTTAACCCACTGATTCATATGGCCATCATTGTTATTTGTGGCAACCCTGACGACAGCGCGGGCACCATGAATAAAAAGAGTCCGCAGATGCTTGTCGCCTTTTTTCGTCATATTCATCAGCACCTGCCTGTCGCCACTCGAATGCTGGCGTGGAACCAGACCCAGCCATGCAGCAAAGTGGCGGCCATTCTTAAATTCAGTTCCTTTGCCAATAGCAGCAACAACGGCCGTAGCCGTTTTAGGGCCAATGCCTTTAACTCTGGCGATACGCTGACAGGCTTCTGATTGCCTGAATACTGTTTCAATTTCCTTATCAAAAAAATGGATCCGACGCTCGAGATCGTTAAAGAGATCATAGAGCTCGGCAATTGTTCTGCGCATACGGGAACTTAGACCGTTTTCTGCATCTTCAAGGATAAGAGGAATAGCCCGGCGAGCTCTGGAGACAGTACTGCCAATGGGGATCCCCCGGTCAAGTAACAGCCCTCTTATTTGACAGACTGTAGCAGTGCGGTGATTGACAATACGCTGCCTTGCCCGGTGTAAAGCCTGGATATCCTGCTGTTCGGGGCTTTTTGGCGGCACGAACTGCATTGTCGGTTGCATCAGAGCCACTGCGATGGCCTGTGCATCATTACCATCATTTTTTTGCCCGCGGACAAAGGGTTTTACATACTGAGGACTGATGACCTTTACTTTGTGCCCCAGTTTCTCAAACTCACGCTGCCAGTAAAATGCCCCGGTGGACGCTTCGATCCCAATCAGACATGCAGGAATATTTGCCAGCGTCTGGAGTAATTCTTTTCGGCCAGTTCGTTTCGTATAAACCGGTTTGCCGGCCTGGTTTAACCCGCAGAGTTGAAAAATATTTTTAGCCAGATCAATACCCAGAAATACGATATTCATGGTGATTCTCCTGGTGAGCACATTTCGTACAGTTAACCGCAGCGGGAGGAGGTAGTCCATCCCATTAATTGGAAAGAAGTTCGGCGACATTGGCGTAACAGAATTACGTCGTTTGCGCCGGCTCAAGGAAGAAAGTCTACGTTTGAAACGTCTGGTGACAGATTTAAGTCTAGACAAAGAGATGATGCAGTAAGCTATCAAGAAAAAGTGCTAAGGCTGGCGCAGAAGCGTGAGGCCATCACCTGACTGCCGGGGGCCTACCGTATCGGGTTACGTCGGGCTTGTCGTCTGATGCTGCAAAGCCACCGGTATATAACTATCGTAGCTACCGTGCTGATCGGGCCATCATCTTATGGATAAGAGAAATAACTGAAACCCGTGTTCGCTACGGTGTTCAGCGTATTCATATTCTTCTACGCCGGGAAGGCTGGCAGAAAACACACCGAATTTATTGTTAGGAAGGTCTGGATTTACGGACGAAACGCCCCCGACGGCATGTGGCATTGACTAGTCCTGATATAGGTTAACCGTTTTTTGTCTGTAAAACGCCTGATGAACATCACCGGGCGTTTTATATTTCAGGGCCAGATGTGGCCGCTCATGGCTATACATATCTACAGATCCTTTTACCATGGTTCTGGCCTGCGCAAGATCCGCCGGGCGTGAGAGTAAAAACTCACTTTTCAGTGATGCCGTTTATCCGCTCAGCCAGTGCATTCTGGTAACAGTCATAACCATCGGTCATTGAACAGGTTACCCCGTTTCTTGCATGTATTGACTGATAAAGCGCTGAACAGTATTGCACTCCTCTGCCAGAGTGATGTACCAGAGGACCCGCCGTTTTTCTCCGCCTTAGTGCCTGCCTGAACGCTTTCACCACATTTTCAGTCTGCAAATTTTCCCCTACACGATACCCCATGATTCTCCTGGAACAGACATCCGTGACCAGACTCAGATAGACAGTGCCACTGCGCAGCGGAAGGTAAGTAATGTCAACAATCCAGACCTGCTCCGGCTTAAGGGCTGTAACCTGTTCAGGGCCGGGTTTCAGCAGATTCGGATGCCGATAAAGCCGATGATGGCTGTTGGTGGTTTTGTGATATTCCCGTTTCATCGGTACCAGGAGTCGGTGTTCATCCAGTAGGGTAAACAAGCGGCCCCGCCCGATATCCAACATTCTATCGGCCTGACTGTTCACCAGGTAGTCCAGTTTACGCGTACCAATTCGTGGCTGACGAGAACGGATATGGACAATAAAATCAAGGATATGAGTATTCTGCTCTCGTCGTTTATTGTACCTTGCCTTGCCCTGATACTAGGCCTGTCTGCTGTGCCCCAGGAACTAGTATGCGTGCATAACGGTTATTTTTGCGGCCTGACGTTGCGCGAGGACTTGCCGGGCCGCTTTTTTACCATGCTCACCCCGTAATCGTTTTTAAGAACGTTGATAACCGACTCAACAAACTCAGCTTTCTGATTTACCCGCTTCAGCTGCTCTTCAAGTTCGTTGATTCTTTGCTCGGGGGGGAGTGAGAGATTTATCTGTGCCACAGGCCGTTTCCTCTTTACTAGGTCAAGGAGCCTAGGGCTCCAGTCAAATCGGCCATATTTGCACAACCCGACAAGAGCGGTGGATCGCCCCGGAATACCGTATCGTTGCTGGGCCTGTTTATAGGTCATCTCGCCTTTTTCGACCTACTCAACAACGGCTATCTTAAAGGATAGAGGATAATCACGTTGGGTAGGTTTGAGCCCAGTCATCATTATGTTCTCCAGATTTTAGCCAGGAACGTGTCAACGCTCTTCAGGACGGGTCACATGCCCGACATAGAAGCATCCGTCCAGAAGTGACGGCCATAGGCCAGTACTGGAGCATGGACTTTGTTGCTGATAATCCGTTCAACGGATGCCATATCCGAGCATTGACTGTAGTCGATAATTTTAGTCGTGAATGCCTGGCGATCCATGTAGGTCAAGGGCTGCGTGGGGAGGATATCATCGCGGTGATGGCGCGTTGAAAAGCGTTAAGGCAACGAGTACCCGAACGGCTTCAGACAGACAATGGTAGTGAATTTATATCTAAAACGCTGGGGCACTGGGCGTATGAAAACGGTATAACAATGGACTTCCCACGGCCTGAAAAAACGACGGATAATGCGCTGATCGAGTCATTTAACGGTAGTTTTCACGATGGGTATCTGAACCTGTCACCGGACGATGCGCAGGAAAAGATCGAGTAGTGGCGATAGGAATATAACCGAAACAGACCCTCTCCATCGTTAAATAACCAGACCCTGCGGACTTTATCCAAAGTCTGCAAAAAGGTCCGGATTTCTGATTTAGCCAGACTCTAATATTGATGGAAGATCAACAAGGTCATCCCGGATGGGAGGGTTAAAATTGATGTTAACTAATCTGGAATATTTACTGAAACTGCTGTAATCCGGGTTCGTTCATCAGGGCAAAACGGAGTCAATAAAGCCATGTGCGGCCCACAGGGTGAGCCGGAACACATATTTAATCACCAAGGTGGTGTGAGGTCAGAATAGCACAGGTACCGTCCCTGTAATAAGTATGATACTGCCCCATATCAGGAGTAAACGCCTCATCATTCAGTCATAAAATAATGTAGTCTTGGTTGATAAAGGCCTTGCTGTTATGCCAATTGGTGATTCTGAACATCTGCTTTGTCACGGGACGATCACTGTTGCTAGATGATGCGAAATCAGATCATTCAAATCACCCATATAGATTATAGTAATTAATCTGCCATCGCTGATAAGTGCATTTATGGCAAAATATAGCGACCAACTCATGTTCTGATCTTGCGGCACGGAAGCGAGTTACCATTCAGTTGATAATCCTTTATAATACCATCTACTCTTTACATCTAATTCGTTAAAATAGTAAATAGGATGTGTATAAAACCTTTCCTAGCACAATAGCATATCAAATATGCCGATAACCAAAACGTCGGTGCTCAAGTACCTGCTCCACGATGTACGCAGATAAATGCACACCAATAGCAATGCATTGATTTATATAGAATAATAAGTCTATCAGTTGCGATAGATCCGCTACCTTACAGGTGATTTCTACAGCTTTCCACCTCTTGTCCATTGACAGAGATTTCGCTCTTGCTTCCTCTAAATCCAGCATAACCTCGGCAAGCAGATTCTTGAAGCTGGCGTATGAACTAAGACACTTTACTTCAGTTATACATCCATGTGGCTAAATTTAACATGTCAGGTATAGAGGATCGCATCAATAACCCTATCAATATTAGATATCTATATTACACCCAATAAAGAAAAGCCTAGCCACTTGTCGATGTTTAAAGCCTAATATTTTCCTAGTATAATTTGTTCTATGAGAATAGACTGTTTTTGGTGAAATTTGTAACTTTGTCGCTATTTTACTAATATTTTCCGAGCGCAAAGTTTGATAAAAAGCATATTTCCCACTGCTTTCTTTAAATTTATTTTTTCTAATTAAATCATACCTATTAGTATACAATGCGGCTTTTAATAGTAAAAGCATCCTCAATAGTGTTCGACAGTAAGGAATAACGCTGACGTTATACATATAATCGATTGATGCTCTCGGAACAGAGGCTGGAAGAAAAATAATTATTTTACTGGTGTGTTTTTTTCTTATTCTATCAATACGATTTGCCATGCCTAACAAAGGACTATCACTTAAACAGTAAATATGAATTTCTTCAACACAACTCCTGAGTGTAAAACTTAGAGAGCCTGCTTTTACAAGGTATACTGAATCAATTAATTGTAATAATTTCATTACTCCATACTTTTCATATGTACTATCTCCCCAAATATATACATTACCGTGTCGATAATATTCTCGGTTCATTTACATAACTACCCCGCATACAGTTTACATTGAAGCATTTGCATTATCCTACAACGATAAATAAATCTTTTTCAATAAAAAAATCACAGACGAATATATATACACAACAACATTCATTCACCAAGCTTATATATTTACTTTTTTTGCGCAAATATGTGAACGCTTTTTTGACTAAAAACAGATTTATCTTTGTTTTTTTTCGTCTAAAAAAATCCAAAAGAGCTCTAATTTACGATCTTTTTCTCTGCTCATTGCGCTATGCTTAGTTTTTTGTTCTGCACACACAAAAATGATAGGATTTATATATCGTTTACTTTACTTTCACAAGCAGTTAAGATCGTGTAATTATCTTTTTGCGGAACAATCAACTTGTTCTAGAATACTCGCCAGTTGAAGGAGAGAGAAGGATAAGGACTAGTTTGTGACTAAAACAGAAGTAAGCATTGAAGAGGATCTATCATTCATTTTCTGATATTAAAGGTAATATGAATGAGGCTGTTGATTATATGAACGATGACACATTAACAAAACGTAACAATAATGATGATAATTTCTCCTCGTCCACCACGAAAGGTCAGTTTGCACCCGGTGTAATGACAGAAGGACGATTTTTGCTATTAATTGAGATATCCTCTATCCATAGCGAGAAGGTTATAGCTGCACTAAAAGAGCATCTAGTATTAGGTTATACAAGAAGAGAGGTTTGTGAACGGAATAATGTTTCCGCAGGATATCTGTCGCTTAGCTTAACTAAACTACTTCGCATCGAAAATGCAGCAACATCATTATCTACTCATTGTAAATAATATTTTGATGCATATAGCAGACTGGCTAAAGCAGAACGTAACTTAATGAATCACAGGGGGGGGTAATAGTGTGTTAATTGACTAATTGATTTCGCGGCTTAATTTTATATTGCCAATTAAAATATCGATGCGATTGATTTACCATTATTATATTGGTGAATTAGCAAACTCATCCTATTTTTAGTATAAATATCAGCATCATGTCAATTAGTGAGTTATATATAGTGCAATTGCATTAGGAATCTAGAATGAAAAATAAAAAAATATTAAACATTACTGGATACGGCATGTTAGGCGCTGTATCGCAACGCCGGTATTCAAAAAAAATAATGTTGCTATTGGCTACATGCTGCGCATTGAGCATGTCCTCTTTGCAGAGTCTTGCTGCAGAGAAACCAAACATTGAACAAAACTCTCAGGAATTTGCTGTTAAATTGGGGGCGACTCGGGTTATTTATGCGCCGAGTTCAATGGGGCAAACTTTGTCAGTAAGTAATCCTCTGGATTATCCAATGCTTATCCAGTCACGAGTGTATGGCGAAGATATGAAAAGCAAAGCCCCATTTGTAGTTACACCACCGTTATTCCGCTTAGATGGGCAACAACAAAGCAATCTGCGCATTATTCGTACCGGTGGCGATTTTGCAAAAGATCGCGAGTCACTCCAGTGGCTATGTATAAAAGGGCTTCCTCCGAAGGAGGGAGATCTCTGGAATAATAAGAAGGGAAAGATAGAAAGTCATAAAGTAGTTTCATTAAATCTACAAGTTTCTATTGATAGTTGCATTAAACTATTTGTTCGTCCGGAAAGCATCAAGGGCCATCCGGAGGATGTTGCCTCATCACTATCTTGGTCTCAACAAGATACGAATTTAAAGGCGATGAATAATACACCATTTTATATGAATTTAGCATCTTTAAAGGTTGGTAATGTTAACATTTCTAATGTGCATTATATTCCGCCATTTTCGTCTTATACATTCCATTTACCTAAAGGTGTATCAGGGATGGTCTCTTGGAGTATTGTCACTGATTATGGTGGCGTGAGTGATATATATCATAAAAGTATCAACTGAATAATAAATTAGAAACTAAAAACAAATTAACTTAATTTGACCAGGTATCACTATCGTAAGTCATAGTGGTAGTGTGGTCATTCAGGTTTCGTTTACTAATCAACCAAATGATCCAAGCTGAACTCATGCTGGAAAGTAAAATGAAATGTAGTCTGATGAAAAGATCTTCTTCAAAAAAAACATCGGTTACGTGTTTGGTTTATAACCCAATAGCCTTAGCTGTTAGTATGGTGTTTATCTGTGGGCTGTACAGCACTAGCGTACAAGCCAAGTATTATACTTTCGATGCCTCTCAGTTAGATGGAGGGGGGAATGTTGACATTTCGTTACTTGAGCAAGGCGGTCAATTACCCGGCACCTATCAAGTTGATGTGATACTCAATGGTGAACGAATTGACTCACGTGAGATGCTCTTTCATCTTGAGAAAGATGCAGGTGACACGCCTTTTTTGCAAACATGTTTAACCCGTGAACAGTTGATACGTTATGGCATTAAAGTGGATAGTTATCCTGAGCTGTTTCCGACTATCAAAAGCGGTAATCGCAATAGTGCACCTAAAGTAGCTAAATGTGCACGGATATCGGCTATTCCGCAAGCTAAAGAGACATATCAGTTTAATAGTCAACAGCTGTTGCTGAGTATTCCACAGATTGCGCTGCGTCCTCATTATACAGGCATTGCACCACAAGCACTTTGGAATGATGGTATCCCTGCATTTCTAATGAATTACCAGGCGAGTGCTTTTCGTTCTGAATATCGAGGCAATGGTGAAAACTCCAGCATCAACGGCATGGATGTCCAGTTAGAACCGGGGTTTAATTTAGGCGCATGGCGTTTTCGCAATCTGACCACGTGGCAGAAGCAAGGGGCACAAGAGGGACAATGGCAGACCTCATATACCTATGCTGAACGTGGTCTATATGACTTAAAAAGCCGTTTAACACTGGGAGAGCGATTCACACCATCTGACGTATTTGACAGCGTTCCTTTCCGCGGTGGAATGATAGGGTCTGATGATGCAATGGTACCTTATAGTCAGCGAGAGTTTGCGCCAATAGTACAAGGTATCGCGCAAACACAGGCACGTATTGAAGTTAAACAGAGTGGCTATGTCATTTATAATACCACGGTAGCACCAGGGCCTTTTGCCTTGACTGACCTTCCTGGTATTAATGGTGGTGGTGATTTACAGGTAACGGTTTTTGAATCAAATGGGACCCGTCAAGTATTTACAGTGCCCTATACCACACCCGCCATTGCGTTACGACAAGGATACTTAAAATACAACGTAATGATGGGGCAATATCGCTCTGCAGATACGTCGGTCGATAAAGCCCCTGTTGGGCAGGCGACCGTTATGTATGGTTTACCTTGGAATTTAACCGTTTACAGCGGTGGTCAATGGGCCAACCACTATCAGGCTGGTACATTAGGGTTAGGGGTTTCTCTGGGTGCTGTGGGTGCAATATCATTGGATGGTACGCTCTCTCGTGGTCAGAAACGAAATCAAGAGATAGAACAAGGACAGACGTGGCGCATTCGCTATAGTAAATCATTTCAGAGCACGAATACCGGATTTACATTAGCCAGTTATCAATATGCTTCATCTGGCTATAACTCATTATCAGATGTTCTTAATACTTATCGTTCGGGCGATGGTTGGTATTCGAAAGAATATTGGTATCCTGAACAAGGTTATCAGTCTTATTGGTATCGTGATGATTCGAGTGAAAAACGAAAATCACGGACCAGTATTACATTAAGTCAACCACTGGGTGAATGGGGTTCCATTTATTTTAGTGGGAGTCGTGAAAACTATTGGAACCGCTCACAAAGCACTAATGAAATATCAGCACGCTACGCTGGACCAATGATACAGGGTATCTCCTGGTCGGTGGATTTAACTCAGCGAAAATGGGATTATTACTCATATTATGGTAGTGATGATAATAAGACCGAGCGATCTATTAATCTATGGATCAGTGTGCCATTAAACCGTTGGTTGGGTGGGGATACCAGTGTTTCTTACCAAATGCAAAATAGGACGGACCAGGGTACTTTGCACAATGTGGGATTGAACGGTTATGCCTTTGATCAACGATTGTACTGGAATGTTAATGAACAGATAGTACAGGGTAGCACGAGCGATAACCAAAATAGCAGTGATCTGAACTTACGCTGGAATGGGACCTATGGTGAAATCAGTGGAGGATATGGTTACCACAAGAATGGTAATCAAATGAATGCTGGTGTTCAAGGTAGTATGGTTATCCATCAGCATGGAGTGACATTTGGACAACGTCTGGGTAACACCGCAGCCTTGATTGAGGCACCTAACGCCAGTGGTGTTTCGGTAATCAATGAAGTGGGAGTTAAAACAGATTTTCGTGGTTACACCACTGTGGGAAATTTGGCTCCATATCAGGAGAATGCCATTAGCTTAAACCCAGTAACGTTACCGACAAATGTATCAATACCACACACTGATACCAAGGTGGTTCCAACGGAAGGCGCTATCATTCCAGCAAGTTTCGTGACGCGTGTTGGTGGACGTGCATTGATTACACTGACGCAAGCAAATGGTAAGCCTGTCCCCTTTGGTGCCATCGCCAGCCTCGTCGGCCAAATCGATACGCTGCGTGGTACGGGTATTGTCGGAGATAGTGGTGATGTCTATATGACTGGTTTACCGGAAAAAGGACAACTTCTGGTGCAATGGGGCAATGGGCAGCGACAGCACTGTCAAGCTGATTACCAGTTATTAGAAAAGAATGACGTTGCAGGTGTATCAAATCTGAAGGCATTGTGCCGGTAAATAACTGGGGGCGGATAAAATGACTCAGCGTGTAATAAAAGGTGTGCTAGCAGTATGCGCTATCCTGGGGAGCATACCGGCTCAGGCTAATGATAGTGTGGACATTACGTTGAACAGCGTATCAAATTTAAGCTCGCAAGTTAGAGATGGGCAAATGATTAGTCGCGGGCGAATCACCGGTCAGCAAATACGCCAAGGTTATCAAGTGTGGTTAGATGCAGAAAGAAACGGTGATGCACCTAATCGGTATGTACTTACAGGAAAAAATAGCAGACAACATAAGCTATACGTAATAATCGGTCAGGAGGGTTGGGTACCAGATACCAAGGATGGCTTAGGGATAATAAAATATACTAGAAAGGGACAAGAACAGTTTGATATTGTAGCGAATGGTAACCAGAGTGTTCCGATAGATACCTATGTCATAACGATTCAAGGGCGTTATCTTAACCGTTAATTAAAATCACTTGATAAACCTTATTTTTATTATTAAGTGGGTAGTAGCGATGATATTTATACATTCAAAACAAAGAGACCAGGCCAATATACACTACGTTTATTATTGAGCATGTTATAACTCACAAATTCTAAATTTAATAAATGGAAGGAGTTGTTATGTACACAATGTGGATAGTTTTATATTGCTCGCACCAAAATGCGAATAATTGCGACAATATTCGCAAAGACTTTACTATTTATTCAAAAAATATTTTCTTAAGAAATAAGGAGGCGATGATTTTATTAGTAAATAATCGTACCGCGTGGAACCGTAAGATGAAAAATTTAATGAGCACAGGGCCACCGATATGGCTAGCCGTGCTCGTAAGGAACGATACCTGTAGTTTTATTAGCAACCTTGTCGACATAGATCACACATAATGAATTATGTTACAAGATACAAGTCTATCGAACCTAACGACTAAAATAAGCAAGGTGATTAATACCTTGAGCCGAATAAAACATCGGCTCTTGAATCAAGTTATTTTGCTCAACGAAGCTCTAATTAAATAAGGATGTAAAGATGAAAAAGACTATTTTAGCTGTTGCAATTTTTGCTTTAGGTGGTTCCGCATATGCTGCTACAACGGCCACAAGCCTCGTAACTGTCACTGGTTCTACGGGATTCTCTATCGGGGGGAATCCAGCAAAGACTCTGGGCTCCACTATCACTAACGGTGTTCAAGTAGGTGGCTTTACTGTGACCAACAGCGGGACCACTCCGGCCAAAGCAGCCGTTGAAATTAGCTCTAACAACAAGTGCAGTGACGGAAGTTCTTTCCAGTTCTGCTACATTACCGGAGACGGTAAAGGTGCGACTAAACAAATTTGGGTAGATCTGGACTCTGCAAGCGACTTTATCTGGAATTCTACGTCTAATCAGTTTATTAGCAAATCACTAATGGCGACCAATGCTAAATTGCCATTGCTATTTACTGCGATCCGTAATAACGCTAACCTTACTCCAGGGGAGTATAATTTAGTTGCAACAGTAAAAACATCAACTAACTAATTAAGGGCCGCCGGGGAGTATTTCCCCGGCGGCATATACCTCCTTGCAAAAAATGCTCACTCATAATATTTTATTTTTACGGAACAAATCCAATTTTATTGAATTATAAAAATCATAGCTACACGTCGTCGATATAAATGCTCTACAGGTAAAAAATCATCGTTTATCATAATACTATCAAGCCATTATCAATCATTTTCCATGGCATCTACTTAATCGATAAAGTGATTTGACATCGCTTATGGATATTTAATGAACTAACGTTATTACATGGCCACAATAAATAAAATTACTCACCGAAATTATAGCAGCGGCAACTCCGCAATCAACGTTACATTATCGTGATAGATACCATCTATTAGATTTGATTTATCTTGATTAAACTGAAACATCAAAATTAACGGAAGTTGATTTGTACTGTTTAAACTGATTATCTCTACGGGGGGGGCGATGCTAACCGTATCCTTATTTAAGGCATATTGTTTCGACCCAGCATGCAATATAGCCTGATAAGGTAATACTCTTCCCGTATCATTACGCAGAGAGAAGTTATTATCAGAGCGTACACTCAAACGCACCCGGCCAAAATTGGGGTCAAATGAACCTTGTAATATCAGCGGCGTCGAGGCATACCCTTCCACGTGCTCTTGTGTATATCTCGTTTTAAATAGCACGTTCTTTGAAGGTAAAGATAATCCGCTAAAATAGGGTTGTTTTCTTATTGTTACAGATGTGGTTGTATTTAATTGCTTTCTGGCGCCTCTATTGGGATTCTCCAGAGATTCCAAATTTAAACTAACGCTACCGGTATAAGTATCCGCTGGTAGTGATTGCCAAGCATCACTCGCTATCAACGTAGGTATATCGAGCCAGACGCGTCTTGCATCGCCATATGTATATATAGGGCGAATGTTTTCATAGATAAAAGGATATGTGTTTCCACTGCAATCCTGCGTAAAATCATGATTACCTGAATCAATAAAAATAAAATGACCAGCGCCTCCAGGGAAATTATCATAATCCGGCTGCAGCCCCCCACTACATCCGTTATTAACGGTACTGCCAGAAAAATGAGCGAGTAAGAACGAATCCTGTCTAAATATACTCCTACCTAACTTTGCACGTAACGTTATCGTTCTTCCATATCGCGCCCCCGTCAGAGTTACAGTAAAAAGACTTGTTCTTCGATGGAAGCTAGAGTCTCCCTTACCATTTCCCAAATCTGATATCAAGAACCCAGATAACTCAGGGTAGTTATCCTGGAGTTGCAGTACACCGTCACTCAGAATTTCTGGCCCATCACCACTAACAATCTGTACCTCTTGATTAAATATATTAAGACTCACGCCGATAGCATACCCCTTTGCTATTAACGACAGCGGCAATACACTATAAGCTAAATAGCGTAGGAACCTCCCCCTAATTACATTATACATACTCTCTCCTTACATAAAATTAAATCACCAACTTAAGAACATAGCAGGTGATACCTATTAAAGAGGCACACTCACTAATAAGCTAACCTGCCCACTGCAGACTATCGGCATACTGACCCCATCGGCGGGAAGTCGGCTTGAGATATCGGGCAGGGTTACCCGAAGATAAAGGTCCAGAATAAAACGATTTACCGTTATACCCGCCAAATCCTCTGCACGTTGCCATTGCCCAGGCTCAAAACGGTGTTGGCGCCCGCCCTCACTCTGCAACGTGGCAACCTGACGCCCTCCGCTTTCCACCTCATAGCGATATCCTTGGTTGATCGCCGTCGCCGTAAACGGCGGGCGCTGTATCGGAGAAAGACTCGCACACTGATACTGATCGTGTACGACCTCCAGCAATAGCGGTTGACTGTTTTGCTCGCTAATCGCCCGTAAGGCAATCCCCATCGCCTCAAAGCGCTGACGCTGCGAGTCATAGGCGATTTGCTGAAACAGCGGGGTTTGGCTGATCACCTGCAGCGGTAACACAATATGGCTGCCCATATCGATAAGCGCGCTCAGCTGTAAAGTCTCTTCCAATCGCTGACCGTTATGACTCAGTACAAAAGCCTGTGCCGAGCTCAATAGCAACCCGAGACTTAGTCCTATTCCCAGTCCTACTCGACGTTTATTCACTTTTGCACTCCACGATGGGTAATTGATCTGCCGGTAACTGCATCGCTGAAGAGAGCGAGGTACATGAGCGCCCTTCAGACAACAGGTGAATTGCCCCGTTAGGTTGTAGCTGCAGCATAAACAGACCGTTCTGTATCCGCTGAACGCCAATACACCCTGGACCGTCGCACTGCAATTGCTCTACTGGACTGCCTTGTCGTCTAACGCGGATCGCCTGATTGCGTACCGGTAGGAGCGTACGTGTGGTGTCAACTAAACGCCCTGGGAGTAAATCAATCTGCTGCTGATAGCGTAACTGGTGATTATCAAAGACATGGCCACTGCCAATCAGGCGCTCATCTAGCTGATAGCGGCTATATGCCGGCAGGGCGATGATTCCCCCCTCTCCTTCGGTGTAATAACGAGTGAGTCCGGTGGTTTGCTCTTTCAACGCCACAGATACGACTCCTTTCTCCTGTGCCGGTAGGCGCAGAAAAGCTCGCTGACTCAGCTCATCCGGACGGTGAAAGGAGATCCCATCTGCAGCGATTAATTGACTGGACTGCACATCAAGGCTACCAGCGCCGCCTGGCTGATCGCTGGCCAGGTAAACCTGTGCCCGAACATCTGCCTTACCCCGATATTGTGCGCCGGCCGAGAAGGTTGTCTGCGCGCTGCTATCGGAAAATTGCTGGCCGCCCTGAAGATTAACAAGCCAATTTTCAGCCAAGCTTTGGTTATAGTTCACGGTATTTTGACTGCGCCAGCGCCCTCCATTTTGTTGCGAGTAGTAGCTGCTGGCTTGCAGGCTGCCTATCGGTACCGATATCCCCAACGTGGCGCTCCAGAGATCACGTTGAGAGTAGCTTAGGCTGGAAGTGAGGTTAATATTCCATGGTAATCGGCTAAACAATGAGAATGTATAGTATTGAGTCTGTTGAGATTGCTCGCGAAAAAATTGATAGCCGAGCTGCAATGTATGATCTTGATGTAAGGCAACGTTATAGTTAACCAGTAGATTCTCACGGTTTGTTGACGTGCCAAGAAGGTTATCCAGGTAGTCGGGGATTGGATTGGGCCGCAGCACATCATCGGGCTCGACAGTGATAGACAATGGGCGTTCGGCGCGGCGCTCGCGTTGACGATAACGTTCGCGGGTATATTGCAACGAGAGTCGGTAGAATGTAGCGACTGCATCACTCTTCGTATACCCCTGACTCCCCAAGGTTTGCAGTAATGATAACGTGATGCTGTTGCTACGAATATCGGTCCCTACCGTCCCCAAAAACTCACGATCGGCATAGCCGGCTAATCCAGACAAACTGGCGATAGCGCCGATGGGGAGCGTAAGGCCGAATTCGCCCATCCAAGCGTTACCGTAATAGGCATGATCATCCAGACGCCCGGCAGTAAGATGAGTACTAACCCCCTCAAGCGTCGGACCATCGTTAACCAAAAGCAGGGGTTGGTCAGAAAACAGCTCATCATTTAGCCCCTTAATGACAACCCGTACTTGATAAATGCCACTCGGCAAGCTCTGATAGGCGAGATCCCCCATACCCGCATTAACGCCGCGACGCAGTAACAGTTTATCGTCACGCCAGACCTCCAAGACACCCGGTAAGGGGGCGTAATAGGTATAATGGCGATCGTTATGGCTCCGCACCTGCATCTCTGCAGAGTTACCAAGCAGAAGAGCGGTCATTTGAGTATTTTTGAACAAGCTACGTTGCGCGGAGGGGTTAAAGTCATAGCTGCTATCAACGGCGCCTAGCTGAGCCTTAAACCACTGGTGTTGAAAAACGTAATTTAATGCATTGATGCCATATGTCTGTTCGGTAACATAGGCATCATATTTTAAAAAGCCGCCGGGTAATCCCCATAAGCCATAATCACGG
Organism: Edwardsiella anguillarum ET080813; assembly: GCF_000264765.2. Classification (GTDB taxonomy): domain Bacteria; phylum Pseudomonadota; class Gammaproteobacteria; order Enterobacterales; family Enterobacteriaceae; genus Edwardsiella; species Edwardsiella anguillarum. The sequence goes on from NZ_CP006664.1 coordinate 930,438, forward strand.
GCATAAATGCTATCTCCCTGATTTGCATAGCGATTAACAAAGAGGCTAGTATGGTTAACTAGGATTTTTTTCTCCGTACGCCCTTGCAGATATTCAACATGACGCGTTTCAGGTGCAAACCAGCTGGGGGTAAAGAAGAGACGGACTTGGCGTGCGTAATAATCAATAACGACGGCCATTCCATCAGTGTTGATGATACAAGTCGCCCGACTTCCCTTACAACGGCTATCATGTGATACCCCTTCGGCAAACTGTTGAGCCACGTAGCTTGCCTGTTTTTGACTCAACCCAGCACGGTATAAAAATGCTGTTACCGCGCCGACATCCTCAATACGGACACTGTCTAAAGCAAGCTCACCCTCAAAGCGATCCTCATCCAATTGTGGAATAACGAGGGTGATCGCCATGGGCGTAGGGGTAAGAATTTTACTATAACGCGAGCTCGCCAAAGGGATGCCGGAGGCTAATGACATCCCATGTGTCATAGCCAGTGTCGCATTATTCCGCGCCAGAGTTTGCATAGAGGCGGAGGTTGAGTGATTACTGGTTAACGTATCTGTAGGGGAAGAGGGCGCCGCCCATGCAGCACCGTCGAGCAAACAGATAACCGGTAATATTTTTATTACGTTAATATGGATACTCGTCATGGTCGTATTGGTATTCAATCCTTGTGACACATCTGTGATCTGTTATCTGTATTAAAAAATTACCGTAATTCGGTTATCTAACAGAACGGAGAGAGATCTCTTTTTTATATTGATTACTGAGATCAAAAAATATCACTTTCCCCGTATTCAGATCCGCCCCCATAGGGACATTAATCTGCTTTTCATTTCCGGGGAGTAAGATGGCTTCGCTATAGCATCCCTCACTTGCTGTACTTTTATCGCTATCTGGACAAACATCCAACGTCAGGCGTAAAACCTTATTCGTTGGGTTATTGAAATGAATACGCTTGTCGCTGATCCAGGCCTGGGGTTCCCCAGCGAGAGGTTGGGTGCCGGGGATGAGATACCACGACTTATAGCCAATGGTGATGGCGACATTGCTGTTTGCGCCCTGCTCTTGTTGACGTAAACTGTCAGGGATAAAGCTAACACCAATAATACGATCGAGGGGGGTGGTTTGTGCTGTACGGATAACTGAAACACGCACCTCACCACTAGCATCAATAACGATATCCATGGGGTCAATATAAATAGGCCATGATAAAAAATCGTCAGTAGACAGCGCTATTTCTTGATAGACGCCTTTATTTGTTCGCTGAAGTTCCGTGAGTGAAACAGATAAATAAACTGACTCAGCGTCTGGGTTTTTTAGTACAAAATAGCGACTGTTTTCACTGTCAACTTTGAATAGTGAGTCAACAGTAAAAGCATAGGCATGATTGAATATTAATAAAAAAGGTATAATCCATTTATACATTAAGAATACTCTATGAACAATGGTAAATATCCGGCGATATAATTACCACCGGATCGCATTAAACCGTAGAATAGAATCTAAGAATTAAATTGTAGATGGTAAGGCTGAAGTTATATCAACCCCGAAGACGACTGGCGTCGTAAAGCTGACACTGCTGCCGGCATCGTAAGCATCCTGGGTTGCTTTAGCATACAGACCAAGACTGATAGGACGATCATTACCCGAGCCAGTAACAGTAACAGCATCAGAGCTACCTACTTTAAGTGCCTGACCATTGATGGTAATCAAGACCTTATTATTCTCTGGTGCAGTGGATGTTTCTTGTAAATCCAGTTGGCGGCTTCCTTTAAAACCAGTGGCTACGGGTGCAGAAGCCAAATAAGCAGTGATACCATTAATAGAGCCAGTATTCGATTTAATATTAAAGGTTACCGGTGAGGAGGTGTTTAAATTCACGTTATTATCAGCATCGACTGAGGTAGAGAGCGTCTGAGGAGTCGATACATAATCATTTCCTAGGGCATCAACAAATTTCCAGTCGCCGGAAAGCACTCGGGCAGGGATAGTCCCCTGCCAGGTAAAGGTCAGCTGACCGTTAGTTACATCTGCGGAGGCATACAAAGGGGCAACCAGTAGCGCAGCTAAAGCTAATTTTTTCGCGAAAGACATCTTGTCTACTCCATACTTAAGCATTTTAATGATATAATTAATATTGATACTAATTATTGATAAGCCTTCAACATCTAGTCTAGGGCTTCACAAGGCTAAGTTAGGTAGGCGTTTTTATATTTATACTAAAGCAAAGGATTAAGGATCATCAACTGGCGTAACGACAACACAGCTTTCGCGCGGCTCCACCACTCTCTGGCTGGAACGGAAAGTCATTAAGGCGAGGAAGGTTAGTCTTCCTCTTCGGCGACATCCGCATATGGATTGCCCCATTCCATCAGTCAGACCGTAGACCCTCCGAAAACTCGCTCCGCTTCTGGGCAGTTAGCTTCATCTTGCGTCCTGTACCCGGGGCGAGCTCATAAAAAGGCAGAGAGCCGATTACTGATTACTTGCTCCAATGCATTTTACATACGTATATCTGAAGTCTATACATTTAACTAAATGAATTCGCGAGTACCAATAGGCCCCATTGGTCGATTATATCCGCCCAATATCACAGACATCTGTTGCCAGACCACTATAAATAAAAAGCCCATGTAAACATGGGATTATATATTTTCATCTTTTGGCGCTAGAGAATGCCTAACGTTAAATCATTCCCACTCGATTATCAATTAAATCAAAATCAATACATATAACAGTTACTTAGAAAATTGATCTTTCTCGATACCACAATCTATACCATGCGGAGATTTTTTTATTTTTCTGCTCATCGACGTTTATACAGCTATGCTGAGAAGATTCTCGCATAACATGCATTTGATATTTAATTTAACATATAAAAATCAGTATATTACATAAAATCATGCACAACCTCCATTTGAACTACTAAGCAGATTGTAGTCAGCTATGCGGACACATTTTACCGACCATGACACCTCTTGTATTTCATGCCACTGCCACATGGACAAGGTACATTACGGCCAATTTTTAAGCTATTGCGACTAGGGGAGATTTGTTTTCCCCGGTCTAGATTGACTGTACGTACAGGGTTAGCCATTCTCACCGCGTCTTCATAATAAATGTGGACGTTTTCTGCCGTTTGCTCCGTCGGTATGTAAATTTTGAAAGACCGCGCTTGGACATAAGTACCATCGGCACTGACTTCAGCCACAACGCCAATGACGTTAGTAGCCTTGGCGCTCAACGCAACTGCGCTGGCCTTAGTCCAGTCAATTGGATGGCCATACCGTTGAAGCCAAACGAAGAGCGGTACACCGTCCCCGCCCAGAACAAAGTAACGAACGGGATGCTGAATCAGTGTTTTTCGAAGGTCGGACAGCATCTTGGCCAGATTATTCCGGCCTTCCTCTCCTAGGTCACGGATATGACTCTCTGCTGAAAGCCAGCCGCTAGCTCGGGTACTATCGAGTGCTCCAAGCAGCTTCAGCACCTCCTCTGGGAACTCCTGCCTTGGGAACGGTCTGCTTTCCCACTCTTCACCCTCGAAGCTTCTGTCAACGATGTCACTCATGCCATCCCAGACAAGCATGTTCGCTTTCCCTTCCTTCAGCTGCTCGACAATATCCTGATCGAAACAATTCTTCTTAAGATAAGCACCCAAGTGATCGAACTCGTCGAAGAGATGAGCTCCACGTATCCCAGCCACAGCTTGCCGCACTTCCATGTAGTGCATGAACTCGCCAGGCGTGGGTAGGAGAGCACTGTTGCAAAGTTAACGATGAGGCAGCCTTTTGTCTGATTGAAAGATCTTACATTTCAAAAACTCTGCTTACCAGACGCATTTCGCCCAAGGGATCACCATAATAAAATGCTGAGGCCTGGCCTTTGCGTAGTGCACGCATCACCTCAATACCTTTGATTGTGGCGTAAGCCGTCTTCATTGATTTAAATCCCAGCGTGGCGCCGATTATCCTTTTCAGTTTGCCATGATCACATTCAATGACGTTATTCCGGTACTTAATCTGTCGGTGCTCAATGTCAGACGGACATCGACCTTCACGTTTGAGCAGGGCTAGCGCACGGCCATAGGTGGGCGCTTTATCCGTGTTTATGAATCGCGGGATCTGCCACTTCTTCACGTTGTTTAATATTTTTCCTAGAAACCGGTATGCAGCTTTGCTGTTACGGCGGGAGGAGAGATAAAAATCGACAGTGCGGCCCCTGTTGTCGACGGCCCGGTACAGATACGCCCAGCGGCCATTGACCTTCACGTAGGTTTCATCCATGTGCCATGGGCAAAGCTCGGAAGGGTTATGCCAGTACCAACGCAGACGTTTTTCCATTTCAGGCGCATAACGCTGAACCCAGCGATAAATAGTGGAGTGATCGACATTCACACCACGTTCGGCCAGCATTTCCTGCAGCTCACGGTAACTGATACCGTATTTGCAGTACCAGCGTACCGCCCACAGAATGATGTCACGCTGAAAATGCCGGCCTTTGAATGGGTTCATGTGCAGCTTCGTCAGCAAAAAGTTTATCACTACCGACTATTTGCAACAGTGCCACAGGAAGCACAAAAATACAGTAATCCACCAGTTATCGATCCTGTGCCGTTCTTCTATATATTTAACCGAATGGAAGATGGTATAGAAACGAAAGACTAATAGCCTGGTCAAAAACAGCCGGTATATTTACCGGCTGTTTTCCTCTTAGCGATACCCTGCCCCTTAGCTATATCGTCTCAGCTACATTTTTACAGGTCACTAACTCAATAAGAAGCCACACATTATTCGGATAAAGTATGTTTTATCCTTTCTTTAATAAGGAGTTCTTTGATTGACAGTCCCATAGAAGCACTTTCCCGAAATCTGTAGCGAGTAATTTCCGTACAAAGGAACTCAATAATAAAAAGTTGGGAAGCCCTGGTTGTGATTGAATCTCCTTGCAAAGGACCTTCCGTTCCACTGGTGAGTAGAATAGTGCTGGCCAACTCTGCAAGCGGAGAAGTAGTATTGTGGGTTATCGCCAGCCGATAAGCTAAAGCCTTTTGAGCCAACCGGAAAGCATTTACCACCTCCGGAGTTTCTCCCGAATGAGAAAACGCAAGTACAATATCGTCTTGTTTTAAATTGGCAAGCTTAAGTGTGATAGTAAACCGATCTATATAAGCCTCGGACTCGACCCCTAGACGATTCATCTTATCTCTGGCCTCAAGAGCTGATAAACCCGACGCGCCAAACCCGACAAAAATTACACGGCTTGCTTGTAGTAACCTTTCCACCACGGGTTTCACAACCTTCATATCTAATAGGCCAATGGTTTCTTTAAGGGTTGTATCAACAGTCAGCGCAATTTTATAGGCGACATCAATTCGTGAATCATTAAGGTAAATATCAGGGGATGAAGGTAATGATAAATCATTCTCAGCAAGCAGCTCCCTCTTTAAATCGCTTTTTAGGTTCAAAAGACCGCTATAACCAATTTTTTTACAAAAACGAACTATTGTTGCCTCGCTAAGGGCAATTTGCTCAGCAAGTTTCTTTACCGGCATTTGGGCAAATTGAGCCGGGTTTTGAAGAATAAACTCGGCTATTTGTCGGTCTGATTGCTTCAGACCATTAAGAATATTGCTAATATATATTCGTACATTTTCTTTATTTACGCCCATATAGCCCAGATCCTGTTGAAAAAATAGCCCTAGCCATTTTGCCAATTTTGACGCTATACGTCTATATCAAACCTGAGGGATACCTTAAACATACAGCTCTCGTCTGGTTCCAGCCAGCGAATACCCCGTTTGGTATCGACCTGGCCGGAAAAGTCCGGATCATCAGTCGTTCCCGCCAACGGTTCTACGCATAAAAAATCGACGTCAGGTACGTTCCATAAGGCGAGCCAGTCAAAATTTTTCGACTCCAGACGTAACACCGTTTTTCCCATCGGGTTGTTTACACATACGGTGCGGCAGGAGCCAAAATAGACAGCGCCGCGATGAAAGCACTCCGCTGTCAGCGGAAATGCCATGGTTCCCGGCTCAGGGTGCGGAATTGATAATGTGCGATCTTGTGTCGGCAGCGGACCAACAACCTGTTTTCCAGCGAAATTAACCTGCCAACCGGGCTGTGACGAAATAGGCAAGTTAAAACCAGGATGCCACCCCATAGAGTAAGCAAAAGGTATCGTATCTTCATTCTGGACTGTAAAGCAAAGTTGAACGCCTTGCTCATCCAGTTCCCAATAGCTATCCACCCGCCAACTCCACGGCCAGATAAGGCGTGTTTCTTCGCTGGCGCTCGCGGTGAGCGCCAGCTGTGTATCATGCTGATGAACACAGGAGAAAACCTGATCGCGCAAAAAACCGTGTGCAGGTAGTGTAAAAAAACGGTCATTCTGCCGCCATCCGTTATGGATAAGTCTGCCCACCACGGGAAAGAGACAGGTCGCAGAGTTGTTCCATACGCCTTGCCTGGGCTGCCAGATCCATTCTCTTTCCCGTTGTTTATCCCATACGCTGCAAAGCTCGCTGCCTTGCGCGCTAACCATCACCCTGAAACAGTTATTCTCAAGTATCCATTTTTGCATCTGGCTCGCCCTATTCGGTACGTAAAAGTAAACGAACCTGATACATCAGCGCCTTATGTCGGTCCCCGGAGAAAAACGTATCAATCAGTTTGAAAATATCCTGCTCAGTTATGACTTTCCCCTCAAAAAATAACGCTTCGATATCTGACAGTTTTTTCCCTTGTTCCCTGCTGGCCGCGGAAATAAATGATAGAGCCTCCTTAACCCCCGGATCGGTACAACGCAGTGAAGAATCCTGGAACCTGTATTGCTCATTTCTGCGTACGGCAAATGCCAGCTCACGCGAGCGCGAAATTGGTTCCAGCTCGAAACGTTGATATAGCTCATCCGGCGCATCATGCTCTTTCATTAACGAAACCATTGCCTGCATATAATAAAGCGTTTTATCTACATCGTTAAGAGCCCGCTTCTGGGCGGGATCGTTTTTCAGATCGAATAATTTATCACCGAAACGCCACGGATTAAGGTAGCTGAATGAAGCAGGAATTTTCATTACCTGGGCCCCTTGGGTAAAATTAAAGCCCGGATGGATAGTAATTTCGCGCAACTCGGAAAGTTTGAACGGACTGTCGATACGAGTCGGCATCAACGTATATTCATAAAGCGACCCCTTCCCTTTATCACGCGGGCAGCGCATATAAACATAATCACCATCAGTGATATTGATATGTCCACCAAAATAACCATAGAGAGCGTAATCACGGATCAACTCATTTTTCTCTATCGCCGGAAGTAAAGATCTACCGGTCATCGTTTTGGGCTGAGTGATATTGAAATAATCCAGCAAAGTAGCAGGAATATCAATGGTTTGAGCCAAAATATCTTTCCGTACACCCCGTACATCATTACGTGGATCACGAATAAAGAAAGGGGTATTAGCAATCTCGTTATAGACCGGCATAATATTTTTCCCCCACCACTGGTGCTCACCTAGTAAAAAACCGTGGTCGGTACAGACAATAAGTAAGGTATCCTCCCAGAGGTTTAATTCTTTCATTTTATCCATCACCTGACCAAGGTAGTCATCGCACATGGTGATCAAGGCTTGATAGAATTTCTTTGTTTTGTCATCCGCCGGTCCGCCGGGAGCATCACAATAATAAGGTACCCAACCGTTAAAATCTTCCTGCTTACAGTCGTACTGAGTCAGATACTTTTCCGGCACGAAAAAGGGTTCATGAGGGTCAAAGCATTCAATCTGCAGGAACCAGTTTTCCTGGTTCTGGTTCCGCTGAAGGAACTCCATGCCGGCACCAATGGTCCGGTGGGTATAGTGGTCTTCCTGTCTGGGCATCGCGGACCGATTAATCAAGTCCTGCGTCATTCTGACGGTTCTGCGGCAGCGGGTTTCCTCATCCTCTGCCCCTTGCCAATTAACTTCGGGCTTTTCTACCTGCCCTATCCAGTTATCCCCCTCCTGACCACGGATAAATTCAAAAGTCGAGTATCGTGTATGGTAGGTGGCACCGCCGTCGCGCCAATAGTGTTTATGGTCTGTGACAAGATGGGAATGAATCCCAGCCTGATGTAATGCCTCCATGACTGAAAAATCAAACGGTTCCAGCGGGCCCCAGCTCCGGTGCATAAAATTGTAACGTCCGGTATGCAATTCCCGCCGCGCAGGCATGCATGGCATACTGCCGACATAAAAGTTATCAAACTGTACCGACTCCGCCGCCAGACGAGTAAAATTCGGCGTGATCGCCTCGCCCCCATAGGGTGCGAGATGATGGCGAGTCAGTGTGTCAAAAATCAACATAACGGCTTTCATAATTTATTCCTGCTTACAAACCAATAAATTCTTCAACTTCGTTCTTAATCAGCGTGACATGAGGTCCGTAGACCACCTGCACCCCTTCACCTTTTACAAAAGCGCCCTTGCTCCCCAACCGTTTAAAATCATCAACTTTCACATAGTTTGGATCTTTAACGATCACACGTAATCTGGTTGCACAGCAGTCGACATCGACGATATTATTTTTCCCTCCCAGCGCTTCCACGATGCCTGCAGCTCGTTGACCCTGTGTCGAAACACCGCTTTCCTCCGTCATCACAGCGTTAGTATCATCCTCACGCCCGGGCGTTTTTAACTGGCGCCATGAGATGAGGAAACGGAAGCTAAAGTAATACAAGCAGAACATGACGGCACCGAGCGGCAGCATTAGTAACCAGTTAGTTTTCGCGTTCCCCTGGAGCACGCCGAATAAGAGGAAATCAATTAATCCCCCGGAGAAAGTCTGGCCTACCGTTATTTGCAGAATATGTGTAAACATAAACGCTACGCCAGTAAGGACGATATGCACACCGAAAAGAAGTGGTGCACAAAACATGAAGGCAAACTCCAGAGGCTCAGTGATCCCCGTCACGAATGCCGTCAAAGCAGCGGACAACATCAGGCTGGCGACGCGTTTACGGTTTTCAGGGCGAGAAGATTGATAAATGGCGAGCGCGGCGCCTGGTAATCCGAACATGAAGTCGGCGAATCTTCCGGCCATAAAACGGGAAACGCCAATGTAGTATTGGGTTACACTGGGATCAGCCAACTGCGCAAAGAATATTTTTTGCGTGCCCTGCACAAGATGACCATTTACCATCACCTCTCCTCCGACACTTGTCAGCCAGAATGGCAGATAAAAGAGATGATGCAGTCCTAACGGGATAAGGCACTTCAGAATCATGCCGTAGAACAAAGTTCCGACGTAGCCAGTCCGTTCCACCAGCCCACCTAAATGAGTGATCCCGGCCTGGACCGGCGGCCACGCCCAGAATAACGCAGCACCCAGAAAAATAGCGAAAAAAGAAGTGACAATAGGTACAAATCGCGAGCCGCTAAAGAATGCCAGCATGTTCGGTAGCTCGGTTTTGCCAAAACGCTTTTGTACCCACCAGGCAAGCAGGCCGCTCATCACTCCGCCCATCACACCCGTTTGCAGAGTGGTAATACCCAGAACACTAGTTTGGCCTACCGCGTTCATATTTTCACTGGCCAGTTTGCCACTCAACAATAGCAGCACATTGATTGCTTTGTTCATAACGAGAAAGCTCAGAACCGCGGCTAGCCCTGCGGTTCCTTTATCGCTTCGCGCCATACCAACGGCAATCCCCACGGCAAACAAAAGTGCGAGGTTATCGAATACCACGCTGCCGCAGAGTTTCATTACGTTGAAAATCATCTGAACAATATGGTTGTCCAGAATGGGGTAAGTTTCGATCGTTACCGGATTGGTGAAAACGCCACCAAACCCTAGCAGCAGACCGGCAGCAGGTAAGATAGCAATGGGCAACATGAATGATTTGCCCAGATTTTGTGCCCCAGCGAACAGTTTACTCATAAAAACCTCTGGTATTAACCAAATGTAGTTTATATTTCACATATAAATTAAAGTCATGAAATCATTATTTCTACTGTTTATACGTAAAGTCAAAATTGGATGCTGCAAAAGTGATCAACATCACTATTACTGATGCAGAAATTGGTCCGGAGGTTATATGAATCGCCCTTTTCATTTGATGGCTAAACCCGTTAGCTATCAATGCAATATCGCCTGTGATTACTGCTTTTATTCTGCAAAAAAGGGATTAGTAAAGACATGTAAGGAACAAAGACATATGGACGATGCAACGCTGGAAGCCTACGTACGCCAGTACATTGAAGCTAACCCGATGTCCGAGATCGAGTTCACCTGGCAGGGGGGGGAACCCACGCTGGCGGGAATAGAATTCTATAAGAAAGCGCTCATGCTGCAACAGAAGTATGCAAAAGGAAAAACGATCTCCAACAGCTTTCAGAGCAATGGGGTACTCATCGATGACGAATGGGCTTCTTTTTTTGCCCAGCACAAATTCCTCGTAGGCCTTTCTATCGATGGCCCGGAGTGGCTTCACGATCAGTACCGTAAATCAAACAGCAATAAATCGGTGTTTAATAAAGTCATCAAGGCGATGGATGCGCTTCAGCGCCACCAGGTTGAAGTTAACGTATTAACGGTCGTCAATAACATCACATCCATTCACCCCATTGAAATATATAAATTTTTAACCCAAGAGCTGAAAGCCGAATTCATTCAGTTTATCCCGGCAGTGGAACAGCGTCCCGGCGCTGAAAAGTTCGGAGAGCTTCTTTATCCACAAACATTATCCGGAGGGATGGTTACAGAGTGGTCCGTATCGGGAGGACAGTACGGTTATTTTATCAATACTATTTTTGACTATTGGGTGCGCCACGACGTTGGTCGCGTATTTATTCAGCTATTCGACAATGCTCTGGCCGCCTGGGCTGGTGAACAACCCTCGCTATGCGTTATGCGCTCATCCTGCGGCAAAGGGCTTGTTGTCGAGCAAAATGGAGACGTTTATAGCTGCGATCATTATGTCTATCCCTCGCACCGACTGGGTAACTTACACCATGATAATCTGGTCCAGATGGCGAACGGCAAACAGCAGCGCAAATTTGGACTGGCAAAAAATCAGCTGTCAGCCGAATGTGAGCGCTGTCAGTGGCGTTTTGCCTGCCAGGGAGGATGCCCAAAGCACCGTATCCACAAAACGAGCAGAGGCTGGCATAACCACCTATGTCCCGGATATAAGGCCATTTTCAGTCACATAGATCCCTATATGAGATTTATGGCATACCAGTTAAATCTACACCTTCCCCCTGCTAACGTCATGCATACTGCATCGGCCATTGCAGCGACCCAAACAACTTTAAGCAAGCAAGAGACTGAATGTTTTCCGCATAAAGCGTGACATACATCACTTTATGCTCACAACAGCGTTGACTCATATTATTATATGAAATATTTAATTCTCACTGAATTTAAATTTAGAAACAAAAATTACAAAAAACTTTTCTCAATCGAGCATCATGAATAGCTTCGGATACATTCAGAGAGATCAATGTAATACATAAACCAGTTATACAATGAAATATAAGGAGAAAAATATGAAACAAGCCTCCTCTGCCCACAAATCGTGCCAGCAATCATTGACAGATCAACTAATTCAACGTACCCGGATAACCGTGGTCGGCGCGTTTGTCCTTGCAGCCCTCGCAGCTACGCCTTCCGCTCTCGCTGCCTCACACACGGCTCCGAATGAAAAGGTGAATGTGCTACTTATTGTACTTGATGATGTCGGTTTTGCTGACCTTGGAGCCTTTGGTTCAGAAATTAAAACCCCAAATATCGACGCCCTGGCCAGCTCAGGCGTCAGGTATAATCAATTCGATACGAAAGCTATGTGCTCGCCATCACGAGCCTCCCTACTGACCGGTCGAAACAACCATACGGTCAATATGGCTGACCTCCCACCGAAAGGAAAGCCAACACCATCGCAAAAGGTCCCACTGGGATCAGGGCCGTCTGACAGTGGAGAAATACCGCTGAACGCGCAGAATATAGCGCAAGTACTTAAGGCCGACGGGTATTCAACTTATGCATTTGGTAAATGGCATATGGCTCCTTTATACAAAGACAATACAGAGCGGAATAAACCCTTTTATCCACGGCAACGCGGGTTTGACTATTTTTACGGTTTTTTAAGTGGCCACTCTGACCAATATCATCCGGACCTGGTAGAAAATAATACAGTTTTACCTAAAGTTGAACACCCGAGCGGTTACCATTTTTCTACCGATATTGTTAATCACGCGATTGATGCTATAACAAAAGATGCAAAAAAGCCCAAACTTGTATACCTGGCATTCGGAGCTGCTCATGCACCTTATCAGGTACCTGACACCTATATTCAGCAATATAAAGGGTTATACTCACAAGGTTGGGACGAGCTACGGCGCCAACGTTACGAACGACAGATAAAAATGGGCATCATCCCTACCAATACCAAATTACCACCGAGAGAAAATGGCGATGCAGCCTGGGCCTCTTTAAATCCAACTGAAAAAAGAGTCTATTCAAAGTTTATGGAAACCTACGCCGGTTTCCTAACCCATACCGATCATGAGATTGGTCGGATAATCGATACGCTTAAAAAAACGGGTCAGTATGATAATACAATGATCGTATTTTTAACCGATAATGGAGCCGCTTCCGAAGGAGGGCCACATGGGGGTTTCCAGGTCGCCTATAATGATAAAATGCCGGTTGAGGAAATGGATAAACGTCTTGACGAAGCCGGCAGCGCTTCTACATATATGCTGTATCAACGCCCATGGGCCTATGCCGGTACTACACCATTCCGCAGATATAAACTCTGGCCATATTTAGGTGGAGTCAGGACTCCATTAATTATTTCCTGGCCTCAGCATATTGATAACCCGGGAATTATTCGGCATCAATATGTCAACATCATTGATTTGGCACCAACCATTCTACAGGCAACAGGAACAAAATTTTCTGCTTCTGTGGACGGCCAAAAGCAACTACCGATTGCAGGAAAATCTATACTTGATACATTAAATTCCGATATGGCGAAAACTCGCGATATCCAGTACTTCGAGTTGCGTGGACAACGCGCTATTACCTGGGGAAAATGGCGTGCGGTTGCCATGCATGACGTAAATACCGATTTCTCTCAGGACAAATGGGAATTATTTGATACCGAAAAAGACTTTTCCGAATCCACAGATTTAGCAAGCCAGAATCCGGAAATTCTATCAAAAATGAAGGAAATATGGCAACAGGAGGCAGAAAAATATAGCCAACCAACGGCATTTCAGCCTGATCCCACACTTTATAAAAACAACAGTATGCAGGATGGCATAAAAAACTGATTGGGAATTAAATCTTACCTGAACGTTGTGGCTATAGGAATAAGGGGTGACTCGTAAATTTCGTTCATTTTACAGAAGCCCCATTCATTATCCAGCACTCCATTGATTTGAGCAGTAAAGATGATTAGTTCCTTTCCTGCAGTATATAAGATTAGCTCTCAAACGGGCAGATAAGAATATGCAAAAAAATAACGGTTCTTCCCCCACAAAATGGTGGCAACGAGGTAAACGTCCCGATTATCGGTTTTCTCTCGCAAACGAACGCACCTTCCTGGCATGGATCCGTACAGCGTTGGCACTGCTGGCAGGAGCTTTTGGTATTCAACAACTTACCAGCCACACAGATTCATATCTTGCTAGTTATTTGCTGCCTTCGATGTTGACGCTCGGAGCAATCGCTCTGGGAAGCATGGCCTGGAGACGCTGGAAACAAAATGAAAAGGCAATGCGCCACGATGATGACTTATCTTATTCGAAGTTATTACCAATATTATCCGTCTGGCTGCTGGCCATTGCTGTAGTCATTATGTATATGATTTTTATGGCATGATGGTGAAATAATCATGCGCGATCCCGGACTGCAACCAGAACGCACCTCTCTTGCCTGGGCCAGAACCACTTTTTTAGCACTTACAATTGCGGTACTTTTCTTCAGACAGGCCATACTGTGTGAAAAAAATTCATACGCTGTCGCAGGGATGATGATGTTTGCTGCAGCTCTGTGCAGTTTTACCCTGAACCATACAGTTGACGACTCTCTGAAAATTCCTCCCCTTAGCACTCGGTACCCGCTCAGATATTTCCTGCTGTTGTCGTTTAGCGTATCAGTGGTATTGTCAGGTTTATGTTATCTTGCTGAACTGTGGGGTATTCCTTAGAGGAACCGACATTTTGCAAAATTATTTATTTTACTCCCGTTTGAAACATGTAGGATTTACTTATGAAAAAAGCTGTACCTCATTCATACGACAATATACGCAGGATAAACGATGGCGAGTTCAATATGGGATCCAACCTGCATTATCCGGAGGAGCGGCCGGTCAGGCCTAAGCATGTTCATGGGTTTTGGATTGATATTACCCCTGTAACAAATAAACAATTTGCTCAATTCATTAATGACACCGGTTACGTAACCACTGCGGAAAAAACTGTCATAGAGGATTTTCCTGATGCAGATCCGGCACTTCTTGATGGTTAGGATTTTCAATCAGTTATTATTAACGTTATAATATCAAATCTCTGCCTGTGAGGTAGCCTTGGTGGTGCGCTTACAAAGAACCTATTCGCTTTCCTTCAACGCACGAAAGGCGGCGGCCGTCAGCAGATGGCTGCTCAGCTCTATCTGGTAGACCATTTTTATCTGCGGATAAGGTGCTGTCTGGCTGGCATAAGTCTGTCGCGGGAAGGAGGCATAATTCTAAGGAGTTTCTGGCGTTCGCCAGACCACGCCATCCATGGGCAGCAGCGTCAACCCGTACCAGTGTGGATGAGTGACAGAGCAGTGCAGTTTCAGTGAATCCCCCTCGAACTGCCTCGCTGCCCAGTCTTTGATGTACCTGGATAACCTTGATTTGGCGACTTTAGACCTATGAACCCGTTGTTATTTTGTCACGGGAAAGGCTTTCCCAGATGCCAATCACTACCAGAATCACCGTCGTTAAACCGCTAACCATCAGTAAATCCGTGTGAAACGCCAGCGGGAACAACACGATAAAGGCAATCAGGCCAATAAGGTGCGACAGTGGGAATCTGCCGTGAATGATGCGCTTATACACAACGTTAGCCAGAATATAAATAGCGGGGCCGAGGATTAACACGACGGCGGTTACGGACTGTATGCGCTCGTCGGGGTGCGCAATCACTTGTTCATTAGCCACTGCGCAGACAATAATTGCCCCAACCAGCACGACATGAATATAGTGGAACCAGGCTCCCATTTGACCGGGATTTTTCGAATGAGTAATGGCATGACTTCCTGTTTTGCTGCTGGTATCGAAATAAACCCACCACATCGCCAGGCTACCGACAAAGGCAACCAGTGCAGCAATGACGATGGGGAGACTCCAAAACTCAAGCTCACTTAGTGTGGCTCCCGTGATAAGAATTGTTTCACCTAGTGCGACAATCACAAACAGCTGGCAACGTTCGGCTAAATGATGACCTTCGATAGTCCATTCCTGATTGCTGTCCGAACGCCCCAGTCCTGGCAGACGGAACCCGAACATGGGTGAAAGGTATTCGCACAGCACCGCAACGGCCCACAGAGCCAACCTGGCGTGACCTTCAGTAAAACCCCCGATGATCCAGAAAAGCGCTGAGATGCAAAGCCAGCCCAGGATCCGTTGAAAATTCTTCCTTAACGGATTATCCCGACCCAGTAAACGCAGGATGACCAACGAGCGGCCTACCTGAATAGCGGCAAACGAAAGCGCGAAAACCATTCCGCGTTCACCAAAAGCTTCTGGCAGGGCCGCCGCCGCAAATAGCCCCAGGAGCATAATGGCGAAAAGCAGTAAGCGGATCTGGCGAGTATCAGGATCGAACCAGTTAGTGACCCAGGCGGTATATTGCCAGGCGAGCCAGACAGCGAACCACAGCACCAGCGTTTGCAGGGCTCCTGTCAGCGTCAGGTGATGTAGCAGGTAGTGAGAAAGCTGGGTCACTGCAAAAACATAAATCAGATCGAAAAGCAGCTCTGAAAATGAAACACTGGCGCCGTGGCCATCGCGGGAGCGAAGCAGGGTTCGAGCCATAATCTTACCTTAGTAATAAGTATGTTGTCAGACTGCGTGGCAATAATAATCGAACAACAGAGTAATTCCAGTCAGTTACCCGCAAATCAGCAAAATCCGGCGTATGTACTGGGAAAATCTTATTACCGGTTTCGGGTGTCCGCCGGACGCCTGTAAGGCCAGGCTGTACGGAATAAGGAAGCTTTTGATGGTCGATGTGGTGTCCCTGGAAGATTAAATAAGAGGGCGAAGCATGAGCTTCGCCCTCTTATCACGCACCAGTGTGTTTATTACCCGTGCGCACTCCCCATGCTGGTCATCTAGCTGCTTCAGGCAAAGTGTGCAACCATTTACCTTGATTGAACTGGTTTATTCGAACGTAAGCGCACCGTGAAGGACGTGGGGTAAAAATTAGTTTACAGAGAGAGTAACGTTCCAGAGCAACAGCTCTTTCACGCGGTTGGCAGGCCAGGTGTTGATGACACTGATCACGTGACGTAGCCTCGTTTCCAGCTCGATGCCGTTAAGTTTGCAGCTACCTATCAGGCTGTACATCACTGTTGCACTGTCGCCACCACCATCAGAGCCGAAGAACATGTAGTTACGACGCCCCAGCGCAACCACCCGGAGGGCGTTTTCACACAGGTTATTGTCGATCTCCACCCAGCCATTGCGGCAGTATTCGTTCAGGGCATCTATATGAACGCATCCCGTTTTGCAAGGCGTCCATTGTTTTGACTTTGTCAGGTAGGTTGCAGCTCTATATCCGGCCTTAACACAGCCAGAGCTGCGGGCCACTATGAGATTCGCTGACTTGCCCCTTATTCCCATTACGAGCTTTAAGCTCTGGATGCCCTTCAGGTTTAGCAAGTCACGGTCTTACCTGTCTTGATCATAACTCTGGCCACCATAGCAACCTTTCAGCATGCACCATTTGTAAGCGTTGATTTTTATCGATATCAGCGATTAATACGGCCTGATACTGACATGATTTTTATCGTATTTACGGCCATGGGCTGTGATAGCCCATACAGTCCGCGCCAGTTTGTTGGCCATACTCACCACAGCTACGCTGACAGGCCTTCTTTTTATCAGTTCCGTTATCCTCGCCGGCGAACCTGAGCGTTCGGAGGCAGATGTAGTTTTTGAGACGACGAAGAAATCAACATTTAAACCTCACTTCACTGGTCTGAAACCAGCTTTCAGCAGTTCCGGTGATCCACAGGAAAGAAAAGTTGGCAGCTATCGCTGCTACCCGGTCACTACCCCTACACGCCAGATCCATCACCCGCTTTCGGCGGAATATACAAAATTTTGGCGGCTTGCCGCTTACAACCCCATCCCGGAAATTTCGGCGGTTCCGGCGTACAACCCCTTCTAGGATACGAAGGGCCTCTTCGAAATCCTTAGGCCCGTGCGCTAAGCCGTAGGTTCTGCTCATCGCTGTATGTAAGGGCTCAAAAGATGAGCGAAGGGTCACCAAGGATACCCCATACTCCGCCAGAAAAAACATCGCTATCAAAAGGTGCCTGCACCGATGATCGATGTGTGTGCGGAAGGCGGTGTCCCAAATCTGGCTAGGATTATTCAGCGCGTCGATAAAATCTGCAGGGTAGTTGGCAGGTTCAATATCGCGGACACGAAATGCGTCTGTCATGGCCTCGATAACACGTGGGTTATAGTTCTTATGATCAACAATTTCCCCAAGCTTATTGCTTTCCAATAGGGCCCGGATATACGGCTGAGGTGTCTCTGAGACGAGAAGATGATTGTAAAGAATCCGTGCCTTGATCTGGCGTGTATAGACACCAACATCGAGTACATACTTCGTTACATCGAGGCGCTGATCGCCAAGATGTTCTGAAACCCTCCGGGCTTCCTCAAAGATGTACGCCCGCGTCGTCAGAATAAAACGGGCATTGGGTGAGCGACGTACTCGGCTCATGAACCGCGCCAAATCAGAATTTTTGTACGCCAAAGCTTGCCGGTCAAGAGCAACCTTTCCCAAAAAGTCGTCGAATAGGAATACCTGCTTTTTGCTGTCGGCAATAGCAGCGAAGCCGTCCTCCAGACTACGGATGGGAACGAGCTCCCACTGCTCACTCAGGAAGGTGTAGCAAAGCATCTCGGCCAATATCGTTTTGCCTACACCCGGAGGCCCGGAAATGATAAGAAGACGATGCTTCTCTAAAATGCATGGCAATAATGGATACTCCTAGACCATGGTCTGTTCACCGTTAAATTTCTCCAGATAGACTTCCATTTCGCGAGTCCACCTAGGGGCGGGTACCAAGGTCACCATTAGCCACGGAAACCACCATACAAGTATGAAGAGCATCATAAACGGTGCGACCATTTCGGCCGAAGCATGAGAAACTATATAGATAATGAATACTATCAGTAGAACTGCGTTTGCAATCTGACCTGCCAGAAAAAGACGCCAGCGAAAACAATGCCATTTCCTGTTGAACACAATCCGTCCATCCCGTTCTTCGAGCCAGTTACGCCACGGCTTGAGATAACCAGCCCGCAACCCATAACGATCACACATTATTACAGCCAAATCCTGCAGCCGATAATTATACAAGCCTGTGAGCCGATAAAGGCTGCGCTGACGAAGCTCACGCTTTGCCAGACGGACCGCATTTTTATTCAAATATGGCTGTGTAAGCATTTGCTCTAGCCGGCGCTTCCTAAGATTGAGTAGTCCACGAAAGACACTACCAGATTCAGCATTAATTACTCTGTGACGAACTACACCGAGTACAATATAGATAAACAGCAATAGCCAGCCGGTCTTAGGGTATTGATTCATCCATTGTATAATTACAGACAACTCAGGCACTCTTATTTTTCCTTTTTATGCAATCCAGATAAAACCAGTAAAGATTCAGTAAATTTTAGCGGCTAAAATTACTCTCCTAGCGTAGACAAAAGAAGCATATCCACTTAACTTACTGATTGTTAACTACTTACTAGTCCATTCATCAATCATATTCGCCCAATCTTGTAGCATCTCAGCCCTCTGCTCACGATATTCAGCCTTGTTATAAACAGCTCGTACCCCTTTTTTTTCATGAGCAAGGCTCTTCTCAATCCAGTCAGTATTGTACCCGGCCTCATGTAGCAAGGTGCTGGCTATACGCCGTAAGTCATGGGGACCAAACTTAGGCAACAACTCCCCTTCTTTCTGAGCCAGGCGATACGTCAGTGTCAAAACCCGGTTTAAAGTAGCGCTACTCATTGGCGCATCGGAATGCGTAGCGCGAAGGAAGAATAAAATCAGAGCTACCGGCAAAGGTTTTGAGTGCAATCAAAATATCCATTGCCTGTCGGGGAAGAAAAACCAAATGTGGATTGCGTCGTTTCATCCTCTCCTTTGGTATCGTCCATACAGCTTCACTAAAATTGACCTCATCCCAGGTCGCGTTAGTAAGCTCACTTTTACGTACCATCGTTAACAGTAATAGTTTAACTGCGGCTCTGATTGATGGCGTCGAGCCTACACATTCCATATAACGGTACATCAACCCGATTTCACCTGCCGTCAATGCCCTGTCACGAGGTTCAAATTTTGCAATGCTTGCAGGACGTACCAGATCAGCTGGATTCTCCACCTTCTGACCGCGCTCAATAGCCCAGCGATAGACTTGCAATACAATCTCTCTGGCGTGTACAGCTGTCGCCGGTGCTCCTCTCTCGACAATATTATCGGTTAATGCGCGTAAGTCTTCATGCGTAATCTCACTCAGTTTCTGCTGGGCAAATTTTGACTTCACCTCCCTTTGATATACCGAACGCCGCATATCACGCGTCGATTCAGCCATTTGATAACCGCGTAACCATTTCTCAGCCCACGCACCAAAAGTCTCCGCATCTTTGATACGCGCTTTATCTCTGGCTTTTTCCCTCGCAGGCGATCTTCCATCGGCAACCATTTTTTTGGCTTCATTGAGCCGTTCACGCGCTTCTGCAAGCGTGATCCCTCCAACACCATAGCGGCCAAAAGTAACGGTCTCCTGTCTTCCGTTTATTGAATAGTTATAACGAAATGAGATCGTTCCAGCCGGAGTGACCGCAACATACAAACCATCACGGTCATTAACTTTATAGAGTTTCTCCTTCGGCTTAAGGTGACGCAGCCTGGTGTCAGTCAACATGGTTTATTGTTTTCCTTCATCAAAAAATACCATGTTGTAAAAAATTCAGAAAAGTCATTTAACTCTCTGTTTTTAATTGAGTTATAAAAAACAAATACCATAACTCAACCGAAATTTATCACATGGTACTTTTTCAAACCTGAATTCGAAATCAGAGAGTACCATCAAAAATTCCATTGAAAAAACCGTGCTTCCCGTTGCCAACAGCTGCCAGAAAGTGCCAGACACAAAAACAAAAAAGCCCGCAGTTACGCGGACTTAGAGGTACTTTACTGCTTTTACGTGCAGGCTGTTGCCAGACGCGAAATCATTCCCACTCGATGGTGGCCGGCGGCTTGCCGGAGATATCGTACACCACGCGGGAGATGCCGTTGACCTCGTTGATGATGCGGTTGGAGACGCGGCCGAGGAAGTCATAGGGCAGGTGCGCCCAGTGCGCGGTCATAAAATCGATGGTTTCCACCGCACGCAGGGAGACCACCCAGTCATACTTACGGCCATCGCCCATCACGCCGACGGAACGTACCGGCAGGAAGACGGTGAACGCCTGGCTCACCTTATGATACAGGTCGGCCTTGTGCAGCTCTTCGATGAAGATGGCATCGGCGCGGCGCAGCAGGTCGCAGTACTCTTTCTTCACTTCACCCAGCACGCGTACGCCCAGGCCCGGCCCCGGGAACGGGTGGCGGTACAGCATGTCGTACGGCAGTCCCAGCTCCAGACCGATCTTACGCACTTCATCCTTAAACAGCTCTTTCAGCGGCTCGACTAGACCCAGCTTCATCTCCTCCGGCAAGCCGCCCACGTTGTGGTGCGACTTGATCACGTGCGCCTTGCCGGTGGCAGAGGCGGCGGACTCGATCACGTCCGGGTAGATGGTGCCCTGCGCCAGCCACTTGACCTGGGGCAGCTTGGTCGCCTCTTCATCGAATACCTCGACGAAGACCCGGCCGATAGTCTTGCGCTTGGCCTCCGGGTCGGCGATGCCAGACAGCGCCGAGAGGAAGCGCGCTTCGGCGTTGACGTGAATGATGTTCAGGCCGAACCGATCGCCGAACATGTCCATCACCTGCTCGGCTTCGTTCAGGCGCAGCAGGCCGTTGTCCACGAAAACGCAGGTCAGGCGCTTGCCGATGGCACGATGTAGCAGCAGCGCGGTGACAGAAGAGTCCACGCCGCCGGACAGGCCGAGGATCACCTCGTCGTCGCCGATCTGCTCACGCATGCGGGCGACGGCATCTTCAATGATGGTGGCCGGGGTCCACAGCGCGGCGCAGCCGCAGATCTCCAACACGAAGCGCTGCAGCACATGCTGGCCCTGATGGGTATGGGTAACCTCCGGGTGGAACTGCACGCCGTAGAAGCGTTTTTCTTCGTTGGCCATAATGGCGTACGGGCAGGTTTCGGTGCTAGCGACGGTGGTGAAGTCAGACGGGATCGCCGTCACTTTGTCACCGTGGCTCATCCACACGTCCAGCACGGCGTTACCGTTGGCGCTAAGGGCGTCCTGAATGCCGTCGAACAGACGACCCGGCGCCGTGACTTCTACCTTGGCATAGCCAAACTCGCGCTCGGTGGAGCTCTCCACGCGACCGCCCAGCTGCATGGCCATGGTCTGCATGCCGTAGCAGACGCCCAGGACCGGGACGCCGGCCTGGAATACAAACTCCGGCGCACGCGGGCTGCCGGCTTCGGTAGTGCTCTCCGGGCCGCCGGACAGAATGATGCCGCTGGGGTTGAACTCGCGGATCTGCGCTTCGCTGACATCCCACGCCCACAGTTCGCAGTAAACGCCAATTTCACGCACGCGACGGGCCAATAACTGGGTGTACTGTGAACCGAAATCCAGGATCAGGATACGATCTTGATGAATATTTTGCGTCATTAGGGGCTCTGTATTGGCAAATTGATCGGGCAAAACGGTACAAACTCAGCGGGCCCGGCGCAGCGCCGGGCCCAGCTCGCCGGGTTAGGAACCCAGACGGTAATTCGGTGACTCTTTGGTAATGGTCACGTCGTGTACGTGGCTCTCCTGAATACCGGAGCCGGTGATACGCACGAACTGCGCCTTGGTGCGCAGCTCATCGATGGTCGCGCAGCCGGTCAGCCCCATGCAGGAGCGCAGGCCGCCCATCTGCTGGTGTACGATCTCTTTCAGGCGGCCTTTATAGGCCACGCGCCCTTCGATGCCTTCCGGCACCAGTTTATCGGCGGCGTTATCGCTCTGGAAGTAACGGTCGGAGGAGCCCTTAGACATTGCGCCCAGCGAGCCCATGCCACGGTAGGACTTAAAGGAGCGCCCCTGGTACAGCTCGATTTCCCCCGGAGACTCTTCGGTCCCGGCCAGCATGGAGCCGACCATGACGCAGGCGGCGCCGGCGGCCAGCGCCTTGGCGATGTCGCCGGAGAAGCGGATACCACCATCGGCGATCACCGGAATGCCGGTCCCTTCCAAGGCGGCGACGGCGTCAGAGACGGCGGTGATCTGCGGTACACCGACGCCGGTCACGATACGGGTGGTACAGATTGAGCCCGGTCCGATACCCACTTTGACGGCGTTCACCCCGGCGTCGGCCAGCGCCTTGGCGCCGGCGGCGGTGGCGACGTTACCGCCGATGATCTGCAGCTGCGGGAATTTAGCGCGGGTTTCGCGAATGCGCTGCAGCACGCCTTCGGAGTGACCGTGAGAGGAGTCGATCAGCAGCACATCGACGCCGGCCTCGACCAGCGCGGCGATGCGCTCTTCGTTACCGGCACCGGCGCCGACGGCGGCGCCGACGCGCAGGCGGCCATGCTCATCCTTACAGGCGTTCGGCTTGCGCTCAGCCTTCTGGAAATCTTTCACGGTGATCATGCCGCGCAGGTGGAAGCTATCGTCTACCACCAAGGCCTTCTCAACGCGCTTTTCGTGCATGCGCTGCAGCACCACGTCGCGGGCTTCGCCCTCTTTCACCGTCACCAGACGCTCTTTCGGCGTCATCACGGCGGTGACCGGCTGCTCCAGGTCCGTCACGAAGCGCACGTCGCGGCCGGTGATGATCCCCACCAGCTGGTTATCTTCCGTCACCACCGGGTAACCGGCAAAGCCGTTACGCTCGGTCAGGGCCTTCACTTCGCGCAGGGTGGTGCTCGGCGTCACGGTCTGCGGGTCGGTCACCACGCCGGATTCGTGCTTTTTCACCCGGCGTACTTCTTCGGCCTGGCGCTCGATGGACATGTTCTTATGGATAAAGCCAATCCCCCCTTCCTGCGCCAGCGCAATGGCCAGACGCGCTTCGGTGACGGTGTCCATGGCGGCGGACAGCATAGGAATGTTCAGGCGAATAGTGGTAGTCAGCTGAGTGCCAAGTTCGGCGGTGTTCGGCAGAACGGTAGAATGGGCAGGAACTAAAAGAACGTCGTCAAACGTCAGGGCTTCTTTAACAATACGTAGCATGGGCAATATCTCACCAGAGAGGAAGGTCAAACCAGATTTAATATTGCCGCGGCATTATACAGGCCGGAATCGGTTGCCTCCAGCATTTTTTTCAAAAATATCTTGCGATGCATGTTCATGCATGTAGTATCGACTAATTAACAGTATGATTTTAAGTTTGATCTAGGTCACATGACGCAGCCTGTTACCCCCACCATCTTTACCGTCAGCCGGTTAAATCAGACCGTGCGCCAGCTGTTGGAGCTGGAGATGGGGCAGATTTGGCTGTCGGCCGAAATCTCCAATCTTTCCCAGCCCGCCTCCGGCCACTGGTATTTCACCCTCAAGGATGACAAGGCACAGGTGCGTTGCGCCATGTTTCGCAACAGCAACCGCCGCGTCACCTTTCGTCCGCAGAATGGCCAGCAGGTCCTGGTGCGCGCCAGTATCACGCTGTACGAACCGCGCGGCGACTATCAGCTGATCGCCGAAAGTATGCAGCCGGCGGGCGACGGCCTGCTGCAGCAGCAGTTCGAGGCGCTCAAGCAGCGTCTGCAGGCCGAAGGGCTATTTGACGTCGGCCACAAGCAGCCGCTGCCGTCGCCGGCGCGCTGCGTCGGGGTGATCACCTCCACCAGCGGTGCGGCGCTGCACGACGTGCTGCATGTGCTGTGCCGGCGCGATCCGGCCCTGCCGGTGGTGATCTACCCCAGCGCGGTGCAAGGCGCCGAGGCTCCGGCACAGTTGGTTCGCGCCATCGAACGCGCCAACCAACGGGCGGAGTGTGACGTCTTGATCGTCGGACGCGGCGGCGGATCGTTGGAGGATCTGTGGAGCTTTAACGACGAGCGGGTCGCGCGGGCGATCTTCGCCAGTCGTATTCCCATCGTCAGCGCCGTCGGCCATGAGACCGACGTCAGCATCGCCGACTTTGTCGCCGATCTGCGCGCGCCGACCCCCTCGGCGGCGGCCGAAGTGGTCAGCCGTAACCGGGACGAACTGCTGCGCCGTCTGCTGAGCCAGCGTCAGCGGCTGGATATGGCGTTGGATTATACCCTCGCGCGCCGCCGTCAGCGCCTACAGCAGCTGCGTCACCGCCTGGAGCAACAGCACCCCCAGCTGCGTCTGGCGCGCCAGCAGGCGCGACTGCTTAGCCTACGCCGCCGCCTGGAGGAGGCCATCGATACCCGGCTACGCCTGGCGGAGCGACGCTGGCGCCTGGGCGGTGAACGCCTGCAACAGCACTCTCCGGCGCATGCCCTGCGCCAGCAGCAGTACCGCCTGCAGCTGCTCAGCCACCGATTGGAAAGTCAGCTGCAGCGTAACGTGGCTGCCCGGCGGGAGCGCTTTGGCGCCCTGTGCTCACGCCTGGAGGGCATGAGCCCCCTGGCAACGCTGGCGCGCGGCTTCAGCGTGACCCAGCGCGATGACGGCCAGCTGCTGCGCCGCCGCGAGCAGGTCGCTCCGGGCGATACCCTGCGCACCCGCCTGGAGGACGGCTGGGTCGAAAGCCAGGTCACCGCCACCCGGCCACTGACCGCCCGCCGCCCCCGCGGGACAAAGGGCTGCGCGTAGCCCCCGCTGTAGCTATCCCTGCCGCTGCATCATGCGGGCGGTGGCGATAGCCTCGATCAGTTGACGCCGGTTGATCCGCGCAGATCCGTCGTCCAGCAGGCGCTGCCATAGCCCGATCGCCCGCGGGTAGTCCGCCAGCATAAAGGCATCCGCCGCCAGCAGCATCAGCGCGGAAACCTCCCCGGGATCGAGACGCAGCGCCATGCTGATATCCTCCTGCACCTGCGGCGTCATCTGCTGCCCGGCATCGTAGTAGCCCGCCGCGGCCCGCGCCGCCCACAGCTCAGCGCTATCGGCGCGCAGCGCGATGGCCCGATCGTAGGCGCGCAGAGCGTCGCGACTCTGTCCCAGCCACAGATAGTGCTGCCCCAGCGCCGCCCAGGCCTCACCGCTTTCGGGTGTCGCCCGCACCGCCTCCCAGCGCTGCGCCAGCATACGATCCGCCTGCTGCTGGGGGGTAAACAGTCGCTGCGGATCGTCGCGCAGACGCTGCGCCTGCAGCACCAATGCCGCCCGTCCGCTCAGACCATAGCCCGCCAGTGCCAGGCTCAGCGCCAGCGTCGGCAGCAGCAGCGCGCGCCAGAGGCTCATCGCCGCCTCCGCCACAGCCCGACGACGATCATCAACAGCAGCAGCGGCGGCAGTCCCCACAGCAGTGCCGTATGGCGATTGACGGCGGGTCGATAGCGCACAAACTCGCCGTAGCGCGCCGCCATAAAATCGACGATCTGCGCCTCATCCTGCCCCTGCGCCACCCGGCGAAACACCTCATGGCGCATCGCCACGGCCACCGGCGAGTTGGACTCGAGCAGGTTCTGATTCTGGCACTGGGGACAGCGCAGCTGGGCGGCGATGGCCAGCCCTTGGGCGCGCGCCTGGGGCGAAGGAAACGCCCACGCATCCACCACCTGCGCCCGCGCGGCCCCGCACAGCAGCAGCAGCGCCCATAGCCCCCCTCTGATGATCCTCATGGCTCCCTCCGTCGCGCCCGCAGGCACAGCAGCGCCCCGGCGATCATCAGACCGCCGCCGCACCAAATCCAGCGTATCCCCTGGCGCAGGTACAGGCGCAGGGCATAGCGATCGCCCTGCTTTTCCGCCATCAGGGCGTACCATTCATCGCGCCAGCTCCAGCTGATGCCCGGCTCAAACATCTGCTGGTTGCGGGCCAGATAGTGGCGCCGCTCCGGATACAGGCGCGCCACCGTCTCTCCCGCCCGCTGCACCCAAATCTCCCCACGCTCGGCGGTATAGTTGCCGCGCGCAAACTGCGTCACCTCCCGCAGGATAAAACGGTACTCACCCAGCTGCGCCGACTGCCCGGGCGCCAGCGCCACGCTGCGCTCCTGCTGTCCGGCGGCGTGCAGCCCGATCCCCAGCGCGCACAGCAACGCCCCCAGGTGAGCCAGGCGTCCCCCCGCCCCCACCCTGCGTCGCAGCCCGCCATACAGCATCAGCGCCAGCGCCAGCAGCGCAAACGGCAGCAGTACGCCGTTAAAGTAAGGCGCCCCCACCGAAATCCGCCCCCAGCCCAGCAGGCCGTACAGCATGGGATACAGCGTTCCGATCAGCACGATCAGCGCCGCGGCGCTGAACAGCCACAGGATCCCCAGCAGCGGTAGGGAGACCGACGCTGTCACCGGCGTCAGCCGCCCCGCATACAGGGCGTACAGCATCAGGGCACCGACGGAAAGGCCACCGAACAGCAGCAACAACGCCAGCGCCCGCGCCTCGTCCAGAGCGAAGGCATGCACCGACAGCAAAACGCCGGAGCGCACGATCAGCGTACCCATCAGGGTAAAGATCAGCGACGTCAGCGCCAGCAGCAGCGACCAGTGCGCCAGCGCGCCGCTGCGCCGAGTGACACTCAGGCTGTGCAGCAGCGCCGTCGCGCTCAGCCAGGGCAACAGCGAGGCGTTTTCCACCGGATCCCAAAACCAGAACCCGCCCCAGCCCAGTTCGCTGTAGGCCCACCATGACCCCAAGATGATCCCGGCACTCAGGCACCCCCAGGCCGGCAGCAGCCAGCGCCAGCAGCCGTCGGCCATCGCCTGCGCCGTCTGGCGCGCCAGCAGTCCGGCCAACAGGCGGGCGGCGCACAGGGCCAGCCCACCATAGCCGAGATAGAGCAGCGGCGGATGGAAGATCAGCCCAGGGTGCTGCAGCATCGGATTTAGATCGCGCCCCTCCGGCGGCGCGGGAAACTGACGTGCGAAGGGATCGCCGAGGGTGACGATAAACAGCAGAAAGGCGCCGACGATCAACGCCATCAGCCCTAGGGTATAGGCGTTCGCCTGCGCCGCCTGACGGCGGGCGCACTGGGCATACAGGGCGCTCCACCCCGCCAGGCACAGCAGCCACAGCAGCAGCGACCCCTCGTGGCCGCCCCAGGCGGCGGCCAGCTTTAGCCCGCGCGCCAGCGCGGAATGGCTGTGCTGGGCGACATAGCGCAGGGAGAAATCATCCGCCAGCAGCGCCAGCAGCAGCAGCGCAAATCCCGCCGCCGTCAGCGCCAGCTGAGCCAGCGACCAGCGCCGTGGACACAGCGCGGGTAGGCGTTGCGCCCACGGCGCGCCGCCCGCCAGGCTCAGCAGCGCCGTCAGCAGGCTGACGCACAGCGCCAGCAGCAGGGCAATAAATCCCAGTTCAGGCCACCACAGCACACCGGCTCCTTAGGGGGTAGGTTCGCCTCATCTCCGGCTCAGACCACCGTCAGCTGCCCGGCGTACAGGATAAACAGATGCAGCAGCAGCAGGCCGCACAGCGTTATCCCACTCCCCAGAAGGATGCGCAGGCGCAGACTGCCCCGCGTCACCAGGCGCAGCAGCAGGGGCAGGATAATGCCGATGCCGACCACGCCCAACCACAGCCACCAGCTCCAGAAGCCGCCGTCCAGCAGCGTGGCCAGCGCCCGCTGCTTCGCCGCGTCGCCCTGCGCCAGCCCCAGCACAAACAGCAGCAGCAGCGCCAGCAGCACGCCCCCGAGGGGAGCCTCGATGCGGCGCAGACGCGCCTGCTCCTGCGCCACATCGTCGCCGTGCAGCCACAGCGAGGCCAATAGGGCGACCGCCACGCCACAGCTCAGCGCGGCGCACAGGAACAGCGCGGGCAGCAGGGGCGAGTTCAGCATCGGGTAGGACTTCAGCGCCGAGAGCAGCAGGCCGTTATAGATGCCTAGCAACAGCGCCAGGATCAGCAGGATGATGGACAGCGGACGCCGCAGCCCCTGTAGGCGCATCAGCGGCGCCGCCAGGCGCAGGGCGCTCGGCTGCCTCCGCTGCAGCAGCCCGATCAGCGATGGCGTAAACCACAGCGCCAACCACAGCAGCAGCAGCGGCAGGTAGAGCTGGAACAGCAGCACTCGCACGGAGAGCACCGAACTCAGGTTATAGTGCAGGCTGACCTTCCAGAACATCCACGGCCGCGCCAAATGCAGCGCCAGCATCAGCAGCCCCAGCATGACCGTCAGCGGCGCCAGCCACAGCGTGGCGCGCATCACCGCGCTGGCCTCCGCGCGCTCTCCGCGCCAGCCGCGCGCCATGACCGCCAGCGCGACCAGACCTGCAGAGACGCTGACCAGAAACAGATCGATGGCGATGGGCCAATCCCAAACCAGCGACGGAAAATGAAACGGCGATGTCATGGGGTCACCTCCCCGTAGCGGAACGGAATGCGATACAGTTTCGGGCGGGTGCCCAGCGCCAGCTTGTAGCGGTAGCTCGGCTGTTCGCGCAGCAGGCGGCTCACCGCGCTGGTGGGATCGTCAAGATCGCCAAAGGTGAGCGCCCGGGTCGGACAGGCCAGCACACAAGCGGGCTCCTTACCCGCCTTCAGGTTGGTTTTACGACAAAAGTCGCACTTATCGGCGGTACGGGTCTGCGGGTGAATGAAGCGCACCCGATAGGGGCAGGCGGCGATGCAGTACTGACAGCCGACGCACAGATCGGGATTGACGTCGACAATGCCGCTGGCGACGTCGCGGAACGATGCGCCGGTCGGGCAGGCATTGACGCAGGGCGCATCGTCACAGTGCTGGCAGGAGTGGCGGAAAAAGCGATATTTCACCGACGGAAACTGGCCGATGGGTTCGCTGCGGATGATCTCCAGACGTGATACGCCGGCGGGCACCCGGTTAACCTCACGGCAGGCCTCCATGCAAGCGGTACAGCCGATGCAGCGATTTTCATCATACACCATGCCCAGCCGGACGCCCTGCGGCGTCACGGCAGAGGCCACCACCCGCGGCAAGGCGCCGCCGGAGAGCGCCATGACGCCCAGCCCGGCGATGAAACGTCGACGGGAGCAACTCATGGCCGCAGCTCCTTACCCGGCATTTTCAGCGTCACCGCTGCCGGATCGAACGCCGGGTTATCCTGCTGCTGGCGGTGACAGTCTACGCACAGCGCGACGCGCTCGCGCTCGTTCAGCCGGATGACCGGATCCGACTGCGGATGCAGGCTGTGACAGGCGGCGCAGTTCACCGTGGTCAGATGTACATCGTGCGGCCAGAACGCCTTTTGCAGCTTCTCCGGTAGATGGCAGGACATACACACGCTGTTTTGCTGTGCGGCGCTGTGCCCGTCACGGTTGAAGCGCATCACGTCCGGCGCACCGTCGCGGTGACGCTCAAGGGAGACATTGCCGTGACAGTTGCTGCAGGCGATCGCCGAGCCGGTATTGGGATTTTTCTCCTGGCTATGACGCCCGTGCAGGCGATCCTGCGGTGTTTTATGGCAGTCCAGGCACCCCTGGTTGGGATCGCGCTGTAAGACGACCTCTGCCTGCGCTGGCGTCGCCCCCTCTCCCGCCGCCGGCGGGGTGGAGAGTGACGGAGTGGAAAGCAGCAGCCCACTGACCAGCGCCCCGGCGGTAAATAACAAACGCAGTAGGTTCATGATGACTCCATCTGCAGTGCCCCGCAGCGCGGGGCGCAGGGGTTAATGGTCCAGGCGCCCGGCGCTGCGCGCCTGGGCTTCCCACTCAGGAACAACCGTATTCAGGAAAGTCTGCTTTTCCTGCGTAAACTGCTGCATATTCATCCCCAGCGCCTGCTGCGCTAGCGCCTTGGTGGAAATATCCGGCAGCGGTACCGCGTCGTTGACGCCGTGGTTAGCCAGCACCCGCACCAGCTGCGTACGCGCATTGGCCGCCTTGTCCAGCGCGGTGCCCAACATCCGTAGCGCGACGTCCGGCGCATGCATATGCACGCCGTGGGAGGCAATAGAGAAGTCCCAGCGCCACTGGGCGTGGCGAATGTCGGTCAGGATCGGCTGCATTTCGGCCTCGCTGGCACCGGCGGCCCAAGCGGCCTTGGCCTCAAAGTGCGCCCGTACTAGCTGATCCTCAACCTTCAGCTTAATCTCATTGACATCCTGCTTGCGCTTGGCCACGGTCTGCTGCAGCGTCGCTTTATCCTGGGTATGACAGGTCCGGCAGGTCTGCTCAAAGCTATCGAATGGATTGCCTATCTTATGGCTGGTGTACAGCTTGCCTTCGGCGTTCTGCACCTTCGGCATATGGCAATCGACGCAGGAGATGTTGTTCTGTCCGTGGATCCCGGCGCGCCAAGTCTCATAATCCGGGTGCTGCGCCTTCAGCATCGGCGCCTTGGAGAGCGGGTTAACCCAGTCGGTAAAGGCAATACCGTCGTAATAGGCCTCGATCTCATCGACGCTGGTGCCCTGATCCCAGGGGAATTTGACGGTTTTATCCTTGCCGGAGAAGTAGTACTCCACGTGGCACTGACCGCATACCATCGACTGCTGATCGATGCGGTTGGCTTTATCGAACGGTTTGCCAATCGCCTCCAGCGCCCGCGCGGCGTAGGGGCGCGACAGCTGCAGGGCCGGTTTGCCGGCGGCAAAGTCATCGGAGGCAGTATTATGGCAGTCGGCACAGCCCAGGGCGTTGACGATCTCCGGCCCGCCGCGCGCCCACATGCCGTGGAAATAGGCCGCTTCTCCCTGCTCCGCGATCACCCGCGCCACGTCCGGACTCTTACAGCTCCAGCAGGCCATCGGCTGAGGCCCATCCTCCGGCTTCATCGGCGCACCAGTGCGCAGGGTCTCGCGCACGTCGGTCAACGCATAGGCGTGGCCGCGCGGCTTGTTATAGTCCTTAGCAAAGGCGTAGCCGGCCCACAGGATCACCAGACGCGGATCCTCCGCCAGCGCATCGCTAAGTTCACTCTGCTCGGCGGTGGCCTTCCAGGAGGCATACTGGTCAGGGTGCGGCGCGGCGAAGCGATCATTGCGCGCCTCGATCTTCGGCGGCGCCTTCTCCGCCGCGGCGGCGGAATCCGCGGCAGCCGCCTGGGCCCCCCCGCCAAACAGCGCCAACGCGGCGCCAATCAAAATACGCTGCAGCGCATTGCTTACCTTAATCATAAGCATTCCATCCAGAGTTATATCCCTGTCGCACACGAGTCATGGCACGCAGGTTATGAGTTATACATCGCACATCCGTGGGCGTAAGGGTGAAAATAGATTCACCAAGTCGATAAAGTAATCCCTACCACCGCCTATCGGGAAATATCACCCGACCACCGGAAAATAAAAAACACCCCACTCCGTGCGCAGCTTAATTTTTATTTGTCACGCCTAGCATGAATAGCAAAAACCAGATAAAAAATATTGTTTTTGATCAACACCGATAAATACCACACAGGGCAAAGGTGTATTCTGTAATTTAAAACACGGAGAAAATGTAACCGAGAATTTGTACAGAGGAATTATGTGGAAATTACGACATAAAGAATAAAATCTATAAAACAAAATCACAATAAATAAAAAATACCCCAATCGGGGTATTTAAATATAATTAAAAATAAATCTGTATTCAGCAGGGAATATAGCATATGTGCAGCTGCTTTTTAGAGATCAGCCCATGCCCATGCGGGCAGAAATAATCAACGGCGCCGCACGCCTTCAGCTCCTGTAGTGGCTGCTGGCACTGGGGACAGCGCGCCTCACGGCGATAGGCCTGACGGCAGGATGGGCAGAAAAAGCGCCCATCCTGCTGCCACTGTAGCTCATGCTGGCACTGCGGACAGCTAGCTTGCATCACACTCTCCTAAATAACGCCCCACTGGCGCAGGAAGTAAAGCCCCAGCGCCGTGGTAAAAAACGATCCCAGGGTGGTAATGGCGATAATATTCGCCGCCAGCGTCGCATTGCCGCCCATAGCCCGGGTCATCACGTAGCTCGCCGCCGCCGTCGGCGTGGCGCTCAGCAGAAAGATCACTCCCAGCGTAACATGGCGGAAACCGCAGAGCCAGGCGCCGCCGGTCAGCAGCAGCGGCACCAGCAGCAGCTTGGCCAGCGAGGCATACCCCGCCACGTTCGAGGCGCCGAACATGGCACGCCAGTCGATGCTGGCGCCGGCGCACAGCAGCGCCAGGGGCAGGGCCATAGCGGACAGAAAGTTGCCGGTCGCGTGTATCACCTGCGGCATCGGCAGACCGGCCGCGCTCCACAGCAGCCCCAGCACGATAGCAATGATCAGCGGATTGCTGACGATCCCACGCAGCATGGTGCGCCAGCCGATCCCACGCTGGCCGTCGCCGTACAGCGAACGCGTCAGGGTGATCACCGACAGGACATTGAACAGGATCACCGTCACCGCCATGTAGAGCGAACCGATGGCAACCCCCTCGCTGCCGTAGGCGCTGGCGCAGTAGGCCAGGCCGACAATCGCCGTATTGGCGCGAAAGCCGCCCTGAACAAAGATCCCCCGCTCACGCGGATCGCATACCAGCCAGCGCGATACCCACTCCAGCAGGAGAAAGCTCAGCAACGTCGCCCCGGCACCATACAGCACAAAGGGCAGATTCTGCCGCAGAGAGGCCTGTGCGGTGGCGATGCTGAAAAACAGCAGGCAGGGCAGCGACAGGTTAAACACCAGCCGGGTCGCACTGTCGCAAAAGCGATCGTCGAGCAGCTGGCAGCGGCGCAGCAGTATGCCGATCAGCAGCATCAGCAGGTTAGGAACGGTAACGCCAAAGGCAAAACTCCAGGTCTCCCAGGACATAGCGCATCCTTGTTACAGGCGGGAAGAATAGCGGGCGGCGCAAGGCACTGACGGGAAGGCACCGCATCGGCGCGCGGCGCCGGGCCGCCGTAAGGACTTACTCACCGGCGGAAACTGCCTGGGGCCCACTCCCGCCGAACGTATCACGCGCGGTCAACATGACCGCCAACGACGCCCAGAACAGGTACGATAAATAGCCTAACATAGGGCCGAGGCAAAAAAAACGGGACACCAATGTGTCCCGCTATTAACGATTACTTCGCCTTTTTCAGGTGGCTCAACAAACGCTTACGCTTACGCATCTGGTTTGGCGTCAAGGTGTTGCGCTTATTGGCGAACGGGTTATCCCCCTCTTTAAACTGAATGCGGATCGGCGTCCCCATCACGTTCAAAGAGCGGCGGAAGTAGTTCATCAGGTAGCGCTTGTAGGAGTCCGGCAGATCCTTCACCTGGTTACCGTGGATCACCACGATCGGCGGGTTATAGCCCCCGGCGTGCGCATACTTCAGCTTCACCCGGCGCCCGCGCACCATCGGCGGCTGATGGTCATCCTGCGCCATGGTCATAATGCGGGTCAGCATCGCGGTGCTGACGCGGCGGGTAGCGCTTTCGTAGGCTTCCTGAATCGATTCGAACAGGTTGCCCACGCCGCTACCGTGCAGGGCGGAGATGAAGTGGATGCGGGCGAAGTCAACGAATCCCAGACGCAGATCCAGCATATCCTTCACCTGCTCTTTGACCTCCAGGCTCAGGCCGTCCCACTTATTGACCACCACCACCAGTGAGCGCCCACTATTGAGGATAAAGCCGAGCAGAGAGAGATCCTGATCGGAGATCCCCTGGCGGGCATCGATCACCAGCAGCACCACGTTGGCATCCTCAATCGCCTGCAGCGTCTTGATGACCGAAAACTTCTCAACGGTATCCGTAACCTTGCCGCGCTTGCGCACCCCGGCGGTGTCGATCAGCACGTATTCGCGCTCGTCACGCTCCATCGGAATATAGATGCTGTCGCGCGTGGTGCCCGGCATGTCATACACCACCACCCGGTCTTCGCCCAGGATGCGGTTGGTCAGCGTGGACTTACCGACGTTGGGACGCCCGACAATCGCAATTTTAATGGGCTGATTGATGGGATCAAACGCCTCTTCCTCCTCCTGCGCCTCGCCGTCGGCTTCCGTCTCCAGCTCCGCCCAGTAGGCCGCGTTCTCCTCTTCCTCGCTCAGCACCGGCGCCGGCGCTTCCTGTGGAATAAACGGGACCAGCGCATCTTCGATAAGCTGGGTCACACCGCGCCCATGGGAGGCCGCGATAGGGTGAACCTCCCCCATCCCCAGGGAATAAAAGTCCCCGACGGCGACCTCGGCGTCAATGCCGTCGGTTTTGTTGGCGACCAGGAACGTCGCCTTATCGCGGCTGCGCAGGTGGCGGGCAATGGCCTCGTCCGCCGGCAGCAGGCCATCGCGGGCATCGACCAGAAACAGCACGATATCGGCCTCTTCAATCGCCATCAACGACTGCTCCGCCATGTGGGTCTCGACCCCGTTTTCGGTGCCGTCGATACCGCCGGTATCGATAATGATAAACTCGTGACCGTTTACTTCAGCACGACCATACTTGCGATCTCGGGTTAATCCGGGGAAGTCGGCGACTAACGCATCGCGGGTGCGCGTCAACCGGTTGAATAAGGTGGATTTCCCCACATTCGGGCGCCCGACTAGCGCGACGACAGGTATCATTGTTGAAGCCTCTATTACGTAATGTCATTCCCCGCCGCCGTCGGCGACGGGGAAATATGCAGAAGACGAAACGGCCCCTGAGGTCATCAGGAGCCGTTCCGGGCGGCGAAAGCCGCCCTATATCATGTTATAAATCAACGAGATATGGCGTAAACTTCACCATCCCGCGCCTGAATAATCAGGTTATCGCCCGCCACCTGTCCAGCGCTGAGCAAGCCGGAGCCGTTCAGCTTCTGCTCAACCACCAGACGACCGTCGTCCGGATTGATCCAGTACAGGTAACCTTCGGCGTCACCGACCACCAGATAGCCACGGTACAGCACCGGCGCCGTTACGCCGCGGTGTAGCAGCTCGCTGTTTTTCCACAGCGCGACGCCGCCGCTGGTGCTCATGGCGGCGACGCGGCCATCCTGATCCACCAGATAAATACGCCCGCCGTCGACGATGATATTATTCACCCCGCCCATATCGCGTTTCCAGACGATCTGGCCAGAACGCAGATCCAGCGCGGACAGGCTGCCGTTGTAGCCCAGGGTATACACCACCCCGTCCACCACCACCGGCGTCATATCGATATCATTCAGGCGATCGATCTCAGTCGCACCGGTCGGCTGAGCCACCCGCTGCTGCCAAATCATCTGCCCCTGCTGCAGCAGCACCGCGCTGACGCGGCCATTGTCACCGCCGACGATAGCGGCGCCATAGGCCACCGCCGGAGCAGATTCACCGCGCAGGGTCAGCGACGGAATATCCAGGCTGATGGTCCACTTGATCGTACCATCGCTCTCATCCAGCGCCTGCAGCATCCCGTTAGAGGTGTGGATCAGCACCAGACCGTCGCTGACCACCGGACGGGAGATCGCCTCGCCGGCTACCGTCGTTTTCCAGGCGACGCTGCCGTCATCGCTGTTCAGCGCATAGACGACCGCGTGCTCAGAGCCGACATAGATCTTGTTGCCGGAGACGGTCAGGCCGCCAGACAGCAGCGCATCGCGACGGGAGAACCAGCCCTCTTTCTCGCCAAGGTTCACCGACCACAGCTTATCGCCGTTTTCGGCGTTCATCGCCATCACCAGCCCCTGACGATCAGCGGCGTAGATATGGTTATCCTGAAACGCCGGACGCAGGTGGGAATAGAAGTCACCGACACCGTTACCGACCGAGCGGCTCCATACCGTCTGCGGCGTAAACTGGTTCTCTACCTGCGGCAACGGGGCCATGACGACCGTATCCGTCTCGCCGCCGAACCAGGAGCATCCGCTCAGCATAGTTGCTGACAGTAAGCCGACCAGGAGCGTTTTACGCAATTGCATCGATTATCCCCTTAGCTGGATAAATTATTCAGTTTCATCCGCAGCAGCGCCTGCAGCGACTGGGAGGCGCTCTCCGCCAGCCCTTTGCTATAGGCCTCACGCGCGCCCTTGGCGTCGCCTTTCTTCAGCAGCACGTCGCCGCGTACATCCTGGGCCAGCGGCTGCCACCCTTTGGCCGTGACGCCATCCAGGGTTTTCAGCGCCGCATCCAGCTGATTTTCCTGCAGCTGTACCCGCGCCAGGCGCAGATCGCTCAGGGACTTCAGATTTTCGTCTTTGGCCTGCCCCGCCGCCCAAACTAGCTGGGCCTGCGCCTTGGCGAAGTCAGACTTCTCTACCTCATACTGCGCCAGCTGCAGCGCCGCCAGTACGCCGTAATTGTTGCCATTCTCTTTGATAAAGGCTGCGCTGAGCGCCACGCCGTCCTGCTTACCACCGCTCAGCGCCTCGCTGGCCAGCTGATAGGACTGGGAAGCCTGCGCCATGTTAGCCTGCTGATGACCAACCCAGTAACGCCAGCCGAGCAGCGCACCGACGCCAATCACCACGCCCACCACCAGCGTCTTGCCATACTCCTGGAAGAAATGGCGGATGGCATCAACCTGTTCGTTCTCTGTGCTATAGACTTCCACTGTTTCCTGCTCCTTAGCCCAACAGGGTCGCCAGCAGCATCGCGGCCTGATCCTGCGCCACGGTCTGCTGTTCACCGCTTGCCAGGCACTTCACGTTCACCTGACCACTCTGTACTTCGCTCTCGCCCAGCACCAGCGCAATGCGGGCGCCCCATTTATCGGCACGGGCAAACTGCTTCTTAAAGTTACCACCGCCGTAGTTGGTCATCAGACGCAGCGTCGGCAGGGCGTCGCGCAGCTGCTCCGCCAGACGCATCGCTGCGCTTTGGGTGCCCTCGCCGGCGGCGATCAGGTAGACATCGACCGTGCGCTGCGGCAGGAAGCCTGGGTTGACCGCCTGAACCAGCAGTACCAGACGCTCCAACCCCATGGCAAAGCCCACCGCCGGCGTCGCATGACCGCCCAGCTGCGCCACCAGACCATCGTAACGGCCCCCAGCGCAGACGGTGCCCTGTGCGCCAAGGCTGGTAGTCACCCACTCAAACACGGTGCGGTTATAGTAATCCAGCCCGCGCACCAGACGCTCGTTGACCGTATAAGCGATCCCGGCGTCATCCAGCAGACGGCACAGGCCGTCGAAGTGTGCGCGGGAGTCGGCGTCCAGATACTCGGACAGGCGCGGCGCCGCGTTCAGCAGCGTCTGTACCTGCGGATTCTTCGAGTCCAGCACGCGCAGCGGATTGCTGTACATGCGACGCTGGCAGTCCTCATCCAGCAGATCCTTATACTGTTCCAGGTAGGTGACCAGGGCGTCGCGGTAGGCGGCGCGCGCCTCCAGCGAACCGATGGAGTTCAGCTCCAGCGCGACGTGATCGGCAATCCCCAACGTCTTCCACCAACGGGCGGTCATCATGATGATTTCCGCGTCGATATCGGGACCGGCCAGGCCGAACACCTCCGCCCCCAGCTGATGAAACTGGCGGTAGCGCCCCTTCTGCGGGCGTTCGTGGCGGAACATCGGCCCGATGTACCACAAACGCTGCTCCTGATTGTACAGCAGACCATGCTCGATGCCGGCGCGCACGCAGCCAGCGGTGCCTTCCGGACGCAGGGTCAGGCTGTCGCCGTTGCGATCCTCGAAGGTATACATTTCTTTTTCAACGACATCGGTCACTTCACCGATGGCGCGTTTGAATAACGGGGTCTGCTCTACAATCGGCAAACGGATTTCGCTGTAGCCGTAGCTGGCCAGCACCTGCTTAAGCGCCGCTTCAATCGGCTGCCACAGCGCCGTATCTGCCGGCAAATAGTCGTTCATGCCACGAATGGCCTGGATATTCTTAGCCACGTCAACTCTCTATGTAATTTGCAAAAACTGGCCCGATTATAGAGGGATTCACGGCCCCTCTTCAACGCGGGCAAACAGCGGCGGCGCCAGAACGCGCCGCCCGTCATCACCGCTCGTCCAGCGTCGTGACGCCAATGCGCATCTTTTCATCCAGCATGGCGGCCTTGGCGCGGATCTTCGCCTCCAGCAGATCGATGATCGCATCGTTATCAAAGCGCTCCTTCTGACGGACTCCGTCCTCATAGAAGCCGCTCTTATTGTGTCCGCCGGTCACGCCCAGGGTTGAGACCAGCGCCTCACCCGGCCCGTTGACCACGCAGCCGATGATCGATACATCCATCGGCGTGATGATATCTTCCAGGCGCTGCTCCAGCGCATTCACCGTTCCGATCACATCAAACTCCTGGCGGGAGCAGGTCGGACAGGCGATAAAGTTGATCCCGCGCGAGCGGATGCGCAGCGACTTAAGGATGTCGAACCCGACCTTGACCTCTTCCACCGGATCGGCGGCCAACGATACGCGCAGGGTATCGCCGATCCCCTCTGCCAACAGCATCCCCAGGCCGATGGCGGACTTCACCGAGCCGCTGCGTGCGCCGCCGGCCTCGGTAATCCCCAGATGCAGCGGCTGATCGATACGCGCCGCCAGCAGGCGGTAGGCGTCAACCGCCAGAAATACATCGGAGGCCTTCACGCTCACCTTAAACTGGTCAAAGTTGAGGCGATCCAGAATATCGACATGGCGCATGGCCGACTCCAGCAGCGCCTGCGGGGTCGGCTCACCGTACTTCTCCTGGATGTCCTTCTCCAGCGATCCGGCGTTAACGCCGATGCGGATAGGAATGCCGCGATCGCGCGCGCAGTCGACCACCGAACGGATCCGGCTCTCATTGCCGATATTGCCCGGATTGATGCGCAGACAGTCTACGCCGTACTCCGCAACCTTCAGCGCAATACGGTAGTCAAAGTGGATATCGGCCACCAGCGGCACCTGCGCCTGCTGTTTGATCAGCCGGAACGCCTCGGCCGCCTCCATGGTGGGCACCGATACGCGCACGATATCCACCCCGACCCGCTCCAGTGCGCGGATCTGCGCCACCGTCGCATCGACGTCGGTGGTGCGGGTGTTGGTCATGGACTGGACGGCGATAGGGGCGCCGTCGCCGATCGGCACGCTGCCGACATGAATACGCGTCGATTTACGGCGCTTAATGGGGGATGCACTATGCATGACTTCTCTCCGCCCTTGCCGTAGCTCAGTTAGCCGCCGCAGGCTGCGCGTCTAACGTCAAACGGGCAACCTGGCTTGACTTGATAAAACGACTCAGATCAACGGGCTTACCCAGATACTGGATCTGCACCGCCGCCGGCGCCCCGATCTTCAGGCGATAGGGAGCCTTACCGGCCAAATCGAGTTTACCGCCGGCGCGCTGCAGCCCGCTGAACAGGACCTTGCCGCTGGCATCGCGCACTTCCAGCCAGCAGTCGGCGCTGAAATGCATCGCCAACGGGCTCGCAGAGGCTTCGCCCGCGCTGCCCGGGGCCACGCTCGCGGCGGCAGTCGGCAGGGCCGCGCCGGAAAGCGGCGCTACGTCAGCCTGGCTCGGTGCGACCACGGCATTGTTCTGCGCCGCGGTCGGCCCGTTATTCTGCACCGCCGCCGGAGCGGCAGCCTCAGGCGCTGCAGCGTGAGCCGCCACAGATGCGGCAGGCGTCGTCGCCGGCGCAGTATGGTTAGCGTCCGCAGCGGACGGCGCCGCGGCGCTATCGCCGGCGGTCGTCGACGCAGAGGATGGCGATGCCGCGGACAGATCGACCGGCTGAGCATCCTGCTGCTTCGCCAGCTGAGCCGACGACTCATCGGCCATTTCCACGATATCCTGCTGCTGGGCTTTATGGTTTTGCCACCACCAGGATCCGGTAATGCCGATCACCACAAAGATCACCAGCCAGGTAAAGGTCATCAGCCAGCCTTCGCGCTTCTTACGCTTTTTGCCCAGCGAAAAGCTCTGCATTGGTGCCATTTTTACCGCCCGAACAGGGGCTTGTTTGGCTAACAGCGGGGCGATCTCCTGCTCGGGGATCTGCACCAGCTTGGCGTAGGAGCGGATATAGCCGCGGACAAAGGTCGATACCAGACCATCCGGGGCCTTGTCTTCTTCAATATCGCGTACGGTTGAGAGCTTCAGGCACAGGCGTTCGGCCACCTGCTGCTGGGTGAGTCCTAAACGCTCGCGGCCCTGGCGCAGACGCTCGCCGGTGCTCATCGGTGCTGCTTGATCTTGGGAGGCTTCAGTATTCATTCGCTAGGAACTGCTGGTACTGTTGGGATTGTGGAAAATTTCGCGCCAGTTGCTTGCCATAACGTTCGAGATTCGTCTGGCGCCCATCTAACGCAGCGAAACGGATTTGTAACCATAAACTATCGGCGCTGGCCGGTAAAATATGATTGTAAACATCCAACATCAATCGTGCATCCGTGCGGTCACCCTGTTGTAACGCCCGTGCGGCGTCGCCCAGCAGACGCGTCCCCTGCTGCGGATCGGCCTTTAACGCGCGGGCAAATAGCCTGCGGGCTTCATCAGGCCGATCGGCCCGCAAAAAGCAGGTCCCCGCGCTAAAAAAAGCCTCGGCGACCCAGCCGTCGTCCGGCAGGCGCGCTGCAGCGTTAAACTGTTGTTGCGCCGCTACATACTGCCCTAAACTGCAGAGAAACGCACCGTAATTATTCACGACGCTGCCGTTGTCCGGCGCCAGCGCCAGCGCCTGGCGATAACTTTGCGCGGCCGCCTGCGGCTGACCGCTCAGCTGCTGATAGCGCGCCGTCAGCAGCGGGCGCCGATAGTCGCCGGGTGCCGCGGCGGGCAGCTGCGCTAACGCCTGCTGCGCCAGGGCGGCATCGCCGCGATCGAGCGCCGCCTGCGCCCGCGCCTCCGGCGACAGGGCGAGCGCATCGGCCGCTGCCGCGCTCGGTGCCTCCGGGGTATCGGCACACCCGAAGAGCAGCAGCGTTACGCTTGCGCACATCGTCGCCGTCGTCGTTTTCATCCCTTGCTCCGCTACGTCCGTGTGCGGGTCAGCCGATGTCTGGCGCTGCGCCGCCGTCGCCGGCGGCCGTTCGTCTCTACATCAGACTTCACGCACGTTGATAGGTTCCCCTGCCGCTTGCTTCTTCAGGGTCCGTTTGGTTCGGTCGATCACCTCACCCGCCAGCTGACCGCAGGCGGCATCGATATCGTCGCCGCGCGTCTTACGCACGATAACGGTAAAGCCATACTCCATCAGCACCTTGGAGAAACGATCGATACGGCTGTTGGAGCTGCGACCAAAAGGCGCTCCCGGGAAAGGGTTCCACGGGATCAGGTTGATCTTGCACGGCGTATCCTTCAGGCACTCCGCCAGCTGGTGCGCATGCTCCGTACCGTCGTTGATATGATCCAGCATCACATACTCTACCGTCACCCGCCCCTGATTGGCGTTGGACTTCTCCAGGTAGCGGCGAACCGATCCCAGGAACATATCGATATTGTACTTGCGGTTGATCGGTACGATCTCATCGCGGATCGCATCGTTCGGCGCATGCAGCGAGATCGCCAGCGCCACGTCGATCATATCGCCCAGCTTATCCAGCGCCGGCACCACGCCGGAGGTGGACAGGGTGACGCGACGCTTGGAAAGACCGAAGCCAAAATCATCCAGCATAATCTCCATCGCCGGGATCACGTTGGTCAGGTTGAGCAGCGGCTCCCCCATCCCCATCATCACCAC
Source organism: Edwardsiella anguillarum ET080813 (assembly GCF_000264765.2). Lineage (GTDB taxonomy): Bacteria > Pseudomonadota > Gammaproteobacteria > Enterobacterales > Enterobacteriaceae > Edwardsiella > Edwardsiella anguillarum. The sequence continues at coordinate 972,402 of NZ_CP006664.1, forward strand.
GTTGGTGATCGGACGGTTGCCGGTCACCTTCTGCGCGCCGATGATTTTTGCCGCGCGCCAGACCTGGCCGATGATCTCCGAAACCCGCAGGTTACGGTTAAAGCCCTGCTGGGCCGTCGAACAGAATTTGCACTCCAACGCGCAGCCCACCTGGGACGAGACGCACAGGGTGGCCCGATCGTCTTCCGGAATATAGACCGTCTCTACCCGCTGATCGCCCACCTGCAGCGCCCACTTGATGGTGCCGTCAGAGGAGCGCTGCTCAACCGCCACCTCCGGCGCACGGATTTCCGCCACCTGCTTGAGCTTAGCACGCAATACCTTGTTGATGTCGGTCATCGCGTCAAAGTCATCGCAGCAGTAGTGGTAGATCCATTTCATGATCTGATCGGCGCGGAACGGCTTTTCGCCCATCTGGATGAAAAACTCGCGCATTTGCCTGCGATCCAGATCGAGCAGGTTAATTTTTTCCGGCGCCTGAGAAGCGCACGGCGCGGCGTCAGCAGAAACGGGCGTTACATGAATATCAGACAAGGGAGACTCGATGGCAGTGGCATCGGGCGCAGCGCCCGGATGCGATAAAGGATTCTTGGACATAAAATGGACAGGCCTCGTTGTTACACTTTGCGGCTCGTTGCCCCCCGCCCGACGGGCGGAGAGGACAGAAACTGGCATACAATAACGCCCCGGAGAAAACGCGGGGCGGCATATTGTACCTACTCTCGCCCGCCGATGCCATGGCGATAATGCACCCAGGCGGGATTTTGGCGCGCGGACGGGGCGCTCAGCGGGTGCGCGGGCAGAGGTCGCCGGCGCTGAAGAAATAGGCGATTTCGCGTTCGGCAGAGGCCGGAGAGTCAGAGCCGTGCACCGCGTTCTCCGTCAGGCTATCGGCATAGTCTGCGCGCAGCGTACCGGCCAGCGCGTTTTCTGGATTCGTGGCTCCCATGATCTCACGGTTACGGCGCACCGCATCGTTACCCTCCAGCACCTGCACCATGATCGGGCCGGAGGTCATGAAGGTCACCAGGCCGTCAAAGAAGGGGCGCCCGCGGTGCTCGGCGTAAAAGCCTTCCGCCTGCTCGCGCGTCAGGTGCACCATTTTGGCGGCGACGATCTTCAGGCCAGCAGACTCAAAGCGTGCGTAGATGACGCCGATGGCATTTTTGGCCACTGCGTTCGGTTTTACGATGGAAAAGGTACGTTCTAAGGTCATGTCTACCCCTGTCAGACAGCTTTAATCAACATCCGCGCGGGATTCTACGGCGCAACAGCGACGGAAGAAAGCCACCCGGTCATGCCAACACCATGAGCTGGCGGAAGATTTTACTTACGCTTATCGCTACCGATGATGCCCAGTCGGCCCGTTGCCCGCCCGGCGGGGCGCGCAGACTGGCGAATTCGATTATAAGAGGGCGCCGCGGGGTTGCCTATGGTAATGACGTTAATTTGTTAAAAAGATATGAATATTTTGATGCCTACCGCAGGGCGCTCTCCCGGCGGTAGGCGGAGGATGGGTCTGACGGACTAGCGTCTCGTCGCAATGGCGTTGCGCAGCCAGCCGCCCCAGCGCCGCTGATACAGCGGCGTCACGTGGGTGCGCAGGTAGTCGGCCAGCGGATCCTGTGCATCACGGCGAAGGCAGCAGACGTCGATCGCGTCATCCTGATCCAGCAGGGCGCTGGCTAGGGTGCCCGCCTCGCGGATCAGCGCCTGATGCGCGGCCGCATCGTTTCCCTCCAGCTCCAGCGCCAGCAGCAGCACCGGCTGCGCGTCGCAGAGCGGATCCTGAAAATGCGCCAGCCAGGCGCTCCGCACCAGATTGCGCTGGCCGCACAGGACGGTCAGCCCGCTCTGCAGGGCCTCCGGTGTCCGCTCCAGCGGCCCGACGCGGATCGCGGCGCCGCCGTCGATCGACAACGTCTGCGGCTGTGCCATGCCGCCGCTCTCCAGCAGCATCGCCACCTCCTGCGGGTAGAAGGCCTTGCCCGCCTCCGCGCGGGGATTTAAAAACAGCGTCTCGCCGCGAGTCAGAGCGAACAGTTCGCGGACCGGCAGCGCGTGCCAAGACGCGGGACCGCCGTCCGTCAGCGCCTGTTGTAGACGCGCCGGCGTAGAGAAAAAGGGGATCACCCGCGTGCCGTCCTCCATTTCCCAGTGTTCGATCGCCAGCATATCGTCGTCCGCCTCCGCCATCGCGTCACCCCGAGCCGGAAGATAGACCGTCGACGACAGCAGCGCACGGTAAAACAGCGCCAGATAGGCCGGATCGGCCGCTGCCTGGGTCAGGCTGGATTCGAGCCGCTGTTCGGGGGTATCGTGATGGTGATCGTGCTCATGCTGACGATCATCGTGATCGGGGGGGGTATCGCAGGTACTCACCGTCATCTCTCCTGTTTCCGTATTTCCTTGGCCGATGCAGGCTCCGCCGTGCGGCGGAGCCATAATGTCAACGTCAGCAGCGCCCGGCCTGCGTCAACAGCAGGCGCGCCAGCGTCCGTACGCCGATGCCGGTCGCCCCGGTGGACCACTGATCCACCGCCGCCTTACGGTAGGTGGCGCTGCAGTCAATGTGCAGCCAGCCCTGCCGGTAGTCAGTGACGAAGTGCGACAGGAAGGCCGCCGCCGTACTGGCGCCGGCCGAGTGCGCCGCGCCGGCCACGTTGCTGAGATCGGCAAAGGCGGAGGGCAGCTGACTACGGTGAAACTCCGCCAGCGGCAGACGCCAGAACAGCTCATCTTCCTGAGTCGCACTCTCCTGCAGCGCCGCCGCCAGCGCATCGTCAAAGGAAAACAGCGCATGGTAGTCGCCGCCGACCGCGGTCTTGGCCGCGCCGGTCAGAGTCGCGCAGTCGATGATCATGCGCGGCGCCTGACGCGAGGCATCGATCAGGCCATCGGCCAGCACCAGGCGCCCTTCGGCATCGGTATTCATAATCTCAACCCGTTTGCCGTTGCGATACGAAATGATATCGCCCAGTTTGAACGCGTTGCCGCTGACCAGGTTATCCGCGCAGCACAGGTAGAGTTTGACCCGCGCCTGCAGCCCCTGCGCGATCGCCAGCGCCAGAGCGCCGGTCACCAGCGCCGCACCGCCCATGTCCGACTTCATGGCATCCATGAAGGCCGTCTGCTTCAGGCTATAGCCGCCGGAGTCAAAGGTGATCCCCTTCCCAACCAGGCAGGCCAGCACCGGTGTATCAGACTTACCGCCGGGATTATAATCCAGCTCCAGCAGCGCCGGCGCGCGCGCAGAGCCGCGGCCAACGCTGTGCAGCCCCATATAGCCCTGCTCGCGCAGATCGTCACCCTTAATGATGCGGTAGTGAATGCTGTCGCAGGCCTGTGCGCACAGCAGATCGACCGCGCGCTGCGCCAGCTGAGTCGGCCCCAGGTTTTCCGCCGGGAGATTGATGGTGTCGCGCACCCAGTCGATATTCAGCAGGCGGCGATCCAGCTCGGCGCGATCGGCGGCGCTCAGCGCAGGCCACTGCACGTGCTGCCCGCCCTTCGGATTGCGAAAGCCCTGCCAAAACGCCCAGCAGACGCTCAGGCTCCACGACGTCCCCTGCAGAGAGACCTGCTTCATCCCCTGGGTATCCAGGCGGCGCGCGGCGCGCTGAACCGCCCCGAGGTCCAGCGGCTCTCCGGCATGAATGGTCATCCCCTGAGCGTCCGCGCTCAGCAGCGCATCGCTGCCCCAGCGCATATCCGCGCACTGACTTGATAAATGGACCGGCATCAATTCATTGGTCATACGTGTTCTCCCGCTTGCTTCGCGGCCCCCCGCGAACGGACGTCGCGGGCGGTCTATAGTAAAAAGCCACCCCTACGGGTGGCTTGCCCGGGCCGACTCCCGCGCCGAACTCAACGACGGGGGAGGCCCCTCTCACTCTGCCTCATCTAACCAGACCAGCAGGATGGCTTCCAGAATTTTTTCACTGGAGGCGCCCGGATCGTCATCAAAATCATCCAGACTGCAGATCCAGCGGTGCAGATCGGTAAAGCGCACGCTCTGTGGGGAGACGTCCGGATACGCGTCATATAGCGCCTCGCCGATGGCGCGGCTATCGTGCCACTTCAGTCCCACCTCAGTGCTCCCGCGCATGGTTAACGGTATAGCGCGGGATCTCGACCACCAGATCCTCATCCGCGACCCGCGCCTGGCAGCTCAGGCGACTTTCCGGCTCCAGACCCCAGGCCTTGTCCAGCATGTCATCCTCCAGCTCGCTGCTCTCCGCAAGGGAGTCAAAGCCTTCGCGGACGATGCAGTGACAGGTGGTGCAGGCGCAGGACTTCTCGCAGGCATGTTCGATTTCAATCCCGTTACGCAGCGCGGCGTCCAGGATCGTTTCGCCTTCCTGGGCCTCGATCACCGCCCCGTCCGGGCAATGTTCCTGATTGGGCAGAAATACGATTTTTGGCATGTTTAAACCTCATCCACAGAGTGACCGGCCAGAGCACGACGAATAGAGCTATCCATGCGCCGCGCGGCAAATTCTTGAGTTTGTGCATCCAGCGCCTTGATCGCCGCCTCGATCGCCGCCGTATCATTACCGGCGGCGGCGGCCTGCAGCGCCGTCTGCGCCTGGCGGATTGCCGCCAGCTCCTGCTCGCCCAGCAGAGCACTGTCCTGCTGCAGCGCGCCGTGCAGGCTTTCCAGCACCCGCGCGGCCTCTACTTTTTGTTCCGCCAGCATACGCGCGCTGAGATCGCCCTCGGCGTTCGCCATGGAGTCCTTCAGCATGCCGACGATTTCGTCTTCGCTCAGCCCGTAGGAGGGCTTCACCTGGATCGCCGCCTGCGCCCCGGTAGACTTCTCCATCGCGGTCACGCTGAGCAGCCCGTCGGCATCCACCTGGAAGGTGACGCGAATATGGGCGCCGCCCGCCGGCAGCGGCGGAATGCCGCGCAGGGTAAAACGCGCTAGTGAACGATTATCCTGGGCCAGCTCACGCTCGCCCTGCAGCACATGGATCATCATCGCCGTCTGGCCATCTTTAAAGGTGGTAAACTCCTGCGCCCGAGCCACCGGGATGGTGGTATTGCGCGGGATCACCTTCTCGACCAGCCCACCCATGGTCTCCAGCCCCAGTGAGAGCGGGATCACATCCAGCAGCAACATATCGGCATCCGGTTTATTGCCGACCAGAATATCGGCCTGGATAGCCGCACCGATCGCCACCACGCGGTCGGGATCGATCGCGGTCAGCGGCGGACGGCCAAAGAAGTCGCCCACCAGCGTCCGCACCAGCGGTACCCGGGTTGAGCCACCAACCATCACCACCTCCAGCACCTCGTCGCGGGTAACACCGGCATCTTTTAGCGTCCGGCGACAGGCCAGCAGTGTGCGCTTAACCAGCGGCGCGATCAGCGCATCCAGCTGATCCCGGCTCACCTCACCCTGCCAGTCGCCGACGCACACCGTCGTCTCTTGCTGGGCGCTCAGGGCGATTTTTGCCGCGACGGCCGCATCCAGGAAGCGGCGCGCCAGCCCGGCATCGCTACGGTCGTGCAGACCGGCCTGCTCACGCAGCCAGTCGGCCAGCAGGTGGTCAAAGTCATCGCCGCCCAGCGCGGAGTCGCCGCCGGTGGCCAAGACCTCAAACACCCCGCGGCTAAGGCGCAGAATCGAGATATCAAAGGTGCCGCCGCCGAGATCGTAAACCGCGATCACCCCCTCCTGGGCGGAGTCCAGACCGTAGGCGATGGCGGCCGCGGTCGGCTCATTGAGCAGGCGCAGCACGTGCAGACCAGCCAGACGCGCGGCGTCTTTCGTCCCCTGGCGCTGCGCATCATCGAAGTAGGCTGGCACGGTGATCACCACCCCGTCCAGCTCGCCGCCCAGGGCCGCCTGCGCGCGCGCAGAGAGTGCGGCGAGGATGTCGGCGGACACCTGGATCGGGTTGACGCTGCCCGCCGCCGTCGCCAGCTGCGGCATACCGCTCTCGCTGGCGTGCATCTGATAGGGTAAATGCGGGTAACGCGCCTGAACGTCGGCCAGCGAACGCCCCATCATGCGTTTAATCGAGCCCACGGTATTGAGCGGATCGTCGGCGGCCTGCTCACGGGCCTCAGCGCCGACGATATGCCCGCCAGCCTGGTAGCGCACTACCGACGGCAGCAGATGGCGACCCAGCTCATCGGCCAGCGTTTCGGCCTGGCCGCTGCGCACGGTCGCCACCAGAGAGTTGGTGGTGCCCAGATCGATACCCGCCGCCAGACGACGCTGATGCGGCGCGGCACTCAGTCCCGGCTCACTGATTTGTAATAACGCCATGTTCGCTTCCGTTACTCCATCAAAAAGGGTTACATCCCCAGCAGCCGCTCTTCCAGCTGTTCGGTCTGCTGCTGGAGCCTGTCTAGAAATCGTAGCTTGCGCACGCTGTCCGCCGCCTGGGTCCAGGCCTGACGATCCAGCTCACTCACCATCTGCGCGCTGCGGGCCTGCACCATTTTAGCGATCCCGTCGGCAAAGTTCATTAACGCCTCATCGGCGTCGGCGCGCTGCTCCAGCGCCTCCAGCTCCTCGCGCAGGGTCATCTGCTCCATCAGGAAAGCCGTATCGCGCAGGGTCTGCTGTTCATTATTGATGTCAAAACCGTGCAGCGAGAGCAGGTACTCGGCCCGCTTGAGAGGATGTTTGAGCGTCTGATAGGCGTCGTTGATGGTCGTCGCCTGCTGCATCGCCAGCAGACGATCGCGCTCGGGCGCGGTGGCGAAACGATCGGGGTGAAACTGACGCTGCAGGTCCTGAAAACGCACAGCGAGCAGGCTGCCGTCCACGTCATAGCGTGCCGGCAACCCGAAAAGCGTGAAGTAGTCCATGCCGTACTCTGATGCTGATACCGTGAAAGCGGCGTCGCCGACGTCGGCTGGTTAAGGAAAGGCGACGGCCGCCGGTGACGCGGGCGCGGGCGCGGGTTAAACGTTAAAGCTCTCGCCGCAGCCGCACTCATTCTTAACGTTCGGGTTGTTGAACTTAAAGCCTTCGTTCAGGCCCTCTTTAACGAAGTCCAGCTCGGTGCCGTCGAGGTACACCAGGCTCTTTCCGTCAACGATGACCTTCACCCCTTTATCCTCGAAAACCACATCGTCCTCGTTCAGGACATCGACAAACTCCAGCACATACGCCATGCCCGAACAGCCTGAGGTTTTTACCCCCAGACGCAGGCCCAATCCCTTACCGCGATTGGTTAAAAATGTCTGTACGCGCTTTGCAGCGGAGTCGCTCATGGTAATCGACATACAACAACCTCAGTCAAAAAATTCAGGGTGACGGCGACCAGAGAACCGGCCGCCGGAGCGCGGCGCTTATTCCGCGCTATGCTTGTTTTTATAATCGGCGATCGCCGCCTTGATGGCGTCTTCTGCCAGGATCGAGCAGTGGATCTTCACCGGCGGCAGCGCCAGCTCCTCGGCGATATCGGTATTCTTGATCTCCGCCGCCTGCTCCAGGGACTTGCCCTTGACCCACTCAGTGACCAGCGAGCTGGAGGCGATGGCAGAGCCACAGCCGTAGGTCTTGAAACGGGCGTCCTCAATGATACCCTCATTGTTGACTTTAATCTGCAACTTCATCACGTCGCCGCAGGCCGGTGCGCCAACCATACCGCTGCCGACGCTGGGATCGCTATTGTCAAAGGATCCGACGTTGCGCGGATTCTCGTAGTGATCGATCACTTTATCGCTATAAGCCATTTATCGATGCTCCTAAAAGGGTGTCCAGGGAATTAATGGGCTGACCATTCGATGGTGCTGATATCCACGCCCTGCTTATGCATTTCCCACAGCGGTGAGAGCTCGCGCAGACGGCCGATGGATTTACGCACCAGATCGATGGCGTAATCGACCTCTTCTTCCGTGGTAAAGCGCCCCAGAGAGAAGCGGATGGAGCTGTGCGCCAGCTCATCGTTCAGGCCCAGTGCGCGCAGCACATAGGAGGGCTCCAGACTGGCAGAGGTACAGGCAGACCCGGAAGAGACGGCCAGATCCTTCAGCGCCATGATCAGGGATTCCCCTTCAACAAAGTTAAAGCTGACGTTCAGGATGTTCGGCGCCCCCTGCTCCAGGGAGCCGTTCAGATACACCTCTTCGATATCCTTCAGCCCGTTCCACAGGCGATCGCGCAGGGCGCGCAGACGCGGAACTTCGGTCGGCATCACCTCTTTGGCGATACGGTAGGCCTCGCCCATCCCGACGATCTGGTGTACCGGCAGGGTCCCGGAACGCATACCGCGCTCATGGCCGCCGCCGTGCATCTGCGCTTCGATACGCACGCGCGGCTTGCGGCGAACGTACAGGGCACCAATGCCCTTCGGGCCATAGATTTTATGGCCGGAGAATGACATCAGATCGACCTTCAGTTTACTCAGATCAATCGGCAGTTTGCCCACGCTCTGGGTGGCATCCACGTGGAAAATAATGCCTCGCGCGCGGCACATCTCGCCGATGGTCTCAATATCCTGAATGATACCGATTTCGTTATTCACATGCATGATGGAGACCAGGATCGTGTCGTCACGCATCCCCGCTTCCAGGGCATTCAGGTCGATCAGCCCGTTGGGCTGCGGCGCCATATAGGTCACCTCAAAGCCTTCACGCTCCAGCTGACGGCAGGTATCCAGCACCGCTTTGTGCTCGGTCTTACAGGTAATGATGTGCTTGCCCTTCTTCTGATAGAAGTTGGCGGCGCCTTTGATGGCCAGGTTATCGGCCTCGGTCGCACCGGAGGTAAACACGATCTCGCGCGGATCGGCACCCACCAGCTCGGCGATGTTATTGCGCGCAACGTCTACCGCCTCTTCGGCTTGCCAGCCGAAGCGGTGGGAGCGGGAAGCTGGGTTACCGAATGTACCGTCCAGCGTCAGATACTGCATCATCTTCTCAGCCACGCGCGGATCGGCCGGCGTCGTTGCGGAGTAGTCCATATAAATCGGTAATTTCATTCTTTTGCTCCGTACATCACTTCCAAAAATGATTTGCCTACGGGTGATAATTCAACGCCGTGCCCGCGCTTAGGCGCGCAGGTTCACGTTAATCGTATCCTGACGCCCGGCCGCGACAACGCTGCGCCGTGCATCGATATCCTGTCGGTCAGCCACATCCATGACTTCCTGGTTATTGACCAGCTCCGCCAGCGAAATATTGTTTAGAAAGCCGCTGATACGCTCGCTGAGATCGCGCCACAGCGCGTGGGTCAAGCAGCGGGTTCCCCCCTGGCAGCCCTCTTTTCCCTGGCAGCGGGTTGCGTCCACCGACTCATCCACGGCGGTGATCACCGCGCCGATGGCAATCTCGCTGGCCTCTTTTCCTAGCAGGTAACCGCCGCCGGGACCGCGTACGCTGGCCACCAGACCATTCTTGCGCAGGCGAGAGAACAGTTGCTCCAGATAAGAGAGCGAGATCCCCTGGCGTTCTGAAATATCCGCCAGCGGTACCGGTCCTTCCTGGGAGTGAAGCGCCACATCGAGCATGGCTGTTACGGCATAGCGCCCTTTGGATGTCAGTCTCATGGCTAATAGTCCCTTTGGGAAAAAGAGTGAAACACGCGGTGTTGCTCAACGGTTTCATCCTCTCATTCCTGACTATTTCAGTCAACCATTTATCCTACTATTTTAGTCAAGTATTATGCCGTTGTCGACGCCGCCCCTCCGCGAGAAACGCGCGGCAATACCAGCCAGCGTCCACGCAAAAATACCCGTGTATTCTACTATGATATAGCCGCTGTCGCAGTTAACTTTCGTGCCGTTCTGCGTCGCACTTATCAATTGAGGCCAGTATACCGCGCAGGATATTCAGCTCCTGAGCCTCCGGGCGGGCGCGAGTGAACAGGCGGCGCAGACGGTTCATGACCTGACCCGGATTCTTCTCACGGATAAAACCGGTGTGGTGCAGCGTCTGCTCCAGATGGGCATAAAAGCGCTCCAGATCGTCCGCCAGCGGATAGGCCGCCTCCTCCACCGCCGGCGCCTTGGCCGCCTGGCGATCCAGATGCGCGACGCGGATTTCATAGCTGAGGATCTGCACCGCCATCGCCAGATTCAGCGAGGTGTACTCCGGATTAGCCGGGATCTGCACATGGTAATGGCACTTCTGCAGCTCATCGTTGGTCAACCCGACCCGCTCACGGCCAAATACGATGGCGACGGGCGCATGCTCCGACTCCATGGCGCTGCGCTGGCCGCATTCGCGCGGCTCCAGCATCGGCCACGGCAGCGAGCGCGAACGGGCGCTGGTGCCCACCACCAGGCTGCAGCCGGCGATCGCGTCATCGAAGCTGTCCACGATGGTCGCGTTGCCGATCACATCGCTGGCGCCGGCCGACAGGGCAATGGCCTGTGAGTCGGGGCGTACCAGCGGGTTCACCAGATACAGGTTGGTCAGTCCCATGGTCTTCATGGCGCGGGCGGTTGACCCCATGTTGCCGGTGTGGGAGGTTTCCACCAGCACGATGCGAATATTGTCCAGCATGCTTACTCATTACACGGTTGAATTGATTCTGCGATTTTACCATAAGGCGCTATTAATGGTTTCTATTGATTTATTTACCGCCGAGCAATTTCACAGCCAATTGATATAAAACACTATTTATTGTTATGGTCCACGGATATCAAAACGGCATGGTTGTTTGCCGCGCACTTTGCTATACTCTGCGCCGTCTAAATTTCCCGTTCTTTAACATCTAGTGGAAGATTCCCATGCATCCGATGCTGAACATCGCCGTGCGCGCCGCGCGCAAGGCCGGTAACCTGATTGCCAAAAGTTACGAAACGCCCGACTCAGTAGAAGCCAGCCAGAAAGGCAGCAATGATTTTGTGACCAACGTCGATCGCGATGCTGAACACCTGATCATCGAGACCATCCGCAAGTCTTACCCCAAGCACACTATTATCAGCGAAGAGTGCGGTGAGCTGCTGGGTGAAGATCACGAGATCCAATGGGTAATCGATCCGCTGGATGGCACCACCAACTTCGTCAAGCGTCTGCCGCACTTTGCGGTGTCCATCGCCGTACGCATCAAGGGCCGCACCGAAGTCGCCGTCGTCTATGATCCGATGCGCAACGAGCTGTATACCGCCACCCGTGGTCAGGGCGCGCAGCTCAACGGCTACCGCCTGCGCACCGGCGTCGCCAAAGATCTGGATGGCACCATCCTGGCCACCGGCTTCCCGTTCAAGATGAAACATCACGCCGCCACCTACATCAAGATGGTCGATAAGCTGTTTACCCAGTGCGCCGACTTCCGCCGCACCGGCTCTGCCGCGCTGGATCTGGCCTACGTCGCCGCCGGCCGCGTGGACGGTTTCTTTGAAATCGGCCTGAAGCCGTGGGACTTCGCCGCCGGTGAGCTGCTGGTGCGCGAAGCGGGCGGTCTGGTTACCGACTTTATCGGTGGCCATGGCTACCTGGCCAGCGGTAACGTCGTCGCCGGTAACCCCCGCGTCGTCAAGTCGCTGCTGGGCGCCCTACGCGACGAGCTGAGCGATGCGCTGAAGCGCTAATCGCCCGCCCGAATGGGCACCAAATTCGTCTTTTTCAACGCCCTGCCGGAGCCCCCGCGCAGGGCGTTTTGCTTTTTTGCGCTCGCCGCCGCACGGAAACCCCGCGTGGACGCCCCACCGAGGTCGTCGGGCTTTGCTATGCTTAGACGATGCCCCAGCGTCCGCCTCGCGGGGCGTACCCTATGCCGGTTTCGTCGCTCTTCGCCCGGGGGGAAACACACATGCAGAACGATGTCCCGCTGCCGCCGCCGCACTCCCGCGCTGAGCGACACTGTAATCTGGCGCTGCGGCTGCTGCTGCCGACGACGCCGCTGACGATGGCGCGCCTGTGTAAGCTGCAGCAGCAAACACCCTATGAGGCCGAGCGAGATCTGAGTCACCTGGTCAGCGACATCATGCGCTATCACGCCCTGCATATCAGCTTCCACCCGCGCCATGGCTATCGCCTGCACGGCCCGGCCTATGAGTGGCGGCTGTGCCTGCTGCACTGGCTACAGCGTACGCTGCGCTACTTCCCGGCCAACGTGGAGCTCCTGCTATCTCCTGCCCTGCACCCAGCCTTTTCTCGACAGACGCTCTACGAACGCCTGCAGCAACGCGCCCCGATCCTGGAATCCCCAACTATCCCGGCATCCGCGGCCTTTACGCCGCGCCAGCGCCAGCTGATCGGCTGCATGATGCTATACGCCGCCGCACAGGGCCACGGCGGTCGATCGGATTCACTGATGCCCTGCTGGCTGCTGCCCTACCGCCGCCGCTGGCTGGAGCAGAAAGAGGAGTATGCCGTTGCCGAGGCGCTATGCCGCATCTACATCGGCGACGCGCCGGCGGACGTTCTGGAACAGGAACGGCTATTCGCGACGCTGCTGTTAACCCTGCTCAAGAATCATAGCCACAGCCCGCGGGACAATGCGCAGGACCGAGCCCTCATGCACGAGATTGAGCGCTGCGTCGACTGCGTCGAGCGCGACAGCGATGTGCGACTCTCCCAGCGCGAAAGGCTGTGCGCCCGCCTGTTCGCCCACCTCGGTGCCGCCGTTGAGCGCGCGCTGTTCGACATCCGTATCGGCACACCGCTGGCGGCGGAGCTGGCGTCTCACCATCCCGCATTACTGGCGCTCACCCGCCGAGCCATCGCCGGGCTGGAGCGACACTACCGTATCCGCTTCTCCCCCGAGGAACTGAGCCTGATCGCCGTCAGTATCGGCGCCTGGCTGATGCAGGCCGGCCGACTACAGGAGCCACCGGCGTAAAAAAGCCCGCACGCGGCGGGCTCGGCAGGGCTGGTAGTCGGTCAGGCATAGACCGGCAGGCGTTCACAGAGAGCCAGCACCTTCTGTTTAGTGCAGGCGATCGTGGCCTCATCATGGATGTTGTCCAGTACGTCGCACATCCATCCCGCCAGCTCGCGGGACTCCGCCTCGTTAAAGCCACGGCGCGTGATGGCCGGGGTGCCGACGCGGATGCCGGAGGTCACGAACGGGCTCTGCGGATCGTTGGGCACGCTGTTTTTATTCACCGTAATATTGGCGCGCCCCAGCGCGGCGTCGGCCTCTTTGCCGGTGATCTGCTTGTCGACCAGATCCAGCAGGAACAGATGGTTTTCCGTGCCGCCGGACACCACCTTATAGCCGCGCTGCAGGAAGACGTCGACCATCGCCTTGGCATTCTTAGCCACCTGCTGCTGGTAACGGGTAAACTCGGGCTCCATCGCCTCTTTCAGCGCGACCGCCTTGGCGGCGATCACGTGCATCAGCGGCCCGCCCTGCGCCCCCGGGAACACGGCAGAGTTCAGCTTTTTATACAGCGCCTCATCCAACCCCTTGGCCAGGATCAGGCCGCCGCGCGGACCGGCTAGGGTCTTATGGGTGGTGGTGGTCACGACGTGAGCATGGGGAACCGGATTGGGGTAAACCCCGGCGGCGACCAGACCCGCCACGTGCGCCATATCCACAAACAGGTAGGCGCCGATGCTATCGGCGATCTCGCGCATACGCGCCCAGTCCACGACGCCGGAATAGGCCGAGAAACCGCCGATGATCATCTTCGGACGGTGCTGCTGCGCCTGCGCCGCCAGATCGTCATAGTCGATACGGCCATGCGCGTCGATGCCGTAAGGCACCACGTTATACAGCTTACCGGAAAAGTTAACCGGAGAGCCGTGCGTCAGATGGCCGCCGTGCGCCAGGTTCATGCCCAGTACCGTATCGCCCGGCTGCAGCAGCGCGGTATAAACGGCGAAATTGGCCTGAGAGCCAGAGTGGGGCTGCACGTTAGCGTAGTCGGCGCCAAACAGCGCCTTGGCGCGATCGATCGCCAGCTGCTCGACCTGATCCACATACTGGCAGCCGCCGTAGTAGCGCTTGCCCGGATAGCCTTCGGCATATTTATTGGTCAGCTGGGAGCCCTGCGCCTGCATAACCCGCGGGCTGGTGTAGTTTTCCGAGGCAATCAGCTCAATATGCTGCTCCTGACGCGTCACTTCCTGCTGCATTGCCTGCCACAGCTCGGCATCGTAATCGGCAATGTTCATCTCACGCTTTAACATCCGCTTCTCCTGACTCAGCTAACCGGTTTTGAGTAAATCTGGCCCTCACAGCCAATACATCTCCACCCCAACGGGCAATCGTCACAGTGTAATATGTTTTTAGCTTGTTACAAACACCTTGCCCCATCTTTTGCGCAATCGTTTGGCACTCCGTGGCGCAAGGCCTCGGCCAGATAGACACCTTGTTGCATTTTTGTGCGCGCAGCGATAGGCGTGCATAAAAAAACACCATTACCGTAACGCCAATGAGGCCCATCGGCAATTATTGATTTACAGCGTCGCCTAAAAGCTTTAAGTTGCATTTAAAATGCAACTTAATTGACAACGCCCAGGAGCGCCCATGCTGGACACACAAACCATCGCTATCATCAAATCCACCCTGCCGCTGCTGCAGCAGTATGGCCCGGGACTGACCGCCCATTTCTACCAACGCATGTTTCACCATCATCCAGAGCTGAAGCCTCTCTTCAATATGAGCCACCAGCGCAGCGGCGATCAGCGCGAGGCGCTGTTTAACGCCATCTGCGCCTATACCGCCCACATTGATACCCCCGCCGCGCTGGCCGGCGCGGTGGAGCGTATCGCTCACCGGCACGTCAGCGTCGGTATTCAGCCGCAGCAGTACGCCATCGTTGGCCATCATCTGCTCAAAACGCTGGAGGAGCTGTTCAACCCCGGCAGCGATGTGCTAAACGCCTGGGGAAAGGCCTACGACGCGCTGGCGCAGCTGTTTATTGCGCGGGAGGCCCGGCTGTATCAGGGACACGTCGGACAGCCCGGCGGCTGGGCGCATCAGCGAGCGTTTACGATCGCCGAAAAACGGGCGGAGAGCGACCTGATCACCAGCTTTACGCTGGTGCCACAGGATGGCGCGCCGATCGCCAGCTTCCTCCCGGGGCAGTATCTGGGCGTATATGTGCGCCATCCCAGCCTCCCGCGCCAGGCGATCCGTCAGTATTCACTGACCCATGCCCCCAACGGTCAGCATTACCGTATCGCCGTCAAACGGGAGCCTCAGGGCGCCGTCTCCCGCTACCTGCACGACGTCGCCGGCGCGGGCGATACGCTGCACCTCTCAGCTCCCTGCGGCGGGTTTACCTTAGAAACGACACCAGAGACGCCGCTGGCGCTAATCTCGGCAGGCGTCGGTGTGACCCCGCTGCTCAGCATGCTGGATACCCTGAGCCGCCGTGGACAGCGCGCCCCGCTGTACTGGCTGCACGCCGCCGACAGCGACCCCGTACGCGCCTTTGGCGAGGAGAGCGAGCGCCTGCTGGCCACGGTTCCCCTGCATCACGCGCATCTGTGGCTACGCCGCGGCGAACCCGCGCAGCCGGTCCACGCCCGCTGGCATCGCGGTACGATGGATCTCGGCGCCGTGGGCGATGGGCTGCGCGATCCGCGCATGCAGTTCTATTTCTGTGGACCGATTGGCTTTATGCAGCACGTGGCGCGGCAGCTGCTGGCGCAGGGCGTCGATGCGGAACGGCTGCACTATGAGTGCTTCGGCCCACACAAAATTCTGTGATCCCGCCGGCCCGGCCATCCTCGCGCCGGAAACGCCGGCGCTGCCGCCCGCGGCGACTGATCGATGAGGGATAAAACGAAAAACCCCGGTTCATTTCTGAACCGGGGCTTGGAATGTTGGCGGAACGGACGGGACTCGAACCCGCGACCCCCTGCGTGACAGGCAGGTATTCTAACCAACTGAACTACCGCTCCGCGTTGTTCCCGCTGGGGGAACGAGGCGCATATTACGGTCAGCGCCCGGCGGCGTCAACCCTTTTTCACCGCAAAACCATCATTCGCACATATTTTATACTTTGCGATGATTTTCCAGCAAATTTTCTCGTTTAGCTACGCCACAGACAGCTGCCGCCCTTTTTCTGGACCAGATCCAGGCGCTGTTCATGGGCCGCCAGCTCCGCCTCGCTGGCGTACACGATCCGTAGCCCTTTAGCGCCGCGTACCACCCGGCGAATTTCCGACGCCTGCGACTGAGAGGCGCCGTCGCCGTCGCTGGAAAACGCCAGCGATGTCTGGCCACCGGTCATGATAAGGTAAACGTCGGCCAGGATCTGGGCATCCAGCAGCGCCCCGTGCAGCGTACGTTTGCTGTTGTCTATCTCATAGCGGTTGCACAGCGCATCCAGGCTGTTCCTTTTGCCCGGAAACAGGCGACGCGCCATCACCAGGCTATCGGTGATAGTGCAGAATGTCTCCGTCTTCGGCAGATCGCGCCCCAGCTTGGCAAACTCATAGTCCATAAAGCCGATATCGAACGGCGCGTTATGGATCACCAGCTCCGCGCCGCGGATAAACGCCAGAAACTCGTCGGCAACCTCGGCAAAGCTGGGCTTATCCAGCAAAAAGTCATCGCTGATGCCGTGCACCGTAAACGCCTCGGGATCCACCAGGCGATCCGGCTTCAGGTAAACGTGAAAATTACGGCCGGTCAGGCGACGATTAACCACTTCAACGGCGCCGATTTCAATGATGCGATGCCCCTCATAGTGGGCACCCACCTGGTTCATACCGGTGGTTTCCGTATCGAGGACGATTTGGCGGGCGATAGGGGTAGTCATTTTACTGTGCTCATCGTGTCACTTTATGTCAGACTCACGGTTTTGATCAGGGAGTAGTCTACCAGAGATGTTAAAGCAGGTTGAGATTTTCACCGATGGCTCCTGCCTGGGTAACCCGGGTCCGGGTGGCTATGGCGCCATTCTACGCTACCGTCAGCATGAAAAGGCGCTCAGCGCCGGCTATCGGCTAACCACCAACAACCGCATGGAGCTGATGGCGGCCATCGTCGCCCTGGAGACGCTGACCAGCGCCTGTCAGGTCACACTGTTCAGCGATAGCCAGTATGTCCGTCAGGGCATCACCCAGTGGATCCACGGCTGGAAACGACGCGGCTGGAAAACGGCGGATAAAAAACCGGTGAAAAACGTCGATCTGTGGCAGCGGCTGGATCAGGCCATCGGCCCGCATCAGGTGGAGTGGATATGGGTCAAAGGCCACGCCGGCCACCCGGAGAACGAACGCTGCGATGAGCTGGCACGCAGCGCCGCCGGGGCACCGACCCGGGAGGACAGCGGCTACAATCCCGAGTAGCCGCGTCACCGGCGGTGCCACTAAGCCGGTCGCCGCAGGATCTTCGCCGCGCCGCCAAGCGCGCGGCGGATCCCGTGATGCGCCCGTAGGACGCGCTGCGGCGTCAAGGTCAACGGAACGGTGCGCTTCCGCGCCACGATCAGCATCAGACACCCCATCGCCGGAAAGTGGCGACTCAGCAGAGAAACACAGGGCTGATGCCAGGGCAGCACCTGAAAACGTGACGCCGCCAGCACCTCGTAGTTCAGCAGATTCAGCCAGTCGATGAGGCGTCCCATACTGAACATACGGCTGTTATAGGGCACCCGGCGGCACAATCCGGGCACCAGCTTCCCCATCCCCAGCAGGCTCAGCGGACTAAAGGCGCTGATGATAAGCCAACCGTCATCTACCAGTACCCGATCGACCTCGCGCAGCACCCGGTGCGGATCGCGGGAGTAGCCCAAGGTGTGGGCCAGCAGGCAAGCATCCACCGACTTCGCGGCGAACGGCAGATGCGTGAGATCGGCAATCACCTGTAAATGCTCTCCCTCCGGCGCCACACTCACCTGATGTGATATGGTACAGCGGTCCGTTGCCAGATCGGTGCTCAGCGCCCCCAGCTTCAGCAAATGGTAGCCAAACAGCTTGGGCCACCACGGCGTTAAACGCAGCTCCAGCGCGGCCCGGTAGTGCATTCCCCACGGGATTTGCCGCCAGGTAAAAGGCGCGTTCAGCGTACGCTTGCTCAGTGCCGGTTTCATCGTCACCTCTGACTTTGGAGTAGATAACATCATGGATCTTATCGGTCTTCCTGTCCTACAGGATAACTACATCTGGCTGCTAATCAATCCGCAGCATCAATGTCTGATCGTCGATCCCGGCGTCGCCGCGCCGGTTTTACACTATTTGACAGAGAATAGGATAACCCCTAAAGCCATCCTGCTGACGCATCATCATAATGACCACGTTGGCGGCGTTGCAGAGCTCGTCCAAGCCTACCCTGAAATGCCGGTTTACGGCCCGGCAGAAACGCAGGGGCTGGGGTGTACCCAGATCGTGGCCGACGGCGATACGTTCTCCCTGCTAGAGTGCCAGATTTCGGTCATGGCCCTGCCGGGACATACGCTGGGCCATGTGGCCTACTACAGCGCCCCTTACCTGTTTTGCGGCGATACGCTATTTTCCGCCGGCTGCGGCCGCCTGTTTGAGGGCAGTGCGCAGCAAATGTTTGACTCGCTACAGCGCATTATGCAACTTCCTGATAACACGCTGGTGTGCTGCGCTCACGAATATACCGAGTCAAATCTGCAATTTGCACGGCATGTCTTACCCCAAAACAGGGCAATAGAAACATATCAGCAACACGTAGCGACGTTGCGGGCAAAACAGCAACCTACGGTGCCTTCAACGCTACGGATTGAGAGGGAAATAAATCCATTCTTACGCTGTTATGATGATGATTTGCAAAGGAATGTAGGTTTTCCTACGCAACCTAATGAGATTTGGCGAGTTTTTGCCTGTCTACGCGACATGAAAGACAGCTTTTAAAGCTTTTTCTTGTGTTGTGCGGCCAAGCAACGTATTATTGCTCGTCTTTTAATCACCAGTGACACACACATGAAGGCTAAAGCGATTATCTTCGCCTCCGTGTTGTTGGCTGGCTGTCATGGGGCCTCCCAATCACAGCCGGAGCAATATGCACAGAGTTTGTCTTCTGTCAGTCGAAGTGAAGCAGGACAGCCCTCGGACGCACGAGCGACCTCCGCGCGATGGTTAAGCGACAGCAATACCCTCGCGCAGGATGACTTATGGGGCTTCATTAGTGACGACATGAAGATAAAGGTTCCGGACAATGCCCGGATCCGCGAGCAACGAAACAAGTATTTACGCAATAAGAGCTATCTCCACGATGTAACATTACGGGCAGAGCCGTACATGTACTGGATTGTCGAGCAGATTAAGAAACGTAATATGCCGATGGAACTGGTACTGCTACCCATAGTGGAGAGCGCTTTTAATCCGCATGCAACATCATCGGCCAACGCCGCAGGGCTATGGCAGATCGTGCCTCAAACGGGTCGTAACTACGGATTGAAACAGAACCAGTGGTATGACGGACGCCGGGATATCGCCGCCTCGACAACGGCTGCGCTGGATATGATGCAGCGCATGAACAAGATGTTCGACGGTGACTGGCTGCTGACTCTGGCTGCATTCAACAGCGGCGAAGGGCGTGTCATGCAGGCGATCAAGGCCAACAAGCGCAAAGGGCGTCCGACCGACTATTGGTCTCTCTCCCTACCGCGTGAGACGGCGCTGTACGTGCCGAAGGTGCTGGCGCTGAGCGATATCATTAAGCATAACCAGCGCTACGGTATCAAGCTGCCTAAGTCGAGCCAGGAGCGGGCGCTAGCGCGCGTTGACGTCGGTCAGCAGATGCAGCTCAGTCAGGCTGCCGAGATGGCCGGGATGTCGCTGACTAAGCTGAAGTCGTTCAACCCAGGCTATAAGCGCAACGTTACCGCGCCGAGCGGTCACGGTCCGCGCTATATCATGGTGCCTCAGGCTCACGTTGATCGGCTGAAGGATTCGTTGGCAGAACGTGAAATTGCCGCGATCCAGCCGGATACCGAGCTGGCGAACAATCGCAGCGCGTCAACCTACCGGGTGCGCAGCGGCGATACGGTGTCTGGCATCGCCCGTCGCCTAAACATGACGCAGAAAACGCTGCTGAGCATGAATAATATGGGCAGCCGCAGTACCCTGAAGGCCGGGCAGACGCTGAAGGTCGCCACGGACGCGAAAGGCACTGCGCTGGCGGACAATACCATCACCTATAAGGTGCGGAAAGGGGACTCACTCTCCAGTATTGCACGCCGCCACGGCGTCGACATCGATGATGTCATGCGCTGGAACAGCAAAGTGAACAACCCGGGTCAGATCCAGCCGGGCGATCTGCTCACCCTGTACGTGAGGGATAAGCAGGACGGCAACAGCTGACGCCACTAACGGCAATAAAAAAGCGCCTTTTCGGCGCTTTTTTATTGCACGGTATGGAGGTCCATCACTCGGGACGAAACTCAACCAGCAGCGGATTATGATCTGAGGCCTGAGTCACCAGTACCGATGCCTCCACAACGCCTAAACCACGATAAAAAACAAAGTCTAAAGGACGCCCAAAGGCCGTACGGCGATGATCGTTCGTGAAGTGGACCTCACGTAGCTCCATACCGCTGGCAAAGCGCCTCAGGGCATTCAGACGGCGATTACTCCAGGCATTGAAATCCCCCGCCATGATCACCGGCCCCTTATGCAGGGCAATCTGCTCCCCTATCGGATCCAGCTGCTTGCTGTAGACCTCAACGCCTAGGCTAAAGTTGACCGCATGAATATTCACCACCATCAGCAGGCGCCCGTCAAACAGCGGATATACCGTCACCAGCGCTGATTTCGCCAGACGGATCAGCGGCTCCTTCTCCCGCAGCGGACAGCAGTAGATCGGGTGTGCCGCGGCCAGGGTCATCACGCCGGAGGGATGTTGGGGCAGCGAGAAAGCCGGCACCTGATCGGCCGTCAGATAGTGACTGGTGGCAAAGCGCACCAGCTCAGGGGTGGTTTGCGCCTCCTGCAGTAGCACCAGCTGTGAACGACGCCCATACTCTTTCAGCACCGACAGCCAATCAGCGCGCTGCTGCTTGAAAATATTCCAGACCATGATCCGCAGGGCATCATCCGTCGGTAGCGCCTGGGTCATCGCCGGCTGGCTCAGCGCGTCGGTGGCTCCGGGAAAAATACGCGTCGCCGGCATGCCCGCCGTATAGCGCATGGCAAAGTTCTTTTTGCGCACGTTTACCGCCTGTTGCTCAGAATACATCGTAGAAAAGACGCGGGAGTGCGCATTCCACGCTATGTCCTCGAGTCTACTCCTCTGTTATAGGGATGCACAGCGTGAATTACAACCGCCGGGCGCCCAGCTCCGGTGATATCGGCAAAGTGTAAGCCTGAAAGGACACGCCAGGCGGGGTAGAAGAGTCCAGCGAAAAATGGGAATGGGAAAACAAAAAGGCCTGCTGAACCAGCAGGCCTTTAAAATAAGTGGCGGAACGGACGGGACTCGAACCCGCGACCCCCTGCGTGACAGGCAGGTATTCTAACCAACTGAACTACCGCTCCACCGAATTTTGTCTCTTGGCACACTCTCCACCTACAGAGTTCGGCCTCCGTCGGCGGGTACTAAAAAGGCCTACTGAACCAGCAGGCCTTTTGAATAAGTGGCGGAACGGACGGGACTCGAACCCGCGACCCCCTGCGTGACAGGCAGGTATTCTAACCAACTGAACTACCGCTCCACCGAATTTTGTATCACACCCGTTTCCGGGGTACTGCTAAATTGGGTGCCTGGCAGTTCCCTACTCTCGCATGGGGAGACCCCACACTACCATCGGCGCTACGGCGTTTCACTTCTGAGTTCGGCATGGGGTCAGGTGGGACCACCGCGCTATCGCCGCCAGGCAAATTCTGTTTCACCAACCGCCATCACTGGCCATCGGTTCCAATCTTGAACAAGCTAAATTCGTCTCTCTAAAAACACCTTCGGTGTTGTAAGGTTAAGTCTCACGGATCATTAGTACTGGTTAGCTCAACGTATCACTACGCTTACACACCCAGCCTATCAACGTCTTAGTCTTAAACGTTCCTTCAGTGGGCTCAAGGCCCAAGGGAAGACTCATCTCGAGGCAAGTTTCGCGCTTAGATGCTTTCAGCGCTTATCTTTTCCGCACGTAGCTACCGGGCAATGCAATTGGCATCACAACCCGAACACCAGCGGTGCGTCCACTCCGGTCCTCTCGTACTAGGAGCAGCCCCTCTCAATCTTCCAACGCCCACGGCAGATAGGGACCGAACTGTCTCACGACGTTCTAAACCCAGCTCGCGTACCACTTTAAATGGCGAACAGCCATACCCTTGGGACCTACTTCAGCCCCAGGATGTGATGAGCCGACATCGAGGTGCCAAACACCGCCGTCGATATGAACTCTTGGGCGGTATCAGCCTGTTATCCCCGGAGTACCTTTTATCCGTTGAGCGATGGCCCTTCCATTCAGAACCACCGGATCACTAAGACCTGCTTTCGCACCTGCTCGAGCCGTCACTCTCGCAGTCAAGCTAGCTTATGCCTTTGCACTAACCTCCTGATGTCCGACCAGGATTAGCTAACCTTCGTGCTCCTCCGTTACTCTTTGGGAGGAGACCGCCCCAGTCAAACTACCCACCAGACACTGTCCCTACCCCGGATCACGGGGCCAGGTTAGAACATCAAACATTAAAGGGTGGTATTTCAAGGTCGGCTCCATGCAGACTGGCGTCCACACTTCAAAGCCTCCCACCTATCCTACACATCAAGGTTCAATGTTCAGTGTCAAGCTATAGTAAAGGTTCACGGGGTCTTTCCGTCTTGCCGCGGGTACACTGCATCTTCACAGCGAGTTCAATTTCACTGAGTCTCGGGTGGAGACAGCCTGGCCATCATTACGCCATTCGTGCAGGTCGGAACTTACCCGACAAGGAATTTCGCTACCTTAGGACCGTTATAGTTACGGCCGCCGTTTACTGGGGCTTCGATCAAGAGCTTCGCCTTGCGGCTGACCCCATCAATTAACCTTCCAGCACCGGGCAGGCGTCACACCCTATACGTCCACTTTCGTGTTTGCAGAGTGCTGTGTTTTTATTAAACAGTTGCAGCCAGCTGGTATCTTCGACTGGCTTCGGCTCCATCCGCGAGGGGCTTCACCTACATGCCAGCGTGCCTTCTCCCGAAGTTACGGCACCATTTTGCCTAGTTCCTTCACCCGAGTTCTCTCAAGCGCCTTGGTATTCTCTACCTGACCACCTGTGTCGGTTTGGGGTACGATTCAGTGTTATCTGGAGCTTAGAGGCTTTTCCTGGAAGCAGGGCATTAACCACTTCAGCACCGTAGTGCCTCGTCATCACGCCTCAGTGTTAAAGATGACCGGATTTGCCAGGTCATCACACCTACACGCTTAAACCGGGACAACCGTCGCCCGGCCGGTCTAGCCTTCTCCGTCCCCCCTTCGCAATAACACCAAGTACAGGAATATTTAACCTGTTTCCCATCGACTACGCCTTTTCGCCCTCGCCCTTAGGGGTCGACTTACCCTGCCCCGATTAACGTGGACAGGAACCCTTGGTCTTCCGGCGAGCGGGCTTTTTCACCCGCTTTATCGTTACTTATGTCAGCATTCGCACTTCTGATACCTCCAGCAGCCCTCACAGGCCACCTTCAACGGCTTACAGAACGCTCCCCTACCCAACAACGCCTAAGCGTCGCTGCCGCAGCTTCGGTGCATGGTTTAGCCCCGTTACATCTTCCGCGCAGGCCGACTCGACCAGTGAGCTATTACGCTTTCTTTAAATGATGGCTGCTTCTAAGCCAACATCCTGGCTGTCTATGCCTTCCCACATCGTTTCCCACTTAACCATGACTTTGGGACCTTAGCTGGCGGTCTGGGTTGTTTCCCTCTTCACGACGGACGTTAGCACCCGCCGTGTGTCTCCCGTGATAACATTCTTCGGTATTCGTAGTTTGCATCGGGTTGGTAAGTCGGGATGACCCCCTAGCCGAAACAGTGCTCTACCCCCGAAGATGAGTTCACGAGGCGCTACCTAAATAGCTTTCGGGGAGAACCAGCTATCTCCCGGTTTGATTGGCCTTTCACCCCCAGCCACAAGTCATCCGCTAATTTTTCAACATTAGTCGGTTCGGTCCTCCAGTTAGTGTTACCCAACCTTCAACCTGCCCATGGCTAGATCACCGGGTTTCGGGTCTATACCTTGCAACTAGACGCCCAGTTAAGACTCGGTTTCCCTACGGCTCCCCTATTCGGTTAACCTTGCTACAAAATATAAGTCGCTGACCCATTATACAAAAGGTACGCAGTCACACCCCGAAGGATGCTCCCACTGCTTGTACGTACACGGTTTCAGGTTCTATTTCACTCCCCTCGCCGGGGTTCTTTTCGCCTTTCCCTCACGGTACTGGTTCACTATCGGTCAGTCAGGAGTATTTAGCCTTGGAGGATGGTCCCCCCATATTCAGACAGGATAACACGTGTCCCGCCCTACTCATCGAACTCACAGCTGTGCACCTTCGTGTACGGGGCTATCACCCTGTATCGCGCGACTTTCCAGACGCTTCCACTAATGCACAAACTGATTCAGGTTCTGGGCTCTTCCCCGTTCGCTCGCCGCTACTGGGGGAATCTCGGTTGATTTCTTTTCCTCAGGGTACTTAGATGTTTCAGTTCCCCTGGTTCGCCTCGTTAAGCTATGTATTCACTTAACGATAGTGCAACGGATTGCACTGGGTTTCCCCATTCGGACATCGCCGGCTAATAATGCTTCATATCAGCTCACCGACGCTTATCGCAGATTAGCACGTCCTTCATCGCCTCTGACTGCCTAGGCATCCACCGTGTACGCTTAGTCACTTAACCTCACAACCCGAAGGTGTTTCACTTCGTGCTGTAAGCATTTGAGAGACTCTCGAATCACTTATTAAAAGCAATTCGATTGTTTTCGAATTTTCAGCTTGTTCCAGATTGTTAAAGAGCAAAATATTGCAAACATGACTCGTAAGTCCGTTTTGCAATACTGTTGGCACCGTCTTTCACCCGATACCGCAAATGGCGTCCCCTAGGGGATTCGAACCCCTGTTACCGCCGTGAAAGGGCGGTGTCCTAGGCCTCTAGACGAAGGGGACACAAGGGTCGGCTTCGCAGACGCGTTTGCTCGAACATCTATCAGACAATCTGTGTGAGCACTACACAATTTCGTATCTTCAGGTAAGGAGGTGATCCAACCGCAGGTTCCCCTACGGTTACCTTGTTACGACTTCACCCCAGTCATGAATCACAAAGTGGTAAGCGCCCTCCCGAAGGTTAAGCTACCTACTTCTTTTGCAACCCACTCCCATGGTGTGACGGGCGGTGTGTACAAGGCCCGGGAACGTATTCACCGTGGCATTCTGATCCACGATTACTAGCGATTCCGACTTCATGGAGTCGAGTTGCAGACTCCAATCCGGACTACGACGTACTTTATGAGGTCCGCTTGCTCTCGCGAGGT
Organism: Edwardsiella anguillarum ET080813; assembly: GCF_000264765.2. Lineage (GTDB taxonomy): Bacteria > Pseudomonadota > Gammaproteobacteria > Enterobacterales > Enterobacteriaceae > Edwardsiella > Edwardsiella anguillarum. The sequence goes on from NZ_CP006664.1 coordinate 997,698, forward strand.
CGCTTCTCTTTGTATACGCCATTGTAGCACGTGTGTAGCCCTACTCGTAAGGGCCATGATGACTTGACGTCATCCCCACCTTCCTCCAGTTTATCACTGGCAGTCTCCTTTGAGTTCCCGGCCGAACCGCTGGCAACAAAGGATAAGGGTTGCGCTCGTTGCGGGACTTAACCCAACATTTCACAACACGAGCTGACGACAGCCATGCAGCACCTGTCTCAGCGTTCCCGAAGGCACTCCCGTATCTCTACAGGATTCGCTGGATGTCAAGAGTAGGTAAGGTTCTTCGCGTTGCATCGAATTAAACCACATGCTCCACCGCTTGTGCGGGCCCCCGTCAATTCATTTGAGTTTTAACCTTGCGGCCGTACTCCCCAGGCGGTCGATTTAACGCGTTAGCTTCGGAAGCCACGCCTCAAGGGCACAACCTCCAAATCGACATCGTTTACAGCGTGGACTACCAGGGTATCTAATCCTGTTTGCTCCCCACGCTTTCGCACCTGAGCGTCAGTCTTCGTCCAGGAGGCCGCCTTCGCCACCGGTATTCCTCCAGATCTCTACGCATTTCACCGCTACACCTGGAATTCTACCTCCCTCTACGAGACTCTAGCTTGCCAGTCTTGGATGCAGTTCCCAGGTTAAGCCCGGGGATTTCACATCCAACTTAACAAACCGCCTGCGTGCGCTTTACGCCCAGTAATTCCGATTAACGCTTGCACCCTCCGTATTACCGCGGCTGCTGGCACGGAGTTAGCCGGTGCTTCTTCTGTAGGTAACGTCAATTGTGAACGCTATTAACGTTCACACCTTCCTCCCTACTGAAAGTACTTTACAACCCGAAGGCCTTCTTCATACACGCGGCATGGCTGCATCAGGCTTGCGCCCATTGTGCAATATTCCCCACTGCTGCCTCCCGTAGGAGTCTGGACCGTGTCTCAGTTCCAGTGTGGCTGGTCATCCTCTCAGACCAGCTAGGGATCGTCGCCTAGGTGAGCCATTACCTCACCTACTAGCTAATCCCATCTGGGTTCATCTGATGGCATGAGGCCCGAAGGTCCCCCACTTTGGTCTTGCGACGTTATGCGGTATTAGCTACCGTTTCCAGTAGTTATCCCCCTCCATCAGGCAGATCCCCAGACATTACTCACCCGTCCGCCGCTCGTCAGCGGAGAAAGCAAGCTTTCTCCCTGCTACCGCTCGACTTGCATGTGTTAAGCCTGCCGCCAGCGTTCAATCTGAGCCATGATCAAACTCTTCAATTAAAAGCTTGATGCTCAAAGAAATTAAACTGTTTATTCGTAATGAATTAACTGCTGTCACTCTTCAAGACTTTAAATATTTTGGCATTCCGAGGAATGCTTAATACGAATCTTGCGAGTGCCCACACAGATTGTCTGATAATTTGTTAAAGAGCAGTGACTTAGCAAGTTTTCCTTACCAAGTCGAGGTGGCGTATATTACGCTTTCCTCGGTGAGAGTCAACGTTTAATTTACCGTTTCACTCTCACTCTCCCCGGCTCATCCTGTGATGTTGTTCACATGTGCCGTGTCGATGGAGGCGCATTATAGGGAGATTACGCCGCCTGACAAGCCCTAATTACAACTTTTTTATCATTCGACCATTTTCCATACAGAGTGCGTTATTTTCATACCTTTTCCAGCCTTCTCTCCACCAGAAAAGGTAAAAGAAAGGGCAGCCATCAGGCTGCCCTCGTATTGCGCTATCGTGAATTACTGCTGTGCCACGATCTGCTCGCCGTCCAACGCCAGGGTAATCGGTTTGCCCGGCAACAGTTTCCCGGACAGGATCTGTTGTGCCAACGGGTTTTCGATCTCCTGTTGGATGGCACGCTTCAACGGACGTGCACCGTATACCGGGTCGAAGCCAGCCTGAGAGAGCTGATCCAACGCCGCCTCGCTCATCGTGACGCTGTAGCCCTTCTCTTCCAGACGCTGGTACAGACGCTGCAGCTGGATACGGGCGATCGCCTTGATATTCTCCTGACCCAACGGATGGAATACTACCGTTTCATCAATACGGTTAATGAACTCCGGTCTGAAATGGTGAGTGACTACGCTCATCACCAGCTCTTTCATTTCGCCATAGCTCAGGTCACCGAAGCGATCCTGGATCAGATCGGAGCCCAGGTTAGAGGTCATGATGACCACCGTATTACGAAAATCGACGGTGCGCCCCTGGCCATCGGTCAGGCGTCCATCGTCCAACACCTGTAGCAGGATGTTAAAGACATCTGGATGTGCCTTCTCGACCTCGTCGAGCAGGATCACCGAGTACGGACGACGGCGTACCGCCTCCGTCAAATAGCCACCCTCTTCATAGCCGACGTATCCCGGAGGGGCCCCGACCAAGCGGGAGACGGAGTGCTTCTCCATAAACTCGGACATATCAATACGCACCATGGCGTCATCACTGTCAAACAGGAAGTTCGCCAGCGCCTTACACAGCTCGGTTTTACCCACCCCGGTCGGGCCGAGGAACAGAAATGAGCCGATGGGACGGTTCGGGTCGGACAGCCCGGCGCGGCTACGGCGAATGGCGTTGGAGACGGCCTCAACCGCCTCATTCTGGCCGACGACGCGTTTATGCAGCTCATCTTCCATACGCAGCAGTTTTTCACGCTCGCCTTCCAGCATCCGCGATACCGGAATCCCGGTCCAGCGCGCCAGCACCTCGGCGATTTCGGCGTCGGTGACCTTATTGCGCAGCAGCTTCATGCTCTTGCCTTCGGCCTGCGTTGCAGCCTGCAGCTGCTTCTCCAGATCCGGCAATTTGCCGTACTGGATCTCAGACATCTGCGCAAGGTCACCGCTGCGGCGTGCCTGCTCCAGCGCAATCTTGGCCTGTTCGATCTCGGCCTTGATATTCTGGGTACCGGTCAGCGCGGCCTTTTCTGCCTTCCACTCCTCTTCCAGCGAGGCATAGTCGCGCTCTTTCTCCTCCAGCTCGGTGTTCAGGATCTCAAGACGCTTCTTGCTGGCCTCGTCGGACTCTTTCTTCAGCGCCTGCTGCTCCAGCTTCAGCTGAATGATGCGCCGCTCCAAACGATCCAGCGTCTCCGGCTTGGAGTCGATCTGCATACGGATGCTGGAGGCGGCCTCGTCGATCAGGTCGATGGCCTTATCGGGCAGCTGGCGATCGGCGATATAGCGGTGCGACAGCGTGGCGGCCGCTACGATGGCTGGATCGGTGATCTGCACGTGATGGTGCAGCTCATAACGCTCCTTCAGCCCGCGCAGAATGGCAATGGTATCCTCGACGGACGGCTGCGCCACATAGACCTTCTGGAAACGGCGCTCCAGCGCGGCATCCTTCTCAATATACTGACGATACTCATCCAGGGTCGTCGCACCGACGCAGTGCAGCTCGCCGCGCGCCAGCGCCGGCTTCAGCATATTCCCCGCGTCCATGGCACCGTCGGCCTTACCGGCCCCGACCATGGTGTGCAGCTCATCGATAAACAGGATGACGCTGCCCTCCTGTTTGGCCAGATCGTTCAGCACCGCTTTCAAACGCTCTTCAAACTCACCGCGGAATTTCGCGCCGGCGATTAATGCCCCCATATCCAGAGAGAGCACGCGCTTGTGCTTCAGTCCCTCAGGGACCTCACCGTTGATGATGCGCTGGGCCAGCCCTTCGACGATGGCCGTTTTACCAACCCCGGGCTCCCCGATCAGCACCGGGTTATTTTTGGTGCGGCGCTGCAGTACTTGAATGGTGCGCCGGATCTCTTCGTCGCGCCCGATCACCGGATCCAGCTTGCCCTGCTCGGCACGCTCGGTCAGATCGATGGTGTACTTCTTCAGCGCCTGGCGCTGATCTTCCGCATTCTGATCGTCCACTTTCTCTCCTCCGCGCAGCTGCTCAACTGCAGCGCTGAGTTTTTGCGCAGACGCACCGGCGGCCTTCAACATATCGGCCAGTTTGCCGCGCTCTTCCATCGCGGCCAGAATAAACAGCTCTGACGATATGTAGGTGTCGCTGTGCTTTTGCGCTAATTTGTCACACAGGTTGAGAACCCGAATCAGCTCATTGGATGGCTGAACGTCGCCACCGGTCCCCTCCACCTGCGGCAGACGGGCAATCGCCTGTTCAAGGGACTGCTGAAACGCGCTGATATCGACGCCTGCAGATACCAGCAAAGGACGAACCGTGCCCCCATCCTGACCAAGCATCGCGCTCATCAGATGTATCGGTTCAATAAATTGGTTGTCACGCCCGAGTGCCAAAGACTGGGCGTCAGCGAGGGCTAACTGGAACTTGTTGGTTAAGCGATCCAGACGCATGTTTCCTCCGAGACGTATGCAAATTGCTTCTGGAGAATAAGTGTGGTCTAGACTGCACTTTTCAACCAAACTGTGACAATTATTTAATTATTTTTTGTTCAATTTAGAGTGGCACGTGAGGCGTACAGCGTCCCAAGGCCGCCGGACGCGGGCCTTGGGAGAAATACGTTAGGAGAACCAGATCAGCGAGGCCATGCGACCGGTCTGCGCCGCGCGACGATAGGAGAAAAAGCGCGATGCATCGCTCAACGTACAAAACTCGCCGCCGCTGATGCGGGTAACGCCCGCGGTCTGCAGGCGCTGGCGTGCCAGGGCGTAGATATCGGCCAGGTATTTACCGTCCGCAGTGGGCCGGAACGCGCTGATGCAGGCCCGATCGTGCTGGATAAACTGCGCCCGCACCTCGGCGCCCACCTCAAAGACCTCGGGGCCAATGGCCGGCCCGAGCCAGGCCATCACCGCACCGGGCACCGCATGAAAACGGCTCAGGGTCTGCTCTAAAACCCCATTGCATAACCCACGCCAGCCGGCATGGGCCGCCGCCACTTCGTTACCCTCATCACAGGTAAACAGCACGGGCAAACAGTCAGCCGTCATCACTGCGCACACCAGCCCCGGCGTGCGGGTATAGACCGCATCGGCACGCACGTCGTCATCGGTATGCCCGACCGCCAGCGTCAGCACCCGCGTACCGTGCACCTGATCCAGCCACACCGGCGGCGTCGGCAGATCCAGCGCCTGACACAGCCGCGCGCGGTTGGCCGCGACCCGCGCAGGATCGTCACCGACGTGCGCGCCCAGATTTAACGCGTCATAGGGCGGCAGACTAACGCCGCCGTCGCGGGTGGTCCCATAGGCAAAGACCCGCGGCGGCGCCGGCCAGCGTGGCACGATCGGTTTCATAGCCAGTCCATCTCATCCTTAAAGGTTTCGGCGTCCTCCTGCATTACCGCAATCAGGCGCTGCATATCTTCTGGAATCGGCGCATGCCACTCCATCTCAATACCGCTGATCGGGTGATACAGGCGCAGCATGGTCGCGTGCAGCGCCTGGCGATCGAACTCGCGTAGGATGCAGATAAACTCCGGCGACGCATCGCGCGGCGGGCGCGGGCGGCCGCCGTACAGCGGATCGCCCACCAACGGATGGTTAATGTGTGCCATATGCACACGGATCTGGTGAGTACGCCCGGTCTCCAGACGCAGGCGCAGGCGCGTATGGGCGCGGAAGTGCTCCATAATGCGATAGTGCGTCACCGCCGGTTTGCCCATCGGATGCACCGACATGTGGGTTCGCTTGGTCGGATGGCGCGCGATCGGCTCACGCACCGTGCCCCCCGCGGTCATGGTGCCAATCGCGACAGCCTCATATTCACGAGTGATTTCACGCAGCTGCAGCGATTCGACCAGACGCGTCTGGGCCGGTACCGTTTTAGCGACCACCATCAGGCCGGTAGTGTCTTTATCAAGCCGGTGCACGATCCCGGCGCGCGGAACGTCGGCGATCGGCGGATAGTAATGCAGCAGCGCGTTGAGTACCGTACCGTCCGGGTTACCGGCGCCGGGGTGCACCACCAAATCGCGCGGCTTATTGATCACCAGGATGTCCTCGTCCTCGTAGACGATATCCAGCGCGATATCCTGCGCCTCCCAACGGTTCTCTTCCTCAATCAGGGCATCAATGGCAATATGCTCACCACCCAGAACCTTCTCTTTAGGCTTATTGATGATGAGCCCGTTCACGCTGACGCGTCCCTCCAGGATCCACTCTTTTATGCGTGAACGTGAATAATCAGGGAACAATTCCGCCAACGTCTGATCTAAGCGTTGACCGAGCTGGGATTCCGTCACCGTCGCGGTGAGCTGTACTTGTTGTGCCATAGTGAGTTTCTTTCGTTAACGTTGGGTTTTCTCGGCGTTGCCGTTTAAAATAATGTGCTATTGTAGCTGGTCTTTGCCGGGAGCTTAACGGAGAGTCACCCGGAACAACACAAAAAAGGGTAAGCAAAACGTCATGACGCGTATCAAATATCTGGTGGCTGCCACCACGTTGAGCCTGGCGCTGGTTGGTTGCTCCAGCTCCAAAGAGGCGGTGCCCGACAATCCTCCTGCAGAAATCTACGCCACTGCACAGCAAAAACTGCAGGACGGTAACTTTAAAGCGGCGATTACGCAACTGGAAGCGCTAGATAACCGCTATCCATTTGGCCCTTACTCTCAGCAGGTGCAGCTGGATCTGATCTACGCCTACTATAAATCGGCTGACCTGCCGATGGCACAGGCTACCATCGATCGCTTCATCCGTCTCAATCCGACCAGTCAAAACATGCCCTACGTACTGTACATGCGTGGTCTGACGGATATGGCCATGGACGACAGCGCGCTGCAGGGCTTCTTCGGCATCGACCGCTCTGACCGTGACCCCGAACATGCCCGCCAGGCTTTCCGTGACTTCAGCCAGTTGGTACAGCGTTACCCGAACAGCCCCTACACGGCCGATGCCACCAAGCGTCTGCTCTTCCTGAAAAACCGGCTTGCCAAACACGAACTAGCCGTCGCCCGCTTCTACACCAAGCGCGGGGCCTATGTCGCCGTGGTGAACCGCGTAGAGCAGATGCTGCGCAACTATCCGGATACCCAGGCCACCCGCGACGCACTGCCGCTGATGGAGAACGCCTACCGTCAGATGGGCCTGAACGGCGAAGCCGACAAGGTACAAAAAATCATCGCGTTCAACGGCGACAAAGCATAGCGCCAGCGCTGAGACAGATAAATAGCAAAGGCAGCCCATCGGCTGCCTTTCGTTTGATCCGCGCAGACACGCAGAATAGAAGCTGAGAGGCGCGCCCCGCCTGGGGGGATATTTCGGCCACGGCCCATCCTAGGCTGCGCCAATTTTTCCGCCTTAACTTCGCCATCATGCGCATAAATTTCCGCTGACTCAAGCGCTATTTTCAGCACTTTTCACCAGAATCGCAAAACCACTTAACTTTGCAAAAAGTGACAAAAATCCGTGATTTTCCTCTCACACTTTGCTCCGCGGCGCGTTATGCTGAAATCACCAAGACGGAAAAGACAGAGAGGTATCTGTATGACTATCAGCATTACCAGCAAACAAATGGAAATCACTGCTGCCATCCGTGAACATGTCGAAGACCGTCTCAGCAAACTGGACAAATGGCAAACGCACCTGATTAACCCGCATATCATTCTGTCTAAGGAGCCGCAGGGGTTTGTGGTTGACGCCACGATTAACACGCCCAATGGTCAACTGGTCGCCAGTGCCAAGCATGAAGACATGTATGCCGCGATCAACGAGCTGCTGAACAAGCTGGAGCGCCAGCTAAACAAAGTCCAGCATAAGGGCGAAGCTCGCCGCGCCCATACCAGCGTAAAAGACGCTAATCTGCAGGCTGCTGCCAGCGAATAACCTAAAACGAGCCCTTTTATTTAGAGATAACGCGCCCCATGGGCGCGTTTTTTGTATCAATAAAAAACATTGACAGGAAAAAAGTATCACGGTTAACGTAGGGTATGACTCACCGTGGAGCTGCGTTATGTCACCTCGCCCGCTGTTCTTGCGCTGCTTTTTTCCGACTCTGCGGCCGGGAGGCGTCGCTCCGCGCTAAGAAAGCAGCGCAAGAACGACGTAAAGCCTCCCCCCGGGAGGCTTTTTTTATGCGCGCCACCACTGCACCAAGCTGATTAAGGGCCCCTGATGAGCACACCTAATCCATTATTGACGCTGCGCGAGCAGATTAGCGCCGTCGACAGCCAGCTGCTGGCGCTGCTGGGCGAACGCCGCTGCCTGGCCGAACAGGTCGCCCGCACCAAACAGGCGCTGCATCACCCGGTTCGCGACCGGGCCAGAGAGCGCGACCTGCTGCACAGCCTGATTGAACAGGGCAAACCGCTGCAGCTTGACGCGTATTTTATTACTCGCCTGTTTCAACTGATTATCGAAGACTCGGTGCTGACCCAACAGGCGCTGTTACAGCAGTCACACCTGGCCGCCGACGCCACCGCACGCATCGCCTTTCTCGGCCCCAAAGGCTCCTATTCCCATCTGGCCGCCCGCCGCTATGCCGCGCGCCATTTTGACCAGGTGCTGGAGTGCGGCTGCCCACGTTTTCAAGACGTCGTCGCCCAGGTCGAAAGCGGCCAAGCCGACTATGGCGTACTGCCGATTGAAAACACCTCATCCGGTGCCATTAACGACGTCTACGATCTGCTGCAGCACACCAGCCTCGCTATCGTCGGAGAGCTGACGCTGCCTATCAAGCACTGCCTGCTGATCGCCGGGGAAGGCGATATCAGCGCGCTGACCACCGTCTACAGTCACCCCCAGCCGTTTCAGCAGTGCAGCCAGTTCCTCAGCCGCTACCCACAGTGGCATATTGAATACTGTGAAAGCACCGCCGCTGCGATGGAGAAGGTCGCCGCGCTGCGCTCTCCCCAAGCGGCCGCCCTGGGCAGCGCCGACGGCGGCAATCTGTATGGCCTGCAGCCGCTGGCGCACGATCTGGCCAATCAGGCCCAGAACATGACCCGGTTCATCGTCCTGGCACGCAAAGCGATCGAGGTTAATCCCCGCATCGCTGCCAAAACCACGCTGATCATGGCGACGGGCCAACAGCCCGGGGCGCTGGTCGATGCGCTGCTGGCCTTCCGCGAGCAGCATATTGTCATCACCAAGCTGGAGTCACGGCCAATCAACGGCAATCCGTGGGAGGAGATGTTCTATCTGGATGTACAGGCTAATCTGAATGACCCTGCAATGCAGCGGGCGCTGCATGACCTACGGGCGCTCACCCGATCGCAGAAAGTCCTGGGCTGCTACCCGAGTGAAAACGTGGTGCCGATCGCCCCAAGCGAGCAAGCATAGGCCTGATACCGCCGCGGCATCAGCCGCGGCGATCGTGCGCCTGGCTCAGCAGCGCCCGGCTCTCATCCTGAAAACGCTGCGCGTCGTCGCCGAACCAGCGGGCGATACGCTGAAACGTCTCGATAAACGCCTCTTTATTCTGCCCGTCGAGCAGTCTGATCGCTTCACCAAAGCGCTGATAATAGCGCTTGATCAGCGCCAGATTATCCGGCGATGCCATAATGATGTCAGCATACAGCTGCGCATCTTGCGCAAACAGACGCCCTACCATCATCAGCTCCAGACGATAAATCGGCGAGGAGAGCGCCAGCAACTGCTCCATGCTGACATTCTCTTCGGCCAGATGCAGCCCATAGGCAAAGGTGGCAAAGTGACGCAGCGCCTGAATAAACGCCATATTCTGATCGTGCTGTACCGCGCTGATGCGATGCAGGCGGGCGCCCCAAACCTGCAGCTGCTCCAGTAGCCACTGATAAGCCTGCGGCTGTCGACCGTCGCAGTAGACGATCACCTGCTTAGCAAAGCTGCCGACGTCCGGGCCAAACATGGGATGCAGCCCGACGACGGGCCCGCTGTGCGCTGCCAGCATCGCCCGCATAGGTCCCCCCTTCACCGACGCCAGATCGACCAGCAGGCAATCCGCCGGCAGCGGCGGCAGGCGGGCTATCGCGGCCTCGGTCAAATGGATCGGTACGCTGATCATCACCATACCGGCATCGGCGCAAAGCGCCTCGGCCCGCGGCCAATCCTGCGTCTCCAGTATGCGCACCGAGTAGCCCGATAGGCGCAGCATCCGGGCAAACAGCCGCCCCATCTGCCCCGCGCCACCGACGATCACCACCGGGCGTAGCGCCGGATTCAGCGCCTTAAATCCCTTGTCATTTTCACTGAGGTAGGACTCCCGCATCACCCGACGCAGTACGTCCTCAATCAGATCCGGCGAGACGCCAAGCAGCTGCGCCTCCGCCCGGCGCGACGCCAGCATCGCCGCCTCTCGTTCCGGCACATAGACCGGCAGGCCATAGCGGCTCTTGACCTCCCCCACCTGGGCGACCAACTGTAAACGGCGCGCTAACAGCCCCAGCAGCGCCTTATCGACCTCATCAATGCTATCGCGCAGTGCGCTCAGTTCCGCCACCATCGTCTATCATGCCTCCCGATCGCGCCGCCGCGGCGCCAGTTGACGCTGCATATCGCGCAGCAACGTTTCCGTTGTCGTCCAGTCAATGCAGCCATCCGTCACGGACACGCCATAGCGCATAGCGCTGCGCGGCTGCTCCGAGCTCTGACTACCGGCGTCCAGGTTGCTCTCCAGCATCACACCGATAATGGTGCGGTTCCCCCCCGCGATCTGCGCAATGACCGACTGCGCGACCTGCGGCTGACGCCGGTAGTCCTTGTTGGAGTTGCCGTGGCTGCAGTCAACCATCAGCAGCGGGCGCAGACCGGCCTGTACCATCTGAGCCTCGCACTGCGCAACATCCTGCGCGCTGTAGTTTGGCGTCCGCCCTCCGCGCAGAATAACATGACCATCGGGGTTTCCCTGCGTCTGCAGCAGGCAGACCTGCCCCGCCTGATTGATGCCGACGAAGCGATGCGGCATCGCCGCTGCCTTCATCGCATTAATCGCGGTCTCTAGGCTACCGTCGGTGCCGTTTTTAAAGCCGACGGGCATCGACAGGCCAGAGGCCATCTCGCGATGGGTCTGCGACTCGGTGGTTCGCGCGCCGATGGCCGACCAGCTGAACAGATCGCCCAGATACTGCGGCGAGTTGGGATCCAGCGCCTCGGTCGCCAGCGGCAACCCCATATCGACCAGCTGCAGCAGCAGGCGACGGGCGATGTTCAACCCGGCCTCAACGTCAAAAGAGCCGTCCATATAGGGATCGTTAATCAGCCCTTTCCAGCCCACCGTGGTACGCGGCTTCTCAAAATAGACCCGCATGACGACGTAGAGCCGATCGCCAACGCTCTGCGCCAGCGCCCGCAGACGGCGCCCATACTCAAGGGCGGCATCGACATCATGGATCGAGCAGGGGCCGCAGATCACCAGCAGACGCGAGTCGCGCCCAGCCAGAATATCGGCGATCTCGCGGCGGGAGGCGGCGATGTGCGCCTGCTGGACCTCGGTCAGCGGGAAGCGGGCCTTTAGCTCCTCCGGCGTAATCAAAATCTGCTCATCGCTGATATGGACGTTATTCACGGCGTCTTTTTGCATCATCATTACAGTACCTGCCTATCTGGGAGTGGTTATCTCGGCGCGGCCGCCGTGCTTCTATTCAGGCTACATTAACATGCGCAGTAAACTTTTCAATCCATATGTGTAAACAATATCGTACAATCATCTTTACACGTCACCGAGCAGCAAAATTTGAAGTATCACGCAGTTTCATTGTCGATTACACCGCGAAGTTAAAGACACATGCTAGGCTGTGCCCGCTGACCATCCGCGACGCGCCGGCGGCTTGCCGCCCGATCCTGTTCGCTCTGGGGAGAAAAGATGTTAACCGCTATCATTGTCGACGATGAACAGCCGGCCCGTGACGAGCTGACTACGCTGCTGCAGCGCTATCCTGAAATAACGCAGGTTGCCAGCTGCGCCAACGCCCTGGAGGCGATTCCCGTCATTCATCGCCTGCGCCCCGACGTACTATTTCTCGATATCCAGATGCCACGCATCAGCGGGTTAGAGCTGGTTAACATGCTGGATCCGGACAGCCAGCCCTACATCGTCTTCATTACCGCCTTCGACGAATACGCCATCCAGGCGTTTGAACAGCACGCCTTTGACTATCTGCTAAAACCAATCGACTGCGCCAGGCTGCAAAAAACCCTGGATCGCCTGCTGCGCGGGTGTGCGGTGCGACAAAATCTACAGCCTCTGCAGGAGCCACAGCTGCGGCATATACCCTGTCACGGACTCAACCGCATCTTTTTGCTCAAGCTGGATGAGATTGAATATCTATCGTCAGAATTAAGCGGAATTCACGTCGTCGGCGCTCAGCAAAGCGGCTATACCCAGCTGACCCTCAAAACGCTGGAGGAGAAAACGCCCTTCGTCCGCTGTCATCGTCAGTACATGGTGAACGTCGATCGCCTGAGCGAAATCCAGCTGCTGGATAACGGCGCCGCCGAGGTATTGACCCACAGCGGAAGACGCATTCCGGTCAGCCGCCGCTACCTGAAAAATTTAAAAGAACATCTGGGGATCGCCTAATGCCTCCGCGAATAGACTGATTAGCTCGCCTGATAAAATATCATGCTGGCATCGTCCGCTGGCGTGGATAAAAATAGCCGAGCCGGCGTGCCACCTCAGATTTTATTATATTTCATATACTCATAACACGCTGATCGCTAATCCTCATCCGTTCATCATTCTACGCACATCCATTTTATAAGATCGCTGCAATAAAGGTTATATTTCCGCTTTATTACTACGAAATAATCTACCATTCATCGATGGGTACCCCCTTTGGGGTACCGACCTGTCCTATCCGTGTGAGAACGGAGACATGATCCGGCGTCAGCGCCGCAAACGAAATGCTAGCGACCGCGCTAAACCGAACGAGACAATAAAATATTGCGGTGCATATAAAATATTTTGTGCACTTTTGCATCCGTTTTGCATAAAATAAACAGCATAGAAGTTAGCGCATATTATTTTATGCTTACCCATCGGTAGCGCGAGCTCTCTGCCCTGCGCCAGTGACATTGATTAAATATGATGAATACAACTGTCTCATTTGAAGCCAAAGGCTATGAGGATATTCCTGCGCTATTAGCCTTTCTGCAGCGGAATCTACAGTGTGGAGAGCTGAGCATCGAAATGACCGCTGATGATTTCTATGCGCAGGCCACGATCACCGCGCTGGAGAACGGCGCCCACTTCATGACCATGAACGCCTGCGGCTACCGTATTGAACATCATATCGCCTGCGATCTGCACAATCGGCGGCTATACCTTATCTACTCCGATCACAAGATGCAGTGGGGTGAAGAGGGGCTCAACTGCACCCTGCCCTATCGGGACTCTTTTCTGATCGACAGCACCAAAAGCTTCCGTATCGCCTCGCCGGGATATCAAAAAACACGCTCTTTCGGCATCCCATTTTCCCTGCTGGGCGATCGGCTGGAGCATGTGATCAATGGATTAACCGGAAGGAAGCTCTCGACGATCAAGTATGGGGATGAGATCAACAAAATCCTATCGACCACCTATCATGCGCCGGGGCTCGCCGAACGCCTAGACATCGTGACCAACCTGATCAAGGTGATCACCTACAATGAACCTCCTGAGGGCAACGGTAAATACGATCGTATCGTCAAAAAAATCACCATGAATATTTACGATGAGTCCCTCACGCTGCCCAAGCTGGCGCATCTGTGCGCCATGTCAGCCCGCACCATTCAGTATATCCTGGCGTCGCACGGTACCTCGTTTAACCGTCTGAGCGCCGATATTCGACTCAGGCTACTGTGCGAAAACATACACAAGATGAAAAACAAAAGAATCAACGAGATCGTCTTTCTCAGCGGCTATAACTCGTTTTCAACGGCGGCCAGACATTTTAAGCGTAAATTCAATCAGTCAATCACCGATTATCTCAGCGCCAGTGGTCAATAGCCGTCCCCGCTTATAGGCAGTATTTTATGTAGCATCCCTCCAGCGACTCGCGGTAATAGCGTCTGAAGTTCCGCGAGGCGGTCAGCAGCGAGCGATAGCCGCAGCCGCTGGCCAGCTCGACTAAAGACTGCGAGGGGTTACGCTGCATCTCTCTCAGCAGGCGATCTAGGCGAGCCTGGATCAGGACATCTTGAAAACGCGTATTCTGCTGCGCAAACACATACTGAATCGAGCGCTTGGACATCCCGCTGACGCTGACCAGCCCCTCGAGGGAAAAGCTGCGCTCTACACAGTGTTCGTCTATCAGGCTACTGAGATAGGCGAACTTATTCAGCGTACGCCCCAGTGACATCCCACAGGAGATAATCAACAGGTTGACCAGCGCCGCCACCTTTTCCTGCAGCGCCGCCACGCTATGACATTCTGCGGCCAGCTTATTGATCAGCTTGCCAAAGGGCAGCGTCGAGGCCAGGCGCCCGTCAAACATCGGGGTAACCGCCTGCGCATGCGGACCAAAGCTGGTGGCGGGAATCAGTACCGAGATGGTCGCCCGAGGGACCGCCGAATCCAGGATAAACGGCAGCCCACCGTTCATCAACACGCACTCCTTACTGCGCACGGCGATCGCCCGCCCACCCAGCGTACACCGCAGCGGTGCATCCGAATACACGATGCCGAACACGGGTTCAGAGTATTCACACTTCTCGATAACGCCCGGCGTGGTGCGGATGACTATCACCCTCTCCCCACTGGCCAGATGGTGAATCTCACTCTCACCAAAAAAATCATCATTATGCACATTAATCTTTATCTTGCCGCAGCGTGCCTGCTGTTGGAAAAAGTCGCCCCATCCTGAAAAATGCTCGATGCCGTATGCAAAGAATGTGCGTGTAATAATGTCCGCCATAGATCCACACCCTTAAAATAAGAAAAATTGTACACAGGCAAACTTAATCGTGCCGGCAGTAGACGCAACCTACGTCAAAATATGCAGCCTCCCATTTTTCTTAATATTTTGATGCCGTTCGATATATATCCAGCGACGCCCTTCACATCCGCAATAATCCGGCATGAAGGGCAGAACCCTGAATATATGGTTAAAGCGTTTTTACACACATCGCCATTCTGAGCGTCGGCCACCCATTGTTAGCGATCAGCTCTGTTGCAAGATATCCCGTCATTCGGCCAACGCTATAGCGGACGCTACGGCTCTCATCGGTATATTCCGCGCTCCAGCTCTGTTCGGCGCCAAACATGACGTCTAGCCTGGTAATATCTCCCCACTCCGACCACAGCGGGCCAACCGCACGCCAGCCCGTTTGACCTTTATAAACGGCAGTGGTCACCCAACGGTAGCTGGGCACCTCGTAACCGCGCCTTGCGGCACAATAGGCATCGGCCGCCGCACTGGAAATATACTCAATGCCATTGCTGATAAACCAGCGCGATACGGTAAAGCGGTAGGAGACGTCATGACCATAGCGCTTAGACCTCGCCGTGATCGTTACCTCTTGGCGCGCCGTCGGTTCGGCCAGAAACTGCACGTAGCCACCGCTGTCGACCATGACCCACTCCGATGCGCTGCTGCGCCACTCATAGTCGGCGTTTTGCGCACTGTCACCGTTAATTTCCAATAAAAACTTAGCATTGGCAAAACCCGTCGTCGGAAACCCTGCGCTGGCATCAAAGCGTGCGCCGTTAACCATCACCGCGGTAAACCGATCGTTTGGCACAAAGTGGGTATCCAGCGCAGACTGTCGGTTATTACTCAGCGTAGCGCTCACCCGGCTGACACCAACCGCCGTACTGCTCAACGAGACCTCGGCGACCCCATCCTCGCCGGTGGTAACCTGCGTCTCCTCCAGCGTGGCGCCGTTATCCGCCGAGAACACGACGCGCTGATGACTCAGCGGTGTCCCCGCGGCGTTCGTCACCCGCGCGCGCACCTGATTTTTATCAACGCCGTCGGCCTTCGCGTTGTCCCGGAGCAGCGTGAGGTTGCCGCTCAAAATCCACGCTTCATTATCCCTCTCGGGCTTTAATACCGTGATCCGCGTAGTACTGATATTCGAGCGCTGTCCTCGGGTATCATAGGCCATAACATCGATATGATAGATATTCTCCCCATTGTCATTATACGGGGGATATGTGATTTGCAACCGATTGTTTGGCAACATCATGATCTGCCCTCCAGCAGCAACTAACGCCGCGGAGCGCATCCACTGTAGATTGCGTACGCCATACTTGCTGACCACCTCGGTATATATTTCACTGCTATTACCGGGATACCCCTCAAGATATTCAGTACTTTTAATTTTTAGCATCTGCTGCTCTTGGTACTGCAGGACAATATTATGATTCCGCTCCACTAGGTCATAGCGGGTTTTTACTATTGTCCTTGCGGCGATCAGCTCGGCGGGATCAAGCTGAGGCAGCACCTCAGCGCCAATACGATAATTTATTTGTAGCCCCAGCTGAGTATCCTGATTTCCCTGTTTACCCAAGCGCTGCTTAACCTCCAGCGTCAACAGCGAGAATGGCGTGTAGTTCCCTCCTATCGTAATGGCATAAGGGTTACGCTGCAGATGCTCTTTACCAAAAAGCGCAACGCTATCGCCAAAATAGTGCTCATATATCAGCGCTCCCCCCAGCTGAGGCTGTGCCGGAAGCCAGCCGTTGACGCGCAGATCGACCCCGTTGGCCGGCCGCTCATTATAGTCGCTGCGATCGCGCGACGGATGCCACTCCGTCAGCCCGAGGTAACCGTTAGCCGACAGTTGAAAATAGTCAGTCCAGAGCTCGGCGCCGAGCCCGATACGCCTGTTTTGCCCTGTGAAATCATTATCATAAAAAGCATTCCCACCCATAATCCACTCACGGTGAATGAGCCGGGCACCGATTCCAACATTCGCAATATTACGCCGATCCTTATTCCTGAAGCCCAGCTGTGTAAACAGGATAGACGCCTGTGAATCATACAGCGGCAGCTGCCAGTCCAGAGCGCTCTCTGCCAATGAAAAATACCGATCGGTATTTAGCTGGATCCGCGCGCTCCCATAGCGATTTAGCCATTGCCCTATCTGATCATTTACCGCCGACGTCGCCATGGTACGCGCTATATTATGTAACGCATCCGCCCGCCCCGATGCAGCTAGCGCGCTACCCATGCCGCGAATGGGCAGTGCATCCAGAGGGCGGTGTTCTTGAGTCAATGACTCAGCGCTTTCATGCTTTTTATTATTCTTTATGGCAATGACATCGCTTATTGGTTCGTCAATAATTTTCCCGCCATCGGCGTTTTCAATCTGGTGTATAGCCATCGACCGCTGACCTATTTCACCATATAAAACAACCGCTCCACCCCGTATTACTGACACGCTGGAAATGCTACCGACCTTATCCTGGATAGCGTAGTGGTGTTTTTCTTTTATGATATCATCAGATCTTCCAGTTATTTTTTCAGACGCCGCGCAAGCCATACTAAAATATAAAATCAAAGCCAAAAGAAATAATAGACAAAACGGGAAAATAAATAGCTGATGCCTGATACGCAGGTTTTTCTTCATCTTATGCCTCAGCGCATCGGTTAGATACAGTGATACCATCCCGCCTCCCCAAAGGCATCCGAAAAACAACAATAGGAATCATCAATAACAATTTTTGCATATATTATTTGTCAATTGCGTCACACGCATCCAAAATGCGCAATTTATGATATAACGTGCAAAATATAATTATTTTTTATTAACATGATGGCGTAATCTCATCACACAAATCACACCAAAATACAACGTACCGAGGAGGCGTCCGGCTCTCTCGCGATATCACTGAAGGCGTGAAAAAACCGACGATTGCCGGCCGAGGAAAGTCGCCAAATCGCGGCGTTAGATATCGAGATAAAAGCAAAGGGACAGATCAATTACGGTTATTGAATGACAGACCGCAGCCTATGCCGCGTCCGCGATACACTATAAGCAGGATAAGCAACCGGCGACGCCTGTACGCTTACGGCATGATGACGAACGGATTTACCTCATGATATCAATTCTATTTTATATGCCTCTCCGCTTCTCCGGAGTTTTCATTTTTTCCACAATAGTTTATTCAGATCAATTTTCATTGAATTTATATTCTGTATTTTTATAAAGGGAGAGCAATCTCTCAGAATCACGTGCAGACCCAAAAGATTATTACGCAGCATCACGCTGTATACGATTTTCGCTGTCATGAATGCCCGACGCTCTCATAACATGAACCACGGCGCGGGAGAATAAAAACAAAGGGAATATATGGTCACACTACAATTTGCCGTTATAATAATCTGTCTATTGCTGGGGACACGCTATGGCGGGATGGGGCTGGGGCTTATCAGTGGTATTGGTCTCTTCATCCTGACCTTTGTCTTCGATCTGGTGCCTGGCAAGCCGCCGGTCGAGGTGATCCTGACCATCCTGGCCGTCATCGGCTGCGCCGCCGTGCTGCAAACCGCCGGCGGCCTCAATGTGATGATGCAGTTTGCCGAACGCCTGCTGCGCCGTCACCCACAGCACATCACCATTCTGGCGCCGCTGACCACCTGGATGCTGACGTTCCTCTGCGGCACCGGGCACGTGGTCTATACCATGTTCCCCATCATCGCCGATATTGCGCTGAAGAAAGGCATCCGCCCGGAGCGTCCGATGGCGGTCGCCTCCGTCGCGTCACAGATGGCCATCACCGCATCGCCGGTCTCCGTCGCCGTGGTTTCGCTGGTCTCGATCCTCGGCGCCGCGCACGGCATTGGCCAGGCCTTCACCATTCTAGATATTCTGGCCGTGTCAGTGCCAGCCTCGCTGTGTGGGGTATTGGTTGCCGCGCTGTGGAGCCTGCGCCGCGGTAAAGATCTAGACAAGGATCCAGTATTTCAGGAGAAAATCAAAGATCCGGAGCAGCGCGCCTACATCTATGGCGATAGCCAGACGCTGCTGAACCAGACGTTCCCCAAACAGTCCTACTGGGCTACCTGGATCTTTTTTACCGCTATCGCCATCGTCGTCATCTTGGGCGCCTTCGCCGATCTGCGGCCAGCCTTTGAGGTTAAAGGGGTGATGAAACCCCTCTCGATGAACCTGGTCATCCAGATGATGATGCTGATCGCTGGCGCCATCATTCTGATGTCCTGCAAGGTCAAGCCGGGTGACATCTCCAGCGGCGCCGTCTTTAAAGCCGGTATGGTCGCCATCTTCTCCGTCTTTGGCGTCGCCTGGATGAGTGATACCTTCTTCCAGGCACACATGCAGGATCTGCGCCTAGTGCTGGAAGATGTCGTGAAGAGCCATCCCTGGACCTATGCGCTGGTACTGTTTTTGGTCTCCAAGCTGGTAAACAGCCAGGCGGCCGCGCTGACCGCCATCGCACCGATGGGGCTATCGCTAGGCGTAGAACCCAAGATGCTGCTGGCGTTCTTTCCGGCGGCCTATGGCTACTTCGTTCTGCCGACCTACCCCAGCGATCTGGCCTGTATCGGCTTTGACCGCTCCGGGACCACCCGCATCGGGAAATTTATTATTAACCACAGCTTTATCCTGCCCGGATTTATCGGTGTTATCACCTCGTGTACGGTAGGCTATCTGCTGGTTGCCGCATTCTATTAAGACATACCTTCCCCGGCCTCCTGCGGGAGGCCGATATAAAAAAAGCGTATAACGCTCCCGTCAACCTTGCAAAAATAAGCTAATCATTACCATTTTTGGCCACAATATCACCCGCTATAATGTGACGCCTGTCAACTTTGGCAACATCCCTATTTTTACTGGAAACATCATGCTCCGCTTATGCGTCACCCGTTCACTGCCGATCCTCATTGGCATTACCACTGCCCTGTACGGCGTCAATGCCTGTGCCGATAGCACCCTGTTTACCGCGTTGGACGATCCGTCAACGGCGAAACAGCCCTTTACCGGAAACATACAGGCCGGTTATAACTCACAGTCAGGAAACAGCAATAACGCCAGCCTACTGGCCGACACCACCATGACCTGGTTTAACCGGGATGCTGCCACCGCCTATAGCCTATGGGGAACGGCGAACAATGCCGAGTCTAACGGCACCCGCTCCGCCGAAAAATACCAAGCCGGCGCCCG
The DNA here is from genome assembly GCF_000264765.2 of Edwardsiella anguillarum ET080813. GTDB lineage: Bacteria > Pseudomonadota > Gammaproteobacteria > Enterobacterales > Enterobacteriaceae > Edwardsiella > Edwardsiella anguillarum. The sequence goes on from NZ_CP006664.1 coordinate 1,017,633, forward strand.
CACCCGCTATAACGTCACGGCTGATAACTATATGTTTGGCCAGGTTAACTGGCTGAACGATCGCTTTGCCGGCTACGCCTCCCGCACCACCGGTACCGCAGGCTACGGTCGTCAGATCTTCTCCTCGCCGTCGCAGGATCTGCGCGTCGAATTCGGTCCTGGCATCCGCCATGACGAATATCGGGAGGGGGGGCGATCCACCCGCGCACTGGCCTACGGCGCCGCGAACTACACCTATCAGCTCACCAAGAACACCCAGTTTACCCAGGGAGTCTCTGCGCTCTCTAACGAAGATACCTCCCTCAACTCGGAAACGGCGCTCAACGTCGGCATTAACGATGCTTTCTCGCTGCGTCTCTCCTATAACGTGACCTACAACAGCGAGCCGCCGGCCAGTGCGCCCAAGCACACCGACCGCACCAGCGCGATCACCCTACAGTACAACCTGTAACGGCCGCCCTCCCCCCGGGAGGGTGTCTGCGCCTGCGCCACGGGTCGGTCGTGGCGCGCCTGACACGACCTTACCCTTCTTATGCTTTCTTTACACCGCAGCTTAATATCCGCTTAAGCATTTATCGCTCTAATGGAAACCACGATATGAGAAGCGAGAGGAAGCGGTATCATGCTATTGACCGAATCACTGAAAACGACGGCAAACTTCATTACCCAGTTCGTCCGCTCACCCCGCACGGTTGGCGCCATCGCCCCCTCCACCCCCTATCTGTGCCGCCAGATGGTAAGCTCCGCTGACTGGGCCTATAGCCGCCGCGTTGCGGAGTTCGGTGCGGGTACCGGGGTTCTGACGCATCATATTCAGCGTCATATGCGGGCGGATGCCAGGCTGGATATCTTTGAGACCAACCCGCACTTTTGCCAGGCCCTGCGCAATATTGCCGATCGACGCACAGCGGTACACTGCGCCTCGGCGGCGGCGATCACGCAAAAATACGATGCGATCTTTTCCGGCCTGCCGCTACTGGCTTTCCCCCAGGCACTGCGCCAGACGATCCTGGCTCAGGCCGCCCACGCCCTGACGCCCGACGGGGTATTTATCCAGTTCCAATACAGCTCGCTGCTGGAAGACAGCCTTTCTGCCCACTTTCTCTGGCAGCGTACCCTGGTATGGCGCAATCTTCCCCCCGCCTTTGTCTACCTGTGCCGGGCGCGCACGATGAGAGGGTAAAACAGCCCCCTGCCGCGCAGGGGGATCAAGACACTTAGACACAAAGACAAAAAAAGGGGTTGACCAAATGGCCAACCCCTTATCATTTAACTACTTTCGGATGTAGCGAAAGCGTCGTCTTAGTTCAGGCGCTCTTTAATACGGGCAGCCTTACCAGTACGCTCACGCAGGTAGTACAGTTTAGCTTTACGAACGGCACCACGGCGTTTCACAGCGATGCTGTCGATAACCGGTGAGTGAGTCTGGAATACACGCTCAACACCTTCGCCGTTGGAAATTTTGCGAACAGTGAATGCAGAGTGCAGACCGCGGTTACGGATAGCGATAACCACGCCCTCGAATGCCTGCAGACGCTTTTTGGAACCTTCAACGACCCATACCTTCACTTCCACGGAGTCACCCGGACGGAACGCAGGTACGTCTTGCTTCATCTGCTCTTGTTCAATCTGTTTAATGATATTGTTCATAATAATCTCTTACCCTAGGTAAACTGATATATCGGCCCGACCTTTTAGTCGCAGCCTTCATGATCCTGCTGCGCGGCATGCTCCTCGCGGAACTGCGCCAGCAGCTTTGCTTGCTCGTCAGTCAGAGCTAGGCTTTCTAGAAGTTCAGGTCTTCTAAGCCAGGTTCGGCCCAGCGACTGCTTTAAGCGCCAGCGACGTATCTCGGCATGGTTTCCCGACAGCAGCACTGGCGGTACCTCCATATCCTGTAACACCTCAGGGCGGGTATAGTGTGGACAGTCCAGCAGACCGTCGACAAACGAATCCTCCTCAGCCGAGGCCTGATCGCCCAACACCCCCGGAACAAACCGGGAGATCGAGTCAATCAGGGTCATGGCCGGTAGTTCGCCGCCGCTGAGAACGTAATCGCCGATCGACCACTCTTCATCGATTTCGGTTTTGATTACGCGCTCATCAATACCCTCATAACGCCCGCAGACCAGAATTAACTTCTGGCTGGCGGAGAGTTCGCAAACGCCCTGCTGGTCCAGTTTGCGCCCCTGAGGCGAAAGATAAATCACCTTCGCCCCTTCGCCTGCCGCTGCCTTTGCCGCATGGATGGCATCCCGCAGGGGTTGAACCATCATCAGCATCCCCGGTCCGCCGCCATAGGGGCGATCGTCCACGGTTCGATGCCGATCGTGCGTGAAATCGCGCGGATTCCAGCACTGCACGCTAAGCAGGCCTTTTTTTACGGCCCGGCCAGTTACCCCGTAATCGGTGATTGCGCGGAACATCTCGGGAAACAGACTAATTACCCCAATCCACATCGTGGCGTTCCACTCAGTTCTACCGTTAATATCGGAGGTCAAAAACCAGGATCCCAATCTACTTCAATAGATTTAGCAGTGAGATCGACTTTCTTGATCACCTGTCCGTCGAGGAACGGAATCAACCGCTCCTTCATACCAAATGCATCTTTCAGGTTCGCCTTCACGACCAATACGTCGTTGGAGCCGGTTTCCATCATCGCAGTGACTTTACCCAGCGCATAGCCAGACACGGTGACTACCTGGCAACCCATCAGGTCTTTCCAGTAGTAGTCGCCCTCATCCAGCGACGGCAGCTGCGACTCATCCACGATAATCTCTCGATTAACCATGGCATTGGCCGCATCACGATCGTCAATACCTTTAATTTTGACGACCCAATCCTGATTGTGGCTGCGCCAACTTTCCAGCTCGATCGCAACCCACTTACCCGCCTGCTGGATAAACCAGGGCTGGTAATCAAAAATGCTTTCAGCATCCTCGGTGGAGGAAAACACTCTGAGCCAGCCGCGGATGCCATACGCAGAACCGAGTTTCCCCAGAACGACCGCATTGCTCACCGCCGGCTTATTCTCTGTGCTCATCGTGACCACCGCAACGGGTTAAGCTGCTTTCTGAGCTTCTTTGATCAGCGCAGCTACGCGATCAGAAACGGTTGCGCCCTGGGAAACCCAGTGGCTTACGCGATCCAGATCCAGACGCAGGCCTTCGGCGCTACCGGTCGCGATCGGGTTGAAGAAACCTACGCGCTCGATGAAACGACCGTCACGGGCATTACGGCTGTCGGTCACTACTACTTGATAAAACGGACGCTTTTTCGCGCCGCCACGTGCTAAACGAATGGTTACCATAACATCCTCATTAGTAAATAAAACACCAGACCCCATCGAGGAACGGAGCCCGGTGTCCTTGTTCATACGAACATAAAAGCCCGAAAATTTTACTCATTTTGGCGCGAAAAGCAACTGCCGCTATAGGCTTTCGCACCAACGACGGCGATTAACGCCCCGGGAACCCCGGCGGCATCATGCCGCGCATGCCGCGCATCATTTTTGCCATTCCGCCTTTCTTCATCTTTTTCATCATGCGCTGCATTTCGTCAAACTGCTTCAGCAAGCGGTTCACGTCCTGCACCTGCATGCCGGAGCCCTGAGCGATGCGGCGTTTGCGTGAGCCTTTGATAATCTCCGGATTGCTGCGCTCTTTCAGCGTCATCGAGCTGATGATCGCCTCCATCCGCACCAGCACCTTGTCATCCATCTGCGCCTTCACGTTGTCCGGCAGCTGGCCGACACCCGGCAGCTTGGCCAGCATGGAGGTCATGCCCCCCATGTTGCGCATCTGCTTGAGCTGATCCATAAAGTCGTTGAGATCGAAGCCGTCTCCCTTCTTCAGCTTGGTCGCCAGCTTCTCGGCCTGGGCGCGGTCAACCTTGCTCTCCAGCTCTTCGATCAGCGATAGCACGTCGCCCATGCCCAGAATACGCGAGGCCACGCGGTCCGGATAAAACGGCTCCAGCGCCTCGGTCTTCTCCCCGACGCCGAGGAACTTGATCGGTTTCCCCGTGATGTGGCGGATCGACAGCGCCGCACCGCCGCGGGCGTCGCCGTCTACCTTGGTCAGCACCACGCCGGTCAGCGGCAGCGCCTGATTAAAGGCGCTGGCGGTATTGGCCGCATCCTGGCCGGTCATCGCATCGACCACAAACAGCGTTTCCACCGGGTTAATCGCCGCGTGGATCTGCTTGATCTCATCCATCATCGCTTCATCGACGTGCAGGCGGCCTGCAGTATCGACGATCAGCACATCATAAAACTTCTGTTTGGCGTGGGTCAGCGCGCGCTGCACGATATCCAGCGGACGCTCCTGCACGTCAGAGGGGAAAAAATCGACGCCTACGCCCTCTGCTAGCGTCTCCAGCTGTTTGATCGCCGCCGGGCGATACACGTCGGCTGATACGACCAGCACTTTCTTCTTCTGTTTTTCCTTGAGGAACTTACCCAGCTTACCCACGCTGGTCGTCTTACCGGCGCCCTGCAAGCCGGCCATCAGCACCACGGCCGGCGGCTGCGCCGCCAGATTCAGCTCGGTGTTGGCCTCCCCCATTGCGCGGGTCAGCTCATCCTGAACGATTTTGACGAACTCCTGTCCCGGCGTCAGGCTCTTGTTGACCTCCTGACCCAGCGCGCTCTCTTTCACCCGACTGATGAACTCGCGCACCACCGGCAGCGCCACGTCGGCTTCCAGCAGCGCCATGCGCACCTCGCGCAGGGTATCCTTGATATTATCTTCGGTCAGTCGCCCGCGGCCACTGATGTTGCGCAGCGTGCGCGACAATCGATCGCTTAGATTTTCAAACATGGTTTATGCTCAACGTAGTACCAATGCAAAACGGGCCGTCAGGCGACGACATCGCTAAAGATGGCGGCGAGTATAACACGAAGCCCCGCGATTCTCTCCCCCACGGCGCGCATTGGTCGGCGCCAGCGGTTGGAGCGTAGCGCCGCTGCGGCTATACTGAACGCCTCATTCACTCAGCCATCAATGAACTCGCTATGCCCGAATTTGCCATCACGGCCATGATTGCCTATCTGCTCAGCCTGGGACTGATTGTTCCCGGTCTGGCGCGCAATAATCGCGCATACCGGCGTCTGGCGCTGACCTTTGCCGCCGCGGCGCTGCTGTGCCATGCCATCGCCCTCTACCAGCGCATCTTTGATGTCAGCGCAGGGCAGAACCTCAGTCTGCTGAATATGGGATCGTCGGTCAGCCTGCTGATCTGTCTGGTTATGACCGTAGTCGCCTCACGCGATCGCGGCTGGTTTCTGCTGCCGATCGTCTACAGCTTCGCCCTGATCAACCTCGGTCTGGCCAGCTTTGTTCCCGGGGAGTTTATTACCCATCTGGAGGCCAGCCCCTCTCTGCTGTTCCATATCGGGCTGGCGCTGTTCTCTTACGCCACGCTGATCATCGCCGCGCTGTATGCCTTTCAAGTGGCGTGGATGGATCACCTGCTGAAGAATAAAAAGCTGAGCCTGCGCGCCGACATGCCGCCGTTAATGAGCATTGAGCGCAAGATGTTCCACATTACCCAGGTGGGCGTGGTGCTGCTAACCCTGACGCTGATCAGCGGCAGCCTGTATATGGCGCAGCTGTTCAGCGCCGAAAATATGCACAAGGCGCTGCTGTCGCTATTGGCCTGGTGCGTGTATATCATATTGCTGTGGGGGCACTATCGCCGGGGATGGCGGGGTCGTCCGGTCGTATGGTGTAACCTGGCCGGCGCGGCGCTGCTGACGCTCGCCTACTTCGGCAGCCGGATCATTCTGGATCTGGCGCAGTAATCCTACGCCCCCACACCGATTTTCGCGCCCCGCCGTCGCGCGGGGCTGACCGCTAACCACCATAAGGAATACCCGTTTGGAGCACGTCTCGACCGGTACGCTGATCGCCATTCTTCTGCTGATGGTGATCGTCTCCGCCTACTTCTCCGCCTCGGAAACCGGGATGATGACCCTCAACCGCTATCGCCTGCGCCACCTGGCCAAGCAGGGACTGCGGCCCGCCCGGCGCGTCGAGCGCCTGCTGCGACACCCGGATCGCCTGATAAGCCTGGTGTTGATTGGCAATAATCTGGTCAATATACTGGCCTCGGCGCTGGCGACCATCGTCGGTATGCGTCTGTACGGCGACAGCGGCGTGGCCATCGCCACCGGTATCCTGACCTTTGTCATTCTGATCTTTGCCGAAGTGATGCCAAAAACTTTCGCGGCGCTGTACCCGGAAAAGGTGGCATTCCCCAGCAGCCTACTGCTGGGCCCGCTGCAGAAGGTCATGATGCCGCTGGTCTGGCTGCTGAACGGCATCACCCGCTTGCTGCTGCGGCTGTGCGGCGTTCAGCCGCACGCGGGCCCCAGCGATGCGGTAAGCAAAGAGGAGCTGCGCACCATCGTGAACGAGTCGCGCGCTCAGATTTCGCGGCGTAACCAGGATATGCTGATCTCGGTACTGGATCTGGATAAGGTGTCGGTCGAGGACATCATGGTACCGCGCACCGAGATCGTCGGCATCGACGTCAACGACGACTGGAAATCGATCCTGCGCCAGCTCACCCACTCCCCCCACGGGCGCATCGTGCTGTTCCGCGATACCCTGGACGACGCTATCGGTATGCTGCGCGTGCGCGAAGCCTACCGCCAGATGATTGAAAAGCAGGAGTTCAACAAAGAAAACCTGCTGCGCGCCGCCGACGAAATCTACTATATCCCGGAGGGAACCCACCTCAACGTGCAGTTGCTGAAGTTCCAGCGCAATAAGGAAAAGGTCGGCATCGTGGTTGATGAATACGGCGACATCAAGGGGCTTATCTCCGTCGAAGATATCCTTGAGGAGATCGTCGGCGACTTTACTACCTCCATGTCCCCCTCGCTGGCTGAAGAAGTGCTACCGCAGAGCGACGGCAGCGTACTGATCGACGGCAGCGCCAATATCCGCGAGCTGAACAAGGCCTTTAACTGGACCCTGCCTGCAGAGGGGGCGCGCACCATCAACGGGATGCTGCTGGAAACCCTGGAGGAGATCCCGCTGCCGGGCACCCAGGTCACCATCGGTAACTACTTCATCGAAATTCTCGATGTGCAGGACAACATGATCAAGCGGGTGAGAGTCTCTCTGCTGCGCGCCCACCTGCCGGGCGACGGTGCCTGATCTGCGCATTTTCCCCCGCATCGCAGACATAAAAAAGCCCCCGCAGGTTAGCGCTGTGGGGGCTTTTTTATCGAGGATGCCTAGGGCGTGTCCCGCAACCGGCCGTGAGCGGCGCTGGCGGTCATTTTAGCCCAGGGCAAGGTCCGGGGCCCAAAGGCACCGTGAGTAACGCAACCCTGGGCAAAAAGGCCCCAGCCCTACGGGACCCGTGCCAGGAACGCATACCTTGCGCTGTCGGAGTTGCGCATAGATCCACGATCTCCTGCGCCTCGATGATGCGCTTTTGGCTCAGCGTCGACGCCGCGCGCTGTTATCTGGGCCCCCCTAGGGGTGCAGACGGACCAGCTGTTCGGCGGAAAGCGCCAGCGCATCGTTATGGTTGATACCGATCCCGGCCACCAGGATCTGGCGGGCAATCTGGTGAGCCTCTTCCAGCGAGTGCATGCTGTAGGTACCACACTGAAACTCATTCAGCTCTGGAATGCTGCGCTGATCGGTGACCCGCAGCACGTCCTCCATCGCCGCCTTCCAGGCCGCGGCAACCCGCGCTTCATCCGGTGTACCGATCAGGCTCATATAGAAGCCCGTGCGGCAGCCCATCGGTGAAATATCAATGATCTCAACGCCGTCGCCGTTCAGATGGTCACGCATAAAGCCGGCAAACAGGTGCTCAAGGGTATGAATACCGCGCTCCGGCAGAATAGCATGGTTGGGACGGCAGAAGCGCAGATCGAATACGGTGATCTGATCGCCGTGCGGGGTGGTCATATTTTTTGCTATGCGAACGGCGGGTGCGGCCATGCGAGTATGGTCGACAGTGAAGCTATCCAGTAACGGCATTTCGTCACCTCCTCAATAAAAAAATATTTTTTTCCTTTGTTAGGAAACCTTTTCCCATACTGCGACTCTCAGTATATGAAAGACGCGCATTTGTTATCATCATCATCCCTGTCCTCAGAGATGCTTATTTTGGCCACAGGTATTGTGGCCTTTTTCTTTTCTAGCGTCCGGCGTGCTGCCGGAGATAGGCCGCGAAGGACTCGCTGTCCTGTGATTCCAGCGCCGCTTGACGACTCACCGAGCGCTGCGCCTGCGCCGTCAGCGTCGCCTCATCCAATAGCGTCAGCGGCTCGCTGCACAGCCGATCTCGGTAATGCTGCGCCAGCGCCAGGCCATAGTCACCGATCCCCCGATCCCCCATCTGGGCTACGACCCGAGCCGAGTAGGTCAGTGAGACGTCCTCGAAGGCCGCGACCAGGCGAGCGCAGACCTGCTGGTAGCGCGCATCGCCGTTAATGCCATCCAGCACCTCGGCGACCCGATGCAGGTCGGCAAAGAGTGACTGCCCCACGTGCGCCAGCGGCTGACGGGCATCATGACAGCCAATGCCGATGGTCTGCCCCGGCTTACGTCCCTCAAGGATCACCCGGTTCCAGTTTTGGCGCGTACACAGCAGCTCGTCGCTGCTCATTTCTGGCGCGTCGGCCAGCACGCACCAGATCAGGAACAGATCGAGGAAGCGGGCCTGATCGGCATCGACGCCGATGGGGGTGAACGGGTTAATGTCCAGAGAGCGAACCTCAATGTACTCTACGCCGCCACGCAGCAGCGCATCGGACGGCGACTCACCGTCGCGCGTCACGCGCTTGGGCCGGATCGGCGCATAGAGCTCATTCTCGATCTGCAGAATATTGGCATTCAGCTGGCGATAACGGCCGTCTTCCTCCACGCCCAGGCGGGCAAACTCGGCGGAGGGGGTATGAATGGCGCGCTTCAGCCCTTCGACATACTGGTCAAGGTGGTTAAACGTGATCCCGAGATTGCTCTGCGACTTATTGGTGTATCCCAGATCGCTCAGGCGCAGCGAGGTAGCATAGGGCAGGAACAGTGTTCCGCCGCTGCGTTCAAACGGCAGCGTGCTCTCCCGACCGTTCAGAAAGGAGCCGCAGATGGCCGGCGAGGCGCCAAACAGATAGGGGATCACCCAGCCAAAGCGGTAGTAGTTCCGGATCAGGCGGAAATAGCCGTCGGAAATGGCAGCCTTACCGCTATCCGCATCCTGTACGCCAGCGCGCGCCTGCCAAAACGACAGCGGCAGGGAGAAGTTATAGTGCACGCCGGAGATGGTCTGCATCAGCGCCCCATAACGGTTCTTCAGCCCCTCGCGGTAGAGCGTTTTAAAGCGCCCCAGGTTGCTGCTGCCGTACTGGGCCAGGGTGATATCCTGCTCGCTCCCGATAAAACAGGGCATGCTCAGGGGCCACATCCGCTCATCGCCGAGATTGCGCGCCACATAGCGGTGAATATCGCTGAGGAACGCCAGCATATGGTCGATGCTACCATCGACGGGCGTGATGAACTCCAGCAGGCTTTCGGCGAAGTCGGTGGTGATCCAGGGGTGGGTCAACGCCTTGCCCAACACCGCCGGATGCGGCGTAGCGGCCAAATGCCCCTCGGGAGTGACGCGCAGCGTTTCGCGCTCGATACCACGCCGGATGCCGTCCAGGGCATTCGGATGAGATTCTAGCCAGCTAAGGGCCTGAGATACGTCCGGGATCAAATTGACCTCCCGCTAATAAGAAGAGTTAATCGCGCCCACCGCGTCTTACCGCAATGTACGCCTAATGCCACCACGACATGCCGTACAGCGTCAACCATGCCAGCGCCACATAGCGTGCGGCCTTGCCCAGGGTCAGATACAGCGCAACCTTTCCCCACGGCATCCTCAACCATCCGGCCAGGAGGCACAGCAGATCGCCGATCAGCGGCAGCCAGCTGAGCAACAGCGCCGCGGCACCGTAGCGCTGCATCCAGCCCAACGCCATCGCCAGCCCGCGCTGCGGCGTCACCTGGGGCAGCGCCCGACCAATGATCACATTGGTCAGTCCGCCCAGTACGTTACCCACGATCGCCGCCGTCAGCAGCCAGAGCAGCGGCGCCTGAGCTGCGATCAGCAGCCCGCTCAGCACCACCTCCGAATTACCCGGCAGCAGCGTCGCGCTGGTAAAGCTGCTGACAAACATGCCAGTGACAGCCCAAAATTCACTCATTACAGGTCGCGCACGTCGATCCAGTCCATCCCCGCTCGCCGGGCGGCCTGAATCCCCAAATCCGCATCCTCAAACACCACGCAGCGGGTCGGCGCAACGCCGAGCAACGCAGCACAGCGTAAAAAGGTTTGCGGATCCGGCTTATGGCGCTGTACATCATCAGCGGCCACGATCGCCTGAAAACAGTCGCGCAGCCCCAGATGGCGCAGCAGGGCATCGGCCAGGCGATGTTCGCTGCCGGTGCCGACGGCCATGGGACGACGCCCCTTATAGGCCAAGGCAACCTCCGCCAGCGGCAGCGGACGTACGCAGTCCAACAGCATACTCTCTACCGCCCTCATTTTTTCCGCGGCCAGCGCATGAGGATCGAGATCGGACTGATTGTGTTCAATGATAGCCTGAGCAATACGCCATGTGGGAGAGCCATTGAGTGCGATCACCGCCGTTAGGTCATAATCCATACCGTAACGCCCCAGCACCGCGTCCCACGCCCGCCGGTGCGTCGGCTCGCTGTCGAGCAGGGTACCATCCATATCGAAAATCAGCCCGTCATAACGGTCATACATCGTCATGCTCATCCTCTGAAACGGGGAAAAGAGAGCTACTTTAGCGTAAAAGCAGGCTGGCTGTCGCGGGCCGTCGCCGCATCGCCGTGATAGCTGCGGGAGGACTGGGCAGGAAAAGTGGATCAGAGGGAGGAAGGGGCGACTGAATGCAAAAAAACCCGCAAAAGCGGGCTTTTTTATCCAGCGAGAAAGCATCTAGGCGGATAATTTGACGCTGCACGTCTCACCGCAGGGGTCGTTGCTACGCAACCTTGACCAGTCTAGTGTGCAATCCTATACAGTCTTTAGCGTAGGCGAAGCATGATGTTAGCATCACGCTCTGCGAAAGATGGTGCATCCGGGAGGATTCGAACCTCCGACCGCTCGGTTCGTAGCCGAGTACTCTATCCAGCTGAGCTACGGATGCACAGAGTTACAATGTTGACGGTAGGTAACCCTACGGTCCGATCCACCGCGTACCAGCGTGAATCGAAAAGATGGTGCATCCGGGAGGATTCGAACCTCCGACCGCTCGGTTCGTAGCCGAGTACTCTATCCAGCTGAGCTACGGATGCACAGAATAACAATGTTGACAGAAGGGTTACCCCGCTGTCTGATTCACCGCTAATCACCATGAATCTAAAAGATGGTGCATCCGGGAGGATTCGAACCTCCGACCGCTCGGTTCGTAGCCGAGTACTCTATCCAGCTGAGCTACGGATGCACAGAGAACTTACCTGATGACACGGGCCGTTCTGATTCCCGTATCCGATTTACCGCCGTGAGGCGATAAACCTGAAAGATGGTGCATCCGGGAGGATTCGAACCTCCGACCGCTCGGTTCGTAGCCGAGTACTCTATCCAGCTGAGCTACGGATGCAAATGGCGGTGAGGGGGGGATTCGAACCCCCGATGCAGCTTTTGACCGCATACTCCCTTAGCAGGGGAGCGCCTTCAGCCTCTCGGCCACCTCACCACACGCGACTCTTGCGAGCTGTGCCCACTCAACCTTTCGTTGTCTCATCGGCACTGCGTGGCGCACATATTACTTTCACGGGCTGATAAGTCAAACAATTTTTCCTGAGTTTTCACGCAATCTGATTCGTTTGCACAATTCACAGGCAAACCGCTGTGAATAGCGTCAACCTGCTGTTTTTATGAACCGCAAAAACCCCCCGCTTTATCCAGCATGGCGCGCGCGCCATGCCTACCGAGCGCGCGCCGCCAAACCGTTTGGATAAAAAAAAAGCGCGCCTCTCCTCGCTGGGGCGATCGCCGGACAGGAATCCACGCCACAGGCGGAGATGACGCCGGCAGAGAAACGTAACAGAGAAGCGTAAAAGGAGAAAGCGACGGAAGAAAGAGGATACGAGGGGGGAGCGACAGAGGTCGCAGCAGGCACCGCGTAAGCGCCCCGCTGCGATGCGAGACGCTATACCGAAATTAATACGTCGTCGGTTGGGACTTTTCCGCCTGAATACGCTGGTAGATCTCTTCACGGTGCACGGAAACCTCTTTCGGAGCATTCACACCGATACGTACCTGGTTTCCCTTCACCCCCAACACGGTGACCGTTACTTCATCGCCAATCATGAGGGTCTCACCCACTCGACGAGTCAGAATAAGCATTCTTTGCTCCTTGAAAGATTAATTAGAGTCGGGTCTCTCAGTTTTTCCCCGCCATTATCCATCATCTGTAGTAAAAACGTAAACAGCAACAAATCTATAATGTGTAAGCAGATTCCCGCCTACTACATTCTTAGTACAAGTTTAGCTCAAACCACAAACACCATTGCAAAATTTATAACACCAAGCGGGCGAAAAAACAAAAAAACGCCGTATCCAACAAATGGATACGGCGTTTTCACCGTTCTAGCGCGGATTACAGCTTAGCGGCAACCCAGTCCGCCACGCTAGCCAGCGCCTGAGGCAGGGCTGCAGCATCGGTTCCTCCGGCCTGCGCCATATCGGGACGTCCGCCGCCTTTGCCTCCGACCTGCTGCGCGACCATACCGATCAGCTCGCCGGCCTTCACCTTGGCGGTCAGATCCTTGGTCACGCCGGCGATCAGGCTAACTTTACTCGCCTCCGCCGTCGCCAGCACCACAATGCAGGAGCCCATCTGGTTTTTCAGGTCATCCACCATGGTACGCAGCATCTTCGGCTCCACGCCGTCCAGCTGACTCACCAGCAGCTTCACCCCGTTAACCTCGATGGCTTTCCCGCTCAGCGAGGCGCTCTCCTGCGCAGCCTGCTGATCCTTGAGCTGCTGCAGCGCTTTCTCCAGCTGGCGGCTCTTTTCCATCACGGCGCGGATCTTCTCTGCAACGCTTTGGGCATCACCTTTCACCAGGGATGCAGCCTCACGCAGCATATCGCTCTCCTGGTGCATCGCCAGCAGCGCCTGCTCACCGGTCACCGCCTCGATGCGGCGCACGCCGGCCGCGGTGCCGCTCTCGCTGACAATGCGGAATAGGCCGATATCGCCGGTGCGCTCTGCGTGCGTACCGCCGCACAGCTCGGTGGAGAAGTCACCCATGCTCAGCACGCGAACCTGGGCGTCGTACTTCTCGCCGAACAGCGCCATGGCCCCTTTGGCCTTAGCCTCCTCCAGCCCCATCTCCTGCGTGTCTATAGGCAGGTTGCTACGGATCTGGGCGTTAACGATATCCTCAACCTGACGGATCTGCTGCGGCTTCATCGCCTCCGCGTGCGAGAAGTCAAAACGCAGAGCGCCATCGCTCACCAGCGAACCTTTCTGCGCGACATGCTCACCCAGTACGCTGCGCAGGGCGGCATGCATCAGGTGCGTCGCCGAGTGGCTCTGGCGGATACGCTCGCGGCGCGCGCCGTCGATGCCGGCCTGGACCCGCTCTCCGACCCGCAGGCTGCCCTGGGCTACCTTACCGAGATGTCCGATAGCCTGACCGTACTTCTGGGTATCCTCAACCACAAAACGGCAGCCCTGCGCCGTCAGCTCACCGCGATCGCCCACCTGACCGCCGGACTCGGCGTAGAACGGCGTCTGCGCTAGCACGACAACCCCTTCCTCGCCGGCCTGCAGGACATCAACCGCCTGCCCGCTGTGAAACAGGGCCGTCACCAGGGCATCCTGCTGCTGCAGGTGATAACCGGTAAAGTCCGTGCTACCGTCAACGCGGATCATGCTGTTGTAGTCGGCGCCGAAGCCGCTGGACTCGCGCGCACGACGGCGCTGAGCCTCCATCGCCCGCTCGAAGCCCTCTTCATTCACCTTCAGACCGCGCTCGCGGCACACGTCGGCGGTCAGATCCAGCGGGAAGCCATAGGTATCGTACAGGCGGAATGCGGTCTCGCCGTCCAGGGTATCCCCGTCCAGCGTGGACAGCTCGTCGTCCAGCAGCGTCAGCCCACGTTCCAGCGTGCGCGCAAACTGCTCCTCCTCCGTCTTCAGCACCTGCTCCACCATCGCCTGCTGCTGCGCCAGCGCATCGGCGGCCGACCCCATCACGGCGATCAGCGGCTTCACCAGCTTATAGAAGAAAGTCTCTTTGGCACCCAGCATATGTCCGTGGCGCACGGCGCGGCGGATGATACGGCGCAGCACGTAGCCGCGGCCTTCGTTGGAGGGCAGCACGCCGTCGGAAACCAAGAATGCGCAGGAGCGGATATGATCGGCGATCACCCGCAGCGATTTGCTGCTCAGATCGCTGACGCCGATCACCCGCGCGGTCTCCGCGATCAGGGTACGGAACAGATCGATATCATAGTTGGAGTTAACGTGCTGCAGCACCGCCGCAATACGCTCCAGCCCCATCCCGGTATCGACGGAAGGCTTAGGCAGCGGCAGCAGCGTGCCGTCGCTCTGGCGGTTAAACTGCATAAAGACGATGTTCCAGATCTCAATATAGCGATCACCGTCCTCATCTGGGCTGCCCGGAGGTCCCCCGGCGATGTGGGCGCCGTGGTCATAGAAGATCTCGGTGCACGGGCCGCACGGACCGGTATCGCCCATCTGCCAGAAGTTATCGGAGGCGTAGGGCGCACCTTTATTGTCGCCGATGCGAATAATACGCTCGCGCGGTACCCCGACCTCGTTGGCCCAGATGTCGTAAGCCTCGTCGTCGCTTTCGTACACCGTCACCCACAGCTTCTCTTTCGGCAGGTTAAACCACTGCACGCCGGTCAGCAGCTCCCAGGCAAAATTGATGGCGTCATGCTTGAAGTAGTCGCCAAAGCTAAAGTTGCCCAGCATTTCAAAGAAGGTGTGGTGACGGGCGGTATAACCGACGTTCTCCAGGTCATTATGCTTACCGCCGGCGCGTACGCAGCGCTGTGCCGTAGTTGCACGGCTATAGCTGCGCTTATCGATACCAAGGAAAACATCTTTAAACTGGTTCATCCCGGCGTTGGTAAACAACAGTGTCGGATCGTTGTTCGGCACCAGGGAGCTGCTGTCCACCACCTGGTGGCCCTTACTGTGATAAAAATCGAGAAACGCTTGACGGATCTCAGCGGTACTCTTGCTCATAAATGTCCCGGAGTCTGGCTAGAAGAACAGTCCGTGAACAAAACAGCCCGCATTCCGCTGCCGACGCCCGCTCACGAACACAAAGTGACACTAAGATAAAATTTCTTCTCACCGAAGTAAAACGCCGCGTGCGTTCACGAAGTTAAATCGCGCAGGGCATCCTGGATCTCCTCCGAAAAGAAGCCACGGTACAGCAGATAGCGCTGCACTTTAACCCGAGTAGCCCAATCGGGCGAGAGCGGTAAGGAGAAGTGGCGCTCCAACGCCCGGCGCGCCTGTGCGCTCCAGTCGATCTCACACTCGGCCAGCGCCTGCTGGATGAGATCGCGCGCCACGCCGCGCACCCCCAGCTCCTGACGAACGCGCTGCGCGCCATAGCCTTTACGGCTGCGGGACTCGATATAACGCTGAGCAAAGCGGGCGTCGTCCAGCCACTGATAGCGCTGACAGTGGGCGATAGTCAACGCTATCTCCCCCTCAGAAACGCCCTGCGCCGCAAGTTTGCGGCGCAGTTCATTCTCGCTGTGGTCACGCTGGGCCAGCAGACGCATGGCCCGGTTAAGCGCGTCGCTCACGCAGACCTCGCCGCGTCGCGCCCGTGGCCGGCGGGATTAGAAGTTTTCATCATCCGTCGCCGCGTCGTCTTCGCGCTCGGCCCCCGCGCGCTCGGCGTCGGTCGCCGCGGCGTGACTCAGCAGCAGCTCACGCAGCTTGCCCTCCAGCTCAGCGGAGATCGTCGTATTCTCCTGCAGAAACTTCATGGAGTTCGCTTTACCCTGGCCGATCTTGTCGCCATTGTAGCTGTACCAGGCGCCGGATTTATCCAGCAGCTTGTGCTTAACGCCCAGATCGATCAGCTCGCTCTCCTTAGAGATACCGGCGCCGTACAGGATCTGGAACTCAGCCTGACGGAACGGCGGGGCCACCTTGTTCTTGACCACCTTAACGCGGGTCTCGTTGCCGACCACCTCATCGCCCTCTTTTATGGCGCCGATGCGACGGATATCCAGGCGCACGGAGGAGTAGAACTTCAGCGCGTTACCGCCGGTGGTGGTCTCTGGGTTACCGAACATCACCCCGATCTTCATACGGATCTGGTTGATAAAAACCACCAGACAGTTGGCATTTTTGATATTGGCGGTCAGCTTACGCAACGCCTGCGACATCAGACGCGCCTGCAGACCAACGTGAGAGTCCCCCATTTCGCCTTCGATCTCCGCCTTCGGCGTCAGGGCAGCCACGGAGTCCACGATGATCACATCGACGGCGCCGGAGCGTACCAGCGCATCACAGATCTCCAGCGCCTGCTCACCGGTATCCGGCTGCGATACCAGCAGATCATCGACGTTGACCCCCAGCTTGGCGGCATAGATCGGATCCAGCGCGTGTTCGGCGTCAATAAAAGCGCAGGTCTTCCCCGCCGCCTGGGCGCGCGCGATGACGGACAGGGTCAGCGTGGTTTTACCGGAGGACTCCGGCCCGAAGATCTCAACGACGCGCCCCATCGGCAGACCGCCGATGCCCAGCGCCACGTCCAGACTCAGAGAACCGGTTGAAATGGACTCAATGTCCAGCGTTTGGGTATCCCCCAGACGCATGATAGAACCTTTACCAAACTGCTTTTCAATCTGGCCTAACGCCGCAGCCAGGGCACGTTGTTTGTTCTCGTCCATCCGTTTACTCCACGCATAGCAAATCTGAAATTGACCTTGATTATACTGTATGCTCATACAGTATCAAGACTCACGTAAGAAATTTTTCCAGCAGCGTCTGCAACGCAAACTGCGCCGCCTGCCGCCGCACGGCCTCCCGATCGCCGGCAAAACGTCGGCACAGGCACAGGGGCTCCCCGCCGCGAGCGGCAAAGCCAAACCAGACGGTGCCGACCGGCTTCTGCACGCTGCCTCCGTCGGGCCCGGCAATCCCACTCACCGCCACGGCCAGGTCGGCCCGCGCCGCGCGCAGAGCACCGACGGCCATCGCCGCTACCACCGGCTCGCTGACCGCCCCATGCTGCGCCAGCACGCCGCCTGCCACCCCCAGCATCTCCTCTTTGGCCCGATTGCTGTACGTGACAAAGCCGCGCTCAAAATAGCACGAGCTACCGGCAATATCGGTCAACAGCTTGGCGATCAGCCCCCCGGTGCAGGATTCGGCGCAGGTGATCTGCTCCCCGCGCACACGCAGACGCTCGCCCACCTTTCGGCTTAACGCCGTGAGCGATTGTTCCATAGCGACTCCTTGGTTCATAGCGGAACTGACGGCATAGTAGCACGTTCTGCCGCGGGAGGCCCCGGCGGCGGAGCGCAGGGTTAAAATAATGAGGAAAAATAAATAAGGTTAATAGAATATATAGATATTATATTCAACAGGCCAATACTGAAATAATAAAAATACCTCAAAAAAATAATCTCAATATTCCCGTTAGGTCGCTCACACAATAACGTCAAATTTAAAAACGGCGCAGCGAAAACATGTTAATTAGCGGTTGACACAGCATTAATCTCGAAAAAGAAACTGAGAAAACACCATAACCATAAAGCCGCTGACGCCCCTACCGTCGGGCCGAGCCGATGTGTGTCGCGTTTTATTTCCCATTAATGCAAGGACACCGCTATGAAGAAAAAACGAAATACGACTTTCCGCCGGTCTACGCTCGCACTCTCCATCGCACTGCTGCTCGGTACCGGCGCCATATTCCCCCGCGAGGCTGCCGCCGATCAGCCCCGTCTCTCCAGCCGCACAACACCGATTATTACGCTTAATGATGCAACTAATACCTATTATTTTAAAGACGCCAATAAAAACGGCACACTGGATCTCTATGAAGACTGGCGCAACCCCGCCGCGCTGCGGGCCATCGATCTGCTGAGTAAAATGCGCAATGAAGATAAACTGGGACTGATGGTCATCGGCTCACAGTCATTGGGATCAACAGGCTGCTCAAGCCCCAACGCCAACGGTATTTTATGTGAGACCTACCGCCAATTTACCAGTAACGTATTCAGTGCGCCCGGCGACAGCTTTGAATTCTTTGAAAAGCCGGTTATTGAACGTAGCGCGCCAGCGACCGAAGGGATCCTCGACTGGAAAGTGCGCTTTATGATCGATCGCAGCAACGCCGATCCGCTGACGCTGACCATCTGGACCAACGCCCTGCAGCAGGTGGCGGAGGGCTCCACGCACGGCATCCCCGTCGTGGTCACATCCAACCCACGTAATCACAACACCAACAATGTCGGCTTTGGGCTTCAGGAATCTTCCGGCACATTCTCTCTATGGCCCAGCACCCTGGGAATGGGGGCTGCTTTTATTGGTGAAATGCAAACCCGCAACGCCCGCAGCAGTCTTATCCAAGACTTCGCCAACATGGCGGCACAGGAGTGGGAGGCCACCGGCGTTCGCAAGATATATGGCTATATGGCCGATACCGCCACCGATCCGCGCTGGTTCCGGCTGGCCGATACTTTCGGCGATAGCCCGGAAATCGTAGCCGAGGCAACGCGCCAGGTCGTTACCGGATTTCAGGGGGATCAGCCAAGTAACCTGGATATTGCCATGACCACCAAGCATTTTCCCGGCGGCGGCGCCCGCGATCGCGGCACCGATCCCCACTATGTCTACGGTCAATACTCCCCCTACCCGACCAAAGACAGCCTGTACCGCTACCATCTGCCCGGCTTTATCGCCGCCGTCGATGCCGGCACCTCGTCGATCATGCCCTACTATGCGCGTCCCAGCGATGCCATGAGCCTGCCTCAGCTGTATCTCAGCGATATTCCCGAGGCGGAGAAGATCGTCAATGACGCCGGCGACGGCTCGACCCTATTTACCCGCGACCGCTTCGGCAACCGTATCTATGATCCGCTGTATCTGGCCAAAAAAGCTCCGGAGAAATTCCTGGATCAGGGTTTCAGTGAAGAGCTGGGCTTTGCCTATAGCCACAAGCTAATCGACCGTCTGCTGCGCGATCAACTCGGCTTTACCGGCTACATCAACAGCGACTCCGGTATTCTGACCGGCATGGCCTGGGGGCTGGAAAACGCAACGCTGGCCCAGCGCGTCGCCCTCGGCGCCGCCAACGGCGTAGATGTGTTCAGCGATCTCTCTGATGTTTTCCTGTTCCGCGATGCGTTCGACAGCGAACAAAGCTTTAACCAAGCCATATTGGATCAGGCCGCTGGCCGCCTACTGACGGAGATGTTCAGTCTGAGGTTATTTGAAGACCCCTACCGCGACCCGCAGCAGGCCGTTGATATTTTCAATGAGCCGGCGCGACACGAGGCCGCCTACCAGGCCCATCAGAAGTCGGTCGTGGTGCTGAAGAACAGCGGCAATCTGCTGCCGTTGACCGAAGAAAAGATCGGCGATGCGCCGGTCTACATCGAGTTCTTCTCACGCGACGCCGAGGCGCAGCGGGCGACGGACACGCTGACGCTATACCAGGCGATCAAACGCCAGGCGCCCTGGCTAAACGTTACGTTTGACATCAATAATGCTGACTATGCCTTGCTGTTCGTCAAACCGGCAGACGGCGTCGGCCTATTCGAACAGAGCGCAGAATTTGTCTACAACCTGCAAGTTAATGATCATAACGGCATCGATATCGATCGCATTAATATGATCCAGGCGAAAGTTCCCACCATCGTCAATGTTAACCTGTCCCAACCGTGGCTGTTGGAAAATCTGGAGCCGGGTGCGGCTGCCATCACCGCCAGCTTTGCCACTCTTTCTGAAGCGGTCGTGGATGTACTCGCCGGTAACGTCAACCCCTCTGGTGCACTGCCGGTAACCCTACCGCGCAACGAAGGTGAGGTCGTCAAAGCTGAAACGGCCGGGCCACAACGCGATGGCCGCAAGATAGCATCCGATGTGCCGGGCTACCTGCGTGATAACCTACAGGAGTATGCCTACACCGACAGCGACAATAACCGCTACCAGACTGGCTTCCATCTGGTATGGGATATCGCGAACCTGGATAACAGTGCCCCCAATCGAAACGCGCTGCTGCAACAGGCACGCATCGGGCTGATCTCCACCCGTTATCAACAGGCGGAAAACCCGCCCGAAGTCAATCGCTACTACCTCAGCGCAGAAGCGATGGCAGACAGAGTCTCTGCACACAAAGGCGAAACACTGGCCCTGAGCAATCAGGTTAATCTTGCCGTTAACCAGCCGGCTCACACTGCAGCCGATGCAGATGCTAATCTGAAAACGCGCCAGCCGGCGCGCAGCATGAATCCGGGGCTGTTTATCACTAAGGAAGATAACGACGTGACGCTAGACCACGTCTTTAACGGTGGCGTTTATCAGCGGACTCAGGATAACAGCGCTAACGTCTACTCTGCCGGGATCTGGCTGGACGCCTCCGCGGACCATAATTCGCTGCACCTGAACCGCAGCATCAACCTGGCCTACAGCAATGCCCTGGCCGCTTATGGGGTATTCCAAAACGCCAGCAGTCAGGACAACCTGCTGCTGCTGCAGAACTCACTGAATCTGTCCATCGGCGACGGTGTCACCTCACACGGTATCTACCACGGTAACAGCAATGCCTATAGCCTGCTGACAGATGAAGGTTATGACAGCGGGCAGCGTCAGGCGTTCAGCCAAAGCGTCGTCGTTCTGGATAATGCGGCCAACATCGCTGTGCGTTTGAAGGACGGTGTATTGCCTAGTCTGACAAAAGCCTTTACCAACGTGCCGACGCTGATCCTCAATAACAGTCTGGTGGGCGGCGATATCACCCAGACCGCGGGAGACGACTTCCTGCTCAGCTTCAACAGCGCGCTGTACGGCGACATCGCCCTGAGCAACGGTAACGATATCTTCGTGCTGGACGAAAGCAGCCGTGACGTCACTCTGCGTGGACAGATAACGCCAGACTATCGGTTTACCGATAGCCTCTACATCTACACCCCCTCCTGCAGCGACAGTAGCTGTATTCAGCTCATTCAAGGCGAAGACAGCTTCAGGGTTGTCAGCACCGCGCCCGTCGGCGGTGACACCCACACCATCGCAGACGTCCGCTACGGCGCGCTGAACCCGTTCAATGTCTACCAGGTTACGGCGGACGGCAGCGTTTCCGATGTCGCGCTGCTGAGCCGCGATGTTCCACCGCCGCTGCGCCCGCTGATCCAAGCCTACCGCTATACCTTCGCCAACGGCTATCAGGCGGACTTCGCCCTGCCCGTGCAGGATAGTGACCGCGTTACCCTACGCGGCGCCGAGATGCGCGTCGGCGACTGGCGCCTGACGCCAAACGCCGTCGTTACCCCGCAGGGCTATCGACTGCGCAGCGACGGCCTGCTGGTCCGCGCCGGTACGCCGCTGCCGGGGCTGGTCACCGGCAGGGTCGAGGTGCCCAGCGAGCCCACCTATGTCCTGCTCCCTGACGCCAACGGCGCTCCCCGCATGGAGCGCTTCACGGAGCCGCGCGTCCTCGATCCCGGCAAGCCGCTTACCCTGACCCAAGATGCCCTGCTGGTGCGGGATATCGCCACCCGCGCCGCGCCGGAGAATACGCTGCTGGTCGCGATTGACGGGGCGCAGATGCAGGTCAAAACCCCCGCCGGCATCCAGGCCAGCATCGACATCAACGCGCTGAGCGCAACCCGGGTCAGCCATATCCCCGGCAGCGCGCTGCATGTCGATGCCTTTAACTACCTGTTGGAGGTCCCGGGGATGCTCAACGACACGCTGCAGGCTCGCGAGCGCAGCGTGCGTCTGCAGGAGGGCGAGCTGGATGTCTATCTGAACTACCTGGCCGACAACCGCACCGATGACGGCGGCAACGGCGGCGCGGGCAGTAAGGGGCAGACCTCCGGCATCGCGCTGGGACTGGGCGCTGGCGTAACCGATACCCTGACGCTGTACGGTCAGTTGGCGAAGACCTACGGCAGCCTGAGCAGCGGCGCCAGCGAGGCCGACGTGGATGTCAACAGCCTGACGCTCGCCCTCACCTTCCGCCCGCAGATGACGGAGGAGAGCAGCACCCCCTTTGTCTCTCTGAGCGCCGGGCTGGGCTGGAGCCAGTATGAGCCACGCCGGCAGATGGGGAGCCTGGGACAGGCGCGGGCAGAGAGCGATGGGTGGCTTTACAGCTATGCGCTGACGGCCGGCTATGAAGCCAGCCTGAGCTCGGCATGGCGTCTGACGCCGTCGCTGGCGCTGCAGGGTAGCTATCTGCGTCAGGACGCGTTCCACGAGTCGGGACACGATACGCTGGCCCTCGACGTCGCCCGCTTCAGCGACAGCCGTAACGATATCGCCCTGCGCCTGGACAGCGATTATCGCATCAGCCTCGGCGACTGGCAGATAGCGCCACGGCTGTTCGCCGAATACCGCTATGGCCTGGGCGATAAAAACAGCCGGGCGGATCTGCGTCTGGGTAGCGCGACGCTGGATCCGATCGTCCACGTCCGCGGCGATAACCAGCTGCGCGGCGGCGCAGAGCTGGGCGTCGGCTATGGCCCCTGGTCGCTGGCGCTGCGCGCCGACGGCACCGTCGGCGATAAGCGCGGCGGCGGCAGCGCGGCCCTTCTCGTAGGCGCCCGCTTCTAACCTCCAACGGCCCAACCCTCCGGCGCGCGCCCCGCGTGCGCCGGTATCCTGAGCAGAGTCTCAGGTCGTGTCCGCGCGGCGCCATCGCGCCGCGCTATCCGCCCTCTCCCCTCCGTAGGCAGCGCCGTCGGCTACTTCACCAGGCCATACTGCAGCACCAGCTGCGTCAGCCCGGAGGCCAGCAGCTGCAGCGACAGCGTCACCAACACAATGCCGGCGATGCGCGCCATGGCATCGATCGCCCCGCCCGAGAGGCGTCCGTGCAGCGGACCGACCGCCAGAAACGTCAGAGCAATAGTCGGCGCCATCAGCAAAATCACCGCCGACAGCTGCAGCAATCCCGCCAGAGAGCCGTGGCTGGCCAGCGAAATGCCGACGGCGATGGTTCCCCCGCCGATGGTCAGCGGAAACAGCAGCGGCACCAGCACCATATCCTGCACGTTGGGGCGGGCATCGGGCGCGACGACCATCCGCGCCGGCTCCGCCTTGGTCCCCTTGGTCATCAGCGGCCAACCCTGAAACAGCAGCGCCGCGCCGCCGGTCGCGGTCAGCGCGTGGGCGTTCAGCCCCAGCGCCATCAGCAGGTAGTTCCCGATCCAGATCGCGATCAGCATCACCGCCACATATTCGAGCGCCACCTTCCAGGCCAGCTGGCGCAGCGTATGGGGTGGCACCTGGCCCAGCAGGATCGTCGCCGCCGTGATGGTGGCCGGGGGACAAAACATCGACAGAAAGGTGACATAGGTGAGCAAAAAATGAATCAGCCACGTTTCCATACCGTCCGTCCCCGTCGGAAAAACAGCGCCAGCGCCAGGCTCAGCAACAGAGCGCCCAGTACCCACAGCAGCGCCGGCCCGCCCTGCTGCCACAGACTAAAGATAAAGCCGACGATCACCAGCAGCATCACCAGCGCCCCGCACAGCAGCAGCGGCGCGGCGGCGCCGATCTCCCGGCGCAGGCGCCAGGCCACGACAAAGACCGCCAGATAGCAGAACAGAAAGGTCGCGCTGGCGACGTTGGCCAGCGCGCCGAGATCCAGCAGCAGCGTTATCAGCATAATCAGCGCCACCACCGTCAGGTTGCCGGGCGTACTCTGGCGCCACAGCGGGCGGTGGAACGCCTCCGGCAGCTCACCCTCGCTGCCCATGCTGGCCATGATGTTAAAGGCCGCAAACAGCGTCGCGTTGATCGCCGAGGCCGTCGCCAGCAGCGCGCCGATCGCCACGATGGTATAGCCCACACGCCCCAGCAGCGGATAGGCGGCCTGTGCCACCGCCGTATCGGCATAGCGCTCCAGCTGCGCCGCCGGCACATCGCTGACCAGCACCAGCGCCAGCGTCACATACAGCAGCGCCGTGACGCCGATGGCCAGCGTGAAAGCCCGCGGCATGGTGGTGGCCGGGCTGCGCACCTTATCGGCCGCGTTGGCCATCATGCCAAAGCCCGCGTAGGCGAGAAAGGTAATGCCGATGGCGGAGAAGAAGGCCCCACCGCCGGGCGACGACGTCAGCGTCAGCGAGGCCGGGTGCAGCGCCCATACCCCGGCGGCGATCAGCACCAGCAGGATCCCCAGCTTGACGGCCACCAGCACCACCTCCAGCCGCCCGACGGCATGGCTGCTCAGGGCGTTGAACAGCGCCATCAGCGCGATCACCCCCAGCGCATAGCTCAGGATCACCCGCTGATCCTGACTGCCATCATGCAGCAGATCGGCGGCATAGGCACCAAACGCCCGCGCTACCATGGCGATGGTCAGCACCAGCGTCACCAGATACAGCAGCGACAGCGACAGCGTCAGCAGCCCGTCGCCCAGCCCACGGCGAAAGAAGTCGATTATGCCGCCGTTGCTGGGGTAGCTTGCCCCCAGACGGGCGTAGGCGTAGCCCGAAAACATGGCCACCACGCCGCCGAAGACAAAGGCCAGCCAGGTCGACGAGCGCATCAGCAGCGCCGCCTGCCCCAGCAGCGCGAAGATCCCCGCGCCGACCATCGCCCCGATACCGATGGCGACCACATGCCACAGCCCCAGGGGTTTCTCGTTGTCGCCATCGCCCGCGTTCATCGTATTTAGGCCTTATACAGGTTATATCCCAGCCGCGCGGCGACGTCCGCCACCATTTTTTGCCCACGGACGCTGTTACCCGCCTCATCCAGCGGCGGAGAAAAGGCCGCGATGCCCATCACCCCCGGTACCACGGCCAGGATCCCGCCGCCGACCCCGCTCTTGCCCGGCAGACCGACGCGGTAGGCCCAGTCGCCGGATCGTCCGTACAGCCCCTCCATGGTCATCTCCGCCAGGATATACGGCACGTTGTCGACCTGCAGCACCCGCCGTCCGCTGCGCGGATTGACGCCCCCCGCCGCCAGCGTGGCGCCCAGCGTCGCCAGCTCAACGGTATCAATGAGCGTGGAGCACTGGCGGGTATACACGTCGCAGGCCTCCATCGGATCGCAGTACATGGTGCCGGCCGAGTAGAGCAGCCAGGCGATGGCGCGGTTGTGGAAGTTGGTGGTCTGCTCCGACTGGTTTACCTCGTCCGATAGCGCCACCGTCTCGCCGGCCAGCTGCTGCTGGATGGCCAAGATACGCTGCCAGCGCTGCTCACGGTTATCGGCCTTAATCAGGCTGGCCGAAGCCATGGCCCCCGCATTGACCAGCGGCGACAGCGGCTTGTCGCCGTGCAGCTCCAGCGCCATCACCGAGTTGAACGGCAGGCCGGTCGGATCGGCGCCGATCTTATCCTGCACCGCCTCGGGCCCCACGTCCTCCAGCGCCAGCGCCAGGGTACATACCTTGGAGATCGACTCCAGGGCGAAACGGTAGCCGCTGTCGCCGGCGCAGTACACCGCGCCATCGCGCGTGACCACCGCCACCGCCGCCAGCTGGCTCGGCACGCTGGCCAGATAGGGTATGTAGTCCGCGTTTTTCCCTCCCACCAGCGTCGCATACTGTGCGTGGGCCGCATCGACGGCCTGCTGCAATTTCTGTGCATCTAACGTCATGATATAACTCCTGATACCACTCCGGGTTAAAATGCAGGCAGGGCATATGCCCTGCCCAATGTCTTACGGACGGGATCAGACCGGTGACGTCGGCGGTTTATTGCCGGGCGCCGCGGCGGCCTGCTGTGCCTGGGCCGCCAGCACGCTGGGGTGAGCAGAGGAGTCCGTCGGGATGCCCGGATGTCCCCCCTCGGCCTGCCAGGTGAACGGCGCAAAATCGCTGTTGTCATCGCGCCAGTGCGGCTTACGGATGGCATAGATAACAAACGGCACCAGACAGAAGAACAGCGACAGGGCTATTAGGATACCGACATACGCCATCGGGCTACCCACCGCGATCTGGCTGGGCGGCACAAAGCTGAGGATAAAGGCCAGAATCGAGCCCACCAGCCCCGCCCCGCCGATGATCCACATGCCGATCGCGCCGCCGGGAATGCGGTAAGGCCGCGGGCGGTTAGGCTGGCTATAGCGCAGGTAAATCGCCGAGCAGAACATCAGGATGTACATGATCAGATACAGGATCACTGTCAGCTGACTGAGGATCTGATACGTCGCCTGCACCGACGGCAGGATCACGAACAGGATCGACAGAATGGTGACGATCACCGCCTGCAGCAGCAGGATATGGGTCGCCATGCCATTCTGGTTGGTGTGCTGCCACCAGCGCGGCAGGTAACCCGCCTTCGCCACGACCAGCAGACCGGTACTGGGGCCGCCGACCCAGGTCACCACCCCCGCCAGTACGCCGATCGCCAGCGCGCAGGCCATCACTGGCCCGAGCCACTCCACGTGCGCCCATTTGAACATGTCGTCAAAGGCCACCAGCAGACTCTGGGTCAGGTTGATATCGGACTGGGGAATGATAAAGGCGATGGCCAGGGTCCCGAAGACGAAGATCACTACGGTACCCAGCGCCGCCAGCATGATGGCGATGGGGTAGTTACGCTGCGGGTTGTCCACATCCTTGACGTGAATGGCGTTCATCTCCATCCCGGCGTAAAACAGGAAGATACTCGCCGCCAGCACCACGTTGTCGAAATTGGTGAAGTCGGGTACCACCTGATCCCAGCTTAACGTGATTTGCGGCGTACCGCCGCCGATCAGGTAAGCAAATCCCAGCACGATCAGGATAATCGCCGGAATGATGGTGCCGATCATCCCGCCCCATTTGGAGACCTTGGCAAAGGTATTCACTCCTTTAAAGGCAATAAAGGTCGCCAGCCAGTAGATGAACAGTACGATGGGCAAGATAAAGAATCGGTTGGCGGAGAGGGCCTCATCCCAGCGCTGATCAGGGCCGATAAACGCCAGGGAGACGGCGCCGAAGGTCAGCGCCGTCGGGAACCATACCGTCACCTCAATCCACAGCATGCACATCGCCAGGAAAGCCCAGTGCGGTCCGAAGGCCTCGCCGACCCAGCGGAATATCCCCCCTTTCTCCGGCCAGCCGGTCGCCAGCTCAGCGGCCACCAGCGAGACCGGGATCAGGAAGAAGATCGCCGCAAACAGGTAGTAGAAAATGGAGCTCAACCCATATTCCGCCTCTGCCGGCAGTCCGCGCAGGCTGACCACCGCGACGATATTCATGATCGCCAGGGTCATGATACTCAGTTTCTTCACCGACACGGGGGAGGCGGCGGTCGATTTTGTAGCCATGATAGTCACTCCTTACCTCAAGGGTGGACAGGCGCCTCAGGAATGCTTGAAGCTGTTCTGATGCGCCACATGGGCCACTGCCGGATAGGCCTTGAGATAGGCCAGCGCCGCGCGGAAGTCCGCCATCAGCAGCTGAGCGAAGTCCATCTCAAAGCCGCGGCGGCACATGATGCGCATCACCACCACATCGGACATTTCGCCGTTCAGGGCAAAGGCCGGAACCTGCCAGCCGCGCAGGCGCAGGCGCTCGGAGAGATCGTACAGGCTATAGCCCAACTCCTTGCCGGCCGGAATGCGGAAGCACACCGCCGGGATGCCCTGCTGCGGATCACCGCTACAGATAAACTCATAGGGCCCCAGCTTAGCGATCTCCGCCGCCAGGAACTGCGCCACCTGATAGCTGGCGGTATGCACCTTGGTGTAGCCCTCGCGTCCCAGACGCAGGAACTCATAGTACTGCGCGATCACCTGGCCCGCGGGACGGGAAAAGTTAATGGCAAAGGTACCGACCTGTCCACCCAGATAGTCCACCTTAAAGATCAGATCCTCCGGCAGGGAGGCGGCGTCGCGCCACACCACCCAGCCGCAGCCGAGCGGCGCCAAGCCGAACTTATGCCCGGATGAGCTGATGGATTTGACCCGCGGCAGGCGGAAGTCCCAGACGATATCCGGGGCGCAGAACGGCGCCAGGAAGCCGCCGCTGGCAGCGTCGACGTGCATGTCGATATCCAGCCCGGTACGCGCCTGCAGATCGTCCAACGCCTTGTGCAGCACATCAGGCATCTCATAGTTACCGGTGTAGGTTACGCCGAAGGTCGGCACGACGCCGATGGTGTTCTCATCGCAGGCGGCGATCATCCGCTCCGGATCCATAAACAGCTTGCCGGGCGCCATCGGGATCTCGCGCAGTTCGACATCCCAGTAGCGGGCAAACTTATGCCAGCAGACCTGTACCGGCCCGCACACCATATTGGGTTTATCCGCTGGTTTTCCCTGCGCCAGACGCTTGGCGCGCCAGCGCCACTTCATCGCCATGCCGCCCAGCATGCAGGCCTCGGAGGAGCCGATGGTATTGGTACCGATGGCCTGCCCGTCCGCCGGACGCGGCGCATGCCACAGATCGGCCACCATGTTGACGCAGCGCAGATCGATCGCTGCCGACTGTGGATACTCCTCTTTATCGATCCAGTTTTTATTGATCGAAATATCCATCAGGCGGTGTACATAGTCGTCATCCCAGGTCTGGCAAAACGTCGCCAGGTTTTGCCGGGCATTGCCATCTAAAAACAGCTCATCGTTAATAATCTGGAAAGCAATGTCTTCGCGCATTTCTCCCTGAGGAAAATGGTGAGCCTCCGCCGCCGTGCGAATAGTCTCTGAACCAAAGCGGGAATCCAAATATCCCCCACGGGTGTCAGTACCTTTTTTCATTCTCTCTCTCCCAAATGGTAAATCGCTGATGACCAAAAGACAGACTCAGGAGAAAAGGGCAGTCGTTATGCACCGCCCGTTCCCTATTCCTCCTTAAGTGATCGCCAAAATAGGTAAACAGGCAAATTATTAACAACAATTATTTATAGAATGATTAAGATAATGATGAGAAAAATAACGCTAACTAATAGATAAGAAAGAAAACTATGGCAGGGAATAAAATCATTCGCCGCCCGCAACGCGGGACGGCGACATTGTGCCCGGACGGGCGATCAGGAATCAGATACGGAACTGTGCGATAGTGCCGTGCAGCGACCGGGCGTACTCCTCCAGCGCGCGGGCATCGCCCGCCAGCTGCTCGGAAAGGGCCGCGTTCTGGCGGATACCACTGTCCATGAAGGCCACCGCGCTGACGACCCCATCCACCGTTCCGGCC
Organism: Edwardsiella anguillarum ET080813; assembly: GCF_000264765.2. Classification (GTDB taxonomy): domain Bacteria; phylum Pseudomonadota; class Gammaproteobacteria; order Enterobacterales; family Enterobacteriaceae; genus Edwardsiella; species Edwardsiella anguillarum. Next base: position 1,046,993 of record NZ_CP006664.1, read on the forward strand.
TGCTCGGCGGAGTCTGCGCTGATCAGGTTCACCGCGCGTTTCACCTGCTGCATCGCCGCATCGATTTGGGTCATACAGCGCTCGGCGCTGTCAACGGAGTGGGCGTTGCTGCGCACTCGCTGTACCGAGCGGGCCAGCAGCTGGCCGATGTCGCGGGCGGCGACCGACGAGCGCTGGGCCAGAGAGCGAACCTCGGCGGCCACCACGGCAAAGCCGCGTCCCTGACTGCCGGCCCGCGCCGCTTCAACCGCCGCGTTCAGCGCCAGGATATTGGTCTGAAACGCGATGGACTCGATGATGCGAGTAATATCGGAGATCTCCGCAGAATCCTTGATGATGTGCTCCATATCCGCCACCACGGCATGGATCACCCGGCTGCCCTCGGCCACCTGCTCGCCGGCGTCGGCCACCAGACTGTCCGCCTGGCCGGCGTTCTCGGAGTTACGCTTCACCGCCGCCGCAAACTGCGCGATCGCCGCCGCCGTCTGCTGAATGGACGAGGACTGACTGTCGCTACGGGCGGCCAGATCGCCGCTGCCACCGGTCAAGCCCTGGCTGACGCCGGAAACCTGCTGTACCGACGTTTTCACCTGCCCCAGCAGGTCGGTCAACGCCCGCTGCATCTCCTGAGTCGCCGCCAGAATGCTGCCCGCCGGCACCGGCGCTATCGCCAATCGATACTGCAGATCGCCCGCGGCAATGGCGTTAATTAGGCGACGCAGGGCAACCGGCTCTGCGCCCAGCGTACCGCTGATGGTGCGCCGGATCGACAGGGCGATCAGCACCACCGTGGCGACCGCCAGCGCAGCCAGCGCCAGCATCAGAAAGCGAAAGTGTTCGGAGACCCCGCGCGCAACTTGGGTCTGCGCGTTGCTATAGCCATCCTCGATGGTGATAAAGGCATTGATCTGCTTCAGCCAGGTCACAAAGCGGGGGCCGGCCTGCTGCAGCAGCAGCTGAGACGCCTGCTCGCGCTGCCCCGCCTCGCGCAGGGCGATCACCTGCGCGATCAGCGGCAGAGTCTGGGACTCCGTCGCCGCCAGTTCGCGATAGACTCGCTGCTCCTCTGCGCTGAATCCGGCGTTGCCGCTGCGCAGCTGCTCCAGACGCTGCCAGGCCCGCTGATAGTCGCCCCCCAGACGGGTAATATCCCGCACGATGGGCGCCAGGGCGCCCGGCTCCACCAGCACGACGTCGCGCAGCGCAATGGCGCGATCGTGCACGCTGCCGCGCAGATCGACCGCTAGCTGCTGCTTCACGTTATTCACATCGTTAATCTGCTCCAGCGAGCTTTTAATCTTGCCGACCTGCCACACGCTGACCGATGCCAGCAGCAGCACCAGTACCAATACCACGCCAAAGCAGATGACGATCCGCTCCCCAATTGTCACTCGCTGAAAATAACTGCGTACTGCCGCCAACATGACTTTCCCTCAAATAAAATACCGACCGCGCATCGGCTAAATAGGTTTTATCGTTATCCTGCCGTGGGGTAACCCCAGCGCCACCCCGCTCGCCAGTCTCATCGATAACCGACACCGTTCTGAAATGGTTATCCGTAACTACGCTATATCGGCCAGACGCGGCAACAATTCAGTCATCTCGCCGCTTTATTTACCTATCGATGAGATAGCAATGGCGAATCAATCCTGCGCTAGCGGAATCATGGCGCTTTCTTGCTCAGGATGCGGGGCTCCCCCCCCCGGCGGATCGCCCGTTCGGCCCGGAGCAGATAACCCGGCAGATTTTGCGCCGCCGTACGCCATTCGCGGCTATAGTGCTAATAACGCGTTTTCCGGCAGCTCGGCGTCGGCCCCCCGGGCATCCCTTGAAAAGGCTCCGCGTTGCTGGCAAGATGGCGTAAAATATGTAATACAAAATGCATATTCTATTTATCGATCAATTAAGTGAGGCAGTGACAGCAATGAAAATGACGCTACTCGCCGCGGTTCTGGGCGCCCTGACGCTGGGCGGCACCAGCCTGGCCCAGGCCGCCACGGAAACCACGCCGCAGAACATGACCTGCAAAGAGTTTGTGAACCTGAATCCTAAGGCGATGACGCCGGTCGCCTTCTGGATGCTCAATAAAGATACCGACTATAAAGGCGGTGACTACGTCAACTGGAATGAGGTCGAAACCGTCGCCGTTCCCCAGGTCATGGAAGTCTGCAAGCAGCATCCGCAGAAGAAAGTCATGGATATCAAAGGTCAGATTAAACCTGCCGGCAACGCGGCGCACTAATCCACCGGCGCCCGGCTCCGTTGAGTCGGGTGCGTTTCTCCCCCGCCGCCCCACGCCGAATGGACAGCCCGCCCGCAGTGCCTACACTTAATGGGCTCCCAATCAGCCAAGCTCGGAGGCGCCATGCGGCCAGCGATATCCCCACAGGCGTCACCCGATAGGCCCCACTGCGTCTACATCGTCGCCCCCTGCCCCTTTTTTGCCCAGGGACTGTCGGCCCTGCTGGCCCCGTATCTGGAGATCCACCTGCTCCCCTCTCTACAGGCGCTAAGCCACGATCGGCAGGACACCGGGCCGGCGAGGGCCATCGTCTGCACCGGCACGCTGAATAGCCAGCGCCTTGGCGAACTGAGTCAGCTGGTCGCCCGCCTGCGGCGACGCCATCCTGCGGGGCTGCAGCTGCTGGCCGTGCTGGATGCCCGACATCCCGGCCTGGAGCGCCTGCTGCTGGCGATGGGGTTCGACGCCGTCTGGTATGACCGCCTAAACCTGACCCAGTGGCTGCTGCATCTGGCCCACTGGCTCGACATCCGCCCCACGGCGGGGCGGATCGCCGTTCGTCCCTATCTCACCGAACGGGAGCTGCGGGTCCTGAAGTGGAGCGCCGAGGGCGCCTCGCTGCCGACCATGGCCCAGCAGCACGGCGTCAGCGTGAAAAGCCTCTACAGTCAGCGCCGCTCCGCGCTGCATAAGCTAGGGCTGACCCGTACCCGCGAGTGGCTACAGCTCTCCGCCTCTCTGCTGCGTACCCCCCCTTTTGCCATCAAACGCCGCCGCACGCCGCCGGCCTGAGCGCCGCGCAAAACGCGCTCGCGGTTCCCCTGCCCTAAAGAGTTGGTTATCATGCTTAGTTAACGGTTTTCTGGCCTGGGTTCGCCCGGTCGCGGGCGTACCCGCCCGCCGCTCTCCCATCAGGCCGGTTCTATCACACGGATACGCAGACCTATGACCACCACGGACAATCTTGACGCTCACACCCCCATGATGCAGCAGTATCTGCGTCTCAAGGCACAGCACCCCGACATCCTGCTGTTTTACCGGATGGGAGACTTTTACGAACTGTTTTATGACGATGCCCGCCGTGCGTCACAGCTGCTGGATATCTCCCTGACCAAACGCGGCGCCTCCGCCGGGGAGCCGATCCCGATGGCCGGCGTACCGTATCACGCGGTAGAGAACTACCTGGCCAAGCTGGTGCAGCTGGGGGAGTCGGTGGCTATCTGCGAACAGATTGGCGATCCCGCCGCCAGCAAGGGGCCGGTAGAGCGCAAGGTGGTGAGGATCGTGACGCCGGGCACCGTTAGCGATGAGGCCCTGCTCAGCGAGCGGCAGGACAACCTGCTGGCGGCGATCTGGCAGTCGCCCAACGGCTTTGGCTACGCCACGCTGGATATCAGCTCCGGACGCTTCCGCGCCGCCGAACCGCAGGACGCCGATAGCATGGCCGCGGAGCTGCAGCGCACCAATCCGGCGGAGCTGCTGTATCCAGAGGGGTTTGCCGCCATGGCGCTGATCGAGCAGCGCCGCGGGCTGCGTCGCCGCCCGATGTGGGAGTTCGAGCTGGAAACCGCCCGCCAGCAGCTCAACCTGCAGTTTGGCACCCGCGATCTGAGCGGCTTCGGCGTCGAACAAGCCCCTCTGGCGCTGCGCGCCGCTGGCTGCCTGCTGCAGTATGCCAAAGATACCCAGCGCACCATGCTGCCCCATATCCGTGCCATCACCATGGAGCGCCAGCAGGACGGCATCATTATGGACGCCGCCACCCGGCGTAATCTGGAGCTGACCCAGAATCTGGCCGGGGGCCAGGAAAACACCCTGGCGGCGGTGCTGGACGCCAGCGTCACTGCGATGGGCAGCCGGATGCTCAAGCGCTGGCTGCATATGCCGATCCGCGATCGCCAAGCGCTGCAGCTGCGTCAGGATGCCATTGAGGCGCTGCTGCCGCTGATTGACGAGCTGCAGCCCCTGCTGCGCCAGGTCGGCGATCTGGAGCGCATTCTGGCCCGGCTGGCGCTGCGCAGCGCCCGCCCACGCGATCTGGCGCGCATGCGCGTCGCCTTCCAGCAGCTGCCAACCCTGCAAACACTGCTCGGCGAGCGCGGCGGTGAGGCGCTGGCGCCGCTGGCGCATCAGGCTGGCCGCTTCGATGCCCTGTGCGAGCTGCTGGAGCGGGCGCTGGTCGAGACGCCACCGGTGCTGGTACGCGACGGCGGCGTGATCGCCAGCGGCTATCACGCCGAGCTCGACGAGTGGCGTGCGCTGGCGGATGGCGCCAGCGACTACCTCGACCGGCTGGAGATCCGCGAGCGTGAGAAGCTGGGGCTGGATACCCTGAAGGTCGGCTTTAACGCGGTGCACGGCTACTATATTCAGGTCAGCCGCGGACAGAGTCACCTGGTACCTATTCACTACGTTCGCCGCCAGACGCTGAAAAACGCCGAGCGCTACATTATCCCCGAGCTGAAAGAGTATGAGGATAAGGTGCTGACCTCTAAGGGCAAGGCGCTGGCGCTGGAGAAGCAGCTGTATGACGAGCTGTTCGACCTACTACTGCCGCACCTGGCGGCGCTGCAGCAAAGCGCGACGGCGCTGGCCGAGCTGGACGTCCTGAGCGGCCTGGCCGAGCGGGCCGACCGCTACGGCTACGTCCGCCCACAGCTGAGCGAACGCGCTGGAATCAATATTGACGAGGGGCGACACCCGGTCGTGGAGCAGGTGCTCAGGGAGCCCTTCATCGCCAACCCGCTGACCTTGTCCGGCGCACGGCGCATGCTGGTGATCACCGGCCCCAACATGGGCGGCAAGAGCACCTACATGCGCCAGGCGGCGCTGATCGTGCTGATGGCGCACATCGGCAGCTTCGTCCCGGCGCAGCGCGCCGTCATTGGCCCAGTCGATCGCATCTTTACCCGCGTCGGCGCCGCCGACGATCTGGCCTCCGGCCGCTCCACCTTTATGGTGGAGATGACCGAAACGGCCAATATCCTACACAACGCGACCGAGCACAGTCTGGTACTGATGGATGAGATTGGCCGCGGCACCTCCACCTACGACGGCCTGTCGCTGGCCTGGGCCTGCGCCGAAAGCCTGGCCAGTCGTATCAAGGCGATGACGCTGTTCGCCACCCACTACTTTGAGCTGACCACCTTGCCGGAGAAGCTGGAGGGGGTCTACAACGTGCATCTGGACGCGCTGGAGCACGGCGAGACCATCGCCTTTATGCACAGCGTACAGGACGGCGCAGCCAGCAAGAGCTACGGGCTAGCGGTGGCGGCGCTGGCCGGGGTGCCGCGCGAGGTGATCAAGCGCGCGCGCCAGAAGCTGCGCGAGCTGGAAACCCTGTCGCAGCACGGCAGCCAGAGCCAGGCAGACAGCGCTCAGCTACCGCTACTGGTCGAGGCGGAGCCGTCGGCGGCGCTGGAGGCGTTGACGGCGATCGATCCCGATGCGCTGACGCCGCGCCAGGCGCTGGACTGGCTCTATCGCCTCAAGGGGATGCTATAGCGATAAAAAAAACGGTGAAGCCTTGGCTTCACCGTTTTTTTGTGACCGTACCGCTCAGCGGAACAGGGCCTCGATACTCAGCCCCTGCATCTGCAGGATCTCACGCAGGCGTCGCAGCCCTTCAACCTGGATTTGACGCACCCGCTCACGGGTCAGGCCAATCTCTCGCCCGACATCCTCCAGCGTGGCGGCCTCATAGCCCAGCAGGCCAAAGCGGCGCGCCAGCACCTCGCGCTGCTTGGCGTTAAGCTCAAACAGCCACTTGACGATGCTCTGCTTCATGTCGTCGCTCTGGGTACAATCCTCCGGCCCGCTTTCGTTCTCATCGGTCAGAATATCCAGCAGCGCCTTCTCCGAATCGCCGCCCAGCGGGGTGTCCACCGAGGTGATCCGCTCGTTGAGACGCAGCATGCGACTGACGTCATGCACCGGCTTCTCCAGCCGCTCGGCGATCTCCTCCGCGCTCGGCTCATGGTCCAGCTTATGAGAGAGTTCGCGGGCGGTGCGCAGATAGACGTTAAGCTCTTTAACGATATGGATAGGCAGGCGGATGGTGCGGGTCTGGTTCATGATGGCTCGTTCAATGGTCTGACGGATCCACCAGGTGGCGTAGGTCGAAAAGCGGAAGCCGCGCTCCGGGTCAAACTTCTCTACCGCGCGGATCAGACCCAGGTTACCCTCTTCGATCAGATCCAACAGCGCCAGACCGCGGTTGCTATAGCGGCGGGATATCTTGACCACCAGCCGCAGGTTGCTTTCGATCATCCGCTTACGCGACGCCTCATCCCCTCGTAGGGCGCGGCGGGCGAAGAAAACCTCCTCCTCTGCCGTCAGCAGCGGCGCATAGCCGATTTCGCCAAGATAGAGCTGCGTGGCGTCCAAAACACGCTGTGAAACAGACTGAGACAGCAATTCATCATCGGTAATGTCATTTTCCATGGACTCTTCAACGAGGGCCTTCTCGTCAAAACCGTCCTCAACGCCATCCTCCAACTCGACTTCATCATGTAATTCGTTAACTTTCAGCGTAGTGTGACTCATAGCTGTACCCTACCCGTGATTTGCGAGCAGGATACAGCGATCCTGCTCAAACTATCGCTGCGGCAGATATTGCAGCGGGTTTACGGATTTTCCCTTGTAACGAATTTCAAAGTGCAATCTAACTGAGCTGGCACCGGTACTGCCCATGGTGGCAATTTTTTGACCCGCCTTCACCTCTTGTTGCTCCCGGACCAGCATGGTGTCGTTATGGGCGTAGGCGCTCAGGTAATCATCATTATGCTTAATGATAATCAAGTTTCCGTAGCCGCGCAGCGCGTTACCGGCATACACCACCCGCCCATCGGCGGTGGCCAGCACCGGCTGTCCACGCGAGCCTGCGATATCGATCCCCTTGTTGCCCCCTTCGGCCGACGAGAAGTTTTCGATAATCTTACCGTCAGTCGGCCAGCGCCAAGTCCCTACCGGCGCAGAGCTGGATGACGATGCGGAAACGGCGGGAGCAGCGCTAACCGCCCCGGCTGCAGGCAACATTCTGCCTACATTCTGTTTACCCGAAGGGTCAGAATACGCGCTGGCCGATTTAGAATCAACATTCGTCGTCTGAATTTGTGCACTGCTTGGCTGAACGGGAACAATATTATTGGAGGCCAACATACCGCCGCCGCCGTTTCCGCCGATGCGGATAACCTGCCCGACATTCAGGCTATAAGGCGCCTGAATATTATTGCGCGCGGCCAGATCGCGGAAATCACTGCCGGTGATCCAGGCGATATAAAACAGCGTATCGCCGCGCTTCACGGTGTAGGCTTCGCCGTTATAGCTTCCCTTGGGAATCGACTGGTAGCTGCGGTTATAAACAATATGCCCGCTGGCATCCGTTTGCACATGACCGCCGGAAGAAAGCATGCGGCCACCGCCCGAGCCATTCACAGAGCTTATCGGTGCGGAATTATCACTACTGCTACACCCCGCCAGCCACATTGTAACCAGCGTACACATCGCCACCCGGCGCCATTTAATCATTGGGCTTCCCATGCTCATGACTCCCCCATGACAGCATTCTTCTCTTAAATAAGTCATTCGATATACCCGGAAAACGCCGGATTAGCATCGGCCGGCACTGGCCGAAAGGCATTGATATCGCTTAGCCAATTATTCTACTCATTCCCTAAGGCAGGGATTGGACACTAAAAAGCGCCCGCAGGTCAAATACGGATTCAGTAAGAATTATCCCTATTCGTCCCGGCAGGACGCGATGGGAAAGTCTACGGCACGCTCCGCCGCCGCTCATCCGTATCCCAGCATAACGGCAATTGCGCCGCCCTGCACGGCGAGGCGTGCCATTGCCCCGTCAGGCCAGCTCGCCGCTCACCAGCGGGACAAAGCGCACCGGCTCGATCGATTCGACCAGGTATTCGTCGCCGCGCCGCTGGATGCGCCGCAAAAACTGGGGCTGGGACGGCTCACCGACCGGCAGCACCAGGCGCCCCCCCTCGGCCAGCTGCGCCAACAGCGCCGACGGGATCTCCGGGGCGGCGGCGGTCACGATAATAGCATCGAAGGGGCCGCGCGACGCCCAGCCCTGCCAGCCATCGCCGTGGCGGGTCGATACATTGTGTAAATCCAGCTGCTTAAGACGCCGTTTGGCCTGCCATTGCAGGCTCTTGATCCGCTCGACCGAATAGACGTGAGGCACCAGGTGCGCCAGCACCGCCGTCTGATAGCCGGAGCCGGTGCCGATCTCCAGCACCCGGGAGGCCGCCTGCAGCACCAGCAGCTCGGTCATCCGCGCCACCATATAGGGCTGGGAGATGGTCTGTCCTAACCCTATCGGCAGCGCCGTGTTGTCATAGGCCTTATGAGACATGGCCTCATCGATAAAGCGCTCGCGCGGCACCGAGGCGATAGCCTTCAGCGCCGCCTCATCGCGGATCCCCTGACGCATCAGCTGCTGGATCAGCAGCAGAACCCGGCGATCGACGTCTACCATGCCGCACCGCCCTTATCCACCCGGCCCAGCCACTCCGCCAGCCGGTCGCGCGCGCCGTGGGCGGTCAGATCCACCTGCAGCGGCGTCACGGAGACATAGCCCGCCGCAACGGCGGCAAAATCAGTCTCTTCGCCGGCGTCCTGTTTGGCCCCCGGCGGACCGATCCACATCAGCGGCTTACCGCGCGGATCCTGCTGATGGATCACCGTCTGCGCCGGATGACGGCTGCCGCAGCGGGTCACGCGCCAGCCGCGGATCGCCGCCAGCGGAACGTCCGGCACGTTCACATTCAGGATGCGCCCGCTGCGCAGCGGCGTATCGGACAGCATGCGCAGCAGCCGGCAGGTGACTGCCGCCGCCGTATCATAGTGTCGCTCGCCGTCCAGCGACACCGCCAGCGCCGGAAAGCCCAGATGACGCCCCTCCATCGCCGCCGCCACCGTGCCGGAATAGATCACGTCATCGCCCAGGTTAGGACCGGCGTTGATGCCGGCGATCACGATATCCGGGCGCGGACGCATCAGCGCATTGACCCCCAGATAGACGCAGTCGGTCGGCGTACCATCGATCACGCTGATATCGCCATTGGCCAAGGTTTCGCTGCGCAGCGGCGACTCCAGCGTCAAGGCATTGGAGGCCCCGCTGCGGTTGCGGTTCGGGGCGACGACCTGCACCTGGGCAAACTCTCGCAGCGCCGCCGCCAGCGTCTGAATACCGGGAGCCGTTACGCCATCATCATTACTCAGCAAGATCCGCATCGGGGTTTTCCTGACAGAACAGTTCACGCACCACGCTGGTGGCGAAACTACCGGCGGGCAGATCGAAGGTCAGCTCGACGGTGGCGTCATCCCACCAGTTCCAGGCCATCACCTGCGGCTGCAGCAGCACCGCACGGCGCGCCGGCTCTACCCGCTCACGCGTCAGCAGGGCCTGCAGATCAGCATACTCAGACAGCACGCGACGTTCAAACTCCGCCGCATCGCCGGCGACGCCGCCGTCACCGTCGCCCGGCAGCGCCGCCGTAATGCGCAGCTCGCCGGCGTCCAGCCGCTGCTGCAGCGCCGCCAGCTCCGCCTCCTGGGCGACAAACCAGCTGCCGCGACCGGTCAGCTGCAGCGCATCGCCGGCCAGGGCTCGAGAAAAACAGCCCGCCGCCAGCCGCTCGCTCACCAGCCGATTAAACAGCGCGCTGCGCGCCGCGGAGAGATAGAAACCGCGCTTGGCGCGCTCTTTCACCCGAATCTGATCGGTGGCCCAGCGACGCGCCTGCTGCAGGTTATTGCCGCCGCGGCCAAAGCGCTGCTCGCCGAAATAGTTGGGCACGCCCTGTGCCGCCACCCGACGCAGGCGCTCTTCGACCTCGGCGCTATCGCTGATATGACGCAGTACCAGGCGGAACTGGTTGCCGCGCAGCGTACCGATACGCAGCTTCTTCCGGTGGCGAGCCACGGTCAGGACCTGGCACCCCTCCAGCACAAACTGGCTGAAGTCTGGGGTATCACGCCCCGGCAGGTGCAGGCAGAACCACTGCTCGGTCACCGCATGACGATCCTTCAGGCCGGCGTAGCTGACCGAGCGCGCGGCGATACGGGCAAAGCGGGCCAGATTCTCCGCCACAAACTGGGTATTGCACCCCTCTTTACGCAGACGAACCAGCACATGCTCACCCTCGCCGTCCGGGGCAAACCCCAGATCCTCCGCGACGAAAAAATCCTCGGCGAACGCCTTGACCACCCCGGTCGCCGCCGGGCGCCCGTGCAGATACTGCAGCGTGGAAAACTCCATCGATCACTCCTTGACCAGCAGGGCCACCGCCTCGCAGGCGATCCCCTCGCCGCGCCCGGTAAAACCCAGCTTTTCAGTGGTGGTCGCCTTCACGTTGACATCATCGATCGGGCACTGCAAATCCTCAGCCAGAAACACCCGCATCTGCGGGATGTGCGGTGCCATTTTCGGCGCCTGGGCGATCAGGGTAATGTCCAAATTCCCCAGACGGTAGCCCCTGGCGCGAATGCGACGGTACGCCTCACGCAGCAGCGCGCGGCTGTCCGCCCCCTTATAGGCGGGATCCGTATCCGGGAACAGCTTGCCGATATCCCCCAGGGCTGCCGCCCCCAGCAGGGCATCAGTCGCCGCATGCAGGGCGACATCGCCATCGGAATGGGCCAGCAGCCCCTGTGGATGCGCGATGCGCACGCCGCCGATAATCAGCGGCCCTTCGCCGCCGAAGCGGTGAACGTCAAAACCGTGACCAACTCTCATCGGTTATTGCTCCTGTGAGTGCGTCATAGAGGCATGGCGCGCCAGATAGAACTCTGCCAGCGCCAAATCCTCTGGACGGGTAACTTTAATATTATCCGAACGCCCGTTGACCAAGCGTGGATGGTAGCCGCAGTGCTCCAGCGCCGAGGCCTCATCGGTCACCGTCGCCCCCTCGTTCAGGGCGCGCTGCAGGCACTGGATCAGCAGCGCACGGGGAAACAGCTGCGGCGTCAGCGCATGCCACAGATCCTGACGCGCCACCGTATGGGCGATCCGCGGGAGACCGGCCTCGGCCCGCTTCATCGTGTCACAGACCGGCGTCGCCAGTATCGCCCCCTGATGCGCTGCGTCCACGCAGGCCACCAGTTGCGCCAGATCGTCGGGCCGCAGGCAGGGGCGCGCCGCATCGTGCACCAGGACCCAGTCGGCATCGGCGGCGGCCAGCAGCGCGGCCAGCACCGACTCGGCGCGGCTCACGCCGCCCGTAACACGGCTCACCCGCCGATCCGCCGCCAGCGGCAGCGCGTCAAAACACCTGTCCTGCGGGTGCAGCGCAACTATCGCCCGGCGCACCGACGGGTGGGCGAACAGCGCCGTCACGGCATGCTCCAGAATGGTCTTGCCATTCAGCGTAAGATATTGCTTGGGGGTAGCGCTTTGCATCCGGCTGCCGATCCCGGCGGCCGGTACAATGGCGACAATGGACGGTTCGTTAACGGAGTCGTTGTCGTTCATCGGTGAATTATCGTTATCGGATATGAAGGCATGGCGCGGGCCATGCAAAGAAGTCAGTGACTCGCCGTCACTGACGGGTAGGACGCGGCTGGCTGGGAGGCCGTTCCCGCCGTACGGCGTTTGTTCTGATCGGGCACCAGGCGGTAGAAGGTCTCGCCCGGTTTAATCATCCCCAGCTCATTGCGCGCGCGCTCTTCGATCGCCTCTTGCCCGCCGTTAAGATCGTCGATCTCGGCAAACAATTGATCGTTGCGCGATTTCAGCTTGGCATTATTCGCCAGCTGCGTCGCAACATCCTGCTTCACCCGCATATAGTCATGGACGCCGTTTTTGCCGACCCACAGCGAATACTGCAGCCAGCCCAACAGCACCACCAATAATAGCGTCAGTTTACCCATTCACGCCCCCTGAAAAACCGCCCAATCATCCCATAACTTCCGTCAGGACTCCATCATGACGGCAAAATTCCCCGGACGCGCCCTACATCCCGCCTCGGATCAGACCGCCGACGCCGCGCCGCTCCAAAAACGAGGCGGTGAGGTGACGCACCTCGGTCGATGAATGGGTCGCCACCATACGGGCGGCCAGCCCTTCGACATCTTGCAGATCCAGGTGACGCAGCAGATACTTGATACGCGGCACGCTGTGGCCGTTCATGCTCAGCTGACGAAATCCCAGCCCCACCAGCAGCAGTGCGCCCATCGGATCGCCGGCCATCTCGCCGCAAACGCTGACCGGCAGCCCCAACTCGGCGCACTCGCGCACCACCTGCTGCAGCAGGCGCAGCATCGCCGGGTGTAGGCCATCATACAGCGCCGCCACTCGGGTATTGTTGCGATCCACCGCCAGCAGATACTGGGTCAAATCGTTGGTGCCGACCGAAATAAAGTCGACCCGTGAGGCCAGCCCCGACAGCATAAAGGCCAACGCCGGCACCTCCAGCATCACCCCGATACGCGGACGCGGCAGAGCATAGCCCAGCATCTCCTCGACCTCCCTCCCGGCACGATCGATCAGGCGACGCGCCTCATCCACCTCGGCCAGGGTGGTCACCATCGGCAGCAGGATCCCCAGGTTGCCGCTGGCCGCATTGGCGCGCAGCATGGCGCGCACCTGCACCAGAAAGATCTCCGGCTGATCGAGGGTGATCCGCAGCCCACGCCAGCCCAGGCTGGGGTTCTCCTCGCTGATCGGCATATAGGGCAGCTGCTTGTCGGCGCCGATATCTAGGGTGCGCAGCACCACCGGCTTCGCCGGGTTGATCTGCAGCATGCCCTGATACTGTGCGACCTGCTCCTCCTCTGACGGGAAGCCGCTCTGCAGCATAAAGGGAATTTCGGTACGGTACAGTCCTACGCCGTCGACGCAGGCCTCCAGACGCTGCTCATGCTCCGCGCTCAGGCCGGCGTTCAGCAGCACGGCGATCCGTTCGCCACTGCGCAGCTGCGCCGGGCGATCCGACTCAGCCTCTGTCTTACGGCTCAGCGCCTGCTCTTCGCTGATCAGGCGCTGGTACTCCTGCACCAACACCGGCTCCGGCTCAACCAGCACCTCTCCGCGGTAGCCGTCGATGATCAGCAGCCGCTCATGGAGCAGCGCAGGGCGAATATCGGCCCCCATCACCGTCGGTACACCCATCGCGCGCAGGATGATCGCCGCGTGGGAGTTCGAAGCGCCGTCGCGCACCACCACCCCCAGCAGACAGGACTGCGGGATCTCCGCCAGCAGAGTCGGCGTCAGCTCATCGGCCACCAGAATAAAGCGCTCCGGCCACGGCGCCGGACCGATGGCGTTATCATCAAGATGGAACAGCAGACGCTGCCCGAGCGCGCGCAAATCGCTGGCGCGGTCGCGCATATAGCTGTCCTGCAGGCTGGCAAACTGGTCTGCAAAGTGCTCGGTGACCTGCTTCACGGCCCATTCGGCTACCGCGCCGCCGTCGACGTGACGCATCAGCTCGCGCTTCAGACGCGGATCGTTGAGCAGGTGGGAGTAGAGATCGAAGATCGCCGCGCTCTCTTTCTGGGCGCTGGCGCCAAAGCGCTTGCTGTAGCGGCGAAACTCGCTGGCCGCCTCCTCCAGCGCCCGCGCCAGCCGCTCGCGTTCGCTGTCGGTATCCAGCGTGGAGGCCTCATAGACATGCTCCAGCGCCGGCTGGCTGATATCCATCCATCCCTTGGCCACCGCGACGCCGGGCGCCGCGGCGATGGCGCGCAGACGATTCTGGCGCAGGCGGCCAAACAGGCTGTTAAGCTGGGTTTGCGACAGGATCCCGGCCAGCTGGGTCGCCAGGGTCACCAGAAAGGACTCTTCGACCTCATCAAACTGACGGGACGCACGCTGCTGTATGACCAGCACCCCCAGCAGCTGACGGCGATAGATCATCGGCACGCCCAGGAATGCGCGGTAGCACTCCTCGCGCACCTGCGGCAGGTATTTAAAGCTGGGATGGCTAGGCGCATCCGCCAGGTTCACCGGCTCCGCCAGACGGCCCACCAGGCCGACGATCCCTTCGTCGAAAGAGAGCGCCACCACGCGGCCGCGCGGCTTTTGCAGACCGCGAGTCGCCATCAGGTAGTAGCACTGACGATCGTTGTCGGCCAGGTAAACCGAGCAGACCTCCGTCTCCATCGCCCGACAGGTTTCGTCCACCAGCACATTCAACGCGTCATTCAGGCTGGCGGCCGCGGCCACCTTCTCCACGATCTCGCGCAGGCGTGTAAGCATGATTACTGCCACTTAACCTCTTTTACGGCGATAGCCGGGAGACGAACGCCCCCCCTGGGCTACGCTCTCCTGCAATGACATGACAACGGATGAGAACTCCTTCATCACCCGGCGGTAAACATCGCGCTTAAACGACACTACCTGACGCACCGGATACCAATAGCTGACCCAGCGCCAGCCATCAAACTCCGGCGTATTACTGCGCTGCATATTGATCTCCGCCTCACTGCACTGCAGCTGCAGTAAAAACCAGCGCTGCTTTTGGCCGATACACACCGGCTTGGTATCCCAACGCACCAAACGTTTAGGTAATTTATAGCGTAACCAGTTGCGGGTAGAAGCCAGAATTTTCACATCCTTACGTCCCAGCCCCACCTCTTCAAACAGTTCGCGGTACATCGCCTGCTCGGCGGTCTCCCCGGCGTTGATCCCGCCCTGCGGGAACTGCCAGGAGTTTTGCCCATAGCGGCGTGCCCACAGCACCTGCCCCTGCCGGTTACAGATTACAATACCTACGTTCGGGCGGTAGCCATCATCATCGATCACCAGACTACCTCAATAGCAAAATCGCAAGATGACATGATTGTTTCACACTCGCACCAAGCGGTAAACCATTGGCTCAACGTCGGGATTTCTCGCGCGGGCGCCGCATGATTTCGGGATAACTCACAGATAAATGCAAAGTTATAAACACACACCCGATGGCGAGGCGGCTTTTATTCACTTTTTCTGTGGATATATTTGTGTAGAACTGTCTGGAAAGAGGGGTAAAACTTATCACCACCGCGACAACCACCCTGTACCACCAAAAAACATTTCAATATCTTTCAATTAATTAATCAACAATTCCACACTGTGCACACGATAAAAATGTGATCCATGCACGCTTAGGATCCCGCGCTGTCTAAAGATCGCGCAACGCCGATTTTATCCACAACATATCCGCAAAACTTGCACACTGCGGCAGCAATTTCGCAAAAAACAGCGTCCGTCAAGGCTGTAAATCAAACCAGTGCCCGCCGATAAAACGGGTTATCCAAAATATCTGTGGATAAATAGGTGTAAGATCCTGTTCATTGTCAGTGGCTAGTGGTGCACAATAGCAGATCCCGGCCCGGTGTGGGGAGCGCGTTATAAAAAATTTCATTATGAATCATAATATTATTTATAGCCTGCGCCGCTGCCGCCCGAGCTGTTGATAAGCCCTAAATGAGCGTACATTTTTTGACCAGATGATAAACGAACCGTTTCCCCCTCACTCGCCGCCGGCGGATCGTCAGGCGCTGCTGCAGCGCGCCCTGCGTCTGGCCGGATATACCTATACCGAGCTGGCCGCGCTGGCCGGCCTGACCCTACCGCGCGATCTGCGACGCGATAAGGGCTGGGTCGGCCTGCTGCTGGAGCGCTGCCTCGGCGCCTGCTCGGGCAGTAAGGCGCAGCAGGACTTCCCTGCGCTGGGCGTCGAACTGAAGAGCATCCCTATCGATGCCCAGGGACGGCCCCTGGAGACTACCTTTGTCTGCGTGGCTCCGCTGACGGGAAATACCGGGTTGACCTGGGAACACTGCCATCTGCGCCACAAGCTGCAGTGCGTACTGTGGATCCCGGTGGAGGGGGAGCGCCAGATCCCGCTGGCGGAGCGCCGGGTCGGCGCCCCGCTGCTGTGGACCCCCTCTGCACAGGAGGAGCTGGCGCTGCGGCGAGATTGGGAAGAGCTGATGGATCTGATCGTACTGGGGCGGGTTGAGTCGATCACCGCCCGCCACGGCGAGGTACTGCAGCTGCGCCCCAAGGCGGCCAACAGCCGGGCTCTGACCGAAGGCATCGGCCAGCGCGGCGAGCCGATAATGACCCTGCCGCGCGGCTTCTATCTGAAAAAGAACTTCACGGCGGCGCTGCTGGCCCGCCACTTTCTGCTGTAAATTCTGTTTTACGCCCCGCGGGCGCTGCGCAGCGGGACACTCTCGGTGTATAATTCCCGTTTATGATTTGTTTAGGTATTTATCTCTATGTTTGCGTGGATTGCCGATCCTAACGCCTGGCTGGCGCTGGGGACCTTAACGATTCTGGAAATCGTTTTGGGCATCGATAACATCATCTTCCTCTCCCTGGTAGTGGCTAAGCTGCCCAAGAAACAGCAAAACAAAGCGCGCCGCATCGGCCTGCTGGCCGCCATGGGGATGCGCCTGTGCCTGCTGGCCTCGATCGCCTGGGTAGCCCACCTGGTGCATCCGCTGTTCAACCTATTGGGCCACGCGGTCTCCGCCCGCGATCTGATCCTGCTGCTCGGCGGACTGTTCCTGATCTATAAGGCCAGTAAAGAGGTGCACGAGACCATCGAGGGCAGCAACGATAATCATGCGACCCACGTGCACTCTTTTATGGGGGCCATCGTGCAAATCATGATGCTGGATATCATCTTTAGCCTGGACTCCGTGATCACCGCCATTGGCCTGTCCGATCACCTGTTCATCATGATGGCGGCGGTGATCATCGCCGTGGGCGTGATGATGTTCGCCGCCCGACCGATCGGCGAGTTTGTCGCCCGCCATCCGTCGGTCAAGATGCTGGCGCTGGCCTTCCTGATCCTGGTGGGCTTCACCCTGATCCTGGAAAGCTTTGCGGTACACGTCCCCAAAGGCTACATCTACTTCGCCATGTTCTTCTCCATGGCGGTGGAAAGCCTCAATCTGGTCCGTAGCAAAAAGGCCAGCGACGGCGAATAAGCCACGCGGCGCCAACGACAGAGGGGGCGTAAACGCCCCCTCTGCTTATCCCAGCGATTCCCCGCCCGTACGACTCACTCCACGCAGTCCCTGCGATTCAGCATCAGAATACGCTCCTCCTGATGCACCCGGTAGACATACATCACCTTCATGCCGAACTGACGCACGCCGCGCTCGTGGCAGTGTTGGAGGAAGTCGGTCAGGGCGTGACGGCGCAGAGATGCCTCGCTGGCCCCCTCTCCCTCCAGACGCACGCGATAGACAAACACCAGCGTGCGTCCCTCCAGGCGCACCCGCCGCAGCCAAATCCCCGGGGCATTCGGCGTTTCGGCAATCGTCAGGTGCTGATAGCGTCCCAGCATCTGGCGGCGATACTCGATCCACAGCAGTGGATTCTCCCGCTTTTTCTCCAGCCAGCGCAGGGCAAAACCGCTGCTGAAGCAGCTTAGCAGCAGCGCCAGCAGCATCAATACCAGCACCGGCCGCCAGCCGCGCCGTGCCAGCCACAGCGGCCGCACCGCACCGCGCGCCTGACGTTGGCGCTGCGTCGTCGCGATCGCACCAAACAGGAAAAACAGGACGAACAGGAAGCTGATCGCCAGATTAAAGGCGGTTCCCCGTAAAAACAGATACAGCAGCAGCGCATTAAACCCAATCAGCAGCGCCCAGGCGCAGGTGCGCGGAAAACGCAGCATCCCCAGCAGCAGCAACAGGGTCACCGGCCCCAGATAGACCCCGGCCAGCATATAGGTGCGCTCTTTAAAATCACCGGGGAACATCAGCACCATCATTAGCGTCAGCAGGGCGCTGCTGGCCGCCGCCATGACGCCGCACAGCTGATAAAAGCGTAGATGTTCACCCGGCTCAGCATCGGTGTCGTCGTCCGCACCGGGCGAAACAGGATGTTTTATGAACATATTTAATTAGAGGTGTAAATAAATGCACATAAAACATACCATAAGAATAATAAATAGTTCACTGATACTTTTATCCGTGATCCGGGATAAAAAAAACGGCCCGGCTGGCAATAGCCCCCGGGCCGCCGATCTCGGTCACGGCTTAAGGGGCGCTCTTCAGTCCCAGCGCATCGCGCAGGGTAAAGAACAGATCGGTCTGATCCGTCAGGCCGACCACGTTGGCCCCGTGGGGACCGTAGGCGGCGATGCGCAGCTGAGAGCCGGTATGCTCCTGGCTATCCGCCTCCTCGGCGGTGCCGTAGCTGATGGTCATCGGTACCCCATCCTGGGTGATCAGCGTCTGCGTCAGCCCCGGCGCCTTGGCATCGTTGGGGATGATCTGGCTGGTGTGGGCGTGGTCGGCCGTGACCACCACCAGGGTGTTGCCATCGCGGCGGGCAAACGCCAGCGCCTTCTGCACCGCCTCGTCCAGATCGACCGTCTCGCCAAACTGACCGCACGGATTGGCGGCGTGATCCTGCTTATCGATCGACGCCCCCTCAACCTGCAGGAAAAAGCCGTTGGGATTCTTGCTCAGCAGCGAGATGGCCTTATCGGTCATCTGCGCCAGGCTCGGCTGGCTGTCGCTGCGCTGCGGATTCGGCTGGCAGGTCACCGGCGCCTGACGGTTGCCATGTCGCGTGGCCTTGGGCCCCAGCCAGCGCACCGGCATGTTGCCCTCGGCGAACAGGCCCAGCAAAGGACGCCGATCGTCCGCCTCCGTGACAGCGTTCATCTCATCCAGATTGCTGACGATGTGGTAGCCCTGCGCCTGCGCCTGCTGGCGCAGGTTTTTTCCCTTAAACGCCCCCGAGCTCACCGTCTGCGTAAAGGTCTTCGCCCCGCCGCCCAGCGTCACATCGGCACGCGCCTTCAGCATCTGCTCGGTGATCGATCCGGCGCCGCCGTTATCCAGCGCATTCTCCGGGCATTTCTCCAGGGTCTGCTGCGGGCCATAGCATTTGCGCCCACTGACGTGGGCGAACATCGCCGCTGGCGTGGCGTCCTGCAGCTCTGCGGTCGAGACGTTTCCGGTGGCCTTGCCCGCCGCGCGCGCCAGCTCCAGTAGCGTCGGATGCGGCTTACCCGTCACATCGATGCCCAAGGCGCCGTTATAGGTCTTTACCCCGCTGCTCCAGGCGGTCGCCGAGGCCGCCGAGTCGGTGACATAGTTCGGTCGGTGGGTTTGGCGATCCAGCGAATAGTGCGTGTACTGCCCGGTCAGCGGCAGGGCATCGATGCCGCGCAGCATTCCGCCCGCGCCGGCCGCATAATTACGGGCGGCGGTGATCTCCGCATCGCCCATGCCATCACCGATCAGTAAGATCACGTTCTTGGCCGGACGGGCGCTCAGCGACGCCTGCAGCGCCGCGGTCTGATCGCCGAGCAGGCGGCGGGCGCCTCCCCGCTGGGTGATATCGCCGCGCGCGGCGCGTTCGGTAAGCACCTGCTCTGCGCTCGGCGCGGAGGGCGCGGCCTGCAGCGGCAGGGCCAAGCTAAGAGAAAGCATCAGCAGAGAAAGGGAAAAAGGGGGATGGCTTGCCATGATAAGACTCCGTGTCCAAGAGGAAAATCGATCAACTAATGAATGAGTTGGCACGAAGTATAAGGAGAGATAATGTCGGTTAGGTGACACTCCGGTGAAGGCGGAATGACAGGCGGCGCCTCAGCGCCGCCCCCAGCGCCAGACCGCGACGATCGCCAGGGCAAACAGCAGGCCAAAACCCGCGCCGGTCGCCACCACCGGCACCCCGCAGCGAATCGCGGCGGAATAGCACGCCAGCATCAGCAGCATGGCCCCATTCTCTCCCAGATTCTGCACCGCGATAGCGTGGCCGGCGCCGACGCTTTCACGCCCGCGCTGCTGCAGCAGCGCGTTGAGCGGAACCACGAAAAAGCCGCCGCACACCCCGACCAGCAGCAGCAGCGGGTAGGAGAGCGCCAGGCTGTGCTGCAGGGAGAACAGCAGCACCAGCAGGCCGATCAGGATCCCCGCGGGCATGCAGCGCTGCGCCGTGCTCAGGGTGACCAGCCGCCCCGCCGCCGCCGCGCCGATCACGATGCCGATGGCCACCATGGCGTTCAGCAGCGTCGGGGTGGTGTTATCCGCGATGCCGAGCACCGTCGGCACCCACAGCACCAACAGAAAGCGCAGGGTCACCCCGGCGCCCCAGAAGAGGCTGGTTCCCACCAGCGAAAAGCGGGCCTGCGGATGACGCCACAGGGTGCGACAGGCCGCGCTAAACTCCGCCAGCATCGCGCCCGGCCGGCACGCCTCAATCCGGCGCGCCGGCGCGAGGCGCGGAATATACAGGTTGGCGATCAGCGCCGCGCCATAGATCAGCGCGCAGATAGCCAGCGCCGCGCTGACGTGCCAGTCGGCCAACATGCCGCCGGCGACCGACCCCGCGAGGATCGCCGCGATCGTCGACGCCTCCAGGACGCCGTTGGCCTTCACCAGGCGACCGCCGTCCGTCAGTTCGCCCAGGATCCCATACTTGGCCGGAGAGTAGGCCGCCGCGCCAATCCCGACCAGGGTATAGCCGACAAAGGGGTTCACCCCGAGGCAGATCAGCAGCGCCCCCAGCAGCTTGAGGGCGTTAGCCCCCATCATCACCCGCCCTTTGGCAAAGCCGTCGGCCAGGTGTCCGACAAAGGGGGCAAACGCGATATAGGCCGCGACAAAAGCCATCTGCAGCGCCGGCTGACTCCACTGCGGGAAATGCAGCCCCTTCAGCAGCGCCAGCGTCACAAACAGCAGGGCATTGTCGCCAAACGCAGAGAAAAACTGCGCCACAACAACCGCTCGCATTCCCCGTCCGCTCCCGCCGACGGCGGCGCGCTGTGTCTCATCCATCCACGCTATCCTCAGACTCCGCCATACGGCGTAGCGTCACAAAATCCACCTTGCCGCTGCCCAACAGCGGCAGGGCCTTCAGGTAGCGAATATCCCGCGCCACCGCCAGCTCAGGGGCGCCGCTGGCGCGAGCCGCCGCCAGCAGCTGCTCCCGTCCCAGTTCGGCATCGGTGGTAAACAGCACCAGCGCCTCCCCCTTGAGCCGATCGCTTCGCGCGCTGGCGGCATGCTCGCCCTGCGGCGACGCTGTGCGCGCCAGCAGTTCAACCCGCTCCAGCGATACCATTTCGCCGGCCAGTTTGGCAAACCGCTTGAGACGTCCAATAATCGTACAGTAGCCCTGTGCGTCCAGCGTCACAATATCACCGGTATCGTACCAGCCCGCCGCCATCTCACCCTGTGCGTTCGCCGCCGCAGGCGGCACCAGAACCCCCGGCGCCTCGACCCGCAGGTAACCTTTCATAATATTGGAGCCACGCAGCTGCAGGCAGCCGCCCTGCGCGATCCCCGCCACCGGGATCAGCCGCGCCTCCATTCCCGGTAGAATACGGCCGACGCTGCCGGTGCGGGTCGCCATCGGCACATTGATCGCCACCACCGGCGCACACTCGGTCACCCCGTATCCCTCCAGAATACGGATGCCAAACTTCTCAAACCACAGCCGGGCCGTCTCCGGCGCTAGCTTCTCTGCGCCGGCAACCACATAGCGCAGACGGGCAAAGTCATAGGGATGAGCGAAGCGCGCGTAGTGCCCCAGGAACGTCGATGTAGCGAACAGCACGGTGCAGTTCCGGTCATACACCATCTCCGGCACCATGCGGTAGTGCAGCGGGCTGGGGTACAGAAAGACCCAGCTACCGCACAGCAGCGGCGTCAGCAGCCCCACCGTCAGCCCGAAGGCGTGAAACAGCGGCAGCGCCGACATAAAGCGATCGCGCGGAGTAAAGTCCGCTACGCAGCGGATCTGCTCCACGTTGGCCAACAGGCTACGGTGAGTGTGTACCACCCCTTTGGGTGCGCCCTCTGAACCGGAGGTAAACAGGATCAGCGCCGCATCGTCAGGCTGGCGCGGCAGCATCGCACCCGCTGGACGCCACAGGCGCCACAACACCCAGAGCTTATCCCGCCACCCTAGCGTATCCCGCAGATCCTCCAGATAGATCCAGCGTGCGCCGTCCACCTGCTGCGGTAGCTGCTCCAGATGCGCCTTCTGCAAAAATTGCCGCGAGGTGACCACGGTCTCGATCCCGGCGGCCAGCAGGGCGTTGCGCAGCCCGGCAGCGCCGGCGGTGTAGTTCAGCATCGCCGGTACCCGATTGCGCAGCGTCGCCCCCAGGATTGCCGCCGCCGTGACGGTGGCGTTGGGCAGCAGCATACCGACGTGCTCATCCTCGCGGGTAAAGCGCTGCAGGATCCGGCTGACGGCGAGGCTCTTTTTCAACAGCCCGCGGTAGCTGTCCTCACGCAGGTTAATGTCGTCGATAGCCCGGCTGCCCGCCCCATAGCGCCGCATCGCCGCCAGATAGGCGGCAAACAGCGTGGTCATCGGCTGTGCGTCCAGACGCGCGCGCATCATAATGTCGCGCAGGCGTTCACCGGCCAGCAGGCGCCGCTCGCGCGCCCGCGCGGCCTGCGGCATCGCCAGATGCGTCACCGGCAGCAGATGAAGGGAGAGCGGCGGCAGCAGGCGCAGGCGGAACAGCCCCTTCAGACGGCCAAAATGGCTGAACTCAGCGCCCTCGATGCGCACCGGCAGCAGGGCTGCGCCGGAGCGGGCCGCCACAAACGCCGCGCCGTCATAGACCTTCATCAGCGAACCGGTCACGGTGATACGTCCCTCAGGAAAGATCACCACCGGCCTTCCCTGCTCAACCAGGCGAATCAAGCGCTTGATCGCCATCGGCTTGCGCGGATCCAGGGCGACGATATCGACAAAGCGCCCGACTAGGCGCATCAGCCAGCTATCGGCTATCGAACTGTAGACGGCAAACACCGGCCGGACCGGCAGATACAGCGTCAGCAGAACGCCATCCAAGAAGGAGACGTGGTTGGGAACGATTAACAGCTTCGGGTGATCGAAGCGCTGATCGAAGCCGGTCAAACGAAGACGGAACAGCGTTTTCAGCAGCGCGCCGATGAATCGGTACAGCATGGACATCTCCCTATGTGCGACAGGATAGCGCGGCTAGCATACTACCCCATGCCAGAAGCGCCGCAAACTGCGCAGGCGGGAATATCTGCGCCCCGGCACGGACGGGCGCGGCGGGCAAAAAAAAAACCTACGCATCTGCGTAGGTCGGTGTAAGCGTTGGTCGGCTTTCCGGCGGGAAAACCAGAACATCACCAATCAATACCTCTGGGACAATCAGTGTAGGAAAATAATGGCCGACGCCGCCATGAATAATTCGCAAGCTAACCATTCAAAATGAAACAGAGTGTAATCAGGGAGAAAATGAGGCAAAAAAAAACCTACGCATCCGCGTAGGTCGGTGTAATTTTGTTGGCTTCAGCAACTGAAAACTGAACTCTCACCAATCAATACCTCTGGGACATTCAGCATACGGGGCATCCCCGCTCTCCATGAAGTCCCGAATGGCAACATTCGACTGCAAAATGTAACCAGCGGTGTACTTTGTTGTTTTTCGCACATATTAGGGGCCCAAACGCCCATCCCCGGCTTGCAGGCGCGGCGCTTTTCCGCAACACTGGTGTAAACGTTTACGGTTTGCAGTTGGACATACAAGAATATGGCTACGATCAAAGATGTTGCCAGGCTTGCCGGCGTATCGGTAGCCACCGTCTCCCGGGTTATCAATAACTCTCCCAAGGCCAGCGAAGTCTCGCGCGCAGCGGTGCACGCCGCCATGGCGCAGCTGCGCTATCACCCCAACGCCAACGCGCGGGCGCTGGCTCAGCAGTCGACGGAGACCCTGGGGCTGGTGGTCTGCGATGTCTCCGACCCGTTCTTTGGTGCCATGGTCAAGGCGGTCGAGCAGGTGGCCTATGCCACCGGCAACTTTCTGCTGATCGGCAATGGATACCATGAACAGCACAAGGAGCGGCAGGCCATCGAACAGCTGATCCGCCACCGCTGCGCGGCGCTGGTGGTCCACGCCAAAATGATCCCCGACGATGAGCTGGCGGCGCTGATGCAGCAGATCCCCGGCATGGTGCTGATCAACCGAACGCTACCTGGCTATGAGCTGCGCTGTGTGGCGCTGGACGACCGCCACGGCGGCTGGCTGGCGACGCGTCATCTGATCCAGCAGGGGCACCGCCGCATCGCCTGCATCTGTTCCAACCATGCGATCTCCGACGCCCACGACCGCCTGCAGGGGTATCTGGAGGCCATGCGCCAGCACGATCTGCCGATCGATGAACGGCTGATCGTCCATGCCTCGCCCGATGAGCTCGGCGGCGAGCAGGCGATGACCGAACTGCTGGGGCACGGGCGTAAATTCAGCGCGGTCACCTGCTATAACGATCCCATGGCCGCCGGCGCGCTATCGGTGCTGAATGACAACGGCATTGAGGTGCCGGGCGCGGTCTCCCTGATCGGCTTTGACGACGTGCTGATCTCACGCTACCTGCGCCCGCGTCTGACCACCATCCGCTATCCGGTAGTGGCCATGGCGACTCAGGCGGCGGAGCTGGCGCTGGCGCTGGCCGCGGGGAAAACGCCGCCGGAAACCACCAACGTGTTCAGTCCCACGCTGGTATGCCGCCATTCCGTCTCTCCCCTGCGAGCGCTGTGATACACTGCTGCACGTCATCGCCGTCAGCCAAGGGAGAGAGGGAACTATGATCACCATGCTGGACGTCGCACGCCGCGCAGGCGTATCCAAAGCGACGGTATCCCGCGTGCTCAACGCCACCGGGCAGGTCAGGCAAAGCACCCGTAGCGCCGTATTCCGCGCGATGGAGGAGCTGGGCTACCGCCCCAACCTGCTGGCCCAGGCGCTGGCCAACCAGACCTCCAACACCCTGGGGCTGGTGATCTCCCACTTTGACGGCCCCTACTTTGGCCGCCTGCTACGCCAGGCCGCCGCGCAGGTCGAAGCCAGCGGCAAACAGCTGATCGTGACCGACGGCCACGATACGCCCGACGGCGAACGCCAGGCGGTGCAGATGCTCAGCGACAGGCGCTGCGACGCCATCGTACTGTACACCCGCTTTATGGCCGAAGCCGATCTGATGAAGCTGGTATCTCAGTACCCCTCACTGGTGGTAATCAACCGTGCGCTGCCCCAGGCGGCGCAGCGCTGTATCTTCTTTGAACAGCGCGCGGCGGCGCGTCAGGCGGTAGAGTATCTGATCGGGCGCGGCCATCGCCGCATCGCCTGTATCACCCTGACCATCGACACCCCGACCGGACAGGCGCGCCTGCAGGGCTACCGCGACGCGCTGCAGGCCCATGGGCTCTGCGCGCCCGCCCAACGCGTCGCCCACGGCGATAACAGCGTGGAGGGCGGATACCACGCCTGCCTGCGGCTGCTGGAGCAGCGCGACGCGCCGTTCAGCGCCCTGTTCTGCTGCAACGATGATATGGCCATCGGCGCCCTGCGCGCCCTACGTCAGGCCGGACTGCGCGTCCCGCAGGAGGTCTCCCTGTTCGGCTTTGACGACCAGCCCATCGCCGCCTACCTGATGCCGGCGCTCTCCACGGTCTACCTGCCCATAGACGCCATGATCGCCGCCGCGATTCAACAGGCCCTGCGCCTGAGCCGCGGCGACCCCGTCGACGCCCTGCCGCCCTTTCACGGCGAAATGCGTCTGCGTGAGTCGGTGGCGGACGCCCCCGCGGCGCAGTAGCGCATCGTCATAAGTGTCGATATGCCATATGCGCTGTCGACATCGTCACCTTATCGCTCGCTGTCGACAGACGGCGCCGCATCACAATCCATTGATTTAAAACAATAAGCAAAGAAATTGTTTATTTGGCATGGTTTATGCTTATCCGGGGCGGATCTTTTTTATAGTCTGTCTTTGAGGACATAACATGAACCGCTTTGTGATTGCGGATCCCCGACTGTGCATCGGGTGCAATACCTGCATGGCCGCCTGCTCGCAGGAGCATGAGGCACAGGGCCTGCAGGCACTGCCGCGCCTGACGCTGGTCAAGACCAGCCACGAGTCGGCGCCGCAGATGTGTCATCACTGCGAAGATGCCCCCTGCGCCCTGGTCTGCCCGGTCAATGCCATTACCCGCCAGGACGGCGCGATTCAGCTCAATGAAAGCCTGTGCGTCGGCTGCAAACTGTGCGGTATCGCCTGCCCCTTCGGCGCCATCGCCCTGGGCGGCAGCAAACCGCTGCATATTCCCGCCAACAGCAATACGCCGCTGGCGCCGCCTGCGCCCCCGGCCCCCCTCAGCGTCGGCCCGTTCCTGGACTGGTATCCCGGTATCCGCAGCATCGCGGTGAAGTGCGATCTGTGCCAGTTTAGCGATGCCGGACCGGCCTGCGTCCGCGCCTGCCCAACCCATGCCATCGTACTGGTGGATGCGCGTCGCCTAGAGGATGCCAGCGCCGCCAAACGCCTGAACGTACTCGATGCCCAGCGCGCCGACCTGCTGGCTCTCGCTCGTTTATCCGGGGGAAATGACGCCCTATGAGTATTCTGCAGCTGTTTAATCTGATGCTGGCGCTGTACCTGTGCAGCGCCGCCATCGCGCTGGCGTTCAGCGGCATCGGCCGACTGGGCGCCCGCATCGCCGCCGCCGGCGGGCTACTGGCCGGCCTCTGCGGCAGCGCTGCCGCCGCCGCCCTGTTACTGCAGGCGCCGCAGTTTCCTCCGGCGATCCTGCTGTTCAACCGTCTGCCGGTGCTGTTCAGCCCGCTGAATAACCTGATGCTGCTGCTCACTTCGCTGATCAGCCTGCTGTGTGCGCTGTCCGCCTTTAGCGTATCCCGACACGACGCCGGTAAAGCCGCGCGCAGCGGCTGTCTGATGAACCTGCTGAGCGCCGCTATCAGTCTGCTGGTGGTATCGAACGATGCGCCAACCTTTATGGTGATGCTGGAGCTGATGAGCCTGAGCGCCGCGCTGCTGGTCTGCCAGGGCGGCAGCGCCAAAGCGCGCCGCGCCGCCGGACTGTACTGGCTGATGTCCCGCCTGGGCTCGCTGGCGCTGCTGCTCTGCTTCTGGCTGCTGTGGCGCGCCAGCGGCACGCTGCTGCTGAGCGAGTTCCATCTGGCCAGCCTCGGCCACGCGCAGCAAAGCGTCGTCCTGCTGCTCGGCCTGCTCGGCTTTGGCATCGTCACCGGCCTGGTGCCGCTGCACGGCTGGATCCCGGAGCTGCATGCCAACGCCCCGGCGCCTGCGGCCACGCTGTTCGCCAGCGTCATGATCAAGATCGGCCTGTTTGGCCTGCTGAAGCTCAGCATCGACTGGCTCGGCGTCCCGCCGCTGTGGTGGGGGCTGCTGCTGCTGTGCTGCGGCGCCCTCACCGCCTTTATCGGCGGGCTATACGCCCTGGCGGAGCACGATCTGCGCCGCCTGCTGGCCTATCACACCGTGGAAAACAGCGGCATCATCCTGCTCGGCCTGTCGGCCTGCGTCATCGGTGTCGCACTAGGCAGTCCGCTGCTGGCGGTGATGGGGCTGTTGGCCGGGCTGTTCCACCTGATCAACCACACCCTGTTTAAGGGCGGGCTGTTCTTCGGCAGCGGCGCCCTGATCCACGCCACCGGCCTGCACGACATCGATAAGATGGGGGGCCTACTGCGCCGTATGCCGCTACTGGGACTGATGATGCTGTTGGCGCTGATGGCCATGGCGGCCCTGCCACCACTGAGCGGGTTTGTCAGTGAATGGTACACCTACCAGTCCCTGTTCAGCCTAAGCCAGAACGGCGCCGGCGCCCTGCGCCTGCTGGCGCCGCTGGCGATGGTGGCATTGGCGATCGCCGGTGCGCTGGCGGTAATGTGCGTAGCCAAAATCTTCGGCATGACCTTCCTGGGAGCCCCGCGTAGCGAGGCGGCGACCAACCCGGGCACGACGCCGTGGAATATGCTGCTGCCAACCCTGCTGCTCAGCCTGTGCTGCGTGCTGTTTGGGGTCGGCGCCCCCTGGGTCGTTCCCGCGCTGCTGCGCCTCAGCGCGCAGGTGCTGCGGCTGGCCATCGGCAGCGATGCGCTGACGATGGGCGCCATCATGTCGCCGGGCAGCGGTAATCTGACCCTGCTGTCGCCGCCGCTGATGACCCTCCTGCTGCTGGCCTTCCCGCTGCTGCCGCTGCTGCTGGCCGCCCTGTACCGCGGCAGCCGCCTGCCGGCGCGCCGCCACGGCGACGCCTGGACCTGTGGCTACGGCCATGAGGCGGGCATGGTGGTTACCGCCGGCGGCTTTGCCCAGCCGCTGCGCGTCCTGTTCTCCCCGCTGTTTGCCCTGCGTCGGGTCTGCAATCCGGCGCCGCTGTGCGGTGGACTGCTGAGCGAGGGCGCCCTGCGTGTCTACCCGGTACTGGCGCTGTGCGAACTGGCGCTGCTGCTGGTTGCCGTGTTCTCCTGAGGAGATGATGTGATGATGAGTTCACTTTCCATTTTTGCCCTGGCTCTAGGCCAGGCGCTGATCCTGCTGGCGCTGGCGCCGCTGGCCAGCGGTATCTCGCGCGTACTGCGGGCGCGCATGCACAGCCGACAAGGCCCCGGTCTCCTGCAGGAGTACCGCGATATCGCTAAGCTGCTGCGGCGCCAGAATATCGCGCCGCAGTGCAGCGGCGCGCTGTTCCAGATGATGCCCTATGTCATGGTCGGCACCATGCTGACCATCGCCAGCGCCCTGCCGCTGGTCACCCGCAGCACGCCGCTGCCGGGACTGGGCGACGTCATTACCCTGGTCTACCTGTTCGCCGTCGCCCGCTTCTTCTTCATCCTGGCGGGGCTGGACACCGGCAGCCCGTTCAGCGCCATCGGTGCCAGCCGTGAATCCCTGCTGGGCATTCTGGTCGAGCCGATCCTGATGCTCGGACTGTGGGTGACCGCGCTGCTGGCCGGCTCCAGCAACCTGGGGCTGATGGGGGGCTATGTGTATGACTGGCATCAGCACGCCTCGCTGGCGCTCGGCCTGGCGCTGCTGGCCTGCGTCTTCGCCACCTTCATTGAAATGGGCAAGCTACCGTTCGATCTGGCCGAGGCCGAGCAGGAGCTGCAGGAGGGGCCCCTGACGGAGTACGCCGGCTGCGCACTGGGCATCCTCAAGCTGGGCATCAGTCTAAAGCAGCTGGTGGTGCTGCAGCTGTTCATCGCGGTGTTCATCCCCTGGGGGCAGAGCACCACCCTGAGCGGCGGTGCCCTGCTGCTGGCGCTGGTCATCGCGCTGGTCAAGCTGCTGATCGGCATCGTCGTCATCTCCCTGCTGGAAAACAGCATGGCGCGCCTGCGTTTCCTGAAGACCGGCTACGCCACCTGGACCGGCTTCGGCCTGGCGCTGCTGGCGTTCTTCTCCTGGCTGATCGCGTGAGGCGAACCATGACATCCATCGCCACGACGACCCGTTTTCCCTTTTTTGGCACACTCCATGAGGCCGCAAAGTAAAATGACACAACACACCGGACAACACTACATTGCGGCGCTGCGCCAACAGTTCCCCCACGCCATTATCGAGGAGAGCTGGCAGACCGATACCCAGGCCACCATCACGGTGAAGACCGGCATGCTGCCGGAGGTGGTCGAATACCTGTACTACCAGCAGGGCGGCTGGCTTTCCGTCCTGTTCGGCAACGACGAGCGCCCGCTGTGCGGCAGCTACGCGGTCTACTACGTTCTATCGATGGAGCGCGGTACCAAGTGCTGGATAACCGTCAAGGTGCTGGTCGACGCCACGACCCGCGAATACCCGTCGGTCACGCCGCGGGTGCCCGCCGCCGTGTGGGGCGAGCGCGAAGTCCGCGACATGTATGGGCTTATCGCCGTCGGCCTGCCGGACGAGCGCCGCCTGGTGCTGCCGGACGATTGGCCGGACGAGCTCTACCCACTGCGCAAGGATGCGATGGACTATCGTCAGCGCCCGGCGCCGACCACCGATCGCGAGACCTACCCCTTCGTCAACGACAGCAGCAGCGGTAAAATCGTTCCTATCGGCCCGTTGCACATCACCTCTGACGAGCCGGGCCACTTCCGCCTGTTCGTGGACGGCGAAGACATTGTCGACGCCGACTATCGCCTGTTCTATGTCCACCGCGGCATGGAAAAGCTGGCGGAGACCCGCATGGGCTACAACGAGGTCACCTTTCTCTCCGACCGCGTCTGCGGTATCTGCGGCTTTGCCCACAGCACCGCCTACACCAGCTCGGTCGAAAACGCGCTGGGCATCCAGGTGCCGCAGCGCGCCCAGGCCATCCGCTCCATCCTGCTGGAGGTGGAGCGTCTGCACAGCCACCTGCTCAACCTGGGGCTCTCCTGCCACTTCGTCGGCTTCGACTCGGGCTTCATGCAGTTCTTCCGGGTACGTGAAAAATCGATGAAGATGGCGGAGATCCTCACCGGCTCGCGCAAAACCTACGGACTGAACCTGATCGGCGGCATCCGTCGCGACATGCTCAAAGAGGACATGATCGCCACCCGCCGTCTGGCCGCAGAGATGCGCGCCGAGGTCAAAACCCTGGTCGACATCCTGTTCAGCACCCCCAATATCGAACAGCGCACCGTCGGTATCGGCCGCCTCGACCCGCAGATCGCCCGCGACTTCAGCAACGTCGGCCCGATGGTGCGCGCCAGCGGCCACGCGCGCGATACCCGCGCCGACCATCCGTTCGCCGGTTACGATCTGCTACCGATGCAGGTTCACAGCGAGCAGGGCTGCGACGTCATCTCGCGCGTCAAGGTGCGTATTAACGAGGTGTTTACCGCCCTCAACATGATCGAGTTCGGCCTGGACAACCTGCCGGGCGGCCCGCTGGCGGTCGAGGGCTTTACCTATATTCCGCAGCGCTTTGCCTTGGGCTTTACCGAGGCGCCGCGCGGCGACGACATCCACTGGTCGATGACCGGCGACAACCAGAAGCTGTATCGCTGGCGCTGCCGCGCGGCGACCTATGCCAACTGGCCGACCCTGCGCTACATGCTGCGCGGCAATACCGTATCCGATGCGCCGCTGATCATCGGCAGTCTTGACCCCTGTTACTCCTGTACCGACCGCGTCACCCTGGTGGACGTCAACCGACGCAAATCGGTCACCGTGCCCTATAAGGAGATCGAACGCTATGGACTGGAGCGCAAGGACTCACCGCTGAAGTGATCGCCGGAGACGAGAGACTATGCTGAAACTGTTAAAAACTGCCCTGCGTCATCGCCACGCTACCGTCGCCTATCCGGCGCGTCCGCTGGATGTCGACGCCAACTTCCGCGGCAAGCCGCAGTATGATGCCCAGCAGTGCATCGCCTGCGGCGCCTGCACCGCCGCCTGCCCGGCCAACGCCCTGACCATGCAGACCGACGCCGCCAGCGGCGTACGGACCTGGGCACTCAATCTGGGGCGCTGCATCTTCTGCGCCCGCTGTGAGGAGGTTTGCCCCACCGCCGCCATCGTGCTGTCGCCGGAGTTTGAGCTGGCGGTGTGGCGCAAAGAGGATCTGCAGCAGCGCGCCGAGTTCCGCGTCTGCCGCTGCATCGAGTGCGGCGCGCCTTACGCCGCGCAGAAAGAGATCGACTACGCCATGGCCCTGCTGGTCCAGGCCGGTCACCTGACGGTCGAACAGGCCGAGGCACGCCGGGCCCAGTTTGAAACCTGTCCGGCGTGCAAGCGTCAACACAACATGATCCCGACGGCGCGCATTGCGCTGGGCCGTCACCTGATGCCGGAGGCGTCACAATGAGCCAGATCATCACTACCCCGCCGGCGGCGGGCGCGTTAATCGGTCCGCGCGACGCTAACGGCCAGCCGGTGCCCATCACGCTGGATGCGCAGGCGGCCCGCCTGAAGCAGACCCTGCTGAAGGACATCCGCCGATCGGCCTATGTCTACCGCGTTGACTGCGGCGGCTGCAACGGCTGCGAAATTGAAATTTTCGCCGCCATCTCACCGCTGTTCGACGCGGAGCGCTTCGGCATCAAGGTGGTTGCCTCGCCGCGCCACGCCGATATTCTGCTGTTCACCGGCGCGGTGACCCGCGCCATGCGCATTCCGGCGATCCGCGCCTACCAGTCGGCCCCCGACCCCAAAATCGTTATCTCCTACGGCGCCTGCGGCTGCAGCGGCGGCATCTTTCACGATCTGTACTGCGTCTGGGGCGGCACCGATAAAATCGTCCCGGTGGATGTCTATATCCCCGGCTGTCCGCCGACGCCGGCGGCGACCCTGTATGGCTTTGCCGTCGCCCTCGGCCTGCTGGATCAAAAGCTCAAGGCGCAGCACCATAGCCAGCAGGATGATGAGCAGGCGGCCATCCTGCACCCGGATATCCCGCAGACCCTGCGGGTGCTGATCGACCGCGAGGCGCGACGCATGTCCGGCTACCGCTATGGTCGCCAACTGGCCGACAAGTTTATGGCCCTGCTGGCCAGCCGCGACGCCGATACCCTGGAGCAGCGCCTCGACCGCTTCCTGGCGGCGGAAAACGATCCGCGCCTGAGCGAGGTCATGGGACGGCTGATGCAGGTGTGCAGCGATGCCGCCCCGCGGGGAGACCGCCGATGACCGAACGCGCGTCCGCCTACTTTCCCGATCCAACGGTGGTGTTTCACATCCTCAACGCCAAGTTTGTCCAGCAGGCTGAAGATGAAGCAGCAACGCCGCCGGCGGCGCGAGAGGTTATCTACTACAGCCTGGCCATCGGTCATCACCTGGGAGTGATCGACTGCCTGAAGCCCTGCATGTCCCTGCCCCTGAGCGACTACCGGGCGTGGATAGCGCAGCTGGAGGCCGGCGAGGCGCGGCGCAAGCTGGAAGGCGTGCTGCGCTTTGGCGAGATCGGCATCGATATCAGCCATATCCACACGCTGGCCTGCGCGCTGGATCGGGCGCTGCCGGCGATGACGCCCCCGCAGCAGGCGTGGAGCCGCAGCCTGATCGACGCGCTGCAGCTGATCGAGAATGAACCAACAATCTATCTGATGGTGAAACGACACAATGGCTGACAATCTAATCCTGTGCGTAGGCAACAGCATGATGGGCGACGACGGCGCCGGCCCGCTGCTGGCGGAGAAGCTGTGCGGGCACCCCATCCCCGGCTGGCAGGTCATCGACGGCGGCAGCAGCCCGGAAAGCTGCGCCCACACCGTGCGCGAACTGCGCCCGCAGAAGCTGCTGATCGTCGATGCGACGGAAATGGGGCTAGAGCCGGGCGAAATCCGCATTATCGACGAGCGCGACATCGCCGAGCTGTTTATCGTCACCACCCATAACCTGCCGTTGAGCTACCTGATAGCCCAGCTGCGCGAAGACGTGGACGATATCACCTTCATCGGGATCCAGCCGGCCATCGTGGCCTTCTACGCGCCGATGATGCAGCCGGTCAAAGAGGCGGTCGAGACGCTGTATCAGCGCCTGCACCGCTGGGGCGACGACGGCGGCATCGCACGCCTGACGGTGCCCTCAGGCGAGATCTGACGTGCGATGCCGGGCAGGGTGCCAAAATTGTGCGACAGTTTTGTCGAGTCCATCGGCACTTTGATGCGGATCATCACGGGATTCCCACGCCAGCCTTTATAGTTCAGGCAATTAGGCCACCTGGCTTGATAGGAAAACCTGGCACGCATCATGCATATATAATCGGGAGAGCGCGGCGAACGGCCTCTGTGCCGCCGCCCGTACATGACAGGCGGGACGCACACCGATGCGCCAAGGCTCTCTGTAGATAGTTACGCCGGACGGGTACGCGACGTCCGGTGGTCATAAAAATAGGAGCAATGTTGATGAAGAAAGTCATCACGGTCTGCCCTTATTGCGCCTCGGGTTGCAAAATCAACCTGGTGGTGGATAACGGCAGAATTATTCGTGCCGAAGGGGCGAATGGCGTGACGAACCAGGGCGAGCTGTGCCTGAAAGGGTACTACGGCTGGGATTTTATCCACGATACCAAAATCCTGACCCCGCGCCTGAAGTCACCGATGATCCGCCGCGAGCGCGGCGGCAAACTGGAAGCGGTTTCCTGGGACGAGGCGATCGCCTTCGCCAGCTCCCGTCTGCTGGCGGTCAAAGAGAAGTACGGCCCAGATGCCATTATGACCACCGGCTCATCGCGCGGTCCCGGCAACGAAGCCAACTACGTGATGCAAAAGTTCGCCCGCGCGGCTATCGGTACTAACAATATCGACTGCTGCGCACGCGTCTGACACGGCCCTTCGGTTGCAGGTCTGCAGCGATCGGTCGGTAACGGCGCCATGAGCAACTCTATCGTCGAACTTGAAGATACTGACTGCATTTTTGTCTTCGGCTACAACGCCGCGGACTCTCACCCCATCGTCGCCCGTCGCATCCTCCATGCGAAGGCGAAAGGGGCAAAAATCATTGTCTGCGATCCGCGTCGCATTGAAACCGCGCGCATCGCCGACATCCACGTTCCGTTGAAAAACGGCTCTAACATTGCGTTCCTCAACGCGATGGCGCAGGTGATCATCGCGGAGAACCTGCACGATCGCGCGTTTATCGAACAGCATACCGAGGAGTTTGATACCTTCCGCGAGCTGGTCGCCGCCTACACCCCGGAATCGGTTGAAGAGACCACCGGCATCAGCGCCCAGATGATCCGCGAGACGGCGCGGATGTATGCCAAGGCACCCAGCGCCACCATTCTGTGGGGCATGGGGGTTACCCAGTTCTATCAGGGGGTGGAGACCGTACGTACCCTGACCAGCATCGCACTGTTGACCGGCAACCTGGGCAAGCCCCACGTCGGCGTCGGCCCGGTGCGCGGGCAGAACAACGTACAGGGCGCCTGCGATATGGGCGCGCTACCCAACACCCTCCCCGGCTATCAGTACGTGAATCAGCCGGGCGTACTGGAGAAGTTTGCCCAGGCCTGGGGCGTTGAAAAGCTGAATGACAAGATCGGCTACGCCCTGAGCGAGGTACCGCACAATATCGATCACGGGCTGATCAAGGCGCACTACGTGATGGGCGAAGATCCGCTGCAGACCGAGCCGGATCTCGCCACGATTCGCCGCACCTTCGAACAGCTCGATCTGCTGATCGTGCAGGACATCTTC
Organism: Edwardsiella anguillarum ET080813; assembly: GCF_000264765.2. Lineage (GTDB taxonomy): Bacteria > Pseudomonadota > Gammaproteobacteria > Enterobacterales > Enterobacteriaceae > Edwardsiella > Edwardsiella anguillarum. The sequence continues at coordinate 1,082,141 of NZ_CP006664.1, forward strand.
ATGACCAAGACCGCGGCCATCGCCGACGTGATCTTCCCGGCCACCAGCTGGGGCGAACACGAAGGTGTATATACCTCCGCGGATCGCGGTTTCCAGCGCTTCTATAAAGCGGTGGAGCCGGTGGGCGACGTGAAGCGCGACTGGGAGATCATCGGCCTGATGTCAACGGCGATGGGCTACCCGATGCGCTACAGCGATACCCAGGAGATTTGGGACGAGCTGCGTGAGCTGTGCCCGATCTACTACGGCGCCACCTATGAGAAGATGGCGGATCTGGCCTATATCCAGTGGCCGTGCCCGACGCTGGAAAGCCCCGGCACCCAGTACCTGTACCAGGGCGGCAAGTTCGACACGCCCAATGGCAAAGGCCAGTTCTTTACCTGCGAATGGCGCCCGCCGATCGATCGCGTCAGCGACGACTATCCGCTGGTGCTGGCGACGGTTCGCGAAGTGGGCCATTACTCCTGTCGCTCCATGACCGGTAACTGCAAGGCGCTGGCCGCGCTGGCCGACGAACCGGGCTATATCCAGATCAATACCGAGGACGCCAAGATCTTTGGCATCCGCGATCAGGATCTGGTGTGGATCCGCTCCCGTCAGGGCAAGGTCATCAGCCGGGCGGCCGTCAGCGAGCGCGCCAACCGCGGGGCAGTCTACATGACCTACCAGTGGTGGATCGGCGCCTGCAACGAGCTGGTCGCGGAGAACCTGAGCCCCATTACCAAGACGCCGGAATACAAATACTGCGCGGTCACCCTGGAGGCCATCGCCGATCAGCCGGCGGCGGAAGCCTACGTGGAACGTGAGTATGACAGTATCAAGCGACATCTGCGCGAAAGCGCAGAGGGGTAACGGGCTACGGCTCTCAAAACAATAACGCGCCTTTGAACGCCTTATCAACGGGGTGCGCAGCGGATTATCAAACTAACACGCCGCGTATCACTTTTGATAACCGTCCGGCGGGGTCGGCAGCAGCGGCTCCGCCGGGGTTCCACGGCGCGACACTATAACGATATCGGGAGTAATTGAATGAATCGGTTTGTCATTGCGGATCCCAAAACATGCATCGGCTGCCGTACCTGCGAAATCGCCTGCGTCATGGCCCACCGGGAGGAGAGCGAGCTGCATAACCTCAGCCGCGATAACTTCACCCCGCGCATTCACGTCATTAAGGGAGACAACATCAGCACGGCGATCCTGTGTCGTCAGTGCGAAGACGCCCCCTGTGCCAATGTCTGCCCCAACGGCGCCATCAGCCGCCAGCAGGACTTCATCTGCGTTGACCAGGAAAAATGCATCGGCTGCAAGACCTGCGTGGTCGCCTGTCCTTACGGCACCATGGAGGTCGTCACCACCACGGTGACACAGCGCTACGGCAGCAGCGGCTGTATCAGCAGCAGCAAGGCTGAGGCCAACAAGTGCGATCTGTGCAACCACCGCGCCAACGGCCCGGCCTGCGTGGAGGCCTGCCCGACCAAGGCCCTGAAGCTTATCGATCGCAACGCCATGCAGGCGCTGATCCAGGAGCGACGCCAGCGCGCCGCCTTCGATAACCTGGGCGATCTGCTGTAACCGGGCGTACGCCCCTCTCCACCGTTCTCGCGGGGGTCTCCCCCGCCACCGGCGCACCGCGGCAAAGCGAGAGCCAACGCTCAGATGTGACATGCCGCGTTGCACGGCCCTCGGCCCATTTGCGACAATTTATTCACCGTTCGCTTTATTTAACGCGCTGCGATTTGCGTGTAGGCTGCCTGATATCAAAGCGGCCTGGCGCCGCTGCCGCTAGGCTTATCCCCGGTCAACCAGCGCAGCGCCGCTATCCCCGGACAACCCAGGTATCAAAGCCAGCCCCGCAGCGCGCTGGCACGGAGTTATTTTTTGGAACACAACGCCATCGCATTACGGATAAAAGGAAAGGTTCAGGGCGTCGGCTTTCGCCCCTATGTCTGGCAGATAGCCCAGGCGCTGGGGCTACACGGCGAGGTCAGCAACGACGCCGGCGGCGTCTGGCTGGTGGTCCGTCTGCCGGCAGATCTGGACACGCTGATTCAGCGACTGTACGCAGACTGTCCGCCGCTGGCGCGTATCGATACCATCGAACGGCACCCCTGGGCAGAGACGCCCGCGGACGGCTTCCGGATCGTCGACAGCCGCCAGGGTGCCATGGATACCCAGATCGTGCCCGACGCCGCCACCTGCCCGCGCTGCCTGGCTGAGATGCGCGACCCGGCCAACCGCCGCTACGGCTACCCGTTCATCAACTGTACCCACTGCGGCCCGCGTTTTACCATCATCCGCCGTATGCCCTACGATCGCCCCTTTACCGCCATGGCCGACTTTCCGCTGTGCCCGGCCTGCGCCCGCGAGTACCGCGATCCCGCCGACCGGCGCTTTCATGCCCAGCCGACCGCCTGCGCCCTCTGCGGCCCGACGATGTGGAGCTGCGGCGCCGACGGCGCCGACCGGCGCGAAGGCGAGGCGGCCTGGCAGGCCGTCACCCGGGCGCTGAATGCCGGACATATCGTCGCCGTCAAAGGGCTGGGGGGATTTCATCTGGCCTGTGACGCCGAAAACGACGCCGCCATCGCCCGCCTGCGCGAACGCAAGCGGCGCCCCGGCAAGCCGCTGGCCCTGATGCTGCCCGACCTAAGCTGGCTGGCGCGCTACTGCCGCACCGTGCCGGATGCCGGGCTGCAGGCCCTGCTGAGCAGCCCGGCGGCGCCCATCGTCCTGATCCCCGCCTCCGACGCGGTACCGACCGGGGTCGCCCCCGGCCTGGACGAAGTCGGCGTGATGCTACCGGGCACGCCGCTGCACCACCTGCTGATGGCGCGTATCGGACGGCCGCTGGTGATGACCTCCGGTAACGCCAGCGGCCAGCCGCCGGCGCTGGATAACGCCCAGGCGCTGAGCGATCTGGCGGGGATCGCCGATCTGTGGCTGCTGCACAACCGCGATATCGTCCAGCGCGCCGACGACTCGCTAGTGCGCTACGCGCCGGAGGGGAGCGAGATGCTGCGCCGGGCGCGCGGCTATGTGCCGGACACCATCGCGCTGCCCGCGCCCTTTAGCACGCTCCCAGACATCGCCGCCGTCGGCGGCGATCTGAAAAACACCTTCTGCCTGCTGCAGCGCGGACGCGCCCTGCTCAGCCAGCATCTGGGCGATCTGGGCGAGGCGCGCATTCAACAGCAGTTCCTGCAGACCTGGCAGCTACTACTGCAAACGTACCAATTCAGCCCGCGCGCCATCGCCTGCGATCGCCACCCCGGCTACCACAGCCACAGGCTGGCGCAGCAGCAGGCCGACGCGCGCGGACTGCCGCTGATCGCGGTGCAGCATCACCATGCGCACCTGGCGGCCTGCATGGCCGAGCACGGGATTACGCCGCAGGAGACCCCGCTGATCGGTCTGGCGCTGGACGGCATCGGCTACGGTGAGTCGGGGGAGCTCTGGGGCGGCGAATGCCTGCGGGTCGACTACCGGGGGTACACCCGCCTGGGCGGTCTGCCGGCGGTGGCGCTGCCCGGCGGCGATCTGGCCGCCCGTCAGCCCTGGCGTAATCTGCTAGCCCAGCTGCTGCGCTTTGTCCCTGAGTGGCCGCGTTACCCGGAAACTCAGCGGATACAGGCAAAAAACTGGCCGCTGCTGGCCCGGGCCATCGATCGCGACCTGAACTGTCCGCGCGCCTCCTCCTGCGGGCGCCTGTTTGACGCGGCGGCGGCGGCGCTGGATCTCTGTCACGAGCAGATAAGCTTTGAGGGTGAGGCGGCCTGCCGCTTAGAGGCGCAGGCCTGGCTAGCCTGGCCCCAGGAGACGCCGGTAACCCTGAGCCTCGACGCGCAGGGCGAGCTGGCAATGGGCGATTTCTGGCGCAACTGGCTCGGCTGGCAGGCGCCGGTGCCCCTGCGCGCGCTGGCCTTTCACCGGGCGCTCGCCGACGGTCTGGCGGCGCTGCTGCGCTACCACGCCGAACGCGAAGGGTGCCAAACGCTGGTATTGTCCGGCGGGGTACTGCACAATCGACTGCTGCGTCAGCTGTTGCTGGCGCGCCTGGCGGACTACCGTCTGCTGCTGCCCCTGCGCCTGCCCGCCGGAGACGGCGCGTTGGCTCTCGGTCAGGCCATCATCGCCGCTCACTGCCTAAAAGATGCGATAGATCCCGCGCAGGCGTCATGCAGCGCCGAGGAATCGGTGAACTGATGACGGTAATCAAGGTTCAGCCGTCCGCTTTCCCCGAGGATAAGCCCGGCACAACGAAAGAAGAATGACCATGCATGAATTATCCCTTTGCCAAAGCGCATTTGACATCATTGAACGCCAGGCGCGCGACAGCGGCGCCAAGCGTGTCACGTCGGTCTGGCTGGACATTGGCGCCCTCTCCTGTATTGAAGAGAGCGCATTAACCTTCTGTTTTGACATCGTCTGTCGCGGCACCTTGGCCGAAGGCTGCGCGCTGCGGATCAACACCGTTCCGGCCCAGGCCTGGTGCTGGAGCTGCAGCCGCCCGATCACGGTAACCAGCCACGATGCGGGCTGCCCGCACTGCCAGAGCCACAATCTGCGCGTCGACGGCGGTGACAGCATGCAAATCAAACAGATTGAGATTGAGTAACCCTAACGCTCAGGAGATCCCCTATATGTGTACCACCTGCGGCTGTGCAGCCGGCGAACTGCATATTGAAGGCGACGAACACCATCACGCCCACCGTCACGACAGCGACGGTCATGCGCATCACCACGGTCACCACCATCATGGCCATCGCCATGAGAGCCAGGACGCCGCACGCGTCGTGAATGTGCATCATCACTACCACCATAATGGCGATGTGCACCACCACTATCACTATGTCTTCGCGACGCCTGAACAGGCACAGCAGCATGCCCATAGCCACGATGGCCACCCTGAGCATGCCCACAGTCATGAGCATAACCACCATCATGACCATGCGCACGAGCACGAGCATAGCCATGCCCACTCTCATGCCCATAGCCATGCCGAAGAGACGGCGTTCGCGCCCCATCAGCATCACGACGATCTGGACTATGGCCACGGTGAGGCGGGCGCCCACGCGCCGGGCATCAGCCAGCGCCGCATGGTGCAGATAGAGCAGGACGTACTGAGCAAAAACAACGCGCTGGCCGAGCATAATCGCGAACACTTCACCCGCCAGCATATTGCTGCGCTGAATCTGGTCTCCAGCCCTGGCTCCGGTAAAACCACCCTGCTGACTGAAACCCTGAAGCGCATCGCCAGTCGCTTCCCGTGCGCGGTGATCGAAGGCGATCAGCAGACCACCAACGACGCCGAACGCATTCGCGCCACCGGCGTCAGCGCGATTCAGGTCAACACCGGCAAAGGCTGCCACCTGGATGCTCAGATGGTACATGACGCCATGCACCGCCTGGCGCTGCCGGACCACAGCCTGCTGTTCATTGAAAACGTCGGCAATCTGGTCTGCCCGGCCAGCTTCGATCTGGGCGAACGCCATAAAGTCGCGGTGCTGTCTGTCACCGAGGGTGAAGACAAGCCGCTGAAATATCCACATATGTTTGCAGCCTCCAGCCTGATGATCATCAATAAGATCGATCTGCTGCCCTACCTGCAGTTCGACGTCGACGCCTGCATTGCCAACGCGCGACGCATCAACCCGCAGATCCAGGTGATCCAGCTGTCCGCCACCAGCGGAGAGGGAATGGACGCCTGGCTGGCCTGGCTGGAAACCACGCTGGGAGAAAATCAATAATGTGTCTGGGAATTCCGGGAAAAGTGGTCGCCGTCGGCGACGATATCCACCAGCTGGCGCAGGTCGACGTCTGCGGCGTGAAGCGTGACGTCAACATCGCGCTGGTGTGCGAAGGCGACACCCGCGATCTGCTGGGTCAGTGGGTGCTGGTGCACGTCGGCTTCGCCATGAGCGTGCTGGACGAGCAGGAGGCGCAGGATACGCTGGAGGCGCTGAAGTCCATGGAAGCGGTAGAGGCCGACGTGGCGCACTTTATGCGCGTCGGCGCCGGCGCGGCGCGCAGCGGAGAGTGATAAATGCAGTTTGTTGATGAATTCCGCGATCCCCAGCTGGCGGAGGCGCTGCTGACGAAGATCCGCCAGCGCGTCAGCCAGCTGCCGGCCACCTGCCGCCTGCCGCTGCAGATCATGGAGGTGTGCGGGGGGCATACCCATGCCATCTTCAAGTTTGGCCTCGATCAGCTGCTGCCCAAGGAGATCGAGTTCGTACACGGCCCGGGCTGTCCGGTCTGCGTACTGCCGATGGGACGTATCGACCAGTGCGTGGAGATCGCCCGCCGCCCCGGCGTGGTGTTCTGCACCTTTGGCGACGCCATGCGCGTGCCGGGCCGCAGCGGTTCCCTGCTCGACGCCAAGCGTCAGGGGGCGGACGTACGCATCGTTTACTCCCCCCTCGATGCGCTGAATCTGGCGCAGCAGATGCCGGATCGCGAGGTGGTCTTCTTCGGCCTTGGCTTTGAGACCACCATGCCCAGCACCGCCGTCACCCTGCAGCAGGCGCGCGCCCAGAATGTGAAAAACTTCAGCGTCTTCTGCCAGCACATCACCATTACCCCGACGCTGCGCAGCCTGCTGCAGCAGCCCGACGTGCGCATAGATGGCTTTATCGCACCGGGGCACGTCAGCATGGTGATCGGCGCCCACCCCTATGCCTTTATCTGCGATGAGTTTCACAAGCCGCTGGTGATCACCGGCTTTGAGCCGCTGGATATCCTGCAGTCTCTGGACATGCTGCTGGCCCAGGTGTGCGATGGGCGCTGCGAGGTGGAAAACCAGTACCGCCGTATCGTCCCAGACAGCGGTAACGCCCTGGCGCAGCGGGCGCTGGATGAGGTGTTTGTCACCCGCGACAGCAGCGAATGGCGCGGTCTCGGCGAAATCGCACACTCCGGGGTGGCCCTGAGCCCGGCCTACGCCGAGTTTGACGCCGAGCAACGTTTTCACCCCCGGCGCCAATGCGTGGCCGACGATCCACTCGCCCGCTGCGGCGATGTGCTGACCGGACGCTGCAAACCGGCGGAGTGCCCGCTGTTCGGCACCCGCTGTAACCCCCAGAATGCCTTTGGCGCGCTGATGGTCTCTTCGGAAGGGGCCTGCGCGGCGTTCTACCAGTACCGTCGAGGAATGGAGCAATAAGCATGAGCAAATGGTCTGAGGACGATGTGATTACCATGGCGCACGGTAGCGGCGGCCTGGCGATGCAACAGCTGCTCGATACCCTGTTTTTACCGCTGTTTGACAATCCGGCGCTCAACGCCCGTGAAGATCAGGCGCGTCTGCCACTGTGCGGCTTCAACCAGCTGGGCGATCGGCTGGCCTTCACTACCGACAGCTACGTGATCGATCCTATCTTCTTCCCCGGCGGTAACATCGGTAAGCTGGCGGTCTGCGGCACGGCCAACGATCTGGCGGTCAGCGGCGCCTATCCCAAGTTTCTCTCCTGCGGCTTCATCCTGGAAGAAGGGCTGCCGCTGCGCGATCTGGAGCAGGTGGTACAGAGCATGGCCCAGACGGCACGCGACGCCGGGATCCAGATCGTCACCGGCGATACCAAGGTGGTGCAGCGCGGCGCGGCGGATAAGATCTTTATCAATACCGCCGGCATCGGCGCTATTCCGGCGGACATCCGCTGGGCGGCCGCCGAGATCCAGCCGGGCGATCGTCTGATCGTCAGCGGCACCCTGGGCGATCACGGCGCCACCATCCTCAATCTGCGGGAAAAGCTGGGGCTGGAGGCCGAGCTGAGCAGCGACTGCGCCGTGCTGGCGCCGCTGATCGCGCCGCTGCGCAACATCCCAGGCGTACGCGCCCTGCGCGATGCCACCCGCGGCGGCGTTACCGCCATTCTGCATGAGTTTGCCCAGGCCAGCGGCTGCGGCATGGATGTCGACGAGAAGTCGCTGCCGGTAAAAGCCGCGGTGCGCGGGATCTGCGAGCTGCTGGGGCTGGAGCCGCTCAACTTCGCCAACGAGGGCAAGCTGGTGCTGGCCGTCGCGCCCGAGGCGGAGCAGGCAGTGCTGGATTGCCTGCATGCCCACCCGCTGGGGGCAGATGCCGCCACCATCGGCGTCGCCACCGATCGGCGTCAGGTGCGTCTGGTCGGCCTGTTCGGCGCGGCGCGTCTGCTCGACCTGCCGCACAGCGAACCGCTGCCGCGCATCTGCTGATAGCGGCTCAACACCGGGCATCTCCGCCCGGTGTTTTCCCCCTGAATATCAGGCGGGAACGTTGCCGCCCCAGCGGGCAAACAGCACCTCATGCAGCGGACGGCTGTCCTGCATGGCATGATACAGGGTGTCATACAGCGACTGAATTTTTTCCAGGTAGTGCTCCAGCACGCCATCGCGGTCGCGGTTGCTAACCCGGCCATCCAGGACCCCCTCGTCGTCAAAGGTCGCCCGTCCCAGCTCGACAAAGCGATCCTCATCGCCGCCGCTCAGCCGCAGGCCGTACTGAATGGTCTTGCTGTAAAACTCCCCGGCCAGACGGATCTCCACCATAAAGTGGTCAAACACGGTAAAGTTGACGCTGTCGCCGTCACCGCAGCTGAACTCATGGAAAATCTTCAGCCGGGAAGAGGTGGTCGCCTTGATCAGGCTGCTTTTATAGGTCGCCCACTGCGCCATCAGCTTCTCATTCTTATTATGGATAAATAGCGACTTCTCAGTTAGTTCGCTGACCTTCATAGTAATTACTCCACCATACTCCAGAGATTGCGCGCATCGCGATGTGATGCGCCGTGCGGCCGGCGCGCAGTCTATATCACCGCCCGTCGGTCACCAAAATAAGCAGGATACGTGCCAGTTTTAATTATTAATTATTTGTATGATGTTTTACAGGAAATTAGTAACTTAAATAACGTATTTCAGCGCAGATGATGCGTTTATCGCCAGAGGGAATGCCGCGCGGCGTGCGGTCCCCCCAAAACGACGGCGGCATCGACACTAATGTCGATGCCGCCGTGACACCACTGGCGACGCCTAACGCTACGGGGTGGCGTCGTGGGCCGAGATCCCCAGGCGCTGCATGCGCGAAATCAGCGTCGTACGCTTCAGCCCCAGGCGAACCGCCGCACCGCGCGGCCCGGCGACGATACCGTTGCATTCGCGCAGCACCTGCAGGATGCGCTCTCGCTCGCTCTGCTCCCCCGGCGCCGGCGACGCGAGTGCCATCGGCGCCTGACCCGGCATACTGCGGCTGGCCAGCGGCGGAGAAAGATGATACTGCAGCTCATCCAGCGGCAGATTCAGCACCGGGCCACGGCTCAGGATCACCGCCCGCTCGATAATATTCTCCAGCTCACGCACGTTGCCCGGCCAGGGCAGCTGGCTCAGCACGCGGATGGTCTCCGTTGGAATGCTGTCGATAGTGCGGTTCATCCGCTTGGCTATCTTGCGCGTGAAGAACTTAACCAGCAGCGGGATATCCTCGGGGCGCTCCCGCAGCGGTGGAATCACGATAGGAAAAACGTTGAGCCGGTAGTAGAGATCGCTGCGGTACTGGCGATCCTGCACCATCTGCTTCAGATCGCGGTTGGTGGCGGCGATCAGTCGCACGTCCACCGGGATCACCCGGCTGCCGCCCAGACGCTCGATCTCGCGCTCCTGCAGCACCCGCAGCAGCTTGGGCTGCAGCTCCAGCGGAATATCCCCGACCTCGTCCAGAAACAGCGTGCCGTGGTTGGCCAGTTCAAAGCGCCCTATGCGCAGGGCGCTGGCGCCGGTAAAGGCCCCCTTCTCGTGGCCGAACAGATCGCTCTCCAGAAGGCCGCTGGGAATGGCGGCGCAGTTCATCTTGACCATCCGCTTCTGATTACGCAGGCTGAGGTTATGGATCGCCTGCGCGATCAGCTCCTTACCGGTGCCGGTCTCCCCCAGGATCAGCACGCTGCAGTCGCTGGCCGCCACCATCTCTACCTGCTCCAGCACGCTGCGCATCGCCTCGCTCTGGCCGACAATCTCGCCAAAATCGCCCTCCTGGCGGATGCACTCCGTCAGATAGCGGTTCTCATGCACCAGGCTGTCCTTCAGGCGTGAAATCTCGCCGTAGGCCAGCGCATTATCGACGGCAATGGCGATGCGGGCGGCGATCTGACGCAGCAGCTTCAGGTTACGCTGATTAAAGACCCCCGCCTGACACTGGGCCAGCTTCAGCACCCCCAGCACCTTATTGCCAAAGATCAGCGGCAGCTGGCAGACGGTACGGTTGCCAAAGCTCAGCATCTGCGCCAGCTGACGATCCTGCGGCGCTAGGCGGGCGGAGTCGGAGAGATCCATCAACAACAGGGTCTTATCCTGGATCACCCGCTGGGCCAGCGAGCCGGCCAGCGGCAGCAGCTTTTGCTCACGCAGCACCGCCTTACCGTTCTGATAGCCGGTGATATAGGACTTAAGGCGCTCGTCGCCCTGCTCGATCAGCGACAGCCCGATGTAGTCGATGCCGAAGAAGCGGTGGATCTCCTTGGAAACCTCGGCCGCCAGCGCATCCATCTCCAGCTTGGAGGTCACCGCGTTGGTCACGTCCACCAAAATACGGAAGTGGTCGCGCTCCCGGCGCAGCAGCTCCTCCTGCTGCTGAAACTGCTCCCGCTCCAGCAGACGCTCAAAGATCTGCGCCACGATCTCAGCCAGCGGCGCCGCCAGCGCCAGCTCTCCCTCACTGAAGGCATCGGCTCGATACTTAATGAATTCGATACCGCCCAGACGCTGCCGATCCGTGGTCAGCGGCAGCTGGCAATAGGCCGTAATCCCGGCATAGTGCGGCAGCGTGGCGACGGCGGCGAAGTCAGTGCAGAAATCGGCGCCCGAGCAGCAGACCGGACGCTGTTCGGTCCAGACCCGCCCGCCTGGGCCATCGGCCAGCAGGACATCGCCGTCCTGAATCACTCGATCCTGCTGCGGATCGTAGCGATACAGGGTGATGCGGTTATGCAGCGGATCCAAGCGCAGGATATTGACGCGATCGAAGCGGATCGCGGAGAAGGAGAGCTGATGCAGGGCACGCATCAGCTCGAGAAGCGAACGCTGAGCCAGCAGACTCTGCGTCGCCTGATGCAACAAATCCTGCCAGATCGGCTCCAGGCGCGATAACGAACAGGTTTTCGTGCTATTCATACTCGACTGTATCCCATGGCTGTAACGGTGCGTGGCGTCGACGCTGAGCCAGAAATGGGGGGGCGGGACGCAAAGGCCCTGTGACACCGATCCGACGGTGCGGCGCTCCCATTTCTGGCGCGCGTCACGCAGCGGGGCCTGAGGCCCGGCGCTGCGTGACTCACGGCGTATCGGGGGTGACGCATCTTGCCGCTCGCGCCTTGCTCCGGGCCAATATGATCGCCGCTGCCGCCCCGCTACGGGAAACGCCCCAACCCAATCTCGCAGTAAGAAATCAGGCCGCTGAGTGTAGGCGATCCGCTCTGGGGGAAATATGATCTAATTAGTTAAATAACGTTATTGTTGGCCTATGAAACATAAGGCAACAATTTAATATGTTTAATTTGAGAGCAATAGCGCAGAACAACGCCTGAAATCATTATACCTGCTCCAGCGCCAATAGCTCATCCATTCGCTGACGACGACGGATCAGCCGGACCCTATCCCCCTCCACCAGCACCTCCGGCAGCAGCGGACGACTATTATAGTTGGAAGACATCGAGGCGCCGTAGGCGCCGGTATCGTGAAACACCAGCCAGTCTCCCACCTGCGCCGCCGGCAGCGCGCACGAGGTCACCTTTCCCCCCTCGCGCTGGGTAAACACATCGCCCGACTCGCACAGCGGCCCCCCCACCACCGTTTCGATACACGGCGTCGCGACGTCGCGCCCGTCCTGTGGCAGCAGTGAGATATGGTGATGGCTACCGTACATCGCCGGACGCATCAGATCGTTAAACCCGGCGTCTGCCAGGACAAAGTGGCGCTGTCCCATCGACTTCACCGCCCGCACCTGCGCCAGCAGCACGCCGGACTGCGCCACCAGATAGCGTCCCGGCTCAATCTCCAGACCCACCGGATGCCCCAGATGTGCGGCGATACGCCGCCGCGCGGCATCCCACAGCCCATAGTAGTGCCTGACATCCACCGCGGCGTCGCCGTCGCGGTAGGGGATGCTGAGCCCCCCGCCGGCGGAAATCGCCCGGATATCACGCCCCAGCGCGATCGCCTGGTTGGCCAGCGTATCGCAGACCCGAGCCAGGTGGTCGTAATCCACGCCGGAGCCAATGTGCATATGCAGGCCGACCAGACGCAGGCCATAGGTATCGATCAGGGCCAGCGCCTGTGCCAAATCCTGATGCCAGATGCCGTGCTTGCTGTTTTCTCCGCCGGTATTAGTCTTCTGGCTGTGGCCATGGCCAAAGCCTGGATTGATGCGCAGCCAGACCGGATGCCCGGATGCCCGACGGCCCAGCTGACGCAGCATGTCGCAGGATCCTGCGTTAACCGTGATCCCCAGCGCGCAGATCCGATCCAGCGTCGCCTCATCGATCACGTCGGCGGTAAAGACGATCTCCTCATCGTCGCCGCCCGGGCGGAACCCCGCCACCAGCGCCCGCTCAATCTCCCCCAGCGATACCGCATCCACCTTCACACCGGCCTGACGCATCAGGCGCAGAATATGCAGGTTAGAGCAGGCTTTCTGCGCGAAGCGAATGGTGTCGAAGGCGCGCAGGGAGGAAATCTGGCGTTCGATCAGCGCAGCGTCATAAACCCACAACGGCGTACCAAAGCGGCCCGGCAGAGAGGAGAGCAGCGTGTCATTCAGGGCATAACCGGCCTGATTCAGAGGATAGGGCATGGCAAAAGACTCCGGAAAAATCAGCATTCCCCTTTATGTAACAGCGCGCAGAGCGAATAAAAAATATCTATTTGTCACGAGTCTATTCATTTATGATATAGAATCAACCCGTTTCCTGTACGGCCACGCGCCGCCGGAGCCCGCCATGCACCGCATTTCCCTGCGTCAGGTCGCCATCTTTCATGCCGTGATGACCAGCGGCAACCTCACCGAGGCCGCCGCGCAGCTGCACACCTCTCAGCCGACCGTCAGCCGCGAACTGGCCCGCTTTGAGCAGCTGCTGGCGCTAAAGCTGTTCGAGCGGGTGCGCGGTCGTCTGCGGCCAACCGCCCAGGGGCTGCAGCTGTTTGAAGAGGTGAAGCGCGCCTACTATGGCCTTGAGCGTATCGAGGATGCCGCCAGCCAGATCCGCCAGTTTCGCCGGGCCACGCTGGATATCGTCTGTCTGCCGGCATTTTCCCAGTCCCTGCTGCCGCAGGTCTGCCGCCGCTTTCTCGCCCCCTATCCGGAGGTCAGCCTTACCATTACCCCACAGGAGTCCCCCCTGCTGGAGGAGTGGCTGTCGGCCCAGCGCTACGATCTGGGGCTGACGGAAGAGTGCAGCACGCCGCCGGGCTGCGAGCGCCACGCCCTGGCGACGCTGAATGAGGTCTGCGTACTGCCGGACGACCACCCGCTGCTGTGCCACACCATCCTGACCCCGGCGCACTTTGCGGCGCAGCCCTATATCAGCCTGTCGGCCGGCGATAGCTATCGCCATACCTTGGATGCCCTGTTTCAACGGGCCGGGGTCGCACGCCGGATGGTGGCAGAAACCCACAGCGCCGCCGCCGTCTGCGCCCTGGTGCGTCAGGGCATCGGGCTCTCCATCGTCAATCCGCTGACCGCGCTGGACTTCGCCGGCCGCGGGCTGGCATGGCGTCCCTTCAGCGTAGCCGTCCCCTTTACCGTCAGCCTGATCCGCCCCCGCCACCGCCCCGGCTCCGCCGCCGTAGAGACCTTTATCGCCTCGCTGCAGGAGGAGATCACGGCCGTCGCCGGGCTGCTGCGGGCGCCCCACGCCAATAACGAAAAAAATTGAAAGCGAAAGATCATTTATTGCACAATATCACCTCGGAAAAAGCTTTCGTTTTGATTTTTATAAAACAAAACATATGCAATAACATGATTTATAGTTATTTATCTATTAATCACGACGCTTTCGATTGCATGCGGTGCTATTTTCGGCGCGCGACAATCCCCCCCGGCACCGCGGCGGCTCACCACGAAAATCCCCCCTTAACCTTCGCGATTTCCGTCCAGCGCTCGCACATTAACGCCTTTAAAAACCGTATGCTATGCGGTAATACCTGTTAAGTACCTCACAGTTTTTTTATCCCTCATCCCCCCCTTCGCCACGCTGTGGTGCATTTAGTGTGATCTTGCTTTTATTTCCATAATTTTCGTTAATTTATGATTTGAGCTGCACAAAAAGTATAAATAAGATGTGTAAAAACCAAACGAAAGAAAACGCAAAAATAAAGAAGGGGGGTTTGATGTCCGTTACTCGCAGGAGCTTTCTGAAAGGATTGGCCGCCGGAGGTGCAGCCATCTCTGCGCCGGCCGCCCTCGCCGCCACGCTGGGGCAGGAGCAGGGAAAAGGCGCCCAGGCCAGACCGGCGGATGCGCCGAATCTGCTGATCGTGTTTCCCGACGAATTCCGCGCCCAGGCGCTGCAGTTTATGGGACAGGACCCCTCGCTGACGCCGAATTTGAACACCTTCGCCAAGCAGTCTCGCGTGATGCGCCAGGCCGTATCCAACTACCCGCTATGCACGCCATTTCGCGGCATGCTGATGACCGGGCAGTACCCGATCCGCAACGGCATCACCGGCAACGCGCATGACTTTGGCGGCAAGGTCGGGATTGAGCTATCGCGCTACGCCCAGTGCTGGTCAGACGTACTGAAAAAGCTGGACTACAGCACCGGCTACATCGGCAAATGGCATCTGGACGCTCCCCAGGCCCCCTTTATCGAGAGCTACAACAACCCGATGGAAGGGCGCTACTGGAACGACTGGACCGCCCCGGATCGTCGCCATGGCTTTGACTTCTGGTACTCCTACGGCACCTACGATCTGCATATGCGCCCGATGTACTGGGGCAATAATACGCCGCGCGAATCGCCGATGTATGTCGATCAGTGGAGCGCCGAACACGAAGCCGACATGGCCATTAAATTCCTGCGCAATGAGAAAGGCAGCTTCCGCGCCGCCGACAAGCCGTTCGCGCTGGTGGTGTCCATGAACCCGCCGCACTCCCCCTACGATCAGGTACCACAAAAATACTTAGACCGCTTCCCGGGCAAGAGCTCGCGCGATCTCAACACCCGCCCTAACGTCGACTGGCAGGCCAACTACCAGGAGGGCTATGGCCCGCAGTACTTCAAGGAGTATATGGCGATGGTCAACGGGGTCGATGAACAGTTTGGCCGTATTCTGGCCGAGCTGGACAAGCAGGGGCTGGCGGAGAACACCCTGGTGGTGTTCTTCTCCGATCACGGCTGCTGCCTGGGCGCCAACGGTCAGCCGACCAAGAACGTTCCCTATGAAGAGGCGATGCGTATCCCGATGATGTTCCGCCTGCCGGGCAAGATTGCCCCGGGCAGCGATGATGCGCTGATGTCGGCGCCGGACATCTACCCGACCATCCTCGGTCTGATGGGGCTGGAGCAGTGGATCCCCGGCACGGTCGAGGGCAGCAACCTGGCAGCGCGTATCACCCACGGCAAGGGCGAAACGGCCAGCTCTCAGCTATACCTGTTTGTCCCCTACGGCGAGCCCTCCTTCGGCCGCCGCGGCGTACGCACGGCCAGCCACACTCTGGTTATCGATCGCCAAGATGGCCAGCCGCTGAAATATACCCTGTACGATAATGTTAACGATCCCTATCAGATGAAGAATATTGCCTCTGGCAATGACGCTCTGATTAAAAAAATCACCGATGAAGAATTAATTCCATGGCTGGAAAAAACCGGTGACTCCTGGCGGCCGGTCGAATTTACCACCGCCACCACCAATAAACTGAACAAAAAAGTGGCCGAGTGCGCTAAAGCCAGCTAACGCCACCCATCGTACGTATTTCCCCCGCATCCTTACTGTCGGCGCTGTCGACAGTAAGGGCGGTGTTTGGTTTGCGTTCGAAAATAATCATAACAATACCAGCAAAAGCATTAATTCATCACGGTTGTTATTATCGTAAGGAATGCTATGAACAAGCACAATCAATTACTTCTGGGATCGCTTATTGCGCTGTCGCTGACCTCCCTGAGCACGCAGGCGGCCAATATTAACACTATATTTTCTTGGGAAACCGCCGATTATGATACGCCGGCGAACTACTCGGGTTACCGCTTAGATATCAATATTAACCCAACCAAATCCAACTGGTATTTTGATGCCGGACTACGTCAGCGTGAAGCCGATAATAACAGCCGCTATCAGCGTCTGGATCTCCAGGCTGGCTATCGTTACAAGATCAATAATGGTTGGGTTCAGCCCAGCTTCAAGGTGCGTCAGGACACAACCACGTATGACAACGGTAACCGTATTACCGTTGACTTCTACAGCACCAAGACATCCTATTACTATAACCTCTCCAACAGCTGGGCGCTGGCGGGCAGCGGCATGTTCAGCATGGAGAAGAAGGAGAACCTGGCAAAGGGACTGACCACCAATACCGACTATCTCTCCTGGGAGCTAGAGCCAGGCATCCGCTACTTTATCACCCCGAATATCAACACCACCGTCGCCTATTTTCAAAGTGGCAAACACGCCAATAAGCAAAATGAGTTTGCAACCCGTGAACTCCAGCGTAACCAGCAGGTGCGTGTGTATTTAAACTGGAACACCCCCATCGGCTTAGTCATTTCACCCTCAACCCGTCAGTCGGTATTCAGCGAAATTACCGAGCGCAACGCTCTGGGTGATGTGATCAAGAAGGATATGTCACGCTACACACTGCAACTGGCTTACCCAATTAATAACCAGTGGCGTGTCATGACTGAGTATTATCACGAAAAAATCAAAACCAAAGATAGCGATAAGAAAACCGAGTACGACTACTTTAAGGTCGCCGTACGCGCGAGTTTCTAATTCATTAATAAATTTTGCCAACGCCGAGGTTATCACGTGAATAAATACCAGCATCTTTTCCTTTATACCGCCATTATCTCTGCACTCTACAATACTGCCTGGGCGGCAGATTGCGATCCTGCCAGCGATATCTGCGATACCATGATCATTGGCGGGAGTGGCGCGACGCTAAATAAAAATATTGTCGTCAATGCTCCGGACACCCCCGCGATACTGGTTGCAGCTGGCACCACGGTCACCGGCAATGTCTATATCAACGGCGCCAACGTTATCAGTGAACAGGGCACCGCCATTCAGGTCGACGGGAGTTTCACTCCCGGGCGTATCTTCAGTGTCAAAGGCGGTGCGACCGTTCAAGGTGGCAATGGCATCGCCATGGACTTTCGTCAAGCCAGCGGTCCGATGCGTGCAGACATCGTCGACGGCAGCACTATTATCGGCGATATCCTGGGCAACGGTAACGCCGAAAAAGGTAACAAGATCAACTTTGCCCTTAACAACAGTACCGCTATCTTCAACGGTAACAATATCAGCGGGTTTAATACGATCGAAAACTGGGGCACGCTGACCATAATCGGACAAGACAGCACCATCCACTTCGGCGGAACCTTTGTAAACCAGAAAGGCAGTAATCTGCTCTTTCAGCTCAACGACCGGACCAACCTGGATGAGGCCATACTGCGGGTCGACAAGCTCTCTCTCCATAAGGAGGGCAGCACCGTCAGCATGGGCTACAACGGCAGTAATATTTCGAACATTATCAATAAAGATATCATCCTGATCGAGGCCACCGGGGGCATCACCAACCCCGACAAGGTCACTATCACCGGCACGGATGGCGCCAAGCTCGACATCTCCCCGCTGCTGACCCAGACCAACTCCTGGATAGAGCCCTCTCCACCGCAGATGAACGGCGGCGTCAGCGGCAATCAGCTGATCGTCAACTACGGCGTCAGCTACGGCGGCGCCAGCACCTTTGCCGCCCTGGCGGAGCAGGGCGGCGCCTCGGCCAACGCGCTGCGCACCACCGCCTTTATCGTCCCCAACGTACTCAGCGAATTTAACGGTACCCACAGCGCCGCCTCTGACCAGGCGCTGGCGCTGCTGGTCTCCGCCGGCAGCAATGCCGAAGCCATCGCGACGCTGGCCAACCAGATGACCCCCAACGGCGACGGCAGTGAGATCCGCGCCGCCAACCAGCTGGTCGGCGACATGCGGAACAATATCGCCCAGCGCCAGCTCGGCTACCTGGGTCAACTGCCGCTGCAGGAGCGTGACAGCGGCTGGAACCTGTGGGTCAATACCCTGTACGGCCACGGCACCCAGAGCGGCAATGACTACGCCACCGGCTTTCGCATGAACCGCTACGGCATCAGCCTGGGCGCCGATCAGGAGATCGACGATAGCGCCATGCTCGGCTTCGCCCTCGGCTATAGCCATAGCCAGGCCGATAGCCGCGGCGTGACCCAGAGCAAACGCATCGATGCGGTCGAGCTGATGCCCTACCTCGGCTGGCGCAGCGGCATGCTATTCGCCGACGGTAACCTCAACATCGGCTATCTGCGCGTCAACAGCGAGCGTCATATCGGCGGCGACAGCGGCTGGCAGGGCGAAACCCAGGCCAACGGTGACTATACCGGCATCCAGGCGGGCTACCAGCTCAACGCGGGCCTGAATCTGGAGCTGGGCGCCCTGCACCTGCGCCCGATGCTCACCTACCAGTACCAGTGGCTCAACTTTGACTCCTGGCGTGAAAACGGCTCCATCCTCTCCCTGAGCAGCAGCAGCCAGAAATACAGCCTGAACCACCTGGGCGGCGGCCTGAGCGCCTGGGCGCAGTACGCCACCGGCTGGGGCACGCTGACGCCATCGATGCAGGTCAGCTATCTGCACGATCTCGACGGCGACCGCCGTATCCGCCAGCAGCATGCGCTGGTCTCCATCACCAACGGCGGCTCGACCTTTGAGACCGTTGGCGCCCGGGTGGGCGGCAATCAGCTGCGCGTCGATGCCAGCGCGCGCATGGATATCAGCGAATCGCTCAACCTGGGGATCGGTCTGGGCTATAACCGTGATGACCGCTACGGCGAAGGCGTTATCGGCCTGACCCTGGGCAATCGTTTCTAATCGGCGCACTTGGGAAAGGGAATCTACCATGTTATCCATGCATCGCACCCTGCTGGCGGCCTCCATCGCCGCCCTGCTACTCAACGCGGCGGCCACGGCGGCCCCGGACGCCAACGCCCGCGATCGCGCCGAGATGATGCGCTCGCAGATCTACAGCTTTGATCAGCCGGAAGATCTCCGTGACATCACCACCACATCCGGCTCGCGCGTCGCCCTGAGCGATAAGCGCGCCATCATGGGGGAACGGGCGCTGGTCTGGGACTGGCAGCGCGGCGGCAGCCTGCTGCTGCGCCACGCCATGAATATTCCAACGGATGCCCAGGTCTCCAAGATTTGGGGACGGGCCGCCACACCGGTCCTCTCCTTCTGGATCTATAACGAGCATCCCATCGATGGCGTCCTGACCGTCGATCTTGGCAATGGCCTGAACGGCACCAATGAGGCCGACGCCGGCACCCAGGTCAAGCTGAACTTCCGCGGCTGGCGCGCCGTCGGCGTCTCGCTGAACAACGATCTGGCCAACCGGGAGATGAGCGGCGCCGGCGTACGCAGCGACGAGGACGCGGCGGAGCCCAGCGTGGGCCGCACCCTCGGCGATCGCATCGACACCATTCGCTTCCGAGCGCCGTCCGGCGAGAAGTCAGGCCGCCTGTTCATTGACCGGGTGATGATCTCGGTGGATGACGCACGCTATCAATGGTCTGACTACCATGTCAAAACCCGCTATACCGAGCCGGAGATCCAGTTCCATCGCGCCACGCCGACGCTGGCGATGACACCCGCCAGCCAGGCCGGCGTCGAGTTGATCCGCCAGCGCCTGATCGACGAATTCGTCAACGGCCCGCAGGACAGCACCCTGAAAGCCGAGGCGGATCTGGGCAAACTGCGCGCCGCCTTCGACGCCCTGCAGATCCGCCAGGCCGCCGACGGCACCCTCAGCGGCCGCCACCTGATCACCGATAAACAGAAGATCCTTTACCAGCCGGAGCACCTGAGCGCGCAGGATAAGGCCAAGTTCGATCGCTACGTCATCCTAGGCGACTACACCACGCTGATGTTCAACATCAGCCACGCCTATCGTCAAAGCCGCGATCCTGCCGTGCAGCGCCAGCTGGCCGATATGTATCTGCTGATGACCCGTCACCTGCTCGACCAGGGCTTCGCCCAGGGCAGCGGTCTGGTCACCACCCACCACTGGGGCTACAGCGCCCGCTGGTGGTACATCTCGGCGCTGCTGATGAACCCGGTGCTGGATCAGGCCAAGCTAACGCAGCCGGTCTACGACGCCCTGCTGTGGTACTCACGCGAGTTTAAGGCTAGCTTCGACATGAAGGTCGGGCCCGAGAGCAGCAACCTGGACTACTTCAATACCCTGTCGCGCCAGCATCTGGCCCTGCTGCTGCTGGAGCCCGACCCGCAGCAGCGTATCGACCTGCTAAACAGCTTCAGCCATTACATCAGCGATGCTCTGGCCCAGACGCCGCCGGGCAGTAACGACGGCCTGCGTCCCGACGGCACCGCCTGGCGCCATGAGGGGAACTACCCGGGCTACTCCTTCCCGGCGTTCAAGAATGCGGCCCAGCTGGCCTATCTGCTACGCGGCACCCCCTTCGCCCTGCAGCAGGACGGGCTGGACAAGCTCAAACAGGCCATGGTGGCCGCCTGGATCTACAGCAACCCGCAGACCGGTATCTCGCTGGCCGGGCGCCACCCGTTTAACTCCCCCTCGCTGGAGAGTCTGACCAACGCCTATTACTGGCTGGCCATGTCCTACGGCAAACGGCCTGACGCCACCCTAGCCGCCATCTACCTGCGCCTGGCGAATAAGACGGCGGCGGATGCGAAGACCCTGTTCGGCGAGCCCCTTCAACCGGCGGCACTGCCGCAGGGGTTCTATGCCTTCAACGGCGGCGCCTTCGGCATTCATCGCTGGCGCGACAAGATGGTGACCCTGAAGGCGTTTAACAGCAACGTCTGGTCCTCTGAGATCTACCTTAAGGACAACCGCTATGGCCGCTACCAGAGCCACGGCGTCGTCCAGATCGTCTCTCACGGCCCGCAGGAGGAGCAGGGCTACCGCCAGGCGGGATGGGACTGGAACCGCATGCCGGGGGCGACCACGCTGCACCTGCCGCTGGAGGCGCTCAACAGCCCGAATCGCCACACCCTGATGCAGCGCGGTGCTCACCCATTCAGCGGCGCCTCGTCGCTGGATGGCCGCTACGGCATGCTGGCCTTCGATCTGCGTCCGATGCGTGATCAGCCCAGCTTCGATCAGGCGTTGAGCGCGCTGAAAAGCGTCCTGGCCGTTGATGACCGCCTGATCATGGTCGGCAGCGATCTGAACAGCAGCGACGGTAAACACGCGCTGGAGACCACCTTGTTCCAGCTGGCCAACGCCCCGGGGCGCGACAGCGCCATCTGGGTCAACGGTCAGCGTATCGACGCAGCCGCCTGGCAGGGCAACCTGCAGAACGGCGACTGGCTGATCGACGCCGATGGCAACGGCTACCTGCTGGTGCAGGGGCCGACGGCAGAGGTGCGCCGCCAGCTGCAGCGCTCCGCCGATAATAAGAGCATGGCCCCGACGGAGGGGGAGTTCAGCGTCGCCTGGCTCAATCACGGTACGGCGGTCAAGAACGGCACCTATCAGTACCTGGTAGTGCTTGACGCCACGCCGCAGCGCATGCGCGAGCTGGCGCAGCAGCTGAAGCAGGGGAATGCACCCTTCACGGTTATCCGCAGCCGGGATGGCGTACACGTGATCCGCGACAACGCCAGCCAGGTCACCGGCTATGCCTTTTACCGGGCGCAAACCCTGAAGGAGGGGCCGGTGATCGGCGTCAACCGCCCGGCCATCGTGATGACCCGGCCGCAGGACGGCGGCCTGGTGCTCAGTGCCGTGACGCCGGATCTGAACATGACGCGCCAGAAGGCGGCGAAACCGGTCACGATCGAGGTCACCCTGCGGGGACGCTGGCAGCCTGCCACGCCGGTCGACGGGATCGCCTGCGCCACGCGCGGCGACGAAACCCGCCTGCGGTTCAGCATCGACTTCGGCATTCCACAGCAGATTGCGTTGAAGAAAATGCCCTAACCGGATCGCGGACGGGGCCTCCCGTCCGCACCGCCCACGCTTGATTACGGGATACCTGCCCATGCACAACCATTACGGCATCAATACCATCACCCTGGGGCTGCTGGCCTGTCTGTCCGCTCCCCTCTGCGCCGCCCTGCCCTCGGTCAGCCAGGAGCCGGGCGCCGGTCACGTCTATCTGTTTGAACAGACGCTGCCGGCGTCGATCTCCACCCATAATGCCACGCTACGCATCAGCGATCTGCGCGCCAAAGATGGGCAGCATGCGCTGCAGTGGCGCTATCAGCCCGGCGCCACCCTGACCGTGAAGACCCCAATCAGCTACCGCGACGCCGCCGACAGCGCAACCCCGCTGACCTTTATGGTCTGGGTTTACAACGAGCGGCCCGTCGACGATACGCTCACCTTCCGCTTTGGCCAGGGCGAACGCAGCGACGCCCACTTTCAGGCCAGCCTCAACTTTCAGGGCTGGCGCGGCATCGCCGTCCCCTATCGCGATATGCAGGGTACGCCGAGCGCCGCGATGGATCGTCTGACCATCACCGCGCCGACCCAGGCCGGCACGCTCTATTTTGATCAGCTGATGCCGGCGGTGCCGGTGGATAACCGCTGGCCGCTCCCCGACTATACGACGCCGTTTGCCAATCGCGCGGTCAACGACATGGTCAGCAAAAACTGGAGCGCGCTGCTGATGTATGACGAGATGCTGCGTCAGCGCTTCCCCACCCTCAACTTCGATGTCGCGTTCAGCGACAGCAGCGGTCCGAGCGCCTCGCTGTACCGTCGCTTCGACGATTACCAGGGGATCCGCAGCGACAGCCGCGTCAGCCCCGAACAGATCGAGCAGAACCTTGAGGCCTACCGCCGTCTGGGCATCCGTACGCTGGCGGATGGTACCGTCGGTGGAACCCCGCTCGACCACCCTAACCGCCAACACTTTATGAAGGTGAAGGGGATCTTCACCCCGCAGACCCTCGATGCCCTCACCGCGGGAAATCCCATTCGCGACGTCGGCAAAACGCTGCTGCAAAGCGCGCGCTACCTGCGCAGCGACAGCCTGACGGCACAGCAGCGCGACGCGCTGCAGCGCCAGTTCCTGGATACCACCCGCTATGTCCTCGATCAGGGCTTCGCCCGCGGCAGCGGCTACCAGATCATCACCCACGTCGGCTATCAGACCCGGGAGCTGTTCGACGCCTGGTTTGTTCAGCGCAACCTGCTGGCCCAGCACCATCTGCTAGCGCCGACGCAGCAGGCCATGATGTGGTACAACGCCACCGGGCGCATCTTTGAACCTGCGGCAGACATTGTGGATGCCAATGTGGACATCCTCAACACCCAGCTACAGTGGATGGTGAAGAGCATTCTGATGCTACCCGATCCCGCCCAGCGCGACGCGCTGCTGGCCCAGACCAGCCAGTGGCTGGCGAAAACCGTATTAAGCTCCAGGGGGGTCGGCGGCGGCTTTAAGCCCGATGGCGCTATCTTCCATCACTCTCAGCACTACCCGGCCTACGCTAAGGATGCCTTCGGCGGACTGGCACCGACGGTCTACGCCATGAGTAGCTCGCCTTTCCGCCTGCCGACGGAGGCGCACCAGCGACTGAAAGAGGTGCTGCTAAAAATGCGCATCTACACCAAAGAGACCCAGATCCCGCTGACCCTCAGCGGCCGGCATCCCACCGGCCTGCACAGCATTACCATTGCGCCGTTTAAGTGGATGGCGCTGGCCGGTACCCCGGACGGCAGTCAGCCGGTCGATCCAGCGCTGGCCGCCGCCTATGCCCGTCTGGCCGGAGAGGCGCAGTTCGCCGCGATCGCCGCCGAGGCCGAGCCCAGCGGCGCCTGGGCGATGAACTATGCGGCGATGGCCATCCAGCGCCGCGCAGGACAGCAGAGCGACGGCCGATCCTGGCTGGCCATCGCCCGCGGTTTCAGTCGCTATCTGGTGGGTAACGAAAGCTATGAGAAGAACAACCGCTATGGCCGATACCTACAGTATGGTCAGTTGGAGATCATCCCGGCCGATAAGGCACAACAGGGATTCCGCCACGCGGGCTGGGACTGGAACCGCTATCCGGGCACCACGACGGTGATCCTGCCCTATCCTCAACTCAAGGCACAGCTGAACCAGCTGCCGGGGGCGGGCATTGAGGAGATGCTGCTGTCGACGGAAAACTACGCTGGCGCCAACGCCCTGGACGGCAACAGCATGTTTGCGATGAAGCTGCACGGCCACAGCAAGTATGGGCAGGAGAGTCTGCGCGCGAATAAATCCTACTTCCTGTTCGATAACCGCGTGATCGCCCTGGGCTCCGGCATTAGTAACAGCGACAGTCAGCACCCGACAGAGACCACCCTGTTCCAGTTTGCCGTCCCACAGCAGCAGCCGATCGGCGTCAACGGAGAGCGAATCAATCAGCCGGACAGCCTGCGGACGCTGCAGGGCGCGGCCCATCTGGTCGATCCGGCGGGTAACAGCTACTGGCTACCGGCGGGTCAGCAGGTACGGGTCAGCTACCGCCAGCAGCACTCCGTCGACGATCGCAACGATGCGCCGACGCAGGGGCTGTTTGCCGTCGCCAGCCTGCTGCACGGCACCGCGCCGCAGCAGCAGGGATATGAGTATGCCATCACTATCGATGATCCCGGTGCCAAGGCCCCCGCCTACCGGGTTCTGCAAAAGGACGACACGCTGCACGCCGTCCGCGATCAGAACAGCGGGCAGGAGGGCTACGCCTTCTTCCGCGCCGCCCAGCGCCAGGGCGACGGTCTGCTGCTCGCCGTCGACGCGCCGCTGATGGCCATGCTGGCGCCGGGCGAAGACACCCTGCGCCTGAGCATCGTCAACCCGGATCTGGCGCTGTATCAGGGGGACGATCCCGAACAGCGCGGCGCCGACGGCAAACAGAAAGAGGTCAGCATCTACTCCCGTCCCTGGCGCAGCAGTGAGCCGACGCCCCAGCACGCACAGCTGACGCTGAAAGGGCACTGGCAGCTGGCGCAGCCGGCCAGCGGCGCCAGCCTGATCCGCCAGGGCGATAATACCTTGCTGCGCGTCACCACCCGCGCCGCGCAGCCGCTGGAGCTAACGCTCAACCGCGGCTAACGCCCGCCTATCGGTAAGCGAGGGGCCGCGGCAACGCCGCCCTTCGCCACTCCGGATACGCTTAAATCAAACGGTACCAGGTGAATATATTTTATATATCACTAGCGCAACAATATTTATCAGACTAATCCTCTACCTCTACCGCACTATCCTGACAAAATAGAACTTGCTAAAACCCCCCGTGCGTGAGTTAATGCGATGCTGGTTTGCAGCCATAGGGCAAACATTCCGCATTTATTCGACCTAAGCTCCCGGGGGTCTTCCCGCCGGCCTTCTTCTCTGATGCGCCGTTTACCCGCTAACAGTAGGTTTTATCTGAAAATCAGAGATCAGCGGACATGCTCCCCTCTCCGCGGCGTCACCATGGCTGGAAACAGGCATAATACAAAAGAAGCGTCATAAAACCTGTCAATATATATAGGAAATAGAGGCACATTAATTAAATAGATAGATATCAACACCCAAAGACACAGATAAAAATAACATCAAAAAACCATGGCTGCACCATCCTGCCATCGCGATAAAAATAATAAGCAGTCCAATAGATAAAAATAAGGTTTTCAATGAAAAAGCCGTTTCACTTCCGCCAGGCGTACCTGCATCCCCGCTACCTTAGCCTGTGGCTGGGTATCGGCCTGCTCTACCTGCTGGTACAGATGCCCTACCGCTGGATCTGCGCCCTGGGGCGCTTTCTGGGCCTGTGCGCCATGCGGCTGATGGCCCGGCGCGCCTCCATCGCCCGTCAAAACCTGACGCTATGCTTTCCACAGAAGACGCCGGCGCAGATCGAACACATCGTCCGGGAAAACTTTAAGTCCCTGGGGATCTCACTGTTTGAGCTCGGCATCGCCTGGTTTTGGTCAGATCGCCGCATCCGCCGCTGGTTCGATGTCTCTGGCCTGGAGCATATGCAGGCGGCGCGCGCGAAAGGGAAAGGGGTATTGGTCGTCGGCGTCCACTTTATGTCGCTCGATCTCGGGGGACGGGTCATGGGGCTGTGCAACCCCATGATGGCGGTCTACCGCCCGCATAACAACCCGGTGCTGGAATATCTACAGACCCGCGGGCGCTCGCGCGGCAATAAACAGATGCTGGATCGCAAAAACTTGAAAGGGATCGTCGGAGCGCTGAAAAGCGGCGAGGCGGTCTGGTTCGCCCCCGATCAGGACTACGGCCCGCGCGGCAGCTCCTTTGCGCCATTCTTTGCCGTCAGCAACGCCGCCACCACCAACGGCACCGCCACCCTGGCCCGGCTATCCAACGCCGTGATACTGACCACCGTCCTGATCCGCAAACCCGACGCTCAGGGCTATCAGTTGATTATCGAGCCCGAGCTGGAAGGCTACCCGGCGCACGACATGGTACAGGCCGCCACCTTCATGAACCGCATCGTCGAGCGCGAAATCCTGCGTGCACCAGAGCAGTATCTCTGGCTACACCGCCGCTTTAAGACCCGCCCAGAGGGCATGCCGTCGCTGTATACCCGTTAGACCACACCGCCCACGGCATCGTTTACCCGGCAGTTGATATCCTGATATACCTCCGCTGCCGGGTTAACGAACAGAGACGTCGATCGACTATCGGCACTGGGGCTTAATCCACTATTTTATACAACATAAAATAACAACACGGAATATAATAGAGAAAACCAGACAACAGGAATGTAATAAACTGAAAAAACCAAGCCAACATTAAACCATTTTTTATACTATTGCGCCCTCCAGTTTGACCATCGTCAAATAACCTAACGGTTTATGTCTATCGGTAAATACACGACAAACACATTAACTCATTTTATATATTATACCTTATCCCCCTCAGCGCCGCGGACTAAGCCAAATCAGCAGCCGGCAATAGCGTACTAAGTCAAATGTTAAGCATTTTCCAAAGCACAATGGCCCAACCTCAGGGTTTACAGCATGAGACATCGGTCATAGAATCACTCCCGGAAGATAAAAAGCGTTAAATCCAATCAGTTATAAATTAGTCTGTCGTTCCTTGCGCTGCATCAGGGACGATGCATCATCGTCCTAGAGTGCAAATGCATCAACTTTTATAATCAAACCGGCAGAATAATTCGATTGTCCAACTCCTCTTCCTCCCACTCACCGTCATAGACGGCGAGAGAACTCTTGCGTAACGATATTCCGCCGCGGCATCTCGTGCCGCCATGCGTTTTTTGACAGAGAATGGTATATTAAATGAAATTAAAAACTTCCTGTGCACTGCTAGCGTTATCCTCCTCTTTATTCCTTTCCGGCTGTATGAATAATGCGGACCAATATGCCGCCGATGTTTATAATCCGACGCAGCTGAATCAGAAGCAGGAGAGCAAAACCGTCAATATTATTTCTATTCTGCCTGCCAAGGTTGCTGTAGATAATAAAGAGAACAAAGAGATGGCGCAGACCGTCGGCGCGATCCTGGGCACCGTTGCCGGCGCCGCCGGCGGCTACAACCTGGGGCATGGTTCCAAGGCCGGCGCCGTTGCCGGCGGTGCCGCCGGCGCCGCGACCGGCGCCGCCGCGGGCTCACTGGTCAAAGACAAGGTACTGGTGCACGGCGTCTCCCTGACCTACAAAGAGGGCAGCAAGATCTACACCTCGACTCAGGTTGGCGAAACCTGCCAGTTCCAGCCGGGTGTCGCGCTGGTGATCTCTATGGAGCAAGGGGAAACCCGTATCCAGCCAAACGCGGCCTGCCCGAAAAAGTCATAAGCGGGGTCTAATATGCGCAAGCCATTAATCGCCCTGCTGCTGGCGATACCGACGCTGACCTGCGCCAATCCGCTTTCATCCCAGCTAAACGCGGTCGCCGCCGCCGAACAGCAGGGAGTGAGAGAGGAGGCCAGCAGACAGGCGCAGGAAGAAGCCGCCCGCCAGGCCCACCTACGCCATGAGCAGGCCGTCGCCGCACAGCACCAGCGTGCCGCCGCGCAAGCCCGCCTCAAGCGGGAGCAGCAGCAGCTTGCCGCACAGCGGGAGGCGCATCAGGAACGGATGGCCGATAAGCAGCGCGAGCAGTCCTACCAAGATCAGCTGCGACAGATGGAGCTGGAGAACATGAAAATGGAGATGGACGCGCGCCGCGCGGAGCTGGAGCTGTCCAAAGCCCGTAATCATGCCCGCAGCAAGCTGGTGGATGAAGAGCAGAAAAACCAGATGCAGCTGGATGCGGCTGAACGACGCGCTGAAATCAGCAACAAATCCGCCGTCGGCGACGCCATTCGCAACGAGAGCGAGGGCGATAAGCACCTCAAGGAGCGGATGGGAAGCGGGATTGAGAATGCGGGCAAGGCCGCCGCAGACAAGGCCAGCGGATGGTTTAACTGATCCGCTCTGACGCGATGGGACAGGCGACGGCCTGTCCCTTTTTTTATCTCGTGAAAGCCGCGGGCTATGCCGGGGGACCCGCTCCGGGCCCGAAAAGCAAAAACCCCCGCCGAGGCGAGGGTTTGCAAATCTGGAGCGGGCGAAGGGAATCGAACCCTCGTATAGAGCTTGGGAAGCTCTCGTTCTACCATTGAACTACGCCCGCGATGTGTGAACCATTATAGTCACTTCCCTCGCCGCAGCAAGAGGAAACTGAGCTAAGTGATGAATATTTCAGCAGATATCTTATCAACCCGCCCATGTGCCGTTTTCTTCACCATTTCGGCCGCCGCCTTCCCTCTCCACGGCAGACGTTCTACCCTTTCGCCCCTCTCGCCAGCGCTCTCCCCGGGAGCGCTGGCGAGAGGATGACAGTTGAAACATGCCCTGAAATATCACCTGAAACAGTAATCACAACGTAATTGATCGCCTGAAATAGCCAATAAGTATGTCAGAGAAAACATTTGCAACCGAAAGCTGACACGGCGGGAGATTATCTAAAAATACAGAGCGCAATTTGCATAAGAAAACGGCAGATTACAAATACAACATCATAATATCCAACAGTTTTAATACTTGAGCCATCATTGATAAAAAAGAGGATATTACGATGTCCCTATTCCGCATCGGTATTATTTCTACCGCCGTTCTTTTGACCGTCTCACCGTTTGACGACGCCGTCGCGGCGCCGGCACTCCCTAACGCCGCCGCCGTCCATCGCGGGATCCTGGATGTGCATCTGGGCAACGACAGTAACTGCGCGGGCGGCAGCTATGATACGGCGCTCGGCGCCAGCAGCCGTACCCGCGGCGACGCCGCTACCGCCATCGGCGCCGAGTCCTACTCCGGCGGCGCCAACAGCGTCGCCATCGGTAACGAAAACCGCAGCCAACAGTCTGGCGGGACAGCACTCCACGGCGCTCGGCGATGGGGCCCAGGCCACGCCCGATAACGCGATAGCGCTGGGCGACGATGCCCAGGCCAGCGCCAGCTACTCCACCGCCATCGGCGTCAGCGGACGAGCATCCGGGTATAGCAGCATGGCGCTGGGCAACGATAGCCAAGCCTCCTATATGAACAGCGTCGCCCTCGGCGCCAACAGCCAGACCGCGCGCGTCAACAGCGTCTCTATCGGCGCCCCCGGCAGCACGCGTCAGCTCACCCACCTCAGCGCAGGCACGCAGGCGACGGATGCGGTCAACGTCAGCCAGCTACGGGGATATAGCCGTAGCTTAAGCAATACAGAGCGTAACGATATGCAGGCAGCCAATGCGCGCCTCAACCGGTTCGGCCATGCGATAGAAGGACGAGTCAACCGGCTGCAGCAGCAGATGACCGACCAGCATAACGAGAGCAATGGCGGTATCGCCTCCGTCACCGCGATGGCCGATATTCCCTATACCCACCGGCAGACCGTTAGCGTCGGGGTGGGCGTCGCCAACTATCAGAACGCCAACGCGCTGGCCGTCGGGGCGCAGTACCAGGTAACGCCGCACACCGACATTCGTCTGGCCTCTGCGTGGAACAGCGCCGAAGGGGATGTCGTGGGTGCCGGTATCGCCTATGGCTGGTAACAGGCGAAAACCGGCGTAGATGACAAAAAAAAAGCCCCGGCGATGCCGGGGCTGATACGCGATGAGGACAACGCTTATTTCTGCGGACGCATCGCCGGGAACAGGATCACGTCACGGATGGTGTGGCTGTTGGTGAACAGCATCATCATACGGTCGATACCCACGCCCAGACCGGCGGTCGGCGGCAGGCCGTGCTCCAGCGCGGTCACGTAGTCTTCGTCGTAGAACATGGCTTCGTCGTCGCCGGCATCTTTGGCTTTCACCTGATCCAGGAAACGCTCCGCCTGATCTTCGGCGTCGTTCAGCTCGGAGAAGCCGTTACCGATCTCACGGCCGCCGATGAAGAATTCAAAGCGGTCGGTGATGAACGGGTTCTCGTCGTTACGGCGCGCCAGCGGAGAAACCTCAGCCGGATATTCGGTGATGAAGGTCGGCTGAATCAGCTGGCTCTCTGCCGTTTCATCAAAGATTTCGCACTGTACGCGGCCCAGGCCCCAGCTTTTCTCGATCTTGATGCCCAGGGACTCGGCGATCTTGCAGGCCTTATCCATGTCATCCAGATCGGCAGAGGCGATGTCTGGACGGTAGTGGCAGATGGCCTCTTTCATGCTCATCTTGATAAACGGCTTGCCGAAATCGAAGGTCTGATCGCCGTACTGCACCACACTGCTGCCCAGAACATCCTGGCTGATGGTGCGGAACAGCTCTTCGGTCAGCACGATCAGGTCTTTGTAGTCCGCGTAGGCCATATAGAGTTCCATCATAGTGAACTCGGGGTTATGACGCGGAGAGACGCCTTCGTTACGGAAGTTACGGTTGATTTCGAACACGCGCTCGAAGCCGCCGACCACCAGACGCTTCAGGTACAGCTCCGGCGCGATACGCAGGTACATATCGATGTCCAGCGCATTGTGATGGGTGATGAACGGACGGGCGGAGGCGCCCCCCGGGATCACCTGCATCATCGGGGTTTCGACCTCCATGAAGCCTTTGTTGACCATGAAGTTGCGGATAGCGGCCAGGATCTTGGAGCGGGTACGGAAAGTCTCGCGGGAAGACTCGTTGGCGATCAGGTCCAGATAACGCTGGCGATAGCGGGTTTCCTGGTCAGACAGACCGTGGAATTTGTCCGGCAGCGGGCGCAGGGCCTTAGTCAGCAGATGGATAGAGTGGCAATGAATGGACAGCTCGCCGGTCTGAGTGCGGAACAGAGTACCGCGTGCGCCGATGATGTCACCCAGGTCCCATTTCTTGAACTGTTCGCTGTAAACATCATCTTTCAGATCGTCACGGGCAACATACAGCTGAATACGGCCACCCATATCCTGCAGCGTAACGAAAGAGGCTTTACCCATGATACGGCGGGTCATCATGCGCCCGGCAACGGAAACTTCAACGTTCAGCGCTTCCAGCTCTTCCTTGCTCTTACCGTCATACAGGCTGTGCAGCTTATCGGAGGTGGTGTCGCGGCGGAAATCGTTAGGGAAAGCGATGCCTTCCTTACGCAGAGCCGCCAGTTTCTCGCGGCGAGCCTGCATTTCGTTGTTTAAGTCCAGAGCCTGTTCGGCGCCTTGTTGCTGTTGTTCAGACATAGTGTTTCCTCATAACCCGGCTTTTAAACTTGCCTCAATAAACCTATCCAGGTCGCCATCTAACACGGCCTGTGTATTACGTGTCTCAACGCTAGTACGTAAATCTTTTATGCGGGAGTCATCCAGCACATAAGAACGGATCTGACTACCCCAACCGATATCGGACTTGGTATCTTCCATCTGCTGCCGTTCAGCATTTTTCTTTTGCATCTCAAGTTCATAAAGCTTGGCTTTCATCTGCTTCATGGCCTGATCTTTGTTCTTATGCTGGGAACGGTCGTTCTGGCACTGCGTCACCAGCCCGGTCGGAATGTGGGTAATACGCACGGCGGACTCCGTCTTGTTGACGTGCTGACCACCGGCGCCAGAGGCGCGGTAAACGTCGATACGCAGATCCGCCGGATTGATATCGATATCGATATCGTCATCCACTTCAGGATAAACAAAGGCGGAGCTGAACGACGTATGGCGACGACCGCCCGAGTCAAACGGGCTCTTGCGCACCAGGCGATGCACGCCGGTTTCGGTACGCAGCCAGCCATAGGCATAGTCACCGCTAATTTTGATGGTGGCGGACTTCAGACCGGCCACTTCACCCTCAGATTCTTCGATAATCTCGGTTTTGAAGCCCTTGGATTCAGCCCAGCGCAGATACATACGCAGCAGCATGCTGGCCCAGTCCTGCGCTTCGGTTCCCCCGGAGCCGGCCTGAATATCCAGGTAGCAGTCGGCGCTGTCGTATTCGCCGGAGAACATGCGGCGGAACTCCAGCTGCCCCAGCTTCACGTCCAGTAGATCGAGTTCGGCGACGGCCTCGTTAAAGGTCTCTTCGTCGTCGGCCTCTACCGCCAGCTCCAGTAATCCGGATACATCCTCCAGCCCCTGGTGCATTTCATCGATGGTGTTGACGATGGTTTCCAGGGAGGAACGCTCTTTGCCCAGTGCCTGCGCACGCTCCGGTTCATTCCAGACATCCGGCTGTTCCAGCTCGGCGTTTACTTCTTCCAGGCGCTCTTTCTTGGCATCGTAGTCAAAGATACCCCCTCAGAACATCTGTCCGCGCAGACAGGTCCTGAATACGGTGTTTTACCGGATTAATTTCAAACATAGATTGTTATCTTCTTTAAAAGTGCAACGGTCGGGAAACACGGTGCCGTCATACGGCCCCCGGCCAAAAGGACAAACGCAAAGTAACGGGATATCTCGCCATACGCTGGCAAAGGCATAACCTAAATCCCCATCCCATTACCCCTACAGACTATAGCAACTCGTTTGCAGAAATGGCAGACCCTACGCAGAGATCCTGCACTGTTGCTGTAAAATCCGGCACTTAACGCGGAAGTTCAACGAATTTACTAATCTGCGCGCCCCAGTTATTAATTATGCTAATAAACAAGAGGGGTAACTTTCGTTACCCCTCTACAATACATGATTTTGCTGACCCTGCCTCAGCGCGGCCAGAGGTGTTGGATCATTAACTGTACACTGCGATTGCCACGGTACTCATTGATGTCCAGCCGATAGGCCAGCTCCACCTCACGCACGCTGGCGTCCGGCCACAGGGCGGTATCCACATTAAACGCGATGCCGTCCAGCAGCGGGCCACCGCCCAGCGGTTCCAGCATCAGCTTAAGGTGGCGCTCCCCGACCAGACGCTGCTGCAGAATGCGAAACTGACCGTCAAAGGTCGGCTCCGGAAACGCCTGTCCCCAGGGTCCACCGTCGCGCAGCAGCTCCGCCACCGGCAGCGTCAGCTCATCGCTGCTCAGCGCCCCGTCCGACCAAACCACCCCTTCCAGCTGGGCCGGATCGAGCCACTCGCCCACCAGCGCATCAAAGTGATGACGGAAGTCGTCAAAGCGCGCCGCCTCAATGGTCAGCCCCGCCGCCATCGCATGGCCACCAAATTTCTGCATCAGCCCCGGGTATTGGGTGTCCAGACGCTCTAGCGCATCGCGCATGTGCAGCCCCGGCAGCGAGCGCCCCGATCCCTTCAGCAGCCCCTCTCCGGCCGGAGCAAAGGCGATCACCGGACGGTAAAAGCGCTCTTTGATACGCGAGGCCAGAATCCCCACGACACCCTGATGCCATTCGGGATGGTAGAGCGCCAGCCCGTAGGGCAGCTGCGTCAGGGTGCGCTCCAGCCCGGCACAGATCGCCAACGCCTCGCTCTGCATCCCCTGCTCTATCTCGCGGCGCGTCTGGTTTAGCGTATCCAGATCGCAGGCCAGCGCACGCGCCTGCGGCATATCCTCGCTCAGCAGCAGCGCCACCCCCAGCGACATGTCGTCCAGCCGCCCGGCGGCGTTGAGGCGCGGCCCCAGGGCAAAACCGAGATCGCTGGCGCTCAGACGCAGGGCATCGCGCTTGGCTACCTCCAGCAGCGCGCGGATCCCCGGACGACAGCGCCCGGCACGAATACGGTTCAGCCCCTGGTGCACCAGGATACGGTTGTTGGTATCCAGCGCGACCACGTCCGCCACGGTGCCCAGCGCCACCAGATCCAGCAGATCGGCCAGATTGGGCGCAGGGCGCCCCAGACGCTCAAACCAGCCCTGCTCTACCAGATGACGGCGCAGCGCCAGCATCAGGTAGAAGGCGACGCCGACGCCGGCCAGCGACTTGGAGGGAAAATCGCAGTCGGCCAGATTCGGGTTGACGATGGCCTCCGCCGCCGGCAGCGTCTCTCCCGGCAGGTGGTGATCGGTCACCAGCACGCGGATCCCGCGCGCGTGGGCCGCCTCGACCCCCGCGTGCGACGAGACGCCGTTATCCACGGTCATGATCAGCTCCGCCCCCATGGCGGCGGCCTGTTCGACCACCTCCGGGCTAAGGCCGTAGCCATCCTCAAAACGGTTGGGCACCAGATACTGCACGCTATCGCAGCCCATGGCGCGCAACGCCAGCACCGACAGCGCGGTGCTGGTCGCGCCGTCCGCATCAAAGTCACCGACGATCACCAACCGCAGACGCTGCGCCAGTGCCTCCTGCAGCAGCGTCACCGCCCGCTCAATACCGCTCAACTGCTGATACGACAGCAGCCCCTTCACCCCGCGCTCCAGCTCGGCGGCGCTGCGCACGCCGCGGTTACCGTACAGACGGCGCAGCAGCGGCGGTATCTCATCCGGCAGCTGACTCTCCGCCGCCGCCTCTCGCCGGCAAAGCCGTGTCTTCATCGTCAAAACATTAACCTTTCTTCTGGCCCATCTGGGCCTGGGCATCCAGCATCGCCAGCATCTCTTTCGGCCCCTGATAGCCAGGGATCACCATTCCGTTGCTCAGCACGATCGCCGGCGTCCCCTGAATGCCAAACTGCACGCCCAGCTCATAGTGAGACTTGATGTTCACATCACAGGTCGCCGGTGAAATCGTCTCGCCCTTCAGCGCATCGTCGAAGGCCTTGCGGCGATCCGCCATACACCAGATCGACTGCATATCCTTCTCCGCCTTGGAGTCCGGCCCCTGGCGCGGGAAGGCTAGATAGCGCACGGTGATCCCCAGATCGTTGTACTCCTTAATCTGGGCGTGCAGCTTATGGCAGTAGCCGCAGGTGATATCGGTAAAGACGGTGATCACATACTTCTGCTTCGGTGCCTTATAGACGATCATTTCTGGCGCCAGCTTATCCAGGCGCTTCATCAGCAGCTGATTGGTGACGTTTTCCGGCACCGCGCCGCTGACGTCATACATCGGCCCCTGCAGGATATGCTTGCCATCGTCCGTTACATACAGCACGCCGCCCTCGCTGAAGACCGTCTTCAAACCGGCCACCGGCGACGCCTGGATCTGCGCCTGCTGGATCCCCAGCTTTTTCAGGGACTGCTGGATCGCGGCATCATCTGCCCGGGCCAGGCCGCTGACGGATGTCGCCAGTAATGCCAACCAAATCACGCTTTTCTTCATAATGAATTCCTTTGAATTGCCCTCCGCTCAGGCGCGGGGATGATGCTGTTGATGTAGCTGTCTCAGACGCTCTGTCGCTACATGGGTATAAATCTGGGTAGTGGAAAGATCGCTGTGCCCCAAAAGCATCTGTACGACACGTAAATCCGCGCCATGGTTCAACAGATGGGTAGCGAACGCATGGCGCAGCACGTGCGGTGACAGGCGCTCCGCATCGATCCCCGCCAGGACGGCATAGTGCTTAATCCGGTGCCAGAAGGTCTGGCGCGTCATCTGGCGGGCGCGATTGCTGGGAAACAGCGCCGCAACCGTCTGGCCGTTCACCAGCCACGGACGGCCATACTCCAGATAGTACTCAATCCAGTAGATCGCCTCCTCCCCAAGGGGAACCAGGCGCTCTTTGTTGCCTTTGCCGATCACCCGTACTACGCCCTGACGCAGGCTGATATCCTCCTGCGCCAGCCCCACCAGTTCGGACACCCGCAGGCCGGTGGCGTACAGCAGCTCCAGCATCGCCTTATCGCGCAGCTCCAGCGGCGTATCGATGGAGGGCGCCTGCAGCAGGGCGCCCACCTGGGCTTCAGAAAGGTCTTTCGGCAGCCGCTGCGGCAGCCTGGGCGAGGCCAACTGCGCGCTCGGATCGTCGCCACGCAGCGTCTCCCGGTACAGATACTGATAGCAGCGGCGCAGCGCGCTGAGCAGACGGGCCGAGCTGGACGCCTTATAGCCCCCGTCCATGCGCTGGGCGAAGAAGTCCTGCAGATCGCCGTGCGCCGCCGTCAGCAGGGTCAGATCGTGACAGGCCAGCCATTCGGCCAGCGTGCGCAGATCCTGACGATAGGAGGCCAGGGTATTCTCCGCCAGATTCTTCTCCAGCCACAGCGCATCCAAAAACTGTTCGATCAGCGCCTGATCCTGTTCGTGCACCCCGACTCCTTAACCCATAATATCGCTGTATGGTATCCCGCCTGCACGCTACGTGCGGCGCCTTATCGACGGCCAGCCTACAGGATGCGGTCAGTGGTTTCAAATCTGTTACACTGCCCGTATCCGCTTGGGCAATCATGGCAAACGCACAATGAAAATCGGTCTTTTTTATGGCTCCAGCACCTGCTACACCGAGATGGCCGCCGAGAGAATTCGCGACATTCTGGGCGCCGATCTGGTCACCCTGCACAACATCCGCGACACCTCGCCCGCGCGAATGACGGAATACGACATGCTGATCATGGGGATCCCCACCTGGGACTTCGGTGAGCAGCAGGAGGATTGGCAGGCCGCGTGGGACGCGCTGCCGCCGCTGCCGGGAAAAATCGTCGCGCTGTATGGCATGGGCGATCAGCAGGGGTACGGAGAATGGTTTCAGGACGCGCTCGGCATGCTGCACGATCGCCTGCTGACGCTCGGCGCCCGCCCGGTTGGCTACTGGCCGACGGCGGGCTATACGTTCACCGCCTCTCGGGCAACGCTGGACGATGGACGCCTATTTGCCGGCCTTGCGCTGGACGAGGTTAGCCAGTTCGATCTCAGCGAGGCACGGCTCCAGCGCTGGTGCCAGCAGATCATGCTAGAGACGGCCGAGCTGCTGTAGCGACCACGCCAGCGCGGCGATTCGCTATGCGCGATCGTCGCCCGTATCGAGCAGCGCGCGGCGCAGCTGCCCCCACTCTTCTCGGCTCATGCTGTCGGCCGCCAGCCACAGACGGCGGCGGCACGGTACACCATGGGTACTCTGCAGAATCAGCAGCGCCCCCAGATCGCTAACCCAGGGGCGCCGGGCCAGGCGCCACTCGCGCAGCTGCCAGTGCCACACCTGCGGCGTCAGCAGCTGCAGCTCACCGCGGTTACGCGCAATCCGACGCTGGCTGCGGATACACTCAAAGATCACCGCCACCAGCAGAACCAGCCAGAATGCGCTGTAGTTTTCCGGCCAGGGCGCCAGCAGGATCGCCAAAACCAGCGCGCCGTGCCCCAGCAGAAACATCACCTGGGTACGCCAGGAGACGTGAACGTTACAGCGCCAAAGGACCACGTTCTTTATTTCGCGTCTGAATCAGCGTAATCATACGGGCCAGATCAGCGTCGTCCGGCTTACCCTGGTTCATCAGCCATTTAAATAGCTCAGGATCGTCGCAGGCCAGCAGGCGGACAAAGGTCTGTTTATCGGCATCGTTAAGCGCATCATACTCATGTTCAAAGAAAGGCATAATCGCGATATCCAGCTCGCGCATTCCGCGGCGGCACGCCCAGTGAACCCGCGCTTTATTATTGATATCCATGACTCATCCACTCCGACTTCGTTTTCTATTTGGTAACTGACGGGACGCCGGCCCACACGCCGGCATCGCTGGCGGTATCCCGCGCCAATCTGACTCTTATTCTAGCGCGAAAACCCGTTTGATTTAGAAAATCCCTTAACACTCTGTCATATTTTGCCCACGCTGCCACGGATAATATTTGTTATTCGTGCTTTTTTATTCAGGATTTGCAATGTGTTACGCAACACCTCATGCCGAGACCGCCCAGTTTCTGAACGTAACCACATCGAGCGCAATTAACCATTGGCATTGCGGGCGAGCTTTCTTACCATGGTCACTACGTCCGGTATGACCTTACAGGGAACTCTCATGAACCTTAACGCCCCCTTCTCCCCGCAGCCGCCTCTGGCCGCAGAGCACCTTCCCCTGACCCTGATACGGTTGGATGACTGGCTGCCGATCAACGTCAGCGGCCCGGATGCGCCAAGCTACCTACAGGGGCAGCTTACCGCCGACGTGCTGGCGCTGACCGCCACGCAGCATACGCTGTGCGGCCACTGCGACGCCCAAGGCAAGCTGTGGAGCAGCCTGCGCCTGCTGCGCCGCGGCGACGGCTTCACCTATCTGCTGCGCCGCAGCGTGGCCACCCTGCAGACGCTGGAGCTGAAAAAGTATGCGGTATTTGCCAAGGTCAGCATCGCCAGCGATGAGACGGCAGTGCTGCTGGGCGTCGCCGGCGCGCAGGCCAGCGAGGCCCTCGGCACACTCTTCCCGCGGCTGCCGGACGCCGATGCGCCGCTGCTGCAGGCCGGCCGTAGCCATCTGCTCTATATGGCCTGGCCGCAGCCGCGCTACCTGCTGATCTGCGATGATGCGGATGAAGCGGCGCGGCTCCTCACCCCGCTGGCCGCGCGCGCACGCCTGGCGGATAGCGCCCAGTGGCTGGCGCTGGATATCGAAGCCGGGCTCCCGATCATCGATGAGCCCAGCTGCGATCGGTTCCTCCCCCAGGCCGTAAACCTGCAGGCGCTGGGCGGGATCTCGTTTACCAAGGGATGCTACAGCGGCCAGGAGATGGTGGCGCGGGCCAAATACCGCGGCGCCAACCGGCGGGCGCTGTTCTGGCTGCGCGGTAGCGCAGAACGGCTACCGCACGCCAGCGAAGATCTGGAGCTGCGTCTGGGCGACAGCTGGCGGCGCAGCGGTACGGTGCTGGCGGCACAGCGGCTGGCCGACGGCGACATCTACCTGCAGGCGGTGCTGAGCAGCGATCTCCCGGCAGACAGCGTACTACGGGTACGCGACGATGCGCGGAGCCAGCTCGCGCTGTCGCCCCTGCCCTATCGCATCGCGGATCAACCGGAATAGCCTCCATCGCGCCCGACACAGCCGACGCCCGCGGTCGGGCGTCACTCTCCCCGGGCGTGGGCGGCGGCCTGTAAAAATAGCCCGTGCTCCGGCCGAATGCCGGTATACAGGACAAACTGCTCCACCGCCTGGATGGCGAACACCTCGGCCCCGGTGATCACCGTTTTGCCCGCCGCCCGCGCCGCCTGAACCAGCGGCGTCGCTATCGGTATGGCCACCACCTCAAACACCGCGCGGGCCTGCGCGATGAGCGCGGGATGAAATGACAGCGCGCTGGCAAACTCGCCGCCGAGCATCCCCACCGGCGTGGCGTTGATCAGCAGCTCGGCCGGCGCCTGCACCGGCAGCTCTCGGTACCAGGTATAGCCATACTGCGCGGCCAGACGCTGACCGGACTCGGCGTTTTTCGCCACGATATAGCCACGGGTAAACCCCGCGTCCCGCAGCGCGCAGGCGACCGCCTTGGCCATGCCGCCGCTGCCGTGCAGGGCAAAGCACATGGTGGGATCGAGCGCATACTGGCGCAGCAGCTGGGCGATGGCGATATAATCGGTGTTATAGGCCTTCAGCCAGCCCTCCGTATTGACGAGGGTATTCACCGATCCGATCCCGGCGGCCGAGGCATCCATCTCATCCACCAGCGGGATCACCGCCTCCTTAAACGGCATGGAGATAGCGCAGCCGCGGATACCCAGCGCCCTGACGCCGCCGATAGCGGCGACGATATCGCAGGTGGTGAAGGCCTTATACAGATAATCCAGATCCAGCGCGTCATACAGGTAGTTATGAAAGCGGGTGCCAAAGTTTCCCGGGCGCGCCGCCAGCGACATGCACAGTTGGGTATCCTTGCTGAGGTGTCGGGTCATGATAGCTCCTTAGGCCAGAAAGTTCGCCGCACAATCCCGACATCATGGCGTAAAACGCGGCACAGAAAAACGGCTCGTTTTCCTGCGCGCCTTCCTCTTTTTAGCCATGAAAAAGGCCCCGTCGCAGCGGGGCCCTGATGCAGACATGGCGTGGGATTAGAAGTTGTACCCCACCACCAGGTAGTAACCCCAGCCGGTCGGATGCAGATCTTCACCCAGCGCGGCACCCTCTTTCCACTGGCCGCCGTTATGGAAGTAACGAGCCACCACGGAGTAGTGCCAGTGGGTGTAGTTCAGCGCCAAAATATGGCTGGAGGCGATGGAGTTATTGGAGCGCAGCTGATTGCCGTTGCTGCCGACCCCGGACTTGTCGCCCAGACGGGAGCCGAAGTCAAAGTTGGTGAAACCGATATAGTTCAGGTTGCCGCCCCACAGCTCGGTCAACGGCACGAAGTACTTCACCTTCACGCGGTAGCCGTCCCAGCTATTCTCGTTGGCTGCACCGTAGTTTTCCCACTGGTACTTGCCGTACACGTTCAGCGACAGGCCCATCGGCAGACCGGTATCAATGTCGGTCCCCAGACCCATATACCAGGTATTCTGGCGGCTATCGCTGTTACGCCCCATGTCAAAGACATAGTCGTTAGCGAAGTACCACTCTTTAAACGGACCGAAGCCCAGGTTCAAGCCGGTCAGCTTATCGATAGAGAAGCGCGGCTCGATCTCCATAAACAGCGGGGAGCCTTTATCCCAGATCCCCTTATCGACCGTGTTGCCGGCGCCGAAGAACTTCGGTACGTCAACATAGCCATAAAAATCGAGCCAGTCCTTCTTGGCAAAGGCTTCGTACTCCAGGTACACATCATTGGTACGGAACGGCCCAAAGCGAGTATGGTAGCTACCCACCACGTTCACGCTCTGATGCCACCAGTCGGAAAGATACTCGCCGTTATTGTCCGCCGCCGTTGCCGTGACGCTGGTGGAGAGACAGGACAGCAGAGCGCCCGCAGCTAAAATTGTTTTTTTCATATGAGTGCCACTTACCTTAAAAAGCTCCCCGCGCAGAGGGAGACAACGACAACATGTCAACATCGCCACAAATCAGCCATCACTCGCGCGAACGCCCGCTCGTTGGCCTGGCGCATTATAGAAATAAACGGATACAGAAAACTGTGATCAAGTAAGAGTTTTTTAAAAGCGTAATCGATTGCGTTCACGATTGCGGAGAAAAACGACGCAGGAATAATACATTAATTGAGATTCTCATCAAATTAATGAGTTGGACGTTTTCCGTGCAGAAGATCTCTTTTTTGTTTAAAAATCAGTTTAATAAATTCAACAAGATAGCCATAACCCCCGACAATCCCCCGCGCAGCGGCAAAAAGTGGCCCTGACGGCGGCGATCCGCTGTTGTAAAAGTAATAATCACGGTGACTATTTGTGATTTTAAGCACATCAACTCTCATTATATGGCCGCGCGCCGCGCCGCTTTTTTAGCGTACACGTGTACACTGGAATCATTCTCAGCTACTCTAGGTCGTTCCGTCGCTGGCGGAATGACCTGGAGCTGGGAGGCATGTCCCCGGCTTACCTAAGTCCGACGTGGATCGGGCTTCGCTGCGTGAGATCATACGATGATGACAACCGCTTCCCCGCTGCAACCGGGGTACTCTCTGACCGAAGAGATCGCCAATAGCATCAGCCACGGCATCGGTTTTATTCTGGGGATCGTCGGGCTGGTTCTGCTGCTGGTACAGGCCGTCGGCAGCGGCGCCAGCGCGATGGCCATTACCAGCTACAGCCTGTACGGCGGCAGCATGATCCTGCTGTTTCTGGCCTCGACCCTCTACCACGCCATCCCTAACCGGGCGGCCAAGCGCTGGCTGAAAGTTTTTGACCACTGCGCCATCTATCTGCTGATCGCCGGAACCTATACCCCCTTTTTACTGATCGGGCTGGATTCACCGCTGGCGCGCGGGCTGATGGCGGTAATTTGGACGCTGGCGCTGCTGGGGATCCTGTTTAAGCTGGCCTTCGCCCACCGCTTTAAGATCGTCTCGCTGATCACCTATCTGACCATGGGCTGGCTCTCGCTAATCGTGATTTATCAGCTGGCGATGCGCCTCTCCGGCGCGGGGATCGCGCTGCTGGCGCTGGGGGGGATCGTGTATACCCTGGGGGTTATCTTCTACGTCTGCCGGCGCATTCCCTACAATCATGCCATCTGGCATGCCTTTGTCCTCGGCGGCAGCGCCTGTCACTTCTTCGCTATCTATCTGTACCTCTAAGTAAAACGGCGGCAGAGGAGCCCCCTGCCGCCGTGATGCTAACGCCCGACTAGGTCATTCGCCTTCGGCGACCGCGCTACCGTGGCGGCGCTGGCCGATCTCGCGGGTCAGACGGATCACCACCGGCGACAGCAGCAGCAGCGCCGCGAGGTTCGGCAGCACCATCAGGCCGTTGAACATATCGGCCATATTCCACACCAGCTCCACGTGGAAGAAAGAGGCGATGAAGATAAAGACGACCACCAGCAGCTGATACACCCGCACCGCCTTCTGCGAGTTAAACAGATAGCGCACGTTGGTCTCCGCATAGTAGTACCAGCCAATGATGGTCGAGAACGCGAAGAAGAACAGTGAGGCGGAAATAAACAGGCTGCCAAAGTGACCATAAACATAGGAGTACGCCTGCTGGGTCACAGCAATCCCCTGGCCTGAAAATACGCCGAGGAAAGAGGCCTGCGCCTGCCCACCCTGCTGCCACATCGCCATGCCAGAGGTGATGATCACCAGCGCCGTCAGGGTGACGATCACGCACACCACGAACACCCCCATCATGGCGATAAAGCCCTGCTGCTCCGGGTGTTTCACCTTGGCCACCGCGTGGGCATGCGGCGTTGATCCCATCCCGGCCTCGTTCGAGAACAGGCCGCGGGCAATACCGAAACGCATCGCCTGCTGGATAGCGATCCCCGCGCCGCCGCCCAGCACCGCCTGTGGGTTGAAGGCCGCCACGAAGATGGCCTTGAACGCCGGCAGAATATAGTGGGCGTTCAGGCCCAGGATCAGCAGCGCGCCGACCAGATAAAATACCGCCATGGTCGGCACCACCTTCTCCGTGAAGGAGGCGATACTGCGCAGCCCGCCCATGATAACCCCACCGGTCAGCACGGCCAGAACCACCCCGACGATCCAGCCCGGAACGCCCAGCGAACCCTCAAAGGCGGCGGCGATCGAGTTGGACTGCACCATGTTGCCGATAAAACCCAGCGCAAAAATAATCAGCACGGAAAACAACGCAGCCAGCCATTTACAGTTCAGCCCTTTCTCAATGTAATAAGCTGGGCCGCCGACAACGTGTCCCTGTTTATCAAAAGACTTATATTTCTGCGCCAGAATGGCCTCGGCATAAATCGTCGCCATCCCCAGGAATGAGGAGACCCACATCCAAAAAATAGCGCCCGGACCACCGGCGACGATCGCCGTCGCCGGACCGGCCAGGTTCCCGGTCCCCACCTGGCCCGCGATGGCCGTGGCGACCGCCTGGAATGAGCTCATCCCCTGCTTGTCCGCCTTATCACCGGACAGAGACATACCACCGAACAGCGCGCGAAAGCCGGAGCCGAAATGCCGGATCTGAATAAAGCCCAGACGCAGGGTGTAATAGATCCCCGTGCCGCAGAGTAAAAAAATCAATAGCTCATTCCACAACAGACTATTGATGCGGTTCACACACTGTGCCAAAAGTTCCATACCTGACATTACCCGTTTTTATTTTTGCCTGTCGGTGTATTGGACGTTTAAACGGGAATAGTACGCCGCCGTCGCCCGGCAAACGGGCGCGGTAACATAAACCGGATAAACGCGGGAGCGGTACGCTGCCGGCGGGCGGAGAAAAACGCCTCTCCGCAATGGCAACATTTCACGATGAGAACTCTATCACACTTTACCCCCCTGGCCAGCCGGGGAAATCGCCGATCAACGCATGAATAAAAGTGATGATTAGCGCAAGTAATAACAGACGATCAAAATGTAATAAAATGATTTTAATTGATTTTTAATACAAAAGCGCCAGATGCGTCGTTCGTTATCCACTGGATAATAAATTAGAATATTTCATACATAAAATGTTCATAAAAAGCGGACACGCCCCGGGAGAACCGGGTTCGCCATCGATCCGGCGCGCGGAAGCCGTGCAAAAAAAAGCGGGCGACCGTCACCGATCGCCCGCCCGCGTGGGATAACCTATGCCCAGTCGCTCAGCGGCGGACAGGAGCACTGCAGATGGCGATCGCCATAGACATCATCCAGGCGCTTCACCGCCGGCCAGTACTTGTTATCCCGCGTCTGCGGCGTGGGAAAC
Organism: Edwardsiella anguillarum ET080813; assembly: GCF_000264765.2. Classification (GTDB taxonomy): domain Bacteria; phylum Pseudomonadota; class Gammaproteobacteria; order Enterobacterales; family Enterobacteriaceae; genus Edwardsiella; species Edwardsiella anguillarum. The sequence continues at coordinate 1,126,721 of NZ_CP006664.1, forward strand.
ACCGCCAGCTCACGCCCATAGGGGTGATGCCACTCGCCCACCAGCTCTCGTTGGGTGTGGGGCGCATTGACCAACGGGTTATCCTGCAGCGGCCACTCACCGGCCTCAACGCGCGCGATCTCATCGTGAATCGCCAGCATGGCAGCGATAAAGCGATCCAGTTCGGCCTTATTCTCCGACTCCGTCGGTTCGACCATCAGCGTACCGGCGACCGGGAAGGACATGGTCGGTGCGTGGAAGCCATAGTCGATCAGACGCTTGGCGATATCCATTTCGCTGATGCCGCTGCGCGCCTTCAGCGGGCGCAGATCCAGGATACACTCGTGGGCCACATAGCCCGTCTTCCCGCGGTACAGCACCGGGTAGACCGCCCCCAGACGGCGGGCGATATAGTTAGCGTTCAGGATCGCCACCGCGCTGGCGCCGCGCAGCCCATCGGCCCCCATCATGCGAATATACATCCAGCTGATGGGCAGAATGGATGCGCTGCCGAACGGTGCGGCGCTGACCGCGCCCTGGCGGGTGGTCAGGCCGGCCAGCTGCACCACCCGGTGGCCGGGAACAAAGGGCGCCAGGTGAGCCTTGACGCCGATCGGCCCCATTCCCGGCCCGCCGCCGCCGTGCGGGATGGCGAAGGTTTTATGTAGATTCAGGTGCGAGACATCGGCGCCGATATAGCCGGGCGTGGTGATCCCGACCTGCGCGTTCATGTTGGCGCCGTCCAGGTACACCTGACCACCGTACTGATGCACTATCTGGCACACCTCGCGAATGGTCTCTTCATATACGCCGTGGGTCGAGGGGTAGGTCACCATGATCGCCGCCAGGCGCTCCCCCGCCTGCCGCGCCCGCTCACGCAGATCGTGCAGATCGATATTGCCCTGCTCATCACACGCCACTACCTCGACCTCCATCCCGGCCATCTGCGCCGAGGCCGGGTTGGTGCCGTGGGCCGAGGCCGGGATCAGGCAGCGAGTACGCTGCCCCTCGCCCCGGCTTTCATGATAGCGGCGGATCGCCAGCAGACCGGCATACTCCCCCTGTGCGCCGGAGTTGGGCTGTAGACAGACGGCGTCATACCCCGTCAGCTGCACCAGCCACTCCGCCAGCTGGCTCAGCAGAAGCCGGTAGCCCTGCGCCTGCTCCGGCGGACAGAACGGGTGCAGCGCGGCGAATTCGGGCCAGGTGATCGGGATCATCTCGGCGGCGGCATTCAGCTTCATGGTACAGGAGCCCAGCGGGATCATCGCCTGATTCAGCGCCAGATCGCGCCGCTCCAGCGCGTGCATATAGCGCATCAGGGCGGTTTCGCTGTGATAGCGGTTGAACACCGGATGCGTCAGGATCGGCTCGCGGCGCAGCAGCGCCGCCGGAATGCTGCCTTCGCAGGCCTCCTGCGCCAGCGTATCCAGGGTATCGATATTCAGCGCATGGCCGTCTCCGAGCAGGATGGTAAACAGCGCCTCCAGATCGTCGCGCGTGCTGCACTCGTCAAAGCTGATGCCGACCGCGCCATCCAGATCGCCGCGCAGGTTGATGCCAAAGCCGAGGGCCCGCGCCAGCACCGCCCCCTTGTCGGGCACCGCCACCGTCAGGGTATCGAACCAGCGGTGGTTGCGCAGCGTCATCCCCTTTTGCTGCAGGCCGAGCGCCAGAATATCCGCCAGGCGGTGAACCCGTTCGGCAATGCGCCGCAGCCCCTGCGGACCGTGATACACCGCATACATACCGGCGATATTGGCCAGCAGCACCTGCGAAGTACAGATGTTGGAGTTGGCCTTTTCCCGCCGGATATGCTGTTCACGCGTCTGCATCGCCATGCGCAGGGCCGGCTCCCCGGCGGCATCCCGCGCGACGCCGATAATCCGCCCCGGCATGGCGCGCTTAAACGCCTCGCGACAGGCAAAGAAGGCGGCGTGGGGGCCACCGTAGCCCATCGGCACGCCAAAGCGTTGAGCGGAGCCAAACACCACGTCGGCTCCCTGACGCCCCGGCGCCTCCAGCAGCACCAGCGCCAGCGGATCGGCCGCCATACAGGTGATCACCCCGCGCTCGCGCAGGGAGTCCATCAGCGCACGATAGTCATGCAGCTCGCCCTGCGTGCCGACCTGCTGCAGCAGCACCCCGAACAGATCGCGGTGATCCGCCGCCCGCCGGGCATCATCGATGATCACCTCAACCCCGCAGGTCGCGGCCCGGGTACAGACCACGTCGATGGTCTGCGGGTGCACATCCTGCGCGATAAAGAACGTCTTGGCCTGCTTCAGGCGGCTGGCGCGCCGCGCCAGCGCCATCGCCTCGGCGGCGGCGGTCGCCTCGTCAAGCAGCGACGCCGAGGCCAGCTCCAGCCCGGTCAGATCCAGCGTCATCTGCTGAAAGTTAAGCAGCGCCTCCAGACGCCCCTGGGATACCTCCGGCTGATAAGGGGTATAGGCGGTATACCAGCCGGGGTTCTCCAGCATGTTGCGCTGGATGGCCGGCGGCGTCTGCACGCCGTAATAGCCCATGCCGATAAACGATCTGTAGCACTGGTTTTGCGCGGCGATCGCCCGCAGCTCGTCCAGCGCCTGCTGCTCGCTGCAGGCGGCGCCGATGGGCGGCGCGGCGGGCAGCTGAATATCCGCCGGGACGATGTGCGCCAGCAGCGTATCGAGATCCGCTGCACCAATCTGCGCCAACATCTGCTGCTGCTCCTCCAGCGTGGGGCCGATATGGCGGGCAATAAAAGCGTCACTGTTTTCAAGCTGAGTAAGGGTCTGAGTCATGGCTTACGCATTCCTGGATCGCGCCGCAGCCCGGCGCCCGGCAAATCATACGAAAAGGCCGCCACTGGGGCGGCCCGGCGGTCACGCGCTTATTCGTCCAGCGCGGCCAGATACCCTTCGGCGCTGAGCAGCGCCGCAAACTCGGCGGGATCGTCGGCCCGGATACGGAACAGCCAGCCCTCATCATAGGGCGCTGCGTTGACCTGCTCCGGCGCCTCCTCCAGTGAACCGTTTACGGCCACGATCTCCCCCGCCAGCGGGCTGTAGATGTCCGACGCCGCCTTGACCGACTCGGCCACCGCGCACTCCGCGCCGGTGTCGATGTGCGCCCCTACCTCCGGCAGATCCACAAACACCATATCGCCCAGCAGCCCCTGGGCATGATCGGTGATCCCGACGCAAAAGACCCCGTTTGCCTCCGCGCGTACCCACTCATGGGACGCGGTATACTTCAACTCTGTCGGCACATTGCTCATCGCCATCCTCTCCTGGAGTTATGTGTTGCTTCACTTGGTTAGTTGCCTATCGCCGCCGCATCGACGGACGGGATCAGGCTGCGGCCGTGACGAACAAAGCCCGGTTTCACCACGCTGAGCACCAGCTCGCGACCGCGAATCTCGACCCACGCCTCGCCGCCGATCCCCTGCGGTACCCGCGCCAGGGCGATGCTGCACCCCAGCGTCGGCGAGAACGAGCCGCTGGTGATCGTCCCCTGACAGGCGTTCCCCTGTCCATCGCGGAAACGGATCGTCATGCCCGCCCGCAGCACCCCTTTCTCCCGCATCACCAGCCCGACCAGCTGTTCAGGATGCTGGCCCTGCTGACGCTCCAGCGCCGCCCGGCCAATAAAGTCACGCTCCGGCGGCGCCCAGGCGATGGTCCAGCCCATGTTGGCCGCCAGCGGCGAGATCCGCTCATCCATCTCTTGACCATACAGGTTCATTCCGGCCTCCAGACGCAGCGTGTCGCGGGCGGCCAGCCCGCAGGGCCTGATGCCCGCCTGTACCAGCCGCTGCCAGAAGGCCGCCGCCGCCTCCTGCGGTAGCGCTATCTCATAGCCATCCTCCCCGGTGTAGCCGGTGGTGGCGATAAACAGCGATCCCGCCTGACGGCCGAAGAAGGGTTGCATCCCGGCGATCGTCTGACGCTGCGCCGGCGTTAGCAGCGCATCCACCCGCTGACGGGCCGTTGGTCCCTGCACCGCGATCAGCGCCAGATCGCGCCGCTCGCGCAGCTCAACGCCAAAGGCAAGCGCATGCTCGCCAATCCAGGCTAAATCCCGCTCTCGGGTCGCCGAGTTGACCACCAGACGAAACTGCTGATCCGTCAGAAAATAGACGATCAGATCGTCGATCACCCCGCCGCTGGCGTTCAGCATCGCGCTGTACAGCGCCTTACCCGGCTGTGTCAGGCGCGCCACATCGTTGGCCAACAGATGGCGCAGGAACTCTCGTACCCTGACCCCGTGCAGATCCACGATGGTCATATGGGAAACATCAAACATCCCGGCATCGCTGCGCACCGCATGGTGCTCCTCCAGCTGGGAGCCATAGTGCAGCGGCATCATCCAGCCATGAAAATCCACCATGCGCGCCCCGTCGGCCACATGTTGATCATAAAGCACCGTCTGTTTTGCCATTCTCATCCTCGACTGAGTATGCGGCCGTAAGCGGCTGCGCTCGCGCCGCCGCGGCCCCTCCGCGGCGCGCAATCGATACATCTCTGCCCGACGGTATCACTGAAACAGCGAATTAACCATAAGATAAAATAGGCGTAACAACGCTAACCCCGCCGGGACGATAGGATGATAATGCAGAATATCTTGCTGAAAAAATGCGCACATCAGCACAAAATTAACATAGTTGCTGCATTTTTGTTGCCTATGTATAACCTTAACAGATTAAGGAAAGCAGAAAACAGCAGGGATAAAAAACGGGGAGATGAGAAAAACTAATTCAAACGGCGGGGATAGGATTAGAATATTTCACCCGCGGAGGGCATCCGCGGGCGAGGCGCCCGATCTTTATTCGTCCGACGGCGCCGCCCGCAGCAGCGCAGGCAGATCCGCCAGTCCCATGGCATGGCGCACCAGCTGAGGCTTCACCCCCGGCAGGCGATCGGCCAGCGTCAGCCCCAGGTCACGCAGCAGTTTCTTCGCCGGGTTGGCCCCGGCGAACAGATCGCGGAACCCCTGCATCGCCGCCAGCATCACGGCGGCGCTGTGCTTGCGCCGACGCTCATAGCGGCGCAGATACAGATGGTGTCCGATGTCCTTGCCCTGGGCCTGCAGGCGGCACAGCTCACCCGCCAGCTCCGCCGCATCCATCAACCCCAGATTAACCCCCTGACCGGCCAGCGGATGCACGGTGTGCGCCGCATCCCCCATCAGGGCCAAGCGGTGTCCGGCAAAGCTGCGGGCATAGCGCCCCTGCAAGGGAAACAGCGCCCGTTCGCCGACGCACTGGCAGCGGCCAAGCCGATGATCGAAGGCGATGGTCAGCGCACGCTCAAACAGCGGCGGCGCGGCCGCGTACATGCGCTGTGCCTCCTGCGGCGGCAGCGACCACACGATAGAGCACAGGTTGGGATCCCGCAGCGGTAAAAACGCCAGGATCCCCTGCGGGTGAAAGATCTGACGCGCGATCTGGTCATGGGGCTGCTCACAGCGGATCGTCACCACCAGCGCATGATGCTGGTAGTCCCAGAACGTCAGCGGTACGTCGGCCTGACGGCGCAGGGCCGAGTGGGCACCGTCGGCGCCGACCAGCAGCCGCGCGCTGAGCATCGTCCCGTTATCCAGCGTCACAAACGCCTCACTCTCTCCCCAGGCCACCTGCGCAAGGGTCGCCGGCGTCATCAAAGTGATCCCCTTATCCTGCTCGGCCCGCTGCCACAGCGCCGTCTGTACCGCCTGGTTCTCCACGATGTGGCCCAGGTGGAGATGCCCATAGTCCGCGGCGTCAAAGGCGATACGACCAAAGCTGTCCGCCTCCCATACCGCCATGCCGCGACAGGGCGCGGCACCCTGCGCCAGGATCTGAGGCCAGACGCCCAGCTGCTGTAGTAGACGCTCGCTGGCGATATTCAGCGCGGACACCCGCCGCACGGTCGTTGGTGCCGGCGCACGCGGCTCGACCACCGCGATGCGCAGCCCGCTGCCGGACAGGGCATTGGCCAGCGCCAGACCGACCATACCGCCGCCGACAACAATAATATCGAATGATTGCATAGCTTCCTGTTTCCCCAGCAACGGCGGACTAACGGGCGACCTGACCCAGCGTGCGCCGCACCAGCGGTGTGCGCAGCGGCGGCGTCAGCGCCAGCGCCATCAGTCCCAGATTACGCCCGACCGCCAGCGGCGGCAGACGGTTGGCGAACAGCCGCACCAGACAGTCGGTCAGCGCAACAGTCGCCGCGCAGTCGGGCTGACGCCGCCCTTGATAGCGCGCCAGCGTCCGATAGGCGCCGGGATCCTCCCCGCGCCGCAGCGCATCACTCAGGGTCTCCGCCAGCGTCATCACATCGCGCAACCCCAGGTTAAATCCTTGCCCAGCAATCGGGTGCAGCGTCTGCGCCGCATTGCCGACCAGCGCCAGACGGTGGCCGATATGCCCGTGCGCCCGACGTAGGCTCAGCGGGTAGCTATCGCGCCGGCCGCAGTGCGTCAAGCGCCCCAGGCGCCAGCCAAAGGCCTGCTGCAGATGATGCAGAAACGAGGCATCATCCCACAGCATCGCCTGTGCCGCCTGCGCCGGCGGCAGACACCAGACCAGCGTGCTCCGCCCCTCCGCCATCGGCAGCAGCGCCAGCGGCCCGTCCGGCGTAAAACGCTCAAAGGCGCGTCCACGGTGCACCTCGCGGGTAGCCAGCGTGGCGATCAGCGCCGTCTGCTCATACGCCTCGCTGTGCCACCCCATGCCGCACATCTGCGCCAGAGGCGATGAGGCTCCGTCGGCGGCCACCAATAGCCGTCCCTGTAAGCAACGGCCATCCGCCAGCCAGGCCGTCACGCCGTCGACGCGACGCTCCACCCGCGCCAGCGTCGCCGGACAGAGCAGCGTCACACCCGGCGCCGACGCCAACAGCCGAAACAGACGGGTGCCGGCCTGATGCAGCGGGATCACCTGCCCCAGCGCGGGGAGATCGTACGCATCGGCGTCCAGCCACAGCGCTCCGCCGTGGCCGCGGTCGCTTATCTGCACCTGACGAATCGCGGTCGCGCAGGAGGCCAGCGCCGGCCAGACGCCGATCTGCGCCAGCTGCTGACAGGTACCGTGGGCCAGCGCGATGGCGCGGGCGTCAAATCCGGGGTGCGCATCGGCGCCGGGAGCGACTGCCTCCACCAGCGTTACCGCACAGCGCCCGCCGCTCAACGCCGACAGCGCCAGCGCCAGCGTCGCGCCCGCCATGCCGCCGCCGGCGATGATGATGCTCATTCCCGCGCCCGCGCCGCCGCCATCAGTGCTTCGATCGCCTCGACCGATTTCACGACGCCCTCGGTCAAGATCTCGCAGCCCGCCTCGGTGATCAGCACATCATCCTCAATCCGCACCCCGATGCCGCGATAGGCCAGCGGCACATCGGCATCGGGTGCGATATACAGCCCCGGCTCGCAGGTCAGCACCATTCCCGGCTCCAGCGTACGATCGCGCGCCGGCGTCGCATAGTCGCCAACGTCGTGGACATCCAGCCCCAGCCAATGCCCGAGGCCGTGCATAAAGAACGCCCGATGCTTCTGCTGCGCGATCAGCTGCTCGACCTCTCCCTGCAGGATCCCCAGCGCCACCAGGCCTGTCACCATCATCTGCACCGTGGCCTCCTGCGCCTCGCGCAGGCTGCTGCCGGGACGATAGTACTCAAGCCCCGCCGCCATCGACGCCAGCACCAGCTGATAAATCTGACGCTGGGGCTCGCTAAAGCGGCCGCTGACCGGGAAGGTTCGGGTGATATCGCCGGCATAGTGGCGGAACTCGGCGCCGGCATCCACCAGCACCAGATCGCCCTCTTTCATTTCACTTTCGTTTTCAGTGTAATGCAGGATACAGGCGTTCTCGCCGCTGCCCACGATGGTATTGAAGGAGGGGGCCCGCGCGCCGTGTCGGTTGAACTCGTGCAGCAGCTCGCCCTCCAGCTGATACTCATACATCCCCGGACGGCACTTCTCCATCGCCCGGGTATGGCCCTGTGCGGTGATCTCGGCGGCGCGCCGCATGACGGCGATCTCCTCCGCCGACTTGAACAGCCGCATCTCATGCACCCAAGGCCGCCAGTCCGTCAGGGTCGCGGGCGCACGCAGGCTCTGACGGGCGCCGCGGCGCAGCGTCTCCAGCGCGGAAAAGAGCATCGCATCGGCGAAGTCATACATGCCCTGCGCGTGATACACCACGTCCAGACCGTTGAGCAGCAGCGGCAGTTGCTCCTCCACGTCGCCGTACGGCAGAGCGCGATCGATATTCAGCCGCGCCGGCGCCGCCTCTTGTCCCAGACGACGGCCAAACCAAACCTCTGCCGTGACGTCTCGCACCCGATTGAACAGCACGCTGTGGCTATGGTTGTCGGCGCTTTTGATCAGCACCAGCAGCGCCTCCGGCTCATTGAATCCGCATAGGTACCAGAAATCGCTGTTCTGGCGATAGGGGTATTCGTTTTCGGCATTGCGGCAGCGGACCGGCGCCGCGAAAAACAGTGCGGCGCTGCCCGGTTGCATTTTGGCCAGCAGCGCCTGACGGCGACGCTGATACTCTTGCGGGGTCATATCCATCTCCTGACAATAGGCGGGTCAAACGGCAGGGCAGCCCGGCGGCTGCACCCTGTCTCCATAATACAAACCGGTTATTAAAACGGGATACGTCCAGGCCGTATCCCGCAATAATGCGCGCGATCAATACGCATCCACAACGGCGACGCTCCGCCGACGGCACCGGCGGTCCCGCCGCCGCTCATCCGTCAGCCGCGCCGATCAGTGCAGGCGGGGCGCGTCGGACGCTGGCGCCCCGCGGCGGCTGAACTCGCCGTGGCACAGCATGGCGGCCATGCGGACATACTCCGCAACCTCCTCCAGAGAGTGGGCCAGCGCCTCCTGATCTTCATCCTCGTCGTAGCCCAGTTGAGCGATGCTACGCAGATCGTCGATGGATTCGCCCACGTCGCCTTTAACCTGTCCCAGCTTGGCTTGCATCATGCCCAGCCCCAGCAAGAAATGGTTCACCCACCCGGCCAGCGCATCGGCGCGGACGAATACCGAGGCGTCATCCTCGCCCGGCAGCAGCAGTTGGAAGGCGAACTCATCGCCCTCCAGCGCGCCGCGCGTCTGCCCATACAGCGCCTGCAGCGGCTGCGACAGGCTCAGGGAAAACGCCGTGCCTTCGTTGGTCAGATCGTGCACCAGCGTCAGCCAGCTGTCATCGCGATTGCCGCCGCACAGCAGGCCGCTGAGTAATCCGTGCATTTCGGCGGCGGTCAGCGCCACGCCCTGCTGCTGCAGGGCCTGCGTCAGGGTGGCGTAATCCGCCAGGCTATTCTCTGTAGACATACGTATTGGTCATCGTTGGCTGATAAAGTTCGTGTTATGCTACCACCAAGATGAGTCGCTATACCAGAAAGGGCCGTATCGCAAGCCGAGGGCTTGTCACTGCATAGCGGGGTAGATATAGTTAGCGCCCACAGCGTTCTACAGTGGAACGCGGCGCAAAACCTAGCAGGAAGATAGTATGTCTGCACAACCGGTAGATATTCAAATTTTTGGCCGCGCACTGCGTGTTAATTGTCCGCCAGAACAACTGGATGCCTTAAACCAGGCCGCAGAGGATCTGAATCAGCGGTTGCAAGATCTGAAAGTTCGCACTAGAGTCACCAATACGGAGCAGTTGGTCTTTATCGCGGCATTGAACGTATGTCACGAACTGGCGCAAGAGCGATTGAAAACTCGCGATTATGCCGCCAATATGGAGCAACGGATCCGCATGCTGCAGCAGACGATAGAGCAGGCGTTGCTGGAGCAAGGACGCATCACCGAGCGTCCCGGAACCTCTTTTGAGTAAAAATTAACTTACTGATTATACAACAATATTTACAAAGAAAGCCGTTCCATAAAGCGAAAGTTGTGTTAGTATAAACAGTAACAAAGCAGCAAGATTTCAAATTTCTCTGAGGTGTTCGTGCGCGGGCCAGTCCCCTGAGCCGATATTTCAAACCTTAAGAATGTGGCGCTCCACAACCGGTGAGCAGGCTCGGTCTCCGAGAAGCCTTAAAGTTGTGACGTTATGTTCACCTTGAACCCCGGGTTCAAGGGTTACAGCCTGCTACGGCACCTCGGAGATTCCCTAAAACGCCAGTCCTGCCGCGGAGTCAGCTCCATGTCCCAGGAACCTGCGTTATCTTCCCGTCATCAGTTTCGTCATCGCCTACGTACGCTGCGCCGCTCGCTTTCCCTCGATCAGCAGAATCAGGCCGCCCTTGCGCTCAAAGATCGCCTGCTGACGCTGCCGCGACTGAGCCAGCCCCAACATATCGCGCTCTATTTACCCTTTGACGGCGAGCCGGATACCCAACCGCTGATCCACGCTCTGTGGCAGCGCGGCCACCGGATCGCCCTGCCGCGGTTACATCCGTTCAGCCCCGGTCACCTGCTGTTTCTGGAATATACCCCGGAGACCCCGATGTGCCGCAACCGCTTTGGCATCGCCGAGCCGCGCCTAGACGTCACCCGGATTATTCCCCTAGCCCGGCTGGATCTGCTCCTGACCCCGCTGGTGGCCTTCGACCGACGGGGACACCGACTTGGCATGGGCGGCGGCTTTTACGATCGCACGCTGCAGGGGTGGCAGCAACGCCACCGCCTCGGCGCTGGCCCCTACCCCATCGGTCTGGCCCACGACTGCCAGCGCGTCGCGGCCCTGCCCGTTGCCGCCTGGGACGTGCCGCTGCCGGAGATCATCACCCCGCGGGCCCACTATCGCTGGCCCGACGCCGGCGCCGCTTAGTACAGCAGGCGAGCGCGCACGGTGCCGGGGATCACGCGCATGCGCTGCAGCGCCGCCTCCGCCCGCTCGGTCTCCGTTTCCACGTCGATCACCACATAGCCGATGGTCGGGGTGGTCTGCAGGTACTGAGCGGCGATATTCACCCCCTCTTCGGCAAAGATCTGGTTGATGGCATTCAGCATCCCCGGGCGGTTTTCATGGGTGTGCAGCAGACGGCTGACGTGATCCTCATGCATCGGCAGGGAAACCTGCGGAAAGTTCACCGCCGACAGGGTCGAGCCGTTATCGGAGTACTTCGCCAGCTTACCCGCCACCTCAACGCCGATATTCTGCTGGGCCTCCTGGGTCGAACCGCCGATGTGCGGCGTCAGCAGGACATTGTCGAAGCGGCACAGCGGTGAGGCAAAGGGATCGCTGTTGGTCGCCGGCTCCGTCGGAAAGACATCGATCGCCGCCCCGCTCAGGTGACGGCTCTCCAGCGCCTGACACAGGGCATCGATATCCACCACCGTACCGCGCGCGGCGTTGATCAGAATCGCGCCGGGCTTCATCCGCGCCAGCTCCGCCGCGCCAATCATATTGCGGGTGGATGGGGTCTCCGGCACGTGCAGCGATACCACGTCGCTCATGTTCAGCAGTTCGGAAAGATGGCGCACCTGGGTCGCGTTGCCCAGCGGCAGCTTGCCCTCAATGTCATAAAAATAGACGTCCATCCCGATCCCTTCCGCCAGGATCCCTAGCTGCGTGCCGATGTGGCCATAGCCGATGATCCCCAGCTTCTTACCGCGCGCCTCATAGCAGCCCACCGCCTGCTTACTCCACTCACCGCGGTGGGCGCACGCGTTGGCCTGCGGAATATTACGCAGCAGCAGTAGGGTCTCCCCCAGCACCATCTCCGCCACCGAGCGGGTGTTGGAGAATGGCGCATTAAACACCGGGACACCGCGGCGCTGCGCCGCGGCCAGATCAACCTGGTTAGTTCCGATGCAAAAGCAGCCCACCGCCACCAGCTTTTCCGCCGCGGCAAACATCGCCTCGCTCAGCTGCGTGCGCGAGCGCAGGCCGATAAAGTGGGCGTCGCGGATCGCCTCGCGCAGCGCATCGTCATCCAGCGCCCCCTTATGGTATTCAATGTTGTTATAACCGGCGGCGCGCAACGTATCGACGGCGCTTTGATGCACCCCCTCCACCAGCAAAAACTTAATTCTGTCCTTGTCCAAAGAAACTTTTGCCATGATCTGCCCTACTGTCCGAAAGGAAATGGTGTGCAAATACGCGGTTCCTGCGCGCCTACGGCAGCGCGGCGCCGCCTTATCAACATAACAAAAATTACACTCGCGACAAGCGACGGGCCGGCGACGGGCATCATCCGGGCGATAGCGCGATGGGCATAAACTGGCAAAAAATATTAATAAGACGGGATGTATCAGCGGGAAAAATTGAATCAGCGAAACTCCGTGATAGATGTCACCAAATTTCACCACAGCGGAAAAAAGTGTCCGCCGCGAGCACGGCGCCCCGCCTCGGCGGGGCACCCAGCGGCGATTACAGGGTCAGCGTTTTGACCCCATCAGCGCAACCGACCAGCGCCACGTCGGCGCCGCGGTTGGCAAACAGCCCCACCGTCACGACGCCGGCGATAGCGTTAATGGCGTTCTCCAGCTTGCACGGCTCCATGATCTGCAGGTTGTGTACATCCAGGATCACGTTGCCGTTATCGGTCAGGACGCCCTGACGATACACCGGCTGTCCGCCCAGCTTCACCAGCTCGCGGGCGACGTAGGCGCGCGCCATCGGGATCACCTCGACCGGCAGCGGGAAGTGCCCCAGAATATCGACCTGCTTAGAGGCATCGACGATGCAGACGAACGTCTTGGCCACCGCCGCCACGATCTTCTCACGCGTCAGCGCGGCGCCGCCGCCCTTGATCATCTGCATGGCGCCGTTGATCTCATCGGCCCCATCCACGTAGATATCCAACGCATCCACCTCGTTGAGGTCAAAGACCGGGATCCCCAGGCTTTTCAGCTTGGCGGTGGAGGCATCAGAGCTGGAGACCGCACCCTCGATCTGGCCCTTCATGGTCGCCAGCGCATCAATAAAGTGAGAGGCGGTGGAGCCGGTGCCTACCCCAACAATGGTCCCAGGCTGCACATACTTCAGCGCTGCCCAGCCCACGGCTTTTTTCAATTCATCCTGCGTCATATCGTATCCTATGGACTTTGCTACGAAAACGTGTGCGTTATTATAGAGCAGCCCGCGTAAATACCCCACAGCAGCGGCGTAAATTTACGCCTACTCTCCGTTTTTTTCCCGTTGCACCCGCGTATTTTCTCCGCGACGCCCGCCAAAATGTGGCATATTGCGATAACGGTAGCGCCTCCAGCCGCCACGCGGTGCCTGAACAGGGCTCCCCCGCCGGGGGACGGGCCGTTCGCGCCGTTTTCCCGACGTGAGCAATAACGCTTTATACATAACAAAAATGGAACCAAGGGGACAAATACCATAATGAAACGCCCGGACTACCGGACCTTGCAGGCACTGGACGCCGTCATCCGCGAACGTGGTTTTGAGCGCGCCGCACAAAAACTTTGCATCACGCAGTCGGCGGTTTCCCAGCGCATCAAGCAGTTGGAAAACCTGTTTGGTCAGCCGCTGCTGGTGCGCACCGTGCCACCGCGCCCTACCGAGCAGGGACAGCGTCTGCTGGCGCTGCTGCACCAGGTCGAACTGCTGGAGGAGGAGTGGCTGGGCAATGACAGCAGCAGCGATGGCCCCCTGCTACTGTCGCTGGCGGTCAACGCCGACAGCCTGGCAACCTGGCTGCTGCCGGCCCTGAAGCCGGTGCTGGCCGACTCGCCGCTGCGCCTGAATCTGCAGGTCGAGGACGAAAGCCGCACCCAGGAGCGGCTGCGCCGCGGTGAAGTGGTCGGCGCGGTGAGTTTGCAGCCCCAGCCGCTGCCGAGCTGCCTGGTGGATCGTCTGGGCGCGCTGGACTACCTGTTCTGCGCCTCTCCCGCCTTTGCCGCCCGCTACTTCCCCAACGGGGTAACCCGCTCATCGCTGCTTAAAGCGCCGGCGGTCGCCTTCGACCACCTGGACGACATGCATCAGGCGTTCCTGCAGCAGAACTTCGAACTGCCGCCGGGCAGTGTGCCCTGCCATATCGTTAACTCATCGGAAGCGTTTGTGCAGCTGGCGCTGCAGGGGACCACCTGCTGTATGCTGCCGCACCTGCAGGTTGAGCGCGAACTGCGCGAAGGGGTGCTGATCGATCTGACGCCGGGCATGGTGCAGCGCCGCATGCTGTACTGGCACCGTTTTGCCCCGGAGAGCCGCCTGATGCGTCGGGTCACCGATGCGCTGATAAGCCACGGCCGCGACGTGCTGCGTCAGGACTAGACGCCCCCTCCACGCGGGGAGCGCGTCTCGACAGAGCGGGATCGGCGATCGATCCCGCCCACCATCAAGCCGTTATTTACTCAGGTTAAATACCACCTCAACCCGATCGTCGAAGTGAATCGTCTGCTGCTCATAGGTCTGTGCCGCCGAGGTTTGATTGGCGGACGGCGCCGCTGCGTACATGCGCGTCACCGGCTCCGGCTGGAAGTTGGAGACGTGGTAACGGACGCTGTAGACCGGCCCCAGCGTCACCCCGAATCCCTGCGCCAAGGACTCAGCCTGGGAGATGGCGTTCTTGATCGCCATCTGGCGCGCCTTGTCACGGTACGCCTCGGGTTTGGCCACGCCCAGTTCGACGGAGCGGATCTCATTGAGGTTGGCCTTCAGCGCCCCGTCCAGCAGGCTGTTCAGCTTATCCAGCTGGCGCAGCGTCACCTGTACCGTGCGCACGGCGCGGTATCCCTTCAGCTGGCTTTTCCCGTCTTTCTGATACTCATACTCCGGCATGGTATACAGATTGGCGGCGCTGATATCCTGCGGGTCGATGCCGCTACGCTTGAGAAAATCAAAATATTTGGCCACCCGCTGATCGACCTGAGATTTGGCACCGGCGGCATCCTTAGCGCTGGCGTTAACCTGAAAGGTCAGGGTCGCCATGTCGGGGACGGCGTCCACGCTGGCGGTACCCGACGTCACGACATGCGGCCCCTCCGGCACTTCTGCCGCCTGAACACCGGCGGCCATGCCACCGACTCCCATCATTGTAGCCAAGGCCAATACTGTTAATTTCACGGTTATCCTCCGGTTCACTACCACGTTGCCAGGGGCTTCCCCTCTGTCACGCGCCGACCCCTGGGGCCCGGCCCTCTCCCGCCGGCCGATCGCCGACGGATGTATTGTTAGCATAGCGCGCCGATGGCGCGACGTGAATCGGATATTCCCTACATGGCTAGCCCCTGACGCGCCAGCGCGAGCGCAATAAACCACATCACTCCGCCGACGGCCAGGTTGATCGCCCGCTGGGCGCGCGGGCGGCTCAGCCAGGGGGCCAGCCAGGCCGCCAGCAGCGCCAGGCTGAAGAACCACACTACCGAGGCGCTGACCGCCCCAAAGGCAAACCAGCGCCGGGCATCGGCCACCAGCTGTCCTCCCAGGCTACCGAGCACCACAAAGGTATCCAGATAGACGTGCGGATTAAGCCAGGTCACCGCCAGCAGCGTGACGATGATCCGCCAGCGCCCCTGCTGCATCAGGCTGTCGTCCATCGACGCCTGCACAGGACGGAGCGCCGTTCGCCAGGCCCCCCAGCCATACCACAGCAAAAACGCCACGCCGCCCCAGGTCACCAGCTGCAGCAGCAGCGGCGACCGCAGCAGCAGCGCGCTGCCGCCGAAGACCCCGGCGCAGATCAGCGCCAGATCGCTCAGGGCGCACAGCGCGGCGATGGTTAGGTGATAGCGGCGCCGGATACCGTGGCTAAGCACGAACATATTCTGCGGTCCCAGCGGCAAAATCAGCGCCGCGCCCAGGGCAAATCCCTGTGCAAATACAGAGAACATAACGATAATCCTTCAGAAGAGGGAGTGCGGACGGCGGCCAAGTGACCGGATGGAGAGCATCATAAACAGCCGGGCGGCGGCGGGGAAATGGCGATTTCTTATCGTCGATTAGGCGGGCTAATGATGTCTGGCCGGAGCCCGGCCAGACCGGGAGCGATCACTCGATGCGGGCTTTGGCCGCCTGATACAGATGCACGTCCATCTGCGGGAACGGAATACCGATGTTATTGGCATCCAGCGCGCGTTTGAAATTCTCCATCAGATCAAAATAGATGGCCCAATAGTCGGCGTTGTTGCCCCAGACACGCACCACGAAATTGAGCGACGAGGCCGCCATTTCGTTCAGGCGGATGGTCACGCCATCACCGTGCAGAATACGCATATCGGCCGCCACCACATCGCCCAGCACCCGCTTGACCACGTCGATATCGGCGTCGTAGGCCACGCCCACGATAATATCGATACGGCGCTTCGGCTCGCGGGAGAAGTTGATGATGTTGCCGGCAATGATCTTGCCGTTCGGCACCACGATCACTTTATTGTCGGCGGTGGCCAGCGTGGTAGAGAAAATCTGCACCTCGCGTACCGTGCCGGTGACGCCGCCCAGATCCACCACCTCGCCCGCGCGGAACGGGCGGAACAGCACCAGCAGCACGCCGGCGGCAAAGTTGGACAGGGAGCCCTGCAGCGCCAGACCGACCGCCAGACCGGCGGCGCCCAGCACGGCGATCACCGAGGTGGTCTGTACCCCGAGTCGCCCCAGCGCGGCGATAATGGTAAAGGCCAGAATGCCGTAACGTACCATCGCCGCCAGGAAGTGCACGACCGTCACATCCAGACCGCGCGCCTTCAGCAGGCGAATCAGCGTCGCCGAAATGCCGCGGGCGATCAGGGCGCCGACGATCAGGATCACCACGGCCGCCACCAGATTGACGGCATAGCCCAGCAGCAAATCCTGATTACGGACGATCCAACCGCCGGCGCTCTGAAGGCCGTCAACTACATTCAAGTCTTTCATCTTATTGTTTACCCTCTAATTTCATTACCTGACCTCTCACCGGATCCCCCGGTGACACAGGCAAAACAGGCCGCAGATCGCGGCCAAAGCGCCCTAAGGGTAACCCAACTACGGCGATGGACTCCACATTTCATTAACGCCAAAAATCTGAAAATTAAATCTAATTAACACAACATATTCATCTAACCGCACGCGGCGGCATTTCCCCGCGATCCAGCAGCATAAAAAAACCCCGCAATGCGGGGTTTCTCCAGCCGATGGACGACGATTACAGCACGTCTATGCAGTTCAGCTCTTTGAATGCTAGCTCCAGGCGCTCGATCATCCCGGTCTGACCGGCGCGCAGCCATACGCGCGGATCGTAGTATTTCTTGTTCGGCTTATCGTCGCCTTCCGGGTTACCCAGCTGGCCCTGCAGATAGCCTTCGTTCTTCTTGTAGTACTTCAGCACGCCTTCCCAGGTTGCCCACTGGGTATCGGTGTCGATGTTCATCTTCACCACGCCGTAGCTGACCGCTTCTTTGATCTCTGCCGCGGTAGAGCCGGAGCCGCCGTGGAAGACAAAGTTCAGGCTGTTGTGCGGCAGGTTGTGCTTCTTGGAGACGTATTCCTGAGAGTTTTTCAGGATCACCGGCGTCAGCTGCACGTTACCCGGCTTGTACACGCCGTGCACGTTGCCGAAGGAGGCGGCGATGGTGAAGCGCGGGCTGATGGCGCTCAACTTGGTGAACGCGTAATCCACGTCTTCCGGCTGGGTGTACAGCGCGGAGTTGTCCAGGTGGCTGTTGTCCACGCCGTCCTCTTCACCGCCGGTGCAGCCCAGCTCCAGCTCCAGGGTCATGCCGATCTTGGACATGCGGGCCAGGTACTGAGAGCAAATTTCGATGTTCTCTTCCAGAGACTCCTCGGAGAGGTCGATCATATGGGAGGAGAACAGCGGCTTGCCGGTCGCGGCGAAGTGCTTCTCACCGGCGTCCAGCAGTCCGTCCAGCCACGGCAGCAGCTTCTTGGCGCAGTGGTCGGTATGCAGGATCACCGGAACACCGTAGTATTCCGCCATCTGATGCACGTGGTACGCGCCGGAGATCGCGCCGAGGATGGCCGCCTGCTGGCCCTCCAGCTTCAGCCCTTTGCCGGCGATGAAGGCAGCGCCGCCGTTGGAGAACTGAACGATGATCGGAGCGCGTACCTTGGCGGCGGCCTCCATCACCGCGTTGACGGAGTCCGTACCGACGCAGTTAACGGCCGGCAGAGCGAATTTGTTCTCTTTCGCTACCTGGAATACTTTCTGAACGTCATCGCCAAAGATGACACCCGGTTTAACAAAGTCAAAGATTTTAGACATGTCTAATCGTCCTGTTTCGTGGGCGTGAGTGTTTTCCAATCGGATCAACATTACCGCGCCAGGGCGCGATAAAACAACGGGAGGCATGATGGCCTCCCGTGTCGGGCATTACTGCTTGGCGCGCTCTTCGAGCATCACCACGGCCGGCAATTTCTTGCCTTCTACGAACTCCAGGAAGGCGCCGCCGCCGGTGGAGATGTAGGAAATCTTGTCGGCGATGCCGAACAGGTCGATTGCCGCCAGGGTATCGCCGCCGCCGGCGATAGAGAACGCGTCGCTCTCGGCGATGGCATTAGCCACGATTTCGGTCCCTTTACGGAAGTTCGGGAACTCGAAGACGCCGACCGGGCCGTTCCACAGGATGGTCTTGGCGTTTTTCAGGATAGCGGCCAGCTGCTCAGCAGAGGCGTCGCCCAGATCCAGAACCTGCTCGTCGTCTTTGATTTCGCTGACGGATTTCATGGTCGCCGGTGCCGTCTCAGAAAACTCGGTCGCCACACGTACGTCGGTCGGAACCGGGATGTCGCAGGTAGTCAGCAGCTTCTTGGCTTCCGGGATCAGGTCGGCTTCGTACAGGGATTTACCCACGTTATGGCCTTCGGCCGCGATGAAGGTGTTAGCGATGCCGCCGCCGACGATCAGCTGGTCAGCGATCTTGGACAGGGAGTCCAGTACGGTCAGCTTGGTGGAGACTTTGGAGCCGCCGACGATGGCGACCATCGGACGTGCCGGGTTGCTCAGGGCCTTGCCCAGGGCTTCCAGCTCGCCGGACAGCAGCGGACCGGCACAGGCGATCGGCGCAAACCGGCCCACGCCGTGGGTAGAGGCCTGGGCGCGGTGCGCGGTGCCGAACGCGTCCATAACGAACACGTCGCACAGGGCGGCGTATTTCTTGGACAGGGTCTCGTCGTCTTTCTTCTCGCCCTTGTTAAAGCGGACGTTTTCCAGCACCACCAGCTCGCCCTGGGCGACGTCAACGCCGTCCAGGTAATCTTTGGCTAGACGCACTGGCGCCTTCAGATGATCTTTGAGGTAATTCACCACCGGCAGCAGAGAGAACGCTTCGTTGTACTCGCCTTCGGTCGGACGACCCAGATGGGAGGTGACCATCACGCGCGCACCCTGCTTCAGCGCCAGCTCAATGGTCGGCAGCGACGCGCGGATACGCGCATCGGAAGTCACTTTACCGTCTTTAACCGGAACGTTCAGGTCCGCACGGATCAGAACGCGTTTACCCGCCAGATCCAAATCGGTCATCTTAATTACAGACATGGTGAATCCTCTCATTGATTCTCTAAAAGTTGCTTTAAGCTGTGTCGCCGCACGCGGCTACGACGCATTAGAAACTGCCCGGGTCATCGCCAGCGTAGTATCCAGCATCCGGTTGGCGAAGCCCCATTCGTTGTCGCACCAGACCAACGTTTTAATCAAATGCCGACCACTGACCCGCGTCTGGGTGCCGTCCACGATGGCGCTGTGCGGGTCGTGATTAAAGTCGGTCGAGACCAGCGGTAATTCTGTGTAATCAACTATACCATGAAATGCCGTCGATGCTGCCTTTTGCAGCAGGCCGTTTACCTCGTCTACCCGCACCGGCGTACGCACGCTGACGCTGAGATCGATGGCGGTCACATTCAGCGTCGGTACCCGTACCGAGATCGCCTCAAAGCGATCGCGAAACTGCGGCAAAACGCGTGCAATACCCGCCGCCAGCTTGGTGTCCACCGGAATGATCGAGTGGCTGGCCGCCCGGGTTCGCCGCAGATCCGGATGGTAGGCATCGATCACCTGCTGGTCGTTCATCGACGAGTGGATGGTGGTCACTGCGCCCGAGTCGATGCCAAAGGCATCGTCCAGCAGTTTAATCACCGGGATGATACAGTTGGTGGTACAGGAGGCGTTGGAGACGATGCGATGCTCCGCCAATAGACACTCCTGATTCACCCCGTAGACCACGGTGGCATCAAGGTCATGGCCGCCGGGGTGGGAAAACAGCACTTTACCGGCCCCCGCCAGAAGATGAGCCTCGCCATCCGCCCGGCTGCCATAAACGCCGCTACAGTCCAGCACCACATCGACCTGCAGCGCCTCCCAAGGCAGATCGGCGATCTGCGGCCGGTGCAGCAGACGAATGCAATCGTCGCCGACCCACAGCTCGTCATCCTGCTGGCGCACCGACCAGGCAAACCGGCCGTGGCAGGTGTCATATTGCAACAGGTGCGCCATCCCCTCGGCGGCCGCCAGCTCATTGATCGCGACGACGCGCATCTGCGTCTGCCGTCCCGACTCATACAGCGCCCGCAGTACGTTGCGGCCGATGCGGCCAAAACCGTTAATGGCGATACGAATGGTCATCTTACTCTTTCCTCGTCCGGCAAACAGACGCTCAGAGTAATCCATGCCCGCGACGCCGGGGCGGATTCCGGCAGCAAAAACGCCACTGGCCCCATCAATTCGTCGCCGCTTCCCCCATCAACTGAAACGCTTCAGCCAAGAATAAACCAAACGCGGCGCAAAGAAAACACGGGAGAGAAAAAGCGGGAAGCGCAGAGGTGAATTTGAATGGAAACGTGCATTACATCACAATTTAATGCGAAATCGGTGCATAGATCGCGCCCGATGCGCCGGCAGAAAAAACGGGGCAGACGCCCCGTTCATCTTTTTCTACCGCGGACGGCTTACTTCAGCAGCGCGCGGGCCTTGGCCAGCACGTTGTCGACGGTAAAGCCGAACTCGACGAACAGCTGCTCGGCCGGCGCGGACTCGCCGAAGGAGGTCATGCCAACGACCGCCCCGTTCAGACCGACGTACTTGAACCAGAAGTCGGCGATACCGGCCTCAACCGCCACGCGGGCGCTGACCGCGGACGGCAGCACGGCTTCGCGGTAGGCGGCGTCCTGCTTGTCGAACACCTCAGTCGACGGCATGGAGACCACGCGGACCTGACGCCCTTCGGCGCTCAGCGCGGCCGCGGCGTTCATCGCCAGCTCCACTTCGGAACCGGTGGCAATGAAGATCAGCTCCGGCTGACCGGCACAGTCCTGCAGAATGTAGGCGCCGCGTTCAACGTTGGCCAGCTGCTCGGCGCTGCGATCCATCTGGGTCAGGTTCTGGCGGGAGAAGATCAGCGCTGACGGGCCGTCCAGACGCTCGATGGCCTTCTTCCAGGCCACGGCGGACTCCACCTGGTCACACGGACGCCAGGTGTTCATGTTCGGCGTGGTGCGCAGGCTGGCCATCTGCTCGACCGGCTGATGGGTCGGGCCGTCTTCGCCCAGACCGATGGAGTCATGGGTGTAGACCTGGATGTTACGGATCTTCATCAGGGCAGCCATACGCATGGCGTTGCGGGCATACTCCATGAACATCAGGAAGGTGGCACCGTAGGGGATAAAGCCACCGTGCAACGCAACGCCATTGATGATAGCGGTCATGCCGAACTCGCGCACGCCATAGTGGATGTAGTTGCCCGCGGCGTCTTCGTTCAGCGCCTTGGAGCCGGACCACATGGTCAGGTTGCTCGGCGCCAGGTCGGCGGAGCCGCCCAGGAACTCCGGCAGCAGCTTGCCAAACGCTTCCAGCGCATTCTGTGACGCCTTACGGCTGGCGATCTTGGCCGGATGGGCCTGCAGCTGTTCGATAAACTGACGGGATTCGCTGTCCCAGCTGGCCGGCAGTTCGCCGTTGATACGGCGCGTGAACTCGGCGGCCAGCTGCGGGAACGCGGCCTGATAGGCGGCGAAGCGGGCGTCCCAGGCCTGCTCTTTGGCCTTGCCGGCCTCTTTGGCATCCCACTGGGCATAGATTTCCTGCGGGATGACAAACGGCGGGTAGTTCCAGCCCAGCTGAGCGCGGGTCGCCGCAATCTCGGCATCGCCCAGCGGCGCGCCGTGGGAGTCATGGGTACCGGCCTTGTTCGGCGAACCGAAGCCGATGACGGTTTTGCACATCAGCAGGGACGGCTTGTCGCTTACGCTGCGCGCCTCTTCGATAGCGGCCTTGATAGCGGCGCTGTCGTGACCGTCTACGCCGCGCACCACGTGCCAGCCGTAGGCTTCAAAACGCTTGGCGGTATCATCGGTGAACCAACCGTCAACGTGGCCGTCGATGGAGATACCGTTGTCATCATAGAACGCGATCAGCTTGCCCAGCTTCAGGGTACCGGCCAGAGAGCAGACCTCGTGGGAGATGCCTTCCATCATGCAGCCGTCGCCCATGAAGGCGTAGGTGTAGTGGTCGACGATCTCGTGGCCCGGGCGGTTGAACTGCGCGCCCAGCGTGCGCTCGGCGATGGCCATGCCGACGGCGTTGGCAATGCCCTGGCCCAGCGGACCGGTGGTGGTCTCAACGCCCGGGGTATAGCCATACTCCGGGTGACCCGGGGTCTTGGAGTGCAGCTGGCGGAAGTTTTCCAGCTCAGACATCGGAAGATCATAGCCGGTAAGGTGCAGCAGGCTATAAATCAGCATAGAACCATGGCCATTGGACAACACAAAGCGGTCGCGATCGGCCCAGTGCGGGTTAACCGGGTTATGGTTCATGTAATCACGCCACAGGACTTCGGCGATATCCGCCATCCCCATCGGGGCGCCCGGATGACCGGATTTGGCCTTCTGCACCGCATCCATGCTCAGGGCACGGATAGCATTGGCAAGCTCTTTACGAGAGGACATGTTCTACTCCAAGTCGGATTGTATGAAAACAAGGGTTCGCCATATTGTCTCAGACTCGGAGTGAAAACGGCAATCCTTAATCGCGGCGCCGTCAAGGGGCCGCGCCGAAAAATCCGCGATGATACGCACTCACACCGTTCTCCCGACGCCGCGGGACAGTATGGCCTGACGGGGCAGGGTAGCACAAAACCGACGCCGCCCCGCCCCGCGGCGTACAGCGCTTGCGCAATCGGCGTCCTTTTTTGACCTGCATTGCGCAAAGATGGATTTTTCACCGTGCGCGCCGCCGCGGTCTATTTGCGCGCAAAATACTTTCTTTTTCTTTTGATTGTGCGTTATGCGATCGATATCGCGGTGAAATATTGTTTCGAATTGTTATCTTTGCTTTCGAACAATAAAAAGGAATCGACCATGTCTCTTTCTCGACGCGAATTTTTACAGCGAACCGCCGGCGGGATGGCCGGAGTCGCCCTCGGTGCGCCGGCGCTGGCCGCCAGCGATGCCCCCGCCGGCACGGGCGCGGGCGCCAAGTCCCCTCCGCGCAATATCGTCATCATCACCGCCGATCAGCTGGCGCGGCGCGGCGTGGGGGGCTATGGCAATCCCCAGGTCAACACCCCGGCCATCGACAGCCTGATCGCCCGCGGCACCCGCTTTGAACAGGCCTACTGCCCCTACCCGCTGTGCGCCCCGTCGCGCGCCTGCTACTGGACCGGCCGTCTGCCCCATCAGACCGGGGTGATCGCCAACGACAGCCCCAACGTCCCGCAGGATATGGTGACGCTGGGCGAACTGTTCAGCCAGGCGGGCTACGAATGCCGCCACTTCGGCAAGCGCCACGACTACGGCGCGCTCAAGGGGTTCACCTGCGCCGACCAGATCGAGCTGCCCTACGACAGTCCGGCCGCCTACCCGGTCGATTACGATACCCGTGAGGATGTCTACTGCCTGCGGGAGAGCCTGAAGTATATCGACACCCTGAAGGGGCGCGGCGCCGATGCGCCGTTTATGCTGGCGATCGAATTCAATAATCCCCATAACATCAACGGCTGGACCGGGGCCTTTGCCGGTCCGCACGGCGATATCGACGGCCTGGGCCCCCTGCCGCCGCTGCTGGATAACTTTGACACCTCCGCCGATCTGCCCAACCGCCCCCTGGCGATTCAGTATGCCTGCTGCACCCATAACCGGGTGATGCAGGCCGCCAACTGGAACGCGCTCAACTTCCGCCAGTATCTCAAGGCCTACTATCACTTCACCGAGCTGGCCGATGGCTTCATCGGCCAGGTACTGAGCGCGCTGCGCGCCAGCGGCCACGCGGACGATACCCTGGTGGTCTTCTTTGCCGACCACGGCGATGCCATGGGCGCCCACCGCCTGGTGGCCAAGATGAACTGGTTCTATGAAGAGTCCACCAACGTGCCGTTGGTTTTCGCCGGCCCCGGCATCCGTCCCCAGGCCAGCAGCCGCCACCTGACCTCCCTGTGCGATCTGCTGCCGACCCTGTGCGACTACGCGGGCCTGACGCCGCCGCCCGGCCTGTACGGCCGCTCCCTGCTGCCAATTCTGCGCGGCGAGCAGCCCGACGCGTGGCGCGATGAGGTCATTACCCAGTGGAATACCGATCGCAACGTCGACGTACAGCCGGCGCGCATGCTGCGCACCGAACGCTATAAGTACATCCTGTATAAAGAGAATGAAGAAGAGGAGCTCTACGATCTGCAGCAGGATCCGGGAGAGACGCGCAACCTGGCGCACTCGCCGGCGCATCAGGCCGAGCGTCAGGCGCTGCGCGCCCGCTTCGACGAGTATGTGCGCAATCAGGTCGATCCCTTCTACAGCCAGGAGGCGATCATCGACCGGCGCTGGCGCAGCCATCTGCCCGGCTACCATAACCATCAGGGGCAGACCAGCATTCAGGTCTACCAGAAGGAGATCCGCCCGCTGATCATGAATAAGGAGTTTGAAAAGGCGCGCGAAGTGCGTCTGGCGCTCTACCGCCAGGCTCGTGCCTCGTATGGCGGCGGGGTGTGATCGCGGCGCATAAACAGCCTCCGGTGAGCCGGGGAGTTTTCAAGACACAAAAAAGGCCGGGCGTCTGCCCGGCCTCGCGCGCTCAGCGAAGATTACTTCTTCGCCGCCTGGATATACAGCATCTCCAGCGCCAGGGTCGCCGCCGCCAGGGCGGTGATCTCCGACTGATCGTAGGCCGGCGCGACTTCCACCACGTCCATGCCGACGATGTCCAGATCCTGCAGACCACGCACCAGCTTCAGGGCGCGATCGGAGGTCAGGCCGCCGATCACCGGCGTACCGGTGCCCGGCGCGTGGGCCGGATCCAGGCAATCGATGTCAAAGGTCAGATAGACCGGCATATCGCCGACGATACGCTTCACCTCGGCCAGCACATCCTCTACGCTGCGATCGTTCACCTGGGCCGCGTCCAGCACGGTAAAGCCGTTGTCACGATCGTACTCGGTGCGAATACCGATCTGCACCGAATGCTGCGGATCGATCAGCCCCTCGTTCGGCGCATGGAAGAACATGGTGCCGTGATCGAACTTGCTGCCGTGCGCATAGGTATCGGTATGGGCGTCGAAGTGCACCAGCGCCATTTTGCCGAAGTGCTTGGCGTGAGCGCGCAGCAGCGGCAGGGTGATGAAATGGTCACCGCCAAAGGTCAGGCAGCGTTTCCCGCTGGCCAACAGACGCTCGGCGTGAGCCTGTAGGTTATCGCTCATCTCCTGGGCGTCGCCAAAGCTGAAGACCACGTCGCCGCAGTCCACCACCTTCAGGCGGTCGCGCATATCGAAGTTCCACGGCCAGCGCTTGCCTTCCCAGGCCAGGTTGGTCGAAACCTGACGGATCGCCGCCGGCCCGTGTCGGCCACCCGCGCGGCCGGAGGTCGCCATATCGAACGGCACCCCGGTGATCACCCAGTCGGCGTCGCCGTCATACGGCATGAAGTCCAGCGGCAGACGCAGGAAACCAAAGGCGTTGGATACCAGAGAGTTATCAGGCTTATGCCCCAGAGTACACATACTCACTCCTCCTATAAATCCCGTCGCCGCGCCGCGTATCGGCCAGGCTGACGGAGTCGCGATGAAAAAAAATCCCTCCCGCGTCGTTAACCCGACGAGGAAGGGATTATCAGTTCGTTTGGCAGTGCATTTCGCCGATTATGGCGACAACCCACCGCAACTGCAAGCCCAGAGGATCTCCCCGGCGACGCCGCGCCGCCGGGCACCGATCACTCCTCTTCCAGGTAGGTGTAACCGTACAGACCGGCCTCAAACTCTTCCAGGAACTGCGCCTGCAGCGCCTCGTCCAGATGGGCCGCGCGCACCTGATCGCGGAAGTGGGTCAACAGCACCTGCGGATCGAGCTGCACATACTCCAGCATCTCCGCCACGGAGTTGCCGTCGTAGGATTCGTCCACCTCGACGCTGCCGTCCTCGAACACATACACATCGACCGTGGCGGTGTCGCCGAACAGGTTATGCATGTTGCCCAGGATCTCCTGGTAGGCACCGATCATGAAGAAGCCCACCAGCGGCGGATCCTGCGGATCGTACTCCGGCATCGGCATGGTGGTCGCTACGCCATCGCCGTCGATGTAGTGATCGATGGTGCCGTCCGAATCGCAGGTGATATCCAGCAGCACGGCGCGGCGCGTCGGCACCTTATCCAGCCCGCTGAGGGGCAGCACCGGGAACAGCTGATCGATCCCCCAGGCGTCCGGCATCGACTGGAACAGGGAGAAGTTCACGTACAGTTTATCGGCCATCCGCTCCTGCAGCTCATCGATGATCGGACGATGGGCGCGGTTGCTGGGATCCAGCTGGGTCTGCAGCTGGCTGCAGATGGCCAGATACTGCTGTTCGGCCCAGGCGCGCTGGCTCAGGCTGAGGATCCCGTGGGCATACTGGCTGTGCACGTCGTGCAGATCGAGCTGGCTATCATGCAGCCACTCGCGCAGCGAACGGCGGCCGCTAGGCACCTGCATCTCCTCCCAGGTGGCCCACAGGCTCTGCAGCGCGCGCGGCGCATCGGCGGCCGGTGGCTGCGGCTGCGGCAGTTCGTTGCGCTCCACCCCGATGATATTGGAGACCAGCACCGTATGGTGCGCCGTCACCGCCCTGCCCGACTCGGTGATCACCGTCGGATGCGGCAGGCCGTGTTCGTTACAGGCGTCGCCTATGCCCCAGATCACGTTGTTGGCGTATTCGTTCAGGCCGTAGTTAACCGAGCAGTCGGACTGGGAGCGGGTCCCCTCATAGTCGACCCCCAGGCCGCCGCCGACGTCGAAGCACTGGATATTGACCCCCAGCTTATGCAGTTCGACGTAGAAACGCGCCGACTCGCGCACCCCGGTGGCGATATCGCGAATGTTGGCCATCTGCGATCCCAGGTGGAAGTGCAACAGCTGCAGGCTATCCAGGTGCCCGGCCTGACGCAGGGTCTCCACCAGCTGCAGGACCTGCACCGCCGCCAGGCCGAACTTGGACTTTTCACCGCCGCTGGACTGCCACTTACCAGAACCCTGGGAAGCCAGACGCGCACGCACGCCCAGGCGCGGCACCACGTCGAGACGCCTGGCCTCTTCCAGCACCACGTCTATCTCGCTCAGCTTCTCGATGACCAGATAGACCTTGTGACCCAGCTTTTCACCGATCAGCGCCAGCCGAATGTATTCACGATCCTTATAGCCGTTGCAGACGATCACGCTACGCGTCATACCGGCGTGCGCCAGTACCGCCATCAGCTCGGCCTTGGAGCCAGCCTCCAGCCCCAGCGGTTCGCCGGAGTTGACCAGCGACTCGATCACCCGCCGCTGCTGGTTGACCTTGATCGGATACACCAAGAAGTAATCCCCCTGGTAGCCGAACGAGGCGCGCGCCCGGCGGAAGGCGGCGTTGATCGAGCGCAGACGATGCTGCAGGATCTGCGGAAAGCAGAATAGCGCCGGCAGGCGCTGCTGGCGATCGGCCTGGATCTG
The DNA here is from genome assembly GCF_000264765.2 of Edwardsiella anguillarum ET080813. Lineage (GTDB taxonomy): Bacteria > Pseudomonadota > Gammaproteobacteria > Enterobacterales > Enterobacteriaceae > Edwardsiella > Edwardsiella anguillarum. The sequence continues at coordinate 1,154,464 of NZ_CP006664.1, forward strand.
CAGCGCCAGCGCCGTCAGATCGACCCGCGCCTGCGGCACGTCGGGGTCCGGGCACACGGAGATGTGGCCCAGCTCATTCACATCGTAATAGTTGCCACCCCAGTAGGCGACGTTATAGGTGCTCAGCATCTTGCTGGCATTACTATCGCTCATCGCGACCTCCTGCATGGAACGCAAAGGGGAGCTGTCTGCCGAATCCTGCGGGTACTGTGCAATCAGATCAGACACGGGCAGCTCCTTTTCCGGCGTGGCCAACCGTTGCGCCAGCCACTATCGCAGCATCATCTGCATAGAACAACCCACACGCCGGGATTTTTGGCGTGACCACAAAGCTCAGCACCGGACATAATGCCGGGCCGATATCAGTATAAGAACAAAACACGTCGTTAACTCCGTGGGTCGGGGAACGTATTGGAATCGCCGATCCCCTATGAATAAACCCCTGCGGCCGGACGCCACAGGCTACCCTTGTTCAGTCATCAGATGCCGTAAACGGCGCAAGAATCCTGAGGTACACCCAAGCCGTCATCCCAAGGATGGGTAACATCGGGCAAATGCGAGAAAAGAGGATAAAAAGGAAGGAAGGCGCGTTGCACAAAACGCGTCGCAATGACGCAGTACGCCGCAGGGAGCGGCACGTTTTACCACAGCCTTAGCACGGATCATTACCTGAACCACCTCCATCGCTGCCATATCACACGGCAGATCTTCAAAGTTAACAGCATGATAAAACTGACAGTATGGCGCTGCCATACCCTCCTCGGCCGGAAGTGGGACACATAGCCGCCCCGAAACGCCCCGTTTTACGCCATCAGCGGTGGGGAAAACGGCAGCACGCAGGTTGAAGCGTTATGCACCGGTAAGCCGCGCGCCGTTTATACCGACAACGGGCTAAAAAAGCAAAATGAAATTGTATCCACCGCCTGCAATCGGATTACCGGACGTGCGGGGGGCTCCCCTAGAGTGCGTTTCCGACAAAAAAGGAGTGGAAAAATCCCACCGCCTTGGCCTAGAATAGCCGTCCAGATGTTAATCCATCTATACTTTTTAACCGATAAACTGCTTAACGGCTTTGCCTGAGGGGCGTTGCAGGAAGCATCAGGCACCAGAGGTCCTCAGCGGATAACGATGAGGGTGCCCCTGATGGCTAACCCCAAACAGCACGCAGCGTCAGCGCTGTGCAGCGCAGTAGAATCAACCCGTCTTTTGAAGGTAAAGAACACATATGGCCAAACACCTTTTCACTTCCGAGTCCGTGTCTGAAGGACATCCGGATAAAATCGCCGACCAAATCTCCGACGCCGTACTGGATGCCATCCTCGAACAGGATCCGAAGGCGCGCGTAGCCTGTGAGACCTACGTCAAAACCGGCATGGTGCTGGTCGGCGGCGAAATCACCACCAACGCCTGGGTCGATATCGAAGAGCTGACCCGTAAAACCGTGGCCGACATCGGCTACGTCAGCTCCGACATGGGCTTTGACGCCAACTCCTGCGCCGTACTGAGCGCCATCGGCAAACAGTCCCCGGATATCAACCAGGGCGTCGACCGCTGCGATCCGCTGGAGCAGGGCGCCGGCGACCAGGGCATCATGTTCGGGTACGCCACCAACGAAACTGACGTACTGATGCCGGCACCGATCACCTACGCCCACCGTCTGATGGAGCGTCAGGCCCAGGTGCGCAAAAACGGTACCCTGCCGTGGCTGCGTCCGGATGCCAAGAGCCAGGTGACCTTCCAGTATGACGACGGCAAGATCGCCGGTATCGATGCCGTGGTGCTCTCGACCCAGCACGCCGACACCATCAGCCAGAAAGATCTGCAGGAAGCGGTGATGGAAGAGATCATCAAGCCGGTTCTGCCTGCCGAGTGGCTGTCCGCCAGCACCAAATACTTTATCAACCCGACCGGCCGCTTCGTTATCGGCGGCCCGATGGGCGACTGTGGCCTGACCGGCCGTAAGATCATCGTCGATACCTACGGCGGCGCTGCCCGTCACGGCGGCGGTGCGTTTTCCGGTAAGGATCCATCCAAGGTTGACCGCTCCGCCGCCTACGCCGCGCGCTATGTTGCCAAGAACATCGTCGCCGCCGGCCTGGCCGACCGCTGTGAGATCCAGGTCTCCTACGCCATCGGCGTGGCCGAGCCGACCTCGATCATGATAGAAACCTTCGGCACGGAGAAGGTCGATCAGGAACAGCTGACCCAGCTGGTTCGTGAGTTCTTCGATCTGCGTCCGTATGGCCTGATCCAGATGCTGGATCTGATCCAGCCGATCTATCGCCAGACGGCAGCCTACGGCCACTTTGGCCGTGAGCAGTTCCCGTGGGAAAAAACCGACAAAGCCGCGCTGCTGCGCGAGGCCGCCGGTCTGAAGTAACCGCGTATTACGCCTTCATAGAGCAGGTCTTACGGCCTGCTTTTTTTATCCCCGCGTGTCCCCCTCCCCGCACCGCGCATCCCTCTGCCGCTGACGCAGCACCAAAGTGAAAACGGTTACACAGTGCGATACAGCGCCATCGTTCGTCGGTGTCACTCAGCCTATCGCCAGGCTTAATTAGGCTTTCCATTGGCCAAAACAGGGGTAAAACCGCGAAATAACGTCGTGTTACAACATAAACAAATCGAGTCATTAACAGTGCAGCTACGTGTATTGATGATGATTATTTATCCGGATGAATGTAAGCGATTACATTTGTGTGATCATGCGCACTTTATAGTCAGCGGGCAATTCTTACCATGGCGGCATCAGAGAAATGATCCTGTTTGGAGGCAGTATGAGTACTACCGTCAATACATCCGCCGTACCCCATGCCCGTTCCAACGCCGGCATGACGTTCTTTGTCTGCTTTCTGGCCGCGCTGGCGGGTCTACTGTTTGGTCTGGATATCGGGGTGATCGCCGGTGCACTGCCGTTTATTACCGATACCTTTAACATCACCAGCTCGCAGCAGGAATGGGTCGTCAGCTCGATGATGTTCGGGGCCGCCGTCGGCGCCGTTGGCAGCGGCTGGATGAACCACCGTATGGGGCGTAAATACAGCCTGATGATCGGGGCGATTCTGTTCGTCGTCGGCTCCCTGTGTTCCGCCTTCGCCCCTAACGTCGATATTCTGATCCTGTCGCGCATCCTGCTGGGGCTGGCCGTCGGCATCGCCTCCTACACTGCGCCGATCTACCTGTCCGAGATCGCCCCGGAGCGCATCCGCGGCAGCATGATCTCGATGTACCAGCTGATGATCACCATCGGGATCCTCGGCGCCTATCTGTCCGATACCGCCTTTAGCTATACCGGCTCCTGGCGCTGGATGCTGGGGGTGATCACCATCCCGGCCATCGTGCTGCTGCTGGGGGTCTTCTTCCTGCCGGACAGCCCACGCTGGCTGGCCTCCCGTAACCGCCACGAACAGGCGCGCCAGGTGCTGGAAAAGCTGCGCGACAGCAGCCAGCAGGCCCAGGATGAGCTGAACGATATTCGTGACAGTCTGAAGTTGAAGCAGAGCGGCTGGACGCTGTTCCTGCAGAACAGCAACTTTCGCCGGGCGGTCTATCTGGGGATCCTGCTGCAGGTCATGCAGCAGTTTACCGGGATGAACGTCATTATGTATTACGCGCCGAAAATCTTCGATCTGGCCGGCTTTGCCAGCACCGAACAGCAGATGTGGGGAACGGTGATCGTCGGTCTGGTCAACGTACTGGCCACCTTCATCGCCATCGGTCTGGTGGACCGCTGGGGCCGTAAGCCAACGCTGATCCTGGGCTTTATCGTCATGGCCGTCGGGATGGGCACCCTGGGCACCATGATGAACATCGGCATTACCTCCAGCGTAGTGCAGTACTTCGCCATCTTTATGCTGCTGCTGTTTATCGTCGGCTTCGCCATGAGCGCCGGCCCGCTGATCTGGGTGCTGTGCTCCGAAATCCAGCCGCTGAAAGGGCGCGACTTCGGCATCACCTGCTCCACCGCCACCAACTGGATCGCCAACATGATCGTCGGGGCAACCTTCCTGACCATGCTGAACAATCTGGGCAGCGCCCACACCTTCTGGGTCTACGCCGCCCTGAACCTGATCTTCATCTTCATTACCCTGGCGCTGATCCCGGAGACCAAGAATATCTCCCTGGAGCACATCGAGCGTAATCTGATGGCCGGCAAATCGCTGCGCAACATTGGCTCGCGCTAAACACATCGCCCCACGCTACCGCATGGCGCCTGCCATGCGGTTTTTTTATCCGCGCCGAGGCGATGAGACCCCCTTCACTCCCCGGCGATCTGCATGCTGTCCAGCAGCACCGAGCCGCACTGAATGTTGCTGCGCGTTTCAATATCGTCGCCGATGGTGACCATGTTGGCCCACATGTCGCGCAGATTGCCAGCGATGGTAACCTCGCTCACCGGGTACTGGATCTCGCCGTTCTCCACCCAGAAACCGGATGCGCCGCGCGAATAGTCGCCGGTCACCGCGCTCACCCCCTGCCCCATCAGCTCGGTGACCAGGAAGCCGCGCCCCATCTCGCGCAGCATCTGTTCAAATCCCAGCCCGCGGCCGGCGATACGCCAGTTATGAATACCGCCTGCGTGACCGGTGCTATGCAGCCCCAGCTTACGCGCCGAATAGCTGGTCAGCAGCCAGGTCTGCAGCACGCCGTCCTGTACAATACGGCGCGGCGTGGTGCGTACCCCTTCGCTGTCGAACGGGGTCGACGCCAGACCGCGCAGCAGGTGCGGCTGCTCATCAATGGTCAGCCAGGAGGGCAGGATCTGCTGGCCCAGGCTATCGAGTAAAAAGGTGGACTTGCGGTACACGCTGCTGCCGCTAATCGCCCCGACCAGATGGCCGAACAGCCCGGTGGCGGCCTCTGCGGCAAACATCACCGGCGCCTGCATGGTGGGCAGACGACGCGGTGCCAGGCGCGCCAGCGTTCGGCGGGCGCACTCCTCGCCGACCCAGCGCGCGGAGCGCAGGTCATCCATATCGCGGGAGATGGTATAGGCGTAATCGCGCTCCATGTCGCCGTCCTGCTCGGCAATCACGCAGCTGGACAGGGAGTGGCGGCTGGAGCAGTAGCTCTGCAGCATGCCGTGGCTGTTGCCGAAGACACGGATGCCATAGTGGCTGTTGAAGCTACCGCCCTCGGTATTGCTGATTCGCGCATCGGCGCTCAGGGCCGCCTGCTCGGCCTCTGCCGCCAGCGCAATCGCCTGCTCAGCGTTCAGCTCCGCCGGGTGAAACAGATCCAGATCCGGCGCCTCAAACGCCAGCAGATCGCACGGCGCCGGCCCGGCGCAGGGGTCAGGAGAGGTGTAGCGCGCAATATCCAACGCCGCCTGCACCGTACGCGCGATGGCCTGCGGGCTGAGATCGGTCGAGGAGGCGCTGCCTTTACACTGCTGATGGTAGACGGTGATCCCTAGCGCGCCGTCGCTGTTAAACTCGACGTTCTCGACCTCACCAAAGCGGGTGCTGACGCTGATGCCGGTGGTCCGGGTCACCGCCACCTCTGCCGCATCCGCTCCGGCCTGCGCCAGCGTCAGCGCCTGCGCCACGGCCTCTTCCAGCGCCTTGCGCTGCTCTGCTACCTGATTGATGACTTTCATTAATCCGCCATGATTGCAAAACGGTTAAACCGGACGACACCGCGCCGTCGGCTATGACAACAGGCCGCAGCCTGAGTAATACAGGGCCGTATCTCCCGCGGACAGCCGGCAGCGGTACAGGCCGGCGCGATCGCCGACAACCGCCCAGGGACAACGGCGCCCAATGAGGGAACAGCAGCTATGAGTGTAACAGGAAGCGCAGCGAATTTCGTTGCCAGCGCATGTCCCGGCGCAGACCCGCCGCGGTGCGAGTGCCGTGCCGCAGGCGCAGCGCGACCCAGCGAAGGGATGAGATAAGAAAAAGACGGGACGCGCGGCGCCGCCGCAAATAACGGCGCGACCGCCATGCCCCGCGCTGACGGGGAGCATCATGACGGTCGGAGAATTTATTTGATCAGGAAATCATCCAGGGATTTACCGGCGTCGACTTCACTCTTGATCATTTTCGGCATGCGGCCCTGGCCGGTCCACTGCTTAATTTCGCCGTTCTCATCCAGATATTCATATTTAGCCGGACGCGGCGCACGCTTAGCTTTACGCTCAGTGACCTTTTCCATCTCCAGTAAATCATCCAGAGAGATCCCTTCGGCCATCAGCATTTCGCGGTAGGACTTCAGCTTCTCTTCACGCTCGCGGCGGCTGCTCTCAGCCTGCTCGATCTCTTCACGGCGCTCGCTTACCACGGCGCGCAGCTTATCCAGCATATCTTCCAGAACGGTAATCTGGGTTTCGCGTGCATAGGCACGCAGCGTACGAATATTATTCAGTGACTTCAACAAATCTGACATAACTAACCTATATTAATTTAGACCGCGGCATTATAATTATATTGTCTTTCGAGTCAAAACCTATGACAAATTAATTTTCCCTGACCGACGTTCCGTGTTCGGTCCCACTTTCCGCCACCGTTAACAGATCAAAAAAGACGATTTAGCAAAATATTATATATCCCCCATCAGATCACAATCCGCCAATTAAATATTAATATGTATTATTAATCAGAGTATTAATTTCAGCGCACTGCGCCGATCCGCCGTCACCGTCGCGCGACAGACCAGGCGTAACGCGCTATTTTCCGGCGCTACAGCGCGGCGCGTGGGGGCGATGGCGATGGCGAACATTCCCTGCCGTAAAACGGGCGCCGGGTATATACTTCTGCACGGGAAACCGTCTTACGGGTCATCCATCGACCGCGGCGTCGGCGCGGGCCGATAATTGCGCGACACGCACGCGTACACCTGTTAGGATGTGCGCCATTTTTTAAGGAAACTGCCATGCACAAACATCCAGACGAAGAGTGGCTGGACGAGATCCCAGGCCAACAAGAGAACGAAGATGATGATGAAATCATCTGGGTCAGCAAAAGCGAAATCAAACGCGATGCCGAAGCCCTGAAAGCCCTGGGGGCCGAACTGGTAGACCTCGGGAAAAATGCGCTGGACCGCATCCCGCTGGATGAAGATCTGCGCGCCGCAATTGAGCTAGCGCAGCGCATCAAGAAAGAGGGGCGTCGTCGCCAGCTGCAGCTGATCGGTAAACTGCTGCGCCAGCGCGATCCCGAGCCGATCCAGACGGCGCTGGATAAGCTGAAAAACCGCCACAATCAGCAGGTTGCTCTGTTCCATAAGCTAGAACAGCTGCGCGACCGTCTGATCAACGATGGCGATGAGACGATCACCGAGGTTCTCAACCTCTATCCCCACGCCGACCGCCAGCAGCTGCGTGCCCTGATCCGCAACGCCAAAAAAGAGCGGGACGGTAACAAGCCCCCCAAATCCGCACGTCAGATTTTCCAATATCTGCGCACGCTGGCAGAAACAAACGACTGATACAACGCGCCTGCCGGCCGCTTGGCCGGTAGCGCCGTTTCCCCGCGTATTAGGCCGCTCTATCGTAGGTATTAAAGCGCAACTCGCCCTCCAGCTCCTCTTCGGCGTCCTCAAACAGCAGCACCAGCGCTGCAAAGCGTCGCCTTTTCGCGGCGTCGAAGTTGACGAACGTAATCTCCAGCGGCATCCCGATATCGCCGGTCAGCGCATCCCACAGCGCATCAAGGTTGTTGCCAAACCTCGGCGCCAGCGTAAAGGCCCGGGAAAACTGGCGATAGAACGCCGCTAAATCGGCTATCTGGTTAAAATCAAACTGGACTTTTTGCATGGCGATCACTCCATACGGGTAAAGTGTCGATAGTGATCACGGGTGACATAAATCAGACCGTCGTTAGAGTACAGTACACGATCCGCCTGACGACGGCCACAGCGATAGTTTATATCGGCCTCACGCCAGATCCGGTGCGCCTGCTGCGGCAGACGCCCCTCGCGGTTGGCGAAACGATCGCCGCCGATGGCCCGCCCCGGCACCGCCTGGCACAGGTTGCCGCGTGCGGGATCCCAGCCCGCCGCCCGCGCCTGGCGCTTGGTAATATAGTAGTCAGGCAGCCGCTGGTTCGCCTGGAGATAGGCCACCACCCGCGCCTGACGCGTCAGCTGCTCGATCGACGCTTCCGTCTGTCGCGCCTGTTCATCACTGGCCCCGCGCACATGGTGCTGCGCCAGCGCCGCACCGCCCGCGATCATGACACTCAGGGCCAGGATCAGGCCAAAGAAACCTCTGCTCCGTCCGTTCATCGTTACTGAGAGACCACTCCTGCACTGCGACGGCAACGCGACCGTCTCTGTCTGCCGCCAACGGCGGCCCTATCCCTTTATCATAAACGCTGAGGCGGGAAAAACCAGCCGGGCGGCGCCGTCGGGAGGACAGGACTTAACGCTGGGCGCCGTTGCTGCGGATCACCTGCTGATACCAGTAGAAGCTGCGCTTCTTGCGCCGCGCCAGATCCCGCTGCCGATCGACATACACGAAGCCATACTGCTTCTGGTAACCGTTCAGCCACGAGAGCAGATCGATAAACGACCAGGGGTAGTAGCCGCGCACGTCGGCGCCCTCGGCGATAGCCTGCTCGACGGCGGCGATATGGTCGCGCAGGTAGTCGATACGGGGCTGATCGGCTATCTCAGCGTCGGTGATGGGATCTTTGGCCCCCAGTCCGTTCTCGGTGATATAGATGGGGATCGCGCCGTAGCGCCGACGAATGCGCGCAATCGCCTCCGTCAGCCCCTGCGGATAGATCTCCCAGTCCCAGTCGGAGTAGACGCCATCGGGGTTGCGTACGATCTTAAACAGCCCCTTAAACCCCATGCCGCCGCCGCTGCCCTTCTCTCCGCTGGTATTGAGATCAAAGCCCTGTATATCCTCATTGGCGGCGATCATCTCGCGTTTGTAGTAGTTCAGTCCGATAAAATCGACGGTGTTCTCCCGCAGCAACGCCGCATCGCCCGGGGCAAACTGCGGTACGCCAAACGCCTGCTGCGCCATCGCCAGCAGCTCCGCCGGATAGCGGCCCTTCAGTACCGGATCGAACAGCCAGTGGGTGTAGATCCCTTCGGCCAGCGCGCAGGCGCGCAGATCCTCAGGACGTTGACTGATGGGATCGTTCGGCTGCATCACGTTAACGAAGCCGATCTGCCCAGCCACGCCCATCTCGCGAAAACGCTTTACCGCCCGCGCGTTGGCCAGAAATACATGGTGACAGGCCTGAATGCCGATGCGCGGATCCTTCAGCCCCGGAGGATGCTGGCCGGTAAAGTACCCCATACTGATAAAGACGATGGTTTCGTTAAAGGTCGACCACAGATCGACCCGATCGCCGAAGCGGGCGTAACACAGACTGGCGTACTCCTCAAAGGCCTCTACGATGCGGCGATCGGCCCAGCCGCCGAAGCGATCCTGCAGCGCCTGCGGCAAATCCCAATGGTATAGCGTGATCATCGGACGGATATTATGCTGCAGCAGCGCATCGATAAGCTCGCTGTAAAAGCGCACGCCCGCCTCATTGACCCGCCCGGTTCCCTCCGGCAGCAGCCGCGACCACGAGAGTGAGAAGCGGTATGAGGTCATCCCCAGCTCGGCCATCAGGGCGACATCCTCACGAAAGCGGTGATAGTGGTCGGCCGCCACATCACCGTTGCTGCCCTGGTAGGTCGTGCCGGGCCGATGTGAGTAAACGTCCCACACGGAGCGCCCTTTGCCGTCGGCGTCATGCGCCCCTTCAACCTGATAGGCCGCCGTCGCCGCCCCCCACAAAAATCCCTCGGGAAATCCCATGACCGTAGCTCCTCGGCGTCACGCCATCGCTTACTCTGCGCCCCGCGGGCACCCCGCTCCGCAGTATAGACTGCGGCAAAAAGAGACTGCAACCGGTTTCAGAAACCGGTTGCAGTCTACGTGATCGCCGCCACACCGCAGAGAGCCGGCGCACCGGCCCCCTGTCGGCGATAGCCGCACGCGTATAACGCGGGACAGAGGTGGACGCGGAGGTAGACGTGGAGCTGGAGGTGAACGCGGATGTAAGCGCGAAGGTGGAAGTGGTCGTTCATCGTAGCAGAGACGCAGACTGTATACGCGGCGCGCAGGCGACGGAGCGGGGGGATGACGCGGGGCAGAAAAGCGAAAGCAGAGGGGGGAGAGCCTCTCTGCTTTCTGAACCCGATCTGTCAGAATCGGGAGTCGTTCAGCGGGATTTTAGCCGAATCCTGCGAACCGGTTCATTATCTCACAGGCAACCGACGGCGCAATTCTCCGCGCGACTAAATCTGCTTTTTGTGAGCTGTCAGACCAGATAATTCGGTGATAACGAAGCCCCCCGCTGGTTTTGCTGAAACATCCCGTCAGGCCGCGCCACACGGGCATAATACTGCCCGTTTCCCCCTCCGCCCGACCGATAGCTTCCCGCCGATTTCAGTGCCGTATCATTTTCTGCCCCTCGGCGTTATAGGGCGCTAGGACGTATCCCGTAACGGTGCGTGGCGTTGACGCCGAGCACTGTTGATCCGCCTGGTCAGCGTTGATCCGGCCTGCGGTAAAACGGCGGTGTACGGCTATCCGATCGATGCCGCGGCAGATGCTAAGCGCAGTGACGCCGGGATCGGCGATATCGTAGCGACCGATACCCAGCGTATCCTGCTGGTAGAACACGACGACGCCATGCCCCCCGAGGCAGTCGACCAGGCTCACGCCAGCGACCTGAGCACATTTGACCGGCCGGCCGCGAACCTGGCACAGCGTGGCATAACGCTCGTGGACACACGCCGGCGGCTGACCTGCGTAAGCTGGGCTGGCAACAGAAGAAAGCCGCGTGGCTGGCGCGCATCGACAGCACAACGCTGGCGCTGACCAACGATAGCAACGTCGGCGTGAAGAGCGTACTGCCGCGCGCGCAGCAGGATAAACACGGAAAGGCTACCGGATTACCCCATAGGGTAAGCTGACGCTGGATGGGATCGCGCAGGGCATCGGCATCGCACCGTTAAAAAACCGGATGCCGGCAGCGCGCGTTGGAGGGGAACGCTAACGGCGCCGCGCTCTTGATGTCAGCGCAGACCGGGCGCGGTAATGAAAAATCCCCCGCGGTTCACTAAAAACGCGGGGGATTGATACCCGACGGCGGGTGGAAAAATGCGAAAAGGCAGAGATAAACTCTGCCTTCCGGGTTGTGACTCCGCTTACATCAGGCCGAACAGCTGCGGCACAAACAGGGAGATCTGCGGGATATAGGTGATCATCATCAGCGCAACGATCAGCGCCAGGTAGAAGGGCAGCAGCGGCTTAATCAGCTGCTGGATCTTCACGCCGGAGATAGAGCAGCCGACGAACAGCGCGCTACCGACCGGCGGCGTCAGCAGGCCGATACACAGGTTGGCGACCATCATGATCCCGAAGTGTACCGGATCCATCCCCAGCTCCTGTGCGATCGGCAGGAAGATCGGGGTAAAGATCAGGACCGCCGGGGTCATATCCATAAAGATACCGACGATCAGCAGCACAATGTTGATCAGCAGCAGGATGACGATCGGATTTTCCGAAATCCCCATCAGCGCATCGCTGATCATGTAAGGGATATCCGCGTTGGTCATCGCCCAGGACATGCCGACGGAGAAGCCAATCAGCAGCAGTACGATGGAGGTCGTCACCACCGACTCCAGGATCAGCCGCGGCAAATCACGCCACTTCACTTCGCGATAAATCAGCACCGACAGCACAAAGGTGTACACCACGGCGATCGCCGAGGCTTCGGTCGCGGTAAAGACACCACCGAGGATCCCGCCCATCACGATGAATACCAGCAGCAAGCTGGGCCAGGCATCCCAGAAAGCTTTACCTGCCTGACGCAGGGTCGGACGCGCGCTGACCGGATAGTTACGCGCCTTGGCGATAAAGGCGCACACCACCATGATCGACAGCCCCATCAGGATCCCCGGCAGATAGCCGGCCAGGAACAGCGACGCCACCGACACGCCGCCGGCGGTCAGGGAGAAGACGATCAGCACGTTGGACGGCGGAATCAACAGCCCGGTGATACAGGACGACACGTTCACCGCCGTACAGAAGGCCGGATCATAGCCTTCGCGGGTCTGGATCGGGTGCAGGGTCCCCCCCACCGCCGCCGCCGCCGCCACCGCCGAGCCGGAGATGGAGCCGAACATCATGTTGGCCAGCACGTTAACGTGCCCCAGGGAGCCGGGCACACGTCCTACCATCACCTGTGCCAGGTTGATCAATCGAATGGCGATACCGCCGCTGTTCATCAGGGTGCCGGCAAAGATAAAGAACGGTATTGCCAGCAGCGCAAAGTTATCCAGCCCGTTGGCCAGACGCTGCGCGACGGTAATGGTAGCGATCTCCCACGGAAACATCAGCAGCATGGAGGCAAAGGTGGCGATACCGATAGAGAATGAAATCGGCACACCGACAAACACCAGAAAGAAGAAGCTGCCAAACAGGGTCAGGGCGATATAGCTCTCCATCAGTTATTCACTCCTTGCGGGATGGCCAGTTTCTTCATTCCACTGATCACAAAGTACAGACTATAAAAAATGATGATGGCGCCGCTCAGCGGCAGAATAAAATAGACATACCCCATCGGGATCTGCATCGCCGCCGACAGCTGCGCCGTCTCCAGGGTCTTTTCGATCAGCATTCGCCCCCCAACGATCATTACCAGGAACGAGAACACCATCACCAGCAGATTGACCAGCACGCTCAGCGCGGCCTGGGTACGGGCACTGACCGACATTGCCAGCAGATCAATCGACAGATGGCGCTGGGCGCCCACGGTATAGGCGGCACCCAGCAGGCCGACCCAAATCATCAGAAAACGCGCCAGTTCATCAGTCAGGGTACTGGGCTGACTGAGCACATAACGGCTGAATACCTGCCAGACGACGCAGGCCACCAGCGCCACCATCACCACCACCGCAAACGAGGCGATACTGCGGTCGACGATTTTTTTGATCCGATCGAGAATCATACGGTCTATCCAAATAGCGGGATGAAACGGCGCGGGCGTATCTCTCGCCCGCGCATAACGGCGTTACTGCGCGGCGGCTTCGAACTTGTCCAGCAGCGCGGCCTGCTGCGGATCCTTGCGGAACTCGTCATACAGCGGCTGTACGGCGGCACGGAACGGTGCCTTGTCTACGGTTACGATGCTGGCACCCATCGCTTTGGCCTGCGCGCGGGACTCGGCATCGACCTGATCCCACAGCTTCTGCTGGTAGACTTCAGAATTGCGGGCGGCTTTGGTCAGGATGGCCTGCTGCTCCGGGGTCAGCTTCTCCCAGGTTTTGGTGGCGATGACCAGGTAGTCCGGAATCGAGGCGTGCTCATCTTCAGACAGGACGTTGGCGATTTCGATGTGGCGGGTCTGCACCCAGGAAGGTATGTTGTTCTCCGCGCCATCCACCACGCCCTGCTGCATGGCGGTATACACCTCGCCGAAGGAGATCGGCGTCGGAGAGCCGCCCATCAGCTCCACCATCTTGATGGTGGTCGGGCTGGCCTGAACGCGGATTTTCATCCCTTTCAGATCGGCGGGCGAGGTGATCGGCTTCTTGGCATAGAAGCTGCGGGTACCGGCGACGTAGGCGGACATGGCGAAGAAGCCCTTATCCTTGGTGGAATCCATAATCTCTTTGCCGACCGGACCATAGACGACGTTATTAAAGTGCTGCTGATCCTTAAACAGGTACGGCATATTATAAATGGCGTAGACGTTATCGAATGATTCCAGATCGCTACCGGAGCCTTTGGTCATATCCAGCGCGCCGTTCTGCAACAGCTCGAGGGTTTCGCGGGCGCTGCCCATCTGGCTGCTGGGGTAAATACGGATACGCATATTGCCGTTAGAAAGTTGTTGTACCTCTTTCGCCATCTGCTCGAAGGCTTGGTGCACAACGTGGCTGCGCTCAAGGTTATGAGCCAGTTTCAGCGTGACTTTCTCTGCTGCCTGTGCGCCGCCAGCGATCAGAGAAAGCACGGCTGCACAGAGGATATGACGGGAAAAAGTTTTCAGTTTCATATGGCAAGGCTCCCTGATATTGGTTGAATATGTGTTACTTTTGGTCTGAACAAATAAGTAATTACGCCAATTTCTGTATGACATCTTATTTTAGCTATCGGATAAGTAGGCAGTGCATGCCTCACATTTTCGGTAATTCTCTTATCAGAGATACAATTCTGCGCCTTCGATCACCAAATAATTCGAATTGAGCAGCTTAATTACATCGTAAATACCGATGATTTAATCTCCATATTTATCATTCAAATTATTTTCCCTACATGTATGTTCGGAAAAAATATATTATTCACTGAGAATCGCGCGACGGGGTTGTCATACCACTGGCCGAGAGGGCAGGATAGCGGGGAGCATCCGGAGAACCGCGGAGGGGGAGCAGAGATGGAGATAGGCTGGCTTGAAGACTTTCTGGCACTGGCAGAGCTGCGTAACTTTTCCCGCGCCGCCGCCAGCCGCAATATCACTCAGCCGGCCTTTGGCCGCCATATTCGGGCGCTGGAGCAGAGCGTGGGTCAGCAGTTGGTCGATCGCAGCACCACGCCGGTGACCCTGACGCCCGCCGGCTACCAGTTTCGCCTGCTGGCCCACGCCATGACCAACCAATGGCGCGAAGGGCTGAACAACATCAACGGACGCCCGCAGGCTCTGCTCCATCCGGTACGTTTCAGCGCTCCCCACAGCCTCTCCTCCCCTTTTCTGCTCGACCTGATCGCCGCGGTCACCGCGGACGACCCGGCGCCCTTACCCTTCGGCGTTGATATTCTGCGGGTGGACTTCGCCGTCGAGGCGCTGATGGAGGGTGAGAGTGACTTCCTGCTGGCCTTTGATAACCACGCCCTGCTACAGCCGCCGTTTGACAACCTGCTGCTCGGGCGCGGCGATCTGCTGCTGGTCAGCGCCCCCGATACCAACGGCCAGGCCCGTTTTCAACCGGGCGAACAACCGGTGCCGGTGCTGCGCTACACCCCGGACTCCTACAGCGCCCGCATGGTAGAGCGTCTGATGCCCCAGTATCCCTTCCCCGCCCAGCCGCTGTTTGAGGCCTCGCTGTGCGATCTGCACCGCCAGATGGCGCTGCGCGGCCACGGCCTGACCTGGCTCGCCGACTGCCAGATCGGCGCAGAGCTGGCGGAGGGCCGGCTGGTAGCCGTGGATCGCCAGCGCTGGCGCGTCCCCTATCAGATCCGCCTCTATCGCAACCGCGCCCGCCTGCACCAGCGCGCCGAGGCCTTCTGGCAGCGGCTGGCGCAGCGCATCGCCGCCGACCATGCCTTCTGGCCGCCGCCCGCGCCGGCGCGCTGAGCGCCGGCGAAAAACCGGCCCCGGTGCCGAATCGGCCTGAGCCATGCCGGAATAGCATTTCACGCCCGGCGCGCGCTCCCCTATGATGCGCCTTTCCCTTTTTCTGCCGCGGGATAGGTCAATGCCAGCGACGCAAACGATTACCTGGCCGGATTTTCTGGCCAGATTCCCCAAACTGGATCTGCACTACCACCTGCTGGGCGGCGTTCGCCTAGAGACGATGCGCGACCTGGCGAAGCAGGCGGGCGTGACCCTCAGTGAACGCGATGCCAAGAGCTTCTACCGCCGCTATCAGGCGGAGACCGGTCAGGTCAAAGGCGGTATCGCCGCCCTTAATTTCCTCTACCCGCTGCTGACGCGCCCCCAGGACTACTGCCGGGTCATGCAGGAGGTGGCCGAGGACGCCGCGGCGACCGGCGTACGCCACCTGGAGCTGTTCTGGAACCCCTCTGACACCGCGCTGCCCTATGCCGAGGTCACCGCCGCGCTGGCGGAGGGACTAGCCTGCGCCGCCCAGCGCTGGGATATCCACGCGCTGTTCCTGCCGGCCATCAACCGCGAAAAGAGTCCCGAAGAAGCCGTACGCATGGTGGAGACGGTGCTATCGCACCCGCACCCGCTGGTGCCCGGAATCGGCATCGACTACCGCGAACACGATGCGCCGATAGAGCACTTCTGGAAAGCCTACCGTCTGGCGCGTCAGGGCGGACTGCGCCTGACCGGCCACTGCAGCGAGTTCGGCCTGCACTGGCGTAACGTGGAGAGCGGACTGGATCTGCTGCACCTCGATCGCATCGATCACGGCTACAGCATCGTCGATAACCCCGAGCTGATGGCGCGCTGCGCCCGCGACGGCGTTCCCTTTACCGTGGTGCCCAGCAACACCTTCTTCCTCAAGCGCTGGCCCGATCGCGACACGTGGCGCCAATGCCATCCCATCCGCCGCATGGCGGCGGCGGGCATCAACCTGATCCCGGCCACCGACGACTGGCATATGCACGACACCAACGGCGCCGAATGCTACCGGGTCATGGTGGAGGAGTTCGGCTTCGATCTCGACGGAGTGCGAACCATGCTGGCCAACGCCATCGACGCCTGCTGGCAGCCGGCGCCGCTCAAGGCGCGTTGGCGCATCCAGTGGCTGGCCGAGTTCGATGCCCTGCGTGCCCGGCTGGCGCAGGAGCCGCCCTACGATACGCAGCGCCACGTCATCTACCAACGCCCTGTCTCGGGAGACTAAACCATGTTAGTTATTGCCGGTATTGCGATCCTGATCCTGACGGTGATCCTGTTGATCAAGCGCCAGGATACCCGCACCGTGCTGCTGTTCTCCGGCCTGCTGATGTGCCTGCTGGCCGCCGATCCGATGGCGGCGATGAACAGCTTTGCCCAGAAGATGGTCTCCGAGGGGCTGATCCAGGCGATCCTGTCGGCCATCGGCTTCGCCACCGTGATGAAGTTTACCGGCTGTGACCGCCACCTGGTACGCCTGCTGAGCGTACCGCTGCGCCGCGTCGGTCTGCTGCTGATCCCCGGCACCATTCTGCTGACCACCTTCGTCCAGCTGGCGCTGCCCAGCGCCGCCGGAGCCGCCGCCGCCGCCGGTATCACCATGATCCCGCTGCAGCTGGCGGCGGGTATCCACCCGGTGATGGCCGGCGCCGCGGTACTGGCGGGCACCTTCGGCGCCAGCCTGCTCAATCCGGGCAGTCCGCACATGGCCCTGGTGGCCAAGATCGTCGGTGGCGACGTGATGACCATCATCGGCTCACGCGCCATGACCGTGGTGTGGCTGGGGCTGCTGATCATGGTCGGCATGACGCTGACCGCCCTGCTGCGCCGTGAGCATCGCGGCTATCACTCAACGCTGGAAAGCGAGATGCAGGCCAACCACCAACCGATCAATCTGCTGGCCGCGCTGATGCCGCTGCTGCCGGTCACCCTGCTGATGCTCGGCGCCTTCGGCGGCGTCAGCTGGCTGAAGATGGGGGTTCCGCAGGCGGTCATGTGGGGGATCCTCGCCACCCTGCTGGTCACCCGTACCCACCCGGGCAAAGCGATTCCCGCCTTCTTCGACGGCATGGGCAAAGCCTACAGCGACGTGTTCGGCATTATCATCTGCGCCGGGGTCTTTGTGGCCGGCCTGAGCGCCATAGGGCTTATCGATGCCGCCAAAACGCTGCTGATCGACTACCCGCAGGCTGCCCGCTTCGGCGGCACCGTCGGCCCGTTTCTGATGGCCATCGTGATAGGATCCGGCGACGCCGCGGCCTACGCCTTCAACGAGGCCATAACCCCCCACGCCGCCGCCTTTGGCATGGATGGCACCAGCCTGGGAACCGCCGCCGCCTTCGCCAGCTACCTGGGGCGCACCGCCTCGCCGCTCTCCGCCGCCGCCATCGTGGTCGCCGGCATGGTCGGCGTCTCGCCGCTCGATCTGGTCAAGCGCACCGCGCCGGTGATGCTGGTGGGGCTGCTGCTGCTGATCGTCCTGATCTGAGTCCGTCCGCGGCGTATCCAAACGAGATCGCCGTCACATATCCCGCCACAACACACCCGCCCGGGACATTTGTCCCGGGCGGGTGTGTAATATCAGAGCCCGTCGGCAGTTTTTACGCCCCCGTTGCTGCCGCAGCGGACGCCCGTCCTGTCCCGTAACCGAAGGAATATCTATAGTGTTCAAAGCTAACTGCGGCATGCACAGCGAAGCGTGGCAGGCCATCATTGCACAGGTCACCGCCAATGCCGCCCTCTACGATTGGGTTAAGCACTGTCCGCTGAGCATCATGCGCCGCTGGTCCGCGCGAACGGTCGCTCAGAACGGGCTGATCTGCCGGCAAGGCGATATCTGCCAGCATTTCCGACTAATATTGCAGGGAGAAGCCGACATCTTTTTTGAAGCTGACGACGGACGCCGTTATCAGCAGGCTCGCTACCACCAGGGAGACATCTTGGGGGAGCTGGAAATATTTGAACAGCGCCCCTATATTTGCTCGGTCGAAGCCACCCGCGAGACGCGTCTACTGGAGCTCACCCGCGATGACTTCCACCGTTGGCTGGCGCTGGATAACCATTTTAATCAACGCATACTGCGTACCTGCAGCCAGCAGTATTATCACCTGTCTGCCAAGGCCGGTGCCGACAGCCTGTATACCCTGCAACAGCGGGTATCGCTGACGCTGTGGCACCGCTTTGCGCAGCAGGAGAGCGAGCGCATCGCATTGGACAAACAGCAGCTCAGCCACGAGTTTGCCGCCGCTGTGCGCAGCATCAATCGCATCCTGTTCACCCTGAAGGCGCAGCAGATTATCGCGGTTGATGGGGAGTATATTACCCTGCTTGATCCCGACAGCCTGCAGCGTGAAGCCGGTCTGTAATACAGACGTATGAGGAGCCCGATGGAACTACAACCGCACATCCGCCTGAGCCGCGCCATGACCCAGGCACGCTATGCGCTGCTGCCCGGCGATCCGCAGCGCGTTGAGCACGTCGCCCGCTTTCTGGAGAAGGTCGAGCCGCTGGGGCAAAACCGCGAGTTCCGCGCGCTGCGCGGCGAGTTCCACGGCATCGAAGTCCTGGCCATCTCCACCGGCATCGGCGGCGCATCGACCGCCATCGCCGTGGAGGAGCTGCGCCACATCGGCATCACCACCCTGATCCGCATCGGCAGCTGCGGCGCCCTGCAGGATCACATGGCGATGGGCGATCTGGTGATCGCCAGCGGCGCGGTGCGCGATGAGGGAACCAGCCACGCCTATGCGCCTGCCAGCTACCCGGCCTGCGCCGACAACGGCCTGGTGCACCTGCTGCGCACAGAGGCCGAACGCCTGGCGTTCCCGGCGCACTGTGGCTATGTGCGCAGCCACGACAGCTTTTACACCGACCGAGAGGCCGAGCTGGACGCCGAATGGTCGGCGCGCGGTATTCTGGCCGCCGATATGGAAACCGCGCCGCTGATGGTGGTTGGCGCGCTGCGCGGCCTGCGCACCGCCTCGGTGCTCAACGTGGTGGTCACCCACAGCGGTGGGCTGGCGCAGGGCATCAACGACTACCAGCAGCAGGAAGCGCACAGCCAGCGCGGCGAAGCCCGAGAGATCGAGCTGGCCCTCAACGCCATCCGACAGGATTATAACAAGGGGAACTGATATGGATTTTTTCAGCATTAACAACGTAATGGCAAACATCCCCCTCGGCGAAGGCGGATATGCCCTGTCATGGATCGAAGCCATCGGCACGCTGTTTGGCCTGCTGTGTATCTGGTTTGCCAGCAAAGAGAAGATCATCAACTACCTGTTTGGGCTGATCAACGTCACCCTGTTTGCCGCCATCTTTTTCCAGATCCAGCTGTATGCTAGCCTGCTGCTGCAGGTGTTCTTCTTCGCCGCCAACCTGTACGGCTGGTACGCCTGGAGTCGGCAGAACGGCGATAACGAGGCTGCCCTCAGGGTACGCTGGCTGTCGCGCGGCAAGGCGCTAACCCTGGCCCTGGTCTGCCTGGTTGCCATTGCCCTGATGACCCGCTTTATCGATCCGGTGTTCGCCGTCCTCACCCGCGTCGCCATCGATCTGCTGCAGGGAATGGGCGTGGCCGCCGTGATGCCGGATCTGCAGCCGGATGCCTTCCCGCTGTGGGATTCCACCATGCTGGTGCTCTCCATCGCCGCGATGGTGCTGATGACCCGCAAATACGTTGAGAACTGGCTGCTATGGGTGGTGATCGACATCATCAGCGTGGTGATCTACGCCATCCAGGGGGTCTACGCCATGTCGCTGGAGTACATCCTGCTGACCGCGATCGCCGTGATGGGCTCCGTGACCTGGATCAAAAGCGCGCGCCGCCACGGCTCCCGCCCGCTGGCGCCGGCCACCGTATAATCGCCCTGCCCGCGTCCCGCCAGCCGGGACGCTCCTCTGCGGCGCGGCTCATCTCACAGCGGTAGACGGTAGGTCACCTGCCGTGCCTGCTCGGTCAACCCCAGCGCAGCCAGCATACGCTGCTGCGCCCTATCCTCCAGCGCCACCGCCGTCACCATCTCCGCGCATCCACGCTGCCGTCCCCAGGCCGCCACCGCCGCCATCAGCGCCGTCGCCACCCCGCGCCGTCGCCGGTCGGGCGATACGAACAGGCAGCACAGCCGCAGCCGGGCAGGCGCACTGCGCTGTAACGTCTCCGGCTGTAGCGCAATCTCCACAAACCCCTGCGCCTCACCTTCGGCGTCCAGCGCCAGCAGGGCGGCGTAGGGGGCGGCATCCAGCAGCGCGCAGCCCTCAAGCCAGTGGCGGCTCAGCGGCGTCTGCGGCGCCAGCTGGGCGCGCAGTGCGACCCAGCGGCGCATCATGGTTTCATCCAACGGTACAATCGTCATGCGTCCCCCTGCGTGGGTGAGATTCGGCAATGAAAAAGGCTAGCCTAACGACCGGGATCGGGACAGACAACGGATGCGCCGGGGCAAGAGGGAGGGCACCCTGTGGGCATTAACATGGCGAAAAAAATGGGCCGCACTCTGCGGTGCGGCCCGGTATATCGGCAAGACTCAGGCCTCCTGGCGTACGGCAGCGTCATGCCCCTGCGGACGGACGTAGCGGTAACGGAACAGGAACAGGAAGATGACGGCCAGCAGCAGCGAGTAGCCGGCGAAGATCAGCCATACGGTCGGCCAGTCGGTCACACCGCCGTGGGTGTAATACTCCACCACCTTCCCGCTGACGATGCCGCCCAGGATACAGCCGAACCCGTTGGTCATCATCAGGAACATCCCCTGCGCGCTGGCGCGGATGGACGGTTTGACCTCCTGATCGACGAACACCGAGCCAGAGATATTAAAGAAGTCAAAGGCGCAGCCGTACACGATCATCGACAGCACCAGCAGCACGGTGCCGAACGGCGACGGATCGCCGTAGGCAAACAGGCCGAAGCGCAGCATCCAGGCCACCATGCTCATCAGCATCACGTTCTTGATACCATAGCGCCCGAGGAAGAACGGGATGGTCAGGATAAACACGGTCTCAGAGATCTGTGATACCGACAGCAGCACCGAGGCGTGCTCGACGATAAAGCTGCCGCTGAACAGCGGATTCTGATCGAAGCTGTGCAGGAACGGGTTACCAAACATGTTGGTAATCTGCAGCTCAGCGCCCAGCAGCATGGAGAAAATAAAGAAGATCGCCATGCGCGGGGTCTTGAACAGGCTAAAGGCATTCAGCCCCAGCATCTCCGCCCAGCCCTGTTTCTCCTGGCGTTTCGCCACCGGAATATGGGGCAGCGTCATGGCAAACAGGCTCAGCAGCAGCGAGGCCACGGCACCGATATACAGCTGCATGTAGCTCAGCTCAAAGCCGGAGAAGCTGACCGCCCACATGGCCAGAATAAACCCAATGGTGCCCCAGATACGGATCGGCGGAAAATCTCTGACGATATCCATGCCCGCATTCTGCAGCCGATAATACGAAATGGTATTCACCAGCCCCAGGGTCGGCATATAGGCCAGGGAGTTCAGCAGGATAACCACGAACATGGCGCTTGGCGTCGTCACCTGGGCCGCCAGGAACAGGGTCAACGCCCCCACCAGATGGCAGGCGGCATAGACCCACTTGGCGCTGATCCATTTATCCGCCACGATCCCCAGCAGGGTCGGCATAAACAACGCCGCAATCCCCAGCGAGCTGTAAACCGCCCCGATGGCCGCGCCGTCAAACTTCAGGGTAACAAACATGTAGGAACCGAGCGTCGTCAGCCAGCTCCCCCACAGGTAGAACTGCAGAAATGACAGTATCTTCAGCTGCAGCTTGAGATTCATGTTATTTTCCTCACACATAGGAGCCAGGATAAGATGGGATAAAAACATTTTTAATTTATTATGGTTTGATCCTATCACCCCGCGGGGAAAATATTTTGCTACCGCGCTCAAAAAATGAAAAAGCATATTAATTGCGGCATAAATTAGTGATGGAGATAACATTTATGCCGTAGTGCAATGGCCTACGACGCCGGGCAAGACGCAGTGCCCAGCGGGATCTCGCATCTGTCGCATAGGACAGATGCTCAGGTAACATGCTGTTTTCCTGTGATGCCGCTTAACCATGCCTCTTATCCGAAGCGCCCTCAAACCACGGGATTATCCCATCGAGGTTATTGTTCAGTGTATCCGCTGATATCTGACTTACTCACTGCCTCGGCGCGATCTCGAAGAGATAATGACCGTGCGCGGTATTCATTTTAACCACGCCATGCTTCACCGCTGGGCTATCCGCTTGGCGCCGCTTCCGGATAAGGCATGTCGTTAGTATAAACGGCAGCGGGCCGCGGATGACGTATCAATGAAACCGGCATCAAAATCAAAGACCAGTGAAAATATTTATATCGTGCGATAGGCACGGTAGGTCAAACCGTCGATTTCCGGCTGACCGCCAAACGGGAGACCGCCGCCGCATTACGCTTCTTTCACAAGGTGAGTAGCCATCATGGCGCACAGGATAGCGAATTTATTGATAAGAATGGTGCCAATACCGCCATACTGGTGACACCTAATGGCGATAGCTCAATCGATGAAATAATTACCATCAGTAAGGGCAGATATCTTAATCATCTGATTGAGCAAGCTCTCTGGAATATCAAATAACGGGTGTGACCCATGCCAGGATTTAAAGCATTTCAGCGGGCATAGACGATAGTGGCGGGCACTGAGTCAATACTCATGTACACACAGGACAACGTCAGCATTCAGCCGCCGACAGATTATCACCGGCGGAACACTTTTATCTGTGGGTGGCTGAAAAAACGGCCAGCTCCCCCCTTTGGCTAATGCCATGTCGCTCATGCGACAGGATCACAAAGAGACCGCACGTTTTACACTACCACCGAAATAGTTTATGAAGTTACATTCATCTTACTTACTGTTATTCTGTTTATATTAAATGCAATGAATTATTCTATTCCAGTTGCTTGTGGTCATCTTATGGAAATATCCATGTTAATTTATTGTTAATAATATTCCAATCTGTTTTCAAAAAGAAAACATACATATTCATTATTTAAATTTGGCATTTAAAACCAAAAATATAATCCAAAACGATCTTTTCATTCGATATAGTTGATATATTTGGATTTTTATTTTGACTATCTTTGTTTTTTTTAGTTTTTTATATCACATCAACTCAATTTTGCAGATCAAAAGATCGAGTTATTGTCTTTTTTCAGCATAAAAGATCGTTTATTCTCAAAAAAGTAACATTTGTTTGAGTGCTGCATGTTTGCATGTGATGTGCATTAGGGGAGTATTATGAGATTTATCGCAATTAATAACACAAATGGAATCTTAGCTATTGGAGTTATCACCGCGGCGATTCAGAGCGCTATCGCCTCTCCCGTGGATTTTTCTGATGGCAACCACCATAAAATAATGGGTGAGAATCTAAATAATAATGGTTCTGCATATATCAGTACTGTGACCGTAGGTAACAAATCTAGCCTGGAAATCACTAACTCCAGTATTACTGCAGCGGCTATTGCATCCAGTGGAATTTTGACTACATCAGGAGGAAGAACAGATGTAACATCATCTCACTTGCTCAGCAGCGGGGGTGGAAGTTTTGCTCTCCAGTCAAAAGAGGGCGGTAGTACAACTATTTCTAAATCAGTGGTTGAATCCAATAACAAGAGCCATGGTGGGGTACTTAGCTCAGGTAAAGGCTCAGTGATAGACGTTGATGCAACCAAAATCATCGTAACATCAGCAGGGGGGATTGGATTAAATGCTGCTGGCGCTATTGCTGAATTCGAGGCCAATCTAAATATTAAGAATAGTCAGGTTGAGACTAGCGGTGAGTTTTCCTCTGCACTTTTTGCTCAGGCTAAGGGAACGCTGAATGCACAAAAAACTGCACTGTTCACTACAGGAAATAATAGCACCGCAGTGCAAGCTAACAGCGGCAGTGAGGTGACTTTTGATAGTGGAAATATTCAGACTCGCGGCGATGGTTCGCATGGTGCAATGGTTTCAGGGGGAAGTACTGTTGCAATAAGCCAAAGCAGTATTGCAACGACGGGGGCTGCCTATGGCGTCTATGCTACGGATGCGGGTAGTCGAGTAACGCTAGATAACGCTCAAGTGGTGACGAGCCATGCGTTGTCGAGTGCTTTGCTAGTTCATCAAGGTGCGATGCTTGTCAGTAATGATAGCCAGATTGTTACAGAAGGTGCAGGTAGTTACGGTGTACTTACCAGCGGCGAGAATTCTCAGGCGCAGCTGACTAATATTCAGATTGAAACACTGGGTGATATGTCAGGGGATGTCTCGGCGAATGGTGTTGTTAGCGAGTTCGGCGCTAATGTCTCACTACGTGGTAATAACCGCATTACAACGCAGGGAACCTCGGCGATGGGTATATTAGCTCAGGTCTCCGGAACCATCGGGGATACGCTAATATCAACGATAGGAAATACGCAGGTAGTCACGCGAGGAGATGGGGCATTTGCATTGTCCGCTTGTGCCAGGAACGGAGGGAGAGAGTGTACAACGGCTCTCGAACAAGGTGTGGATGGTAGTGATCCGGTAAGTCAGGCGTTGGTCGCGGCTAAAGGTTTACATGCCATTACCGAAGGGAAAGGAAGTTATGCCGCCTATGCGAATGGCGCGAATGCAAAAGTAGCATTAGATAACGCCTATTTAGAGACTCGCGGAAGTGGTAGCCATGGCGTAGCTATCCGTGCGGGTCAAGCATCCCTTTCCCAAACAGATATCCGTACTATTGGTGATGGTGCACACGGTGCAGCTATATATAATGGTGGTTCGCTACAAGTTACCGATTCATCGCTCAAGGCTGAGCAGGGTAGTGGACTGTACGTTAATAGCACTCAGCCTAGCAGTGTCGCAAATATTTCTGTCTCTAACTCACAGCTTTGGGGAAAGCATAGTGCAATTAATGTAAATACGGGTAAGGCAAATATCGCATTGGTGAACTCAGCAATCAGCGCCGGTAACGGTGTCATGCTTGAAGCCGAACAGGGCGATGTTGCTCTAGAGGCTAAAGGGAGTTTGCTTAGCGGTAGCGCGATGAGTAGCAGTCATAGCAAGATAGCGATGACGTTGAGTGACTATAGTCGATGGGAAAATGCTGCAGGATCACGGATCAGCGGCCTGACATTGGTCGACAGTTCACTGTATTTTGCTGAACAACAATCCCCTAATCCCCACGGCGCGCTGACGATTGATGGTAATTTAAACAGCGATAACGGCCATTTTTATTTTAACGGGGTTATTAATGGCGATGATTCAGCCATTAATAAACTTATTGTGAATGGTGATACACAAGGCAGCGGATGGGTCAGTGTAACCAATGTAGGAGGAGTAGGAGAAAAAACCTTACAGGGGATTGAGCTGATTAATGTTTCAGGAAATTCCTCTGCAGATTTCCATCAAGTCGGGCGTATTGTTTCCGGTGCTTATGATTACTATCTCGTCAGGGGGCAAGGAGACAATAAATCTAACTGGTATCTGAGTAATACGTTGGCTTCTGCTCAGTCTCCGGTTCTTCGGCCTGAAGTTGGCGGCTATATTTCCAATATTGCTGCTGCCAACACACTTTTTACAATGAGTCTGCACGATCGCCTCGGTGAAATAGAATATATCGATGCATTTACGGGTAAAAAGCATGCAACCAGCCTGTGGTTACGCCAGTCCGGTAGTCATAATGTTTCCAGGGATAATAGTGGTCAGTTGGACACGCAAAGTAACCGTTACTTGGTGCAACTCGGAGGCGATATTGCCCAATGGATTATGCCGGGTCAACAGCGTATCCATCTAGGTGTGATGGCGGGTTATGGACATAGCAACAGCAATACACATTCAACGCTTTCTGGATATCGTGCTCAAGGATCAGTGAATGGCTATAGCGTGGGTATGTACGGCTCTTGGTTTGCTAACCCCGAAGACCAATCAGGTAGTTATGTTGATAGCTGGTTGCAATATGGCTGGTTTAATAACCAGGTAAAAGGTGAGCAAACTGTTGCACAAAATTATCGCACTCACGGCTGGAGTGCATCGCTAGAAAGTGGCTATACACTTAAGTTAAAAGATTACCATACTGAATATGGCAGCCTTAATAGCTGGTATCTACAGCCTCAGCTACAGTTGACATGGATGGGGATTCAGTCTGGTAATATGCAGGAAGCCAATGGAACGCGCATACGTGGTACCAATACAAATAATATTCAGACGAGAGTGGGGCTGCGTACCTTTCTTAAAGGACATAGTATTATCGATAAAGATAAATCCCGTGAGTTTGAGCCGTTTATTGAAGCAAACTGGCTCCATAATACACAGCGCTTTGCTGTTGAAGTAAATGGCGATCGATCTTATCAGCAAGGCGCGAATAATCTTGCTGAGGTAAAATTAGGCATTGATGGGAAAATCAATAATAGCGTCAATCTGTGGGGCAACGTTGGCGTACAGGTTGGCAAGGAACACTACAGTGATACCACGGCAACACTAGGCATTAAGTATATCTTTTAATTGATAAATCGCCGGATACGTCCGGCGATATTTCCCATGCTCGCTGAAATATAATCAATGATTTTTGACGAAAGCGTTTATGCCTAATTCTATTGCTAATCGATTAAATTTTTATGGCTTAGATAACTTCTTTATTTCAGGCCTTGAAAAGGCCTGTTCTACCATGCTGGATAAATCTGTTTATTTAGGCGTAAATCAGTATGACGAGAAGGTGTCTGTGTATGTTATGTCAGGGATGAGCCTGGCTGAAATTGGCCATTATATATTACATACCGATCCAGGTGGAGTCGTACTATTCATTATGGATAGCAAATATATACACATTCTCAGCGATATGTTTAATTACCATCAGGTGAGATTTATCGAATCATCAAAAAACATTCATGAGATATGTAATATTTTGTCTGACTTGTTGCTGGATATATCTTATACATTGAATGATAAAGCGCTTGGACTGCGCGATTCCAGATTGATCTCGCCTACTGAAACACGATTTATGTATTACTTCTTACGAGGAATCAACAATAATGAAATCGCAAAAAAACTCTCTATTAGCAATAAATCATCAAGCTATATCAAGAGGAGCTTAATGAAGAAAATCAATGCAAGAAATAACATTGAACTACTGATTAAATATCAGTTATTATGCCGTTTTATCCCTAGCATACATCAAGACTTAAGAATTTATGATTTAGCGATGTAATCCATCTCTATTTCTTAATAGAGCGACATTAATAGATACTCATAAAAATGTGTATCAACTAAACCTTGAATGTACAACAACGCAGCATAGACAAAGTGATTTTGTCTATAGAATACCGAGACCATTGATAAGAATCATGTCAATAAAGCGACATGGGTAATACTCAACGCTGATAAAACAGAAGATGAAGCGGTTACCGCCGGACTAAGCAAGTATCTTAATCATCTGATTGAGCAAGCTCTCCGGAATATCAAACAACGGGTGTGCCCCATGCCGGGATTTAAAGCATTTCAGCGGGCATAGACGATAGTCGCGGGCACTGGGCCAATACACATGTACACGCAGGACAACGTCAGCATTCAGCCGCCGACAGATTATCACCGGCGGAACACTTTTATCTGTGGGTGGCTGAAAAAACGGCCAGCCCCCCCTTTGGCTAATGCCATGTCGCTCATGCGACAGGGGTCACCCGACAGCCCGACTGGCCGGCCGCGCCGCTGATTCGACGCAGCGCGTTGATCGGGCTGCTGACGGCGGCGGCCTTCGCCGAACGCCCGATCCATCTTCTCTGACCGAATGACAAATCCTCGCCCCGGCGCCGGGTGGTCACGCTCAATGCGCTGGCGGCGCACTTCTCGCCGACGCCACCCTGGCTGCGCGATCCGGCGGATGACCGCGGCGACAAATGGGCGCCAGCGCCGCGCAAAACCGCCTACGCCTGCCGCCCGGAGCGACGGTGCGCGCCGGGCGGCAGGCGCAGACGGCGATCCTCCCGGGCCTTATCGCACAGGAAGGTCAGCGATACCCCGTTCAGCATCGCGGCCACGTCATGCTCTATCGACAGCAGCAGCGCCGAAACCTGTGCCCGGCGCTCGCCGTCCTCTCCCGACGCAGCCAGGGCCTGACGCCCGATCAGCCGGTTAATCCGCTCCAGACGCCGCAGGCGACGACGAGCCAGATCGAGCCGCAGCGCCACGATGGCGTCGATAACACCGGTCAGGGCCACGCTGTTCAGACACAGCGCGCGATACCAGGGATCATCCACGGCCAGATGCAGGCGGGTCGTCAGGCTATGCAGCAGATTCAGCGTCAGCATCAGGCGGCTGATACGGTGGGTAAACAGCTGAAAGCGCGCATAGATATAGCGATCGAACAGCAGATCGTAAGACCAGATGGGCAGGTTGCCGTGCACGTAGTGCTCCAGCTCCTCAAAATGGTGAAAGAAGGCCCCCTCCGGCACCCGCCACTCTCCCCCGGCCGCCAGTAGGCAGCTCCGGTTAAACCCGGCGATACGGCGCAGCAGGCCGGTCAGGGTCGCAAAAACCTGATCATGCTGGTGGCGCGGCATGATCAGCAGCGAACAGAGATAGGCCACCAGGGCGCCACACAGCGTATCGATCAGGCGATAGCTGAGCAAGGTCCACAGCAGCGGGCGCTGATGATTAAAAAAGCTGGCCAGCAGCATCGCCACCAGGGTCGTGATCAGGCAGACAAAAAGGCCGTAGTAGCGGCTCAGGCACTTGCTCCAGTAGGCCAGCGTTCCGGTCAACACCAGCAGAATCAGGAAGATAGCAGTATGATCGATCAGTAGGATGCCACAGCTGCCCAGCGCGACCCCGCACATCGTTCCCAGTACCCGCTGGAAACCGCGGCGAAATGCCGCCGATGAGGAGGTGATGGTCAGACTGACCACCAGCGCGGTCAGGGGAACCCAAAATCCCTGTACCAGCGGCACCCATGCGATCAGCAGCTGGGCCACTACCATGGAGACCGCGGCGCTGGCCATCTGGTGTAGCACCAGCGGCGGCAGCGGCGTCTTAGCGCCGCTCAATCGCATGACGCCTCCTGCTGCGCGGGGAGCGCCAGCGGCGCGCATTGCTCGACCAGCGCCTGCAGCAGGGAGACCAGCAGGCGCAGCGTGGGATGCGCCCCCTCCGGCAGCGCGCATGCAAGCCACTGACGCAGCGCCGTCAGCTGCTGCGCGCGCTGACGGTAGTCCAGCGACTCCACCCGACACAGCAGCGAGGCCAGCGCCAGAAAGCAGCGTCGACGCAGCGCGTTGACCCGGCGTAGATCATCCCGCCCCAGCGGCTCCACCGGCCAGTAACTCAGGGTGATCACCCCCTCCACCAGCGCCATCAGCATCGCGGAGCGGGGCGACGGAGGGGCGCCACCGCCGTCGCATCCCGCGTGGTATGCGCTCAGCAGGCGCTGCAGCGTAGCCTGACGATTGAAGGTGGCCTTTTTCAGCGCCGGCGCCAGCTGGTTAAAATCGCGTACAGCGGGCAGATAGGCCAGCCAGCGGCAGGTCTCTCCCAGCTGGTGTAGCAGTACGCGCGGCAGGCGCCGCCGGTAGCGGCGGCTGGTGCGGGCGGGAAGCAACAGGAAGGCGCCCAGCGCGCAGGCGCCGCCGGCCAGCAGCGCCGGGATCAGCTGCCCCATGACCGGGGGGCGCTCCTGCGCCAGCCCATTGGCGATAATGGCGAACAGCGTCACAAACAGCGACACCATGGCCATCGCGGGCCGGCAGGAGAATAGATACAGCGTTAGGGCCGCCAGCAGCGCTACCATCACCACCTGCAGCGGGATACTGCACAGGCTGCCCAGCAGCACCGCGCTACCGATCAGCAGGGTATTGATCAGGACGCTCAGCGCATGGCTGGCGAGGCGATCGCCCATCACCACCTGTACGGAGAATACGCCCAGCAAAATACTGTAGATCCCCCATTCGGCGAACGGACCGACCTGATCGACCACGATCCCCAGCGTCAGTCCAATCGCGGTACGCATAGCGTTGAGCATAAAGCGGCCGTCGGGATCGGCCAGAATAACGCGATCGCATACCCTCATCGCGAGCGCTCCGGACCACGGCGTAGGGAGACCCAGGCGTCACACTCGCCAGCGCGCGGCCTCGGCATTCTTGACGTAGACAAAACAGAGAGGCTATCCCAGAACACCATAAAATCGCCGACCTAAAAAAATGACTCTATTATTAAATAGCATATCAATCTGGACATTGGGTTGGAATATTTCTACTGGAATGATTTTATTCTATTAATTTATGCTTAATGGGAATTTTTATATGCTTTGTTATCGATAATAAACGCCGGATATTATGCGAAAAAAATTCATCTCCGGAATAAATATGAGCACCGTAGTCAGCGAAATAGATTATCAGTCCCGCAGTTACCATATCCTGCAGCCGTTACTGCAGCAGGCCGGCATAGGCCTTGAGGGGCAGCAGCCCTATGACCTGCAGATCCATAACCCGCAGCTATTCTCCACCGTGCTCAAGGCCGGCTCCCTGGGGCTGGGCGAGAGCTATATGGACGGCTGGTGGGACTGCGAACGCCTGGATATGTTTTTTGACCGCGCCCTGCGCCACGGCCTGGACAAGAAGCTGCCCGGCAACCTCAACGATCTGATCTATGCCGTCAGCGCCCGCCTGTTTAACCTGCAGTCGCGCCGGCGCGCCGGTCAGGTTGCCCGCGAACACTACGATCTGGGCAACGATCTGTTTGAGGCCATGCTCGATCCCCACATGCAGTACTCCTGCGCCTACTGGAAAGAGGCCAAAACGCTGGAGCAGGCCCAAGAGGCCAAGCTGGATCTGATCTGCCGCAAGCTCGATCTGCAGCCGGGTCAGCGAGTGCTCGACATCGGCTGCGGCTGGGGGGGACTGGCGGCGTACATGGCCCGCAACTACGGCGTAGAGGTCACCGGGATCACCATCTCGCAGGAGCAGTGCGAGCTGGCCCGCCAGCGCTGCGCCGGTCTGCCGGTAACCCTGCGCCTGATGGACTACCGCGATCTGGACCAGCCATTCGAGCGCATCGTCTCCGTCGGCATGTTTGAGCACGTCGGCCCCAAAAACTACGCCACCTACTTCAACACGGTCAAACGCTGCCTGCACCCTGAAGGGCGTTTTCTGCTGCACACCATCGGCAGTAATATCTCCGATCACGGTGTCGATCCCTGGATTAACCGCTATATTTTCCCTAATGGACGCCTGCCCTCCATGCGCGATATCGTCAGCTGCAGCGAGGGGATGATGGTCATGGAGGATTGGCACAATTTGGGGAGCGATTACGATAAGACGCTGATGGCATGGGAGGCTCGCTTCCGCGCCGCCTGGCCACAGCTGAAGGATCGCTACGGCGAGCGTTTTTACCGTATGTTCCGCTACTATCTCTGTGCCTGCGCCGGCGCCTTCCGCGCCCGGGATATCCAGCTGTGGCAGGTGCTGTTTAGTCCCCACGGCGTCAGCGGCGGCGTACGGGTCGCACGCTAACCCCGCCCCTATTTTCTACGGTCGGCCGCCGCGGCGGTCGGCCTGTCTATGATCGCTAACGGTGAATACGACACCGCAACAGGTGACGCCATGTCGCACGATAATTTTCTGAAGTCCATGTATGACACCCACTACGGTGCCCTGATCGCCCTGGCCGCACTGAATGAAGAGCAGAGCGTCAGCCGGGCCGCCGAATGCCTGAGCATCAGCCAGCCCTCCATGAGCAAGCTGCTGATGGAGCTGCGCAAAGAGTTCAACGATCCGCTGTACACCAAGTGCAATAATCTGTTTACCCTGACCCCGGTCGGCGAGACCCTGTGCACCATCGTGCGCAATACGCTGTACGCCAGTCAGTCGATGATCGACCAGCTGCGCTGCGGGGTGAAGCACCGCTATAACATCTGTCTGCCCCACTGGTTCAATATTCAGGAGGTCTCCGCCCTGATCGGCAACGTGCGCACCCTGTATCCCAACCTGGTGATCAACTTCCGGCCGCCCAGCGCCACCACCGCAGAAGACATCGTGCAAAGCCTGAAGCAGGGCAACGTGGACGTCGCCGTACGCCACTTTCCCCACGCCTGTCCCAGCGGTATTCACCTGAAGACGCTCGGATCCTCCGAATTCATGTTCCTACGCCGTGTCCGCGCCATCGGCCAACAACCGACGCAGATGCTGACCATGACCCGCGAGCAGCTGCTCTGCACGCCGCTGATTATCTACAATATCAGTCCCTACCTACAGGACAGCTTCCTGCAGGCCAACCGCCTGGATGAGGGACTGCTGAATATCACCATGACCCTGACCAACAACTTCCGCCGCTGGCTGGATGAGCTGGTGGACGACGATACCCTGCTGATAACGCTGCGCAGCGTCGGCGAGGCGCTGGTCGAAAGCGGGGAGTACCGGGCGGTCGCTATTCCCGGCATGGCCATCCACTTCCCGTATCATCTGATGTGGCACGAGCGCTCGTCGCAGGATCCGGTCCATCACCTGATCCGCAAGGCGCTGATCGCCATGGGCAGCGCCAGCCTTCCCCCACCGATGGAGCGCTGAGGCTAGCGATAGACCAAAACGGCAGCCAACGGCTGCCGTTTTTACTGCGTCCAAACTAGATCTGCACTGCCCGGTGGCGGCCATGCACCACCCAGATGCGCAGGGTAAACAGCACCAGCGCCAGCAGCGCCAGACTCAGGCTGTAGAAACCGATGTGCCGGCTCAGCAGCGCGGTCACCAGCGCCCCGACAAAGAAGTGCGCGATCACCATCAGGTAATGCAGGCCCTCATGGTACAGGCGTACCCGCTCACGTCGATTGCGGTGACGATCGAACACGCTGAACAGACGGCTCATCATCAGCACGTACACCGTGGTCACCACCGAGGTCGCCGTCGGCTGACGGGTTCCCCCGTGCTTAATCACAAAGTTCTGGATATACATAAAGATCAGCCCGATGGTCACCAGCGGCATCACCCGCGGCGTCGGCTTGGCACCCAGCAGCCCATAGTGGCTCATCGCCGCCCCCAGCAGCATGAACGCCAGCAGCAGCAGGCAGTTGATGCTCATGGCAATGGCATAGCCGTGCCACGGGCTGTTCAGGCGGGAGTGATAGCGGTTGACGAGCAGCTGATGCAGCGCCGCCAGCACCATCCAGATCAGGATGATAGAAATATGGTAGACCGACTCAAAGTCCATCCCCCCATTGGCCAACGCCGCAATGCCGAAGATCATGTTAGAGGTCATATAGCCGATTAAGGCCTTGTATAAATACATAAAACTGACGATTTCCAGGCAGCCGCCAATAAAGCTCATCATATAGTGAATTTCATGATTGAGCGTGCGGTAGACCCGGGATAGGGGCTTATTACGCATTACGTCACTCGATAAGAATTAACACGCAGAAATTTTATCACTCGATAATAATATCTGGTGGTTATGATGATTATATTATAGGCGGGAATAAAAACGGCGTCGGACGACGCCGGTAGAACGATGACGGGGGCGGCATCGACCCGCCCCCGGTTGACCCAGGCTATTTCAGCCGCGGCTCAAGCCATACCAGGATCAGAGTCGACAGCGAACACATCAGCAAAATGCCGACAAACCACAGTAAATACCACATCGCGCCCTCTCCTCAGTACAGTTCGTGATCGTGACGGCGGATGGTCTCCGGATTAATCCGCCCCAGCATTTTATAGTAGCTCCACAGGGTGTAGAGCAGCACGATCGGCAGGAAGATCAGCACGATCACCAACATGATACTCAATGTCATCTGGCTGGAGGTGCTATCCCACAGCGTCAGGCTGGAGACAGGGTTAATGCTGGAGGGCATCACAAACGGGAACAGCGTCACCCCGGCGGTAAACACCACCCCGGCCTGCGCCAGCGATGCCAGCAGGAATCCCCACCCTCCACGACCGCGGGCGCTGGCGAACAGGGTCAGCAGCGGACACAGCACGCCGAGCAGCGGGAAGAGCAGCAGCAGCGGCGAACGGATAAAGTTACTCATCCAGGCGCCGGGCAGCACCGCAACCGCCTTCAGCAGCGGGTTGGAGGGGCCATTGGCATCCTGGCTGAGCAGCACATAGCCATCGATGCCGACCCATAGCCAGTAGCCGGCCAGCAGGAAGCAGAGCACCACCAGCAGCGCGCTGCGGTTGGTCGCCGAGCGGGCCCGCTGACGGATCACGCCGTCGGTCTTCAGCTGTAGCCAGACACCGCCCTGCATGATCACCATACACAGGCTGAGCAGCCCGCACAGCAGGGCAAAAGGCGACAGCAGCTGCCAGAAGGTGCCAAAGTACTCCACGCGCAGCTGCGGGGTGAAGGCAAAGGGAACCCCCAGGATCAGGTTGCCAAACGCCACGCCGAACACCAGCGGCGGCACCAGGCTGCCGATCACCAGCCCGATATCCCACAGGGTGCGCCAGCGCGCATCGGCGATCTTGCCCCGGTAGTCAAAGGCCAGCGGACGAAAGAATAGGGCACACAGCACCAGGATCATCGCCACATAGAAGCCGGAAAAGGCGGCGGCATAGACCCGCGGCCAGGCGGCAAACAGCGCGCCGCCGGCCAGGATCAGCCATACCTGGTTGCCCTCCCAGTGGGCACCGACGCTGTTGATCAGCACGCGCCGCTCGTCGTCGCTGCGCGCCACCAGCGGCAGCAGGCAGCCGACCCCCATGTCAAATCCGTCGGTCACCATAAAGGCCACCAGGATCACGCCGATCAACAGCCACCAAATAAACCGCAGCGTTTCATAATCAAACATAACAGTCTCCTTTACCCCTGCTGCGCCGGTTGTTCACTCTGCATCGCGCTCGGCCCGAGACGCGCGTACTTCTGCATCAGATAGACCTCGGCGATTAAGAACAGGGTGTAAAGCCCCAGGATCAGCCCCATCGAGAAGGCCAGCTGGCCTACCGTCAGGGCCGAGTGAGCGGAATAGGTCGGCAGGATATCCTGAATTGCCCAGGGCTGACGGCCAAACTCCGTCATAAACCAGCCGGCCTCGATGGCAATCCACGGCAGCGGCAGGCTATAGAACACCATACGCAGCACCCAGCGGTGCTGATCGATGCGCACCCGCAGCGTCTGAACCAGCGCAATCAGCATCACCAGCAGCAGCAGCGAGCCGCAGCCCACCATGATACGGAAGCTCCAGAACACCGGCGCCACCTGCGGGATCAGGCCGCGCTGCGCCGCCTGATACTGCGCCGGCGTCACATTGTTCATATCCGGCGCATACTGCTTCAGCAGCATGCCGTACCCCAGATCGCTTTCGACGGCGCGGAACGCGCTCAGCACCTGCGGCGAGCGGTTGCCCTGCGAGAGGGTATTCATCAGCAGCCAGGCCTCGCGCCCGCGCTGCAGACGCGGCAGGGCGTCGGCCATCAGATTCTTCAGACCCGGCACCGGCGTATCCAGCGAGTGGGTCGCCAACAGGCCGAGTAGAGCCGGTACCTTGATGGCGAAGGCGTTACGCTCCTGCTCTTGCTCCGGCCAGGCCACCAGGTGGAACGGCGCAGGCGCGGGTTCGGTCTGCCACTCCCCTTCCATCGCCGCCAGCTTCACCGGCTGAACCTTGGCCACCTCATAGGCGGAGCTGTCGCCCAGCTGCAGCGTCCCCAGAATGGCCAGGGTGCCGAACACCGACCCGATGGCGAAGGAGCGCAGCGCCACGTCACGCTCGCGGCCGCGCAGCAGATACCAGGCGCTGATGGACATGATGAACATCGCCCCGGCCACATAGCCGGACATCACGGTGTGGACAAACTTCACCTGGCTGACCGGGTTAAATACCAGCTCGCTGAAGCTGGTCATCTCCATACGCAGGGTGTCGATATCAAAGTGAGCCCCGGTCGGAAACTGCATCCAGCCGTTGGCGTTCAGGATCCACAGGGCGGAGATATTCGAGCCGAAGGCCACCAGCCAGGTCACCAGCAGATGCTGATACTTGTTCAGCCGCTGCCAGCCGAAGAAGAACAGGCCGACAAAGGTGGACTCGAGGAAGAAGGCCATCAGCGCCTCCATCGCCAGCGGTGCGCCGAAGATATCGCCCACGTAGTTGGAGTAGAATGACCAGTTGGTACCGAACTGAAACTCCATGGTCAGGCCGGTCGCCACGCCCAGAGCAAAGTTGATCCCAAACAGCTTACCCCAGAAACGCGTCATATCGCGGTAGATCGCTTTGCCGGTCACCACGTAAATGGTTTCCATGACGGCCAGCAAAAAAATCAGCCCCAGGGTAAGGGGTACGAACAAGAAGTGATACAGCGCGGTCAGCGCAAACTGCCATCGCGATAAGTCAATAACATCCCACATGCGGACTCCTGTAGGCGATAAGATGGGGAATATGGACCCGGCTGTCTCCCGCAACGGATCACCGCGTCAACGCGTGCCCGGACGTGCGCCCTGCCAACGGGGAGGCTCCCCCGCCGTTTTTGCGCAGCCCAAAGCCGCCATGACCACTGACGACATATCCATACTTTTACGGGATACCGCCTAATAGTAGATCGCCGCGCGCGCCGCCGCAGACCCGGCCCCCATATATAGGCCAATCGTGCTACACAAAGGCCCGAAAACCCTATTTTATGTACGTATTTATCAGATGACTGCGCCGCCTAACGGCGGCGCAAAATGAGGCGGGCTGACGCGCGAAAAGCGCTCAGTCCAATAGCAGGAAGTGCGGCTTATCCGCGTCACACTGTGGGCAGCGCCAGTGCGCCGGCAGCGCGCTGAAGGGAACCCCAGGCGGGATTTGTCCCACCTTGTCCCCCTGTGCCGGATCGTACACCCACCAGCACAGGTTGCACTCCAGCCGGGCATCGTCCGCGATCGTCTGGGCGTAGCCGCGCTCAAACATGGGCCACCTCCTCCAGCCAGCGGCAGACGTCGCCCAGACGCTGGGCCGAGTCGGCCAGATCCTCCGGCGCCGCCAGCACCAGCTCCGGCAGGGTGCACACCTCATAGCTGTCGAGCAGCGTCCCCTTCAGGGTATCCAGACAGCGTACGTGCCAGACATGGCGCAGCCCCGTCGCGTCGATACGGCTCTCGCCGTAGCCAAAGGTGCGGATCTGAATCCGCCCTGCCCCACACAGCCGCGTTAAAAACAGACGATCGGCCTCGCTCAGCGGCAGCTGGGTCAGGTTGATGCTGTGGGGCTGGGCCGCCGGATCGCGCACGTGCGTCAGCAGCTCATGGGCCAGCGGCAGCCCGTTCATCAGCCCATCGATGGGCGGCGGCAGCAGCGAATCGTTCGGCAGCGTATCGGCGCTGGCCGCCTGCCACAGCGGCAGCGGTGCACAGCCCGCCTCCAGCCGGTCCTCCAGCACGCAGCCCCCCAGCAGACGGCGAACCCGCCACAGGCCACAGAAGATCGCCTCCTGGATCTCGCTTTCGCTGCCGTCCGGATGCTGAATACGCACCGAGACCTCCCCTTCGCCCAGCAGGGCGTTGAGAAAGGTCATATCCTCGTCATCCAGCGCCGACAGATCCCAGCCGATCACCTCGCCCAGGGGGGGAATCCCCTGCGCCAGCTGACTCAGTAAGCGCGTCAGCAGTGCCATGATCCGCGGGCTGTGGGCGCAGTGCTCCAGCGCCGCCATACTCGGATCGCCGTTTACCCCGCAGGTGATCGGCAGCGGGTTCATGCTAAAGCTGTCGTCATCGGGCTGGGTGCCCGGCCCCAACAGATGGAAAAAGGTCTCGCTCATCGATCAGGACTCCTGCGGAAGGGCGGATTCAACCAGCGGGCGCATCAGGGCGATCAGCTCGGCCCACGGGTGGATCCCGCTGAGTACGCCGCGCAGTTCGCCGCCGATAAACACCAGCGTTGCCGGAAAGCGACGCACGCCAAAGCGATCGCCGATGGCCTCGCTCTGATCCAGATCGGCCATCGCGATGCGCCAGTCAACCTGGGGAAACTCACGCAGCAGCTCGGCGATCATCACCGGGTTGTCGCTGACCTCCGGCGTACGGCGCGGATCGCAGCTCAGCAGCACCACGCCGTCCGGCGCCTGTGCCAGCCAGCCGTCCAGCGAATGCGCCTCTACCGGCTGCCAGCCGCGCGCCAGCATGCGCTGCCACAGCGCGGAAAACGGATTGTCGTTCAACACTCCTCCTGTCCCTCCAGCGTCATCCGATACTGGCGAATGCGGACGCCCTCATAGTTCTCCATCGACAGACATTCGTAGTTCAAGCAACGGCTCTCCTCGCTCGGCTGCGGGACGATCCCCCAATCGGCCAGCTGCGTCAGCGCCGCCTGCTCCGCCGCGGGCAGCTGGGCCCGCGCCACCTCGGTCAGGCTACCGCCGTACTCATCCAGCAGCGCGGGCTGCAAACCGACCAGCGCGACATGAGACGGCATGTGACCGCGAATGTCCGCCAGGGCCAGCACCTCGGAGAAACTGCTCTGGTGCAGACTCATCTTCTTGGCGCTGAGGTAGGCCGGCACCATCTCCCCGGCGTAGGTACGCAGGGTGCCCGGCGCCAGGCCGTAGTCAATGGCATCCAGGATCAGCAGATGGCTGGCGCTTTCGACATAGCCCAGCAGGTTCAGCCCCTGGGTGCCGCCGTCGACAATCTCCACCTGATCCGGCCAGTGGTAATGGGCATACAGCCGTTCGGCCACCCGTACGCCGAAGCCCTCATCGGCCCACAGCAGGTTGCCCAGCCCCATCACCACCACGCGCTGCTCACTCATGACGCCTCCTTGTCGCGTTTGCGCTTCGGGAACTTATGACTGCGAAATCCATTGATCATGGTAGAGATAACCGTGTCGTCAGACATGATGTCTTCGCGGATGGCCATATACACATGCCCAACGATAAACGCCCCGATAAGCCACATCCCCAGGCGGTGCCAGCTGTGGATATCGATGGAGTTGCCGCCGGTCCAGTAGAAGAACTCGATCACATAGTGGAACGGGGCGAAGATGGCGTACTGGCTGTGCTCGCTGAACAGCGCGAACCCGGTGAGGATCATGAATACCGACATCAGGAAATAGCCAAACATCGCCGCCTGGGCGATGGGGTTATGGCCAATGTCACCGCTCGGGCGCTTCTCCAGAAACAGATACCAGCGGATCTCATACAGCACGCCCTGCCACCAGCTGCGGCGCCACACCGGCACCACGAACAGCTCGCGCGAGTAGCGGTTGCCGACGCAGGCCCAATAGATGCGCATCAGCAACAGCACGGTGAACAGCATCCCTGCGCTGAAATGAACCAGACGGATATAGCCCATGTAGAACAGATAGGTGGCCTCGCCGCTGACCGACGGCAGTGGCCGGCCAATGAAGTACCCGGTCACCATCAGCACCAGCATGCAGCCCACCGTCAGCCAGTGCCACAGGCGCACCGGCGCCTCGAACACATAGTGGCTGACGGCATCATCACGCGCCTCCTCGGCGCGCGGGGATGTCTTTTCACTCATCGTTCTTCTCCTTAGCGCTTAGCGTACCTGGACGGAGATCAGTTCGCTGCCGTCATCGCCGAGCACGTGGGTTGAACAGGCCAGGCAGGGGTCGAAGCTGTGCAGGGTGCGCAGGATCTCCAGCGGCTGATCGGGGATCGCCATCTGGGTCCCCATCAGCGCCGCCTCATAGGCCCCGATCTGTCCCTTGGGATCGCGCGGACTGGCGTTCCAGGTGGTCGGTACCACGCACTGATAGAGATCGATCTTCTGATCGCGGATCGATGCCCAGTGGCCCAGCGCACCGCGCGGCGCCTCGGTAAAGCCGATACCGCGGCAGTGCTGCGGCCAGGTGGCCGGTTCCCACTTCTCGGTATTGGCCGTCGCCAGATTGCCGTTCTTCAGATTGGTCATCAGCTTGTCGAAGAAGTACTGCAGCTTGCCGGCGGCCCACTGCGCCTCGTGGGCGCGGCACAGAATGCGGCCCAGGGTAGACTGAATGCCGGAGAGCGGCAGCTTGAGCGATGACATCATACGATCCACCGACTCGATGGTCGCGGCATCGCCCTTGTGGTAGGCGATCAGGGTACGGGCCAGCGGGCCGACCTCCATCGGGTGACCGCGCCAGCGCGGCGCCTTGATCCAGGAGTAGCGCGCCTGCTCATCCAGCTGCAGGATATTGGTGTCGCTGCCCTTCACGTTGCCCGGGTTGTACCAGGGGTCGGTAATGCCGTCGAACGGATGGCGTCCCTGCTGCTCGTTGGGGTAGCGATACCAGGAGTGATCGACAAACTCCTGTACCTGCTGCGGATCGGCCAGATCCACCGGCAGCACGTTGGCGAAGTCGCCGTTGATCACCGCGCCGCCCGGCATCAGCAGGCTCTTCTGGCTGAAGTCGTTGGCGATGTCCGGGAAGGCGCCGTAGCTCAGCACGCACTTGTCGGACAGACCGGTGCCGATCTGGCTCCACGGCTTGTTAAACAGGCCGATGGCCAGCGCATCGGGGATCATCACGTTGTTGATAAAGTCGGCGGTGCGGGTAATGATCGACTGCACCAGATTGAGGCGCTCCATGTTGATCGCGCCGACCGCGCCGCTCTGATCGATGTTGATGGCGCAGGGCATGCCGCCGACGATCCAGTTCGGATGCGGGTTCTTACCGCCGAATACCGTGTGGATCTTGACGATCTCACGCTGGAAATCGAGGGCCTCCAGATAGTGGGCAAAGCCCATCAGGTTGGCCTCCGGCGACAGCTTGTACTGCGGGTGCCCCCAGTAGCCGTTGCGGAAGATCCCCAGCTGACCGCCCTCCACGAACTTTTTCAGGCGGTTTTGCACGTCAAAGAAGTAGCCCGGCGACGACATCGGCCAGGAGGAGAGGCTCTGTGCCAGCTGCGAGGTGGCGCGCGGATCGGCCTTCAGGGCATCCAGCACGTCGATCCAGTCCATCCCCGCCAGCTGATAAAAATGCACCAGATGGTCGTGGCACCACAGGGTGGCCAGCATGATGTTACGGATGATATTGGCGTTGTCCGGCACCTTGATGCCGATGGCATCCTCGATGGCGTACACCGACGCCAGGGCGTGCACCCCGGTGCATACCCCACAGATACGCTCCACAAACGCCCAGGCGTCGCGCGGGTCACGCCCCTGCAGAATGATCTCCAGTCCGCGGAACATGGTGCCGCAGGAGACGGCGTTGGTAATGATGTTCTGATCGTTGATGTTCACTTCGCAGCGCATGTGCCCTTCGATGCGGGTGATCGGATCCACCACCAGGCGACGGCCGGCATCGCTTAACGTATATCCTTGGGTTTGATACTGGTAACTCATGCCTGTTTATCCTCATTGCCCGGCTGTTGTTGTTCTGCCTGTGTCAGCTGCTGGTTGTGGCGTTTACGCTGATTGACGGCGCTGGCCACCGCATGTACCCCTACCCCGGCGGCGACCACGCCCAACGCGGTCAGGCCGACGGTATCGGCGGTAGAGTGGGTCCCCATCTGAGGGATATCGACCACCCGGCTGTAGAACGAACCGCGATCCCAGAAGCCATTCTCTGCGCAGCCCAGGCAGCCGTGGCCGGACTGGATCGGGAAGGATACGCCGTCGTTCCAGCGGGTGGAGGAGCAGGCGTTATAGGTGGTCGGCCCCTTACAGCCCATCTTATACAGGCAGTATCCCTTACGGGCGGCGTCATCATCCCAGCTCTGGACGAACTCACCGGCGTCGAAGTGGGCGCGGCGGTAGCACTTATCGTGAATGCGCTGACCGTAGAACATCAGCGGACGCCCCATGCGGTCAACGTCCGGCAGACGGTCAAAGGTCACCATATAGGTGATGATGGCGCTCATCACGTCCGGAATCGGCGGACAGCCGGGCACTTTGATGATCGGCTTGTCGGTGATCACCTTGTCGATGGGCGTCGCCTGGGTCGGGTTGGGACGGGCGGCCTGCACGCAGCCCCAGGAGGCGCAGGTCCCCCAGGCGATGATGGCGCTGGCGCCGGCGGCGGCCTTCTTCAGCTTTTCAATAAACGGACGGCCGCTGCTGATGCAGAACATCCCCTGCTCACCCAGCGGCGGATTTCCCTCCACCGCCAGAATGTACTTGCCGTGGTAGCGGGTGATGATGTCGTCGAATACCGCCTCGGCCTGCGTCCCGGCCGCCGCCATCAGGGTATCGTCATAATCGAGAGAGATCAGCGAAAGGATCACATCCTTGGCCAGCGGATGCGAAGAGCGGATAAAGGATTCGGTACAGCAGGTGCACTCCAGACCGTGGATCCAGACGACCGGAATGCGCGGCTTATTCTCCAGCGCCCAGGCAATCTTTGGCGCCATCCCTGCCCCCAGCCCCAGCGACGTGGCGGCCAGACTGCAATACTTGAGAAAACTCCGCCGGGTCACTCCCTGACGGCGCATGGCTTGGTAAAAGGTATCCTCGTTATTCATAACGCACGTCTCTTCTCCTTGCAGCACCGGCGGGTGTACCGGGCGCGTTTGGTCGGCCGGCGACGTCCCCCAGCAAGGCAAGCCATCGGATCGCGCGCGCGACGCGAACGCGAAAATAACGATCGCCCTTCCCTTTGCACTGGCGTACGCCGTCAGGTGATATTGTAAAAAAAGTGTAGCCAGTTTTTTGCTAAAAACAATATAGAAACTATGGATATGTCTTTTTACGATGTTTTCTGAACTATTTACCTCTCTTTCCAGCGGCGACGCTTTTTTCCCTCTGGCGACAAGCACTTTTCGCCCTATCGTGGCCGTTAGACGCCGCGGGAAATCCCCATTATTCCGCGCCCGCTAGCGCATTCGATGTGCATAAATCCCCATCCGCGCGCAAATTACCCACTGCGACAATATCAATAAATGAATGTCACTCATGTAATAATTAATTTATGGACGATAATTGGCGAATAACAGAGACCGGCGCGAGACACCATCATTCAATTTACTCATTTCCCTTACACGTCAATCAGCTAAATTAACGCAAGCGTTAACGCCGATAAAACCGACACGCCGGTAAGCAACGCTACAAAAACGTATTCGAGGATTAATTTTACTAATAGTGATAAATATCACAGTATCCCGCTACCACCAACTTACACTGACTCTGTTTTTTAAACGGGGATATGTCCGGCAGCGATTGCCAAACATAGACCGGCAAGGAGTTCAATAATCCACGCTGTGGTGAACTCAGTTGAGTGTATTTCCTGATAGCGAGAGAGTCGAAGAATGGAAAACAATAATAAAAACTGGCCACACATTCGACGTGTGACCCATATTATGATGGTGGCTCACCGCAGCTGCTTCGATTTCCACAAGTTCAACGCTCGATAACCCTCCTTCCCGACATCCGTCGCGTGCGGATCGTCACGCGCCTAATCCAGCCATACCTGTAATCTGCGCCAGGCCGCACTCGGCGGGCGTTTGGCTAGAGCTTTGCGTTATCTCTGACAATCCGTAACCGACCCGTGTCGCGACGATGGCTAAGGCCATCAGGCAGCCGTATATCCATTGGACAGTAGTGTCTTTACGACAGATTACTGTGCCCTACTGCTGCCATAAAAAATGACTTACAGCGAATTTAATTCAATTAAATTCGACGGGATGGGTTTATCCTAAATAATGTAATGAGACCAATAAAATGGAAACATTAAAAATAGCAATCAGCGACAACGTGATGCAGTGTATTAATACACAGCGAAACCTTGTGGCACTCGAAAATAGCGATCTTACCGACGTTGCCGCCGTGGTGCTGTCGGTACAGGATGCGCTGGGCGGCGCGCTGGAGAAGGTCGAGCAGAGCGCCTTTGGCCTGCCCGTCTTTGTCGCCGAGGCGTGCGATCAGCGTCTGCCGGCCGAATATCTGCCGCGCCTGACCGGCGTATTTGCCTGCGGCGATGGCAATCAGGACTTTTATGGCAAGCAGCTGGAAAGCGCGGCGCAGAAATATGAGGCCGAGCTG
Organism: Edwardsiella anguillarum ET080813; assembly: GCF_000264765.2. Taxonomy (GTDB): domain Bacteria; phylum Pseudomonadota; class Gammaproteobacteria; order Enterobacterales; family Enterobacteriaceae; genus Edwardsiella; species Edwardsiella anguillarum. The sequence continues at coordinate 1,198,658 of NZ_CP006664.1, forward strand.
CTGCCGCCGTTTTTCGGCAGCCTGCAGGCCTATGTCCAGCAGGGCAACGCTGCCTTTGACTGCCCGGGGCATCAGGGCGGGCAGTTCTTCCGCCGCCATCCCACCGGCCGCCGGTTCTTCGACTACTTCGGCGAGGCCCTGTTCCGCTCCGATCTGTGCAACGCCGACGTCTCCATGGGCGACCTGCTGATCCACGAAGGCGCCCCCTGCGCCGCCCAGCAGCATGCGGCCAAGGTGTTCAACGCCGACAAGACCTACTTTGTGCTCAACGGCACCTCCTCCTCCAATAAAGTGGTGCTCAACGCGCTGCTGGCGCCCGGTGATCTGGTCCTCTTTGACCGTAATAACCATAAATCTAACCACCACGGCGCATTGATTCAGGCCGGCGCTACGCCGGTCTACCTGGAAACCGCACGCAACCCGTTCGGTTTCATCGGGGGCATCGACGCACACTGCTTTGAAGAGAAATACCTGCGTGACCTGGTGCGTGAGGTCGCCCCGGCGCGCGCCGGGGAACAGCGGCCGTTCCGCCTGGCGGTTATCCAGCTCGGTACCTACGACGGCACTATTTACAATGCCCGCCAGGTGGTGGACAAGATAGGTCACCTGTGCGACTACATCCTGTTCGACTCCGCCTGGGTCGGCTATGAGCAGTTCATCCCGATGATGAAAGAGTGCTCGCCGCTGCTGCTGGAGCTGAACGAGAACGATCCGGGGATCCTGGTGACCCAGTCGGTGCACAAACAGCAGGCCGGCTTCTCCCAGACCTCGCAGATCCACAAGAAAGACCGGCATATCAAGGGGCAGGCGCGCTATGTCAACCATAAACGGCTGAACAACGCCTTTATGATGCACGCCTCCACCAGCCCGTTCTACCCGCTGTTCGCCGCCCTGGACGTCAACGCCCGCATGCACGCCGGCGACAGCGGCAAGCGCATGTGGATGGAGTGCGTCCGGGTGGGCATTGAAACCCGTAAGCTGCTGCTGAAGACCTGCCAGCACATCCGCCCCTTCATCCCGGAGACCGTGGACGGCCGCCCGTGGGACGCCTTCGACACCGAGGAGATGGCCAACGATCTGCGCTTCTTTAACTTCATCCCCGGCGATCGCTGGCACGCCTTTGAGGGCTATGCCGAGCATCAGTACTTTGTCGACCCGTGCAAGCTGATGCTGACCACTCCGGGCATCGACGCCAAGAGCGGCGAATACCAGGCCTTTGGGGTGCCGGCGACCATTCTGGCCAACTTCCTGCGCGAAAACGGCATCGTGCCGGAGAAATGCGACCTGAACTCGATCCTGTTCCTGCTGACCCCGGCGGAGGACATGGCCAAGATGCAGCATTTGGTGGCCCAGATCGCCCGCTTCGAGCGCCTGCTGGAGCAGGACGCCCCGCTGGTCGAGGTGCTGCCGTCCCTCTACCGCGCCAACGAGGCGCGCTACCGCGGCTACACCCTGCGTCAGCTGTGCCAGGAGATGCACGACCTGTACGTCAGCCACGACGTGAAGCAGCTGCAGAAGGAGATGTTCCGCAAGGCGCACTTCCCACGGGTGGCGATGAACCCGCAGCAGGCCAACATCGCGTTCGTGCGCGGCAACGTCGAGCTGGTCTCCCTGGCGCAGGCCGAAGGCCGCATCGCGGCGGAAGGGGCACTGCCGTACCCGCCGGGGGTGCTGTGCGTGGTGCCGGGCGAGATCTGGGGCGGCTCGGTGCAGCGCTACTTCCTGGCGCTGGAAGAGGGCATCAACCTGCTGCCGGGCTTCGCGCCGGAGCTGCAGGGGGTCTACATCCAGCAGGATGAGGATGGTCGCAAGCGCGCCTATGGCTATGTGATCAAGCAGTAACAGCCTTTAATCGACATTACCAATAAAACAAGGTTGGCGGGGGGCCGCGGCTCCTGGGTTGCTCCTGCCCGGCTCCCCGCATTTTGAGAGAGAGAAACTATGAGTACGTCTAGCGGCAATAAGATGGGCGTCGTGCAGTTAACCATACTGACGGCGGTGAACATGATGGGGTCCGGCATCATCATGCTGCCGACCAACCTGGCTTCCGTGGGGACTATGTCGATACTCTCCTGGCTGGTCACCGCCTTCGGCAGCCTGTGTCTGGCCTACGGTTTTTCCAAGTGCGGGATGTTCAGCCGCAAGTCCGGCGGGATGGGCGGCTACGCCGAGTACGCCTTCGGCAAGTCCGGCAACTTCATGGCCAACTTCACCTACGCCATCAGCCTGGTGATCGCCAATATCGCCATCGCTATCTCCGCCGTCGGCTACGGCGCCGTGCTGTTCGACTGGCATCCGTCGCCGATCATGACCTGTATCGCCACCATCGCCGTCATCTGGCTGACCACCGTGGCCAACTTCGGCGGGGCGCGCATCACCGGGCGCATCGGCTCCGTCACCGTCTGGGGGGTGATCATCCCGGTGGTCGGTATCTCCATTCTCGGCTGGTTCTGGTTTAGCCCGAATATGTACATCCAGGCCTGGAACCCGCATCACCTCTCCTTCGCCTCCGGTCTGGGTGCCTCCATCGCCATGACCCTGTGGGCCTTCCTGGGGCTGGAGTCCGCCTGCGCCAACTCCGACGCCGTGGAAAACCCGGAGAAAAACATCCCGGTCGCCGTCTTCGGCGGCACCCTGATCTGCGCCATCGTGTATATCCTGTCCACCAACGTGATGGCCGGCTTCGTCCCCAACATGGATCTGGCCAACTCGACCGCGCCGTTCGGCCTAGCCTTCTCCTACATGTTCGACCCGACGGTCGGTAAGATCATCATGGCCCTGATGGTCGTCGCCTGTATCGGCTCCCTGCTGGGCTGGCAGTTCACCGTCGCCCAGGTGTTTAAGTCCTCTTCCGACATCGGCTACTTCCCGCAGATCTTCGCCAAAGTCACCGCCAAGGATGCGCCGATCGCCGGGATGATCATTCTGGGGGTGGCGCAAACCATCCTGTCGCTGATGACCATAAGCCCGTCGCTGAACAATCAGTTCAACTCGCTGGTTAACCTGGCGGTGGTCACCAACCTGATCCCCTACATCCTCTCCATGGCGGCGCTGATCCCGATGCACCGCCTGTACAAGATGGCCAACAAGACCCACGTGATGATCCTGCTCACCGCCATCATCGGCACCGTTTACAGCTTCTACGCCCTCTACTCCTCCGGCTCCGACGCCATGCTGATGGGGTCACTGGTCACTTTTGCCGGCTGGAGCTGCTATGGCCTGTTCGTGCGGGACAACAACACCTGCCCGAAAGACAAGATCCAACATGTTTAACTCGGAGAACGTGAAATGAAAGACATTCTGTTCCTGTGTAACCCCTCACCGACCTTCAAGCGGATTCCGCTGGAGGAGCTGTACGCCCAGCTGCGCGATCGGAGTTTTAGCATCATCGAAAGCACCTCGGTCGACGATCTGCTGGATCTGGTGCGCAATAATGCCCAGTTGGCCGGGGTGGTCTTCGACTGGGATAGCTACAGTCTGGATCTGTGTAAGCACATCACGGCGCTGAACGAGATGCTGCCGCTGTATGCCTTCGCCAACACCCACTCCACGCTGGACGTCAGCCTAGGCGACCTGCGCATGAACATTCAGTTCTTTGAGTATACGCTGGGCGGCGCGGCCGACATCGCCGACAAGATCCGCCAGGGAACCGACGGCTACATCGATGCCATCATGCCGCCGCTGACCAAGGCGCTGTTCCACTACGTCAAAGAGGGCAAATACACCTTCTGTACCCCGGGGCACATGGGCGGCACCGCGTTCCAGAAAAGTCCGGCCGGCAGCCTGTTCTATGACTTCTTTGGCGCCAACGCCATGAAGTCCGACATATCCATCTCCGTCTCCGAGCTGGGCTCCCTGCTGGACCACTCCGGCCCGCACAAAGAGGCGGAAGAGTATATCGCCCGCACCTTCAACGCCGATCGCAGCTACATGGTGACCAACGGTACCTCCACCGCCAACAAGATCGTCGGCATGTACTCCGCCCCGGCTGGCAGCACCATCCTGATCGACCGTAACTGTCACAAGTCGCTGACCCACCTGATGATGATGAGCGACGTTATCCCGATCTACCTGCGGCCGACCCGCAACGCCTACGGCATTCTGGGTGGGATCCCCAAACGCGAGTTCACCCATGACACCATCGAGGCGCGGGTGAAAAAGACCCCGAACGCCACCTGGCCGGTGCATGCGGTGGTCACCAACTCCACCTACGACGGCCTGTTCTACAACGCGGAGTACATCAAGAAAACCCTGGAGGTAAAATCCATCCACTTTGACTCCGCCTGGGTGCCCTACACCAACTTCAACCCGATCTACCAGGGACTGTGCGGCATGAGCGGCGAGCGCGTAGAGGGTAAGGTTATCTACGAAACCCAATCCACCCACAAGCTGCTGGCAGCGTTCTCGCAGGCATCCATGATCCACGTGAAAGGCGACTTCAACCAGGAAACCTTTAACGAAGCCTACATGATGCACACCTCCACCTCACCGCACTACGGTATCGTGGCCTCCATCGAAACCGCGGCGGCGATGATGAAGGGCCACGCCGGTAAACGCCTGATCGATGACTCTATCGCGCGTGCCATCCGCTTCCGTAAGGAGATCAAGCGCCTGCGCAGCGAATCCGACGGCTGGTTCTTCGACGTCTGGCAGCCGGACAATATTGACCAGGTCGCCTGCTGGAAGCTGGACCCGAAAGAGTCCTGGCACGGCTTTAAGGGCATTGATGACAACCACATGTACCTCGACCCGATCAAGGTCACCCTGCTGACCCCGGGGATGAACCCGGACGGTACCATGGCGGATGACGGCATTCCGGCCTCCATCGTAGCCAAGTACCTGGACGAGCACGGCATCATCGTCGAGAAGACCGGCCCGTACAACCTGCTGTTCCTGTTCAGCATCGGCATCGACAAGACCAAGGCCCTGAGCCTGCTGCGCGCGCTGACCGACTTCAAACGGGCCTATGACCTGAACCTGCGCGTGAAGAACATGCTACCGTCGCTGTACCGTGAGGATCCGGAGTTCTATGAGCACATGCGGATCCAGGAACTGGCCCAAGGCATCCACGCGCTGATCCTGCACCATAACCTGCCGGATCTGATGTACCGCGCCTTCGAGGTGCTGCCGACCATGGTGCTGAACCCACACGACGCCTTCCAACAGGAGCTGCGCGGCCAGGCCGAAGAGGTCTACCTCGACGAGATGATCGGCAAGGTCAACGCCAACATGATCCTGCCGTACCCGCCGGGCGTGCCGCTGGTGATGCCGGGCGAAATGCTGACGGAGGAGAGCCGGCCGGTGCTGGAGTTCCTGCAGATGCTGTGCGAAATCGGCGCCCACTATCCGGGCTTCGAAACCGACATCCACGGCGCCTATCGTCAGGCCGACGGGCGCTATACGGTGAAAGTGCTCAAGCAGTAGCGTCTCTTGTGCGGAGCGCCGCGGTGCCCCGCAGTAACCTTCTGCATTTTCCTGCCTGAAGACGGCTGCGCGTAGGAGGCGCCGCAGCGGCGCCGGGGGAAAGGAAGAGATTCCCCCTCACTATTTATCCACCCTTTCTGACGCGACGTGCCGTCGCCGCGTCATCACGCCGTCTCCCGAGCCGCGGCGCAGGCTTTGCCTGCCGCGGCTCATCTCTCCGGCGTGACATCGGCTGACAAGCCCTGATGCCGACGGACGGACACCGCTAAAGCCTCCTATGCCCTTTACGGTGGCCCCCGTCCGTCGGCACTTTTTTTCCCCGCCCAAGATCCGGCTGCGCGGTTGGCGCCCCCACAAATAATAAAACATCATTTCAAATTAATTGAATTGGCAGACCAGCATCAGTAGACTAGCCAGAGATTCGCGGACGGATTCGCGCCTGCGGCGACAATTCCCGCCCTTCCTTTGGGTTACGATGTAAGGATATGTTGTGAAAATTGCACTCATGATGGAAAACAGCCAGGCCGCCAAGAACGCGGCGGTGCTGAACGAACTCAACGCCGTGGCACAGGACGGCGGGCACCAGGTCTATAACGTCGGCATGTGCGACGAACAGGATCACCATCTGACCTATATTCACCTGGGGATCATGGCCAGCATCCTGCTCAACGCCCGCGCGGTTGACTTTGTGGTCACCGGCTGCGGCACCGGTCAGGGCGCCCTGCTCTCCCTCAACGCGCACCCCGGCGTCGTCTGCGGCTACTGCATCGATCCGGCCGACGCCTTCCTGTTCGCCCAGATCAATAACGGCAACGCCCTGTCCCTGCCGTTCGCCAAGGGCTTTGGCTGGGGCGCCGAGCTGAATCTGCGCTATATCTTTGAAAAGGCCTTCGCCGGCGAGCGCGGCCAGGGCTACCCGCAGGAGCGCCGCGAACCGCAGGTGCGCAACGCGGCGATCCTCAACCGGGTAAAGGCGGCGGTGATCAAGGACAACTATCTGGATACCCTGAACGCTCTCGATCGCGATCTGGTCAAAACCGCCGTCGGCGGCGCGCGTTTCCAGCAGTGCCTGTTTGAGCAGGGGCAGGATCCGGCGATTATCGACTATGTTCGCAGCCTGCTGGCCGCGTAACCGAGCCGCATCGTCAAACAACAGCGCGGCCGATAGGCCGCGCTGTTGTTGCTCTCTGAAGCGCAGGGGCGACATCAGGAAGGATTACGACTCCAGCGCCAGACGCGCATCGACGTGCGGCAGACGCGGACGCGCCACCCGCAGCGAGCAGCACAGGGTCACCAGCAGCAGGCCGAAAATCAGGTAGAAGGTAGCCAGGAAACCGCCGAACAGCGCCGCCACGATCGAACCGATGATGCTGCCGATGCCGAAGCCAAGGTAAATCACCCCATAGTTTTTGGTCAGGTTGTTCAGGCCAAAGAAGTCGCTGACCAGCGACGGATAGACGGTAATGGTGCCGCCGAAGCTGAAGGCGACGCAGGCGACCGCTAGGTAAAACAGCGTCTCATTGAGCGGCACGAACAGCAGCAGCGCCATCCCCAGCAGGGTCACCAACTGCGCCAGCGAAATCACCCGGATACGCGGCATCTTGTCCGACAGTACCCCCAGCGCCAGCCGTCCCCCCAGATTCGCCACGGCGATGATCGCCACCGCCCCGGCGGCGACGCTGCCAGACAAGTGCGCCAGATGCTCACCGATATCTTTGGCCACCCCGATGACGTACAGCCCGCTCATGCAGGCGGAGAGGAAGATCAGCGCCAACACCCAGTACTGTGGCTGACGCATCGCCTGCGCCAGGGTGAAGTCCACGCGGCGATCCTGACCGTCCACGGCGGCGGCGCTGTCCTGACGCGGCGGCGCGTCACGCATCAGCAGGCTCCCCAGCAGCACCATCACCATGGCGATCGCCCCCCAGTAGGTGAAAGCCTGGGACAGCCCGGCGTGGCTCAGCAGCAGGCCGTTGATAAACTTAAAGCCCAGGCTGCCCAGCCCATAGGCGCCGATAGCGCAGGCGGAGACCAGCCCCTTCCGCTGCGGAAACCACTTCACGCAGTTGGAGAGGGTCAACAGATAGCCGGCGCCGTCCGCCAGCCCCACCAACACCCCGGCGCACAGGTACAGCATCACCAGGCTGTTGGCGTGGGCGGTCAGAAAAAAGCCGATCCCCAGCGCAATTCCCGCTCCCTGCGTCACCCGGCGCACCCCGAAACGCTCCTGCAGCTTGCCCGCCAACGATGAGGCCAGCGCCAGCGCCAGACTGAGCAGGCCGAAGGTAAAGGCCACCTGACTGACCGGCTGATCCAGGCGCTGCGACAGCTGGGCGTTAAACAGGCTCCAGGTATAGACCGAGCCGAGGGCAAACTGGGTGATGACCGTACCGATCAGCGTCAGTACGCGGGTACGTTGGCGGGAATGCGGATCCATAGTTACCTCGTGAATGTCAGTTGGCGGCAGCGGCGGGCTGCCGAATACTGGGCACTATAGGCGCACACCCGCGCGAGGCGGGCGAAAAAGGCATGAGATGCACGATGAGAGGAATGAAATGCAGCCCATGGGGAATAGAATGCAGGCTATAAACGCATCAGCTGGCGGAAGGCTTTGATGTTGCTGCGGCTAACGGGCACTTCGAACGTCAGATCATGCAGGTGGATCAAGTAGGTGCTGTTAAACCAGGGCACGATCTCGCGGATCTTATCGATATTCACGCAGTAAGAGCGGTGACAGCGGAAGAAGCGCTCCGTCGGCAGCCGGCTGATAAACTCGCTCAGGCTCATCGACAGGACAAAGCGATCGTCGCGGGTGTACACATAGGTCAGCTTCTCATCCGCCTCGGCGTAGTAGATCTGCTCACAGGGGGTGACGATGATGCGCTCCCCCTTGGTCAGGTTGACCGTCGCCGCCGGCGCGTTGACCTCGACGCTCCCGGGCGCCGGGCGCAGCGCCTGCTGCTCCAGCTGCTGCAGCACCTGAACGATGCGCGCCTCGTTATAGGGCTTGAGGATATAGTTGAACACCTCCAGCTCAAAGGCCTCGGCGGCAAACTCCTTATGGGCGGTGACAAACACCACCGCCGGTCCCCCCTCGCCGCGCTGCTGGCCCAGCAGGTTACGCGCCAGCATCATCCCGTCGATGGAGGGGATCTGAATGTCGAGAAACACCGCGTCCACCCGGTGCCCCTGCAGGTATTTGAACGCCTCCAGGCCATCCTCAAACTGCGCCAGCACCCGGATCTGGCTGTGACGCCCGATCAGGTAGGCCAGCTCCTCTCGCGCCAGGTATTCGTCCTCCACAATGATCGCCGTCAGCATGCGCTCCTCCCGGATTTCGGCAAATAGAAACAGACCTCGGTTCCCGGCTCCAGGCGGCGGATATGCAGCCCCTCGCCATACAGCAGCGCAGGCGCTGCTGCACGTTACCAAGCCCAATGCTGTCGCCGCTGGACTCGCCGTTCGCCACCTGGGCGATCACCGCCTGGCTGATGCCGTAGCCGGTGTCGCGCACCGCAATGCGCACCCGCGTCGGCTCATCGCGCACCTCAATGGTCACCTGCCCCGGCCCGCTGCGCGGCTGAATGCCGTGCAGGATGGCGTTCTCCACCAGCGGCTGCAGCAGCAGGCTGGGCAGCGAGATCGATACCGGATCCAACGCAAAGGTCACGTTCAGCCGGCGGCCGAATCGGGCCTGCTCAATAGCGATGTAGTTGCGCACCTGCATCAGTTCCTCCTGCAAGTCGATCAACCTGTCGCCGCGCGCCAGGTTATAGCGCAGGTAGTCTGCCAGCGAGGCGATCAGCTGACGCGCCTGATCCGGATCCATGCGGATCAGGGATGAGATGGCGTTCAGCGCATTAAACAGAAAATGGGGATTGATCTTGCTCTGCAGCGCGCTGAACTCCGCCCTGCGCGTCCCTTCGCGCAGCTGCTCCGTGCGTGCCACCGCCATCTGGGTAGACATCAGCTGCGACAGCCCCACCGCCAGCTCGCGCAGCGCGCCGCTGATCCGATAGCGGCGATGGTAGTAGATCTTCAGCGTCCCGGTCACCGCCTCCTGCTGCTCGCGCAGCGGAATGATGATCACCGAGTGAAAGCCCGACAGGCTATAGCTGCTCAGGTTATTGTTCAGCAGGATCTGGCCACTCTCCACCGCCTCGCGCGTCAGCTGACCGATAGCGTGATGCCCCTCCAGCGGATACTCCTCGCGCCCGGCGCCGGCGTAGGCCAGCACATCCTGGGTGTCGGTGATCGAGACCGCATCGGCGCCGATCTCGCGGCGGATAATCTCGCACACCGACTCGAACGCGCTGCGGGTTATCTGGCGAAAGTAGGGCAGCGTCTGGTTGGCGACGTCCATCGCCAGCTTGGCCTGACGCGCGGCGATCAGCTCCTTCTCATCGTTGAGATCCTGCACCAGGCGGATGATCAGACCGATGCAGGTCGCCCCAACGATCATCGGCACCCCGATCTGATCGACGATAGCGATCCCTACCGCGTGGGGCTGGGTCAACAGCAGGATCAGCAGCATGGTCAGCCCCTCACAGGCCATGCCGGCCAGAATGCCGTACAGCCACAGGCGCGAACGGCGTACCCGGTAGTGGATCAGCGTCGCCAGCAGCCCCGCCGCCACGCTGCTCAGCAGACAGGGCAGCGAGGTGTAGCCATCCACATCGATCAGATAGCGGTGCAGTCCGGAGACGATCCCGGCGGGAATGCCCACCCAGGGGCCGAACAGGATCCCCCCGGCGACGATGGCGATAATGCGCACGTTGATCAGCGCCCCCTCGACCCGCAGGCCGGTGTAGGTGCTGAAGACCGCAAAGGCGCAGAACAGCACCGACACGGTGGCCAGCTCAGTGGCCGAATGCTTCTGCTTCTGCAGCAGCGACTGAAACGGGCGGATGCGGGTGAGGAAAAACAGCATCATCAGCATCAACGCCGCCCGCTCAAACACGGCCAGCAGCCGCAGGATATCACTGAACACGCCACCACCTCGGCAGGCAATACGGCCCCATACGGCCGAAAGGGATCTCCGTAAGAGGGGCACAGAACGCGGCCCCCTTACGCCTCAGGCCGGCGTCCGTGCGGCGTTAAACTGCGGCAGCCACTGCCGCTGGGCGGCGAACAGCGCATCGAACATCTGTTGGATCTGCTCCAGGGTACAGACGGCGGCGGTCAGCGGATCGAGGGAGAGCGCATAGCGCGCCGCGTCCAGATCGCCGGTCAGCGCCGCCTGCACCACCAGCTCCTGCACCGCGATATTGCTCTTGCACAGGCTGGCGCACTGAGTCGGCAAGCGCCCCATCGTCTGGGGGTGCAGGCCGTCGCCGTCCACCCAGATCGGCACCTCTACCACACACTCCGCCGGCAGGTTCTCCACCAGCAGCCCCTGCGGCTGACGGTTGGCCATATTGCCGTTGATACGGATGCGCTCGCCGCTGAGCTGCGCGGTGATCAGCTTGGGCGCGTTGAGCATGTTCGGCGCGATAACGAAGGGACGCTCACCGGCCAGCTGAGCATCGATCTCCGCCTTGCCGGCGGCGTGCACCTGCTCCTCCAGCGCCAGCAGATTCCAGCGCTGCGGCAGGAAGCGATCGATCATCTGTGGGTTCTTGCGGAAGTAGGGCAGATAGTCGCTGCAGTGCCAGTGGTTCTCGGTACACCACAGGCCGAAGAAGCGCAGCACCTCGCAGCGGACCAAATCGGCCTGACGGGTAGGTTCGTCGTCCGCCAGGGCGCGTACCCTTGGTAACAGATCCTCGCCATGGCGCGACAGCGCCGTGATCCAGGTCATGTGGTTGATCCCGGCAAAGCCATACTCGATATCCGCCGGGACCTCGTGGTACATCAGGCGCTGCCAGCGCTGCGGCGTGGAGGGGTGGTCAACCCACGGCCCCAGCCCAAGATAGCCGACCAGCTGCGCCACGGTATAGCGCACCCCGTAGCACAGGCCGATGCTGCGCACGCCGCTGGCCTCTTTGGCCGCCCAGGTCAAGGGGGCCAGCGGATTGGCATAGTTGATGAACAGCGCCTGCGGACACAGATCCTCCATATCGCGCAGAATATCCAGCATCGGGGGAATATGGCGCAGGGCGCGGAAGATACCGCCCGGCCCCAGGGTGTCCCCCACCTCCTGAATCACGCCGTAGCGCGCCGGAATCTCCATATCCAGCCGCCAGGGCGCCAGCCCGCCCACCTGAATGGCGTTGATGACAAAGTCGGCGCCGCGCAGCGCGCTGCGTCTGTCGGTGGTGTGGCGCACCGTCACCGGCACCCCCGACTGCGCCACCATCATACCGATCAGGCGCTGGCTGCGCGCCAGCACCTGCTCATCCAGATCCATCAGGATGATTTCGCTGCCGGCCAGCACCGGGCTGGACAGCAGGGCGGAAATGATCTGACGCGAAAACATAATACTGCCCGCGCCGATCAGGGTGATCTTGCTCATTACATTGCCTTAATCAATACGCTGCGCCGACGGCGCAGCCTTAACGCCGTCGCGGGCGGCGCTGCAGCAGAGAGCCATGCACCACCAGCGCCGCAAGAATAATCACGCCGTACACCAGACGGGTCCAGAAGCCGTCCAGACCGGCGCTGATGATCCCGGCCTCCAGCATGCCGATAATGCAGGCGCCGAACAGGCTGCCCATCAGCGAACCGCGCCCGCCCAGCACCGAGGTGCCGCCGATAAACACCGAGGCGAACACCAGTAGCATGTAACCCTGCCCCTGATTCGGCCACCAGCTGCTCATCTCGACGCTGAGCAGTACCCCGACCAGCGCGGAGAGAATGCCCATCACCATAAACAGCCAGAAGCGGGTGGCGTTGACCGGCACCCCCATCAGACGCGCCGACTCGGGATTGTCGCCGATGAAGTTGATCTGATCGCCGAAGCGGTGACGCGCCAGATACAGCCACATCACCAGCGTCACCAGGAGCCCCCACAGGCTCTGCGCCGGCAGCCAATCGCCCAGGCGCCCCACCAGCAGGGTTGATAGCCCATCGTCGCGCAGCGTCGGCAGGCTGATCGCCAGGCCGTTGGCCAGCACCGTCGACAGACCGCCCAGAAAGAACTGAGTGCCGATGGTGGCGATAATCGACGGGATATTGAGGCGCACCACCAGCAAGGCGTTCAGCAACCCACACAGCAGACCGCTGACCACTGCGCCGCCCAGCGCCAGCGGGGCAGAACCGGTATGCTGATACAGCCAGGCGAAGACGAAGCCCCCCAGCGCCACCACCGACGGAAAGCTCAAATCTATCTCGCGGGCGATGATCAGCAGCGTCATCCCCAGCGCCAGCAGCACCGTCAGCGGAATGGTGGAGAGCAGCGAGGTATAGATCCGCGCGTGCAGAAAGGTCACCGGGCTGATGGCGGCAAACAGGCTCCACAGCAGCAGCAGGATAAACCCGGTCAGCAGCGGCGCCCGGTGACGGGTAAAAAACAGTTTCATCGACTCATGACCTCACGGCATCCAACAACGCCTGCTGCAGGCTGGCCAGCGTCAGCTGATCCTTACGATAGGCGGCGACGATAGCGCCGCGATCCATCACCACGAAACGGTCCGCCACCCGGTAGGCGTCGGCCATGTTGTGGGTGATCAGCAGGCAGGCTCGCCCCTGGGCGCGCAGCTGCTCAATAAAGCACAGCACCTTCTCCACCTCCCCCAGCGACAGGGCGGTGGTCGGCTCATCCAGGATCACCAGGCGGGCGTCGAACAGCATGGCGCGCCCGATGGCTAGCCCCTGGCGTTCACCGCCGGAGAGCTGGCCGACCAACGCATCGACGTTGGCGCCGACGCCGCGAAAGTTGAGCTGACGCAGCAGCGCCTGCGCCCGCTGTCGCTCCGCCCGCTCGTCGATAAAGCCCCAGCGGTTGCGCAGGTGACGCCCGAGGAACAGGTTGCGCCACAGCGACTGCCCCAGCCCCAGCGCGCCGTTCTGGTACACGGTCTCGATCCCCTGGCGGCGGGCCCCCAGCACGTTGTAGCGCCGCCCGTCGACCGCCTGCCCCGCCACCTTCAGCGTACCGCTATCGAAGCGCTCGGCGCCGGCGATCGCCCGGATCAGGGTCGATTTGCCGGCGCCGTTATCCCCCAGCAGGGCAACCACCTCGCCGGGGAACAGCTGAAAGTGAATATCGCGCAGGGCGTGAACCGGGCCGAACCATTTGTTCAGCCCGATCAGTTCCAGCGCAGGCTGCGTCATCAGCGCAGACCCTGGCTGGCCAGCGGAGCGATCAGACCGATATTCTCTTTAGAGACAAACCCGGCGCCGGTGTTGATATCCAGACCGGAGAAGCCATAGCGCTTGCTCAGGACGATCTGCACCACGGAGAAGTAGCCCATCAGGTAGGGCTGGGCATCGGCCACCAACTGTACATAGCCGGACTTAATCGCCTCGGCGGTCGCCGGCGACAGGCTGAAGCCGGCCACGTAGACCTCGCCCTGCTTGATCCCGGCGTTGCGCATCAGGTTGCCCATCTGCGCGGTCAGGGCGCCGTGATCGACCAGCACCATCTTCACGTCCGGGTGGGTCGCCATATAGGCGGTAAAGGCCGGCGCGCCCAGAGAGGGATCTTTATCCACCTCCGGTGAGATCTGCAGGAAGTCGACCTTCACCCCGGCCTGCTCCAGCCCCTTGATCAGCCCCAGGGTTGACTCACTGCGGGCGGCGCGATCTTTAAGCCCCCACACCAGCGCGCGATCGCCCGCCTTCAGCCCGCTGCGGCGCACCGCCTCTTTGGCCAGGCGCAGACCGCGCACCGCGTTGTTATCGCCAACGTAGCCGAAGCCCTTGCTCTGCTCGGCCGCCATGGTGCCCGGCAGCTCGGTGTCGATGGAGGTCACCAGGATCCCCTTATCGATCGCTTCCTTGATTAACGGCTGATAGGCGGTATCGCCCGGCAGGCCGATCACCACGATGCCGGTCGGCTTGGCCGCCAGCGCCTGCTTAAAGTTTTCGATCATCTTCTGCGGCTGCCAGTCGGAGTAAACCAGACGCAGATCGACGCCCAGATCCTCGGCCGCCTGCTTGGCCCCGTTCTGCACCACCGTCACGTAGGACTCGCCCACCGGGCCGCCGACGTCGAACCAGATGCTCATATCCTTACCAGACTGCGCGGCAAACGCCGGCGAAGCCACGCAGGAGACGGCCAGCAAACAGGCCACAGCCCAACCTTTAATCCTTTGAGAAACACCCATCATTATCACCTTTATTATTAGCAGGGTATGACGGCCGCCGCAGGGGCGGGCGCCACCAGGCCGCAGTCGGGGACGAGGAGAACAGCGGGGACAACGGCGTCGCTGTCGTTTTTCGTCACATCCATTTACGCGGGGCAAATATAGTAGGCGTTTTTATCCCTCAGCTAAAGCCCATCCGCACCGCCCAGGCGATACCACTCTGGCGGTGTCTGCGGTAGACTGTTAATAGGGATCGCCCGCGCCGCGTCAACCTCTGCGGAAAAAACGCCCACCGTGCGGCGACGCACGCCGCGGGTGAGCGCCCGATAACATAATCGATAAGACAGCCGATAAGATAATCATGTATCGCCGTGGGGCGGGCGGATACTCGCCCAGGCCCGGCCATTTTCACCATTTAAGGAAACGACCATGTCCAAATCACGGGCCGCCATTCTGGTTGAGCGAATTAAGGATGCGCTGAAGGGCAATAAACTGCAGACCAGCGAAATCAACGTCCATCTGGTGGAAGACAGCTCCTTTGGCCCGGTCAAGATCGTCATGTTCCTGTGGAGCGTGGCGGACAACGATATTAATGCCGACATCGTCGCTCAGGAGGTGCTATTTCACCTGAAAGACGACGATATCTATGTCTCATTCCATAAGACCCGCCGCCGTGACGGCGAGCGTCTGCTGACCGTCACCCAGCCGCTGGAGCCGAACAACCCCAAGTACAGCTACGGCAATCTGCGCGGCTTCACCTCGCTGTGGCTGATCCAGGCCACCGGCGCCGAAAAACTCAAGCAGGCGCGCGACGGCCAGGGCAACGACGGTCGCATCATCCGTCGCTAAGCGATAGCCTTACTGTCCCGCACTCGGCGCGGCAAAATCGTAGCGGGCCAGCACCGTCTTGCTCTGTCCGTTGGCGTCCGTCTCCGCGATCCCCAGCCCAACCGCCTCTAGGGTTTGCGCGCCAAAGCGCTGACCATCATGCTGCATAAACTGGCTTAGCGCCGCATGGTCGCTCTGCGCCAGCAGGGTGATGTGGGGATCGAAGTGGCTGAACACATTCGGGCTGCCATAGCGGACAAAGGCCGCCTTCTTCTCCGGATAGGCTTTCACCCAGCTCGGCAGCGGTGCGCCCTTATCACGATAGGGTGACAGCCGGCGCACCAGCGTATCCGACAGGCCCTGCAGCTCCCGGCTGTTCTTTACCGCCACCATCAGCCAGTCGCCGCGCGTCTGGACCAGGTGGGTCAGACGCAGGGGAAACGCCCGCTGACGCTGGCTGAGCGCCGCGACCTCCTGCTTCAGCCGCGGCAGGACATCGGGCCCATACTCGGCCAGATACAGCGTGACATGGGGCTGAAACCCCTGCGCCGCCAGGCTGGTCAAATGATACTGCCCCAGCTGCGCCGTGGTCTGTGCCAGCAGGGTCTCCATCCCGTCGCTGGGAATAATGAACACATCGTAGCTCTTGCTCTTGCTCGCCCCCCAGGCCGCCCCCGTCAATGCACACAGCAGCACAGCGCCGCCCAACCGATAACCCATCGTCTCGCCTCCCCTCGGATCGTCATACGCTGCGACCGCCCGGCGCTCAGGCGACGCGGGCGACCCCGTTTATCCCCGCTATCATCCCTGCCCCTCAGCGGCAAAAATGAGATCGCACTCAAGAAACGGACCGCGCTATATGTATATTGCAAAAACAGGGCTGCTCCCGATCGATATTGGCGCCGGCCTCGACGGTCGTCATCGCCCCCCTCGCTGGAGACCTCCCCGCGCCGGTTTCCCGCTCGGATCCGCCGCACCGATGCCCTGACCACCAGCGCTCCGTACAGCAGCCGCGCGCCATACGGCGCCCAAGGTCGCCGCCGCCGCGGCTGCAGCACCTGCACCGCCTCGCTCCCCAGGACATCGCGCGAAACGTGCACCGCCGTCAGCGGCACATCCAGGATCGCCGCCAGCGTAAGCTCGTCAATACTCATCACCGACACACCCTGTGGTACCCGCGGCCCGCCCTGGCGCAGCGCGCCCAGCTTATCTGTCAACCATCCCCTAGGGAAATTAAACAGGGCATAGGCCATGCCCCAGACAAAAGAGATATCGCCGTTCGGCGCAAGACTACAGTGCCAATCTTTCTGAAGCGCCGGAATCCACACGGCGAAGTTAACCCTATCCATAGCATTAATCGCGATGACGATAACCATCGGCAATATAATTAAGTAACGCCGCCGGGTCATAAACACGTCTGAGATATGGATCGTGATCCCCCGGCGCCGCGCTATCGTTGATGACAAAATGCAAATTCACGGATAACACCTCCCCCGCGTTATTTCAACAAATCCCATTTTGCTAGGCAAAATGTGGCGACAAACCGGGGATAAATATCCGCGCCCCGAAACCGGGCGTAATACGATGGCGGGGCTCCGACAATAAAACCCGCCGGCCGGTACAGGTTACGTTTATCTTTATCGGCGCATACTGTCTATCACCCGTTCATTCCCCCTGAGGAGAGCAGACATGTTCAGCGCAGCATCAGACGACCCCCCATCGTTCGGCAACGCGACGGAATGACGATTCTGAACACCCGCTCATGCGTAGGTAAGAATAGTCAGTCCACGCGCCGCATATTGCCCGGCGCGACGTCAAATTATTTTTAACCTATACGCTTAATCGAGGTGTAGTATGTGGTATATCGATACATTATTCCCTGGCTATATCGGCTCACCGGTGGTCAACCGGACATCGAGCGCCTCTACATTTGATAGCGCCGACGATCATCATCCCCAGCGGGATACTACGCCGGCGTCTGGCCGGAACTCGACGCTGGGTGCCGCGATTCGCGCATTTTCAAAGAGAATGGCGGAAAAACGCCGGCAGCGGATTATTGATCAGGTCGACGCATTAATTCCCTAACCACAGCCAGGGCGCATTCACTGCGCTATCCATCGCGCAGTGAATGACTGCGGTATTCGCGGCAGCGGGGGATTATCCGCCCGCGGGGCGGCGGCCATCGGCCGCCTCACTTCAGCACAAAGTCATACTGAATGCCGCCCTTAATATCCCAATAGTTCAGACGATCGCCCAGGTGGCTGCCCGGGCGTTTCTCCCGCGTACGGTCGGCGGCGATAAAGGCCGTCAGCCCCGCCAGCGGGCCGGAGGGTATGCGCCCGGAGACGCCGCCGAGCAGGCCGATCCCCTGCACCCGCACCCGCTTTTCCGATGACTCCCAGCCGTCGGTGTAGATCGGCGCCAGCATCAGGCTAATATTCGGCAACGGGCTGTAGCTCAGCCCCACCTGATAGGACCACATCCCCTCATGGTTACGATCCATCGACAGGGAGAACGGGTAGCCGATATCGGTATTAACGGCGTATCCCAGATTATGGGTCACTTTCTCAAACGCCGCCGACACTCCCCAGCGCCCCACTTTCCACGCCGCCGAGGCAGAAGCAATAATGGATTCATTCGGTTTCCCCGCCCGTCGGCTCATCCCGTCCAGGCTGGCATAATAGAGGATGGCATCGTACTGTAGCGCGGTATCATTCTGCAGCGTCTGAGTATACTTCAGGGTACTGGAGGCCTGCAGGGCCACATCGGACTGATAAGACACCCCGGTGCCAAACTGGCTGTTGTCATCCCGGTAAACGGCAGCGACCGCCCCCAGCGGACGATGCACATCGTATTCCCCGGTCTGTGGGTTGAACACCCCTTCATAGCGAATCCCTTTATCGGCATCGAAGGCGGTAAAGACCCGCTGGCGGTATAGCATCCATAAATCGAGGCGATCTGTCAGGGCAAACTGCCCCATTGCCCCCTCTGACACCACCGGCAGGGTGCGGTTAGAGGCGCCGTCGATCATCGGCACCGAATAGGGCAGACTGCCATACAGCGCATCGGTGCCGAAGCGCCCGATTTTCAGCTTGCCATACTCCCCCAGCTTCACCTTTATCGCCCCCAGGGCATAGCCAAAGCTATCGTGGCCGTCGAGATAAAAACGGCTGGATGCGCTGGCGCGGGTGCCCAGTTTATACACATAGTAGGCCCCCCCCTCGATGCCGATAATATCGTGGTAGTAGTGGCTGTTCGCATCCAGCATCACCCCCTGCACCCAGGCGTAGACATCCCGCCCGTCCCCGGCGCTGGGCTTATCGGCCCGGCGCAGATCGTTACGTAGGCGCAGACGGATATAGTCCTCTTCATCCTGTAGCGCGGCGGCGTAGCCCAGCGACGACGTCATCACCGCGCCCAATAAACCAAGGCATATTATTTTAATTTTCATTTTTATATCCCGGTGAAAAATAATATAAAGTGGCATGTTTATTTATTGCGGTGCCGGCAGACTATTTCTCAGAAAATAGCCTGCCGATACGTCATACCGCGACAGCGTTCCATTCTTTATTTTTACGGTGTTACCGCGCCTCCCCCAGACTGTATTTTTCGTTGTTTAATCTCACCGATAATTTCCGCAAAGCGCGCATCGCTCAGCGGGTAGAAAAGCATGATTAGAAATCCGCCCAGAATCAAAACGGCCGGGATCAGCGTCATACACAGCTTAATACTGAGCAGGGCGCTGGGGCTCTGGGTAGCGCTATTCGCGACATAACCGCTGTACCCCAGAATAAAGGCAGGAATTGAACCGCCAATGGCCTGCCCGCATTTACGGGTAAAGGAGAACAGCGAGTAAGTGAGCCCCTCAATACGCACACCGGTACACCATTCGCCATATTCGACGGTATCCGCCTCTAGCGCCCACATCACCGTCATCGAGGTGCTCAGTCCCAGCGTGGTCACCACAAGGGAGATAAGCACTCCCGGCAGCGAGGCCATAAAGAACATGAGAAGGTACCCCAATGCGGCCAACAACAGCCCGGCCAGAAAGGTATTCCGCTTACCCAACCGACGTACCAGGAACGGCACCGAGGGCGCCGCCAGCAACATTCCCAGCAGCGTCTGAATGGCCACAAACAGCGCCAAAAGCGACACATCATTTAAGATGTAGCGGGCATAAAAGATGGTGCTCGCGCTGACAGAGAAAGAGGCCCCCAGGGTACACAGCGCACAAACGCACAGCATAAACAGCGGTCGGTTCCGACGCAGCGTCCCCAGGCTTTCCCTAAACGATGGCTGAGCCACCTGGCGCTGGACAACCTCGCGGGTGCTGGCGAAGCAGAACAGATACAGCGCGATCCCAACCACCGCCAGTACCAGCGTCAGCTGGGTATACAGGGTCTGTAGCTCGGCCGGCGTCGAGGAGCTGAGACGCGGCGAAATCACAAAACCTATCAGCACAAAGGTCAGTCCGGCGCCGATAGAGCGCGCCATCCCCAGCTTGGCCCGGGACGCCGGATCCTGCGTCATCACCGTCGCCAGCGAACCATAGGGAATATTGACGAAGCTGTAGCAAATATTCAGGGCAATATAGGTCGCATAGGCATAGAGCACCTTACCGTCGTGCGACCAGTCGGCGGGCACGGAAAACACCAGTATGCTGCACAGCATCAGCGGCAGGGCACCGAACACCAGATAGGGACGGAATTTACCCCAGCGGGTATCGGTCTTATCCACCACCCGCCCGGCGATCACATCGATAAAGGCATCCAGTATCCGCACCGACAGCAGCATGGCCCCCGCCGCTGCCGCACCGACGCCGGCCACGTCGGTGTAATAGCTCAGCAGAAACAGCGCCCCCATGGCAAAGGCAAAGTTATTGGCCATGTCGCCACAGCCATAGCCAATCACCGCCCTCCAGCTCAGTGACTGACTCATTGCGCTCCCCCCTTGTCACCCGCGGGTTTCACCCCGTATTGCACCGCCGTCCAGCGCGCCTTGAGGGTAAAAGCCGCCGCCTTGGGCTTTCTGTCGCGGGTAAACACCCCTTTCTTGTTGCCGCCGGCGCGCAGGATCCCCTGCGCCGTGGCGAAATCGGCGAAGTTCCACACCTGTTCCCCCACCACGTAGGGCAGACGATCAAATACCCGGTGATAGGTGGTTAAAAACTGTGCCTGAAACTCCTCGCTCCACATCTCCGGATATACGCTGTGCAGCCCGGCCAGGGTGTCGGCCCCGTATTCCGTAATGATGATCGGCTTGTGGTGCCGCGCATGCCATACCGACAGCTCCTGCTCCAGCTCACGCCCGGCGGTAGCCAGATCGCCACTGTTGACATACCAGCCGAAATAACGGTTCAGACACAGCACGTCAAACAGATCGCTGATGGTGTCCTTGTCCGGCGGGCAGAGCATGATGTTGACGCAGCACAGCGGACGGGAGGGATCCAGCTCTCGTGCCGCCTGCACCAAGGGAGCAAAGTAGTCGCGCGCCGCCGCCTCGCGCACATCAGGTTCGTTCGCCAGGCTCCACATCACCACGCTGGGGTGGTTTTTATCGCGGGCGATAAGCTCGCGGATCGCCTGCAGGTGGGCCCGCTGGGTCTGAGAGCCGATGCGCTCCTCACAAAACAGTTTCTCCTCCAGACGGGAGGAGAGATCCAGCGTGAAGCCGTTCAGGGCCATCATCCCCACCGCCGGCGTCTCATCGATCACCACGATCCCGTGCTCATCGGCCCAGTCCAGCATCTCCTCGGCATAGGGGTAGTGGGAGGTGCGATACGAGTTGGCGCCGATCCAGCGCATCAGGGCGTGATCGTGCACCAGCAGCACAGGATCCAGCCCCCTGCCGCGCAGATCCGCATCCTCATGACGGCCAAAACCGGTAAAGTAGAACGGCTTACCATTGATCAGGAAGGCGCTCTCCGTGACCTCCACGGTGCGGATCCCCACCCGCAGGGTGTATTCATCGATGCCCTCCCCGGCGCAGACCTGCAGGGTATACAGATAGCCCTCCCCCGGCTGCCATAGACGTGGGTTGGCGACCGTCAGTGTCCCCTCGCCTCCCTCGCTCTCGGCCACACAGTTCTGCTGCTCATCCAGCAGGCGGCACTGCACGCCGGCATCGCCGGCATCGACCGCATAGTGCACCAGCCCCTGCGCCCCGTCGGCGCTGATTTCGGTCGTCACGCAGACATCGCGGACATAATCCTGCGGCGTCGAATAGAGCCATACCGGGCGATGGATCCCGGCATAGTTAAAGAAATCATAACTATACTGCAGGCGGCGCTCACCGTTGACCTCGGTGACCCGCCCCGGCGGGATGGTGTGCCAGGAGAGTTCGTTATTGACGCAGACGGTGACGCGCACCTGCTCACGTCCGGCCAGCAGAGCGCTGATGTCCGTCTCAAACGGGGTATATCCCCCCTGATGCGCCATCACCTGGGTTTCATCTACCCACACCGTCGCCCCATGGGTTACCGCGTCAAAGCGCAGCACCATACGTTGCCCGGCCCAGCCGCGCGGCACGCGCACTTCGGTCTGATACCACACATCCCCCACGTGGTTGCGGATGGCCTCATCGGCAAACTGATCGTTAAAACTGGCGGGTACCGCAATGGATCTGGCACCCGGCAAAGGCCCACACCACCACTGTTCACGGTGACCACAACGCTGTACATCCGGCACAAACTGCCACAGCCCGCTCAGATTCTTACGCTCACGGGAACGGCTTTCAATCGGCTTTAACATGGCAACACTCCAGTGTGTAGAGAAAAAAACAGGGATCATCTCTACACCCGTCGGAGACGGTAAAAGTTACCTTAAAGATCGAAGAAATTTTCTACCGGACAGCCCGCGGCCGAGGGACAGCGCGGGTAAAACGCGATATCGCCGGGCTCGGGGGCTCAGCCCCGCCGATCGGCGCGATACAGATTCAGACAATTCCAACCCATTGATCATCAATATAAATCAAATTCAGAAATACAATGAACGATGCGAATTTATATAAATGATGACTAAAAATAGACCCGCTAGAATAGAGAGAAACCTGTCCCCATTAACCGCGCTGTCTACAGGAAGGGATCGCTATGGCGTTATCTGCCCCGCTGATGTTGGTGCTGATTGGATTAAGCGCCCTGCTGGCGCAATGGGCCGCCTGGTCACTGCGCCTACCGGCCATACTGCTGCTGCTCTTGTTTGGGATTGTTCTCGGCCCGGTCACCCACCTGGTACAGCCCGACCCGCTCTTTGGCGAGCTGCTGTTTCCCCTCGTCTCCCTGTCGGTGGCGATCATCCTGTTCGAAGGCGCGCTGACGCTGCGGCGGGAGGAGATACGCGGCCTGGGCGGCGTCGTGCGTAACCTGGTCAGCATCGGCATGCTGGTCACCTTTGCCGTCATCGGCCTCGCCTGCTGGTGGCTGCTGCGGCTGCCGCCGGAGCTAGCGGCGCTGATCGGCGCGGTAACCGTGGTCACCGGCCCCACGGTGATCGCCCCCCTGATGCGCGTGGTGCGCCCGAACGCCCGCATCAACCAGGTGCTGCGCTGGGAGGGGATCATCATCGATCCCATCGGCGCCATCTTCACGCTGCTGGTCTTCGAATTCATCGTCCTGCAGCAAAGCGCCCGGTCTTACGGCCATCTTTTCTGGACGCTGGGCAGCACCGTCCTGTCCGGCCTGCTCGTCGGGCTGGCGTGCGGCTATCTTATCGGTGTTAGCCTGCGCCGCGCCTGGGTACCGAGCTATCTGCAAAACCTGGCGGTCCTCGCCTCGGTGCTGGCCGCCTTCGGCCTGTCGAACGCCATCGCCGACGAGTCGGGGCTACTGGCCGTCACGGTGATCGGCATCCTGCTGGCCAACATGCGCGATGTCGATACCAGCGATATCCTCGCCTTTAAGGAGGAGCTCTCCGTCATCCTGATCTCCGCCCTCTTCATTATCCTAGCGGCACGCCTCGATATCGCAGCGCTCTGGCAGATGGGCTGGCCGCTCATCGGGGTGCTGTGCGCCGTGCAGTTCATCGCCCGGCCGCTGTGCATCGCCGTCTCCACCTGGCGCTCCTCGCTGCGGTGGCGCGAGCGGCTATTGCTCAGCTGGATCGTCGCCGCGGCCGTCAGCGCCCTCTTTGCCCTGACGCTGCAGCGCAGCGGCTACCCGGATGCCGGACGGCTGGTGACGGTGGTTTTCGCCATCATCATCGGCACCGTCATCCTGCAGAGCCTGACCAGTCGCTTCGTGGCCCGCCTGCTACGCGTCCAGCAACGTAAGCCGCGCGGCGTACTGATCATCGGGGCCAACGGCGTGGCCCGCCTGCTGGCCCAGGCGCTGATCAAGCTGGAGATCCCCGTCATCGTCAGCGACAGCAGCTGGGAGTATTACCGTCAGGCGCGCATGGAGGGGATCCCCGCCTATTACGGCCACGCCTATTCCGAGCACGCGGAAAACTACCTCAATCTCGGCGAAACGGCACAGGTGTTCGCCCTGTCGCCCAACCGCCACCAGAACGCCCTGGCCATCTACCACTTCGGCCATATCCTCGGCGATGAGAACGTCTTCGCGATCCGCTCCGGCTCGCCGCTGAAGGGACGCGGCGATCGTGCGGAGAGCGCGCGTTTCCGCCGCCACGAGAGCCTTTTCAATCACGAGGCCAGCTACGGGAAACTGAGTAGCCTGATAGCCAGAGGCGCCATCATCAAGGTCACTCGCCTGAATAAGAACTTCGGCTGGCCGGAGTACCTGGCGATGCACCAGGGCGTCATTCCGCTGTTTACCCTGTCAGAGAGCGGAAAGCTCCAGCCCGTGCGCGCCGATAGCGCGCCTGCGGCCCCCTGCACCCTGATCGCACTGGTACAGCGCGACAGCGAGGCAGACCCCGCCCACCGCGCCTGATGTCGCATGGGGAGCGTGCCACCGCCGGGGCTATCTCCGCCGAGCTGGGATTTAACGGGTAGGTCGCGCGCCTAGGCGCTCTGCCGGGCGACAAACTTATAGGGGAAGATCACCGTCTGCGGCGCGCCAGGATGCTCGCCATCCAGGGCGGCCAGCCATTGCTGTAGGCGCTTCGCCGCCTCATGCGCCATCTTGTCGTAATCGATACGCAGCGAGGTTAACGAGGGGTGGATCTGGTCGCAGTTGGCGGAGCCTTCGACGCAGGCCAGCGCCAACATGCCGGGCAGCTTGATCAGCCGCCGTTGGCATTCAAACAGCACCCCCAGCGCGATTGCCTCGTGGCTGCATACCACCGCCTCCAGCTCCGGCTGGCGGGTCAACATGTCGCTGATGGCCTGGCGGCCAAACTCCATCGTCGCCACATAGGGCGTGGTAATGCTCTGTTCGGCGCTATAGTTATGGTGCAGCATCGCCCGGCTCCAGCCGCTCAGCTGTTGCCCTTGTATCTTGCGCCCCATCTGGGCGCCGATATAGCCGATGCGCTGGTGGCCCTGCCGCAGCAGGTACTCAGTGAGGAAGTAGGCCGCATCGCCGATATTGCTCTGCAGGTTCAGGGCGAAGGGGTATGCGTCCTCGCCGGCGGCGCAGATCACCGGCAACGCGCTGTTGGCGAGCAGCTCGACGGCCTGCTCCGCATTCAGCGCGCCGAACACCACTAGGGCCGCCGGGCTACTCTGCAGCAGCGTAGAAAGTACCTCGGCCTCCCTCTTCGCCTGGTAATCGTGACAGCCGATGACCACCTGATAGCCGTTGTCGTTCAACGCCGCCTGCAATGATTGCAGGAACACCGAGCTGGCGTAATCACGCAGCGAGGGGACGACCACCGCCACCGTACGGCTCTGCCCCGATGCCAGGATCCCCGCCGCCGAGTTTGGAATGTAGCCTAACTCGGCGATCGCCTGATCGATCTTGGCGCGCAGCTTAGCGGAGACCAGTTCGGGGGTGCGTAACGCGCGCGATACCGTCATCGAGCCGACACCGGCTCGTTGTGCGACCTCTTGTAGGGTGACGCGCCCGGTGCCTTTTCTCTTGCGTGTTTTTTCCATGAAGTAGGGTGTATTCACATTGATCACTGACCGTCTTACGGTAGCACAGCTTGCCGCCGATGATCAGCGCAGCGACGCGCTTTGAGCGCCGGCGGATTAATTTCGCAGCAAAATGATAGCGCTATCACGAAATCACCTCCTCGAACTAGATAGCGCTACCATTGCTCTCTACTATGCCTTTCACAAGAGAATCATTTTAAAAAAACAGCCGACATGACCAGGAGCCGATTGAATGTTGACGAAACTGCTTACCCCCAACGTCATTCAGGTTATCGAGCAGGTAACGGACTGGCGTGAGGCGATTCAAACCGCCTGTGCCCCACTGATAGAAAATAATGCGATTACCCCTGGCTATGTCGATGCCATTATTCAGTCGCATAACAAAATCGGCCCCTATTATGTGCTGGGCCCAGGCATGGCAATGCCGCATGCACGCCCGGAAGATGGCGTTAATCAATTGGCATTAGGCCTGACCGTGATTAAACACGGCGTCGAATTCGGCTCCGCCGGTAACGATCCGATTAAATTACTGATCGTATTGGCCGCCACCGATAGTAATAGCCACATCGGCATCATCGCCAAACTCGCCGAGCTATTCGATAACCAAGACGATATCGATAGGCTGCAACAGGCAGAAAGCGTCGATGAGATCCTGCAAGTCATCGCGCGTTATTAATTACGAATTACACCGAGGGAATAATTATGAATATCACAGTGGTATGCGGTAACGGTTTAGGCACCAGTCTGATGATGGAAATGAGCATCAAGACCATCCTAAAAGATCTGCAGGTCAACGCCGAGGTTAACCATGTCGATTTAGGCTCCGCCAAAGGCACCGCCAGCGATATTTTCGTCGGTACCGCCGATATCGCCGAGCAGTTGGTCGCCCAGCAGGTCGGCGGCGAGATCGTCGCGCTGGATAACATGATCGATAAAGTGGCGATGAAAGAACGTCTGAGCGTCGCCCTGCGTAAACTCGGCGCATTGTAGTGGAGGCACTATGTCATTCTTCCGTTTTCTGATGCAGGATGTGCTATCCGAACCGGCGATATTAGTCGGCCTGATCGCACTCATCGGCTTAATCGCCCAGAAAAAACCGGTTACCGAATGCATTAAAGGCACCATCAAGACCATCATGGGTTTTGTCATTCTGGGTGCCGGCGCCGGTCTGGTGGTCAGCTCGCTGGGTGACTTCTCCGCCATCTTCCAACATGCCTTCGGTATTAATGGCGTGGTGCCGAATAACGAGGCCATCGTCTCCATCGCTCAGAAGAGTTTCGGGCGTGAGATGGCGATGATCATGTTCTTCGCCATGCTGATCAACATCGTTATCGCCCGCCTGACGCCGTGGAAGTTTATCTTCCTCACCGGCCATCACACGCTGTTTATGTCGATGATGGTGGCGGTGATCCTGGCGACCGCCGGGATGCAGGGCACGATGCTGGTGCTGGTCGGTTCGCTGATCGTCGGCTTCTGTATGGTGTTCTTCCCGGCCATCGCCCATCCCTACATGAAAAAGATCACCGGCTCAGACGACGTGGCCATCGGCCATTTCTCGACGGTATCCTATGTACTGGCTGGCTTTATCGGCAGCAAGTTCGGTAACAAAGAGCACTCTACCGAAGACATGAATGTGCCGAAGAGCCTGCTGTTCCTGCGTGATACGCCGGTGGCGATCTCGTTCACCATGTTCATCATCTTTATCATCACCTGCCTGTTCGCCGGCGGTGACTATGTGCGTGAGGTGAGCGGCGGCAAGAACTGGTTTATGTTCTCGCTGATGCAATCCATCACCTTCGCCGCCGGGGTGTACATCATCTTGCAGGGTGTGCGGATGGTGATCGCCGAGATCGTCCCGGCCTTTAAGGGGATCTCCGACAAGCTGGTGCCCAACGCCAAGCCGGCGCTGGACTGCCCGGTGGTGTTCCCCTACGCCCCCAACGCGGTGTTGGTTGGCTTCTTGAGCAGCTTCGCCGCCGGGGTCATCGGCATGTTCGTGCTGTACGCGCTGAATATGACGGTGATCATCCCGGGCGTGGTACCGCACTTCTTCGTCGGTGCGGCGGCGGGTGTGTTCGGCAACGCCACCGGTGGGCGGCGCGGCGCCATCCTGGGCGCCTTCGCCCAGGGGCTGCTGATCACCTTCCTGCCGGTGTTCCTGCTGCCGGTACTCGGCCAGATCGGCATCGCCAACACCACCTTCAGCGACGCCGACTTTGGCGTGGTGGGCATTCTGCTGGGCATCATCGTGCGCTGATAGCGCGACCGCCCTGCCTCACAGACGCCCCGTCACCCCGCGTGACGGGGCGTTTTTTATGGTGCCAGCCTGCCTCCCACTCACGCCAATGTGGCAACGTGGGCCATCAATGTTTACACCACGAATACTATCGAATCAGTACATCGTCAGTTCAGGAAGCTGACGAAAACAAAATAAACTTTCCCTAATGAAAACAGTCTCTTGACGCTGATTTATCTGGGACTGATGAACGCACAGGGAAAATGGACAATGCCGATCCAGAGCTGGAATTCGACATTGTCGCAGTTAGCCATTTATTTGGAGGGGCGCCTAAATAATGCGATAACGCTGTAGAAGTTTTAACGTGATACAGAATTCTGAACGCTCTCTACAGACTCCAAATATCAGAAGCTATAGCGTATTCCCAGCCCCCCCTCACCGTCTGTCTTAAAGTCCCCGTCAAAACTGCTGTTCAGCGTCAGCTGTACATGCAGTTTTTCCGTCACTCTGCCGTCAAGCCCCACGGAGGCGGTATAGCGATCGGCGCGCTCCGCGTTATAGTGTCTTGCCCTCCAGTTATCAGTAAGCGTGATACCCGGCATCTCATTCAGCGTAATATTCCGGGATAACCCGGATTTAATCGACAGTATCCCAAAGTCCTTCTCCACCATCACTCCAGCCTTCAGCCACAGCGCCCCCCCCGCATGCAGTTCTGCCGACCGGCCATTGCCCTGCAGATAATTGCCATCGATACGGGCCCCGTTCACAGAGACTGATGGCGTGATAGCGATATCGGCGTCTTTAAGATCTATCCGCCACCCAATCCGGGCGCCAGCGGTGGCAATATGGCTCTTCACATTCCCAGACAGATCATTCAGATCGCCCTGAACGGAAAATGTCTCAGACAGCTGTCGGTATCCCGCAGAACCATCCACAAACAGGCCTGATGCTAATGTCTGGCCGGCGAAAAGGCTGACGCCCCATACTCTGTAATCATCGCGGAACCCCGTAGCGCTGCTGTTGCCATCATATAGCTCCACCGCCGTGCCCCAGAATTCACCTGAATCACCGTGCTTTCTGAAACCGAAATCCAGGCCGTTCTGCCTCACGCTATAGGCGTCATAACCACCGTGGCTATAGCCAGTCATGGCCCATGCCCCGCTCTGCGCATCCGTGTAATCAATAATCTGTTCCCAGTGATCTACGTGGTCACTGAGGATATATTCCCGTGCGGCAAACATACTCCGTGCCTTTTTCAGCAGCGCCGTATTATCCTCTTTCCTGAACAGATGCTCCCCATTAACCGGCGTGCTGATATTGCCCGACGACGAACCGCCCGCGCCGCTGCCCGACGGCGGATCCCCCGCGCCGCTGCCCGACGACGAACCGCCCGCGCCGCTGCCCGACGACGAACCGCCCGCGCCGCTGCCCGACGACGAACCGCCCGCGCCGCTGCCCGACGACGAACCGCCCGCGCCGTTGCCCGACGACGAACCGCCCGCGCCGCTGCCCGACGACGAACCGCCCGCGCCGTTGCCCGACGACGAACCGCCCGCGCCGCTGACCGACGACGAACCGCCCGCGCCGCTGCCCGACGACGAACCGCCCGTGCCGCTGCCCGACGACGAACCGCCCGCGCCATTGCCCGACGACGAACCGCCCGCGCCATTGCCCGACGACGAACCGCCCGCGCCATTGCCCGACGACGAACCGCCCGCGCCGCTGCCCGACGACGAACCGCCCGCGCCATTGCCCGACGACGAACCGCCCGCGCCGCTGCCCGACGGCGGATCTCCCACGCCGTTGCCCGACGACGAACCGCCCGCGCCGTTGCCAGCGGAGCCTGAAGCGCCATTGCTCCCATCGCCAGCCGGCGTCGTCGCACTGTCAGCGCTCTCCAGAATGGCGCTGTGCTTCAACTGCCACTGAACTCGGCCATCCTTCTCCACGATCTGTGTGTCCGGGGTGTATACCGTAAAGCCACGATTCAGGCTGGC
Source organism: Edwardsiella anguillarum ET080813 (assembly GCF_000264765.2). Lineage (GTDB taxonomy): Bacteria > Pseudomonadota > Gammaproteobacteria > Enterobacterales > Enterobacteriaceae > Edwardsiella > Edwardsiella anguillarum. Next base: position 1,228,324 of record NZ_CP006664.1, read on the forward strand.
AAAAGAGAAATAGCCGTGCGATGTCCCCGCCGGTGCCGAAGCCAGAGTAAGGTCATTCGTTAGCTGCACCGTCTGGTCAAACAGGTAAGACATATCCAGAATATTATGTTCGCCCTTAGCCTGATTCAGGATATCGATTCGGTCACTAGCGTTGTCCGATGTATTAACCCCCAGACCAATGCGCAGGTTGCTGGCATCCAGAGTATTTACCGTCAATGTCTTCGGTTTCCAGCGGGCCGTCACCAGGGAAAGCACCCCATCGCGGCTTTGCAAAACATCAAGAGAGGAGTCTTGCGTCATGTTCCATATGCCGCCCTGCGCCAGCTGCACATGTGTACCTGAATAGCCGGTAATATCACCGTTAAAGAGAGCATTCACAATATTCAGCTGGCTGTTCCCGCTCAGCGCGGCGCTGCCATTAAATACGCTCCTCTCAGCCTGGTTACGGGCCGCTGATATGCCCTCGCTCAGGCGAAAATCTGTTCCTGCACCATCTTTTTGATCAATAAATACCCGGTCGTCACCCAGCGTGACAACGGAGTTACTGGCGTCAATGGCAGTATTCAGGGTGGCGTTACGACCTAAACCAAAATCTGTATTCTTCAGAACCAGACGACCCAAGGTGAACGACCTATTTTCCCAATCCTCTTGGTCAAAAGAGGTCGGCTGGGTCCGCACGGACGTATCACCAGTTGCGGCCAGCTTATCCGCGATAGCCCGATCGTTATACGCATGAATGACCGGATGCCCCTGCAATGTCAGGCGTCCGTTTTCCTGAGTGAAACTCCCGGATATATCTGCCGAGCCATCCAGCACTAGCTTCCCGCTACTGCCTGGGGCTACGACATTGCTCACGTTCAAATTCCCTTTTAGCTGACCGTGATACAGATATCCTTGGGCATTCTCTCTTTCTGCCACCTGTTTTTGAGCATCGACCAGGTTATTACCTAAGTACTCCCACGTATCGCTGCTGCGCTGATCCGTCGGGAAATAACCGTAGGAATTGGTTTTCAGGATGAAATAGTCGGTAGTGTTCGCATAAGGGTTGCGGTATTCATAAAGGCTTCCGACAGTTCCCTGGCGAGAGCCGGACCAGCTATTCAGCGCTACATTTCCCGGTGACAGGGTATAATCCATGGCCACCGTGGCACGAACCTCCGCATTATTCGCCAACACCGCGCCATAGTCCGCTGCCCTCAGACGATGGAAGGTAAGACTATTGCCATTAATATCCAGCGTACCGCCATGATACCCCCAGGAAATATTATCCGGCTGCACCTGCCGGTTATCAGACAGCACCACGGTGGGGCGACCGCTGGCGATATTTACGCTGTCGAAGGCCTGAACCCGGCCGTCTTTATCTGTCTGCTGCTGCAGGACAACGGTGCCATCCCCCACCTTCAGCCCTCCTTCATTGACGCCCTCGCCCTGTATAACCAGCGTTCCCTCACCGATTTTATGCAGATTATCGCCCTTCACACCGTTGACCTGCCAGTATACGGACGCATCCTTGTCCACAATAATCCCGGCACCGCTCCAGGTGCTCCCGGTGGATGCGGTTACCCGGTAGTCATTGCGGAATGTCAGGGAGCCTGCGCCCTGTGAAACGCTGTTTTTCAGATCAATCAGCCCTGCCTGTCCCAGAAATACCAGATTCTTACCCGCGTTCAGATCGGCTCCCTGCTGCCCGTGCATGGAATATACCGAGGCTCCCTGCGTTAAGGCTCCGATCCCCCGGCTACCGTCAAAGGTCCAGGAGAGCTCGTGCCCGGCCGAAGCATCAAACCTGATCGGAGCGTCGCTGTCATCAGAAAAAACCTGTGAAATGAAAGCGCCGGGTATCAATTTCTCTATCGACGTCACCCCGCCACCGTTGGCCGCGTGCACCGCAACCAACACCCATTTTTTATTAGCCGCATCCCAGCCAAACACGGGTGAACCGCTATCTCCGGGGCGGGGGCGACTGGCCATAACGCCATAATCATTGATATTCCCGCCCATATTCACCTGAATTCCGCTCAGGCCACCGTGCGAGTAATACGACGCAGGTAATAGCCCTCCGGTAAGATAGTTGTATGCCCCGCTTATTTCAGTGAGAGTGCCATCGTCATCCTGAATATATTGCGTCCCTGATCCCACGCGGTAAAATACGGTGAATCGCGAGGGGTCAAGTATTTCTTCCTGTGAGGCGCCGCTGACAGCGGTGGGAGCGACTTCGGTAACCAGCTTATTGAGTCGTGGCGCGTGAAAATCGATAGAATCATGCTCGTTCCGAGCCACGATGTTGTACTGATTCTCACCATTACCAAAGCCGACGGTCTGATATCCAGAGTTATGCTTCACGCTTACGATATATTGGGGGTTAATCAGTGTCGCAACCCCGATGCCCGAATCCACCGAACTGAAGTCCAGCATCGGTGTCTTATTCAGCGTCGCAATCTGCTCACCTTTTTTATTATAGATAGAGATATTGGTGGCTCCGGGTTTAAAGGCACCCTTATTTTCTGCAAAATCACGGTATTGCTGATAACCAATATTCGAACTAACAATAGAGGCCTCCACCAGGCTACTAGATCCCAGCAGAGATAATAATAACGCAGCGTTCAGGGGAGATCTCCCGGCGATCTGGCAGACACACTTCCTGGCAAATTCGGGAACGGCAATAAATCCACGGGCAACGGTGCTATAGCGGAGAGAGTAGATTCGGTTCATACTATGTATCCATAAAATAACGTCAATCAAGTCATCAGGCGTAATTCACAGCGACAGTCCAGCAGGGCGACCAGACTGATTGTTAACTCGCCACAATGTGGGATTACAGACTAATCCAAGCCATAACATGAATGTCCAGCACATATCCCAATAAAATAAAATCGGCTGAGGACAATAAAACCATGACAAATCCGCTTGCCGGAAATTCGCATCAGGGTAAATAATCACTCCCGGCACTTTTGCAGGCTTCGGATGCATTCCTCCGATGTCTAGCTATTTAACGATGAACCGGAGCAATAGTGGTTATATTGCTATCGCTCTATCTTTTCCTGCGCATCTTGCCGGGGGAGTCTCCAGGCACATTCACTCCCCATCTCGAACTCAGCGATTCAATAACGCGATCAGCACATTCTCCGCAGGCTTAACCGCCCACGAGAAGCCCATGACCATACCGTTTTCGCCGGCCCTGGGTTCCTGGACCTTAAAAATAAATCTGCGGCCATTGTCCATCTACAGCCATTAGAGAACCCGCACTCTTAGCGGCTTCAGACGTTCATCCGCGTTCACAAGGTAACGCTGGCGGCCTGGCACGACACACCAGACCACGTCTCCCTCCGGCAAAACGCAGCCTCAGAAATCGCCCTCTTCGCCAGACCGCTGTTCCCGCCTGCCGGTTTTCGCCTGCTTCAGGGAAAACGCCGTCCGTTACTCGGTATAACGTGGCATGTTGATGCCAGATAACGTTACTTTTCACCAGGGGGAAGAAAGATCGCGTGCTTTACTTTACACAGGTATTGAACCGCGGGGGAGACCCGAACATAAGATTCAGACGAAATCCATTTCTAATCCATGTTGCAGCGCAAATATAACGCTTTAATGAATATCCGCTATTCAGGTGCGTTATTTATCACGACATAAGGTTGAGCTCATATCCTCCATTAATCCGATCCCTGACCGACATAATATTTGAAGACGATTTATACCCGTTACCGCCAACAAACGGGTTAGATGAAAATAACGCCTCCGTCTTCCGGGGGTAGACTGTCTGCGTCATACCGCATTCCCGGATAAAGGTCAGCCACGCCTCCCGCTGGCCACGGGTGAGCTTCACAGACTGACTCCCCGGACTGCGTGTTAAAGCCATTAGCTGGCCCAACATAGAGAATACCGGCAGCTATAGCCGCGATCGACCGGACCGACCTCCTGCCGCAGGCATCTCCCCCTAAGCCGCTCCGGTACCCGCGCCCCCTGCGCACCTCTGCCTGTCGCTACGCCGCACATATCCACGACGGATATCGCCCCCGGCCGGCAAGAGGTACTGCGCTCAGGGCCGAGAGCGTCATGTCATCACCGTCCCCGACGCCGCGATTCGCCCCCGCGTACGGGTACTCAGTCTCACCGCCGGAGAGGCTCGCCCGCGGAATGGCGCTGCGCCGGTCAGACAAAGCTCGCCGCAGCCGGAAACGCCAAACAAAAGAATATCCGCAGAGGCCATATCTCTATACGGCCGACAATAGGCATAGCACGAATAAAAATATCAGCCGCGCGAAAATAATATCAATGATATCCCGATTTTGACCACGGGTTAAAACGGTTATAAATAGCCCGCCGCAGGCTGTATCGCTCAGCTATGCCACGCCATGGCTCGCCTGAGCACAGTACCTCAAATACGATACTCTACCTGCCTGTCCATGGCGTTGCGGACTCTGCCGACGGTCAAGGCTGAATGAAAATCCATGCGTCATCGAGAGGATCGCAGCGAACCATAGTTCAATATATTGTGGAAATGGCGATGACTATAGCGCTAGTGCATAAGAAGCACAGCCTAGATACGTAGAACTTTTCTACCTTAACAGCAAATTACGCCACAAAAATGCTTCAGAGATAATGCCTGGATCAACTTTGTATACTCTTTGTTGTCATATGTACTGGTATTAATGACTGACACTACAAGAAAAGGGGTTTACTATGTATCTGATTGATTATAATAGTTATCGCTCGGTAAAAGGCTTCAGTCGTCGCGTTCGATTCCTGGTCATGCATTACACTGCTATTGATTTTAAGGCGTCAGTTACCGCGTTGACCGGATCTTCTGTAAGCGCCCACTATCTTATCCCTGACCCTTCAGAAAAAACATATATTGATGCCGGCTTTAAGGATATGCGTATTTTCAACCTGGTTGATGAAAATGAGCGTGCCTGGCATGCAGGCGTCAGCTCATGGTCAGGGCGTAGCAATCTAAACGACACGGCCATCGGTATAGAGACAGTCAATCTAGCCACTGAAAACAATAATATATTTATTTTCCCGCCTTATAATCCAGAGCAAATTGAAGCCATTAAAGCGCTGGCAACTAATATCCTACAGCGCTATCCCGATATTACACCTACGAATGTTGTCGGTCACAGTGATATCGCCCCGGGGAGAAAAAGCGATCCAGGGGCGGCTTTCCCGTGGAAAGCGCTGTACGATGCAGGTATCGGCGCATGGTATCAGGAGTCGACTATGCAGAACTACCTGGCACAGTTCAGCCGAACTCAGCCAGCGAAAGCAGATATCATCGCCAAGTTAAAGACATACGGGTATGACACTTCAGATGCTGGAACAGACAACGGATACAAGAATTTAATCCGTGCATTTCAGCTTCACTTCCGACAAAAAAATTATGACGGGATCGCTGATGCTGAAACAGCAGCAATCCTCTATGCGTTAGTGGATAAATATTTCCCGGGGAAATAATGCAATACGCAGATTGACATTAACTGCACCTGCAAACCGGCTTGTTAAAATAGAGGGGATGTTAAGTGGGTCGTAAAATAACAGGAAAATTACTTATTTTAGCTTGGCTATTCTCCTCTACGACAGGATTGGCGAGGTCGATACCAAGCGAAGATATCGCTTCATTAATTAATCAGCGTTTGTCTTACATGAAAGACGTTGCTGGGTACAAAGCGAACCATCATCTGGCGATTGAAGATTTACCTCAGGAAGCCAAAGTATTAGCAAACGCGATGCGCGAGGCCGCGACGTTAGGATTGGATGGTGAATCAGTAAAGCCCTTCATACAGGCACAAATGGATACGGCTAAAGCGATTCAATATCGCTATCGCGCTGACTGGCTATCGATGCCGGAAAAGGGTTGGCAACCTGAGTCCTTGGAGCAGGTAAGAGCCAAAATCAGTATGTTAAACACCACTATTCTTACCGATATCAGGACACAGTTAACGGCGGGCGATCCGTTGACTGACAAAGCCGCTTTTATGAAAAGGCTTAATCAAACCAACTTAAGAGACAGTGATAAAGAGCACCTGTGGTATTCATTGAAAAAAATTACTTTAAAGAAATATCCAGACCCTGTAAATCATACAGTGTAACGGCCACTGAGCTCAGGTGATCGCGCAGGCGGTCACCTGAGCTCGATAATAAAACGCCCTCTCGCCAGCCGATAGCCCTAGCGCGACATAATCCATGTTCTCGATGCTGCCAGTACCACCGGTGATCCCCCCTGCGCACCGAGTCATCTGCCGGGAACACTCTGCGTTTCTTGGTATCCACAAGGATAATGCTGTTCAGTAATTCGACGGTATTGATCGCGTAGATAGCTTTGCGGATATCGGGTGGATAGCCGACAGGCCTGTCAAGATTTTCCCTGTAGATACGTCAACCGTTGCAGATTGGCGAACATTTGTCATCCCAGACCTCTGCGAGCCGGAACCGAACCATCAAGGCTACGATGGCTGCCGGAGCCTAAAGCCCGTCGGTGACAGCCTTGCCGTCTCTCCAATCACGTATTTCTGGCAGTTACGCGCTATAGAGATGATATACAGCGGGATATGAATGTATGGATAGATGCTGTTGATTGCATCCGGGAAATCTTTCAGACCATCCACGCAGGTCATAAAGGCCACAAGTTTTAAACGCCTCTAACCAGCCACATCTCAGCACTGTTTTCCGGCCTCCGGTGTATATATCCCGCACCAGGCAGATGAAAATCTCTCACTTTTCACTGCGCTAATTTTTATCCAGGGTCAGTCCGATTCAGGAAGATCCCTCACCGAGGGTTAAACGTTAAAAACATATAAACATCAAACCAGTTTATGCCGCAACTTTAACAATACATTTTCATTTTCGGGTGTGTTTTTATTTTTCATTTCACCAACGTTACCGTGACAATAATGTGAATAGAATGTAATACTTCCTTTCCCTTTAATAAAAACTATTGTCGTGATAAAATTATTCATATTACAAAAAGAAGTAACCGTTCGTTACTTTATATAATCGAATAGTCTATCCGTAATTGATAGTTAAACCCAACCCCGTATCGGTTGTCCCCCGTGAATTAAGATACAGAGCAGATGAGTGACTTTGTATAAAATCTCATCGAGACATGGAGCAACTTTATACAAAGCGTAATAAATCGGGGCTACCCATATCTGCAGCACTAAAAACAATAAATTTAGCTTAGCGAGCTTTTTCATATGCTGAAAGACTCTATTTGGTGTGGTTAAAATGCAAAAGGAAACACGTTATGTTCAATTTCAATAAATCAGATATAAATGCCCTGAGCCTGATCATCGTCCCGCTCATTTTATCAGCGCTGGGTGCCTGGATTAATCCAGCGATCATCGGGCCTGCCAGCATCGGGAGCTGCATTTTCTATATTTACGCCGACCGTAAGCAGCGCAAACAGGCCGGGGTGAACTCACCCTCATTCTGGTGGTGGCTGTTATCACCGGTCTATCTGTGGAAACGTGACACCCTGGACAGCCGAGCCAAACATCCCCTGTTTCTGCTCTGGTGCGTATCCGTTGTGGTTATGGTGCTGATCAGCCTAGCGGCGGATGCGAAAGAATCTAACCAACTGGTAAAAACACGCACCTGCGAACTGGTGACCGAAATCATGCACGATAACCGCATTCAGGGATCCTGTGTTAAGACCATGGAGTTGAATCGTGTAGAAGGTACTGAGTTCTATCGCGGTACAGTATTGATCACTAACGGTAACGAGGTGCCCGTCACCACCAACATGCAGAAGGATGGGAACATCTACGTGCGTATCACCGATACTTCTACTTTGCGTTAAACAATCACGATGGCTGAAGGAGGTCGTGCCTTCGGCCATCTCCCACCCGGCTATTTTTATATTGACTGATTCGATACGCCGCGCATAGAACGCATGTTTACTACCTACTCAAATAATACGATAACGGTATCGACCTCCCCACGATGTAGCCCGGGTAACGTCCAAAAGCTGTGCCGGTAACATCAGCCAACATCTATATTATCCCCTGTAACGATGCAAACTATTGACCATGGGAGAGCATACACATTGACAAATAATATAGAAAACTTATGTATATTCATTAATTACAGGGTACCAGACTCAAAACCCTCCTTTCGGTGGCTTGATGCGACGGATGGACTCAAAAAACAAATCAACACATTGAAAATTAAGAAAAAAGTACATATATGTGCCCCCATAGTTTTTTAAGTCCCTTAAGCTCACAACTGATTGGTATTCATAAGGAAATGGATATTTTTCCTTCATCGGTTAGGTTCCGACATACGGATCCTAACCGGGGTAATATTGAACATCAGTAAAATTCTTTTTTTCCGTATAACTGTTCACCTCGACAATTTTCTATTTCATATCATTAAGTTAAGTGGTGATGAGTTGCTGAAGAGTGAACAGTCGACTCTTCACCTTTGTGATTTTTGCTCGTTCTGGATCCGCCCGGTCAGGCGATGCGCAGGGTGATAAAAAGTTTTTTTAGGTTTTACTGTTCACTCTGTTCGCCTTTTATTTTTTATTAATAATTTCATTGTGATACAGGGTTCACATACGGTGAAGGGTGAACAGGGGATTGTTCATCTTGTGGCAATGGCCAGAAAGGAAAAGACCGGCTGTTGCCGGTCTGAGTTAGGTTATGTTGCTGTGGGTTCGTCACACTTCGACAGCCAGTCGCCGTAGCTTTCCTCTTTCAGCGACAGGTTGGTCTGGATCCCCTGCTTTATGTGTCGCTTCTCATAATTCAGGTCGCACTCTTTCAGCATCATGGGCAGCCCCAGCCCGAACATTTTCAGGCTGAGCTCGTTCCTGTATCCGTTGGCCTCCATATAGGCCAGATACGTGTGATAGAGATATTTACGGTAATTACGCGGGATGATACTGGCATTCCCCATAAACATCCCGTTAGTCTGCGAGAGCATGTCCAGATAGCCACAAAAATCAAAGGTCGGGTCAGCATCGCACTTGATGCTGAGCGCCTCGTCGGAGTTCTGCTGCGACTGGAGCAGTGCGCGGGCTGCCATCAGGTCGCTAAACTGCTGCATAAGCTGGCGCACAATCACGGCCAGCTCGCGCGCAATTTTATCCCTGAGCTGCGGGTCGCGCTCCTCCGGGGCAATCTGCTCCGGGAAGTGAATAATCACCCGGCGATGTGACACTCCGCCGCTGCGGTCAGTGAAGCGCATCGGGTTGTTGTTCACGGCCAGAATCACCGCCGGAATATGTGTTGAGTACGGGTTCTGGTATTTCGGGTCAACCGAGACCGCATCGCCGCCGGTGATGGCCCTAAGCCCTGCGCCGTCAACGCTCCATTTTTCCTAATCAGGTAGACGTATCAGCGAGAAACCAATCAGGGATGCGCGATTGCGCGGATCTTCCAATGTATCGACGTCAGCCGAGGTGGCGTTATCCTCTCCGGCGAGCAGGGTCGCGATCTCGGCCAGAATGCTTTTCCCGCTGCCGCCCGGCCCGGTCACTTCGAGAAAGAGCTGCCAGTCGTAGCGGTTCGCCAGCACCATAAACAGCGCGGCGAGTATCACATCGCGTTTATCGGCGCGGCCACCGGCCGCCCGGTCGAGCCAGCGCCAAAAATTCGGTGCGTGGGTCTCCAGCGTTTCGCCCTCAACCAGCGAGGTAAAATCCACGTCGCACAGCGTGCGCAGCCAGTGCAATTTGTGGTGCGGGTTGAACAGGCCGCTTTGGGTATCGAGTACCCCGTAGCGAAAGCCAATCAGACGGCGCGCCGGTGTATCCTGCTGCGGAATAATCAGCTTCAGGGTCTCCACCACCGAGGTAATTTTCCCGGACAAGAACGGGGCACGCAGGCGCTGAAACAGCCCGGCCACGTCACGGGCAAAATCGGATGACGGAATGATTTTCCATATCCCGGCCTCATAGCGTGACAGGAGCTGGCCGTTAGCATCGACGGCCAGCGCTTCGCCGTAATGCTCATGGACCCGCATCGCCTTTTCACTGGTACTCATGGCGGTAAACGCCGCCTCACTCATGGTGTTAAACGGGCTCTCCGCTATAGGGCGAGTAGCGTCATAAATCGCTTTCCGCGTGGCCTCCCCGCCTTTCTGCATAAAGGCGTCATTCCAGTCACCGAACACCGGTGGCAGGGCGACCATGCCGTCACAGGACTCTGCGGCCGCGGCGGCTTTGCTCTGGCCGTCTCCGTTCAGATCCCGGTCGGCTGCCAGCACAAGCTGACAGGCCGGGTATTTATGACGGGCAAGGCTCGCCAGAGAAAGGAGGTTCACGGAGGACTGCGCCACCATGACGGTTTCCCCGCTCAGGTGATGCACGGTGAGCGCGCTCGCATAGCCCTCCGCTATCCACAGGCGTCTGCCACGCTGGCACCTGAGCTGATGGGGTATAACGAACAAATTCCCGCAGTAAAGCAGTAAAACAGAGCGCCATGCAGCACTCAGTTGATTATCTGCGTGAAGCCCTGTCGGTGTGGCTGGCCAGCGGTGAAAAAATTAATTATTCCGCGCAGGGCAGCGATATTTTAACGGCCATCGGATTCAGGCCTGACGCGGCCTCGCGGGATGATCATCGCGAGAAATTCACCCCGGCACAGAGCCTGATTTACACCCGCCGCCGTGCAGAACTGGCCGCACGGTAGTAGGCAAAAAAATCCCCGAAAATCCCGCTATTTTTCCCAAAATAAGCCATGCATCCATAAGATGCATGGTTTTGCATGTGCTTTACCGACACTGAATCCCCCGCCAGCGCCAGCACTGGCACGCCCTGAGGCTGTTTATGCACCTGCATTAAAAGCGACCTCTTAAGCGGGCAGGCGTAGCGGGGAGAGCATTGCGCGCTGAGTTTGATATTGCCTTTTATATCAATGAGCTCAAAGTAGATGCGTTTAACATCCAATCCGCTTGGTTACGGTGAAAAATATAAGCGTGATAGCTTACTAAAATCATATGCACGAGTCCCTTGCGACAATGTGAAATCATTTCATCGAATACCCCCCTGTAAATCAAAGTGCTTCAAGCCTCAATAAACAAGAAGCACCTTATAGCAAGGTTTATGTATTCATTCTTCTGATTCAACAAATTCAAAACAATGATTACACAACCCTCTTTTTTTATAAGCCGCATGATTAACATCAATTGGAGCTTTGCAATGTGGACACCTAAAGGCCTCACCGATTTCCATCATAAATGACTGGAAGAAAGCATCCTCAAGAGAAATCCTGCGAACATCACGCAGATCCTTTATATTGAGGTCGTTAAGCATTGACGTATCTAGTTTGTTTTTCGTTATATTAAGAGAGTTATAACAACCATAGTCGACAGAGTAAACATTGTATGATACCCCTGGGTGATCTTTATGCGAAAATCCACTTTTACGCAAATGAATAACGCGCAAGTCGATAAGATTCTGAATGTGTTTATTATTCGAATATTTTTCAGGAATCAAAAAATGCATGGATTTCTTTTTTTCTATTACTTCCTTCACTATTTCAGTTAATAATTTCTTCTCAATATCGTTTTTATCAACCTGTTCTTTTTTATCTGACTCATACCATTCGGCATTAGCTAGTCGTAAATTTTTAACGCTAATCCTCGCAGCTGTCGAACTAGATGATAGCATGAATTTATCATAGCTATTAAGAAACAAATTCATGAAATCTCGTGGTATTCCAGCACAAGCAATTAATATTTCATTCAACGCAACATTAGCAAAAAGTATATTAATAAAGCTGTCTTTAGTTTTCTTCTCTTTTTTAACAAGATTATCAATGGCTGTTTTATTTATTGAAGAAAGATGTTTATATAGAAGATCATTAAAGAAATCTCTAGTTTGGTTTTTATTAACTTCAAAAACATATCTCATATCTAGAGGATATCCAAAAATATCCCCCCCTTCTTCGAGACCAAAAAATTTACTCTCAGTTTTAATACCCAAAGTAGTTCTATTCGGAATAGCTGCAATTTTTGTAACCACATTGATTGCAGAAAATGTTTTTTTAAAAATCTCTGCCAATGAAGGCTGTATTTCACGAGGTATTTCTGACCATTCATCAACTAAAATCATCAGAAAGCGCAAATCCAACTCGTTTAAAATTTCATCAAGTGCATTAGTGATATGTAAAATGGAGACATGCCCTCTACGGCCAGTTTGTTTGTTTTCTTTAACAGTACCTGACGCTGATAATTTTGCACTAGGGCTTTTCGATATATTCACGTCTCCACTTAAAGTTTTCACCTCCTCCTCAGATACCGTTAAGTCATTAGATTTTTTTAATTCTCGACCATTGAATTCCAAATATAATGATTCAAAAAAATCATTTAATTGAGATTTTTTGGAATCAAACAAAGCCTCATTTTTAGAATCAAATTCATTTTTATTTAATAGAGTGGGTAAGTTACAATACAAATTAAATGAAACTTCTTGCATTATGTATTTGAAAATCAAAAGAGCATCAACCTCCTTGTTTTCCACCTCTGGTGAAACCAAAGGTATAATTCTCCTTAAGTCTATATAAACTGGGAACACTTTATCATCAGGATAATTATAAGCAACCCTTTCAGACAATGCTTTGAGGAGATGGGTTTTTCCTGACCCACGCCGTCCATAAACAACCGTGTTATTAATATTATCAATATTCCTAATATTTTCCTCACCGGAGTAAAGTTCCAAATAACTATTGTAATCAATTCTCTCAGCTCGAATGTTATTAGCCAACTTACCTATGCAACTATTTATCTCTTGTGATTTTATGCTCATCCCAGCTCCAAGTGTTATTTTTAATTAGCCGCTCACGTAATAATATCCTTTGAATAAATTAGTTCACTCTAATTTATTCAAAGGCACTACGTGGAAGTTTGGCAAAATCATAAGCTGTAACATACCCATTTGAGTTTCTATCAAGGTAGTCAGCCCACCACTATACCATCAAACGCCGCTCATCCAAATGTTCAGAAGTATGAATATAGGCCGAGCGCACATTACTGTGCTCAGAGTGGCTTAACTGGCGCTCGATAGCGTCATTGCTCCATAACCCTGACTCTCCCAACGCACCACGCGCCATCGTCCTAAAACCATGCCCGCAAACCTCGATTTTCGTGGCATATCCTATCGCACGTAATGCGCTGTTCACCGTGTTTTCACTCATAACCTTAGTTGCGTCATGATCACCCGGAAAAAGCAGCTCTTTATCACCACTAATCTGCTTTAACTGGTCTAACAAAATCATCGCCTGTCGACTAAGCGGAACGATATGCTCCTCTTTCATCTTCATACCCCGGTACGAGTAACGCACACCCTTAATTTCCTCTCGTTTTGCAGGTACTCGCCAGAGAGATTTATCGAAGTCGAACTCATCCCAACGCGCGAAACGTAACTCACTGGAACGCACAAAAGTCAGCAAAGAAAGCTCGACTGCGATCCGTGTCATCACACGGCCACAATAAGCAGCAAGACGAGCAAGAAACTCAGGGAACCGGCTGGAGGGTAAAGCGGGGTAATGTCGTGCTTTGGTTGTAGATAACGCACCGACCTATCACTGGCTGGATTTGAGTCGATGTAATCGTTCTGTACGGCATAACGCATTATGACCGTCACGCGCTGCTGCAGGCGCTGAGCAACGTCATGTTTACCACTGGCATCAACTTTTTTAATTGGGGCTAACAGGTGGCTAGTTTTGAGCTGGCGAATGTCGGATGAGCCGATATGAGGAAAGATATAAAGCTCAAGATAGCGAAGAACGCGCGCTCTATGGTCTTCACTCCAGCGCTTGTTACTGGCATGCCATTCACGGGCAATGGTTTCGAAAGTATATACCCACGAATTCTCGGCCTGAGCTTCTTTCTGTTCGGCTTTTGGGTCAATGCCCTGCACTAACAGCTTTTTAGCTTCGTCGCGCTTTGCTCTTGCCTGAGCAAGCGTCACTGTAGGCCAAACACCAAAAGCGAGACGATCCTCTTTTTTGTCGGAGGGACGTCGGTATTTCATACGCCAGTATTTAGAACCCTTTGGCGAAACCTCGAGATACAAACCGCCGCCATCGGCCATTTTGTAGGTTTTGTCTTTTGGCTTTGCGGTCTCGACCTCCCTGGCATTGAGCTTCATTTTGGGGGCACATTTCTAATCGAAGTTAAGATGCCCCCAATTATGCCCCCAATGACATGCGGATAGCCTCGGACGACTCAGGACGTAAAAACCGCTGCAAGCATTGATTTTAAAGGGATAATTGGACTTTCTCGGATGGTCTGGGAAGAACTAATGGTGCCGAAGGCCGGACTCGAACCGGCACGTATTTCTACGGTTGATTTTGAATCAACTGCGTCTACCGATTTCGCCACTTCGGCACTGAAGGGGATGCGGAAACCCGTGCATTATACCCGCTGGCGATCGCCATGCAACAGATATCCGCCGCGGCGGTTTTCAACTGTTGAAAAAAGCACCTCAGTCGATAGGTGCGCTGGTTTTTCAGCGTGTTAGCAAGGGATGGCGCCAGTAGCCCGCAAGGCCGCAAACCGACAGAGACAAAAAAGGCGGGTCAGTGACCCGCCTGGCTATCTGGCCCAGCGAATGGGCTTAGTTGATCTTCACCGGCATGCCGGAGCGGGCCTTCAGGGCTTCGTCTACGGCGTGGGTGCTGACGCTGGGGTCGGCGACGATCTTGGTCACCGCGGCGTTGAGCTGGATCGGGACCGGCGCGCGGGACTGCCACTCCGCCTCGGTGGTGGAGAGCGGGTTATGCACCTCGATATAGCGGGAGCCGTCCGGTTCGACGGTGGCTTTTACCGGTTCGTCGATAAACTGCACGCGGGTGCCGACCGGGACGTTGTCAAACAGCCACTTGATGTCCGGGTCGCGCAGGCGCACGCAGCCGTGGCTGACGCGCAGGCCGATACCGAAGTTGGCGTTGGTGCCGTGCACCGCATACAGGCGGCCGACGTACAGGGCGTACAGCCCCATCGGGTTGTCCGGACCGGCGGGGAAGACGGCGGGCAGGTACTGGCCGTTGGCGGCGTACTCTTCGTGCATCTTCTTGGTCGGGGTCCAGGTCGGGCCGGCTTTCTTGCGCTGGACGGAGGTCACCCAGTTCATCGGGGTGTCGCGGCCCAGCTGGCCGATGCCGATCGGCAGTACGATCACGGTCTTACTACCTTTCGGATAGTAGTACAGGCGCATTTCGGCGCTGTTGATCACGATCCCCTCGTGGGGCGTGTTCGGCAGGATCAGCTGCTGCGGGATGGTCAGGCTACGACCTGCGCGCGGCAGGTAGGGGTCGACGCCGGGGTTGGCTTCCAGCATGTTACTCAGCCCCATCTGATACTGGGCAGCAAAGTGCTCCAGCGGGTACTTACTGTCTTCCGGGACCTTGATCTGCAGGTTCTCGCCAACCACTCGGCTGTTGTTCGCCGGCAGAGGGTATACCACGGCAAACGCAGACTGCACGCAGGCAGTCGCGGCCAGAAGTACCGTGAGAAGCGCACGGATACTCATTTTCATGTTTCTATTCCTGTTGGGTGCTTAACGCCGCGCAGGCGGTTGTTCGGTTACAGTCACAAATGACCGCTGCGCATTATATGTTCACAGAGGACAAAGAGGAAAAAATAACTGCGCTGCGGCAGAAAATTTCACCGTGACCGCCCCGTTCAGCCTCTCTCTTTACAGCGTAGCAAGATTACCCTTGCATGTGCGCTGCGTCACATTCATTTTTACCCGCGGCAGCACTCTGGCAGTATTTTTTACAAAATTCCCGGCGAAAAGCGCTGCCGTGCAGCGTTGGCTGGCATTACTATACTTACCCTCTTAATTCCCTAGCGTTTGAATGACATGGATACTCGTTTTCGCTCTTTTTTTCCGCTGGCCGCGCTGGCCATCGGCTGCATGCTGAGCGGCGTTTCCGCCCGCGCCGCCGCGCCGGATGCCCAGATCAGCGCAACCGTTGATCGCTACGCCGAACATATCTTTTACAACAGCGGCGCCACCGGGATGGCGCTGGTCGCCATCGACGGCAGGGAGCAGCTGTTCCGCAGCTACGGTGAGACCAAGCCGGGCAACCATCAGCGCCCGCGCCCCGACTCGCTGATCCGTATCGCCTCCCTGACTAAGCTGATGACCAGTGAGGCGCTGGTCAAGCTGGACGCCGAGGGCAAAGTCAAGCTGACCGATCCCCTGTCGCGCTATGCGCCACCGGGTAAGCGTGTGCCCACTAACGCCTCCGGCAGGCCGATCCGCCTGATGCACCTGGCCTCCCACACCAGCGGTCTGCCGCGCGAGCAGCCGGGCGGCGCCGCCAATCGGGCGGTGTTCACCTGGCCGACCTATAGCCAGCGCTGGCAGTGGCTGCAGCGCGCGCGTCTGAGCGTGGCCCCGGGCAGCAGCGCAGCCTACTCTAACCTGGCCTACGATCTGCTGGCTGACGCCCTGGCCCACGCCACCCGGCAGAGCTACCCGGCGCTGTTTCAGCGCCTGATCGCCCGCCCGCTGGGGATGAGCAGCACTACCTATACCCCGACGGCGACGCAGTGCGCGCGTCTGATGATCCCGGCGCGCAGTGCCAGCCCCTGTATCTCCTCGCTGGCGGCTATCGGCAGCGGCGGCGTCTACTCCACGCCGGACGACATGCGTCGCTGGATGCAGCAGTTTCTGGCCGGCGGTCAGCAGCCGCGCAGCCCCTATGCCGCCCGTCTGCTGAAGATGTACTATCCGCGCGCCAAGCTGAATCAGGTGAAAGGCATGGATGTGCCGGGCAAGGCCTCCGCCCTGGGGCTGGGATGGGTGGCGATGGCGCCGCAGGACGGGCACCCGGCCATCATTCAGAAGACCGGCGGCGCCGGCGGCTTTATCACCTATATGGCGCTGATCCCGGAGAAGAACATCGGAGTCTTCGTGGTGGTCACCCGCAGCGACCTGACGCGCTTTAAGAACATGAGCGACGGGGTGAACGATCTGGTCAGCGCGCTGGCGGCGCAGAAGCGTTAAGGCCTGAGGCCAAGGGCGAGATGCTCGAAGTGAGTAATCACTTATATCGCGCCAGCGGGCCGCTTTGGATGCCGCCCCCCGCGCGCTCATGCCTCGCCCGGTTTTTTTACTCATCAGATACAAGCGGGGCGCCCTTAGGCGCCCCGCATAACCTATCCCCACACCGCTAGCTGCGGCGCAGCAGCAGATAGACGCTGAGCCCCAGAAACAGCGCGCTGGGCAGCACCGCCCCGATCACCGGCGGCACGTTGTACACCAGGCTCATCGGGCCGAAGATCTGATCCAGCACGTAAAACACAAAGCCAAAGCAGATGCCGGTCAGCACCCGAACCCCCATCGGCACGCTGCGCAGCGGGCCGAAGATAAACGACAGCGCCATCAGCATCATCACCGCCACGGAGAGCGGCGCAAAGATTTTGCTCCACAGGTTGAGCTGGTAGCGGCTGGACTCCTGGCCGCTCTGCTTCAGGTATTTGACGTAGTGGTACAGCCCGCTGATGGAGAGGGAGTCGGGGCTAACCGCCACCACCCCCAGCTTGTCCGGCGTCAGGTTGGTCTTCCACACCCCGCTCAGGGTACGTGAGCCGGTGATCATCTTCGGATCGGTCAGGTTGGACTCCTCCACCTGGGCCAGCTTCCACTGCTTGCCGTCAAAGGTGGCCGACGCCGCGTAGCGCAGCGAGGTCAGCTTACGCTGGGCGTTCAGTGTGTAAATGCTCACCCCGCCAAGGGTACGGTCGTTCACCACCTGGGCAATATAGACAAACTGGTTGCCATCTTTGGCCCACAGCCCGCCCTGGGTCGACAGCAGCGAGCCGCCGTACATCTGCTGGGCGCGGTAGTTGCGCGCCGCCTGATCCCCCTGCGGCGCCACCCACTCACCGATGGCCATGGTCAGCAGCACCAGCGGGATGGCGGTTTTCATCACCGCCGATGCCACCTGCATACGGGTAAAGCCGGCGGCCTGCATCACCACCAGCTCGCTGCGCTGCGCCAGCATCCCCAGCCCGAGCAGGGCGCCGAGCAGCGCCGCCATCGGAAAGAAGATTTCGATATCCTTGGGGATGCTCAGCAGGGTAAACAGGCCGGCGCCGGCCACGGAGTAGTCGCCCTGACCCACCTTGCGCAGCTGATCGACAAACTTGATGATGCCCGACAGCGACACCAGCATGAACAGGGTCATCATGATGGTGTTGAAGATGGTGCGGCCAATATAACGATCGAGAACGCCAAACATCAGGCCACTCCTTTTCCGCTCAGGCGCGCGCGCAGGCGACGCATCGGGACGGTATCCCACAGGTTAAGCGCGACGGCCAGCAGCAGGTAGAGACCGTTCACCGCCCACATCCAGATCATCGGGTCCAGCTTGTCCTTACCGCCGTTGGAGCGCAGGGAGCTCTGCAGCAGGAAGAAGATAAGGTACAGCAGCATCGCCGGCAGCATCGACAGCACCCGCCCCTGGCGCGGGTTGACCACGCTGAGCGGCACCACCATCAGCGCCATCACGATCACCGAGAACACCAGGGTCAGACGCCAGTGAAACTCGGCGCGGAAGCTCGGCTCCTGCGAGTGCCACAGGGCGGACATGCTGGCCTGATCGGCGTTATTGGGGTCCAGCATCGCCGATTTATGGCCGATGATCGCCGAATAGTCGACAAAGTCGGTGATACGGAAATCGCGCAGCATGGCGGTGCCCTCATAGCGGGTGCCGCTGTCCAGCACCACCTTCTGCGCGCCGTCTTTCATCTCCACCAGATGGCCGCTGTCGGCCACCACCACCGACGGGCGCTGGGAGCCGCTGGGGCGCAGCTGGGCCAGGAAGACATTATGGAATTTCTTGTCCTTCACATTGCCGACAAACAGCACATAGTTGCCGTCCTGCGAGGGCTGAAACTGCCCCTCCGCCAGCGACGCCAGGCCGGGGTTGGCTCGTGCCTCGGCCATCACTTCGTCCGAATGCAGCGAGGACCACGGGCTCAGCCAGAAGGCGTTGACCAGCGCCAGCGCGCCGGTAATAAAGGCCAGCGCCATCGCCGCCTTCACCAGCACCGCCTTGCTCAGGCCGCAGGCGTGCATCACCGTGATCTCGCTCTCCGTGTACAGTCTGCCCAGCGTCATCAGCAGCCCCAGGAACAGGCTGAGCGGAAGAATGAGCTGGGCCATCTCCGGTATTCCCAGCCCGAGCAGGGAAAATACCAGATTGGTCGGGATATCACCGTTCACCACCGCCCCTAAAATTCGCACCATCTTTTGGCAAAAAAAGATCAGTAGCAGAATAAACAGGATAGCGACCTGGCTCTTAAAGGTTTCCCGTACTAGATATCTAATGATGATCACGCTTATTACGCCTGTGAAAACTTGTATTTTTGCAGGAAAATAGATAATTTCTACGCTAACGCGCCATTTTTATGATGATTATGGCAGCGGCAACAATCAGGAACACGATATACAGCCTTTGCTGTCCGGGCGGCGTAAAAGCACACTGGGAACGTGACCAGATCCCAAAACGCCAACCGCTTGTCAGGTAAACTGATTGTACTGTAAACCGATTG
Source organism: Edwardsiella anguillarum ET080813 (assembly GCF_000264765.2). GTDB lineage: Bacteria > Pseudomonadota > Gammaproteobacteria > Enterobacterales > Enterobacteriaceae > Edwardsiella > Edwardsiella anguillarum. The sequence goes on from NZ_CP006664.1 coordinate 1,247,836, forward strand.
TACCGTAATCGTTAGTCACGAAAACGACAAATTTAGCCGCCGGCAGCGCAAAAAACCAGCAAAAGCCGCTGCGGTGGCCGGATAAGACCAATGCCGGCACGATTTTACCGTTTGGCTCAAAAAACGTGTGGCAATAATTGTTTCTAGTCAGTTCAACGGCGCAGGGGCCGCAGCTCGCTTGAGTATAGTTTATCTGCCCCCCCGGCCGCTGTCTTTAAGATTCAGGAGAGTGCATGGAGTTCAGTGTAAAGAGCGGTAGCCCGGAAAAACAGCGTAGCGCCTGTATCGTGGTCGGCGTGTTCGAACCGCGTCGCCTGTCACCGATTGCCGAACAGCTCGACAAGATCAGCGACGGCTATATCAGCGCCCTACTGCGCCGCGGCGAACTGGAAGGCAAGGTGGGTCAAACCCTATTGCTGCACCATGTCCCCAACGTACTCTCAGAGCGCATCCTGCTGATCGGCTGCGGCAAAGAGCGTGAGCTGGACGAGCGCCAGTATAAGCAGGTGGTCCAGAAGACCATCAACACCCTGAATGACACCGGCTCGATGGAGGCGGTGTGCTTCCTCACCGAGCTGCACGTCAAGGGCCGCAACACCTACTGGAAGGTGCGTCAGGCCGTCGAAACGGCCAAAGAGACCCTCTACACCTTCGATCAACTGAAGAGCAACAAGGTGGAGCCGCGCCGCCCGCTGCGCAAGATGGTGTTCAACGTGCCGACCCGCCGCGAGCTGACCAGCGGCGAACGCGCCATTCAGCACGGCCTGGCCATCGCCGCCGGGATCAAGGCCGCCAAGGATCTCGGCAACATGCCGCCCAATATCTGTAACGCGGGCTACCTGGCCTCGCAGGCGCGTCAGCTGGCCGACAGCTACGCCGACGCCGTCACCACCCGGGTGATCGGCGAACAGCAGATGAAAGAGCTGGGCATGAACGCCTATCTGGCCGTCGGTCAGGGCTCGCAGAATGAGTCGCTGATGTCGGTGATCGAATACAAGGGCAGCCCGAACCCGGACGCACGCCCGATCGTGTTGGTCGGCAAAGGGCTGACCTTCGACGCCGGCGGCATCTCCCTCAAGCCGGGCGAAGGCATGGACGAGATGAAGTACGACATGTGCGGCGCCGCTTCGGTGTATGGCGTGATGCGCATGGCGGCCGAGCTGCGGCTGCCCCTCAACATCGTCGGGGTGCTGGCGGGCTGTGAAAACATGCCGGGCGGGCGCGCCTACCGGCCGGGCGACATTCTCACTACCATGTCCGGCCAGACCGTCGAGGTGCTCAACACCGACGCCGAAGGGCGCCTGGTGCTGTGCGACGTGCTGACCTACGTCGAACGCTTCGAGCCAGAGCTGGTGGTGGACGTCGCCACCCTGACCGGCGCCTGCGTCATCGCCCTGGGTCATCACCTGACCGGCCTGATGGCTAACCATAACCCGCTGGCCTCCGAGCTGCTGAGCGCCGCGGAACAGGCGGGCGATCGCGCCTGGCGTCTGCCGCTGGGCGAGGAGTTCCAGGAACAGCTGGACTCCAACTTCGCCGACATGGCCAACATCGGTGGCCGTCCGGGCGGAGCGATCACCGCCGCCTGCTTCCTGGCGCGCTTCACCCGCAAGTACAACTGGGCGCATCTGGATATCGCCGGTACCGCCTGGCGCTCCGGCAAGGCCAAGGGAGCCACGGGCCGCCCGGTGGCGCTGCTGTCGCAGTTCCTGCTCAACCGCGCAGGGCTAAACGGCGAGGAGTGATCCCGCCTCTCCCCTCCCGCACGGGAGGGGATGCATGAATATTCCCGCCATTGCTGTAGAATAGAAGAAAGGGTCGTCCGCCGCGCGGGCGGCCGCGTCCCGTCGCTGATCCCGGCGGCGGGGCAATCACCTAGCAGGATAGATCCGACTCCCGATGAAACAGGCAACCTTTTATTTGCTGGAGCAGCCCCAGGCGGCGGACGCGCCGGACGATGTAGAAACGCTGGCCTGCGATCTGGCCTGTCAGCACTGGCGCGCCGGTAAACGGGTGCTGCTGGCCTGCGCCAGCCAGGAACAGGCGCTGCGCCTGGACGAGGCGCTGTGGGCGCGCGATCCGCAGCAGTTCGTGCCGCACAGCCTGGCCGGAGAGGGGCCGCGCTTCGGCGCGCCGGTGGAGCTGTCCTGGCCGGGCAAACGCGGCAGCGCACCGCGCGAGCTGTTAATCAGCCTGCTGCCGACGTTCGCGGATTTTGCCACCGCTTTCCATGAAGTGATAGACTTCGTGCCTTACGAAGACGCATTAAAGCAGTTGGCGCGCGAACGCTATAAAGCCTATCGCAGCGTCGGCTTTCACTTGACCACGGCGACGCCGCCAACTCACTGACCGATCAGACGAAACAGACGAAGAATGGAAAAAACATACAACCCGCAAGACATCGAACAGCCGCTGTATGCGCACTGGGAACAGCAGGGCTACTTTAAGCCGAACGGCGACACCAGCAAAGAAAGCTTCTGCATCATGATCCCGCCGCCGAACGTGACCGGTAGCCTGCACATGGGCCACGCGTTCCAGCAGACCATCATGGACACCATGATCCGCTACCAGCGCATGCAGGGTAAAAATACCCTATGGCAGGTAGGGACCGACCATGCCGGTATCGCCACCCAGATGGTGGTTGAGCGTAAGATTGCGGCCGAAGAGGGCAAGACCCGCCACGACTACGGCCGTGACGCCTTCATCGACAAGATCTGGCAGTGGAAGGCCGAATCCGGCGGCACCATCACCCGCCAGATGCGCCGTCTGGGCAACTCCGTCGACTGGGAGCGCGAGCGCTTCACCATGGACGACGGCCTGTCCAACGCGGTGAAAGAAGTCTTCGTCCGTCTGTATCAGGAAGATCTGATCTACCGCGGCAAGCGTCTGGTCAACTGGGATCCGAAGCTGCGCACCGCCATCTCCGATCTGGAAGTGGAGAACCGTGAAACCAAGGGCTCCATGTGGCATCTGCGCTATCCGCTGGCCGACGGCGCCAAGACCGCAGAGGGTCAGGATCACCTGGTGGTCGCCACCACCCGTCCGGAGACCCTGCTGGGCGACACCGGCGTGGCGGTCAACCCGGAGGATCCGCGCTACAAAGATCTGATCGGCAAGTTCGTCATCGTCCCGCTGGTCAACCGCCGCATTCCGATCGTCGGCGACGAACACGCCGACATGGAGAAAGGCACCGGTTGCGTGAAGATCACCCCGGCGCACGACTTCAACGACTATGAGGTCGGTCGTCGCCACCAGCTGCCGATGATCAACATCCTCACCTTCGATGCCGACATCCGTGAGCAGGCGCAGGTGCTCGACACCAACGGCGTCGAGTGCGACGCCTACAGCGATGAGCTGCCGGCCGCATTCCGCGGCATGGAGCGCTTTGCCGCCCGTAAGGCCATCGTCAAGGCCTGCGACGAGGCCGGTCTGCTGGTCGAGATCAAGCCGCACGATCTGACGGTGCCCTACGGCGACCGCGGCGGCGTGGTGATCGAACCGATGCTGACCGACCAGTGGTACGTGCGCGCCGCCCCGCTGGCTAAGCCGGCCATTGAAGCGGTCGAAAACGGTGACATTCAGTTTGTGCCCAAGCAGTACGAAAACATGTACTTCTCCTGGATGCGCGACATTCAGGACTGGTGTATCTCCCGTCAGCTGTGGTGGGGTCACCGTATCCCGGCTTGGTACGATGCCGAGGGCCACGTCTACGTGGGCCGCAGCGAAGAAGAGGTGCGCAACGAGAACGGCCTGGGCGCCGAGGTGACGCTGACCCAGGACAACGACGTGCTGGATACCTGGTTCTCCTCCGCCCTGTGGACCTTCTCCACCCTGGGCTGGCCGGAGAATACCGAGGCGCTGAAGACCTTCCATCCGACCAACGTGCTGACCAGCGGCTTCGACATCATCTTCTTCTGGATCGCCCGCATGATCATGATGACCATGCACTTCATCAAGGATGAAGACGGCAAACCACAGGTGCCGTTCAAGACCGTGTATATCACCGGCCTGATCCGCGACGACGAAGGGCAGAAGATGTCCAAGTCCAAGGGCAACGTCATCGATCCGCTGGATATGATCGACGGTATCAGCCTGCCGGCGCTGCTGGAGAAGCGCACCGGCAACATGATGCAGCCACAGCTGGCCGAGAAGATCGCCAAGCGCACCGAGAAGCAGTTCCCGGACGGCATCGAGCCGCACGGCACCGACGCCCTACGCTTCACCCTGTCCGCCCTGGCCTCCACCGGCCGTGACATCAACTGGGACATGAAGCGCCTGGAAGGCTACCGCAACTTCTGTAACAAGCTGTGGAACGCCAGCCGTTTCGTACTGATGAACACCGAAGGCCACGACTGTGGCTTCAACGACGGCGAAAAGGTCTACTCGCTGGCCGATCGCTGGATCCTGGCGGAGTTCAACCGCACGGTGAAGGCGATGCGTGAGGCGCTGGACAGCTACCGCTTTGATATCGCCGCCAATATCCTGTACGAGTTCACCTGGAACCAGTTCTGCGACTGGTATCTGGAGCTGGCCAAGCCGGCGATCAACGACGGCAGCGACGCCGAGCTGCGCGGCACCCGCCACACCCTGGTCACCGTGCTGGAAGGGCTGCTGCGCCTGGCGCACCCGATCATTCCGTTCATCACCGAGACCATCTGGCAGCGGGTCAAGCCGCTGGTCGGCATCGACGCCGATACCATCATGCTGCAGCCCTACCCGCAGTATGACGCGGCCCTGGACGACGCGCAGGCGCTGTCCGATCTGGAGTGGATCAAGCAGGCCATCATCGCGGTGCGTAACATCCGCGCCGAGATGAACATCGCCCCGAGCAAGCCGCTGGATCTGCTGCTGCGCGACGCCAGCGCCGACGCCCAGCGTCGCGTGGAGCAGAACCGCAGCTTTATCCAGTCGCTGGCGCGCCTGCAGGGCATCACCCTGCTGCCGGCCGGCGACAAGGGCCCGGTCTCCGTCACCAAGCTGGTGGAGGGCGCCGAGCTACTGATCCCGATGGCCGGTCTGGTCGACAAGGCCACCGAGCTGGATCGCCTGACCAAAGAGGTGGCCAAGATCGACGGCGAGATCGCCCGCATCGAAGCCAAGCTCTCCAACGAAGGCTTTGTGGCGCGTGCCCCGGAGGCGGTGGTCGCCAAGGAGCGCGAAAAGCTGAACGGCTACGCCGATGCCAAGGCCAAGCTGATCGAACAGCAGGCGGTGATCGCCGCGCTGTAATCGCCCCCGGCGGGCAAGCACGACAGCGGGAGCCAGACGGCTCCCGTTTTTTTTAGTGTACGCCCGGGCCGGCCCGCAAATGCGCGATACCGGTGCTAAGCCTACCGCAGCGGCTATAATCACAGACAGCGCAATCAATCACCTACCGACGTTGGGGGCCATCTACGCGCGCACTCCGGCCATCGTCGTGCCGGATCCCACCGCCCCCTGATGCGAGGAGCCCGATGGATATTCGTTTCCCCGGCAGCCACGGGCCGCTGAGCCTGAACCCCAATCGCTGGGATATCGTCGCCTTTCCGCTGATCATCAGCCTGATCGCCATGATGGCCATCGGTTTTCATCAGGCGCTGCAGCCTCTCGCCAGCCTGGAAAAGCAGAGTATCTCCCTGGCGCCGGGCGCCCTGCCGGAGTATGCCCTGCGCACCACCCTGCGCATGCTGGTGGCCATGCTGGCCTCGCTGCTGTTCACCCTGATCTACGGCACGCTGGCGGCTAAAAGCCGGCGGGCGGCCAAGGTATTGGTGCCGATGCTGGATATCCTGCAGTCGGTGCCGGTGCTCGGCTATATCTCGTTTACCGTCACCTTCTTTATCGCCCTGTTCCCCGGGCGGGTGCTGGGGGTCGAGCTGGCGGCCATCTTCGCCATCTTTACCAGCCAGGCCTGGAATATGACCTTCAGCTTTTACCAGTCCCTGCGCACCGTCCCCGGCGATCTGGATGAGGTCGCCCGCGGCTTGCACTTCACCGGCTGGCAGCGTTTCTGGAAGCTGGATGTCCCCTTTGCCATGCCTGGGCTTATCTGGAACATGATGATGTCGATGTCCGGCGGCTGGTTCTTTATTGTGGCCTCGGAGGCGATTACCGTCGGCAATACCCACTTCGTCCTGCCGGGCATCGGCGCCTATCTGGCCGAGGCGATCCTGCAGCGCGATCTCCACGCCATCGGCTGGGTGCTGCTGACCATGGTGGCGGTGATCCTCATCTACGATCAGCTGCTGTTCCGCCCGCTGGTCGCCTGGGCCGATAGGTTCCGCATGGAGAATACCCGCACCGCCAATCCCCCTACCTCCTGGCTGCTCAACCTGCTGCGGCGTACCCGCCTGTTCCACCGCCTGCTCGCCCCGCTGGGGCAGTTGCTGGGTTGGCTGGCACGCCTGCCGCTGCGCTGGCCCGGACAGTCGCGCTACCGCCCCACGCCGGCACCGGGGCGCTCACCGCGCTATCTCGATCTGCTCTGGAGTGCGGCTATCCTCGTGTTGACCCTGTATCTTTGTATCCGGGTCGTCCTGTATGTCCGCAGCGGCGTTTCGCTGCATGAGGTCGGCTATGTCCTGCTGATGGGGCTGGTAACCCTGCTGCGCGTCAGCCTGTTAATCCTGATCTCCTCGCTCATCTGGGTGCCGCTGGGGGTGCTGATCGGCCTGCGTCCGGCCCTGGCCGGTAAGATCCAACCGCTGGCCCAGTTTTTGGCCGCCTTTCCGGCCAACCTGCTGTTTCCCGCCTTCGTCATCGCCATCATGCACTTTCAGCTCAACCCGGACATCTGGCTGTCGCCGCTGATCGTGCTGGGCACCCAGTGGTATATTTTGTTCAACATCGTGGCCGGCACCATGAATTTTCCCAATGACTATCGCGAGGTCACGGCCAATCTGCATATTCGCGGCTGGCAGTGGTGGCGCCAGATCATGCTGCCGGCCATCTTTCCCTACTATGTCACCGGCGCCGTCACCGCCGCCGGCGGGGCCTGGAACGCCAGCATCGTGGCCGAATATGTCCAGTGGGGCGATACCCGGGTGGCGGCGCACGGTCTGGGAGCCTATATCGCCGAAAACACCGCCGGCGGTAACTTTCCCAAAATCATCCTGGGCATCGCCATCATGTCGCTGTTCGTCACCCTGTTTAACCGCCTGCTGTGGCGCCCGCTGTACGCCTATGCAGAATCCCGCTTTCGCGCCAACTGACCCTGAACACAGAATACTAACCGAGGAGCCGCGCCATGACCGATCCCCTTTCCCCGCTGCCGCACGGCGTCACGCCGGCGCCTATCCTGAGCGTGCAGGACGTTGATCACGGCTATGAGCAGGCGCACGGCGTCCAGACCATCCTGCAGGGGGTTAACCTGACCCTGCGCGAGGGCGAGATAGTGGCCCTGCTCGGTCGCTCCGGCTCTGGAAAATCCACGCTGCTGCGCATCATCTCGGGCCTGATCACCCCCAGCGCAGGCCAGGTGGACTACCTTGGCGTACCGGTGCATGGCCCGGCTAGGGGGGTGGCGATGGTGTTCCAGACCTTCGCCCTGTTTCCGTGGCTGACGGTGCTGCAAAACGTGGAGGCCGGTCTGGAGGCCCAGGGCATGGCGGCCGCCGAGCGGCGTACCCGGGCGCTGGCGGCCATCGACCTGATCGGCCTGGACGGCTTTGAGAACGCCTACCCGCGCGAACTCTCCGGCGGGATGCGCCAGCGCGTCGGCTTTGCCCGCGCCCTGGTGGTTGACCCCACGCTGCTGCTGATGGATGAGCCGTTTTCGGCCCTCGATGTCCTGACCGCCGAAACCCTGCGCACCGACCTGCTCGACCTGTGGAGCGCAGGCAAGCTGCCGATTAAGTCGATGCTGATCGTCACCCATAACATCGAGGAGGCGGTCTTCATGTGCGATCGCATCCTGCTGCTCTCCTCGCACCCCGGCAAGATCGTCGCCGAGATAGCGGTCCCCTTTCACCACCCGCGCAGCCGCCTCGATCCGCCGTTCCGCCACCTAGTCGATGAGATTTACGCCCAAATGACGGCGCGCAGCGGCGACAACACGCTGCGTCACGAGCTAAAGCTGGGCTCCTGGCTACCCCATGTCTCCACCAACCTGATCGCCGGGCTGCTGGAGACCCTGGCGGCCGCCCCCTACCACGGCCGAGCCGACATGCCCGATCTGGCGCTGGCGCTACACATAGAGGCCGACCGCCTGCTCTCCGTCGCCGAGGTGCTGCAGCAGCTGGACTTTGCCGAGGTTCATCAGGGGGATATTATCCTCACCCCCGCGGGGCAGCAGTTCGCCGTCATGGACACCCAGCCGCGCAAGGCGCTGTTCGCCGCCCACCTGCTGCGCCACGTGCCGCTGGCCACGCTGATCAAGAGCGTACTCGACGAGCGCCCCGGCCACCGGGCGCCGCGGGTACGCTTTGAGCAGGAGCTGGAGGACGTGCTCTCCGATGACGCCGCGCGCGAAACCCTGGATACCGTGATCAACTGGGGGCGCTACGCCGAGATCTTCTCCTATAACGATCAGAGCGGCTCCTTTAGCCTGGAGGACGTCGAGTTTTAATCCGCCCGGGGCCGCTTTCCCCGGCGGCATCTTGCATTGTGGGGGGCGACGGTGCTATTTAAGAAACTGCTTATCCGCACACTGACCAGGGATTCCCAGATGACCGACCAACGCGCCCCCGACATCCGCATTCGCCCACTGACCGCCGCCGACAATGGGGCGATTGCCGACGTGATCCGCCGCGTCTCCGCCGAATGCGGCCTAAGCGCCGACAAGGGGTTCACGGTGTCCGATCCCAATCTGGATCGCCTGGCGCAGAGCTATGCGGCGCCGCGCTGCGCCTATTGGGTGGTAGAGTTGGACGGTGAGGTGGCGGGCGGCGGCGGCGTCGCGCCGCTGGAGGGGGCGGCGCCACACCTGTGCGAGCTGCAAAAAATGTACTTTCTGCCCGCGCTGCGCGGACGCGGGCTGGCCAAGCGCCTGGCCCTGCAGGCGCTGGATTTCGCCCGAGTGCAGGGGTTTACCCACTGCTACCTGGAAACCACCGCCACCCTGCACGACGCCATCGCCCTGTACCGTCATCTGGGCTTTGAACCTATCGACGCCGCGCTGGGCGCCACCCGTCACGTGGACTGTGAAGTCCGCATGCTGCGCGCGCTATAGGCTATCGGCCGGCGACGCGTCCGGCGCCCCCGCCGCGGGGCGCCGGCGCAGAAAATAGCTGGCGATCACCAGCGCCAGCAGCGTGAGCTCGGCCAAGAGCATGCTGCCCCCCCTGCTCGCTCAGCCAGGTACCGACGATCACCAGCCCGTTAAGCACGATGCAGGCCCAAGACAGCCAGGGAAACCACGGGGAGCGGTAGCCCGCGCGGATATCGGGATAGTGCCCCGCCCGCTGACGGCGGCGAAAGCAATACTGACACCAGGCGATCACCATCCAGGCCAGGCAGCCGACCTGCCCGGTGCTGGCGATCAGATACAGGTACAGCGACTGGGCCGGAATGTACTTGCTCAGCAGGCACACCAGCGAGATCAGACAGGTCAGCGCGATCCCGTTAGCCGGAACGCCGCGCCGGTTGACCCGGCCGCAGAGGCGCGGGGCAAAGCCGTCCTGCGCCATCGACCACAGCATGCGCGAGCTGGCGTAAATCGCCGAGTTGGCCGCCGATACCGCGGCGGAGAAGATCACCAGCAGCATCAGGGTATCGGCGCCCGGCAGGCCGACGTGGGCAAAGACCCAGACGAACGGGCTGTCGCCGCTCACCGCCCGCGCATAGGGATAAACCAGCGCCAGTACCGCGATAGCCAGCACATAGAACAGAATGATGCGCCCACCGATCCCCATTATCACCCGCGGCAGCACCTTCTCCGGCGCCTCGGTCTCCCCGGCCGCGCTGCCCACCAGTTCCACCCCCTGAAAGGAGTACACCACCACGGTCATGCACAGAAAGAGGCTCCAGGTACCGTGCGGAAACCAGCCGCCGGCGGTGCGCAGCGTCGGCTGCCATGCGCCGCTCCCCTGCAGGCGAAACATCATCACGATTCCGGCGGCGATAAACAGAACGATGGCGAACACTTTGAGCGCCGATAGCCAATATTCACACTCACCAAAGCTGGCGGCGGACAGCAGGTTCAGCAACAGCAGGGAGATAAGGATTGCTAGACAAAACAGGTAGATGGGTACTGCGGGGAAGCACTGGTGGGCGATAAGTCCGGCGGCGGTCAGGTCGGCGGCCAGCGAAAATACCCAGCTCAGCCAGTATAGCCAGCCGATGCTATAGCTCCACAGCGGATGGGGCAGAAACATCAGCGCATAGTGCTGAAACGAGCCGGAGTGGGGAAACGCGCAGGCCAGCTCTCCCAGACACATCATGGTGATCAGCATCACCCCGCCGCCCAGCAGATAGGCCAGAAGGGTGCCGAGCGGCCCGACGCTGTGCAGCGGCTCGGCAATGCCGATAAACAGACCGGTACCGATGGTCCCCCCCAGCGACATCATCAGCAGGTGACGCTTTTTCAGCGTGCGCTGGAGCGCCGGAGCGGTTGAGGGTGAAGGCGTCTCCGTCTGACAAGCCATGGTATCCCCCTATGTAAGGTGCATTCTGCGCGCCGGCGCGGGTACGCCGGCGCACGTTTATGGCCTCGGGATCATCCCTTAAAACGGCGTTGCACACCATGGGTCTGGCAGGCCATCAGCAGCCCGGTATAGTCCAGCTCGAAGCTGATGCTATCGCCGACCTTCAGCGCCTCATCGCAGTCCTCGATATCCACCAGCGTATGGTCGCTGGTCTGCCCCAGCAGCGTGATGGCGTCGTTGCAGGGCGTGCAGTTTTCCGCCGGCACATCCTGGCGGCCAAAGGCCAGCAGCGCGCGGCGGCGGGTGCCCTTATCGACAAAGGTCTTGTGCTGTAGGAAGGCATCGACCCCCAGCTCGCCGACCGGCACCGTCGGCTTGCTGTTCAGCTCGATGATCTCGGCGTGCAGCAGATACATATCCGAGCAGGCGCGATCCACCGGCTTGGTCGAGTGGTGAAACGCCTCCAGATACTTCATGTCGACATATTCGATGCCGAACTCATGCAGCCCGCCGATGCGCAGGTGGTTCAGCCCCTGCGGCCAGATGCCCTTATCCAGCAGATGGACGCTGGTGCAGTTGCCGGCCGACAGGCGGCGAACGGTGATGCCGCAGTCGCTCTCCAGACGCCGGGCGATGGCCTGGAAGCGCTCGCCGTTTTCCACCGTCGGCAGCACCGTGCCATAGCAGTTGAAGTTGGTGCCCAGCCCGTACAGCGCCAGCCCAGGCAGCGACGCGATCAGGCGCACCGTCTCCAGGATCTGCGCATAGTGCTCAAACCAGATCCCCTCGCGCAGATCGCCCATATCCACCATCAGCAGCACCTGATGCACCTTGTCCTGACGCAGCGCCTCGGCGGAGAGGGCCCGCAGCACCGCGGGCTCGCTGTTTAAGCTGATATCGGCGTAGCGTACGACCTCTTCGATCTCGCTCAGACAGGGGCTGCGCAGCAGGCAGGTGGTGCAGCCGGTTGCGCGGATCTTCTTCAGGTTGTAGGTGCGCGACTCGGCGACCACGCTGATCCCCCCCTCCACGACGGCGCGGGCGGTCTCCGGGCAGCCGTCAAACACCTTGTTGACCGCCATGACCTCGATCCCCTGCTCCGCCAGCAGCGCCAGCTCGGTCCGGGCATTGTCGCGCAGCTTGCGCAGATCTATCTCTAGCGTTGGCATATACATCTTATTTTGCTCCTTCACTCAGTAAATTCGCATTGCGGCGCTGCGCGCGGTGATAAATCAGCTCCGCCACGATCACGGCCAGCACGGCGCCGCCAATAATCTTGCCGGCGTACTGCATATAGCCGCCCATGTCGATCTGTGACGGCGGAATGAACAGCAGGCATACGGCAAAGGCGATAGAGATAAAGCCCAGCGCCGGCAGCACGATCGGCAGGACGCGTCCCGGAATACGGAAGCTGCGCGGGGTATCCGGCTGGGTGATACGCAGGCGATAGAAGGCCGGGAACATAACCAGATAGGGGATAAAGTAGGTGATGGTCGTCAGCGCGGTCAGCATCCAGTAGGCGGCGGCGACGCTCGGCGAAACAAAGGTCGAGAAGCACAGCACCGTCACGATGATGGCCTGCCAGACTAAGGCAAACGCCGGCGTCTGGTATTTGGGGTGCAGACGCCCGATGCGCTCGCCCAACAGGTTATCCTCACGCGAGGCCTCCTGCAGCATGTAGATGGGTCCAACCAGCCAGGAGTTGATTTGCCCCAGGGCGCCAAAGAACATACAGATGGCCATGACCGGCAGCAGCCACGGCATATGCAGGGTATTGGCGGCGGAGCGCATGGCCTGCATCACGCCGGCGACGATATCGGTCTGTCCGGCCGGCAGCAGGGTATTCAGCGCCCAGGTGCCCACCATGTAGATGCCGACGATCACCGCGGCAGAAAACGCCATGGCGCGCGGGAAGTCACGCTGCGGGTTGCGGGTGCGCCCGGCGATCATCGGCGCCACCTCCAGACCGGCAAAGGCGAACATCATGCTGGAGAGGAAGACGATGGTATCCCAGTGGCTCAGATCCGGCACCCAGTTGGCGGGCGTAGCGTAGTCGGTCTGCATCGGGTGGCCGGTCGCCAGCCAGACGATCGCCAGCAGGATCAGGATCGCCGACGGGATAAAGACCCCGCACCAGGCGCTGATGCTGTTGATGATCTTGGTCCACTGCATACCGCGGATATTCATCAGGGTCAGCAGCCAGAAAATCACCATCGATCCGACGCCGATGAAGATCTTATTCTCCGCCAGCGAAGCGCTGAACATATAGCCGAGGGCCGTGAAGCCAAACTGCAGCATCAGGGGGAAAAACAGCACGCAGGAGAACAGGAAACAGACCACGACAATCCAGGCGATGCGTTTACCAAAGGCCTCCTTGATCCAGACGAAAATACCGCCGTCCTTCGGCCAGCCGGTCGACAGCTCGCCGCAGACCATGGCTAACGGGAAAAACAGGCAAAATGCGGCGATCACCCACAGCAGCATGGCCGAGGCGCCATAGGGGGCGACGTTGGGGATCTGCCGCAGACTCAGAATGGCAATGACATTCATAAAAACAATGTCTTTGATGCCGAGCTTACTGGTGTCTTGAGTACTCATGGACATCTCCAGAGCCAGAGAAACAGAAACGGGGAGCCGCGGCCCCCCATGCAGATTAATAAATGTCGTACTTAACCATGTCTTCGTAGCTGTCCTCACGGCGGATCAGGCGATCATTGCCCTGACGATCGATCATCACCACGGCGGTGCGCGGACGGTTGTTATAGACCGTCTGGCTTTCAATCGAGTAGGCGCCGGCGTCCAGGAAGGCGACGACATCGCCGATCGCCGTATCGTGCGGCATCAGGAACTCCTCGCCCTTCACGCCGACGTGGAAGTAGTCGCCGCCGTCGCACAGCGGGCCCGCCAGCTTGATGTAGCGATCGTGCGCCTCGGTGATGCGCGAGGCGTTATAGACATAGAAGAACCAGTCAAAGTGCTGGCTGTCGGAAAGGACGCTGTAGCCGGCGTCGACAAACTTCCACTCCACGTGGCACTCCACGTTACCGTCCACATCGTAGTTGGTCTTGCGCTTCTCGCAGGCCACCTCCGTCAGCAGGATGGCCGCCGAGCCGGTCACCTTGCGCCCCGGCTCGATACAGATCTGCACGTCGGTGCGCCACTTGTGCACCTCGCTGATGACGGCATCGGCAAAGTCCTGCGCAGTGATCCCGGCGTACATGTTGTCCTTGAGCGGATCGCCGTTCTCTTCATCGTACTTATATGGCACCGGAATGCCGCCGCCGACGTTGATCAGATCGAACCTGATCCCCAGCACCTGCTCCAGACGGCGGGATTCGTCCACCAGCACGCGGGTCGCTTTGGCAAACGGCTCCGCCTCCGGCACCTGATCGCCCACGTGCATGTGCAGGCCGCGCAGGTGTACGTAGGGCATCGCCAGGATACGGCGGCAGGTCTCTTCGGCCTGCTCTAGATCCAGCCCCGACTTGGCGTGGAATGCGGTGACCAGCTCGGCGTGGGTAGCGGACGGCACGTTCGGCTCGACGCGCACGCACACGTTGGCGGTCTTCTTCAGGCGGCGGGAGATCGCATCGATATGGTCCAGCTCATACAAGCTGTCGACGTTGATCAGGTACAGATCGTTGGCGATGGCGTACTCCAGATCCTCAGGCTTTTTCACCACCCCGTTAAACACGATCTGATCGCCGCGAAAGCCAACCTCCAGACACTTGCGTACCTCATACTGCGAGTTGGCCTCGGCGCAGATCCCGGCGTCGCGGATCGCCTGCAGCACCCCCATCACGGAGCAGGTTTTGGAGGCGAAGAAGGTTTTGGTGTTCGGATGGGCGGAAAAGGCCTGCTCGATCTCGCGGATATTGCGCACGATCTCCGCCTCGGAGAATACGTAGAAGGGGGTGCCATACTTCTTCGCCAGCGCGGTGACATCCTGTCCCTCAAAGCACAGCTTGCCGCCGCGGGCGCTGAAGCGACGATCGTGTTCAATTACGTTATGACGCAACTGGTTATAGTTTTTAATAACGTTATCTGACATAAAAACCTCTGATTGCTGTGGATAATATTGATTGATATCGTATCGATAGCAACTCTATAGCAATGCACGTGCCAGCTTTTAAATCATTAAAAATCAAGTAGATAAAATAAAATCGCATTGCTAAACATTGGTCGGTCGGTCTGTTTTTCGTCGTAGCGCCGAAAATTCGGCGCTACGTCCCCAGGCGCCCGGCAGTCAACCCAAGGAAAATGCACCATGCCGCCAGTCAACCCGGATCTCCGCAGCGCACTCAGCATGTTTGCGCGATTCTTCGATCTGATTCATCAGCCCCTCGCCATCATCGACGAGCAGGGCCGCTACGTGTACTACAACCAGGAAAGCGCGGAGCTGGACGGCTGCAGCGCAGAGTGTGCTCTGGGGCGCCACATACTGGCCGTCTACCCACGGATGAAGGAGAGCCAAAGCACCATGCTGTGCTCGCTGAAAAGCGGCGTTGAATACGTGGGGAACTACCAGGTGTACTACAACGCCCGCGGGCGGGCGGTCGACTATCAGCATACGACGGCGCCGCTGTACGCCCGCGACGGCAGCATGGTGGGCGCCATCGAAATTGGCCGCGATATGTCGGGCGTACGCCGTCTGCAGGAGCAGGTCGTCGAGCTGAACCAGCGTCTGTACGCCGCGGCCGACGAGGACAGCCATGCCATCATTACCCAGGATCCGGCGACGCTGGCGCTGATCGATAAAGGGAAACGCCTGGCGCAGAGCAACGTGCCGGTGATCATCGTCGGCGAGACAGGAACCGGTAAGGAACTGTTTTCCCGCCTGATCCACCGCAGCAGCCCGCGGGCGGAGCGCCCCTTTATCGCCCTGAACTGCGGCGCCCTGCCGCCGACCCTGATCGAGAGTACGCTGTTCGGCACCGTCAAAGGCGCCTTTACCGGCGCGGAGAACAGCAAGGGGTATCTGGAGCTGGCCGACGGCGGCACCCTGTTCCTGGATGAGCTCAACGCCATGCCGCTGGAGATGCAGAGCAAGCTATTGCGCTTTCTCCAGGATAAAACCTACTGGAAGCTGGGCGGCAGCCAGCAGAAACAGTCGGACGTACGCATTGTGGCGGCGATGAACGAGGCGCCTGCCGCCCTGATAGACCAGGGGAGACTGCGGGCCGATCTGTTCTATCGCCTAAGCGTCGGCATGCTCGCGCTGCCGCCGCTCTCCGCCAGGCCGTCCGATATTCTGCTGCTGGCTAACCACTTCCTCACCAAATACCGCAACGACATGGTGCACCGCATCCACGGCATCGCCAAAGAGGCCCAGGATACCCTGCTGCGTCGGCGCTGGCCCGGCAACGTGCGCATGCTGGAAAACACCATCGTACGCAGCATGATCATGCAGGATCACGACGGCCCCCTCGACTGCATCGCCTACGATGAAGAGGCGCTGAGCATGATTCCGTCGCGCGGCGCATGCCCTCCGCCGCCCATCGAGCCGCCGCCCAGCGCGTATCCGGCCATCCAGGAAGAGGGCAATCTGGCCCAACGCATCGCACGCTATGAGCGCGGCCAGATCGTCCAGGCCCTCAACCACAGCAACGGCTGCGTCGCCCAGGCGGCGCGCAGCCTGGGGCTCTCGCGTACCACCCTGCAGTACAAGGTGCACAAATACGCGATCCATCTGGGGGTCATTGATACCCTAGACTAACTCAGAGAGGAGCGTCATCGCTGACGCAGCACGGGACGCGCCCTGCCTGGCAGGAGAGCCTGCGCGGGACAAAAAAACGGGAGCCCGCAGGCTCCCGTCAGCACGATCGCGATCGACATCGATCTCAGTGGCGACGACCGTCGTCGTCCTCGTCGATCGCCTCGTCGTCGTACTCCTCGCCGTCGTCACCCTCTTCGCCGTCCGGATCTTCAAAATAGGTTCCCCAGCCGTCGTAGCTGACGCCGTGCTTCTCCGCCAGGGCGATCAGTTGCTCGACCTGAGCATCGATGGTCTCGGCGTTCAGCCCCACTTCACTGATCACGTCGCAGCACATCAGCAGGATGCCCCCTTCAACCTCCAGCTCCTCGGCATCGGTCACTTCGTAACCCAGCTTGAACGCCTCCACGGCAGCCTGCTCCAGCGCCTCAAAGCGCTCCGCCGACAGGTGGTGCTCAATGGTGTACAGCGCGTCCGGATCGCTGCCGTCGTCCAGCAGCTCCTCAATAATCATGCGGGTTTCTTCGCGCTGTTCTTCCAGCAGCTCTCGGTTTGCCATTTCACTGATCCTCAATCGCTAAGCCTTTGGCGCATTCTCCCACAGGCGACGGCGCCTCACCACTCAAGAAAATACAATATTTCACGCTCGGGGGTTGAAAATGAATTTTAATACACATAATGTGAATATAAATTCATCGCAGCATAACCCCCCCACAGACGGAGATGACCCATATGGATCAGCTTAATCAGCAGCACTTCCTGAGGTTACTGGATTTCACCCCGCAGCAAATTGCATATCTACTCAATCTGGCTGCCGAACTGAAGCAGGCCAAAAAACAGGGGTGCGAATGCCCTCGTCTGCGGGGCAAAAACATCGCGCTGATCTTTGAAAAGGACTCCACCCGTACCCGCTGCTCCTTTGAGGTGGCCGCCTACGATCAGGGCGCCCATGTCACCTACCTCGGCCCCAGCGGCAGCCAGATAGGCCATAAAGAGTCGATCAAGGATAGCGCGCGGGTGCTCGGCAGGCTGTATGACGCCATTCAATACCGCGGCTTTGGCCAGCAGGTGGTAGAGACGCTGGCGCACTACGCCGGCGTGCCGGTGTGGAACGGCCTGACCGATGAGTTTCACCCCACGCAGATCCTGGCGGACTTCCTCACCATGCGCGAACACTGCGCCAAGCCCCTTGCCGCCATGAAGCTGGCCTATCTGGGCGACGCGCGCAATAACATGGGCAACTCACTGCTGGAGGGCGCCGCGCTGATGGGGATGGAGCTGCGCCTGGTCGCGCCCAAGGCCTACTGGCCGGAGGCCGAGCTGATCGCCCAGTGCCAGGCCGTGGCAGAGCAGACCGGGGCGAAGCTGGTGCTGACGGAGGAGGTCGCCGAAGGGGTACAGGGCGCCGACTTCCTGTATACCGATGTGTGGGTCTCCATGGGCGAGCCCAAATCGGTCTGGCAAGAGCGCATTACCCAGCTGCTGCCGTATCAGGTCAACCTGCAAACGCTGCAGCTGAGCGGCAACCCGCAGGTAAAATTCCTGCACTGCCTGCCCGCCTTCCACGACGAGATGACCGGCGTAGGCCAGCAGATGGCCGAACAGTATGGGCTACACGGCGGAATTGAGGTGACCGATGAGGTGTTTGAATCGCCCCACAGCATCGTCTTCGATCAGGCGGAGAACCGCCTGCATACCATCAAGGCGGTGATGGTGGCGACCCTGGGCGAATAACGGCGCGCGGCATCAGAGACCGCACGAGCCAGCGGCCACCGCCGCTGGCCGCCGTGACCGCTACAGCAGGCCGAGCGCCTGCGCATCCAGCTTGATCACCGCCTTGCGCACCCGCGCCGGCTCACCCAGCGCGCACAGCGGCTTGTGCACCTCGCCGGGATAGAACACCACAAAATCGCCCGCGCACAGCGCCAGCTGCTTCTCCTGCAGACCGCCCGCGCCCACCGGCAGGAAAGCGATATCCTTCTCCGCCAGCAGATCTTCCCCGGCGACGCCCGGTGCCAGATTGCTAAAGCCCATGCCCTCCTGCCCCTCCAGCACGATCTGGATATCCAGATAGCGAGCGTGGTATTCGGCGCGGCGTGTCTCGGCCGGCGCCGTATCGTCGTGGGCGATCAGCACGAACTGGCGCTGCGCATCAATTTCATAGCGGCCCGCCGGCGTTTCGGCGCTGAAGTTGACCATCACATACTCAATCGCCTGGCGCAGCGCGACCGGCAGATACGGCATCTGATCCAGATAGTGAACGTTACCGGTTAACATGACTCATTCATTCCCTTGTTTATAAAACTGCGTTTTATTTTAACCAGGAGACGACGGCGTAACTGCGCCGTTCGCCACATTTATGGCAGGGGCGTCAGAAAGAAAAAAAGGTCCCGGCGCAGGCCGGGACCAAACAGGGACACTCACTCTAACAGGAGGTAATAACAAGAAAAGCTCGATGATACAGAGACGCCCCGTCACCCAGCGGGGCCGCCGACCGGCTACGCCAGCGCCTGGGCCAGCAGGGTGATCGGATGTTCGCAGCGCTTACTGGTGGACATTTCGATCTGCCATTTACAAGTCTCACAGTCGGTGACCACCAGATCCACGCCGCTGGCGTCGATCTGGCGGAACAACCCGGCGCCGATGCCCTGTGCGGTCTCATAGTTCTCCTTCTTGAAACCGTAGGTCCCGGCGATACCGCAGCACTGGGAGTCCAGAATGATAAGCTCTACGCCCGGAATCATCTGCAGCAACGCCAGGGTATAGGGCGCCCAGCCCATCCGCTCCATATGACACGGCGTATGGTAGGCGATCTTCAGGTTCAGCGGCTTCAGGGGCAGCGTGCGTCCGCCGTCGAGCAGACGGTAGAGATGACGGGTCGCCAGCTCGACCCGATCGCGCACCGGCGTGGTATCGATATCCAGCACGTGCGGGTACTCGTCGCGCAGCATGAAGGTGCAGCTCGAGGAGGTCGCCACCACCGGCAGCCCCTTCTCCAGCACCGCCTCGCTCAGGGAGTCGGCGTTCACCCGCGCCTGTTTCTTGGCCTGATCGATAAAGCCGTTGGCCACCAGCGGCACGCCGCAGCACTTCTCACGTGACAGCAGCTGGACCCCGATATCCATGGCGTTAAACACCCGCACCAGATCCTTGCCCAGCTGTGGATGGTTGTAGTTCACGTAGCAGCCGTGGAAGAACGCCACCTGCTCACTAAAGCGCGCCTGCTCCGCGCTCTGCTTGCGCATCCAGCTGCGGAAGGTGCCATGGGAGTACTTGGGCAGCTCGCGGCGATGGTCGATCTTCAGCGCCTTATCCAGCAGCTGACGCACCGGCTTCAGGCCGGTGGTGGCGTTGATCAGCGGCGCAAACGGCGTTGAGAGGGTGCCCATCAGATCGGTATGGCTGAGGATGGCGTCGCGCAGCTTGGGCTTATGGTTACCGTACTGATTCTTGGCGCGCAGAATGATGTCGCCGATCTTTACGTCGGACGGACAGGCCACCTCGCAGCGCTTGCAGTTGGTGCAGTACTTCAGCGCCTCATCGTACAGCTGCGGATCCTTCAGGCGCAGACGCTCCCCGTCCGGGCCCGCCTGTTTTGGGCCGGGATAGGCCGGATTCACCTTGGCGACCGGACAATAGGTGGTGCACACGGTGCACTTGATACATTGTTCAAAGCTGTTATCAGCAGGCAGGCTCATTACGCGTCCTCCGCCAGAATCTGTTGCGCGGCGTGCAGGGCGGTGAGCAGGGAAACCCCGGCGCCGCAGCCCTGATGGATCGGATCATAGCCGCCCAGCACGGCGCCGGCGGCATACAGGTTATTGACGACGGCGCCGTTGACGGCGGCGCGCTGCTCGGCGTCGCCGCGCACCCCGAACTGCAGGTACGGCTGCGGCGCGAACATCGACTCGCTGCACCAGTCGCTGCGATCGGCGGCCGAGATGACGTCCAGACCGAACACCGGCTCACGCACGCCGCCGAAGTCGGCGCGTAGCCCGTTGCTGAAGAAGCTGCCGCTGGCCAACACCACATGACGCGGACGCAGCGGAATATCGCCGTGATTGCGGGTGTACACACGAGCCACCCGGTTATTCTCATACTCCGCACGCAGCACCGTATCCCCCGGCATGATCAGGCCGCCCAGCGCCTGAAAACGGCGGCGCAGCCGCTGGTGAATATGGATCCCCAGCACCGACGGCGGCAGGGTCGGCAGCAGCATCAGCGGACGGGCGACCGCCGCGCGCAGCTGCACCAGCGCATCGTCGCAGTCCACGCCGACGCAGGCGGGCATCAGGATGGCATCCGCCTGCGCCCCATGACGGTTCAGCTCCTCGGCCAGCAGGCGGCGGTTCTCCGCCACGTCGAGCACCCGGGCGATGTTGACCGCGCGGAACTCGCTGGGGTTGCCGCGCAGACGATCCAGCGCCGGCAGCGTCAGCTCGACCACCTCGCACTCGGCCCCCTGCTCCTGCAGAGAGCTGGCCACCAGCTGCGGCTGAAAATCGAGAAACCCTTCAATGCCGGCCACCAGGATACGCCGCCACGGCAGCGCGGCGTCCACATCGCTCACCGGCACCTCATCCGGGCTCAGCCAGGTCAGACGGCGGGTGCCCAGGGGGGTGACTCGCAGGTGGTTACGCTGATGGTCGCCCACCAGCGCCAGTCCGCTGCGCTCCAGCAGGCGCTCGGCCTCAACGGCGTAGCGGGAAAACCGCTCGGCGCCCATCAGGCTATAGGGGTGCTGCGGCGCCTGGCGCTGCAGCTCGTCAATCGCCGCACGCGGCGCGGTAACCGGCGTACCGTCCGGCAGGCGCGACAGCAGATCAAAGGAGCCGGAGGAGAAGTGCAGCGCACTCTGCCCGGCGCTGACGATAGCGCAGCGTTGCCCGGCCTCGGCCAGGCGGATGCCGCAGGCCAGTCCGGCCAGGCCGCCGCCGATCATCAGGGTATCAAATTTCATCGTCGCTCTCCCCGCGCTGCGGCAGCGCGGCGTCCATCCCGCACAGCCCTTGGTAAACCCAACTGGTAAATTCGCTTTCGCGCAGTGCATCGCCCCAGGCGATCGGGCGGATCCCCTTCCAGCGTTCGTTCAGGAAGTGGGACAGCTGATCGATAGACTGCTGCGGCGTGGTGATCTTAAATCGGTTCAGCAATCCGGCCGCACGGCAGGCGCACAGCTCGCCCTGACAGGTGCCCATCCCCACGCGGGTGCGACGGCGCAGATCCACCAGGTTATTCACCGTCAGCGAATCCACCGCATAGCGCACCTCGCCGGCGGTCACCGCCTCGCATTCGCACACCAGGCTGCTATTGAGGCGATCGCCGTTCAGCAGGCGATCGGCGCGATCGCCGTGGCGGTAAACCGCCGAGCCACGGATCGGCGCCGGCAGAGAAATCACCTTGCGCAGCGTCTCTTCAGCCGACTGCTCAGAGCCGGGCAGCGGCTCGCTGGCGGTGGTGCAGGGGGTGGTGACACCCAGCTTTTCACAGACCTTATCGGTGGCCCATTCGGCCATCAGGCGATAGGTCATCAGCTTGCCGCCGGTAATGGTAATAAAGCCCTCCAGCCCGTCGCGCACCGCGTGATCCAGCAGCACAATACCACGGCTGACGTTACGCCCGCTCGGATCGTCGTCGCTGGCCACCAGCGGACGCACCCCGGCGTAGGCGCGCAGAATGCGGGTCGCCGCCAGCTTGGGCGCCAGCTTCTCTCCTTCACGGATCAGAATATCCACCTCCTGCGGCGTGACGATCATGTTGTCTATCTGATCGTAATCGACGTGGGTCGAGGTGGTACCGATCAGCGAAATGGTATCGCCCGGTACTAGAATATCGGCATCCGCCGGCTTGCGGCAGCGGTTGATCACCATGTTGTTGATACGGTGGCCCAGGATCAGCAGCGCCCCCTTGGCCGGGAACATCTTGATACGCAGATCGGCATACTCGGCGATGTGCTGCCCCCAGATCCCGGCGGCGTTCACCACGATCTGTGCGTGAATGTCGTAGCGCTGGCGCGATTTATGGTCGATAACGCGCACGCCGGTCACCCGATCGCCCTGGCGCAGCAGCCCGCACACCTCATGATAGGTCAACGCCTGGGCGCCGTGCTCACGCGCATCTAACATGTTGGCTGCCGTCAGGCGGAAAGGATCGACGGTGCCGTCCGGCACGCGCACCGCGCCCAGCAGATTCGGGTTGGCGGCAGGCTCCAGACGCAGCGCCTCGGCCGGTTCGATGGCTTCGGCATCGATACCCGCGGCGCGGCAGGCCTCAATAAAGTGCGGCTGATAGGCCAAATCGTCTTCCGGTAGCGTGATAAACAGTCCGTCGGTGCGCTCGACGCAGTGGCGGGCGATGCGCTTAAGAATACGGTTCTCTTCAATACATTCGCGCGCGGACTCACCGTCGGTCACCGCATAACGGGCGCCGCTGTGCAGCAAACCATGGTTACGGCCGGTCGCACCGGTGGCGATGTCGTGGCGCTCCAGCAGAATGCAACGCAGGCCGCGACGCGCGCAGTCACGGGCGATGCCGGCGCCGGTGGCGCCGCCGCCGATAATGACGACGTCAGTTTCCTGTGATGCGGGGCTCTGTAACATGAGTGGCTCCCAAGCCAAATGAGTAGTAATGACGCTAGTAGGCCATATTACGATGATGGAATGTTTGATAAGGAGCAAATACGCGCACAAAACGAAAATAACCAGGCCACAAAAGCTCATCAATGTGATCGGAATCACTCTACACACACGATTTAATCATACAAATAATCGTTATTTTTTACCCTAACGGTCAATTTGTATATCAAATTCATAAAACTGTAACAATATGAGCGATCTCTCACAGTATCGACGTTCGTAATTGCCTATCCTGCGCTCGAAAATGAAAACAGACGGTATATCCACTCGCCCCTACGCCAGTGGATGCGCGTCTTTTCTCTTGATAAGCATAGGGTGTGCCTTAACCGCATTCACTGGGGAAGCGGATTGAGACAGTACAAACAATAACAGTCATCGGAGAGAGTTATGTTAAGCATGTTTAAGCCCGCGGCGCATAAACCGCGGCTGCCGGATGCGCAGGTAGACCCGACCTACCGCCGCCTGCGCTGGCAGATTTTTATGGGGATTTTCTTTGGCTATGCCGCTTACTACCTGGTGCGTAAAAACTTCACCCTGGCGATGCCTTACCTGGTAGAACAGGGGTTCTCGCGCGGCGATCTCGGCTTTGCCCTGTCCGGTATCTCCATCGCCTACGGTTTCTCCAAGTTCATCATGGGCTCCGTCTCTGACCGCTCCAACCCGCGCGTCTTCCTGCCGGCCGGCCTGATCCTGGCCGCCGTCGTCATGTTGGTGATGGGCTTCGTCCCGTGGGCAACCTCCAGCATCATGACCATGTTCGTGCTGCTGTTCCTGTGCGGCTGGTTCCAGGGCATGGGGTGGCCGCCGTGTGGCCGTACCATGGTGCACTGGTGGTCGCAGAAGGAGCGCGGCAGTATCGTGTCGGTATGGAACTGCGCCCATAACGTGGGCGGGGGGCTGCCGCCGCTGCTGTTCCTGCTAGGGATGGCCTGGTTCAACGACTGGCACGCCGCGCTGTACATGCCGGCCTTCGCCGCCATTCTGGTCGCCCTGTTCGCCTTTGGCATGATGCGCGATACCCCGCAGTCCTGCGGCCTGCCGCCCATCGAAGAGTATAAGAACGACTATCCGGACGACTACTCCGACAAGGCGGAGCAAGAGCTAACCGCCAAGCAGATTTTCATGCAGTATGTCTTCCCCAACAAGCTGTTGTGGTACATCGCCATCGCCAACGTGTTCGTCTATCTGCTGCGCTACGGCATCTTGGACTGGTCACCGACCTACCTGAAAGAGGTGAAGCACTTCGCGCTGGATAAGTCCTCCTGGGCCTACTTCCTGTATGAGTACGCGGGTATCCCCGGCACTCTGATCTGCGGCTGGATGTCTGACAAGGTCTTCCGCGGCAACCGCGGCGCCACCGGCGTGTTCTTCATGACCCTGGTGACCATTGCCACCATCGTTTACTGGCTCAACCCGGCGGGCAACCCCAACGTCGATATGGCCTGTATGATCATCATCGGCTTCCTGATCTACGGTCCGGTCATGCTGATCGGCCTGCACGCCCTGGAGCTGGCGCCGAAAAAAGCGGCCGGTACCGCGGCGGGCTTCACCGGCCTGTTCGGTTACCTGGGCGGCTCCGTGGCGGCCAGCGCCATCGTCGGCTACACCGTTGACTACTTTGGCTGGGACGGCGGCTTTATGGTGATGATCGGCGGCAGCATCCTCGCCGTGGTTCTGCTGTTGGTCGTGATGATCAACGAAACCAAACACCACCGCGATCTGGAAGCCAAGAGAGGCTGATAGCACGCGATTGCGGCGGCGCCCTGCGCGCTGCCGCCGTTGAACCAAGGCTGTGCCGCTCACCCGGGGCGCGGCCTTTTCTTTACCCCTACGCAGCGTAAAAAAACACCAAAAACAAGGATAATCCTATGAAAATCAAAATGAATGCGATTGTCGCCGGGCTTCTTCTCGGCGGGACGCTGGCAATGAGCGCCCAGGCGGCTGACGATAAAGTGGTGATTGCTCACCGCGGCGCCAGCGGCTACCTGCCGGAGCATACCCTGCCCGCCAAGGCCATGGCCTACGCCCAGGGCGCCGATTTTCTGGAGCAGGATCTGGTGATGACCAAGGACGACCAGCTGGTGGTGCTGCATGACCACTATCTGGATCGGGTCACCGACGTCGCCGACCGCTTCCCGGACCGTGCGCGCAAGGATGGCCGCTATTACGCCATCGACTTTACCCTGGATGAGATCAAATCCCTGAAGTTCACCGAGGGGTTTGATATCGAAAACGGCAAGAAGGTGCAGAGCTATCCGGGCCGCTTCCCGATGGGGAAATCGGACTTCCGAGTACATACCTTTGCAGAGGAGATCGAGTTCGTTCAGGGGCTGAACCACTCCACCGGCAAGAACATCGGCATCTACCCGGAGATCAAGGCTCCCTGGTTCCACCAGCAGGAGGGCAAGGACATCTCCGCTAAGGTATTGCAGGTGCTCAAGCAGTACGGCTATACAAATAAAGACGCCAACGTCTACGTACAGTGCTTCGACGCCAACGAACTCAAGCGGATTAAAAACGAGCTGATGCCGAAGATGGGGCAGAACCTCAAGCTGGTGCAGCTGATCGCCTATACCGACTGGAACGAAACCCAGGAGAAGAAGCCGGACGGCACCTGGGTCAACTACAGCTATGACTGGATGTTCAAGCCCGGCGCCATGAAACAGATCGCCCAGTATGCCGACGGCATCGGCCCGGACTACCACATGCTGGTCAGCGAAGACTCCCGTAAGGGCAACGTCAAGCTGACCTCGATGGTGAAAGAGGCGCACGCCAACAACATGGCCGTCCACCCCTACACCATTCGCGCCGATAAGCTGCCGGACTACGTCACCGACGTCAATCAGTTGTATGACGTGATCTACAACCAGGCCGGCGTCGACGGCGTATTCACCGACTTCCCGGACAAGGGCGTACAGTTCCTGCAAAAGCAGGGACAGCATCAGTAAGTCGGACTCACCGGGGCCCCTCGGCCCCGGTCTCCACGGCCGGCGCGGGGCCTAAAAGGGCGGAATCATCCCGTTGATACCGATAAAGGCACGCTGCACCTCCGCCGTCGCGCGCCCGTCACGCGATGTCAGGATCAGCACCGCGGCCTGCCCCGGCCGCAGTGCGCCGCGCGTGAGCGAGTCCACAAAGACCACCGGCGTCTGCAGGCCGACCCTAATCTGCTGCGCCCCCCCGCCATAGCGTAATATCAACGGCTGCCCCGCCACATCGCCGTCACCGTGCCAGGCACCCCCGACGTCGACGGTGCCGTTGGTCATGCTGCCCTGTTCACCGTTGACCAGCCGCCAGGGGGAATGCCCCTCGCCCGCGCCGCGCAGGCGATCGGAGAACAGATGCAGCGTCTGAGCCTCCAGCGTACCATCCGCCAGCGGCAGCGCAGCCGCCCCCAGAAATGCGCCGGGACGGATATCGTCCAGCGCTGCGCTGAACACCCCGAACAGGCGTGTCGCGGGAGTCAGCCTCAGCGTCAACTCTCCACCGTGGCGCTCGCGCAGCTGCAGCGCGCCGGGCGAAACGGCGCTCAGAGTGCCACGCACGATCAGCGCCCGCGCGTCGGCGTCGCCCGCCTGGGCGCAGCCGGAAAGCAGCCAGCAGAAACAGAGACAGCAAAATACTCGATATCCCATGATCTCCTCCTTGAACCGTGGTGCGAGTCCGCGCTGGCCACGCACCGATCCTTCCAGCATACGATGGCGCCCGCGGCGGCGACAGGCGCATGCCCTGCACTCGCTCTGATAAAACGGCAATCCTCTGAAAACGGCTTTTTCTGTGCAAGGATTGCGCAGTGCGCCCGGTAGCATGCTGAAATTCTGTCATACTGGAGTCTCACGGCGGTTCTCCCCGCCAATCCGGCTATGGAGCGTCACAGTCCGTCAATAGGAGGCCCGAATGAAACTGATCGGCAGCTATACCAGTCCCTTCGTGCGCAAAATCTTTATTCTGCTGCTGGAAAAGCAGCTGACCTTCGAGTTCGTCAACGACAATCCCAATCTGGACGGCTCCCGGGTGCCCGACGTGAATCCGCTGGGCAAAGTGCCCGCGCTGGTGGCGGACGACGGCGAGATCTTCTTCGATTCGCCGATCGTTGCCGACTATATCGACAGGCTAACGGAGACACCCCGCTTTCTGCCCCTCGATTGGGAGCGTGCGCTGCGGGTGCGCCAGACCGAGGCGTTGGCCGACGGCATCTGCGACGCCGCGGTCACCATTGTGAAAGAGCTGCGCCGTCCCGCTGAGCACAGAGATGAGCATGAGCTGCAGCGCCAGCGCGACAAGATCCTGCGCGGACTGGATGAGCTGGAGCGCAGCGTCGCCGCGGGCCGCTGGATCGGCGGCGAGGCGCTGAGCCTGGCCGATATCGCCGCCGGCTGCTGCCTAAGCTATCTCAACTTCCGCCGCGTCTGTCCCAACTGGTGCGTTGGCCGCCCGGCGTTAGTACGCCTGGCGGAGCGCCTGTTTCAGCGCGACAGTTTTCTGCGCACCGCGCCGCCGGCCGACTAGGCTGTATTCCTGTCCCGTCAGCCTTTATCATGGGAGTCCTTCGCCCAGCGCAGATAAAGGTACGGAACAGTTCAATGAGTTCAGATCATCAGGCGCTTTACAGCCAAATCCCCGCGATCGATACCCTGCTGCGCACGCCCACGTGCGCAGCCCTACAGGCGCAGTATGGCAGTCAGCTGGTTACCCAGACCCTGCGCTCGCTGCAGCAGCAGGCCCGTCACGCCGTGCAGCGACAGCAGACGCTGCCCGACTGGTGCGCCGACTGGGGAGTAGCCTGCACCCGGCGGCTCGCCGAGACGCTGCGGCCGGCCCTGCGCCAGGTCTTTAACCTGACCGGCACCGTCCTGCACACCAACCTGGGCCGGGCGCTGCTGCCCGATCCGGCGATCGTGGCGGCGGCCGAGGCGATGAGCGCCCCGGTCACCCTGGAGTACGATCTGGACGATGCGGGGCGCGGCCACCGCGATCGCGCGATCGCCGATCGACTGTGCGCCCTGACCGGCGCCGAAGACGCCTGTATCGTTAACAATAACGCGGCGGCGGTGCTGCTGATGCTGGCGGCCCTGGCGCCGGGGCGAGACGTGATCGTCTCGCGCGGCGAGCTGGTGGAGATCGGCGGCGCGTTCCGTATTCCCGACGTCATGATCCAGGCCGGATGCCGTCTGCGCGAGGTCGGCACCACCAACCGTACCCACCTGCACGACTACCGCCAGGCCATTGACGAGCATAGCGCGCTATTGATGAAGGTACACACCAGCAACTACGCCATCGCCGGGTTCACCGCCGCCGTCAGCGAGGCCGAGCTGGCCGCCCTGGGCCACGAATATGGCCTGCCGGTCATCAGCGATCTCGGCAGCGGATCGCTGCTGGACATGGCCGGCTACGGTCTGCCGGCCGAGCCGATGCCGCAGCGCATGCTGGCCGACGGCGTCGATCTGGTCAGCTTCTCCGGCGACAAGCTGCTCGGCGGTCCCCAGGCGGGGATCATCGTTGGCCGCCGGGAGCTGATCCACCGCCTGCAGCGCCACCCGCTCAAGCGCGCCCTGCGCTGCGGCAAGATGACGCTGGCGGCGCTGGACGCCACGCTGCAGCTGTACCAGCAGCCGGAGAAACTGCGGCAGGCGCTACCCACCCTGCGCCACCTGACGCGGGAGGCCAGCGAGATCGCCGCCTGCGGCGAGCGGTTGCTAGCCCGCCTGCGCCCGCGCTATGACGAGGCGTTCATCTTAGCGCTGGAGCCCTGCCTGTCGCAGATCGGCAGCGGCTCGCTGCCGGTGGATCGCCTGCCGAGCCATGCGCTCACCCTGACCCCGCGTGACGGCCGCGGCGGCACCCTGACGGCGCTGGCCGAGCGCTGGCGTGCGCTGCCACGCCCGGTCATCGGGCGCCTGCAGGAGGGCAAACTATGGCTCGATCTGCGCTGTCTGGACGATGAGCAGGCGCTGCTCCAGGAGCTGTGCCAATGATCATCGCCACCGCAGGACACGTTGACCATGGCAAGACCACCCTGTTGCGCGCCCTGACCGGCATCGACACCGATCGCCTACCGGAAGAGAAGCGCCGCGGCATGACCATCGATCTCGGCTATGCCTATCTGCCGCTGGCGGATGGGCGGGTGCTGGGGTTTATTGACGTCCCCGGACATGAAAAATTTCTGGCCAATATGCTGGCCGGCATCGGCGGTATTCCACAGGCGCTGCTGGTAGTCGCCTGCGACGACGGCGTGATGGCCCAGACCCGCGAGCACCTACTGCTGCTGCGCCTGGCCGGACGTCCCGGCCTGACCGTGGCGCTGACCAAATCCGATCGGGCCGATGCATCGCGGCGGGCGCAGGTGCGCGATCAGGTGCAGGCGCTGCTGGCGGAGCAGGGCTGGCCCGACGCGGCGCTGTTCGAAACCGATGCCCTGAGCGGTCAGGGTATCGAGGCGCTGCGCCGCCATCTGTTGGCGCTGAACGCGGCCCCGCCGCGGGCCGATCGGCGCTTCCGCCTGGCCATCGATCGCGCCTTCAGCGTCAAGGGCAGCGGTCTGGTGGTCACCGGTACGGCGCTGGCCGGAACGGTACGCTGTGGCGATACGCTGTGGCTAACCGGCTGCGACACGCCGGTGCGGGTTCGCACCCTGCACGCCCAAAACCGGGAGGCGCAGCAGGCGCAGGCCGGCCAGCGCGTGGCCCTGAACCTCAGCGGCGACATAGAAAAAAACCAGATCCAGCGCGGCGACTGGCTGCTGGCGCAGCGGCCTGCCGCAGCGGCGGCCCAGCGGGTGCTGGTCGCCGTAGACAGCATCGCACCGCTGCAGCACTGGCAGCCGCTGCATCTCCACCACGCCGCACGCCATATCACCGGGCGCCTCTCGCTGCTGGAGACCGCCGCGGCGCCGCAGGCGCCGATCCTGGCCGAACTGGTGCTCGATGCGCCCCTCTGGCTGGCCGAGGATGACACCCTGATCCTGCGCGACATCGCCGCGCGCCACACCCTGGGCGCGGCGCGGGTGCTGCAGCTGGAGGCACCGCGCCGCGGCAAGCGTCAGCCCGCTTTTCTGGAAACCCTACGTCGCCTGGCGCAGGCCCACGGCGATCGCGAGGCGCTCAGCCTACGCCTGCCCTCGGGCACCCTGAGCATCGCCAGCCTGGCCTGGGCGCGCCAGCTGACGGAGGAGGCCTGCCGGACGCTGCTGGCGCAGGACGATCTGCTGGTGGTCGGCGATCACCTGCTCTCCCGCGCGACGGCGGCGCGGCTGCGCCAGCGGCTGCTGGAGACCCTGGCGCACTACCATGACCAGCACGGCGATCAGCTGGGCGTCGGGCGCGCCCGCCTGCGGCGCATGGCGCTACCGACCGAGGCGGAGACGCTGGTATTTCATCTGATAGGCGAGCTGCTGGCCGAGGGCGCGCTGTGCAATAGCCGCGGCTGGCTGCATCTGCCGCAGCACAGCCTGGCCATGACGCCGCCGCAGCAGGCGCTGTGGCAGCGGGCGCAGCCGCTGTTCGCCGACGATCCGTGGTGGGTGCGCGATCTGGCCCATGCCCTGAGCGCCGACGAAGACGAGATGCGCCAGACGCTGCGCCAGGCGGCGCTGCTCGGGCACATCACCGCCGTGGTGCGCGATCGTTACTACCGCAACGAACGGCTCTACCAGTTTGCCGAGCTGATCCGCCGGCAGGATCGCAGCCAAGGCAGCACTAGCGCGGCCGACTTCCGCGATCGGCTCGGCATCGGTCGTAAGCTAGCAGTGCAGATCCTGGAGTTCTTCGACCGCTGCGGCTTCACCCGGCGGCGCGCCAACGACCATCTGCTGCGCGACAGCGCTCTGTTCTGCCGCGATGAGCGCGCGTCGGCGCCGGAAGATCACCGTTAAGCGTAGCGGGGGCGGCGCCGCGCGGCCGCGCCCGCTCTCCCTATCCATCTTGGCCCATTCGCGTTACACTTTTTTATTATTCCTCTACCGCGCATTGCTATGAAAAAACTGTTCCACCGCGTATATAGCCTATTCAAACCCTCGTGGTGCCTGGCACTGCTGGTCGCCCTTGAGGGTTATCTGTTTGCCGAACCGGTCGTCATTCAGGCATTCCGCTATGTTCCCGGCGCACTACAGACGTTCCACAGCTGGAAAGAGGCGCTCTCCGTGGTTAACCTGCTGGAGATCCCCCGGGTCATGCTCGGCGTCGCGCTGATCCTGATGTCCATCGGCCTACTGCTGCGGGCGCGCGTCGCCTGGGCGTTTACCCTGCTGCTGCTGATCGCCATCGCCGTGCTGTCGCTGATCCAAGATCCCAGTCTGCCCATCTGGCAGGCGCAGGATCTGGTGCGCCTGCTGTGGCACGATCTCAGGGCGTGGAACTGGCAGGATATCTCACTGACCAATCTGGAGAACTACAGCCATAACCTGACGCTGTATACCCTGGTTCTGATCGCCCTGCTGATCCGCTACTGGGAGCGCTTTGACCGGGCCAGCCTGGCCGCCGGTAGCCTGTTTGCCCTGGTCAGCTTTGCCTCGTTGCTGATCTACGCCATCTTTGGCTCGCTGTATCTGGGCGACGAGTTCAAGCCGCCGATCCTGGACGTGGTCACCGCGTTCTACTTTTCGGTCGTCAGCATGTCCACCGTCGGCTTCGGCGACATCGTTCCCTATACCGCCACCGCGCGGCTGTTCACCATCTCGGTGATCGTGATGGGGATTACGGTATTCGCCACGTCAATCAGCGCCATCATCGGTCCGGTGATCGGCGGCAACCTTAAACGCATGGTTAAAGGCAGGATCTCTCACGTGATGCGGAAAAACCACTTTATTATCGCCGGCGCGTCGCCGCTGGCGCTCAGTATCTACAACGGGCTGAAGGAGCGCGGCGATGCGATCACCGCCATCGTCCCGATGGGCATCGCCCACGAGTATCCGCAGGACGCCGACGTGGTGGTCGGCGATCCCTCCAGCGCACAGGTGCTGACGGAGGCCGGCGCCGCGCGTGCGCTGTACATTCTGGCGCTGCGCGAGGACGATGCGGAAAACGCCTTTATCGTCTTAGCAGCCAAAGAGGTGGCCGGCGGCGCCACCAAGACCATTTCGCTGGTCAACGCCAGTAAGCATCTGCAGAAGATCAAGCGGGTACAGCCAGATATGGTGTTCTCGCTGCAGCTGCTGGGCAGCGAATTGCTGGTGCGCACCCTGAGCGGCGAAGCCATCGACAACAAGCTGGTTACGCAGCTGTTCTTTGGCAATGCCGAGGTAGCAGGGGAGCAGGACTGATCCCCGTCGCGCTACGGAGTGCCGCCTATCGGCGGGGAGAAGGAAATCGGGGAAATCACGCAGCGGTCAGCCCGGATGGGCTGACCGATAAGCCTCAGCGACGCAGCGCGATAGCCTCGATTTCGATCTTCACATCTTTCGGCAGGCGAGCCACTTCAACGCAGGAGCGGGCCGGGAACGGCGCGCTGTGCTCATTAAAGAACGCTTCATAGGTGGCGTTCACCGTCGCAAAGTCATTCAGATCTTTAACGAATACGGTCGTCTTCACGATGCTGGCCACGCTCAGGCCGGCGGCTTCAACGATCGCTTTCACGTTTTCCAGCGACTGACGGGCCTGGGCGGCCACATCGTCCGCAACCAGACCGGTTTTCGGGTCAACCGGGATCTGGCCGGAGGTGATGATCATGTTGCCCAGATCAACGCCCTGTACATAAGGCCCAATGGCGGCCGGTGCGTGCTCAGTGCTGATGGTGCCAGACATATCTGCTCCTTAAGGATGGTAGGATGTGACGTTACCGCGGGACTACGGTAACCAGGCCCCATTATAAGGAGCCCGCACGGCAAATCCCACCCTGCCAGGATCACTGTTCCATCACGGCGTGATGTTCAAACTCTTTCTCACAATACTTGCACTTAAGCAGCACCTCGCCGGCGCGGGCGCGCACGCTGAAGCTGGAGCAAACCGGCTCGCTGCGGCTGATGCAGTTGCTGTTGGGGCAGGTCAGCACGCTGTCGATACGCTCCGGCAGGCTCGGCGCCATCTTGCGCACCACGCTGTAGTTCTCAATGCAGTTGACCGTGGCGCGCGGGGCATAAATCGCCAGCTGGTTCACCTGCTCCTCGCTGAGAAAGACATCCTCAATCTTGATCAAATCCTTACTGCCCTGTGCGTTAGAGGGCAGATTCAGGCCGATGGTGACCCGCCGGTTGGTCTCCGTCAGCTTGAACAGGGTCAGCAGCTTAAAGCCGACGTGCGCCGGGATATGGTCAATGACGGTGCCGCATTTAATCGCTTCAACCTGCAGTTTGTTGTCGTGAGTCATTTCGTTTCTCCCTTAGAAATTCAGTTCAGCGTTGAGGATCAGGGCCAGCAGCGCCTGACGGGCAAAGATGCCGTTGCCCGCCTGCTGGAAATAGTAGGCATAGGGGGTGGCGTCGACGTCGGGGGTGATCTCGTCGATACGCGGCAGCGGATGCAGCACTTTCAGGTTATCGCGCGCGCCCTCCAGCATCGCGGCGCGCAGAATGAACTGCGACTTAACGTTGGCGTATTCGGAGGAGTCCAGACGCTCTTTCTGTACTCGAGTCATGTACAGGATATCCAGCTGCGGCATCACCTCTTCAAGGGTTTCATGCAGGCTGTAGGCGATCCCCTTCTCCTCCAGCATGGTCAGGATATAGTCCGGCATCGCCAGGGCCTGCGGGGCGATGAAGAAGAAGCGGTTACCCTCAAACTTGGCCAGCGCCTGGGTCAGGGAGTGCACGGTACGGCCATACTTCAGGTCGCCGACCATGGCGATGTTGATGTTGTTCAGGCGCCCCTGGGTCTCCTGGATAGTAAACAGATCCAGCAGCGTCTGGGTCGGGTGCTGGTTGGCGCCGTCGCCGGCGTTGACCACCGGGATGCGGCCGCAGAACTCCGTGGCCAGACGGGCGGCCCCTTCCTGTGGGTGACGCATCACGATGGCGTCGACGTAGGTGCCGATCACCGAGATGGTATCCGCCAGCGTCTCCCCCTTCTTGCCCAGCGAGGTGTTGCTGCTGTCGGCAAAGCCGACCACCGAGGCGCCCAGGCGGTGCATGGCGGTTTCAAAAGAGAGGCGGGTACGGGTGGAGGCCTCAAAGAACAGGCTGGCGATCACCTTGTGGCGCAGCAGCTCCGGCTGCGGCGTAGCCTTCAGGCGGGCGGCGGTATCCAGCACCAGCTCAAGCTCGCTGCGGCTCAGATCGTTGATGGAGATAATATCTTTTAGATACAAGGGATTGGCCATTGGTATTCTCCTGTTCTGGCGCCGGCATCGCGCGGCGCGGGCATACTGTTCACTCGGGTTAATTTTTCAACTTGCCGTATTACGGGCAAAAAAAAACCCCTCCAATGAGGGGTTTTCTACGATCGTGAATGCGACGGGAGAAAAACGGCCGGTGGCTGCCCTGATGGGGCAGATTCTTCGGTCGCATCACGACCGATAAACCACAATAGCCAACGCTGTTTCTCATGCTGTCTCCCGGCAAATTGTCCGGCATTATACTCAGCGCTCGCCTCGCCGCAAGCACAATCTTCCCCGGTGATTGATTTAGCGCAAACGGTTACCCGATTAATAAAGCGCCCATTTGATTAATCGTTGCACCGGCGCGGGCGCCTGCTGGATTAGCGCAGCCGTTAACCCAGCAGCACGCCGCGGTATCGGTGCAGCACATCGGCAAGCTGATACAGCGGCTGCAGCGCGGCGGCGGCGGTGCCCTGCCGCGCCAGCGCATCGGCATAGCCGCTCAGCCCCGTCGTCAGCCGTAGCAGGGCGCCGCGGCGCCGCGCCGCACCGCGCCCGGTCAAGAGCCGGGTCGCCGCCGTATCGATCGCGCGCAGCCGCCCGGCGTCGTACGGCAGCGCCGGGTGCGCCAAACGCTGCTGCAGGACGATCAGCGTCAGCGCCAGGCGGTAACGCCCGATGTCATCGGGAAACAGCGTCAGCAGCAAGAACAGCTGGCGGTAGAGAGCCGGCAGCAGATTTCCGCGCGTCCCCTCTCCCCGCAGGGCCGCCACCGCGCCGAACGCCAGGCGCCGCATCAGCGTTCGACCGGTGCGGGCACGCGAATGATCGCGCACCGCCAGCAGCACCACCAGCGCCAGTAGGCAGCCGATCACCTGGCCGATGGCGCTGTCGACAAAGCTCTCGATCGGAAAACGCATCGGGTTGCTGAGCACCAGAATATTCAGGGTCGAGGCCAGCGTTCCCAGCGATCCCAGACGACGCTTTTGCACCTCCATCCCGCAGATAAAGCTCAGCGCGCCCAGGCTCAGGCACAGCAGCACCAGGCTTTGCTGGGTGGCGGGGAGGATCAGCGTGTAGTACAGCGCGCCGACCGGCAGCGCCACCAGTGAGCCCATCAAGAAGTCGATCGCCGCCATCCGCGGGTTGGGGGTGCGCACCGCCAGCGAGGTCACTACTGCGATCATGATCATGCAACCGCTGCCCGCGTTCCAGCCGCTCCACAGCCAAAACAGCGCACCCAGCGAGGTGGCCAGCCAGGTGCGCAGGCCATTGATCAGCGCATGGTGCCCCTGGGCGGAGTAGAGCTGGCGCGGCGCGGCGTCGTGGGCGAGGATCGCCGCCTCATGCCGCCCGATACGGACGTTGCTCGCCACCCCCTTGGCCAGCAGCTGCAGCTGGCTGGCGCCGTCGATCCAGCCGATCAGCGCGGGCGGTAGCTGATGTCCCCCGTGCGTCGCCAGCAGGCGACGCAGCTGTTTTAAGCGTTGATAGGCCTCCGCAGGCGTCTTGGCCGGGGCGGCTATCAGGGTCAAAAACGGCGCCGGCAGCGCCGTCGGCGTCTGACGCTGGGTGAGGAAAATTTCACACGCCCGGGTGATCAGGGTCAGCGATAGGGTGTGCAGCGCCGCCAGCCGGCGACAGGCGCGCGGCCAGCGGGACGACTCCAGCGCCAGGCTGGCGCGCATCCCCTCCAGCGTATGGCTCTCCCGGATCAGCCCGTGCCAGTGCCGATCGACGGCGTCACTGTCGCGCCCGTCGACGCAGCGCTGCAGCAGGCGTAGCTGACCGAGCAGCATTCCGCCGACGACGCGATCCACCTCGCCCTTGATCGAGCGCGGCGCCAGCAGCGTATCGGCCAGCACCGCGCAGACGATCCCCAGCACGATCTCGCCGCAGCGCTCCAGGGCCAGCTGTAGGATAAACTGCGGCTCGCCGAGGCAGGAGACGACGATGA
Source organism: Edwardsiella anguillarum ET080813 (assembly GCF_000264765.2). GTDB lineage: Bacteria > Pseudomonadota > Gammaproteobacteria > Enterobacterales > Enterobacteriaceae > Edwardsiella > Edwardsiella anguillarum. The sequence continues at coordinate 1,283,947 of NZ_CP006664.1, forward strand.
TCAGCGCCGTATAGCCGGAGAGTCCCAGCGCATAGGCGTTCTCCATACGCACCAGCGACGACAGCCAGGTGCAGACGCCCGCCCACAGGCAGCACAGCAGGATCATCAGCAGCGGCGCGCGGATCAACAGCATCATCAGCAGCAGCGCGCACAGGGAGCCCAGCACCGTGCCGATGATACGCAGCCAGCCGCGGTAGCGAATGGCGCCGGCAAAGGGTTCACCGCCGGCGGCAAAGGCCGGTCCGGCGGCCACCAGGGCGGCGGTCAGCGCCGACCAGCGCGGCGTCTGCAGGCCGAAATAGAACCCGAGCAGCAGCGACAGGACGATCGCCAGCGTCAGCTTGCAGGCAAAGCGCAGGTGGAGTACACGTGGATGCAGCATCTTCGCCCCCAGCTCAGCCGAACTCGCGCAGACGCTGCAGCAGGCGCCGATACGGCGCCGGACGCGCGGCCTGTGTCTCACCGCCGGTGCCGATCACCACCGTCGCCGTGGTACCCGCCGGATAGGGATGCGCCTGGGTCGCCGCATCCAGGCGAATACGTACCGGCACCCGCTGCGCCAGACGTACCCACTCCAGATTGGAGTCCACCGTCGCCAGCCCTTTGCGCCCCGGCGTCGCGCTGCTGTCGTTGACCCCGGCGGAGATGCTGTCTACCGTGCCGTGCAGAATGCGATCGCTGCCCAGCGGGGTGATCTGCGCCGGTGAGCCGCGGCGCACTCCGGCCAGCTTGGTCTCCTCCATATAGGCCTGCACGTAAAAGCTGTTCTGCTTAATCAGCGCCACGGCGTTAACCCCGCGGTTGATAAACTCGCCGCCGTGAACCTGCAGGTTGGTCACCCAGCCGCTGGCCGGCGCCCGCACCACCGTGCGCTCCAGATCCAGCTGCGCCAAGGTTCGGGTCGCCTGCGCTCGGGCCAACTGTTGCTCGGCCGCCGCCAGCGCGCTGTAGGCGAGATCGATGCTCTCCTGGGCGACGATGCGCCCACCCAGCTCGGCCCGGCGCTGCGACTCTCGCCGTTTCTCCGTCACCAGCGCCTGATAGTAGCGCTCGTCCGCCTCGGCCTGCGCCAGCGCCGCGCGGTAGCGCTGCGGATCGATGCGAAACAGCACCGCCCCCTGCGCCACCCGCTGGTTATCCTGTACCTGCACGTTCTCCACCAGCCCGCTGACATCGGGGGCGATGGCAACCACGTCGGCGCTGAAACGCGCGTCCCGCGTCCAGGGAGAGGCGGTATAGAACACCCAGGCCTTGAAGACCGCCAGCGCGGCCAGCGCCAGTAAGGCCAGCGTAATGGCCACTCGCGTCATGCGTCCAATCCAACGCTTCACAAAACCCCCTTCAGATAAAAAGCCAGCTCACCAGATAAAACAGACACCCGTACAGCGCGCAGTTAAACAGCGCGGGGTGCCAAATCATGTCGTACAGCCCGCTGGGCTGCAGCAGACGCCGCAGCAGCCAGAACAAGGGCAGAGCCGCCAGCAGCGCAAAAAAGGCCGGCGGAAAAGAGAGGCCAAACAGCACCATCACGGGCAGCGTTCCCATGGCAAAATCCTTACTTAACGACGCATGCCCGCACGAAGCTGACGACAAAAGACGGCGGACAGAGAAAAGGGGTGGCGGTTACGCGATGTGCGCCGCAGGCGCAGGGCGGAACAGATGCGCCCCGACATCGGCGGCGCAGGGACATGTTAGCCTAATGCGCCGCGTGGATATATAATCTGTGACGCAAATCACTTTTTATTGTAAATAAACAATCAGCGGTGATTATCTATTGTCGATAAGAAAAAATGCGCATAAAACAGGCAGATGGTTCTGAATTCGGCCACCACCATTAAGACAGGATTAAAAATGGAGCGATTAAAGCGTATGGCCATCTTCGCTCGGGTGGTCGAGTGCGGCTCGTTTACCGGCGCCGCAGCGCAGCTGGCGATGAGCGTGTCATCCATTAGCCAGACCATTACCAAGCTGGAGCGCGCCCTGCAGATCAGGCTGCTCAACCGCAGCACCCGCCGCATCAGCCTGACCGAAGCTGGACGCATCTATTATCAGGGCTGTCGCAAGATGCTGCAGGAGGCCCAGGAGGTGCACGAACAGCTGTACGCCTATAACAATACCCCCAGCGGCACCCTGCGCATCGGCTGCTCGGCCACCATGGCGCAAAACGTTCTGGCGCCGATCAGCGCCCGGATGCTGGCCGAATATCCCGGGCTGTCGGTCAACCTGGTCACCGGCGTCCCGGCGCCCGACCTGATCGCCGACGGGCTGGATCTGGTAGTCCGCGCCGGCGATCTCCAGGACTCACGCCTGTTCTGCCGCGCCCTGGGCGCCATGCCCATGGTGATCTGCGCCGCCAAAGGCTACCTGCAGCGACACGGAACCCCGGAGAGTCCCGCCGAGCTGGGCAGCTATAGCTGGCTCAACTTTAGCGGCCAGCCCGCCCACGACCTGACGCTGATCGCCCCGGAGGGGGAGTCGCTGCGGCTGATGCCCAGCGGACGCTTCCACACCAATGATGCTCAGACCCTGCTGAGCTGGCTGAACGCCGGGGCCGGGATCACCTATCTGCCGCTGATGTGGGTGATCGACGCGGTGCGGCGTAAAGAGGTCGAGATCCTGTTCCCCCAGTACCAGTCCACCCCGCGCCCGGTGTATGCGCTGTACGCCCAAAAGGCACACCTGCCCGTCAAGCTGCGTCTCTGTCTAGAGTACCTAAGCGACTATTTTGCCCAGATGGCAGACACCTTCCGCGATACCCGCCAGGAGAAATAGCGCGGGCCGGCAAATGCCGGCCCGCGGGACATACCGTGGCGAATCGCGCCGAACTCAGGCGGTGCCGCCGACGGTCATCGCATCCAGCTTCAGCGTCGGCTGGCCGACGCCGACCGGCACGCTCTGCCCCTCTTTTCCGCAGACCCCGACGCCCTTATCCAGCGCTAGATCGTTGCCGACCATCGAGATCTGCTGCATCGCCTCAATGCCGGAGCCGATCAGGGTCGCCCCCTTCACCGGATGGGTGATCCGTCCCTTCTCGATCAGATAGGCTTCCGAAGTGGAGAAGACAAACTTACCGGAGGTGATATCGACCTGACCACCGGCGAAGTTAGGGGCATACAACCCATACTCCACGCTCTCGATAATCGCCTGCGGCGTGCTCTCGCCGGCCAGCATATAGGTGTTGGTCATCCGCGGCATCGGCAGGTGGGCATAGGATTCGCGGCGGCCGTTGCCGGTCGGCGCCATCCCCATCAGGCGGGCGTTGAGCTTATCCTGCATATAGCCGCGCAGCACTCCGTTCTCAATCAGCACGTTGTACTGGCCGGGCACCCCTTCGTCGTCCACCGCCAGCGAGCCGCGCCGCGCCTCCAGCGTACCGTCGTCCACCACGGTACACAGCGGCGAGGCCACCTGCTGGCCCAGCTGACCGCTGAACACGGAGGTGCCGCGCCGGTTAAAGTCCCCCTCCAGCCCGTGGCCGACCGCCTCGTGCAGCAGCACCCCCGGCCAGCCGGCGCCGAGCACCACCGGCATGGTACCGGCCGGCGCCGCCTTGGCGTGCAGGTTGACCAGCGCCATGCGTACCGCCTCGCGCGCATAAGCATCGGCACACACCTCGCCGTCGCGGGGGGTCAGGAAGTAGTCATAGCCAAAGCGGCCGCCGCCGCCGCTGCTGCCGCGCTCACGGCGGCCATCCTGCTCTACCAGCACGCTGACGGAGAGGCGCACCAGCGGCCGTACGTCCGCCGCCAGCGTGCCGTCGCTGGCGGCCACCAGCACCAGCTCATACACCCCGGTCAGGCTGGCGTTCACCTCCTGAACCCGGGCATCGGCCGCCCGCGCCACCCGATCGACCTGCGCCAGCAGCGCGATCTTCTCCTCGCGCGGCAGGCTATCGAGCGGGGAGTGCGTGCCGTAGCGGGAAACCGCCTTGAGCCCTCCCAGGGTGTGCGCCCGCCCATCGCCCTGCTCACGCACGATGCTGCGCGCGGCGTGGGCACTCTGGGTCAGCGCCTGCAGGGTTATCTGATCGGCATAGGCGAACCCGGTCTTTTCACCGTGGATGGCCCGCACCCCCACCCCCTGATCGATATGGTAAGAGCCCTCTTTAATGATGCGATCTTCCAATACCCAGGATTCGTGGACGCTGGACTGAAAATAGAGATCGGCATAGTCCAGGCGGCGGGCGTTCAACTGCCCCAAGACATTATATAAATCCTGATGATTCAGGTTATTGGCAGCCAGTAACTGCTCACTGACAAACGTCAGACTCATGGTGTTTTTACCCTTGGTGAAGATGGATCAGCTCAGGCTGGAATCGGTTGTGCTGTGCCAGCGGCATCTGCCCGCGCAGCACGCTCAGTGAGTTGGTGTTCACTTTAATCTTTATCGGCCGTACGGCATCGGCGTTCTGCTGCAGCACGCGGCCCCAGCCGTCCACCGCCATGCTGTGGCCCCAGGTACGCCGGGTCGCGCCGTGGCTGCCGACCTGGGCCGGCGCCAGGATATAGCACTGGTTTTCAATCGCCCGGGCGCGCAGCAGCACCTCCCAGTGCGCCTCGCCCGTCACCCGGGTAAAGGCGGCCGGCACCGAGATAAGCTCCGCCCCCTGCGCGCGCAGCGCCTGGAACAGTCCGGGAAAGCGCAGATCGTAGCAGATGGTCATCCCCAGACGCCCCACAGGCGTATCCACCACCGTCAGCAGTTCGCCATGGCGGTAAACGTCAGACTCACGATAGCGGCCATGCGCGTCACGCACCTCGACGTCGAACATGTGCAGCTTGTCGTAGCGGGCGCGCAGCGCGCCGCCGTCATCAAACAGCAGGCTACTTGAGGTAATGCAGCCGGCGTCCTCGCGGCTGTATAGCGGCATCGAACCGACCAACAGCCACACCCCGTAGCGGCGCGCCAGCTCGCGCACCGCCGCCTGGAGCGGACCGTCACCCTCCCGCTCGGCGTGCTGGCGGTACCCCGCGGCGTCGCTGAACAGCAGCGCATTCTCCGGGGTCAGCGCCAGCCTGATATTGCCGTTGAGCTGCTTCAACTGCTGCTCAATCTGCGCCAGGTTGGCGCGGCTGTTTTCACCGCTACACAGTTGCAGTAAGGCGACGTTGGCATTCCTCATTGTGCCTTCTCCTTCTTCGGCTGACGTAACACTTCATGGATCGTCGGGCTGTCGAGCCCGCCGCTTATGTTGTAGCGTATCAGCGATATTTTATTCCACAATGGCGCCAGCACTTTTGACGCGGCAAAGACCGCGGCCCCCACCACCGGGTTAACGGCAAAGGCGGTGGCCACGCCGACCGTCGCCGACAGCTCCGGCGCGATCACCGCCTGCATATCGATCCGCTGGGTCACCAGGTTCACCGTGCCGTTCATCGCCACGTCCGCAGAAAGGCCATCGATCAGCAGATCGTCCGTCGACATCACCCCGTGCTGTAGGGCGATATGCCCCTTGATGCCATCGAAGTAGAAGCCTTCGCCGAAGGTGTCGCTAAAGTCCAGCCGCAGCTTGCGCAGCAGAGCATCAAAGCTCACCAGGCGCAGCAGCTGACCGGCGCGCCCGGTATCCATGCTCTCAAGCACCCCCTTGCCCAGGCTCACCCGCAGCGCGCCATCCAGCGTCTCTACGCGCGGCTGCCAGGGCTCCCCCTGCCAGCGGAGATCGTACTCGCCCTTAAAGGCGGACTGCTTCAGCGGCAGGGTCTGGCCAAAAAAGTCCGCGCTGTCCGTCAGGTTCGCCCCCTGCAGCACCCCGCTGATCTGCGTCCGGCTGATGCCGTCCTGCTGCTGCCAGCGGCCACTCAGCGTCAGACGAGTGTTACCGCTGTCCAGCAGGCCATCCGTCAGCCGCAGGGTATCTCCCTCCACCCGCATATCGGCGGCCACTTTCCCCAGGTTTTGCCCCATAAACCAGCACGACTGACAGCGCAGCTGCATGGCCGGCCAGCGGCGAAACAGGGGCGGCTGACCGGCGACCGGCCGGGCGATGGGCGCCGCGCTCCCCGGCATCATCGGCTGGGGATCGTAGTACAGAAAGTCCAGCGCAGCGCTCAGCTGCCCGGCGCCCAGACGCGCGGTACCGCGGATTTCGCGGCCATCGGCGCGCAGATGCGTCGTCTCCCCCTGGCGCGTCAGCGCCAGGCTCAGCTGGTGCCAGGCCTGCCCACCCAGCAGCAGCCGCGGCGTAGAAAGGGTTATCTGCGCCGGCAGACGCAGCACGCTGCGGCTATCCAACTGCGACGACAGCGGCGCCGCTAGCAGGGCCAGCCACCCGGCGCCGTCCAGCGGCGGCAGGCGCAGCGTGGCCTGACCGGGCTGCGTCTGCGGCGCAGCGCTGCTCTGGCTGTCCCAGCTCAGGCTGTCCAGCGCCACGCCGCGCGGGCCGAGCGCCACGTTCGCGGCAAAATGGCTGTCGCGGCCCAGACTGCCGTTGAGCGTAAAGCCCACCATATCGCCGTCGGCGTTAACCTTCAGCCGCTGGGCCGCGCCGGCCGCTTTCGTCAGCGGCGCGGGCAGCGTACTGGCCACCGCGCGCAGGTCAGCCTCGACGTCGACCTGATAGCGGCTGGCGCCGCGGTCAGGCAGATCGATCGCCACCTTACCCTGCCAGGGGGCGTTCCCCTGCAGACGCGTATCCATACCCGACGGCAGCCACGGCAGACGGGCCGGCAGCCAGTCGCCATTCAGATCGACCGCGACCTGATACCGATCGGCCTGGGGTACGGTGGCAAACTGCAGCGTCAGCGGCTGCCCCAGCCAGTGGGCGCGCAGCCGATCGCTCTGCAGGCGACCATCGTCGAAGCGAAACGCGCCGCTGACCCCCTGCATCTGGCTGCCGAGGGGCTTGATAAACAGTGAGTTATTGTCCAGGCGCACCTCTCCGCGGGCGCGGGTATCGCCACCGTCGAGCGGAATATCCAGATCCAGGCGCCCCGTCACGTCGCCGCCCACCTGCAGCTCATCCAGCGTCGCGCCCACGGAGCTTTTCAGCGGCGACAGCATGAAATAGTCGCGCACCGCCTTGCCGCTGCCGGACACTCCGGCGCGGATCAGCAGGCGCTCGGCGCCATACTGCGGGATATCCGCGTGAATAGCGCTGCCGCGCGCCGCCCCCAGATGGGCCGACGGGGCAAACATCCACAGTCCGTCGTTCAGGAAATTGAGGTCGATGGACAGATCGGTCAGCGGGGCCCAGTCCGGCTGAAAGCGGAAGGTGGCCTGGCGCAGCGGCACATAGACCTGAAACTGACCGTCGTGGTGCGGATAGGGGAACTGCTGCGGATCGCCGTCATACAGCAGCGTGGCGTTCTCCACCGTGCCCCCCTCCAGCGCCCCGCTCAGGTAGTCCGTCAGCGCCGTTCCCATCAGTGGCTCGGGGAAATAGCGCCAGGCCTCGCGGGCGTCCGTCAGGCGAATCCCGGCCAGAATACTGAGCAGCGCCGGCCCCGTCGTCGGCTGATGGTAGCGAAAGCCGCCGTGACTCCACAGGGCGCGCGCCTGCACATCCACATCCTGTCCGCTCAGCGTCCACCCCTGAGCATCGCGGGTAAAGTTGACCGCGCCGCTGGCGCGCTGCACCGACAGCGGCGCCCGGAACATCGCAGCATAAGGTAGCGTACTGTCTTTCAGGGTGAAACGCAGCCGAGCATCCTGCCCGCTGCCGCTCAGGGAGCCGCTGAAGCGATCGATGCCGGGCAGCAGCTTCCAGGGCTGCCAGCTGACGCCGCGCCAATCGGCCAGCACCCGGCTGCGCTCGGGATGCTGCAGCGGAATATCGACGCCCACCCGGCTGATGTACCCCTGCGGCTGCAGACGCTGCAGCGGCTCCACCAGCGCCGGAGACAGGAAGCTGAAGGTCGGCAGCAGCGGCGTAATGCGCGCCAGCTGCAGATCGGTGGCCCGCAGCCGCAGCTCTTCATCCTGCGCCGTCCCCTGCCTGGGCAGGTAGAGCAGGCTCAGACTCCCTGCCGGCCAAGATTGGCCATCCGTCGCCAGATTCAGGCGCGGGACATCCAGGCGCCAGCCATCCTGGTAACGCGCGGCACGCAGCGTCAGATCATCGACGGTTAAACGGTGGCGCTGGCTGGACGCTTGCCAGTCAGCCTGGCCGTCACGCAGACGGATCTGCGCCGCCTGCATCTCGCCTTTATGGATGGTCAACCAGGCATCTAAGCTGAAGTCAGCGCCGCTCACCCCGGTGTTGCGGTTGACCCAACGGCTCAGCCAGGGGGTAAGGTCGATCTGCTGCGCCTGTAGGTAGAGTTCACCATCGCTGAGCAAGCCGTTTTTATCGCGCAGATCCATGCGGACCTGGAGGGTGCCATGTTGCCCCTGTGGGGTGGTAAAACTCACCTCACCCTCGGCACGATGACGATCCGGGCTGTTCAGCCAGGTCAGTTGCGGAATGGTCAGTTGCAGTTGGGTGCCCGAGGGCGAGGGGAAACTCAGGCGACTGTCGCGCAGGGTAAAGTGGTCAAACTGGCGCAGGAAGATGTTGCTCAGCTCGTCGCGCTTCAGGCCGCCATGGCCCTCTTCGCGCGCCAGCGGGCGATCGGTGCTGGCCTGCAGCTGATAAAACGTCAGATCGCGAAACTGCGGACGCGCGTGCAGCAGCGACTGCCAGACATCCAGCCCCAGCGTCATGCGCCGTACCTGCAGCTGCCCCTGCGCCCCCTGCAGGGCGATGTCGCGCGCCTCCAGCGTGGGGCCAAAGGATTGCCAGCTGGCGCTCAGCGCGCCGATGGTCAGCGGCGCGCCGATAAACTGGCCGAGGCGCGCGGCGATCTGCGGGCGCACGCTGTCGATGTGCGGCAGCAGTAAACGCAGCCCGCTCACCAGCAAAGCGACCAGCACTATCAGGGTCGCCAGCGTTGCCAGCAGGTAACCGGGCAGTCGCCTCACGCCGTTCTCCTATCGTTCAAACATGACCCAGCGGATCGATCCCGTCCCCGGCGTCAGCGCCGTTACATCATCACCACGTCGAACTGCTCCTGACTGTAGAGCGGCTCAATCTGTACTTTAACCTGTTTGCCGACAAACAGCTCGACCTCCGCCAGAGCGTGGGACTCTTCGCTCTTCAGCGCCTCGCCCACCGCCGGGGAGGCATACACCAGGAAGCGATCGCTGTCATAGGCATGGTGTACCCGCACGATCTCGCGCAGGATCTCGTAGCACACCGTCTCCACGGTTTTCACCGTACCGCGGCCGTGACAGGTAGGGCACTCGCCGCACAGCACGTGCTCGATGCTCTCACGGGTACGCTTACGGGTCATCTCTACCAAGCCTAGCTGCGAAAAGCCATTGATGCTGGTTTTTGCCCGATCCTTACTGAGAGCCTGCTCCAGGGAGTGCAGCACCCGGCGCCGGTGATCCTCGCCGCTCATGTCGATAAAGTCGATGATGATGATGCCGCCCAGGTTACGCAGGCGCAGCTGGCGGGCAATGGCCTGGGTCGCCTCTATGTTGGTATTGAAGATGGTCTCATCCAGATTGCGGTGGCCGACGAAGGCGCCGGTGTTAATGTCGATGGTGGTCATCGCCTCGGTCTGATCGATGATCAGATAGCCGCCCGACTTCAGCTCCACCCGACGCTCCAGCGCCCGCTGGATCTCGTTCTCCACATCGTACATGTCAAAGATCGGCTGCTTACCGCTGTACAGCTCCAGGCAGGGGGTCATCTCCGGCATGTATTCGCGGGTGAAGTCCTGCAGCAGATCGTAGGTCAGACGCGAGTCCACCCGGATGCGATCCAGCGGAGCCCCGGCAAAGTCGCGCAGCACCCGCTGCGCCAGCGCCAGCTCACCGTACAGCGTGCACTTGGTCTTATTGCGCCGCTTGCGCTCCATCACCTTGATCCACAGGCGCTTGAGAAAAGCGGCGTCCTGCGCCAGCTCCTCGTCGTCGGCCCCCTCCGCCGCCGTGCGGATAATAAAGCCGCCCAGTTCGTCGCAGTGCGGGGCGACGATCGCCTTCAGGCGCTCACGCTCCGCCTCGCTGTCGATGCGCTGCGATACCCCGACGTGGCTGGCCCCCGGCATAAACACCAGATAGCGCGACGGCAGGGTAATATCGGTGGTCAGCCGCGCCCCCTTGGTCCCCAGCGGATCCTTCACCACCTGCACCATCAGATCCTGTCCCTGACGCACCAGCTCGGCGATATCGCGCACGTGAAAGTTCTTCTGTTCGTCACCGGCAACGCACTCGGTGTGCGGCATGATATCGGAGGCGTGCAGAAACGCCGCCTTCTCCAGACCAATATCTACAAAGGCCGCCTGCATTCCGGGCAAAACCCGGCTCACGCGCCCTTTGTATATATTGCCGACGATGCCGCGCTTGGACTCGCGCTCAATATGGATCTCCTGCAGGATACCGCCATCGATATAGGCTACGCGCGTTTCCGATGGGGTAACGTTAACCAACAGTTCAGTTGTCATGCTCTCTCCTCACATCCTTTAACGCCATAAAGCGTGCCAGCAGCTCGCGGGTCTCCACCAGCGGCAGTCCCACCACCGCATGGTAACTGCCGTTGATCGCGCGGACGAAACAGCCCCCCTTGCCCTGAATGCCGTAGGCGCCGGCCTTGTCCAGCGGCTCGCCGCTGGCCACATAGTCGGCGATCTGCGCCTCGCTCAGGGGACAGAAGGTCACCTCGGTCGCCACGTGGCAGCTGAGGCAGTCTCGCCGATCGGCCAGGGTCAGCGCCGTGATCACCTGATGGCTACGCCCGGACAGGCGCCGCAGCATCAGCGCCGCCTGCGCCGGATCCTGCGGCTTCTCCAGCACCTCGCCGTCGAGTACCACGATGGTATCCGCCCCCAGCACCGGACGATCCTGCGCCGCGGCGGCCACGCCGGCCTGCGCCTTGTCACGCGACAGGCGACAAACATACGCCAGCGGCGCCTCGTTCTGGCGGCGCTGCTCCTCCACTGTCAGCGTTAAACGCTCAAAGGGAATCGCCATCAGCGTCAGCAGTTCGCGCCGACGCGGGGAGCCAGAGGCCAGATAGATTTCACACATACGCTTTCGATAACCCTGTATTCAGCGCCGCCGCGCGCCGTCACTGCACGGCAAACTGGCGGCGCACCTTACGCATCAGCAGGAACAGCCACGGCCATAGCAGCCCGTTCACTACACTACTCCAGAATACTTCCGGGCGGAATGCGGCGCTCGTGACCACAAACTCCCCCCAGAAAATCACGATGTCCATCGCCGCCGTCAGCACCATGACCATCAGGGCCTGCTGCCACAGCGCCATATTGCGCAGCAGCTGAAACTTAAAGGCCACCAGATAGGCCAGCAGGCTAAAGGCCAGCGCGCGGATCCCCAGAGTTGACCCCAGGATCAGATCCCACCCCAGCCCCAGCAGAAAGCCGGTGCCGACGTTAACCCGGTGCGGCAGCGCCATGGTCCAGTAAATCAGAAACAGCGCCAGCCAGTTGGGGCGAAACATGGCGATATTATCCGGCCAGGGCATGATCTGCAGCACATAGGCCAGCAGGAAGAACAGCCAGATAATCCAGCGTCCATGGCTACGGTATCCCGACATCAACGCACCTCCTGTTTACGGCCCTGTGCCGCCGTACCCGGCGCGACGGCCGGCTTCGCACTTCCCGCCGCGGGGGCGGCGGGAGGCGTCGGCGCAGATCCGGCGTTCGATGCGGGCGGCGGCGCCGGTGGCCCCATCGCCGACGGCGGCGGCAGCACCTGCGGCATCATCTGCATCAGGCGCTCGTTGGCCACCCGCTGTACCGCATCCGGCGGCAGCGGTAGGGTGCCGTCGCGATCGCCGCTCCACAGCAGCAGCAGGTAGCGCAGGCGCTGCAGACCGGCGGTCGGCCGCGCCTTGATCACCGTATAGGCCCGCTGGTTATCCACCTTCACCGATGAAACCACCGCCACTGGGTAGCCCTCCGGGAAGCGGCCGCCCAGGCCGGAGGTCACCAGCACATCGCCGACGCGAATATCGGTATTCGCCGGCAGGTGCTCCAGCTGCAGATCGTCGCTGCAGCCGTTACCGGCGGCCAGCACGCGGATATCGTTGCGCAGCACCTGGATCGGCAGCGCATGGGAGGCGTTGCAGATCAGCAGCACCCGGCTGGTCGCTTTACCGACCGCCACTACCTGGCCGACCACCCCTTTGTCGCTGATCACCGGCTGACCGAAGTAAACGCCGCTGCTGCTGCCCTTATCGATCACCACCTGATCGCTGTAGGGATCGGGCAGCGCAGAGATGACCTGGGTCACCATCTTGTGTTCATCCTGACGCAGCGGCGACCCCAACAGTTCGCGCAGGCGCGCGTTTTCCTGCTTCAATTGTCCCTGTAGCAGCAGATCGCTGTTTTTTAATAAGAGTTCTTGACGAAGCGCCCGGTTCTCCAGCTCCAGCCGATCGCGGGTGGCGAAGGTATTGGAGAGGGTATCCAGGAACTGACGGGGACCGTTGGACAGATAATAGAACGGACTCACGGAGGTATCGAGGTAGGCGCGGATCTGCTGAAACATGCCCAAACGGCTGTCAGCCACCACCAGTCCTACCGCCGCCACCACCGCCAAAAAAAGTCGCAGTTGCAGGGAAGGACCCCTGCTGAATATCGGCTTCATAAAATTGCGTTATCCTCGACGTCGGGGCCGCGCCGCGCGCAGCCCCGCGCATGTAGCGATCGCGCGATACACGAACACCGGACAGGGAGATCGCCCCGCCCGGTGTCCGGCATTCATATCATCCCCGGCGGACGCCCGCGCCCGCCGCAGAGAGATTACTCTTCGCTGAACAGATCACCGCCATGCATGTCGATCATTTCCAACGCCTTGCCGCCGCCGCGCGCCACGCAGGTCAGCGGATCTTCGGCCACCACGACCGGGATCCCAGTCTCTTCCATCAGCAGACGGTCCAGGTTACGCAGCAGCGCGCCGCCGCCGGTCAGCACCATGCCGCGCTCGGAGATATCGGAGGCCAGCTCCGGCGGGCACTGCTCCAGCGCCACCATCACCGCGCTAACGATGCCGGTCAGCGGCTCCTGCAGCGCCTCCAGGATTTCATTGGAGTTGAGGGTAAAGCCGCGCGGAACCCCTTCAGCCAGGTTACGGCCGCGCACTTCGATCTCACGCACCTCATCGCCCGGATAGGCGGAGCCGATCTCATGCTTGATGCGCTCCGCGGTCGCCTCGCCGATCAGCGAACCGTAGTTACGGCGCACATAATTAATGATCGCTTCGTCAAAGCGGTCGCCGCCGATGCGAACGGAGGAGGAGTACACCACGCCGTTGAGGGAGATCACCGCCACTTCCGTGGTACCGCCGCCGATATCCACCACCATGGATCCCGTCGCCTCGGAAACCGGCAGGCCGGCGCCGATCGCGGCCGCCATCGGCTCTTCGATCAGGAACACCTCGCGGGCACCGGCACCCTGGGCAGACTCACGGATGGCGCGGCGCTCAACCTGCGTGGCGCCGACCGGCACGCACACCAGCACGCGCGGGCTCGGGCGCATGAAGCTATTGCTGTGCACCTGCTTGATGAAGTACTGCAGCATCTTCTCGGTGACAAAGAAGTCGGCAATCACGCCGTCTTTCATCGGGCGGATGGCGGCGATATTGCCCGGCGTACGGCCGAGCATCTGCTTCGCTTCATGCCCCACGGCGGCAACGCTTTTCGGAGAACCGGCGCGGTCCTGGCGAATGGCGACCACGGAAGGCTCATTCAAAACAATGCCTTGTCCTTTAACATAAATCAGGGTATTGGCAGTACCCAGGTCGATGGACAAGTCATTGGAAAACATGCCACGAAATTTTTTAAACATAACTGAAGGATAATCCTGAAAGCTGGAGGCGAAAAATAAAATCCGCTTACTTTACCAACCACGCGGAACAGCGACAAGGCGCAAAAACGTCCTGCTCCGGTGAAAAATTACACCGCGTTTACCATTCAACAGATTAGAGTGGTATTTATCATGACACCACGCTGGAACGCCGACGCAAACGGGGAAACGCTGCCCCGAAGACGATAGCACGCCCCACATCGCCACGTTACCGCACCACGCATCCGTTACCGGCCGCAACACAGCGCATCAATAATTCAGATAAATCATATTTCAACGGCACAGCGTGCGGGAAACCTGCGTCGTTTTCCCGCGCTTCGGGAGGACTCCGACGATACGCGCCGGGCGGCGCGTAAGCGCCCACCAACCGTATAAGCGCAGATTACACGCTATTCTACGTGAATTTTCCCTGACAAAAAGCGCAATTCATTATCCGTCACAATATTTTTTCCAACTAGAGAACCGGTCGCGATTTTGCAAAAAAATCCCCCTGCCCGCCGGCGATCCCTTTTTCCCTGAGGACTCGCCACTCCTCTTTGCTGCGCACCCCGGTGGCGAAGACCTGCGCGATGGTGCCCTCGCAGGCGCCGGTGATACTCTGCACAAACAGCTGGTTTTCGATACGCCGGTCAATATTGCGCACTAGCGCCGGGTGCAGCTTCACCAGCGCCACCTGCAGCTGCTTGATATAGGTGGTGCTGACGATGCGCAGCCCAGCCTGAGAGACCACCACCTGACACTCCAGTCCGCGCAGCAGACGCAGGATCGGGGCCAGCCGCGCCTGGTGGGCGCAGACGTCCGCCTCGCTCAGCTCGATCAGGATGCGCTGGCGCAGCGGGCGCTCACTCTGCAGCAGGGTGTCACGCAGCCAGCGCTGAAAGCTGCGCTGTAATAATGAGTCAACCGTCAGTGGAAAGGCCAGCCTTTGTCCCGGCAGGCGACGCAACAACGGAATAATCTGACTGACCATCTGACGATCGAAGCGTTCCGCCAGCCCCAGCTGCTGTACCAGCGGCATAAATTCGGCGCTGGGGATCGGCTGATTGCCGTCATAGATGTACGGCAAGATGTAATGGTGATGCACCCGCCCATCCACCGTCACCGCGGGTTTGTGGAACAGCCGCGCCCCGCCGCGCGCCAGGGTCTGCTCCAGCAGGGTACGCCAGCGCACGCTGCCGCGCACCATCTCCGGCTGTGGAATCGGATCGACAAACCATCCGTTACCACCCTGCAGGGTCGCGCTGCGCGCCGCCTGCTCGGCGCGATCCATCACCGACTCCACCTGCTCGCCGGCGCGGTACAGGGTGATCCCGATATGCAGCACCTCATCGGCAATCACCCCCGGCGCGGAGGGGATGGCCGCCAGCGAGGCCAACAGCTGGGCGGCGAAGCCCTCCGCCTCTTTCAACGAGCGATGCGGCAGCAGTACGGCAAAGTTATTCTGAAAATAGTGGGCCAGCAGGCCGGAGGGATAGCGCATGACATAGGTCGACAGCATATTGGTCAGCGCATAGCGAAACTCTTCGCGCTGGCGCCGTCCCGGCTGGCTGGCCAACGCCTCCAGATCCGGCAGGCGCAGGATCATCACCACGCCGTGGGCTCCGTCATCCTCCAGCAGGGTGGTCAGCTGATTATCGAAGAACAGGCGGTTATTCAACCCGGTGCGTGAGTCCTGCGCGGCAAAAGCACGGATCAGCGAATCGATCCGGCTGCGCTCTTCGCGCGCATCGGACAGCTCGGAGAGCAGGCAGTCGAGCGCGCTGCTGGCGCTGGCGGGAAACTCGCCGACCCCGCCCGCCCGCAGATCGCGATCGCCGGACAGAATGCGACGCGCCCGGCGCTCCAGCCGCTCGATCCCCTGGGTCTGTCCACGCAGCCAGCGATAGGCGATAAACAGCATGATCACCATAACCCCAATGGAGAGCGAGAGCGGGAACATGCGCTCCAGCGAGTGGCTGTAGCTGGCCGTCGGCTCAATGTAGACCATCTTCAGGCGATAGCCCGGGTGCTGCAGCAGCGGCGACTCAAAGCTACGCAGGTTATCGTTGGTACGCCACGGGTTATACAGCGCGGGCAGGTGATGGTAATAGACCTGGCGATCATCGTGATAAACCGCCAGCTCAACGGCACCGGCCGATCGCATCATCACCGGCAGCCAGCGCTTTACGCTGTCGCGGGATTCGGTCAACAGCTGCTGGTCGATCATCGCCGTCAGGATATTAAGCTGGGTCTCCGCGCGCTGGTGGGTCTGGTTGTAAAAGCTATAGGTGCTGCCCAGCAGCATCAGAAACATCCCTAATGCCACCAGTAAGGTAATGAAGGCAAAGAATTTGGTTGTAATACGCATCCCTGACCCTGCCCATTCCGTTAAGCGTCATCGCCGTGAAAAAAAGACGCCCTCTGCGCGCGCCGCCGCCCGGGAGAGGCGTCTGCCTCAATAGTAAACAATTCCGACGTCGACCATATCATCATTTATATAAATTGTTTTTGCAGATCTAATTTTTCCTTTTAATACAAACGACCTCAGAGGGCGCACAAAATGTCGGATACGCCACAGTTTTGACATTTACCGTCCGGGTTCATCGCCGCCGCGCTTTACAACACCGGGAAGGATTGCAAAAAATCACCTTGCAATACAATGGATTACACATAAACACAATGATTAACTGACAGGGATATCCTATGAAAAAATTATCTTTCACGGGCGGCCTGAGCCTGCTGCTGTGCGCCGCGGCGCCGGCGCTGGCCCACACCGGCGCCGGGACGACCCACGGCTTCTGGGCGGGTGTCTACCACCCGCTGTCCGGTCTCGATCACCTGTTGGCGATGCTGACGGTGGGGCTGTGGGCCGCCCAGCGCGGCGGCAAGGCGCTGTGGTGGGTGCCCGCCGCCTTCGTTCTCACCATGATCGCCGGCGGCGCCCTGACCCAGGTGACCGACCGGGTGCCCGGGCAAGCCGTCGAGTTCGGCATCACCGCCTCAGTGCTGGCGCTGGGGCTGCTGGTCGCCGCCCGGGTACGCCTACCTCTGCTGCCCAGCTGCCTGCTGGTCGGGCTGTTCGCCCTGTTCCACGGCTATGCCCACGGTATGGAGATGCCGGCCGACGCCGGCGGGCTGAGCTACAGCCTGGGATTTGCCCTGGTGACCGCCCTGCTGCACGGGGCCGGGTTGACGCTGGGGCTGCTGTTCGGGCACATAGAGCGGCGCGGGCTACATTATCTGACGCCGCTCACCGGTGGGATGGTTGCCGTAGCGGGCGGCGCCCTATTCCTGTTATAGAATAGGCATCGCCGCCGCAGAAACGCGTCGGCATTCAGCCACTCAATCAACAGGATCCCATCATGAAAGCGCTGCTACTCGACAACCGTGACGGTCAGACCCATGCCCATATTCAACAGCTGAACAGCGACGACCTGCCCGCCGGGGAGGTTCTGGTCGACGTGCACTGGTCCGGTCTTAACTACAAAGATGCGCTGGCCATCACCGGCAAGGGCAAGATCGTGCGCCAGTTTCCCATGGTGCCGGGTATCGATTTTGCCGGGGTCGTGAACCAGAGTACCGACGCGCGCTTCGCCCCCGGCCAGGAGGTACTGCTGACCGGCTGGGGCGTCGGGGAGCATCACTGGGGCGGGCTGGCGCAGCAGGCGCGGGTCGCCGCCGACTGGCTGCTGCCGATGCCGCAGGGGCTGGATGGCCGCCGGGCGATGATTATCGGCACCGCCGGCCTGACCGCCATGCTGTGCGTGATGGCGCTGGAAGAGGGAGGCGTTCCCCCTGAGCAGGGCGACGTGTTGGTCACCGGCGCCAGCGGCGGCGTCGGCAGCACCGCCGTCGCGCTACTCAGCCGCCTGGGCTATCGGGTGACGGCCGTCAGCGGACGGGAGGAGAACCACGACTATCTGCTGGCGCTCGGCGCGCAGCAGGTGCTGCCACGGGCCGATTTCCAGACCCCGGCCCGCCCGCTGGAAAAACAGCGCTGGAGCGGCGCCGTTGACACCGTCGGCGGCGAGGTGCTGGCCAAAACGCTGGCGCAGATGGACAGCAACGGCACGGTCGCCGCCTGTGGGCTGGCAGGCGGCTTTACTCTGCCGACCACCGTGATGCCGTTCATTCTGCGCAACGTGCGGCTGCAGGGCGTGGACTCGGTGATGGCCTCGCCCGAACGCCGCACCCTGGCCTGGCAGCGTCTGGCCGAGCTGCTGCCGGCCGACTTCTACCGTCGCTGCGCCAACGAGATCACCCTGGAGCAGGCGATCCCGGCCGCGGCCGATCTGATGGCAAACCGCATCACCGGACGCACGCTGGTGCGCCTGCGCTAACCCCACCGCGCGGCGGGAACTCCCGCCGCCAAGTATAACAATTTTGTGATACTCGCCACCGCAGGTCTCTTTCCTGCCATGATGCACATAAGACCCATTATCAAGGAGTGCGACCATGGCCCGATACCCGACACTGCGCGATGCCGATGTCACCCCGGAAGATCTGTTCTACCAGCGGCGCCGCGTACTCAAAGCGCTCGGCATCAGCGCCGCAGCGCTGGCCATCACCCCGTCGGCCCACGCCGATCTGCTCAGTTGGTTTAAGGGGAACGATCGTCCGCCCGCGCCGCCGGGCAAGCCGCTGGAGTTCACCCGTCCTCCCGCCTGGCAGGCCGATCTACCGCTGACCCCGGAAGACAAGGTCAGCGGTTACAATAACTTCTACGAGTTTGGCCTGGACAAGGCTGATCCGGCCGCCAACGCGGGATCCCTGCGCACCGACGGCTGGACGATCACCCTCGACGGCGAGGTGGCCAAACCGATGACCCTGGATATGGACGATATCCTGCGCCGCTTCCCGCTGCAGGAGCGCATCTACCGCATGCGCTGCGTAGAGGCCTGGTCCATGGTGATCCCCTGGGTCGGCTTTGAGCTGGGAGAACTGCTGCGCCAGGCTGAGCCCACCAGCCGGGCGCGCTATGTCGCCTTTACCACCCTGTACGATCCCGAACAGATGCCAGGCCAAAAGGATCGCTTTATCGGCGGCGGCCTGAAGTACCCCTATGTCGAAGGGCTGCGGATAGACGAGGCCATGCACCCGCTGACCCTGCTCAGCGTCGGGGTCTACGGCAAGGGGCTGCCGCCGCAGAACGGGGCGCCGATCCGCCTGACGGTACCGTGGAAATACGGTTTTAAGGGTATCAAATCGATCGTGCATATCCGTCTGGTGGAAAATGCGCCGCCCACCACCTGGAATCTGCTCGCCCCTAAAGAGTACGGCTTTTATGCCAACGTCAACCCGCAGGTTGACCACCCGCGCTGGTCCCAGGCCAGCGAGCGGCTGATCGGCAGCGGCGGAATTCTGGACGTCAAGCGACAGCCGACGCTGCCGTTTAACGGCTATGCCGATCAGGTCGCCTCGCTGTATCAGGGGATGGATCTGAGGAAATACTACTGATGAAACGCCTGAGCCCTGCCCAGATTACCGCGCTGAAGTGGCTGATTTGGCTAGCGGCGGGCTTGCCGCTGCTGTGGCTGCCGCTGGCGGCAAGCCAGGGCTGGCTCAGCGCCGATCCGGCCAAGGACATTCAGCACATGACCGGACTGATGGCGCTAAAGCTGCTGCTGGCGACCCTGCTGGTATCGCCGCTGGCGCGGCTGACCCGCCAGAGCCTGCTGATGCGAACCCGCCGCCTGCTGGGGATATGGTGCTTTGTCTGGGCTTCGCTGCACCTGCTGAGCTACCTGCTGCTGGAGCTGGGCGGCAACGTCGCGCTGCTGGGCAGCGAGCTGCTGCGCCGTCCCTACCTCACGCTGGGGCTGGTTGCCTGGCTGATCCTGCTGGCCCTGACCCTGACCTCGACCCGGCGCGCCATGTCCGCCCTGGGCCCCCGCTGGCAAAAGCTGCATAACCTGGTCTATCTGGCGGCGATTATCGCTCCGCTGCACTACCTGTGGTCGGTCAAGACGCTCTCCCCTCTGCCGTTTTTTTACGCACTCGGCGCCCTCATCTTGTTAGCATTGCGTTATCAAAAAATCCGCCAATGGTGGCGATAACCAGTGGAACTTGCAGCCATTTTTAGAATCTAACCTCTAACGTGCCGTCGCGATCGCCGCGGCGGCGGGTTGCATATCTTCGCTGATTCGACCAGTATTCAGCTGCGAATTGATCCGAAATCATTATAATGCCCGACTTTATACGCCGATCGATGCCACAAATTGGCAGAGAAAGAGTGACAACGCGGCGACATCGGGTTATTTTGGCAAAATTCGTCTGATTGCCGGAGATAGCAGCACAATGGCAGATAAGTTCAACATTTTGCTTCTTAACGGTCCCAATCTGAATATGCTGGGCGTCCGCGAGCCGGAAAAATACGGCACCCTGACGCTAGCGCAGATTGCGGCGCGCCTGGATCGGCGCGCGCAGACGCTCGGCGTTTCGCTGCGCCATGTTCAGTCCAATGCAGAGCATGAGCTGATCGCCCAGATCCATGCCGCGTTTGGCAATACCGATTTTATTCTGATTAACCCGGCGGCGTTTACCCACACCAGCGTAGCGCTGCGCGATGCCCTGTTGGCGGTGCAGATCCCGTTTATCGAGATCCATCTCTCCAACGTGCACGCCCGGGAGCCGTTCCGCCACCACTCCTATCTGTCCGATATCGCCGTGGGGGTCATTTGTGGTCTGGGTGCCGAGGGATATGAGTATGCCCTGCAGGCGGCGGTTAATCGCCTGAACGCATCATGATAAACCGGGACGTGCGCCCGTCTGCCGCTGTGCGCGGCGCGCGTCCACAATCTTCGTAACAACAACGAGTACGGAATCACACATGGATATTCGTAAAATCAAGAAACTGATCGAACTGGTTGAAGAATCCGGCATCGCCGAGCTGGAAATCTCTGAAGGTGAAGAATCAGTACGCATCAGTCGTGCCCCGGCCGCCATGCCGGCCATGCAACCGTTCTACGCCGCAGCCCCGGCTCCGGTTGCCGCCCCGGTCGCCGCCGCGCCAGCCGTGGCAGCCCCCGCCGCAGCCGACAACGGCAGCGCGGCCCTGAGCGGTCATGTCGTCCGTTCTCCGATGGTCGGTACTTTCTACCGCACCCCGAGCCCGGAAGCCAAAGCGTTCGTCGAAGTGGGCCAGAAGGTCAACGCCGGCGATCCGCTGTGCATCGTTGAAGCGATGAAAATGATGAACCAGATCGAAGCCGATAAGTCCGGCGTCGTTAAGGCGATCCTGGTAGAAAACGGCCAACCGGTTGAGTTTGACGAGCCGTTGGTGGTCATCGAATAACGGGGCGAACATGCTAGATAAAATTGTTATCGCTAACCGTGGTGAAATCGCCCTGCGGATCCTGCGCGCCTGTAAGGAGCTGGGGATCAAAACCGTAGCGGTGCACTCCACGGCGGATCGCGATCTAAAACACGTACTGCTGGCGGACGAAACCATCTGTATCGGCCCGGCGCAGTCCGTTAAAAGTTACCTCAATATCCCGGCCATCATCTCCGCGGCGGAAATCACCGGCGCGGTGGCGATCCATCCGGGATACGGGTTCCTGTCTGAAAACGCCGACTTCGCTGAACAGGTGGAGCGTTCCGGTTTTATCTTCATCGGCCCCAAAGCGGAGACCATCCGTCTGATGGGGGACAAAGTCTCTGCCATCAGCGCAATGAAGAAAGCCGGCGTGCCGTGCGTTCCCGGCTCCGATGGCCCGCTGGACGACGACATGGATAAAAACCGTGCCTTCGCCAAGCGCATCGGTTATCCGGTGATAATCAAGGCCTCCGGCGGCGGCGGCGGTCGCGGCATGCGCGTCGTACGCAGCGATAAGGATCTGGCCCAGTCGATCCTGATGACCAAGGCGGAAGCCAAAGCGGCGTTCAACAACGACATGGTCTACATGGAGAAGTACCTGGAGAATCCGCGCCACATCGAGATCCAGGTACTGGCCGACGGCCAGGGTAACGCCATCTATCTGGCCGAGCGCGACTGCTCCATGCAGCGCCGCCACCAGAAAGTGGTGGAAGAGGCGCCAGCGCCGGGCATTACCCCGGAGCTGCGCCGCTACATCGGCGAACGCTGCGCCAAGGCCTGCGTCGATATCGGCTACCGCGGCGCGGGGACCTTTGAGTTTCTGTTTGAGAACGGCGAGTTCTATTTCATTGAGATGAACACCCGTATCCAGGTTGAGCATCCGGTGACCGAGATGATCACCGGGGTGGATCTGATCAAAGAGCAACTGCGTATCGCCGCCGGTCAGCCGCTGTCCATCAAACAGCATGAGGTGCAGGTGCGCGGTCACGCGATCGAATGCCGCATCAACGCCGAGGATCCGAAGAGCTTCCTGCCCAGCCCGGGTAAGATCACCCGCTTCCATGCGCCGGGCGGCTTCGGCGTTCGCTGGGAGTCCCATATCTACGCCGGTTATACCGTACCGCCGTACTATGACTCCATGATCGGCAAGCTTATCTGCTACGGTGAAAACCGTGACGTCGCCATCGCCCGCATGAAGAATGCGCTGGCAGAGCTGATCATCGACGGCATCAAGACCAACATCGAGCTGCAGCAGTCGATCATGAACGATGCCAACTTCCAGGCCGGCGGCAGCAACATTCACTACCTGGAGAAAAAGCTGGGCCTGCAGGAGAAGTAACGCTCCGTTAGGCTCCGTTCCTCAAAGGCCGGGTAACCGGCCTTTTGTTTTTCCTGCGTAAACCCGACGCTGCATCTGTGTGCGCATTGCCGTACAATTCCCTGCTTTTTGCTTGTTTGCTTACCGATACTGGGAGATCCCATGGATGCACGTTTCGCGCAGGCGCACCGTGAAGCCCGCTGGGCCTTAGGGCTAACGCTGGTCTATCTGTTCGCCTGGATTGCCGCAGGCTACCTGCCCAACAGCCTGCTGGGCATCACCGGTCTGCCGCACTGGTTCGAAATGGCCTGCCTGCTGCTGCCGCTGCTGTTTATTCTGCTGTGCTGGACCATGGTCCGCCTGATATTCAAGTCCATACCGCTGGGGAGCGATGATGCAGACTGACGTAATCCTGCCGCTGGTAGGCTACCTCGCCTTGGTGTTCGGCCTGTCGATTTATGCCTATCGCCGCCGCCAGAAAGGCAACTTCCTCAACGACTATTTTCTGGGCGACCGCTCGATGGGCGGATTTGTCCTGGCGATGACCCTGACCGCCACCTACATCAGCGCCAGCTCCTTTATCGGCGGCCCGGGGGCGGCCTATAAATACGGTCTTGGCTGGGTGCTGCTGGCGATGATCCAGCTGCCCGCCGTATGGCTCTCGCTGGGCATATTGGGCAAGAAGTTCGCCATTCTGGCGCGCCGCTACCAGGCGGTCACCCTCAATGACATGCTGTACGCGCGCTACGGCAGCCGTCTGCTGGTATGGGTCGCTAGCCTCAGCCTGCTGGTCGCCTTTATCGGGGCGATGACGGTGCAGTTTATCGGCGGCGCGCGCCTGCTGGAGAGCGCCGCCGGTATTCCCTATGACGCCGGGCTGCTGATCTTCGGGGTCACCATCGCCCTATACACCGCCTTCGGCGGCTTTCGCGCCAGCGTGCTCAACGATGCCATGCAGGGCGTAGTGATGCTGCTGGGCACCCTGCTGCTGTTGATCGGCATCATCCACGCCGCCGGCGGTATGCACGCCGCCGTAGAGACCCTGCAGCGCATCGATCCCAAGCTGGTCTCCCCCCACGGGGCCGACGATATCCTGAGCCTGCCGTTTATGGCGTCGTTCTGGATCCTGGTCTGCTTTGGCGTCATCGGTCTGCCGCATACCGCCGTCCGCTGCATCTCCTACAAAGACAGCAAGGCGGTTCACCGCGCCATCATCATCGGCACCATCGTGGTGGCGCTGCTGATGCTCGGCATGCACCTGGCCGGCGCCCTTGGCCGGGCGGTGCTGCCGGATCTGACGGTGCCGGATATGGTGATCCCCACGCTGATGGTGCGGGTGCTGCCCCCCTTCGCCGCCGGGATCTTCCTAGCGGCGCCGATGGCGGCGATCATGTCGACGATCAACGCCCAGCTGCTACAATCCTCGGCGACCATCGTCAAAGATCTCTATCTGGGGCTGCGTCCTCAGGCGCTGCACAATGAGCGCCGTCTGGCCCGCCTCTCGGCCGCTTCGACCCTGATCCTCGGCGCCCTGCTGCTGCTGGCGGCCTGGCGTCCGCCGGAGATGATCATTTGGCTTAACCTGCTGGCCTTCGGCGGCCTGGAGGCGGTGTTCCTGTGGCCGCTGGTGCTGGGACTCTACTGGGAGCGGGCCAATGCGCACGGCGCCCTGAGCTCCATGATCGTCGGCGCCGCCAGCTACGCGCTGCTGGCCAGCCTGAAGATCCAGCTATTCCACCTGCACCCGATCGTACCTTCCCTGCTGCTGGGCCTGCTGGCCTTCTGGGCAGGCAACCATTTTGGCAGCCATCCGAATCCCGCGGTCGCTGCCAGCGAATCAACTGACTAAAAAGAGACATGCCATGCCTTGGATCCAAATTAAAATCAACTCAACCGGCGACCAGGCGGAGACCCTGAGCGATGCGCTGATGGAGAGCGGCGCCGTCTCCGTCACCTTTCAGGACAGCCACGACAACCCGGTCTTTGAGCCGCTGCCGGGCGAAACCCTGCTGTGGGGCGATACCGACGTCATCGGCCTGTTCGACGCCGAGACCGAGATGTCTGCGGTGATCGCCGAACTGGAAAACCATCCGGCGCTGGGCGCAGGCTTTCGCCACAAGATAGAGCAGATCGAGGATAAAGACTGGGAGCGCGAGTGGATGGATAACTTCCACCCGATGCAGTTTGGCCGCCGCCTGTGGATCTGCCCGAGCTGGCGCGAGATCCCCGAGCCCGACGCCGTGAACGTGATGCTGGATCCGGGCCTGGCCTTCGGTACCGGTACCCACCCGACCACCGCCCTGTGCCTACAGTGGCTGGACGGTCTGGATCTGGCCGGGAAGACGGTGATCGACTTCGGCTGTGGCTCCGGTATTTTGGCCATCGCCGCCCTGAAGCTGGGCGCCGCGCGCGCCATCGGTATCGACATCGATCCGCAGGCGATCCAGGCCAGCCGTGACAACGCCGAGCGCAACGGCGTCTCCGAGCGCCTAGAGCTCTATCTGCCCAAGGATCAGCCCGCCGCTCTCAGCGCCGATGTGGTGGTCGCCAATATCCTGGCCGGCCCGCTGCGCGAGCTGGCGCCGCTGATCGGCTGCCTGCCGCGTCAGGGCGGTCTGCTGGGCCTGTCCGGCATTCTGGCAAGCCAGGCCGAGAGCGTCTGCGAAGCCTACCGCGAGAAGTTCGCCCTGGACCCGGTGGCCGAACGCGAGGAGTGGTGCCGCATCACCGGCGTACGCCGCTGACGCCACGCTGACGGCGCACAGGCGCCGTCAGCCCCGCCAATTGACCCATCGCGCAGGAGATCCGCCCCGGCAGAGTCCGTCGGCCAACGGCATCGACGCCCGCGGGCCCGCTGACTCTCTCCCTACGCCGCAGGGGCCTCATCGATGCACCCTGCGTCTGCGCCGCCGTCACACGCCCTGTAGCGCCCCGTATCAGCCTCACCACGCCCGCCTGCGTCAATAGCGCTCCGGCAGCCCTCAGGCGCACAGCGCCCCGTTTACGCCCGGGAAGCCCGGCGGTGCAACGATACCCGCGCCGCCGCGCGCACCCTCCTCGCCGGTTCAGGCGCAGGCAGGCGCCGGGTGCGCTGTGCGGCCGCCCGCCCTCGAGGCCCTCCGTGGGTTACCACACGGTTTCGCGGCAGATTAAGCAGAAAAATGAGACTCAACTCGCATAAAATAGCGAATAATTGCGGATAAAAGCAGCGTTTTCACTCGGACACACTGTTTCCCCTGCGTGACAGTCGCAATAACTTTGCAGAAAATACATCGGCGCACTTTTTAATCATTTTATATCAATTGATTGATTTTAAACAAATAATTTCAAAATGCGAGCGGAGCGCACGGATTTCATTGATCTGCAACAGTCGATTGTTCAAAGTTTGGCCTTTCATATCCGTGCAAAAATGCGTAATATACGCGCCCTTGCGGACACAGTATGGTCACTCTTTGTCTATGCGCATCGGAAATATCCAACTTAAAAATCGTCTGATCGCCGCGCCCATGGCGGGCATTACCGATCGGCCCTTTCGCACCCTGTGCTATGAGATGGGCGTCGGCATGGCGGTTTCTGAGATGCTCTCTTCCAACCCGGAAGTATGGCGGACGGATAAGTCACGTCTGCGCATGGTACATATGGATGAGCCAGGTATCCGAGCCGTGCAGATCGCCGGTAACGACCCCGATGAAATGGCCGCGGCAGCCCGCATCAATGCTGATAACGGCGCGCAGATCATCGATATCAATATGGGTTGTCCGGCAAAGAAAGTGAATCGCAAGCTGGCCGGTTCTGCCCTGCTGCAGTATCCCGGTCTGGTGGAACAGATCCTGCGGGCCGTCGTGGACGCGGTGGATGTTCCGGTGACGCTCAAGATACGCACCGGTTGGGATCCTGCGCACCGTAACTGTGTCGAGATTGCCCAATTGGCTGAACGCTGTGGCATTCAGGCCCTGACCATTCATGGCCGAACCCGTGCCTGCCTGTTTAACGGCGAGGCCGAGTACGACAGCATTCGGACAGTTAAGCAGCATGTTTCCATTCCGATCATCGCGAACGGAGACATAACTGACCCGCATAAAGCCAGGGCGGTACTCGACTACACCGGAGCTGATGCTCTGATGATTGGTCGCGCCGCTCAGGGAAGACCCTGGATCTTCCGGGAAATCCAGCATTATCTGGACACAGGGGAGCTGCTGCCGCCCATGCCATTGGGCGAGATAAAGCGGCTATTGGCCGGGCATGTCAAAGAGCTACATGATTTTTATGGCTCGGGAAAAGGACTGCGCATCGCCCGTAAACACGTGTCCTGGTATCTCCAGGCGCACGCCCCGAATGACCAGTTTCGGCGCACATTCAACGCCATTGAGGACGCCAGCGAGCAGCTGGAGGCGTTGGAGGCATACTTCGAAAAACTTAGCGTAAAAAAAGAGCTGACAGAACTATGTTCGAACAACGCGTAAATTCTGACGTACTGACCGTTTCTACCGTTAACTCTCAGGATCAGGTGACTCAAAAACCCCTGCGTGACTCGGTTAAACAGGCACTGAAGAACTATTTTGCTCAACTGAACGGTCAGGACGTCAACGACCTGTATGAGCTGGTACTGGCTGAAGTGGAACAGCCTCTGTTAGACATGGTGATGCAGTACACCCGCGGCAACCAGACCCGTGCGGCCCTGATGATGGGGATCAACCGCGGCACGCTGCGCAAGAAGCTGAAAAAATACGGCATGAACTGATTTCGGTCGGTTGATGTATTGAAAAAAGGCGCCTCTATCGCAAGATGGGGCGCCTTTTCTCTTTTCTGCACCGCAAGAGGAGAGCCGCAAGGCTCCCGACGCGACGCCCGACGTGAATAACGCCCGCGCGACGGATGAATACACTAAGGAAAAATATAAAACATCAAAAGATTATTTATTTTACTTATAGCATTATCGTTTCCATATTATTCATTTCTTGAGTTAATTTTAATAAATACTTATATCCCTTTATCCGGAATCGCAGTTGCAACGGACAAATAGCGCTCACGGCGGCCCGACGTCGCGCGGC
Organism: Edwardsiella anguillarum ET080813; assembly: GCF_000264765.2. Lineage (GTDB taxonomy): Bacteria > Pseudomonadota > Gammaproteobacteria > Enterobacterales > Enterobacteriaceae > Edwardsiella > Edwardsiella anguillarum. Next base: position 1,311,427 of record NZ_CP006664.1, read on the forward strand.
GCTTCCCTCGTCGGCGCCCAGTCACGGCGCACACGGCTCGCAGCCACCCCCGGCTCAGAGGCCAGGAGGGGCACAACGCCCGCCGTCGCGCATATCTCCACCACGCCAGGCGCGGCCATATCCCCTCGGCATCCCGCCTATTTTTTTCCGTGCGCCTGAGCAAGGTTTTATTTTGCCCTGCTGGAGTGAATTTATCATTGGCCATCATAATAACGATGCCAAACAACGGCAGGCTGGAGGCGAAGGGGGAATTAGCGCAGGCCTAACGGCGCCGTCCGTTATTTCACGGCGGAAATCACCTGACGTTATTGTTATAACAGAATGGGCGCATAGGGAGCGGGCGATCCGATGGTCGCTACGCTCAACGCCGATGTTTAAAGGATAAAGCCATCATGTTATCAGAGGTGATTACTATGCAAAAAACACGGCTGGCGGCGACGCTCAGGGTCATCCTGTACGCTGCCGCGCTGAGTGCCTCCGCAGCCGCGCCAGCGGAACGCCCCAATGTCATTATTATCATGGCCGACGATCTGGGCTATGGCGATCTGGGGAGCTATGGGCACCCCATCGTACAGACCCCCCATCTGGACGCCATGGCCGCTAACGGTCTACGCCTGACCCAATATTATGCCCCTGCACCGCTCTGTTCACCGTCACGCGCCGGTCTGCTTACCGGACGTACTCCTTTCCGCACCGGCATCCGCTCCTGGATCCCGGCCAATAAAAACGTGGCGCTGGGGCGTAATGAACAGACCATCGCCCACTATTTGAAGGCGCAGGGCTATGATACGGCGGTGGTGGGCAAGTGGCACCTTAACGCGGGCGCCGATCGGCGCGACCAACCGCAGGCCGCAGAGATGGGCTTTAACTATTCCCTGGTCAACGCGGCCGGCTTTGTCACCAGCGATCTCGATCGGGCGCCCGAAAGGCCACGCTACGGCGTGGTCTACCCCAATGACTTTTATCGCAACGGTAAACCACTGGGTAATGTGCAGCGCATCAGCGGTGAGTTTGTCAGCGACGAAGCCGTCAGCTGGTTAGCGCGGAAACAGCCCGGCGATCCCTTTTTCCTGTACGTCGCCTTTACTGAAGTCCACACACCGCTGGCCTCGCCACAGCGGTATCTCGATATGTACCAGCCCTACATCAGCGCCTTTGCCCGCCAGCATCCTCATCTGTTTTACGCCGACTGGGCCGATACGCCCTATCGCGGCCCGGGGGAGTACTACGCGAACATTAGCTATCTGGATGCACAGGTCGGTAAAATCCTGCGCCAGGTCGAGCGCATGGGGGCGCAAGAGAATACCCTGATCCTGTTTACCAGCGATAATGGCCCGGTCACCCGTGAGGCCCGCAAGTGGTATGAGCTGAATATGGCCGGGGAAACCGGCGGGCTACGCGGACGTAAAGATAACCTGTGGGAGGGCGGTATCCGCGTACCGGCGATCGTGCAGTATCGCGGTCACATTCCCCCCGGCAGCGTCAGCGATACCCCGGCCAGCGGGCTCGATATCCTCCCCACCCTGGCCGAGCTGATCGGCTTTCCCCTCGCGAACGATCGTGTCATCGACGGTGAGTCCATCACATCGCTGCTTCTCGGCGGCACCGTCGATCGCCGTCACCCGATGATCTGGGCCATCGATATGCCGCAACAGGACGATCCCACCGACATGTGGGCACTGCGTCAGGATGAGTGGAAGATGATCTTCGATCGTCAGTCGCAGGCAAAATACCTGTACAACCTGCAACGCGATCCCTGGGAGATCGATAACCAACTGGGAAAACAACCACAGATCGAGGCCCGCCTGCAGAGCGCGCTGGACGACTATCGCCACAGCATCGAACAGGATGCGGTCATGCGCGCCCGCGCTGAAACGCCAACGCCGGTAGACTGGAACTAAGCCGCTGTGCGGAAACGGCGGCGGGCCGTCGCGCGTCCTAGCGGTAGCGCAGCAGCGTCCCAATCAGGACGCACAGGGCAAAGCCGGACAGCACCAGCCCCAGCGTGGCCGGCAGACGCGACTGCATCACCCGCGCCAGCGCCGCGGAGATCACCGCGATCAGCAGCAGGGTCACGGCGCCCGGCAGCCACGCCAGCGCCGGGAACGGCCTGGAAATCAAAAACGGCAGGCTGAAAAACAGCAGATAGCACACCGCGGCATACAGGGTGGCCAGCAGGGTCTGGCGCAGGATCTTGCGCCCCAGGACGCCGCTGGCCAGCCGCCCGGAGACCGTCAGGTTTAGCTGATGCTCGGCGTGCAGCAGACTGTCGCGCAGACCGGCATAGTGCGACAGCAAAAAGGCAAAGGCGCTGGAGAGGGCGCTGATGATCCCGATGGACATCAGCGTCGGCCAGGCGGGCAGCGCCCGTCCGGCGCACAGGGTTCCCAGGGAGAGCAGCGCGGCCGTCAGGGTGCCGGAGACTGCGCCGCCCAGCAGAGCGACCAGGTTGTAGTTCCGATTCTCCCGCCGCAGCAGGCGCATGCTCAGCGCACCCGCGCGATACGCTCAACGATATCGCTGCCGCAGACGATCTGATCGACGCTGTGCACCGCGGCGCCGGTATTCTCCATCGCCTCGACCAGCCGATCGTGATCGAGGTAGTTCCCGACGATGGTTATGTCCATACCGACGGTTTCGATATCGATATCGCTCACCGTAATATTAAAGGCGCTCACGCCCGGACAGCCGTGAATGGCCTGGGCTATCTCCAGGATCGTGGGCTGCGACATCGCTTTATCGACGTCGAACGTCAGGCGGCGAATATTCATGGCATCAGGCATCATATACTCCTCTGTAGCCCGCTCGACGGTCGGGCTCCGCCGGCGCAATAGCGCGATCCTACGCCAACGAGCCGCCCCCAACGCCCCTTTTTGGCAAATAAATATTTCTCGCCCTGACCCTGCTTGACACTCATAGACCGGCGCGGCGGATAGACGGAACCCCGGCCGCCCGCCGTTGTCATAAATTTTTGCATTGCCCCCGTAGACGCCACGGCGCGTATTCATACACTGGGTGATGCTTTTTGCTTCGCCACGGATGACGTTGGCGGCGCTTTTCGGCTGCCATGGGGCGTCGTTGCCCCGGCTGCACTTTGACGACATGACGTCCTTTATCACATCAGGCAAACATGACGATGATGAAAAAAACTTGTATGGCTTTACTGACGGTGGCTTCCTGCTCAGGTATCGCGCAGGCCGCGGAGATGATCGGCCCCTATCCGGCCGTGGGTGAAACGAACTGCGGCGGGCTGAAAGTGCTCTCTACCGCCATCAATAGCGATAACATGATGGCGCTGAAAATCACCGATCCGTCGAATAACCTGACCCAACTCTATTTGGCCAAGCGCACCGAGGATATGTCCGACAAGGTAGCCTATACCCTGTCGCGCTATGACGAGGCCAGCGGCCGCTTCACGCCGGATCCGGCGCACATTACCATCCGTTTCGGGATCAAGATGCAGACCGGCGTACCGGGCACCGATCGCTATAACATGACCATCGGCAACCAGCAGTTCGTCTGCTCACCGTTCACCATCTTCCCCTGAGCCTTCGCGGGCGCCGCCGCGCGCCCGCGTAGCCCAGCGCCCGCCACCGTTCGGCCTCGACTTCTGGCACAGAGCCCCGTGTTTTACCGGCGATCGCCGTGGATCGCAGGCGTTCCAGAAAAGTCCGCTTGTGACGTGCGGCCTATCCGTTAAGGTCATAGGACAGCAATAAACAGGGAGAATGACGATGTATTTACGCCCCGATGAGGTCGCGCAGGTGCTGCAGCGCGCCGGATTTACCCGCGATTCAGTCAGCGATCAGGCCTATGGTTTTCACAAGGGAGAGCACTATGTGTATGTCAATCGCGAGGTGCGGCTCGGGCGAACCGCGCTGTTGATCCACCCGGCGCTGGCCCAGCGTAGCCTACGCTTTGCCCAGCCCTCTGCCGCCCAACGCAGCAGCCCGGCCTACGTCCGCTTTCCGCCCGATCCCGACGCCGCGTCACCGGCTTTTATCGGCGTGCCCCACGGCTTTACCTCACGCGAACGCTTGAATCACTATCTGGCGCAGATGTTTCCCTGAGCCCCGACCACAGCAGGCGGCCGATCAGCGGCGAAAGACATGATAATCGAGACGATCGGTCAGTTTACCGCCGCATCTAACCGCATCTGATACATGAGGATATACGCATGATCAAAACTGATTATCGCCCTCACCCGGGCCGAGGCGCGTATCGCGTTACTAACACAAGACAGAATGGCGGTAGACTCCTCCTATAGCCTAGCTTTATTCGTCACTACAGTCGGCGAGTCAGGCATGACACAGGAGGATCATCGGCATGCTGGGGGCACGCTAAAGTGCACAATTCATTCGGGTGGGAGCTACAGCGCGGGGGCTATAAATAATAAAGCTCCGATAGAAATTTATCGGAGCTTTATGACTATTCAATGATAAAGATGGCGCTGATTAGTGTATGCACACCGCATACACATTTGCCGTACTCACATTGACATTACTCTGAGGATTTCCTCTTATCAAATCATATGTTTTCCCGACACCACCCGCAATATCAGTAGGCGTTTGCTCAACCCAGGCCTGCCTTGCAACCAGCCCGGCATAGGCCGGATAACGGTTAGCGTCCCCCCACAGCATACGCACATTCTGCAATACGCTCTGATCAGCCGCCAACGCCCCGCCCTGAGCAATACAGTAGGTTCTCGCCGCCGAGTAATTTCTTTGCGTGGCGAACTCTGGTCGCACAAATACGGCCGGCGTATTCAGCGTATAAGAGGCCGTTTGTCCATCCTCAGGAGAGGTGACCTGGATCGTCGCGTCACCGGCGGAATCCAGCGTAATCAGGCCACTATCATTGACGGTCGCGCTTGCAGCGGAAGACGCATATTGCAGTCCCGCACCACCGCCTCGGACCACCAGCTGAATTTGCCCCCCTTCTAACCAGACGCTCGGCACCGAGGTTCCACCAGAACCAGGAATCAATACGCCGGTGATCTCCAGAACCGCGTTAAATGTCACCGTCTTCGTCGCTGGCGTCCCCCCCGCCGTAGTGGCGGACACGGTCGCCTGACCTGCAGTCACGCTGGTCAGAATGACCCGGGCGGTACCATCAGCCTCCGTAGTCACATCGGTTGCCGATAAAGTCCCTCCCGACGTCGCAAAGGTCACCGGGATCCCAGCAGCGGGTGCACCATCACGCATTACCGTTGCAGTGAACGTGACTCCACTGGTGCCATTTGCTACGGCAAACTCATTATCGGCGGTCAGCGTTGCCACGCTGGGATTATTGCTAAAGTTGACCGGGCTGGCATCCAGCGCCGTCGTCATCTCGGCCGTTTTGGCGGAGACGATGACGTTATTGGCCACCGCGTTAGAGGTCAGACTGACCGTGACACGACCCGCGGCATCCGTCACCGCCTTGGTCGCGCTCAGCGTCCCCGCCGTCGTAGTAAAGTTGACCTCTACGTTAGGCTGCGCAATATGGTTCTGAGTGACCTCGACGGTGTAGGTAATCGCATCGACGCCGTCGGGCAACGCCTGAGTTTTATCCGCCGTGATACTGCTGACAACGGTAGGCTCGACGTTAACGAAGTTGACCGGGCTGGCATCCAGCGCCGTCGCCATCTCGGCCGTTTTGGCAGAGACGATGACGTTATTGGCCACCGCGTTAGAGGTCAGACTGACCGTGGCACGGCCCGCGGCATCCGTCACCGCCTTGGTCGCGCTCAGCGTCCCCGCCGCCGTAGTAAAGGTGACCTCTACGTTAGGCTGCGCAATATGGTTCTGAGTGACCTCGACGGTGTAGGTAATCGCATCGACGCCGTCGGCCAACGCCTGAGTTTTATCCGCCGTGATACTGCTGACAACGGTAGGCTCAACGTTAACGAAGTTGACCGGGCTGGCATCCAGCGCCGTCGTCATCTCGGCCGTTTTGGCGGAGACGATGACGTTATTGGCCACCGCGTTAGAGGTCAGACTGACCGTGGCACGGCCCGCGGCATCCGTCACCGCCTTGGTCGCGCTCAGCGTCCCCGCCGTCGTAGTAAAGGTGACCTCTACGTTAGGCTGCGCAATATGGTTCTGAGTGACCTCGACGGTGTAGGTAATCGCATCGACGCCGTCGGGCAACGCCTGAGCTTTATCCGCCGTGATACTGCTGACAACGGTAGGCTCAACGTTAACGAAGTTGACCGGGCTGGCATCCAGCGCCGTCGTCATCTCGGCCGTTTTGGCAGAGACGATGACGTTATTGGCCACCGCGTTAGAGGTCAGACTGACCGTGGCACGGCCCGCGGCATCCGTCACCGCCTTGGTCGCACTCAGCGTCCCCGCCGCCGTAGTAAAGGTGACCTCTACGTTAGGCTGCGCAATATGGTTCTGAGTGACCTCGACGGTGTAGGTAATCGCATCGACGCCGTCGGCCAACGCCTGAGTTTTATCCGCCGTGATACTGCTGACAACGGTAGGCTCGACGTTAACGAAGTTGACCGGGCTGGCATCCAGCGCCGTCGCCATCTCGGCCGTTTTGGCAGAGACGATGACGTTATTGGCCACCGCGTTAGAGGTCAGTTTTACGGTAGCTACACCATCTGCGCCCGTCGTCACTCGAGGCGAACTCAGCGAACCCGCCGTCGTCGTCACATCAACATCAGTGTTAGCCTGGGAAACCCCATTTTTACTCACGCGAATGGTATAGCTGATAGCATCGGTACCATTTGCCAACGCCGTCGACTTATCCGCCGTAATCTCATGAACAACAATAGCGCCGCCCGCAATAAAGTTAACGGGGGCAGCTGCGAGAGGTGCTGACATATCTGCCGTCTTTGCTGCAACAACCACTTCACCCACTTCAGTTGCAGTCAAACGAACCATCGCTCGCCCTTGAGCATCGCTCTTTGCCTGAACGGTACTTAATGTGCCAACACCGCGCTGAATAGAGAAATCGACATCCACATTTGCCTGTGGTTTTCCTCCCGACTGTACCAATGCGGTATACGTAATCTCATCCGTGCCATCTGCAATCGCTGATATTTTATTTGCAGTCAACGTATCGACGATCGTGCCACCGCTGCCAGAATCCGACAATACAGTGACCAACAAAACCGCCACATTCGATATGTTCCCCTGAGAGTCAATCGCGCGTGCATTGACTTGATAGGTATTATTGCCATTCTTGATGTATTTTGGGAATTCAAGCTGGTAACCTTCCCCCACCTTATTAATCTTCCCACCATACCTCACTAGCTCGACATCATGCCAATCAATCCGGCTAACCGCATGCTTGCTTTTTACTGAGTAGGTAATACTCCGAACTGTCCCCTCGAGACCTGACATTCCATCCGGAATAGTCAGCGAAATGACATCCTGCTTTTTATAATCTAATACGATATTATTATTACGCTGTACTAGATCATAACGACTGCCCTGCAGACTACGCAGATTCGCGACGTTCTGTGGCGATATTTGTTGCTGCCAAGAGTCACCAAAACGATAGTTAAATTGTAAGGAATACAGCGTATCATTCCGCCCCCCCGCGCCCAACCGGTAGTCTGCGCCGAAGGTCACCAAGGGGATCGGTGTATAATTCACCCCCATCGTAAATGCTGAAGGATTAGACTGCTTACTATCGCGATCAAAAAGTGCAACATTATTACCATAATATTGCTCAAAAATAAGTTTTGTCCCGAGTGCAGGGTAACTTGGCAAGTAAGCATTCACACGAAGATCAAACCCATTCGCTGGACGCTCATAATAATCACTCTGATCATAAGACTGATGCCAGCCGGATAACCTAAAATAGGTATTTAAGCTCGTTTTTAAATAATCACGCCAGTACTCAATCCCGACCCCCAGACGTGAATTGTTCCCTGAGATATCCTGATCGATAAAAGTGTTATAGCCAACCATTCCATGATCAAAAAAGAAACGCTGCCCACCACCCACGTTTGCTGTAAAGCGGGAGTTAATATAACGAGCACCAACCTGGCTAAACGCCAGCATCGCAGGGGTATCATAAAAAGGCAGTAGCCAATCCAGAGAAGAGCCATCCCAGCCATTTCCGGCCTGCAGGTTCACTTCAGCAGTACCAAACTGACTCATCCAGGCTTGAAGAGCACCGCTGGCCTGCCCGCTAGCCATTGCCAACGCCATGCTCCCGGTTTGCTGACCATTCAACGTCTGCGCTGACGTTGGCTGCGCACGCCCCCCATACAGTCTATCGGCCGAAACTGTACTCCCTACTTCGCTCGGTTGCCACAGTACAGAGCGCTCGCCCGGCATGCCCTGACGAACAGTTTGAAAGTTATCGGTCATCTCTATTGACCCCAGCGCAGGGAGTCCATCCAAAGCACCCAATGACTTCAACGGCAAACGCAGTATATCCCCGCTCCCCGCACTCAGCATCGACTGACGACTGGAGTAATAAGATTTATTAATTGACCAAATCGCATCAATACTAATGCCATTCTTTTTGGCGATATAGGCAGCATTCTCTCCTTTCTTTAAAGTATAATAGATAATATTACCGGAGTTAATATTACTATTAGGAATCAGCTTACTATCTTGGTACAGAGTGTAATAATTTGTTTGCCCAGCATAAGCAACACAAACAAAAGATAATAAAATAAATATAAAAAACAATATGTTTTTTATTTTACTTTTTAGTACACCCCCACTCATAAATGAATATTCACTCATTTATACACCCTCAATCTATTTTCACCTGAGCACATTCAAAAAAAGCACGTAGCTAACGCGCAGAAAAATAGTTCTTTATTTCCATTTTTTCGAATGGGGAAACGTTAAGTAAATCATTCTTTAGCTCAATCCCTTGGTTATGAAATACCAAGTAAAGGTTTTCCATCGCATTTACAACATGCTCTATCTCATTTTCCAATTTATCGGTGGTACAGTGATCTAAATTAACACGTAGTGCTAATAGCAACGACTCAGAGCCTGACTCATAGCACAAGTGAGGCCCCCCACTCTCAGCGAACCACAGATTGGCGTTAAGAATCTCTAAAGCAAAGCCCTGTTCATTAATGGGAAACTTACCGCATACCCCATAGATCATCATGTGCTCATCACTAGCATCCGATAAAGAAACACAATAGAGATCATCAATAAAAAAGGAGCATAACTTATATTCATTAAAGCAAAGCCCATCGATACCAACGCGTTTCGATAGACTCTCAAGCAGTACCTGAGCGCGAGATGACATAACTGTCCCTATAAATAATTGATCAATGCATTTAATAAATTAATATTGCGAGATATTAATTGGCGATATTTGGAAAACCGTTAATAAATTATGGTATATATTACTTATACTAAGCGGTCATGACCGGTGGCATGACCCGCTAGCGAGGTTTGACTCGCACTGTCCCACGTGGAAGAGGCTGCACTCCATTCGCCCCTCTGTAACCCCTGATATATCCCTCCCACTGCGCCAGGCTCCCTCGGCGGTTGATCTAGCACTACCGCTCTCGGAAAGGTAAACCTCTCACTACGAGTCCCCGTCTCCGTCCGGTTACCCACCGGTGGCTCAGCCTGTGGCATTGCACGATGGAGTTCCATCGCCCCCTCATGTGTCTCCTTATTTCGCCGATACAGCACACCAGCCGCCGTAAATCCCCCCGCGCCGATCAAGGCTGCCGCCCCGTAGCCAGCGCCGCCGGAAATGGCCAGCTCTTTATCCCGCTTTTCCTGTTGCGTATCGTGTCGTTCTTGCGCGGCCACATTATCAGTAATAGCCTGCTGTTTAGCTGCCTCTCCGGCCTCCAGCGCCTTAACCTCGATCTCCGCGGCCACATTATCTAGCAGTATCCCGGTCGGCCGCTGATTACCCATCTCATCAACCTCAACCTTCTGATTGGCAGGATCCTTCAGCGCCTCACTCGTTAACTCATTTCTCGTATTCGTTACGGCATCCTGCTGCGCCTGATTAGGATCGACCATCAGAGCATCATCCGGTGCAGGAGTGATAGCAAACGCCTGAGACAACCCGGTTGCCAGCGCAGTAAGCCCCACGGCTGCCGCCGTGCCAAGCGCTACATATAAGTGGCTTCGACTCATTGCTGGAGGGTTAACCGCTATTTCAACAAGTCGGGTACGCGTTAGCCCTCTTAGCCTTTCTCCCCCCTCAGTCTGCGGACCCTGATTTATAGTATCGACCTGGCCAGCAAGCGCCTGAGTCGCTGCAGACCTCCTCGGTTCACTCGGAGCAGTATTAGTTTGGCCCGTGGCCCCGAGCTCACTATGGGATGAATGCAGGAAACCCGTTCCTCCCGTCATCTCGCGGTCTACGCCCGTTCGATTTCCAAGCGAATGCTCAAGCTGCCCTCTAAACAGGCTAGAATCCAGAGGCGATACTCCTCCTGGCCTATCGCTTAGTCCCTGTCCCCGCTCTAACGTCTGCCTAACGGAAATAACCTCGGAACTCTCTCCGGCCAGCGAGACCAGGGGATGGGAACGCGATCCACCAATAAAAACAAAATTAGCCTCGGGATCGGGACTTAAACTATTCAATGCATACTGTTCATCTTGCGGTAAGAGCACCGCCATCTCATGTTGCCCCCTAGTACTAACGGCCTCAACGTTTCCCTCGGGCGTAGTTCTACGAGAAAATGTCGCATTACCGACACGCTCAAATAGCATGTTGAGCGACATTCCCTTTATCGCCTCAAAGCTATCTTGCGCGGTGTACGCATTAGTATGGCGATAGACAGGATCGCTCCCTCTGGAAGGCTGTAACGCCACAGGAGAGCTAGGCAGACCTGGCAGTTGGCCTCCATCTCTTGCTGAAGAATCAGCGTTAACAGCTATAGCCCTATCCCCCAAGCGCCCCAAATTAGCCGTATTTTGGGTTCCTGATTCAGAAGGGGCATAAGGATTGACTAGAGGAGAGTTTGCAGCAGACTCCAGCTTCATAATATCTACCTCATTATGACTATATTAATATGCTTTAAAAATAGGTATTAATCACATTATTTATCAGTTATGATAAATAATTACAACATAATCCTCGCGATCTTATTACAACCATGATCATACAGTATGAAAATACGCCTGCAAGAGGAAAAACAGCAGAAAAATAAAATCACAACCAATTGATTTTTATCATGAAAAAAAACCAACAACCAACAAACTCAATAGCAAATAGAAAATAATAAATAAAAAACAAATTCACCAGTCATAAATATCACTACTAACCGAAGATTAAACAAAAAAAAGAAAACAAGATAAAAGCAATACATTATTAATATCGGTATTCATTATTCCGTTTTTTTAATAAAGTGATTTTCACTAAACGGCAGAGAATAAATCACCGGAACCTACCCCAAAATCCTGCTCCATTCAGAAACAGAATGCCGGCATGATAAACACTCCCCCGAACGAGGTGGTGCCGATGAAAAAATCACGATTTACCGAAGAGTAGATTTTCTTTGCCCTGAAGCAGGCTGAGCTGGGGACGTCCGTGCCGGGTGTCTGCCGTAAGCTGGGAGTTTCTGATGCCACGCTCTATATCTATGGACTACCTCCGTTTTGCAAGTACTGAATCTGGTTTTGGGTTGTCGCTTACATCTATCCGGCATCAGGAAAATCTGTGCCCAAATGGATAATTCGCACACAATCGCCTCAACAACTGGACGGCCTCTGAGGCCAGTATAAAAATCAGGTTCCGATTGTGCAGGTGCAACCTGTCACCATTTCTCAGTACGCTGCAACTTTTTCTGGCAGGGGATTAATTTCACACTACCTGATACTCGGTCTCATTTCTCAGCATCGACCAGATTATTCGCGCGTTTTTGTTAGCGACCGCTACGGTCGTTTTATTAAATCCGCGCTGTTCCTTTAACTGGTTAACCCACTGATTCATATAGCCATCATTGTTATTTGTGGCAACCCTGACGACAGCGCGGGCACCATGAATAAAAAGAGTCCGCAGATGCTTGTCGCCTTTTTTCGTCATATTCATCAGCACCTGCCTGTCGCCACTCGAATGCTGGCGTGGAACCAGACCCAGCCATGCAGCAAAGTGGCGGCCATTCTTAAATTCAGTTCCTTTGCCAATAGCAGCAACAACGGCCGTAGCCGTTTTAGGGCCAATGCCTTTAACTCTGGCGATACGCTGACAGGCTTCTGATTGCCTGAATACTGTTTCAATTTCCTTATCAAAAAAATGGATCCGACGCTCGAGATCGTTAAAGAGATCATAGAGCTCGGCAATTGTTCTGCGCATACGGGAACTTAGACCGTTTTCTGCATCTTCAAGGATAAGAGGAATAGCCCGGCGAGCTCTGGAGACAGCACTGCCAATGGGGATCCCCCGGTCAAGTAACAGCCCTCTTATTTGACAGACTGTAGCAGTGCGGTGATTGACAATACGCTGCCTTGCCCGGTGTAAAGCCTGGATATCCTGCTGTTCGGGGCTTTTTGGCGGCACGAACTGCATTGTCGGTTGCATCAGAGCCACTGCGATGGCCTGTGCATCATTACCATCATTTTTTTGCCCGCGGACAAAGGGTTTTACATACTGAGGACTGATGACCTTTACTTTGTGCCCCAGTTTCTCAAACTCACGCTGCCAGTAAAATGCCCCGGTGGACGCTTCGATCCCAATCAGACATGCAGGAATATTTGCCAGCGTCTGGAGCAATTCTTTTCGGCCAGTTCGTTTCGTATAAACCGGTTTGCCGGCCTGGTTTAACCTGCAGAGTTGAAAAACATTTTTAGCCAGATCAATACCCAGAAATACGATATTCATGGTGATTCTCCTGGTAAGCACATTTCGTACAGTTAACCGCAGCGGGAGGAGGTAGTCCATCCCATTACATGGCGCAAAAAATATGGCGGGATTTCTCCTTCAGAACTGAAGAATATGCGGCAGTTGGAAAAGGTAAATCTGCGGCTAAAGAGGCGGGTTGCCGATCTCAACCTCGACAAAGCCATGCTGCAGGACATATTGGCAAAAAAGCGCTGACGCTGGCACGTCTGCGTGAATGGCCCCGGGACCTGCAAGCACGCTACGGGGCCAGCGAGAGGCAGGTCTGCTTTGCACAACAGGTCAGCAGCAGCTCTTTCCGTTGCCGCTTTGTGGCAGCAGACGACAGTGCGCTACGCCTTCGAATCAAGGAGATCATCGAAACCCGGATCCACTATCGCTATCGCCGGGTTCATGTCATGCTCAGGCGGGAGGGCTTGGTGGGATAATCACAAACGCATTTATCGACTCTACAGTGAGCAGGGCCTGTCCCTGCGTCTCAAACGCCCACGCCGCAATAAATCGGCACAGCGTCGACAGCCGCTGCCTCAGGGACTGTATCCAAACTACGTGGAGCATGGATTTTGTCTCTGACGCCCTGTTTGACGGGCGGCGACAGCACCGGCTGACCGCTATCGACCTTTACACCCGCGAATGTCTGGAAATATGCGCGATATAGAATCTGCGTTCGACAGAAATAGCTGGAATATTGGGATGCTGGGATGCTGGGATGCTGGGATGCTGGGATGCTGGGATGCTGGGTAGCATAGCGCTCAGGCGTCTTTGACTGCAGTTGCTGAAAACCGATAACGGCCCTGAATTTGCAGGGAAAATATTGAACAAATAGGTGTATGAAAAAGGGATCAGGCTCGACTTCTCACGCCCAGAAACAGCGATGGACAACGCGACGCTGGAATCCTTCAACGGAAGGTTGGTTGGTTGGTTGGTTGGTTGGTTGGTTGGTTGGTTGGTTGGTTGGTTGGTTGGTTGGTTGGTTGGTTGGTTGGTTGGTTGGTTGGTTGGTTAAGGCAGGAATGCCTGAATGAGAACAGGTTCATGTCTCTAGAGGATGCACGGTGCAAAATTGAGGCCGGCCGCATACACGATAGTCAGAGTCATCCCCATTGTGCACAGAGCTGGACGCCCCGCCAAATTTACTGAAAAATCTGCCGGTTGCCAGAATATGCAGCCAGAATGAGGCCAGTTATTCCTAATTATGAGTGGATCACATACGGGGAGCCGGTCATGCTAAAAACATCTATATTGATATCATATCAAGACCAATAGTTGTAATTGACAAGCACCATAAAAATCATTTCCTATAATGCCCAGAAACACTAAGCTAGCACTAACCAAATGATTTAACGAAACTTTTAATAAAAATTTATTTTAGTTTGAATTTAGTATTGACTTCCGAGAAGTCCATACATTAGAAATGACATAACAAGATATGGATACATTGTTACTACTTATTAATTAACTTAATAAATCTATCTAAGGGGAAAAACATGGACAATAGCCAAGCAAGCAACTACACACAGCTCATAAAAGAAATTGAACAGTTGACTAAGGAGGCCCAACGCCTGCGAGACCAGGAAATTCATAATGTTATCAATACAATACAACAGCAAATCTCCGAGTATAATATTACACCATCTGAACTAGGGTTCCATCCTGAAATCCTCAGTCCGGCATCGAAGAAGATGTTGGAACGAAAAAGCTATTACCGTAATGCTGATGGGCAAACCTGGTCCGGAGTCGGAAGACAACCGAAGTGGCTTAAAATTGCATTAGATCACGGGCATAAAAAGGAGGATTTTTTAGTTTGCAATCAATCCACAAACTGTTTTTCCAGTGAATTAAATCAATCAAATAAAACAGATGATGGACAATTATGATATCGATTACATTACTTGAGGATATAATTATAGAGGATCCTGAACAGTCGACATCTGAACTTATCAAAACACTAGAGTATGAGATAGAAAAAAACAATCATGAAATGAAAATGATAAAATGCAATGCGGAGTATAAAAAAAGAGATAAGCTAAACATTGCATATTTATCAGCAATATCAACAATTACCACAATAAAGTCGAGAATCAAAAATGAAAAAAACAGATAATCAATTAATAAAAAAAACAGTAATTATGCAAAAAATGGATCAGGAAATTAAAATTATCAATGAGATGATAAAGTCATTTGATCACATAATGGAGCACATTAAAGTATTGGAGAATCAAGCCAAGACAGATCCCCAGGCACAACAGAAATTGAATAAACTCATTCATGGTTATCAACATGGAGAGGAGAGAATTCTATACGAAAGAGCCATGTTCAATATAGATAAACTAATCAATAATCCAAGCGCTAGCCTCCCCAACAATACAAATAAAAGGCGCAAAATTAAAAACATCATATGAATGGAATAAAAAAAAACGAGGTAAGTTTTTACTCGCTAATAGAAAATCCGATCGAATATATTCATCCTGAGTGGATCTCTAAATTCATTGAATTACCAAAAGATGGAATTCAAAAACTAATTAAAGAGTCGAATACAAAAAGGAAAATCAATAAAGTAATAAGAAACCAACTCACACCATCAGGAGGAACATATACGCTCCATGGTTCTTTTGTCTATCAAGCCATAGGTAAACTAGACATAATTATGGTCTGTGTTGCACTATTAGATATTCGTTGCCCAGACTATTTGTTTATTAGCCAATATAGAGAAAAAATAAAATACTTTATCGGAGAGCAAAATCTTACACAGTTAACTTTTTATTGGAAAAATGGACAGAGTGAACCCAACACATCCCCTGAGGATATTATCAAACACCTAACTAGATATGGGGTAACAATATTTGAAACTTTATTTCCCGACGATCTTGCGTGGAAAATAGCAAAGTATTACTTTCCTAAAGGTTACACCAAAATAACATTATCTAATAGTGATCACATATCATTAATTATACAACTAAATAAATTATTATTTAAAAATGAAAACAACACGCTACAGAAAAATAAAATTGAGTAATTTTAATGAAAAAAAACACTTAAGCGCCAGTGAGATCAGTATATTAAATATTGAAAATAACAACATTAAAGAATCTAGAGAAACAGCATGCAATATATTATTATCAGCAAGAAAAAAGAAACATCAGATAAAAGCAAACATTCGCAGAAGACTCGCAATTAGACTATGGAGATATCGTAACAATATTAACACGCATTATCAAATGAGATTTAATGAAAAAATAAACCAATCCATTCAACTACTACTCGATACTCAGAATGCTGAGCGTTATCTTTTTCTAAAAGCCATAGAGCAGGCGCAGTTATCATTGAGCCGCGCACTCCCTGAACTTTTGGCTAAACGCATCGACTGGCCACAAATTCTATCAGAAATAATTAGTGACGAAATTAAAAAAAACAAGTTAAATGGAGATATAGAAATAACAAAGAACGAAAATCTCATAATTAATACAGATAGTATTAATGCAACGATTACTAATGATAGCAACATGGACATCGATACCATAGTAATGGAAAATCAATATATAAGAATAACACTATCGCCCAAAAAACAAATAGAAAACGCGTTAGCAAACTTCAAACTAAAATATAACACTTTATTAGACGAATAATAAACCATGACACAACTTATATCTATAGGAAGTCAGCCTATCACGCTGATCGTTATATTCTTCCTCCTATCACTGCTTCCGATTTTCGTTGTCATAGGAACCTCATTTCTTAAGATTGTCATCATATTAGGCATCCTTAAAAATGCTCTTGGAATCCAGCAAGTACCTCCTAATATGGCGATTACCTCAGTAGCTTTAACATTAACCATATTTATAATGTCACCAACAATACTTCAAGTAAAAAAAAATCTAGAAACAAACCCCATAGATATAAACAACAATAACTACTTCGAGAGTGTAGATAAAAACATACTCTCACCTTATAAAGACTTCCTAATAAAAAATACAGATGTAAAAAAAATCGACTTCTTTGAGAAAAAAGCACAGGAAAAATGGGGTGCACACAGTGATGTAGCATCTAAAGAGTCTATATTCATTCTTCTTCCCGCCTTTACATTGGGGCAGCTTGAATCTGCTTTTAAGATAGGATTTTTGCTCTATCTTCCTTTTATTGCAATAGATTTAATTATATCAAATATCCTATTGGCATTAGGTATGATGATGGTCTCACCAATAACCATTTCAATTCCATTTAAAATATTATTATTTATATTGATTGGTGGTTGGCAAAAATTATTCGAATACCTTCTGGTGGTTAATTAATGAACAGTGGAACATTAGTTCAAGTCAGTATAGAAATGCTATGGGTGGTACTATTATTATCGCTTCCAACAGTAGCTGCTGCCTCTATCGTTGGTATATTAATAAGCCTAATTCAAGCACTCACTCAACTTCAGGACCAAACTTTACCCTTCTTACTAAAGATATTAGCTGTATTTGCCACACTAGCACTTACATACCATTGGATGGGGAATGTCATTCTTAATTTTTCATCATTAATTTTTGAACACCTTAATCTATTGGTAAAATGATGAAAGATACTGTTGACATCATCATCACTATATTTATATGTATATTACGCCCTTTGGGCGCATTCCTAATTATTCCCATCTTTTCTTTGGGAAACTTCCTGTCACCGCTAATCCGGAATGCATTCACATTAGCAATATCACTCCCAATAATACATCAAAATATAAATATCACTGAGGTTATGCCACATGAGATATCGTCTTTATCTCTATTTGTACTAAAAGAATTAATGATTGGATTCTTTATCGGACTATCGTTTACTATCATCTTCTGGGCTATAGACTCCGCAAGCCAACTTATTGATACCTTGCGCGGTTCAACCATCGCTTCAATACTTAACCCTGCAATAAACGATTCCTCATCTGTAACCGGTGTATTTTTATATCATTTTGTTAATATTATTTTTATAATACATGGAGGTATAGAAGATATACTCAGCACATTATATTCATCATACCAAACATTACCCATATCACAATCTATTGAAATCAACGGTCAGCTCATTAGTTTCATATACTCCTTATGGAACTCATTTTTAAAACTTCTGGTTAGCTTCTCAATTCCTATGATCGTCGGTATTTTGCTGACAGATATAGCCTTTGGATTCTTGAATAAAACGGCACAGCAGCTAAACGTATTCACGCTATCGTTACCGATTAAAAGCTTAATCGCATTCTTTATTTTAATCATTGTACTTCATACATATCCATCCTTAGTAAAAGAAGCAATAGCGCTCAATAAAAACTTAATTACCTTACTACTAGAGAAAGCTATATGAGTGAAAAAACAGAAAAGCCGACAACAAAAAAATTACGGGATCTAAAAGAGAAAGGCGATGTTATAAAAAGTGAAGAGGTTGTTTCAGCCGTACAATCTATATTTATATTTACATATTTATATCTGTATGGTAATTCATTTTTATCTGAAATAATAGAACTAATAAATACATCTATCGAGTCAATTAACTATGAATTATCTTATTCCGCTGGAAAAATTACTGGAATGGCATTAGACTTATCAATAAAATACATACTCCCTCTAGTTGCAGTTATTTTTATCGGTGACATCCTCTCTATAGTTTCACAAATTGGATTTATTTTTGCAGTTGAAAAAATCAAGCCGAGCCTGCAAAAACTTAGCGTTAAAAATAACATAAAAAATATTTTTTCACTTAAAAATGTCTTTGAGCTTTTAAAATCAATATTAAAGTTAGCCTTCATTAGCCTAGTTAGCTACATCATAATTCGTGAGCACGTACGCGATTTCTCAAATTTACCATATGCCTCTAATACAGTAGCATTTGATTATTCTTTTTATATTATTTCACTCCTTTGGAAAGGAATACTAGTCGGTTATCTTATCTTTTCCATATTTGATTTTTGGTTCCAAAGAAGAAATGGAGAAAAGAAAATAATGATGACTAAAGATGAAGTAAAGCGTGAATCAAAAGATAGCGATGGCAACCCAGAAGTAAAATCAGAAAGAAAAAAAATCCATGCGGAAATACAAAGTGGAAGCCTGGGTAACAACGTACGAAAATCAACAGTAATAGTAAAAAACCCCACACATATTGCTGTATGCATATACTATAAATTAGGTGAGACCCCCGTCCCTCAAATATTAGAAATAGGCATAGGGAAGTTAGCCTTACATATACTAAAAATAGCTGAAGATAATAACATACCCATAGTTGAAGAGATTTCCTTAGCACGAGGAATCCATGCCAATATAGCTCCCGGAGATTATATTACAGAAGATTTTTTTGAACCTGTAGCGGAAATACTTCGTATAGCCATGAATCTAGATTATTGAGGCCCTTTCGGACTTATTTTTTGATAGGACTCAAATACTAGCCTTGCATACTTTTCTTTGTTAAGAATAGAGGTTAAACTCTTCCCGTACCCCGCATTATATGCCCCAACAGATTCCCATGTTGCACCATTACTTTTTATGTTCATAGCAAGGATATAGGCTCCTACGAAAATATTAACACAGGGATCATTAATAAGATCATCCTCTGTAATTCCCATTTTTTTTAATTTTTCAAAATGAAATGAATTTATTTGCATGATACCGACATCATATGTTCCATTCGCATTCATCTTACTGACCACATGACTTGATAAATTTGACTCTTGTATCGCTATAGCTTTCAATAAAATTGGTGAGATATTATAACTTTGTCCAGCCCGAACGAAGCAATCATTTAAAAAATCACTTTTAGCCGCATAAGCCGATGAAAATGAAAAAACGAAAAGACAAATAAAAATAAAATTACGCATATCATTAATCACTCAAGGTTAAGTAATTCAACATAAAACGCATCATTTATTTTAACCAACTCACCTTCAGCTATACAAGATTTACCATTTATAATTTTCACATTAGGGAAATACATTATTTTATTGTAATTAACAGCCCCGCTAACTAAGAATCGATCAAGCTCACTGATGTTTAATGTAACCTTGCCTACGCAATAATAATACATATGTTCATAATCATGGGCATCATCTAAAACTATAGCAGCCGGTGAATATAATGTCTCAATAATATTCAACTTACTATTCTCAACGCGAACAATACCAAGTGGAGAGCCGTAAGAAATCCAAACCTGATCATCGTCAATATTTGATATATTATTAACTCTTATCGCGCCACCTAACTCCAACTGACTTATCACAATTTCATCATATCCAATAGCAAGATAAAACTCAAAATCAAATAGCTTAAATTGACCATAAGGATATATTTCAGAATCACCATTCCCAAAAAAAGACAAAAAAGATAATGGAGTGCTAAGCATAACCATGGCTATATTTTTATCCTCTGAGTTTATTGTTGCCTGTGGATAAAAACCATCTAACAGCACCAGAGTAGTTATTTGCTTTATAATAATTTTATGCCCGAAAAAAAAATCACCGAGTACCCATGTAGCAAGAATATCCTTCAAACTAATGGGAATAGCCTCAATGTCAGAAAAATGTACAATGTCATTACACCATTCTAACCACTCCGACTCCGAAAACCAAATCTGACCTGGCACGCTATCAACAACCAAATCGATTACAACCCCCCGCCCTGCACCGTGAGAGAAATGGAGATAAATAGATCCGCTCTCATCACGATGATATACTCTCCCACTACCAATTTTAGAAAAAAGGCTTAAATACTCTAATTTAATCATAATAAGTTATACCAAATTGAATAGAACATGAGTCAAAAATATTTTTTATTTTTTCTATGATAATAGTAGCATTATCGATAATTACCTTATGCTCGATCCTATTGCGACTTACTTTCAGAGTGATAAATCCACCTTGGTTATTGCGTTCAATCGCAATAATAATATCTTTTAATACTCGATTATATAATCTAAAAGTTCTTATTCCATAAGGGATATGAGCGAAAAGGTTGTCTCCAGAATGAAACATCGAAAACCATAGTTCAGCACCACGAATAACCCATCGGTCAGCACTTCTTTTCTTCATTAATAAATTATAAAAAGAATCTTGCTTCTCAGTTGGAGACTCTACTGGGTAACTTTTAAAAAAAAGGTTTCTTTCTATTTTATCTATATTATTCATCATTCAGTACATACTTTATCTTTTCGATAGAAATATTAATTTTTTTTATATCTTCCGTTAGTGAGTTAATATTTTTTGATAAAACACAAATATTATTTTCACACTCTTTTTTGTCTAAAATTAACTGTTTCATATCATATTCAAAGTCAGCTTGTTTTTTACGATACTCGAATAATGATATGAACTCTATCGAAGTAAGATTATCGCAAAAATTTTTATAGACTTGAATATTGCTCGTGAGCCTACGTTGATAGGTATCCAAATCAATAAAAGCTTGTTGCTTTTGTGTTTCAACATCAGCAAGATTTTTTTTCTTTTTTAGAATTCGTCGTTTTTTTATCGCTAAAATATCATTAAGCATGATTAGCCTACCGTTCTGAATAGTTCATTTATAGTTGTATTAAATTCCATAACAGAATCAAATGGCTGACGACAAAAAGATTGAATCTGCGGCCACAGATGTATAGCGCGATCGACCTGAGGATCTTCACCATGCTTATACTCACCAATTCGCAGCAACAACTCAACATCCTTATAGGTAGCAATCATTGATTTTAGTGTAGCGGCAGCATTTGACTGCTCACGAGAGGTAACATTAATCATAATACGACTAGCACTCAAACCAACATCAATAGCAGGATAATGATTCTCTTCAGCAAGCTTCCTACTTAAAATAATATGTCCATCTAAAATAGATCTTACCTCATCAGCAATAGGATCGTTAGCATCATCATTTTCTATCAGCACGCTATAAATAGCTGTTATGGCACCAACAGCTGCAGGACCTGCCCTTTCAAGTAAGCGTGGTAAGGTAGCAAAGACGCTAGGTGGAAAACCACCGCGTATATCAGGCTCGCCAATCGATAACCCAACATCCCTAGCGGCTCGAGCATAACGAGTAACTGAATCCATTATCAATAATACATGTTTTCCCTGATCACGGAAAAACTCAGCGATCGTAGTAGCAGTAAATGCAGCTTTCATTCTTTCCAATGGTGGACGATCCGATGTAGTGACTACAAAGACAGAACGTAGCCTGGTTTCCTCTGGTAGCAAAGCAAGAAACTCATTAACCTCTCTGCCTCTTTCACCGATCAAGGCCATCACGATAATATCGGCCTGAGCACCATTACATATCATACCTAACAAGGTACTTTTCCCAACGCCAGAACCAGCGAAAATACCGATACGCTGGCCTACGCCGCAGGTTAATAATCCGTCAATCGCTTTAACGCCTACGGATAGTGGCTTATCAATAATGGCTCTTGATAACGGGTCGGGAGGCTCTCTAAATAAAGAGCGCTGATAAGGTATATTAGTCAATTTATCCCCAGCGGCCAAAGGGTGACCTAATCCATTAACAACGCGGCCCAATAAACCATAGCCCACAGAGATAAAAAATTCACTTTGATAAAAACTAAGCCACTGTCCTAAAAACATACCGCTCATGTCACAGAATGGTAAAAGTGTGACGCTCATTTCATTTATTGAGATCACTTCAGCAAATTCATCACTGGGTTTAATCTGATAGATTGAACCAATTTTCGCCAAAGGCAAATATGCCTTTATAAAAATAGCTCCAATTTCTATTATTTTACCTTCATAAGTTGCAGTATTCTCTATTGATATCACAACATCATCATGCCTCAATAGTTTTTTTATATTTTCACAACATAACTTAGGAACATATTCATTATTCATATCCATTAATTGTCCCCAAAACTTTAAGACCGATATCATTTCCTACCTCCTGAAAAGAAAGAACGGAGATAGTTGGAATTGTGCCCTCAATAAGCTTTTTCATATAACGGCGGATATCGAGCGATGTCAATATTACGCCATTAATATTACTATCGATTATAGTATTCATGCTTGCAATGAGTTGCGAACTTCTTTCAGCACTAAGGTTAAGGTAAGACCCCGAGGATGTCTGACGAATAGCCTCTCGCATTTCGTTTTCTAACTCGCTACCAATCAACCAAACGGATAGCATCTCACCATGATTACTATGTTTAGAGATAATATGTCGCCGCAATGCTACCCGAACATACTCACAAAGAATCACCACATCTTTTTCTTTTACAGACCAAAAAATTAGTGTTTCAAATATAGTACGTAAATCACGGATGGATATCTCTTCATCAACTAAGCGTTGTAATATATCTACAATCTTACTCAACCCTAACTGACGCTGTAACTCTTTCACCAACTCGCTATATTGCCTTTCCATAATATCCATAAGATATCGTGTTTCTTGCACTCCGATAAACTCTCTAGCACAGCATGAAACGATCAGTTTACTATAAAAAACAACGGCATCATTTACATTATTAACTACCTTAATACCCAATGATATTGCTATCTCCTCATTAGCCAGCGGAGTTTTATAAACCTTTCTTCCATATGGTAATAACTCCTTTTGATACTCAAACGAAAAATCATTACTGTTAGGGAAAAATATTATTTTTTCATTCTCCCAAAATGTCTTATAGACTAACTCTTGATACAGATAGACCTCTATAGCATCATCCTTGATGCTTGAGCATTCTAAAACAATCTCAGGAAGAGGAATTCCTCTTTCATCAAAAAAACGCCAGCGCATCATGTCAATAAACTGTTTTAATTCTGCGTTGAAGATTCTTGCACCTATTTTTAAACGCAGAGGGACTGCACCAGATGTCACATTTTCAGAGCCTATCCGCTCCTCAGGACCTAAAGAACTATGGCTATCAAAAACCTGTTTTTTATTAACCCGCCAACCAATAACACCCATAGCTAATGAAAGTAAAATAAAAACCAGAACAGGGAACCCTGGAATAGATGCCATCACTAGCATCAAGCCGGCACTGATAAAGAAAGGGCGACTATTCCCTGATACTTGACCAATTATATCACCCGCCAAATTATTATTAATCTCACCAGGAACTCTCGTTACTACAATACCCGCAGTCACAGAAATCAACAATGCAGGAATCTGAGCTACCAAAGCATCACCAACAGAGAGTACCGAGAAGAGCGCTAAGGCATCACTGAAACTCATGTTAAACTGCCACATACCGATCAACACACCGCCGAGGAGATTCACAACAATAATGATAATACTGGCAATAGCATCACCTTTAACAAACTTCATAGCCCCATCCATTGCGCCATAAAGTTGACTCTCTTTTTGTACCTCAGCCCGCTGTTTCTTTGCCTCCTGCGCATCAATAATACCAGCACGCATATCACCATCTATACTCATTTGCTTGCCAGGCATTCCATCAAGAGAAAAACGCGCGCCAACCTCTGCAACACGTTCAGCGCCTTTAGTTATCACTAAAAATTGCACTATTGTGATAATAACAAAAATAATCAGACCAACGACAATATTACCTCCAACGACAAAGTTACCAAATGAATAGATTATTTCACCGGCATCATGTTGTAGAAGTATCAATCGAGTGGTACTGACACTGAGAGACAAACGCATCAGAGTTGTTATCAACAGAATAGTTGGGAAGACGGATAAGTCTAGCGGTCTCTTGATGTATATAGATAGCATCAACAACAATAATGCTGTTGATATATTTATCGCAATAATTATATCAACAACAATCGTTGGCAGTGGAATGATCATCATCATTACTGCCATAAAGAAAAAAATAGCCAGAACGAGATCTTGATATTTGGAAAATGAATTCAAAAAAGAAATATAACTTTTCATTTTTAACGGCATAGCCTTTCTATAATTGATTTTATTTTATTGTGATTCATTAATAGTAATTTTTCATAACGACTTGAAAGATCATCTATCTGATAGCATATACATAGATTTTCTCGATAAATAAACACATGAATAATAAAACCATTAATACGCTCTGGTGATAACTCACTAAGAAACTTTACTAGATTATCACATCGATATCCTATTGAGTAAGTAAAAAAGACGCCACCATCAGCGTCACCCTCAATAAAAAGATCAAACAAATTAGATTTAACAACAAAAAAAACATCATTATTATTGCATACTTCATTTTCATTTATAGCCATTAAAAACGATTCTACATTTCTTTTTAGAAATAAATTCAAAACACACCATCCTTACTGACCTCGTAAAAATATAAACATCGTCTTGAAATCGCCTTGAGAATATTATATACATGACAAGGCATCTATATGCAAGGTATAGCACCCATCCTTTAAAAGTTATAGATGTCGTAAGTTATCAAAGGGATGTTGATACTAGCAGCACTTATATATGACTTGTTGGAATATTCAGCTATGACTACAGGTACAATAGGGACTCTCCCTAGCAATGCTCTGCCTATGCGACCGATCAACACACATGAGTCAACCAATGCAGTCGGCGTGTTAAATTCAGAGTCCTCTACTAATACGTCCAGAACCATTAAGATAGTAACCTTAGCGAGTTCCCTTACCCTAGTATTAGGGGCAATTGGAACAGGCATTGCCGCTAAAGTGACGGGAGACAACGGAGATGCCGATTCATCTATGGCTCTGGGTGTCAGCGCTGGAGTGTTAGGTTTTGTTGGCCTTGGCGCAGGTGTTCTCGGTTCCATCGTAGCAAAAAAATTAGACAATAATAGTAGCAATAACAGCTAACGATATTGTTAGCAAAGAAAATAATTAATGCCGGCCAAGCTATAGCTTTGGCCGGTAATAAGGTAATGTAAAATGGACCCAATACTGCAGACTAACGCGCTTTCATCTATCTTACCCCACTCAGCGGAGGCCTCTACCATTCCATCATCAGTTCAGTTAACAAACATGCCCGCTCAGCCGGTAGAAATGACCGCAGCTTCTCAGTTTTTATCGCAACTGTTACCCAGTACAGCTAGCGTAGCTTCTCCTGAACAAGTCCTAATAGAAGAGATCAAGCGTAGACATTTCAATGCACTCAATGCCCCGGATCTTAACTTTGATGATCTTGCCGCAGGTAAGCTATCGCCAACAGACATGCTACAGCTACAGCGCTCTGTACTGAATGCAAATGTGAATATAGATGTTATTTCAAAATTAGCCAGTCTGTTTTCTACATCTATTACAAAACTAACATCAATGCAATAAAAAATACATGAAAACAAAAAAAATAATATTAATGATTTCTATTTTCCTTATTACAGGATGCAAAGAGATATTATATTCTGAGTTATCTGAAGCTGAAGCAAATCAAATGCAAGCATTATTATTAACAAACAACATAGACGTCGATAAAACCATTGAGAAATCCAAAGCGATATCGTTAAGTGTAGACAAAAAGGATTTTGTAAAATCGATAAAAATACTCAATGATAATGGATTCCCGAAAAAGAAACTGGTAAGCATTGAAACTATTTTTCCCGCTAGCCAATTAATTTCATCGCCTATGCAGGAAAGTGCTAAACTCAATTTCATTAAAGAGCAAAGCATTGAGAAGTTTCTTAATAAAATACCTGGCGTCGTTGATAGTAGCGTTACATTAAATGCATTAAAAACCGACGGTTCCTCAGGAGTATCAACAGCATCCGTTCTCATCATCACTGCACCACAGGCTAATTTAGAACCATCAATCAATCAGATCAAAGGACTGGTGAAAAATAGCGTTGATGAACTCAGCATTGAAAACATTACTGTAGTGATAAAGAAACTAGCCATATAAACATCAGAATATATATAATGAGACAACATTAATGAGTAATAGTAATGATTTCTCTATCGAATGGCTAAGTTCATTAGAGTTTATTAATAATGTTAGTGGTGATAGCTCTCAGATATTCTTTACCATTTATAAAAAAGACGCTATTCTTCGCGATTTTGGTCACAGCTGGATTCTCTACATGAAGCTTAATGTAGACTATAAACAGATGGACACAGCAAGATTAAATAAATTATGTAGTATATTAACTGCAGGAAAAGAATATCGACACATGGGTGTCTATCTATCAAATAACAATTGGTTTCTATGCCGTAGCTATCTAAAGAATGGTAATCACAGATCTCATATTAGTTTAATTATTATGCAGCATACATTTGCAGTTTTACTGGATAAAAATTTTGCCAAAATAGATGATGAAGAATCACACAGCCACTCTTCTTACTCTAATATTATAAACTTAGCATAATGAAAAAATCATATATATTCTTGTTTACAATTGGCATGCTACCTTATTTAAACGTATCGGCTAGCACACTCAGCCAACGTTTGGCTGGCGATTATTTTATTGTCACACCAAAAACTGACGTTAGCATAATCATCAATGATATCGCAGCAAACTATAGTTTGCCAGTATTTATAAGCCCTAAAATAACCGATAGTTTTCTTGGAGAACTTAAAGCCGATAATGCATTAATAATATTAGATAAACTTGCAAAAATGTATCATCTATCACTATATTATGATGAAAATATCCTTTATGTGTATAAATCAGATGAAATTACCCGGAGTATTATCACACCAAACTATCTAGATACTAATACATTAATTTCATACTTAAAAAAGCCTACGCAAAATAATAATGCATCATGCCAGATAAAAAAAATAAGTTCCTTTAACTCGCTTGAGGTGAGGGGCGTGCCAGAATGTATAAAGTATATCACTAACTTGGCTAGTAACTTGGATAAAGAGTCTCAAACCAAAGCAACAAATAAAGATGTAATCAGAGTTTTCAAACTAAAATATGCATCTGCTGTAGATATAAATTATAAATATAGAGATCAAAGCGTAACAGTTCCAGGCGTTATCTCGATTCTTAAAACAATGGCGAATGATGGTACGCTGCCCAGTCAAGGGAATAATGCAACGGATTCAAGTAAATTACTCTCTGGTGGACAGGCCCAGATCTCTGCCGATCCAAGACAAAATGCTATCATCGTTAAGGATCGTGAGATTACTATGGATATCTATCAACAACTTATTACCCATCTTGACGTGGAGCAACGGCAGATTGAAATATCAGTATCAATTATCGATGTAGATGCAAACGATCTACAACAACTAGGAGTTAATTGGTCTGGCTCCATGAGTTTTGGTAACAGCTCAGTCAGTTTTAACTCACAAAATACTTCAGCTACTCTCAGCACTGCAGTGATCAGCAATGCAAATAACTTCCTTATTCGCGTCAATGCATTGCAGCAAAACTCAAAGGCCAAAATATTATCGCAACCATCGGTGATAACATTAAATAATATGCAAGCTATTTTAGATAAAAATGTGACCTTCTTTACTAAGGTATCCAGTGAGCGTAGCGCATCTTTGGAAAGTATTACCAGCGGTACGTTATTACGAGTAACCCCACGAATAATTAATAGTCAAAATAATTCAGATGTTTTAAAGAATGAAAAGGTCCGGCTGCTCCTTGATATTCAAGATGGTAGTCAGTCACCATCAACACAGAATAATCAGGAGGCTCTCCCTCAAGTTCAAAACTCAGAGATAACCACAGAAGCGACACTGAACGCAGGTGAAAGCTTGCTGCTTGGAGGATTTATTCAAGATAGAGAAATTTCAGGAAAAGCAGGGATACCATTATTGCGTGACATACCTTTGATTGGGCATCTTTTTAGCAGTTCAACGCAGGAAAAACATAGCGTCATGCGACTTTTCCTTATCAAAGCAACGCCAATTAATAACTAGTAACCACAGTGTATCCAGCGATGAATAATATAAAGTCAATCCAGGAAATTATTAAGTTTTATAAAAGTGGTGGGACACTTGCGGCATTGACATCAATGACACAGCAAGATCTTAATGTATTGCATGGTTATGCCTACAATACGTTTCAAGCGGGCGACTTCACGACAGCTAGAAACATATTTATGTTATTATCTTATCTAGAACATTGGAATTATGACTATACTCTTTCTTTAGGTATCTGTCATCAACGCCTTGCTGACCATGAGGATGCACAACTTTGCTTCGCGCGCTGTGCTACATTGATCATGCAAGATCCTCGAGCGCCATATTATGCCGGAATAAGCTATGCTCTCACCAAAAAAAATGTAATGGCTAAAAAGGCTTTCAAGGCTTGTTTATTGTGGTGCAATGGCAAAGAAGAGTACAAGAGCATTGAGGATAGTGCTAAAAAACTTCTAAAAGATTGCAAGGAAAAGACATAAAAAGTGGGCTGTTTAATATATCAACAGCCCACTACTCTATCATCTAATGAGAACCACTTTGGCATATCTTTAATAAAGACTGGCTAATTTCATCATCTGCATAGGCAGAAACTCTCTGCCTTGCCTCATCTTCTCTATTTAATCCAAAAAGAATAATACATTCAATTTGTGCTAAATCCTTCTTATTGGGAATGACATACTCAAGCGCAGATAACATGGCCACTGCATCATGCCTCAAATTATGGTTAACTGCAGCAATAGCAGAAAATATTAAAATTTGATTTGCCGTCATACGTTGAGCGCCGTCTAACATAATTAAAAACTCCTGTTAGCTATCGTAGAAATAATATCTTTTACCGTTTTCAGCATTCCACTCTCTACGTTAACATAGGCAGAATATTGTTGAACAGCAAACTGTAACTGCAGCATTCTCTCAGGGTTGTTAACAACATCCTCGCCACTCGCTAGCAATGGCTGAATTGAGTCGCTAATTCGTTGCCCAAACTGTCCCATTTGTGTAGTCACATCAATCAGATTCATGCGAATAACCTTCTATAATTTATCAATTGTTAACAAAAAGCTTAAACCAAGTCTCTTGCTCAGTACTAAAAATCCTTGCGCCTTTACTTTGGAAAAAGTCGAATAGACCGGCTCTCCTCTCTTTCTCATCAGGGTTCCCTGACATTGCCTGCATCGCTGAAATCACTTTAATCTCTATAAACCGTGAGCAAAGATCCTGTAAGAATCGACTCAATGATAAAACAGGGCTTTTCAGCCCTGTTTGGTTAACCTGTGAAACAAAATAACACAGGATAAGCTCATCACCATCAAGTCGATACGTTAATGAAAAATGAGATGTCTCAATACACCAACCAATAAAAAAACCGCTTCCCATTAAATATTCATGGCGAAGATGATATCCCTTACTGGCTAGATAGCGATTGATTACAGTATCATTAAACGTATCATTCATAACTTATCCCGCAATACGTACAGCTTGTCCTTGTCGAGTCAATATATCATTAATGTTACGAGTAACTTCGGTGATATCATTTAAACGCTGACGAACTTCATCTTTACTTCCCTGAACATCTTGCTGATAGATATTACGGCTCTGCTGCTGGTAATCCTCTAGATTTTTAGCTCGATCAGCCGCCAAATCATTAGATACTTTCAGCCCAGCAGAGATAGTACCAGGTAGCTCTTTTACCCCTTGAGCTAAATGAACTCCAGCAATGAATGCCCCATTCTGTGAAATACTATCAAATTTATTAGTTACACTTTCAGCCATACGCTTCAAGCGGCTACTCAGCTCGACCACATCGTCTGTAGCACTGGCTACGTCATTAGCGACAGCGGCCATTGGCGCTGTACTTGTCACAGCATCTTCAGCCACATCAGCTGCTCGGCGGGTTAACGAGGCCGCACGCGATACAGCCTGCTGTGTATTTTGTGCCATATCATCAGCAATATCAGATGCACGGCTTGTAATTGACGCTGTACGAGATAATGCTTGCTGCGTGCTTTGCGCTGTATCAGCAGCAGCATCTGCCACCTTACTCAGCTGAGCCGTAGATTTAGCCAGCTCACTCGTCACATCACCGGTTGAGTCGGCAATCTTCGCAGCAGCACTACCCGCCTTTACAGCCTCCCGCGCTTGGGTTATTCCGGCAAAAGACCCTAACACACCCAATGTGGAACCAATAATTCCACCAATCAGCGCAGTAGTCGCACCTTTTCGTCTTTCTTCAATAGCCTTATCCTGGCTAGCAAACGCTGCCTCCTGGATCTTAAAGCTCTGTCCAACCTGTTGCTGCTGGTACTCCTGTAGGACTCTTAATGCCTTACGCAGCAGCACTTGAATCTGCAACAGCAGCTCATTGAGATCCAACGCACCCGCAGGTAAGGTCTCGGATGGTGTAGGACTTACACCTAACGCAGTATTAACGCTATTGATACCTGACGCGTTATTCGCAGAACCATCTACAGTATTAATCATATTTTATTATCCTTAAGATCACGCCAAACCACGAATAATGCGCGAATTAACACGCGCAGTGTCAGACATAACATTAGAGGTTCCTTGTAAAAAGCGAACCAGATCATTGCCCTCGTCCGCAGCTCTACGCAGCATTGAGCCAGCACTCTCACCCATTAAGCGGTAATTCATATCCAAATTCTTAACGCTAAACGCTGCAGCTAAAGAGTCGATAAGTGCGTCTGAGGACTCCTTATTCAATACGGTAGTCCCTATGCTTTTACTCGACTCTGTCAATCCAGTCGCGATAGCACCAACCTTTGCTGCAGTATTTTCAACGAACTTTTCAGTTACCTTGGCAACGACTTTCGTTACCGTCTCACCCAATTTCTGCGCCACTGAGCTCGCGCTTTTAAGAATTGAGGACAGGGCCCCTACGCCAGCCGTCGCCAAACCGGCAGCCATAGAGATCCCTCCGAATACCTGCGCTGCGCTTTTCAACGCCTGCGGAGCTTTATCACCCATAACATCAACGGCAGTTTGCAGTGCCATTGATGTTGCACTGATCGCAACCACGACCCATAGAGCAGGGTTAAAGAGGGCGGCTATGGCGGTCGCCAGCACACCCAGCCAACCAAAAACCTGACCTAAAACTTTCGATTTTTGCGCTTTCTCTTCCGCTTTTTGTTGTTCTTCAAGCTGTTTTTTAAACTCTTCTAACTTACTCGCGAGCGCTTTATCTTGCCCATCGGCATAGATTCGATTTGAATCTTTCAGGCTACCGATTTTTTGTGTAGAGGTTTCCATCGACAGTGAGGTTACCATCAGCATCATTGCAATAGGATCAACCTGACTGAGACGTGCCAAGATCGGTAGCGCCGTTTTATCTTCCCCTTTATCAGCAAACAACCCGGTGCTATCGCTACCACTTCGCTCGCCGGATATCCCACCAAAAAGCTTATCTAGCACATCCTCTGCCGCTGAAGGTGTCACCATACGGTGCGCGACACTGCCAGGAGGCAGCGGTAATGGGCTACTATTAAAAGAGGATGAACCCTCATCTACCTGTGCTCTTGGCTGTAGGATAGGTTGTGTTAGGGGGATGACGGAGGATTTTAGACTGTTGCCCCCTGGGGCTACAGCATCCAATGCCATACTAGGGCCAACGGAGGATATAGTTAAATTAGTATCCATCATTATTCACCTATTATATTAAAAAATTATTTTCCTATCGTAATTCCTGAAATCGTTCGGTATTGCAATGATTGTAAATCAGAACGAGTACTGGTCATAAGGTTTAGCGTGTTAGACAGCTGCTGGATTTGTAGCTGATTGCTATTAACAACGGAGGTCAGGTTATTCGCCTTTGCCCCTAATGCAGCCTTCACGGTCTGTAGATCGCCAGCGCCCATCGCCTCAGTTAACCCTACGCTCAGCCCGGAAATTTTTATCTCATTGGATGGATCGTTAATATAATCAATCACCTCCTGCGGGAGTTTTACTTTTGTATTCTTATCACTGCTACTTTGCACATCGGCAATTTTGGCATCAACCAAATTTTCCATTTTCTGCGCTTCAGTCGAAGCCTTCGACGCCTCATTCATCTCGGCAAAAACTTTAGTCGTCATTTTACTCTGCGCAGAGTACATACTAGAAAACAACATAATCGCGGCTTGAAATGCCCCTACTTTTTCAAACAGCGCTTGTACATCAGCTTTTGACATGCTTGATAGATCATACCCTAGGGTACCGTCTACCTGAAAACCACCGCCTACTGAAATATCACTCATATCATCTATCCTTCTATATATTAGAAACATTAAACAACATTTAAAATTAAACTCAAAATCAACACCAACTTACTCCGAGTCTCTATCTATAACATCTGAAATACCATTAATAATACTTTCTCGCTGTTCTTCAGTCATAAAACAAGAGTGGGGCAACGTTTGATAAAAATCTTTTATTAAATGATAATAATATAGTTTCTGTCCATCAATAACACCAACCCGGCTTGGACTCCCCGCAAACCACTCTTCGGTCAACCAAGTTTGTTCCAACGTGCTAATCAGCTCACTAAGAATAATATCAGCATCCTTTTTTAAGGATAAAGAAACTATTTCGCTATAATTATTTAATGATAAAAAAACTATAATTCTATACAGATCAGTAATGACAGATGACGTTCTTTCTCTATCCTCGACTTGTGGTAAATAAGATAGCTCAAATGACAA
This sequence comes from Edwardsiella anguillarum ET080813, assembly GCF_000264765.2. Lineage (GTDB taxonomy): Bacteria > Pseudomonadota > Gammaproteobacteria > Enterobacterales > Enterobacteriaceae > Edwardsiella > Edwardsiella anguillarum. Next base: position 1,344,662 of record NZ_CP006664.1, read on the forward strand.
TGCACGAATTATTACTTTAAGGTAGTTATCTCTATCAGGCAAATCCTTTATCTCTAAGAACCATGTAAGCAGTGTACTTCCTTCATAATCCTCCTGATCTTTTGCCTTCTGATAGAGGTTTTTTATTTTCTTTAGTTTTTCATGCGTTATCCCACCGACCCCCAACCAGGCCAGCAAAGCCAGCTCCCATTCCTCTTCACCGAGTAGTTCCAAGAGCAATTTAGCATATTTTTTTTTGCGCTAAGGTAATCGTATTCAAATGCAGTAGGGACGATATTAATGCAATAATCTCGCCTTTCGGCATTGCGCCAAACATCGCCAACTGGGGGTCATGCTGATCCAGCTGAATAGCGGTGTGCAACGCAATATCCTGCAACGCATCCTCACCAGCTAAGTTAATGATATCTTGCATTTTATTGATTATATTATCATTACCCCCATCTTCCTCCACCCTACGTCCCGTAGGTCGACGGAACCCTAAGCTGATCCCCTCAGCCGTTTCAGCCATAGAGGCTGCATTGATTATTGCTAACTCATTTTGCATATTAGCTAATGGTGTATTTAACGATAAATTATTATTTTGTTTATTCGAAAAATCATTTATATCGTTAAACACTGGAATTACAGATACATTAAAATCAATACCAGAAGCCATTTTAAGAACCTTTTATATAAATAAACATTGAATTATTTATAATATTCAGCTGTACAAGCGCACTCAGCATAATTTATGCTAACCGTACTATCAAGCTACTTTATACTATTAGCAACAATCATCAACATGCGATCTGATTATAAAATAAGATTTCTGACTTGGCCACTGAGTGGTAGAGAGTTGATTGTACCTATAGAGTCATTTTCTATTGGTAAAAACGATGATAGTCTCATCACATACCAACTTGAAAATCCATTGCAAAATTTCACTCTTAGCACTAATGATGATGGTGTTTGGCTAAATACCCCCACTACATTTTGGATTAATGGTATTCAGACGTCTAACGCTGATTCAATTTTGCTTCCACTCAATCAACCAATTGATATTGCCGGCTGCGGATTTATTCTACTTAGCGCAGATCAAGAAACGTCGCTAGTATCATTACCCAAACGAAAAAAAAACGCACATATAGATAAGAAAAACATTGTAGTAATCGCATCATTGCTATTTTTAACACTTTCTTTATCGATTTTTGCTTTTTTTTATATAAAAAAACAAGATTCTATGATTAGTCTCATCAGCAGAGAAGACGTTTATCAATCACTAAAAAAAGAAAAGCTTTTTGCTATTGTACCCGTCTGGCATGGGAGTAGCATTGCTTTATACGGTCGATGCGAGCAATCATCTCAATTGCAGACTTTCTTTAATTTTCTTTATAAAAATAACATAAGATATATAAATAATATTATTTGTAATGACCAAATAATCAGTGGAATTAATGATGTTTTAGTTCAGTATGGCTATGACAATATAGATGTATCTTATGGTGGTAGCCCCGGATTCTTCATCCTATCGGGTTACATTCAGTCACCGCTACAGTGGAAAAAAGTAGAAGGCCAGCTCTTAACTATGCCAGGCGTCAGAGGATGGCAAGTACGAAACAAAGCCGACGCCATCATCAATTCATTAGTTGATGAACTATCGAAAAACAAATTAATCAACAAGTTAAGCATTCATAAGCGTGATAAAGCAATAATCATTGACGGCTTAGTTTCAGCAGTAGAAGAGCAAAAAATAATAAATATTATCGACAGGCTAAATAACAATAAAATAATTTTTCAAAATATACCACCCTATATTCCCAAAAACCTATTTTCAGGAAAGATCATCAGAGTGAGTGGAACAAAAAATGCGCCAATGATTACATTAGATAATGGGAGCACTCTCACTGTCGGCAGCGCCCTAAACAATGGCTACATAATCAACGAAATCAGCCTAGAAAATGGTATTAGTATCTCGAGGGAAAATGAATTAATCCATATCCCAATCTCTTATGATAAGTAAAAGTACAGTCTAGACTGGAGGGAAATACTTTCATGCAAATAACACAGTTGCAAAAAATAGTACAAACGCAGATAGACCAAACAACGACCCCTGACACAACCAAGGGTCGCCTGGCAGGGTACTCAGTCAATACATCACAACAACAGCAAGAGGAAGCATTCACACGGCAAATAATGGAGCACGTGTCTAATACCCCATTAACAGAGAAGAATGTGACCGAACTATATCGGTTTCATGAAATGATTAAAGTCACTCATGACACAACCTCCACACAAAAATTCAAAGCAGTATTTACAGAGCTCAAACCCGGCATAACCTCTATACCATTAGGATTAGCAAAATTATTATTGGATGCTGCATATGAGTCTCAACCGCCTAGGTCCGCATCCTCCCCCGTTACAGACAGGTCTCGAACTCCCACTCCGCTTGCCAACGCGGCGCATATAGCATCGCGTCCATATACCTCTCCCCAGGCTGGCATGCCTCCGCCGCCTCCCCCACGCCCCCCTTTATTAGGACATGGAGCTCATGCAGCCTTGCAGCCACATAGCGCCCCCCAGGCTGGCATGCCTCCGCCGCCTCCCCCACGCCCCCCTTTATTAGGACATGGAGCTCATGCGGCCTCGCAGCCACATCACGCCCCCCAGGCAGGCATGTCCCCGCAGCCTTCTCCGCGCCCATCCGACACCAGTAGCGCTGTCCGAGCTAAAATTAGAACTCATGCAGAAACGTCAGAAAAACCGCAGCTCCCTATATCTCGGCCGACTAGACTCGAATTACACAATATAGATTCAATATCTCAGACACCTCGTCAAGAGTTACAAAATCGATTAAAGCAGGAGAAACTGCTATTAAATGATCCTAGCTCTTTTTCGACAAGCGCACAAAACCGATTCCCAGACATTCGCTCTAGGGCAACTACCCAGGTTAGATCAGATTTAAACGCTAACTTTATCGATGTTGGTGGAAAACGATGCGCTATCGCATGCCAATATCCTATTCCTACACAGGTAGAATCACATTTACGTATGATTATGGAACAACGCGCGACAGTACTCGTAGTGCTATCGTCACGCACAGAAATCGATAGAACAGCAGAGCTTGCAAAAAAAGACCCGATGGATCCTAAAATACTCCCTGATTACTTTAGCGTCCCGAAACAAAAATATGATGCTATAACGATGACATCAGAAAGGCTTGCATCTAACCAATCGTTACTCAAAGACAATGACATACTACTGGACCGCTATCGATTGACGATAAAACCAGATGGACCAGGAAGAGGTATTGCCCTAAGTCTGATTCATGTAACCAACTGGGGGGATCATACGGAATTGGACAGCAAAGCTATTCAAGCGCTTGCCAAGTTAGTCAATGATACTGCAGCAGAGCGTAAACAGGTTTACATTAATTCCAAAAGCAGTGCGCAGTATGACACCGACAAAATGCTGCCAGTCATTCACTGTCGCGCTGGCGTCGGCCGTACTGGCCAACTTCTTGGAGCCATGGCAATGCAGCAGACCCAGGATCAATCGTCCCCTTTGAGCCTGCAACAAATCATTTCCGATATGCGTACTAGCCGCAATCCAGTCATGGTACAAACGCCGGAACAGCTGGGTATTTTAATGGATATCGCCACAGAACAACATCGTCCCTTACTGTCGTCATAAGGTAACGTGCGACAAAGGGCCTATGCTAGGCGTATCGCTAAAAAATCATCAAACTCAATGTGATAATTATGCAACATTTTCATGCAATACTGCATCAACTAGCCTCCTTACTGGAGTTGGATAACACAGTATTCCAAGAAGATCAATCCAGCTGGAGCCTGGAAATAGATCAACGCTGGAACGTACATATTGTGGCGTTGGATCTACGGGAAATCGTATTGTTTTTACGGGTTGCACCACTCTCCTCGCCATTGCTGGCAGTATCATTATTACAGGAGAATCTATTCACGCTATCAAATAGGATGATACGCTGCGGACTTGACAATATGCAGAGTATTATATTATGGAATCAGCAAAGCATCAGCAATACTGATGGGGGTGAGCTTTATCAGGTATTACTATCGCTGATCCACAAAGCTGAAGAGATAGAGCAAATGGTACAAAAAAGTGAGGAGATAACTGAATCCGAGTCCAAAGCGGAGGTGTGGACACCATTGGTTTAGTAAGGTTGGCTACTGTTTTATAGCGTTAGCGCCTTTATAACCTTATCGATATTGAAAGTACCGTTCCCAAATACAGAAGGAGGCCAACATACAGTATATTGGCCAAGGTAGATAAGCTATCACACTCACAGTATATGTGTATCGTCATTCACTGTGAGTGCATCTACTTTAATCAATAATACCCTACCACAGTAGGCGGCCGATCAGCGGCGAAAGCAGCACCGTCACCACGCCGGCCAGCATCATGACCAGGCTGGAGACGACGCCTTCGGTCTGCCCCATCTCATAGGCCTTGGCCGTCCCGGCGCCGTGGGACGATGCGCCGAGTCCGGCGCCCTTGGCCATGCCGCTACGTACGGAGAGGCGCAGCAGCAGCATGTCCCCCACCGCCATACCAAACACCCCGGTCAGCACCACAAACAGCGCCACCAGATCCGGCTGCCCCCCCAGGCGCTTGGCCGCCTCAATGGCGAACGGCGTGGTAATCGAGCGTACCGCCAGGCTACGCTGGATGCTTTCTGGCAGGGTCAACAGCCGCGCCAGCCACACCGAGCTGAGTACCGCCACCAGCGTCGAGGTCAGTACGCCGGCCGTCAGCGACAGCCAGTGACGACGGATAATCGCCAGGTTCTCATATACCGGCACAGCAAAGGCGATGGTCGCCGGCCCCAAGAGCCAGAGTAACCAGTGATTCTCCCCCATATAATCACGGTAAGAGATATGCCCCAGAACCAACAGCAGCACCAACAGCAGCGGCGTCAGCACCAGCGGCATCAGCCAGATACGGTGAACCCGACGGTACAGCCGTTTATTGGCGAAATAGAGCGCCAGCGTCACCGCCAGACACAGCATGCCGATCCCCAGACCGTTCATCAGCGCACCATCCCGGCGCGGCGCCGCTGTAGCCACAGCTCCAGCCGGTAGATCCTATCCACCACCAGCGCCGTCATCCCCAGCGTTAACAGGGTGCTCAGGGCGATCACCGCCACGATACGCCACCCCTCGACCATCAGCAGCGAGGCATAGTTCACCACTGCCACCACCGCCGGGACAAAAAATAGCAGCATCTCGGCCAGCAGCCAGCGGGAGCCCGCCTTCACCCACGCCAGCGGCAAAATACGCAGCGCAATCAGCGCCAACAGCAGCAGCATACCGATGATATTGGCCGGCAGCGGCAGTGAAAAGCGGCTGACCAGCCATTGGGAAAAGAGAAACAGCAGCGCATACAGCGCCACCTGCAACGGCACCCGGGCGTGGGTGCGCAGGTGCGCCATAACGGGGCGCAACGCCAGAGACATACAAACCTCAGAAGGGGATTAATGTGATAAGAAGCACAGTATAGGCAAAGAGGATCCCTGGCATAAAATGAATTAAAATTATTGCCATCATTGATAAATGGCATACCTATCCTGTAAAGCGGAGTCCTGCATGGACGTGAGAACGTTACGTTACTTTGTTGAGGTGGTGCGCCAACAGAGCTTCACCCGAGCGGCGGAAAAGCTGTTTGTCACCCAGCCGACCATCAGCAAAATGCTGCGCAATTTGGAAGAGGAGCTGGGGTGTACCCTGCTGATCCGTGAGGGGCGTGGCCTGCGCCTGACCGACAGCGGCGGCGTAGTCTATCAGCGAGCGCAGATGATCCTCGATCAGTTTAGCCAACTGAGAACCGAGCTGGACGATTTGGGCACCCTGAAGAAGGGGAGCCTGAAACTGGGCATCCCACCGATGGTCGGTACCCAAATGGCCGGCCTGATCGGCGAATTCCGCCAGCGCTACCCGGGAATCGAGCTGCACATCGCCGAGTTCGGCGGGCTGACCGTCGAGCAGGCGGTGCTCTCCGGCGAGCTGGATCTGGCGCTCACCGCCCTCTCTGCCCAGCCCGATCCAGCCATCGCCTCGCTGCCGCTGTTCAGCCACCCGCTGTATGTGCTGCTGCCGCGCCAGGCGCCCTGGCTGACCCGCTCTGCCCTGAGCATAGCCGATCTGGCCCAGCAAAACATCCTGCTGTACAACGAGGACTTCGCCCTCTATCAGCAGCTGATGCAGGCCTTTTCCACCGCCGGCGTGAAGCCGCAAATCGCGGTGCGCAGCGGCCAGTGGGACTTTCTGGCCGCCATGGTACAGGCCGGGGTGGGGATCGCTATCCTGCCGCAGCCGATCTGCCAGCGCCTCGATCCGCACAGCCTGCTGTGGCTGCCGCTCGCACCGGCGCTCATGTGGCGACTGGGGCTGATCTGGTGCCATGGCCGCTATCTGTCGCACAGCGCTCAGGCGTGGATCGCCCGCTGCCGCGCGTTCTGGCCGGAGGGGGAAATGCACCCCGAGCGCCTGACCCTGCGCGGTAACGAGACGCCGCCGACGACGGCATAGCATCACGTTCCCCCGCTCTCGCCGGGGCCCTAGAGGTAAAAAAGCCCCGGACGCAAGGCGTCCAGGGCGGGAAGGCTCAGCGCTAACCCTTAGTTTTTTTCGACCAGCAGCGCCTCCAGCAGATCCAGATCGTGCAGCATCTTCTGCAGCGTCTCGTTACTGATCTTCTGGGTGGCGCGCAGGTGATACAGCTCGCCGCGTTCGGCGCGCAGCGCCGTTAAGCGGAAACGGCGCTCCAGATTCTCCACCTCCAGGATTTCGTCGGCGTTCTCCTTGGTCATCACCCGTCGCCGCAGACTGCCGATGACCCGCGAGCTGACCTCGGTCAGCAGTTGCGGATCGATGTTCTCCTCGGTGTCGGCCTCAAGGCGCTCCTGCATCTTCTTCAGACTCTCGATGGCCACCTCGGCGCTGACCGACTTCGCCATCAGCTCCTCATCGCGGTAGGCCACGCCGTCGGTGATCTCGACGCCGCGCAGCAGCAGCGGCAGCGCCACCACCCCCACCAGCAGGGAGAACAGAATTACCCCGGCGGCCAGAAACACCAGCTGATAGCGGCCGGGGAACGGCGTACCGTCGGTCAGGAACAACGGAATAGAGAGTACACCGGCCAGCGTGATGGCTCCGCGAACGCCGGCAAACGAGGCAATCCACAGATCGCGCATGCCGTAGGAGGCGAACTGCAGCGGGTTGTGCTTAAAGAAGCGCAGGCTGATACGCTTCATCCCCCACAGCCACAGGAAACGCAGCGCCAGCAGCAGCGCATACACCAGCACCACGTCGGCGAACAGATACCAGGTTTCGATATTTGGGTCGCGATCGGCCTGGATAATTGAGTTTTCCAGGATCCCCGGCAGCTGCAGGCCCAGCATGATAAACACCATGCCATTGAACACGAACTCCAGCATCGCCCACACGCTGTTGGCGCGCAGGCGCATGGTCAGCGGCGCGTTGCGGATCACCCCAGACTGACTGATGGTCATCCCCGCCGCGACGGCGGCCAAGATGCCGGAGACGCCGATATGTTCGGCGATCAGGTAACTAGCGAAGGGCAGCAGCATCAGAAGGACGATCTGGGTCGCCGGATCATCCCCCGCCCAGCGGCTCATCACCCGCAGGGACTTGCTGTACAGCCAGGTGACCGCCGCGCCGGTCAGCAGACCGCCCAGCGCCACCTTGAGAAATTCCAGCGTCGCGCCGGAGACGGTGAACACCATGGTACCCATCGCCACCGCGATAGCGAACTTCAGGGAGACCAGGCCGGAGGCGTCGTTCATCAGCGCCTCCCCCTCTAGCACCCCCATGATGCTCTTGGGGATCCGTCCCTGGCCGACGATACCACCGAGCGCGACGGCGTCGGTGGGTGACAGCACGGCGGCCAGCGCAAAGGCCGCCACCAGCGGAACCTCCGGCAGCAGCAGGTGCAGAAAGTAGCCGACGCCGACCACGGTAATCAACACCAGCACCAGCGCCAGCCCCAGGATCTCCCTACCGTGGTGCAAAAACTCCCGCGTCGGGGTTTTCCAACCGTCGGCAAACAGCAACGGCGGAATAAACAGCACCAGGAACAGCTCAGGGTCAAAATCCACGTGCAGGCCAAAGTGGGGCCAGGCCAGCAGCGCCCCGATGGCGATCTGCATCAGCGGCAGCGGGATTTGAAACGGCAGCAGGCGCGTTACCACGCCGGAGAGCGATACCACCAAAATCAGGATCAGGATTGTGAAGAATATTTCCATGTTCTTTCAGACTCAATGCCAACAGGGCCAACAGGACTAACGCAACGCTTTATAAAATATCATCTTATGAATTTTGAGCCGAAGAGAAATATCCCCTGAAAGACCGAGATAACACGGAAAATGCACTGCGGTAGCGCCGCCGTTGATATTCGTGCCGCCCAGACAGCAGAAAAGCGCCCGTAGGCGCTTTTCCACAGGAGGATGCCAAAGCCGCTTAAATCGCCCAGCCGCCGGCGTAGAACGCCACCAGCACCACTGCGATCGCCACGGTACCGATGTTCAGACGGTTCCACTCTTTGGAGCATACGCGGCCGATCACCAGGGTGCTAAAGCCGAGCATGATACCGGTCACGATGTTACAGGTCAGCACGATAAACACCGCGCACACCAGACCGGACATCGCATCGACGAAGTCGTTGAAGTCCAGCTTGGCGACGTTGCTCAGCATCAGTAGGCCGACATACATCAGCGCCGGCGCCGTCGCGTAGCCCGGAACCAGATAGGAGAGCGGCGAGAGGAACAGGATCAGCAGGAACAGCACCCCGACCACCACAGCGGTCAGACCGGTTTTCCCACCGGCCGCGGTACCGGCGGCAGACTCGATATACACCGCCGCCGGCGCCGCGCCGACCAGACCGGAGAAGATCGAGCTGACGGAGTCCGCGGTCAGCGCCTTACCGCCGCTGATGATCTGGCCATCCTTGTCCAGCAGGTTCGCCTGACCGGCCACCGCGCGGATGGTTCCGGTGGCGTCAAACACCGCGGTCATCACCAGGGCCAGTACGCTCGGCAAGACCACCGGCTGCAGGGCGCCCATGATATCCAGGCTAAAGATCAGGGACTGACCGTCGGCGCCGGCCAGGCTCGGCATCGCAACCAGACCGTGGTACTTCACGCTGGGATCAAAGATCAGGCCGACGATGGAGATACCGATAATCACCAGCAGAATGCCGCCCGGCACCTTCAGCTTTTCCAGACCGAAGATCACCGCCAGCCCCAGCAGGGACATCATCACAGGGAACGAGGTAAAGGCGCCCAGCGCGACCGGCAGTCCCTCCAGCGGGTTTTTCACCACCAGGCCGACGCCGTTGGCGGCGATCAGCAGCAGGAACAGGCCGATACCGATACCGGTGCCGTGGGCAATCCCCATCGGCAGATTGCGCAGGATCCAGGTTCGAATCCCGGTCACCGAGATGGCGGTAAACAGAATACCCATCAGGAATACGGCGCCCAGCGCCACCGGCACGCTGATATGCTGCCCCAGCACCAGGCTGAAGGCGGTAAACGCAGTGAGGGAGATGGCACAGCCAATCGCCATCGGCAGGTTGGCCCACAGCCCCATCAGCAAAGAGCCGCAGCCAGCCACCAGACAGGTCGCCACAAATACCGCACTCGGCGGAAAGCCAGCCTTGCCCAGCATGCCCGGTACCACGATCACCGAATAAACCATCGCCAAAAACGTCGTTAAACCGGCGAGCACTTCTTGGCGCACGCTGCTACCACGTACCGAGATCTTAAAAAATGTATCGAGTGATCCCCGTGACTTCCCTGCCGCTGATACCTGAGAAGAATCGCTAGACATGATGATGTCCTCTGAGTGATTTAAAAAACTTTTCTGTAACGTAATCGATTACGTCTGTTATTGCAGAGCGGCCCATAATGCTGTGTCTGCCCTCCGCCCCATCCGGCTGCCCCCGTGGGCAGCCGCTACTCCCTGCCACTACATCCTGCGACCAAATTCGGGTAAAAATGGGACGGAAGTAAAAGGCAAACGATTATCTGACCTAATACCTCGTCATTTCAACCCACAAACGCGACATTTTAGGTGCGTTCGTACACTAAACGACCATCGACATAGGTACGATATATGGTGCGATCGTCGCCCAGTGTCATGGTGACAAACAGCTTATCCACCAAAGAGACCGAGTTGTCATAGCGCAGCTGTTGCAGCGGCGTCGCCGTCGGCTCCAGCACCACAAAGTCGGCCTCTTTACCGACCAGGAAGTTACCGATGCGATCGTCCAGCCCCAGAGAGGCCGCGCCGCCCAGGGTTGCCAGGTAGAACGCCTCATAGGCGGACAGGCGGCAGCCCTGCAGCTGCATCACCTTGTAGGCCTCATTCAGCGTCTGCAGCATGTTAAAGGTGGTCCCGGCGCCGATGTCGGTTCCCATCCCCACCTTCACCCGCTTGCGCCAGGCCTTTTGCAGGTTAAACAGGCCGCTGCCGAGGTACAGGTTAGAGGTCGGGCAGAAGGCGATCGAAGAGCCGGTATCGCTCAGGCAGTCCCACTCTTTCTCCTCCAGGTGGATACAGTGGGCGAACACGCAGTTCTTCCCGGTCAGGCCATACTGGTGATACACATCCAGATAACCGTCATGGTGCGGGTACAGCGACTTGACCCAGGCGATCTCGTCGCGGTTTTCACACAGGTGGGTATGCAGATAGGTGTCGGGGTACTCTTCGCGCAGGCGCTGAGCCATCGCCAGCTGCTCCGGGCTGGAGGTCGGCGCGAAGCGCGGCGTCACCGCATACAGCAGGCGGCCATTCTTGTGCCAACGCTCGATCAGCGCCTTGCTCTGTTCGTAGCTGCTCTGCGCATCGTCCAGCAGATAGTCCGGCGCATTGCGATCCATCATCACCTTGCCGGCGATCATGCGCATGTTGATATGGCTGGCAGCCTCAAACAGCGCGTCCACCGACTCGGGGTGCACGGTGCCGAACACCAAGGCGGTGGTGGTACCGTTACGCAGCAGCTGCTTAAGGAAAAAGTTAGACATCTCGCGGGCGTAATCGAGATCGTTATAGCGCCGCTCGGTGGGGAAAGTGTGCTTGTTCAGCCACTCCAACAGCTGTTCGCCATAGGCCCCGACCATCTCGCTCTGCGGATAGTGAATATGGGTATCGACAAAGCCGGGGACGATCAGCTTGCCGCGGTAGTCTCGCACTCGGATCGAGGCGGGAATACGCTCCCGCCCCTCTTCCCAGCTACCGCACCAGTCCACCTTGCCGTTACGGATCAACAGTAGCCCGTCCTCAATAAAACGCAGCGCGGACTCGACCTCCTGCGGATCGGTTACCGTGCGGGTGACATCTAGAATGCTGCCGCGTACTGCCTTGAGGGTATGTTCACAAACCATGATTAACTCCTAATCAGCCAAGACATCGACTCAATCCATCTCTTCTTCGCCGCGTAACGGCTCGACCACCGTATCCCTCTCTTCGCGAACCTCGGCCTTTTTCCGCATCGGGATCAGCAAATTCAGGATGATAGCCGTCAGACCACCAGCGCAAATGGGGTTCTCTACCAGGACATACAGCGAATCCGGCAATACTCGGAATACGGCCGGATCGTACGAAACCCCCAGCCCCAACCCAAGGGAGGTGGCGACGATAATGGTCTCGCGGCGACGCAGTCCGTTGGAAATGATGATGCGGATCCCGGCGATGGCGATCATTGAGAACATCAGCGTCATCGCGCCGCCCAGTACTGGGGCCGGAATGGTGGTAAAGAAACGGCCGATCACCGGGAACAGCCCCAGCAGCACCAGCATCACGGCGATAGCCCGACCGACATAGCGCGAGGCCACGCCGGTCATCTGGATCACCCCGTTATTCTGGGCGAAGGTGGTCAGCGGCAGCGACCCCAGGGCAGAGGCGATGACCGACACCAGCCCATCGGCCAGAACCCCGCCGCTCAGACGCGACTGATACTCCGGCCCTTCGATGGGGCGATTCGAGACCATCGCCGTCGCGGTAATATCCCCCACCGCCTCCAGCACGCTGAGCAGATAGATGGTGCCGGCCACCAGGAAAGCGTGCATGTCAAAGGTAAAGCCATATTTAAAGGGAACCGGCACGGTCACCAGCGGCAGGTCGCGCAGGGCGCTGAAGTCCACCATGCCCAGGCACAGCGCCACGATATAGCCGGCAATCAGCCCGATGGCGATGCCGCCCATCCGCAGCAAGGGGTGGCGCGCACAGTTAAAGCCGATCACCACCAGTAGTACCAGCAGACCGACGCCGATGTTTTCATAGTTGCCAAACGTGCCGCTGCTCTTGGCGGCGAAGCCGCCGCCGAAGTCGATGATGCCAACCTTGATCAGGCTCAGGCCGATCATCAGCACCACCACCCCGCTTACCGTCGGGGTGATCACCCGGCGTAGGTAGGGCAGGATAAACGAGGCACCTACCACCAGGAAGGCACCGACAAAGGAGACCCCCAGCAGGGTCGAGATGATCAGTTCCTCATGCAGGCCATCGTGTTTCATGGCGCCGCCCAGGGCGATCATCACGGTAACGAAGGAGAAGTTCACTGACTGGATCGACAGCAGGCCGGAGCCGACGCAGCCATAGCGGTTCACCTGCAGCCAGGTGCCGACGCCGGAGGCGATCATCGCCATGGAGACCAGATAGGCGGTAATTTCGGTGGAGAGGCCCAGCGCAGTACCGACGATCAGCGCCGGTGCCACCATGGGGACAAAAATCGCCAGCAGGTGAGTCACCGCACCCACCATGAGCTGGTGAAAGGGCGGTTTATCCTCTAGCTGATAAATAAGATCGGATCCAGCACGCGGTATATCAGACATCCCTTTACTCCTTGGTAAATTTGATCATCTGATCCAATTAATAAATATCCGCCTACCGGTTTTCCCGCCGCGCGGCAAGGGGCGCCCCTGAGGGTGTGTTCCCCCTAATTCCGTCTGTGGCTGTGCAGTTCAGATATTCATTATCCAACGGCTAATTGAATCGTTGGCGCAGGGCCGCCCCGGCGGAGCGGCCCGCACGCGGTCTTACAGTTTTCCTAACGCGCTCAGTATCTTCTCCGGTGTAAAGTGCCATTCACGCAGCCAAACCCCGCAGGCGTCGTGAATCGCGGTGGCGATGGCCGGGGCGGCGCCGTTCACCCCGATCTCCGAGATCGACTTGGCGCCGTACGGGCCGACCTGATCGTCGCTTGGCACCAGGAAAGCGCGGAAGTCACGCGGGATATCGCCGATCATCGGCGCACCGTAGGTGCGCAGATCGCGGGTGATCGGGCGCCCCTCGCGGTCATAGCGGATCGCCTCGCTCATGCTGTGGCCGATGGCGCGCATGGTGGCGCCATAGATCTGCCCCAGCGCCAGCTCGGGGTTCACCGGGGTACCGCAGTCCAGCAGGGCATAGAACTTGTCCAGCCGGATCTCGCCGGTGCGTACGTTCACCGCCACCTCGGCGAAGTTGGCCCCATAGGGGAAGGCAAACTCCGGCGTGATGTAGCTGGCCGTTGCCACCAGCGTACCGAAGCCGGTACCGGTTTCCGCCTTATGGGCGATATCGGCATAGCTGACTTCACCACGCTTGCCGCGCACGATCCCCGGTGCGACCAACACGACATCCTCTTGCGACTCACCCAGCATCTGCGCGCCGTGGAACAGGATCTTCTCGCGCAGATTCTCCGCCGCCTTCTTGGCGGCGTTACCGGAGAAGCAGGTGCCGGATGAGGCGTAAGCCCCCTTGTCGAACAGCGCGTGGTCGGTATCGCCGGAGATGACATGCACCTCGGACATCGGGCACATCAGCACCTCGGCCGCCAGCTTGTTGACCACCGTATCCAACCCGGTCCCGATGTCGGCACCGCCGGAGTGCACGATAAAGGTGCCATCAGACTCCAGTTTTATCATGCAGTTGGCCTGATCGATGTCCGGAATGCCCGACTTCTGCATGATGATCGCTACCCCGCGTCCGATGCGCCAGTCACCCTCGGCTGGCTTCGGCGCGTCCCAGTCGATCAGCTCACGCCCTTTGCGCAGGATCGGCTCCAGCGCACAGCTGGCGGCAGAGGGGACCGAGGTCGGCATCTTGCCTTCGCCGATGGCGCCCAGAATCTTCAGCTCCTGTCCCTCATGCACCCGGTTCAGTTCGATGATATCCAGCAGGTCGATGCCCAGCTGATCGGCCAGCTCGGCCAGCGCCATGGTCAGGGCGAAGTTCCCCTTCGGCGCCCCGTAGCCCTGATAGGCCCCGGTCGGACAGATGTTGCTGTAATAGGTGGTGACCTGGAAGTTGACGTTATCGCAAGGATACAGCGGCAGCGACAGCGCCGGGCCGTTACTCGGCACCGTCAGGGAATGGTTGCCATAGGGGCCGGTGTTGGCGCGGAAGTCCATGTCGATGGCGGTCAGACGCCCCTCTTTGGTGGCGCCGATCTTCACCTTCACCTTGGCGACGTGGCGCGAGGTGTTGGCGATAAACTCCTCTTCACGGGTATAGCGGAAGTAGACCGGACGCCCGGTGACGCAGGTCGCCCAGGCGCACACCTCTTCCAACAGGATATCCTGCTTGGAGCCGAAGCCGCCGCCGACGCGCTCCTTGATGATGTGAACCTTGTTCTGTTTCATCCCCACGATACGCGCCACCTGGCGGCGTACGTGCCACGGCACCTGGGTGGAGGCGTGAACCACCAGGCGGTCACCATCCATGTAGGTATAACAGACGTGCGGCTCGGTCGGGCACTGCTGAGCCTGGGTTGACTCGTAGGTGCGTTCGATGACGACATCCGCCTGAGCGAAGCCTTGCTCAACATCCCCAATACGGCCGTGAACGCTGGCGGCGATATTGTCATGCGGACGCGCCCCGATCGGGAAGTTGATGATCATGTGCTCGCCGCGCTGCGCCGAGCCCCGATTCTGCACCTCCAGATCGCTAGGAGCCCCGTTCACATACACGATGGGTTCGTCGTGGATCAGCGGCGCATCGTCGGCCATCGCCTCGTCGATGGACATCACCGGGCGCAGGATCTGGTACTCCACCTCGATCAGCTGCAGCGCCTGTAGCGCGATCGCCTCGCTCTCCGCCACCACGGCGGCGACGCGATCGCCGACGTGGCGCATCTTCTTGCCGAACATGCGGCGATCGAGCGGCGACGGCTCCGGGGCACTCTGTCCACCGGGGGTGTAATAGACATCCGGACAGTTCAGATGGGTAATGACGTGCACCACCCCTGGCAACGCCTCGGCGCGGCTGACATCCAGATGCGTGATCAACGCATGGGGATGGGGACAGCGCAGCATCTTGATCACGCAGGCGTCCGCCGCAATGCGATCCTCGACGTAGCAGGGCTTAGCCTGCACCATCTTGGCCGCATCCACCTTCGGACAGTTTTTACCAACCACGCTCAGATCGTCGCGAAACTCGGGCGCCACCTCCATCTGATACAGCGGATCGCGCATCCGCGCCGCCGCCAGCGCCACCACCTGGTAGAACTGCTGGTAACCGGCGTCGCGGCTAAACAGCCCGGAGAGGGCGTCATCGATATCCTGACGACTCGGCGCCGGAATACGCTCCAGCAGATCGGTCAGGATCAGCGCCGCCGCCGGATCGTTATAGCCGGACTGCACCACGCCGACGTCGACCATCGCCTGCTGCACCGGACTCAGTTGATTCCAGGCACCGAGCGATTCGGCGGTGCGCACCACCGCGCCCTCTAACTGGGCGGCGATCAGCAGGGAGGCGTTGATCACCACCCCGTCGAAGATAATGGCATCGGAGCCGGCAAAGCCGAATCCATCGTCGCTGTTGCGAACAGAGTGCATGCCGAGTCCAAACAAGAGCTGCTGCACATTGTCGCCCGGCTGACACGCCAGCGTGCGCGGAGTGCCGTTCAGCGTAAAGCGAATTGTCATTTTGCTTCCTCCCTCATCTGCTGGCAGTCCGCCAACAGTTCAGCCACTACGACGCCCGCGATGTAGCGCTTATACGCTTCGCTGCCGCCCAGATCCGCGCTCGGCGCGATCGCGGCGCTGACCGCCTGCGCCAGCGGCGCGCCCTCAAGGGCCAGCCCCTCCACGTCGTGCAGACGCTGCGGGCGAGAGGCAACGCCGTCCAGGGCGATACGCCGCCCCCCGTCGCCTGGGAGAGCGACGGCCGCCGTCACTACCGACCAGCCCGCCGCCGAACGGCTCACCTTGCGGGTCGCGCAGCAGCGCAGGGGATCGTCGATGATCACCGCCGTTAACAGACGATCGTCCGGCGCGGCCAGATACTCCTCCAGCGCGATCGCCGCGCCGTCGGCGCTCTGCAGACGGGCATCCAGCGCCAGCAGCACCGGCGCCAACACCGATTCGGCCTGACGAGCCGCCAGCTCGCCGCCCAGCGTCGACTGGTTACGCAGATGGCGTGAATAGACAAAGCCCAGCGCGTCCTGCAGCGCCTGGGGCAGCCGCGCCGTATCGCGCAGCTGCTGCAGCGTCGTCAGGGCGCCGAGGTGCAGTGCCCCGTCATGCCAGGTGACCCGATCCAATCCCAGCCCCTTCAGGGAGATAGCCACCGTCTTCTCGGTGCGCGTGGGCGTGGCGTTTAATTTACTTCCTCCGGCGAAGTAGACGGCCTCGTCCTGAAAGCGGCGCTTAAGCTCCAACGCCTGCTCTATGGAGTCCGGCCGGAAAAATTGCTCAATCATGTTCCACCCTCTTTGTGCAAAACCGCACGGGCCAAAGCCCGCGCGGTTTTATGGTCTCAGTTCAGTGCATCCATACGCTGCCACATCTTGGCGGCGACCCTGCGGGCCTCGGCGTAAATCGGCTCGACGTCAAACGGGAACGCACGATCCTCATACACCATCACCCCTTCGACCATCACGCTGTGCACGCTGGATGAGCCCAGGCCGAAGGCCAGATGTCCACCGATGTTCTGCGCCGCTAGCGGCGTCGGTGACGGATAGTCGCAGATGGTCAGATCCGCCTTATAGCCCGCCTCCAGACGGCCAAAGCGGGCGCCAAAGTTGCGGTCAAGCAGCTGGTTGCCGTTGTACAGGAAGCGGGTAAAGCTATCCGGCCACAGCGGGCCGCCGGCGTCGCGGTGTTTAAAAAAGGCAAACTTCAGCTCTTCAAACATGTCCGCGCCGATGCCGTCGGTGCCGAGCGCCAGGTTGCGATACTGCGCCAGACGCTGGTTGTAGCCTACGTGGTTATTCATATTGGAGCGGGCGTTGTGTACCAGGAAAGCATCCTGCTCGTTGAGGATGCGGATGTCCTCACCGGAGAGATACAGACCGTGGGCCAACAGGGTCTTATCGTTAATCAGGTCATACTCGGCCAGGCGCACTACCAGATCCTGACCATACTTGTCATGGCTGTGGGAGACATCATAGCGATCCTCCGCCGCGTGAATATGCAGCCCGCGCCCGGTGGCGCGCAGGGCCTCTCGCAGCATATCCAGACCGGCGTTGGAGACGGTAAAGGGCGCGTGGGCACCGATGTGCGCCTCCACCAGGTAGGGCTCGCTCCCCTTTGCCTTGGCGTCGTCGATCAGGTGGGCGAAGCGGATATTCTCCTCTACCCCCGCCTGCAGCTCACGGGTGCCGCCGTTGCGGTCGGTGGTCTCGAAGCAGGTCATGCCGCGCAGACCGGCCTTCAGAAATCCCTGGCGCAGGGTCGCCAGAGAGCCAGCTATATAGTTGGGCGAGGCGTGATGGTCGATCACCGCGGTACAGCCGCTCTTAATCGCCTCCAGCGAGCAGATCAGCCCGCTGTAGTACAGCGACTCCTCATCCAATGCCCGATCCAGGCGCCACCACAGGTTCTTCAGGGTGGAGATGAAGTCCGGGCACGGCGCAATGTTGGCCATGATGCCTCGCGACAGACCGGAGTAGAAATGGTTGTGGGCGCAGACGATGCCCGGCATCACCAGACGCCCGTGCATCTCCTTAACCCGGACCTCGGGGTACTGCGCACGCAGGTTGTTGCCCACGGCGCGGATCTCCGCGCCGTCGATGGCGATATCGACCCCTTCCAGGACACGCGCCGGCTCAAACTGTACGGCAGTGACATTCTTCAGAATCAGCATGGTTATTCCTCCACGCGGCCAAGCAGATAATGGTGGTGGTTGTGAACATGGCTGATGATACGGCACATGTCGCTCAATACCGGCGGCACCTCGGCGAATTCGCCCGCCTCGTCGATGCGCAGCTGCCAGATCTGTGCGTCCTGGCGCACGCTCACCTGAGATCCCTCCACCAGGAAGCCGGGATTGGTGCTGTTAGTAAAATCCTGCGCCAGGCTGAAGATGGTGATCTTGTCCTTGTAGGGTTTCCCCTGCCACGGACAGAACTGGGCGCAGTTGCCGCATTCGTTGCAATAGGCGTCAATATGCAGGGTCTGGAAACGGTTTTGGAATCCCGGCACCGCGATGGAGACGTTGGCGCGGTTTGGACAGACATCCACGCACTTGCTACAGACGTAGTTACACTCCAGGCAGCGCTGCGCCTCCTGCGCCACGAAGGCGTCGCGGTCATCTTTATCCACCAGCGTGACGGCGATCGCCCCCTTACGCTGGTAGATGCGCGCCGGATCGACGTTGTTCCAGTACTTATCGCCGTAGCTGCTCGCAATGCTCTCCCGCGCCAGAATCGCATCCGTCGCCCGGCGGGCGGTGCCGATGGCGGCCACGATGGATGACGGTCCACTTTGCACGTCACCGATCAGGAATACGTTCTCACGCGTGGTCTCGCCGCTGGCGTCGCGCACCGCCGGCCAGCCGCTATCGTCCAACGGCACGCCGATGGCGGCCAAGTGCTCACAGTCGGCCTGTTCACCGATAGCGGTGATCAGAGCATCCATCTGCAGGGTGACGGTCTGCTCGGTCGCCACCGGGCGACGCCGCCCCTGCGCATCCGGCTCACCGAGCGCCATGACACGCGCCACCAGGGTGCCGTCCTGATCGAAACGCTCAGGGTTGGTCAGGAACATGAACTTCACCCCGTCCTCCAGCGCCTCCTGGTACTCCTCGCGATAGGCCGGCATCTCATTCAGGGTACGGCGGTACAACACCGTGACATCCTCGACCCCCGGCACCCGCAGGGCGGCACGGGCGCAGTCCATCGCCGTATTACCGGCGCCGACCACCGCCACGTGTTTGCCCAGCGTCAGCGCGACGCCGCGGTTGTAGTCGCGCAGGAACGGCAGAGAGCGATAGACGTTGCGGTTGTCGCCCGCCAGGCGCACGCCGCTGTTCTTATCGGTCCCGACCCCCACCAGCACGTAGGCGAAGCCCTGCTGCTGCAGCTGCTCGACCGTCAGCTGCGGATCGCAGCCAAACACAAACTTCACGCCGTGATCGGCGACAAACTCGATATCGTGGGCGATCAGTTCTCCCGGGATGCGGAACTGCGGAATGATGTTCTTCACCACCCCTCCGGCGTTGGCCTCGCGCTCAAACAGGGTCACTGGATGCCCGGCGCGCGCCAGGAAGTAACCGGCGGAGAGGCCGGCGGGACCGGCGCCGATCACCGCCACCGGGTGCTTGTTCCCAGAGCCGGCCGGCTTGTGCCAGCGCTGCTTGTACTCCTGCCAGCCGCGCTCCAGTGCCACCTTCTTCAGCTCGCGGATATTCAGCGCACTGTCATAGTCCAGGCGGGTACAGTTGTACTGACACTGGTGGTCGCAGATATGGCCGGTAATCGCCGGCAGCGCGTTACGCTGATAGATCACCGCCAGCGCGTCGGCATAGCGCCCTTCGCCCATCAGGCGGATATATTCCGGAATGTCCTGCTTAATGGCGCAGGCGGTGACGCAGGGCGCCACATAGCAGTCGGTCTGCGGCAGCGGGCCGCCGGCGTCGATGCGATCGTCGGACTTCCACTGCTTCTGGGTGTACTCCATGCTGACCGCGCGGGCGGCCAACGCCTCCAGCCGGGCGACGTCCACCTTCGGCATATCCCAATATTCAGAGCGATCCAGCTCGCGCATGCATTCGGTCAGGCGCAGGTAGCCGCCCGGCTTCAGCAGGTCGGTCGCCATGGTGATCGGCCGGATACCGGTCTCGAAGATATCGCGGATGTTGAATTTACTGGCGCCGCCGGAGTAGGAGATCGGCAGCTCGCCGTTAAAGGCACGCGACAGCACCGCCGCCACGTTGATGGAGAGCGGGAACAGCGCGCGGCCGGACATGTACATCTCTCCGCCGGGCAGCGCCCCTTTATTGTTGATGGTGCCCAGGGTATTGGTCAGCTTAACGCCAAAGCTCAACTGCTTCTCCCGCCCCAGTGTCATCAGACGCTGCAGCATCTCCAGCGCCTGCGCCAGCTTCAGATCGTGATCGAAGGACTCCTCTTTCAGACCGATGTAGTCAAAGCCACAGGTATCGAGGATCTCGCGCACCCGCGCATAGCCCAACAGGGTCGGATTCAGCTTCACAAAGGTGTTCAGATGCTTCTCTTCCAGCATGTAGCGGCAGATCGCTTCAATCTCGTCCGGCGGACAGCCGTGCATGGTCGACAGGGTGACGCCGTGCGCCATGTCCGCGGGGATACCCGCGGCCAGCGCCGCCAGACGATCGCGCCGCTCAACCAGCCCCAGCCGGGACAGGAAAGCCTCGTCGCCGACCCAGCGCGCCAGGATGCGGCGATATTCGGCAAACTTAGGATGCTTGGCGGAGTCCATCATGTCGTGGATGAATTGCTGCATCGGCGGCTGCTTGATGCCGTCGAGGTTATACCCCACGCTCATATTGAAAATGAAGGATTTGGCCTCGCCCCGGGTGCGCGGATCGAAGATCTCCTCCAGCAGATGCAGGGCAAACCAGGCTTTCAGGTACTCATCGTGCGCCTTCAGCAGCGTGAACTCGGTGGACCACTCGGTGTTGAAGCACTCGTCTTCCGCATCGATACAGGGTTTATCCAGCTCCAGCCGATCGAGGATCTGCACGGTCTTCAGTTCGATAAAACGACCGCCGGTCAGCCAGGAGACGATGATGTTTTGCGCCAGCTGGGTATGGGGGCCGGCGGCAGGGCCGATGGGGGTCTCACAGGTTTCACCGAACACCTTGATCAGGCGCTGATTATCCTTACGGTAAAACTGCTGCTCGGGAATACCAAAGATAGAGCGGCTTTGATGGTATTCATCAAAAATGCGCGTCAGAAGCTCCTCAAACGGAACGGGACGCATAATATCACCCATGACTCTCTCCTTGCTGCGACATAACGCTGATATCGATTTACCGGGGTGCGTCCTGCGCACACCGGCGGCTACCCAGATATCAGCAACAATCACGCCAGATGTTTATTCCTATTCCTTGGATGATAAAAATCGTGAGTAATATCTAATTGTTTTATCTATTTGTGAAATAGCTCACATGAGCCAAATGAGAATATAAATCAATAAACCACGACGGCCTCCGCGCCGCTTATTCAGCGACGGAGAGATTATCAAAAAAAGAGAGGCTGTATCACTTTGATATGCGAATTCCGCGATAATTATTTTAACTGTGAACGCAATCGCTTAAATATAAAAAGTAAACGTCTTACTTACCCAACAGCAATTGATAGGCCTGCGGAGTATCGACATCCAGAATAATTTCAGGCGCATTTATATCAAGATAACGATAATCCTTTGCTAACAAATATTCACGCATGCTGCGCTGAGGATAAGCCTGCTCGGTCTGCGGCAGCAGCGCACGCGGCAGCAGCACAGGATGGCCGGGTATCCCCCGATAGCGCGGCATCAGGGCATAGGGGCCGCGCCGCTGCCACAGGAGGGAAAACAGCGCCGGCGTCAAACAGGGAATATCGCCATGGCTAATAAAGCAGTAGTCGCTTTGCACCGCCGCCGCGCCGCAGCGAACGGAGGAAAATAACCCGCTGCGATAATCCAGATTAACCACCGTACGAATTCTCGGATGGTCCCCGTAGCGCTGCAGCAATTCGTCTGCACGAAAGCCAACCACTAATATAATTTGCTGACAAAACCCCAATGCGTTATTAATACTGGCATCCAGAAGGGTGCCACCGCGATAGGGCAGCATCATTTTCCACTGTCCCATCCGCGAAGAGAGCCCCGCGGCGGTAATGATCCCCTCGACCGCCTCGGGAATAATATTCTCTGTTAGCTGCATCATTCTATTTTTCCACTGGATTAGGAGCATAGCGCCGCGCCCTGTCGGCATCATGATGGCAATTGCAGCCCGCAGACATCGACGTCACGCACCGCCGCCGAAGGCGGCGCGCGGACGCAACGCGATGAATAAAAATGGCCGCAGGGAACCGGTTCTATTAATAGCACATATGCCGAATGCCATGATACCCGAACTGCAGGACGTACTGAGGGACTGCCATGCGGAGACCGGTCCGCTGCTGATCAGCCTGATCGGCGCCGGCGGAAAAACCAGCGCCCTACGCTGGCTAGCGCGCGCCTTTGCCGAACGCGGCCAGCGAGTGATGGTCACCACCACCACCCGCATGTATCTGCCCGACACGCTCCCCACTCTGTTTTGCCATCAGCTAGCAGCCTTACCGGCTGACGCGCTGCGCGCGGCGATCACCGCCTGCTTCGCCACCTGGGACCCTGTCCAGGGTAAGGTGCGAGGCTTTACCCCGGCCCAGATCGATGCCCTGTCCCAGTGCCGTCTGGCCGATGTGATCTTGGTGGAGGCCGATGGGGCACATCACCTAGCGATGAAGGCGCCTGCGGGGCACGAACCTTGCATCCCTGAGCGTAGCCATTGCGTGATCGCGGTGAGCGGGGGACAAACGCTAGGGCATCCCGTCGGCGCACAGAACGTACACCGTTGGCCGCTGTTCGCCGCCCGCAGCGGCCTGGCGGAGGGAGAACGCCTGGATATGGCGGCGATGAGCCGCTTCATTCGCCATCCGAACGGTATGTTTAAGGGCGTCCCCGATGGGGCTCGGCGGGTCTGGCTGATCAACCGCTTTTATCAATCTGATAACGTCACGGACGCCAGCCTGTATGCCCTGCTTAACGACGGGACGCTGGACGCCGTCTGGCTCGGCGCCGTCCGTGAACAGCCCCCGATTACGCGCATTCTGCAGCGCCATGACAACAACGATCCCCGCGCAGGCCCGCCGCCGCGCCGGGAATAACAACAAGGCAGTCGACATTGAGGTCGTTATGAATATCTTTGCACAAGCTGCGCAACTCGAGGAACAAAACCGCCCGTTCGCCATGGCCCAAATTATCGAGAGCCGTGGCTCCACGCCGCGCCATTCGGCGCAGATGCTGGTACTGAAAGACGGCGGCATCATCGGCACCATCGGCGGCGGCATGATCGAACGGCTGGTCATTGAACAGGCCATGCAGGCGCTGGCCGAACGCAAGCCGCGCGTATTCCACGGACGCATGGCGCGCAGTGGTCAGGACGCCGTCGGCTCTGACTGCGGCGGCGCCATGTCGGTCTATATCGACGTGCACGGCCTACGCCCGCGTCTGGTACTGATCGGCGCCGGCCACGTCAACCGTGCCATCGCCCACGCCGCCGCCTCGCTGGGCTTTGACATCCACGTCGGCGATACTTATCAGGAGAGTCTGGATCCGGCACTCTTTCCTGCGGGCACTCGCCTACACCACGCCGACAGCTATACCCATCTCATCGCGGCGATGCAGATCGAAGCGGAGAGCTTTGTCATCATCGCCACCAACAGCCAGGATAAGGAAGCCCTCGACTGTCTGATCGATAAGCCGCTGTATTACCTAGGGCTGTTAGGTAGTCGTCGCAAGGTGCAGACCTTCTGCCAGCAGCTGCGCCAGAGCGGTATCGACGAGGAGCACTTAGCACGCCTGCACGCCCCCATAGGCTATAACATCGGCGCCGAAACACCGGAAGAGATCGCCGTCAGCATTCTGGCCGAAGTGCTGCAGATCAAAAACCGCGCCGCCGGCGGCCTGATGAAACAGAATATCCGTCTGCAGCGCAACCGCCTGGTGGCGATCCGCGGCGCCGGCGATATCGCTACCGGCGTGGCGCTGAGGCTGTACCACGCCGGGTTTCAGGTACTGATGCTGGAGGTGGCCAAGCCGACGGTGATCCGCCGCAGCGTCGCCTTTGCCCAGGCCGTCTTCGACGGGGAGAGTACGGTCGAGGGCGTCACCGCCCGCCGCGCCGATGGCGCAGAGCAGGCCTTCAGCCTGACCGAACAGGGGATCATCCCGGTACTGGTCGATCCGCAGTGCCTCACGCTGGCTGAGCTGCAGCCCCACTATCTGGTCGATGCGATCCTGGCTAAGCAGAATCTGGGGACGCGGCGCGATATGGCCCCGGTGACCGTCGCCCTCGGTCCCGGCTTCGAGGCCGGCCAAGACTGCGATGCGGTGATCGAAACCAACCGCGGACACCACCTGGGGCGGGTGATCTACCGCGGCTTTGCCCAGGCCAATACCGGGATCCCGGGCAACATTAACGGTCATACCACCCGCCGGGTGATCCGCGCCCCGCACGCCGGCATTATGCACTGCTGCGTTAAGCTGGGCGATCTGGTCAACGAGGGCGATATTATCGCCCATATCGATACGACGCCGGTGGTCTCTCCGCTGCAGGGTATGGTACGCGGCCTGCTGATCGAGGGGCTGGAGGTCAGCGCCGGGTTTAAGATCGGCGACGTCGATCCGCGCGGCGCGCAGGCCGACTACACCACCGTCTCCGATAAAGCGCGCGCCATCGGCGGCGCGGTGCTGGAGGCGATGATGAAGCTGAGCCCGCGCCCCTAGTGCGCGACCGGAGAGTCAGACAGTAAAAAGGGGCGCCAAGCGCCCCTTTCGTTTTTCCCTGCGCTTACTGGCACACCACGGTGCCGGTTTTCCCCTCGATCCCCTCTTTGGCTTTATCCAATACGGTGATCAGCGCCTCGCGCCCCGGACGGGTGCGCGCAAAGGAGAGCGCCGCCTCGACCTTGGGCAGCATGGAGCCCTTGGCGAAGTGCCCCTCATCGATAAAGCGCTGGGCATCCTCCAGGCTCAGGCGATCGAGCCACTGCTGGTTCGGCTTACCAAAGTTGATGGCGACCTTCTCCACCGCCGTCAGGATGATCAGCATGTCGGCATCGATCATCTCCGCCAGCTTGGCGCTGGCCCAGTCCTTGTCGATCACCGCGCTGGCGCCGCGTAGGTGATTACCCTCGCGGATCACCGGGATCCCGCCGCCGCCGACGGTGATCACTACCTGGCCGGCGTTGATCATCGCCTTGACGGTCTCTTTCTCAATAATGTCCACCGGCTTCGGCGAGGCGACAACGCGGCGATAGCCGCGCCCGGCGTCCTCTTTCATGTTGTAGCCGTTGCGCGTCAGGATCTCCGCCTCCTGCTGCGTGAAGAAGGAGCCGATCGGCTTGCACGGATTGAGGAAGGCAGGATCCTTACCATCCACCTCAACCTGAGTGATCAGCGTCGCTACCGGCGTATCCATCCCCCGATCCCGCAGCTCCTCACGTAGCGCATTCTGCAGATCGTAGCCGATATATCCTTGACTCAACGCGACGCAGACCGACATCGGCAGCATCGGCGTATGGGCCTCGGTTTTCGCCGCCGCCTCAAACGCCTGGTTGATCATCCCCACCTGCGGACCGTTGCCGTGGGTGACCACCACCTGGTGCCCCTGGGCGATCAAATCGACAATCGCCCGCGCCGTGGTCTTCACCGCCTTCATCTGTTCGGCCAGCCCCTCGCCCAGTGCGTTGCCCCCCAGCGCGAGCACGATTTTTTTCTTCATCATATCCTCACTCGTATGTTGTTGGACCGGACTGCATCCCGTCGCGCAAGCTTCCCGGCGGTATGCGGGCGCAGCCGTACTGCTTATACCGGTGCCTGAAACGCCTTCCGCTTCAGGAAACGCCCGCGCCCCGGCTCGGCGCTAAACTCACCCTCACTGAAAATACGCTCGCCGCGCGCCAGGGTATGGCGAATGGCTCCCCGGCATACCATGCCCTCATAGGGGCTGTAGTCGGCGTTGTCATGTAAGTCGCCGTGTCGCACCGTCGTCGTCCGGCGCGGATCGATGATCACTACGTCGGCGTCGGCGCCCGGCGCGATCACCCCCTTCTGCGGCCACAGCCCAAACAGGCGCGCTGGGGTCGCGCTAGTTAGCGACACGAAATGCGCCAGCGAGATACGCCCGGTCATCACCCCGGCGGAGAACAGCAGCAGCATCCGGTTCTCCACCCCCGGCAGGCCGTTAGGACAGCGACTGAAGTTGCCGCTGGAGAGCGCCAGACGCTGGCGGTAGGGGAAAGTGCAGTGGTCGGTGGCCACCACATCGATGGCGCCGTCGCTGATGCCGCACCACAGGGCGTCCTGTTCGCGCAGGTTGCGCAGCGGCGGACTGAGAATAAACTTCAGGCCGTCCTCACGCAGATAGCTGCGTTCATCCAGCAGCAGATACTGCGGGCAGGTCTCGACCCACACCGGCTGATGGCGCGCGCGGGCCAGACGCAGGTAGTCCAGCCCCAGCCCGTTGGACAGGTGAACGATATACAGCGGTGCATTGCCGGCCAGCTGCGCCAGGTTAATCATCCGGGCGATGGCCTCCGCCTCGCACTCCAAGGGACGGCTGCGGGCGTGAAAGATCGGCGCGACCTCGCCTTGCGCCAGATAATGGGCGCGCCGCTGGGCGATGGCGGCATCGTTCTCCGGGTGCACCGTGGTCAGCGCGCCGACCTGGTGCAGACGGCGCAGCGCGCGTAGCACCGCATCGTCGTCCAGCTTGAAACCGTAGGTCAGATAGAGCTTAAAGCTGCTGATCCCCTCTTCATGCACCATCGAGGCCATCTCGTCGAGGATCGCCTCGTCGATATGCTGGATCACCCCGTGGAAACTGTAGTCGATCACCGCCTTATCCGCGGCGTAGCCGTGATAGGCTGCCAGCTGATGGTGCAGAGAGCAGCCCTTCGGGCCAAAGCCCATATGGTCGATAATGGTTGTTGTACCGCCACACGCCGCCGCGCGGGTACCGGTAAAAAAATCATCACAGCTGCGGGCCAGACCGACATCGATATTAAAGTGGGTATGTACGTCCACCCCGCCGGGCATCACATAGCACCCGTCGGCGTCGATCACTTCATCTGCCTCGTCCTCCGACAGGCCGGGCTCCAGACGGCTGATAATGCCGTGTTCGATCAGCACGTCCGCGCGCCGTTCGCCGTCATGATTCACCACCGTGCCGTTTTTAATCAGGCTTTTCATCGTCGAGACTCCGCAAAGAGACCCCGGCACGCACGGTGCCGGGGCAGATAGCGTCAGAATTACTTCTTCAACTGCTCAAGATAGGTCAGCGGGATGGCGGCATACATCGCCGCGCAGGTCACCAGGTGATCCTTCCAGGTCTTCTCGTTCGGCGCGTGCGCCTCCGGCTCTTTACCCGGACCAAAGCCGATCACCGGGATACCGTGGCGGCCCATGATGGAGACGCCGTTGGTGGAGAAGGTCCACTTGTCGACCACCGGCTGCTTATGGAACAGCCCCTGGTAAGCCTGGCTCAGGGTTTTCACCGTGACATGATCCTCTTCGACCTTCCAGGTGGGGAAGTAGCATTCGGTCGGATAGACCAGCCCGGTGTAGGAGGGACGATCGTAGTTATACATGGAGACGGTGGCGTTGGCCGCCTGCACCGCCGGCAGCGCGCGGATCTCCTCCAGCGCCCCTTCCCAGGTCTCGCCCCAGGTCAGGCGGCGGTCGATGGAGACGGCACAGCTGTCGGCCACAGCGCAGCGGCTCGGTGAGGTGAAGAAGATCTCGGAGACGGTCAGGGTCCCCTTGCCGAGGAACTCATCATACCCCAGGCTCTGCGACAGCTCCTGCAGTTCGTTGAGGATCGGCCCCATCTTGAAGATGGCATTGTCGCCGCGCTCCGGCGCGGAGCCGTGACAGCTGACGCCCTGCACGTCGATACGGATCTCCATGCGTCCGCGCTGGCCGCGATAGATCTGGCAATCGGTCGGCTCGGTGCTGACCACAAACTCCGGGCGGATCTTAGATTGCTCGATGATGTACTGCCAGCACAGGCCGTCGCAGTCCTCCTCCTGAACGGTACCGGTCACCAGCAGGGTATACTGATCCTCCAGCCCCAGATCCTTGATGATCTTGCCGGCATACACCATGGAGGCCATGCCCCCTTCCTGATCCGACGCGCCGCGCCCGCCGATCAGATCGTCGGTCTCCATCCCCTCATAGGGGTCGAAGGTCCAGTTTTTGATGTTGCCGATGCCGACGGTGTCGATGTGGGCATCCATGGCGATCAGGTGCGGACCGTGGCCCACATAGCCCAGCACGTTGCCCATCGGGTCGATCTCAACCCGATCGAAGCCCACCTTCTCCATCTCTTCTTTGATGCGCTGCACGACGCGCTTTTCATCACAGCTTTCACTGGGGATGGCAATCATGTCGCGCAGGAAACGGGACATGTCGTCTTTATACTGATGCGCCTTCTCCAGAATCATATCGAACGGAACTTGCTTAGCCATTATATTCTTCTCCAGTGGTGATCCCCCCGCTGGGCGGGGAGCATGAATTCAACGATGCCCCCGCGCTTATTCACACGCCGGGTATTTCCCTTCCCAAACCACTTCACGGTAGTGCTTCACGTCGGTATCCCCTTCGGTGCTGATCAACAGCACCACGGAGTCACGGTTCAGCCCCAGCGTCTTCATCAGCTCTTCGCGGCGCGGATGGTGATGGACGGCGGCCAGAACCCCCAGGCCGACGGCGCCCGACTCGCCGGAGATGATGCGAGCATCCTGACCCAGCGGGTTGCCCAGCACGCGCATCCCCAGCGCCGCCACCTTGTCCTGACAGGAGATAAACTGGGTGGCGCAGTTGCGCAGCAGCGGCCAGCCCAGCGGGTTAGGCTCGCCGCAGGCCAGACCGGCCATGATGGTGGCCATATCGCCGCCGACGTTGACGATCTCGCCCTTCACGCCGGAGCGGAACACGCAGTCCGCCAGATCCGGCTCGACGATCACCGAGTGCAGGTTCTGTGCACCGTAGACGTCGACCAGATAGCCCAGCACCCCGCCGGCCATGGCGCCCACGCCGGCCTGCAGGAAGACGTGGGTCGGACGGGCAATGCCCATCTGCGTCATCTGCTCCACCGCCTCATCCGCTAGCGTGGCATACCCCTGCATGATCCAGGTCGGGATCTTGGTGTAGCCCTCCCAGGCAGTATCCTGTACCACCTCCCAGCCGCGCTCCTGCGCCGTCTTCATGGTCAGACGCACGGTGTCGTCATAGTTCATGTCCGTGACGATGCACTCGGCGCCCAGGTTCCGGATATGCTCCACGCGTTCGCGCGCCGATCCCTTGGGCATGTACACCACGGCATGCTGTCCCAGCTGCTGCGCTGCCCAGGCCACGCCGCGACCGTGGTTGCCGTCGGTGGTGGTGGCAAAGGTCATTCGCTCGGTCAGGGTGGATTTGAGCTTCTCGAAGGAGAAGTCATTGATATCCATGTGATACTTTTCGCACAGCAGGCGTGCAATGGCGTAGGCACCGCCCAGCATCTTGAAGGCATTCAGGCCAAAGCGCTGCGACTCATCCTTCACCAGGATCTTGCCGATGCCAAACAGGTGCGACAGTTCGTCCAGGGCATACAGCGGCGTTGGACGGTAGCCGGTGATTTTTTTATGAAAGGCCCGCGCTTTCTGCGCTTCGGCGCGGGAGAACAGTGGCGACGTTTCACCATTGAAGAAACGGTTTTGCGCAACATCCACCTTCAGCGAGAAAACAGACATAACCCAACCTCATCCATCGAATAAGAAATCCGCGCTGGCGGAGAGGCCGGCCCACTCGGCCGGCCGACGGTGTTACTTAATACGCTTCTGGGCTTCCTTGAGCAGCTGCTCCAGCACCAGGCCCGGTTTCGGGAATTTACGGGCGACGATCATCGCGGCGATGATGTACGGCTTCCAGCTGGCCTCTTTATAGGTAGCGATGCGGTATTTCTCGAATACCCCTTCCGTCACCTCACCCTCCTTACAGGAGACGCCGGAGATATCGGCCGGCAGGCAGTGCATATACAGCGCTTCGCCGCCGCGGGTCAGCTTCATCATCTCTTCGGTGCAGTGCCAATCTTTATGATTGGCGTTCTGGGCCAGGCACTGTTTCTCCAGGGCCTTCAGGCCATCGTGATCATTGGCGCGCAGCAGCTCGGTGCGCTGCTCCATCACCTTGTAAGGCGCCCAGGACTTGGGATAGACGATATCCGCATCCTTGAAGGCCTCTTCCATGGAGCTCACCTGACGGAAGCTGCCGCCGGACGCCTTGGCGTTGTTGTGGGCGACCTCCACCACGTCGGGGATCAGGTCATAGCCTTCCGGATGGGCCAGCGTGACGTCCATCCCAAAGCGGGTCATCAAGCCGATGATGCCCTGCGGCACGGACAGCGGCTTGCCATAGCTCGGTGAATAGGCCCAGGTCATGGCGATCTTCTTGCCTTTCAGGTTTTCCAGGCTGCCGAAGTGCTCGCGCAGCCAGGCCAGATCGGCCATGGACTGGGTCGGGTGGTCGATATCGCACTGCAGGTTGACCAGCGCCGGACGCTGCGGCAGAACGCCCTGCTCGTAGCCTTCATCCAGCGCCGCGCCGACCTCACGCATATAGGCGTTACCGGCGCCCAGGAACATATCGTCACGGATGCCGATGGCATCGGCGCAGAAGGAGATCATGTTGGCGGTTTCACGCACGGTCTCACCGTGGGCGATTTGGGATTTGCCTTCATCCAGATCCTGCTGGGCCAAACCCAGCAGGTTCAGGGCAGACGCATAGGAGAAACGGGTACGGGTCGAGTTATCGCGGAACACGGAGATACCCAGCCCGCTGTTAAAGATTTTGGTCGCGATATTTTCAGCGCGCATGGTCTTCAGCGCCTCAGCGACATCCAGCACCAGCTTCAGCTCCTCCGGACTCTGCTCCCAGGTCAACAGAAAGTCCTTGTCATGAAGGTTAGACTTGAGCGCGTTGATATCCTTGATAATTTCATTAACAGTTTTCATCGTATGGCCCTAATGAGTAAGTGACTGGCTACCTGACAACCTGCTACGCCGCCCAGGTGGTGAGAGTCCGACCTGCAAACAGCCGATAACAGCGACTGGCAATACTTAAACAATAACTGTGCCAAATTTGTTTTCTGCAGAAGGGCCAACGGAGATCCCATAACATTGTGCGAGAGCCATCACAAAATAGCGCTTACCAGCAGCGGGAAACGACGGTTTTTATCTATTGAATGCATATTATCAGCAGAGTAAATATACAGATGACCGACCACGCGTGGAATATTTCCGCGCTATTCCCCCTCCACCCTCAACCCATATTGATAACGTTAAGGGCGTATCTCTCATTTTGATAATAAAGTGTGATGGCTCTTACATATTTGTCGTATCGCGAGCGAAAAGAAACGCTTCCTTATCAAACTTCAATATTGCTGAGTTAGTATCATGCGATAAAAGAACACGCTTATGGCCTAATGGAATAGGTTCTAACATCAGCCAACATACCCGTAATGCAGGGTAACTGGTTAAGTGCTAAAGAAAGGTTCAATTATGACACCCGCAAACACTCAATCCGTTTTAATGCAGATCCAGCCTACTATCCTGCGCTTTACCAAAATGCTTTCCAGCGTACTGCAGCTGGAGGTCGAGATCGTCGATGCCACCATGACGCGCGTCGCCGGCACCGGCCCCTACGGTAAATTCTTTGGCCGCAAGCTCAACAGCAACTCGCGCCTGCTGCGCTATGTGCTAGATACCAAGCAGGAAAAAGTGGTGATCCGCTCCCGCTTCGATCCGGTCTGCGAGGGATGCAACAGTAAGGACAACTGTAAGGAAAAGGCTTTTCTCGGAACGCCGATCCTGTTCCAGGGGAACTGCATCGGCGTTATCAGCCTGGTGGCCTTTACCCAGGAGCAGCAGGAGCGAATAAAGGATAATTTGCATGAGTTTTCCGATTATGTCCGGCATATATCCAACATATTTGTTTCTAAACTCTTGGAAAGCCAGGGAGGGAACGATGGCGTCAGCAAAATATTACTCAGTCTGATCGAGAATATGGATCAAGGCGTATTGGTATTGGATGAAAATAACCAGGCGCAGTTTGCCAATGCCACGGCATTAAAACAGCTGAACGCCATTAATGAGCAAGTTATTGGTAAGACATTTAATATTCGCCCCCTGACCTATCAGCAGAACTACCTCAGCGGTCATCTACAGCATATTGTCGCTTTCGATCAGCACCAAGAGCTGATTATCGGCCAGCTGCATGACATTCAGGACCACCAGCTCTTTTTGATGACGTTCCATCAGTCCCATTCACCGATGAACGTCGAACTGAACCCCGACGATCCGCGCATCGAGCATTTGGTCGGAGAGTGCCGCCCGATGCGCAACCTGAAGCGGCTGATCAGCCGCATCGCGTCCAGCCCGTCGAGCGTGCTGATCGTGGGCGAGAGCGGTACCGGTAAAGAGGTGGTGGCTCGCGCCATCCACCAGCTCAGCGATCGCAATAACAAGCCGTTTATCGCCATCAACTGCGCCGCCATTCCGGATCAGCTGCTGGAGAGCGAACTGTTCGGCTACGTGAAGGGCGCCTTCACCGGCGCCTCCGCCAACGGTAAAATGGGGCTGATCCAGGCCGCCAACCACGGAACGCTGTTTCTGGACGAAATCGGCGACATGCCGCTGACCCTGCAGGCCAAACTGCTACGCGCCATCGAGTCGCGCGAGGTGCAGCCCATCGGCTCCAGCAGCCCCATCGCCGTCGATATCCGCATTATCTCCGCCACCAACCAGAACCTAGAGCAGTACATCGCCGACGGTAAGTTCCGCGAAGACCTCTACTATCGCCTGAATGTGATCCCGATGGCCCTGCCGCCGCTGCGCGAGCGGCAGGGCGACATTGAGCTGCTGATCCACTACTTCCTTAACCTGCACACCAAGCGCATCGGCCTGGTCTATCCCGGCATTTCGCCGGAGGTCATGATGCTGCTCAAGCGCTACCGCTGGCCGGGCAACGTGCGCGAGCTGAGTAACCTGATGGAGTACCTGATCAACGTCGTGCCCAGCGGCGAGGTGATCGACACCGCGCTGCTGCCGCCCAACCTGATCAATGGGCAGGTTACCCTGAACTATCGGGAGGATAACAGCGCCTATCAGAGTAGCGTAGCCTGCGGCGACGACCACGGCAGCACGGCGCTGGAGGAGATGGAAAAGCAGATGATCCGCGAGGCGCTAGCGCGCTACAGCAATAAGAAGCAGGCGGCGGAGGAGCTGGGTATCGGTATTGCCACCCTCTACCGCAAGATAAAGAAGTATGAGCTAACGGCCGGTTGATGCGCCGCGCGGCCCGTTTACCCGGGCCGCCCGCTGCTTAGCCGTGCACCCAGAACAGACCGGCGACAAACAGGCAAAACAACAGCGGCAGCGCCAGCACCAGCAACTCCACCATTCGCTGCAGCGGACGCAGCGTCTCCTGCGGGGTTCGCGCCAGCGCGACCGCGCCGACCAGCAGCGCCAGCAGCGAGAGCGCGCCGGCGAAGGCGGCATCGGCCAGCAGCACCGTCATCTTCCAGCCGTTGTAGGCCTGCGGCGAGATCGCCGCCTGATGCTGCCCGGTCTCCAGCCACTGCCACAGCAGCAGTACCCAGGGCATCAGCCAGGCGCCGCTGCCGACCATCCAGGAAAGCCGTCGTAATACCATATGTTCTCCCTCATCCCATGTCGCCCGTCTCTATGGAACGGTTATGCCGGGTGGTGTCCGCTCTCTGGCGGAAAAATAGTAAAAAGCCCCGCGCTGCGGGGCTTTAAAGGGGAATACCCGCGCGCTATCAGAACGGGATATCGTCGTCAAAGTCCATCGGCGGTTCGCTGCTCTGCGGCGCTGCCGGCTGAGCCGGTTGAGCCGGCGCGGAATAGCCGCCCTGCTGTGACTGCTGACGCGGTGCCGCCTGGCCGCCGCTGAACGCGGCGCCCTGCGGCTGCTGCGGCTGACCCCAGCCGCCCTGCTGCCCCTGGTTGCCCATCGGCGCACCGCCGCCCTGGCGACCGCCCAGCATCTGCATGGAGCCGCTGATATCGACCACGACTTCCGTGGTGTAGCGATCCTGGCCGCTCTGATCCTGCCACTTACGGGTACGCAGCTGACCTTCGATGTACACCTGAGAGCCTTTGCGCAGGTACTCACCAGCGATCTCCGCCAGCTTGCCGTACAGCGCAACACGGTGCCATTCGGTGCGCTCTTTCTGCTCACCGGTCTGCTTGTCACGCCAGCTGTCAGAAGTTGCCAGCGTCAAATTGGCAACGGCGCCGCCGTTCGGCATATAGCGGACCTCCGGGTCCTGACCCAGATTCCCGATAAGAATCACTTTATTTACGCCTCTGCTGGCCATGTCGACTCTCCTGATGAAGTAAATTTATTCAGTCTAAACCGTAAATTCTAACACGCCAGCGACGCTTGAGCACTCATCATCGTTTTGTGTAGGCGTTCGAGATCCGGTTTAAGGCGCACCACTTCGGTTATTGAATACTGGATATCCATTCAGTTTCGGATATGTCATAATCAATGATCCAGCGTGTGCACGGTGAGATCGGTAACTGTTAATCCGGGAAGTAGGTAATGGATAAAATAGAAATACGCGGTGCTCGCACCCATAATCTCAAGAATATCAATCTGATTATCCCCCGCGACAAACTGGTGGTCATCACCGGTCTGTCCGGATCCGGCAAATCCTCTCTGGCGTTCGATACCCTGTATGCCGAAGGGCAGCGGCGCTACGTCGAATCCCTTTCTGCCTACGCCCGCCAGTTCCTGTCGCTGATGGAAAAGCCGGACGTCGACCATATCGAGGGACTCTCTCCGGCCATCTCCATCGAGCAGAAATCCACCTCCCACAACCCGAGATCCACCGTGGGAACCATCACTGAAATTCATGACTACCTGCGCCTGCTGTTCGCCCGCGTCGGTGAGCCGCGCTGTCCGCAGCACGGCACGCCGCTGGCGGCGCAGACCGTCAGCCAGATGGTGGACAACGTTCTGGCCCAGCCGGAGGGGAAACGTCTGATGCTGCTGGCCCCGATCATCAAGGATCGCAAGGGGGAGCACAGCAAGACGCTGGAAAACCTGGCGGCGCAGGGCTACATCCGCGCCCGAATCGACGGCGAGGTGTGCGATCTCTCCGATCCGCCGAAGCTGGAGCTGCAGAAAAAACACAGCATCGACGTGGTCGTCGATCGCTTCCGAGTGAAGGCCGACATGGCCCAGCGCCTGGCGGAATCGTTTGAAACCACCCTGGAACTCTCCGGCGGCAGCGCGGTGGTCGCCGATATGGACGATCCCCAGGCGGAAGAGATGCTATTTTCCGCCAACTTCGCCTGCCCGCTGTGCGGTTACAGCATGCGGGAGCTGGAGCCACGGCTGTTCTCCTTCAATAACCCGGCGGGCGCCTGCCCCACCTGCGACGGCCTCGGGGTACAGCAATATTTCGATCCGGAGCGGGTGGTACAAAACGGCGAACTGTCGCTGGCGGGCGGCGCCATTCGCGGCTGGGATCGCCGCAACTTCTACTATTTCCAGATGCTGCGCTCGCTGGCCGACCATTATCATTTTGATATTGAGGCGCCCTTCGACTCCCTGGATGAAACGGTACGCCACGTGGTGCTGTACGGCTCCGGCAAAGACGAGATCGAATTCAAGTACATTAACGATCGCGGCGATACCACCGTACGCCGTCACCCCTTCGAGGGGGTGCTGCACAACATGGAGCGCCGCTACAAAGAGACTGAGTCCAGCGCGGTGCGCGAGGAGCTGGCCAAATTCATCAGCAACCGTCCCTGCGCCACCTGCGGCGGGACGCGTCTGCGTGAAGAGGCGCGCAACGTCTTCATTAAAGACACCACGCTGCCGCAGATAGCCGACCTCAGCATCGGCGCTGCGCTGCGCTTCTTTCACGGACTGGCGCTAGAGGGACAGCGCGCCAAAATCGCCGAGAAGGTGCTGAAAGAGATCGGCGAGCGCCTGCAGTTTTTGGTCAACGTCGGCCTGAACTACCTGAGCCTGTCCCGCTCCGCCGAGACCCTGTCCGGCGGCGAAGCGCAGCGCATTCGTCTAGCCAGCCAGATCGGCGCCGGGCTGGTCGGGGTGATGTACGTGCTCGATGAACCCTCCATCGGTCTGCATCAGCGCGATAACGAACGCCTGCTCGATACGCTGATGCATCTGCGCAACCTGGGCAACACAGTGATCGTGGTCGAACACGACGAGGACGCCATCCGCGCCGCCGACCACGTTATCGATATCGGCCCGGGCGCCGGGGTGCACGGCGGCAAGATCGTCGCCCAGGGCAACGTGGAGCAGATCATGGCGACGCCGGCCTCCCTGACCGGCCAATATCTGAGTGGACAACGTAAGATCGCCATCCCCAGCGAGCGGATCGCCGCCGATCCGACGCGGGTGCTCAAGCTGAGCGGCGCACGCGGCAATAACCTGAAAGAGGTGACCTTGACCCTGCCGGTCGGGCTGTTCACCTGCATCACCGGCGTTTCCGGCTCCGGCAAGTCCACCCTGATCAACGATACGCTGTTCCCCATCGCCCAGCGCCAGCTAAACGGCGCTACGCTGGGCGAACCGGCCCCCTACCGCAGCATCGAGGGGCTGGAGCATTTCGATAAGGTGATCGACATCGATCAGAGCCCCATCGGGCGAACCCCGCGCTCTAATCCGGCGACCTACACCGGCATCTTTACCCCGATCCGCGAGCTATTTTCCGGGGTGCCGGAGTCGCGGGCGCGCGGCTATACCCCGGGACGCTTCAGCTTTAACGTGCGCGGCGGGCGCTGTGAGGCCTGTCAGGGCGATGGGGTCATCAAGGTGGAGATGCACTTCCTGCCGGACATCTATGTGCCGTGCGACCAGTGCAAGGGCAAGCGCTACAACCGTGAAACGCTGGAGATCAAGTACAAGGGCAAAAGCATCCACGAGGTGCTGGAGATGACCATTGAGGAGGCGCGCAGCTTTTTTGACGCCGTTCCTGCGCTGGCGCGCAAGCTGCAGACCCTGATGGACGTCGGCCTGGGCTATATTCGCCTGGGGCAGTCGGCCACCACCCTCTCCGGCGGCGAGGCTCAGCGGGTCAAACTCTCACGCGAGCTCTCCAAGCGTGGCACCGGACAAACACTGTATATCCTGGATGAGCCGACCACCGGTCTGCACTTTGCCGACATTCAGCAGCTGCTGGCGGTACTGCACCAGCTACGCGATCAGGGCAACACCATCGTGGTTATCGAGCACAATCTGGACGTGATCAAAACGGCGGACTGGATCGTGGATCTGGGGCCGGAAGGCGGCAGCGGCGGCGGCGAGATCTTGGTCGCCGGCACGCCGGAGACCGTCGCCCGCTGTGAAGCCTCCCATACGGCCCGCTTCCTGCGTCCGATCCTGGACAATGCCTAAGGGAACCTGACGGCGTGGAAAAACACGCTGTCATCCGCCCCTACGCCGGATGCCACGCACCGGCGACGGGGCGCCGACGGAGGGGCTACTGCAGCGGGTGCGCGTCGCTGGCCTGGTGCAGCGCCAGCTGATAGGAACTGTCCACCAGCTGATACAGCAGCGAGTCGTTGATAGCGCCGTCCAGAAACACAGTGCTCCAGTGCGCCTTGTTCAGCCGACGGCTGGGCACGATGTCTTTATGCTGGCTGCGCAGTCGGGTGGCCTGCTCGCAGCTAGTTTTCACCGCGACCGCCGGACGCCCTTCGCCGTTTTCAACCATGGCGAACAAAATACCGCCGACGCGCGCCTGGTGCGTCCGCCAGCGGTTTTGCTGGCTCTGCTGCGCGCCGGGCTTTGACAGGCAGTATTGCATAAAAGCCGAATCATTCATCAATCCTATCCCCTTGTATGGTTGCTACAATACGGCGCGCGCCGCCCTGTATGCGGTGTTCGCCAAGCCAAATACCCTGCCAGGTTCCAAGCTGTAACGCGCCCTGGCGCACCGGCACCGTCAGCGAGACGCCCAGCAGAGACGACGCAATATGGGCGGGCATATCGTCCGCGCCTTCATCGTCGTGCGCATAGGGAGCGCCATCCGGCACCGTGCGCGAAAAATAACCTTCCATGTCATAGCGCACTGTGGGATCACAGTTTTCATTGAGGGTAAGCGACGCAGAGGTGTGCTGTAACAGCAGGTGCAACAGCCCGACCCGCACCTGACGCAGCGCGGGCAGGCCGGCAATAATCTCGGCAGTAATCAGGTGGAAACCACGCGCTCTCGCCCGCAGAACCAGGGTATGCTGATACCACATCTTGCGACGTCCTCAATAAGTATATTCTTTGTACAGTCGGCGGCAAGAAAACGCAGCGGAAAGTTCTGTAAAGATAGCCAGACGCCGCGTCAGTAACGCGTAGACACGGGGAGATACGCGTGCCTAAACGCAGAATCTACGCAGCGCCGGCCATTATTCCTGCGGCGCCATCACGCGAACCAGCGCGGTGGCCACGCGATCGAGGTTACTCTCGTTGAGTCCCGCCATGCACATACGCCCGCTGCCGACCAGGTAAACGCCGTCGCGCCGGCGCAGATCGCCGACCTGCTGCGCACTGAGTCCGGTATAGCTGAACATGCCCCGCTGCTGACACAGGTAGTCAAAGCGACGCGACGGCAGCGCCAGGTTGAGGCGCGACGCCAGCTGCCCGCGCATGGCGATGATGCGCAGGCGCATCGCCTCTACCTCTTCGCGCCACTGGCGCTGTAAATCGGCGTCATTCAGCACCGTAGCCACAAGGGCGGCGCCGTGCAACGGCGGGCTGGAGTAGTTGCGCCGCACCGTCGCCTTCAGCTGTCCCAGCACCCGCCCGGCCTCGACCTCATCGCTGCACATGACCGACAGACCGCCGACGCGCTCACCGTACAGCGAGAAAATTTTAGAGAACGAGTTGCTGACCAGGCAGGGCAGCCCTGCGGCGGCCATCGTCCGGATAGCATAGGCATCCTGCTCCATGCCGCCGCCGAACCCCTGATAGGCAATATCCAGAAACGGGATCAGCGCCCGACGTCGCAGCAGCGACACCAGACTATCCCACTGCGCCGGCGTCAGATCCGAACCGGTGGGGTTATGGCAGCAGGGGTGAAGTAGCACGATGCTGTGGGGCGGCAGCTGCGCCAACGTCTCCAGCATGGCATCGAAGCACACGCCCAGCGTCTGGGGATCAAAATAGGGATAGCGATGTACCCGGAAACCCGCGCCCTCGAAAATCGCGACATGATTCTCCCAGGTAGGATCGCTGACCCAGACCTCGGCACGGGGAAAATATCGCCGCAGAAAGTCTGCGCCCACCTTGAGTGCGCCTGACCCCCCCAGAGTCTGAATGGTCGCCACCCGCCGCGCGCGCAGCGCGGGATGATCCCCCCCCAGCAGCAGCGACTGTACCGCGCTGCGGTAGTCTGCCATCCCCTCCATCGGCAGATAGAGCGGCGCCGCCGGCGCCGCGGCGTTCAGCCGGGCCTGCGCCGTAGCGACGGAGGCCAGCATCGGCACCTCCCCCCGCGAGTCATAGTACAGGCCGATACTCAGATTCACTTTTTGCGCGCGGGCGTCCCGCTTATAGCTCTCCATCAGGGAGAGGATCGGATCGCCGGCATAGTCATCTACATGTTCAAACACGGGGGGCTCCTTGTTGGCACGGTCCTACGGTAAGGGAGCCATCACCGACGGTCAGCCCGGCACTGGCCGGGGCAGAACGTCGGCGCGCTCCTCGTCATAACATACCCTTAACCGAAGGGAAAACACCAGCGGGGTCACGCTCTCGCGGCGCCGCCTCTGCGCGGAGCTCCATCGCTGAGATGAATATGCTAAGGTGAAAATCTGACGGCCTATTCCCTACCCATCCGCAACGGAGATGCCCCATGTCCACCCCTCCCTTTATTACGCTGAATGACGGTAACCGCATTCCCCAGCTGGGGCTCGGCGTCTGGCAGGTCAGCGATACGCTGGCCCGTGACGTGGTCAGCGAGGCGCTGCGCGTCGGCTATCGCGCCATCGATACCGCCGCGATCTATGGCAATGAGAGCGGCGTCGGCCAGGCGCTGCAGCACAGCGGCCTGGCACGAGAGTCGCTGTTTATCACCACCAAGCTGTGGAACGCGGATCACATGGCGGTCGATCAGGCCTTTCACGCCAGCCTGCACAAGCTGCGCCTTGAGTATGTTGATCTGTACCTGATCCACTGGCCAATGGCGCTGCAGGATACCTTTGTTCACGCCTGGCGTCGGCTGATCGACCTGCGACGCCAAGGAGTGGTGAAAAGCATCGGGGTCTGCAACTTCAATATTGACCATCTCCAGCGCCTGCTGGATGAAACCGGCGTGGTGCCGACCATCAACCAAATTGAGCTACACCCACTGATGCAGCAGCGGGAGCTACAGTCATGGAATCATCACCACGGTATTGCCACGGAGGCCTGGAGCCCGCTGGCGCAGGGAGGAGAGGGCGTATTTGACGCGGAGCCGATCCGCCGTTTGGCGGCCAAATATGGCAAGACGCCGGCGCAGATCGTGATCCGCTGGCATCTGGACTGCGGGAGGATAGTGATCCCCAAAACGGTCTCGGCGATACGCCTGAGGGAAAATATCAACGTATTTGACTTTACGCTGGAGGCGAGCGAACGGGCGCAGATCGCCCGCCTGGAGTGCGGCAAGCGATTAGGCTCCGATCCCGCCACCTATATGCGCCTGTAGCCGGTGAGCGCAGCCCTGATGCTAAAGCATCAAGGCTGTCGGCAAGGGCGTTAGCGCGGCTTTTTAGCCTGTCCGGCGGGACGCGCCGGTCGGGCGTTACGCCCTTCGGGGCGAGCAGGACGGCCATTATTTCCCTTTCCGCCCGGACGGGCGGCAGGCTGTGCGGCGCCCTTCGCGGCCCCGCGCGTTGCTGGTCGTCCGCTACCCTGAGGATGTGCGCCGGTATGCTTGGTCATGGCTGGCGTCATATTGCGCTGGTAGCCGCGGCGCGCGGCGCGCTGCTCCTCCAGCGTCGGCGCAGGTACCAGACACTCGCGACGATTGCCGATCAGGTGCTGTAGCCCCATCTCCTCCAGCGCGGTGCGGATCATCGGCCAGTTGGCCGGATCGTGATAGCGCAGCAGCGCCTTATGCAGCCTGCGCTGACGCTCGCCCTTCGGCACCACCACATCTTCGCTCTTATAGTCCACCTTAGTCAGCGGGTTCTTGCCGGTGTAATACATGGTGGTCGAGTTGGCCAGCGGTGATGGATAGAAATTCTGCACCTGATCGAGGCGGAAGCGGTGCTGTTTTAGCCACAGCGCCAGATTGACCATATCCTCATCCCGGGTCCCCGGGTGCGCGGAGATAAAGTAGGGGATGAGGTACTGCTCTTTCCCGGCCTGCTTCGAATAGGCGTCAAACAGCTCCTTAAAACGGTAGTAGCTGCCCATCCCCGGCTTCATCATCTTGGACAGCGGCCCCTCTTCCGTATGCTCCGGCGCGATCTTCAGATAGCCGCCGACGTGATGCGTGGCCAGCTCTTTGATATAGCGCGGATCCTGTACCGCCAGATCGTAACGTACCCCGGAGGCGATCAGGATCTTTTTCACCCCCTGCAGATCGCGGGCACGCCGGTAGAGCTTAATGGTCGGCTCATGGTTGGTGTCCATATGACGACAGATATCCGGATAGACGCAGGAGGCGCGGCGGCAGGTCTGCTCCGCGCGCGGCGACTGGCAGCGCAGCATATACATGTTGGCGGTCGGACCGCCCAGATCGGAGATGATGCCGGTAAATCCGGGAACCTTATCGCGGATCTCCTCGATCTCGCGAATGATGGAGTCCTCAGAGCGACTCTGAATGATGCGGCCCTCGTGCTCAGTGATAGAGCAGAAGGCACAGCCGCCATAGCAGCCGCGCATGATGTTGACGGAGAAGCGGATCATGTCATAGGCCGGTAGGCGGGCCTTGCCGTAAGCGGGATGCGGTACGCGCTGGAACGGCAGGGCATAGACGCTGTCCATCTCCTCGGTGCTCAGCGGGATCGCAGGCGGGTTGACCCACACGTAGCGATCGCCGTGCTTCTGCATCAGGGCGCGTGCGCAGCCGGGGTTGGTTTCATGATGCAAAATACGCGAGGCGTGGGCATACATCACCTTATCGCCCTTCACCTTCTCAAACGACGGCAGCAGCACATAGGTCTTCTCCCACGGCTTTGGCTTAGGGGCGCGTACGCTGATCGGCGTCGCCTCATCCGCGGCCTTGGGCGAGCAGGCCAAATCATCGCCGTAGGGGTTCGGAATGGGATCAATGCGCCCCGGCATATCGATACGGGTCGAGTCCACTCCGCTCCAGCCCGGCAGGGCCTCTTTACGCATGACGGCGGTATTGCGCACGTCGCAGATAGAGGCGATGGGCTCACCCGCAGCTAAACGATGCGCAACCTCAACCAGCGGGCGTTCGCCGTTGCCATACATCAGCATATCCGCCTTGGCATCCACCAACACAGAGCGGCGTACCGTATCCGACCAATAGTCATAGTGCGCCACGCGGCGCAGGCTGGCCTCGATGCCCCCAAGGATAACCGGGACATCGCTGAAAGCCTCTTTGCAGCGCTGGCTGTATACCAGCGTGGCGCGATCCGGGCGCTTGCCGCCTTCGTTGTTCGGCGTGTAGGCATCATCGTGGCGCAGCTTACGATCGGCCGTATA
Organism: Edwardsiella anguillarum ET080813; assembly: GCF_000264765.2. Taxonomy (GTDB): domain Bacteria; phylum Pseudomonadota; class Gammaproteobacteria; order Enterobacterales; family Enterobacteriaceae; genus Edwardsiella; species Edwardsiella anguillarum. The sequence continues at coordinate 1,387,383 of NZ_CP006664.1, forward strand.
GCGGTTAATCATCGAATCCATGTTCCCGGCGGTGACGCCAAAGAACAGGTTCGGTTTACCCAGACGCATAAAATCGTCTTTGCTGGTCCAGTCCGGCTGGGCGATGATGCCGACCCGGAAACCCTGCGCCTCCAGCATGCGGCCAACAATCGCCATGCCAAAGCTGGGATGATCCACGTAGGCATCCCCGGTCACGATGATAATGTCACAGCTGTCCCAGCCCAGCTTATCCATCTCTGCACGCGACATCGGTAAAAAAGGCGCGGTGCCGAAACATTCGGCCCAATAAGGGGTATAGGAGAACAGATCGCGCTCCGGTTGGATCAGGCTGACACTACTCATGACGGTACTCTTGTATTGATAAGACAGGCAGGTCTGGTGAACAAATCATCAGGATCAGGGCGGCGATTATACGCATTACGGCGGAGAAATGTGAGGGTTATTTGTCATTCCCCCGTCTACTGCTAGCCCGGGGAAATGGCGAGCAGAGCTTACTCCAGAGTGGGATTCATCTGACGCAGATCGTAAGGGGTTATCTGGTAAACGCAGTAGTTCAGCCAGTTACTGAACAACAGGTGACCGTGGCTGCGCCAGGTCGCCGACGGCGCATCGTCTGGGTTGTCGCGGGGAAAATAGTTAAACGGCAGCGCCGGCGCCAGACCCGCGTGCAGATCGCGCCAATACTCCGCGCCCAGCGTATGGGCATCATACTCCGGATGGCCCGTCACAAACACCGTCCGCTTATCGGCGCTGGCAAACAGGTAGGCGCCGGCCTGCGCAGACTCGGCAAAGATCTGCAGATCGGTATGCGTGCGGATCGCCTGCGACGGAAAGTCGGCATAGCGCGAGTGCGGCGCCAAAAAGCCGTCGTCAAAGCCGCGGGTCAGCAGCGCCAATGGATCGAGCGTCTTGTGCGCATATACTCCGGAGAGCTTCTGCGTCCGCGTCATCTTCGGTAGCCCATACAGTACATTGAGCGCCGCCTGCGCGGCCCAACAGACGAACAGGGTCGACGTCACGTGCGCCCGTGCCCAGGTAATAACCCGTACGATCTGCGACCAATAGGCAACGTCGCCAAAGTCCACCTGTCCCAGCGGCGCGCCGGTTACGATAAGCCCATCAAAGTTTTCTTGCTGAATGTCCTCAAAATGGCAGTAAAAGTTATTCAGGTGCTCCGCCGGCGTATTTTTTGACTCTCGCCGATCGATGCGTAGCAGCTGAATATCAATCTGCAGTGATGAGTTCGACAGCAGGCGCAGAAACTGATTTTCAGTCTCGATTTTCTTCGGCATCAGATTCAGCAACAGCACCTTCAGCGGACGAATCTCCTGCACCGCGGCCCGGGAGTCGGTCATGACAAAGACATTTTCATTACGCAAAAAATTAACGGCGGGCAACGCGTCGGGGATCCTGATTGGCATAAACGCTCTCCTGCGGCGATCAAAGGCGATCCTTGTCCATTTGGACATCTGGATAGCCAAATTAATCAGTTTTACACCGTTTGTACAGCGCAGACGCGTTGAGAAATTTTCATCTAGGCTGAGGGGGGCGCTACGGCGCCGCCCTCAACGGGCATTACTGCAGCTGCTGCAGGATGGTATAGGCGGCCTGAACCCGTGCCGGGTTCGGGTAGTTTTTATTGGCCAGCATCACGATCCCCAGCCGCGATCCGGGAATAAAGGCAATATAGGCGCCAAATCCATTGGTTGAACCGGTCTTGTGTACCCAGGAAGCCGCCTGCGGCGGCGTAGGCGGCACGAGCGGATGAACCTGCTGGGGCTGCAGAGCCACACGATTATCGCTGCCGTCTATCAAAGTCTGCGCCTTCAGGGGCCAGCTGAGCATCTCCCAGCCGAGCCCTTGATACATCTCACCAGACTGGTAGTAGCGCGACTGCGCCCGCAGCAAGGCCTGACGCAGCGTAGCCTGCGGTACCGCGGCGGGATCCAGGTTAGCCTGCAGCCAGACGGCCATATCCTGCGCGCTGGATTTAATGCCGTAGGCCTCCTGTTCCAGCATGCCCGGGCTCACGCGCAGTGCCCTACCCTCGCGGTATCCCCAGGCATACTCACCCTCAGCAACAGGCGGTACACGGAAATAGGTATGCTTCAACCCTAGCGGCTGCAGCACCCAGCGCGTCATCGCCTGGCTAAAATCCATCCCGCTGGGCCGCACCGCCAGCATGCCAAAAAGTCCAATGCTGGCATTGGAGTAGCTGCGCATCGTTCCCGGAGCCCAGCGTGGCTGCCAGCGCTGATAAAAGTCGAGCAGCTGCGCCGTATCGGTAACGGCATCGGGCACCTGCAGCGGTAGACCGCCCGCGGTGTAGGTCGCCAGCTGCTGCAGGGTTATCGCCCGCCACTGCGGGCCGTTTAACGCCGGCCATTGGGACGCGACCGTATCCTGCAGGCGGATATCGCCACGCTGCAGCGCATAGCCTCCCAGCACGCCGGTAAAGGTCTTGCTCACGGATCCCAGCTCAAACAACGTCTGTGGCGTCACCTCCCGCCGCGTAGCCTTATCGGCGACGCCATAGCTGAAATAGTAAGGAGTTCCCTGATAGATTACGGCCACGGCCATGCCGGGGATCTGCTGCTGCTGCATCAGCGCAGGGATCGTCTGCCTCACGGCCTCGGTAACCCGCATCGCTGCCGACGGCGGCGTAGAGGCCTGGGTTACCGGGGAGAGCAGCAGCGCGGAGAGCGCCAGTGTGCAGGATAATCGCGTGTTCATCATCACCAACCCATCATCAAAGCCAACGTTGAGTGCCGTATCACGCAGATCCTACTGCAGCGAAGATGCGGCGGCAGATCTCGCCAACGGCGCGTCTGACCGAGCACGATAGCGATACGGCCATCGAATACGTATAGGAAAACGCATAGTGTACGCCGCTGCATTTAACGGTGTGAATAGTATTAGGTCAACCGATTTCCCTTAAGCCAGCGACAGTGCGCAGAGACAGGTGGGCTAACCCTACGGGGGAGCCCTGCCCACGGTAGGGCAAAAAGCCGCCGGGCGGATAAACCCAAGGCCCCCGGCTTTCAGACATCGCTTCCTAGACGTTCCGTTCTGCTCCACGGCCGGCGCCGCGGTTCGCCTCAGGAGTCACCCACTGCCCGGCAAAACCTCGATAAACAAAAAGACCCCATGCTTGCGCATGGGGTCTTTCCGTTTGTTTGATGCCTGGCAGTTCCCTACTCTCGCATGGGGAGACCCCACACTACCATCGGCGCTACGGCGTTTCACTTCTGAGTTCGGCATGGGGTCAGGTGGGACCACCGCGCTATCGCCGCCAGGCAAATTCTGTTTTACCAACCGCCATCACTGGCCATCGGTTCCAATCTTGAACAAGCTAAATTCGTCTCTCTAAAAACACCTTCGGTGTTGTAAGGTTAAGTCTCACGGATCATTAGTACTGGTTAGCTCAACGTATCGCTACGCTTACACACCCAGCCTATCAACGTCTTAGTCTTAAACGTTCCTTCAGTGGGCTCAAGGCCCAAGGGAAGACTCATCTCGAGGCAAGTTTCGCGCTTAGATGCTTTCAGCGCTTATCTTTTCCGCACGTAGCTACCGGGCAATGCAATTGGCATCACAACCCGAACACCAGCGGTGCGTCCACTCCGGTCCTCTCGTACTAGGAGCAGCCCCTCTCAATCTTCCAACGCCCACGGCAGATAGGGACCGAACTGTCTCACGACGTTCTAAACCCAGCTCGCGTACCACTTTAAATGGCGAACAGCCATACCCTTGGGACCTACTTCAGCCCCAGGATGTGATGAGCCGACATCGAGGTGCCAAACACCGCCGTCGATATGAACTCTTGGGCGGTATCAGCCTGTTATCCCCGGAGTACCTTTTATCCGTTGAGCGATGGCCCTTCCATTCAGAACCACCGGATCACTAAGACCTGCTTTCGCACCTGCTCGAGCCGTCACTCTCGCAGTCAAGCTAGCTTATGCCTTTGCACTAACCTCCTGATGTCCGACCAGGATTAGCTAACCTTCGTGCTCCTCCGTTACTCTTTGGGAGGAGACCGCCCCAGTCAAACTACCCACCAGACACTGTCCCTACCCCGGATCACGGGGCCAGGTTAGAACATCAAACATTAAAGGGTGGTATTTCAAGGTCGGCTCCATGCAGACTGGCGTCCACACTTCAAAGCCTCCCACCTATCCTACACATCAAGGTTCAATGTTCAGTGTCAAGCTATAGTAAAGGTTCACGGGGTCTTTCCGTCTTGCCGCGGGTACACTGCATCTTCACAGCGAGTTCAATTTCACTGAGTCTCGGGTGGAGACAGCCTGGCCATCATTACGCCATTCGTGCAGGTCGGAACTTACCCGACAAGGAATTTCGCTACCTTAGGACCGTTATAGTTACGGCCGCCGTTTACTGGGGCTTCGATCAAGAGCTTCGCCTTACGGCTGACCCCATCAATTAACCTTCCAGCACCGGGCAGGCGTCACACCCTATACGTCCACTTTCGTGTTTGCAGAGTGCTGTGTTTTTATTAAACAGTTGCAGCCAGCTGGTATCTTCGACTGGCTTCGGCTCCATCCGCAAGGGACTTCACCTACATGCCAGCGTGCCTTCTCCCGAAGTTACGGCACCATTTTGCCTAGTTCCTTCACCCGAGTTCTCTCAAGCGCCTTGGTATTCTCTACCTGACCACCTGTGTCGGTTTGGGGTACGATTCAGTGTTATCTGGAGCTTAGAGGCTTTTCCTGGAAGCAGGGCATTAACCACTTCAGCACCGTAGTGCCTCGTCATCACGCCTCAGTGTTAAAGATGACCGGATTTGCCAGGTCATCACACCTACACGCTTAAACCGGGACAACCGTCGCCCGGCCGGTCTAGCCTTCTCCGTCCCCCCTTCGCAATAACACCAAGTACAGGAATATTAACCTGTTTCCCATCGACTACGCCTTTCGGCCTCGCCTTAGGGGTCGACTTACCCTGCCCCGATTAACGTTGGACAGGAACCCTTGGTCTTCCGGCGAGCGGGCTTTTCACCCGCTTTATCGTTACTTATGTCAGCATTCGCACTTCTGATACCTCCAGCAGCCCTCACAGGCCACCTTCAACGGCTTACAGAACGCTCCCCTACCCAACAACGCCTAAGCGTCGCTGCCGCAGCTTCGGTGCATGGTTTAGCCCCGTTACATCTTCCGCGCAGGCCGACTCGACCAGTGAGCTATTACGCTTTCTTTAAATGATGGCTGCTTCTAAGCCAACATCCTGGCTGTCTATGCCTTCCCACATCGTTTCCCACTTAACCATGACTTTGGGACCTTAGCTGGCGGTCTGGGTTGTTTCCCTCTTCACGACGGACGTTAGCACCCGCCGTGTGTCTCCCGTGATAACATTCTTCGGTATTCGTAGTTTGCATCGGGTTGGTAAGTCGGGATGACCCCCTAGCCGAAACAGTGCTCTACCCCCGAAGATGAGTTCACGAGGCGCTACCTAAATAGCTTTCGGGGAGAACCAGCTATCTCCCGGTTTGATTGGCCTTTCACCCCCAGCCACAAGTCATCCGCTAATTTTTCAACATTAGTCGGTTCGGTCCTCCAGTTAGTGTTACCCAACCTTCAACCTGCCCATGGCTAGATCACCGGGTTTCGGGTCTATACCTTGCAACTAGACGCCCAGTTAAGACTCGGTTTCCCTACGGCTCCCCTATTCGGTTAACCTTGCTACAAAATATAAGTCGCTGACCCATTATACAAAAGGTACGCAGTCACACCCCGAAGGATGCTCCCACTGCTTGTACGTACACGGTTTCAGGTTCTATTTCACTCCCCTCGCCGGGGTTCTTTTCGCCTTTCCCTCACGGTACTGGTTCACTATCGGTCAGTCAGGAGTATTTAGCCTTGGAGGATGGTCCCCCCATATTCAGACAGGATAACACGTGTCCCGCCCTACTCATCGAACTCACAGCTGTGCACCTTCGTGTACGGGGCTATCACCCTGTATCGCGCGACTTTCCAGACGCTTCCACTAATGCACAAACTGATTCAGGTTCTGGGCTCTTCCCCGTTCGCTCGCCGCTACTAGGGGAATCTCGGTTGATTTCTTTTCCTCAGGGTACTTAGATGTTTCAGTTCCCCTGGTTCGCCTCGTTAAGCTATGTATTCACTTAACGATAGTGCAACGGATTGCACTGGGTTTCCCCATTCGGACATCGCCGGCTAATAATGCTTCATATCAGCTCACCGACGCTTATCGCAGATTAGCACGTCCTTCATCGCCTCTGACTGCCTAGGCATCCACCGTGTACGCTTAGTCACTTAACCTCACAACCCGAAGATGTTTCACTTCGTGCTGTAAGCATTTGAGAGACTCTCGAATCACTTATTAAAAGCAATTCGATTGTTTTCGAATTTTCAGCTTGTTCCAGATTGTTAAAGAGCAAAATATTTCACAACATGCTGATTTATCAGTATGTTATGACATATGGTGGAGTCTATTCAGGATCTAACCGTAGACCTACCTGCGTGCAGAATACGAACTCTCGCAACTGAGCTATATCCCCATGACTTTACTGCCGATACCTTATTTCCACCGTCAGCTTCACCCAGGAAGGGAGTTGGTAGGCCAGATTGGACTCGAACCACCGACCTCACCCTTATCAGGGGTGAGCTCTAACCAGATGAGATACAAGCTTGCCTAAGGTATTTGCTCGAACATCTATCAGACAATCTGTGTGAGCACTACACAATTTCGTATCTTCAGGTAAGGAGGTGATCCAACCGCAGGTTCCCCTACGGTTACCTTGTTACGACTTCACCCCAGTCATGAATCACAAAGTGGTAAGCGCCCTCCCGAAGGTTAAGCTACCTACTTCTTTTGCAACCCACTCCCATGGTGTGACGGGCGGTGTGTACAAGGCCCGGGAACGTATTCACCGTGGCATTCTGATCCACGATTACTAGCGATTCCGACTTCATGGAGTCGAGTTGCAGACTCCAATCCGGACTACGACGTACTTTATGAGGTCCGCTTGCTCTCGCGAGGTCGCTTCTCTTTGTATACGCCATTGTAGCACGTGTGTAGCCCTACTCGTAAGGGCCATGATGACTTGACGTCATCCCCACCTTCCTCCAGTTTATCACTGGCAGTCTCCTTTGAGTTCCCGGCCGAACCGCTGGCAACAAAGGATAAGGGTTGCGCTCGTTGCGGGACTTAACCCAACATTTCACAACACGAGCTGACGACAGCCATGCAGCACCTGTCTCAGCGTTCCCGAAGGCACTCCCGTATCTCTACAGGATTCGCTGGATGTCAAGAGTAGGTAAGGTTCTTCGCGTTGCATCGAATTAAACCACATGCTCCACCGCTTGTGCGGGCCCCCGTCAATTCATTTGAGTTTTAACCTTGCGGCCGTACTCCCCAGGCGGTCGATTTAACGCGTTAGCTTCGGAAGCCACGCCTCAAGGGCACAACCTCCAAATCGACATCGTTTACAGCGTGGACTACCAGGGTATCTAATCCTGTTTGCTCCCCACGCTTTCGCACCTGAGCGTCAGTCTTCGTCCAGGAGGCCGCCTTCGCCACCGGTATTCCTCCAGATCTCTACGCATTTCACCGCTACACCTGGAATTCTACCTCCCTCTACGAGACTCTAGCTTGCCAGTCTTGGATGCAGTTCCCAGGTTAAGCCCGGGGATTTCACATCCAACTTAACAAACCGCCTGCGTGCGCTTTACGCCCAGTAATTCCGATTAACGCTTGCACCCTCCGTATTACCGCGGCTGCTGGCACGGAGTTAGCCGGTGCTTCTTCTGTAGGTAACGTCAATTGTGAACGCTATTAACGTTCACACCTTCCTCCCTACTGAAAGTACTTTACAACCCGAAGGCCTTCTTCATACACGCGGCATGGCTGCATCAGGCTTGCGCCCATTGTGCAATATTCCCCACTGCTGCCTCCCGTAGGAGTCTGGACCGTGTCTCAGTTCCAGTGTGGCTGGTCATCCTCTCAGACCAGCTAGGGATCGTCGCCTAGGTGAGCCATTACCTCACCTACTAGCTAATCCCATCTGGGTTCATCTGATGGCATGAGGCCCGAAGGTCCCCCACTTTGGTCTTGCGACGTTATGCGGTATTAGCTACCGTTTCCAGTAGTTATCCCCCTCCATCAGGCAGATCCCCAGACATTACTCACCCGTCCGCCGCTCGTCAGCGGAGAAAGCAAGCTTTCTCCCTGCTACCGCTCGACTTGCATGTGTTAAGCCTGCCGCCAGCGTTCAATCTGAGCCATGATCAAACTCTTCAATTAAAAGCTTGATGCTCAAAGAAATTAAACTGTTTATTCGTAATGAATTAACTGCTGTCACTCTTCAAGACTTTAAATATTTTGGCATTCCGAGGAATGCTTAATACGAATCTTGCGAGTGCCCACACAGATTGTCTGATAATTTGTTAAAGAGCAGTGACTTAGCAAGTTCTCCTTACCAAGTCGAGGTGGCGTATATTACGCTTTCCTCGGTGAGAGTCAACGTTTAATTTACCGTTTCACTCTCACTCTCCCCGGCTCATCCTGTGATGTTGTTCACATGTGCCGTGTCGATGGAGGCGCATTATAGGGCCTGTTTTACCGGGCGCAACCGCTATTTTGCCCCAAATGAACCGAATGGCGCATTACACAGCAATTGAACTGCTTATACCTCATTACGCACAGAGTTATCCACATATCGGCAGACGTTATCGATTGAATTCCCCCACCGGCGCGCTAGTATCGCCAACATCCCTTCCATTTTTCAGGCGGTCACCATGTCTCTATCCGTACGTCCCTATCTCTCTTTTATGCCGATCTTAGGCGAACGCCTCTTTATAGATGCAACCGCAACCGTGATTGGACAGGTCACGCTGGGTGATGACGTCAGTATCTGGCCTCAGGTCGTGATCCGTGGCGATGTTAACTCTATTGTCATTGGCGAGCGCAGCAATATCCAAGACGGCAGCGTGATCCATGTAGGCAACCGTTCCACGTCAACCCAGGGTCACCCGACCATTGTCGGCAGCGACGTGACGGTTGGCCATAAGGTGATGCTGCACGGTTGCTGTATTGGCGATAGAGTTCTGATCGGTATGGGCGCCATCGTTCTGGATGGTGTACAGATAGAAGATGAGGTCATTCTGGGTGCGGGAAGTCTGGTTCCGCCGGGAAAACGGCTGGAGAGCGGCTTTTTATATCTGGGCAGCCCGGCTCGCCAAATCCGGCCACTGACGACGCGGGAGCGGGCAGGGCTGCGCCAGTCGGCCGACAACTACGTTAACTGGAAGAACGACTATCTCTCACAGGCGGAAATCCACACCCAGCCCTGATCGTCATACGCTTCAGCGATAATTTCTCGCTCGGCATACTCCTCCAGCTGCCAGCGCAGGGCCTGAAACATCGTCAGCGGCGCCTGAGGCACCCCCTCCGCCCCCGCGCGGGTGGCCAAGACCTGCAGATCCGCCAGCCGAATAGCACAGGTGATCTGAAAGCCGTTGACCATCGCCGGAAAGGTGATGGTCGATGACGGTGCCTGCCACTGCTCCAGTTCGGGAAAGAGGATCGACTGATTCATCCCGCCTGCTCCTGGCGTAGCTGTATCAGCACCGGCGCTATCTGCGGCATGATGCCATGCCACAGCGAGAAGGCGTGTGCCGCCTGCGCCACCAGCATGCCGAAGCCATCAGCCAAGCGTACCGCGCCCTGCTGCTGAGCCCAGGCCAGAAACGGCGTCGCCCCCGCGCGATAAAACATGTCATAACAGGCGCAATCCGGGCGAATGATCGAGCGCGGCAGCGGCGGTACCTCACCCTGCAGCCCTGAGGCGGTCGCGTTAATAATGAGATCGAAGGTGTGGGAGCCAAGCGCGTCATAGGGTAATGCCTCAATCGCCCCCTGCGTCTGAAATGCAGCGGCCAGCGCCTGTGCCCGAGCATGGGTTCGGTTGGCCAGCGCGATCCGGCACCCCTGTTCCAACAGCGGCAGGATCACGCCGCGAGCGGCCCCACCGGCGCCCAGCAGCAAAACCCGACTCGCATCACCGATCATCGCCAGCCGATGTAAATCACTGACCAGCCCAACCCCGTCCGTGTTATCCCCCAGCAGACGGGCGTTTTGCCAATGCAGCGTATTCACCGCGCCGGCCAGACGGGCCCGCGGCGTCAAGACATCCGCCATCTGCCAAGCCTGCTCTTTAAAGGGGGTCGTGACGTTAGCGCCCCGCCCGCCCTGCTGAAAAAAGGCTATGGCAAAGGCGGGGAAATCATCCAGCGGCGCCAGCATCGCCTCATAGCTGAGCGCAATGCCGGTTTGTTGAGCAAAGAGCCGATGGATACGCGGCGACTGGCTGTGCTTTATCGGGTGACCAAAAACGGCAAATTGCTGCATCGCTTACCCCTGACGTAACAGTTCACCGCTCAGTGCATCGCGGATTTCTGATGGGTTTTGGCGGCCGCCGACCGGCGCATCCAGCACCGGAAAAGCCGAGCCAAACTGTTGGCGTACCTCGGCGGCCGTACGGCAAGGGGGCAGCCCGCTGAGGTTGGCACTGGTCGAAACCAAAGGTTTGCCATAGGAGCGGCATAGCTGCTGAACCTGCGGGTGCGCGCTGACCCGCACGGCCAGCGTGCTAAAGCGTCCGGTCAGCCAGCGCGGCGTATCCGCCCGGGCAGGCATTACCCAGGTCACCGGCCCAGGCCAGCGGGAGAAAACGGCAGCGCGAAGCTCCCCCTGCAGCGCCTCATCGCAGACATAAGGCAATAGCTGCTGATAATCAGCCGCAATAAGAATCAGCCCTTTGTCCCACGGGCGCTGCTTAAGATCCAATAGCGCCTGCACCGCAAGCTCGCTGTCCGGATCGCACCCGAGGCCGAAGACCGCCTCCGTGGGATAGGCAATAACACGCTGCTGGCGCAGGGCCGCCACCGCGGCGGCCAGTGAGTCACTCAGTTCTGTATCCATAGCTTCTTTATTATTGATCTATTGGGGTACCGTCAGGCGGCTCGGCCGCTTTCCCACACAGCTTGCTGGCGCAATAGAGACGCACGCCGCCTGCGCTTTTCTTTTCCACCAGGAGCGGGTAGTGGCAATGTGGGCAAACGCCGGAGACGGGTTTCAAATTCACGCTGAACTGGCAGTCTGGGTAGCGCTCACAGGCATAGAATGTTTTACCGTAGCGCGAGCGGCGCTGCAGCAGGTTACCCTTGCCACACTGGGGACACGCTAACTGCGTCTCATCCGGCTTATCGATAGCCTCAGTATGTTCACACTGAGGATAACCGTGGCACCCGATAAACATACCGTAGCGCCCCTGACGCAGCACCAGCACATCGCCACACAGTGGACATCGCTGTCCCTCAAGCACCTTAACAATATGTCCGTCGGCCGACTTCAGCGCACGGATATACTGGCAGGCAGGATAGCGGGAACAGCCCAGAAAAGGGCCATGCTTACCGCTGCGGATCACCAGTTCGGCGCCGCACTCGGGGCATGGCTCGCTTTTCTTGGCACCAAATAATGGGCCTTGCGTCATAATCTTATTTCTTTCAATAAACGAACTGGCCCCCGCTCAATGCAGGTAGCCTTCATGAACCTCAAAAAGCAGCTCTTCCATCTGCCGGTAGGTGTGCTCATGTCCCGGCGCGTTAAACAGCACCATCAGCACCACCCACTTCAGATCGTCCAGCTCAAACTGCTCGATCTCCAGCGCCATCACCCGATCGATAACCATCTCACGGATCTCCGGCGTCAATAGCTGAATCTGCTCCAAGAACAGCAGGAATCCACGGCACTCACTGTCCAAGCAGGTCATTTCATCCGCGGTGTAGAGGCGCAGCGCATGCGGATCGTCCACCGGCAGAACTACATCTCCCTCTTCCTGCATCATCGCCAGCTTTTCCAGCCAGTTCAGCGCCCGAAAGATATCCCCACGCTCAAAGCCCGCGCTGGTCAAATCGTCAGTTAGCTTATCCTGATCGATGTGCATCCCGGCCGTCGTGTGGATATAGGTCTCAAACAGATACATGAGTACATCGAACATGGCCAGCCCTCTTCACACGGACATAGCCGCCGGACACTACCTTAATCCATCCTGCTAACTCCAGTTCGAGCAGGGCTACTGCTACGTCTGGCACAGATCGACCGATGCGTTCGGCGACAGCGTCAACGGTTGTCACCTCATCCCCTACGTTAGCCAACACCTCGGCAAATGGCAATTGAGCATCGTCTTCACCGGCAGAAATATTCCCTTCTGTGAGCGGTGCCAACCAATGCAGCGGGCTGTTCAGTTGCTCAAGGATATCCGCCGGCGCCGTGATAAGAGAGGCGCCCTGTTGGATCAGCCAATGGCACCCTGCACTCTGCGGGCTGTCTAGCGAGCCGGGAATGGCGAACACCTCCCTCCCCTGATCCAATGCCAGACGCGCCGTGATCAGCGAACCGCTGCGCAGCGTCGCCTCGACCACTAGCACCCCCAGACTCAACCCGCTGATGATACGGTTACGCTGCGGAAAATAGGCGGGACGCGCCTCTGTCCCGGGAAAAAACTCAGACACCAGCGCACCGTCTGCCTCTAGAATGGCCTGCGCCAGCCAGCGGTGCGTCCGCGGCGCCACGCAGTCTGGCCCACTACCCAGTACCGCGATGGTTTTTCCCTGCGCCGACAGCGCACCGCGGTGCGCCAGACCATCGATTCCCAGCGCAAGGCCGCTGACGATCGTCAATCCGCTCGCCGCCAGTACCCGGGCAAAAAACGACGCCTGGCTATCGCCATAGCGGCTGGGCGCACGGCTACCGACAATGGCCAGCGCCGCCGTTGACAGCAGGTGGGGATCGCCGCAAACAAACAGCAGCGCAGGGGCGCCGGCGATCTGGCGCAGGCGATCGGGGTAGGCACCGTCGGCCAGCGTCAGCATCCCCCCCCGACCGCCGTCCAACCACGCCAGCGCCTCAGCGATACCCGTAGCGCCATGAAACTGCCGCTGCTGCGCAGAGGTCAGCCCGCCGGACGCCATCCCCTGCGCCGATACGCCCTGCTGCGCCAATATCTTCGCCGCATTAACGATATGGGGCGCCCCCAGCCCGCGAACCTGCGCGAGACGCAGCCAGATTTCGTGACCTTCCATTGCGCTCCCGCGGCTCTCGACCGATGTGTTCAATAGGTGAACAATACTGTCAATCAGGGGGAGAACTGTCTAGAATAGGAGTGAAAATCATTCCCTAGCTCAGAGGACGTTTAAAGAGATTTATGGCGGTATTGCAGGTATTACATTTCCCCGATGAGCGGCTTCGCACTATTGCCAAGCCGGTACACGACGTTACGCCCGACATCCAGCGTATTGTGGACGATATGTTCGAGACTATGTACGCGGAAGAGGGCATTGGCCTAGCTGCGACACAGGTGGACATTCACCAGCGTATTATCGTCATTGACGTGTCAGAGAATCGCGATCAGCGCCTGGTATTGATCAACCCGGAGCTGCTGCAGCATGAGGGGGAGGCCGGTATCGAAGAAGGCTGTCTCTCCGTTCCTGAACAGCGGGCGCTGGTGACCCGTGCGGAACACATCAAAGTGCGCGCCCTGGATCGCGACGGTAAGCTCTTTGAGCTGGAGACCGATGGTCTGCTCGCCATCTGCATTCAGCACGAGATGGATCACCTGATGGGTAAGCTGTTTATTGACTATCTGTCGCCGCTGAAGCGTCAACGCATCCGCCAAAAACTGGAAAAGCTGTATAAGCAGCAGGCCCGCGCCGTTAACTAACCCAAGGCAGGATACTCCCGTGTCTCATTCGCTCCGTATCATTTTTGCGGGTACGCCCGATTTTGCCGCCCGCCATCTTGAGGCGCTCCTGGCCTCGGATCATCAGATCGTCGGCGTCTTTACCCAGCCGGATCGACCGTCAGGGCGCGGTAACAAGCTGACGCCGAGCCCGGTCAAGGCCCTGGCGCTGCAGCATGATCTGCCGGTCTTTCAGCCGGCCTCTCTGCGGCCGGCTGAAAATCAGTGCCTGGTCTCCTCACTGCAGGCCGACGTCATGGTCGTGGTCGCCTACGGGCTGATCCTGCCCCAGGCGGTGCTGGATATGCCGCGCCTGGGCTGTATTAACGTACATGGCTCTCTGCTGCCGCGCTGGCGCGGCGCGGCGCCGATCCAGCGGGCGCTATGGGCGGGCGATAGCGCAACCGGCGTCACCATCATGCAGATGGACGTCGGGCTAGATACCGGTGATATGCTGTTGAAGCTGTCTTGCCCCATCACCCAGGACGACACCAGCGCCACGCTGTACGATAAGCTGGCCGCGCTGGGACCGCAGGGCCTGCTGACCACGCTGTCCCAACTGGCTGACGGCACCGCAAAGGCCCAGCAGCAGGATGATGCGCTGAGCACCTATGCGGAGAAGCTGAGCAAGGAGGAGGCGCGGCTGGACTGGTCGCTCTCCGCCGAGCAGCTGGCGCGCTGCGTACGCGCCTTTAATCCCTGGCCGGTCAGCTTCTTTATGCTGGAGGAGCAGCCGGTGAAAGTCTGGGAGGCAACGGCGCTTTCCCAGTATGCCAACACCGCACCGGGAACCATCGTCAGCGCCGACAAACAGGGGATCGCCGTCGCCACTGCGCAGGGGATACTGCTGTTAACCCAGCTGCAGCCGGCCGGCAAGAAAATCATGGCGGCCCGTGACCTGCTCAACTCACGTAAAGAGAGCTTTCTGCCAGGCACCGTTCTGGCATAAGCTCCGTCCGCCCGGCGCCGTCCGGGCGGAGATCGTCTACTTTCCTGTCCCCTGACGTCAGCGGCGGTGGGGTATTTCCCCCGCAAACCGTGATAAACTTCGAACAATATCCGATTTACTCGCAGCGACGGTCCCTTGTGTCAATGAAAAATACTCCCTATAACCTGCGTGCCATCGCGGCCCGCACGCTGAGCGCAGTCCTCGATCAAGGACAGTCCCTGAGCAGTGTACTGCCCGGCGCCGCCCAGCCTCTCAGCGATAAAGACCGAGCCCTGTTACAGGAGCTGTGCTTTGGCACGCTGCGGGTACTGCCGCAGCTGGAGTGGATAGTGCAGCAGCTGATGGCCAAGGTCCTGACGGGCAAACAGCGTCCGCTGCACTATCTGCTGCTGGTCGGGCTATATCAGCTGATTTATACGCGTATCCCTCCCCACGCCGCGCTGGCAGAAACCGTTGACGGCGCCGTTGCGCTCAAGCGCCCGCAGTTAAAGGGGCTGATCAACGGCGTGCTGCGCCAGTTTCAGCGCCAGCAGCAGCCACTGCTTTTACAGTCACAGCAGCATGCCAGCCATTGGCTGCATCCCTCATGGCTGCTTAAGCGTCTGCAGCAGGCCTATCCGGCGCAGTGGCAAAGTATCGCGGACGCCAATAATCAGCGCCCGCCGATGTGGCTACGGGTCAATCGGCGCCACCACGCTCGCGACGCCTATCTGGCGCTGCTGCAGCAGGCCGGTATTGACGCCGTCCCCCACGAAACTTTTCCTGACGCCCTCCGCCTGCAGGATCCCCAGCCGGTGTCACGCCTGCCGGGCTTCGAGCAGGGATGGGTTACGGTGCAGGACGCCAGCGCACAGCACAGCGTGGATCTGCTCGATCCGCAGGACGGCGAACAGATCCTTGATCTGTGCTGCGCGCCGGGTGGCAAAACCACCCATATTCTGGAGGCGGCGCCTAAGGCCCACGTACTGGCTGTCGACGTCGATGAGAACCGCCTCAAGCGGGTCCGCGAAAACCTGCAGCGGCTGCAGCAGCATGCCGAGATCCGCTGCGGCGATGGGCGCACCCCTGACGCATGGGCCAGCGGCCGGCAGTTCGACCGGATTCTGTTGGACGCCCCCTGCTCAGCGACCGGCGTCATACGCCGCCATCCGGACATCAAATGGCTGCGCCGCGACGGCGATATCGCCGAGCTGGCCGCACTGCAGCGCGAGATCATCGATGCCATCTGGCCTTTCTTGAAATCCGGCGGCGTGATGGTCTACGCCACCTGCTCCATTCTGCCGCAGGAAAACCAGGAGCAGATCCTCGCCTTCCTGTCTCGCCACCCGGATGCGCGCCTGAGCGACAGCGGCGATATACAGCGGCCCGGCCTTCAGTTTTTGCCGCAGCCCGACGCGGGCGACGGCTTCTTTTACGCTAAGCTGATAAAAGCATAATCCGCAGGCCGCCCGCCAGGCGGCCGGCGCTCGCCAAGCAGAGAACAGCATCATGAAAATTATCATTTTAGGTGCCGGCCAGGTGGGGGGGACCCTAGCGGAAAACCTGGTAGGTGAGAATAACGATATCACCATCGTCGACACCAACAGCGATCGCCTGCGTCAGCTACAGGATAAGTTCGATCTGCGCGTCGTGCAGGGCTATGGCTCCCATCCGCGGGTACTGCGTGAAGCCGGCGCGGACGACGCCGATATGCTGGTCGCCGTGACCAGCTCGGACGAAACCAACATGATCGCCTGCCAGGTCGCTTATTCCCTGTTCAGCACCCCAAACCGGATCGCCCGCATCCGCTCGACCGAATATATCCGCGAGCACGAGCGGTTATTCAACCCGGAGGCGGTTCCCATCGATCACCTGATCGCGCCCGAACAGCTGGTCACCGACTATGTCTACCGGCTGATCGAATATCCTGGGGCGCTGCAGGTGGTGAACTTTGCCGGGGGTAAGGTCAGCCTGGTAGCGGTCAAGGCCTACTACGGTGGGCCGTTGGTGGGCAATGCCCTGACCTCGCTGAAGGAGCATATGCCGCATATCGATACGCGCGTGGCGGCGATCTTCCGTCAGGATCGGCCAATCCGCCCGCAGGGATCCACGGTGATCGAGGCCGGCGACGAGGTCTTCTTTGTCGCGGCATCGCATAACATCCGGGCGGTAATGAGTGAGCTGCAGCGGCTGGAGAAACCCTATAAACGTATCATGATCGTCGGCGGCGGCAACGTCGGCGCCGGGTTGGCCCAGCGACTGGAGAAGGACTACAGCGTCAAGCTGATCGAACACAATGCTCAGCGCGCGGCCGAACTGGCCGAGAAGCTGCATGACACCATCGTCTTCTATGGCGACGCCTCCGATCAGGAGCTGCTGACCGAAGAGCACATCGATCAGGTGGATGTTTTCATCGCCCTGACCAACGATGATGAAGCCAATATTATGTCGGCTATGCTGGCCAAACGCCTTGGTGCCAAAAAGGTAATGGTACTGATCCAGCGCAGCGCCTACGTCGATCTGGTCCAGGGCAGCGTTATCGATATCGCCATCTCACCGCAGCAGGCCACCATTTCCGCTCTGCTCGGCCATGTGCGCAAGGCGGATATCGTCAGCGTCTCCTCCCTGCGACGCGGCGTGGCAGAGGCGATTGAAGCCATCGCGCACGGCGACGAAAGCACCTCGAAGGTGGTCGGACGGCGCGTAGAGGAGATTAAGCTGCCGCCGGGTACCACCATCGGTGCCATCGTACGGGGGGACGACGTGCTGATTGCCAGCCGTGAGTCCAAAATTGAACAGGGAGACCACGTGATCATGTTCCTGACGGACAAGAAATTTATATCCGACGTGGAGCGCCTGTTTCAGCCAAGTCCTTTCTTTTTGTAACTACGGCTATGCTCAACTATCGCTCCGTGCTGTACATCCTTGGGATGATGCTGTCGAAAGTGGCGCTGCTGATGTACGTGCCGCTGCTGTATGCCCTGCTCACCGGCACCGGTGGGGTTTACGAATTTCTGCAGGCGGTGATCATCACCCACCTGATCTCCCTGTTTTTGATCGCCCAAGGGCGCAGCCAGAAATTCTACCTGCGTATCCGCGATATGTTTCTGACCACGACCCTGGCGTGGCTGACGGCCTGCTGCTTCGGCGCGCTGCCCTTTGTGTTCATCAAACATATCACCTTTACCGATGCCTTCTTTGAGACCATGTCCGGGCTGACTACCACTGGCTCTTCGGTGCTGTCCAATCTCAACCAGATGGAACCCAGCGTCTTACTGTGGCGCTCGCTGCTGCAGTGGATGGGCGGCGTCGGGTTTATCGTGATGGCGGTCGCCATTCTGCCGTTTCTGGACGTCGGCGGTATGCGCCTGTTCCATACCGAATCCTCCGATTGGTCAGAGAAATCCTCGCCGCGGATGAAAGACGTAGCCAAAAGCATCATGGCGGTCTATGCGGTGCTGACGTTCCTATGCTACCTCGGCTATCGCTACGCGGGGATGAGCAACTTCGATGCGGTCAACCACGCCTTCGCAACCATCTCCACCGGTGGATTTTCAACTAACGACAAATCCATGGCGGCGTACTCCGTACTGGCACAGTGGAACGCGATCCTGTTTATGTTCCTCGGTTCCCTGCCCTTTCTGCTGTTCGTACAGGCGCTGCGTCAGCGCAGTCTCAGAACCCTGATGCGCGACCAGCAGCTGGTTGGCTTTAGCCGCTTTGTGCTGATCACCGGCCTGGTTCTCACGCTGTGGCTATGGCACAAGCACATCTTTGATTTTGAAGATAGCCTGCGCATCGCGTTTTTCAATTTGATCAATATTCTGTCGACCACCGGCTACTCGCTGGGCAACTTCGATCAGTGGACGCCATTCACCACGGTGCTGTTCGCCTCGGTCATGCTGTTGGGCGGTTGCTCCGGCTCTACCGCCGGCGGGATCAAAATGTTCCGAGTACAGATTGGCTTCGAAAGCCTGCATATAGAGGTACGCAAGCTGATCCATCCCAATGCCGTATTCCCACGCCGTTACAATAACCGGCCAATTACCAACGAAGTCAGCCGCTCGGTGATCGCCTTTATGATGGCGTTTATTGCGATCACCATGCTGATTGCCGCCGTCCTCGGGCTGTGCGGCGTCGATGCACTTTCGGCGATCACCGGCGCCATGACCGCGATGGCCAACGTCGGCCCGGGAATGGGGCCGCTGATCGGTCCCAGCGGCAACTTTGCACCGCTGCCCGACGTTGCCAAGTGGGCCCTGGCGCTCGGTATGCTCTTGGGACGGCTAGAGGTCATGACCATGCTGGTGCTGTTCTTCCCCAGCTTCTGGCGGCGCTGAGACTCCCAACGCGCTTCGCCTAGCAAAGCGGCGGTAAGTGATTACACTTATAGTATGAATAATTTAGGGGGTAGTTATGAGCCTACTGAAAGAGTTTCGTGAATTTGCCATGCGCGGCAACGTCGTGGATATGGCCGTCGGGGTTATCATCGGCGCCGCGTTCGGCAAAATCGTCTCCTCGCTGGTCGGGGATGTGGTCATGCCGCTGCTCGGGCTGTTGATCGGCGGCGTCGACTTTAAACAGTTTCACTGGGTGATACACGAGGCCGTCGGCAGCACCCCGGCCGTGGTCGTCAACTATGGACAGTTTATACAGACCATCTTCGACTTTATCATCGTCGCATTCGCCATTTTTATGGCGATCAAGCTGATGAACAAACTGCGGCGCCAAAAGGCGGCAGCAACGCCGCCGGCACCCAGCGCAGAAGCGGTACTGCTCACGGAGATCCGCGACTTGCTTAAAGCGCAGCAGCAAGACAAATAAACCGGACACCGCCGGGCGGCAGGCCTCTCTGCCGCTAGCGATCCGAGCGCGGAGTAAAGTAACCCCGTAAATCCACCCGTGGCAAAAACGCCTCGGCCCCCGCCTCCAGCGCTTCGAGAATAGAGCAGTAGGCGCTGCTGTGCGCCGTACCGCAGCAGGCATCACTCAGACGCCGCAGAGAATCGCGCATATACTCCAGCTCCCGCAGCTTACCCTCCACCTCACGCAGACGCCGTTCGACGATAGACTTCGACTCCTGACACGTGTGGTGGGCCGGGTCGACCCGGATCGAGAGCAGTTCCCGAATGGCCTCCAGCGATAACCCCAGGCGCTGGGCATAGCGAATGAAGCGCAGGCGCTGCAAGTCGGCGTCGCCGTATAAGCGATAGCCGCCCTCGGTACGCACCGCGTGAGACATCATCTGCTGCTTTTCATAGTAGCGGATAGTATCCGGCGTCACGCCGGCCAGCTTCGCCAGTTGACCGATACGGTACATGGTTACTCTCCCGTCGGTGTCAGCTGCCGACGCAGCGGCTCGCCGTAGGCTCCGCGCAGAAACGCGGTATCCATGCCGGCCTGCTGCAGGCGCAGCTCCAGCAGTGTCAGTCGCTTACTCAGCGCACGATAGTCGGGATGATCGCCGTCGATCCCCCGCAGCATCTCCAGCAGCGTAATCGCCTCGCGGCGCTGCTCCAGCGGCGGCGGTAGGCAGCCCGCATTCTTCAGCAGACGATAGCCGGAGCGCAGCTCGGCAGGAACATGACTGTCATCGTCCAGGATCAGCGGTCTTCCCTCGCCGGGCAGCGCAGAGAGCTCACCGCGCGCCTGAGCGTCGGCGATATGGCGTTCAGCCCAATCATCGATAATCGACATAGTGATTCCGGTTAGGTATCTGTATGCAGGGTAAAGCCAGACGGTGGGAAAATAAAGCGGGGTGGGTATTCAGGCAATAAAAAAACCGGGCCAAGGCCCGGCTTTCCTATGCATTAGCAGATTACTCTGCTGCAGCTTCTGCTTCAGATGCAGAACGATCAACCAGCTCGATGTAAGCCATCGGCGCGTTGTCGCCTGCACGGAAGCCACACTTCAGAATGCGAGTGTAGCCACCGGCACGGCTCGCGAAGCGCGGGCCCAGCTCGTTAAACAGTTTTGCCACGATCTCGTTATCACGAGTACGGGCGAATGCCAGACGACGGTTAGCAACGCTGTCGGTCTTGGCAAGAGTAATCAGCGGCTCAACCACGCGACGCAGCTCTTTCGCTTTCGGCAGGGTCGTCTTGATGATCTCATGACGAACCAGAGAACCGGCCATGTTGCGGAACATAGCCTGGCGATGGCTGCTGTTGCGGTTCAGTTGACGACCACTCTTACGATGGCGCATGACCTTATCCTTCTCAGTAAAACCTTAACCTGTGATCCAGTTACTCGTCAGCGATACTTGCCGGCGGCCAATTTTCCAGGCGCATGCCCAGAGAGAGACCGCGAGAGGCCAGCACGTCTTTAATCTCAGTAAGAGATTTTTTACCCAGGTTCGGCGTTTTCAGCAACTCAACCTCGGTACGCTGTACCAGATCACCGATGTAGTGGATAGCTTCTGCCTTCAGGCAGTTCGCAGAGCGGACAGTCAATTCCAGATCGTCAACAGGGCGCAGCAGGATCGGATCGAACTCAGGCTTCTCTTCTTTCACTTCCGGCTGACGTACATCACGCAGGTCAACGAAAGCTTCAAGTTGTTCAGCCAGGATAGTTGCCGCACGGCGAATTGACTCTTCCGGGTCAATGGTACCGTTGGTTTCCATCTCGATGACCAGCTTGTCCAGGTCGGTACGCTGTTCAACGCGCGCTGCTTCAACATTGTAGGCAATACGCTCTACAGGGCTGTAGCAGGCGTCGACCAACAGACGGCCGATCGGGCGCTCATCTTCTTCCGAATGAATTCGGGCAGACGCCGGCACATAACCACGACCACGCTGAACTTTGATACGCATATTGATAGATGCGTTTTCATCGGTCAGATGGCAGATCACATGGTGCGGCTTGACGATTTCGACATCACCATCATGGGTGATATCGGCTGCAGTCACAGGGCCAATGCCAGATTTATTCAGGGTAAGAATTACTTCATCTTTGCCTTGAACTTTCACCGCCAGCCCTTTCAGGTTGAGCAGGATTTCCAGGATATCTTCCTGTACGCCTTCTTTGGTGCTGTACTCGTGCAGTACACCATCAATCTCAACCTCGGTCACCGCGCAACCCGGCATAGATGAAAGCAGAATACGGCGCAGTGCGTTACCAAGAGTATGGCCAAAGCCACGCTCTAACGGCTCAAGGGTCACCTTGGCGTGCGTCGAACTCAGTTGCTCGATATCTACCAGGCGCGGTTTTAGAAACTCTGTCACAGAACCCTGCATTGTGTCCTCTCTTTGGTACTAAGCTTTACTTGGAGTAAAGCTCGACGATCAGGTGTTCGTTAATGTCCGCAGACAGGTCGGAACGTTCAGGCTGACGCTTGAACACACCTTCCATTTTAGCAGCATCAACTTCCAGCCAAGTCGGCTTTTCACGCTGCTCAGCCAGCTCCAGAGCGGCTTTAACGCGAGACTGCTTCTTCGCTTTCTCACGGACGCTGACTACGTCATTCGGAGATACCTGATAAGAAGCGATGTTAACAACGCGACCGTTTACTACGATAGCCTTGTGGCTAACCAGCTGACGTGCTTCTGCGCGGGTAGCGCCAAAGCCCATGCGGTAAACAACGTTGTCCAGACGACCTTCCAGCAGAGCCAACAGGTTTTCACCGGTGTTGCCTTTCAGACGTGCTGCTTCTTTGTAGTAGTTACGGAACTGACGCTCCAGAACGCCGTAGATACGACGAACTTTTTGCTTCTCACGCAACTGAACACCATAGTCAGACAGACGCGGCTTGCGCGCACCGTGCTGGCCAGGTGCCTGTTCAATTTTACACTTGGAATCGATCGCGCGAACACCTGACTTCAGGAACAGGTCGGTGCCCTCACGACGGCTCAGCTTGAGCTTAGGACCCAAATATCTTGCCATTTTCTTTCTCCAACTATCCGAGAAACGACGTTATACGCGACGTTTCTTCGGCGGACGACAACCGTTATGAGGGATCGGAGTCACATCAGTGATGTTCGTGATGCGGAAACCGGCCGCGTTCAGTGCGCGGATGGTAGATTCGCGACCCGGACCCGGTCCTTTAACCATAACTTCCAGATTCTTGATACCGTACTCTTTTACAGCTTCAGCGCAGCGCTCTGCTGCAACCTGAGCGGCAAACGGAGTGGATTTACGAGAACCACGGAAACCGGAACCACCGGCTGTTGCCCAACCCAGTGCGTTACCCTGACGATCAGTAATGGTAACGATGGTGTTGTTGAAAGAAGCATGGATGTGAGCCACACCGTCAGATACTTGCTTTCTTACGCGCTTACGTGCACGAATTGGTGCTTTTGCCATTGTTCAATCACCCCGACTATTTCTTGATCGGTTTACGCGGACCCTTGCGGGTACGTGCGTTGGTCTTAGTACGCTGACCGCGAACCGGCAGACCACGACGATGACGCAAACCACGATAGCAACCAATGTCCATCAGACGCTTGATGCTCAGGGTAACTTCACGACGCAGATCGCCTTCTACGGTGTATTTGGCGACTTCGTCACGCAGCGTTTCGATTTGCTCTTCAGACAGCTCACTGATCTTAACATTTTCAGCAATGCCCGCAGCGGCGCAGATAGCCTGTGAACGGGTTTTGCCGATGCCGAAGATCGCGGTCAGCGCGATCACGGTATGCTTTTGATCAGGAATGTTAATGCCTGCTATACGGGCCACTATGCACTCCTAGATTAATATACGACGGCACCACTCTGAAAAGCCCGTTTTCAGGATACTCAAATGGCGCCGTTGCAACAAACAAAAGATTGGCTGGCTAATCTAGCCAGCTCAACCCAACTTTGCAAGAAAAATATGCGAGATAATCAGCCTTGACGCTGCTTATGCTTCGGTTCTACGCTGCAAATCACACGCACAACACCGTTGCGCTTAACGATTTTGCAGTTACGGCATAATTTCTTGACGGAAGCACGAACTTTCATTTTACTCTCCGTAACTTCTCAAACTCACCTGGATTAGCGGTTATAGCCTTTCAGGTTCGCTTTCTTCAATGCAGACTCGTACTGACTGGACATCATCAGAGTTTGCACTTGAGCCATAAAGTCCATGATGACGACTACTACGATGAGTAGTGAGGTACCACCGAAATAGAATGGTACTTTCATCGCATCACGCATGAACTCCGGGATCAGGCAGATAAATGTAATGTACAGCGCACCAACCAGAGTCAGACGGGTCATTACCTTATCGATGTACTTCGCCGTTTGCTCTCCCGGACGAATTCCTGGTACAAATGCACCGGACTTCTTCAGGTTATCCGCTGTTTCACGCGGGTTGAAAACCAACGCCGTGTAGAAGAAACAGAAGAAGATGATTGCAGACGCATAGAGTAACACATAAAGCGGTTGCCCAGGCTGCAAATACAGCGAAATTGTAGTCAGCCAGTTCCAACCTGTACCGCCCCCAAACCAAGATGCGATCGTGGCCGGGAACAGAATGATGCTGGAAGCGAAGATTGCCGGGATAACCCCTGCCATATTCACTTTCAACGGCAAATGTGTGCTCTGTGCTGCGTAAACACGACGACCTTGCTGACGCTTGGCATAGTTAACGACGATACGACGCTGACCACGCTCCACGAAAACAACGAAGAAGGTTACTGCGAATACTAACACTGCAACCAACAGCAACAGAAGGAAGTGCAGGTCGCCCTGCCGCGCTTGCTCGATAGTATGGCCAATCGCCGGCGGAAGCCCCGCCACAATCCCTGCGAAGATAATGATCGAGATACCGTTACCGATACCACGCTCAGTGATCTGTTCGCCCAGCCACATCAGGAACATTGTCCCGGTAACCAGGCTCACAACCGCAGTGAAGTAGAAAGCAAAGCCCGGATTAATCACCAGGCCCTGCATTCCAGGCATATTCGGCAAACCGGTAGCGATACCGATCGACTGGAATATGGCCAGTACCAACGTACCGTAGCGGGTGTACTGGCTAATCTTGCGACGGCCAGCCTCCCCTTCTTTCTTTATTTCCGCCAGGGTGGGGTGAACCACCGTCAGCAGCTGGATAATGATCGACGCCGAAATATACGGCATGATCCCCAGAGCAAAGATAGAAGCACGGCTCAGAGCACCACCGGAGAACATGTTAAACATGTCGATGATGGTGCCCTGCTGTTGCTCGAGCAGTTTGGCAAGTACAGCGGCATCAATACCAGGGATCGGAATAAAAGAGCCAATACGGAAAACAATCAGCGCCCCAATAACAAACAACAGTCTGCGCTTGAGCTCGCCCAGTCCACCCTTGGCACTTTGAAAATCTAATCCCGGTTGTTTAGCCATCTGCTACTTATTCCTCGATTTTACCGCCAGCAGCTTCAATCGCAGCACGTGCGCCTTTGGACACACGCAGACCGCGCAGGGTTACTGCACGATTGATTTCACCAGACAGCATAACTTTGGCGAATTCGATCTGCGGGCCAATAACGTTAGCCGCTTTCAGCACGTTCAGGTCGATAACGTCGCCTTCGATCAGCGCGATCTCAGACAGACGAATTTCAGCCGTCACCATCGCTTTACGCGAGGTGAAGCCAAACTTCGGCAGACGACGGTACAGCGGCATCTGGCCACCTTCGAAACCGCGACGTACGCCACCGCCAGAACGAGACTTCTGACCTTTGTGACCACGACCGCCGGTTTTACCCAGGCCAGAACCGATACCACGACCCAGACGCTTGGAAGCGTGCTTGGAGCCTTCGGCCGGAGACAGAGTATTCAAACGCATCTGTTACTCCTCAACTTTAACCATGTAGGAAACCGCGTTGATCATACCACGAACGGCAGGAGTATCCTCACGCTCTACGGTGTGACCGATGCGACGCAGACCCAGGCCAAGCAGCGTTGCCTTATGTTTCGGCAGACGGCCGATCGCACTGCGGGTTTGAGTAATTTTGATAGTCTTTGCCATGGTCTATTACCCCAGAATTTCTTCAACGGATTTACCACGCTTGGCAGCGACCATTTCCGGAGATTTCATACTTTCCAGACCGTCGATAGTTGCACGAACCACGTTAATCGGGTTGGTGGAACCATATGCTTTAGCCAGAACGTTACGAACTCCAGCGACTTCCAGGACGGCGCGCATTGCACCACCGGCGATGATACCGGTACCTTCAGAAGCCGGCTGCATGAACACACGAGAACCCGTGTGAGCGCCCTTAACCGGGTGCTGCAGGGTGCCGCTGTTCAGCGCGACGTTGATCATGTTACGACGGGCTTTCTCCATCGCTTTCTGGATCGCTGCCGGAACTTCACGGGCTTTGCCGTAGCCAAAACCGACGCGACCGTTGCCATCACCCACTACAGTCAGTGCGGTGAAGCTAAAAATACGGCCACCTTTAACAGTCTTAGATACGCGATTTACCGCGATCAGCTTTTCCTGCAGTTCGCCAGCTTGTTTTTCGATGTGCGACATCTTACACCTCTACCTTAGAACTGAAGGCCAGCTTCACGGGCAGCATCTGCCAGTGCCTGGACACGACCATGATATTGGAAACCAGAGCGGTCGAAGGACACGTCCTTGACGCCTTTTTCCAGCGCGCGTTCAGCGATAGCTTTACCTACAGCTGCTGCGGCTTCTTTGTTCCCAGTGTATTTCAGTTGTTCACTGATTGCTTTTTCTACGGTAGAAGCGGCAACCAGGACTTCAGAACCATTCGGGGCAATAACCTGTGCGTAGATGTGACGCGGGGTACGATGTACCACCAGGCGAGTTGCACCCAGCTCTTTGAGCTTGCGGCGTGCGCGGGTCGCACGACGGATACGAGCAGATTTCTTATCCATAGTGTTACCTTACTTCTTCTTAGCCTCTTTGGTACGCACGACTTCGTCGGCGTAACGGACACCTTTGCCTTTGTACGGCTCAGGACGACGGTAAGCGCGCAGATCCGCTGCAACCTGACCGATCAGCTGCTTATCAGCGCCTTTCAGCACGATTTCAGTCTGAGACGGACATTCAGCAGTGATGCCTGCCGGCAGCTCATGGTCAACAGGGTGAGAGAAGCCCAGGGCCAGATTCACCACGTTGCCTTTAACTGCTGCACGATAACCAACACCTACCAGCTGCAGCTTCTTAGTGAAGCCTTCGGTAACACCGATAACCATTGAGTTCAGCAGTGCACGCGCGGTACCCGCCTGGGCCCAGCCGTCCACGAAGCCGTCGCGCGGACCAAAGGTCAGTGCGTTATCAGCATGCTTAATTTCAACAGCGTCGTTGATAGTACGAGTCAGCTCGCCGTTTTTACCCTTGATCGAAATAACCTGACCGTTGAGTTTTACCTCTACGCCGGCAGGAATGACGACGGGTGCTTTTGCAACACGAGACATTCTTTCCTCCGATTACGCTACGTAGCAGATAATCTCGCCACCCAGGCCAGCTTGGCGGGCAGCACGATCAGTCATGACACCTTTAGAGGTAGAAACAACTGCGATACCCAGACCGGCCATAACTTTCGGCAGCTCATCTTTTTTCTTATAGATGCGCAGACCAGGGCGGCTGATACGCTGAATGCTTTCTACTACCGGCTTGCCCTGGAAGTACTTCAGTACCAGTTCCAGAACAGGCTTGGCGTCGCCTTCGATTTTGAAATCTTCAATAAAACCTTCTTCCTTCAGCACGTTGGCAATTGCCACTTTCAGCTTGGAGGAAGGCATGGTGACCGCAACTTTGTTCGCGGCCTGACCGTTACGGATACGGGTCAGCATATCCGCGATCGGATCTTGCATGCTCATCTGTCTTTACTCCCGTGATTCAATTGGTGACAATTACCAGCTAGCCTTTTTCAGACCCGGAATTTCACCGCGCATAGCGGCTTCACGGACCTTGATACGGCTCAACCCGAACTTACGCAGGAAAGCGTGCGGACGGCCAGTTTGGCGGCAGCGATTACGCTGACGGCTTGGGCTGGAATCACGCGGCAGAGTCTGCAGCTTAAGTACCGCATTCCAACGATCTTCGTCGGATACGTTGACATCAGAGATGATCGCTTTCAGTTCAACGCGTTTGGCAAAGAACTTATCAGCTAATTTCACGCGCTTGACTTCGCGTGCTTTCATGGATTGCTTAGCCATTAGTAACCCTACCTTACTTGCGGAACGGGAAGTTAAAAGCAGTCAGCAGCGCACGGCCTTCTTCGTCAGATTTCGCAGTAGTGGTAATGGTGATGTCCAAACCACGAACGCGATCGACTTTGTCATAGTCGATTTCTGGGAAGATAATCTGCTCACGTACGCCCATGCTGTAGTTACCACGGCCGTCGAAAGACTTCGCGGACAGGCCACGGAAGTCACGGATACGCGGTACAGCAATAGAGATCAGACGCTCAAAGAACTCCCACATGCGTTCGCCACGCAGAGTTACTTTACAGCCGATCGGATAGCCCTGACGGATTTTGAAGCCTGCAACTGATTTGCGTGCTTTGGTGATCAGCGGTTTTTGACCGGAGATTGCTGCCAGGTCAGCTGCTGCGTTATCCAGCAGTTTCTTGTCAGCGATCGCTTCACCAACACCCATGTTCAGGGTGATCTTCTCGACCCGAGGGACTTGCATGACAGAATTGTAGTTAAACTCAGTCATGAGCTTTTTAACTACTTCGTCTTTGTAGTAATCATGCAGTTTCGCCATCGTACTACTCCAAATTACTTGATAGTTTCGCCATTGGACTTGAAGAAACGGACTTTTTTGCCGTCTTCAAACCGAAAGCCTACACGGTCCGCTTTACCGGTCGCCGCATTGAAGATTGCAACGTTGGAAACCTGAATAGCGGCTTCTTTTTCAACGATGCCACCCGGTTGGTTCAGGGCCGGAACCGGCTTCTGATGTTTCTTAACCAGGTTGATGCCTTCAACGACAACTTTACCAGAAGACAGGACGTTTTTTACTTTACCGCGCTTACCTTTGTCTTTGCCGGTCAGCACGATTACTTCGTCATCACGACGGATTTTCGCTGCCATGGATTCGCTCCTTAGAGTACTTCTGGTGCCAGAGAGATGATTTTCATGAACTTTTCAGAACGCAGTTCACGTGTCACCGGCCCAAAAATACGCGTACCGATCGGCTGCTCACTGTTGTTGTTCAACAGTACACAAGCATTGCCGTCAAAGCGAACGACAGATCCGTCAGGGCGACGTACACCCTTCTTGGTGCGCACCACTACCGCCTTCAGCACATCACCTTTTTTGACCTTACCACGCGGAATTGCTTCCTTGATGGTGATCTTGATGATATCGCCGATGCCTGCGTAGCGACGGTGCGAGCCACCCAGAACCTTGATACACATTACGCGACGCGCGCCGGAGTTATCGGCGACGTTCAGCATAGTCTGTTCTTGGATCATTTCAGTGCTCCGCTAATGTCAACTACTACTTCGAGACCCAGTGTGGGCCGTTAAAAATCCCCATAATTGAGGGCGCAGCATTATAACACTGCTTCCAGAATATGGGTAGAAAAAATAAACGGCTCAAAATCTGAGCCGTTTATCATTGCTGAGAGAGTGTACTGTATTACAGTACCGCTTTCTCTACAACGCGAACCAGCGTCCAGGATTTGGTCTTGGACAGCGGGCGGCATTCGCGGATTTCAACCACGTCACCGATACCGCATTCGTTGTTCTCGTCATGTACGTGCAGTTTGGTCGTACGTTTGATGAATTTACCGTAGATCGGGTGCTTCACCATGCGCTCGATAGCAACAACCATGGATTTCTCCATTTTGTTGCTAACTACGCGACCTTGCAGAGTACGGATTTTATCGGTCATTACGCACCCGCCTTCTCGTTCAGTAAAGTCTTAACACGTGCGATATTACGACGCACTTGCTTCAACAGGTGAGACTGTTGCAGCTGGCCGCCCGCCGCCTGCATGCGCAGATTAAACTCTTCGCGCAGCAGATTCAGCAGCTCGGTGTTCAGCTCTTCAACACTCTTCTCACGCAGCTCGTTTGCTTTCATTACATCACCGTCTTAGTTACAAAGGTGGTTTTGATAGGCAGTTTCGCTGCTGCCAGTTTGAAGGCCTCACGGGCCAGCTCTTCAGGCACACCGTCCATTTCGTACAGGACTTTACCCGGCTGAATCAGGGCTACCCAGTACTCAACGTTACCTTTACCTTTACCCATACGAACGGCCAGCGGTTTTTCCGTGATCGGCTTGTCCGGGAACACGCGGATCCAGATTTTACCCTGACGCTTAACAGCACGGGTCATAGCACGACGTGCTGCTTCGATTTGGCGGGCAGTCAAACGGCCACGGCCAACAGCTTTCAGACCGAAAGTGCCGAAGCTAACATCCGTACCCTGCGCCAGACCGCGGTTACGGCCTTTATGCACTTTACGGAATTTTGTACGCTTAGGTTGTAACATCAGCGACTCTCCTTACTTGCGGCCTTTACGCTGCTGCTTCTTAGGCTGAGCAGCCGGTTTTTCCGGTTGTTCAACAGCAGCCATACCACCCAGGATCTCACCTTTGAAGATCCATACCTTAACGCCGATTACACCATAGGTGGTGTGCGCTTCAGAGGTGTTGTAGTCGATGTCCGCACGCAGCGTGTGCAGCGGAACACGACCTTCACGGTACCATTCGGTACGCGCGATCTCAGCACCGCCCAGGCGGCCGCTGACTTCAACTTTGATACCTTTAGCGCCCAGACGCATAGCGTTCTGTACAGCACGCTTCATAGCACGACGGAACATAACGCGACGTTCCAGCTGTGAAGTGATGCTGTCAGCCACCAATTTGGCGTCCAGTTCCGGTTTACGCACTTCGGCGATGTTGATCTGTGCCGGTACGCCTGCAATCTCTGCAACGCCCTTGCGCAGTTTTTCTACGTCTTCGCCTTTCTTACCGATAACGATACCCGGGCGAGCGGTGTGAATGGTCACACGGATGCTCTTCGCCGGACGCTCGATAACGATGCGAGAAACGGACGCTTTTTCCAGCTCTTTGTTCAGGAACTGACGAACTTTAAAGTCGCTGTCCAGGTTGTCAGCGAATTCTTTAGTATTCGCATACCAGGTAGAGTTCCAAGGCTTCACAATACCCAGGCGAATACCATTAGGATGTACTTTCTGACCCATTGCTAGTCTCCAGAGTCTCAGCGATCGGACACAACCACAGTAATGTGGCTGGTGCGCTTCAGGATACGATCAGCGCGACCTTTTGCACGCGGCATGATGCGCTTCATGGTCGGGCCTTCGTCGACGAAGATCTTGGATACTTTCAGATCATCGATGTCAGCGCCATCGTTGTGTTCTGCGTTAGCAATGGCAGATTCCAGAACCTTTTTGACCAGTACAGCCGCTTTCTTGTTGGTGTAGGTCAGAACTTCCAGAGCCTGTGACACTTTCTTACCGCGGATCAGGTCAGCCACCAGGCGAACCTTCTGAGCAGAAGAGCGAGCATGGCAATGCTTAGCAATAGTTTCCATCTCTTCCTCCTACCTTATTTCTTTTTGGCTTTTTTATCAGCCGCATGGCCGCGATAAGTACGAGTCGGCGCGAATTCACCCAGTTTGTGGCCGACCATTTCATCGACGACAAATACCGGAACGTGCTGACGACCATTATGGACAGCGATGGTCAAACCGATCATGTTTGGAAAGACCGTTGAACGACGGGACCAAGTCTTAAGTGGCTTTTTGTCTCCGCTTTCCACCGCTTTCTCTACCTTCTTCAGCAAGTGCAGGTCAATAAAAGGACCTTTCTTGAGAGAACGTGGCATGGTTTATCCTCTAATTATTTTTTACTACGGCGACGTACGATGAATTTATCAGTACGCTTATTGCTGCGGGTCTTCTTACCTTTGGTCTGAACGCCCCACGGGGTTACCGGGTGCTTACCAAAGTTACGACCTTCACCACCACCGTGCGGGTGGTCTACCGGGTTCATCGCAGTACCGCGAACGGTCGGACGAACACCACGCCAGCGTGCAGCACCTGCTTTACCCAGAACGCGCAGCATATGCTCAGCGTTACCGACTTCGCCCAGCGTGGCGCGGCAGTCAGCCGGGATTTTACGCATTTCGCCAGAGCGCAGACGCAGGGTGACATAGGCACCATCGCGTGCAACGATCTGAACGTAAGCACCAGCGGAACGCGCCAGCTGGCCGCCTTTGCCCGGCTTCATTTCTACGTTATGAACGGTAGAACCAACCGGGATATTGCGCATCGGCAGGGTGTTACCCGCTTTGATCGCAGCGTCGACGCCAGACTGAATCTGATCGCCAGCTTTCAGGCCTTTCGCCGCCAGGATGTAACGGCGTTCGCCGTCTTTGTACAGAACCAGCGCGATGTTCGCGGAACGGTTCGGATCGTACTCCAGACGCTCGACAACAGCCGGGATACCGTCTTTATTGCGTTTGAAGTCAATCAGACGATACTGCTGCTTGTGACCACCACCGATGTGACGGGTGGTGATGCGGCCGTTGTTGTTACGACCACCGGTCTTGCTGTTTTTCTCCAGCAGCGGGGCGAACGGTTTGCCCTTGTGCAGCTCAGGGTTAACCACTTTAACAACGTGGCGACGACCCGGAGATGTCGGTTTACATTTAACAATTGCCATTGTTCGCTACTCCTCCGACTTACTCTGCGCCGCCGATGAAGTCCAGATTCTGGCCTTCTTTCAGGGTGACGTAAGCTTTTTTCCAGTCGCTACGACGACCGATACGCTGACCGTGACGCTTCACTTTCCCTTTAACAACCAGGGTGCGAACGGTGTCAACTTCAACTTCGAACAGTTTCTTAACTGCGGCTTTGATTTCTGCTTTGGTTGCATCTGTAGCAACTTTGAGAACGATGGTGTTGTTCTTTTCCATCGCCATAGACGCTTTTTCAGAAACGTGCGGCGCGCGCAGTACTTTCAGCAGACGTTCTTCACGGATCATGCCAGCATCTCCTCAACTTGCTTAACAGCATCAGCAGTCATAACCACTTTGTCGAAGGCGATCAGGCTAACCGGGTCGATGCCTGCTACGTCGCGTACGTCAACCTTGAACAGGTTGCGAGCGGCCAGGAACAGGTTCTCGTCGACTTCGCTGGTTACAATCAGCACATCGTCCAGCGCCATGTCTTTCAGTTTCTGTGCCAGCAGCTTGGTTTTCGGCGCTTCAACAGAGAACTTCTCGACGACGATCAGACGATCTTGACGTACCAGTTCGGACAGGATGCTTTTCAGCGCGCCGCGGTACATCTTTTTGTTAACTTTTTGACTGTGGTCCTGCGGACGAGCAGCGAAGGTCACGCCACCAGAGCGCCAGATCGGGCTCTTGATAGAGCCAGAACGCGCACGGCCGGTGCCTTTCTGGCGCCACGGTTTTTTACCGGAGCCAGTAACTTCAGCACGGGTCTTCTGAGCACGAGTACCCTGACGGGCACCGGCTGCATAAGCCACAACAACCTGGTGAACCAGCGCTTCGTTGAAATCACGACCGAAGGTAGTTTCGGAAACAGTCAGCGCGCTTTGCGCGTCTTTCAATACTAATTCCATTGCTATCTCCTCACGCCTTCACAGCTGGTTTAACGATCAGGTCGCCACCGGTAGCACCCGGGACTGCACCTTTAACCAGCAGCAGGTTGCGCTCAGCGTCAACACGTACTACGTCCAGGCTCTGAACGGTTACACGCTCGTTACCCAGCTGACCTGCCATTTTCTTACCCTTGAACACTTTGCCCGGAGTCTGGTTCTGACCGATAGAACCCGGTACGCGGTGAGACAGGGAGTTACCGTGAGTAGCGTCCTGGGTACGGAAGTTCCAGCGCTTAACGGTGCCGGCGAAACCTTTACCTTTGGAGATACCGGTAACGTCTACTTTTTTAACGTCAGCGAAGATTTCTACGGAGATGTTCTGACCGATAGTGAACTCTTCACCTTCAGACAGACGGAATTCACGCAGAACGCGGCCGGCTTCAACGCCAGCTTTCGCGAAGTGACCCGCTTCCGGTTTGGTTACACGGTTAGCTTTTTTGCTACCAGTGGTAACCTGGATGGCGCGGTAGCCGTCGTTGTCCAGATCTTTGACCTGAGTAACGCGGTTTGCTTCGATTTCGATAACGGTTACAGGGATAGAAACGCCATCTTCAGTGAAGATGCGGGTCATACCCACTTTTTTCCCGACTAAACCAATCATTGTTTCAACCTCTCAATCGCTCAATGTCCTGATTAACCCAGGCTGATCTGCACGTCTACACCGGCAGCCAGATCCAGACGCATCAGAGCATCAACGGTTTTCTCGGTTGGCTCAACGATGTCAACCAGACGCTTGTGAGTGCGGATTTCGTACTGATCGCGCGCGTCTTTGTTAACGTGCGGAGAGATCAGAACGGTAAAGCGCTCTTTGCGGGTCGGCAGCGGGATCGGACCACGAACCTGCGCACCAGTGCGCTTGGCAGTCTCGACGATTTCCGCGGTTGATTGATCGATCAGACGATGATCAAATGCTTTCAGGCGGATACGGATTCTTTGGTTCTGCATGAGACCAGAGCTCCAATTATTTTATAAACGTAGAAAATTACTCCTCGCACCCATTTCGATTGACGGGGGAGTGTAATCGTTCATTTCATAACCCCCATATCGGGAGTATTGTTTGGCGGAACGCGCCGCCGCTGATCGAAATCAGGCTGCCAATATTAGGCAGCCCGCGCATTATACTTAGATCTGGCCAGGAAGCAAGGCCGGATGCAAAATAACCAGCGACAGGCGACAAAACGCCGTGAAAAAGGGCGCCGTAGCGCCCTCTTTCTGGTGTTATTGCTGGCTATCGATTACTCGATAACTTTAGCAACAACGCCCGCACCAACGGTACGGCCGCCTTCGCGGATTGCGAAGCGCAGACCATCGTCCATGGCGATCGGGTGAATCAGGGTAACAACCATCTTGATGTTGTCGCCCGGCATTACCATCTCTACGCCTTCCGGCAGTTCGATGGTGCCCGTTACGTCAGTAGTACGGAAGTAGAACTGCGGACGGTAGCCTTTGAAGAACGGAGTATGACGGCCGCCTTCATCCTTGCTCAGGATATACACTTCGGATTCGAACTTGGTGTGCGGAGTGATGGAGCCCGGCTTAGCCAGTACCTGACCACGTTCGATCTCGTCACGCTTGGTACCACGCAGCAGAACGCCAACGTTCTCACCGGCACGGCCTTCGTCCAGCAGTTTGCGGAACATTTCCACGCCGGTACAGGTGGTTTTGGTGGTCGGCTTGATACCAACGATTTCAACTTCGTCACCCACCTTGATGATACCGCGCTCTACACGACCGGTAACAACGGTACCACGGCCAGAGATAGAGAATACGTCTTCGATCGGCAGCAGGAACGGCTTGTCGATGTCACGCTCAGGTTCCGGGATGTAGGAGTCCAGCGTCTCGGCCAGTTCGATGATCTTGGCTTCCCACTCGGCTTCGCCTTCCAGCGCTTTCAGCGCAGAACCGCGGATTACCGGGGTATCGTCGCCCGGGAAGTCGTACTGAGACAGCAGCTCACGAACTTCCATCTCAACCAGCTCCAGCAGCTCTTCGTCATCAACCATGTCGCACTTGTTCAGGAACACGATGATGTACGGAACGCCTACCTGGCGACCCAGCAGGATGTGCTCACGGGTCTGCGGCATCGGGCCGTCAGTCGCAGCAACAACCAGGATTGCGCCGTCCATCTGAGCCGCACCGGTGATCATGTTTTTAACATAGTCGGCGTGCCCCGGGCAGTCTACGTGAGCGTAGTGACGGGTCGGGGTATCGTATTCAACGTGAGAGGTGTTGATGGTGATACCACGTGCTTTTTCTTCCGGCGCGTTATCGATCTGATCGAATGCGCGAGCGCTACCGCCGTAGGTTTTAGCCAGAACGGTGGTGATAGCAGCGGTCAGGGTAGTTTTACCGTGGTCAACGTGGCCGATAGTACCGACGTTAACGTGCGGTTTAGAACGTTCAAATTTTTCTTTAGACACGGTTATATTCCTTATCTTGCGCCCTCACCGAAGGAGAGGGCGCGGGATCAATATGTTAAAGCAGAGGCTTATTTGCCACGTGCTTCAATAACGGCCTGAGCGACGTTAGTCGGTGCTTCAGCATACTTCAGGAACTCCATGGAGTATGAAGCACGGCCCTGGGTCTGAGAACGCAGGTCAGTAGCATAACCAAACATTTCAGACAACGGAACCTGCGCACGAACAGTCTTGCCAGTCGCAGTATCTTCCATACCTTCGATCATGCCGCGACGACGGTTCAAGTCACCGATAACGTCACCCATGTAATCTTCCGGAGTTTCTACTTCAACCTTCATGATCGGCTCGAGCAGAACCGGCTTAGCGCGTTTGAAGGCTTCTTTAAACGCGAGAGAAGCAGCCAGTTTGAACGCCAGTTCAGAGGAGTCAACGTCATGGTAAGAACCGAAGTGCAGACGTACGCCCAGATCTACTACCGGATAACCGGCCATCGGACCCGACTTCAGCTGCTCTTGGATACCCTTGTCAACTGCCGGGATGTATTCACCCGGAATCACGCCGCCCTTGATGTCGTTGGTGAAGGTGTAGCCTTCGCCACCCGGCTCCAGCGGGAACATGTCGATAACGACATGACCGTACTGACCGCGACCACCGGACTGTTTGGCGTGTTTACCTTCCACATCCTTGACGGTGTCACGGATGGTTTCACGGTAAGCAACCTGCGGTTTACCGACGTTGGCTTCAACGTTGAACTCGCGCTTCATACGGTCAACGATGATTTCCAGGTGCAGTTCACCCATACCGGCGATGATGGTCTGGTTAGATTCTTCATCAGTCCATACGCGGAAAGACGGGTCTTCCTTGGCCAGACGGCCCAGTGCTAGGCCCATTTTCTCCTGGTCAGCCTTGGTTTTCGGCTCAACGGCGATGGAGATTACCGGCTCAGGGAATTCCATACGCTCCAGGATGATCGGTGCGTTCTGGTCGCACAGGGTATCACCGGTGGTGACGTCCTTCAGACCGATTGCTGCAGCGATGTCGCCCGCGCGAACTTCTTTGATTTCTTCACGCTTGTTGGCATGCATCTGAACGATACGGCCGAAACGCTCACGCGCAGACTTCACAGAGTTCAGTACGGTATCACCGGAGTTAACCACACCGGAGTACACGCGGAAGAAGGTCAGGTTACCCACAAACGGGTCGGTAGCGATTTTGAACGCCAGCGCCGCGAACGGCTCGTTGTCGTCAGAGTGACGCTCAGCCGGGGTATCTTTACCGTCGTCCAAAATACCTTTGATCGCCGGAACGTCAGTCGGTGCCGGCAGGTATTCGATGACCGCATCCAGCATTGCCTGCACGCCCTTGTTCTTGAACGCGGAGCCGCAGGTAACCAGGATGATTTCGTTGTTCAGTACGCGCTGACGCAGAGCTTTTTTGATCTCTTCTTCAGACAGCGCTTCACCGCCCAGGTATTTGTCCATCAGCTCTTCAGAAGCTTCAGCGGCGGACTCAACCAGGAACTGGTGCCATTCGTTAGCCAGCTCAGCCATATCAGCCGGGATCTCTTCATAGGTGAAGGTCACGCCCTGATCGGCTTCATTCCAGTTGATGGCTTTCATTTTAACCAGGTCAACGACACCGGTGAATCCGTCTTCAGCACCGATAGCCAGCTGCAGCGGAACCGGGTTCGCGCCCAGACGAGTTTTGATCTGGTTAACAACTTTCAGGAAGTTCGCACCCATGCGGTCCATTTTATTGACGAACGCGATGCGCGGAACCTGATATTTGTTTGCCTGACGCCATACGGTTTCAGACTGCGGCTGAACACCACCAACGGCGCAGTAAACCATTACCGCACCATCCAGTACACGCATGGAACGTTCTACTTCGATGGTGAAGTCAACGTGCCCCGGGGTGTCGATGATGTTGACACGGTGCGGTTCAAACTGTTTGGCCATACCGGACCAGAAAGCGGTGGTCGCAGCGGAGGTAATGGTAATACCACGCTCCTGCTCCTGCTCCATCCAGTCCATGGTGGCAGCGCCATCATGAACTTCACCGATCTTGTGGTTTACACCGGTGTAGAACAGGATACGTTCGGTAGTAGTGGTTTTACCGGCGTCGATGTGTGCGCTGATACCGATGTTACGGTAACGCGAAATGGGTGTTGTACGAGCCATTTGATTCCTCTATATCCTAGGACGTTCAAGTTAAGTTACCCAAAGCGGGCTGCTTAAGCCTAAGCGCCCGCTTGGTGACTAACATACCGATGATATTACCAGCGGTAGTGAGCGAACGCCTTGTTGGCTTCTGCCATACGGTGAACGTCTTCACGTTTCTTAACTGCAGTACCTTTGTTTTCTGCAGCGTCAGAAAGTTCGTTCGCCAGACGCAGAGCCATGGATTTATCACCGCGTTTACGAGCAGCTTCTACGATCCAACGCATTGCCAGGGCATTACGACGGACCGGACGAACTTCAACCGGAACCTGGTAGGTGGAGCCACCAACGCGACGAGATTTAACTTCGACGGTCGGGCGCACGTTTTCGAGAGCGGTCTCGAAAGCTTCCAGTTCAGTTTTGCCAGAGCGCTGAGCCAGGGTCTCCAGCGCGCTGTATACGATTGATTCTGCAGTAGATTTTTTACCATCTACCATCAGGATATTAACAAATTTAGCCAGCAGTTCTGATCCGAACTTCGGATCCGGCAGGATTTTACGCTGACCAATTACGCGACGACGTGGCATGGAAATACTCCGTTGTGAATTCAGGATTGTCCAAAACTCTACGAGTTTATTTTGACATTAAAGTTAAAACGTTTGGCCTTACTTAACGGAGAACCATTAAGCCTTAGGACGCTTAACGCCGTACTTAGAGCGGGATTGCTTACGGTCTTTAACACCGGAGCAGTCCAGAGCACCGCGCACGGTGTGATAACGCACACCCGGCAGGTCTTTAACACGACCACCACGGATCAGGATCACGGAGTGCTCCTGCAGGTTGTGACCTTCACCACCGATGTAGGAAGTCACTTCGAAACCGTTGGTCAGACGAACACGGCATACTTTACGCAGTGCGGAGTTCGGTTTTTTCGGAGTGGTGGTATATACACGGGTACATACGCCACGTTTCTGCGGGCAGGCTTCCAGCGCTGGAACGTTGCTTTTCTCAACTTTCTTAGCGCGTGGCTTGCGAACCAGCTGGTTGATAGTTGCCATTAAAAGCTCCTGGTTTTTGCTTTTCGTAAACACGTAATAAATCGCCCCATACTGCACACTGGATAGACCAAGGGCAAAATATGGGGACGCAGAATTTTATGGCTGAGTCGGAAGGGTGTCAAGAAATATACAAGATATTCGGCGCGATACTGTCAACAAACACGGCCTGTACCGTCACCAGGCCATCTGACGCGGATGCGCCTCGCTCAGCGCGACAAATTCGCTATAGCCGATCAGCTGACACGCGGGTGCGACATACGCCGTCAGCCCCCGCGCGAGCACATCCTCCCGCAGCACATGCAGCGCCACCGGCAGAGCGCTCAGCGCCGTCAACCCTGCGCTGCCCGTCAGCGCGCACAGAACGCCGTCCTGCAGCAGAACCAGCGCATCGCCGGGGCGCACCAGCGCCGCCAGCGCCGTGAAATCGACGCCCCCCTGCGGTGAGCGGGTCAATGTATGTAACATCGCGGAGTCCCCAGCGTTAAAAGGTCAAAATGACATCGCACTCATCCAGACGCGCGCGCAGCGTATCGGCCGCCAGCGCCTCGGCGGGGATAACCCAGCCGGCGTCACTGCTTAGCCCCCGCGCGGCCAACGACGCGGCGCACAGGTAGATCTGCTCGATATCATACAGCGCCATCACGCCAAACGTGGCGACGTAATCGCGCGCCAGAATAGCCGACGGCTGCTGATCGGGCAGCAGCTGGAAGACCGCATCGCCGATAAAGAACACGGCAATATCCTCGCAGAATGCGGAGGCCGCCAGCAGCGCATCCAGTCCCTCTCGCCCGGCGCTCGTCGTATGGGGGGGCTGGGTAAAAACAAAGGCAAGCCGTCTCATCTCTCCCCCTAGAACTGCATGGTGCGATCGCACACCAGCATCGCTTCCGCCAGCGCACCCAGGCCGCTCAGCGTAAAACCGGGCTGCAGATTACCCGACGTCAGCCCTCGCTGTTCGGCCGCCGCTGTCGATACAACGCCGCGGCGCAGCGCGGCGGCGACGCAGACATTCAGCGTCACGCCGTGCTGCTGCGAGAGCTGTTGCCAGGCCCGCACCAGATCAAACTCATCCGCCGCCGGCTGCGTCAGCTGATTGGCGTTGAGCACCCCTTCGCGATAGAAGAAAACGCTGTGCAGCGTATGCCCCGCCGCCAGCAGCGCGAGGGCAAACTGATAGGCGCTGCTGGCGGCCTGCGTACCGTAAGCCGGCCCATTCACGACCAGTGAGTAGCTCAGCATGGCTCAGTTACCCTGCACGTCGCCGTTCTTAAACTGGCGAATGTAGAGATAGACCGTATGCTTGGAAATATTCAGGCGATCGGCCACCTGGTTGATCGCATCCTTGATATCAAAGATCCCCTTCTCATGCAGCGTAAACACGATCTGGCGATTCTTGGCATTGTTGGATACCGTCCGGTCGGCGTTCACCTCTTCGATGGTGTACTCCAGCGTCTGGGCCACCAGCTCATCCACCGATGAGGCAAAGTTCACCGCCGAAGAGACCTCCTGGGTCGCTTTGGGGATAAAGGTCTCCATGATCTGGGAAAACGGCACATCCAGATTCATGTTAATACACAGCAAGCCGATCACCCTCTGCTCTCGGTTGCGGATGGCGATGGTCACCGACTTCATCAGATCGCCGCTTTTGGCGCGGGTAAAATAGGCGCGCGAGACGCTGCTGTCCTCCCCGGCCATATCGTGCAGCATGCGCAGGGCCAGATCGGTTATCGGAGAGCCAATTTTACGCCCGGTGTGTTCACCGTTGGCGATCCGCACCGCCGAACACTTCAGATCCTCCAGCGAGTGCAGAACGATCTCACAGTGCGGGCCGATCAGCATCGCCAAGCCATCCACCACGGCCTCGTAGGATTTAAGGATCGCCTGATCGAGCGGGGTGAAAGGGCGTTCATCCAACAGATCCAGCTCACTGATATCAGCCGTAACAAGCGTATTTGACATTAACCACTCCCATCGTCGAACCAGACTCACCCATCCCTGACTGGTCCGGAAAAAATAGCGTAATTTTTAAAAAATTTTAGCAAAGACGCTCTATTTAAATCCTTGATGGCGCCAAGGTAAATGCCTTTTTACCCGCCGGCGATGCAGGCACGCAACAAAAACCCCCTGAGAGCGGTGCCCTCAGGGGGTTTGTCTAATCAGCGCGCGATTTATTTAGCAGAGGTCGCAGCAGCTGCTTCGTCTTTCGCGCCCGGCGCAGCATCCGCCTTCGCCGCCGGCTTCACGTCCAGCAGCTCAACCTCAAAGACCAGCGTAGAGTTAGCCGGGATCCCCGGAACGCCGGTTTTACCGTAGGCCAGATCCGGCGGGATAACCAGCTTGATCTTGCCGCCTTTCTTGATGTGTTTCAGACCTTCGGTCCAACCCGGGATCACCCCGTCCAGACGGAAGGAGAGCGGCTCACCGCGGCTGTAGGAGTTATCGAACTCGGTACCATTGATCAGCGAACCCTTATAGTTCACCACCACGGTATCGCTATCCGTCGGCACTGGCCCGGTCCCCTCTTTCTGGACCAGATACATCAGGCCGCTAGCGGTGGTTTTCACCCCTTTTTCTTTGGCAAACGCCGCGCGGAACTTCTGCCCCGCCTCCGCGTTCTCTTTGGCTTCCTGCTCCATCTTCGCCTGGGCCGCGCTCTTCACACGGCTCTCGAAAGACTGCAGCGTCTGCTCGATCTGCTGATCACTGAGCTTGCTCTTACCGGCAAACGCATCCTGTACCCCGGCGATCAGCTGATCTTTATCTAGCTTGATACCCAGCTTCTCTTGCTCTTTCAGTGAGTTGTCCATATAACGACCCAGAGAGGCACCCAGTGCGTAAGCGGCCTGCTGATCGTCATTCTTGAACTGGCTATTGGCGGCAGCCGGAGCAGCGGTATCCGCCTTGGCTGCGTCCGCTGCAAACGCCGAGGCATTCAGCGCCAGAGCCATGGTCGTGGCTAGCGCGGTAACTTTAAAAAAAGATTTCATCCATTTCTCCAAAATTAAGGCACTTGCCTTAAATCACGATGAGCAACAGTACTGGGCTACTATAGCTGGCGCCCTTACCAGAAAACAATCAATAAGCCAGCATACAGTGTAAATTCAGACCTGTGTTACGTAAAAAAGTTTCTCGCGACGCGCTGATAGCGGTAGACGACTACGCAAATCCATACAATTCGCGCTACCATAGCCCGCTCATCGCCCCATCCTGGCGTAATCAAAAAAGAGCAAGAATGTAATAATCGGAAAATAGAGGAATTTTTTATGGAATCATCGTCCAACGGACTGACTGAGCTGGAGCGCCGTCTGGAGCAGATGGAGAGCCGGATCGCTTTTCAGGAGATCACCATTGAGGATCTTAACCAGACGGTGATCGCACTGCAGCTGGAGCTCGGGAAATACCGCGAGCAAATGCGCCTGCTGCTCGACAAGTTCAGGGCCGTGCAGCCCTCAATGATGGCGCACCCGTCAGAAGAGACGCCGCCGCCCCACTACTGAGGCGGCGCGGCGCAGACAATAAAAAAGCGGTCATTTGACCGCTTTTTTTACAGGGGCAAGCACAAAAGCATCAGTGGCAGCCGCAGCCGCCGTGGCCTTTACCTTTGCCCTGGCCGCCGCAGCAGGTATCGCCTTCTGCGTGCTCGTGATCGTGGTCATGACCGCCGCAGCATTCGCCTTCGCCGTGGCTATGACCGTGACCGCCGCAGCACTCACCCTCGCCGTGACCGTGGCCGCCGCAGCAGCCTTCACCATGATCGTGCGCGCCATGCACATGACCGTGCTCCAGCTCTTCAGCGGTCGCTTCACGAATGGCGACAACTTCGACGTTGAAGTTCAGGTTCTGACCCGCCAGCATGTGGTTACCGTCAACCACGACATAGTCATCGCCCACCTCGGTGATTTCAACCGGTACCGGGCCCTGATCGGTTTCCGCCAGGAAACGCATGCCAACCTGCAGCTCGTCAACCCCCATGAAGACATCCTTCGGTACACGCTGTACCAGGTTGTCATCATACTGGCCGTAGGCATCATTAGCCGGAACATGCACGTCGAAACGATCGCCGACGACGTGACCTTCCAGCGCTTTTTCCAGACCGGCAATCAGAGAGCCATGGCCGTGCAGGTAGTCCAGCGGTGCTGACACCGGAGACTCATCAACCAATACCCCGTCTTCCGTACGCACCTGATAGGCCAGACTGACCACCAGGTCTTTAGCTACTTTCATGATATCTCCTAGCGTTTGAAACTAAATCCGAGCGGATTGTAGCGGAATTTCGCGCCACTGTACGGTTCAGGATAAAAAAAGCTGCGCCGCCGCACCCGCTTTGTCCCTTCAGGGTTTAAAACGGCCAATGATCCGGCCAGACGCCCCCACCGGTGCCGATGGCGTCATTCGATGGCCGCAGCGCACACACTGCGCCTGTACCGGCTCATCCTCATTGGCCTGCCACAGCGCCAGGCTATCTATGGCGTGACAGGCGGGGCAGCGCGCCCCGGCAATAAATCGCTTCTTCACGCTTCATCCTCCGGCCACTCATCATCCCAGCCATTCATTTGATGCTGCTCATGCAGCATCTCGCGCTGAAAGATCTCCTCCAGCTCACGCCGCGCCTCGCGAATGCGGGAGATTTGCGCGATCTCCCCCTGCCGATGCGGCATCAGTTCGCGCAGCATACGCATATCCAAACGGCGGAAATGCTGCTGGGCCCGGTAGGCCTGATGCGGGTGCATTCCGGTTTCAATCAGGCTCTTACGCCCCAGCTCCAGCGCGCTGGAAAAGGTCTCCCGGCTAAACTGCGTCACGCCGGCCTGCAGCAGCTCGTGGGCCTCGACCCGCCCGCGGGCGCGCGCCAGAATGCGCAGCCGTGGAAAGTGCTGTTGACACAAGCGAACCACCGCCATGGTCTCCTCCGGCTCGTTGCAGGTGATGACGATAGCCTCTGCCCGCGCCGCGCCCGCCGCATGCAGCAGATCCAGGTGGGTGGCGTCGCCGTAATACACCTTGTAACCGTAGCGGCGCATCATGCTGACCACGCTGACGTCGCGCTCCAGTACGGTGACCCGCGTTTGATTGGCCATCAGCAGCCGACCGATAACCTGGCCGAAACGGCCAAAACCGACCAGGATCACCTGTGGCTCATCATCGGCGACATAGGGTTTTTCCGCACTCTCCTCCGCCGGGTTCAACCGCTGGGCCAGCAGGCGATCGAGCGCCTGCATCAGCAGCGGGGTAGTCACCATCGACAGCGTCACCACCACCAGCAGCAGCGCGCTCTG
This sequence comes from Edwardsiella anguillarum ET080813, assembly GCF_000264765.2. Lineage (GTDB taxonomy): Bacteria > Pseudomonadota > Gammaproteobacteria > Enterobacterales > Enterobacteriaceae > Edwardsiella > Edwardsiella anguillarum. The sequence continues at coordinate 1,431,533 of NZ_CP006664.1, forward strand.
CTGGGCGCTCAGCAGGTGCTGGGCGGCGGCGGCGGAAAACAGCACAAAGGCGAACTCGCCCCCCTGGCTGAGCACCGCCGCAAACTGCAGCCGCACCGCGCTGCGTATCCGCGACAATCGCGCCAGCAGATACAGCACGGCACTTTTGACCACCACCAGCGCGACGACCGCGGCCAGGATCTGCGCCCAGTAGGCATACAGCACGCCCAGGTTGAGCGCCATACCGACCGAAATAAAAAATAGCCCCAGCAGCAGTCCCTTAAAGGGCTCAATGGCGATCTCAAGCTCGTGCTGAAACTCGCTCTCCGCCAACAGCACCCCGGCGATAAAGGTCCCCAGCGCCATTGAAAAGCCCAGCATATCCATCAGGAGCGCGGAGCCGAGCACCACCAACAGTGCCGCAGCGGTAAAAATTTCACGCACACCGGTGGCGGCGATATAGTGAAACAGCGGGCGCAGCAGTAGCCGTCCGCCGATCCAGATACCGGCCAGTGCGCCGAGCTTCAGCGCAATGTGTCCCCAGCTGATGGCGTGATCGGCCCCCCCGGCCAAGATCGGCATCAGAGCCAGCGCCGGCACGACGGCGATATCCTGGAACAGCAGCACGGCAAACCCGAGACGGCCGCCCTGATTGCGGTTCATCCCCTTTTCGCGCATCAGCTGCAGCGCCATGGCCGTCGACGACATGGCCAGACCAATCCCGCCGATGACCGCCGCCTGCCAGGCAAACCCGCTGGCGACCAACAGCCCGCCGAGCAGCAGCGCGCTCAGCAGCAACTGGGCGGCACCGGCGCCGAAGATCAGCCGCCGCAGACGCCACAGCTTGCCCGGGTTCAACTCCAGCCCGATGATAAACAGCAGGAAGACCACGCCCATCTCCGAAAAGTGCAGGATCTCCTCCACATCCCGGATCAAACCGATACCCCAGGGACCGATGGCGATCCCGGCGATCAGAAAGCCGAGCACGGCACCGATGCCCAAACGGCGGGCGATGGGCACCGCCAGCACCGCGGCAAACAAAAACAGCACCACCGCCGGTAGCAGGGAGGGCTCAGCATTCATCATCATCTCCGGCGGGCAGCGGCGCCGCTAACCATGTGGCATAGTCATGCGCCTGGGCGTGCAGCATCTCCAGCTTCTGGCGCCGCGCCCAATAGATCGTCAGCGGCGCCAGCCAGCGCATATGGCAGCGCAGCGCCGTCAGCTCAAACGGACGCAACACCTCGCCCATGGTGTAATGGTTATAGCCACCCAACTGATAGGCCCCCTCAGGCTCGCCGGTAGTGACCACCGAGCGCCAATACTTATCGCGCAGGGCATACCCCCCCACGCCGCTGGCGAAACCGCGCGCTAACACGCGATCCAGCCACTCTTTAAGCAGGGCCGGACAACTGTAATTATACAGGGGGTGTTGAAACACGATGACCTGATGATTGCGCAGCAGATGCTGCTCATGATGAATATCGATAAAAAAATCTGGATAGTGGGCGTACAGGTCATGCACCGTCACGTTACTCAGGCGCCGGGCGGCCTGCAGCAACAGCTGATTGGCCACGGATGACGGTGACTCGGGATGAGCATAAATCAGTAACACCTTCGGCGGGTGCGCCATGCTTCCTTCTCCTCGTGCGTCCGAACGTCGTCATTGCCGGACTTTTCAGCTACCATGCGACCCTGAATGACGGAATAACGCCGCACATCGCCATTAGCCCGCCGCGTTATTTACGTCGCCACAACGCCAATTTAACACACACTCAATAGACGACGCTTTATGATTGTTTTCTCATCGCTCCAAATTCGTCGCGGCACCCGGGTGCTGCTGGACAATGCCTCGGCAACGATCAACCCCGGCCAAAAGGTGGGCCTGGTCGGCAAAAATGGCTGTGGGAAATCAACGCTGCTGGCGCTGTTGAAAAATGAGCTGAGCGCCGACGGCGGTAATCTGACCCTGCCCGGTAACTGGGCCATGGCCTGGGTTAACCAGGAGACGCCGGCGCTGGAAACGCCGGCGCTGGAGTATGTGCTCGACGGCGATCGCGAGTTCCGCCAGCTGGAGCAGCAGCTCGATGATGCCAACCAGCGTAACGATGGCAACACGATCGCGCTGATCCGCGGCAAGCTGGACGCCATTGCCGCCTGGACCATTCGCGCCCGAGCCTCCAGTCTGCTGCACGGCCTCGGCTTCAGCCAGGAACAGCTCATGCAGCCGGTGAAATCCTTCTCCGGCGGCTGGCGCATGCGCCTGAACCTGGCACAGGCGCTGCTGTGCCGCTCCGATCTGCTGCTGCTCGACGAACCGACCAACCACCTGGATCTGGACGCGGTGATCTGGCTGGAGCGCTGGCTGAAAAGCTATCCGGGCACACTGATCCTGATTTCACACGACCGTGACTTCCTCGATCCTATCGTGGACAAAATTGTACATATCGAACAGCAGCAGCTGTTTGAATACAGCGGAAACTACTCCTCTTTCGAACTGCAGCGCGCCGGGAAACTGGCGCAGCAGCAGGCGATGTATCAGAGCCAGCAGCAGCGTATCGCCCATCTGCAAAGCTATATCGACCGCTTCAAGGCCAAGGCCAGTAAGGCCAAGCAGGCGCAGAGCCGGGTAAAAATGCTGGAACGTATGGAACGCATCGCGCCGGCCCACGTCGATAACCCGTTCCACTTCAGCTTCCGCGCGCCGGAAAGCCTACCAACGCCGCTGCTGCGTATGGAGCACGTCAGCGCCGGCTACGGCGAGCGCACCGTACTCGCCTCGATTAAGCTCAACCTGGTACCCGGTTCGCGCATCGGTCTGCTGGGACGTAACGGCGCCGGTAAATCCACCCTGATCAAGCTGCTGGCCGGCGAGCTAGCGCCGCAGCAGGGGGAGGTCGGGCTGGCCAAGGGCGTTCGTCTGGGATACTTCGCCCAGCATCAGCTAGAGTATCTTCGCGCCGACGAATCGCCACTGCAGCACTTAGCCCGCCTGGCGCCGCAGGAGAGCGAACAGCAGCTGCGCGACTATTTAGGGGGCTTCGGTTTTAACGGTGATAAAGTCAGCGAGGCGACCGCGCGCTTTTCCGGCGGCGAGAAGGCGCGCCTGGTACTGGCGCTGATCGTCTGGCAGCGTCCGAACCTGCTGCTGCTCGACGAACCGACCAACCATCTGGATCTGGACATGCGCCAGGCGCTAACCGAAGCGCTGATCGATTTCGAGGGCGCGCTGGTGGTAGTCTCGCACGATCGCCATCTGCTGCGATCCACCACCGACGATCTCTATCTGGTGCACGACGGCCAGGTCGAGCCGTTCGCCGGTGATCTGGACGACTACCAGCGCTGGATGATCGATCTGCAGCGCCAGGAAAACCAGGCGCCGGCGGATCAGGATGGCGCGCAAACGACCAACAGCGCCCAGGCCAGAAAGGATCAGAAGCGTCGCGAGGCCGAGTTCCGCAGCCAGACTCAGCCGCTGCGCAAGCAGATCGCCGCGCAGGAAAAGCGTATGGAGACCCTGAGCGCCCAGCTCAATACGCTGGAGGAACGCCTCGCCGACGGCGCGCTGTACGATCCGGCGCATAAAGAGGAGCTGAACGACATTCTGCAGCGCCAAAGTCAGACCAAGCTCGGTCTGGAGGAGGCGGAGCTGTGCTGGCTCGATGCGCAAGAGCAGCTCGAAGCGATGTCTCGCGCCTTCACGGAGAGCGATAACGCCTGAGCGTCGCCTAGGCCGCCAGCGTACCCAGCGCTCGCCCCAGGCGGGCCATTCCCTCGTCGATCTCCGCCGTCTCGATCACCAGAGACGGCGTAAAGCGCAGCGTATCGGCGCCGGCGTTCAGCAGCATCACCCCCTGCTCCGCCGCCGCGTGCAGAATGTCTCGGGCACGTCCACGGTAGGCGGGCGACAAGGCCGCCCCCAGCAGCAGCCCCTGTCCGCGGATGTCGCTAAACGTCCCGTGACGCCGGTTAAGGGCCTGCAAATGGCTAACCATGGCCTGTCGGCGCGTCGCCACCCCGGCGAGGATCTGCGGCTGGCTGATGATATCGAACGCCGCTTCCGCCACCGCACAGGCCAGCGGATTGCCGCCATAGGTCGTGCCGTGGCAGCCCACCGTCATCGCTGAGGCGATCGCTTCGGTGGTCAGCATGGCGCTGATAGGAAAACCGCCGCCCAGTGCCTTGGCGCTGGTCAGAATGTCCGGCGTCACGCCGTAGTGCATGTAACTAAACAGCCTACCGCTGCGTCCTATCCCGCTTTGTACCTCATCAAAAATCAGCAGCGCCCGATGGCGATCGCACAGCGTTCGCAGCCCCTGCAGAAACGCGGCGCTGGCCGGCAATACCCCGCCCTCGCCCTGAACGGGCTCGACGATCACCGCACAGGTCTGTTCACCGATAATCGCCTCCACCGCCGCCAGATCGTTGAACGGCAAGTGTACAATATCCGCCAGCTTCGGTCCGAAGCCATCCGAGTACTTGGGCTGGCCTCCCACCGACACGGTAAACAGGGTACGGCCGTGAAACCCCTGCTTGAAGGCGATAATCTGGCTTTTATGAGGACTGATACGCGTCGCGGCGTGGTAGCGGGCCAGCTTTAACGCCGCCTCATTGGCCTCTGCGCCGGAGTTGGCAAAAAATACCCGCTCGGCAAAGGTGGCATCGATCAGCTTCTGCGCCAGGCGCAGCGCGGGCTCATTAGTAAAGACATTGCTGGTATGCCACAGGCGGCTCCCCTGCTCCTGTAACGCGGCCACCAGTGCCGGGTGGCAATGCCCCAGCGCCGTCACCGCAATACCGCCGGCAAAGTCGATATAGTCGCGCCCCTGCTGATCCCACACCCGGCTGCCTTGGCCACGCACTGGCACAAACTCTGCGGGTGCATAAACCGGCAACATCACCTTTTCAAAGTTGCCCCTTTCCACTGTATTTTTCTGCGTCATCCCGCGTCATCTCCGTTTGCATCGGCCAAGTTAAAGTGATTTTATAATCATAAAATATGAATAATAAATCAATTGGCGGCAACCCTATTTTTAGCGTCAACGCCGTGCAAGCCCCTTCGCGTCCGGCCCGGCGGGGCTGAATTTGTCCGGCGTATGCTTTATCATCACCGCTTTCCCGTAACGCCAGTGCCATGCCATGCTGCTGCTTATCGATAACTACGACTCCTTTACCTACAATCTGTACCAGTACTTTTGCCAGCTCGACGCCGAGGTCATGGTCAAACGCAACGATGCGCTGACGCTGGCGCAGATCGATGCCCTGCGTCCATCGCACGTGGTGATCTCTCCCGGACCGGGTACGCCCGATCAGGCCGGTATTTCCCTTGCGGCCATCCGTCATCTGGCGGGGCGCGTTCCGCTATTGGGGGTCTGCCTGGGGCACCAGGCGCTGGGACAGGTTTTCGGCGCGCGGGTGATCCGGGCGCGACAGGTGATGCACGGCAAGACCAGCGCTATCCGCCACCGCAATCGCGGCGTATTCCAGGGGCTGAATAACCCGCTAACGGTCACCCGCTACCACTCGCTGATTCTGGATAAGGAGAGCCTGCCCGACTGCCTGGAGGTGACCGCCTGGAGCGAGCGCGATGGCGCGGTCGATGAGATTATGGGGATCCGTCATACCGGCATGGCCCTGGAGGGGGTTCAGTTCCATCCGGAAAGCATTCTTAGCGAGCAGGGACACGCCCTGCTGCGCAACTTTCTGCGTCAGTAACACAGCGGGCGCCATCCGGCGCCCGCTGTGTGAAACCGTGCAGAGACGCGCGGCCTTACTTCATAACGCTGGCCGAGGTGATCACAATCGGCTTGGCCGGCACATTCTGATAAGGGCCGACGTTTTCGGTACGCGCCTGGGAGATCTTGTCGACGACATCCATCCCCTTAATCACTTTGCCGAAGACAGCATAGCCAAAGTCACGCTGCCCATGGTCGAGAAAGGCGTTGTCCGCCACGTTGATAAAAAACTGGCTGGTCGCGCTATCTTTCTCCGCGGTGCGCGCCATCGCGATAGTACCGCGCAGGTTGCGCAGCCCGTTGTCCGCCTCGTTCTTGATCGGCGGCTGTGTCGCTTTCTGCTGCATATCACCTGTAAAACCGCCGCCCTGGATCATAAAGCCCGGGATCACACGGTGAAAAATAGTGTCGTTGTAATAACCGCTGTTAACGTAGCCAAGAAAGTTATCAACGGTTACCGGCGCCTTCTGGTTATACAGCTCCAGCTCAATATTGCCTACGCTGGTCGTCAGCATGACCCGCGTGTTGGCCGCCAGCGCGGCGGGGGCCATGACGGCCAGCGAGAAGAGGGTGACCAGGGTAATGACGATTCTTTTGAACATGAAAACTTCCTTTCTCTGACGGGCTTTGTCAAAAGCGTAAAAACAACAAAATGGCGTAACGATTCTAAATAGCCCTTAGCATAATCGCCACCCATTTACTCAGATTTACCGAGCCGCCACGCCACGTTTTGCGCCCGGCCTATCCCTACATTAGCGGAATTGACGCACAGGACAAGCGCTCCCAATCCGAATCACCGAGCGCCACCCGCAACAAACGGGCGCGTTGAGGAGACGACGCCCCCCATACGCTGCCGAAGCGGCGACCATCCGGAGACAAATTCGCAAAAGATCTCATTTTTTAAGCAAAAAATTATTGCATTGCAATAAAAAGAAGATTCATATCACAAAACGTCGGCGTGGCTATGTTAGGATGCGCACGCTTGGTGAAATCGACCCTTCTTGTCGGATCTTCCCACAAACACGCTTCTTTTTACCTTATATACTGATACAGGCCTTGCTATGACCGACAGCAATCGCATCCGCCTAACATGGATCAGTTTCTTCTCCTATGCGCTTACCGGCGCATTGGTGATTGTCACCGGGATGGTGATGGGAAATATCGCAGAGTACTTTAATCTGCCGATCTCCAGCATGAGTAATACCTTTACGTTCCTCAACACCGGGATTTTGGTTTCCATTTTCCTTAACGCCTGGCTGATGGAGATCATTCCGCTCAAACGTCAGCTCATTTTTGGCTTTATCCTGATGATCCTTGCCATCGCCGGTCTGATGGTCGGGCACAATCTGGCCATCTTCTCCGCCTGCATGTTCGTGCTGGGCGTGGTCAGCGGGATCACCATGTCGATCGGAACCTTCCTGATCACCCATATCTATACCGGGCGTCAGCGCGGCTCTCGCCTGCTGTTTACCGACTCCTTCTTCAGCATGGCCGGGATGGTGTTCCCCATCATCGCCGCCACCCTGCTGGCACAGCACGTGGCATGGTATTGGGTCTACGCCTGCATCGGCGTTCTGTATCTGGCCATCTTTATCCTGACGCTGTGCTCTGACTTCCCGCAGCTGGGTAAGCAGGCCGTCGGCGACAGCCAGCCGGTCAGCAAGGAAAAGTGGGGGATCGGCGTTCTGTTCCTGTCGATCGCGGCGCTCTGCTACATCCTCGGTCAGCTGGGCTTTATTCAGTGGGTACCGGAGTATGCCGCCAAGCGCTTCGGCATGAGCATTGAAGAGAGCGGCGGGCTGGTCAGTAACTTCTGGACCGCCTATATGGTCGGCATGTGGTTCTTCAGCGTCGCGCTGCGCTTCTTCGATCTGCAGCGCATCGTCACGGTATTGGCCGCCCTTTCCACCTTTATGATGTACATGTTCGTCAGCAGCCAGCAGGGCGCCATGCTGAGCATGTATATTCTGGGCCTGGGCTTTGTCAGCAGCGCTATCTATACCACGCTGATTACGCTGGGATCGCAGCAGACCAAGGTCTCCTCGCCGAAGCTGGTGAACTTTATCCTGACCTGCGGCACCATCGGCACCATGCTGACCTTCGTCGTCACCGGCCCCATCGTCGCTCACAGCGGAGCCCATGCCGCGCTGGCGACGGCCAACGGTCTCTATCTGGTCGTTTTTGTCATGTGCGTCCTGCTGGGGTTTGTCACCAAGCACCGCCTGCATGGTCACGCGGCCAAGTAGACTGCGCCATACCCATAACAACGGGGCCTGCATGCAGGCCCCGTTTTTTTGCGCGCGCCGAACTCAGCGGCGGAAGTCGACGCGCTCCGCCTGCCGCAGATAAATCTGGCTCTGCGCCGGACGGGTCTCCGCGATCAGGCAGCCATCACGCAGGGAGTAACGCACCGGCACCTGTCGGCGCACCGCGTCAAACCCGCTCTCCGCCGGCAGCACCAGCAGACTGGCGCGGCAGCCCGGCGCCACCCCATATCCCTGCAGACCGAGCGTTTTGGCGCTGTGCGAACCGATCAGTGCCAGCCCCTCGTCAATCTGGGCGTAGCCCATCAGTTGGCAGACATGCAGCCCCATGTGCAGCACCTGCAGCATATTGGCGGTGCCCAGCGGGTACCAGGGGTCAAACACATCATCATGGCCGAAGCAGACGTTGATCCCGGCCTGCAGCATCTCCTTCACCCGGGTGATGCCGCGCCGCTTGGGATAGTCGTCGAAACGCCCCTGCAGATGGATGTTGACCAACGGATTGGCGACAAAGTTAATCTGCGACATCTTCAGCAGCCGGAATAGCCGCGAGGTATAGGCGCCGTTGTAAGAGTGCATCGCCGTGGTATGGCTGGCGGTCACCCGTGCCCCCATGCCTTCGCGGTGCGCCAGCGCCGCCACGGTTTCCACGAAGCGCGACTGCTCATCGTCTATTTCATCACAGTGAACATCGATCAGGCGGTCATAGCGCGCGGCCAGCGCGAAGGCCTTATGCAGCGACTCCACGCCATATTCGCGGGTAAACTCAAAATGCGGAATAGCCCCCACCACATCGGCGCCCAGTCGCAGCGCCTCCTCCAGCAGGGCTTCGCCGTTTGGATAGGAGAGGATCCCCTCTTGTGGAAAAGCGACCAGCTGCAGATCGACCCAGGGCGCCGCCTCCTGGCGTACCTCCAGCATCGCCTTTAGCGCCGTCAGCGACGGATCGGAGACGTCCACGTGGCTGCGCACGTGCTGGATACCGTTCGCTATCTGCCACTTTAGGGTCTGCCAGGCACGCTGTTTCACGTCATCGTGGGTCAGCTGCGCCTTGCGCTCGGCCCAGCGCTCGATCCCTTCAAACAGAGTTCCCGACTGGTTCCACGCTGGCTGCCCCGCCGTCTGCGTCGTATCCAGATGAATATGCGGTTCGACAAAGGGCGGCACCACCAGCCCCTGCTGTGCATCCAGCTCATCCGGCTGCGCAGCCCGTAGCGCGGGCTGCGGCGTAATGGCCGCGATCAGGCCATGCTCCAAGGTAATTTGCCACCACCCGTCGCGCGCGGGCAGGCGGGCATTGATCACGGCGCGCAGTACGTTATTCTGCATGGCTGATCTCCAGTCTATTTTCTCTCTGACGACTCGCCCTGCGGCTGAGAACCACGTAGCTCAGGGCGCCGCCCAATACGGCGTTCAGCGGAACGATCCCCGGCAACCCGTGACCCGCGGCGACGCCCAGGGCGACGGCGGCAATGGCGTTCCAGTTTACCGCGACCCTATCCGCCTCCGCAAAGTTGCTGTAACGGCGCCGGTTCATCAGGTAATCCGCAATGATCACCCCGCCGACCGGCGGAATGGCGGCGGAGAGGAAGGTCAGCCAGCCGACAAAGTTGTTATACAGCCACAGCGCGCACAGGGTCCCGATGATCCCGTTGGCAACCGACAGCGTCTTGCTCGACAACCCGGTGATATTGGCGAATCCCAGACCGGAGGCATACAGTGCATTATCATTGGTGGTCCAGATATTTAGCCCCAGCACCGCAATCGCGGGCAGCAACAGCCCTTGAGCTATCATGACGTCGGAGATGTCAGACATCCCCAGCGCCGCGGCTCCGGTCGCGCCAAAGATAAACATCAGCGAGTTACCGAGAAAGAACGCCACCATCGTCACCAGCACCGCCACCTTGGCGCTGCGGCCAAAGCGGACAAAGTCCGCCGTCAGCGTGCCTGCGCTGATAAAGGAGCCGACCACCAGTGCCAGCGCCAAATTGAAATCCAGCGGCTGCGCGGGAACCACCTCACGCAGGGCATCCATCCCGCCCATACCATCGATCGCCAACCACACCGAGTAGCCGCCGAGCAGCGCGATTGCCGGTACCGCGATCGCCGACAGCAGCGTCAACGCCGAGATGCCAAAGAACACCGTCACGGTCATCAGCAGTCCGGAAAGCGCGATCAGCAGATCGGTATTCAGACCGGTCGCCTTACTGACCGGAATCGCGAACATGGCGACCCCGACGCCAAACCATCCCACCTGCGTGCCGCCCAGCAGCAGCGAAGGCAGCCAAGAGCCTTTAACACCAAAGGAGAAGCGCGCTAGCAGGTGCGTCGTCAGACCGGTTTTTGCACCGATATAGCCAAGCGTGGAGGTATAGATACCGAGGAGGAGATTACCGACGAATACGGCCAGAAGAAAATCGTGATAGCCAAGGCCGGTGCCGAGCGTGCCGCCGGTCCACATACTGGCGGAAAAGAAGGTTAGCCCCAGCATGACACAGCTTAATGCCAGTACCCCCTTGCGCGCCGATGGCGGGACGGGCCCCTGACTGAAATTGTTATCCTGCGACACGCAATCCTCCTTAATCTCTGTGCAGTAGACAAAAAAATCTGGCGCATTCTAAAGAGTTCGCGCCAAAAAGCAAACGTTTTCTTTGCTGATTATTTATTCTGTCGGACGGATTCCCTGCGATCCCGCCCCGGCGCTGACGCCAACCCGCAGTGGCCGTTTCTTTAAACAAGTCCGCTGCAGGCTGGCAACGAGTCTGGCAAGCTGGAGAGTCTCTGCCCCTTGGCGTACTATCCCCGCTCGCGGTATATGACCGCCCCACAACAGGAACCCCCTTGAGGATCTCTGATGGATTACTTTCCGATATTTTGTCAGCTGCGTACTAAGCCCTGCCTGCTGGTCGGCGGCGGCGAGGTAGCCGAGCGTAAGGCCCGTCTGTTGATGGAGGCGGGCGCGATTTTGACGGTGAACGCCGGGCGCTTCACGCCCCAGTTTGAACAGTGGCAGCGGGATGGTCAGCTGACGCTGATCGCCGGCGACTTCGACCCCGCGCTGCTCACGGGCAAGTGGCTGGCTATCGCCGCCACCGACGACAGCCGGGTAAATCAGCAGGTGCTGGCCCAGTCCGAGGCGCGCTGTATCTTTTGTAACGTGGTCGATGCCGCGCAACAGACGGGCTTCATCATGCCGTCGATCGTCGATCGCTCGCCGTTGATGGTCGCCGTCTCCTCCGGCGGCAGCGCACCGGTGCTGGCCAGGATTCTGCGTGAAAAGCTGGAGGCGCAGCTACCGCAGCATCTCGGCCAGCTGGCACACCTGGCTGGCCACCTGCGCCAGCGCGTCAAGGCGCACTTTCCCACCCTGTCGCTGCGCCGCCGCTTTTGGGAGCGACTGTTCGCCCAAGATCGTCTGGCACAGTCGCTGGCCAACGGCGACACCGCACAGACACAGCAACAGGTGGATGCGCTGTTCAGCGCGGCGCCGGCGGATCGCGGCGAGGTGACGCTAGTCGGCGCCGGGCCGGGGGATGCAGGGCTGTTGACCCTCAAAGGGCTACAGCAGATCCAGCGGGCGGACGTGATCATCTATGATCGCCTGGTATCCGATGAGGTCATGTCGCTGGTGCGACGCGACGCAACGCGTATCTTCGTCGGCAAACGCGCCGGTCATCACTGCGTTCCCCAGGAGGAGATCAATCAGACCCTGCTGGATCACGCGCGTGATGGAAAACGGGTGGTGCGCCTCAAGGGCGGCGATCCCTTCATCTTTGGCCGGGGAGGCGAAGAGCTTGAGGCGCTGGCCGCCGCGGGGATCGCCTTCTCGGTGGTGCCCGGTATTACCGCCGCCTCCGGCTGCTCCGCCTATAGCGGTATTCCGCTGACTCACCGCGACCATGCCCAAAGCGTCCGCCTGGTCACCGGCCATACCCGCCAGGATGGCCAACTGGATTGGTCCTGCCTGGCGGCCGCAGGACAAACGCTCGTGTTTTATATGGGACTGAGCCAGGCTGCGACCATTCAGCATCGCCTCCTACAGCACGGCATGCTGCCAGATACCCCCGTCGCCCTGGTTGAAAACGGCACCACGGTTCGCCAGCGGGTCGTCAGCGGAACGCTGACTCAGTTGGAGACGCTGGCAACGCGCGTTGCCAGCCCCAGCCTGATCATCGTCGGCGACGTCGTCACCCTGCGGCCACACCTCAACTGGTTCCGCAGCGAAGCGGCGAGCGCATAACACGGCGCAAAAAAAAGGAGGGCCATCGCCCTCCTCTTCACGTTCAGATCGCCGCGCCGCTTACGGCCGCGCGACAAACCCGATCGCATCGTAGACCTTGTCCAGGGTCTGCGCGGCGCGCGCGCGCGCTTTGGCGGCGCCATCGCGCATCACTTCCTGCAGGTAGGCCTCATCATTGCGGAAACGGTGATACCGCTCCTGCAGCTCAGACAGCATCCCGGAGACCGCATCGGCAACGGCACCCTTCAGGTGGCCGTACATCTTGCCCGCAAACTCGGCCTCCAGATCCTCGATACGCTTACCGGTCACTCCGGAAAGAATATCCAGCAGATTGGAGACGCCGGCCTTATTGACCACGTCGTAACGCACGACCGGCGGCTCATCGGAGTCGGTCACCGCGCGCTTGATCTTCTTGGTCACCGCCTTGGGATCTTCCAGCAGGCCGATCACGTTGTTGCGGTTCTCATCCGACTTAGACATCTTTTTGGTCGGCTCCAGCAGCGACATGACGCGCGCGCCCGACTTGGGAATAAACGGCTCCGGCACCTTAAAGATGTCACCATACAGCGCGTTGAAGCGCGCCGCGACATCACGGCTCAGCTCCAGGTGCTGTTTCTGATCTTCCCCTACCGGGACCTGATGAGTCTGGTACAACAGGATGTCCGCCGCCATCAGCACCGGGTAATCAAACAGGCCGGCGTTAATGTTCTCTGCGTAGCGCGCCGATTTATCCTTGAACTGAGTCATGCGGCTCAGTTCGCCGAAATAGGTGTAACAGTTCAGAACCCAGCCCAGCTGGGCATGCTCTGGAACATGAGACTGCACAAAAATCGTGCTCTTCTGCGGATCGATACCGCAGGCCAGGTACAGGGCCAGCGTATCCAGCGTCGCGCTGCGCAGTTTCTCTGCGTCTTGACGCACGGTGATGGCGTGCTGATCGACGATACAGTAAATGCAGTCATACTCATCCTGCATCTGTACCCATTGGCGCAGCGCGCCCATATAGTTACCGATGGTGAGTTCACCAGACGGCTGCGCGCCGCTGAAAACAATGGGCTTACTCATGGTCACATTCCTGTCCTTATCAATTCAGTTCAGCGGCGCCAGCCCTACCAAGGGCAGCAGTCCGGCAAAATCATCCAGCACGCGGCAGGGCTCGCTGGCAGCGATAGGTTCGCCATAGTTATAACCGTAGGTCAAGCCGACGGTAGGACAGCCGGCCGACTGGCCAGCTTGGATATCATTGCGCGAGTCACCGACAAACAGCATCTCATCGGCCCGCAGCCCCAGACGGGACAGCACCAGATAGAGCGGGGCCGGATGGGGCTTACGCTTAGCGACATCGTCGCCGCCGATCACCTGACCGAAGAGCGTATCGATCCCCAGGCTCTCCAGCATCGGGCGGACAAAGGGCGAGGGCTTATTGGTGATAACCGCCAGCGGAAATCCCTGGGCCGCCAGTACCCCCAGCGTCTCCCGGACGCCGGGAAACAGCTGACATCCCTGATTGGCGCTCTCGGCGTAGTGCGCGTCAAATGCACGCCGCGCACGCTGACACAGCGCGGCATCCTGTGAGGCTCCGGCCCAGCTCAAGGCGCGCTGCATCAGAACATCTGCGCCATTTCCCAGCCACAGCTTCACCCGTTCCACGCCCGGCGCCGGGTAGCCCAGCGCCAGCAGCGCCGCGTCCGTAGCCGCCGCCAGACCCGGCGCGCTATCCACCAGCGTGCCGTCCAAATCAAAGGCCAGTGCCTGTACCGGAATACCTTTATTCATGGCAGGCCTGCGCAATTTCACGACGCATATCCGTGATCACCGCCGCATAGTCGGCGTGGCCGAAAATAGCCGAGCCTGCGACAAACATATCGGCGCCGGCCGCGGCGATAGCGCCGATGTTGTCCACCTTCACGCCACCGTCAACCTCCAGGCGAATATCCAGACCGCTGGCATCAATGCGCTGACGCACCTGACGCAGCTTATCGAGGGTCGACGGAATAAAGGACTGGCCACCAAAGCCCGGGTTTACGGACATCAGCAGGATGGTATCGAGGCGATCCATCACGTAATCCAGACAGCTCAGCGGCGTTGCCGGGTTCAGAACCAGCCCCGCCTTACAGCCACAGGCGCGGATCAGCTGCAGAGTGCGATCGACGTGCTCCGATGCCTCCGGATGGAAGGTAATAATGCTGGCACCGGCATCGGCGAAATCCGGGATGATCCGATCGACCGGCTTCACCATCAGGTGAACATCGATCGGGGCGGTGATGCCATAGTCCCGCAGCGCTTTACAGACCATCGGGCCAATAGTCAAATTCGGCACATAGTGGTTATCCATGACATCAAAGTGCACCACATCGGCACCGGCGGCCAATACCTTGGCAGTATCTTCGCCCAGCCGGGCAAAGTCTGCGGACAAAATCGACGGGGCAATTAAATACGGGTTCATCCGTTTCTCCTGAGCTCGGGGGGCCGACGGCCGCGCTTAGCGCTTGCCGTACAGCGCCAATAATTCGTTCACTTTGCTGCGCCCGTCAGTTTTTCTGCTGATGGTGCGCCGAACTTTCACGACGTGCAGCGCATCGGCCTGCGCGTACCACTCCCGCGTCAGCGGGGTTTCATGGTTAGAGATCAGCACCGGCACCTGACGCTGGGCCAGTTCACCGGCCAGCTCCGCCAGGCGCTCCTGCTCGGCAAAGCCAAAGCCGTTGACGTGGTAGGCGGTAAAATTGGCGGTAGCGGACAGCGGGGCGTAGGGTGGATCGCAATACACCACGGCACCCGGCTGCGCGCGCAGCATCGTCTGCTGATAATGTTCGCAGACAAACACCGCACGCTCGGCCTTGCGGGCAAAAAACTCCAGCTCCTCCTGAGGGAAGTAGGGCTTTTTATAGCGCCCGAAGGGGACGTTGAACTCCCCCTTGGCATTATAGCGGCACAGACCGTTATAGCAGTGCCGGTTCAGATAGAGGAAGTACAGCGCCCGCTGGTAACGATCGTCGCACAGGTTAAAGGCCTCACGGATGCGGTAATACTCCTCCGAGACGTTCAGTTCAGGGCAAAACATCTGACGGGCATCGCCGATAAAGCGATCCGTCTCATCTTTCACAATATTGTACAACCCGACCAGATCGGCGTTAATGTCCGCCAACAGGTACTCATCGTAATCCGTGTTTAAAAACACAGAGCCAGCGCCGACGAAAGGCTCTACCAGTCTTTCGCCCGCCGGCAGGTGCCGACGGATCTCTTCAATCAAAGGATATTTCCCGCCGGCCCATTTCAAAAATGCGCGCTTCTTCTTCATGCCGTCGCCAGTCAGTTATTTCTACTCTTTCAATTCGCCAGGGCGTACCTTTTCAGACAGCACATCGCGCGCGTTTTATGGGTGACCGCTTACTTTGCATCCTTTTGCACCTGGCTCAGCGGGCGAGCCCAGGGCTTCATCGCCTGCACCTCTGCCGGCAGCGTCGCAATCGCCCGCCGGGCATCCGCCGGCGTCGCATAGCTGCCGCTTACCAGCACATACCAAGGCTTACCGTTGCGGGACGTTTCATATACCCAATAGTGGCTCAGGCTCTGGCGACGGGCAAACGCGTTCAGCGTAGTGGGCTGCGAGGCGCCGCTCAGCTGTAGGGTATAGTGGCTGCCCGGGGCGCTCTTCAGCGCACCAGCGCTGCTGCCGGCACTTTGCGGCAGATGCGCCGCCGGTTTACCATTGCTGCCCACCACCGGCAGGTGCGCCGTTTGCTTCGGCGCGCTGGGTGTCTGCGCTACGCTCTTCTCGCTGTGGCGGACCGGCGCCCGCTCCTCCCGACGCGTCGGCGTCTTAGGCCGCGGCGTCGATTCGACCGCCGCTTTCGGCGCGATACGCGCTGCGCCGCCGGCCAGCGTTGCCGGGGCCGTCGGTAGCGTGCCAGCCTGCGACATCGCATCTAGCGCGCCTTGCTGCTGGGTCAGCGCATCGGAAACAGAGTTCCCCGCCAGATCGATCCGCTGCTGCCCGCTCTCCTGAAGCGCCGGAGCAGACTGCGTTGGCGTAGGCGATACGGAGGGCATCGTGATCGGCTGCGGCTGACCTGGCTGCGCGGAGTTATTGACCCCACTACCGTCCTGAACGTCGGTCACGTTGCTTCCGGCGCTGCCGTTAGTCATGGAAGATGCACCGGACAGATTGATCTCTCTGGCACTGCCCGCCGTAGCCGTAGACTGGGCAGAGCTCCCCTTGGAGGGCGATTTCAGCGCCGATCCGATCGCCACGATCACCACCAGCAATACCAGGACGCCGGCGCCGATCATCAGATGCTGACGCGATACCGTCAGACGCGGCGTCGCGGGACGTCGGCCGCGCGCACGCGGCGGACGACGATCGCTGGCGTCCGGTTTTAACTCATCGTCTGCTTTAAACTCTTCTTGATCCATCTCACCCTCCACTTAGAGGCAAAGCCGGCCGTACCGCGCCGGAGACTCGCAAATTAACCGCTCAGGCCAGGCAGTCCGCAATCGCATCCCGCACGACATCATGGCTTACCCCGGCGAACACCTCCGCGCTGCCGATAGCGGTCGGCAACACCAGCCGCAGGGTTCCGCCCAGCACCTTCTTATCACGCAGCATATGCGGTAGATAGGCGTCAGGGGCCATACCGGCCGGCCCTAGCACCGGCAGCCCGGCGCGCGTCAGCAGCGCCGACATACGCTCGGCCTGCGGCGGCTGCAGATAGCCCAGACGGCAGGCTACGCGGGCCGCCATCATCGTCCCCACGGCCACAGCCTCGCCGTGCAGCCAGTTGCCATAGCCCATCTCAGCCTCGATGGCATGACCAAACGTATGGCCGAGATTCAACAGCGCCCGGCGGCCCTGTTCACGCTCATCCTCCGCCACCACCTGCGCCTTCAGCTCGCAGCAGCGGCGGATACAGTAGGCCAGCGCGGACGGCTCCAGACGCAGCAGCGCATCCATCTGCGTCTCAAGCCAACGGAAAAAATCGGCATCCATGATGATGCCGTATTTAATGACCTCCGCCAGCCCGGAGGCGAGCTCGCGCGGCGGTAGGGTCTGCAGACAGTCGATGTCGATCGTCACGCTGGCCGGCTGATAAAATGCGCCGATCATATTCTTACCCAGCGGATGATTGACCGCGGTCTTTCCGCCCACCGAGGAGTCCACCTGCGCCAACAGCGTTGTCGGCACCTGAATGAAGCGGACGCCGCGCTGATAGCACGCGGCGGCAAAACCGGTCAGATCGCCGATCACGCCGCCCCCCAGCGCCACTAACGTGGTATCCCGCCCGTGGTTGTTCTCCAGCAGCGCGCTGAATACCCGATCCAGTACGCTCAGTGACTTAAACTGCTCACCGTCGGGCAGGATCACCAGCCCGACGCGTACGCCTGCCCGCTCCAGCGTACGCTGCACCGGCGCCAGGTACAGTTTAGCCAGGGTTTCGTTGGTGACCAGCATGGCCTGCTCGCCGGAGTGCAGCGGCCAGAAAGCCGCCTCCTGTGAAAAAAGCCCACTGGCGATGCTGATCGGGTAGCTACGCTCCCCGAGCGTTACGGTGATCCTTTCCACGGCCTGCCTGCCCCCTGTTACAACGCTAGTTCCTCAGCCAACCGTTCAGTTGTTTTCCAGCAAATGGATAATCTGGTTGGCCACCACTTTGGCGCTCTGCTCATCCGTGCGGATAGTCACGTCGGCAATCTCTTCATACAGCGGATTGCGTTCCTGCGCCAGCTGCTCCAGCACCTCGCGCGGCGTATCTACCTGTAGCAACGGGCGTTTTTTGTCACGCTGCGTACGCGCCAGCTGTTTTTCAATGGTAGTTTCCAGATAGACGACCACGCCCCTCGCGGACAGGCGATTACGGGTCTCGCGAGATTTGACGGAGCCGCCCCCGGTCGCCAGCACGATGCCTTGCTTCTCCGTCAGTTCATTGATGACTTTCTCTTCGCGATCGCGAAAGCCCTCTTCGCCCTCAACGTCAAAGACCCAGCTCACATCGGCGCCGGTACGACGTTCGATCTCCTGGTCGGAGTCGAAGAATTCCATGTTCAGCTGCTGCGCTAACTGACGGCCAATAGTACTTTTGCCGGCACCCATAGGCCCAACCAGAAAGATATTGCGTTTCTCTGCCATGTTTTCGGTACTACTAAGACAATACGTTAATGATAACCCGCCCCGCCAATCAAATTAGCGACGGGACCGAAACTGAAACCTCATGAAGATAGTGCGAGATCAGACGAAAAATTATCTCAACACTCAAGGCTGTTTGGCAACCGAATAAATTTCCGCGCGGCACGATACACAAAGAAGACCCGGTGTACGGCGGGAAATACGGGACGGAACAAGGCGCAAACCGCTAACCTTGTATGCCAAATCCATCCCAGCGTCAAACGCGGAAACCATTCATGTGATAAAAATTTTTAGCCGCGCGCCGACTGGCGCAGCGATTGGGAGGTGGGAGAGGCGGGAGAAAGCAGGGTCGGCGTAATAAAAATCACCAGCTCGCGCCGCCCGCTGCGCTGGCTGTCGCTGCGCAGCAGATGGCCCAGCAGCGGCACCTCGGCAAGCCAGGGAAAGCCGATGCTATCCACTTGACGCTGATACTGAAAGATACCGCCCAGCATCGCCGTGTCGCCGTCGCTCAACGTGACCTGGGTCGTAATCTCCTGTTTATCGATCGCCAGCGCTTCGCTGTCACCCTGGCGCACTACTCGCCCGGGCATGTTCTGACTTATCTGCAGCGCCAGCTCAATATGCGCATCGGCCAATACCCGCGGCGTGACCGACATACCCAGCACCGCCTCCTTAAACTCCATGGTGCTCACGCCGCGCTCGCCGCCGGAGACGGCATAGGGGAGCTCACTGCCCTGTTTTATGCTGGCCGTCTGCCCATGGGCTGCCATCAGATGCGGACTGGCGATGATCGTCACCTTATCCTGTCGCTCCAGCGCCGCAAGCGCCACCGCCAGCGCCTGCCCCCCGATGCGGGCCACCTGAAACCCCGCGCTGAAATAGGCATCCGCCGCGCCGCGTAGCGTATCCTGTCCGCGTGAGCGCTCGTCTCCGCTGTACCAGCGGATCCCCAACTCACGCAGCCCCTCTTGGCTGATAGAGACGATATGGGCTGCCAGCTGTACCTGCGACAGCGGCACATCCAGCTGCGCAATCCAGTCGCGCAGCGCCGCCAGACGGGCTGCCTCCGCCCGCAGCAGCAGGGCATTGGTGCGGCTGTCCGCCACCGCGCTGCCCGTCTCGCCCAGCAAATCGCGGCGCTGACGCAGACTTTTCTCTACCGTCGCCGCGTCGGCATGGCGCAGCACCACACGCTGACTCCGCATCTGCGGCGGTTTGAGCGGCGCAGGCGCCGCGGCGGACCCCGCCTGCCGCGCCGCGCGCGCGCGGCTTTGGATCAGCAGGATCCCATCGCGCCGTATCACGCTGAGATCGTGGATCTCCGCCAGGGCGTCGAGCACCCGTGGCCACGGAGTATGGGCAATATGCACCGTCGCCTCGCCGCGCACCTCCTCACTGAGGATCAGGTTTAGCCCAGCGAACTCCGCCACCGCCTGCAGCACGCTGGGCAGGGGCGCGCGATCGAACCAGAGCGTCAGAGGCATCGCCAGTCCTGCCGGGCTCATGGCCAGCAGCGCCGCGATAGCCGCGGCATACGCGGAGTGGCATCTCATCTCTCCGTCCCCTCCCGACGCGCCGCCAAAGGGATAAGGCGCGGACAGCGAAAGGGATACAGCGCCAGCGGCGTAAAGCGCAGCGCCGGTGGGCCCAACGCGGCGGGGCGCGGAGAGGCGGGCAGGGCCGCAGGACGCCAGCGGCCCTGTTCATCGCGCCGCCACAGCGAAAAGCAAGGCGCCCGACCGACGATCCCGACGGCGCTGGCCGCCGCCGGGGCCAGTTCGGGAGGCTGAAATGGATCCCGTGCGGCATCGCCGCCACACGCCAGCAGCAGCGTTCCCCATCCGACGCCTTTCGCCCTCATTCGTCCTCCTGCTCCACCCAGGTTATATGCACCCCCTGCGCGCGCGGCGTGATCGTCAGCGAACTCACGCGCTGACCGCAGTCGGACAGGGTATCCAGCGTCTGCAGCAGGGCGCTGAACGTCATGTCGGCAGAGACATGACGCTGCCCATCACGCTGGATCTGCCAAGAAAACGCGGCGTTATGCTCTGGGGCACAGCGCGCCTGGCGCACGGCCTGTGCTGTCGCGTCGATATCCGCCTGCCAGAGGCGCAGTTCGGTCGCCCAGCGCTGAACTCGCAGCATCGCCATCTGCGCGGCGCCCTCCGTCAATCGAACGCGCAGCCTCTGCCGCTCCAGCGTATGCCATAGCCACAGCCCGGCCAGCAGCGAGGTCAGAAGCAACAACGTGCTCCCCCACAGCCATTGACGCAGCGCCCGGGGCGAGAGGGTATACAGCCTACCCTGCAGCGACAGCAGCAGCTCAGCCACGGCACGCCTCCGTCGCACAGAGGCGCAGCGTAAACTGCCAGCGACCGTCGGCGGCGCGATGCAGCCCCTGCCAGCGCCACGCCGCCATACGTAGGGCAAAATCAGCCACCACCTGCCGGGAGACGCCCTGCCCCTCCAAGAGCCAGTACGGCGGTAGATGGCTCAGGCGCGTCAGCCATACCGCATCAGGGATCGTGGCCTGCATCAGACGCAGCTGCTGTGCCAACCGCGTTACCGGCGCGTCCGACGACGGCGCCCCCGAGGCCCCGGGCCCCGACTCATGCCGCAGCGGCGCGGGCAGCGCGGCCATTCTCTGCTGAAGCTGGCGATACGCGGCCTCCCGCAGACGGGCCTGCTCAGCAATCTGCCCGATCAACGGCGCCCTACGCTGGTACAGCAGGCGCCCGGCGCTCATCCCCAACGCAGCAAACGCAGGGATTCCCAGCGCCAACGTCAGCCACAGCATACGAAGACGCGCCCGACGCCGGGCCTCGCGCCAGGGCAGCAGATCTATATCATCCACGGCGGTGACTCCGGCATCACGGCCAGCCCCAGCGCGAGGCTAAACGCCGCGGGATCGGTGGGCAGCGGAGAGACGAGATGACGTACAGCGCGTAGGCCAGACCACCCCCGGCGGCCGCTATCGCTACCGCAGCGCAGCGGTGCAACGCCGTCGGACACACCGGGCGGCAGCGCGGCCACGGCCTGGGCACAGGCCGCCTCCGGGCCGTCGGCTAAGGAAACAAACCCATACTGCAGCGGCGATCCCCAGGGCGCTATCCAGCAGAAACGGCGCCCATCGCCGTAGATCAGCGGCGCCGCGGGGCTCTCTCCCGCCAGACGCGCCAAGCGGCGCAGCGCGCAAGGCGCCAGCGTTAAGCGCTGCAGCGGTAAACCCGCGCTGTCGAACAGCGCGCACCACCGATCGCGCTGCGCGCGGTGCACGGCACACACCTGCCAGCGCCCGCCCCCCTCAGGCGCGGGGGCGAAGTCACAGACCATCTGGTGCGCGGGAAGCATCAGCTGGCGCTCTCCCTGCGCCAGCAGCAGGCGATGCCGCTGCCAAGGTGTCAGGGGAAGCGCGCTACCCGCTAGCGTATCGCGGATCGCCCGCTCAGCGGGAAAGGCCGCCCGCACCGACAGCCGACGCGGCAAACGGGCGCGCAGCGCAGCCAGCGCCGCGGGCAGCGAGGGGGAAAGCCCGTCCCGATCCGGGTCAGCCGTCAGCGGCAATCGCCACCAACCGCGCAGCTGGATGCCGTCGCGGCGCGCCGAGAGCGCCACGGCGATCAGCTGAGCGGGCTGAATATCGATCCCCAAGCGCCAATGACCGCTCCCCATGCCGCGTCTCCTTATCATCAACTTACTAAAAGAACGTATCCTCTGTGTCTGCTAGCCTTTATACTACTGCCCGTTTGTTTATAAACTGCCCAACTGACATGTAATGGGAAATTCCAGGTGAAGTTCGTAAAGTATTTAATCATCCTCGCGGTCTGTTGCATTCTGCTGGGAGTCGCTGCGGTATTTGGACTGTACAAATACGTTGAGCCGCAGCTCCCGGACGTTGCAACGCTGAAAGACGTGCGGCTACAGACACCGATGCAGGTGTACAGCGCCGACGGCTATCTCATCGCCCAATATGGTGAAAAGCGCCGTATTCCGCTGCCGCTCACGCAGATCCCCCCGCTGATGGTCAAGGCGTTTATCGCCACCGAAGACAGCCGTTTCTTCGAACACCACGGCGTTGATCCTATCGGCATCTTCCGTGCGGCCTCCGTCGCCCTGTTTACCGGACATGCCTCGCAGGGCGCCAGCACCATCACCCAGCAGCTGGCCAGGAACTTCTTCCTCAGCCCAGAGCGAACGCTGATGCGTAAAGTAAAGGAGGCCTTTCTCGCCATTCGCATCGAGCAGCTGTTGAATAAAGACGAAATTCTCGATCTCTATCTCAATAAAATTTATCTGGGCTACCGCGCCTACGGCGTCGGCGCAGCCGCGCAGGTCTACTTCGGCAAATCCGTCGATCAGCTCACGCTGAGTGAAATGGCCATGATCGCGGGCCTGCCCAAAGCGCCATCCACCTTTAATCCGCTCTACTCCCACGATCGCGCCGTCGCCCGCCGCAACGTCGTGCTTAGCCGGATGCTGGATGAACACTACATCACCCAGGCACAGTACGATCAGGCGCGCAGCGAACCGCTGGTCTCCCGCTATCATGGGCCGGAGATCGACTTCTCCGCCCCCTATCTGGCCGAAATGGTGCGCCAGCAGATGGTGGATAAATATGGTGAAAACGCCTATACCGACGGCTTTAAGGTCTACACCACCATCACCAAACACCTGCAGGTTGCCGCCCAAACGGCCCTGCGCGATAACGTGATCAACTACGATATGCGCCACGGCTACCGCGGCCCCGCCAACGTACTGTGGAAGGTCGGGCAGCCGGCCTGGAGCCAGCAGCGGATCGCCGATACGCTCAACGCCCTGCCCTCCTATGGCCCGCTGCTGCCGGCCGTCGTGATGTCGGCCAATGCCGACGGCGCCACGGCTATGCTGGCCAACGGCAACGGCGTCTCGCTGCCGCTGGCCACCGTGCGCTGGGCCCGCCCTTACCGCAGCGATCGCGTCCAGGGTGCCACGCCGCGGAAAGTCAGCGACGTCCTGCAGCCGGGACAGCAAATTTGGGTGCGTCAGGACAGCGATAAGCGTTGGTGGCTGGCGCAGGTGCCGGACGTCAACTCCGCCCTGGTCTCCATCAGCCCGCAGGATGGCGCCATCAAGGCGCTGGTCGGCGGTTTTGACTTTAATCAGAGCAAATTCAACCGCGTCACCCAGTCGGTACGCCAGGTCGGCTCCAATATCAAGCCGTTCCTGTACACCGCCGCCATGGATAAGGGGTTGACGTTGGCGACCATCCTCAACGATCTACCCATCTCCCGTTGGGATGCCGGCGCCGGTACCGATTGGCGACCGAAAAACTCACCGCCGACCTATGCCGGTCCCATCCGCCTGCGTCAGGGGCTCGGTGAGTCGAAAAACGTGGTGATAGTGCGTGCCATGCGTGCCATGGGCGTCGATTACGCCGCAGACTATCTGCTGCGCTTCGGCTTCCCGGCGCAGAACATTGTGAAGACCGAATCCCTGGCGCTGGGCTCAGCCAACTTTACCCCGCTGCAGCTGGTGCGCGGCTACGCCGTCTTTGCCAACGGCGGCTATCTGGTCGACCCCTACTTCATCACCAAGGTCGTCGACGGCAGCGATCAGACGATCTATGAAGCTCATCCGAAGGTCGTATGCGACAGCTGTAACCTGCCGGTTATCTATGGCCCGACGCCGAAGTCGGCGGTATTAAGCGACGACAGCGTAGAAAACGTCGCCGTCTCGACAACCCCGAGCGTGAACGGCAGCGTACCGATGCCGGAGCTGGAGCAGGTCACGCCGGGTCAGGTCAGCCAAGATAGCGATCAGCGCTATGCGCCGCACGTTATCAGCACGCCGCTGGCCTTCCTGATGCACGATGCGCTGAGCAGCAACATCTGGGGCGAGCCGGGCTGGATGGGAACCGGGTGGCGCGCGATGCGCGATCTGAAGCGCCATGATATCGGCGGGAAAACCGGTACCACCAACAGCTCCAAAGACGCCTGGTTCTCCGGCTACGGTCCGGGCATTGTCACCAGCGTCTGGATAGGCTTTGACGATCATCGGCGCGATCTGGGACGCACCACCGTGTCTGGTGCTCTGAAGGATCAGATCTCCGGCGGCGAGGGCGGGGCCAAAAGTGCCCAGCCGGCGTGGGACGACTTCATGAAGTCGGCGCTGACCGGAATCCCCGAGCAGCCGCTGCCGCCGCCGCCGGGCATTGTCAGCGTCGTTATCGACAGGGTGACCGGCAAGCTGGCCACCGGCAGCGGTAACAGCCGCAGCGAGTACTTCATTGAGGGAACCCAGCCGACGGACTACGCCACGCCGGATGCCGGCACCGTGATCATCAACAATGAGGGACAGAGTCAGGAGCTATTCTGATACCCGCCTTCCCCCTCGTCTTCATCAAATAAAAAGGAGCCATCAGGCTCCTTTTTTACTTTACCAACGCTGACCCGCATCGTCCTAGGCGCACTGGCGCTGTAGATACTCCCGCAGCAGAAACAACGCGCTCACGTTGCGCGCCTCGTGAAAATCGGGCTCCTGCAGCAGTGCCATCATCTGGGTCAGCGGCCAGCGGATCACCGGCATCACCTCAGGTTCATCGCCCTGCAGGCGCTGAGCGAAAAGATCTTCCGCTACCACCACGTTCATCTGACTGGAAAAATAGGAGGGGGCCATCGTGAGCTTATGCAGCAGGGTAAAACGCTGCGCCCCAAAACCGGCCTCTTCCATCAGCTCACGGTTGGCCGCCTGGAACACCCGCTCGCCGGGATCGATCAGTCCCTTGGGGAAACCCAGCTCATACTCCTCAATACCGACGGCATATTCACGGATCAGCAGCAGATCGTCCCCTAGAATAGGCACGATCATCACCGCCTCGCGGCCCGACGGGCGCATACGCTCATACACCCGACGCACCCCGTTGCTAAACTCCAGATCGACGGACTCGACGTTAAATAAGCGTGAGTGCGCCACGGTTTCAACGCCCAAGATCCTGGGCTTCTTAGTGGAACTATCCATACTCAACCCGACATCCTAAAGATATGCGTTCGCCCCGGCCGACGGCGGGCCCGGCATGATAAACCGTTTGGGATCGCAAAGGCACCTTGCGGCATTGTGCGCAGATGCTCATATTTTCGCAACATATGTTGCCATTATTTTACCTCACCGGCGATGTCGGGCCATAACGCCGCCAGACAGGAGATTTGTTGCGATAATCCCTTCCCGGCGGTAGGAAAAATCGGACAATACCGATATGATCGCCAGGCGGGTATGTTAGGCTGAGTCATGGGAAAGCGAGCGACCCAGAAAAAGTAAACTCATTCCATAACATATAGTTATATTCGCAATAATCACTGCCGTTACACTTTCTCTATCGTCTTCCGATGGTACGCGGCGTTCTTCGCGGCCATATCCGCGTTGCCGGGCAGAGAAAGGGCAAGACAGCAGCGCGATGATCACCGTGGGAGAGTCGGCGTGAATGTATCCATCGCAGCACTCCTGTATCTTATCCCCACAGCGGTTATTATCGGGTATATCTATTGGTACACAACGAAGAGAGCGTCGCGGTTGTCTGCATCCTTTCCCTTTGTCAAAACCAAACAGCGTAAACTGAATCCGGAAGAGCGCCAGGCGATTGCGGCCTACCTGCGTGGACTGGATACCGCGACAGAGAGCGCCGACCCGGCGCTGACGCTGCTGCACCAACGTCTGATGCCGCAAGGGGATCGGGTGTACTCCGTGACCCACGCGATCACCCGCTATGCCCTGGCTGGCGATACGCCCAGCCAGCACCGCTACTTCTTGGATAACCAAGAAATCCACCTGCCCGCGTTCTGGGAAAAGTACATCGCCGATGAAAACAGCCTGGAGCTGATCAAAACCGCAACGCTGCCGCTGGTCATAGCCATTAATGGCCATACGCTAGCCGAGAGCCTGCACAGCCAGCAGCTCCCGACGCCGACGCAGAGCGGCACCGCCTCGATCCGCCGCAGCGAAGGCGATCAGGTCGATCTGTGCGGCGTACGCAGAGAAACCCTGGCCGAATATCAGCTGCACCAGCGCAGCGGTGCCCGCCGCGCCATCCCGACGGCGCTGGCCCTGATTCTGCTCAGCGTGGCCCTGATCGTTCCCCCGACCCTGATGCCATGGCTGCTGGCGTTGGCCGTGCCGCTTCTGGGCTGGGGGCTCTGGTGCCTATACCGCAAACCCGGCGCCGAGCAGCGTAAAGAGATCCACCTGCTGCGCGGGACCCCCAAGCGCTGGGGGCTGTTTGGCGAATCCTGCGGCGAACAGCTGAGCAACGTCTCCGTCGGCACCCTGGATCTCCTGTATCCGCCCCACTGGCAGCCCTATATCCACCCGGATATCGGTCATCCGACCGATATCGAGATTTACCAAAACCGTCAGGTGGTACGCCAGGGGCGCTTCCTCTCCCTCAGCGATGAGGCCACCCAGTTTCCGCTACAGCCGTGGGGGCGCAGTGCGCTGCTGGGGGCCGCTGCGCTGATCGCGCTGCTGCTCCTGCTGACCACGCAGTCGCTGAGTATCCCCCTGAAGATCAGCTCCGCCTGGCTACACGGCGCCCAAACCCTCTCCGCCACCAGCGTGAAGCAGCTGACGGAGATGCCGCTGCAGGTCGGGGATATCCTGGATCTGCGCGGCAACGGAATGTGCCACGTACCCGCCTTCTATCAAGAGGGCGAACGCTACCCCTTCATGCCCTTCGACTGCAGCACCATTTATTGGGGCACCGCCTCGCCGATGGCGGATCCGAGCTCCGATACCATCAATAATGCCGCCGCGCTGCAGTCTACCGTCACCCGCCAGCTAACCGCCAGCGACAGCGATAGCAAGGTGAGTCCGGCCCTGGCCAGCGCCATTCAGAAATCGGGGATGATCCTGCTGGATGACTTTGCCGGGATCGTCCTCAAGACCGAGGCCCTGTGCGCGCAGAAAAATGAATGTACCCGGCTCAAGAACTCACTGGTGAACCTGGGCAACAGCAAATCATGGCCCGCGCTGCTGAAAAAAGCGCACGGCGGAGGACTGGAGGGGGTCAATGTTCTCATGCGACCGGCCAGCGCCCGCCAGCTGACCAATATCGTCAACAGCGCGGTATCTTCATTTTATTATCGTGAAACCCATAAGGCGGCGCAGCTGCTAGCCGTTACGCCGCCGGGGGGATTTTTAATCAGCAGCGATGAGGGCCATCAGTGGGTATCTCACCCACAGCCCAGCGTTTCACTGTATGACTACAGTCCGGTCGATCAGTGGCGCGAGCTGGAAAATCTGTCGCGCCTGCTGCTGAATACCCCTTTCCGGGCCCACGGCGTGATCACGGAGATCAGCACGGATGCCAACGGCACGCGTCGTATCATGCTGCACAGCCAGCCGGACGGATTAACCCTGTGGCGCTATCTGTTAATGACGCCGCTACTGCTGGCGCTCTGCGTGACCCTGGCGGTCAACGCCACGCTGTTCGTGCGACGCCTACGCGGCGCGCTGGCGCGTATTCCGGCGATCCAACGTTACTACGAGCAGTGCATCAATCATAAGATCATGCCGTTCGATCTGCCGCCGCGCCCTTAACGTGCGGCATGACAAGGTGGCGCCAGGAAAATATACTGGGCGACGCGATCCCGCCCTACATGCGTTTTCCGGAGTACGCCCATGGTTCCCACCCTCGACTGGAATGACATCGACACCGTCCTGCTGGATATGGACGGCACGCTGATCGATCTGGCCTTTGACAACTACTTTTGGCTAACGCTGGTACCGCAGACCTTAAGCGAGACGCGCGGCATTTCCCGCGCCGATGCTCAGGCGCTGATCCTGCGGGAGTACCAGGCGGTACTAAACTGGTACTGTTTCGACTACTGGCGTGAGCGCCTGGGGCTGGATATTCACCGCATGACCCTTGAGCAGGGCGCGCGGGTACGGGTGCGTCAGGATACGCTGCCGTTCCTGGATGCCCTGCGCGCCAGCGGGCGCCGTACCATTCTGCTGACCAACGCCCACCCGCACGGGTTGGCGATGAAGATGGCGCAGACCGGGCTGGATAGCCACCTTGATATACTCTATTCCACCCACCGCTTTGGCTATCCCAAAGAGGATCAGCGCCTGTGGCGAGCGGTACAGCATCAGTGCGGGCTGGATCCAGCCAGAACGCTGTTTATTGACGATGCCGAACCGATCCTCGACGCCGCGCACCAGTTCGGTATCCGCTACTGCCTGGGCGTCAGTAATCCCGACTCCGGTAGGCCGGAAAAACGCTTTGCCCGCCATCCGGCGATGAGCGACTACCGCGCCCTACTGCCGGCCATCACCGCCGGTGGGCCCGAGAACGACAGGAGGGCACAATGAAAGCCAGCGCCCAACAGGAGCAGGAGGGCGTCCGCCTGGATAAATGGCTGTGGGCGGCCCGCTTTTATAAAACCCGCGCCGTTGCCCGCGACATGATCGATGGCGGCAAGGTGCACTACAACGGGGTGCGCGGCAAGCCGAGCCGCAGCGTAGAGATCGGCGCCGAGATCCGCCTGCGTCAGGGCAATGACGATCGTACGATCATCGTGACCGCCCTCAGCGCCCAGCGCGGCGGCGCGGAGCAGGCTCGTCTGCTGTATCAAGAGACCGCGCAGAGCATTGCCAAGCGCGAGGCGATTGCCCAGGCCCGCAAGATGAACGCGCTGAGCATGCCGCACCCGGATCGGCGTCCCGATAAAAAAGAGCGTCGCAATCTGCTTAAATTTAAACACGGCCAGTCGGAATGACCGGCGCCTGAAGAGAGATAACTATGTCCCATCACGACCAATTACATCGCTACCTGTTTGACCATCTGGCCGTACGCGGCGAGCTGGTCAACGCCAGCGCCACCTATACTCGCATACTGGAAAATCACGACTACCCGGCCGCGGTACGCGTGCTGCTGGGCGAACTGTTGGTCGCCACCAGTCTGCTGACCGCCACCCTGAAGTTCGACGGCGATATCACGGTACAGCTGCAGGGTGACGGCCCGCTGAAGCTGGCGGTGATCAATGGCAACCATCGTCAGGAGATGCGCGGCGTCGCCCGTCTGCAGGGCGATATCGCCGACGGCAGCAGCCTGAAGCACATGCTGGGCAATGGCGTAATGGTGATCACCATTACGCCGAAAGAGGGGGAGCGCTATCAGGGCGTCGTGGCGCTGGAGGGCGAGACGCTGGCCAGCTGCCTGGAGGCCTACTTCATGCAGTCCGAGCAGCTGCCGACCCGCCTGTTTATGTTCACCGGGGAGCAGGACGGTCAACCGGCGGCGGCCGGTATGCTGCTGCAGATCCTGCCGACGCAGCCCAATAACCTCGACGACCTGACTCACCTGTCGCACCTGACCGCGACCGTAACCCCGCAGGAGCTGTTTACGCTGCCCGCCGACGAGGTGCTGTACCGCCTGTACAATCAGGAGCAGGTAACCCTGTTTGAACCACAGCCGATCACCTTCCGCTGCGGCTGCTCCCGCGAGCGCAGCGCCAGCGCGCTGATGAGCCTGCCGCCCCAGCAGCTGGAAGAGCTGTTGGCGGAGCGCGGCAGCATCGATATCCACTGCGACTACTGCGGTAGCCACTACCTGTTCGATCGGGTCGATATCGACGCGTTACGCGCCGGTGCACAGCCGGGCGAAGCGGGCCCGCTGCACTAATCATCTCATCACCTTTCCACGGGGGAATTATCCCCCGTTTTTATTCATTATTTTATTTTGATTAAGCCAAATAATATTAAACGCAGATTATCCCCTACCTCTTTTTAATGATCCGCCATTTTTTGATCCCTCTCTCTGTTCTCTACGCCCACGCCACCTAGAATTTAATCCGCCTGCCAGAAAATAAAAATAAAAACAGAATATATTTATATTTAATGGGATAATCTATGAAATATTATTCACGCCGCAGCATTATTGCTGGCGCCGGATTTATTTTGCTAGCGCCTGGCATACTGCTATCCAGCCCCACGCGCAAACGGCAGCAGTTTGCCCTGATCCACGATCAGTCAAAGTGCGTCGGCTGCAATGAGTGTATCCACGCTTGCAACCGCCTCAACCGGGTCGCCCCCGGCTATGCCCGGCTGGCCATCATCCCGCTGCCCGCCGATGATCCGTATGCGACCACGCCGCCCCACTTTCGCCACGGCTGCCAGCACTGCGATCCGGCACCCTGCCAGGAGGTCTGCCCCAGTCAGGCGACCTACCGCGATGCGCATGGTCTGATACAAATCGATGCCCGACGCTGCTCAGGCTGCGGCTACTGTATCCGCGCCTGCCCCTACCAGGCGCGCTATCTGCACCCGCAGCGCCGCGTCGCCGATAAGTGCGACTTCTGCAGCGCGACGCGCCTGCGCCATGGCTATATCCCCATCTGCGTACGCATCTGCCCCTATCATGCGCTCAGCTTCGGTGAGATGGGCTCCGCGGCATTCGATCTGAAGCTGGCGTTGGCGCCCCACTATCAGCACCACCTGGCTGGCACGCGTCACAGCCGCGTCTACCGCCTCACCGCCGATGACTAGGAGCCGCCGATGACCGCCGAACAACTGCAATCCTACCTCATGCAACGCACCGTCGCCGATTCGCCCGATGCGTGGCCCGGATGGCTGATAGCGCTGACTCTGGCCTGGCTTGGGCTGTGCGCGCTGCTGACGCTGCACGCCCTGCTACACCGCCGTCTTTGCCCCCCGCCAGCGCAGCGGCGCGACGCTGAGCGCCTCTATCTTTACCCGCGTGTCCTGCGGCTGTGGCACCTACTCAATGCGCTGCTGTTCCTGTTTTTGCTGTTCAGCGGGCTGTTGCTCCACGCGGCCCCGCTCCCCCTGGCAGCCACCCGCTGGCTGGTGCGCTGGCATCCCTACGCGGGCTATCTACTGCTGGGGCTATGGTGCGGCTTTATCCTGCTCAACGCGCTGGGAGCCAACGGCGTTCACTACCGCATCCGCTGGCGGGGGATCGCGGCGCGCTGCCGGTGCCAGGCCTACTTTTACCTGTTCGGTATTTTTCGCGCCGCACCGCACCCCTTCCACGCCAGCCCAACGCAAAAGTTTAACCCGCTACAGCAGCTAGGCTACTGCGCGGTGATGTATCTCATGGTGCCTGCGCTATTGCTCAGCGGTCTCGGTCTCGCCCATCCCCTATTCCTGCCCGAAGGAACCGCCTACTGGGTATTACAGGGACACCTTTTACTCTCATTCTTTATTTTAATGTTTATTAGCGTACATATTTATCTCTGCACGCTGGGTGACACGCCCGGAGAAATTTTTATGGCCATGGTGGATGGCTATCACCGCCACCATGCAACAGAAAATGAATAAATGGCGGAAAATAAAAAACACCACACCGCTGAATATAACTCTCCATCGCACCGCGCTTTATTAAGTCAAGGAGCTGACGATGAAAATACCCACCCGCTTAATCTGTCTCATTATAGGAATGTGCTGTACGTCATTAATGGCGGCGTCAGAGCTGGTCGCCCAACCGTCACCGCAGACCGAGACGGCATCGACGGCGCGTATCGACCTCAACCGCAACGACGGTATTCCAGAAAAGCCTCGTACTCTGCTGGAGTACGTAGGACAAGAAAAGGATTTTTTCGCCTATCTGCGTGAACATCACCCGATGTTCAAGTACGAGTCCGCCGGGCGCCTGGTTGGACAATACAGCATCAGCGATCGCCAGGAGGAGTTTGTCGACTTCGGCGGCGGCGATAAATATGCCGCCAAGCAGGGTCGCCCAACCGCGATCACCTACCGGCTCGGCTTTGAGTCTATCCTCGACTTCCCCAATAAATATGTCGGCCCGGAGAAGTGTGGCGAGTGCCACCCAGCCCAGTACCAAGCCTGGGAACGTTCACGCCACGCCAAAACCGTCCGATTCCCCAGCGAAATGGTTGAAATTCCCGACGGCGATCTGAACCGTGGACTGTACGGTAGCAAGGCTTCCGTCTTACCCCAGGGCATTACGGCAGACGCCATTTACGCAGTGATCGGAACGCCACGGACCAAATATGGGTTTATCGACGGCTGGATGGTCCGCGGAACCTACCATATCGAGGACGGACTGCTCAGGGACGGCACCGGCACCATGGTTGCCGGCGGTAATCAGTTCTCCCGCGGGTGGGCCCAGTTCATCACGCCGGACATGGCGAAAAAGATCGCCAGCTTCGTCCCGGGATTCCCCACCAAGCTGGAGGACTTCGGCTCCCAGGGGTCCAGCGTCTGGGGGATGACCTCTTACGGAGCATCCAACCGCACCCGAATGCTGTTTCAGCCTGCCAGCGCCTACTGTGAGGTGTGCCACTCCATGAAGTTTGACTTCAACAGCAGCGAGGAGTTTATCGCCGCGCTGGGCAAACCGGAGGAGCTGCGCAAGCATACCATCGCCAAGGGGATTAGCTGCGAAGAGTGCCATGGCGCGGGCGCCCATCTGTACGGCGCCCGCGGGGCCGGTATCCCCTCGAACTGCGAGCGCTGCCATCAGCGCTTCGCATACAATGAGGCCGATGCCGAGGCCAACCCGCTAAAACCATTTAACAGCTATTTCAAATCATCCTGCCCCTCCTGCGGCACCGAGGGTTCGCAGATGTACAGCACCGTCCACTATGAGAAAGGCATGCGCTGCAGTACCTGCCACGATCCCCATGCCGTCACAGCCAATGACTGGAAGGAGGGGTTTACCAAGACCACGCTGAAAAAGCA
Source organism: Edwardsiella anguillarum ET080813 (assembly GCF_000264765.2). Classification (GTDB taxonomy): domain Bacteria; phylum Pseudomonadota; class Gammaproteobacteria; order Enterobacterales; family Enterobacteriaceae; genus Edwardsiella; species Edwardsiella anguillarum. The sequence goes on from NZ_CP006664.1 coordinate 1,464,572, forward strand.
GTGCCAGGATTGCCACACCGAGCAGGCCGAATTCTTCGCTCAGGGCGATACCCACGGGCAAAGCAGCTGTACCGCCTGTCATATGCCCAACATGGGAAGCTGTGAAAACTTTGCCACGATCCAGTTCCCCGATATGGCCGGATTCGACAACGTACGGCGCGCCCATATCTGGAAAATCCGGGTAGACGAGACGGCAAAGACCCTCAATCCCCCGGAGGGAAAACCCCGTACCGCCGATATCAAAGGCTGGAGCATCGCCAAACAGGATGGCAAACCTTACCTGGATCTGATGTGGTCCTGCGGACGGACAGCGTTCAGCGATAGCGACGTGGTCGAAGGCGGCGGATGCCACAGCCCGGTGCAGACGGTACTTTCTGAGCGGCTGCAGTTTAAGGATCAGGAGAGCATCTATGCCAAGGTGGTGGAGTGGCAAACGCCGGTCAGGGACGGCTACGTGCGTATTCGCAGCGGGCTGGCACGCATCGAAAAACGTCTGGCGAAGGCACCCACGCTGGCTCTGAGCGATAGGGTACAAATCCGGCTGCTCAGCGGTCAGGCGCGTTCGCAGGCAGATCTGATCGAAAAAGACGGCTCCTGGGGACTGCACGCGCCCAACTACGCCAAGACCCGTATGGAAGAGGCCCTGCTGTATATCGAACAGGCTGAAACGATCCTCAATGAAGGCAAGGCGCCCAAATAAGGTCGGTCGCCGGAGGCCCCGCGCCGCCCGGCGACACCCATCACCAAGGAGATCATCATGATACGTTCCCCGTCACCGACCGCGATGCTGCTGGTGCTGACCATCGTCTCCGGCACGGTCTGCGCCACCGATGCGCCAACGCCGGAGGCCCATGAGCCATCCGTTATCAGTATGCGGGCAGCCGAGGCACTGCTGGGCAAACCCAACGTCTATTTCCTTGACGCCAACACGCCGGAGATCTGGCAACAGGGGCATATTCCCGGTGCGATCTACATCAACCAGGCCAACTGGCCGGTGCTGCTGCCGGCCGATCGCCGGGCCACGCTGATCTTTTACTGTGCCAACCGGCTGTGTATGGCCAGCTACGATGCCGCCGGCACGGCGATGAGCCTCGGCTATCGGCAGGTCTTTCATATGGCGGACGGTATCTTCGGCTGGATCACCTCCGGCCGCGCCATCGAAAAGGCGGATACCGCATAGCGTCAGGGTCGCCAGCGGGGCATCTCCGCCCCCGGACGCTGGGCCGCGGAGGCTCTCCAGAGCGGGGCCGATGATCTGCGGCCGATGCCGCGTCAGGGCGGCGTGTCACCACGGGAGATCAACTAATAATTGATCCCGGCAGGGATTATCAAAATGGAAGGATCTACCACAAAATGGATTCCGCTGAATTTTTGTTTTTTTGATGACTATCTCGGTTAACAAAAAAGCGACCACATACAGTAAACGCAGATAAAAATAACCTACAAGGAGTAGTTCAATGCATGCCAAAGGCTTAACCGCAGCTGATCTCGCCTCCTACGGCATTTCTGACGTTACTGAAATCGTCCATAATCCCGATTACGACCTCTTATTCAAGGAAGAAACCGCCCCTGGCCTACAGGGCTATGAACGCGGTACCGTTACCTCTCTGGGCGCCGTTGCCGTGGATACCGGTATTTTTACCGGCCGTTCCCCCAAGGATAAGTACCTGGTGCGCGACGACACCACCCGCGATACCGTCTGGTGGTCCGATCAGGGCAAAGGCAAGAATGACAACCGCCCGCTGTCGCCGGAAGTCTGGCAGCATCTGAAGGGGCTGGTGACCCGCCAGCTCTCCAACAAGCGCCTGTTCGTCGTCGATGCCTACTGCGGCGCCAACCCGGACAGCCGCCTGAAGGTCCGCTTTATTACCGAGGTGGCCTGGCAGGCCCACTTCGTCAAAAATATGTTCATCCGTCCAGAGGCGGATGAACTGGCCGGTTTTGAACCCGATTTCATCGTGATGAACGGTGCCAAATGCACCAATCCGCAGTGGCAGGCGCAGGGGCTGAACTCCGAAAACTTTGTCGCCTTTAACCTGACCGAACGCATTCAGCTGATCGGGGGAACCTGGTACGGCGGCGAGATGAAGAAGGGGATGTTCTCCATCATGAACTACCTGCTGCCGTTAAAGGGCATCGCCTCCATGCACTGCTCCGCCAACGTGGGCGAACAGGGCGACGTGGCGATCTTCTTTGGCCTCTCCGGCACCGGGAAAACCACGCTCTCAACCGATCCCAAGCGCCGCCTGATCGGCGATGATGAGCACGGCTGGGACGATGACGGCGTGTTTAACTTTGAGGGCGGCTGCTACGCGAAGACCATTAAACTCTCCGCCGACGCCGAACCCGACATCTACGGCGCCATCACCCGCGATGCGCTGTTGGAAAACGTCACGGTGCGGGCGGATGGCAGCGTCGACTTTGACGACGGCAGCAAGACCGAAAACACCCGCGTCTCCTACCCCATCTACCACATCAAAAACATCGTGAAGCCGGTATCCAAAGCCGGGGCGGCCAAGAAGGTCATTTTCCTTACCGCCGACGCCTTCGGCGTCCTGCCGCCGGTCTCCCGCCTGACCGCGGATCAGACGCAGTATCACTTCCTGTCCGGCTTCACGGCCAAGCTGGCCGGTACCGAACGCGGCGTAACCGAACCGACGCAGACCTTCTCCGCCTGCTTCGGCGCCGCATTCCTGACGCTGCACCCCACCCAGTACGCCGAGGTGCTGGTCAAACGGATGCAGGCGGCCGGGGCTCAGGCCTACCTGGTCAACACCGGCTGGAACGGCAGCGGCAAACGGATCTCCATCCAGGATACCCGCGCCATTATCGATGCCATCCTCAACGGCGATATCGATCGGGTGGAAACCTTTACTCTGCCGATCTTTAACCTGGCGGTGCCGACCGAGCTGCCCGGCGTCAATCCGGCGATCCTCGATCCGCGCGATACCTACGCCAATCGCGAGCAATGGCAAGAGAAGGCTCAGGATCTGGCGCAGCGTTTCATCGCCAACTTTGACAAGTACACCGATACGCCGGCGGGCGCCGCGCTGGTTCACGCTGGCCCCCAGCGCTAGCTCACGCCCACGCGGAGATACGCCGCCGACGTAAAAAAGGATGCCCCAGGGCATCCTTTTTACTGTCCAGAGGCTCTCTGGCGGTGCATCAGACGCGCTCTTTACGCCGCCCGCCGCTGCGCGGCGCGGTCTCGGGCGCCGCGGTCGCGATCATATTGACCCGTCGTAAATAGGCACGGATCTTCAGTCCACCGCGCTCGCTGCGACCAATATCCAGCGAACCGTGATGGGCATCGATAATACGCTGAATGATCGCCAGCCCCAGGCCGGTTCCGCTGGTGGTTCTCGCGCTTTCACCGCGGACAAAGGGCTGGAACAGATGGGCCAGGTGCGCATCGTCGATCCCTGGGCCGTCATCCTCCACCTGGAACCAGGCACGCACCCCCTCCATGCCGCTGCTGACCTTGATCCAACCATTACCGTAGCGGGTTGCGTTCACCACCATATTGACGACGGCCCGCTTAATCGACAGCGGATGCGCATCGATCAACAGCTCACCGTCGGCCAGATCGGTATCGATCTCGCGCTCATAGCCGCTCTCCGCCGCCACGACCTCGGTCAGGATACCGTTCAGATCGCACGCCTCGGTCTGCATCTCCTGACCAGTGCGCAGATAGTCGATAAACTGCTCAATAATGGCGTTACACTCTTCCGTATCCTTGTTGATCGACTCCGCCAGATAGGCATCCTGCGGACTCATCATCTCTGTCGCCAGACGAATACGCGTCAGCGGGGTACGCAGATCGTGGCTGACCCCGGCCATCAGCAGGGTCCTATCGTCGGCCAGCTGCTTAACCCCCGCCGCCATCTGATTAAACGCCCGGGTCACCGAGCGCACCTCCGAGGCGCCATACTCACGCAGCGGCGGCGGGATCTGCCCCTTGCCAACCTGCAGGGCGGCATGCTCCAGCTCGACCAACGGCCGATTTTGTATCCGAATAAACAGCCAGGCTCCGCCGATCGCCAGCAGCATAATCGCCAGCGTGTAGCGGAACAGCGGTGAAAAATCACCCTGATGGATCTCCGTCAGCGGCACCCGCACCCAGATATCAGGCGATAGCCAGGTCTTGAGCCAGACCACCGGCGTATTCTTGCTGATTTCAACCCGCACGTCCGTCGGACCGCCCAGCTGCTGAGCCATCTGCTGGCTAAGGAACTGGTAATGTTGCGCCCAGCGCAGCCCGTTCTCCTCCGCCGCTGAATTGGTGTACAGCGAAATACCAAGCTCGCGGTAAATCTCGCGGCGAAACGCCGGCGGAACCTCCAGCTGGGTACCATCCTCCAGCTGCAGCTTATCCGTCATCAGCATCCGCACCTCATAGGCCAGCACCTTATTGAACTGTTGCAAACTGGGCAGAATGGCAAAGTTCAACACGACCAGGTAGGTCGTCACCAGGCTGACGAACAGCAGGGTAACGATCAGCAACAGGGTGCGGGCAAAAGAGCTGCGCGGCGAGAAACGCAGTCGTCTCATGCTTTACTGCCGTCCGGGACAAAGACATACCCCAGACCCCATACGGTCTGAATGTAGCGCGGATGCGCCGGGTCCTCTTCGACCATCCGACGCAGGCGGGAAATCTGCACGTCGATGGAGCGCTCCATAGCGCTGTACTCGCGCCCGCGCGCCAGATTCATCAGCTTATCGCGCGACAGCGGCTCACGCGGATGGCTCACCAGCGCCTTGAGCACAGCGAACTCGCCGCTGGTCAATGGCATCGGCTCATCGTCACGGAACATTTCACGCGTACCCAGGTTGAGCTTGAACTTGCCAAAGTTAATCACGGCGTCCTCTTGGGAGGGCGCGCCGGGCAGTTCGTTGGCCTGACGGCGCAGCACCGCGCGGATGCGGGCCAGCAGCTCACGCGGGTTAAACGGCTTGGGAATATAGTCATCTGCGCCAATTTCCAGGCCCACGATGCGATCCACCTCCTCTCCTTTGGCGGTCACCATAATGATCGGCATCGGGTTGCTCTGGCTGCGCAGGCGGCGGCAGATAGACAGACCATCTTCGCCCGGCAGCATCAGGTCCAGCACCATCAGGTGGAAAGATTCACGCGTCAGCAGACGATCCATCTGCTCCGCGTTAGCGACGCTGCGCACCTGGAATCCCTGTTCAGTCAGATAGCGCTCCAGCAGAGCCCGCAGGCGCATATCATCATCAACAACGAGAATTTTGTAATTTTCTTGCATGGTTTACTCCCAAAGGCAGAAAGCCCGGTGCTTATCTGTATAGCGGTATATGGCAATCAGGTTATGGGCCGCCGATATCGCGCGCACCCCAAGCGATCTATTGTCAGAAAAGTCTCTTTATTCAGACAGCAGATAATGGTTTATATTCTAGCCTAAATTGTTACAAAGGTTATTTATCTTATGCTTACGCGAGCTTGAATGCACCATCACGCCATTTATTCGCCCACGCGGGCAAAATGGGATAGGCTGTGCTGCGCCGCCGCGCGCGCAGCGCCTGCGTAATGACAGGGCCGCACGGCGCGGCACTGGACGATGTGGCATCCACTTCAGGTTATAACAGATGAAAACCCCGCTGATTACCCGAGAAGGTTACGAAAAACTCAAACAGGAGCTGGATTACCTGTGGCGCGAAGAACGCCCGGAGGTCACCAAAAAGGTGACCTGGGCAGCGAGCCTGGGCGATCGCAGCGAAAACGCAGATTATCAGTACAACAAGAAGCGCCTGCGCGAAATTGACAGACGCGTACGTTATCTGAGTAAGTGCATGAGTATACTTAAAATTGTCGATTACTCCCCACAGCAAGACGGTAAGGTCTTCTTCGGCGCCTGGGTCGAGGTGGAAAACGAACGGGGCGATATCAAGCGCTTTCGCATCGTCGGCTATGATGAAATCTTTGGCCGTAACGACTATATCTCCATTGACTCGCCGATGGCCCGCGCGCTGCTGAAAAAAGAGGTGGGCGATGCCGCGACCGTGGCAACGCCGCAGGGTGACGCAGAGTGGTATGTCAATGCCATCGACTACGTCACGCCATAGTCCGCCCGCGCGGGCTGGTATTTTCTTGGCTGACTCCGTATAACGGGGACTTGGCTTTTATCCATCAAGACTATCTAACGCTATGAATGACGCATTAAGCCGTATTATCGCAACAGAACTGCAGGCGCGTACTGAGCAGGTTGACGCCGCCATCCGCCTGCTGGACGAAGGCAATACCGTGCCGTTTATCGCACGCTACCGCAAAGAAGTTACCGGCGGGCTGGACGATACACAGCTGCGTCAGCTGGAGAGCCGCCTGATTTACCTGCGGGAGCTGGAGGAGCGCCGCGCCACCATCCTTAAGTCGATCGCAGAACAGGGTAAGCTGGATGCGCCGCTGGAAAGCGCCATCCGCACCACCCAAAGTAAAACCGAACTGGAAGATCTCTATCTCCCCTATAAGCCGAAGCGGCGTACCCGGGGACAAATCGCCATCGAGGCCGGGCTGGCGCCGCTGGCCGATACGCTGTGGCAGCAGCCGCAGCACGATCCGCAGACCCTAGCGCTACGGTATGTCGATGCCGAAAAAGGGGTGGCCGACGCCAAGGCGGCGCTGGACGGCGCCCGCTATATCCTGATGGAGCGCTTTGCCGAAGACGCCGCGCTGCTGGGCAAAGTGCGCGACTACCTGTGGAAAAATGCCCATCTGGTCTCACGGGTCAATGAAGACAAAGAGGACGAAGGCGCCAAGTTTCGCGACTACTTCGACCACCATGAGCCTCTCGCCGCCGTGCCCTCCCACCGGGCGCTGGCGATGTTCCGCGGACGTAACGAGGGCATTTTACAGCTCTCCCTCAACCCCGACCCGCAGTGCGACGAGCCGCCGAAAGAGAGCTATGGCGAACAGATTGTCTGCGATCATCTCGGGCTACGATTGACGCAGGCGCCGGCGGATGCCTGGCGCAAGGCCGTGGTCAGCTGGACCTGGCGCATCAAGGTGCTGCTGCACCTGGAAACCGAGCTGATGGGCACCCTGCGCGAGCGGGCAGAAGATGAGGCCATCAACGTGTTCGCCCGTAACCTGCACGATCTGCTGATGGCGGCGCCGGCCGGGCTGCGCGCGACCATGGGCCTGGATCCTGGCCTGCGTACCGGGGTCAAGGTGGCCGTCGTCGACGCCACCGGTAAGCTGGTTGCCACCGACACAATTTATCCGCATACCGGTCAGGCGGCCAAGGCAGCCGTCAGCGTGGCTAACCTGTGCCAAAAGCACGGCGTCGAACTGGTGGCCATCGGTAACGGCACGGCGTCGCGCGAGACGGATCGCTTCTATGCCGACGTACAGCGTCAGTTCCCGCAGGTGACGGCCCAGAAGGTGATCGTCAGCGAAGCGGGCGCCTCGGTCTACTCCGCCTCCGAACTGGCGGCGCAGGAGTTTCCCGAGCTGGATGTTTCCCTGCGCGGCGCCGTCTCTATCGCCCGTCGCCTGCAGGATCCGCTGGCGGAGCTGGTGAAGATCGATCCCAAATCCATCGGCGTGGGTCAGTACCAGCACGACGTCAGCCAAAGCCTGCTTGCTCGCAAGCTGGATGCCGTAGTAGAGGACTGCGTCAATGCCGTGGGCGTCGACCTGAATACCGCCTCGGTCGCGCTGCTGACCCGGGTGGCGGGCTTGAGCCGCCTGATGGCCCAGAACATCGTCAGCTGGCGCGACGCCAACGGCCGCTTTTCCAATCGCGAACAGCTGCTTAAGGTCAGCCGGCTTGGGCCCAAAGCCTTCGAACAGTGCGCGGGCTTCCTGCGGATCACCCACGGAGATAACCCGCTGGATGCCTCTACGGTGCACCCAGAGGCCTACCCGGTGGTTGAGCGGATCCTGGCGAAAACCGAGCAGAGCCTGGCGATGCTGATGGGGAACCCCGATGCGCTGCGCGGCCTGAGCCCGAAAGCCTTCACCGATGAGCGTTTCGGGGTACCGACCGTCAGCGATATTCTGCGTGAGCTGGAAAAGCCGGGGCGCGACCCGCGTCCGGAATTTAAAACCGCCACGTTTGCCGAAGGGGTAGAGACCCTGGCCGATCTCAGCATCGGCATGATCCTAGAGGGAACGGTCACCAACGTCACCAACTTTGGCGCCTTTGTCGATATCGGCGTACATCAGGACGGCCTGGTGCATATCTCCTCTCTCGCCCATAAGTTTGTTGACGATCCGCACAAGGTGGTTAAAGCCGGCGACATCGTTAAGGTGAAAGTCCTCGAGGTCGATCAGGCCCGCCGACGCATCGCCCTGACGATGCGTCTGGATGAGCAGCCCGGCGAAGGCGGCGGCCGTCGCTCATCGGCCGATCGCAGCGGTGAACGCGCCCGGCCGGGGCAGCGTCCGGTGCGCACGGGCCACGGCCGCGCCGAGCGCCCGGGAAGCAGCGGCAACAGCGCCATGGGGGATGCCCTGGCGGCAGCGCTGGGCAAAAACAAGCGCTGACAGCGACGTCACGCCCCCGCCGTGGGGCGTGACGCTCATCACATAATGCAAATCTAAATGAGACTTCATCGCAATTTCATAATCTTGCCCTCCGCTCGCCGCGCGGAAATGTAATGAAAGTGTTACGTAAAGTTACCCCGCGCCGCGCGCCCCCCGCCTCGGCGCTGACCGTCATCCCGCGCAGCGCGCCTTTTCATCCACTGGATGAATATCCTATATCAACATAATATTATTGAATAAATTGTCGAAATGACGCTCTTTCTCCGCCGCTCACGACGACGGGTAGCATACGATGGCACTGGCGCCCCCCAATCCCACACAAAAAATAGGCACATTCCATTAACCATTTTAACGAATGATTCTCATTTGCGGACTGTTTAAAATAGTGCTAAAACACAGCCATAGTAAGGACGGTAGCCGCCTTAGCGTACGGCGCCGTTGACGTAAGCCGTGTGACGCTCGGCTTGAAACACAGATGAAAACAATTATCAGTTTTATTATACTGCGTGTTCACCCAGGCGCCCTCTCCAGCCAACACTATGCCGCCGGCGTCCCCGAGTGAAGGCTCAGCGCAATGACTGTCGTAATCAGTAAGAAGGTTTATATGCATCGGCTTCTTCCGGGTCATCAATACAAAATATTGGGCTTTTCACCGAATATCAGTCCGGCCTACCGTCAAAAGCTGCTCTCGCTGGGATTCCTGCCCGGCTCGCCGTTTACGGTGGTGCGTATCGCGCCGCTGGGCGACCCCATTGAGGTCAAGGCGCGCCGGGTCAGCCTGGTGCTGCGTAAGAAAGATCTCGCACTGCTGAATATTGAACCGATGGGTGAACCGCAGCCTGCGCCGCAGAGCGCGGCCGTCGCCACCATCGGCGCGCAGCAGCGCGCCTGAACGCACCGCATAGCCACCTTCATCGGCATATGCTCAAGGGATAGCGCGGGCGAGCCACGCCCGTGCCAGTGTCTGTCTTCGCCAAAAAAACAGTAAATTATGAAACAATTGACCATCGGGTTAATCGGTAACCCCAACTCAGGGAAAACCACGCTGTTCAACCAGCTGACCGGCGCGCGCCAGCGCGTAGGCAACTGGGCCGGCGTCACCGTCGAACGTAAAGAGGGGCAGTTCGCGACGCCCCAGCATCAGGTCAAGCTGGTCGATCTGCCCGGTACCTATTCGCTGACCACCATCTCCGAACAGACCTCGCTGGATGAGCAGATCGCCTGTCATTACATCCTCAGCGGCGACGCAGACCTGATCGTCAACGTGGTGGATGCAGCAAACCTGGAACGTAACCTTTACCTGACGCTCCAGCTGCTGGAGCTGGGTATCCCCTGCATCGTCGCGCTCAACATGCTGGACATCGCCCGCAGCCAGCAGATTGAGATCGACATCGACGCCCTATCCAAGCGCCTGGGCTGCCCGGTGATCCCGATGGTCTCTACCCGCAGCGAGGGGATCTGCGCCCTGAAGCGAGCCATCGACATGCCGCCGGTCTGTGCGGTGGAGGCGCTGGTTGACTATCCCCCGCTACTGCTGAGCCAGGTCGATCGCCTGTCGCAGGTGATGCCCGACTCCCTGACCATGCAGCAGCGCCGCTGGATTTCCCTGCAGCTGCTGGAGGGCGATATCTACAGCTCCTCGCGGGCCAGCAACGCGCTGGCGCTGCTGCCGGAGGTGCGCGACACCCTGCAGCGTACCCTGAACGAAGATCCGGCGCTGATCATCGCCAACGCCCGCTACCAAAGCATCACCGATATCTGCGATGCCGTCAGTAACAGCCAGCAGGCGCAGCCCAACCACCTGACGGAAAAGCTCGACCGGGTGATCCTAAACCGCTGGCTGGGGATCCCCATCTTCTTGCTGGTGATGTACCTGATGTTCCTGCTGGCCATCAACATCGGCGGGGCACTGCAGCCCCTGTTTGACATTGGCTCCGCCACCCTGTTTATTCAGGGGATCCAGTGGCTGGGGGCAACCCTGAACTTCCCCGACTGGCTGACCATTTTCCTAGCCCAAGGGGTCGGCGGCGGGATCAATACCGTACTACCGCTGGTGCCGCAGATCGGCATGATGTACCTGTTCCTCTCCTTTCTGGAGGACTCCGGCTACATGGCCCGCGCGGCGTTTGTCGTCGACAAGATGATGCAGGCGCTGGGGCTGCCCGGGAAATCCTTTGTCCCGCTGATCGTCGGATTCGGCTGTAACGTTCCCTCCGTGATGGGGGCGCGAACCCTGGATGCACCGCGTGAACGGCTGATCACCGTACTGATGGCACCCTTTATGTCCTGCGGCGCACGGCTGGCCATCTTTGCCGTCTTCTCCGCCGCCTTCTTTGGCCAGAACGGCGCATTCGTCGTGTTCTCGCTGTACCTGCTGGGTATCGTGATGGCCATCCTGACCGGGCTGATGCTGAAGCATACCCTGATGCGCGGGGAGTCCTCGCCGTTCGTCATGGAGATGCCGGTCTACCACGTACCCCATCTCAAAAGTCTGCTGCTGCAGACCTGGCAGCGCCTGAAGGGCTTTGTGATCCGCGCCGGCCGCGTGATCATCATCGTCAGTATCTTTATCGGCGCGCTGAACAGCTTCTCCTTCAGCGGTAAGCCGGTCAGCGACCTCAACGATTCCGCGCTGGCCACGACCAGTAAAGTGTTGACGCCGCTGCTGCAGCCGATTGGCGTCAAAGAGGACAACTGGCAGGCCACCGTCGGTCTGGTGACCGGCGCCATGGCCAAAGAGGTAGTCGTCGGCACCCTGAACACCCTGTATACCGCCGAACATATCAATGAAGAAACGTTCGATCCGCAGAGCTATAGCCTGGCCGGCGGCCTGAAAGAGGCGCTGGATGAGACGTGGCAGGGGCTGAAGGATACCTTCAGTATCAGCGTCCTCTCCAACCCCATCGAAGCCAGCAAGGGCGACGGTGAAATGGGCAGCGGTTCCATGGGGGTAATGAGCAGCAAATTTGGCAGCGCCAGCGCCGCCTATGCCTACCTGATCTTCGTGCTGCTGTACGTCCCCTGCGTATCGGTCATGGGCGCCATCGCCCGTGAAAGCAGCCGCGGCTGGATGCTGTTCTCCATCGGCTGGGGGCTGAACGTAGCCTATTCACTGGCGACCCTGTACTACCAGGTGGTCAACTTCAGCGCCCATCCGGACTACAGCCTGATCGCCATCAGCATCGTCATACTATTTAACCTGGCGCTGCTGATCGTACTGCGCCGCTCTCGCGAACGGGTTACCGTGCGCCTGAGCAACGCCGCCAGCGCCAGCTGCTGCTGCAATAATAGCGGCAGCTGCCACTGATCCCCCTAACGGAGCGCCATGATGACTACCTTACTGCAAGTCCGGGATACCGTCGCACTGCATGGGCGCATTGAGCTACAGCGCCTGTGCCGTGAGGTCGGCGGTACGCCGGCCCTGGTACGCGCCATGCTGGAGCGCCTGGAGCACATGGGATGTGTGGAAAAGGTCGATGATATGGATAGCGGATGCCTGAGCGGCAGCTGTAAAGGCTGCCCCGAAGCGCAGAAAAAATGTGAAACCGTCGTCTATCGGATACGCACGCTGCACTAAACGCGCGCCGTAGCCATTGACGCCCCTCGACAGGCAGCCGCAGATGCGGCTGCTTTTTTTGTCTCATCCCATCATGCCGACGCCCCGCCGGCAAAATCACACAGCGCGGCGCAAAACGGCGCGGGATGAGAGATAAAGGGGGCATGGGCGGCACCGGGAATAATCAGCGAGCGACCGCGCGGGCTGAGCGCATCCACCAGCGGCACCACCCGGCGCGGAACCAGGCCGTCCAGCGCGCCATAGAGGCGCAGCCACGGCGGCGCCAGCGTCGCCAGCTGTGGGCGCAGATCGGTTTCGCGCAGCAGGGACAGCCCCCCGTTCAAGACTGCCGCCGACGGCATCGGCTGCGCCAGCACCACCGACTTCAGCGCGCGGGCATCCTGCCGGGCGCTGTCTGTCCCCAGCGTCTGCAGCGCCAGAAAACGCTCCACCGTACGCTGAAAATCATCACGCAGCTGTGATTGAAAATGATGCAGCACATCGCCACGGATCCCCGGCCACGCCGTCTGCGCCGTAAAACAGGGCGAAGAGGCGACGGTGATTAAACCGCTGACCCGCTGCGGGTGATGCAGGGCCGCCTGAGTCGCGACGAGCCCCCCCAGCGACCAGCCCAGCCATAGCGCCCGCTCCGGCGCCTGCGCCAGCACCCGCTGCGTCATCTCCGCCAGCGAATACGGCGTATCGCCGCCGCTGCGCCCATAGCCGGGCAGATCGACCAGGTGCAGGCGAAACTGCGCAGAGAGCTGGGGGACAATGCAACGCCACACTTCGGCATTCAGTCCCCAGCCGTGCAGCAGCACAAGATCGCGCTTACCCGCGCCGCAGGTATGCCAAAACAGCGCACTCATCGGTTATGGTCTCCTTTCACCTTGGACCTTTCAGGACGGTGCCTATGGTATCACTTCACGGACGCTGCGCGATCTGCCGCCTTCCCCTACGGGCGCCGGTCGGTATCTGTAGCGCCTGCCGTCGGGCGCTGCCCGCGCCGCCGCCCTGCTGTCCCCGCTGTGGGCTGCCCAGTGCAGATATCCATCACCCCTGGCGCCGTTGGTACAGCGCTTGAAATACCGCGCGGAATGGCCGCTGGCCGTGCCGTTGGCCCGGCTGATGCTGCTGCGCTACCTGCAGGATCGCCGCAGCGCGCCGCGGGCGCGCCCCGAGATCATCCTGCCGGTGCCGCTGCACCGCCTACGCCACTGGCAGCGCGGCTACAACCAGGCCGCCGAACTGGCCCGCTGGCTAGCGCGCTGGCTGCAGGCCGAGTTCCGCCCGCAGTGGCTCTGGCGCATTCGGCGAACCCCGCCCCAGCAGGGGCTCAGCGCGGCGCAGCGGCGGCGCAACCTGCGCGGTGCCTTCGCCGCGCACCGGGCGCTGGCCGGGCGGCGGGTGCTGCTGGTCGACGATGTGATCACCACCGGCAGTACCCTGAGCGAAATCTCCCGCCTGCTGATAGCACAGGGTGTGATGTCGGTAGAGACGATCTGCCTATGCCGCACCTTGTGAGCATTTTACGATCGGCGTATTATAACCGACCGGAGAAGTCAACTATTGAGCAGATGCCATGATCCGTATTACCGAAGCAGCGCAAGAGCACTTTGCCAAATTGCTGGCAAACCAGGAGCCGGGTACCCAGATCCGCGTTTTTGTCATTAACCCCGGTACGCCCAATGCGGAGTGCGGCGTATCCTACTGCCCGCCGGACGCCGTAGAAGCCAATGACCGTAAGCTGGACTTTGAGCAGCTGAGCGCCTATGTCGACGAAATCAGCGCCCCGTTCCTTGAAGATGCCGAGATCGACTTTGTTACCGATCAGCTCGGCTCGCAGCTGACCCTAAAAGCCCCCAACGCCAAGATGCGTAAAGTCGCCGACGATGCGCCGCTGATCGAGCGCGTGGAGTATATTCTGCAATCGCAGATTAACCCCCAGCTGGCGGGCCACGGCGGTCGCGTCTCGCTGATGGAGATCACCGATGAAGGCTACGCCATTCTGCAGTTCGGCGGCGGCTGCAACGGTTGCTCCATGGTGGACTACACTCTGAAAGAGGGGATCGAGAAAGAGCTGCTGCAGCGCTTCCCAGAGCTGAAGGGCGTACGCGATCTGACCGAGCATCAGCGCGGCGACCACTCTTACTACTGATACCGTCAGGCGGGCCGGCACGACGGCCCCCATCGCGTGATCTGCCGCGCGGCGCGCGGCTTTCTGGCCTTTCCCGTTTACACTAACTCAACCCGCACGCCGCACTCGCGCAGGCGCGCGACCACCTCCGCCGGGGCATCATGACCGGTGATCAGGATGTCGATCTGCCCGGCGCGCGCAAACAGCATGCCGGCCCGCTGTCCCACCTTGCTGCTGTCCACCAGCGCCACTAGCTTACCGGCGTACCTCAGCATCTTCTGCTCTGCCATCGCCGTCAGCATATCGGTCTTGTACAGCCCCTCCGGGGTCAACCCCTTACCGCTGGTAAACATCCAGTGTCCAGCATACAGCGAGGCATCGCCGTCCGCCGGTGCCAGCGTGATCGCCTGGGTGCGATTATACTGTCCCCCCATGATCACCACGCTATCATGCTCTTGATCTATCAAGTAGTTAGCCAACGGCAAATAGTTGGTAATCACCTGCACATCGCGTCCGCAAAGCTCCCGCCCCAGCAAAAACGCCGTCGAGCCGCAGTTGATCACCACGCTTTCACCCGGCTGTACCAGCCGCGAGGCCGCGCGGGCAATGCGCACCTTTTCATCGTGATTCTGCGCCCGGTGGATATTCATCGGCGTCCAGGCCATACGATTGGGGCTCACGGCCTCCGCGCCGTTGCGCACCTTTTTCAGCTTACCGGCGTCATTCAGCTTATTGATATCGCGCCGCGCCGTCGCCGGCGATATCTGCAGGCTCGCGATCAGCTGCTCAACGCTGACAAAGCCATCCTGCTGCAGCATCTCCAGCAGGGTCTGATGTCGTTGTGATTCCGTCATGAAAATCCAGGCTCAGTTATGATTACAACATGAGTATATTTGAAAGCCGCGGGGAAACAAATCGGGCGGTATCCCTGCCGCAGATACCGCCGCCGCCCGGCTACAAAAAGGCCTTAAAGGGCAGGTCTGGCTCCTGGGTGAAGCAGTCGTCAAAGCCGCGCGGGTAGTGATACTCCAGCCGCCCCTGATCCTGTGGCCAGGTAAACTTACCACCCACCTGCCAGATAAAGGGGGTGAAGCCGTAGCCCAAACGATCTTTCTTCATCTGCCACAGCACCCGGATCTCCTGCGGATCGGCCTGGAAGTTAGACCAGATATCGTGATGAAACGGGATCACCACTTTGGCCTTCAGCGCCTCGGCCATCCGCAGGACATCGGCGCTGGTCATCTTATCGGTGATCCCGCGCGGGTTCTCGCCATAGGAGCCGAGCGCCACGTCGATGCGATGATCGTTGCCGTGCTTGGCATAATAGTTAGAGTAGTGGGAGTCGCCGCTGTGATACAGCGAACCGGCAGGCGTCTTAAACAGGTAGTTAACCGCTCGCAGATCCATACCGTCGGGCAGCGTACCCTGCGCCCGCTCCGACGGCGGCAGCGTGATCAGAGCGGTGCGGTCGAAGGCGTCCAGCGCCACGATCTCTGTATCTTTGATTCGCACCGTATCGCCGGGGACCACCACCCGGCAGCGCTCGCGCGGCACCCCCCAAGAGACCCACAGATCGACGCAGCGCTGCGGACCGATGAAGGGGACGTCCGGCGCCGCATTGCGCAGCACAGCGGCCGCCACATTGATATCGATATGATCATTATGGTCGTGGGTCGCCAGCAGCGCATCGATCTCGCGGATGGCAAAGGGATCGAGCACAAAGGGCGAGGTGCGCAGATTGGGCTGCAGCTTCTGCACCCCAGCCATCCGCTGCATCTGGTGCCCCGCCGCCATCCACGGATTGGCGTGGCTGCGCTTACCGGTTCCACACCAAAAATCGACGCACAGATTCGCCCCCCCCTCCGACTTCAGCCAGATCCCGGTACAGCCCAGCCACCACATCGCAAAGCTGCCGGGATCCACCGTCGTCTGCTCTATCTCCTCGTTCAGCCAAGTTCCCCACTCCGGAAACGTATTCAGGATCCAGGACTCGCGGGTAATGCCATCAAGTTTACTCATCGTCGGCCTCCTATCGGCTCACCAGTGCAGCACATAAAATCAATATTAATCATATTTAGATCAATTTTGATTGCAATAGCATAGTGACGTGAGATCAAGGGATACCCGATACAAGAGGCTATCCCTCCGCACTACGGCGCAACGGCCACTAAAAAATAAATTATTATTTATAATCATGCAGATAAAAATACAGCGACGTGCGATGAAGCCCAAGGAACGCCCACCCGCGAGGCGATCGACAAGTTGAGATCACAATCACAAATGATCATATTTAATCTTTAAGTGATTTTTAACGATTGCTAGAGTGGTCGAATTATACACAGCCCTGAGCGCGATCCCCCGGATCCGCGCTCAGGATCCACGCCGAACGGAGAACGCTATGGATATTCTGTACCGTGCCTTTCTGATTTTTTTCAATCAGGTGATGACCAATGCCCCCCTGCTGCTGGGGATTGTCACCTGCCTCGGCTACCTGCTGCTGCGTAAACCGGCGACGGTGATCATCAAAGGCACGATCAAAACCATCATCGGCTTTATGCTGCTGCAGGCGGGCTCCGGCATCCTGACGTCAACCTTCAAACCGGTGGTGGCCAAGATGTCCGAGGTCTATCACATCAACGGAGCCATTTCAGACACCTACGCCTCGATGATGGCCACCATCGAGCGCATGGGCGACGCCTACAGCTGGGTAGGCTATACCGTGCTGCTGGCGCTGGCGCTGAACATTCTCTACGTCCTGCTGCGCCGCCTCACCGGCATCCGCACCATCATGCTGACCGGCCACATCATGTTTCAGCAGGCCGGGCTTATCGCCGTGGTGTTCTATATCTTCGGCTATCCCATGTGGACCACGATCCTGTGCAGCGCGCTGCTGGTCTCGCTCTACTGGGGCATCACCGCCAACATGATGTATCGCCCCACTCAGGAGGTCACCGACGGCTGCGGCTTCTCCATTGGCCATCAGCAGCAGTTTGCCTCCTGGCTGGCCTATCGGTTGGCCCCCTATCTGGGGCGCAGGGAGGAGAGCGTGGAAGATCTCAGGCTGCCCGGCTGGCTGAATATCTTCCACGACAATATCGTCTCGACCGCGATCGTGATGACCCTGTTCTTCGGGCTGATCCTCGGCTCTTTCGGGCTGGACACCGTCCAGCTGATGGCGGGGAAAATCCACTGGAGTATCTACATCCTGCAGACCGGTTTCCAGTTCGCCGTCGCGATCTTCATCATCGTTCAGGGCGTGCGCATGTTTGTCGCGGAGCTGTCCGAGGCCTTCACCGGCATCTCCCAGCGCCTGATCCCCGGCGCCGTGCTGGCCATCGACTGCGCGGCCATCTACAGCTTTGCCCCCAACGCCGTCGTTTGGGGATTTATCTGGGGTACCATCGGGCAGCTAATCGCCATCGGCATCCTGATCCTGCTGGGGTCGCCTATCCTGATCATCCCCGGCTTTATCCCCATGTTCTTCTCCAACGCGACGATCGGCGTCTTTGCCAACCACTTCGGCGGCTGGCGGGCAGCCATCAAGATTTGTCTGGTCATGGGCATGATTGAAATCTTCGGCTGCGTCTGGGCCGTCAAACTTACCGGGCTCAGCGCCTGGATGGGGATGGCCGACTGGTCCATCCTGGCTCCGCCGATGATCCAGGGGCTGACGCTGGGGCTGTGGTTTATGGGCGTTCTGCTGCTGATCGCCCTGGCTTACATGCTGGTTGCCGGGCGCAGCCTGCGGGCAGAAGAGGCGGCGCAGACCGATCCGGCGCGCGGCACAACACACTAACTCCATGGAGAAACATCATGACAGTACGCATTCTCGCCGTCTGCGGTAACGGCCAAGGCAGCTCAATGATCATGAAGATGAAGGTGGATCAGTTTCTAACCCAGCAGGGCGTTGACCACAGCGTCAACAGCTGCGCGGTCGGCGAGTATAAATCGGAGCTGAGCGGCGCAGATATCATCATTGCCTCCACCCACGTCGCCGGCGAGATCAGCGTCAGCGGCAATAAATACGTGGTCGGGGTGCGCAATATGCTGTCGGCAGAAGAGTTCGGCCCCAGGCTGCTGGAGGTCATCCGCGCCCATTTCCCCCAGGACCTCAGCTAAGGAGCCATGATGAAACTGCGAGACTCTCTGGAGGAAAACCACAGCATCCGCCTACAGGCCGAGGCGGCGGACTGGCCTGCGGCCGTCAGGATCGGCGTGGATCTCCTGGTCAGCGCCGGTGTCGTAGAGCCACGCTACTACCGGGCCATCCTGGATAGCGTCGCGCGCTTTGGCCCCTACTTTGTGCTGGCTCCGGGGCTGGCCATGCCGCACGGGCGCCCGGAAGAGGGTGTGATCAAGACCGGCTTTGCACTGGTCACCCTGCGTACGCCGATCGCGTTCGGCCATGAGGATAACGACCCGGTGGACATTCTGATCACCCTGGCCGCCGTCGACGCCCACACCCATCAGGAGGTCGGTATCCGTCAGATCGTCGACCTGTTCGAGGATGAGGCCAACTTTACGCGCCTGCGCGCCTGCCGCACGCCAGCGCAGGTGCTGGCGCTCATCGATTCGGCAACCACCCCATCGCATCCCCAAGGAGTCGCCTCATGATACCGTCCCTGCCTATGCTGCAAATCGCGCTGGATAACCCGACGCTGGAGGCGGCCTACCTCACTACCCGGCAGATCGCCGAAGCCGTCGATATCATCGAGGTCGGCACGATACTGTGCGTCGGCGAGGGCGTGCGCGCCATACGCGATCTCAAGGCGCTCTATCCCCACAAGATCATCCTGGCCGACGCCAAAATTGCCGATGCCGGCGCCATCCTGGCGCGCATGTGTTTTGAGGCCAACGCCGACTGGATCACCGTGATCTGCTGCGCCGATATCGCTACGACCAAGAACGCGCTGGCGGTCGCGCAGGCGTTCGGCGGCGATCTGCAGATAGAGCTGACCGGCTACTGGACCTGGGAGCAGGCACAGGCCTGGCGCCAGGCGGGTATCGGTCAGGTGGTCTACCACCGCAGCCGCGACGCACAGGCGACGGGGGTGGCCTGGGGGCAGGCGGATATCGACGCCATACGCCGCCTGAGCGACATGGGCTTTCGCGTCACGGTGACCGGTGGCCTCACCCTGGACGATCTGCCGCTGTTTCAGGGGATCCCGGTGCATGTTTTCATCGCTGGGCGCAGCATCCGCGAGGCCGACGATCCGCTGGCCGCCGCCCACCATTTCCAACAGCGTATCGCCCAGCTGTGGGGCTAAGGAGCGCGACATGCTGCATTCCACGGTGCCGCTGGGCATCTATGAAAAGGCGCTGCCCGCCGGCGAAGACTGGCCACGACGCCTGGCGCAGGCCGCGCAGCTCGGGTTCGACTTCGTCGAAATGTCTATCGATGAAAGCGATCGCCGCCTGGCCCGACTGACCTGGTCACGCCAGCAGCGTCTGGAGCTGCTGGCGGCGATGGCGCACAGCGGCGTGCGTATTCCCTCCCTGTGCCTCAGCGCCCACCGCCGGTTTCCGCTGGGCAGCGAGGATCAGGAGGTCAGACGCCAGGCGCTGCGGCTGCTGGCCCACGCGATTACCCTCGCACAGGATCTGGGGATCCGGGTGATTCAGCTGGCGGGATACGACGTCTACTATCAGCAGGGCAATTCCCTGACGCGCCAGCTGCTCCGCGAGGGGCTGAGCCAGGCCGTCATCCTGGCCAGCCGGGCGCAGGTCACGCTGGCCATGGAAACCATGGACACGCCGCTGCTCAACTCCGTCAGCAAAGCGCTCGGCTACTGCCGCTATCTGCGCAGCCCCTGGTTCCAGATCTACCCGGATATCGGCAACCTTTCGGCCTGGGATAATGACGTCGAACTGGAGCTGGCGGCGGGCATCGACCGCATCGTCGCCGTACATGTCAAAGACACCCGGCCGGGCCAGTTTCGGGATGTCCCCTTCGGCAGCGGCGTGGTCGACTTTGAGGCCTGTTTCCGCACGCTGGATCGCCATGGCTACCGCGGCCCCTACCTGATCGAGATATGGAGCGAAAGCGCCCAAGACCCGCTGCAGGCGGTGCGCGAGGCGCGCGACTGGGTTCTGGAACGGATGCGACGTGCCGGACTGGCGGTGACGCGGGAGGCCTCATGGAACGGCTGAAACAGCAGGTCTACCAGGCCAACATGGCCCTGCCGCGCCACGGGCTGGTCACCTTTACCTGGGGCAACGTCAGCGCCATCGATCGCCAACGCGGCTACGTCGTCATCAAACCCAGCGGCGTCGCCTATGAGGCGCTGACCCCCGATGAGATGGTCGTCGTCGATCTTGACGGGCAGATCGTCGCTGGCGCGCTGCGCCCCTCATCCGACACCCCGACCCACCTGGCGCTGTACCGCCGCTACCCGCAGCTGGGCGGTATCGTGCATACCCACTCGACCCATGCGACCTCCTGGGCACAGGCGGGGCGGGCAATCCCAGCGCTCGGCACCACCCACGCCGACTACTTCGATGGCGATATTCCCTGCACCCGCGCGCTGAGCGCCGCCGAGATCGACCACGACTATGAGCATCACACCGGGCTGGTCATCATCGAAACGCTGGCGCAGCGCGATCCGGGCCACATGCCGGGGATCGTCGTTCACCAGCACGGCCCCTTCGCGTGGGGAGAGAGCGCGGCGCAGGCGGTGCATAACGCGGTGGTGCTGGAGGAAGTGGCCAAAATGGCCTGGATTACCCATAGTCTGAACCCACGGCTCGCCCCGCTGGATCGGGCGCTGCGCGATAAGCATTTCCGGCGCAAGCACGGGCCGGAGGCCTACTACGGCCAGCGCGGCTAAATCGCCGGCGCTCCCGGATCAGTCACGCAGTCGACGGCTGAGCCACAGCCCATGATGCGGGCGCTGGCGCCAGGCGATAGATGAAATGGTATGCATGGTGCGCAGGTGCGACAGAATGCGGCGCAGATGCACCTCCATCGGCGTCATCGGCATCCCCTGCGACGGCTCCGGTATCGGCACTGCCTGGCTGTCGTTGCTGCTCGGGCCATCGTGCTCCAGACGCTGCTGACACAGCTGCAGCGCGATCTCGCCGCACTGCAGATAGTCCTGCGCCAGGCGCGACGTCAGCATATAGTGCTCGCGCGCCAGAATGGTCATGGCATTCAAATGCTCGACAATAAACTGGCTGTGGCTGATCCACAGCCGCATGTCCGCCAGGTAGCGCGAATCAAAGCCCGGCTCCTGCATCGCCTGGCTCAGCGAGGAGTAGAGCGTGTTCTGTGCCTGATTGCTGCGCATCCGGGCATAGGCTAGCTCACTGACACCCGGCTCGGCGGAGAGCAACAGGCGCAGCTCATCCTGATAGGCCTCCAGCGCCTGATGGGCATTTTTACGCAGCAGCCCGCTCTGCCACTGCGGCCACAGCCAGATAGTGCTGGCGAAGGCCAGAATACAGCCCAGCAGCGTGTCCACCAGGCGCGGCACCAGAAAGTGCGAGCCGTTCAGCGCCAGCAGCTGCAGGGTGAATACGGCGCTGACCGTAAAGCCAATCACCGCCAGACCGTAATTCTTACGCAGCACCAGGTAGGCGCCCAGCGTCACCAGCAGCATCACCAGCAGCATCACATATTCGCTCAGCGTCAGCTGCAGCAGGCCGGCGGCGATGATCAGACCGGCAAAGGTGCCCATCGCCCGGTGCTGAATACGCACCCGCGTCGCGTTATAGCCATTCTGGATCACCAGCATGGTGGTCAGCATGATCCAATAGGGCTTAGGCAGCGCCAGCAGGATCCCCAGCCCGCTGCCGGCCGCCAACGTCAGCCCCAGACGCAGCGCGTTGCGTAGCGCGCCCGACCTCAGGGAGCAGTAGGCGCGCAGCGCCGGCCAGAACGGCAGCCGCTGCTGGGTCGCCATCAGCTGACGCTGATAGAGCGGACGCTGTCGCTCCAGCAAACGCGCCATCCGGCTAAAGTGGTGCAGACAGAACTGCCCAACTGGATTCTCCGGGTAGCGGCTGGCCAGCTTTTCCAGCGCCGACACCTCGCTGCGCATAGAGAAATGCTGCGGGTAGCGGTGGTACAGAATGTCATCCGCCAGCACCCGCAGACGCCCGGCCACCACCTGCGCATTGCGGCGGATGATCGCCTCCGCCTGGCTCCGCGCCACCAGCGTTTGTACCTCCTCCGGCTGGGAGAGGCTGACGGTAATATGCTCCTGTAAATCCAGCGCCACCTGAAAGTAGCGCACCAACCGCTTATACTCCGGGTTATGGACCAGGGACAGCATGTGCATCTGCTGGTAGATAACGCTGATAAGGTCCATCACCTTTTGCTGGCGGTTCAGCAGCGGCGGCAGCGCCGTCTGCGGGTCACTGTGCTGCGTGAGCAGGCTATACTTGGCCTCGATGTAGTCCGCCAGCTCCAGGTACAGCTGATTCAGAGTTTCGCGGATCGGCTGCCCTTTCCACAGGACAAACCAAAACCAGGTGAAGGCGCCATACCAAATCGTGCCGACCAAATACAGCAGCGGCCCCTGCCAGACGGGCACCATCCCCACCATGCTGAGGGTGAAGATGGCCGCAACCAGCGTTGCCGGCAGTAAACGGGCGTGCAGCGGACTGATCTCGCCGTTGACGCCAAACAGCAGCGCCAAAAGCAGCATGGCTAGCGGCAGCGGCACCGACCACAGCAGGGCCATCTGCAGTAACAGGCTGCCGAGCGCAAACAGGGTGCCGCCCACCGCGAGGCGTTTAAAGAAGCGTTTATGGGGGGTGTCAAGACCGGCGATATTGCAGCAGACTGGGACTAGAGAAAACAGCAGCCCCTGCTGCAGCTGGCCTACCATCAGCCCGAACAGCACCGGCAGACACAAAACCAGCGTCTGGCGCAGTGCATAGTTCACTTCAGGGTGGTAGATAAACCGCCGCCACATGAGCACCATCCTGGGGATGGGTTGAAGATTCCGCGCCGCCCATGCGGCGCGGGCGCAAAATCAACGCGTCCCGTAGACGACGATGGTTTTACCGTGTGCCGAGATCAGGTTCTGATCCTCCAGCATCTTCAGAATACGTCCTACCGTTTCACGGGAGCAGCCCACAATCTGGCCGATCTCCTGACGGGTGATCTTAATCTGCATGCCGTCCGGGTGCGTCATCGCATCCGGCTGCTTGGCCAGATTCAGCAACGTCTGGGCAATACGGCCGGTCACATCCAGGAAGGCCAGGTTACCGACTTTCTCTGACGTGACCTGCAGACGACGCGCCATCTGGGCAGACAGACGCATCAGAATATCCGGGTTAACCTGGATCAGCTGACGGAATTTCTTGTAGGAAATTTCAGCCACCTCACAGGCGGTCTTCGCCCGCACCCAGGCACTGCGCTCCTGCCCTTCCTCAAACAGCCCCAGCTCGCCAATGAAGTCGCCCTGGTTCAGGTAGGAGAGGATCATCTCCTTACCCTCTTCATCCTTAATCAGTACCGCTACAGATCCCTTTACGATGTAATAAAGCGTCTCCGCTTTTTCACCCTGGTGAATCAAGGTACTTTTGGACGGATATTTATGAATATGGCAATGGGACAGGAACCATTCGAGAGTTGGATCTGTTTGCGGTTTGCCGAGAACCATTCGCTATTATCCTCTGTTGTTATCGCATCCCCGGTGCGCCAAACGCACCCCCGCCGGACGGGGCCGGGAAACTGCCTAGTAACCTGCTATAGCACTGCACTTGTCGAATATAGTTTCCATAGCCTAAGGGAGATGATCCCCGGCGATCTTGATCTATACCCGCTTCATTCCATTAAAGGTGCATGTCGGCTTAGTTTGTAACATAGCTTGGCCTTACTGTCTCGCACTGTCTCGCTTCAGCATGGAATAGCTCACTGTTCGCCGCCGTTTTTTCTCCGTTCGCGGCGCTTTTGCCTTTTATTTGCACAGCGCGGCGCCGGGCGCAGCGGGGAAAATACGCCAACGTGCGCTAATCCGCGCCCTTAAACTGGCTGCGCGGCATAATATTGACGCTTTCATGCAGCTCGGACCATACCACGACCGCCTCACCGCACTTCAGCTGGCGCCGCACATCTTCCACCTTCTGCGCCAGGCTCCTCTCCTGTTCGCCATAGTCGGTCCCCTCACGCAGGACGAAAGCCTCGATCAGGCTATCCAGCGTCTCTGGGGCTATCTGTTGCCAGGGAATGATCACGCGTTTTACTCCAAATAGGGGGCTAACCAGGCGGGAATGCGCTGCTCCAGCCACGGAAGAGGATGTCGCAGCGTACCGCCGATAAAGCCGACGTGGCCGCCAAACGCCGTCAGCTGGTATTCGATATTGGACGGCAGCGATCCCGGCGGCGGGATCACCGCCGACGTCATAAAGGGATCGTCGCGCGCCTGAATGATCAACAGCGGCTGACGGATCGTCGGCAGCCGCGGCAGGGCACTGCAGCGCCGATAGTAGTCATCCGCATCGCGAAACCCGTGCAGGCGTGCGGTGATCTGATCGTCAAATTCGCGCAGCCTGCGCATACGCCGCAGCTGTAGCGGATCGAGATCCAGCATCTCCGGATAGCGGCGCAGCTTACGCCGGGCGCTCTGCTTGAGCTCATGTAACAGGTAACGCTGGTAAATCCGCGCCACGCCGTGCTCCAGATGCGTCGCGCAGGCCGACAGCACCAGCGGCGCCGAGACCATGACCGCGGCCTCCAGCGGGGCCTGCGCCTGCTCTTCGGCCAGATAACAACCTAGCATATTACCCCCCAGGGAAAACCCGACCGCCGCGGTGGGCACCTGACCGAAGGTGCGGCGCAGCCACGCCAGAAAAAAGCGCGCGTCCCCGGTTTCCCCGGAGTGGTAAAAACGCGGCGTCAGGTTGGGCTCACCGCTGCAGCCACGAAAGTGCATCACAACCGCCAGCCAGCCGGCCTCCCGACAGGCGTGCAGCAGGCCGTGGGCATAAGGGCTATGCACGCTGCCTTCCAGACCATGGAACAGAACCACCCGCGGTTTATAACGGGCGGGCTGCGGAGCTTCGCTCCAGGCCAGATCGATAAAATCGCCGTCCGGTAGGGTTAAACGCTGCCACACCGGCGTCAATAGGGCGCGCCGGCGCAGCAGCCGCGGCAAGATCGTCTGCAGGTGCGGATTGCGTAGGGCGCGGGGCGGTGAAAAGGTGGAAACACTCATGCTGCGTGAAGAAAATTCATCCGGGGAATACTTGTACCATCAATAACACACTGTTAGGGTCAAAACACCCCCTAGGCACAAAATTGGAGCCGGTTTAGCATGGACAGCCCTCTGTTTCTCTCCCTGCTGGGTTTCCTGTGGGTTGCAGCCGTGACCCCAGGCCCCAACAATATGCTGTTGACCAGCTCCAGCGCCAATCTGGGGTTTTACCGCTCGCTGCCGCTCATGCTCGGCATCATGCTAGGCATGCAAACGCTGCTGCTGCTGATCGCCTTTGGCGTTGGCAGCCTACTGCTGCTCTACCCGACGCTGCACACCCTGCTCAAAGGCGCGGGCAGCCTCTACCTGCTGTATATCGCCTGGAAGGTGGCGACGTCGCGCTATACCCGCCTGAGCGACGGTAGCGTCGCCTTAGACGACGCCGTCAGCTGGCGACAGGGCTGGCTGCTGCAGTTTCTGAACCCTAAGGCCTGGCTGATGGCCCTGGGCGCGGTAACCAGCTTTAGCCTGCCCGGCGAGCGCTATCTGATGACCATCGCCGCCATCAGCCTGGGAATGCTCTTGGTCAATCTGCTGGCCGGCGCGCTGTGGTTAGGCTTCGGCACCCTGATCGGGCGCCTGCTGCAAAGCCGACGCGCCTGGTTCACCTTTAACCTGGCCATGGGGACGCTGACCGCCGCCTGCGTACTGCTGATCTGGCGCTGATCAGACCCCATAGCCCATCAGACGCATGATATCCTGCGCCTGACGCACGGCCTCCTGACGGTGTGCCACCCCCAGTTTCTGATACAGATTGCGGATATGGGTTTTAATGGTGGTCGCCGCCACCGCCAGCTCATCGGCGATTTGCTCGTTGCTGTAGCCCGAATAGATGAGCCCCAGCACCTGCCATTCGCGCTGGGTCAGCGGACTGGTACGGATCAGCTCCGGCACCTGGGGATGGTTCAGCAAACGCTCGACGAACTGTTCGTCAAAATGGGCAAACTTATGCCGGTGATGCTGGTTAATATCACGCAGAATCCGCTGAGCACGATGCACCTCCATCTCCGGCAGGGTATTGAGCTGCAGCAGCTGACGCAGCTGCTGGGCCATCACCTCACCCTCAATGACAAAGTGGCTGACAAAGCCGGTGCGATTGGCCAGGCTCAGCGCCTCCATCAGCACGCGCAGGGCTTCGCTTTTGCGATCCGTGTGCCAATACAGCAGGTTGCTCAGCAGCAGGTTACGGTTCAGATCGCTGACCAGGCGCAGCCGACGCGCCGCCGCATTCAGCTGCTCTAGCACCGCCTGAGCCTCATCATACTGTCCCAGCATAATCTGAACCCGCGCGATATTACGCCACTGCCCTTGTAAAAAGTGGTTATCCGACGCCGCCGGGCGCACCGCCTGCAGCAGCCAGCGACTGGCCGCCTGACGATCGCCGGTAATCTGCCAGTAGATCACCCGTGCCTTATCCGCATTCACCAGCCAGTCGCTGTGATAGTTTCCGGCCTGCAGCAGGGTTTCGCAGCGGCGCAGATGCTGTCCGGCGTTATCCAGATCGCCGCGCGCCAGCGAGCACTTGGCCAATAGCGCCAGACACTGCAGCTGCTGCTGCGGTTCAAAGTTGGCCAGCACCGCCAGCCCATCGCGCGCCGCGCGCTCCGCCTCGTCTAGCCGCATCCACGACCACAGCACCTGGGCGCGGATGCGCAGTAAAAACTCATGCATCGGCAGCTGCTGCAGATGCTGCTCGTCGACCAGTTCAAAGGCCTTATCCTGGGTCTCGTAGGCGGCCTGCAAGAACCCCTGGGCTATCAGGATCTCACTCTGCTGTAGCAGCGCCCACAGAGCATAGTGGTAGGTCTGGTGGCGACGAGCCACCTGCTCGGTCTGCTGCATCATCGGCAGCGCCCGCGCCAGAACCCCTTTACAGTGCAGCACCTCGCCTAACACGGAGCTGCTCACGATCCGGCTGTAATAGCTGCCGATCGGCAGATGGCGCAGCGCCTCAGTCGCTAAGCGCTCGGCATCGTGCGGTCGCCCGCCATTGATCGCGACCTGGGCTCGCAGCGCGTCGAACTCGGCCTGCAGCGCCGCCTCTAGCGAGATCTGACGCAGCCCCATCTCCTGCTCGGCGCGCGCCAGCAGCGTGTTGACCTCACCGTAGCGGTGCTGACTCTGCGCCAGCCAGGCCTGCAGCAGCGCCAGGCTGGGATTCTGGATCAACACGTCGTACGGCAGGGTATTCAGGCAGGACTCCAGCAGCGCCAGCTCACTCTGGTGGAAGAGCGCCCAGGCGTGCTGCAGCAGAATATCGCGCAGCAACGCCGTGTCTCCGGCCGCCTGCGCGTGGTGGATCGCCTCCGCCGGAAACCCCTGATCCAGCCAACCCTGCGCCGCGCGGCGGTGCAGCTGCGGCAGTATGCTCGCCATCTCCCGCTGGCAACGGCTGCGCAGGAAGTGAGCGAACAGCGGGTGAAAACAGAACCACTCCCCGTCGCCGTCCATACGGTGGATAAATAGCCCCTGCCGCTCCAGCTCCTCCAGACGCAGCTGGCCCTCCTCCTCGCCGGTCAGAGCGCAGATCAGCGCGTCGTTCATCGAACGCAGCGCCGAACACTGCAGCAGAAAGCCGCGCGTATCGTCATCCACCCGATCCAGCACCTCATCCGCCAGGTAGTCCGCCAGATGCGTAGCATTGATGCGTGCCAGGCGGCGAGCCGATGCCTGAGCCTGGGCCGATGACTGACGCGCCGACAGCGCGATCAGCTGCAGCGCCGTCGGCCAGCCTTCGACCTCATCGCACAGCGCATGCATTTCGTCATCGGCCAGCGGCGCACTCAGACGCTGATGAAAAAACTGGCTGGCTTCGCGGTGGTTAAAGGCCAACTGACGGGTATTGATCTCCAGCAGCTGCTCACGCACCCGCAAATTGGCAATCCCCAGCGGGGGCAGCGTGCGTGACATCAGACACAGGGTCAGATTATCGGGCTGATGACGCAGGAAGAAGCGCATCGCCTCATGCAGCGGAGGATGGGTGAGCAAATGATAATCGTCGATCACCAGATACAGCGGCGTCTGCCAATCGGCCAGTTCAATGAACAGCTGGGAGAACAGCGCAGACAGCGTGGCATACTGGTGCTTCTGGCTCATCGCCTCGCTTTTAGCGCAGTGGCCGCCGGTGGCCTGCTGCAGGGCGGCAATCAGGTAGCTGGCAAAGCGCTCCGGCTGGTTGTCGCTTTCATCCAGCGAATACCAGCCCAGGTGTGCCTTCTCCTGCGCCCACTGCGCCATCAGGGTCGTCTTACCGTACCCTGCGGGGCCATTGACCAACACCAGACGGTAATTGCGCGCCGCATCCAGTCTGGTCAGTAAATGTTCCCGCACCACCGTAGTCTGCAGCCGCGCCGGACGGCTTAATTTCGACGGAATCAGCATAGTTACCCGTACCCCTTCCGGTGTCCCTCCTCGGCGCTCGGCCCGTGCCGGTTCGCGCGCAGGAGCGACACCCTGCCCCAGAAATCGCCGCTACGGGCGCCTATTTATTTTGCGCCTCGTAATTAATAGCTGTCCTTTAAGGTCTGACAATGCGCGCGCTATTGCAACCGGGGTTCAGCCCCCAATAACAGGAAATTGCGGCTGATCACATTTTTTACCGAGTTAATCTCATTTGCCGCTCAATCGCCGCTAATAGTCCATATTTTGCTGTTATAACCCGACGATCAGTACAGCGCGAAACGGTAACGTAACGTGATTATAGCCCTGCTATAGCGCGGCACCGATCACACTTCTGACTACGCCCTGTGGCTCCTCCCCAGCTCAGCCGACGACGGGAGGATGTTTTCACTCGGCGAGATCGTCAGGATGGCCATCATACTTAATACTTTCATTTTGACGCTTTGAGAGAGATGCCTATGTCGTATACCCCGTTCGATCAGCAGGCTTTCCACGCGGCGCTGACCCGCCACTGGCAAGGATTGGGAATGGAGAGCGCAGCGCAAATGACGCCGCATCAGTGGTGGCAGGCGGTCAGCCTGGCCTGCTCGGCGCAGCTGGCGGCCGCAACCCGCCCGGCCAGCGCGTCCGACGATGGCCAACGCCGCGTAAACTATCTGTCGATGGAGTTTCTCATCGGCCGCCTGACCGGCAATAATCTGCTCAATCTAGACTGGTATCCCGCCGTCGCCCAGGCCCTTGAACGCTATGACATCGCGTTAAGCGATCTGCTGGAGCAAGAGGTCGATCCGGCGCTGGGCAACGGCGGCCTCGGCCGCCTGGCGGCCTGCTTCCTCGACGCCATGGCCTGCGTTAAACAGCCGGCCATCGGCTATGGCCTGTGCTACCAGTATGGACTGTTCCGCCAGTCCTTTCAGGCATGCCAGCAGCAGGAGGCCCCGGATGCCTGGGAGCGGGACGACTACCCGTGGATGCGTCACAATCGGGCGCGGGATGTCCACGTCAGCCTGGGCGGCAAACTGCTGCGTGAAAACGGCGCGCTGCGCTGGCAGCCGGCGCTAACCCTGCGCGGCGTCGCGCGCGATCTGCCGGTAGTCGGCTACCGCAACGGCATCAGCCAGCCGCTGCGTCTGTGGGTCGCCTGTCACGATCATCCCTTCGATCTCGACAGCTTTGATCGCGGGCAGTTTTTGCGCGCCGAGCGCCAGGGAATAGAGGCCGCCAAGCTGACCAAGATACTCTATCCCAACGATAACCACCCGGCCGGCAAACGGCTGCGCCTGATGCAGCAATACTTCCACTGCGCCTGCTCGCTGGCCGATATCCTGCGCCGACACCATCTGGCCGGGCGCCGTATCGACGATCTGGCGCAGTATGAGGTCATCCAGCTCAACGATACGCACCCGACCATCGCCATCCCCGAGCTGATGCGCATTCTGCTCGATGAGCACGGCATGGACTGGGATCAGGCCTGGGCCATCACCGGCCAGACCTTTGCCTACACCAACCATACGCTGATGCCAGAGGCGCTGGAGTGCTGGAGCGAAAGCCTGATCCGCAGCCTGCTCCCGCGCCACCATGACATCATCCGCCAGATCAACGCCCGCTTCCGCGAGCTGGTCGAGCAGCGCTGGCCGGGCGATAAGGCGCTGTGGCAACGCGTCGCTATCGTACACGATCGACGGGTGCGCATGGCCAACCTGTGCGTCGTCGCCGGCTTTGCCGTCAACGGCGTCGCGCAGCTGCACTCGGCGCTGGTCAAAAGCGATCTGTTCCCCGAGTACCACCAGCTGTGGCCGCAAAAATTCCATAACGTGACCAACGGGATCACCCCGCGCCGCTGGCTCAAGCAGTGTAACCCGGCCCTGTCTACGCTGATCGACAATACACTACGGCGCGAATGGGCCAACGATCTGGATGCCCTCCGCGCGCTGGAGCCCTATGCCGGCCAGACCGGGTTCCGCGCGGCGTACCGTCAGATCAAGCAGCAGAATAAAGCGGCGCTGGCCCACTACGTTCGGCAGACCCAGGGGCTGACGCTGAATACCGACGCCATCTTCGACGTACAGATCAAGCGGCTGCATGAGTACAAGCGTCAGCACCTCAACCTGCTGCATATCCTCTCCCTGTACCATGAGCTGCGCGCCAATCCCAACGCCGATCGAGCTCCGCGCGTCTTCCTGTTCGGGGCCAAGGCAGCGCCGGGCTACTACCTGGCCAAAAACATCATCTATGCCATCAACCGGGTGGCAGAGGTCATCAACAGCGACCCGCGGGTCAAGGATCGCCTGCAGGTCGCCTTTCTACCCGACTACCGCGTCTCCCTGGCCGAGCTGATGATCCCGGCGGCCGACGTATCAGAGCAGATCTCCACCGCGGGGAAAGAGGCCTCCGGCACTGGTAACATGAAGCTGGCCCTGAACGGCGCGCTGACCGTGGGTACGTTGGACGGCGCCAACGTCGAGATCGCCGAGCAGGTGGGAGAAGAGAATATCTTCATCTTCGGCCTGACCGTCGAAGAGGTGAAGGCGACCCTGGCCGCCGGCTACGACCCGCTCCGCCTCTATCGGCAGGACAAACGTCTGAAGGCCATCATCGATGAGCTGGGCTCCGGCCACTACAGCCAGGGCGACCGCCACGCCTTTGACATGATGCTGCACAGCCTGCTGCAGGGCGGCGACCCCTATCTGGTGCTGGCTGACTTCGCCGATTACTGCCAGACACAGGCCCGGGTGGACACCCTCTACCGCGATAGCGAAGCGTGGACCGAGAAGACCATCCTCAACACGGCACGGGTGGGCATGTTCAGCGCCGATCGGGCCATCCGCGACTATCAACAGCGCATCTGGCAGCGCCAGCGTTAAGGAGTCGCCATGCAACGCACTACGCCGCACACCCTCCTGGAGCAGCAGGCGGCCCAGGCGGGGATCGCCGACAGCTATATCAACGCGCACGGCCGCGTTCAGGCCATCAGCGCGCAGACCAAACGGCGCCTGCTCGACGCCATGCCGCCGCGTACGCCCGCCGATGCGCCGCTACCGGCCGTCCTGGTGGCCGGACAGCGGAGTACGCCGGTCATCGCCCTGCGTCAGGGGGGCCACTACCACTGGTCCCTCACGCTGGAAAACGACGCCCAGCCGGCCTATCAGGGTCGACTGAGCCGGCGTAAGCATCTGGCGCTGCCGCACGACCTGCCGCTGGGCTACCACCGCCTGCTGCTCAGCGACGGGCAGCAGCAGTGGCCGTGCCGGATCATTATTGCACCGGCGCGCTGCCATGAGCCGGACGCCCTGCTGACCGGCCGAAAGCTCTGGGGCGCCTGCGTACAGCTGTATACCTTGCGCTCCGCGCAGAACTGGGGGATCGGTGACTTCGGCGATCTGGCCCAGCTGATCGGACAGCTCGCCCAGCGCGGCGGCGCCTTTGTCGGCCTGAATCCCATCCATGCCCTGTATCCCGCCAACCCGCACAGCATAAGCCCCTACAGCCCGTCATCACGTCGCTGGCTGAACATCATCTATATTGATGTCAACCGGGTCGACGAGTTCCAGCGCAGCGACGCCGCCCAGCGATGGTGGCAGGATCCCGCGACCCGTCAGCGTCTGGACGCCGCCCGCGCCAGCGACTGGGTCGATTATCCCGCCGTATACGCCCTGAAGCTGGAGGGGCTGCGCCTGGCCTTTCACGCGTTCGACGCACAGGGCGCCGATGCCCGGGCCAGCGCTTTCCGCCACTTTGTCCGCCAGGGGGGAGATAGCCTGCGCCACCAGGCCGCGTTTGACGCCCTGCACCGCCACCTGCACAGTGAGGATGAGCAGATGTGGGGGTGGCCTGTCTGGCCGCCGTCCCTGCGCCGCGCCGATAGCCCGGAGGTTGCCCGCTTCTGTCAGCGCTATCCGCAGGAGGTGACGTTTTTTCTGTGGCTACAGTGGCTGGCAGACAGCCAGCTGGCCGACTGCTATCAGCAGGCCTGCCGCCAATCGATGCCGATCGGACTGTACCGCGATCTGGCGGTGGGCGTCGCCGAGGGCGGTGCGGAGACCTGGAGTGAACCAGAGCTTTACTGCCTGCGCGCCTCGGTCGGCGCCCCACCCGACATCCTCGGCCCGCTGGGGCAAAACTGGGGACTGCCGCCGATGGATCCCCATACGCTGCGCGACCTCGCCTATCAACCGTTCATCGACATGCTGCGCGCCAACATGCGCCACTGCGGCGCGCTGCGCATCGATCATGTGATGTCGCTGCTGCGGCTATGGTGGATACCGCAGGGTGAGGCGGCATCAGAGGGCGCCTATGTCGGCTATCCCCTCGACGATCTGCTGGCCATTCTGGCGCTGGAAAGCCAGCGTAGCCGCTGCATGGTCATCGGCGAAGATCTCGGCACCGTACCGGTCGAAATCATCGCCAAGCTGCGCGAATACGGCGTGTACTCCTACAAGGTGCTCTACTTTGAGCACGATAGCGAAAACGTCTTTCGAGCGCCGCAGACCTATAACGTACAGGCCATGGCGACGGTGACCACCCACGACCTGCCGACGCTGAACGGCTATTGGCAGGCCGACGATCTGCGGCTCGGTGAGCGGCTGGGGCTCTACCCCGACGCCGAGGTTCTGGCCGGGCTGTACCGCGGCCGCGCCGCCGCCAAGCAGGGGCTGCTTGACGGACTGCACCACTACGGCTGCCTGCCGCAGCGCAGCGGACGGCACGCGGACCGTATGGCGATGACGCCCGTCCTGAGCCGCGGGATCCAACGCTACGTGGCCGACAGCGCCAGCGCCCTGCTCGGACTGCAGCCGGAGGATTGGCTGAACATGGCGGCGCCGGTCAACGTTCCCGGCACCTGTGATGAATACCCGAACTGGCGCCGCAAGCTGAGCGTGACGCTGGAGGATATGTTTAATAATATGCAAATTAATCGATTGATAAAAGATTTGGATCAGCGCCGTAAAAAAGTTTCCGCGGGCTAGAGGCTAAAACAATAAATCATGGCTGCTAAAAAACAGCCGTGATTTATTTGCAACTTCCGTTTTTTATGCTAAGAAAAAATATTCCTCCTTATAAATCAACCCATCCCAACTTAATACCAATATATATCCACCTTCAAATTTAACGCTAATTTAGCAGATGTTATCCATATAAGTAATATCTCTCGCTATCCATTTATTCCGGCATCCTGCGCAATAGCACAATCTCTCATTGAATTTAAAAAAGAGTGAGTTTACATTATCGATCACAGTGTGATTGTCATGAGCAGTTAACGTATTATTTTGGTATTAAATAAGCATTCAGTTTATTTCATTTATATCAATGATGTCCGTTATTATTACACCGCAGTACGCTAATACTGGATCGCCAAACTGTTGTTGCGGATGACAGGCGCCATCCGCGCTTTCCCTTGCCTGGCGGCGGGCGGGGCGGCATATGGAATTGTCAAAAAGGAAGTGACCATGACTCATAGCGTTACAGATATTGCTCTGATCGGCCAATTAACCCAACGGACGGTGGCGCTGGTATTAGCCGGCGGACGGGGAACCCGTCTTAATGGCCTGACCGACGGCCGGGCCAAACCCGCAGTCTATTTTGGCAGCCGTTTTCGCATCATCGACTTCACCCTTTCAAACTGTATTAACTCCGGCCTGCGCCGCGTAGGGGTGATCACCCAGTACAAGGCACACTCGCTGCTGCGTCATATTCAGCACGGCTGGTCATTTCTGCACGCCGAGCGCAACGAGTTTATCGATCTGCTGCCGGCCCGCCAGCAGCTGGAAGAGGGATGCTGGTATCGCGGCACCGCCGATGCGGTATACCAGAATAAAGAGATCATGCAGCGTCATTACCGGCCAGAATATGTGGTGATCCTGGCTGGCGACCATATTTATAAAATGAACTATGCCCAAATGCTGCTGGATCACGTGAAGTCCGGCGCACGCTGCACCGTCGGCTGCATCGAGGTTCCCCGCGAACAGGCCCACGCCTTTGGCGTGATGGCGGTCGATGAGCAGTTCCGCATCACCCGTTTTGAAGAAAAACCGTCGCACCCTCCGGCCATGCCGGGCAACCCGCAGCGCTCGCTGGCATCGATGGGGATCTATATCTTCAACGCCGACTATCTCTATCAGGCGCTGGAAGAGGCGCAGACCGATCCGGAAACCAGCTTCGACTTTGGCCAGGATATTATTCCGGCCGCAGTACGCGAAAGCGTCGCCTATGCACATCCCTTTGGCCGCTCCTGCATGGGGTTTACCGCCGACGGCGAAGCCTATTGGCGCGATGTCGGCACTCTGGACGCCTACTGGGAAGCCAACATCGATCTGATCAGCGCCCCGCCGCGCCTGGATCCGTTCGATCCGAACTGGCCCATCATCAGCAAACATGCCCAGCTGGCGCCGGCCCGCTTCAAGCAGTCGGCCCGCCACGCCGGTAACGTCATTGAAAACGCCCTGATCGGCGGCGGCTGCGTCATCGACAGCGCCCAGATCCATAACGCGATCCTCTCCGCGCGTGTCGAGGTCGCCCCAGAGGCGCGAATTGAGGCCAGCGTTCTGATGCCGGAGGTCTATGTCGGGCGCGGCTGCCGCCTGCAGCGCTGCGTCATCGATCGCGGCTGCCGCCTGCCGGATGGCCTGACCATCGGCGAAGACCCCCAGCAGGACGCGCGTTATTTTCACCGCAGCCCTAATGGGATCGTCTTAGTGACGCAAGAGGCGTTGGCCAACCTGCCGGCGGTGCGCCAGGCGGCGCCCATCATGGCCGTACCGGCCTGACGGCAAAAAGTGCGCCGGGCCTTATCCGCCGCCCAAAGCTGACTATGCTTAATCAGGGTCGCGGCGGCCAAAGCCCGCCATCGCGCATTAAGGAAACATTTTTGCGCTGCGGGGTGCCGATGTCCCCTGTCAGCGCCCAGACTGAATGGCCGGCATGAGGATGCACCCCGTTCCCCTGCTCCGTCGCTTTTAGGGTAGAACGCACCCCCTGCCGTCAATTAAAGGAAGAATGCCATGTCCGAACTTCCCAGCACTCACAAGATCCAACAACTGCTCGCCGGCCAGTGCGCCGATCCCTTCGCTCTGCTGGGGATGCACACGACGGCCAAAGGGCTGGCCGTGCGGGCGCTGATGCCCGAGGCAGAATCGGTTCAGGTGGTCGACCGTAAAAACGGGCGCACGCTGGCTACGCTGGAGCGGCTCCATGAGGGCGGTTTCTTCTGCGGCCTAGTGCCGCGGCGTAAGAATCCCTTCCCTTATCTACTGCGCGTCACCTGGGCCAATCATCAGCAGCTACTGGAAGATCCCTACCGTTTCGGGCCATTGTTAGGCGAGATCGATAACTGGCTGCTTAAAGAGGGCACCCATCTGCGTCCCTATGAGCGGCTGGGCGCCCACCTGACCCAACTGGCCGATATCCGCGGCGTCAGCTTCGCCGTCTGGGCACCCAACGCCCAGCGCGTCTCGGTGGTCGGCAACTTTAACGTCTGGGACGGGCGCCGCCATCCGATGCGCCTGCGCCGGGAAAGCGGCATCTGGGAGCTGTTCATCCCCGGCGTAGAAGCGGGTGAGCTGTATAAGTTTGAGCTGATCGACGCCCGCGGCGAGCGGGTGCTGAAAGCCGATCCCTACGCCTTTGAAGCCCAGATGCGGCCGGATACCGCCTCGCTGGTCGCCCCGCTGCCGGAAAGAAGCGCCATCAGCGCCCAACGAAGCGCCGCCAATGGCTTCAGCGCCCCGATCTCCATCTATGAGGTGCACCTCGGCTCCTGGCGACGCCACAGCGACAACGGCTACTGGCTGAGCTACCGGGAGATGGCCGAGCAGCTCATCCCCTATGTCAAAGAGATGGGCTTTACCCATATCGAGCTGCTGCCGATCAATGAACACCCCTTCGACGGCTCCTGGGGCTATCAGCCGCTGGGGCTATACGCACCGACCCGGCGCTATGGCACGCCGCAGGAGTTCCGCGAATTTATCGATGCCGCCCACGCCGCCGGGATCAACGTCCTGCTCGACTGGGTTCCCGGCCACTTTCCCAGCGACGAGTGGGGGCTGGCCAACTTCGACGGCACCGCGCTGTATGAATATGCCGATCCGCGCGAAGGCTTCCACCAAGACTGGAATACCCTGATCTACAACTATGGTCGCTATGAGGTGCGTAACTTCCTGGCGGGCAACGCCCTGTTCTGGCAGGAGCGCTATGGCATCGACGGCCTGCGCGTCGACGCCGTGGCCTCGATGGTCTACCGCGACTACAGCCGCGCCGCGGGCGAATGGGTTCCCAACTGCCACGGCGGAAACCAGAATCTGGAGGCCATCGAGTTCCTGCGCTATACCAACCGGACCCTGGGAGAACAGCAGCCCGGCAGCGTCTGCATGGCCGAAGAGTCCACCGACTTTTCCGGCGTCACCCTGCCGCCGGACACCGGCGGCCTGGGCTTCCACTTCAAGTGGAACATGGGCTGGATGCACGATACCCTCAACTACATGAAGCACGATCCGGTCTATCGCAAATACCATCACAATCTGATGACCTTCGGCCTGCTGTACGCCTGGAGCGAAAACTTTGTGCTGGCCCTCTCCCACGACGAGGTCGTGCACGGCAAGGGCTCGCTGCTGGATAAAATGCCCGGTGACGCCTGGCAGAAATTCGCCAACCTGCGCGCCTACTACGGCTTTATGTGGGCGCATCCCGGCAAAAAGCTGCTGTTTATGGGCGGGGAATTTGCCCAGGGGCGCGAATGGAACCACGAGTCCAGCCTGGACTGGCACCTGCTGGAGGGCGAAGATAACGAGCACCACGGCGTCCAGCGACTGGTGCGGGATCTGAACCTCTGCTATCGCAACTGCGGCGCCCTACACCGCTGGGACTGCGACGCGCGCGGCTTCCGCTGGCGAGTGGTCGATGACGATCAGAACTCGGTCTTCGCCTTTGTCCGCCGCGACGATATGGGCAATGAGGTGCTGGTGGTCAGTAACTTTACGCCGGTTCCGCGTCATCACTACCGTATCGGCGTCGATCTGCCGGGGCGCTATCGCGAAATTCTCAATACCGACTCCAGCCACTACCACGGCAGCAACAGTGGCAATCAGGGCGGCGTACTCAGCGAGGCGGTGGGCAGCCACGGCTGTGAGTACTCCATCCAGCTAACCCTGCCGCCGCTGTCGACGCTCTATCTGTGTCTGGATAATGGGGACGGAGACGATGCTCAGGCCGGGTAAACCCTACCCACTGGGCGCGCATCTGACGCCGCAGGGGGTCAACTTCGCCATCTACTCGGCGCACGCGCAGCGCATAGAGCTGTGCCTGTTCGATAGGGACGGCCATCAACAGTCCTATGAACTGCCGGCGCGCAGCGGCGATATTTGGCACGGCCTACTGCCCGGCGGATACGCCGGGCTGGAGTACACCTACCGCGTATACGGCCCCTGGCAGCCGGAGAAAGGGCTGCGTTTTAACCCGGCCAAGATGGTGCTGGATCCCTATGCGCGGGCGCTGAGCCACACGCTGCCGGCGGACGACCGCCTGTGCGGTGGCCTGAGCGATCCGGACTGGCGTGACAACCGTGACCTGCTACCGCGCTGCATCGTCAGCGACGAGCAGTATGCCTGGCGGGAGGATGCGCCGCCCAATACGCCCTGGGGCAGCACGGTTATCTACGAGGCCCACGTCCGCGGCCTGACCCGGCTGCATCCCGGCATCCCGCCGGATCTGCGCGGCAGCTACGCGGCGCTGGCCCACCCCATCATGCTGGAGCATTACGCCCGTCTGGGGATCACCGCCCTGGAACTGCTCCCCATCCAGCTGCATGCGGATGAGCCCCGCCTGCAGCGGCTGGGGCTAAGCAACTACTGGGGGTACAACGTGCTGGCCCCCTTCGCCATTGAACCGCGCTACCACTCCGGGCGTCCCGGCACCACGCCGCTGAGCGAATTCTGCGCCGCCGTCAACGCCCTGCACCGTGCGGGGATCGAGGTGATACTCGACGTGGTGTTTAACCATACCGCAGAGTTGGACGAGCGCGGACCGATGGTCTCGCTGCGCGGCATCGATAACCGCAGCTACTACTGGCGCAACGGGCAGGGTGCCTTGGAAAACTGGAGCGGCTGCGGCAATACCCTGCGGCTGACCAAGACCCACAGCGTGCAGTGGGTCATGGATTGCCTACGCTACTGGGTAGAAACCTGTCACGTTGATGGATTCCGCTTCGATCTGGGAACAGTACTGGGGCGGACGCCGGACTTTGTCCGCCACTCCCCCCTGTTTGTCGCCATCGCCCAGGATCCGCTGCTGGCGCGGGTTAAATTTATTGCTGAGCCCTGGGATATCGGTCCAAACGGCTACCAACTGGGCCATTTTCCCCAATACTTCGCCGAGTGGAACGATCGCTTCCGCGATGATATGCGCCGTTTCTGGCTGCATAGCGATCTGCCCAACGGCCTCTTCGCTACCCGTTTCGCCGCCTCCAGCGATCTGTTTCGTCACCACGGGCGCACGCCCTCGTCCAGCATCAACCACATCACCTGCCATGATGGATTCACCCTGCGCGACCTGCTCAGCTACAGCCAGCGCCATAACCAGGCTAACGGGGAGAACAACCGCGACGGTAATACCCACAATTACAGCCACAACCATGGCGTAGAGGGCATTGATGCCGAGGATGAGATCCAGGCGCGGCGCCAAGCCAGCGCCCGAGCGCTGCTCACCGCGCTGCTGCTGGCGCAGGGGACGCCAATGCTGCTGGCCGGAGATGAGATTGGCCATAGCCAGCAGGGCAACAATAACGCCTACTGTCAGGATAACCCCATCACCTGGCTCGACTGGCGCCAGGCCGACGAGGGACTGCTGCAGTTTACCGCCCAGCTGATCCACCTGCGCCGCCGTATCGCGACGCTGACCGACAATCGCTGGTGGAACGAGAATGACGGCAGCGTACGCTGGCTGAATGCCGATGCCCAGCCCATGACGGAGGCGCAGTGGCAGGCGGTGCCCCCCGTGGCGCTGCAGATCCTGCTGGCGGAGCAGTGGTTATTAGTGATCAACGGCGGGCCACAGGCGCAGGCGATCGTCCTGCCGCCGGGCGACTGGCATATTCCGCCGCCGTTTGCCGTATTACGGGAAGACATGCAGGGCGGATGCCAGCATCTTGCGGCGCGCAGCTGCTGTCTTTTTATGCGCATTTAGCGCGCTGGCGCTGCGTCCTTGACGGCGCGAGCGGCCTTTTATAAGGAGTCGGAAATGGTGAAATCGGACAATCAAAATAAACTGATGTTGGCCCGCCAACTGCCGCAGCAGTCCGTTGCGCTGATCCTGGCCGGCGGCCGCGGCTCGCGCCTGAAAGATCTCACCAAGACCCGCGCCAAGCCGGCGGTCCACTTTGGCGGGAAGTTCCGCATTATCGACTTTGCGCTCTCCAACTGTATCAACTCCGGCATTCGGCGCATCGGGGTGATCACCCAGTACCACTCCCATACGCTGGTGCAGCACATCCAGCGCGGCTGGTCGATCCTCAACGAATCCATGAACGAGTTTGTCGATCTGCTGCCAGCCCAGCAGCGCGATGCCTCGGAAACCTGGTATCGCGGCACCGCCGACGCCGTTTACCAAAACCTGGACATCATCCGCCGCTATCAGGCGGACTACGTGGTGATCCTGGCCGGCGACCATATTTACAAGATGGACTACTCGCGCATGCTGCTCGACCACGTGGAAAACGGCGCCGGCTGCACCGTCGCCTGTATCCCGGTGCCGCGCGCCGAAGCCAACGCCTTTGGGGTGATGGAAGTCAGCGACGACCACCGTATCCTCAAGTTTTTAGAAAAACCGGCCCAGCCGCCGGGCATGCCGGGCGATCCCGAAATGTCCCTGGCCAGCATGGGGATCTATGTATTCAACGCCGATTACCTGTTTCAACTGCTGGAGGAGGATATTCATACCCCCGGCTCCTGCCACGACTTCGGCCAAGATTTGATCCCTAAGGCCACCGCGCAGGGCCGTGCCTGGGCGCACCCGTTCACGCTCTCCTGCGTCACCAGCGGGAACGCCGATACCCCGCCCTACTGGCGCGATGTCGGCACCTTGGACGCCTACTGGCGGGCCAACCTCGATCTGGCATCGGTCACCCCGGAGCTGGATATGTACGATAACCACTGGCCGA
This sequence comes from Edwardsiella anguillarum ET080813, assembly GCF_000264765.2. Taxonomy (GTDB): domain Bacteria; phylum Pseudomonadota; class Gammaproteobacteria; order Enterobacterales; family Enterobacteriaceae; genus Edwardsiella; species Edwardsiella anguillarum. The sequence continues at coordinate 1,505,519 of NZ_CP006664.1, forward strand.
TCCGCACCTACATGGAGTCGCTGCCGCCGGCCAAGTTTGTGCAGGACCGCTCGGGGAGCCACGGTATGACCATGAACTCGCTGGTCTCCGGCGGCTGCATCATCTCCGGCTCGGTCGTCGTGCACTCCGTGCTGTTCCCGCGCGTTCGCATTAACTCCTTCTGCACCATCGACTCCTCCGTGCTGCTGCCGGATGTCTACATCGGACGCTCCTGTCGGCTGCGCCGCTGCATCGTCGATCGCGCCTGCCATCTGCCGGAGGGCATGGTCATCGGTGAAAACGCCGAAGAGGACAGCCGCCGTTTTTACCGTTCGGAAAGCGGCATCGTATTGGTCACGCGTGAAATGCTCGCGCGTCTGTCATCATCCCCTGCGGCCTGATCGGCCGCAGGCACAGGAGCAATAATGTACGTCTTACACGTGTGTTCTGAACTTTTTCCGCTGCTGAAAACCGGCGGCCTGGCCGATGTGGTCGGCGCTATGCCCGCCGCCCAGATAGCCCAGGGCGCCAACGTGCGCGTACTGGTGCCGGGGTTCCCGGCCATCTGCGCCGGGATCCCGGACAGCGATGAAGTGGCTACCCTGGACACCTTTGCTGGGCGAGTAACCCTGCGCTATGGGGTCTACCGCGGCGTCGGGGTCTATCTGATCGACGCGCCCCATCTGTATCAGCGCCCCGGCAGCCCCTACCACGATCAGTGGCAGAACGCCTATGGCGACAACCACCTGCGCTTTGCGCTGCTCGGCTGGATCGCCGCCGAACTGGCCTGTAACTGCGATCCCTTCTGGCGCCCACAGGTAGTTCACGCCCACGACTGGCACGCCGGTCTAGCCTGTGCCTACCTGGCGGCGCGCGGCAACCCTGCCCGCTCGGTCTTTACCGTACACAACCTGGCCTACCAGGGGCTGTTCAACGCCCGCCATCTGGACGAGCTAGCCCTGCCCCATCACTTCTTCCAAATTTACGGGCTGGAGTTTCACGGCCAAATCTCCTTCATGAAGGCCGGTCTGTACTATGCCGACCACGTGACCACCGTCAGTCCGACCTATGCGCAGGAGATAACGCATCCCGAGTTTGCCTATGGCATGGAGGGGCTGCTGCAGTGGCGCGCCCGGGAGGGCACCCTGAGCGGGATCCTCAACGGCGTAGACGATACCATTTGGAACCCGGCCAGTGACGCGCTGATCGCCCGCACCTACCGGCGGGAGACGCTGCGCGATAAGGCGGATAACAAGCTGCATCTGCAGACGGCCATGGGGCTGGAGGTTGACGCCGACAAACCGCTGTTCGCTGTGGTCAGCCGCCTCACCGGTCAGAAAGGGCTTGATCTGCTGCTGGCGGCGCTGCCTACGCTGCTGGAGGGCGGTGCTCAGCTGGCGCTGCTCGGCGCCGGCGACGCCCAGCTGCAGGAGGCGTTTCTCGCCGTCGCCGCAGAATACCCCGGACAGGTCGGCGTCCAGATCGGCTACCACGAAGCCTTCTCGCACCGCATCATGGCCGGCGCCGACGTGATCGTGGTACCCAGTCGATTTGAGCCCTGTGGGCTGACCCAGCTGTACGGCCTTAAATACGGCTCGCTGCCGCTGGTGCGTCACACCGGCGGCCTGGCCGACACGGTCAGCGACTGTGCGCTGGAAAACCTGGCCGACGGCAGCGCCACCGGCTTCGTCTTCCATGACGCCAACGCCGCCGACCTCGCCAGCGCCATCCGTCGGGCGCTGGTATTGTGGAACCGTCCGACCCTGTGGCGCTACGTGCAGCGCCAGGCCATGGCGCAGTCATTCGGCTGGGATTTGGCCGCCGAACGCTATCTGGCGCTGTACCGCCAACTGCTGTAGGCGACGCCTACGCGGCCATACGATGCAGGCCGGCGCAGGCCGGCCCTCTGGCGGAGCGCCCCCTGGCGGCAAACGGATATGCGCGGGGGCCAACGCCGTACTACTATAACCGGGCATGGCCCGGCACCGAGGATCGGGAGCTGTCATGATTAACTCACCCTTTAACTATACGTCCCCCGTGGTCAGCGTTGAGGCGCTCAAACACTCTATTGCCTATAAGCTGATGTTTACCGTCGGCAAGGATCCCTCCGTCGCCAACCAGCACGACTGGCTGAATGCGACCCTGTTCGCCGTTCGCGACCGTATCGTTGAGTGCTGGCTGCGCTCGGTTCGCGCCCAGTACTCGCAGGATCTACGCCAGGTCTACTACCTTTCGATGGAGTTCCTGCTGGGACGTACCCTCTCCAACGCCCTGATGGCGATCGGCGTGTACGACGAGACCAAGAAAGCGCTCGATGAAATGGGCATCGATCTGGATGAGCTGCTGAACGAGGAGCTGGACCCGGGGCTTGGCAACGGCGGTCTGGGGCGGCTGGCGGCCTGTTTCCTGGACTCGATGGCGACCCAGGGTCTACCGGCCAACGGCTATGGCATCCGCTATGAATATGGCATGTTCAAACAGAATATCGTCAACGGGCAGCAGGCCGAATCACCGGACAACTGGCTGGAGTATGGCAACGCCTGGGAGTTCGTCCGCCACAATACCCGCTACCGGGTTCGCTTTGGCGGCCGTATCCAGCAGGAGGGCAACCGCAGCCGCTGGCTGGAGACCGAAGAGGTCCTGGCGCTGGCCTACGATCAGATAATCCCCGGCTTTGATATCTGCGCGACCAATACCCTGCGCCTGTGGTCGGCGCGCGCCAGCAGCGAGATTAACCTGGGTAAATTCAACCAGGGAGACTACTTTGCCGCCGTTGAGGATAAAAATCACTCGGAAAACGTATCGCGCGTACTCTACCCGGACGACTCGACCTACTGCGGGCGCGAACTGCGTCTGCGCCAGGAGTACTTTCTGGTCTCGGCGACGGTACAGGACATCATCAGCCGTCATCTGCTCACCCACCATCGGCTGGACAACCTGGCAGACAAGGTGGCCATCCACCTGAATGACACCCATCCGGTGCTCTCCATTCCGGAGCTGATGCGCCTGCTGATCGACGAGCATCACTACGACTGGGAGCAGGCCTGGCAGGCCGTCATGCAGATATTCTCCTATACCAACCACACCCTGATGAGCGAGGCGCTGGAAACCTGGCCGGTGGATATGCTGGGGCGTATTCTGCCACGCCATCTACAGATCATCTTTGAGATCAACGACCACTTTCTCAAGGAGGTGCAGAACGCCTACCCCGACGACGATGCCCTGCTGCGCCGGGTGTCGATCATCGATGAGAGCAACGGCCGTCAGGTGCGCATGGCCTGGCTGGCGGTGGTTGCCAGCCACAAGGTCAACGGCGTCTCCAAGCTGCACTCAGAGCTGATGGTCACCTCGCTGTTCGCCGACTTCGCCCGCCTGTTCCCTGGGCGCTTCTGTAATAAAACCAACGGAATCACTCCCCGCCGCTGGCTGGCGCAGGCCAATCAGTCCCTGTCAAAGGTGCTGGACGGCGCTATCGGTCAGCGCTGGCGCACCGACCTGAGCATGCTCAGCGAGCTGCTGCCGCACGCCGACTATCCCACCTTTATCCGCGAAATTCAGCTGGCCAAGCAGCACAATAAGCGCCAGCTGGCGATGTACGTCGCGCTACACCTGAATACGGTGATTAATCCCAAGGCGCTGTTTGACGTCCAGGTCAAACGCATTCACGAATATAAGCGCCAGCTGCTCAACGTGCTGCACATCATTACGCTGTATAACCGTATCCTGCAGGAGCCGGACGCGGAGCGGGTACCGCGGGTGAAAATCTTCGCCGGCAAGGCGGCCTCCGCCTACTACAATGCCAAGCTGATCATCCGCCTGATCAACGACGTCGCCAGGGTGATCAACGCCGACGAGCGGCTGGGCGGTCAGCTGAAGGTCGTATTCATCCCCAACTACAGCGTCAGCCTGGCGCAGCTGATCATTCCGGCGGCCGATCTGTCGGAGCAGATCTCAACCGCCGGCACCGAGGCCTCCGGCACCAGCAACATGAAGTTCGCCCTCAACGGCGCGCTGACTATCGGCACCCTGGACGGCGCCAACGTCGAGATCCGCGAGCGAGTCGGCGCCGAAAACATGTTTATCTTCGGCAATACCACCGAGGAGGTGGAGGCGCTGCGGCGTAACGGCTATAACCCACGCGACTACTACGAACGCGATCCGGAGCTGAACCAGGCGCTGAACCAGATAGCCTCCGGGCTGTTCTGCCCAGAGGAGCCGCGGCGCTACGCCAGTCTGTTTGATTCGCTGATTAACTTCGGCGATCACTATCAGCTGCTGGCGGACTACCGCAGCTATGTCGATATGCAGGATCAGGTGGATGAGGTGTATGCGCACCCCGACGAGTGGGCGCGTAAGGCGCTGCTGAATATCGCCAACATGGGGTATTTCTCGTCTGACCGCACCATTCGTGAGTATGCCGACGAGATCTGGCAGATCAAACCGGTCAAGCTCTGAGTAGCCCAGCGTGCCAAGGCCTCCCGCAGGAGGCCTTGGCTATTTTCAGGAGGACGACGGTGTCTCCGCCGCCGGACGCCGGGCCGCCAGCCACTCAACCACCCGCTGACGCTGCGCGTCATCGAGCCACATCCCCAGCTTGGTGCGGCGCCACAGAGCATCCTCCGCCGTCGCGACCCACTCGTGCGCCGCCAGATAGTCGAGCTCCGCCGCATACAGCCCATGACCGAAGTGTTCGCCTAAGTCGGCCAGCGACGCCGCGGCGCCGATTAACGCCTCACTGCGCGCGCCGTAGGTATGAGCGTAGCGGCGCGCCAGCGCCTGCGGCAGCCAGTCGTGGCGCTGACGCAGCGCGACGGCATAGCTGTCCCGATCGCAGCCCATCTCCCCGCCGGGCAGCACAGCCCCCCTGGTCCAGGCATCGCCGCAGTGCGGATAGTAGGGACGCAGCTTTTCCAGCGCATGCTCCGCCAGCTTACGGTAGGTGGTCAGCTTACCGCCGAAGACCGACAGCAGCGGCGCCACGCCGTCCCGATCGTGAATATCCAGCGTATAGTCACGGGTGATCGCCTGCGGCGAATCCGACTCATCGTCGCACAGCGGGCGCACCCCGGAGTAGGTCCAGACGATATCTTGCCGGTTCAGCTGGCGCACAAAGTGGCTATTGTAGACCTGAAGCAGATAGTCTATTTCGCCCTCGTCAATCTGCACCGCGCGCGGATCGCCGTGATACTCCACGTCGGTGGTGCCGATGATGGAGAACGCATCCAGCCACGGGATCACGAAGACAATGCGCTGATCCTCATTTTGCAAAATATACGCCTGCGGTTGGTCATGCACCCGCGGAACCACGATATGGCTCCCCTTGATCAACCGAATGCCGTAGGGGGACTTGAGCTGCAGTCCGTCATCAAACAACTGCTTGACCCACGGGCCGGTGGCATTGACCAGACCACGGGCGCGCCAGGTCAGCGTCTCCCCGCTGTCGATGTCGCGCGCCTCTACCACCCATATGCCCGCCTCCCGCCAGGCGCGGGTCACCTCGGTGCGCGTGCGTACCTCGCCGCCGCGCTCCACCACCGCCATGGCGTTCAGCACCACCAGGCGGGCATCGTCCACCCAGCAGTCGGAGTACTCAAAGCCGCGCGTCAGGCTAGGCTTCAGCACGGAGCCAACGCCAAAGCGCAGAGCGCAGCTGCCCGGCAGACTGGTGCGTTTACCGAGATGATCATACAGAAACAGGCCGGCGCGGATCATCCAGGCCGGGCGTAAATGCGGCTGATGCGGCAGGCGAAAGCGCAGCGGAAAGGCGATGTGCGGCGCCATCTTCAGCAGCACCTCACGCTCCGCCAAGGCCTCGCTCACCAATCGAAACTCATAGTGCTCAAGATAGCGCAGGCCGCCATGGATCAGCTTCGAGCTGGCCGACGAGGTGGCGCAGGCCAGGTCGCGCGCCTCCAGCATCAGGACCGATAGCCCACGACCGGCGGCGTCGGCCGCAATCCCCGCACCGTTAATACCACCACCGATGACGATTACGTCTTTGATGTCCACGACTCCTCCCGCTCTCTGCCATACGCCATAATGTTCGTTTTCGAGCACTATAATATGCGATAAGCAACAAACACACCATCCGTTAACCAAATAAAAACACAGCTACGCGATACAGATAACACAAAGTTGATATTATCATTACACTGGGTAGGGGTAATGGCATGTCGGCGGAGGAGACAAGAGGGGGCGGTGCGGTGGCCGGCCAATGGGGACGCTATCGGCGTCCCCATTGCGGACGGAGGTGTGATGGGATCGACCTCGAGGCCATGCGGCGTGACGGGATATCTCCTAGCAGATCTCCAGCTGAACGCTGTGCTGTTCGATCACTTTTTGCAGTCCCTGCGGCGGCTGCTGATCGGTAAACAGATAGTCCACCAGCTCCATGGTCCCCAGATTCACCATCGCGTTGCGGCCAAATTTTGAGTGATCCGTTACCAGCATCACGCAGCGGGAGTTCTCAATGATCGCCCGCTTGGTACGCACCTCGTGATAATCAAACTCCAGCAGAGAGCCATCCATGTCGATGCCGCTGATGCCCAGGATCCCGTAGTCCAGGCGAAACTGGGAGATAAAGTCGAGCGTCGCCTCACCGACGATGCCGCCGTCGCGGGTGCGAACTTCACCGCCGGCCAAGATCAGGCGAAAATCCTCTTTCACCATCAGCAGGCTGGCCACGTTGAGATTGTTGGTCACCACCCGCAGGTTATGATGGTTAAGCAGGGCATAAGCAACGGCCTCCGGCGTAGTGCCGATGTCGATGAACAGGGTGGCGCCGTCGGGGATCATGCTGGCGACCCGCCGGGCAATACGCGCCTTCTCTTCCGACCACATTCCCTTGCGATCGTGATAAGCCGCATTGACCGAGCTCGACGGCATCGCGGCGCCGCCGTGATGGCGGTGGATCTTACTCTGTTCAGCCAGGTCATTCAGATCGCGGCGGATGGTCTGCGGACTCACGTCGAAGTGTTCGACCAGCTCCTCGGTGCTGACATAGCCCCGCTGACGGACCAGATCGATAATCGCTTCATGGCGCTGTGTTTGTTTCACGAAAATTCCCCTGCGTTTACCGGCTCCCCCGGCAGCATTAAAACGGAACAGCGGGCAATAGCCTCACTGTCGGCGGAAATGGCGCATATCCCAAAACGCCATCAGCAGACCGATCACCAGGCCACCGGCGTGAGCGGCATTGGCGATCGCCAGGCCAAACCAGTTGAAATAGCCGGCCACCAGCCACAGCAGCGAAAACAGCATCAGGCCGCGCGGCATGGCGACGCCAAACTGCGGCGCTCGTTCGCCGCACCACCAGACATAGCCCATCAGGGCATACACGACGCCGGACAGGCCGCCGAAGAAAATCCCACTGAACAGCGACTGTGCCCAGGCGCTCATCAGCGCGGAAACCAGCGCTATCTGCGCCAGCTTGGCGGCACCCAGACGCTTCTCAACCTGGCCGCCCAGATACCACCACCACATCAGATTGAAGATGATGTGCAGCGGTGAAAAGTGCAGCAGCGCCGGCGTGAAGTAGCGCCACAGCTGATAGCGCTGCGCCGCATCCGCGGGCCAAGCCAGATAGGCCATCACCGCACCGTCGCCCAGCGCCAGCTGCAGCAGATACACCAAGATGCACAGCAGCGTCACCCCGATCGTCAGCGGGCCGCTCTGGCGGGCAAAGCTGCGCAGGTAGCCAAAACGGGCATAGCGCAGCCCGCTGTGAGTCGAGCCACTTTGCCAGCTGGCGGCCTGATAGCGCGGGTGCTGCGGCGCCTGCAAAAAACGCTGCAGTTCCTGCTCGACCTGCGCCAAACGGCTATCATCGGCCAGCCACAGTGCCACGCCCTGCTGCCCGCTCTCCGCCTCCAGACGCACGCCCTGTGTCGCCATATAGTCAATAAACGCCTGCGCCAAACGCGGGTTAGCCAATGTGATCACACGAACCATGAATACCTGCTTATATCGATAACCACTGACGGTACGCGCCTCAGTCGCCGCCGCGAGCCACCTCGTCAGGGTAAGCCCGCTGCCAGGCGTCAAAGCCGCCGTCAATACTGTAAACCTCATCAAATCCCTGGTGCAGCAGATACTGCGCCGCGCCGCGGCTGCTATTGCCGTGGTAGCACATCACCATCACCGGCTGACCGCCGTCATACTGCCGCATCAGCGCGGGCAGCGTCGCATCCGTCAGATGAAACGCCCCGGGCACGTGTCCGGCGGCATAGCTCTGCGCATCCCGGATATCCAGCAACAGCGCCTGCCTCTGCGCCAGCATGTGCTGCGCCTGCGCGACGGCGATCGTCTCAAACTGCTCCATACTCTACCTCTGCCTCTCCCCAAAAAGAGACGCATTGTAACTGTTTTGTTAAATGCAGAATACGACAACGGTGCACGAACGCCCGCTACAGAGGTGTCTGGGCAGGCTCGCTGAAGCCTCCCAGAGATTGCGGCTTTTACATTAAAAAGCAAGCACAAAAAGCGCGATCGGCCGGACGACGGGCAAAATCCCCCACCGCCATCCCACTTTGCGCCACGCGCCCCGCCGCGCCGTTGATTATACTGACGCAGAGGCGCGGCCATACCGGCGGTGCCGCCGTGACGGAGACGTTTCCATGAGATACATCGTCCTCACCCTGAGCCTGCTGGGCGGGCCTCTCTTGTCCGCCCATGCCGATAGCGCCCTGATGCAGCAGCAGCAGCAGATGATCCAGCAACAGCAGCAGCAGTTTCAGCAGCAGCGCAACGACGCCGCTCAGCAGAGCCTGCGCAACACCCAAACGCAGATCCAGCGCGACGCGCAGGCACAGCAGATTCAGCAGCTGAATCAGCGTATGCAGCGCAACGATCCGCTGTGGCAAAGCTCGCAGGGCGTAACGCCGGCGCCGACCCCACCGCGCGCGCCGTAGCCGGCGCGTGGCGCCGTCCGCCTCAGCGTTTGACGAAGTCAGGACCGATAAGATCGATGCGATCGGTACAGATGCTATCGACGCCCCAGTCGAGTAGTTCGCGGGCCCGCTGCGGCTGATTCACCGTGTATACCAGGATATGCAGCCCGGCGCGGCGGATCGCCGCTACGCGTTCGGCGTTCAGGGCATGGTGATCGATATGTAGCGCGACGCAGCCCAGCGCCCGTGTCAGCGCCCGCCACTCATCGTCCCACGCCTCCAGTAGCAGCCCGCGCGGCAGCTGCGGCGCGACGCGCTGAGCCTCGGCCAGCGCCGATTGCGAGAAGGAAGACAGCAGCGGCGGCACCGCGGCGTCCTGCCACAGGGCAGCGGCGGCCAGCGCCACCGCCCGCCCGGTGTCGACATCGCAGCCGTGGGTAGGCTTGATCTCGATATTGGCCATCATGCCATGCTGCCGGCAGCGCGCGGCGACCTGGCTCAACAGCGGCAGAGGCTCGCCGGCAAAGCGACGGCTGAATCCCCCCCCGGCATCCAGGCCCACCAGCCGCTCCCAGGGCTGCTCCCCCGCCACGCCCCAGCCGTTGGTGGTTCGCTCCAGCGTATCGTCATGCAGTAAAAAGATCTGCCCGTCAGCGCTCAGCTTCGCGTCGAACTCAATCATGGTATGGCCATGGCTGGCCCCCACATCGATTGCCGCCAGGGTATTCTCCGGCGCCAGTTTGCCGCCGCCGCGGTGGGCGACGATGGCCGGATAAGGCCAGTGACTCATGATGATGGTTCCTCTGCGGACAGCGCGATACGCCGCCCATCGCTAGGTTCAAAGAAATGCAGGTTATCCTGCGGTAGCACCAGCTGCAATACGCTGCCGATAGCCGGCACCGCCTGATAGGGTAAACGCACGGTGACGCCCTGGTCGCCCCAGCGCCCGTGCGCCAGGTTGTCCGCACCCAGCAGCTCCAGCGTGTCGATGGTCAGCGTATTCCCCGTCTCGCCCTCCGTCGCGTCGGCGCGCCGCAGGTGTTCAGGCCGGATCCCGAGCGTCAGCGATCGGCCGGCCAGTCCCGGCAGCGGCCGCTGCAGCCGGATGCGCTGATCCTGCGCCAGGCAAAAGGTCTGTCCGTCGTCCGCCAGCGCGCCGTCAAACAGGTTCATCGCCGGCGCCCCCATGAATCCGGCGACAAAGCGGCTGGCCGGGCGGTGATAGATCTCGGTCGGGGTACCAATCTGCTCGGCAACCCCTTTATTGAGCACGATAACCCGCTGGGCCAGCGTCATCGCCTCCACCTGATCGTGGGTGACATAAAGACTGGTGGTCTTCAACCGCCGGTGCAGCTGCTGCAGCTCCAATCGCATCTGCACCCGCAGCTTGGCGTCCAGGTTGGAGAGCGGCTCATCAAACAGGAAAACCGCCGGCTCACGGACGATCGCCCGCCCCATCGCGACGCGCTGGCGCTGACCACCGGAGAGCTCGCCGGGGCGCCGATCCAGCAGCGTGCCCAGCTCAAGGATCTGTGCGACCTCCTCGACCCGCCGCCGGATCTGCTGCTTACCCAACCCGCGGATCTTCAGACCGTAGCCCATGTTGTCCGCCACCGTCATATGGGGATACAGCGCGTAGTTCTGGAACACCATCGCCACGCCGCGATCTTTGGGCTCCCGCTGGGTCACCCGCTCATCGCCGATATAGATATCGCCGCCGCTGACCTGCTCCAGACCGGCCACCATGCGCAGCAGGGTGGACTTACCGCAGCCGGAGGGGCCGACCATCACGATAAACTCACCGTCCTCTACCTCCAGATCGATCCCTTTGATGATCGCCTGCCGTCCATCATAGCTTTTACTGACATTCTGTAATGTTAAACGCGCCATTGAGTCATCCGTTCTCTCATCCAATCATTTATCGCTATCGACCAGGCCGCGCACAAACCAGCGCTGCATGGTAAACACCACCAGCAGCGGAGGGAGCAGCGTCAGCAGCAGCGCCGCCATTACGCGCTGCCACTCGGTCGCCCCCTCACCGCTGGCGATGGCGCTTTTAATGCCCACCATCGCCGTCCCCATGCCCGAATCGCTGGCGATCAGCAGCGGCCATAAGTATTGATTCCATCCATAGATAAAGGTGATCACAAACAGCGCCGCCAGGTTGGTCCGCGACAGGGGGAACAGCACATCGCGGAAAAAACGCATTGGCCCAGCACCGTCGATGCGCGCCGCCTCAACCAGCTGCGGCGGCAGCGTCATAAAAAACTGACGGAACAAAAACGTGGCGGTCGCCGACGCCATCAGAGGCAGCGTCAGTCCGGTATAGCTGTCCATCAGCTGCAGCCCGGCCATCACCTCCACCGTCGGGAAAATACGCACCTCAACCGGCAGCATCAAGGTAATAAATATCAGCCAAAAAAACAGGTTACGCAGCGGAAAACGAAAATAAACGATGGCGAAAGCCGAGAGCATCGATACGCTGATCTTACCCACGGTGATCACCAGCGCCATTACTAGGCTATTCAGCAGCTGGCGGCCAAAGGGGGCGCCGTTGCCGATCCCCTGCTGCCAGACGTGACGAATGTTATTCCACAGCTCGCCGCCGGGCAGCAGCGGCATCGGCGACTGAAAGACCTGGGCCCGATCCAGGGTCGCCGTCACCAGCGCCACATACAGCGGAAACAGGATCGTCAGCGCCCCGGCGATGAGCATCAGGTGGCTGAACCACGTCAGCCCTCTACGGTTTTCTATCATCAGTAGCGTACCTTACGCTCAACATAGCGAAACTGGATCAGGGTCAGCGCGATCACCATCGTCATCAGCACCACCGACTGCGCCGCGGAGCTGGACAAATCCAGCCCGGCGAACCCTTCACGGTAGATCTTATAAATCAGGGTGGTGGTGGATTGCCCCGGCCCACCGCCGGTGGCGGCATCAATAACGGGAAAGGTATCGAAAAAGGCGTAGACCAGATTGACGACCAGCAGGAAAAAGCTCACCGGGGCGATCAGCGGCAGGACGATATGCCAGAAGCGCCGCAGTGGACCGGCGCCGTCGATGGCCGCCGCCTCGATCAGCGAGCGCGGAACCGACTGTAACGCAGCCAGAAAAAACAGGAAGTTATAACTCACCTGCTTCCATACTGAGGCCAACACCACCAGAAACATCGCCTGCCCGCTGTGGCGCGCATGGTTCCAGTCATAGCCGACGCTGGCCAACGCATGGCTGATCAGCCCCATGCCGGGGCTGAACAAAAACATCCACAGCACTGCCGCAATGGTCGGGGCGACGGCGTAGGGCAGGATAAACAGGGTCTGGTAAATGCGACGTCCGCGCAGCACCTGGTTCACCAGCGCGGCAAAAAACAGCGAAATAGCCAGGCCGCTGACAGTCACCAGCGCACTGAACCACAGGGTGGTACGCAGCGATGCCAGGTAGTAGGGGTCATCCAGCAGCTGTACAAAGTTCGCCAGCCCGACAAAGCGGCTGGACAGACCAAAGGGATCCACCTGCTGCAGGGAGTACCACAGCGCCTCGCCGGCGGGCCACAGAAAAAAGATCGCGGTGATCGCCAGCTGGGGCGCCATTAACGCATAGGGCAGCCAGCTACGGCCATAAACGGGGATCGGGGAGTTCATCTTACCTCAGCCTATCTCATGCCATGACGCCGCGCCCGGCGCCGTCATGGCCAACGCACCATGAAACTAACGGGTACTCTGCTCAAAGCGCGCCAGCAGCCGATCGCCGCGCATCACGGCGTTATCCAGCGCCTGCTGGGCGCTCTGTCTACCGGTCCAGACCCCCTCTAGCTCTTCGTCTACCACGGTGCGGATCTGCGGCATGTTGCCCAGGCGTACGCCTTTGGTAAACGGCAGCGGCGCTTTGTTCAGCATCTGGCGCGTCGCCGTATCGGCGCCGGGATTACGGTCGTAGAATCCCTGCTGCCGCGTCAGCGCATAGGCGGCGGTCGTCACCGGCAGATAGCCGGTCTTTTGATGCCACTCCGCCGCGTTTTCCGGGCGGGTGAGAAAGTGAAGAAACTCGGCGACGCCGCGGTAAATCTGCGGGCTCTTACCGTTCATGACCCACAGGCTGGCGCCACCGATAATGGCATTCTGCGGCGCGCTGCCGATGCGTTCGTCGTAGGGCATAAAGGCGACGCCATAGTCAAACTTGGCGTACTCGCGAATATTGGCCAACGAACCGGAGGAGGCGGTGACCATCGCGCAGTCACCGTTATAGAATTTGGCAGTCGGCTCATCCTTGCGCCCGAAGTAGCTAAAATCGCCCTGCTTCAGCATGTCTGCTAGGCGCTGAATATGGGCCACCTGCTGCGGCTGGTTAAAGGTCAGGCGCGCGGACGGACCGCCGAAGCCGTTATTCTCCGAGGCAAAGGGCAGGCCGTTCCAGGCGCTGAAGTTTTCCAACTGTACCCAGCCCTGCCAACCGGTGGCATAGCCGCAGCGCATCCCGCTCTGGCGCAGCATGGCGGCGTACTGCGCCAGCTGTTGCCAGGTCTGCGGCGGCTTCTGCGGATCCAGTCCCGCCTTTCTGAAGGCATCTTTATTATAGTAGAGCACCGGCGTCGAGCTGTTGAACGGCTGGGACAGCAGATGCCCATTGCCGCCATCGGCGTAGTACCCGGCGACCGTCGGCACGAACTGCTCCTCATCAAAGGCGATCCCGGCCTCCTGAAAGACCTGGTAAACCGGCTTCACCGCCTGGCGCGCCTGCATCATCGTCGCCGTTCCGACCTCATACACCTGCAGGATCGCCGGCGCCTTACCGCTGCGAAAGGCCGCGATGCCAGCCGCCATGCTCTGCTCGTAGTCGCCCTTGTAGAGCGGTACCACCCTGTAGTCGCTCTGTGACTGGTTAAAGCGCGCCGCCAGGCTATCCACCTCTTTGCCCAGCTCGGCATCCATTGAGTGCCAGAACGGGATCTCGGTGACCGCCCATCCCGGACCGCTCAGCGTCAGGGTCATCGCCAGCGATGCCAGCGTCAGTGTTACCTTGTTAACCATTCCATCTCTCCGTGGTGAAACGCTCATCGGCGCGCAACTAATTGAGTGAAAAACAACATATTGCTTGCGCTGCGTACCATGCCACGTGCGTATGACAGAAAAATAACCGCAGGATGAAATAAAAATGACGTGACCGTGACACCCGGCGCAGCGCCGAGAGGCGCTATCAGGGCGAGAGACCGCGCACAGGGGGATAGGGAACCGGCGGCATCACGCGCGCCCTCCTGCGCCCGCGTCGGGAATGCCGTACAATGAACGGCACGCCGCCTGCGTACCCCCATCACCTAATGGAAGGCCCATGAAACTCACCATTGAACGTCTGCATACCCTCAACGCCGCCGATCTGGGCGATCTGCAAAAAATCTGGCCGCAGCAAACGCCGCAGGCGTGGCAGCGCGGGCTGGACAACGGCGGCGCGCTGTTTGTCGCCCGCTTTAACGATCGTCTGCTGGCGGCCGTGAAGGTGACGCAGGATAACGGCATCGCGACCCTGCGCGACCTGATGGTTCGCGAGGTCACCCGGCGGCGCGGCGTCGGCCTGTACCTGGTGGAGGATACGCTGCGCCAGCTGCCAGACATTCACGCCTGGCAACTGCCGCTTGGCGATATTCCGCCAGCACAGCTCGCCATCATGGACGGCTTTATGCGCGCCTGCGGCTTCAGCCGCCGGCCGGAGGGCTGGCGCCGTTAACCGCGTGCGGCACGCCAGACCGCCGCAACGTTGCGCGCCGTAACGCGCAGATTATCGTGCGCCTGTGCCAGCGCCTCCTCCAGGGGGGAAACGCGGCACAGTACCGAAAATACCGCATCCAACCCATGGGCATGCACCACGCCATAGTCGGGCGTCATCCCTCCGGCTAATGCGATGACCGGTACGCCGGCGGCCTTCGCTACCCGCGCCACACCGATCGGCGTCTTGCCGTGTACGGTCTGGCTGTCGATACGTCCCTCGCCGGTGATCACCAGGCTGGCCCCCTGTACCGCCTGCGCCAGATCCAGCGCATCGGTGACGATCTCAATACCGGGACGCAGACGGGCATTCAGCAGGCCACACAGCGCCGCGCCCATACCACCGGCCGCGCCGCTTCCCGCCACCGTCAGCACCGATCGGCCGTTGACCTGCTCCAGCAGCGTGCCATAGCGATGTAAAGCCGTATCCAGACGGCGCACCTGCTCCGGCGTAGCCCCTTTCTGCGGGCCGAATACCGCCGATGCCCCCTGCGGGCCGCACAGTGGATTATCGACATCGCAGGCCACCAGGATATCGGTTTGCGCCAGCCGGACATCGAGCCCCGTCAGATCGATGTGCGCCAGCTCACCCAGGGCGCCGCCGCCATAGGTCAGCGCCTGTCCCTGCGCATCGCTGAGTCTGGCGCCCAGCGCCTGCATCATTCCGGCACCGCCGTCGTTGGTCGCACTACCGCCGATCCCCAGGATCAATCGGCGTGCGCCGTGATCGAGCGCCGCCAGGATCAGCTCGCCGGTGCCGTAGGAGGTGGTGATGCTCGGGTCGCGCTGACCGTGCGGCACCAGATGCAAACCGGAAGCGGCCGCCATCTCGATCACCGCGGTTTCGCCGTCGCCCAGCCAGCCAAAAAAGGCCGCCACAGGCTGCCCAAGCGGGCCGGTTACCGTCTGCGCGATGCGCCGTCCAGCGGTCGCCGCCACCATGGCATCGACGGTGCCCTCGCCACCATCCGCCATCGGCAACAGCAGGTAATCGGCATCGGGATAGATCTCACGAAACCCCTGCTCAATCGCCTGTGCCACCTGCATAGCGCTCAGGCTCTCTTTAAACGAATCGGGGGCGATCACAACTTTCATACTCTCTCTTCTCCGTTAACCCGCCAGGTGGAATACGCCGAACATCAGCGTGGAAATCAGCGCGATCATCAGGCCGATCGCGGTTTCATAAGGGATCAGCTTCAGGCGCTCATGCACCTGCATGTTGACGCTGCCGCCGGTGGCATGAAAGAAGCTGCCGTGCGGCATGTGATCAAATACGGTCGCACCGGCATGGATCATCGCCGCCCCGGCCAGCGCCGTGATCCCCATCTCCAGCAGGGTAGCGCTAAAGACGGCGGAGGCCACGGCGGTGCCCGCCGTCGTAGACGCGGTGGCCATCGACATCAGCGCGCCGGAGACCGGCGCCAGCAGATAAGAGGGCAAACCGGATGCGCCCAGGCCGTCGATCAGCACCGTTTTCAATCCGGAGTTGGCGATGATGCCGGCCAGCGTACCGGTCCCCAGCAGCATAATCGCGACCGGCGCCATGCGCGACAGCCCGGAGACCATGTAGCGGTTGGCGTGACGCCACTGCCCCATGGCCAGCAGTCCGATCAGCCCTCCCAGCGGCAGGGCCAGCAGAGGATCGATGGCGATGCCTGCGACGGGGCGCAGGGCCAGCAGCACAATGGCCACCAGCGGCGCGGTCAGCGCGGCCATGAAGCCCGGCTGACTGACGTGATCGGCGGCCACCAGCTCATGGGCCTGAACCTTACTCCCGTACCCGCGCAGGCGCCGCGCCAGCAGGTAAGCCAGAGCCAGGCCGAACAGCCCGGGCACGACACCGGCCATCATCAGAGAGGTCAGCGGCACGTTGAAGGCCTCCGCCGCGGCGATGGTGTTGGGATTGGGCGACATGACGTTTCCCGCCTTGCCGCCGCCGACCATCGCCAGCAAAATGGCCATTTTAGAGATGTCGGCCCGGTGAGCGATAGCCAGGGCAATCGGCGACACGGTGATCACCGCCACATCGACAAAGACGCCGACGGCGGTCAGCAGCAGCGTAGCCACCGCCAGCGCCAGCAGCGCCCGCCCCTCGCCGACGCGGCGTACGATCGTCTCGGCGATGGCGCTGGCGGCGCCGGACTCAATCAGCACCCCGGCCAGGATCCCCGCGCCGAGAATACGCAGCACTGCACTGGTGATCCCCTGCGCCCCGCCTATCATCAGGGCGATGGTCTGCACCAGATCGGCACCGCCGACCAATCCCCCGACCAACGCGCCGGCAATCATACCGTAGGCTGGCGGAACCTTGCGTAAAATCAAAACGATGGCAACGATCAGCGCCACCAGCGCCCCCGTTGCGGATACGGTCACCATAGAATGACTCCTCTTGTTATTTTTATCGGTATGGCCGCCGAGGGCGGCAAAGGGTACTCAGTGCTCTCCCGCCAGGCGGGAGAGCCTCGATACCGAGCCATTATGAAAAATAGGCGGGGAAAAGCTTGGGGGAAACGGACAGAAAACGCGCCGTGGATCGGCGCCGTTTTTGTAGGAAAGGCCAAATTATCCGTGCAGCTGCATACCGAGATAAAGCTGAATGACGCTCTGTAACTGGTTGATATTTAAATTAGTAATATCAGAGATCCGCTGCAGACGATAGCGCAGGGTATTGACGTGAATGTGCAGCAGTTTTGAGGTTTGAGACAGCTCACAGTTCTGAGCAAAAAATGTCCGTAGGGTACGGCACAGCACCCCGCGGCTATCCTGACGCTGTAGCCGCCGCCACGCCTGCCCCAGCTCATCCGCCTGCCAGCTGCCGGCCAGATGCTCCAGCAGCGTCGGCAGCACATGATCCTGGTAATAAATCACCGTCCCGGACAGGGCATGGCGACGCGCCAGCGCCCGCAGCGCCTGCGCGCTGCGGTAGGAGCGGCAGACGGCGCCGGCGCCGGAGAACGCCCCCCCGACATAGATATGCAGCGCGAAACGCGCCGCGATACCGCGGGTCAGCTGACGCACCGTCCGGCGCAGCGCCGGGCTCTCCGTCGCGCCGTCGCCGCAGGGCAGCAGCATCACCAGCTGGCCAAAGCCCTGCACCCCGATCAGCGCCTCGCGGTGCAGCGTCGTCAGGGCCTCCAGCAGAGCGCGCAGCGTCTCATGATGGGCATCCTGCAGCGTAAACAGCAGCGCAATGCGCGGCTGCGCGACGTCAACGCCCAGATAGGCCGCCGTCGCCGCCAGCTGGGCCTCATCGCGCTCGTCGGCGATCAGCTGCTGTACCAGGGTCTCGCGATAGCGTTTCTCCCACTGGCTCTGCTCCAGCAGCGCCGCCTGCTCCAGAATCAGCTCCGCCGCCATACGCACCAGCTCGCCATAGGCACGCACCTCGCCCGGAGCACCGGAGATCCCCACCACGCCGACCAGACGGCGGTGGAACGTGATCGGTAGATTGATCCCGGGGCGCACGCCGCGCAGCTGACGGGCCGCCGCCTCATCGATTTCGATGAGGCGATTTTCTGCCAGCGCCAGCACCGCCCCCTCATGACGCTGATGTAGGCGGGCCGTATCGCCAGAGGCGATGATCACGCCGCGGGCATCCATCACGTTGACCGAGTGGCCGATAATATCCATCGCCCGGTGAACTATCTGTCGGGCCACGGCTTCGCTGAGATCGCTGCCGTCCATACATCCTCCATCGTACGCCCGGCGCGGCGACGCCGACGTACGGACACAAAAAAGGCGATGCCGTCGCATCGCCCTTTATCCTGCCGTTACCGCGCTCAGGCTTCTATCGCCGCACGCAGCTTCTTCATAGCATTTTTTTCCAGCTGACGCACGCGCTCTGCGGAAACGCCATAGCGATCGGCCAACTCTTGCAGAGTGGCCTTATTGTCGCTGTCCAGCCAACGGGCGCGAATGATGTGCTGACTACGTTCGTCCAGCCCCTCCAGGGCGACGCTCAGCTTATCCGCTGCGTGGCTTTCCCAGTTGTCATCCTCGATCTCATTGGCAAAGTCAGAGGACTTATCCTGCAGGAACAGCACCGGCGCCGCCGGTGCGCCCTCCTGCTCGTCGTCACCGGGCAGGTCGAACGCCATGTCCTGAGCGGCCATGCGCGACTCCATCTCCAGCACGTCCTTCTCGCTCACGCCCAGCTCTCGGGCCACCAGCTCGACCTCGTCCTGGTTAAACCAGCCCAGGCGCTGCTTAGTTTTACGCAGGTTAAAGAACAGCTTACGCTGAGCCTTCGTGGTCGCGACCTTAACGATACGCCAGTTGCGCAGCACATATTCATGGATCTCGGCCTTGATCCAGTGTACGGCGAACGATACCAGGCGCACCCCCATCTCGGGGTTAAAACGGCGCACGGCCTTCATCAGGCCGATATTGCCCTCCTGGATCAGGTCTGCCTGCGGCAGTCCGTAGCCGGCGTAGTTGCGGGCGACATGAACCACAAAGCGCAGGTGCGACAGGATCAGCTGTTTGGCGGCATCCAGGTCTCCCTTGTAATGCAGCCGTTCCCCCAGCGCCCGCTCTTCCTCTGCCGTCAGCATCGGATAGGCGTTGGCAGCCCGCACGTAGGCCTCCAGACTGCCCTGGGGAACCAAGGTTAAAGTTTGCATTTCTTTGGTCATCAAACCCTCTCAATACGATAACAGTCCGTGCGTTACAGCTTTCGGCCGGGCAAAAGGGCCAAACAACGAAAACTAGCACGATTCTGCATAATTTGACCGTGAGTTATCCCACAAGTTCACTATTATAGCGGATATTATTACACAAATCTGCAACAGTGGCTTCACAGAAGCATACGCCGCTTCGGCGCACCGGGGGAGGAATAAAACCATATCAGGCGGGAAACCAAGTTTGGGTCAGGCCGCTGGCTCTCCCCCCGTCTCGGACTCAACGGGGGGAGAGTATAGCATAAGGCGATATGACGTCGTGTTACTGCGGTGTAAAACGGCGTAAATGCTGGACAGTCGCCAGCCAGGCAGCGATCCAGCCGATCATGGTCGCGACCAGCAGCAGCAGCAGACACTCATCCCAGCTGAGGCCGTGCAGGGTAAAGGTGGTACCAAATACCGAGGCCACCCGCGCGACCGCGCTGCCCAGCTGCCAGACCATGGTCTGGGACAAGATCAGCGACAGCAGCGCGCCGCTGAACCCCAGCAGCGCCCCGCCGTTGAGAAACGGCCGCAGAATAAAGCCATCGGTCGCGCCGATAAGCTTCATCACATTGATGGTATCGCGGCGGCTAAAAATATTCAGACGGACGCTGTTGCCGATCACCAGGAATACGGCGACCACCATCAGCACCCCGATCATTCCGGCCACCTGGCCGACCAGTCCGGTCAGCGCCGCCAGGCGGGCAAACCAGCTGTCATCCATGCGCACCTCATCCACCCCCTTCACCGCCGCCACGCGATCGCGCAGGGTGTTCAGGGTGGCGCTGCTCTCAAAGTTCAGCTTCGGCGTAATGATCGCCACCGCCGGCAAAGGGTTCTCCTCCAGCATATCCAACGCGCCGCCGAAGCCAGACCAGTTGCGGAACTCGCCCAGCGCCTCTTCACGCGATAGGTAATTGACCTTGGCCACGCCGTCCTGCTGCTTGAGGGTCGCGATCACCTGGCTGGCGGCGTCGTCATCCAGCGCCTTGTCCAGATACACCGTCAGCTGCGGCGTGGGATACCACTGGGTCGCAGCCTCACTGACGTTCTTATAGACCAGGTAGCACACGCTCGGCAGGGTCAGCGAGATCGCAATAACCATCACCGTCAGCAGCGTCGCCAGCGGCTGACGCAGCATATCGGCCAGAGTGTTGACCCAGGCATAGCGCCACTGTTCACGCCAGCCGCCGCGCAGGGCCTTGCTCTTGTCCGGGCGTCGAGTCCGGGCATTGGGTTTATTGCTCATGCTGCACCCCTCCAGCCATGCGCCCCTGACTGAGCGTCAGAATACGGTAGCGACGCCGGGCGATCAGCGTCATATCATGGGTCGCCATCAGCACCGTGACCCCTACGCGGTTAAACTCTTCAAACAGGCGCAGAATGCCTTCGGACAGCGCCTCATCCAGATTACCGGTCGGCTCGTCAGCCAGCAGCACCGCCGGCTTATTCACCACCGCGCGGGCAATCCCGACGCGCTGCTGCTCACCGCCGGACAGCTGGATGGGGAAGTTCTTCGCTTTATCCAGCAGGCCGACCTTATCCAGCGCCGCCGACACCCGGCGGCGAATGTCTTCGCTGCTGGCGCCGGCGATGATCAGCGGCATCGCCACGTTGTCATATACGGTGCGATCGAGCAGCAGGTGATGATCCTGAAAGATCATCCCGATCTGGCGGCGTAAAAACGGCACCTCACGGTTCTTCAACCGACTGATATCGTGACCGCCAAACCAGATATGCCCGGCGCTCGGGCGCTCAATACCACAAATCAGCTTTAGCAGGGTACTCTTCCCCGCCCCGGAGTGGCCGGTCAAAAACGCCATTTCGCCCTGCCGCAGGTGAAAATCCACCCCCTGCAGGGCCTGACGCCCGCCCAGATACGCTTTACTGACCTGTTCGAAGCGAATCATCCGTTTTAATCCTCTCGGGCAAAAAGTGCCTCAATAAAATCATCAGCCTTAAAGGGACGCAAATCCTCAATGCCTTCTCCGACGCCGATATAGCGAATCGGGATGCCAAACTGATCGGCGACGGAGAAGATCACCCCACCCTTGGCGGTACCGTCCAGCTTGGTCAGGGTAATACCGGTCAATCCAACGGCCTCGTTGAACAGGCGCGCTTGACTGACGGCGTTCTGCCCGGTGCTGGCGTCGATGGTCAGCATCACCTCGTGGGGTGCCTGCTCATCCAGCTTCTTCATCACCCGCACGATTTTCTTCAGCTCTTCCATCAGGTGCGATTTATTCTGCAGACGCCCCGCCGTATCGGCGATCAGAACGTCCACTTTACGCGCCTTCGCCGCCTGGATCGCGTCGAAAATCACCGAGGCCGAATCGGCGCCAGTATGCTGGGCAATCACCGGAATATGGTTACGCTCGCCCCAGACCTGCAGCTGCTCCACCGCCGCCGCGCGGAAGGTGTCACCCGCCGCCAACATCACCGATTTTCCCTGCGCCTGGAACTGACGGGCCAGCTTGCCGATGGTGGTGGTTTTACCCACGCCATTAACGCCAACCATTAAAATAACGAACGGCTGATGCCCGCTGATATCCAGCGGCACATCCACCTTCTGCAGGATCTCGCCCATCTCCTCCTTCAGCTTACCGTATAGCGCCTCGGCATCTTTCAGCTCTTTGCGACTGGCGTGAGCGGTCAGCGAGTCGATGATCTTGCGCGTAGTCTCCACGCCGACGTCGGCCACGATGAGCTGCTCCTCCAGCTCATCGAACAGATCGTCATCGATTTTTTTGCCGCGGAACAGGCCAAAGAAGCCGGATCCCAGATTTTGACGCGTCTTGACCAGGCTACGCTTCAGGCGGGCAAAGAAGCCCTCCTTCATCGGCTTCTCCTGTTCACGCACGCTGATCGGCGCGGGCGACGCCTTCTCTTCCGCGTCGATATCCTGCAGATCGGCGGTCTCCTGCGAGCGCGCGACCTCGGCCAGATCCACGATAGGCGCCACCGCCGGCGTCTCTACTGCCGCATCCACGGGTACCGGGGAGGCATCTAGCGCTGCGGTCGCCATGGCGGCCGCGCGGGCGACGATGATCTCCTGCTCCATCTGCTCTGCCTGCTCTGCCTGCTCTGCCTGCTCTGCCTGCTCTGCCTGCTCTGCCTGCTCTGCCTGCTCTGCCTGCTCTGCCTGCTCTGCCTGCTCTGCCTGCTCTGCCTGCTCTGCCTGCTCTGCCTGCTCTGCCTGCTCTGCAGCAAGCGTCGTCACGGCGGGCGCGATGTCAAGCGCCGGCGTCTCGGAGGGGGCTATCTCTGCGCAAGGTTCGGGAACAGACGCGGGATCGGCGGCCGGAACGGCCGGCTCGGGCGCGTGCTCGGGCGACTGCGCCGAGGCGTGCTCGGGCGACTGCGCCGGGGCGTGCTCCTGGGGCTGATCTTCCTGCTGTCGGCCAAATCCCAGCCAGGAGAAAAATCCACGTTTCTTATCTTTTGCCATCTTACGACTCTACTCCCGCCTCAAATCAAGGCTATAAGCGAACTCCCGCCGTTAGCTGGCGCGGGCAAGGCCGCGCGGCGAGAGACACCAATTCGATTTAAAAAATATCAAAGATTGAGTTTATCACTTAACCATCGCTCGCAACATGGATGTAACCGGGTTTCGGGTGGCATTTCAATCAATAAAGGATTAGGCTGTGTTTCGCCTGCGCCCGAGAGCACCGCAGGCGGCATCTTTGGCCGGCGCGCCTATCGAAAGCGGCGAGGCGGACCGTTAAACAGTATGGCACGGCCTGCGCCGCGCACGCATCCGCTCTGCCGCCGATGGCGGGCGAGCCGTAGGACGGACATCCGTCTGACTCCGCTCACAGTTTCCCCAACGACACTAACAGATTACATGGCAAAAAAACCTCACGCACAACCCTGCGGCCAGATCCGCATCATCGCCGGACAGTGGCGCGGCCGCAAGCTGCCGGTGCCGGACAGCCCGGGACTCCGTCCCACCACCGATCGGGTACGTGAAACCCTGTTCAACTGGCTGGCGCCGATCCTGCACGATACCCAGTGTCTGGACGCCTTCGCCGGCAGCGGTGCCTTGGGGTTCGAAGCCGTCTCGCGGTACGCGGCGCGCGCGACCCTGCTGGAGGCCGATCGTCAGGTGGCGGCGGGACTGCGCAAAAACGCGGCCCTGCTCAACGCGTCCCAGATTGAGGTGATCCACACCGATACGCTACGCTTTCTGGCACAACGAGGAACGCCGTATCAGGTGGTGTTTCTCGATCCCCCCTTCCGCAAGGGGCTGCTGAACGACACCCTGACGCTGCTGGAGCAGAACGGCTGGCTGGCGGCGGACGCCTGGATTTATATCGAGTGTGAGGCCGACGGCCCTGCCCTGCCCATTCCGACCAGCTGGGCGCTACAGCGTGAAAAGGTCGCCGGACAGGTCGCCTATCGGCTGTACCGACGCCAGGCGACGGAGCAACACGAGGAAGACAACCATGTGGATTAATATTGGCCGCCTGCTGATGCTGGGCGTATGGGGATTCATGCTGGCTAACCTGCTGCACGCGTTTCCGCGACCGCTGAACATCTTCGTCAACGTGGCGATGGTCTTTATGGTGCTGATGCACGGCCTGCAGGTCACCATGCTGAAGAGCACCCTACCGCTGGAGCAGCGCAAGCTCGGCTTTTGGCTGGAGCTGCGTATCTTTCTGTTCGGCGTATTTGAGCTGCTCGCCTGGCAAAAGAAACAGCCGCCGCGCCCGAAGCAATAAGGCCGGCGCTCTAGGGCGCCGCGAAATACATCCCGGCGCGTGACTTAAGCCGCATCGGGGGAAAAACCGACGAAGCGGGTGCCCTGCACGCGCAGCGTCCCCCGCATCCCGGGCGTCAGCGTCGCACAGTCACGCTCCGGCAGAGTAAAGCGCAGCGTCTCTCCTCCCCCCAGTGGCGTAAACTGAAGCGAATAACGTACCATTTCAGCGACGATCTCCTCCCGCTGGCGCGAGCGCAGCGGCGACGGCAGCGCACGCTTCTCCGTCAGGGTCGCCCGCAGCCTCTGCGGTGGCGCGGCATCGTTGGCGGCATCCTGGCGCCGCTGCTGAACAAAGCGCTGAGTCGCCAGCAACGCGATCGCGACCACCACGATGATAAAAAACAGCGGCGGGCGTCCCATCAGGGCTTCTTCCCGTTAAACAGCGGAAATACCGCCACGTTATCCGCCAGATCGGAGATACGGGCGCTGCCGCGCTCGGTCACGGCGTCGATACGGATCACCGCCTGAATCGGGATATAGCTGCGCGTCACACCGGCGAACTCACTCTTCAGCTTCTCTTCGCTCGGATCGACCAGCAGCGAGCCGTGGCTGTCAAAGACGAACTCCGCGATCTCAATAAAGCCAAACAGCGGACTCTGTATGATTTCCCGAACGTACAGCTGATAATTTTTTCCGTTATTCATGAACTGGATACGGTATAGCGGCTGACTGGACATGGTACGGCGTCGACTCCTCCGTTAAGACATTTAACACGATCCGCCCGACGGGCGCGCCCACAGCCTAACATAGGGAGCATCGCCTTTGCATCGGCAGCGGGAAACCATTGTCGCTCCCGACGCCATCCCCTACACTCAGACCATGGACTCTTTGGCGCACGGCGCCGATCCCCACACCCTAGGTTAGGAGGCTGCATGAGTTGGGCATTTCTGGCGGTTCTATTTTCCGGCTGGCTGTACGTCGACGCCAGCTACCGTGGTCCAAGCTGGCAGCGCTGGCTATTTAAACCCCTGACCCTGCTGCTGCTGCTGCTGCTGGGCTGGAATGCGCCGCATCTGGGACCCGGCGGCTATTTCATTCTGCTGGGCCTGCTGGCCACCCTGGCGGCGGATGCCTTGCTGCTGCTGCCGCGTGAGCGGATGCTGTATGCCATCGGCGCGCTGTTTCTCTCCCAGCTGCTGTATACCATCAGCTTTGCCAGCGCCATGACCCTGGCGCTGTACTGGCCGCCGCTGCTGATCCTGCTGGCCATCGGCGCAGTGCTGCTGGCCATCATCTGGGGCCCCCTGGAGACCCTGCGCTGGCCCGTGGTCACCTATGTGGCGATGATGCTGGTAATGGTGTGGATCGCCGGGGCCCAGTACTTCGTCCGCGGCGACGATCAGGGATTCTCTCTGCTGCTCGGCGCCTGGCTGCTGCTGCTGGCCAACGCCGTCTGGCTTATCGACCGCTTCCGCACCCACTTCCGCGCCGCCGGCGCGCTCATCGCCTTCGGCTACTTCGTCGGGCACTTTCTGATCGTCCGCTCCCTGTATCTCTGATTCGCCGCCGGCCTGCCTCGCGCGGGGCCGGCGCTACCCCCGCCCGTACAAACGCCGGTTCATATCTTCAATGCGCCCGTGCAGTAGGCGATTCTGCAATGTCTTGCACCAGCTGGCGGAGAGCCCGGCGCAGGCCAGCAAGCGGCGGTACTCCGCTTCATCGAACGGCATGTGGAAAACAATGGCGATACACTGCGCCACGCTGATATCGCCGTTGCGTGACACCAGCTCCAGCGGGCAGCGATCGCCGACGCGCCCCTCCGCCACTACGCGATACAGCCAGCCACAGCGGCCGCTGTGCTGCATGTGCAGGGAGAGATCGCCTATCTCCATCATCTGATTCAGCTTGTAGCAAGGGGAGCGCGGCTGAGTCACCTGAATCAGCGCCTCGCCCCAGCGATAAATATCGCCGATAAAGACCGAGGCCTCATCCATCCCGGTGGTCGATAGGTTTTCACCGAAGACCGCGGCCTCAAAGCGCTCCGCCTGCTGCGGATACGCCTGACGCCAGTAGTCATAGTGCTCGCGCGGATAGTGACACAGCGCCCGATCGGCGCCGCCGTGTACCCGCAATTCCGCCTGCTCATCCCCGGCCAGCCCCAGACGCAGCAGCGCCAGGGCATCGGTCATCTGACGCTTAACGATGGCGCTGCTTTTACCGCCGATAAAAGATGCACAGCGACCAACGTAGACTTCGGGATAGCGCATGACGATAGCTCCAGATGAGGGAAAAAGGATGTGTCACCCGCCACTATAGCGGGCAACGGCGACGGAGAAAACCGCCGCGTGCCACGGCGCATGCGGCATGACTCATACCGCGCGCAGGCGCTGAGGATGGGTGAAAATAGTCCCCTTGCCGGGGCGGCAGAACCCCACCAGCGTCAGGTTGCAGCGCTCAGCCACCTCAATAGCCAGGGTGGTGGCCGCGGAGACGGCGAACAGGATCTCCACCCCGCACATCGCCGCCTTCTGTACCATTTCATAGCTGGCGCGGCTGGACACCAGCGCCGCGCCGGCCTGCCACTCGGGCTGGCGGGCACGCAGGCCCAGCAGCTTGTCCAGCGCCACATGACGCCCTACGTCCTCGCAGCCGCCCTGCAGCGCGCCCCTCCCGTCAAGCCACGCGGCGGCGTGGGTACAGCCGGTCAGGTTACCGATCGTCTGCACCTCGCGCAGACGCGCCAGCGCACCGTCCAGCGCAGCTAGATCGAAACGCTGGCTAAACGGCAGCGGCGCCAGCGGACGCAGCGCGTCGCCGATCTGCTCCACGCCGCACACGCCGCAGCCGGTGCGGCCGGCCAGTGAGCGACGGCGCGCCTTCAGCGCCATAAAACAGCGACTGGAAAGCTCTATCTGAACTTCCAGCCCATGGCAGGCCGCCTGAACCTCCATGCCGTAGATATCCTGCGGCGAACGGATGATCCCCTCTGACAGGGAGAAGCCCAGGGCAAACGCCTCCAGCTCTTTTGGCGACGCCATCATCACCACGTGGGAAATACCGTTATAGACCAGTGCGACCGGGACCTCGTTGGCGACCCAGTCAGGACGCTGCTCGCTCGGTTCGGTGCGCGACCAGACCGGAACGGTCGTCGCGCCGCACACGCTCTGCGGCAGTAGAGACGCTCTCTTATTCACGTACTATTCCCATCAAATTGACCGATAAGGGAAAAAACCAGCCCCCCTCGCCAGCCTCTATATCCATGACGATCAATTTTCACCGACATGACCGCCGCGTAGCGCAGTTCGACCGAAAGGGCAACCCAGTAATTTGAATCACATTACAAAAATGGAAAAAAGAAGCTAAAAACAGCGCATTTCCCTAGCAAAACGCACCCTGTTTTAAAACCTCTCATTAACATTTTAATATACTTTCATGGTACACTGCGAGTAGGGAAATAATACCCAAAAAAGCGACACGCAATAATAAACAATGAAAAGGAAACACACCGGCAGCTTCGGACCCGCCGGCGTATTTCAACAAACAATGTGGCTATTCGAGGAGCAATCCATGCAAGTCAGCAGAAGACAATTCTTCAGGATCTGCGCTGGCGGTATGGCAGGAACAACGGCAGCGGTGCTGGGCTTCGCCCCGTCGCTGGCTTTGGCGCAAACCCGGCAGTACAAGCTACTGCGCGCCAAAGAAACCCGTAATACCTGTACATACTGTTCCGTTGGCTGTGGGCTGTTGATGTACAGCCTGGGGGATGGAGCCAAAAACGCAAAGGAGAATATTTTTCATATTGAAGGGGATCCGGATCATCCGGTAAACCGCGGCGCGCTGTGTCCGAAGGGCGCCGGTCTCCTCGATTTTATCCACAGCGAATCCCGACTGCAGTATCCGGAATACCGTGCGCCCGGCTCCAACGTCTGGCAGCGCCTCAGCTGGGATGAGGCCTTTACCCGCATCGCGCGCCTGATCAAGCAGGACCGCGACGCCAACTTCATCGCCACCAACGATCAGGGCGTCACCGTCAACCGCTGGTTGAGTACCGGGATGCTGTGCGCCTCGGCCTCCAGCAACGAAACTGGCTACCTGACGCAAAAATTCAGCCGTTCACTGGGGATGCTGGCAGTCGATAACCAAGCACGTGTCTGACACGGACCAACGGTAGCAAGTCTTGCTCCAACATTTGGTCGCGGTGCCATGACTAACCACTGGGTCGACATCAAGAACGCCAACCTGATCGTGGTGATGGGCGGTAACGCCGCCGAAGCCCACCCGGTCGGCTTTCGCTGGGCGATGGAAGCCAAGATCCATAACAACGCCAAGCTGATCGTTATCGATCCGCGCTTTACCCGCACCGCCTCTGTGGCCGATTTCTATACCCCGATCCGCTCGGGCACCGATATCGCCTTCCTCTCCGGTGTGCTGCTCTATCTGATCGATAACCACAAGATCAACGCCGAGTATGTGAAGAACTACACCAACGCCAGCCTGCTGGTGCGGGAGGACTTTGCCTTTGAGGATGGCCTGTTCAGCGGCTACGACGCCGAGAAGCGCCGTTACGATAAGAGTAGCTGGAACTACCAGCTGGACGAACAGGGCTTCGCCAAACGCGACGATACCCTGCAGGATCCCCGTTGCGTATGGAATCTGCTGCGGAGCCACGTGTCACGCTACACCCCAGAGGTAGTCGAAAATCTGTGCGGCACCCCGCGCGCCGACTTCCTCCAGGTGTGTGAATACATCGCCGAGACTAGCGCGCCGGACAAGACCACCTCCTTCCTGTACGCTCTGGGCTGGACCCAGCATACGGTCGGCGCGCAAAACATCCGTACCATGGCGATGATCCAGCTGCTGCTAGGCAACATGGGAATGGCCGGCGGCGGCGTCAACGCCCTGCGCGGTCACTCTAACATTCAAGGGTTGACCGACCTGGGGCTTCTCTCCACCAGCCTGCCGGGCTACCTGAGCCTGCCGTCGGAGAAACAACCGGATCTCGCCAGCTACCTGGCCGCCACCACCCCGAAGCCGACCCTGCCCGGTCAGGTCAACTACTGGGGCAATACGCCCAAGTTCTTCGTCAGCCTGATGAAGTCCTTCTATGGCGATAAGGCGCAGGCGCAAAACAGCTGGGGGTTTGACTGGCTGCCCAAGTGGGACAAGGGCTATGACGTCCTACAGTATTTCGAGATGATGTCGCAGGGTAAGGTCAACGGCTATATCTGTCAGGGCTTTAACCCGGTCGCCTCGTTCCCGAACAAAAACAAAGTAATCGACTGTCTCTCCAAGCTGAAGTTCCTGGTGACCATCGATCCGTTGAACACCGAGACCGCCAGCTTCTGGCAGAATCACGGTGAGCTGAACGCGGTCGATCCATCCACCATTCAGACCGAGGTGTTCCGCCTGCCATCGACCTGCTTCGCCGAGGAGGAGGGTTCTATCGTCAACTCGGGCCGCTGGCTGCAGTGGCACTGGAAAGGCGCCGATGCGCCGGGGATCGCCCGTAACGACGGCGAGATCCTCTCCGGGATCTTCCTACGTCTGCGCGAGATGTACGCCAAAGAGGGCGGCGCGCTGCCGGAGGCGGTGCTCAACATGTCCTGGGACTATCTAACGCCGGAAAACCCACATCCGGAAGAGGTGGCTCGGGAGAACAATGGCCGGGCGCTGGCCGATCTGACCGATCCGGTCAGCGGCGCAGTGATCGTCAAGAAGGGACAGCAGCTCAGCTCCTTCGCCCAGCTGCGCGACGACGGCAGCACCGCCAGCGGCTGCTGGATCTTCGCCGGGAGCTGGACCGAAGCAGGCAACCAGATGGCGCGCCGCGACAACAGCGACCCCTCCGGCCTGGGTAACACCCTTGGCTGGGCCTGGGCCTGGCCGCTTAACCGTCGCATCCTGTACAACCGCGCCTCGGCCGATCCGGCAGGGAAACCCTGGGATCCCAAGCGCGAGCTGCTGCACTGGGACGGCGCCAAGTGGGTCGGCATCGATATCCCGGACTACAGCAATGCCCCGCCCAACAGCGGCGTCGGGCCGTTCATCATGCAGCCAGAGGGGATGGGGCGCCTGTTCGCCATCGACAAGATGGCCGAAGGCCCATTCCCGGAGCACTATGAGCCGTTCGAAACGCCGCTGGGCACCAACCCGCTGCACCCCAACGTGGTCTCCAACCCGGCGGCGCGCGTCTTCAAGGACGACCTGGCGCAGATGGGCAAGGCGGAGCAGTTCCCCTACGTCGGCACCACGTACCGTCTGACCGAGCACTTCCACTACTGGACCAAGCATGCGCTGTTGAATGCGATCATCCAACCGGAGCAGTTCGTCGAAATCGGTGAGCGGCTGGCCAGCAGTAAGGGCATTGCCAACGGGGATACGGTAAAGGTCAGCTCCAACCGCGGCTATATCAAGGCCAAGGCGGTAGTCACCAAGCGCATCCGTACCCTGCAGGTCAACGGTAAGGCGGTCGATACCATCGGGATCCCGATCCACTGGGGCTACCTGGGCGTGGCGCGTCCCGGCTTCCTGGCCAACACGCTGACGCCGTTTGTCGGCGATGCCAATACGCAGACGCCGGAGTACAAGGCGTTCCTGGTTAACGTGGAAAAGGTGTAACGGAGGCTAACCATGTCACTGCAATCCCAAGACATTATTAAGCGTTCGGCCACCAATTCCCTGACGCCGCCCCCCAACGGGCGCAATCACCAGGAGGAAGTGGCCAAGCTGATCGACGTGACCACCTGCGTCGGCTGTAAAGCCTGCCAGGTAGGCTGTTCAGAGTGGAACGATATCCGGGATGAGGTCGGACACTGCGTCGGGGTGTATGACAACCCCGCCGATCTGAGCGCCAAGTCCTGGACGGTGATGCGCTTCTCGGAGGTCGAGGAAAACGGCAAGCTGGAGTGGCTGATCCGTAAGGATGGCTGCATGCACTGCGCCGATCCGGGCTGCCTGAAGGCCTGTCCGTCGGCGGGCGCCATCATCCAGTACGCCAACGGTATCGTCGACTTCCAGTCCGAGCACTGCATAGGCTGCGGCTACTGCATCGCCGGCTGCCCGTTCAACGTGCCGCGCATGAATCCGGAAGACAAACGGGTGTACAAGTGCACTCTGTGCGTCGACCGCGTCGCCGTCGGTCAGGAGCCGGCCTGCGTCAAAACCTGTCCGACCGGCGCCATCCACTTTGGCACCAAGGCGGCGATGAAGACGCTGGCGGCCGAGCGCATCAGCGAGCTGCAGGGGCGCGGCTTCACCGATGCCGGTCTGTACGATCCGCCGGGCGTCGGCGGCACCCACGTGATGTATGTGCTGCACCATGCCGACCGACCCGAGCTGTACCACGGGCTGCCGAAGGATCCGCATATCGATACCCCCATCACGCTGTGGAAGGATGTGCTCAAGCCGGTCGCCTTCGCCGGTTTTATCGCTACCTTTATCGGGCTGCTGTACCACTACATCGCCGTCGGCCCTAACACGGAGGACGAAGACGATCACGACGATACGCCGCGGGGGAACGTTGACGGGCAGGAGCATAGCCAGAAGCAAGGACATGCAGAGGAGAATCACCATGAGCAAAAATAATCTGATCCTGCGCACCCGGTTTATTGACCGGGCGTGTCACTGGACGGTGGTGATCTGCTTCTTCCTGGTCGCGCTATCCGGGATAGCGCTGTTCTTCCCCACGCTACAGTGGCTGACTGAAACCTTCGGAACACCGCAGATGGGGCGGATTCTGCACCCCTTCTTCGGCGTGCTGATCTTTGTTACCCTGCTGGTTATGTTCTTCCGCTTCGTAAGGCATAACCTGTTCGAACGCCAGGATATTCCCTGGTTTAAGGGGATCATTGAGGTGCTGAAGGGCAACGAGCACCTGGTGGCGCGCGTGGGTAAATATAACCCAGGGCAGAAAGCGATGTTCTGGAGCATCATGAGCCTGATCCTGGTGCTGCTGATCACCGGCATCATCATCTGGCGCCCCTACTTCGCCGATCGCTTCCCGATCCCGCTGGTGCGCTACTCGCTGCTGCTGCACGCCGTCGCCGCCATCGTGCTGATCCATGCCATCCTGATCCATATCTACATGGCATTTTGGGTCAAAGGCTCGATCAAAGGGATGGTGGAAGGCAAGGTCAGCCGTCGCTGGGCCAGAAAACACCACCCGCGCTGGCTAGAGGAAGTGGAAGAAAAGGAGGCCCAGTCCGGTAAGAAGCCGGGCTGATCCCCCATTCTGTCGCGGACTCCCGTCGTCTCTCGGGCGGCGGGAGTCCGCGATGTATTCACAACACATCAGACGAAACCCTATGAGCATTCGAATTCATCCCCAGGAGCAGATCGACGCCGAACGTCGCGCAGGCGCGCTGGGACCGATCGCACCGCTGCTGCTGCCTAACCTGCAGCGACTGTACAGCCAGCGCGCAGAGCGCCTGCGCACGCTGGCAGGCGGGCACCCGCTAGCCGACTACCTGTGCTTTGCCGCCACACTGGCCGACGCGCAGCAGCAGGCGCTGTTCGATAACCCGCTAACGCTGGATCTGGCGCCGATCGTCGCCAACGCCGCCGCCAACGGCTCCCCGCCGCTGGCAACGCAAACCTTCGCCCGGACACCCCACTGGCAGCGGCTGCTGCTGGCCATCATCGCCGAGCTGCGTCCCCAGGCGCCGGCGCACGTCCTGCCGGTGCTGGAGGGACTAGAGAAGTGCGCCGCCGGTGAGCGCGAGGCGCTGGCCGGCGCCCTATTGGCGGGCGACTACGCCGCCGTCGGCAGCGACAGGGCGCTGTTCCTATGGGCCGCCCTCTCGCTTTACTGGGCCCAAATGGCCAGCCAGCTGCCCGGACGAGCGCAGGCGGAGTACGGCGAACAGCGCCATGTTTGCCCGGTGTGCGGCAGTATGCCGGTCAGCAGCGTCGTGCACATCGGCGGTAGCAACGGACTGCGCTATCTGCACTGCGGTCTGTGCGAAAGCGAATGGCATATGGTGCGCGTGAAGTGCAGTAACTGCGAGGAGAGCCGTGATCTGAGCTATTGGTCGCTGGAGAGCGAGCAGGCGGCGGTAAAGGCCGAGAGCTGCGGCGACTGCGGCAGCTATCTGAAAATCCTATACCAGGAAAAAGACAGCGGCATCGATGCCGTGGCCGACGATCTCGCCACGCTGCTGTTGGATGCCAAAATGGAAGAGGCGGGCTTCGCCCGCAGCAGTCTTAACCCCTTCCTGTTCCCCGGAGAATAAGACTCGGTGCCGGGCGCAGCGCGCCCGGCCATTCCGCTTCCGCTTACAGGTACATCTTACGCAGATAGTGCGGTACCGCATCGTCCGCGTTACTGCCGATCACTGCCATCTGCGGCAGCAGATCCTTCAGGCGCTGATGCGCATCAGCCATGATGCACCCCTTGCCCGCCATGCTCAGCATCTCCATGTCATTCATGCCGTCGCCAAAGGCGATGCAGTCTTTCAGACCATAGCCCAAACGGTGCGCCACAAACTCCAGCGCATGCCCCTTCGACACCCCACCGGCCATCACTTCCAGACAGGTGGGCAGAGAGAAGCTGACGTTCACCCGATCGCCCCAGCGGGCATTGATCGCCTCCTCCAGCGGCAGCAGCCGATCGTGATCGGCGCAGGTGTAATAGACCTTACAGATGCCGTCCGTCGGCAGCATCGCCGGCTCAAAGACATGGTAATGGAACACCGACTCCTGGAAGAACGCCCGCTGAGCGGGATCCTCCCGGTTCATAAACCAGTCATCGTTACGGTAAACGTTGGTCAGGATCTGCGGATCGTCGTGCACGATCGAGAAGAGATCGCGGGCGATATCGGGATCCACGTTGTGGCTGAAGATCGACTCACCTAGCGGGTCGTGCACCCGGGCTCCGTTGGAGGTGATCATAAACGCCTTGATCCCCAGGCTGTCGCGCACCTGCGCGATATCGATATGGTGACGCCCGGTGGCGAAGACGAAGTGCACCCCTTTCTGGGTCAACAGGCGCAGAGTTTCCCGGGCAAAGGGTGTCAGGGTATGAGCGGGCGACAGCAGGGTGCCGTCCATATCCGAAGCTACGATATGATACATAGAGTATGTTCTAACCTCAGCAGGGGTTGGCGGCAATAGGTGCCGGCGATTCAGAAAATTGTTTAAAAAACCGCATGATAGCGGTTAACGCTTCGGCACGCTGGCTGTCCCGTTCAAACAGGATCTCATGGCGTGCACCCTTGATGACCAGCGGCGCACCGCCCCAGGGGGCGTTGCCGGCGGCGGCGAGTGTCTGACAGAAACGCAGCTGTGACGCATTATCCACCACGCGATCCTCTGCGGCCTGCAGCAGCAGCAGCGGCGTGACGATCTCCGGCGCCACGCGCTGGATCCGTTCGGCAGCGGTCAGGCTTTCGGCGACCCACTGATAGGTCGGCCCGCCCACCTGCAGCCGTGGATAGTCAGAATAATAGCGCAAAAAACGACGATACCGCACCCGGCTGTGCGTGAGTTCGTTAACCATAAATGGCAGGGGACGCCAGTAGCCGGTGCCCAGGGCATAGCGGGTACGGCGCGCACGGCGCCGCGTGGCCCAGCTCAGGATGCCATTCGCCAGCCAGCGCGGCAGCGGCAGGCGGATCCCGGTCATCGGCGCACACAGCGCCGCGGCGGTCAGCCCCGCGGGGCGGCGGGCCAGAAACAGGGCGCTGATAGCGCCGCCCATCGAGTGCGCCAGCAAGAAACGTTGCCGATAGGGGCGCGCCAGCAGCTCGCGCTGCCACAGCTGCTGCAGATCATCCACGTAGTCGTCAAAGCGCTCCACGTGGCCGCGGTGCGAGTCGGCCAGCATCCGATCGGAGGTTCCCTGGCCGCGGTGGTCGATGATCACCACGTCATAGCCGCTCACAAACAGATCGTAGGCCAGCTCCGGATATTTCATATAGCTTTCAATGCGACCCGGGGCGATCAGTATCGCGCGGGTGTGCCGCGCATCGCAAAAGGCCACGTAGCGGATCGCAATGCCGTCAACGCCGCAGAATTCGGCCTCCCGACGCCGCTGCCAAAAATCCAGCAGCGGACCGGTCGTAAACGCAGCAAAGCTGCGCTCACGCGTCAGCCAGCCGTGGATCATGGAAGACATCGGTGTCATTGTCATGGTATCGCGCAGGAAAATAAGGGTAGCGCGGTGCGCCGTCACTGCGGGCTATTGTGGCATAAAAAGTGGCCTGCGGGGAGCTCTCCCCCTGCGGCGCGCGGCGCCGCTATTATGAGTCCCGCGCGCCGATCCCGCCGCCGCCATCGAATAAATTCACTTGCGCATCGCGGCACATCTTGTAAGTTTGATGATTATCACACCGTTGCGCGTCGCGCCGGCGCGCGGCGGCCGATCCACAACTCGTCACCATCCAAGGCAGGAGTGCATATGAAAAACGTTGGTTTTATCGGCTGGCGCGGCATGGTTGGCTCGGTGCTTATGCAACGCATGAGCGAAGAGCGCGACTTCGACGCTATCCGCCCGGTCTTTTTTTCAACCTCGCAGCATGGCCAGCCGGCACCGACGTTCGGCGGCCACCGCGGCACGCTGCAGGATGCCTCCGATATCGACGCGCTCAAGGCGCTGGATATTATCATCACCTGTCAGGGCGGCGATTATACCCAGGCCATCTATCCGCGGCTGCGGGCGGCGGGCTGGCAAGGATACTGGATCGATGCCGCCTCGGCGCTGCGGATGCAGGATGACGCCATCATTATCCTTGACCCGGTCAACCACGCGGTGATCGATCGAGGCCTGGCGAGCGGCGTAAAAACCTTTGTCGGCGGCAACTGTACCGTCAGCCTAATGCTGATGTCCCTGGGCGGGCTTTTCGCCGCCGATCTGGTGGAGTGGGTCTCCGTCGCCACCTATCAGGCCGCCTCCGGCGGCGGCGCACGCCATATGCGCGAGCTGCTGACCCAGATGGGGATGCTGCACGGCCAGGTCGCGCCAGCGCTGGAAAACCCGGCCAGCGCGATCCTGGATATCGAGCGCCGGGTCACCGATCTGATGCGCAGTGGTACCCTGCCGACGGATAACTTTGGCGTACCGCTGGCCGGCAGTCTGATCCCGTGGATCGATAAGGCGCTGGATAACGGTCAGAGCCGCGAGGAGTGGAAGGGACAGGCCGAAACCAATAAGATCCTGGCGAGCCCCCAGACGATTCCGATCGATGGTCTGTGCGTCCGGGTCGGCGCTCTGCGCTGCCATAGCCAGGCCTTTACCATCAAGCTGAAGCGCGATATCGCTATTCCAGAGGTGGAGCAGCTGCTGGCCCGCCATAATGAATGGGTGCGGGTGATCCCCAACGATCGCGAGCTGAGCATGCGTGAGCTGACGCCGGCCGCCGTCACCGGCACGCTGGCCACCCCGGTTGGCCGTCTGCGCAAGCTGAACATGGGACCGCAGTATCTGTCCGCCTTTACCGTGGGCGATCAACTGCTGTGGGGCGCCGCCGAGCCGCTGCGCCGTATGCTGAGGCTGCTGCTCTAGTCCGTGCCCTGATGCGGCGCAGGCGCCGTCGACGGGGATAAGGCCTCCGTCGGCGGTGACCACGGCA
This sequence comes from Edwardsiella anguillarum ET080813, assembly GCF_000264765.2. Classification (GTDB taxonomy): domain Bacteria; phylum Pseudomonadota; class Gammaproteobacteria; order Enterobacterales; family Enterobacteriaceae; genus Edwardsiella; species Edwardsiella anguillarum. Next base: position 1,542,071 of record NZ_CP006664.1, read on the forward strand.
CGCACACCACCACCCGGGTCGAACGCTCCGGCACACAGTCGACCTGCACCCCATAGCGTTCGCCATAGCGCGCCTTGATCCGCCGATCGACCAGGTTCATTCCCAATCCATCGCCGCCCGGCGTCGGCCGATACAGCCCGGCGTTGTCCTCCACGCAGATAGAGACCCGCTCCCCCTCACGCCAGCTGCGGATCTCGACCCGTCCCACGCCGAACAGCTGCGCCGTACCGTGCTTAATCGCATTCTCAACGATCGGCTGTAGGGAGAACGCCGGCAGGCGAACCTCCCGCAGCGCGGCGTCAGAGTACACCGCGACCACCAGATTCTCCGCGAAACGCGCCTTCTCTATCTCCAGGTAGGCGTTCACGTGCTCCAGCTCGTCCGCCAGCGTCACCTCATCACCGTTGCGCTTGAGATTCTTGCGAAAGAACGTCGATAGCGACAGCACCAGGCGCCGCGCATGGTCCGGGTCGCGGCGGATCACCGCCGACAGGGTATTCAGGGCATTAAATAAGAAATGGGGATTCACCTGCGCGTGCAGCAGCTTAATCTGCGACTGGGCCAACAGCTGGGTTTGCTGCTCATACTTGCCCGCCAAGATCTGCGCCGACAGCAGGTGCGCAATCCCCTCCCCCAGGGTTCGGTTGATGCTGGAAAACAGCCGGTTCTTAGGCTCGTAGAGCTTAATCGTGCCCATGACCCGGTTATCCTCACCGCGCAGCGGGATCACCAGCGACGATCCCAGCTTACAGTGCGGGGTGATGGAGCACTGGTAAGGCACCTCATTACCGTCGGCGTACACCACCTGGTTCTGCTCGATGGCCCGGTGGGTATGGTGCGAGGTGATCGGCGAGCCGACCCGATGGTGATCATCACCGATGCCGATAAAGGCCAACAGGCGCTGGCGATCGGTCAGCGCCACCGCACCGACGCCCAGCTCCTCATACAGGATCCGCGCCACCTTCATGCTGTTCTGGCGATCGAAGCCCTGACGCAGTATCCCCTCGGCCCGGGCGGCGATCTGCAGCGCCTTGGCGGAAAAGGCCGAGGTGTATTTATCAAAGATGGCCCGCCGATCCAGCAGAATGCGCATGAACATCGCCGCGCCGACGGTATTGGTGATCATCATCGGTAGCGCAATGTGCTCGACCAGCGCTTCGGCCTCCCAGAACGGGCGGGCGATCGCCAGGATAATCCCCATCTGCAGACACTCGGCCAGCAGGGTGATCGCACCGACTACCCAAGGCGTAAACAGCAGATCAAGACGGTGATGGCGCAGCATGTAGCGGTGCAGTATCCCCCCGACCAGCCCCTCGACCACGGTGGAGATCATGCAGGCCAGCGCCGTCATTCCTCCCATCGAATAGCGGTGCAGGCCGCCGGTCAGCCCCACCAGAAAGCCGACGCCCGGCCCGCCCAGTACCCCGCCCAGTACCGCGCCGATAGCCCGGGTGTTGGCGATGGAGTCATCAATATGCAGGCCAAAGTAGGTCCCCATGATGCAGAACATGGAGAAGGTGAGGTAGCACACCAGCTTATGCGGCAGACGGATAGTCACCTGCATCAGCGGAATAAACAGCGGTGTTTTACTCAGCAGATAGGCAATCACCAGATAGACACACATTTGCTGCAGCAGAGACAAGATCAAATCCATCTGGCTGACGCCCATACCCCCTCCTTCGCCACGGTGCGTCACCATTGTAGGCCGGCGCACTGCCCGCCGCTGCGCGATCGTAGACAAAAAAAAGCCAGCACCCGACGCTGGCTAAAAAATTGGAAGCAATGTGAGCAATGTCGTGCCTTCCCGGTGGAGGTGAAGCCACCACCCGAAAAACAAGTTAATGATAATCATTATCATGTGATGATGTAAAGCGCTTTTGTAAGAAAGTGCGAGCCATGCAATACATCACTACCTATTGATACTTAATAATTTTATCTGTTTTTGCTCCCGCGAAGGGATGGAAAGGATAACTTTGTTAACCATTGGTTTAACTCTGTACGGTTTACAGCTCTCGCGGGCAGAACTATAGTTAGCCCACTTTTTAGTTGGTGGAGATACCCTCTTTGGACAGTCAGAGTCATCAGGACAACACGCACTTATCCTTGGCAAGCTGACCATCTTCACGATGTGCTGCTTGCCGAACCCAGGCGGGCAGCAACACTTCATATCGAACTGCTGCATACCCTTAGTAATGACACGCGCGCTGCGCACCGCGCTCGCGTAAATGCGGACAGTTATCATGCTGTTTTATACCCAGGCACTGTTTCCTCCGGGCGAATAAGCTTCGCCGCGGCGTGCATTATGCCGTCGCACCCCTGAAGCGCTGCGCATAACGACACAAGATAGGTCACGCCCAGCGTTTCCCTACGCCTCACACGTACAGACACCTTTTGCCGGGCGGCAGGGGTGTGCTTAAAAACAGCACATGAGTAGCGCATTATGACTCAGATGATCGATCAAAACACCGCGGTTCTTAACGGCCGCCGGGAAAAACAGACAAAGCGCCACGCTATCGCCGATGAAGCCCGCGTCAGCCTGGACGCCACCCTGGCCAACCTCTCCGCCAATACGCTGGGGCTGGAGGAGGACGACGCCCACGAGCGCCTGCAGCTGCACGGCCCCAACCAGGTCGCCCATGAAAAGGCGCCGCCGGCGCTGATTCAGTTCTTCATGGCGTTCAACAACCCCTTTATCTACGTGCTGATCGCGCTGGCGCTGATCAGCTTCTTCACCGATTACTGGCTCCCGCTGCGTCATGGCGAGCCGACCGATCTGACCGGGGTGATCATCATTCTGGTGATGGTCTCCCTCAGCGGGCTGCTGCGCTTCTGGCAGGAGTTTCGCACCAATAAGGCCGCCGAGGCGCTGAAGTCCATGGTTCGCACCACGGCGACCGTGCTGCGGCGCGCCCACCCGTTTGCCCAGAGCGAATGCCACGAGATACCGATGCAGCAGCTGGTGCCGGGCGACATCATTCTGCTCTCCGCCGGCGATATGGTACCGGCTGACGTAAAGCTGATTGAGTCGCGCGACCTGTTTATCAGCCAGGCCGTGCTGACCGGAGAATCCCTACCGATCGAAAAATATGATGTGACTGCCAGCGTGCGTGAAAAGTCCAGCGCACCCTGCGGCGCCGAAGGCAGCCTGCTGGAGCAGGCCAACGTCTGCCTGATGGGCACCAACGTCTCCAGCGGTACGGCCCGGGCGGTCGTGGTCGCCACCGGCAACCGCACCTACTTCGGCTCGCTGGCCAAATCCATCGTCGGCACACGCTCGCAGACCGCGTTCGACCGCGGCGTTAACAGCGTCAGCTGGCTGCTGATCCGCTTTATGCTGGTCATGGTGCCGATCGTGCTGCTGATCAACGGCTTTACCAAGGGTGACTGGACCGATGCCGCGCTGTTCGCCCTGGCCGTCGCCGTCGGACTCACGCCGGAGATGCTGCCGATGATCGTCAGCTCCAACCTGGCCAAAGGCGCCATCACCATGTCGCGGCGTAAGGTGGTTGTGAAGCGCCTCAACGCCATCCAGAACTTTGGCGCCATGGACGTGCTGTGCACCGATAAGACCGGTACCCTGACTCAGGATCGTATTATTCTTGAGCACTATCTGGATACCCAAGGCGTCGAAAATCCTCGCGTTCTGCAGCTGGCCTGGCTGAACAGCTATCACCAAAGCGGCATGAAGAACCTGATGGACAAAGCGGTGATCCGCTGCGGCCAGGATAAACCGGCCATTGAGGCGATGGCCGGCTACAGCAAAATCGACGAACTACCGTTTGACTTCAGCCGGCGCCGTCTCTCTATCGTGGTCAGTGATGAGCAGCAGAACCATACGCTGATCTGTAAGGGCGCCGTCGAAGAGATGCTGGCCATCGCCAGCCACATTGAAGAGCAGGGCCAGGTGCAGCCGCTGGATAAGGCGCGCCGCGCCGCGCTGCAGTCGCTGGCGGAGGGGTATAACCGTCAGGGATTCCGCGTGCTGATGCTCGGCACCCGCGAGCTCGGCCGCGATGGCTGCGCGTTTCCTCTGAGCATTGCCGACGAGCGCGACCTGACCCTGTGTGGCCTGCTGACGTTTCTGGATCCGCCGAAAGAGTCCGCCGCCACCGCCCTGGACGCGTTGCGCGAAAACGGCGTCGTGGTCAAAGTGCTGACCGGCGATAATCCGACCGTCACCGGCAAGATCTGCCAAGAGGTGGGGCTGACGCCGGGCGAGATCCTGCTGGGCAGCGATATCGAAAGCATGGACGACCAACAGCTGGCGCAGGAGGCGGAGCAGCGTACCGTCTTCGCCAAGCTGAGCCCGCTGCAAAAATCCAGGGTACTCAAAGCGCTGCAGAATAATGGCCACACCGTCGGATTTCTCGGCGATGGCATCAATGACGCCCCGGCGCTGCGCGACGCCGACGTCGGCATCTCCGTCGATACCGGAACGGATATCGCCAAAGAGTCGGCGGATATCATCCTGCTGGAGAAGGATCTGATGGTGCTGGAGCAGGGGGTGATCACCGGCCGTGAGACCTTCGGCAATATCATCAAATACCTGAACATGACCGCCAGCTCTAACTTCGGCAACGTGTTCTCCGTGCTGGTCGCCAGCGCCTTCATCCCGTTCCTACCGATGCTGGCCATTCAGCTGCTGCTGCAGAACCTGCTGTACGATCTGTCGCAGATGAGCCTGCCGTGGGACCGGATGGACAGGGAGTTTCTGCGTAAACCGCGGAAGTGGGACGCCAAAAACATCGGCCGTTTCATGCTGTGGATCGGGCCGACCTCATCCCTATTTGATATCGCCACCTACGCCCTGATGTGGTATGTGTTCTCCGCCAACAGCGTTACTCATGAGTCGCTGTTCCAGTCCGGCTGGTTCATCGAGGGACTGCTGTCGCAGACGCTGGTCGTGCATATGCTGCGCACCCAGAAGATCCCGTTCATTCAGAGCTGCGCCGCCCTGCCAGTAATGCTGACTACCGGAATCATCATCGCGCTCGGGATCTATATTCCCTTCTCGCCGCTGGGACACTTTATCGGCCTGCAGCCGCTGCCGCTGACCTACTTCCCGTGGCTGGTCGCCATCCTGCTGAGCTACTGCATCCTGACGCAGCTGATGAAGCGTTTCTATATTCACCGCTTCGGTCAGTGGTTCTAACCCCCGCGGCGCGCTGCCATATCACGCAGCGCGCCGCGATTGCTCGGGTAAAAATACGCCGGGATGGTGCTGATAAACAAGGAAATGCCATAGAAAACCCCATCAGCTTATAAAATATTTTTAGCAGCATAATTCTTATAACTTTATGAAATACTAAGAGTAGTCTTAACTTCCCGCCCGCTTTTGCCGCCGACAAATCAAAAAAACGTCATATTTTACTTTTCCCCACCCAGTCTTCTCGCCGATAATGCGCCGCGTTCATGTCCACAAACTGGCGTAACGCATATGCTACATCTCTTTGCAGGGCTAGATTTCCATACTGGCCTAATGTTAGTCCTCGCGCTGCTCTTTGTGCTGTTCTACGAAGCCATCAACGGCTTCCACGATACGGCCAACGCGGTCGCAACCGTGATTTACACCCGTGCCCTGCGCTCGCAGATCGCCGTGGTAATGTCCGGTATTTTTAACTTCCTCGGCGTCATGCTGGGCGGCCTGAGCGTGGCCTATGCCATCGTTCACCTGCTGCCGACCGACCTGCTGCTGAACGTGGGCTCCGCCCATGGACTGGCCATGATGTTCTCCCTGCTGCTGGCGGCGATCATCTGGAACCTGGGAACCTGGTATTTCGGCCTGCCGGCCTCCAGCTCCCACACCCTGATCGGGGCCATCATCGGCATCGCGCTGACCAACGCGCTCATGACCCATACCTCCGTGGTGGATGCGCTGAACATCCCGAAGATGATTGAGATCTTCCTCTCGCTGATCATCTCGCCGATCGTCGGCCTGCTGCTGGCCGGTCTGATCGTCTGGATGCTGCGCCGCTACTGGAGCGGAACCAAAAAACGTCGCCGTATTCATATGACGCCGGCCGAGCGTGAAAAGATCGATGGCAAACGCAAGCCGCCGTTCTGGACCCGTATCGCCCTGATCGTATCGGCTATCGGCGTCAGCTTTTCCCATGGTGCGAACGATGGACAGAAAGGGATCGGTCTGCTGATGCTGGTGCTAATCGGCGTCGCCCCGGCCGGTTTCGTGATGAACATGGACGCGACGGGGTACGATATTGCCCGCACGCGCGATGCCATTACCCACCTGGACCAGTACTATCGTCAGCATCAAGCTGAGCTGAGCCACGTCATCAGCGCGGAGCCGGAAGTCCCGGCCAGCGAAGAGGCCAACGGCAGCAAGATCTTCCACTGCGACCCCGCCCGGGCCCAGGTCGCCATCGCCAGCGCGCAGGGTATGCTGACCGATCTGCAAAGCTACGATCAGCTGAGCGTCGATCAGCGCAGCCATATGCGCCGCCTGCTGATGTGCGTCGCCGACACGGCCGGTAAGGTAGCCAAGCTGCCGGAAACCAACGAAACCAATAAGCGCTTCCTGACCGATCTGCGCAAAGATCTGCTGGCAACGGTGGAATATGCTCCGATGTGGATCATCGTCGCCGTTGCCCTCGCCCTGTCGCTGGGCACCATGGTCGGCTGGCGTCGCGTCGCCACCACCATCGGCGAAAAGATCGGGAAGAAAGGGATGACCTACGCGCAGGGGGTCTCCGCGCAAATGACCGCCGCGGTCTCCATCGGCGTGGCCAGCTACACCGGGATGCCGGTCTCCACCACCCATGTACTCTCCTCTGCGGTCACCGGCACCATGCTGGTCGACGGCGGCGGCGTACAGGGCAAAACGGTGAAGAACATCCTGCTGGCCTGGGTGCTGACGCTGCCCATGGCGATCATCATCTCCAGCCTGCTGTACTGGCTGGCGCTCACCTTCGTGGTCTAACGGCCCGCTAAGCGATAAAAAAGCCCGCGAATGCGGGCTTTTTTTGGCCGATAGGCGCTGGGCCGCATGCGTCCGCGCCTTACACCACGCCATGCAGCAGAATAACCCCAATGCACAGCGGCGCGGCGTAGCGCCAGGTAAAGCGCAGGGCGTGACGCCAGTGCGCCGGCAACGTCTCCGGCAGCAGCGCCTCCAGGCGCGACGACCAGCCAAACAGCAGACAGATCGCGATGGCGAACAGCGGCATCATCAGGTTAGAAGTCAGAAAGTCCAGCCAATCGAACAGAGTACGCCCACCCAGAGTGTAGCGCGCCAGCGGCCCAAACGAGAGGGTCACCGGGATCCCCGCCGTCATGATGCCAGCGCTGACCAGCAGGGTGGCGTTACGCCGCGACCACCCCCAGCGTCCACAGGCAAATGCCACGATATGCTCCAGCAGGGAGATCGACGAGGAGAGCGCCGCCAGCAGCAGCAGCACAAAGAACGCCAGTGCCCACAGGCTGCCAAACGGCAGATGGGAAAAGAACACCGGCATCGTCATAAAGGTCAACCCCGGCCCGGCGCTGGGGTCCAGCCCGGCCGCGCTCAGCGCGGGAAAAATCATCAGCCCGGCCAACACGCACACCAGGCAAGAGAGCGCCACCACCCACAGACTGGAGCGGGCCACGCCGCGGCTGTCCGGCAGATAGGCGCCATAGGTGGTGTGGATCCCCAGCCCCACCGACAGGGAGAAAAAGGCCAGGCCCAGCGCATCCAGCACGCTTTTCCCGCTCAGATGGCTAAAGTCGGGCTGCAGGAACATCCGCAGGCCGGCACCGGCGCCCGGCAGCGTCACGCCGATCGCGATCAGCGCCACCATGATCAGCAGCAGCAGTGGCATCATGACCTTCACCGCCTTCTCGACGCCGCGCTGTACGCCGCCCAGCACCACATAGCCGGTCAGGGCGGCAAACAGCAGGTGGGTCAATACCGGCCAGTAGGGATCGCTGATGTAGCGGCTAAACAGCGCCTGGAGCGCAGACGCATCGCCGCTCTGCAAGCGGCCGGCGCCGGCCAGCAGCGTATAGCCGACGGTCCAGCCACCGACCACGCTGTAAAAGCTATAGATACATCCGCTGGTCACGATACCCAGGATACCCACCCATCCCCAGCGGCGGCCGCACATCTGACTGAACGCCTTCACCACACTCTGGCGGCTATGGCTGCCCAGCAGCGTTTCTGCCATGAACACCGCCAGCCCCAGAGTAAAGCTAAACAGCAGAAACAGCAGCAGAAACGCTCCGCCGCCGTTGGTGGCCGTCACATAGGGAAATTTCCAGATGGCGCCGATACCGATCGCCGATCCTGCGGCGGCCAGGATGTGCCCCACCCGCGATGACCACTGGGGACCGCGGGCGGCCGTCTGGCCACTGGCTAACATTTGACTCATAACATCGCTCCGGTTGAATTACGGATCGCCGGAGTTCGTCTTGAGGGTATCTGCAACAAGGCCGCCATCCGGCGGCCCTGAAAGAATGAATGGTGTGCGCAGGCCGCCCTAGGTGCTAAGGAGAAGAAGTAGGTTTAGCAGGCGACGCTGGGTTGACATGGTCATCGAATCCATCATGAAAAGTTCCTCTCCACCCTATAACAATCCCAGGCATTAGGCAACGCCCGTTTCCCCTCAGTGCCAGAGCGTCAGCGCAATCAACGCGACCACCACCAGCCCGCACAGGGCGCTGGTCAGCATAAACTGACGGCGCAGACGCTCGCAGCGGCGGATAAACTCCCCGTCATGGTGATCGCAGTAACGGCGCTCATAGATATAGCGCACCAGGCGCAGCTGTTTGCTGGGTTGGCCGTGGCTGGTAAAGAAGCCGCCGCCGTCCACGTACTGGTACAGCAGCGGATCGCAGCCGCGCAGCACCACCAGCAGGGCGCGCAGGGAAGAGTAATAACGCAGCATGTTGACCACGCACACAATAAACAACGCCCAAAATAACGCGACGGTATTAATCATGGTTTCCCCTCCCGGCATCCTCACGGCGTAACCTCCCTGCCGTGGACGCCCTATCCAGACAGACAACGCCGGCACAGCTGACTCGCCCCGGCCCACGGTGTTGTTATGAAGAGACGGCGAGCCCCGGCGTGCGGGGTCTCCAATTCTTAGTGTAGGAAATCTGGCGGCAACCCGTACAGAGATCACAAAAATTATTTATATATCGCGTGGCACGCCGGAGTTCTCTACGCTATAGGTTATAGATTTCATTATATATTCGCGAAATCAGCCACAAAAATAGCACCATAGGCATGGGGATTCCGGGGATAAATCAACTTTTCCACGTAATAGGGAAACAGTGCTTGATTTACCCTGCGGCTATCCTTATAAAAAATGGGTTAATTATATTACCTGGCACGCTCCTGCAGTCACGGGGCGCCGTTTACAACTGACTCCGGTCACGGTCTTCTCCGGGATGGTCATACAAAAAACTACCCTGTGAGCCGCACGACACATCTCGCTGTCCGGACAGTGCTAATATACAGGCATCGCCAGCGCACCCACCGGGGCGGACGAAACCTGTCATCACCGTTAATCGGCTTTAGGAAGGAGCTATCTTATGGCTTATAAACACATCCTGGTTGCTGTAGACCTTTCCCCGGAAAGTAACATACTGGTCGAAAAAGCCGTATCCATGGCACGCCCCTACGATGCCAAGGTTTCGCTGATCCACGTAGACGTCAACTATTCCGATCTGTATACCGGCCTGATCGACGTTAACCTGGGCGATATGCAAAAACGCATCTCCGATGAAACGCACCATGCGCTGACCGAACTGTCGCAAAACGCAGGCTATCCGATTACCGAAACCCTGAGCGGCAGCGGCGATCTTGGTCAGGTGCTGGTGGATGCCATCAAGAAATACGATATGGACTTAGTCCTGTGCGGCCACCATCAGGACTTCTGGAGCAAGCTGATGTCCTCCGCCCGCCAGCTGATTAATACCGTTCATATCGACATGCTGATCGTTCCGCTGAAGGATGAAGAGGACGACTAACGTCACGTCGCTCGTTCCACGCTTTCTTTACCACGCCGGCGCGTCTCTACGCGCCGGCGTTTTTTATTTTGGCCGCAGCGTATCCCCCGCCCATCAGGATAGTGTGATCCGCCAACAAATTCGCGCCATTTCAAAACAATAAACTATAAAATAGCCGTACATACCGCATTTAATGCAGCCCATCTGCTTATAAAATGGCATTCTATTTCACGGTATCGTGGCGTGACAGGCCACGCCGACCCTTTTCACGACATAACAATAATCCGAGATCAACCACAATGAACAACACCGCGCCCGGTTTACTTCACCAACCCAAGCCCTTCTTCATGATCTTCTTCGTTGAGCTGTGGGAGCGCTTCGGTTATTACGGCGTACAGGGCATTCTGGCCGTCTTTTTCGTCAAACAGCTGGGCTTCTCTCAGGAGCAGGCCTTCATCACCTTCGGCGCCTTTGCCGCGCTGGTCTACTGCCTGATCTCTATCGGCGGCTACGTCGGCGACCATCTGCTGGGCACCAAGCGCACCATGGTGCTCGGCGCTATCGTGCTGGCGCTGGGCTACTTTATGACCGGCATGTCGCTGCTGAAGCCAGAGATGATCTTCATCGCCCTGGGTACCATCGCCGTCGGCAATGGCCTGTTCAAGGCGAACCCGGCCAGTCTGCTCTCCAAATGCTACCCGCCGAAGGATCCGCGCCTGGATGGCGCCTTCACTCTGTTTTACATGTCCATCAACATCGGGTCGCTGCTCTCCCTCTCCCTGGCGCCGATCATCGCCGAACGCTTCGGCTATGCGGTGACCTATAACCTGTGCGGCCTGGGATTGATCATCGCCCTGCTGGTCTACTTCGCCTGCCGCGGCATGGTACGCAACATCGGCTCAGCGCCGGATCATCAGCCGCTGAACTATGGCAAGCTGCTGCTGGTGCTGGCCGGGGCCGTCGTAATGATCTTTCTCTGCGCCTGGCTGATGCACAACGTCGGCGTCGCCAACATCGTGCTAATCGCGGTCTCCGCGGTGGTGCTGTACTTCTTCTTCCGCGAAGCCTTTAAGCAGGATAAAACCGAGCGCAATCGGATGTTCGTCGCGTTCATCCTGATGGTCGAAGCCGTCCTGTTCTACATTCTCTATGCGCAGATGCCGACCTCGCTTAACTTCTTCGCCATCAATAATGTCCGTCACGAGCTGCTCGGCTTCGCCATTAACCCGGTCAGCTTCCAAGCGCTCAACCCGTTCTGGGTCGTGGTGGCCAGCCCGATCCTGGCCTCGATCTACACCCGCCTGGGCAGCCGCGGCCGCGACATGACCATGCCGACTAAATTTACTCTGGGAATGCTGCTGTGCTCTCTGGGCTTCCTCACCGCCGCCGCCGCGGGCATGTGGTTTGCTGACGCCCAGGGGTTAACCTCTCCCTGGTTTGTGGTGCTGGTCTACCTGTTCCAGAGCCTCGGGGAGCTGATGATCAGCGCGCTGGGGCTGGCGATGGTCGCCGCGCTGGTGCCACAGTACCTGATGGGCTTTATTCTGGGGATGTGGTTCCTGACCCAGGCCGCCGCCTTCCTGCTCGGCGGCTACGTCGCGACCTTCACCGCGGTGCCGGCGGGGATCCACGATCCGCTGCAGACCCTGCCCATCTATACCGGCGTCTTCGGTAAGATCGGTATCGCCACGCTGATCGTCACGCTGGTGATGGCGGCGATGGTGCCCTGGCTTAACCGGATGATGAACACACCGGCCGATGGCCAAAACGCCTAATTATTCACTTCTCGACAACGCCCTGACAGCACAGGGCGTTGTTCTTTTTTTCTCCCGATAAAACTCCTTGCGCTGCCCGCGTGCTGCGATGCTATAGTCCCAAACAGCCTATTTTTTAGGCTGCCGGCAGGCATCTGCGACACAACGAATGCAATTCTATAATAACAAGGAGTTTTTATGGCTCACCTCGCATCAGTCGATCAATTCATGCAGCGTGTCCAGCTGCGCGACCCCCATCAGCCGGAGTTTGCACAGGCCGTCCGTGAGGTCATGACAACCCTGTGGCCCTTTCTGCAGCAGCATCCCCACTACCGCGACAGCGCTCTGCTGGAGCGGCTGATCGAGCCGGAGAGAGTGATCCAATTTCGCGTCAGCTGGGTGGACGACCGTAACCAGGTGCAGGTAAATCGGGCCTGGCGCGTGCAGTTCAGCTCGGCCATTGGGCCATTCAAGGGCGGAATGCGCTTTCATCCCTCGGTCAATCTGTCGATCCTCAAATTTCTCGGCTTTGAGCAGACCTTTAAAAACGCGCTTACCACGCTGCCGATGGGCGGGGGAAAAGGCGGCAGCGATTTTAACCCCAAAGGGAAAAGCGCCGGTGAGATCATGCGCTTCTGCCAGGCGCTGATGACCGAGCTGTATCGCCATCTCGGCGCCGATACCGACGTGCCGGCGGGAGATATCGGCGTCGGCGGGCGCGAGGTCGGCTATATGGCGGGGATGATGAAAAAGCTCGCCAACAGCACCGCCTGCGTATTTACCGGCAAGGGACTCTCCTTCGGCGGCAGCCTGATGCGCCCAGAGGCCACCGGCTATGGGCTGGTCTATTTTACCGATGCCATGCTCCAGCGCCATGCCATGGGGCTGGAGGGCATGCGCATCGCCGTTTCCGGCTCCGGTAACGTGGCGCAGTACGCCATCGAGAAGGCGATGGCGCTGGGCGCCAGGGTCATTACCGCATCGGACTCCAACGGCTGCGTGGTCGATGAGGCGGGATTTACCCCGGAGAAGCTGGCCCGCCTGTGTGCGATCAAGGCGACCCCGGATGGGCGGATCGCCGATTACGCCCGCGAGTTTGGCCTGCTCTATCAGGAGGGGTGCCAGCCTTGGCACGTGCCGGTCGATATCGCGCTGCCCTGCGCCACCCAGAATGAGCTGGATGCCGACGCCGCGCGCACCCTGATCGCCAACGGCGTGCGCGCCGTGGCCGAGGGAGCCAACATGCCCACCACCATTGAGGCTACCGACCGGTTTTTAGAGGCCGGCGTCCTGTTTGCTCCCGGCAAGGCGGCCAACGCCGGCGGGGTCGCGACCTCAGGGCTGGAAATGGCGCAAAACGCCGCCCGCCTCGGCTGGCGCGCGGAGGAGGTCGATCGCCGTCTGCAGCAGATCATGCTGGATATCCACCAGGCCTGCGTCGACTACAGCGGCGGTCAGAGCGGGCCGGTGCACTACGTGCGCGGCGCTAACATCGCGGGCTTCGTGAAGGTCGCCGACGCCATGCTGGCGCAGGGCGTGCTGTAGCCCACAGCCCTACAGCGGCAGCGACAGGCGGAAGCAGGCGCCCTGTCGCTGCCGCGCGATCAGGGCGATATCTCCGCCGTGCAGCTCCAGCATCCGTTTCACAATCAGCAGCCCCAGCCCGCCGGTGCCGTAACGCGCCCCGCTGGATGACAGCGGCCGCTGGAACAGCGCGCTGCGCAGCCCATCGGGTACGCCGGGGCCGCTGTCGCACAGCTCAACCCACAGCCGCCGCTCCTCCTGCCATAAGCGTACGACGATGCGCCCCTCCTGCGGCGTATGGCGCACGGCGTTATCCAGCAGGTTGGTCAGTACCCGCTCCATCATATGGATATCAGCCGAAATCAGCGGTAGGCCGGTCGCTACGTCGGCGCTCAGCGTCAGGCCGCGGGCCTCGGCCGCCAGCTCAAACTTTTGAAACACATCCTGCAGCAGCTCGCTAAAAGAGAAAGGCTCGCGCTGCGGCTTCACCGCACCGTACTCCAGGCGCGCCAGCTCAAACAGCTGCTGCGCCAGACGCCCGACCTTCTGGCTTTGGGCCAGCGCCGTATCCAGGTAACGCCGTCGATCGGCGGCGCTCAGGGTATCCCGCTTCAGGCTCAGCGTCTCCAGATAGCCATGCAGCGACGTCAGGGGCGTGCGCAGATCGTGAGAGACGGTGGTGATAAACTCGCGCCGCTGGCGATCCTGATCGGTCAGGCGCTGCCACTGCTCGGTGATCCGCCGCGCCATGCGGCCAAACGCCCGCTGCAGCTGGGCGACCTCATCCTCGCCGCGGATCTGCTGCAGCGCGGCCAGCGTCGCAGGCTGTACGGTCTCCAGTCCCTCGTGCTCCAGACGCCCCACCTGACGCATCAGGGCGTGAACCGGGCGGGTGACCCAGCGGTAGACCAGCAGCCAGGCCAGCAGCCCACAGATCAGGATCAGGGCTATCGACCAGCCCGCCATGCGCCAGGCGGAACCGAACCGGACGTCGTCGCTCAGCCGGCTATAGTTCTCTCCCAGCAGCACCACATACAGATAGCCGCGCGTATGGCCGTTCAGCGATAGCGGCGCGGCGCTAAACACTTTACGGGCGTCCGGGCTGCGCGGATCGTCGCCGTACAGCGGCAGCGGTTTTCCCGCCAGAAACGCCGCGATCGGCGCCAGACTGACCTGATGGCGCACGATACGCCCCGGCGGCGCCGCGTCGCCGATGATCCGCCCCTGCTCATCCAGCAGATAGACCTCCACGCTGGGGTTCACCGCCATCAGCTGATCGAACAGGTTTTTTACCGACGCCGGGTTCAGGCCGTCGGCCTGCAGCAGCGGGTTATGCTCGGCGATATGACGCGCCAGGTTCGCGGACAGACGCTGGATCACCTGCTGGCTATACTGCGTATTACTGCGCAGCTGCAGCCAGCCGGTCAGGGCGCTGCACACCAGCAGCAGCAGGGCAAACACCAGCGCCAGACGCTGCGACAGGCTCAGGCGGCTCATGCCGCCCCCCCTGCGTCGGCGAACCTGTATCCGGCGCCCCAGACGGTCAGGATCAGCGCCGGCTCGGCGGGATCGGCCTCGATCTTGGTGCGCAGGCGGTTAATATGGGTATTGACCGTATGCTCGTAGCCGTCGTGCTGGTATCCCCATACCTTGTCCAATAGCTGCAGGCGTGAAAATACCTGCCCGGGGTGACGGGCAAAGAAGTACAGCAGATCGAATTCGCGCGGCGTGAGCTCGATCGGCCGCTCGCCCACCCACACCGCCCGCGCCATGGGGTCGATGGTCAGCGGGCCATAGCTCAGGCGTCCCCCCTCCAGCATCAGGTTGCGGCCCATCGCCTCCTGGCGACGAAACAGCGCCTTTACGCGGGCGACCAGCTCAATCATGGAAAACGGCTTGGCCAGGTAGTCGTCGGCCCCCAGCTCCAGCCCCAGCACCCGGTGAACCTCGCTGGATCGGGCGCTGGTGATGATGATCGGGGTATAGCGGGTCATGGCGCGCACCCGACGGCAGATATCCAGCCCATCCACGCCCGGCAGCATCAGATCGAGGATCAGCGCGTCCCATCCGCCCTGTTCAACCAGCGCCATTCCCCGATCGCCGTCGGCGGCGTGGGTCACCTGGTATCCCTCATCGCACAGATGCAGCGTCAGCAGTTCGGCAATCAGCGTATCATCCTCTACCACCAGAATTCGTTTTCCCGTCATCACCGCTCCCCCATCAACGTTTTTTCCAGTCTACATGGCCTGCCGGGGACGAGTTATCACATTTTGTTTATAACCCCATCCCCCGACGATATGGTGTTTACTTTCAGTCAAAGCAACGGAAAACGCTCCCGCTTGACGGAGGCGCACACCGCGAGTGGGGTGATAGATAGCATTCGCTACCGCAATAATTTTCATGAATCTGAATTGCATTATCGTTTCATCTCACAAATATAAACATTCACCGATCATCGCTCATCCGATGCATACTTTTTGCGTACCACTGAGGTCTGAAATGTTAATTGATTGATAATAAAATGATCCGAATAGCATGATATTTAACATTTTTCGGGTAATAAAATTACGGAGACCGTTAACTCATACCGTTTTTTAACCGTTATTTTTCCATTATTTTACAATAATGGGTATGGATCACGTTTTATCACCCATGAGCAGCAAATCGTTTCCATTCTTCATTACCCTTTCCGTCATGAATTTTCCCGGGCTCTTACAACAACAAAGGTTCAGCCATGAAATTCAAACTCGCCTTGCTCACTACCGCCCTTGCCTCTGCGTGCATGTTTTCAGCCCCGACGTTTGCCGCAGAAAAGGCAGAAAAGCATGACATTGCCGTGGTCGCTAAAGTCACCGGTATTCCGTGGTTCAACCGCATGGAAACAGGGGTAAACCAAGCGGCGCAGCAGCTGGATGTCAACGCCTATCAGACCGGCCCCGCCACGCCTGACCCGGCCCAGCAGGTCAAGGTTATCGAGGATCTGATCGCCAAAAACGTGGATGCCATCATCGTGGTGCCAAACGATGCCAAGGTGTTGGAGCCGGTGCTGAAGAAAGCGCGGGACAAGGGGATCGTGGTACTGACCCATGAGTCACCGGATCAGCAGATCGGCCAGTGGGATATCGAAACCATCGATAGCCAGAAATACGCGCAGGCCAACGTCGACGCGCTGGCCAAGGTGATGGGCGGCAAAGGGGGCTATGCCATCTACGTCGGCTCCCTGACCGTACCGCTGCACAATGCCTGGGCCGACTACGCCGTGAAGTACCAGAAAGAGAAGTATCCAGAGATGTTCGAAGTCACCTCGCGCCTACCGGTGGCCGAAAGCATCGATAAATCCTATGCCACCACCCTGGATCTGATGAAGACCTATCCCCAGCTGAAGGGGATTATCGGCTTTGGCTCCCTAGGCCCCATCGGCGCAGGTCAGGCGGTAGCCAAGAAACGCGCCAAGGATAAAGTGGCCGTCGTCGGGATCGCCATGCCATCCCAGGCGGCGCCTTATCTGATTCGCGGCGATATCAAGCAGGTATTGCTGTGGGATCCGAAAGACGCGGGCTATGCGCTGGTGACCGTGGCCGATCGCCTGCTGCAGGGCCAGGAGGTCAAACCGGACCTGAGCATTGAAGGACTGGGCAAGGCGGATGTAGATACGAAAGATCACGTCATCCGCTTCAATAAAATATTAGAAGTGACCAAAGATAACGCCCAGTCACTCGGTTTCTGATTCCGGCTCACGGCCGCCATCACCAGGGAAACCAACGCCGCCGGCCGCGCGGGCCGGCGCTCAGGAATCTTTTCTCCATCGTTATACGACGACGCCCCTCCGGGGGCGTCCGGCGGAGTATTGCCCATGAACAGCAGCGCATTCATCACGCTTGAAAACATCAGTAAACAGTTTCCCGGCGTGCTGGCTCTGGATCGGGTCAGCCTGACGCTGAATAAAGGCGAGGTACACTGCCTGGCCGGCCAGAACGGCTGTGGCAAAAGTACCATCATCAAAATCATCTCCGGCGTCTATCAGCCGGAAAAGGGAGCCCGCCTCCTGATCGACGGCAAACTGTTCCACCAGCTCACCCCCCCACTCTCCGCCCACTACGGCGTGCAGGTTATCTATCAAGACCTGTCGCTGTTTCCCAACTTCAGCGTGGCGGAAAACATCGCCATTCATCGCTACCAGCCGGGCGGCGATCTGTGGGTCCGCCGCCGCGCCATGCGGCAGCAGGCGCTGGCGGCGATGCAGCGCATCGGCGTGACGCTCGATCCGGACAAGAAGGTGGAAAAGCTGTCGATCGCCGATCGCCAGCTGGTCGCCATCTGCCGCGCCATCGCCGCCGATGCCCGACTGGTGATCATGGATGAGCCCACCGCCTCCCTGACCCGCCAGGAGGTCAACGGTCTGCTGCGCGTAGTCAATGAGCTGAAGAGCACGGGAATTTGCGTGGTCTTCGTCAGCCACCGTCTGGATGAGGTGATGGAGGTGGCCGATCGCATCAGCGTGATGCGCGACGGCAAGCTGGTCGGCACCTGGCCCGCCAGCGAGCTGGACAGCCACGAGCTGGCCTTCCTGATGACCGGCCAGCGCTTCCACTATACGCCGCTGCCGGCCTACGATGCCCCAGCGGCTGCGCCGCGCCTGGCGCTGCGTAACCTCACCCGGCATGGCAAGTACCACGATATCAGCCTGACGCTGCATCAGGGCGAGATCGTCTCCATCGTCGGCCTGCTGGGCGCCGGACGCACGGAGCTGTGCCTGAGCCTGTTCGGCATGACCCGTCCTGACAGCGGCGAGATCCGCATCGACGGCCAGACGGTCACCCTGAACGGCAACCGCGACGCCATCCGCCACGGTATCGGCTACGTGTCGGAGGATCGCCTGACTCAGGGGCTGATTATGGATCAGTCGATCTATGACAACACCATCGTCACCGTCTTCGACCAGCTGCACACCAAGGCCGGGCTGCTCGATCATCACCGTGCCAATGCGCTGGTTCAGCGGCTGATCCGTGAGTTGAATATCAAGGTGGCCGACAGCGCGCTGCCGGTCAAGACGCTCTCCGGCGGCAATGCGCAGCGCATCGCCATCGCCAAGTGGGTCGCGACCCGCCCCCGCATTCTGATCCTCGACTCGCCGACCGTTGGTGTCGATATCGCCAATAAAGAGGGGATCTACCAGATCGCCCGCGATCTGGCGCAGCAGGGCATGGCGGTGCTGATGATCTGCGACGAGATCCCGGAGGCCTATTACAACAGCCACCGTATCCTGGTGATGCGCCGGGGCGCCCTGGTGGCCGAATTTTTACCGCAGCGCTGCTGCGAACAGGATATTGCCGAGGTGGTCAATGCATAACGCCTTCCTTTCCCGCCTGACGGGGCGACACGAAGCCTATCTCGGGCTGCTGGTCATCGCCCTGGCGCTGGGCCTCACGCTGGCGACCGATGAATTCTTCTCGCTGGGCAACCTGACCGACGTTGCCACCAGCTACGCCATTCTCGGGATCCTCGCCTGCGGTCTGTTCGTGGTGCTGATCGCCGGCGGGATCGATATCTCCTTCCCGGCGATGACCGCCATCGCCCAGTACGTGATGGCCAGCTGGATCATCACCCACGGCGGCAGCTTTCCGCTGGCCTTCGTCATGGCCATCGCCGTGGGGCTGCTGCTGGGGCTGTGTAACGGCTTCCTGGTCTACTGGCTGCGGGTGCCGGCGATCATCATTACCATCGCCACCCTGAATCTCTACTATGGGCTGCTGGTCTACCTGACCAAGGGCACCTGGCTATACGGTTTTCCCGACTGGTTTATGGAGGGGGTCAACTACCTCTCCTTTACCGGCACAGACGGCTATGACTATGGCCTAACGTTGCCGCTGCTGTGCCTGGGCGGTACCGTCGCGCTGACCGCCGTGCTGATGAACCACACCCGCCTCGGGCGTCAGATCTATGCCATGGGCGGCAACCGCGACGCCGCCTCCCGCCTGGGCATGAACCTGCTGCGTCTGCACTTCTATGTCTACGGCTATATGGGGATCCTGGCCGGCATTGCGGCGGTGGTACAGGCGCAGATCACCCAGTCGGTGGCGCCTAACTCGCTGCTCGGCTTTGAGCTGACGGTGCTGGCGGCGGTGGTGCTCGGCGGCACCAGCATGGCTGGCGGGCGCGGTACCCTCACCGGTACCCTGCTGGGAGTCATTCTGCTGGCCTTTTTGCAGAACGGTCTGACGCTGCTCGGCGTCTCCTCCTACTGGCATACGGTACTCAGCGGGCTGATCATCCTGATCAGCATCAGCAGCACCGCCTGGAACGAAAAACGCAAACTGGCCAAGGAGCTATAGCATGAACGCCTTTGCGCGCCTGCTGCCTGGCGATCGCATCATTCGCCTGCAGTGCCTGATCATCGTTGTCGTCGCGCTGCTGTTTTCCGCGCTGCTCGGCACCCGCTTCTTCAGCGTAGCCAACTTTCAATCCATCGCCTCCCAGCTGCCGATCCTGGGCATGTTGGCGCTCGGTATGGGCGTGACTATGCTGACCGGCGGCATTAACCTGTCGATCATCGCCGGCGCCAACGCCTGCTCGCTGGTCATGGCCGCCATTATCGTCAGCCATCCCGAGCAGCCGGCCTTCCTGGTGCTGGCGCTGCTGGCGGGTCTACTGGTGGCCGTCGCGATCGGCGCACTCAACGGCGCCCTGATCGCCTGGGTCGGCGTGTCGCCGATCCTGGCGACGCTGGGCACCATGACGCTGCTCACCGGACTCAATATCCTGCTCTCCAACGGCGCGGTGATCGCCGGCTTCCCGCCGCTGATCCAGCAGCTCGGCAGCGCCACCCTGCTGGGGATCCCCCTGGCCATGCTGCTGTTTCTGGCCGTCGCCGCCGCGCTGTGGCTCCTGCTGGAGCACACCACTTTGGGACGCAGCCTGTATCTGATCGGCTCCAACCAGCAGGCGACCCGTTTCAGCGGGGTAGACACCGCCCGCGTACAGATCGCCGTCTATATCATTTCGGCCCTGCTCGGCTGGGCCGCGGCGCTGTTGATGATGGCCAAGTTCAACTCGGCCAAGGCCGGCTACGGGGAGTCCTATCTGCTGGTCACCATTCTGGCCTCGGTGCTCGGCGGGATTAACCCGGACGGCGGATTTGGCCGTATTCTGGGGCTGGTGCTGGCGCTGATCGTGCTGCAGATGCTGGAGAGCGGGCTCAATTTGCTGGGCGTCAGCAGCTATCTGACCATGGCCCTGTGGGGCGGTGTGCTGATCCTGTTTATTGCATTACAGAATCGAACAGCCTGATTTCAGGAGAAAATTCATGGCAAGCTACTTTATTGGCGTAGATGTGGGAACCGGAAGCGCTCGCGCCGGTGTCTTTGACCTCAGCGGGCGCATGGTCGGCCAGGCAACGCGCGAAATCGACCTCTACCGTCCCCAGGCCGACTTTGTCGAACAGTCGTCCGACAACATCTGGCAGGCGGTGTGTAACGCGGTGCGCGACGCCGTGAGCCAGGCCGACATTAACCCAATTCAAATCAAAGGGATGGGATTCGATGCCACCTGTTCGCTGGTGGTGCTGGACAGCGAAGGCAAACCGCTGACCATCAGCCCCTCCGGGCGCAGCGAGCAGAACATCATCGTCTGGATGGATCACCGCGCCATCGCCCAGGCGCAGCGCATCAACACCACCCACCACCGGGTGCTGGACTTCGTCGGCGGTATCATCTCGCCGGAAATGCAGACACCCAAGCTGCTGTGGTTAAAACAGCATATGCCGACCACCTGGGCCAATGCAGGCTACTTCTTTGACCTTCCAGACTTTTTAACCTGGCGCGCCACCCAGGATGACACCCGCTCCCTCTGCTCCACCGTATGCAAGTGGACCTATCTGGGACACGAAAACCGCTGGGATGAGAGCTATTTCCGCGAAATCGGGCTGGAGGATCTGCTGGCGCACGATGCCGCCAAGATCGGCCGTGAAGTCAAAACCATGGGAGAGCCGTTGGGCTATGGCCTAACCGAGCGCGCGGCGCGAGAGATGGGCCTGATCCCCGGCACGGCGGTCAGCGTCTCGATCATCGACGCCCATGCCGGTACGCTGGGAACCCTGGGCGCCAGCGGCGTCAGCGGTGACCTGGCCGACTTCGATCGCCGCATCGCCCTGATCGGCGGCACCTCCACCGGCCATATGGCCATGTCGCCCACCGCGCGCTTTATTGGCGGCGTATGGGGGCCTTACTATTCGGCAATCCTGCCGGGCTACTGGCTGAACGAGGGGGGACAGTCAGCGACCGGCGCCCTGATCGATCACGTCATCCAGTCCCATCCCTGCTACGCCCCGCTGCTGGCGCAGGCCAAGTCCAACGGCCAGACCATCTATGAAGTGCTCAACGCCCTGCTACGCAAAATGGCGGGAGAGCCGGAAAACATCGCGTTCCTGACCCGTGATATCCACGTTCTGCCCTATTTTCACGGTAACCGCTCGCCGCGCGCCGACCCGACCCTGAGCGGCGTCATGAGCGGTCTGAAGCTGTCACGAACCCCGGAGGATCTGGCGCTACAGTATCTGGCGACCATCCAGGCGATCGCGCTGGGTACCCGCCACATCATCGAAACGATGAACCAGAGCGGCTACCGCATCGACACCATCATGGCCAGCGGCGGCGGCACCAAGAACCCGATCTTCGTTCAGGAGCACGCCAACGCCACCGGCTGCGCCATGCTGCTGCCCGTCGAGGGCGAAGCGATGCTGCTGGGCGGCGCCATGATGGGCACCGTCGCGGCCGGCGTCTTTGACACTCTGCCGGAGGCGATGGGTGCCATGAGCCGCATCGGCAAGACCGTAACGCCGCAGACCAACAGCATCAAGCGCTACTATGATCGCAAATACCGGGTGTTCCATGAAATGTATCAGGACCATATGAAGTATCGCCAGCTGATGCAGGAGGCAGAATGACGGCACAATGGCATCAGGCGCAGGCTGCCTGGCAAATCTATAGCGCCGAGCTGACACAGCTGGCGCAGCGGCTGGACGCCGAGCAGTGGCAGCAGCTGCTGGATCGGCTCGACGGCTGTCGTGGCAAGATCGTGGTCAGCGGCGTCGGTACCTCGGGGATCGCCGCACGTAAAGTCGCGCACATGCTGGCCTGCGTGGAGCGCCCGGCCATCTACCTCAGCGCCACCGACGCGGCCCATGGCGACCTTGGCTTTCTGCGCGGCGACGATCTGGTGATCCTCATCTCGCGCGGCGGCAATTCCGACGAACTGACGCGCCTGCTGCCGGCGCTACAGGCAAAGGGGGTTCCCCTGATCGCCGTCACGGAGAATCCGCACTCGGCCATCGCCCGCGCGGCGCAGCTGACGCTGGCGACCGGGGTACAGCGCGAGATAGACCCGCTCAACATGCTGGCCACCACCTCCATCATCTTGGTGTTGGCCCTGTTCGATGCCGCCTGCGCCTGTCTGATGCAGCGCAGCGGCTACGATCGCCAGACGCTGCTGAGCGTGCATCCCGGCGGAGACGTGGGGCTAAGCCTGCGCCGTAGCGCGGACGATCAGGCTATCGGCGCGTAGATATCGAAGCGGTGGCTTTTGGTCAGGGTCGCGTTAGGGGTCGCGACACCGGCCAACGGCGGCGCATAGTCTGGCCGCTTGACCACCACCCGCTTGGTCGCCAAACGGCGCGCCGGCGCCAGCAGGGCGTCGGCGTCGTCATCGGCGCCGACCAGCGCCTGAAACACCCGCATCTCTTTCTTCACCAGCGCACTTTTCTGCCGGTGAGGAAACATCGGATCGAGATAGACCACCTCGGGGCGGGGCGTCAATGTCGCCAACACCTCGATACTGGAGGCGTGCAGCAGGGTCAGGCGCTCGCGCAGCCAGGGGCCGATCTCCGCATCGGCATAGCCGCGCTGGAGACCATCGTCCAACAACGCCGCCACCACGGGATGACGCTCTAACATGCGCACCCGACAGCCCAGCGCAGCCAACACGAAAGCGTCACGCCCCAGACCGGCGGTGGCATCGACCACATCGGGTAGGTAGCCGCCTTTGATGCCAACCGCCTTGGCCACCGCCTCACCGCGCCCGCCGCCAAAGCGGCGACGGTGCGCCAGCGTCCCGCCGACGAAGTCGACGAAAATGGCCCCCAGCTTCGGCTCGTCCAGCTTGCGCAGCTCCAGGCGCTGCGGCGTCAGCACCAGCGCCAGTACAGCGTCGGCGTCATGACACAGCTCCCAGCGCTGCGCCAGCGCGCTCAGCGCCGCCGCATCGGCACCCTCCTCCGCCAGCAGCTGAACCGTCGCCATCAGCCCTTGATCCCGTAATGACGCAGCATGGCATCGATCTGCGGCTCACGCCCACGGAACGCTTTAAACAGGGTCATCGGCTCATCGGAGCCCCCCTGCGATAGCACGTTATCCAAGAAGGCACGCCCGGTATCAACGTTAAAGATCCCCTCCTCCTCAAAGCGGGAGAAAGCGTCCGCCGACAGCAGCTCAGCCCATAGATAGCTGTAGTAGCCGGCCGCATAGCCGCCGGCGAAGATGTGGCTAAACGCGTGCGGGAAACGCCCCCACTCCGGCGACGGCACGACCGCCACCAGCGCCTTGACCTGACGCAGGGTCTCCAGAATCTGCGCGCCCTGCGACGGGTCGAATTCGGTGTGCAGACGGAAATCAAACAGCCCGAACTCCAGCTGGCGCAGAATAAACAGCGCGGACTGATAGTTCTTGGCCGCCAGCATCCGATCCAGCATCGCCTGCGGCAGCGGCTCGCCGCTCTGATAATGCCCGGAGATAAAGGCCAGCGCCTCCGGCTCCCAGCACCAGTTCTCCATAAACTGGCTCGGCAGCTCGACCGCATCCCACGGCACCCCGTTTATCCCGGAAACCCCCGGGGTTTCGATACGGGTCAGCATGTGGTGCAGGCCGTGGCCAAACTCGTGGAACAGCGTGGTCACTTCGCCGTGGGTAAACAGCGCCGGGCTATCGCCCAGTGGACGGTTAAAGTTACAGGTCAGGTAGGCCACCGGCTTCTGCAGGCTGCCGTCGGCGCGGCGCAGACGCCCGGCGCAGTCGTCCATCCAGGCGCCGCCGCGCTTGTGTTCGCGCGCGTACAGATCCAGATAGAAGCTGCCGCACAGCTCACCGTCGCTGCCGTACAGCTCAAAGAAACGCACCTCCGGGTGCCAGACATCCACGTCGTGACGCTCTTTGGCCGTAATACCATAGATGCGATGCACCACCTCAAACAGCCCGCTCAGCACCGTCGGCTCGGGGAAGTAGGGGCGCAGCTCCTCGTCGCTGATGGCGTAGAGATGCTGCTTCTGTTTCTCGCTGTAGTAGGTGATGTCCCAGGGTGCCAGCTCGCTGACGCCATAGTGGCGCAGGGCGAAGGCGCTGAGCTGCTCCAGCTCCGCCGCCCCCTGTTTATGGGCGCGCTGCGCCAGATCGTTGAGGAACCCCAGCACCTGCTGCGGATTTTCAGCCATCTTGGTCGCCAGCGACTTGTCGGCGTAGCTGGCAAAGCCCAGCAGCTGAGCCAGCTCATGGCGCAGCGCCAGCGTCTCGTTCATGATGGCGCCGTTGTCCCATTCACCTGCGTTCGGCCCCTGATCGGAGGCTCGGGTGGTAAAGGCGCGGTACATCTCATAGCGCAGTTCGCGGTTGTCGGCATAGGTCATCACCGGCAGGTAGCTCGGCATATCCAGCGTCAACAGCCACCCCTGCTGGCCACGTGACGATGCCAGCTCATGGGCCGCCGCCAGCGCGCTCTCCGGCAGGCCGGCCAGCGCCGCCTTCTCCGTCATCAGCTTGCTCCAGCCCATGGTCGCATCCAGCACATTGTTGCTGAAGGCGGAGCCCAGCTCGGACAGGCGCATGACGATTTCGCCGTAGCGCTTCTGCGCCTCCGGCGGCAGGCCGATACCGGACAGCTCAAAGTCGCGCAGCGCATTATCCACCGCCCGCTTCTGGGCCTTGTCCAGCGCCATATAGCCCTCTCCCGCCTTCAGCTGGCGGTAGGCCTGATACAGCCCCTGATGCTGGCCGACCCAGGTACCGTACTCTGACAGCAGCGGCAGGCACTGCTCATAGGCCGCCCGCAGCTCCGGGCTGTTTTTTACCGCGTTGAGATGGCTGACCGGCGAAAAAATACGTCCCAAACGATCGTCGGCCTCGGCCAGCGGCTGTATCAGGTTCTCCCAGGTAAAGGGGCCGGGCTGCGCCACCACACGTTCCACCGCGGCACGGCAGTCGGCCAGCGCCGCGCTCACCGCCGGCACCACGTCCTGCGGCGTAATGCGAGAAAAGGGCGGAAGCACAAAGGGAGTCAGCAAAGGGTTGGTCATCAGCAAGTGTCCTATGGTCGGCAGGGCTGACGCAGCAGCCCTGAAATCGGGATATCCGCCGCGTGACGCCGCGGATAAAATAAGGCGTAATGAAGCTAGGATGGGGACTGCGGCGCAGAAAATCAATCTCTGCGCGCACGGTCTAGGGCGTCTCGGCGACCGCAACGCACCGAATATGCCGCGCCAGCTCGGCCAGTCGAGCGTCATCGGCGCGCTGGGCATCGTGGGAGGAGAGGTATCCTTCATAGCGGGTAAAGAAGCGCTGGCTACGCGCCTCTATCGGCCGCCATTCGTCCATATTGGCGGTGCCGTGCATCGGGAACAGCTTGCTGTGAACGTGATCCACGCCAAACCCCTCAAAGAACATGCCGCAGCGGCCCACGTCCTCAAAGGCGGCATCGAGCAGCCGCGCCACCCTCTTGGTCGCAAGCATCAGGCGGGTCAGCGCCTCATCAGGCATATCGAACGCATAGCTGGGATAATGGCGCTTGGGGATCACCACGCTGAACCCGTCCGTATTAGGATAGATAGACAGGAAGGCCAGATGCCCGTCATCTTCCCAGATCTTATGGCACGGCGCCTCGCCGCGCACGATTTGACAAAAAATACAGCTCATCGTCTTCGCATCTCCTCAACGGCGGCGCGCGGGTTTATCACGCCTCGGCTCATGAAATGGGGTATACTTTATCCAATATCGCGCCACGCCGGTCTCTGCCTGCCACGGCCGCATCAGTCAGGCTTCATTTTTAACCCGAACGACTCACCAGAAGCAAATCACCCTATGTTAAGTTACCGTCACAGTTTTCATGCCGGCAACCACGCCGACGTTCTTAAGCACACCGTCCAAAGCCTGATCATCGCGGCGCTGAAGGAGAAGGACAAACCGTTCCTGTACCTCGATACCCACGCCGGCGCCGGGCGCTATCTGCTCAGCGGCGAGCATGCCGAGAAGACCGGCGAGTACCTGGAGGGGATCGCCCGTCTATGGCAGCGCGACGATCTGCCGGAGGCGCTGACGCCGTATATGGACGCCGTGCGTCACTTCAACCGCTCCGGTCAACTGCGCTATTACCCCGGTTCTCCGCTGATCGCCCGTCAGCTGCTGCGCGAGCAGGATCGCCTGCACCTGAGCGAGCTGCATCCCAGCGACTTTCCGCTGCTGCGCGCCGAATTCCAGAAAGACGAGCGCGCCCGGGTCGTCCGTGAAAATGGCTATCAGCAGCTCAAGTCCCAGCTGCCGCCGGCGACACGGCGCGGCCTGATCCTGATCGACCCGCCCTATGAGCTGAAGAGCGACTATCAGGACGTGGTGAAAGGAATCCAGGAGGGGCACAAACGCTTTGCCACCGGCACCTATGCGCTGTGGTACCCGGTGGTGCTGCGTCAGAACATCAAGCGAATGATCCATGCCCTGGAGGAGACCGGCATCCGCCGTATCCTGCAGATTGAGCTGGCGGTACGCCCGGACAGCGATCAGCGCGGGATGACCGCCTCCGGGATGATCGTCATCAATCCACCGTGGAAACTGGAGGAGCAGATGCGTAGCCTGCTGCCCTGGCTGCACCAAGCGCTAGTTCCGCAGGGAACCGGCCACGCCAGCGTCAGCTGGATCGTCCCAGAGTAATTCCACGCGCTTCATACGGAATTTGTGCCCTGCCGACGGCAAGATTTTGCCGTCGGCCCACCGCAGCGTTACACTCCAGGGCAATCCTGCAAATAGCGGCGGTATCTCGCCATTCTGTCTCCGGCAGAGGGACATTGCGGGGCAAATCCGACTTGTTGATAACGCTGAGACATCCCTATGACTAAACATTATGACTATCTCGCCATCGGCGGCGGCAGCGGCGGTATCGCCTCCATCAACCGCGCGGCGACGTACGGCCGCAGGTGCGCGCTGATCGAAGCCAAAGCGCTGGGCGGCACCTGTGTCAACGTGGGCTGCGTACCGAAAAAAGTGATGTGGCACGCCGCGCAGATCGCCGAGGCCATCAAGCTGTATGGCCCGGACTACGGCTTTGATACCACGCTCAACCGCTTCGACTGGCAGCGCCTGATCGACAGCCGCAGCGCCTATATCGAGCGGATTCATCAGTCCTATCAGCGCGGTCTGGGAAATAATAACGTCGACGTTATCCAAGGATTTGCCACCTTTATTGACGCCCACACGGTCGAGGTCAACGGCGAGCGCATCAGCGCCGACCATATCCTCATCGCCACCGGAGGACGGCCGGCGCGCCCGGATATCCCAGGCGCAGAATATGGCATCGACTCCGACGGCTTCTTTGCCCTTGACGCGCTGCCGCAGCGCGTCGCCATCGTCGGCGCGGGCTACATCGCGGTCGAGATCGCCGGGGTGCTCAACGCGCTGGGCGCCGAAACTCACCTGTTTGTCCGCAGGCATGCGCCGCTGCGCAGCTTCGACAGCCTGATCGTCGATACTCTGCTGGAGGTGATGCACAGCGAAGGGCCTCAGCTGCACACCCACAGCGTGCCGCAGTCGGTGGTTAAGCACGCGGACGGCAGCCTGACGCTAACGCTGGAAAATGGCCATAGCCAGACCGTCGATTGCCTGATCTGGGCCATTGGCCGCGATCCGAATACCGACCGCCTCAACCTGGAGGCCGCCGGGGTCGCCACCGACGCCAACGGCTATATTCCGGTGGATGCGTTCCAGAATACCAACGTTCCCGGCATCTACGCCGTCGGGGACAATACCGGCGCCGTCGAGCTGACGCCGGTCGCCGTCGCCGCCGGGCGCCGCCTCTCTGAGCGTCTGTTCAACAACAAGCCGCAGGAGCACCTGGACTACAGCAATATTCCCACCGTGGTCTTCAGCCACCCGCCGATCGGCACCGTGGGACTGACCGAAGCGCAGGCGCGCGCGCAGTACGGCGATGAGCAGATTAAGGCCTACACCTCCTCATTTACCGCCATGTATACCGCCGTCACCCAGCATCGCCAGCCGTGCCGGATGAAACTGGTCTGCCAGGGTGCGGAAGAGAAGATCGTCGGCATCCACGGCATCGGCTTCGGCATGGATGAGATGTTGCAGGGCTTCGCCGTCGCGCTGAAGATGGGTGCCACCAAGCGGGACTTCGACAACACCGTGGCCATCCATCCGACGGCCTCGGAAGAGTTTGTTACCATGCGTTAAGCTCGGGGAACGTCATCAACGGGCCGGCCTATGCCGGCCCGTTTTATTTCATGTGAAGAGCAGCCATCAGGCCCTGGCTCCGCGGCCGGTGTTGTCCCCCGGCAGGGTAAAGAGAGCCACCGCCTGGGACAGGCCGCAGGCCCGCTCCTCCAGCGATGTGGCGGACGCGGCGGACTGCTGTACCAGCGCGGCGTTCTGCTGGGTGACCTGCTCCATCTCGCTCACCGCCTGACTCACCTGCGCGATCCCCAGGCTCTGTTCGTCAGAAGCCGCCGCGATCTCGGCAATAATCCCGGTGACCCGCTGAGCGGCCCCGACCACCGACTGCATCGTCTCTCCCGCCTGCGTCGCCTGCTGGGAGCCGGTATCGATGCGCCGAACCGAATCCTCGATCAGCGTGCGGATCTCACGCGCCGCCTGGGCGCTACGCTGAGCCAGGCTGCGCACCTCGCCGGCCACCACGGCAAAGCCACGCCCCTGCTCTCCGGCGCGCGCCGCCTCTACCGCCGCATTGAGCGCCAGAATATTGGTCTGGAAGGCAATGGAGTCAATCACCCCGGTAATGCTGGCGATTTTACGTGAGCTGTCGGCGATCTCGCCCATCGTCGTAACGACCTGGCCGACCTCTGTCCCGCCCTGATCCGCCGTAGCGGAGGCGCTGCTGGCCAGCTGGCTAGCCTGGCGAGCGTTATCGGCATTCTGACGCACCGTGGCCGTTAACTGCTCCATGCTGGCGGCCGTCTCCTCTAAAGCCGCCGCCTGCTGCTCGGTGCGCGACGACAGATCCGCATTGCCGACGGTAATGTCACCGCTGCCGTGCAGCAGGGCATCGGCGCCGCCGCGCACCTGGCCGACGATCGAAATCAATGCCTGCTGCATTTCGCTGATGCTGCGCGCCAGGCTCCCCAGCTCGTTGCGCCCACCCGCCAGCGTCGCCGACAGATCGCCGGCGGTCAGGCGGCGCAAATGCGCGTGCAGCTCGGCCAGCGGCCGCAGCAGGATCTCGCGCGCCGCCGCCCCGGCCAGGATGATTAACAGCACAACCGCCAGCGCGATCCCGGCCAATGTCCACACCATGCGCTCAAAGCTGCGCTGGTTGGCGTCGATCCCCTGCTGCAGCAGGCCGTGATTCTGGGCGCGCCACTGCGCATAAATCTCCGCCATGGCATCCTGCGCCGCCTGGGTTTCCAGGTTGCCGTAGGCCGGATAGTCGCCGGCGCGCAGATAGCGCGAGGAATCGCGCAGCAGGCTATACAGCGCCGTGAAACGACGCTCAACCTCCGCCGCGAGGGCGGCGTCCTGCCCGGGCAGCCGCGGCGCGGCGCGGTAGTTTTTGAAGTAGCCTTCGGCGCTGTCCAGCGACGCGTTCGCCGCATCCAGCAACGGGCCGATTTCAGCCTGCGCCACCCCGGCATTTTGCTGCTTCAGGTAGCGGATCGCGACCCGGTTAATGGTCACTCGCGTCATCACCAGCGTCTGCCAGCCATCGGCCAGCTGCTCCTGCTGATAGCTCAGCGCCCGCGACTGCGAGAAGTTGTCCCGATCCTGCGCAATCGCCGTATAGAACAGACGCCCGGAAAGTCCCTGTAGCAGGGTAAATATAGCCAATAAGACGATAATCCCCGTAATAACCCTGACGTTTTTAAACATGCCGTTTCCTAAGTCCTTTAATGGTATGTATCTGACAAGGATATATCGGCAGGAGCGGGAGAAAATTCGCGATATTAATCACATAAACACATGTTCGGTGTTTTTTTTTAGTTTTAAAAACAGGGTAATATATTGTTTTTACCGAAAAATCATTCGGTTGCATAACGCCCTTGGCATAATCTCACCGCAGGCGGATAAGTCATTAAAATTATCAATTTAAATACAATAAGTTATGCTAAAACATATGGTTTTAATCCGGTTAATCAATTAAGTATAATTAAATTTATTAAAACCATCACTCATCGTTCAGTTTACTCGAGGGAATAGACGCACCCCGCCGGTGCATCGGGAGAGACGGTGCGCAGACGCGTCACCCGGATCACCCGATCGTAGTCAGCCGGAAAGCCTTCGCTGCCTTTCCCCTCATCCACCCCGTCGAACTCAACATACACGTGGGGATAGGGCTGGTTGAACCGGTTTCGCTGACCTGCTATTAGACTCTTCGCCGCGTGCAGCTGGTCATCGTTGTCATACAGCCAGGCATCGCGCCCGCCGCCGCAGGGCGTGAATCCACTCACCTCGAAGCCCTCGCTGTACATCCCGCGAAAAGCGGGCTCCGGCGTCGTATCGCTGCACCCCGCCAACAGCATCGCCAATCCCAGCATACATCCCGATCGTCTCATATCTCGCTCCTGCTCCGCACCATTTCGACAGCACCAGCATATGCCACTGCAGATTAACCGCGTATCAATCTCAGCGCACTCCGTACCGTTTCCGGCGCGCCCGCCCATAAAATGCGTCAATTTACGCGGGGAGCGGCGACAAAGGGTTGGCGTTTACCCGGTTCAGCGATATGGTGAAACCTATTTTATTTTTGGTGAGTTATACGGGTTGGGTAATGGCAAAAATTCACGTTGGCATCGTGTTCGGCGGGCAATCCTGCGAGCACGAGGTTTCTCTTCAATCAGCAAAAAATATTGTTGAAGCGATCGATAAATCACGTTTTGACGTGACGCTTATCGGCATTGACAAGCAGGGATACTGGCATCTGTGCGGCGGGCAGGACTACCTGAACCATGCCCAGGATCCACAGCACATCGCCCTGAATCATTCAGAACGCCGTCTGGCGGTAATCCCCGGCGCGATCCAGGGACAGCTGATCGATAGCATCAGCGGTGAACAGCTGCCCTCGCTGGACGTTATTTTTCCCATCGTACACGGTACCCAGGGCGAGGACGGCTGCCTGCAGGGCATGCTGAAAATGCTGAACCTGCCCTTCGTCGGCTCCGATGTCATCGGCTCCGCCGCCTGCATGGATAAAGAAGTGTGCAAACGCCTGCTGCGCGACGCGGGCCTGCCGATCACCCCCTTCGTCACGCTGACCCGTACCACGCAGGCCAACTACGACTATGAAACGCTGCGCAGCCAGCTGGGCGAGACGCTGTTTGTCAAGCCGGCCAACCAGGGCTCCTCCGTCGGTGTCAGCAAGGTTCGTAACGCAGATGAGTATCAGCGCGCGATTGCCGACGCGCTGCGCTTCGATCATAAGGTGATCGTCGAACGCGGCGTGGTTGGGCGTGAGATTGAATGCGCCATCCTCGGTAACCAGGCGGCACAGGCCAGCGTCTGTGGCGAGATCATCCTGCACAGCGACTTTTACTCCTATGACAGCAAGTACATCAGCGCGCAGGGCGCTCAGGTCGTTGTGCCGGCGGCGATGACGCCCGAGGCCAGCGAGCGTGTCCGCCATACTGCCCTACGCGCGTTTCAGGCGCTGGAGTGCCGCGGTCTGGCGCGCGTCGATGTCTTCCTGACCGCAGAGAATGAAGTCATTATCAATGAGATCAACACGCTGCCTGGGTTTACCAATATCAGCATGTATCCCAAGCTGTGGCAGGCCAGCGGTATCGGCTACCAGGCGCTGATCACCCGGCTGATCGAGCTGGCGCTAGAGCGCCACCGCGCGGACAGCCAGCTGTGCCGGGCGACGGGCAGCCTCTAATCCTGCGCTTCAGGGCCTGCGTTGCAGGCTCTTTTTTTACGAGATATCGTGAATAAAGCTTAAGAAATCGCTCTTACGCAGCAGCGACAGCTTCTCCCGGAACTGACGAAGCTTGCTGTAGACTGATTTATCGGCCGTATGCATCTTGGCCGCGATGCACTTCACTCGGACTCCACTCATCATATTATCCAGAATGGTGAATGTCTCCTCCGTCACCCGTCCCGGTCCATTAGACGACATAAACGTCTGTCTCACCTGCGGGGTGATGAACCGCTGTCCGCTCAGGATCTGGCGCAGGGCCCCTTCGATGGCGCTCATGGGCGCCTTTTTATGGATAAAGCTGGCGTTATCGATCAGCCGCAGAAAATTAAGGATATGCGCGGGCTGCCGCGCGGTCCAAAACACCACCCGATAGGCCTGATAGCCGGACTGCGCCGCCAAATTGCGCACCAGCTGAAACAGTGAGTGGCTCTGGCTGTTCAGATCGATAAACAGCATTCTTTCACGTCGATCGTCCAGTACGGCGCCCTGTCCTCTCGGCGCAATGTGCGACAGCAGCGCGCGAACGCCGGAAATAAACATCTCATCGCCGGAGAGGATGTGAATCGCTGCGCGATCGGTGTTAATCATTGCCGCTTCAGATAAACACGTTGATAATGAATGCATAATCTTATCCCTGTCGATACCAGAATGGTGAGTTACCCTTATCGGACGCTGAGAGAACCGCCAAAGCGCGTCAGCGGCATAAACTGACCAAAATGGTGAAGCTTGACTAACGGGTATATAGGGATCGCACCAATTGTTATCCTCTATCGATGCATCTCTATTACTTTACCCGCGATATCAAATACCGTTTAACTGCATATTATTATGCTATTTAAAATCAGCCGTACGTGATACAACAACACTCCCTTTCGAAAATACACTTTGCACAAATCGAAAAGTGATTGAGTTAATCGGATAAAACCCTACACAGAACAGTCAACCATGAGCCGCACGGGGCTTCATATTGACAGCGATGATTAACATTAAGTGTATAATAATGTTTCCCATTTCTATGGCGCCGATAATAAATTAGACAAACCAGAACCACCATCGTAATGACGGTGCACGCCAGGAGGTGGATAAATAAAAGGATGGGGGTCATTAAGAAATGAAAAAACAGGCGGTAGCCTATTTTTTCATTGCGTAGGGGAACTACTCTCCGCCGCGGGTATGTAGAATATCTATCAATTCGATAATGCAGGGATCGGTCGTCCGACTTTTATGATAGTGCGCATATAGGGTTCCCGTGGAGCGTCCCAGGGGGTGATCCAATACCTGAATCTCAACCAGACGCGCAAACTCCTGGGCAAACCCCTTGCCACACAGCAGGACATAATCGCTGGAGGCCACCATCATCATCAGATTCAGCAGCGATGAGCTGGAGTAGATCGGCGCCTTGCGATGGGGATTAAGCACCTCATCATCCTCAAACAGCGATGGCCACATCGTCAAGCTCAGATAGTCCTCCTGCGCCAGCTGCTCCAGCGTAAACCCCGGGCCGATGCGGGGATGCCCCACCCGACACAGCACCGCGGGCTGTACATCGAATACGGGCACATTGGTAATCATCCAGTCTGCGTATTTCTGCGGCGTAAAGCTGATATCGATTTTCCGCGAGCGCAGCCGACTGATATCCCGGGTTAAATCACCATCATGGGCTTCCGTCATCAGCGCCACACTGTCAAATGGATAATGGTAACGCTGCAGCAAACGGGTCAGATAAAACTCCAGCAGCGGGGACATACTGAGCTTTAATCGGGTCTGACGACGATCGCCCTGATGAATACCATTGGTTAGATTCGCGGCGTT
Source organism: Edwardsiella anguillarum ET080813 (assembly GCF_000264765.2). Classification (GTDB taxonomy): domain Bacteria; phylum Pseudomonadota; class Gammaproteobacteria; order Enterobacterales; family Enterobacteriaceae; genus Edwardsiella; species Edwardsiella anguillarum. Next base: position 1,576,291 of record NZ_CP006664.1, read on the forward strand.
CTGAATATTATTTAATGCCTGCGCCAGATTAGGCGTAATATTGTACGCCAACGCCGTCGGCTCTAACCCTTGCTTGGTCCGGATAAACAGCGGATCGTTAAATGCGTCACGCATTTTTTTCAGAGCGCGGCTAATCGAAGCCGTAGAGCTGTCCAACAACTCTGCAGCCAATGTCACACTACGCGTATCCATCACGGTCAGAAAAGTCCGGATAACACTCACATCAACATCGAGCATATTTTTACCTTTGGTCGGCTACCGAGCAGGATCCGCATATTGAAACGGCCATTGTAAATTCATGCTATTTTTTATGCAATTACCCTATGCGGGCGACAGAGTTCATCGTTAAAATGCGCCGTCATCAATCTGATACAGCGGATAAATAGAATATTTATCCGTATCATAAATTAAGACGCCGACGTCCGGCGCCAAGCGGCCCTCGTAGGACGAGCGTCCATAATTTTACACCGCTGTAAACAGGTAACATCATGCAGATCCGTCACCGCTACACCTATGGCCTTGCGGCAACGCTGCTGCTGCTGGGCGCCGCCGTCGCGCTGCTGCTGTATCATCCGCAGAGCGATGCGCTGTGGCGCATTGTCAGCCAGCAGTGCCTCCCCCACCAGCAGACGACCGGCGATCCCGCCCCCTGTGCCTATCTGGACCGCCGCCAGGGCTACGCCCTGTTCAAGGATCGCCGGGGGGCGCTGCAGTACCTGCTGCTGCCCACCGTCCGCAGCAGCGGCATCGACGACCCGCAGCTGCTCAACCCGGCGACGCCCAACTATATGGCGCTGGCGTGGTACAGCCGCCCGCTGTTAAGCCAGCGCTACGGCCAACCGATAGCCGATAGCCGCCTCTCTCTGACCATCAACTCGCGGGCGGGACGTACCCAGGATCAGCTGCATATCCATATCTCCTGCACCCGTCAGGCGGTCGTCTCCCAGCTGTGGAAAATCTATCCCACGCTCGGAACGCAGTGGCAGGCGGTCAGCAATGGGATCAATGGTCACCCCTATTGGGCAAGGCGATTGAGCAATGAAACGCTGGCGCGGGAGAGCCCTTTTATTCTGCTCTCCCGCTTAAGCGGGGCGCGCGATAATATGGCGGCCTATGGGCTGGCGCTGCTGCCGGCGCCGGACGGTCAGCTGATCCTGCTGGCGACCCGCCGGTCGCTGTGGCGCGGCAGTCTGGCCTCGATCGAGGAGATTCAGGACCACCGCTGCCCGCAGCTGTACCCCTCGGCACCGCACACCGATTACCCGGCGAAGCGCTGAGGCAACAGGGGAAGACGTTCAAACTGGAGCGGTCGTGATAGGTAGTAGCCCTGGGCCGCACAGGCATCTGAGCGTTGCACCAGCTGCCAGGCCTGAGCCGTCTCCACCCCTTCCACAATCACCCCGCGTGAATACTGGCGCATCATCGCCACCAGCGCCATAAATAGCTCGGTTCCCTCCTGGGTCTGACACAGCAGGGCAAACACGGCGCGATCCAGCTTGACGAACTCATAGCGAACATCTATGAGCGAAGAGAAGTTTGCCAGGCCGCTGCCAAAGTCATCCAGCCACAGGCGATGCAGATCCGGCAGCCCCTGGATCGGCGCGCTGCCATGTACGTGCTCCAGCACCTCAAAACGCAAAAACGGCAGTTCGCCGATCAGCGTCGCCGCCTCGGCCTTCTTCTGTAGCGCATGCAGCGCCTGACCATCTACATTGATAGAGACAAACAGATCGCGCTGCCCGAAAAAGGCGCGCCAGCGGTGTATCAGGCGCAGCTGCTCCAGCAGCACCTGTAAACGCAGCGACAGCGGAATATTGGCGAAGTAGTGCTCCGGCGAAAGCCGCCGCGTCGGCTGATCCGGGTGAACCACCTGGGTGAGCAGCTCAATGGCCAGCGGGCGGCCGCAGGTAGAGTAGATCGGCTGAAAAGTGTATTCCCGTTCACAGGCCTGCCAGTAGGCACTGCCCAAGGCATCGCTGTGCAGCAACGGCACGGCTCCCGGGCCACCGGATACGATATTGCCAATGTTCATGCATTTCCCATCCGTTGATCTCTGAATAACGGCAGCCTCTGTGCCCCTGCGACGGGGAGCCCCGCGGTGGGGCATATCCTCCCGTACTGCTGTGTTTATCGGCATGTATGACAAAAGCTTTAACCCCGGGCGCAGCAGGCCCCTGGCCCCCGTTCTGCGGGAGGTTTTTAGATCCAAATCATATAAAAACAGAACGTTGTTTTATTTTTATTGACGAGGGTATTTCCCATCGACACACTAGAGGCCATTTTCTCTGGTTACCACGGGCTGATTTCCCATGACGAGCGCGAAAATTGCCATTATTGGCGAATGCATGATTGAACTGTCACAGAAAGGCGCGGATCTGACGCGCGGATTCGGCGGCGATACCCTGAATACCGCCGTCTATCTGGCCCGTCAGGTGCCGGCCGATCGCCTGTCCGTGCACTATGTCACCGCGCTGGGCTGCGACAGCTTCAGCGGTGAAATGATCGATGCCTGGCAGCAGGAGGGTCTACAGACGGGCCTGGTTCAGCGCATGAGCGATAAGCTGCCGGGGCTGTATGTGATCGAAACCGACGCGCACGGCGAGAGGACGTTCTACTACTGGCGTAATGATGCCGCCGCCCGCTACTGGCTGCAGAGCGTCGAGGCTGATGCCATCTGCGATCGCCTGGCGCAGTTTGACTACCTGTATCTCAGCGGCATCAGCCTGGCCATTCTGGATGACGTCAGCCGCGAGCGCCTGATGCTGCTGCTGCAGCGCTGCCGGAACAGCGGCGGCAAGGTTATCTTTGATAATAACTATCGCCCGCGCCTGTGGCAGGGGATCGAGCAGGCCCGCAGTGCCTATCGCGCGATGCTCGCCTGCACCGACATCGCGTTTCTGACGCTGGACGATGAGGATTTACTGTGGGGCCAGCAGCCGCTGGATGCCGTACTGGAGCGCACTCACGCCCTGGGGGTCAGCGAGGTCGTCATCAAGCGCGGCGCCGACGCCTGCCTGGTCTCCATCGGCGACCGGCGCGATGAGATCCCGGCGGTCAGACTGGCCAAAGAGCAGGTCATTGACACCACTGCGGCCGGAGACTCTTTCAGCGCGGGCTATCTGTCCGTCCGCCTGCTGGGCGGCGATGTACAGACGGCTGCGGCCCGGGGGCACCTGACGGCCAGTACGGTGATCCAGCACCGCGGTGCCATCATTCCCCGCGACGTCATGCCCGCCTAACCCCCCTCGGTAGGCCACACAGAACAACGCCGGCGTAAGCCGGCGTTGTTCTGTCGCACCTAGCGCAGCGTACCTACTGCGCCAGCGGCTGGGGCGGCGTGGTCTCGTGGGCCGGGTTTTCTGCGGCGGCCGGCTGGGACGGCGGCTCTACCGCCTCCGCGGCGACGGCGTCTTCACCACCGAGCCCCATCACCCGGTTATACTCCTCCAGCAGCCGGCCGACGTTCTCCTCTGCCTCGCCGCGCGGCTGACGCAGCACCACCGCGGGCTCCCGCGACAGCATGATATGCAGCTCTTGATTAATATCGTCCAACGACAGGCCGCTCAGGAACGTCTGACGCAGCTTCTGATAGGCCTCCGGGGCGATGTCCACCACGCCGCTTTGCTGTGAGCGCAGGCGCTGACTCATCAGGATATCGGTATTGGTCCGCGCATAGGTGGCGAACAGGTGGCTCAGCTGCTCGCTCTTCTGCCCCAGCAGGGTGTCAAACTCCGGCTGGGTAATCCCATCGTCACGCAGCGCGGACATCTCATCGGCGATAAACGCCAGCGTTTTGCTCAACGATGCCTGGGCCGTCTCTAAATGGATTGCGCACTGCGAGCGCTGATACTGCACCTGGCAGTTAAAGCTCAGGCTCACGCTGCCCTTCAGCGCGCTGTTGGCCAGCACCTGCTGTAGATGCCAGAACAGCGCCTCGCGCGCCAAGTCGCTACGCCAATAGCGCAGCAGCATCTGAGAGTCACGGATCGGCTGCCACGGCGTATCCCAGACCAGCGACAGAATATCCTGTTTGGCGCCATCGGCGATCAGGCTCACCGGTGCCGCGGCCAGCGCCGGCAGCGCCGGCACGGTGGCAGGCGTCTCCCGCTTGCCGCTCAGAGGGCCGAAGGTCTGATTAATCTGTTCGCTCAGCGCCCGGGCATCCACGTTGCCGACCACATACAGCGTCATCGCATCGGGGGTATACCACTGATGATAAAAAGAGTTCAGCTGCGCCGGCGCCAGCGGAACCGCTGCCGTCCGCCCCGGCTCATGACCTAGCAGGTTGGACCCCTTCAGGCGGTAGCGCCACCAGGGATCGCCGGCCTCGCCAGGCAGCGCCATCACGCGGCTGTCGGTGCCTTTCAGCGCCTCACCGACCGTCTCGACATTCACCTGCAGATCACCGGCGGTATTGGCCAGCCAGCGCAGGGCATCCTTCATCAGATCGGGGCGGTTATTGGGCAGGCTCAGGTTATAGCTGGTGTAATCGTACGAGGTGATCGCCGCCGGCATCGGGCGGACGGGATCGATTGCCTGCTGCCAAAACGACTGCAGGGCGGTCGCGTCAAGCCCCTTGCCCTGCGCCAGAGCCAGGCGCGGCAGCAGGTGGGCATACCCCATCTGCTGAGGAGACTCCGACAGCGAGCCGGTGTTGACGATCATACGTAGCTCAATACGATCGGATGGACGCTGCGGCGTCGCCAGTATCTGCCAGGAAAAACCGTTTGGCAGCTTGCCCTCCTGCCAGGCAGGATCGGGCTGTAGCGTTTCAGAATGCACGCTGGTACCGACCATGGCCAGCGCCAGCCCACCAACCATCAGACGCAATTTGGTGTATTGCATGTGAACCCCTACTCAAATCGGACAAAAGCATAGCCCACGCATATAGGCGTTGTTCCGTTAGACCACGGAAAACGGCCAAAGTCGCCCACGCTTAAAAAAAATTCCGCGTAACGCTGCGCGGCGGGAAATAGATGGGCTCATTATAAAGGCGCCCCCGGCAGCATCAAGCCGCAGGGGGCGAACATTCACCCCCGGTAACAAAAAGCCGGGGGCAGGGGCGGAATGGGGAGAAACGCGGCGGCGCACACCCGTCGCCGCGCGGGAGAGGCGCTACGCGACGGGATCCCTCAGCGCACTGTCACGGCCGCCGAGTACGGCCCGCATCTGTTTTTCATCCAGTTGACGGCAGCGCTTGGCGACAACGATCGTCGCCACGCCGTTACCAATCAGGTTAGTCAGGGCCCGGGCCTCCGACATGAAGCGATCGATGCCCAGGATCAGCGCCAGCCCGGCCACCGGCAGATGCCCTACCGCCGACAGGGTTGCGGCCAAGACGATGAAGCCGCTGCCGGTCACGCCGGCGGCGCCCTTCGAAGAGAGCAGCAGAACCACCAGCAGCGTCACCTGGTGCCAGATATCCATGTGGGCGTTGGTTGCCTGGGCGATAAATACCGCCGCCATGGTCAGATAGATAGAGGTTCCGTCCAGGTTAAAGGAGTAGCCGGTGGGGATCACCAGCCCCACCACCGACTTCTGGCAGCCAACCTTCTCCATCTTGTCCAGCATCCGCGGCAGCGCCGACTCCGAGGAGGAGGTGCCCAGTACGATCAGCAGCTCTTCCTTAATGTAAGCGATAAAGCGGAAGATGCTGAACCCCGTCGCCTTGGCGATGCTGCCCAGCACCAGCACCACAAACAGGATGCAGGTGATATAGAAGCACAGGATCAGCTGCCCCAGCTGTACCAGCGTCCCCACTCCATACTTACCGATGGTGAACGCCATGGCGCCGAAGGCACCGATGGGCGCCAGTTTCATAATCATGTTAATCACGCCAAAAATCACTTTGGCAAAGCTATCGATCACATTGAAGATCAGCTGCCCCTTTTCACCCAGATGGTGCAGCGCAAAGCCAAACATCACCGCAAACAGCAGCACCTGCAGGATGTTGCCGCTGGCAAAGGCGCCGATAACGCTGCTGGGGATCACGTCAAGCAGGAAAGCCACAATGCCCTGCTGCGCCGCCTGATCGGCATAGACCGCGACCGCCTTGGCGTCCAGCGCGTTCGGGTCGACGTTCATGCCCGCGCCCGGCTGCAATACGTTCACCACCACCAGGCCGATGATCAGCGCGATGGTACTGACTACCTCAAAATAGAGCAGTGCAATGGCGCCGGTGCGCCCCACCGCTTTCATGCTCTCCATACCGGCGATGCCGGTCACTACAGTACAAAAGATCACCGGCGCGATGATCATCTTAATCAGTTTGACAAAGCCATCGCCCAGCGGCTTCATCTGGGCACCCAGCTCGGGATAGAAATGGCCGAGCAAAATACCAATAGTGATGGCCACCAACACCTGTAGATAGAGGCTCGTGAAGATGCTTTTTTTCATGATTTGTATTCCTGGTCGGGTACGAACGCGCTGCTTCTGCATCCCGAATGGCGGGTATTGCATACGGCTAAAAATAACATTGAGTTAACAATATGGAAACGCAGTATTTCAATTATAAAAGTTATTTAATCAATTCTATGAGCTGAAACGCATAAGACCCTGCAAGAGTTATCCTTATTTCTAGCAGGGATATCACCGACGCTAAACGGAGGGGGCCGCCGCCGCGGCCACGGGGTACTTCGCCAGGAAATCACGCAGGGACAGCGCCGGCGAGAAGAAATATCCCTGGGCATAGTGAATGCCGTTGGCCAGCAGCCAATCGCACTGCCCCTGAGTCTCCACCCCTTCCGCGACCACGTCCAGGGAGAGCACCTCGGCAATCGAACCGACAATGCGCACCAGCGCACCATCCAACGGGATCTGATCGATAAAGCTTTTATCAATTTTCAGAATATCGACGGGCAAATGACGCAGGTAGTTCAGCCCGGCATACCCCATGCCGAAATCATCCAGCGCCACGCGCACACCTTGGTTACGCAGGCGATCCAGCGTATTGGCCGCCCTGTGGATATCGCTGATATAGGCGGTTTCGGTAATCTCCAGATGCAGACGCTGCGCTGAAATCGCGTACTGCTGCAGCAGGGTCTCCAGGCGTTGACCAAAGCGGACGTCGGCCAGCTGCCGCGCAGAGACATTCAGCGACAGCGGTATCGTCAGCCCCCGTCGCTGCCAGTCAACTAAGATCCGCGCCGCCTCTTCCAGCACCCACTCGCCCAGCGCCACGATACCGCCCTGCTCCTCGGCCAGCGGAATAAACTGAGATGGCTCGCTGCAGCCGCCGTCCTGACGATGCCAGCGGATCAGCGCCTCCGCCCCCGCTAGCCGCTGGCTGCGCAGATCGATCTGCGGCTGCAGGTACAACTCAAAATCGCCCTGACGCAGTGCGTTCAGAATTTCATTCTCCTGGGTGAGGCGCGCCTTAACACGCTCCGCCAGCTGTGGCTCAAAAAACAGCACCCGATTCTTCCCGTCCGTCAGCGCCATATTCAGCGCCGAGCGAGCCTGCGTCAGCAGCCGCTCCGTCTGGCTAAGCCCACCCACCTCCTCTGTCGCCTCCAGCGACGGCCGGTGCATCGCGATCCCGATCGCCGCCGTTGGCCGCAGCGCCAGATTGTCCAGAGTCACCGGCTGCGTTAGCAGGCTCATCAGACGCTGCGCCTGTTGCATCGCGTCACTCGGGCGCGCCGCATCGCACGCCAGGATCCAAAAGCCGTCCTGACTCGCCTGCGCCAGCAGACTGACCGGTGAGATCCCCTCATGTAGGCGCTCCACCAGCGTCATCAGCAACATGTCGCGCTGCCCGCAGTCCAACACCCCCATCGCCTCCTGCAGGGTCGGGATGCTGACCATCATCACGCACTGTCCCTCACGCCCGGTCTGGCACTGCTGCTCCAGCAGCGACACAAACAGCGCCTGACCGGGAAGGTTAGTCTGGGGATAGCGCGTCGACAGCTGGCCCATGGTCTGGCGCGTCCTCTCCAGCGCCTGCTGATTACGGTTATAGGTACGCACCAAGAGCCCCAGCTCATCATCGCCGTGGTGAGGCGGCAGGGGGAGCTGATGGTAGTGCGGCGCCTCCAGCGGCATGCTGCGCAGCTCACGCGCCAGCGCCCGCAGCGGATGCACCAGCAGGCGGTTCATGCACCAGCTGACGGCCACCGTCAGGATCAGCGCCAGCAGCAGGTAGGTCGACACCATGGTCGCGAAGGTCGTGAGAATAAAACGGTACAGACGGAACGAGTCCACCTGCAGGATCAGATAGCCCAGCGGATGATCCGGCGTCGCACGGCCGCGATCCACGCCATACAGCGGAGTAGAGAGCTGCAGCGGCAGGTGGAAAAGCCGGCCCGCCCAGCGCGGCACGGGACGTGCCGCGGGAAAGTGACCGCGCAGCACCTGAACCTCATGATGGGGCAATACGATATCAGCTCGCGCCAGGATCCCGCTCGCCCGCAGGCCGTCCAGGATCTGCTGGGTCTTGGCGACATCCATGTTCAGCATCGCGTCGGCCAGCGGCAGGCGCACCGACTGGGCAATACTCTGCATCTGCTGGCCATAGTCATCCTTACGCTGTTGCACAAAGTGAAACAGCTGAATCACCGTGAAGATACAGACGGTCACCAGCGCCACCGAGGAGACCAGCGCCATCTGTTTTATGGTTAAGGAACGACTGACTCGCAAACTCTCTCTCCGCACACAAAATTTGCTGACGGCCCGCCGCCGCGTCGGCGGCGCCCACAGGCCTCAAACCGGCCGAGTATACTGGATTAGCCAATGTTATTAACTATACCAAAAGATCGTTTCGCGCCTTTCCCATTCCATCCCTGGGATAAGTGAGAACCATCATGCTCCATATCCACATAATATTACGTAAAAAAAACGCCGCGCAGCGGCCTATTCGTCCGCGCGCGGCGTATCTGCCTCCGCTCTAGAAATCGGCATAGGGCCGCAGAGGCTGCGGCGGCAGATCCATGTCGCCCTGCCACCCCTGCATTGAGTAGCGCACATAGATAAGCGCATGGCTGGGGGTATAGTCCTTCGCCTGCTGAATATCGACCCCGGCGCCGACGAACCAGTGGCTGCTCAGCCGCCGCTCCACGATCGCCCGCAGGGTATAGCCGAAGCCGTTGCTGCTGCCGCCGTCGTCCGATGCGGCATAGTCAGGCACCGTCGTACTGTCGACCAGATTCTGCAGCGGGTAGCGCGCCTGCCGTGCCGTGTTGGCGTAGGACCAGGAGACCGATCCGCCCAGCTCCCACGACCAGTTCTCCGTGCGCTGGCGATAGTTGACGGGTATCCCGAACGACACATACTGCTGCGGACTGTAGTAGCCGCCCTGTCCCAGGGTATAACCGCTGAGATCCTTGTCGTAATGCCAGAGCATATTGCTGAGCCCAACGCTAACTCGACGGTTATCTTCATTGATCAGCTTGTAGTAGTAGCCCCCCATCCAGCGCATGCTGCTGTTGCTCTCGACGTTCTTGCCCTCCAGATAGTCGGCGCTCAGCGTGCCCCACAGGCCGTGCGGCCCGCCGCGATCGTAGCTGCCGCTCAGCGCGACGCCGTTGCGTCGGACACCGCCCCATACCGTGCCGGTATGGGGATCGCGCTGCCCCCCCATCGACAGCAGGGAGCTGGAGACCGGGCGGCGGTGGGCTTCCAGCGTCCAGCCAATATGATCCCAGCTACCGCTGTAGGCGATACCGCCCGCCCAGTCCACCACCTTCATGCCGATGGGCGTTGTCCCGATATCCATCTGCCAGGCCCCATTATGCCAGCCAACGGCCAGGCTGGTTCCGGCGCCGCGCTGCCCCTCGCCGGCCGGACATCCCGTAACATAGCAGCTGCCAAACTTATCCTGGTAGGCGCCGCCCGATAGGCGGCCTGCATCCATATTGACCAGATCGCCGCGGAGGAAAAGGCGGCCATCGTACAGCGGCATATCGGCCTGCAGCATCGTCGTATGGGCCTTGAGATTGGAATAGCCTCCGGTGCCGCTAGAGCCCCAGTAGTCGTGCTCAAGGGTAAAGCGGACCTCCTGCTGACGATAGAGATCGGCGCCGTCGGCGCGAACGCTGCGTTTTAACCAGTCATCCTGCGGCACAGTGCGCGTCAGGCGGGTAAACGCATCATTATCCTGCGGCGGCGTCTCACTGATACCCGTGGCGACCATGGCCGAACGCAGATCGTTCTGCGCCCGCGCGGTTTGGCGCGACTGTACCGCCAGACGCGCATCGTCACGCAGCACCAGCGCCCCCGCCATGCCCGGCGTTCGGCGCGCCGCCGGCAGGAGCGAGTCAAAGATGCGCCGGGCCTGCTGCGGATCCCCGCTGGCGGCCCAGGCATTGGCGAGCCGGCGCTGTACGTTAAGATCGTCCGCCGCCGCCTGCGGCGGCCGGCGCCGCAGCGCCTCCTCGGCCGCGCGGCGATCGCCCTGCGCCACCCGCGTTTCAATCACCCCTAAACGGGCATCGCTGTTCTGCGGATCGCGCGCCAGGACGCCCTGATATCCCGTCAGGGCATCCGTATAGTCATCCCGGGCCAGCGCCCAGTCGGCCAGCGTCAGATCAATCGCCGTGGTGGCGGGCTGGCGCTGTAAGTAAGCGATCGCTTGCTGCTCATGGCCGCCGTCGCGCAGACCGTTGGCGTAGTCGACTATATGCTGGGCCTGCAGGCGCAGATCCAGCGCGCGCATGCCGTCGCTCCACTGCGCCGCGGGGATCCGGCGCAGCACCGCCTGAGCCTGATCGGGCTGACCTCGGGAGGAGAGATACAGCGCGCGGGCGTACACTTGGTCGCCGCTGTGGGAGAAACGCTGGTCCATGCGCTGCATCAGCGCATCGGCCCGCTCAGGCTGTCCGGCGCTGACCAGCGTACCGGCAAGCCGGTAGTTCAGCCAGACATCGTCCGGCGTCAGACGCTGCGCCTCATTCAGCTTTTCCAGCGCGCTGCCCCAGGCCTGACGCCCCGCCAGGGCCGCCGCCTGCTGCTGCAGCGCATCGCTTTGCAGCTCGCTATACGCCGACTGCATGGCCCGGCGCTGCGCCGCCGGCAGCTGCTGCAGGTAGGCCAGCGCCTTCTCCGGCGACTGCCGCTGGTAAAGACTCACTAACTTTCTCAGCGCACTGCCATTCAGCGGATCGTGCCGTAGCGCCAGGCGATATGAGTGCTCCGCCAGCGCTAAATCCCCCTGCGCCGCGGCCACATCCCCCAGACCGATCGGCCCGTAGGCATTCTCGCCATCCAGCGCCTGAGCCTGACGATATCGCTGCTGCGCCAGGGCGTATTGATGCGCCGCCAACGCCTCATCCCCCTGTTTAATCAGCAGCCAGTAGCGATTCGTCTTCAGCAGGCTTTGCCATTTGCTCAGCTGATCGCTGTGTGGATCGGCCGCGATAGCGCGTTCAAACAGGGCGATCGCCCGCTGACGATCGCCCTGCTGTGAATAGGTCTGCGCCAGCGCGCCCAGCGTCTCCGCATCGTTGGGATGCTGACGCAGCGTTTGCTGCAGCAGCGGCTGGGCCTTGCTGTCATTTCCGGCGGCAGCCTGCGCCAGCCCCGTACTGCGCGCCCGATACAGCGGATCCGCCAGCTGGGCTTGCTGCGTCTGCAGTAGAGCCTGTGCGTCGGCTACGGCCTGCGGCGCATCGTGAAACACCTGAATATAACGCTGCAGGGCCGCCACGCTCTGCTCGCCCAGCGGCATACGCTGGATCTGCGCCATCCACAGAGAGGCGGCGCTATCGCGGGTGGCACCGTCTGCCGCCATCTGCGTCAGCAAGGCGTAGGCCTGCGCCTCTTTTCCGTCAGCAAACAGCAGACCAATCAATGTCGTTTGCAGCGCAGCGCTGTTGGGATAGCGCTGATTAACGGCCTGCAGCGCCGCTATCGCCCGCGCAGTCTGCCCCGGCAGACGGGCGACCGTACGCCAGTACTCCGGCGCAAACTCCAGCGGAGGCGACATGCCGTGCCACAGTTTGTCATAGGCTGCAACGGCCGCCGCATACTGGCCGCCGGACGCCAGCAGGCGCGCCTGCTGCAGCCCCTGATGTCCCTCCGGCATACTCAGCGCCACCTGCATCCGCGCCGTTTGGCACACGGCGGCATCCGGTGCCGGACGGCACGACGTCTCGACAAGCTGGCTGGCTGCAGCCATATCCCCCTGGCGCAGCAGCATGCGAATACGCGCCAGGATCACCTCGGGATCATCGGGCGCGATCATCATCAGACGGTTGAGCGACTGCGTTACCAGATCGTAACGCTGCGAAGACTCGCCTATACGCACCTGCTGCAGCAGCCAGTCAGTCGCATTTACCTCGCTGGCGCACAGTGGCGCGCTCAGCGCCAACGTCACCGGCAGGGCGGTCAGACTCAGTCGGAAACATCGCATACGGCACCCCAGTTTGGCACCAGTTCGCCCTGTAGATTAAAACGGTAACGCCGCTGATCCCATCCCAGGCCAAACAGCGTCAGGACTGAACTGTAGTAGTTATTGTTCCCCGGCAGGTTGTCTTTTACCCGCTGGCGCTGCGCCGCCAACAACGGGCTGTTGCTGGCGTCCAGAAACGGTAGCATGGCGGCAGAGAACCCGACGTTGCCTTCGCCCTGGGGCTGAGCGCCCAGCACGCTGACCTTTTCAGGGATATATCCCAGACGCTCACTCAGCGCCACCATCGGCTGCCAGTGCTTCACCAGCGCGCGTTTGGCCGGAGCGCCGTCGGCCAGCATTCCCGCCCACAGATAGGCCCGGATAGCATCATAGCCGCTGATATAGGCCCGTCCCGGCGTCGGCAGCCAGCCCTTATTCCGCTGCCAGTTGGTCCAGTCCGGCACGATACCCTGCGGCGACGACGCCTCTAACATCCGCAATGCGCTGTACTGCAGGCGATTCCACGGCCCATGCAACGGCGCAAGCCGGGCCAGGATCTGCGGCGGCAGATAGCTTGGATTTACCGTCCACAGGGCGCCGGAGCGGAACCCCTGGCGCCCCGGCAGCAGCATCACGCCAACCCCTGGCAGGGAGACCACCTCCTCCCGGGCAATCCGCTCCAGCAGCTGAACGCCCAAATGCTGGTAGTCGGTATCCTGCCACAGACGTCCGGCCTCCAGCAGCACATAGGCCATCCACAGGTCGGCATCCGCGGCGGAGTTGTCATCCAATACGCGCCAGCGTCCGTCATCATGGAGCCCCCACTTCCAGGCCGGCAAACGCTGGCTCAGGCTGCCCCGCGCCAGGTTATTCTGCGTCCAGGCCAATAGCTTAGCGAACAAGGCGCGATCGTTATTGACCAGGGCAAAGAACAGCGCATAGCTTTGCCCCTCCGAGGTGGTTATCTGGCGGGGAGAGCTGGGATCGATAACCCGCCCGTCAGGGCTGATATAGCCCTGACGAAACTGTTCCCACTCATGCCATTTACAGGGCGCGCCAACGGCGGCGACGCTGACACACAGCAATGTGGCAGCCATCAGTGCACGGCAGACCGACTCCTTCATGCGCTTATCTCCTATCGTCGGGATCCAGACGGCGGCGGCGCAGCATACGCGGCACTCGCCACAGCACCAGGCTCACCAGAACAATCGCCAGCAGCGCCAAGGCCGCCAGAATGAACGGATGAGAGGAGAAGATATACCATAGGCGCTCCCACCAAGGCAGGTGGCCAACGTAGTAAATGTCGCCCACCCGCAAACTATTGACGCCGGAGGTGCGAATAATAGAGACCGAACCGTACATCGCCTCGGTTTTACCGCTGTCAATCAAGGCATTATTAAGCAACTCATAGCCCGGCTGATCGTCTGCCAGCAGCGCCACCACGCTACGCTGCGCATTGAATGGAGACTGAAAACCGACGATGGCGGCCAGCGGCGCCGTCGCGCTGAGGGTCGTTTTCGCGGCGGCGCGCGTCGCGCCGGGATCCGGAATCGTGTTGTCCGTCGTCGTATTCATCGGGCTCTCCAGCCAGCTCTGCGTCGCGCTCACCAGCGCCGCAACCCGATCCGCGTCGCGCAGCGTCGGTGGAATACGCCCGATCAGTAGAATATCGCGATCCTTATCCTGCGCCTGCGCAACGTCGTCACTCAGGGTCACCGCCAGCGCCGGATAGCCGGTCTGCGCGCCGATGTTCCCCAGCGCCGACAGCAGGGTACTCACCTGTACCGGCGAGGGTTTAGGCGCCACCACCACCAGGGTTTGCGACAGATCGGCCAGGCGGCTAAAGGGGAAACCAGCGTTGGCGAAGCTGCGCAGATCCGGCATCGCGATAAAGTGACGGAAACCGGAGAAATCAAGGGTCGAGGCGTCACCGATGGCCACGGTATTCGGCAACGGTTGATAAGAGACGCACTCGCCGTTGGAGGGCGTCAGATAGGGCACCACATAGTCAAAATCGAAGCGCAGATGGTTCTGAACCCCCAGCTTTATCGCGGGGATAGTGACGGCATCCATCTTATCAAACAAGCCCTGAATCAAAGGGATATGTAATAATGCACGCTCTTGATCTTCCGAGGGCAGTAGCGGGAAAGCCTGTAAAAATTGATTATTGATATTCACGGTCATACGCGAACCGTCATTAAACGGCGGCTGGGTATAGCGGTACTTCAGATTCATATCCACATAGGCGTTGTGGAGCAAAAACAGATCCGGCGGCAGATTCAAAGTTAAGGATATCGGCGCCGGACGCACCCCGCTCGACTGTAGCTGATCGCGATAGCTTTGCAGCTCGCCAAAGGTGACCGGCCGGTCGGTCGGCACCCAGTTGGGCGCGTCATACGGCTGCCGCTGAGCGAGCGTCTCGACCCGATCGACGCGGGCGCTATCGCCGCGCAGCAGGATATCGCCCTGGGCAATCCCCCGCACCGCCGTCATCAGGTCGCGATCGTCACGCCCCATAATCAACAGCATCTTGATATAAGGATTATCCGGCCGGGAAATCATCGCCACCGTCGGCCCATCAACCGCCGGGTAGTCAGCTAAAAAGTCTGGACGCTGCGCATTAGTCGCAAACACCACCCCATGCCGATCCGGCAGCTGATTATACAGCACCGGAAAACGCTGACCGCGCCACTGCGCCTGCGCACCGAACCAGGATGCCAGCACCGCCGCGGCCTGCTGCTGCGCCAGATCCGGCTCGGCGGCGAACACCACCGGTAGCGTCAGCGGCACCTTGCTGGCGCTGTCAAAGAAGGGCCGGGGGAATAGGGATAAGTCGTTTTGCAGTAACAGGGACTGGGTCGTCAGCGTCAGGCTACTGCCCTGCCCGATGGCCAGCCACAGGGTCGGATGCCACTCGTTGTCGCACTGGCGGTAAGACTGATAGCGACCGACGAACTCCAGGCGAATGCGGTTAAAATCGGTAATATAGTGGGCATCTAGCGGCACCTGGACCTGATTGGCATGCCCTAACTGACTTTTATCGACCGCCACGGCGCCGACCAGGTCATCGTTGAGGAATACCTTAACCTGAGATACCAGCGGCACCAGCGACGGCGACGGAGTAAACACCAGGTTAAGCATCGCATTGGTCACCAGCTGGTCGCGCGGCACCCCGAACTCCATATAGGCATTGGGATTATCGCCGCGCAGTACTGTCGGCCCGGAGGCTAACCGGGTCAAATCCAGCGTCTGCGTCGAGACCGGTGCAGCCGAAGAATGCGCCGTTACCAGTGCCGCTGCGCCATCCGCCGCCGGCGCGCTATCTGACGCCGCTGGAAACGGAGACTGTGCCTGCGCCATCGTGCTGGAGCCCAGCGCGATGGCAGCCCACAACAGGTGTATCATCTTCATCATGGGTATCTCCGTTGCTCCATAATAAGTTAGTGCCCACATACTGCATACACACTACGTGGTCTGGCGTCCCGCTATCGGACGCGGTACAAAGGAAACCAGCCAAGCGCCCAAACACACCGCCACCATGATCGGCATGCGCCACGGTGCCGGGGCATACTCAGCCAGGCTACGGTAACCGCGCCCCACCAGGCGTAAAATGCCGACAAAACCACCGCCCAGATGATCCTCTGGGATGGCCTGCTGCCACAGCGCCCAGGTATCGGCGCGGGCAAAGGTGCACTGGATAAACGCAATATGCTGTGCGACGCTCAGTCCATCCAAACGCAGCCCAGCCCGTCGCCCCACGACCCGCGTTACCGCAACCGGAAACACAAAACTCTCTTCCCCTTTCTGCAGCAGCAGAGAAATAGACTCACCTTCCCGTAGGCACAGACGCTCATCCGCCAGCTCAATACCCACGCCGCCGTCGGAATAATCGTGCAGTGTGCAGGGGTAAAGATGTCCATCGTGGCGCATCAGGATTGCCGGCATCGCGATGTCTACTCGGTGCGCCTGACGGATCTGGCGCACCTCAACGGCGACCGCCGCTGCGCCGCCCAGAATAACGAGGTTGTAGATCACCCATCCGACAGTCAGCAGCACGGTAATTTGCTCATTCTGCGGGCCAAAAAACAGACGCCAGGCACCAAACACCAGCCCCAGCACGCTCAATAACACCAGCGACAGATAGGGCGACGAAATAACCCAATCCATATGATTATGCGAGACCAATCCCCCTTTCTGGGTCACATTGAAACGCCCTTTCTTCGGGTTGATCAGCGCCACCAGCGTCGGACGGGCGATATACCAGGCCAATACCGTTTCATAGATCTCATTCCAGTAAGAGTGACGATGGCGCCCCTGGAGGCGAATGCGCGCCAAGCTGGAATGAAACATATGCGGAATCACATACAGCACGATCGCCATCGCCGGCGCAAAAATAACGTAGGTGTGAAACAGCAGAAACGCCAACGGCGCGACCAGGAAGATCAGCCGGGGAATACCGGAGAGAAAATGCATCATGGCGTTGGCGTAGCACAAACGCTGCCCCAGGGTTAACCCTTTGCCCAAAAAGGGATTATCCAGGCGGAAAATCTGAGTCATGCCGCGGGCCCAGCGCATACGCTGGCCGATATGTGCCGACAGGCTCTCCGTCGCCAGCCCGGCCGCCAGCGGAATGCGGATATAGGCAGATGTCCAGCCCTTACGGTGCAGGCGCAGCGAGGTATGCGCATCCTCGGTCACCGTCTCAACGGCGATACCGCCGACCTCATCCAGCGCCGTCCGGCGCAGCACCGCGCAGGAGCCACAGAAGAAGGTGGCATTCCACATATCGTTGCCATCCTGCAGCAGGCCATAAAATAGCTGGCCCTCATTCGGAGTGCGTCGGAAGTTCCCTAGGTTGCGCTCAAACGGATCCGGCGAGAAAAAATGGTGCGGCGTTTGTAGTATCGCCAGCCGCGCATCGTGTAAAAACCAGCCCATGGTCAGCTGCAGAAACGTACGGGTGGGCACATGATCGCAGTCAAACACCGCAACAAACTCACCTTTGATGCGCTTCAGCGCATAGTTTAAGTTACCGGCCTTGGCATGCTCATGGGTTGGACGCGCAAGATAGTGAACGCCAACCTCCTCGGCAAACTGGCGAAAGCTGTCACGGCCGCCGTCATCCAGCAGATAGATGTTGATCCGATCCCGAGGCCAATCGATCCCCAGCGCAGCGTAGATGGTGGGTTTAACCACCCTGAGATCTTCGTTATAGGTGGGGATCAGAACATCGACTATAGGCCATTGATCCATCGCCTTGGGCAAAGCCACCGGCGGGCGATTCAGCGGCCATACCGATTGAAAATACCCCAGTAGCAGCACGACCCAGGCATAGGTTTCAGCGGCTAACAGCAGCAGGCCACAGATCAGGCTGAAAGGGTCGTCCCAATTCAACGTTGAGGTATAGCGCCACCAGATGTAACGGCAAGAAATCGTAATGGACAGCAGTACTAGCAGCAGCGTGGTGAAGCGCCCGGGAATATGGCGGATCACCATCGCGCATCCCCACAGCAGCAGCACAAAGATACACTGTGACAGCAGGTCAAACGGCTGAGAAATACACAGTAACGCGAGTGCGGCCCCCAGCAGCGCCGACAGCGTCAATACAACCCGGCGCAAAGCATTAGGTAGCTCATCCAACCAGACCGATTCGCCCTTCCGCCGTCCCCATCGCGCCGGTAACCCCGCCAGCCACTGCAGGAAATGCCTGCTTACGCGGCGGAGAGCGCCCAGTAACGTTTCGGAATGCGGCCAGCGGGTCAACAATAGCCATATCGCCTGCAGCCCATATCGCACCGGATCGAGTGGACGGGGCCGCAGCGGATCGAGATGAGGAAACAACGCGGCCTGCTGCTGACGGATAGCCTGCCAAGCCGGCGACTCCCAATGCAGAAACAGCCACGCTAACGTAAGCCAGAAACAACCGCTTATCGCACCCGGCGACGTCGCGCCATGCGTGCGGCACGCCCGATAGCGCTGCGTCCATGCCCGCCTGGCCGGCGCCGCCAGCAGCACATCCAACGCATGTATCATGTCGCCTCCGCGCGCGCTGGGCGCTGGCCTGGCAGACGCTGTAATAGGCACCATGCGGCCAGGTTGGTGGCCTCCTGCGCCGCCTGGGAATAGGGCGCATACTCACCGAGAGGCTGTTTACCTGCGGCAGCCTCGGCGACGGCCTCATCTCGGTGCATAACCAACGGCACCAATCTGGGCAGCGTCTGCTTCCACAGCAGGTAGAGATCCTCTTGCAATACGCTGCCGGGTAACAGCTGCGTGATAAGCAGGTGCGCATCATCGGGCAGCGCCTGACGATGCAAGCGCAAATGGCAGTTGGCATCCGGCATCATCAACAGCAGCAACAGCTCGCTGAACGCCGCCATTTGCCGAGATACGGGCGCATGCCCGCTGCCAATATCCAGGATGATCCAGTCGTAGGCCGCGCTTTGCGACGCAAAGGACGCCCGCCACTCAGCCTGGCTTACGCAGGCCGCTAGCGCAGGCAACTGCGCCGGATCCACCGTGCCGAAAGGCAGAACATCCAGCCCTTCGGTATAGCGCCAGGCCGTCGCCTGCCACGCACTGCCATCCAACAGCGCCGCCGCCCAGCCCGCGCGATCGGCGAGCGGCAGGTTGAAATGCATACCCAGCTGAGCGCCGGGGCTGGCATCGACCACCAGCACCCGCTGTCCCAGACCATTGAGCGCCCAACCCAGCGCCGCGGCGGTACCGGTAGTTCCGACACCGCCGCGAATCCCCTGTAGCGCTACCGTTACCATATGGATTAGTCCCGTCGTTCTGCCAGCTGGCGACACTCTGCCAACAGCGGCCAGCGTTCCAACGCCTTGTTTACATGCTCTATCCGCACGATATTGACGTAATCAATATCCATCATCCCGTAGATACGCTGTAACACGGCAAGATCTTCCGACGATGGCGGCGTCGGCGCCGTTCGATGCTTTGTTTGCTCGCTCATTCTGCTAACCATAAAAATTCAGCTATGGTTTAAGTGAGTATAGCAAGGTAGAAAAATGGCGCTGCCATAATGCAAAAGAGGGATGATAACCCACATTACTATCTAATAATTAATTGATAGATAATGTTATTTTGCCTATGTCGGCATGGTGGAACACTCTATTCTCACAAAGTCGATATACCATGGCGCAATCATTTACGCTCGGTATCCCACACCTGTGGGATGAGCTCCAGACAGTGCAAACGCACGGCCTTTATTGGCTGAATATCGATCGCACACAGGATGTGTCTGGCCTGTGCCGTCAAACGATTCTTGCCCAGCCGGAAAGTACCCACGTCACGCTTATTGAGGCGGGTCACGATATACAGGTGACGTCAGCGTTGGCGGAGGACTATTCGCAAGGCCCTGCGTCTCTGCCTGTTTATCGCCTGACGCCGACGCTAACGGCGCTGATGGCGCTGCCGGATGAGTTAACCCGTCTAATGGGCCCAGCATCTTCGCTGTTTATCCTACTGCTCCCTGCGACCGACCTGACCACGCTCTCCGCCGATGGGATAAACCGCTGGATAAACCACATCCATCGTTGGCTACAGCGCTGCAACGCGACGCTGCTCGTCATCAGCCACGGTGCAGGAACCGATATCCTACGAAATCAATTAGCTCCATTGAATCGCCTCGTCTCAGGGCTCGCCAGCCTACGCTGGCAGCTGGATCGCTGGCTCTATGATGTCGCCTTTTGGTGTAATGAGCGGGGCGTTTCGGCTCAGCAGAATATTCCGCTAACCCACACGTCACAGGGCTGGCAGGCCAATGTAGAAACCACCCTGCCACCGCCACAGCCCCATAGTGATGAAGATAGCTATCTGGCGCACGCCGCGATCCTGGAGGGCGCCCCCCCGCTCTCTGAGCACTGGCACTTGTTTACGTCTAACCATGAACTGTTTACCGCCGCGCTGGCGGCGCAGGCGGCAACCCTGGTCTTTTCACTGATGCAAAGCGATCAGGTGGACGATCTGGCGCGGCAAATCCACACGCTGCGCCGCCAGCGCGGCAATGCACTGAAAATAGCAGTGCGAGAGCAGGCGGTTGTACAGCGCAGCAGCGATGAACGCCTGCTGCTGGCCTGCGGCGCCAATGTGGTCATCCCGCTACACGCCACGCTGTCCAACGCGCTGGTGAGTCTGGAAGGACTGCAGGGACACACGTTTTTACGCCACGTGCCGGCCAATATCACCACGTTGCTCGACGCCCTGCGGCCGCTCAAGCTGCGCGGCTACCAGACCAAAGCGCAGTTCTGCACGCTATTGCTCGACCTCCTGGACAACCCGCTGATACCGCACGACGGACGCGGCACGCTAGCCTCCTTACGGCCGGTTTCCGGAATAGATGCCGAACAGGTGCTAAAACTCTGCAACCTGCGCCGTGACGGCGATTTAGTCACTCTGGACGGGCAATCTCTGGTCCTGTTCCTGGCCTACTGCCGCCCGCATGAACTGGACACCGCACTGCGCTTTATCTTCCCGCTGCCCGTCGAGGAGCTCTTCATCCACCGCCGCCTATGGCACCAGGATGCAGAGCTGATGCTGGAGCTGACGCGTATGCGCAGTGAGACGCCCACGCAAGGGCCGCCGCCCGAGTCGCTTCCTCCACAGCCGGTCAGCGCGCCGGCGGATACAGCGATGCCGCCGCCACGACGCGTCCCCCGGCGGCTGACCCTCGGGATGACGTCACGGGAGCCCTCATCATGATGACGATTACGGATATTCTGCAGATCCTCGTTCTGTGCGCGCTGGTCATGCTGCCCGGCGGTTTTTACCTGCACAAGTATTACCCTCATCCTCTACGAACGCTGCGGAGGACGATTTTCCCGACCCGTTATCTTCAACGGGTGACGGTACTGCACCGCCGCCCACTCTCCGCTAGGGTAGATAAGCATGGCAAAACACACTGAGCAGCAGGGCGTTTTCTCTGAACGGGGCTACCGCTGGCACGGGCTAGGCGGCTGGAATCTCTATTTTTTACTGAAGCTGGCGCTACTGTGGTACGGCTATCTTAATTTTCACCCTTTCGCCAACATTATCTTTTTAGCCTTTCTGCTGTTTCCCCTGCCCTCGGCGCATCTGCACCGCTGGCGCAGCTGGCTGGCTATCCCCATCGGAGTGGCGCTGTTTTACCACGACACCTGGCTACCGGGGCTAAGCAGTATTGCGCACCAGCGCGATCAGTGGAGCCACTTCAGCGCGGCCTATGCCTGGGATTTAACGCTGCGTTTTATTAACTGGACCATGATCGGCGCGGCGCTGGTGATCACCGTCGCCTACCTGTTTCTCACCCAGTGGATTCGGATTACCACGTTTACCATTCTTGCCCTGGTATGGGTCAATCTGGGCAGCATTGGCATTCCACAGCTCAGCCTGCAGCAGGGTGCGGCCACGGCCGCCCCCCCGGCGAGCAGTCTGTCCACGCCAGGCAATACACCGATCTCAGCCGTCAGCGCTGCGGAGATCCCGGCGCAGAGCGCCGCGCCCAACAATAGCAGCCTGAACGACTGGCTGGATCGCTTTTACGCCAGCGAACAACAGCGGCAAACCCATTTTCCCGCGGCCCTGCCGGCCGATGCCCAGCCCTTCGATCTCTTGATCCTCAATATCTGCTCCCTCTCCTGGAGCGATCTCAGCGCCGCCGGCCTGCAGGATCATCCGCTGTGGAAACGGATGGATATTCTGTTCAACGACTTTAACTCCGCCACCGCCTACAGCGGTCCGGCCGCCATCCGCATCATGCGCGCCAGCTGCGGTCAGTCCTCGCATAAGATGCTCTACAGCCCCGTTCCGACTCAGTGCGATCTGATGGCCAACCTGGCCCGGCTGGGCTTCCGGCAAGAGCTCGCGCTGGATCATTCCGGGGTTTTCGGCGACTATCTGGCACACCTACGCCAATTTGGCAACATGCAGGCTCCCCTCAGCGCCAACGCCGGCCTACCGGTCGAGCTGACCGCATTCAATGGCGAACCCATCACCAACGATCTGGCGCTGCTCCAACGCTGGTTGAGCAGTACCGAAAAGCTGGGCGACGCACGCACGGCCAGCTTCGTCAACCTGATCGCCCTGCACGACGGTAACCGCTTTATCGGTGCCAATCGGGGAGCCGACTTTAAGCCGCGGGCCCAGACCCTGCTCGACCAGCTCAACGGCTTTCTGGACGATCTGGAGAGATCCGGACGCCGGGTGATGGTGGTGATCGTACCAGAGCACGGCGCGGCGGTAGTCGGTGACAAGATGCAGATGGCCGGACTCCGCGATATCCCCAGCATGTCAATCACCCACGTGCCGGTCGGCGTCATCTTCAGCGGTATGAAGGCGCCGGCGCCGGCCTCGCCGGTATTGGTCGATCGGCCGAGCAGCTATCTGGCCCTCTCCGAGCTGGTCGTTCGCAGCCTGGATGGCAAGATCTTCACCCAGCCCAGCGTCGACTGGCAGGCGCTGGTCAGCAACCTTCCCCAAAGCGCCGCCGTGTCGGAAAACGATAACGCCATCGTCATGATGTATCAGGGAAAACCCTATGTACGTCTCAACGGCGGGGACTGGGTGCCCTACCCACAGTAGCCACGGCGACGCCACCATAAAAAAAGAGCCGGCTCACGGCTCTTTTTTTTATTATCGCGCCGGGGCCGCTAGGCCCCCACCTCCTTCTCCACGGCAAAACAGGCGATCATCTGATCGCCATAGCGACGCAGCGGCGGCTGCAGCTGGCGACAGGTCTCAAAGGCGCAGCGGCAGCGGGCGTTAAAGGCACAGCCGGGCGGCGGATTAAACGGGCTGGGCAGCTCCCCGCTCAGCTTGATCCGCTCGCGGCGCATCTGCGGATTCAGCCGCGGCGTCGCCGACAACAGCGCCTGGGTATAGGGGTGACGCGGATTGCCGAACACCGCCGCCTTGCTGCCCTTCTCGACGCAGCGCCCCAGGTACATCACCATCACCTCATCGGCGATATGCTCCACCACCGACAGATCATGTGAGATAAAGACATAGGAGAGCCCCAGCTCCCGCTGCAGATCCATCATCAAATTGAGCACCTGGGCACGCACCGACACATCGAGCGCCGACACCGGCTCATCGGCGATCACCACGTCCGGATTTAACATCAGGCCGCGGGCAATAGCGATGCGCTGGCGCTGGCCGCCGGAAAACATATGCGGATAGCGATCGTAGTGCTCGGTCTTTAGACCGACCCGCGCCATCATCGCCAGCGCCCGTTCGCGCCGCTGATCGCGCGACAGCGGCGTATTGATCCGCAGCGGCTCCTCAAGGATCGCGCCGACCTTCTTGCGCGGGTTCAGCGAGGCGTAGGGGTTCTGGAACACGATCTGGATCTTCTGGCGACGCAGCTTTTGCGCCTGCGCATCGGGCTGCAGCAGATCCTGGCCCCGATAATAGAGCTCGCCGGCGCTCGGCGCTTCGATCATCGTCAGCAGGCGTCCCAGCGTCGACTTACCGCAGCCGGACTCCCCGACCACCGCCAGGGTTTTTCCCCGTTCCAGGCTGAACGAGACCCCATCCAGCGCCTTGACCAGCCTTTCTTGGGAAAATAGCCCGCTCTTGACCGGATAATGCTTTTTCAGATCCACCGCCTGCAGTAACGGCGCCTGTAATATGGCTTCACTCATGCTGTCGGCCTCCCGGCGTCGTCCAATGGGGTGTGGCACTTCACCGCCCGCCCGTGCAGGCGGCGCAGCGACGGCTCCTCGCGCCGACACTGCTCGGTCGCATAGGGGCAGCGCGGATTGAGCAGGCAGCCCGTCGGGCGATCGTACTTACCCGGCACCACCCCCGGCAGCGACACCAGACGCTCGCCGTCCACCGCAAACTCGGGCAGCGCCCGCAGCAGCGCCTGGGTATAGGGGTGGCGCGGCGTGTGGAAAATCTCGCCGGCCAGCCCGGACTCCACTACCTGCCCGGCGTACATCACGATGATCTTATGCGCCGCCTCCGCCACCAGCGCCAGGTCGTGGGTGATCAGCACCAGCGCCATATTTTCCCGCTGCTGCAGCGCCAGCAGCAGTTCGATGATCTGCGCCTGAATGGTCACATCCAGCGCGGTGGTCGGCTCATCGGCAATCAGCAGCTTGGGACGGCAGGCGATCGCCATGGCGATCATCACCCGCTGACTCATACCGCCGGAAAGCTGGTGCGGATAGACCGACAGACGCGACGCCGGATCGGGAATGCCGACCTGAGTAAGCAGATCGATGGCGCGCTGGCGCCGGGTGCGCCGGTTACCTCCCTGATGCACCTTCAGCGCCTCCATAATCTGAAATCCCACGGTGTAGCAGGGATTCAGGCTGGTCATCGGGTCTTGGAATATCATCGCCACCTCGGCCCCCACCAGCTGGCGTCGCTCCCGCTCGGAGATACGCTGCAGATCGGCGCCGTTAAAGCTCAGTCGCTGTGCCGTCACCCGCCCAGGAAAATCGATCAGCCCCATAATGGCCAGCGAGCTGACCGATTTGCCGGAGCCGGACTCACCGACAATCCCCACCACCTCTCCCTGTTCAACCTGGTAGCTGATGCGGTCAACCGCACGGAAAGGGGCGCTATCGTCGCCGAAATGCACCGATAGCTGATCTACATCCAGTAATGCCATGTCCCTCTCCTTACTGCTTCAGCTTCGGATCCAGCGCATCGCGCAGGCCGTCGCCCATTAGGTTAAACGCCAATACCGTCAACAGAATGGCCAGTCCGGGGAAGGTCACCACCCACCAGGCGCTCTGGGCGAACTGCAGCACATCGGACAGCATGGTGCCCCACTCCGGCGTCGGCGGCTGGGCGCCCATTCCCAGGAAACCCAGCGCGGCCATATCGAGGATCGCATTAGAAAAACCCAGCGACGCCTGCACAATCAGCGGCGCCAGGCAGTTGGGCAGGATATTGACGAACATCTGGCGCAGCGCACCGGCGCCGGCCACCCCGGAGGCGGTCACGTAGTCGCGATGCACCTCCGCCAATACCGCGGCGCGCGTAAGGCGGACATAGTGCGGCAGCGCCACAAAGGTCAGCGCCAGCGACACATTCACGATAGAGGGGCCGAATATGGCCACCAGCACCAGCGCCAGCAGCAGGCTCGGCAGCGCCAGCATGATATCGACCACCCGCATGATCAGCGCATCCACCGCGCTGCCAAAGTAGCCCGCCAGCAGCCCCAGCACCACCCCGAGGATCAGCGACAGCGCGACCACCAGACAGCCCACCAGCAGCGACAGACGGGCGCCGTAAATCAACCGCGACAGCACGTCGCGCCCCACGTCATCGGTGCCCAGAATAAAGCGCCAGCTGCCGCCGCTCTCCCAGACCGGCGGACGCAGCAGCGCATCGCGGAACTGCTCCTGCGGCAGGTGCGGCGCAATGACATTGGCCCCCAGCGCCACCACCACCACGATCGCCACGTAGATAAGCCCTGCGACGGCGCCTTTATTGCGGCGAAAATAGTGCCAGAACTCCTGCAGCGGCGTCATCGGCCGCGGTGCCGGGACACCGGATGAGGTAGCCGTCGTCGCGGCCGTTGTTGGTTCAGACATCAGCGGCCTCCTAGTGTTTATGACGGATACGCGGGTTAACGATGCCGTACAGCACGTCGACCAGCAGGTTAACCAGAATGATCATGCTGGCGACCAGCAGAACGCCGCCCTGCACCACCGGATAGTCGCGGCGCTGCAGGCCATCGATCAGCCAGCGCCCCAGCCCCGGCCAGGAGAAGATGGTCTCCGTCAGGATGGCTCCGGCCAGCAGCGTACCGACCTGCAGGCCGATCACCGTCACCACCGGCAGCAGCGCATTGCGCAGGGCATGCACCACGATCACCCGCAGGCGGCTCAGCCCCTTGGCGCGGGCGGTGCGGATATAGTCCTCGCTCAGCACCTCCAGCATCGCCGAGCGGGTCATGCGCACGATCACCGCCAGTGGAATGGTGCCCAGTACGATAGAGGGCAGAATCAGGTGCATCACCGCATCCTTAAAGTCCCCCGGTTCCCCCCACAGCAGGGTGTCGATCAGCATAAAGCCGGTCAACGGGTGACTATCGTCCAGAAAGACCGTATCGCTGATGCGCCCGGAGACCGGCGTCAAATCCAGATTGACCGAGACCAGCATGATCAGCATCATGCCCCACCAGAAAATCGGCATGGAGTAGCCGGTCAGCGCCACGCCGACCGCCGTATGGTCAAAGATCGACCCCCGCTTGACGGCCGCCAGCACCCCGATAGGGATCCCCAGCAGCACCGCGAACAGCATGGCGCAGATCCCCAACTCTAGCGTCGCCTGAAAGCGCGGCACAAACTCCTGCCACACCGGGGTTCGGCTCTTCAAGGACTGACCGAGGTTGCCGTGCAGCACGTCGTCGATATAGATGAAGTATTGCTGATATAGCGGCTTATCCAGCCCCATCTCAGCCATGATCTGAGCATGACGCTCCGCGGAGATCCCGCGCTCGCCCGCCATGATCATCACCGGATCGCCGGGGATCATGTGAACAAACGCGAATGTCAGCAACGTAATGCCGATAAACGTTGGGATGACCAGCCCCAAACGCCGGAGAATAAACTGCAGCATAGCCCGAACTCTCTGTAGTTGGCCGGCACCCATCCGCCGGCCCGCTGCGCTGCGCAAGAGTGCGCAGCGCCTGGCCCCGGATACCGCCAGGCCTCACGGCCATGCGGCGGTACGGTTCACGAAGTCCCTCCCCCTTGAGGGGCGGCTGGATTACTCCAGGGAGACCTGATTGAAGTGATGTTTGCCCAGCGGATCCACGACATAGCCCTTCACCTCTTTGCGCACCGGCTCATAGACGGTGGAGTGGGCGATGATCAGCGCCGGTGCCTGGTCATGCATTATCACCTGGGCCTGGCGATACAGCTCGGCGCGCTTGGCCTGGTCCGCCTCGGCGCGCGCCGGCTGAATCACCGCCTCAAACGGCTGATAGCACCAGCGGGAATAGTTGGAGCCCTGCTTGGCCGCATCGCAGCTGAACAGCGTGGCGAAGAAGTTGTCCGGATCGCCGTTATCGCCGGTCCAACCCATCATCACCGCCTGGTGTTCGCCGTCTTTAGCGCGCTTGAGGTACTCCCCCCACTCGTAGGTCACAATCTTGGCCTTCACGCCGATCTTGTCCCAGTCCGCCTGGATCATCTCGGCCATACGGCGCGCGTTAGGGTTATAAGGACGCTGTACCGGCATCGCCCACAGATCGATGCTGAATCCATCGGCCAAACCGGCCTCCTTCAGCAGCGCCTTGGCCTTCTCCGGATCGTACGGATAATCCTTAATCGCGTCGTTATAGCCCCACATGGTCGGCGGTATCAGGTTTTTCGCCGGCTGACCGGCCTTCTGATAGACGGCCTCAATGATGGCCGGTTTGTTGACTGCCATGGTCAGCGCCTGGCGCACCTTGACGTTATCCAGCGGCTTTTTATCGACGTTAAACGACAGGTAGCCCACGTTAAGCCCCGGCTGCTCCAACAGAGTAATATTCTTATCCTGCTTCATGCGCGCCAGATCCGCCGGGTTCGGGTACGGCATCACCTGACACTCATTCTTCTGCAGCTTGGCATAGCGCACCGAGGCATCCGGCGTAATGGAGAACACCAGGCGGTCGATCTTCGGCTGTGGGCCCCAGTAGTCTTTGTTGGCTTTATAGAGGATCTTCGAATCCTTCTGGTACTGCATCAGTTGGAAGGGACCGGTGCCCAGCGGCTCCAGATCGATCTTCTCCGGCGTGCCCGCCTTCATCATCGCATCGGCATATTCGGCGGACAGGATCGATGCGAAGTCCATCGCCAAATCCGCCAGGAACGGTGACTCCGGGTGATTCAGCTCAATGCGCACCGTGCTATCGTTCACTTTTTCGACCTTGGCGATCAGCTCCGGCAGCCCCATCCCCTGAAAGTACTCATAGCTGCCGCCGGAGACCTTGTGGTACGGGTGGTTCGGATCGCGCTGACGTTCGAAGGAGAACACCACGTCGTCGGCGTTGAAGTCGCGGGTCGGCTTAAACAGCTTGCTGCCCTGCCACTTCACCCCCTTGCGCAGATGGAAGGTATAGGTCTTGCCATCGGGGCTGACCTCCCAGCTCTCCGCCAGCCCGGGCTCGATCTCCGTGCTCCCGTTCTTAAACTCAATCAGACGGTTATAGATAGGGACCGCGCTAGCATCATAGGTGGTACCCGAGGTAAACAGCTGCGGGTTAAACCCCTCCGGAGATCCCTCAGAACAGTACACCAGGGTCTTTGCCTGCAGGCTGCCGGCGATCGCCAGCGCGAGCAGGCCGACGCCCCATTTCAGCGCGACGACGCCTGCGCCACGCCCCGTAGATACGTGATTCTTGGAAGACATAACATTGAACTCCATACTGTGATGTTGTGTGACCGGCGGATCTCTGTTTTTTTCTGTACGATCCGTCCGGCGGCGGCCTGAGCGGCCAAGGTGGGTAGACGATATCCCGGCGAGGAACGACTCATCGGGCAGTCCATCAGCGAATAGATGCACAATCCTGAAGCGCTGTTTTCACCTTATACGCCCCAATCTCTCAAGTGTTCCGGTTGACGTCAATATGACAAAATACAATTTATCGCCTAATAAATAGGCAATATTTTTGTATAAAAAAGGATAAATAAACCTCACAGATAGGTCGAAATCTGCCCACGGTGAAATTGTGACGTGCATTCCACCATGTAACAAAATTTTACCAGTCGATCTCCCTACCGCCGCCGGCGAAAAAATTTATCTCAGATGTCGAATATATGCACAGTTAACCCGGGAAAGTGCCATTAAGACAGGGGAAAATTCTGCTGAAAACGGGAGTCCGCGCGTCGCAGCGGCCATTTTTGCGGAAACGGCCTCAGGCGTAGCCACGCCTTCGCGCTATGATCGCAGGCATCATCATCAATGGGAGAAATACGGTGTCACAGGCAACGTTTGAACAGCTGCAGCGGCTGCTGGACAGCCAAGGCGCACGCTATCGCGTCGTTGAACACCCCAGCGCGGGGAAATCAGAAGAGGTGGCCAAAATTCGCGGTACCCAGCTCGGCCAGGGCGCCAAGGCGCTGGTCTGCCACGTCAAGGGGAATGGGGTAAAGCAGCATGTGCTAGCGGTGCTGCCCGCCGATCAGCAGGCCGATCTCAGCGCGCTGGCGCAGGGCATCGGCGGGACCCGTGCCTCGTTGGCCAGTCCGGCAGAGGTCAGCACGCTGACCGATTGCCTCTTTGGCGCGATCCCTCCCTTCAGCCTGCATCCCGACCTGCTGCTGGTCGCCGATCCGCTGCTGTTTACCCGCTTTGAGGAGCTGGCCTTTAACGCCGGCACGCTGGAGCGCTCGCTGATCCTAAACTGCGCCGACTACCGGCGCATCGCCGCGCCGCGCTGCGTCGACTTTATTCGCCGCCAGGAGCGCTAAGGACGACCCGCGCCACCCCGGCCACAATGCAAAAAGCCCAGCCGTAAAGGCTGGGCTTTTCAGGAATTTGGTCGGCGAGAGAGGATTCGAACCTCCGACCCACACGTCCCGAACGTGTTGCGCTACCAGGCTGCGCTACTCGCCGAATGCGGAGCGCATGTTACTGCTAGCGCTACCCGTCGTCAACACCTTAACGCCCACAGAGGCCCGGCTTTTTACGTTTGACTGTAAAGCCGCCATAACGCAAAAAACCCAGCCGTAAAGGCTGGGTTTCTCAGGAATTTGGTCGGCGAGAGAGGATTCGAACCTCCGACCCACACGTCCCGAACGTGTTGCGCTACCAGGCTGCGCTACTCGCCGAATGCGGAGCGCATGTTACTGCTAGCCTCACCCGCCGTCAACCCCCTTTTTGCATTACGGCCGCCGTTTGTTGAGAAAACCGGCCATCCGACGCTAAATCCATCCCGTTGCCTGCATTTTAGCCACAGTTTCCCGCCTTCAGATAGCAAAAAGCATGGCCGAAGCCATGCCTTTTTTATCGCACCATAGCGAACTCAGGCGTTAACCTGCACCGCCGGCGGCGCTTTGCTCTCGGCCTTCTGCGCGCGCAGGAACGGCAGCAGAAACAGCGCAGACAGACAGGCCGCCACGGAAATCACGACGAAAAAGCCGTTCCAGTGCCACACCTCCATCACCCGGGCGATTGGATAACCGGAAAGCGCCGCCCCCAGATAGGCGAACAGGCCGACAAAACCGGTCGCCGCGCCGGCCGCATCCTTATGAGAACACTCGGCGGCGGCCATCCCGATTAGCATCTGCGGACCAAAGATGAAGAAGCCGATGGAGAAGAAACAGGCGGCCTGCAGCGCATAGCTGCCGCCCGGCATCAGCCACAGCGCGGCCACGGAGAGGAAGATCCCGATAGCGAAGATCAGGTTCATCGGGCCGCGGTTGCCGCGGAACAGTCTATCGGAGCCCCAGCCGGCGACCAGAGAACCGATAAAGCCCCCCACCTCAAACAGCGACAGCGCCGAGTTGGCGGTCATCAGCGAGTAGCCCTTGGTCTGGGTCAGGTACAGGTTACCCCAGTCATTGATCGCGGTACGCACGATATATACCAGCACATAAGAGACGGCCAGCAGCCAGATGTACTTATTCGTCAGCACATAGCGCTTGATGATCTCTTTATTGGAGAGCCCCTTGCCTTCGGACTCCTGCACCAGCTCCAGTGCGTCATTACGCCATTTTCCGACGCTCGGCAGCCCCATCGTGACCGGCTTGTCGCGCAGGCGCCAGCACATCAGCAGCCCCAGTACGATACCGATAATCCCGGGGATGATCATGCCATAGCGCCAGCTGAAGTGCAGAGAAATAAAGCCGACCAGCAGCGGGATCAGCGCGCCGCCGACGTTATGAGAGGTATTCCAGATGGCCCACCAGCTGCCGCGTTCGGCGCGTGAATACCAGCTGGTCAGGATCTTCGAGCACGGCGGCCAGCCCCAGCCCTGGAAGAAGGCGTTAACCATCCACAGCGCCCCCAGCACCAGCAGCGACGAACTCATCCCGAAGACGATATTGATAATACCGGTCATGATCAGCCCCAGGCCCATAAAATAGCGCGGGTTGGAGCGATCGCTGATCATCCCGGAGATGAACTTGGAACAGCCATAGGTGATATAGAATAGCGTACCCATGATGCCGATATCGGACATGCTCAGTCCCAGATCGCTGATCATTTCCGGCATGATGAAGTTGAAGCTTTTGCGGGTAAAGTAAAAGGCGGCGTAGCCAACATACATGACCCACATCAGCTGGATGCGCCAGTATTTATAGGCTGCATCAACCTTGGCGCTATCCTGGATCTCGGGCGCGTCGGTGCGGCTTTTCAGAAAAGACCACATGGGGAAATACCTCGTGCGTGAAAACTCATCGTTGTAGCCGCTATGGTGCGGCGCGCGCGCGCGGGATAACTAATACAAATCCCCCGCCGCCGCTAAGAAAATCTCCTAGTTTTCCACCTCGCCGGATAAAACTGCGGGCAGGATCACAGCCAGCCGGGTCCCCTGATGGCTCTCCAAGCGCAGCTCCCCGCCCATGGCGCAGATCCGCTCTCGCAGGCCGCGCAGTCCATATCCCGGCGTCAGGCTGAGCGTATCCACCCCGCAGCCGTCATCGCAGATACTCACGTGCAGCAGGCCATCGGCGTCCTGCCAGCCCTCTACCTCGATATGACTGGCCCGCGCGTGGCGACAGGCGTTCGTCACCCCCTCCTGACACAGGCGGTACAGCGTAATTTTCAGGGTATCGTCCAATGCAGCGTCGTCGATATGCCAGCGTAGCCGCGCCGTGGTGCCCTGCTCCGGCGGTGCCAGATCGCGCAGCAGCGCCGAGAGCGCCGCCGACAGCGGCAGGTTGCTCAGCGATGCCGGCCACAGCTGCGCCAGCAGATCGTGTACGCCGTCATATACCCGTAGGGCGTGGTTTTCGATGGCCTCGGCGCTGGCCAGCAGGCGCGGCTCATCGCTCAGCCGCCGAATGATGCCCGCCTGGGTGCGGATCACCGTAATGGTCTGCCCAACCTCATCATGCAGCTCACGGGCGATCTCCCGCCGGGTCATCTCCTGCGCCATGACCAGCGAACGGGCCAGCGAACGGTTCTCCGCCAGACGCTGCGCCAGCTGACGGTTCAGATCGCGCTGCCGCTCGATCCCGGCGCCCAACAGCATCCCGGTCAGACTCTGCGCCAGCAGCGATAGTAGCAGATCGCGGTGCGGGGCATCGCCCTGCGGCTCCGTCGCGATCAGCACCACGCCGTTCAGCAGCGTGGCCAGCAGCGCCCCCTGCCAGCCATAGCGATACGACATGAAGACGATGGGGATCGCCAGACAGAAAGGGACAAAGCGGCGCAGATCGGCGTGCTGTGCCAGGTGCTGCAGCCATAGGCTCAGCGCGAACAGCAGTAGATAGCCGCCGATATGACGCAGGCGCAGGTTGACCGGGCGATGCAGGATCCCCGGCGTCAGCGGCAGCCAAATCTGCTGCGCCAAATAGTGCCAAATCAGCAGGCAGGTCGGTGCCACCGTCAACCCGCCGCACAGCCCCAGCAGTAGCGCCGGCCCCGGCATGGCGCCGGTCGCCAGCGACCAGGACAGCGCCTGGAGCAGCGCCGCCAGCGCCACCAGCGCCCCCTGCTGCAGCGGCCAGCGCCATTCAACCTCTTGCCGCTGCTGACGCCGCAGCCAGTCTCCCGATGCCCAGGCGAGGGCCATGCACAGCAGCAGTCCCCCCAGGGTTCCCCACAGCCAGCCGCCGCCGCCCAACTGATAGCTCAAAAACAGCTGCACGGCCACGTCGCCGGCCAGAATGCCGGGCCAGTAGCGGCGCGGCGTCTGCAGCAGAATGCCCATCCGCAGACCGAAGGGAAACAGCAGCAGCGCGTCGACGGGCGCAGTCACCAGGGCCGCGCCGATAGCCCACAGGCAAAATCCGGCGATGGTATAGCAAAAGAAGATGGCGATGCTGGAGATCAGACGCTGCATCACTGTCCCAACAGGCGGTGCGCCAGCTCAACGTTGTTGTTTACCCCCAGCTTGACAAACAGATTGGCGCGGTGGACGTGTACGGTTTTCGGCGACAGGCCGAGACGTTCGGCCACCTCCCGCACCTCTAGCCCCTGGGCCAGCATCATCGCCACCTCGCGCTCGCGGCGGGTTAGGGGATCGATACGGGTACGCGCCAGCTGCTGGGCAATCTCCGGCATCAGATAGACGCCGCCCTGCGCGACGGTGCGTACCGCGCTGACCAGATCCTCGGGACGGCAGCGCTTGGACAGAAAGCCGCGCGCGCCGCGATCCAGCGCCAACTCTACCAGCGCCGCACTGTCGTGCATCGACAGCATGATCACCGCCAGCCCGGAGGGCAGATCGGCCAGCAGATCCAGACCGCTTTCATCAGGCATCGAGATATCACAGATACAGACCTGCACATCCAGCCCCGGCAGGCCGGCCCGCGCCTCTGCCGCCGAGCTAAACTCACCGACCACCGCCATATCCTCCTCCAGCGCCAGCAGCTGTACGAAGCCGGATCGCACGATATAGTGGTCATCGATAAAGGCAATGCGGTAGGTCATGAGGGGCTCCGGCGGATAACGATAGCGCTCGGATTATACACATACTCGGTGGGCTCCCGTAACGGCGTCGCGCCAGAAACCCCTCATCAAGGCGGGAAATGCGGGCCGGGGTTCGCGGGCCGCCCGCGTAACTCCGGCGCACGCCCCACAGGGCTGGCAACCAACCCTGCGGCGCGATCCGAAACGGCGATCGTCGACGGTGACGGCGCGCTCCTGGCGCCTCACCGCCCTGCAGATCAGGCGAGCTTAAAGCTCTCCATACTCTGCATCAGCTGTTCGCTTTGTGCCTCCAGCGACGCCGTGGCCGCGGTGGACTCCTCTACCAGCGCCGCGTTTTGCTGCGCCACCTGATCCATCTGGGCGATAGCCTGGTTTACCTGCTCGATACCGCGGGTCTGCTCCTGAGAGGCGCCGGAGATCTCCGCCATCAGCGCCGTCACGCGTACCACCTCGGCGGAAATCTTCGCCATGGTTTCCGCCGCCGCGCTGACGCGCCGCTCGCCGTCGCTCACCTGACGCACCGAATCTTCGATCAGCAGCTTAATCTCTTTCGCCGACTGGGCGCTACGCTGCGCCAGGTTGCGCACCTCACCGGCCACCACGGCAAAGCCGCGACCCTGCTCACCGGCGCGCGCCGCCTCTACCGCCGCATTGAGCGCCAGAATATTGGTTTGGAAAGCAATACCGTCGATTACAGTGATAATATCGGCGATCTTCTGTGAACTATGAGAGATGCTGCGCATGCCGACGATCGCCTCATTGACGATGTCCGCGCCCTGATTCGCGCTGTCGGAGACGCCGCTCGCCAGCTGATTGGCCTGCTCCGCATTGGCCGCATTCTGACGCACCGTCGCCGTCAGCTGCTCCATGCTGGCCGCCGTCTCCTCCAGCGACGCCGCTAGCTCTTCGGTGCGCTGCGACAGATCGCGGTTGCCGGCGCGCAGCTCACGGGCGCCGACGTCAACCTGCTCGCTGGCGTCGCGTACCCGGCGTACCGTCCCGGCCAACGCCTGCTGCATCTGCGTCAGCTGTCGACCCAGCTGGGCTATCTCCGAACGACCGCTCAGCACCAGCCGGCGGGCCAGATCTCCGGCGGCGATATGCTCCACCTGCTCATCCAGCTGCGCCAACGGCCGCAGAATGATGCCGCGCAGGGCATACCAGCAGAAGCCTCCGACCGCCAGCAGCAGGACGCAGGCGGAAATGATCAGGGTCATCGCGCGCTGATAATCCCGCTGCGCCTTCTCTAGCGCCTGACGTCCCAGCGTATCAGCAAACTGCCGAAACTCGCGTAAATCGCGGTCGTACTCCGTGGAGTGACTGCTGACCTGATTCTCCAGCAGGGCGTAGTAGGCATCCAGATTGCGCGCCGCCAGAGCCTGAACCATCGGCTGCAGGCCATCCTGGATATAGGCGTTATAGCTCTGCTCGAGGCGAGTGCTCAGACGCTGCCCCTCCACGGTAACTTTTTTCAACGCGGAGAACTGAGCCATAATCTCGTTGGACTCGGTCAGTAGGGCCTCTACCGTCCGGCGGCTGCTGTCGGCGTCGGCAATATGTTCCAACGTCAGCTGGCGCGCCGCCACGGCGGCGGCGGAGCGGGCGCGCAGCGTTGCGCTAAAGCCGGTAGACAGCGGGCCCAGCTCAGCGGCCTGCAGCTGATTGACCACGGCCAGAGAGTGATTGCTCTGGCGTAAGAAATAAATTCCCATGCTGCTGATAAAAAACAACAATAAGGTATAGGTAACGATGATGACAAGCAGTCCGCCACGGACTGTAATTCGTTGATTCATTAATTATTCCCTGTAAATAATACTGCGCCATGATGGGATCATCCCTTGGCCAGGTTTACTGTTAAGTCAGCGTTCGATTTATCGGCCACAGGGACAAAAACTTGAGCCAGATCACACAATAAAACAAATCAGCGGCGTATAGACAGGGAAAAAGAGGATAGGCAGCGCGGCCGCGGAAGGAATCGGCGCCGCCGCGGCCGCGCCGGGGAGACCGCCCTGCTCAGCGGCGGCTCATCGCCTCCGACTTCGCGATACAGCGGGAGATGGCCTCGATCACCGACGCGCGCATGCCGTTCTCCTCCAGCGCGGCCACGGCCTCAATGGTCGTACCGCCCGGCGAACACACCATATCCTTCAGCTCCGCCGGATGCGTACCGGTTTCCAGCACCATCTTTGCAGCGCCCATCACCGCCTGGGCCGCAAACTGATAGGCCTGAGCCCGCGGCATCCCGGCGCGAACCGCCGCATCGGCCATGGCCTCGATAAACATGAACACATAGGCTGGTGACGATCCGCTCACCCCGACCACGGCGTGGATCAGCGACTCCGGCACGACCTCCGCCCGCCCGAAGCTGCGGAACAAGGCGACGATCCGGGCGCACTCTTCGGCGCTGACTCGCCCGTTCGGGGTGATGGATGACATGCCAGCATTGACCAGCGAGGGCGTGTTGGGCATAACCCGAATCACCTTCTGCTGCGCAGGCAGACCCTCCTGGAGAGTCTCAAGCGTCACGCCGGCCGCAATAGAGACGACGATCGTCTCGGCCCGCAAACTCCCGTTAATCTCCTCCAGCAACGTACGCATCCCACTGGGCTTGACGCCCAGCACCACGATATCCACCGCGGCGGCCAGCGCCGGCGCACCGGCGGCCGCGCCGACGCCATATTCATCGACAATCGCCCTGACGCTGTCAGCGGTTCGGTTATACACCAGAATATCCTGCGGCCGCGCAAACTGACTGGCCAGCAGCCCCCCCAGAATGGCCCGGCCCATGTTGCCGCAGCCAATAAACCCGATTTTCTGCTCCACACAACCTCCAGCCCAGTATTCATCATTAAGACAGGCGCGCCCGATGCAGCCGGCACCCTGGTGTCAGCCTACCACCAAGCGCCGTGGAAAAATATGCCACCCGATGCCCCTTACACGCGTAAATATTGGAAAACAGGTCGCCCGACGTAGTCTAAAAATAATATTGTCAAATAATACGGTGATAAATACGCACATCCCGGGCTACGCAAAGATAACTCCACATTTTCTTTAATCGGCGGGGAATAACCGGACGCTAGCGGATGCTCCTGTAACAACGCGGAATACCCATCAGGACGAGAATAGAATCCATAATAAATTGAATCGACCGAAATATCTGTTTAGCCATCAAGAGGGTGGGGTAGCACGCTCGGAATGGCGCGGGGCGGTCGCGTATGCGTATGTCTGAATCGCTTCGCCGTTCTGCCGGAGAAGGATGGCGCCATGGCCGATCAGTGCGTCGGGATACCTGCGCCAGCCGAGGATTCCGGATCTCGGTTTTGCCACGAAAGTGTCTGTACTGTCAGGATGATGCGAACCTGATCCCGTTATTCTGCCAACGTCCGATTGCGTCAGCCCCATGGTTCATGGAAAACGTCTTTAGCCGAATCGATGCCAATAATGTTAACGCTCACGATGGCCGCTCCGCTCAATTAGTGACGGTTTATCGCCCCACGGTGACACCAGAGAAGGGAAAGGAGGGCGACCACGCTATCAATAGCGTCGCTCCCTCCCCCACAAAGACTCAGCGCAGATGCACCGCGGCATGCTGCAAAACCGGCGTCAGGCACGCCCGGAACCACGGCGTATAGTAGTCTGGCTGCTGCGCCATATGCCGTAGGATCGCCGTCGGCTCACGAAACACAAAGGCGTCCGCCTCGGCCAGGTTCAGCTGAGGCATCCGATCGCTCTGGCCGATAAAAACGTGGGTTAACTCATGCTCCGTCAGTCCCTGCCCGACATCAACCCGATAGCGCAACGTCAGCCCAGGAGTCAGATCGCACTGCATCCCCATCTCTTCCTGCAGCCGGCGCGCCGCCGCGCGCTCGACAGATTCGCCCGGCAACGGATGACTGCAGCAGGTATTACTCCACTGCCCGCCGGCATGGTACTTATCGGCGGCGCGGCGCTGCAGCAGCAGCTCGCCGCGCGCATTGAAGATATAGACAGACAGCGCGCGATGCAGACACCCCTGACGGTGCGCCGCCAGCTTTTCCATATGCCCCTGCACGACGTCATACTCATCGACCAGAACAACCTCAATCACCCCTTTTTCTCCCCAACACACCCTAGAAACCGGGCGACACGCCAAGCCCGCGTGAGCGCGCGCCGTCCGAGCATGGCTACCATACCCGATCGCATCCAGGCTTTTTAGCCCCCGAAAACACTTTAGCCATAAAAATCTGATCCACTGAGGTCATCATGCTGCGATCGCCGCACCTCACGGAGACGAGATAGGCTGGGGAGGATGACAGAAAAGGAGACGGCGGATGAGCGGGAGAAAGGGACGACATCCTTGTCGGCGACATCGGACTAAAAGGGACAGCTATGACAGCATGGCGCCATCCCGGTAACGGTGTACATAGTTCAGCGGCGTCACTCCATAATACTCTTTGAATACGGAAATAAAGTAAGAGGTACTGCTATAGCCGCACAGCGTCGATACCTGAGATATATTCTTATTAAAAACCAACAGCTGCTCCACAGCATAGCGCATACGGCAATCGGTCACGATTTTACTGTAGCTGGTCTGTTCATTTTTTAATTTCTTCTTCAACGAACTCGGGCTCAGACACAGGCAGCTAGCGACCGTCGTCAAGCTCCATGTCTTATGAATATCGCTCTGAATGATGTTGTATACATTCGCGCTAATATTATTACGAACCATTCTCATTAAGAATGGAATAAAGCTTCTATTATTAAGAAAAATGGATAGAGCGGCAAACGTCAGCGAGCGCTTACGCTCAAACTCGATTTCATCGGCATCCCGCATCACCGAGTGGTAGGCGGCCTCACGGAATACATGGGGCGTACGGCAAGGCTCTATCATATAGGGCGGAAATCCACGCGATACCGGCGTATAGTGAGTGAGATCTTTCTTTAAAAAATGCAAATAGTCTTTTATTAGATCGCGGGAAATATAGAGAATAAGAGAGGAGTCAAGCGTAGAAAAATCAATTGAATCATTTTCAATGGAAACTAACATCAGATTATTTGCAGCAAACTTGACGACATCCCCCTCGCAAAATCTAACGTCTGTATCTTTCTCTGTTAAAACTATCGCACAACACTCATCACAGCAAAGTTTCATAGCAGAACATCCTACATAAATGTAAAAATGCCTTATCAAAGCCAAACCCTAACGATTGAATAAGGCATAAACAGAGGTATAAATCTGACATCCAATGCCAAAACAAAATACCGAATTATGCCGTGATTTCAATACGGCGCACGCAATATCAATGTATCATTATCTTTACGCTATTATATAAATAGAGACATTTCTATCGAAAAATGAACTTTTTTCGCTAAAAAACATATTTTTTAAGAACGATTATTTATATAAAAATGAAAAAAGCGCGGAGATAACCCCGCGCAATCATTACTTTGCTATTATTGTGCTACGATGTCTTTGCTACATTATCGTCAGAGAAATACCGACAATAATCCGTTATTACGCAGGAACAACGGTAAACGTCCGTCATCTGCCAATGGTCATCGCGATGCCGCACTTCGGACGATGATCACGGCTCCCGCGCGAAAATGGCATGGCATAATATTATTCATCGATAAGTCATATCAGAAAAAAAAATGACGTGACGAAATCATATTATGCGTTACTTCTTTTATTATCATTCAGGCACAGGGCTAATGCAATGCCATGTCTCAACGCATGTTCAGTGAAAAATCAGATATATCAATGTATTGTATGGAGAAGATGGCTAATCAACGATGAGATTTACTCTCAATGGCTATTTTTTTAGCTGATCATGCTATTTCACCGGTGCCGTTAGCGCCATCCGGCGCATCGCTTTACCTTCGCGATCGACAGGCCAGACACCGTATCACGTACGGTGACACGGTGTCTTAGGCGCTACGTAACGCCTCACTCAGCGGATCACCAGCACATTGGTCTTAGCATGGCGCACAATCGCCGCCGCATTGGAGCCCAGTAGATAGGTCTTCACGCTGGGGCGATGAGAGCCAACCACGATCAGATCGGCCCCCATCTCTTCTGCCTGCTGCAGCGCCTCATCGCGCGGCGTCCCGAAGCGGATAGTATATGACATACGCTCACGCGGCAGATCGATACTATCGATCAGCGTCAGCAGTTTCTCCTCTGCATTAGCGACGGCCTTGTTCTCAAACTCTTTAATACCAAATGAGTAGGCGGTGACAAACGCCTGGGCATCCGGCAGCACATACAGGAAATGCACTTCGGCATCCGTCAGCTTTGCCATATAAATCACATGCTCCAATGCGTTCTGCGTCAGTACATCCTCTTCGATATCGACAGGTACCAAAATATTCTTGTACATCGTAACCCCCTCCTGGCTCACTCTCAAAGCACGTCATGTCCCGCACGAGCCACGCTCACCGGCGCCAGCCGGTCACGCACCCGGTGCTATGGCCCCTCAGTGCAGCATACTGCCAGATAAGAATAGACAGAATTAATTCACCGCGCTTTTGTGAGATACCACAGAGTCTGGCGATCGTTTTCGGCCGGGCAGTGGCGTCCTGGGGGTATGCCTATGCCGCCGGCCGGGGATGTTGCCCAGACGAGAGAGAACGCCGCGAAATAACCGCCCCGCGATGTCATAAGCACCGCCCCTGCTCCGAGCATTGGCAAAAGGTCTCCCCAATCGAGTGAACCCCATTTACTTTCACTTTACGAATAAGCAAGTAGGACGCCCGGCCAACGACAAATAATAAAAACAAAATGAAAGCAAAATTATTTTACTCTTTCTCCTTTATTTCTCCATTTTTCATTATAAGCGGTGCCTTTATGAATAAAGTATGGAGTGCTAAAACACAGAACACCTTTTTATTTTTATTGCACCATCTTTGCATATCGCCTTAACATTTTGTGCCGCACGTTACGTTAAAATAGAGGGGAGACAGCACAAAAAACACACGCTATAATCGACAGTAAATAATATAGGGAATTTAAATGCTCATGATGAGCAGGGCATTTTACGCTAGAAATACCTAATGGGTTAATCGGAGTCCATCATGAAATATATCATCTTATTGATTGCCACACTGATATTAAGCGGCTGCGCACATACCCCGGCGGTGCATAATCATAACGCCGGCAACCTGGCCGACTGCGGCCTGTGTACCTACAACGACACCTTCTACACCGATTTTGATGAGTAATATCCGCGGGTCAGCG
Organism: Edwardsiella anguillarum ET080813; assembly: GCF_000264765.2. Lineage (GTDB taxonomy): Bacteria > Pseudomonadota > Gammaproteobacteria > Enterobacterales > Enterobacteriaceae > Edwardsiella > Edwardsiella anguillarum. The sequence goes on from NZ_CP006664.1 coordinate 1,617,378, forward strand.
ATGACCGGCGCCTCCCACGGTCCTGTGCGAGAGCTGCCGCGCAGCACGGTAAACACACCGAGCCACATCCGCACAATGGGCTTTCTACGGCGTCAGTTTCGCTGCGACGACGCTAGCTCACCGTCAGTTCAGCCGGTGCGGCGGCGATGCGCCATTCCAGCCAGCATCACCCACAGAGCGGCACTTACTGGGATCAGCGATCCCCACAGTACGGCATGCCAGCCGGCGCGATTCAACAGCACGCCGGATAAGAAAGAGCCAACGATCATCAGGCTAAAAATAGTAAAGTCATTCAGCGACTGCACCCGTATCCGCTCCTCCGGGCGATGATAGTTGAGCAGATTGGCCGAGGCGCCGGTAAATCCTAGGCTCCAGCCTAGCCCCAACAGGATTAGCGACAGCCAATAGTGCATGACCTCCTGACCTGAAAATCCCATCAGGATAGCCAACAGCGTGATCGCCAGCCCTGCCGTACTAATAGACTCCGCGCCAAAGCGGTTGATCAGCCTGCCGGTAATAAATCCAGGGGTATACATAGCGATCACATGCCACTGAATACCGAGCGTCGATGCGTGCAGGGAAAGCCCGTGCATATGCATAGAGAGTGGCGCGGCCGTCATCAGAAAATTCATTACCGTATAGGAGACCGCAGCGCAAAATACCGTACGTATGAGCCCGGGCTGACGGGCAATACTGCGCAGCGATCGACGCATCGCCGGCGCCGGCGCGCTGACGGGAGGGACCGTCACGCGGTATAATACCAGCGCTGCCGTCGCGGCGGCCAACGCCTGAGCGATAAAGGCGGCGACCAGCGGATACGTAGGCCACAGCGCGAGGGATCCACCGATCAGACTAGGCCCGAGAACCCCCGCCGCCACCCCTCCCGCCATCACCAGTGACATCGCCAGCGCGCGCCGCTCCGGCCCAACGCCATCGGCCGCGGCAAAACGAAACGAAAGGGTCACCGCAGCATAGGCTCCCCCCATCGGCGCCGCCAGGCAAAACAATTCAAAAGAGGCGATGAATACGGCCAGCGCAGCCGTCAGACCCGCCAGCGTTCCCAGCGCCGTGCCCACCATAAACGCCGCTTTGCGCCCACGTTGCTTAGCCAAATAGCCAAAGGGCAAGATACAGGCCGCCATGCCGGTCACAAACAGCGTGATCGGCAGCGTCGACAGCGTGTCATGAGGCGCCAGCCGCTGGCCGACAATCGCCCCGATCGCATAAAACACTACCGAATTCGCCCCGGCCAGCGCCTGCGCCGCCGCGAGGCAGAGGATATTTTTATTCTGCTGCCGCAGGGAGAGCGTCACGCCAATAGGATTATCCATCACCCCACCTATAAAATTTAATGCAGTAAATGTTTATGACATAACATATAAATATGCCGCCCTCTCTTCCCGCAAATAAAGATAATAGCCGAGGTGATATAACAATAGGTGACAGACGGTGCGCTGAAGCAGACAGCTAATTCCGGCCCGGCGTGTGCAGCGTCATATTAGAGAGCGGTGTTAAATATTGCGTTGGCAATATAACTACTATTTATATCTTCACCGCCGCCGCGCGATATACTTAGCCCGGCACCGGATACACGATGCCAATCCGACGCACGATCAATTGACCAGCGACGTCGCGGCCAGCGCCTTAACAAAATCACGCTTAATCAGAATATCCGAGATAAAGATCACCCGAACCGCCTCTCCCTGCTGAACGTACGCCGCACGGAAACTCTGCGGTTTCAGCGCCACCTTATACTCCAGGATGGTAATCCCTTGATGCTTCAATCCCCAGGCGGCCTTAATCTTATGAGGACGTCGCTGGATAATCTGCGGCAGCTCACGGTAAATATTGTCCCTAATCTCCACAGCCACCCTAGAAAACTTCTTAAAAAACGAGTAAATAGCGCTATTATCATCCAGCGTTATCTCCATCTCTGGCTCAAAGAGATCATGACTCATCTACTTGCCTCCACTCTACGGACTGCCGCCGCGCCGGTTTATCATGCCACTGCCAGAGAGGGTAGCGTGCTAGCGCCTGGGAATATATCGCTTTTCTCGCCGCGGAGCCAAAGGGAGACACGCGCTAAAACCGGCGAGTCTGTCCAATAGAGCCGTCAAGAGACACAGACGCCTCCGCTCCATAGCGAAAAACGTTAGCGCCGACTTTCCAACGCTGACGGAAATAAAGGCATCAACTCCGCATTTGCACACACCGCGTCAAAGTGGCGTATCGCCGTTTCCGCCTCTTTTTTCGGCGTCCTCCGGGTTTTCTTCAGGAACGCATGCAACACCACCAGATCGTTATGGGCATCCAGCATAAACAGGAGTCGCGCCGACTCGGCGCCACAGTCAATTCGCAGTTTATAAATCGTGCCCTTATAGCCCCAGATCTTGGGATTTAAAATCTTGAGGCTGCGCACGCTGGGAATGGTATCCAATACGCTAAACGCCGTAAGCTTCTTCTGGATTGTACCCGCCAGCCGCTCTGATACATGACCAAGAAAATGCAAAATATACGCGCCATCCACGCTACCTTTTGCCGCAAGACAGAGAATATTCACTCTACTTAGTATCCTATGCTGATGGTAGCCGAGTGCAGCCTTACTTTATTCTGCCATAAACGCGATACGGGACGCGGTTGAATAAATCGGAGATTGCCGACAGGATGGCTCCCGCGAGCACACCGCTTATGCGATACGCACGCTGTGCGGCCCAGCAATGTCATCCGGTTTAGCACTTTGACTCACCCACCTGCGCGCCATAGCCCCGCAGGCTCAGATAACTGCCCAACAAGATTTTGATACGGAACATCGCTGTTTCTGCTATTGGCTGTTTCTGCTATTGATCGACGGTGATAACTCACTTTCTTGTTCCAAACATCATTGCTACCGCTCAAGTGCTGGTTCGCCACGACATGGTTACGCTCCAGGCCAGTGTTGTGCACCGCTTCGCGGGGCGGGATGAGCGGCCGATTTTTTCCTCAGCAAGACATTCAGTAGCGCGTATCGTAAGCGCCAGCAGCCGACGCCTTCCTGATTTTATGGTAAGTCTGGTTTATCTGCCCCGGAAGTGCCTGCGCACCTGTTGTAGCACTGAGCGATAAATCGGCACAGATAATCTCATGCATCGCACTGTCTGCAGCCAGATGAAGTTTCCCCCCCTTCGCCTGTCCTCCCCATGCTGTCAGACTTTCCATTCGCCGTCGCCGAAGACTTTCAGGCCGGAACAGTCGACGACCAGATGCGATATTTCACCGCGGGTTGGCGTTTTTATGCTGATGTTGATGTGCTTTGCCCGTTTGCTGACCAAAGAGTCGCCAGGACAGTGTAGCGGCAGGTCCATTAATCTAAAAATTGAATCAACGAAGTCTTGTAAAGCCCGGAGCGATAGGTTGAATACGCGCTTTATCATCAGGTCAGTAGTGATAGCCAATACCTTGCCATTCAGGGGTATGGCGGCCTGCTCGGCGATGACGGTAGGGGCGGTGCTTAACGCCAGTTGTTTATTCCCCACGAACCCACCGGAGATCGACGTAGAACCGAGATAGGCCTTAACCGCGTTAATCGTAGTACCGCGGGTCACCGCACTACCAAGTGTTACCGTGCCGCTAACTGGAACGATAAAAAAATCATAAGGCTTCAACCCCGAAATGCTAATATCTTTTGTTAAGCTATCCAGCATAACGTTTAATTGCTCGGGAGCCACACTGTAGGGCATATCCAGTTTATCAACGAAGCCCACCCGTTTCCAACTATGCTACCTGTAGGAACAACACCCTGCTAGTTAAAGGCCAATTGTCCAGGAGTAATCTCAGCCATCGCAGCAGTAGACAGAATGTTCAAAGTCAATACCGATACTACCAATACATATTTTTTCATATCCATAACCTTAATTATATAGATCCTTCATCATCATGAGATATTGAATTAACGCAATTACTTATACTGGAAGAGTACCACATCAGAGATTTATCTGATTTGCAAATCTCTATAGCCAATTAATATTATCCGTAATACACCACCACAAACCCATGAACATTATAAATATCACAAGTTTGAGCTGGCCGCTGAATAAACCATTACAAAATAATCTATCACCATCGTACGTAGAGATTCAATCTGGATGTTTATTGTCATGCAAGGAATAGCAATAAATAAAATAGAAAATACTCATATAATCGCTCATATGATTTAAATTAACATTAATTCTAGAGTTAGAGTATATTATCGGGACCTCTTGCTGCTTATAACTAAATTGAGCAGGAGAATGCCGTTGACATCCGATTACTGCGGATTAACAAACTTCTGCGAAAGTTTCTTGGTACATTGTGGATACCTAGCGAACGGATAATTATCTGCCTATAATGATAAATCGTTTTTTCACTTAAGCCTATTCGCTTGGCACATTTTCGTATCGGAACACCATGAACTAACCACTTCATTACAACGTCTATAACTTTTGCTGGCATCCCCATCGTATACATTTCATTAATCAGATAGTGATTCAATGAAGATATAATCGCATCTTCTGTAAGAGTTAAAAACTCATTAATATTAGGCACTCCCAAAAAAAATTGGAGTGATGATGATGAATTCAAAAAAAATACATTATGACGCAGCATTAAAAACACATCATGAAAACTATCTGACATAACTCCTATATAGTCAAGTAAACCCACTTGCCCCATAAACTTTGCGATAACTTTATCTGAAAATAAAAAATATGGCTGAATGACTAATATTGGCATATTTGGGTAACTACGGCGAACTTCAATCAACAATGAAATGTTAGCATGTAACTCACCATCCCAAATGAATAGACTAGGGTTGTTAGCCCTTAACATATTAATGACGTCACTCTCACACTGCGTTGATATTATATCTAACGACTCACCACTACATTTATAGTATAGATCTCTACAAAAAATATCTAACGTCTGTAAAATAGGCCATTGAGGTGAACAAACAAGCATCTTTTTTTTTTCATATGTCCTCCCTAATACTCTTCCGCAAAGTAAAAACATCCTGCCAAGTCAATTTATTAACTAAGCTATAGTTGATACGATGCAAAGGTAATTTCTTTTTCTTTTTCTTCGCTTCATTCATCCTCTCCGCAGCTGGCCGAGGGAAAAAACTTTGTAGATCAACTGAATCTATAAAGTAATCTATCCGACGAACATATCCATTGCGGTATACATGTTCCTTTGTCCTTGTGGATATCAACCTATTATTCCTTAAATAAAACAATACACTAGAGGCCCTTCTGGCTGATATTTTAAAGGCGTTACTAATATCATTCCTATCAATCCAGCGTTGCTGCTGCTGCCCCCACAAAGCAACAATTAAATATAGAGGAAATCTACAATATTGTATTAGAGATACTGGTATCCAACACTCCAACTCTGAGTGATACTTTCCATTGTCAGACGGCGATAACACATTTGCAATAGTATTACCACTGTGCATAGCGACCTTATTATTGATCATATTATGTTCAATTTGATTCATATCTACCTGACCTATAAATACTCTATAAGCAATAGTTTAATTTGAAACTATTCAACTGGCATCTTAATTTATTCGCGTTTTAAAAAGCATTGATACAACTATATCGCATGCCTCCACCACCTATAATCAATGACCTCACATCATGCCTACTCCGTAATTTTTAAAGAATATTCTTTACCGTAAATTTAATAAAACAACAACTGCTTATCGAGTCGATAAATAAATTTGATCGATTGATTTATTCACCTTTCTTATATTTCATAAAACGAAGTAAAAAAATAATTATAAGTATGATAATTAAGAGTTACGGGTAACGCCATGAAATAGAACAAATAAACAATAAAAGTGTTACATAAGTACATATCAAATATACAAAAATAGAACATTATAACACAATGAAAAATATCATCTTTTTTGTTTTATGATGCATTTTTGCAGGAAAACCTATGGTGTGTGATAAAAGTTAATAGATAATCACTTTTCATACACATCGAAAACGATAAGAAAGCATTGTGAAACTTTTTTTTATAATGTTCAGTACAAATCGCCAAATCATAAACAAGACTAATCTAAGAATCATAGAATAGTCTTATAATAGATGATGGTATAGACACCACGACTTAATTGCCATTCTCACGCATTTAAATAGATATAAAAACTTACACCTAGTAGATATATGTAATATCAGGAAATTAAATATTACACATCTCGACAATATTCATTGATAATAACTATCAATACCATTTAAGCGGTTTGTATCTCCATTAATGCTTCTGTACGATGACCTTCAACATATAAGCTCTGACGGACATTCGATAATGCAAAACGTCATAGCAGTGACCTCTTCCCAGATCTCTCCCCTTTGTTCAGCACCAATGTAAAGTAGATTGCTCGTTTTTCTCCTGAAAAAAAATTATCTGACATAAAAAAGGCACATTATAATACCGAGAAACAAGTTGCTTTTGCTCTGAAACAAGCCGAAATCCGATACTCGAGTGGAGGAATTCTGCAGAAAAATGGAAGTATTGGGGACTATTTTTTACAATTGAAAAAAAGGTTGCATCGTTTGCGCCAGCGCGAGGAAGAAAATCAACGCTTAAAACGTCGGATGGCAGATGTAAGTCTGGTCAAAGAGATGCTGCAGAAAGCTATCAAAAAAGTTCTAAGGCCGGTGCAAAAGCGCGAGGCCGTCGCCTGGCTGCTGGCGGCCTATCGTATCGGGTTACGTCAGGGTTGTCGTCTGATGATGCAATGCACCGTACCGGTTGTATGGGAGAGAGTTAAGTCCGGGAACTCAGGCTGCCCCCGATAGAAGCGTAATACGCTTTTTCTGCTTCTACAGAGGGGGGAGGATAACCGATTCGCTCCAGCAACCGACGATTATTGTATCCGTCCCCCCACGTCAGTGTGGCCAGCCCCACTTCCTGCCAGTTTTTCCAGCTCTGTCGGTGTGTCACCTCCGCTTTGTACAGACCGTTGATACTTTCGGCCATAGTATTATCGTAAGAGTCACCTGTGCTTCCCGTGGAAGCCAGAAGCTCAGCTTCCTACAGACGCTGCGTGATTACGATAGTCGGGGCGCGGAGGCTATGGACATGGTGCTAAAATAACGAAGGTAGGAATGCCAGAAAGCGTGCGTCTTGCCTGACAATAGCCACCATCTGCAAGGCTGCTTATCCAAAATCTGATTTATTCAACAACGCCATAAAGGATTAAAAGGAATTTTGTTGCGCTCGGGAGAGTTCAGAAGAGGCTGATTGGCGGAAGATCACAGGAGTCGAACCTGCCCGGGACCGCTGGCGGCCCCAACCGGATTTGAAGTCCGGCCGCCCCACCGGGGACGATGATCTTCCAATCGATGCGGCGGGAGTATACCCCACAACCGGGGGCCGGGCGCAAGGAGAAATCCCCGCCCGGCACGCCGGGCGGACATTACGCTAAAGCAGACGCGCCAGACGGTTAAGATCCGACTGGATGGCGCCGGCGGTAACATCGCGCCCCGCGCCGGGGCCGCGGATCACCAGCGGGTTATCACGATACCAGCGGCTTTCGATCGCGAACACGTTGTCGCACGGCAACAGCGACGCCAGCGGGTGCTCCGGGCGCACGGCCTCAACGCCGACGCGCGCCTTACCGTTGGCGTCAAAGCGTGCCACGTAGCGCAGCACCAGCCCCATCTCATTGGCCGCCTCCAGACGCTGCAGCATCTGCTCGTCCAGCGCTTCGCCGTTCTCAAAAAAGTGATCGATAGAGCCCTGCTCGCCGCCGGCCGGCACCAGGGACTCGACCCGGACCTGGGCAGGCTCAATGTCATATCCCGCCTCGCGTGCCAGGATCACCAGCTTGCGCATCACGTCCTGACCGGAAAGATCCACCCGCGGATCGGGCTCTGTCAGACCCTGCTGCCAAGCCTGGTCCACCAGCGCACTAAAGGGAACCGAGCCGTCAAACTGTAGAAACAGCCAGGAGAGGGTGCCGGAGAAAATGCCGCTGATGGACAGAATCGTATCGCCGCTGTCGCGCAGATCGCGCACGGTGTAGTTAACCGGCAGCCCGGCGCCCACGGTCGCGTTATACAGCCAGTGGCGCCCGGTTTTCTCAAATGCGTCGCGGATCTGGCGGTATTCATGGCCGTCGGCGGCGCCGGCCAGCTTGTTGGCGCTAACCACGTGGAAACCGTAGCTGGCAAAATCCCGGTACTGCTGGGCCAGCGAGGGACTGGCCGTCACATCGAGCACCACCAAATCATCATAGGGGTGAGCCCGCATCCACAGGAACAGCGACTCTTCATCCAGCGCCTGCGCCTCATCGTCGAAGAAGGCCAGCGCACGGCTGGCGTCCAGCCCCTCATAGCTCAGCAGGCTGCGATTGCTGTCGACCACCCCGGCCAGAATAAACTCGAAACCGCTGCGCGCCGACAGGTTGCCCTGCTCGCGCGCGAATAGCTCCAGCCAGCGAGAACCGATGTTGCCCTTACCAAACAGGATCAGGCCGACGCGCTTTTCTGCCCGGAACAGCGAGCTGTGCAGCCCCTGCACCAGCGCCTCCGTCGGGCCGCAGCGCAGCACTGCCACCAGGCTGATGCTCTCCTCCGACTGCCAGATAAATTCGACCGGCTGCTCCTTAAGCTGCTGATAAAAACGGTGGGCATGCAGTGGATTGCGGCAGACACCGGCACCGACCATCGCCACCAACGCCAAGCCGTCGCGCAGCTGTAGCAGGCCCGGAATCGCCGACTCCTCCAGCAGCTTAAATACGCTGCCGACCACCTCCGCGGTGTAGCACAGCTGGATCAATCCGCGATCGCGATGGATCCCGCTGGCCAGCGGGCGCAGCTGGCTGCGCGTCAGAATACGCGCCACCTCTTGGTGTACGTGGCTGAACTCATGACCGGCGGGAACGTGCAGCTCAATCAGGCAGACATCATCATGGCTGGTGACAATCTTGGCGCCGTTGCCGCTGGCCAGCACCCGCTCGATGCGGGTCGACCCCTGCTGCGGCTGATAGCTGCAGCGCAGCTGCAGATCGATATCGCTAGCGGACACTGGCTGCAGCGTGCGGGCGTGCAGCACCGGCGCAGCCAGACGCGCCAGCTCGCTGGCCTCATCCAGACGCAGCAGCGGCAGCAGACAGGCATCCTTCACCTTACGCGGATCGGCGCTGTAGACCCCGGCGACATCGCTCCAGATAGTCACGCGCCGCACGCCGGCCAAGGCGCCGATCTGCGTCGCCGAATAGTCAGAACCGTTACGGCCAAGCAAGACCGTTTCACCCACGCCGCTGCGGCTGATAAAGCCGGTGACCACCAGGCGCTTATTAGAATGCTGGGCCAGCAGCTGCAGCAGCAGCGGATAGGAGCGCCCTTCATCCACCTGCGGCTGAGCGGCGCGCTCGGCGCGCAGGAAATCCCGCGCATCCAGCCACGCTGACTCCATGCCCTGCGTCTGCAGCACCGCCGCCATCAGCCGGGCGGACCAAATCTCACCGTGGCCCACCACCTCGGCATAGGCCGCCTCATCGATCTCGCCATCCAGCAGCGCCGCCAGGCGCTCAAGATCCCGAACAAAGTGCGTCTGTAGCGGCTCCGCCATATCCGGCGGCAGCAAGCCAGCAATCAGCTCGCTCTGGTAACGGCGCAGGGCTTGCTGTACCTGATGGGCAGAGATGCGATCGCTCTGGCTGAGCTTGAGCCAGCTGATCAGCTGATTAGTGGTGCTGCCCGCCGCCGACACGACCATCATGTCGCCGGGGCGGCTGTATTCCGCCATGATCCCCGCGACGCGCAAATAACACTTTACATCTGCCAGGCTACTGCCGCCGAACTTATGCAGCTGGCGCTCTGCCTGCTGCTGCCCCGTTACCGCTTGTGCACTCATCGCTTACCTCGTTGCTGCTGCCTGAAATGCCTGTTCCAGATCAGCGATTAAATCATCACCGTCCTCAATACCCACGGAAATACGCAGCAGACTGTCGCTAATGCCTGCCGCTCTGCGCGCTTCCGGCGCCATGCCGGCGTGGGTCATGGTGGCGGCATGGGAGATCAGGCTCTCCACCCCCCCCAGAGACTCTGCCAGTGTAAACAGTTGCAGGGATTTTAGGAAACGCCGTAGATGGGACTCATCTCCCTCTAACTCAAAACTGAGCATGGCGCCAAAGCCCCGCTGCTGGCGGGCGGCAATGGCGTGACCGGGGTGCGTCGACAGCGACGGATGATACAGCCGCGCGACCTGCGGCTGCGCCCGTAGCCAGTCGAGGATACGCAGTGCATTGGCCTGCTGCAGCGCGATACGCGGCGCCAGCGTGCGTAGCCCCCTCAGCAGCAGATAGCAGTCAAAAGGCGCGCCGGTCACCCCGATATTATTTCCCCACCAGGCCAGCTCCTGCGCCATCGCCGCCGTTTTGGCGATCACCGCCCCGGCCACCACGTCGGAGTGGCCGTTCAGGTACTTGGTACAGGAGTGCAGCACCAGATCGGCGCCCAGCGCCAGCGGCTGCTGCAGCGCCGGACTGAGGAACGTATTATCCACCGCCGTCAGGGCGCCCACTCGCTGCGCGGCGGCGCAGATCGCGGCGATATCCACCACCCGCAGCAGCGGATTGCTCGGCGTCTCAACCAGTACCAGCTTCGGACGCAGCGCCATCGCCCGGACCAGCGCCTGCGCATCGCCCTGATCGACGAATACCACTCGGAAAGCCCCCCGGCGCGCCAGGCTGTCGAGCAGGCGATAGCTGCCGCCATAGCAGTCGTGCGGCGCCAGCAGCAGATCGCCGGGGGAGAGCAGCGCCGTACACATCAGATGGATCGCGCCCATTCCGCTGGCGGTCACCACCGCACCGGCCCCCCCTTCCAGCTCCGCCAGCGCCCGCTCGGCCACGTCACGCGTGGGATTTCCGCGCCGGGCATAGTCGTGCGTGCGCGGCTGATTAAAATCAGTAAAGTTGTAGGTGGTGGAAAGATGGATGGGTGGAACCACGCTGCCATACTGCTCATCGTCGTTCAGCCCACAGCGCACTGCCTGAGTTGCCGGTTGATAGCGCACCTGATTGCCCTCCCTGAAATAGCGCCAACAATGGATAGAGCGTAACCGCTGCAAAAATAGACGTCAATACATCTAGCCATCTAAAAGTCTTTGCGTATGGATTGAGGTAGATAGGATTAACCGCTAAAATTGGCACAGTCTGTTTGTGGTTATCGCCTCCCTGGATACCAGCGCGGCAAACGTGATCATCCACGCTGATCCCGCCATTGTGTTAGGGATACGGGATACAATCAGGCATAATAGCCCGTTGTCTCGGAATAATTATTTGTGAAGGTATCTCCTCATGGCTGCAGAATGGAACGGTGAATATATTAGCCCTTACGCTGAGCACGGCAAAAAGAGTGAGCAGGTTAAAAAGATTACGGTATCCATTCCGCTGAAAGTATTAAAAATACTCACGGACGAGCGCACCCGCCGCCAGGTAAATAACCTGCGTCACGCGACGAATAGCGAACTGCTGTGTGAGGCCTTTCTGCACGCGTTTACCGGTCAACCGCTGCCGGATGACGACGATCTGCGCAAAGATCGCAGCAATGAAATCCCGGAGGCGGCCAAAGAAATGATGCGCCAGCTGGGGATCGATCCGGAAACCTGGGAATACTGATACGCGCAGCGTCCGGATGCATTCACCCTGGGCGTTGCCTTGGCATGAGCGAACCGCGGCGTTGTTCAGGCAATAAAAAAGGCACCCGAGGGTGCCTTTTTCGTCGGTTCCAAATTACTTGGAACCCACCATGTTGAAGCGCTTGTTGAAGCGATCAACGCGGCCGCCGGTAGCGACGTCACGCTGCTTACCGGTGTAGAACGGGTGGCATTTGTCGCACACGTCCAGGCTCAGATCGTGACCAACGGTAGAGTGGGTCTTGATAACGTTGCCGCAAGAGCAGGTTGCAGTGATGGCAACGTAGTTCGGATGGATACCTTCTTTCATGGGGAAAACCTCTGTTAAGGCCGCGTCGCTATCCGGCCCTTTTCCGCCAGACACCACGCGTGGTTGATAAAATCGGGTTTGATACAAAATTATATCAAAGGCGGCGAATCATACAGAAAATAGCCGCCTAACGCAATCACCTACATCGATCCAGACGCTATCCGGTGTACACTGTAACGCCGTTAAGCCGCAGGAAAAAGCGATGTCCGTAGCCCACGTAGCGCTGCCCGTACCCCTGGCCCGCACCTTTGACTACCTGTTGCCCTCCGACATGCCGGCCCTGCCGGGCTGCCGGGTCAGCGTGCCCTTTGGCCGCCGTGAGATGATTGGCATCGTGGTGGCGATCGGCGAGCAGAGTGAGCTTCCGCTGGAAAACCTAAAGCACATCAATCACCTGCTGGATACACAGCCGCTGTTCAGCGACAGCCAGTGGCGCCTGCTGCGCTGGGCCGCCGACTATTACCATCACCCCATCGGCGAGGTGCTGTTTCATGCCCTGCCGATGCTGCTGCGCCAGGGAAAGACGGCCAGCCATACGCCCCTGTGGCGCTGGAGCCTAACGTCTCTCGGGCAGCAAACCGATCCCCTCTCCCTGAAACGGGCACCCAAGCAGCAGCAGGCGCTAGCGCTGCTGCAGCGCCACGCGATCTACCGCCATCAGGCGGAGGAGTTCGATCTCAGCGCGGCCGCGCTACAGGCGCTGAAGAGTAAGGGCCTGATCGCGCTGGAGAGTGAGGCGATCGCCCCCGGCGACTGGCGCAGCGACCTTTCCCTCTGCGCCGAGCGCCTGACGCTGAACGCAGAACAGGCCACCGCCGTGGGCGCCATACGCGCCGACGATGACCATTTTAGCCCCTGGCTGCTGGCCGGCGTGACCGGCTCAGGCAAGACCGAAGTCTACCTGAGCGTCATCGAAAACCTGCTCGCCCGCGGGCGTCAGGCGCTGGTTCTGGTCCCGGAAATCGGCCTGACACCGCAGACCATCGCCCGCTTCCGCCAGCGTTTCTCCGTGCCGGTCGATGTGCTGCACTCCGGACTGAACGACGGCGAGCGGCTGGCGGCCTGGCTACGCGCCCGCGACGGCGAAAGCGCGATCGTTATCGGCACCCGTTCAGCCCTGTTTACGCCGTTCGCCCGCCTGGGTGGCATCATTATCGATGAAGAGCACGATGGCTCTTACAAACAGCAGGAGGGGTGGCGCTATCACGCCCGCGATCTGGCGGTGCTGCGCGCCCGCCTCGAGGATATCCCTATCGTGCTCGGCTCTGCGACCCCGGCGCTGGAGACCCTGCATAACGTCGACGTCGGCAAGTACCGGCGGCTGTGTCTGACCCAGCGCGCCGGTAATGCCAAACCCGCCGCACAACATCTGGTGGATCTCAAGGGGCTGCCCCTCAAGGCCGGGCTGGCGCCGCCGCTGATCGAGCGTATCCGCCGTCACACCGACGCCGGAAACCAGGTGATCCTGTTCCTTAACCGCCGCGGCTACGCCCCGGCGCTGCTGTGCCATGAGTGCGGCTGGATAGCCGAATGTCCGCGCTGCGATCACTTCTATACCCTGCATCAGGGCCAGCGAAGCCTGCGCTGTCACCACTGCGACAGCCAGCGACCGGTTCCGCACCAGTGCCCGCAGTGCGGCTCCACCCATCTGGTGCCGGTCGGGCTGGGGACCGAACAGCTGGAGCATGAGCTGGCCGATCTGTTCCCCACGATCCCACTGACCCGTATCGATCGCGATACCACCAGCCGCAAAGGAGCGCTGGAGCAACAGCTGGCGGAGGTCCATCAGGGAGGGCCGCGCATCCTGATCGGCACCCAGATGCTGGCCAAGGGGCATCATTTTCCCAATGTCACGCTGGTGGCCTTGCTGGACGTCGACGGCGCGTTGTTCTCCGCCGATTTTCACGCCGCCGAACGCTTCGCCCAGCTATATACCCAGGTGGCCGGGCGCGCCGGACGCGCCGGCAAACGCGGCGAGGTGCTATTGCAGACGCACCACCCCGACCATCCCCTGCTGCAGACGCTACTACATCAGGGCTATGACGCCTTTGCCCGTCAGGCGCTGCAGGAGCGTCAGAGCGTATTTCTACCCCCGTTCACCCACCATGTCATGCTGCGCGCCGACGATCACGACAACCGGCACGCCGGCGACTTTCTGCGACAGCTGCGCGCACGGCTAGAAGCCAGCCCGCTGTGCGACGCGTCGCTGTGGCTGCTTGGCCCGGTTCCGGCGCTGCAGCCCAAGCGCGGCGGCCGCTACCGCTGGCAGCTACTGGCTCAGCATCCGTCGCGCGCCAAACTGCAGCGCTTGTTGCAGGAGGTTCTACCGCAGGTCAGCGCGCTGCCGGCCTATAAGAAGGTGAAATGGTCGTTAGACGTCGATCCCACCGACAGCTAAGGGCGTCGGCGTGGAAATGAAGTGCGATCGGGATCGAAAAAATCTATTCACATCACACTTTCCCTGCAAATTAAGTAACTATCACCCCCGCTGTTCCGTTTAATATGTGATCATATACTCACCGGCCATCCATTGACGGCGGCCGGTGTCGGCGGCGGACGAGGCTGCCTTCGGAGAGAACAGAACTATCGCTGGCGCAATCGTTACCTTCGCCGCGGGATAATGATCGGGAAGTCATATCATCGCGCCAGCATGGACTGACGCAAGGAGAAACGCGTTGGAAGAGAAGCAAATAAACGCCACCATGAAAGATGTGGCGGAGTATGCCGGCGTATCAACCGCAACGGTATCGCGAGCGCTGATGAATCCAGAGAAGGTGTCGGCCGCCACCCGCCAAAAGGTCGAACAGGCGGTGTTGGCCGTCGGATATGCTCCCCATACGCTGGCCCGCAGCAACAAGCGCGGCGAGTCACGCACTATCCTGGTGATCGTCCCGGATATCTGCGATCCGTTTTTCGCCGAAGTGATCCAGGGGATCGAACGCACCGCCGCCGAGCACGGCTATCTGGTTCTACTCGGCGACTGCGCCCAGCAGATGCAGCAGGAAAAAACCTTCGTTAATCTGATCGTCACCAAGCAGATCGACGGCATGCTGCTGCTGGGGTCCAACATTCCCTTCGACGCCAGTAAGGAAGAGCAGCGTAATCTACCGCCCATGGTGATGGCCAATGAGTTTGCGCCGGAGCTGGAGCTGCCAACGGTGCATATCGACAACTTGACCGCCGCCTTCAAGGCCGTGCTCTATCTGCACGATCTGGGCCACCAGCGGATAGGCTGCCTCGCCGGCCCAGAGCACATGCCGCTGAGCCAATACCGCCTGCAGGGGTATATCCAGGCGCTACGCCGCTGCGGCCTCAGCGAAACGGGCTACGTGGCGCATGGCGACTTTACCTTCGAGGCCGGCGCTAAGGCGCTGGCGCAGCTGATGGCGCTGCCGCAGCCGCCCACCGCGCTGTTTTGTCACAGCGATGTGATGGCGATAGGTGCACTGTCGCAGGCAAAGCGACTGGGGATCAAGGTGCCGGAAGAGCTATCTATCATCGGCTTCGATGATATCCGACTGGCGCAGTACGCCGATCCACCGCTGACGACCGTGGCGCAGCCCCGCTATCAGATTGGCCGAGAAGCCATGCTGCTACTGCTGGAGCAGCTGCATCACCATCGCACGGTCAGCGGTTCGCGCCTGCTGGACAGCGAGCTCATCATCCGCGGCAGTACGGCTGTTCCGAAACGCTAGTGAATTGAATCTGAGTTCAGTAACATGGCGTCCTGATATTGACTATTCAGTTGTAGCGAAACGACAGTGGCACAAAGAGACTATGTGAGCCGTGGGCGCGCTTCGGGCGCCAAACGCAAAAGCAACAGCCGGGGTAAAAAGCGGCGTTCGGGTTCCGGCGTATCCAGAACCATGATGGTGCTTGCCCTGGCCGTGCTGGCAACCTTTGCCGGTGGCCTCTATTTTCTGACCCAGCATAAACCGGACGGCGATACGCTGTTGCCGGTAGCATCGCAGCACCCTAAAAATGGTCTTCCGCCCAAACCGGAAGAGCGCTGGCGCTATATTAAAGAGCTGGAAAATCGCCAGGTTGGCGTCACGACACCGACTGAACCCAGCGGCGGGGCCACGCTGCAGGGACAGCCGCAGCTGACGGATGAGCAGCGCCAGCTGCTGGAGCAGATGCAGGCCGACATGCGCCAGGCACCGACCCAGCTATCGGAGGTGCCCTATAACGACCAGACGCCGCCGACCGTAACGCCGCACAACAGCCGCCTGCCGGAGCAGCGTTATGCCCAGCAAACGCCCGCGTCGCAGCCGGCCTATCAGGAGCCAGCGCGTCAGCCGGCGCCGGCGCCACGCAACCCATTCTCCCAGTCCCAGACCAGCGCGCGCCCCAGCCAGGCGCCAACCCCGCCGCCCGTCAGTCGGGAGCGAGAAAAAGAGCGCAGCGCGCCGGTGACCAGCGCCGCGCCGGCACCGGTACAGACCGCCCGGGAAAAACCGGTGGAGAAACCCGCGGAGAAAGCATCCGGCCAGAAATGGCTGATCCAGTGCGGCTCCTTCCGCAACACGGATCAGGCCGAATCTGTACGGGCCCAGCTGGCCTTTGGCGGGATTGAAAGCCGCATCACCAGCGGAGGTGGCTGGCACCGCGTCCTGCTTGGTCCCTATGCCAGCCGCCCCGCGGCGGACAAAATGATCGGCCGCCTGAAAGGAAACGGCATGTCCGGCTGCATCACCCTCGCCGCCGGGGGTTGAAATCCGCGAAATCTCCCCCATGTAATCGGGTAATGCCTCCCGTCCCGCGCGACGGGAGGATTACTTTATAGCCACGGGGGTCTGTTCATGACAACAATAGTTAGCGTTCGCCGTAACGGCAAAGTAGTGATCGGTGGGGATGGTCAGGCCACGCTGGGCAACACCGTAATGAAGGGCAACGTCCGTAAGGTCCGCCGCCTGTATAACGACCGCGTCATCGCTGGATTCGCCGGCGGCACCGCCGACGCCTTTACCCTGTTTGAGCTGTTTGAGCGCAAGTTAGAGCTGCATCAGGGCCACCTGGTTAAAGCGGCGGTTGAGCTGGCCAAAGACTGGCGTACCGACCGTATGCTGCGCAAGCTAGAGGCGCTGCTGGCCGTCGCCGATGAAAACGCGTCGCTGATCATCACCGGCAACGGCGACGTAGTACAACCGGAAAACGATCTGATCGCCATTGGCTCCGGCGGCCCCTATGCCCAGGCAGCGGCGCGCGCGCTGTTGGAAAACACCGAGCTGGGTGCCCGCGATATCGTAGAAAAGGCGCTGGGAATTGCAGGTGATATCTGCATTTACACCAACCAGTTCCACACCATTGAAGAATTAGACTCCAAAGCGTAAGGACTGTATATCATGTCTGAAATGACCCCACGCGAAATTGTCAGCGAACTCGACAGTTACATCATTGGCCAACACTCGGCTAAACGCGCCGTCGCGATCGCGCTGCGCAACCGCTGGCGCCGTATGCAGCTGGGCGAGGCGCTGCGCCACGAAGTCACCCCCAAAAATATTCTAATGATCGGTCCAACCGGCGTCGGTAAGACCGAAATCGCCCGCCGTCTGGCAAAGCTGGCCAACGCGCCGTTCATCAAGGTCGAAGCGACCAAGTTCACCGAAGTCGGCTATGTCGGTAAAGAAGTGGACTCCATCATCCGCGATCTGACCGACTCCGCGATGAAAATGATCCGGGCGCAGTCCATCGAGAAAAACCGCTACCGCGCAGAGGAGATGGCGGAAGAGCGGATCCTCGACGCCCTGATCCCCCCGGCCAAGAACAACTGGGGACAGACCGAACAAACCAATGAAAGCTCCCCGGCGCGTCAGACCTTCCGCAAAAAGCTGCGCGAAGGCGAGCTGGATGATAAAGAGATTGAAATCGAGCTGGCGGCCTCCCCGATGGGCGTCGAGATCATGGCCCCTCCGGGAATGGAGGAGATGACCAACCAGCTACAGTCCATGTTCCAAAACCTGGGCGGTCAGAAAACCAAGCCGCGCAAGGTGAAAATCAAGGATGCCTTCAAACAGCTGATCGAAGAAGAGGCCGCCAAGCTGGTCAACCCGGAAGAGCTGAAACAGCAGGCTATCGACGCCGTAGAGCAAAACGGAATCGTCTTCATCGACGAAATCGACAAGATCTGTAAGCGCGGCGAAAGCTCCGGCCCGGACGTCTCCCGTGAAGGGGTACAGCGCGATCTGCTGCCGCTGATCGAAGGCTGTACCGTCAATACCAAGCACGGCATGGTCAAGACCGACCATATTCTGTTCATCGCCTCCGGCGCGTTCCAGGTCTCCAGCCCCGCCGATCTGATCCCGGAGCTGCAGGGCCGTCTGCCTATCCGCGTTGAGCTGCAGGCGCTGACCACCGAAGACTTCGAACGCATTCTGACGGAGCCAAGCGCTTCGCTGACCGAGCAGTATCAGGCGCTGATGGCGACCGAGGGCGTTAACATCAGCTTCAGCGCCGACGGTATCCGCCGCATCGCCGAAGCCGCCTGGCAGGTGAATGAGAGCGCGGAAAACATCGGCGCCCGTCGTCTGCACACGGTGATGGAGCGTCTGATGGAGGAGATCTCCTTTGACGCCAGCGAAATGCACGGCACGGCGATCGCCATCGATGCCGATTACGTACGTAATCACCTCGATGAGCTGGTAGCAGATGAAGATCTGAGCCGGTTTATTCTATAATCACCCGTAGAAACCGTCCTTTTCGGTCTTTGCCAGGGGGAAGGCGTCTGCCTTCCCCCTTTTTATTGCCACTGGTTGAGGCAACAGACAGCTAACGGTTTGTTAAGATAAACACATGAGATAACCCGGCAACGGGCCGCTCAGCGCCTCGCTGAGGGTCACATGCCCCTAGTGACTGAAACCATATAATGACTTCATTAACCCCGATCAGCCGGCCTCGAGCCTGGCTGGAAAGCCTGCGTCTGCGTACGCTGCCGCTGGCGCTGGCGTCGATAGTGACCGGCTCGGCCATCGCCGCCTGGCAGCAAACCTTTAATCTCGGCATCGCTCTGCTCGCGCTGCTGACGGCGGCGCTGCTGCAGATCCTCTCCAATCTGGCCAACGACTACGGCGATGCCGTCAAGGGCAGCGATACCCCGGAGCGCATTGGGCCGCTGCGCGGTATGCAAAAAGGCGTGATCACCCAGGCGCAGATGAAGCGGGCCCTGATCATCACCGTGCTGCTGACCATCGTCTCCGGCGGCGCGCTGATCGCCGTCGCCTGCCAAAAACCTCAGGATATCATCGGGTTCTTGCTGCTCGGTCTGATGGCCATCATCGCCGCCATCACCTACACCGTCGGCACCCGCCCCTATGGATATATCGGTCTGGGCGATATTTCGGTGCTGATCTTCTTTGGCTGGCTGAGCGTTGCCGGCACCTATTATCTACAGGCGGGCTCCTTTAACAGCGTGGTGATGCTACCGGCAACGGCCTGCGGCCTGTTGGCGGCGGCGGTGCTGAATATCAATAACCTGCGAGATATCGAAAACGATGCCCGCAACGGCAAAAACACCCTGGCAGTACGCCTGGGGCCGCGCAACGCCCGCTACTATCACGTAGCCCTGCTGGGCGGCGCAGTGCTGTGTCTGGCGCTGTTTGCCCTGCTGGATCTGCATAGTCTGGCGGGCTGGCTGTTCGTACTGGCCGTTCCCATGCTGTACCGCCACGCCAGCTACGTCCTGCACCAGCGCTCGCCGGAGGCCATGCGCCCCATGCTGGAAAACATGGTGAAAAGCGCCCTGTTGACCAATCTGCTCTTCGCCATCGGCACCGTTCTGAGCTAATCCCCTCCGCAGCAGTATCACCCGCGTCGCGCGCGGGTGATACTGCTGCTTTTGCAAACAGCCGCATTAAAGGGATATACTGATAATCCCTGCGGCAACCGGACGTGGACCCATGAAATACGATACTTCCGAACTGTGCGACATTTACCATGAAGAGGTGAATGTTGTGGAACCGCTGTTCTCCAATTTTGGCGGGCGTTCCTCCTTTGGCGGCCAGATTACCACGGTCAAATGCTTTGAAGACAACGGCCTGCTCTACGATCTGCTGGAGGAGAATGGCCGGGGACGCGTTTTGGTCATCGACGGCGGCGGCTCGGTGCGTCGGGCGCTGGTTAACGCCGAACTGGGGCGTCTGGCGGTGCAAAATGAATGGGAGGGCATCGTGATCTATGGCGCGGTGCGTCAGGTTGATGACCTGGAGGAACTGGACATCGGCATTCAGGCCATGGCCGCCATTCCCGCCGGCGCCGACAGCGAAGGCATCGGAGAGAGCGATATCCGCGTCAACTTTGGCGGCGTCACCTTCTTCTCCGGCGATCATCTGTATGCCGATAACACCGGCATTATTCTGGCGGAAGAGCCGCTGGATATCGAATAAGAAGCGACACGCTTCCCGAGGGTCAAAAGGCGCTCATCGAGCGCCTTTTATTATAGTGAACCGTGCAACGACGGCAATCAGTTCACCTCATCCATTTTTCCCAGCAGCGCGCGCAGGCGCTCCTGCCATGCCCCCTGCTCATGCTTCAGCTGCTCATTTTCACGCAGCAGCCCTTCACGGTTGCTGGCGGCCTGCTGAACCTCTTGATTAAGCTGATTGTTTTTCTCTTTCAGCTCTTCGATTTCCATCTGCAACAGGGTAATGGTGTCAATCGCCTGCTGAACTTTCGCTTCCAGTTTCTCAAATACTTCAAATGACATGGTCTGTCCCCTTAATAGTAGCCAGGCGTACGTCTTGCCGTTATGCAGGCCGCCCTGCGGCGGCACACACATTCAAATTGGCGCCCTAACCGCGCAGGCCGTCAGGCCTACGCACGCAATCCATTTAGCCGTGCTCCCGTCACCGTATCCAGCGTCGATGCGGCGTCAAAGGCGCATTGTCAAAACGAAGGTCGCAGGGCGTAGCAGACCTCGGTTTACGACGACGCGCCGTCCGGCACGCGTCCCAGAGGGGCGGCGCCCTTTGACCCCTTGCCACGCTATTCACCCGGCGTCACGGGTCACAGCCTAGATTACCTCGATTGTATGTAGCCCACCTCTCACTGTCTAGGCCGCGTCCCAGTCTGTAACACATTCAGGCACAATCTCGTGCGCTTTACGCTGAAAAAGTCAGTTTAAAAAAAAGTTACAATCAAACATAAAAAGAACAATGCTCTACCAGAGTGATCCAAGTCAGTAGACAGATCACAAAACTTTTCAGGCATAAATCGCACAAAATAAGCGATATCAACCATTTTTTTGACGACACACACACATTTAAATTTCGCTATTTCTCGTTTTCGCTCGTTAACGATAAATTCACATCGCACCCGTAACCTGTTCCCTTCAGCGCCGGGCATTTATCTTCCACCTCTTCGTCGCAGGATTTCTTTTATGAGCCAGACCGCGAGTACGACATTAAAAGGACAGTGTATCGCCGAATTCCTGGGCACCGCCCTGCTGATCTTCTTCGGCTGTGGCTGCGTGGCCGCCCTGAAGCTGGCCGGAGCCACGCTGAGCCTATGGGAAATCAGCGTCATTTGGGGCTTGGGGGTCGCGTTGGCCATCTACCTGACGGCCGCCATCTCCGGCGCCCACCTCAACCCAGCGGTCACCATCGCCCTGTGGCTGTTCGCCTGCTTTGAGCGCCGCAAAGTGCTCCCCTACATCATCGCCCAGATCGCCGGCGCATTCTGTGCCGCCGCGCTGGTCTATGCTATGTACCACAATCTGTTCATCGACTATGAGCAAACCCATCATATGGTACGCGGCAGCGAAGAGAGCCTGACCCTGGCGGGGATCTTCTCCACCTACCCGAATCCGCACATCACCGTATGGCAGGCGCTGCTGGTTGAAACCGTCATCACCGCCATTCTGATGTGCCTGATTCTGGCGCTGACCGACGACGGTAACGGCATCCCGCGCGGGCCGCTGGCACCGCTGCTGATCGGTGTCCTGATCGCCGTCATCGGCGCGGCCATGGGGCCCCTGACCGGCTTTGCCCTTAACCCGGCCCGTGACTTCGGCCCGAAAGCCTTCGCCTGGATGGCCGGCTGGGGCGAGATCGCCTTCACCGGCGGGCGCAGCATTCCTTACTTCCTGGTTCCCATCGCCGGCCCGATTATCGGGGCCTGCCTGGGGGCCTTTGGCTACCGCGCGCTGATTGGCCGTCACCTACCCTGCGATGTCTGTATTGCAGAAGACGAGAAAAAGAGCAGCGAGAAATCCAAAGCTTGATAAGGTTTCCGGGGAGGATACTCCCCGGCATTTGAGCGAACTCCGTACACCGAATACCCAACCAGGACAACGATCATGACAACCGAACAAAAATATATTGTCGCTCTTGACCAGGGCACCACCAGCTCCCGCGCCGTGATCCTCGACCACGATGCCAATATCATCAGCGCCTCCCAGCGCGAGTTCGAACAGATTTACCCCAAGGCCGGCTGGGTGGAGCACGACCCGATGGAGATCTGGGCGACCCAGAGCTCTACCCTTACGGAGGCGATGGCCAAAGCCGATATCGAATCCGATCAGATTGCCGCCATCGGCATCACCAACCAGCGTGAAACCACCATCGTCTGGGAAAAAGAGACCGGTAAACCGATCTACAACGCCATCGTCTGGCAGTGCCGCCGTACCGCCGATATCTGTGAAAAGCTCAAGCGCGACGGACTGGAGGAGTACATCCGCCACAACACCGGCCTGGTGGTCGACCCCTACTTCTCCGGCACTAAGGTGAAGTGGATCCTCGACCATGTCGAAGGCGCCCGTGAACGCGCCCAGCGCGGTGAGCTGCTGTTCGGCACCGTCGATACCTGGCTGGTATGGAAGATGACCCAAGGGCGGGTACACGTCACCGACTACACCAACGCCTCCCGCACCATGCTGTTCAACATCCACACGCTAGACTGGGATGAGCGCATGCTGGAGGTCCTGGATATCCCGCGCGCGATGCTGCCGCAGGTGCGCGCCTCCTCCGAAATCTATGGAAAAACCAACATCGGCGGCAAGGGCGGAACCCGTATCCCTATCGCCGGTATCGCCGGTGACCAGCAGGCGGCGCTGTTTGGCCAGCTGTGTGTGCAGCCGGGGATGGCAAAGAACACCTACGGCACCGGCTGCTTCCTGCTGATGAACACCGGCAAAGAGGCGGTACCGTCACAGCACGGCCTGCTGACCACCATCGCCTGCGGCCCGCGCGGCGAGGTGAACTACGCGCTGGAGGGGGCGGTATTCATCGGCGGCGCCTCGATTCAGTGGCTGCGCGACGAGCTGAAGCTCATCAACGACGCGGCAGACTCCGAGTACTTTGCCACCAAGGTAAAAGACAGCAACGGCGTCTACGTGGTGCCGGCCTTTACCGGCCTGGGTGCCCCTTACTGGGACCCTTATGCCCGCGGTGCCATCTTTGGCCTGACCCGCGGTGTCAACAATAACCACATCATCCGCGCCACCCTGGAGTCCATCGCCTACCAAACCCGCGATGTGCTGGATGCCATGCAGGCCGACGCCAATACCCGCCTGCAGTCCCTGCGCGTCGACGGCGGCGCGGTGGCCAACAACTTCCTGATGCAGTTCCAGTCAGATATCCTCGGGACTCGGGTTGAACGCCCGGCGGTGCTGGAGGTCACGGCGCTCGGCGCGGCCTACCTGGCCGGCCTGGCCGTCGGCTACTGGAGCGATCTGGAGGAGCTGAGCAGCAAGGCCAGCATTGAGCGTGAGTTCCGCCCCGGCATTGAAACCGTCGAGCGCAACTATCGCTACAGCGGCTGGAAGAAAGCGGTGGCGCGCGCGCAGGCCTGGGAAGATCACGACTGATCACCGGTGATAGGCCGACGGCGGGGGCGAATGAATCGCCCCCTTTTTTATTTTTGGTCAAGGTTACGGCGTTTTTCCAACGCAAACGTTTCACTGCGCCTGTGCTAGAATCGCCCCCCGTCATCTTATTGCTTATTTATCTCATCACTGCAGGACCATCATGAAACGTGAATTAGCCATCGAGTTCTCCCGCGTCACCGAAGCCGCGGCACTGGCCGGATATAAGTGGTTAGGGCGCGGCGACAAAAATGCGGCGGACGGCGCCGCGGTCAACGCCATGCGCATCATGCTCAATCAGGTCGATATCGACGGGGAGATCGTCATCGGCGAAGGGGAGATCGACGAGGCGCCGATGCTGTACATCGGTGAGCGCGTCGGCAGCGGCCAGGGCGATCAGGTCGACATCGCCGTCGACCCGATTGAGGGAACCCGCATGACCGCCATGGGGCAGGCCAACGCGCTGGCGGTGATGGCCGTCGGCGATAAAGGCACCTTCCTGCATGCGCCGGATATGTATATGGAGAAGCTGGTCGTCGGCCCTCAGGCCAAAGGCTGCGTCGATCTCAATCTGCCGCTGGAGACCAACCTGCGCAACATTGCCGACCGCCTGGGCAAGCCGCTGTCCCATCTGACGGTGATCACCCTGGCCAAGCCGCGTCATGACGCTAACATCGCCGCGATGCAGGCGTTGGGCGTACGCGTTTTTGCCATTCCCGACGGCGACGTCGCGGCCTCGATCCTGACCTGCATGCCGGAAAGCGAAGTGGATGTCATGTATGGCATCGGCGGCGCGCCTGAGGGGGTTGTCTCCGCCGCGGTGATCCGCGCGCTGGACGGCGACATGCAGGGCCGCCTGCTGGCCCGCCACCAGGTGAAAGGCGATACGCCGGAAAACCGCCGCCTGGGCGAACAGGAGCTACAGCGCTGTGAGCAGATGGGGATCTGCGCCGGTGAGGTGCTGACCCTCGGCGATATGGCGCGCAACGATAACGTGATCTTCTCCGCTACCGGGATCACCAAGGGTGACCTGCTGGAGGGCATCTATCGTAAGGGTAACGTCGCCACCACCGAAACCCTGCTGATCCGCGGTAAGTCCCGCACCATTCGCCGCATCCGGTCGACCCACTATCTGGAGCGTAAAGACGCCCAGATCCGCGATATCATTCTGTAACGGCGCGGGCGGCCAACGTAAAACGGCGTGCCCTTCGGTACGCCGCTGTGTATCAGTCCGACATCCTGCGTATTACATGATCTGTCCCTGCTGACGCACCTTGTGCGCAATCGGCAGCCAGCACAGCAAAATCATTACTGCCATCGCACTCATCAGCATCCCCAGGCTAAACTGCCCGTTCTGCGGTAGCAGGGCGGAAAACCAGGCCATCGCGCCAGATCCGACGTTCTGCAGTCCCCCCACCAGCGCGCCGGCGGCCCCGGCCAACAGCGGAAACGGCTCCATGGCACCGGTCGTCGCCAGCGGAAACAACATGCCGGCGCCAAAAAAGAACAGCGCCGCCGGTACGATCAGCGTCCAGATATTGATGATGCCAAACCAGCTCGGCATCCACATCAGCACCCCAGCCAACAGGCAGCTCAGCACCGCATGCCACATCAGGGTAGCGAAGGGTTTACCCGGACGCCCAGCGTACCACGCGCCAAAGAACGCCGCCGGGATCGGCAGAATAAACAGAATACTGACCACAGTACCGCTTAAGTGCAGCACGCCGCCCAGCAGAACGCCGGAGCAGGCCTCAAACACCGCGACCCCCGCCAGTCCTCCGATCAGCATCACCAGATAGCAGACGAAGCTGCCGCACCCCAGCAGCTGACGGTAGCTGCTGAACAGGTTGCTGTGACCCGCCGCGGCCGGTCGGGTCTCCGGCAGCCAGCGGAACATGCTATAGGCCACCCCGGCGCACAGCAGCAGCAGGAACGCATAGCAGGCGCGCCAGCTGATAAAGGCGTCCAGCAGGCCACCGATCACCGGCGCCAGCAGCGGGCTGACCAGAATCCCCATGTTCAGCAGGCTATTGGCGTAACGCAACGCGGTACCGTTGTACAGATCGCGCGGCATGGTGCGGGCCATCACCCCGGCGACGCCGGTACCCATCCCCTGTAGCGCCGCCGCTATCACCAGCAGGTGCAGACTGGGCGCCAGCAGCGCCAGCAGCGCGCCCAGCATAAAAATGCCCATCCCGGCCAGGATCACCGGCCGACGGCCGATGCGATCGGAGAGCGGACCATAGATCAGCTGCGAGGCACCATAGGTCAGCAAATATGCCGCCATCACGCTTTGTATCGCGCCGCTGCGCACGCCCAGATCGCGTCCCATATCCGGGATTGAGGGAACATAAATCGTCTGTGCCATCTGACCGACGGCAACCAACAGGATCAACATGACCAACAGGTGAAAATTTTCTAGCTTTCTCATTATGTTACGTTTACCAACGCATTATTAACCAGAATTATAAACCATTACTTGGCCATACATGTAGAATCAATGACCATATTCGGGCGCATAATCTAACAGATAAAGCTAAAAAATATTCAACCACTCGCTCTTTACCCTGATTTTTGTTGTCAGATGTTATCGCCGCAGGCGTAAAGTAAATGTGACAACTCGGCAGCTATTCTGCGACCAATTTAAAATAAAGAGCATTTATCATTTAACGATGTTTTATAAGTTATTAAACTGAATCGTTCATTAATGTCTCGCTTACCACAAGGATCTGTGCCATGAAGACACCTGAATTGATTCTGCTTCAGCTAAAAAGCCTAGGACCACAGTCGGCAAAAATGCTGGCCGAACGCATTGCCATTACCACTATGGGCGTGCGTCAACATTTACAGCAGCTTGAGCAGCGCGAGCTGGTGTGCTACGAAGAGTCCCGCACCAAGGTGGGGCGCCCCACTCGCTTCTGGTCGCTGACCAATAAAGGCCATGCCCAATTCCCCGATCGCCACCGCGATCTGTCGCGCACGCTGCTGGAAGGGACGCAAAAGCTGTTCGGCAGCCAGGGCGTTGAGCAGCTGATCGAGATCCGCGAGGATGCCCTGTATGCCCGCTACGTCAGCGAGCTGGCGCAACATCCTGAAGGTGAGGCTCGCTTTCTGGCACTGGCGCGCCTGCGCCAGGACGATGGCTATATGGCAGAGGTCGAATTCGAAAATAATGCGGTGGTACTGATTGAAAACCACTGTCCGATTGGCGTCGCCGCCAATACCTGCGGTAAGCTGTGTCACTCCGAGCTGCGGCTGCTCAACCGCCTGCTGGGCTCGAAGTATCACGTTGAGCGCGTGGAGCACATCATCAGTGACTCACGCCGCTGCGCCTACCGCATAACATCCCGGGAGTGATTCACGTATGGCCGAATGGGTAACGGGCACCATCACACAGGTTCAGCACTGGACCGATAAACTGTTCAGTATTCAGTTGCAGGCGCCCATCAAGCCGTTTCAGGCCGGGCAATTTGGCAAGCTGGGGATGGATATCGGCGGCGAACGCGTTCAGCGCGCCTACTCCTTCGTCAATCCGCCAAGCAGCGACACGCTAGAGTTTTATCTGGTCACGGTACCGGACGGACTGCTCAGCCCGCGCCTGGCGGCGCTACAGCCGGGCGATACCCTGCTGGTCAGCGATGAAGCCAACGGCTTTTTTGTGCTGGATGAGGTTCCGGACTGCGGGACGCTGTGGATGCTGGCCACCGGCACCGCGCTCGGGCCCTATCTGTCCATGCTGGAAGAGGGCTACGACCTGACCCGCTTTGACCATCTGGTGCTGGTACACGCCGTCCGCCACGCCGCCGATCTCAGCTACCTGCCGCAGATGCAGCATCTGGCGCAGCGCTACGGCGGTAAGCTGTGCATCCAGGCCGTCGTCAGCCGCGAGGCGGCGCCCGGCGCCCTGCAGGGGCGTATCCCCGATCTGATCGCCAGCGGCGCGCTGGAGGCTGCCGTTGGCCTGCCGATCAGCGCAGAGGAGAGCCACGTCATGCTGTGTGGGAACCCTCAGATGGTACGAGATACGCAGCAGCTGCTGAAAGAGACCCGCGCGATGCGCAAGCATCTGCGCCGCAAACCGGGCCAGATCACCAGCGAACACTACTGGTGATACGTCTGACGCCGGGACTTTCCGGCGTCGTCCCTCCGGCTTACGCTCCGATGCGGCGCCAGTTCAGCGCCGGCGGCGGAGGTCCATAGCGGTTATCGCCCGCCGAACCAACGAAGACACCGCAGTCCAGCAGCAGCATGACGTAGATCAGCAGCGGCAAAAATCGCCCCAGCGCCCATGTCCACAGCCCGCCCAGGATCTCCCAGTTCCCGGCGGCCAGTATCCACGCCACCACCGCCAGCAGCGCCCACCACCCCGACTTATTGCGATCGTGCAGACGCTTGACCCATACCGCAGCCGTGGGCCACAGCGAGAGAACCAATAGAAACGCCGCGGCCTGTAACGGGATCAGCGCCGCACCGGCCAGAGAGAACAGCGCCAGCAGCAGCAGCGCCCAGACGCCCATCCAAATCCAGAATGCCTGACGGCCCAGGCGGCCGCGCAGAGAAAAACACCACTGTTGTAGGCCCATCACTCATCCTTTTGTCGTTCGGTTCAGTCAACAGAGCGGCGCAGTGTACCCGATCCCGGCGCCGCATCGCGGAATTTTTACGCACCTTTTTGACAACCGGCGTCAGAAAACGCTTTAATCATCTTTCGGATCGCCATCCCGCTGTATACCGGATCAGAATCATGTCACGGATCACGCTATTATCCCTGTTCTTGCTGGCCTATCAGCCGGCCGTCTATGCCGCACCGCCGCAGACCACCGGAGAGGCGCCTCAGCCCGCACCCTATCTGCGCCCCGGCGCACCGACGTTCGATCTCACCTTGGTCAACTTCCGCGCTCACTATAATCAGGCTTTTCCATCGCTGCCGCTGGAAGAGTACCGCGCCATCAGCGTCAGAGATGAAAATCTGCCGCTGACCCGGGCCGCGACGCGCATCAATGCCGCCGTTTACTCCTCAGTTGTTCTGGAGAAAGGTACCGGCAAAATCAAGAGTCTGCAGATAACTTATCTCCCCCGCGAGGACGGGGAGCGGGGCAAAGGGAAACGGGGCGCCCGCAACGGCGCTGAAACGCCCGATCGCCAGCTGGCTATCCGCTACATGGCCGCCCTGATGCAAAGCTTCTCCCCGACCCTCTCCCCGCAGCAGAGCCTAGAGAAAGCCGCAGAGCTCCTGAGCCGCGGCCGCAGCCAGCCCTATTACAGCCAGCAGGATGGTTCTTTACGCTATGTGGTATCTGATAGCGGTGAAAAAGGCATTACTTTCGCTGTTGAACCGATTAAGCTTTCACTATCAGAGGATGCTGGATCCTGAGGTCCCTAGCCATTTGATGATGGAAAACAAAGTGTCTGACGCCCAAGATTTTTATACTGTCAGACCGAATATGCCGACAAGGCGAGTTGATTTCGATTATGTGTTTCCCAATTGGAGGAAAGAAAATGCGTCAACCATTAGTTATGGGTAACTGGAAACTGAACGGTAGCCGCCACATGGTTCATGAACTGGTTGCCGCCCTGCGCGGTGAACTGAGCGACGTTGCAAACTGCGATGTCGCCATCGCCCCGCCGGCAGTCTATCTGGATATGGCCGCCCACGAACTGGCCGGTAGCCGTATCGCCCTCGGTGCCCAGGACGTCGGTATCAATGCCTCCGGCGCATTCACCGGAGAAATCTCCGCAGCGATGCTGAAAGACATCGGTGCCAAATACATCATCATTGGTCACTCAGAGCGCCGTACCTACCACAAAGAAGGCGACGCGTTCATCGCAGAAAAATTTGCCGCGCTGAAAGAAGCCGGTCTGATCCCGGTACTGTGCATCGGTGAGACGGAAGCCGAAAACGAAGCCGGAAAAACGGAAGAGGTCTGCGCCCGCCAGCTGGATGCCGTACTGAAAACCATGGGTGCCCAGGTGTTTAAAGGCACCGTTATCGCCTATGAACCGGTATGGGCCATCGGCACCGGCAAATCTGCCACGCCGGAACAGGCTCAGGCGGTACACAAATTTATCCGCGATCACGTTGCCAAGCACGACGCTGAAGCCGCACAGGACGTCATCATCCAGTACGGCGGCTCTGTCAACGCAGCCAATGCGGCCGATCTGTTCAAGCAGCCGGATATCGACGGTGCGCTGGTCGGCGGGGCCTCACTGAAGGCCGACGCGTTCGCCACCATCGTGCGCGCTGCCGCCGCCGCTAAAGCCTAAAGCGCCGCTCTGTCAGCGCCGAATGCAACGGCTCCCGATGGGAGCCGTTTTTTTTGGCAGCGTCCGCGCACCGTTCATAAAAAAGCCCCGCACGCGGGGCCCTGTGAGGCAGAGGCGCTACAAGCGCCGTTAGAACAGTATCTTGGCAGTATCCAGCCAATCGCCCTTAAACGGACGCTTCATATTTTCAACCGCATCGATGATGTCGTGATGCACCAGCTTTTCGTTCTGGATCCCCACGCAGCGGCCGCCGTATCCCTGCAGCAGCAGCTCAATGGAGTAGGCTCCCATGCGGGACGCAAGGATACGGTCATAGGCCACCGGCGCACCGCCGCGCTGGATATGTCCCAGTACGGTCGAGCGAGTTTCGCGGCCGGTCTCCTGTTCGATAAACTTGGCCAGCTCATCCACATCACAGATATGCTCGGTGATGGCAACGATAGCGTGCTTCTTGCCTTTAGTGATGCCGGCCTGAATCTCTTCGACCAG
Organism: Edwardsiella anguillarum ET080813; assembly: GCF_000264765.2. Lineage (GTDB taxonomy): Bacteria > Pseudomonadota > Gammaproteobacteria > Enterobacterales > Enterobacteriaceae > Edwardsiella > Edwardsiella anguillarum. The sequence continues at coordinate 1,647,905 of NZ_CP006664.1, forward strand.
CTCTTCGCGCTTGAATTCCACCTCCGGCAGCACGATATATTCGCAGCCGCCGGCGATCGCCGCCGCCAGCGTCAGGTCGCCACAGTAGCGCCCCATCACCTCGACGATGGAGATACGCTGGTGTGAAGAGGAGGTATCGCGCAGACGGTCAATGGCCTCCACAACAGTTTCCAGCGCCGTAAAATACCCGATGGTGTAATCGGTGCCGGCCACATCGTTATCGATAGTTCCCGGCAGGCCAATACAGGGGAATCCCATCTCGGTCAGGCGCTTAGCCCCCAGATAAGAACCGTCGCCGCCGATCACCACCAGCGCATCCAAGCCAAACTCACGCATATTCTCTACGGCCTTTTCACGCACTTTCTCGTCGCGAAACTCCGGGAAGCGGGCTGAGCCAAGGAAAGTGCCGCCGCGGTTGATCACGTCGGAAACGCTATAGCGATCCAGTTGTTCAATGCGTCCTTCATACAGACCGAGGTAGCCATCATGGATGCCGTAAACGTCTAACCCTTTGGATAAGGCCGCACGCACGACGCCGCGGATGGCCGCGTTCATGCCCGGCGCATCACCGCCACTGGTCAAAACACCGATTTTTTTGATCATGACTACCTCTGAGCTTGTGGATACTATTTCTTAGGAATGGCTTGGCGCGTACAACCCTGGCCCCGGCCGTCGGGAATGGCGACGGCCTACGCGACACCCCACGCTTGCCCATCGCCAGCACCGCTGGCCGTGGACTCCGCCTGCTGGTACAGAAAATGAACACTCAATTTAATTACTGTGTAATATTATAGCAAAGTAATCAAGCTGAATTGATTCAGGTCAGCCCACTACATGGTAAATATTTTACTGCGCGAAAAAAATAGCCGCGCTGTAACCCGGCTCACAAACTGGTATTTTTTTAGCTCTCCCACAGCCCTTTTTGTTCAGCGGGAACCACCGAGGTAGGATCCTGATGAATAATCACATCCGCGGCGGGGAAGTGCTGCAGGAGATCGTGCTCAACGCCGTCGGCGATAGCATGAGCATCTACCAACGGCAGCGTATCGTCCATCTCTAGATGTAACTGAATAAAACGGGTTGGGCCGGACTGGCGGGTACGCAGATCGTGTACGCCCAGGACGCCGCGGTGCTCGCGGACAATACGGACGATCAGATGCCGCTCCTCGGGGCTCAGAGCCCGATCGAGCAGGGACTGCACCGCATCGTACCCCATACGCAGGGCGCTGTAGAGGATATAGACCCCGATCCCCAGCGCGAACAGCGCGTCAGCCCTGGCCACACCGTACCAGCTCAATCCCAGAGAGACCAGAATGGCCCCGTTCATCAACACGTCGGACTGGTAATGCAGCATGTCGGCGCGCACCGCTTGACTCTGGGTCCTACGTACCACCCAGCGTTGAAAGGTCACCAGCGCCAGGGGACACACCAGCGCAAACGCCGTAACCCAAATCCCGGCGCCGGGATCGTTCATCGGCTCCGGCTTGAGCAGGTGCTGGAAACCGGTCAGGAACAGGAACAGCGCGGAACCACAGATGAACATACTCTGTGCCAGCGCGGCCAGCGACTCGGCCTTGCCGTGGCCAAAGGTATGATCCTTATCCGCCGGCTGCAGGGCGTAGCGGATCACCAGCAGATTGGTCAACGAGGCCGCGATATCGACCAGCGAGTCCACCAGCGACGCCAGCAGGCTGACCGACCCGGTATGCCACCAGGCTAAAATTTTCAAAATCAGCAAGATAGTGGCTGTCGCCGTCGCGCTAAGCGCGGCCACCTTCACCAATCGAGCATATTGCTGATGCATAGTTCACCCAAAGGTTGTTTAATCAGCCGCCCAGTATAGCGAATTACAGACAAAAAAAAGCCCCGCCATCATGGCGGGGAAGACAGGGATGGTGTCTATGGCAAGGAAAAACAGGGTGCTACTCGGTCGTACACTACTTCTGGGCAGAAGTATTCTGCATGTACGCTATCTGCTGCTGCCAACCGGCAATTTTCTGCTGATAGCGTGCGTTTAACTGGGACTTCTGATCCGGCGTGAGGAGGTTAAACATCATATTGCGTATCCGGGCCATTTCGACCTGGCGGATCACGCTCTCCTGCGCCATCTTCTCAGCCAGGGCTTTCACCGCGGCCTCATCAAAATTTTCTGTCGTCACCAGGCGATGCATGGCTTCGATATCATGCAGCTTTATGCTCGAAAAACCGTGACGCGTCGTCTGCATTAAATCCCGCATCTGCTGACGCTGTCGTTCAGTAAGGTTCACACCATCAAACATGTAGTTATGATCCATACTCTGTTGCATCATATCGTTACCCTGATGCCAGCGACATACCGGTTCACCTTCATCGGCGTATACAGCGACGGAGGTCATCATAAACAGGACGGCCATGGTCAGGGTTGCAGTTTTATGCATCTCTCACTCCTAAGTACCGGCCCGCTCATTGAATCGATGTATGTAGTCTACCCATACAGCTGAAAACATGCGTCAGGGGATGTAAAACTAAGTAAAGTCATGGATTAGCGGCATTTGATATCGTATTTTGCGTCAGGAGGTAACACCCAATGAATAAGATATTACTGGTTGATGACGATCGCGAACTGACGTCGCTTCTGCAAGAGCTTCTTGATCTTGAAGGATTTGAAGTCATCGTCGCTCACGATGGTGAGCAGGCATTGGCGATGCTGGACGCCAGCATCGATCTGCTGCTGCTGGATGTCATGATGCCGAAGAAAAACGGTATCGATACCCTCAAAGAGCTGCGTCAACACCACCAGACGCCGGTTATTATGCTCACCGCCCGCGGCAGCGAGCTCGACAGGGTGCTGGGGCTGGAGTTGGGCGCAGACGACTACCTGCCGAAACCCTTTAATGACCGCGAACTGGTTGCCCGTATTCGGGCTATCCTGCGCCGCTCTAACTGGAATGAACAACAGCAAAACAGCGATAGCGGTGCGCCGATCCTACAGGTCGATCGCCTGCAGCTGAATCCCGGCCGCCAAGAGGCCAGCTTTGACGGCCAGCCCCTGGAACTCACCGGCACCGAATTTACTCTGCTGTACCTGCTGGCACAGCATCTGGGGCAGGTTGTATCGCGCGAACATCTTAGCCAGGAGGTCTTGGGTAAACGTCTGACCCCCTTCGATCGCGCCATCGACATGCATATCTCTAACCTCCGCCGCAAACTGCCGGAGCGCCAGGATGGCCAGCCGTGGTTTAAAACGCTGCGCGGGCGCGGCTATCTGATGGTATCCGTTTCATGATCAATAGCCTGACGGCGCGTATTTTTGCCATTTTTTGGCTGACGCTGGCGCTGGTACTGATGGTGGTACTGATGCTGCCCAAGCTCGACTCACGCCAGATAACCAGTCTTCTGGACAGTGAGCGACGCCAGGGCGTCATGCTGGAGCAGCACGTAGAAGCCGAGCTGGCCGTCGACCCCCCAAACGATCTGCTGTGGTGGCGGCGCCTGTTCCGCGCCATCGATAAATGGTCTCCGCCGGGGCAGCGCCTGCTGCTGGTGACCAGTGAAGGACGGGTGATCGGGGCCCAGCGCAACGAGATGCAGATCGTGCGTAACTTTATCGGCCAGTCCGACAATGCCGATCACCCCAAGAAGAAAAAATATGGGCGCCTGGAGATCCTGGGCCCCTTTCCGATCCGCGACGGCGAGGACAACTACCAGCTGTATCTGATCCGTCCCGCTAACAGCCCGCAGTCCGACTTTGTAAACCTGCTGTTCGATCGTCCGCTGCTGCTGTTGCTCGTCACCATGCTGATCAGCTCACCGCTGCTGCTGTGGCTGGCGTGGAGTCTGGCCAGCCCGGCGCGTAAGCTGAAAATGGCGGCGGATGAGGTCGCCAGCGGGAGCCTGCGTCAGCACCCTGAGCTGGAGTCCGGGCCACAGGAGTTTTTGGCCACCGGGGTCAGCTTCAACCAGATGGTCAGCGCCCTTGAGGGGATGGTGAAGGCGCAGCAGCGTCTGATCTCCGATATCTCTCACGAGCTGCGTACACCGTTGACCCGGCTACAGCTGGCCACGGCCCTGATGCGCCGGCGCCACGGCGAGTACAGCGAGCTGGCGCGTATTGAAACCGAGGCTCTGCGCCTGGACAGCATGATCAACGATCTGCTGGCGCTGTCGCGCAACCAGCACAAAACCGAGCTGGAGCGGGAGCCCCTGCGAGCGGATGAGCTGTGGTCTGACGTATTGGATAACGCCAGCTTCGAAGCCGAACAGCGCGGCAAAAAGCTGGAGGTCACCGCCCCTCCCGGCCCATGGCCGCTATTCGGCAGCCACTCGGCGCTGGACAGCGCGTTCGAAAATATCGTACGCAACGCCCTGCGCTACTCCAACCACCATATCGCGATCCACTTCAGCTGTGATGGACTCGGGATCACCATCCACGTAGACGATGACGGTCCGGGCGTCGCTCCCCAGGATCGTGAGCAGATCTTCCGCCCGTTCTATCGTACCGATGAGGCGCGCGATCGCGAGTCCGGCGGCACCGGGCTGGGGCTAGCGATCGTCTCTACGGTGGTTGAACAGCACCATGGCTGGGTGCGGGCCGAGGACAGCCCGCTGGGCGGTCTGCGCCTGACGCTGTGGCTACCGCTCTCCACGCGCAGCAGCGCGGGCAAAGCCTGACGCGCTGCGCTATACTGCGCCCCCTGACATCTGGGGGCGCAAATGCTGAATATCGTACTCTTCGAACCTGAAATTCCACCCAACACCGGTAACATCATCCGACTGTGTGCCAATACCGGCTTTCACCTGCACCTGATAGAGCCCCTGGGCTTTACCTGGGACGATAAGCGCCTGCGCCGCGCCGGGCTGGACTACCATGAGTTCGCCAGCATTCGCCGTCACCATAACTATTCGGCCTTCCTCGGCGGTGAAAAACCGACGCGGCTGTTCGCTCTAACGACCAAGGGAACCCCGGCCCACAGCGAGGTGACCTATCGCGACGGCGACTACCTGCTCTTTGGCCCGGAGACCCGCGGCCTGCCGGCCACGATCCTAGACAGCCTGCCGGCAGCGCAGAAAATCCGCATCCCCATGCTGGCCAGTAGCCGCAGCATGAACCTGTCTAACGCGGTTTCCGTCGTCGTGTATGAGGCGTGGCGCCAGCTGGGCTATCCCGGCGCCCTGCGGCGTCAATAACGCGCGAGGGACGTCATAGACGTCCCTCTCACGGTACAATCGACCTCGGTTAAATACCGCTGCCGTCCGCAAAGTCATGGCTGCTGCCGTTAAAGCGCTGATCCATGTCCATGGATGGCTTATCGCTCTCCGGACGGCCGACGATCCGCGCCGGAACGCCCGCCACCGTCGTATGGTCGGGTACCGGGTGCAGCACCACGGACCCTGCGCCGATCTTGGCACCGCGTCCCACCTCGATATTACCCAGAATTTTAGCACCCGCACCGATCATCACCCCTTCACGGATCTTAGGATGACGATCGCCGCACTCTTTCCCGGTACCGCCCAGCGTCACTGACTGCAGGATCGAGACATCATTCTCCACGACCGCCGTTTCACCGATAACAATCCCGGTGGCATGATCGAGCATGATCCCGCAGCCAATGCGCGCTGCCGGATGAATATCGACGCCAAAGGCCACCGAGATCTGATTCTGCAGATAAATAGCCAGAGCTCGCCGCTCCTGGCGCCATAGCCAGTGTCCAATACGATAGGCCTGCAGCGCATGAAACCCTTTGAGGTACAGCAGCGGCGTCGAATACTTATCTACCGCCGGATCGCGCTGGCGAACCGCCAGGATATCGCGCGCGGCATACTCCACCATGCTGGGATCGGCGCGATAGGCCTCTTCGGCCACTTCACGGATCGCGATAGCCGGCATAATCGGATCAGCTAATTTATTAGCCAAAATATAGCTCAAGGCACCGGACAGGTTTTCATGCTTCAGCAAGGTGGCATGGAAAAAACTGGCCAGCATCGGCTCGCACTCCGCCAGTCCCCGAGCCTCTGTTTTAATATTTTGCCAGATGATTTCCAATTCTTCTGTCGACATGATATTGCTCCCATCCTCGTAGTAGGCGGCGGCCGATGCGAATAACAGATCCTCTGCGCTCCCTCCGTCACGTCAGACGCACAGGCCTGTCGCCGCCGAAATAGCGACGCTGCCGGGAGAGTCACCCAGCCGGGGTAAAGAGAGAATGGAGAAAATCTGACGATAAATGATGTAATTAATCAGACGCGGTGGCGCCCGGTCAAGGGGAGAGTGATGATTATCCCGAGAGACTCACACCCTGAGAGGAAAGAGCGGGTATCCGCCGGCCCGGCAGATACCCGCCAACGTATCACCGGGCATTTTCATCCCGGCTGGCGCGCCCCAGCAACGAGAGCGCCGCCTCACGAACATCCTTATGGCGATACAACACCTGATAGATCTGCTCGGTGATCGGCATCTCCACGCCATAGCGCTGCGCCAGCGACATCACTTCTTTGGTGTTGCGGTAACCCTCGACTACCTGACCTATCTGCGTCTGGGCCTCATCGACGCCCATCCCCTGCCCCAGCATGATGCCAAAGCGGCGGTTGCGCGACTGATTGTCGGTACAGGTCAACACCAGATCACCCAGGCCGGCCATCCCCATAAAGGTCGCCGGATCGGCGCCAAGAGCAACCCCTAACCGACTCATTTCAGCAAGACCGCGGGTGATCAGGGCCGTACGGGCATTGGCGCCAAAGCCGATGCCATCCGACATACCGGCACCGATAGCGATAACGTTTTTGACCGCACCGCCCAGCTGTACGCCGATGAAGTCCGGGTTACGATAGACGCGGAAGCTCTTGCCGCAGTGCAGCAGCTGCTGTAGCGCCTCGGCAAACGCCGCGTCCTGAGAGGCCACGGCGATCGCCGTCGGCAACCCCGCCGCCAGCTCTTTGGCAAAGGTCGGCCCGGAGATCACCGCCAGCGGAATATCCGGCCCCAGCGCCTCACGCGCCACGTCCTGCAATAAACGCCCGGTTTCCGCCTCCAGCCCCTTGGTTGCCCACACCAGTCGCGCATCCGGCCTCAGGTGGGGACGCAACTGACGCAATACGTCACCAAACACGTGGCTCGGCACGACCACGAGGACATCGCGGCTGGCTGACAGCGCACGGGACAAATCCGTCTCCAGCGACAGCGTGTCAGGGAAACGGACGTCCGGCAAAAAGGCTTGATTGCAGCGTGCAGCCTCCAGCGCCGCGATGTGCGCTGGATCGTGCCCCCACAGCACCACCGGGTGCCCGTTACGGGCCAGCGTAATGGCCAATGCGGTGCCGTAAGAACCGGCACCGATAACGGCCATGGAAGCGACAGGCGTTGTCATTACGCTTCCTGAGTCGGCTCTTCGCCGGCCTGCTGCTGCAGATAGCTCATGAACAGCGCGTCAAAGTTAACCGGTGCCAGGTTCAGCTGCGGGAAGGTGCCGCGGGCCACCAGGTTAGTGATGCATTCGCGGGCGTATGGGAACAGGATATTCGGGCAGTAGGCGCCCAGGCAGTGAGCCATCTGGGTACCTTCGATGCCGGCGATGGTAAAGATACCCGCCTGCTGGACTTCACACAGAAACGCCGTTTCGTCACCCATGGTCGCGGTAACCGTCACGCGCAGAACCACTTCAAACACCCCATCAGCCAGCTGGTTGGAGGCCGTATCCAAATCCAGTTTCACCTCCGGCTGCCACTCTTTCTGGAAAACGGCCGGTGCGTTCGGCGCTTCAAAGGAGATATCCTTCGTGTAGATACGCTGGATCTGGAAGGACATTTCAGTGTTATTTTGTTCAGACATGGTTGGTTCCTAATCTTTAGGTAATGGGGTAATCCCTATCAAACATCAATGCCGGTTTACAGCAGCGGGTCAAGTTCACCGCGGGCATCCAGCGCGTGCAGGTCATCACAGCCACCAATATGACGCCCGTCGATAAAAATCTGCGGTACGGTAGTACGGCCGCTACGCGCGATCATCTCCTCGCGCTTTTCCGAGTTTGCATCGATAGCGATCTCGTCAAACCCGGCGCCCTTGGCCGTCAGCAGCGCCTTGGCGCGCAGGCAAAATGGGCAGGTCGCTTTGGTATAAATTTCAACGTTGGCCATGATGACTCCTCAGTCAATATCTGCTTATTTACCGCGGGCTAAGGGCAGATTATCACCCTGCCAGCCGGCGATACCGTCTTTCAGAGAATATACCTGCGCAAACCCGGCGTTAACCAAATGCTCGCCGGACTGACGGGAGGTCATACCGTTAGCACACACGACGATCACCGGCTGTGACTTATGCTTATCTAGCTCACCAAGGCTACCGCTCTTCAGCTCGCTCGGCGTCAGGTTTACGGCGTTGGCGATATGCCCTTTGCGGTACTCTTCACGCGTCCGGGTATCGACGACAACGGCGTCTTCTTTATTGATCAGATGGGTCGCCTGGCCGCGACTCACCTCTTTCACTTTAGAGAAACGGCTTTTAAGGGTCATGACGACAACCGCCACAAACAGCACAATCCACGCCACGCTCAGCACGGGGTGGGCAGTGACGAATTGCATAATCTCTTGCATTTGCATGGGGGGTTACTACTCCCGATCGGTTAAGGGCTAAATCAAAGGATCAGAGTATACCTTTGCCTCGCTCCAAATACAGCCGATTACCGAGCGCCGGGCGCTGAAACTGCGGCCTGGCACGAAAATTTACCCCGGGCCATCGCCTCACCCGCGTCGGGACGGGACACAAAAGGGCTTCCCTTGATCTTTCTGCAGCCAATCCGCCATGGATTGTAGTAAAATTACGCTAATTCACGACAGAATAGCCGTGTATATTGGGTTGTGTCCCGCCTCTTTCCGCACTGCGCCTGCCGCTCGCGCCGACTGGACAGCGCTGGCGTAGTCCACACCGCGTGTGCACGGCTATTCATTCTTGAACTTATCAACATATGAGGTTGTTGCAATGTCGAACGCCAAAAAACCGATGGTTCTGGTGATCCTTGACGGCTATGGTTACCGTGAAGATCAGCAGGACAACGCAATTCTCAACGCTAAGCGTCCGGTGATGAACCGCCTGTGGGCTGAATATCCGCATACGCTGATCTCCGCATCCGGTCTGGATGTCGGCCTGCCGGATGGTCAGATGGGCAACTCCGAAGTCGGTCATGTCAACCTGGGCGCCGGGCGCATCGTATACCAGGATCTGACCCGTCTGGACAAAGAGATCAAAGAGGGCGACTTCTACAGCAATGCCGCGCTGACCCACGCCGTGGATGATGCCGTTGCCGCCGGTAAGGCAGTACACATCATGGGCCTGATGTCCCCTGGCGGAGTACACAGCCACGAAGACCATATCCTGGCGATGGTAGATCTGGCAGCCCAGCGCGGCGCAGAGGCCATCTATCTGCACGCTTTCCTCGATGGTCGCGACACCCCGCCGCGTAGTGCGGAATCAACACTGAAACGATTCACTGACCATTTCGCCGAGCTCGGCAAAGGGCGCATCGCCTCGCTGATCGGCCGTTACTACGCCATGGATCGCGACAACCGTTGGGATCGTGTCGAGCTGGCCTACGATCTGTTGACCGACGCCAAGGGTGAATTCCACGCCGATAATGCCATCGATGGGCTGCAGGCTGCTTATGCCCGCGGTGAAAATGACGAGTTTGTTAAGCCGACCGTCATCCGCGCCGCAGGCCAGGCCGACGCCGCAATGCAGGATGGCGACGCGCTGATTTTCATGAACTTCCGCGCCGACCGCGCACGTCAGATCACCCGCGCCTTCGTGAACGCTGACTTCGACGGCTTCACCCGCCGCAAAACCGTTAAGCTGGGCAGCTTTGTCATGCTGACCGAGTATGCCGCCGACATCAAGACCGAATGCGCCTACCCGCCGGCCTCGCTGAGCAATACCCTGGGTGAGTGGCTGATGAAGCACAATAAAACCCAGCTGCGCATCTCCGAAACCGAAAAATACGCGCACGTCACCTTCTTCTATAACGGCGGCGTAGAAGATCCATTCAACGGTGAAGATCGCATCCTGATCAACTCACCGAAAGTGGCGACCTACGATCTGCAGCCGGAGATGAGTTCAACCGAGCTGACCGAAAAGCTGCTCTCCGCCATCAGCAGCGGCAAGTATGACACTATCATCTGTAACTATCCGAACGGCGACATGGTTGGCCACACCGGCGTTTACGATGCGGCGATCAAAGCCGTCGAGGCGCTGGACGCCTGTATTGGCCAGGTAGTTGACGCCGTGCAGAAAGCCGACGGTCAGCTGCTGATCACCGCCGACCACGGCAACGCGGAGCTGATGCGCGATCAGGAAAGCGGCCAGCCGTATACGGCGCACACCAACCTGCCGGTACCGCTGATCTACATCGGCAAGCAGGCTAGCGCTGTCGAGGGCGGGAAACTATCCGACATCGCCCCGACCATGCTGACCCTGATGGGGATGGATGTCCCGCAAGAGATGACTGGCAAGCCGCTGTTCATCGTGAAATAATCGATCCCCATGAGGGGAAAAGATCTGTTTCACATGCCCAGCGCAGGCTCAGCGTCATCCGTCGGAAGTACCCCGTGCGCCGCTCCAGCGGCGCACGCGTTCCGCGGCGCCTCGCCCCTGCTGCCCATCTTCTGTGCCGGCGCACTGTTCGCCGGCATCAGCCTTTTCCCCTGCGCCGCATTCAGCGCAGACAGCAACAAACAGCAGCTACAGTCCATCCAGCAGGACATTGCTGAAAAAGAGAAGAGCGTCAAACAGCAGCAGCAGCAGCGCGCATCCCTGCAAGATCAGCTCAAAGCCCAAGAAAAACAAATAGCCCAGGCTGGCAGAGCCCTGCACGATACCCAGGCCGAACTCACCCAGCTTGAGCAGCAGGTCACCGCGCTCAGCACCTCTATCCGCAAACTGCAAAGCAAAGAGAATGGACAGAGTAAGCTATTAGCACAGCAGCTGGATATGGCGTTTCGTCTCGGCCGCCACACTGGGATGCAGGTCCTGCTCAACGGTGAAGAGAGCCAGCGCAGTGAGCGGTTGCTGTCCTATTTCGGCTATCTGAACATCGCCCGGCAGCAGAATATCGCCGCGCTGCAGGAGACCCGCACCGACCTCAGCCAGCAAAAGCGTGAGCTGGAAAGCGCTAAGACCAAGCAAAAAGAGGTTCTGGCTACTCAGCAACAGGCTCAGCAGCTGCTGCAACAGGCGCGCGCCAACCGCCAAAAAACGCTGACGGCGCTGGAGAGCTCTTTGGCCAAAGATCAGCAGCAGCTCGGTGAGCTGCGCCAGAATGAAACTCGCCTGCGCGACAAGATAGCCCGCGCCGAACGAGAGGCCCGTGCCCGAGCCGAACGCGAAGCACGTGAAGCCGCCCGCGTTCGGGCCGAAATGAAAGCAAAAGAAGCCCAGGCCAAGAAAAAAGGCACCACCTATAAACCCAGCGAAAACGAGCGGGCGCTGCTGGCCAGAACAGGCGGCCTGGGACGCCCGGCTGGTCAGGCGATCTGGCCGGTACGGGGACGCACTATCCATGGCTTTGGTGAGCCGTTGCAGGGTGAACTGCGCTGGAAAGGCATGGTCATTGCCGCGCCGGAAGGCAGCGAAGTCCGCGCCATCGCCGACGGCCGCGTATTGCTGGCCGACTGGCTCCAGGGGTATGGGCTGGTGGTTGTCGTTGAACACGGCAAGGGCGACATGAGCCTGTATGGCTATAACCAGAGCGCCTTGGTTAACGTCGGCGCGCAGGTCAAAGCCGGGCAGCCGATTGCGCTGGTCGGTGACAGCGGCGGTCAGGGGCAGTCGGCCCTGTACTTCGAAATTCGTCGTCAGGGGCAGGCGGTGAACCCGCGGCCGTGGCTGGGGCGCTAACGCTGGCATTCATCGCTTCGCCATTACGCTGGTACAGAGAGAAGGAATAAGCCTTGCGCTCACTGATCCGTCTTAGTTCACTGGCGCTGCTTTGCAGCGCACTGGCTGCGCCGGCGCTGGCCGGAAAGCTCGCCATCGTCATCGATGACTTCGGGTATCGCCCCCGCGAAGAAAACCAGGTGCTGGAGATGCCGTTACCCGTTACCATCGCCGTCTTGCCCAATGCGCCCCACGCACGCGAGATGGCGCTACGCGCCCACGCACAGGGGCGCGAGATCTTGATCCACCTACCGATGGCCCCCCTCAGCAAACAGCCGCTTGAGCGCGATACCCTACAGCCCGCCATGAGCGAGGCGGAGATCCAGAGGATTATCCGCCAGGCGGTGGGTAACGTGCCTTATGCCGTCGGCATGAACAACCATATGGGCAGCGCCATGACCTCCAGCCTAACCGGTATGCAAAAAGTCATGCGGGCGCTGGAGCAATACAATTTGCTCTACTTTCTCGACAGCATGACCATTGGCCATAGCCAAGTCAGCAATGCCGCCCAGGGGACAGGTATCAAGGTTATCAAGCGCAAAGTCTTTCTGGATGACGCTCAGAGCGAGAGCGCCATCCGGACGCAGTTCAATCGCGCGATAACCCTCGCGCGGCGCAATGGCTCCGCCATCGCCATCGGTCACCCGCATCCGGCCACGGTACGCGTCCTGCAGCAGATGCTGCGCACCCTGCCGTCGGATATCACCCTGGTCAGGCCCAGCGCCTTACTCAACGAAGCCGCGCGCCCCGATCCGGTACCGTTGGTCAAGCCAGCGCATCCCCCGCTTAAACGTCCCACGTTCGGCGGCATCAGACAGTGCCGGGTACAGCACGCCTCCACGCCGGTTCATGTCTCTCAGGCATGGCAGATCGTGGCTGAAGGGGTTAGGGACACCGAGCCGGTTAAATGGCTGCAGGCGCGCTGGCGCTTCTGGCTGGGATGACAGACATAAAAAGCGGGGCAAACATTGCCCGCTTTTTTATTAATCATCTGACTCGGTATAGTCTTCAGCCCCTTCCATCTGCGGCTTACCGCCGGAGAGCGTATGAAAACGCTTGGGACGACGGATACGGGTGACATACTTCGCCCATACCTTCTCCGCCTCCGTCGCAGGCTGACGCTCACCGCGGCATACGGCAACAAACAGAGCTTCTTCGTCTGTCTGCGCCTCGCGAGTACCGAGATCCAATTCATTAAATGCATACCCAAAACGCTCAAGTAGCTGAGCCTCTTTGATCGTAAAGTCCCCATGACGCGAAAAGCCGCGCGGGTAGTGCTTGTTATCAAAGAAACGATGAGTAGTGTGGAAGCTTTCCGCCATCTGACACGCTCCTAATTCTCTATGGCCGTGCTATTTATGGCGCGGAGTATTAGTTAGCCTTGACAACCTGTAAAACAAAACATTTAAATCATCATGATTAAAATTTTTATGGATACGCCGTGGATACCGAATTACTCAAAACCTTTCTGGAAGTCAGCCGTACCCGCCACTTTGGTAAGGCGGCCGAATCACTGTACCTGACACAGTCCGCCGTCAGCTTCCGCATCCGTCAGTTGGAAAATCAAGTAGGTACCGAGCTATTCACTCGCCACCGCAATAACATTCAGCTCACGCCGGCCGGGCAGACTCTCGTGCCCTATGCAGAGAATCTGATGAATACCTGGCTATTGGCTAAGCAGGAGATGATCAACGCCCGCCAGCATAAGGCGCTGTCACTGGGAGCTCCGGCATTGCTATGGGAGTCTGTGCTGACCGACTGGCTTGCCCGGCTCTACGGCAATCATCCCACGCAGATGCTAGAGGCCCGCACAGGCCAACGCCATATTCATATCCGCCAGTTGCATGAGCGCCATCTGGATCTGCTCATCGCAACCGAAATCCCCAAAGCCGATGAGTTTACAAGCGAACGGGTCGGTGAGTTTACGCTGGGGCTCTATGCCGCCGGCAAAAGTGCGTCGGTACGGCCATTCATCCGCCTCGACTGGGGAGCCGACTTCAGCCCACAGCCCTCGCCGCTGATCGAGAGTGGCGCTCCCCTGCTGGAGAGTAGCTCACTGCTGATAGCCGAGCGTATTCTGCGTCAGCTGCACGCCAGCGCGTTTTTACCCATCTCTTGGGCTGCCAGTGACTTACAGCAGCTAACCCACCCAGAAACGCTAATAAGGCCGATCTATGCCATCTGGCTGCGCAACAGCGACCGTGTAGATGAGATCCACCCCATGGTGCATGATCTGCGCCGTTTTTTGATGCTGAGCGCCTGAGGGCGCCGGTATTATCGCGGTGAAATAACGTCGTGCGAAAACGTTGTTAGGGGAAAAACAAAAAAGCCTTCTGTTTTCACAGAAGGCTTTTTATCTGGCAGGGGCGGAGGGACTCGAACCCCCAACACCCGGTTTTGGAGACCGGTGCTCTACCAATTGAACTACGCCCCTAAATAGGGTGGCGGAACGGACGGGACTCGAACCCGCGACCCCCTGCGTGACAGGCAGGTATTCTAACCAACTGAACTACCGCTCCACCGAATTTTGTATCACACCCGTTTCCGGGGTACTGCTAAATTTGATGCCTGGCAGTTCCCTACTCTCGCATGGGGAGACCCCACACTACCATCGGCGCTACGGCGTTTCACTTCTGAGTTCGGCATGGGGTCAGGTGGAACCACCGCGCTATCGCCGCCAGGCAAATTCTGTTTTACCAACCGCCATCACTGGCCATCGGTTCCAATCTTGAACAAGCTAAATTCGTCTCTCTAAAACACCTTCGGTGTTGTAAGGTTAAGTCTCACGGATCATTAGTACTGGTTAGCTCAACGTATCGCTACGCTTACACACCCAGCCTATCAACGTCTTAGTCTTAAACGTTCCTTCAGTGGACTCAAGGTCCAAGGGAAGACTCATCTCGAGGCAAGTTTCGCGCTTAGATGCTTTCAGCGCTTATCTTTTCCGCACGTAGCTACCGGGCAATGCAATTGGCATCACAACCCGAACACCAGCGGTGCGTCCACTCCGGTCCTCTCGTACTAGGAGCAGCCCCTCTCAATCTTCCAACGCCCACGGCAGATAGGGACCGAACTGTCTCACGACGTTCTAAACCCAGCTCGCGTACCACTTTAAATGGCGAACAGCCATACCCTTGGGACCTACTTCAGCCCCAGGATGTGATGAGCCGACATCGAGGTGCCAAACACCGCCGTCGATATGAACTCTTGGGCGGTATCAGCCTGTTATCCCCGGAGTACCTTTTATCCGTTGAGCGATGGCCCTTCCATTCAGAACCACCGGATCACTAAGACCTGCTTTCGCACCTGCTCGAGCCGTCACTCTCGCAGTCAAGCTAGCTTATGCCTTTGCACTAACCTCCTGATGTCCGACCAGGATTAGCTAACCTTCGTGCTCCTCCGTTACTCTTTGGGAGGAGACCGCCCCAGTCAAACTACCCACCAGACACTGTCCCTACCCCGGATCACGGGGCCAGGTTAGAACATCAAACATTAAAGGGTGGTATTTCAAGGTCGGCTCCATGCAGACTGGCGTCCACACTTCAAAGCCTCCCACCTATCCTACACATCAAGGTTCAATGTTCAGTGTCAAGCTATAGTAAAGGTTCACGGGGTCTTTCCGTCTTGCCGCGGTTACACTGCATCTTCACAGCGAGTTCAATTTCACTGAGTCTCGGGTGGAGACAGCCTGGCCATCATTACGCCATTCGTGCAGGTCGGAACTTACCCGACAAGGAATTTCGCTACCTTAGGACCGTTATAGTTACGGCCGCCGTTTACTGGGGCTTCGATCAAGAGCTTCGCCTTGCGGCTGACCCCATCAATTAACCTTCCAGCACCGGGCAGGCGTCACACCCTATACGTCCACTTTCGTGTTTGCAGAGTGCTGTGTTTTTATTAAACAGTTGCAGCCAGCTGGTATCTTCGACTGGCTTCGGCTCCATCCGCGAGGGACTTCACCTACGTGCCAGCGTGCCTTCTCCCGAAGTTACGGCACCATTTTGCCTAGTTCCTTCACCCGAGTTCTCTCAAGCGCCTTGGTATTCTCTACCTGACCACCTGTGTCGGTTTGGGGTACGATTCAGTGTTATCTGAAGCTTAGAGGCTTTTCCTGGAAGCAGGGCATTAACCACTTCAGCACCGTAGTGCCTCGTCATCACGCCTCAGTGTTAAAGATGACCGGATTTGCCAGGTCATCACACCTACACGCTTAAACCGGGACAACCGTCGCCCGGCCGGTCTAGCCTTCTCCGTCCCCCCTTCGCAATAACACCAAGTACAGGAATATTAACCTGTTTCCCATCGACTACGCCTTTCGGCCTCGCCTTAGGGGTCGACTTACCCTGCCCCGATTAACGTTGGACAGGAACCCTTGGTCTTCCGGCGAGCGGGCTTTTCACCCGCTTTATCGTTACTTATGTCAGCATTCGCACTTCTGATACCTCCAGCAGCCCTCACAGGCCACCTTCAACGGCTTACAGAACGCTCCCCTACCCAACAACGCCTAAGCGTCGCTGCCGCAGCTTCGGTGCATGGTTTAGCCCCGTTACATCTTCCGCGCAGGCCGACTCGACCAGTGAGCTATTACGCTTTCTTTAAATGATGGCTGCTTCTAAGCCAACATCCTGGCTGTCTATGCCTTCCCACATCGTTTCCCACTTAACCATGACTTTGGGACCTTAGCTGGCGGTCTGGGTTGTTTCCCTCTTCACGACGGACGTTAGCACCCGCCGTGTGTCTCCCGTGATAACATTCTTCGGTATTCGTAGTTTGCATCGGGTTGGTAAGTCGGGATGACCCCCTAGCCGAAACAGTGCTCTACCCCCGAAGATGAGTTCACGAGGCGCTACCTAAATAGCTTTCGGGGAGAACCAGCTATCTCCCGGTTTGATTGGCCTTTCACCCCCAGCCACAAGTCATCCGCTAATTTTTCAACATTAGTCGGTTCGGTCCTCCAGTTAGTGTTACCCAACCTTCAACCTGCCCATGGCTAGATCACCGGGTTTCGGGTCTATACCTTGCAACTAGACGCCCAGTTAAGACTCGGTTTCCCTACGGCTCCCCTATTCGGTTAACCTTGCTACAAAATATAAGTCGCTGACCCATTATACAAAAGGTACGCAGTCACACCCCGAAGGATGCTCCCACTGCTTGTACGTACACGGTTTCAGGTTCTATTTCACTCCCCTCGCCGGGGTTCTTTTCGCCTTTCCCTCACGGTACTGGTTCACTATCGGTCAGTCAGGAGTATTTAGCCTTGGAGGATGGTCCCCCCATATTCAGACAGGATAACACGTGTCCCGCCCTACTCATCGAACTCACAGCTGTGCACCTTCGTGTACGGGGCTATCACCCTGTATCGCGCGACTTTCCAGACGCTTCCACTAATGCACAAACTGATTCAGGTTCTGGGCTCTTCCCCGTTCGCTCGCCGCTACTAGGGGAATCTCGGTTGATTTCTTTTCCTCAGGGTACTTAGATGTTTCAGTTCCCCTGGTTCGCCTCGTTAAGCTATGTATTCACTTAACGATAGTGCAACGGATTGCACTGGGTTTCCCCATTCGGACATCGCCGGCTAATAATGCTTCATATCAGCTCACCGACGCTTATCGCAGATTAGCACGTCCTTCATCGCCTCTGACTGCCTAGGCATCCACCGTGTACGCTTAGTCACTTAACCTCACAACCCGAAGATGTTTCACTTCGTGCTGTAAGCATTTGAGAGACTCTCGAATCACTTATTAAAAGCAATTCGATTGTTTTCGAATTTTCAGCTTGTTCCAGATTGTTAAAGAGCAAAATATTTCACAACATGCTGATTTCTCAGTATGTTCTGAAATATGGTGGAGCTATGCGGGATCGAACCGCAGACCTCCTGCGTGCAAAGCAGGCGCTCTCCCAGCTGAGCTATAGCCCCATGACTTTACTGCCGATACCTTATTACCACCGTCCGCTTCACCCAGGAAGGGAGTTGGTAGGCCTGAGTGGACTCGAACCACCGACCTCACCCTTATCAGGGGTGCGCTCTAACCACCTGAGCTACAAGCCTGCATAAGGTATTTGCTCGAACATCTATCAGACAATCTGTGTGAGCACTACACAATTTCGTATCTTCAGGTAAGGAGGTGATCCAACCGCAGGTTCCCCTACGGTTACCTTGTTACGACTTCACCCCAGTCATGAATCACAAAGTGGTAAGCGCCCTCCCGAAGGTTAAGCTACCTACTTCTTTTGCAACCCACTCCCATGGTGTGACGGGCGGTGTGTACAAGGCCCGGGAACGTATTCACCGTGGCATTCTGATCCACGATTACTAGCGATTCCGACTTCATGGAGTCGAGTTGCAGACTCCAATCCGGACTACGACGTACTTTATGAGGTCCGCTTGCTCTCGCGAGGTCGCTTCTCTTTGTATACGCCATTGTAGCACGTGTGTAGCCCTACTCGTAAGGGCCATGATGACTTGACGTCATCCCCACCTTCCTCCAGTTTATCACTGGCAGTCTCCTTTGAGTTCCCGGCCGAACCGCTGGCAACAAAGGATAAGGGTTGCGCTCGTTGCGGGACTTAACCCAACATTTCACAACACGAGCTGACGACAGCCATGCAGCACCTGTCTCAGCGTTCCCGAAGGCACTCCCGTATCTCTACAGGATTCGCTGGATGTCAAGAGTAGGTAAGGTTCTTCGCGTTGCATCGAATTAAACCACATGCTCCACCGCTTGTGCGGGCCCCCGTCAATTCATTTGAGTTTTAACCTTGCGGCCGTACTCCCCAGGCGGTCGATTTAACGCGTTAGCTTCGGAAGCCACGCCTCAAGGGCACAACCTCCAAATCGACATCGTTTACAGCGTGGACTACCAGGGTATCTAATCCTGTTTGCTCCCCACGCTTTCGCACCTGAGCGTCAGTCTTCGTCCAGGAGGCCGCCTTCGCCACCGGTATTCCTCCAGATCTCTACGCATTTCACCGCTACACCTGGAATTCTACCTCCCTCTACGAGACTCTAGCTTGCCAGTCTTGGATGCAGTTCCCAGGTTAAGCCCGGGGATTTCACATCCAACTTAACAAACCGCCTGCGTGCGCTTTACGCCCAGTAATTCCGATTAACGCTTGCACCCTCCGTATTACCGCGGCTGCTGGCACGGAGTTAGCCGGTGCTTCTTCTGTAGGTAACGTCAATTGTGAACGCTATTAACGCTCACACCTTCCTCCCTACTGAAAGTACTTTACAACCCGAAGGCCTTCTTCATACACGCGGCATGGCTGCATCAGGCTTGCGCCCATTGTGCAATATTCCCCACTGCTGCCTCCCGTAGGAGTCTGGACCGTGTCTCAGTTCCAGTGTGGCTGGTCATCCTCTCAGACCAGCTAGGGATCGTCGCCTAGGTGAGCCATTACCTCACCTACTAGCTAATCCCATCTGGGTTCATCTGATGGCATGAGGCCCGAAGGTCCCCCACTTTGGTCTTGCGACGTTATGCGGTATTAGCTACCGTTTCCAGTAGTTATCCCCCTCCATCAGGCAGATCCCCAGACATTACTCACCCGTCCGCCGCTCGTCAGCGGAGAAAGCAAGCTTTCTCCCTGCTACCGCTCGACTTGCATGTGTTAAGCCTGCCGCCAGCGTTCAATCTGAGCCATGATCAAACTCTTCAATTAAAAGCTTGATGCTCAAAGAAATTAAACTGTTTATTCGTAATGAATTAACTGCTGTCACTCTTCAAGACTTTAAATATTTTGGCATTCCGAGGAATGCTTAATACGAATCTTGCGAGTGCCCACACAGATTGTCTGATAATTTGTTAAAGAGCGTCGCCGTGAAAACCCATTGAGTTATCACCGGCGTGGGCTGCGTATATTACGCTTTTCGCCCGCAGAGTCAAGCATTTATTTTTGCTTTCTCTACCTGACTGGGCTACGAGTTGGTCGTTGTTCCCGGTCAGTGGAGGCGCATTATAGGGACTTCTCGCGACGTGACAAGCCCTATTTTCAAAAAAATGAGCCAACCGAATAACTTTTCAGCAACGGCGCCTATTTTGCCGCTTATATACTCAGTTCCCGCAGAGTCTCAAAACCCACCTGACGCAATACCGGCAGCAGGGCGGCCGTCTGAGCATCACACTGCGTCGCATAGGCAACATTACACATATCTTTCCCCGGCAGCGTCGCCTGATTGGCAATCAACCAGGCAACCCGGCGGGCGATCGCGGCACCGGAGTCCACCAAACGGGTGCCGGCGGGCAATACCTGCGCCAGTTCATCGCGCAGCAGCGGGAAATGGGTACATCCCAAGACCACGGTGTCCGGTGGCTCGGCCATCGTCAGCCAGGGCCGCAAAATCGTTCTCAGCCGCTGCAGATCCAGCGCCTCACCGTGCAGCTTTGCCTCCGCCAGCTCGACCAGCTCCGCCGATCCCAACATCTTTATCTGGCAGTCTGTCGCAAAACGGGCGATCAGCTCATGGGTATAGGCCCGCTGCACCGTCGCGCGAGTCGCCAGCAGCCCCACAATGCCGTTGCGGGTTAGCTTGGCCGCCGGCTTAATCGCGGGAACCACGCCCACGACGGGAAAGGGAAAGCGCGCACGCAGCGCAGGCAGCACAATGGTACTGGCGGTATTACATGCGACAACCATCGCCGATAGGGTATGGCGTTGATGCAGCGACGCCACGATGCGCAGCACGCGCTCCGTGATAAACACAGCCTCTTTCTCGCCGTAGGGGAATCCCTGATTGTCAAAGGCATAGATATAGTGGAGATCCGGTAGTAACGCGCGGATCTCCTGATAGACAGAAAGCCCACCGACACCGGAGTCAAACACCAGCACGGTAGGCTTGGCAGTGGCTACATCATCAGAAGGTGTAGCTACCGGAGAGATAATATTCCCGTCCTGCGGTTTGGTAGCCATAAGCGGTTTGATAATTTTTATCCAACAGATTACCAATTCTACCACGAACCGTGAGCTGGGATGTAACCGGATAAGAGGCCGAAATGTCTACCGTGCTGTAGCTGGGCAGCTTACCGCCCGGCGCGCTTTTATCGCTACGGCGGCCGAAATACTGGTAGGCCAGATCCATCCCGAGATCCCAAAGGTTCCAATCCAACTGGTACTTACCCTGATGACGGGAGCGACGCGGCAGCAGGTCTCCGGTTTTATCATCTCGGGGATCAATATATTGCAGGGTCACGCGGTGGCTCAGCGCCCAAGTATCCATACTGCCGACCCACTCGACGCCTTTGATGGTCGCCGAGTCAATATTACTGTACTGTCCGTGTCGGGTGATCGGATCGCTAAAGTAGGTGATCAGGTTGCGAACCTGATTACGGTAGGCCGACAGCTGCCAGTCCAGCGGACCGCTCAGGCCACTCAGCCCCAGCTCCCACTGGCGCGACTCCTCCGGGCGCAGGTTGGGATTGCTTTGTATATCCATACGATCGGAGCCAAATTGCTGCCCCAGCGACGGCGCCAGGAAACCGGTGCCGTAAGAGAGCGTCGCACGGTAGCCGGGGATAAACTCCCAGCCGGCGGCGCTCTGCCAAGTACCGTGCCAGCCAAACTGCTGATCGTTATCGCCCCGACCGGATGCCTCTAGCGTCACTGCGCCCATGCGCTTCTGGCCGCTCAGGTAAAGCCCGCCGTCATAGCGCTGATAGCGCTGCATCCGGGTGCTATCGGACGAGGTGAGACGCTGCTGCTGCCAGTCGGCCCCGGCGCTGAGCATGCCGCTGTCAAAACGGTAGGTATTGCCCCACTGCAGGTTGTACTGCCGCAAATCATCTAGGGAGCTGCCGTTGCCAAAGCGGCCATAGACTGTGCCGTAGTTATAATCCTTAATCTTTTGATAAGCAGCGATCAGCTGCGACGCATAAGCGCCGGCATGATAGCGCAGTCCCATATCGTAGCTGTGGTTGTACAGCTGGCGCAGGGTACCGCTGCTATCGCTGCCGTATTTCCCCGCATCATAGTCAGAGGCTTCGCTGTAGCCATGGCCGCGGACAAAACCAGACCAGGCCTCAGAGAAACGGTGCTCTACCCCGCCCCACAGCACTTTATTACGAAACCCGTCCCGATCGCCGTCAGGCCCATAGGGCGAGTCAGGCTGAACATTAAAGCCGCGGGTCGTCTGAAAAGAGCCCGCCAACGATAGGGTTGTATTTCCCAGCTGCTGACGCCCCCCGGCATCATACTGCTGGTAGTGATTGGTACCGGTGCCCACGCTCAGCTGCGCACCTGGCTCGGCGTCCAGCGTAATGATATTGATAACGCCACCGATGGCTCCGGAGCCATAGACCGCCGAACGCGGCCCGCGGATATATTCGATACGCTGCACCATGGCGAGCGGGATCTGATTCAGCGCAGCCACATTGGTGATGCCGGGGCGAGCCAGAGGGATCCCGTCGACCAAAATCAGCGCCTGTCGCGCCTCTGTACCGCGCAGGTACAGCGAGGAGCTCTGCCCCAAGCCACCGTTCTGGACGATATCGACTCCCGGCAAGCGACGCATGACCTCGTCTAGACTCTTGGACTGCCAGCGGTCGATATCGTCCCGAGTCACAACGTCCATCGGCGCCAGCACCGTCGACACCGGCTGGGTAAAACGACTGGCCGTCACTACCATCTCGCTCTGCGCCGCCTGCGCCTTGACCGACACGGATGCAGCCACCGGAAGCAGCGCGATAACCATATGTTTCTTATTCATTATAATTACCTTCTTTCTCCACCCAAGATAACGGGCCGGCTCCCTGCTGCCTCGCCCAAAAAACAGAGCATTCTACCCAGCGCATCGGCATAGGGATACCCTGACGCGCGTGCTGAGCGGCTCTCGTCACGGGAGAATCAGAGAAAAAAGAAAGGTAATTAGAGGATTATTCTCAGTTCAGTAAAACTAGTCTCTGTTTTAACTAAAATAGCGACTCAGCCAACCTGTTTATATGTGCAAAAAATGCGCCGACGGCAGGGGAAGCGGAGGCCGACGGCGCAACAGAGAGTAAAACGAAACACCTAGCGCCTCATATTACGAAGCGCCATCTAAAACAACGTTACTGGGCTGCCGGCGTCCAGGCTGACAGATTGGCGTCACGGATCTTCAGCTTTTCTGCCGCAGGCTGCTTCCAATACGCCTTCGCCATTCCGCCTTCCCAATCACCGTAAGAGGGGTTGGGCAGAATGATAAACTGCGTGCCAAACTTCTGATGATTTTCGGCCACGAAGTCTTTACGCACCGCATTGTCCTGGTGGTAAGTCGCCCCGGTAAAGTCATTCAGGTTATCCCCGACATACAGCACCGGGAAATAGCCCATCTCGGTCACACGTTTAAAACGCGCGACTTTATTGCTGCCGCTGCTGTCTTTCAGCAGCAGGTTCTCAGCGCTAACATCAGGGAATCCCTGCGCCTTCAGATCGGCTAGCGTGCTGCTCAGCCCCTGCTGCGAGCGATTGGAGATGTAAAAGACCCGGCCGCCGTGGTCCTGGACAAAGCGGGCAAAGGAGACCGCACCCGGTAATGCCTTAGCCTGACGCGCCTCAACCCACTTATCCCAGTCCGCCTCGCTGAAGCTGCGTGACTGTTTGATCTGCCAGGCGGCATAGGGCGTGTTATCGACCATGGTTTCATCGATATCGACAATCACGGCCTTCTTACTGCCTTTAGGCGCGGGATTGTTGAGAAATGCAGTTTTAGCGACGTTAAATGCCTGCCAGGTCAGCGCCTGATACTCGCCTGACTGTTGCATCCAATTCACGGCCAGCGTCGCCTGCGATGACAGCTGTTGCTGTGCGCTCTGCGGGTGGGCGGCGCAGCCGGCCAATACCATCACCGCCGCGGCCAGGCTCAGTTTTAGCGTATGTTTCATCAATGCCTTCTTGTCTATTAACGCGATCAGTACTGGGAATTCACGATGACTTTTTCGCCAAAAGCCCCGTTCTTCGGCATCGGCTTATTAGTGGAGTTCAGTGGACGCAGCACCCGGATCCCTTCAGCGCCAGCCTTGCGGGCGTCCTGAATATCATTGTCAGAATCACCGTAGAAGATGGTAATATGGTGCTTCTGCATATATTCAACTTTGGCATCTTGTTTGGTTCCGGCAAAAATCACCTTATTCAGCTGATTATCCGGAATTTTGAAATCGTCTTTCAGCGTTTGCGTCAAATCCTCTTTGCCATTAGACGGCATCGGACGACCAGTGATGAAATAGACATGGTCACCGCGTTTTAAATGCAGCTCCATCAGCGCACGACCAGAATCTTTGGGAATCGAGAAGCGATCCCAACCGCTGCTGCTGACTTCATCCCAAAACTTCTGATTTTTCAAAAACGCATTGCTGTCAGGTGAAAATTTTTGTTTCCCATAGAAAAACGCAGGGCTGGAAAATAGCAGTGTATCGTCGATATCAAAACCGACGCTAATCGGTGCCTTCCCTTTCAGACTTTCAGCGACCTGCTCAATAGAGATCCAGTGAATCGGATATTGCTGCGTTAACTGCGTCAGCGTAGCACCCAGATTCGGCTGTGCGGCTGTCTCAGTAGCAAAGGAAGCTGGAGAGGAAATCAGACCCGCTGTAGCAAGGACTAATGCAATCAGTGATTTTTTTGTGGTTATAAACATGGCGATAATCTCTTAATTTCGCATGGAGGGAGTCCAATTTGTATATATAAAACTATATCGACTCAAACAGCGTGATTAATGTGATCATGATCTATGTTTAAAGACATTCATGTTACAAATAGACGCAAATACGTGACATTCATCACAAAAAACCAGCTGTCATTTGTATAATCATAAAAAAAGCAACGCCGTTGCTCTTATTTTTAATAACGTCTAATAATTATCAGCAGGAATCAATGATGAATAAAATCCGCTCGCTTGTGGCCCTGTCCACCATAGGCTGCATTGGTATTTTTCCGCTCATTTCACATGCAGCAGAGATTTACAACCAGAACGGCAATCGCGTTTATTTAGATGGCTCTTTTAAGGTAAGACATTATTTTTCTCAAGATAAATATATTGCCGGAGATCAATCAAAGGTAAAGTTCACTCTACGTGGTGAAACCAAAATCAATGATCTTATGATTGGCTATGCACGTTGGGAATACAATGTAAAATTAAACCAACCGGAAAGTGCCGGTAGTACCAAAAACACAACGCGTATAGGATATGCAGGCGTAGGCTTCGGACAATACGGAAGCTTCGATTATGGCAGGAACTACGGGATCCTGAACGATATTAATGGTTGGACCGGGGCGCCTATTCCGGTATTCGGCGGCGTCTCTTATGACGGCGTCGATAACTTTATGACCTACCGTACCAATAACGTCGCCACATACCGTAACCGTAATATTTTTAACCTAGTTGACGGCCTGGATTTTGGACTACAGGTACAGGGTAAAAATGACGGCTGGAACGACCCGGAAAATCAGACGGGTCCGCTCAGCAGCAACCCCCGCGGCGTCGCACACCAGAACGGCAATGGGGTTGGGACCTCGCTGGTCTACCGCTTCGAAAATGGTCTCAGCATCGGCGGAGCATACGCTAATTCAGCGCGTACGCTGGAGCAGCGTCAGGATGATCTGGGGAAACGAGCGGATGGCTGGAACGTTGGCGCCCGCTATGACAACCATAATGTCTATCTGGCCGCCATCTATGGTGAAGTCAAGAATATGCACTATATTGGCAAACAGGATGGATTTGCACCGAAGGCACGTGGCTATGAACTGTTGGCCCAGTATCAGTTTGACTGCGGCCTGAAACCCTCCCTCGCCTATCTCAACGGAACGGCAAAAGATCTCAAGGGTAACGCAGGCAGTAACCAAACCTATGTAAAATTCATCGATCTGGCGACCACCTACTCTTTTAACAAGAACCTGGCACTCATCTTTGAATATAAGATCAACCTACTGGATGACAACACCTTCACGCGAAATAACGGCATCAGCACCGACGATGTTTTTGTCACCATGCTGAACTATAAGTTCTAATATTTTCTCCTACCGGGATCGCCTAATGCTAATGGCGGTCCCCTCTTCAATTGATACTCTCTGCTTTATGGAAAAAAAAGAAAACAGAGCGAATTAATAGCTACAAGATACTTTCTCTGCTAAAGAAAAATACGGATTATTACTTTACCATCACCGATATTATCCACTTTACTGGAATCAGCCGCTATAGAACTGAACATATCCTCTCCGAATTTGAAACCATGGCGCTGGTCAGCAAACGCGTTGAGCATTTCGGCGCCAGCTGCCGCTATTATTACAAGGGCACGCTAAGCGAAGAGTAACGCACACGGGACTGGACATCATACGTCCATCGCCTACAATCGCATCCTTTGGGATACCTATCGCGGACCAAAACGCAGTCAGGCCGATGGCCATCTGCTCGACCGTTGACTGCCCGTCCCGCCGACGCCCCGTGCGGTGGGATGAACATACCTGCCGTAACTTCCCCGTGCCGATGAGAACCGATATGACGCCAAGCATGCTGCCAACCGAACACTATGACGACCAGCTCAGTGAAAAAATCCACCGTCTGGAGCAAATGATGCAGCCGTTCGGCGCTCCTGCGGTACAGCCATTCCGCTCGCCGGCGAACCATTACCGCATGCGTGCTGAGTTCCGGATCTGGCACGATGGCGATGACCTCTACCATATTATGTTTGATCCCCAGAGCAAACAGCGCATCCGGGTGGATCAGTTCCCGGCCGCCAGCGAGCTGATCAACCGCCTGATGCCGCTGCTGCTCGACGCTCTGCGTCCCAACCCAACACTACGCCATAAACTGTTTCAGATAGACTACCTGTCCACTCGCAGCGGGCAGATTATCGTATCCCTGCTGTATCACCGCGCGCTAGATGATGCCTGGAAGCAGGCCGCAGAGGCTCTGCGCGATGCACTACGCGGTCAGGGATTCGCTATCCAGCTGATCGGACGGGCCAGTAAGACCAAGATCTGCCTGGACCAAGACTGGGTCGATGAGGTATTGCCGGTCGCAGGACGCCAGATGATCTATCGCCAGGTCGAAAACAGCTTCACCCAGCCCAACGCGGCCATCAATATTCAAATGCTGGAGTGGGCGCTGGACGCCACGCACGGCGCGGCGGGAGATTTACTGGAGCTGTACTGCGGCAACGGCAACTTCTCACTGGCGCTGGCGCGCAACTTTCGTCGGGTGCTGGCCACCGAGATAGCCAAGCCGTCCGTCGCGGCGGCGCAGTACAATATTGCCGCCAATCAGATAGACAACGTGCAGATCATCCGCATGTCGGCTGAGGAGTTTACCCAGGCCATGCAGGGCGTCCGGGCGTTCAACCGCCTGCAGGGCATCGACCTGCACAGCTATGAGTGCAATACCATCTTCGTCGATCCCCCACGCAGCGGTCTGGATACAGAAACCCTGGGTATGGTGCAGGGATATCAGAACATCCTGTACATCTCCTGCAATCCACTGACGCTATGCGATAACCTTCACACGCTCAATCAGAGCCATCGGATTACACGTCTGGCGCTGTTCGATCAATTCCCTTATACCCACCATATGGAGTGCGGGGTACTGCTGGAACGTCGCTGATCCCAAAAAAAAACGGGCAGCTCTCTGGCTGCCCGCGGCGATGCGACTCAACTGTGTCTCTCATCGTCATCATCGTCCCTATCCTGCGCGGCGCGGCCGCGCTGCCTTTTAATCCGTACGCCGATCCACAGCACCAGCGCCACACACAGTAAAGAGGGCAGAAAGTTGGAGCCAATGGCGGGATATTCAACGCGGATCAGCGTGCTGTAAAACAGAAGGCCGAGCAGAAAACAGGAGGATGAGAGCATCGGCATGCCTTCCGGCATGGCGACGTGAAGATAACGCTGGTGTAAACAATAGGCCGACAGCACCAGGGCGATCAGCGGAAAAACAGAAAACGGCACGACGCTGCTGAACAACGCAGAAAACGATCCGCTGATGGATAACCCTGCCACGGCTGACAAGACCAATGTTCCGATATCAAGACGATGTTTACGCATCTCCTCCCCTATGACTTGTGATGATGTCCGCCGTCGATGGCCGTCGCGGCAACCTGCGCAAGGTGCGCAAGGTGCGCTTTCTCCTGTTCACGGCGATACCAGTAATACACACCTTTGGAAATCATCCGCAGCTGCAACACCAGGCGCTCCTCTAGCTGACGGCGCTGCTCGCTGTCGATATCCAACGCCTCGGCACCCGCGCTGAAGACAATGGTGACCATCGCCTCGGCCTGCGCTTCCGTAAAGCTGCGCGGCATATGATTTTCGATTTCCAGATAGTCGGCAAGTTCCGCAATAAAATGCTGAATTTCACGCTGTACCGCGGCGCGAAAGGCAGCCGAGGTTCCAGATCGCTCACGCAGCAGCAGACGAAACGCATTGGGATTATTACCAATAAACTCCATGAAGGTCGCGACCGAGGTTCGGATCACGCTACCGCCCTTCGCGATACGCTGACGCGCCTGACGCATTAGCTGACGCAGCATCAGACCGCTTTCATCCACCATGGTGAGCCCCAGCTCATCCACATCGCGAAAATGGCGATAAAACGACGTGGGCGCGATCCCTGCCTCACGCGAAACCTCTCGCAGGCTCAGACTGGCGAAGCTGCGCTCGGCGCTGAGCTGATTAAATGCCGCCTCAATCAGTGAACGGCGTGTCCGTTCCTTTTGCTGTGCCCTGACGCCCATATTCTATCCGTTATTCTCTTCATGTCCGGTTTTACGGCCGGCGCTTTTATTGGCTACCACCGCCTCACTATACCAAACTTAGCCCTATCACGCTGAATTAACCATCACGGCAGCAAATGGCGTTATATTACGTAATTATCTGCTAATAATAACTATTTTCCATATAAATAATAAGGATGATTGGGCTGTACAGCATTTCATGTTAATATGGCGTTGTGGTTTTGTATAAAAAAGGCCTACTCTAACATGCAACAGCATTTCCATTTTGACGCCATCGTTATTGGTTCAGGACCCGGGGGTGAAGGTGCCGCCATGGGACTGGTTAAACAGGGGGCGCGAGTTGCCGTAGTCGAACGGCAATTCAGCGTCGGCGGCGGATGTACCCACTGGGGAACCATCCCCTCGAAAGCCCTCCGTCACGCCGTCAGCCGCATTATCGAATTTAACCAAAACCCGCTCTACAGTGATAATACCCGCCTCATCAGCGCAACCTTTCCCGATATCCTGCGTCACGCCGACAGCGTAATAAACCAACAAACCCGAATGCGTCAGGGCTTCTATGAACGCAATCACTGCCAGCTGTTTTACGGCGAGGCCCGTTTTGTCGATCCCCATACGCTGAGCGTGACCTACCCGGACGGCAGCAGCGATACCTTAACGGCCGACAACATTGTTATCGCCTGCGGCTCCCGCCCCTACCACCCGCAGGATGTCGACTTTAGCCATCCCCGGATTTACGACAGCG
Organism: Edwardsiella anguillarum ET080813; assembly: GCF_000264765.2. GTDB lineage: Bacteria > Pseudomonadota > Gammaproteobacteria > Enterobacterales > Enterobacteriaceae > Edwardsiella > Edwardsiella anguillarum. Next base: position 1,677,240 of record NZ_CP006664.1, read on the forward strand.
ACTCTATCCTTAACCTGCACCATGAACCCAGCCACATCATCATCTATGGCGCCGGCGTTATCGGCTGTGAGTATGCCTCTATCTTCCGCGGCCTCAACGTTAAGGTCGATCTGATTAATACGCGCGATAGGCTGCTCTCTTTCCTGGATCAAGAGATGTCGGACTCACTCTCTTACCACTTCTGGAACAACGGCGTCGTGATCCGCCACAACGAAGAGTTTGAGCAGATTGAGGGGCTGGAGGACGGCGTTATCGTTCACCTGCGCTCCGGGAAAAAGGTCAAGGCAGACTGCCTGCTGTTTGCCAACGGCCGCACGGGTAATACCGAGGGTCTGTGTCTTGAGGCGGTGGGTCTGGAGGCAGACAAGCGTGGTCAGCTGAAGGTCAACGCCCGCTATCAGAGCGCGGTGCCGCATATTTACGCCGTCGGAGACGTCATCGGCTACCCCAGCCTGGCCTCTGCCGCATATGACCAGGGGCGCATCGCCGCGCAGGTCATCACCCGCGGGGAAGCCCATACACACCTCATCGAAGATATTCCAACCGGGATCTACACCATTCCGGAGATCAGCTCCGTCGGAAAAACCGAGCAGGAGCTGACCGCGATGAAAATTCCGTATGAAGTGGGTCGCTCGCAGTTCAAACACCTGGCCCGGGCGCAGATTGCCGGAATGAACGTCGGAGGGCTGAAGATCCTGTTCCACCGCGAAACCAAGCAGATCCTAGGGATCCACTGCTTTGGCGAGCGCGCCGCAGAGATTATTCATATCGGACAGGCGATCATGGAGCAGAAGGGGGAAGGCAATACTATCGAATACTTCGTCAATACCACCTTCAACTATCCCACGATGGCAGAAGCCTACCGCGTGGCGGCGCTTAACGGCCTAAACCGCCTGTTTTAACGCCTCTCGCTGGATCATGACCTGCTGCATATGCTCGCGGATGGCCTCCGCGAGCTGCTCGTAGCGTGCGCGCAGCGGCGACCCGGGACGATAGACCAGAGCGATGGTTCGCTTAGGCTCCGGCTTATAGCAAGGCAGATAGCAGACGCCATCGCGCCGACGCTGAGAAGGGACGGCCAGATCGGGCAACAGCGTAATCCCGCTGCCTGCCGCGACCATGTTGCGCAGGGTCTCCAGGCTGGTCGCCCTGAAGTGGGTATCTTCATCGGCGCCGGCTTCAAAGCAAAAGCCCATCGCCTGATCGCGCAGACAGTGCCCATCCTCCAGCATTAAAAGATGCTCCCCCGCCAGCTCCGGCATCGCGATACGCTCTTTTTCCGCCCAGGGATGATCGCTATACACCGCCAGCGTCATCGGCTCATCAAACAGTGGGATCTCAATGAACGCCTCCGTCTCCTTCACCAACGCCAGAATGGCGCAGTCCAACTTTCCGCTGTCCAACTGAGCCAGCAGCTGCGAGGTCTGCGCTTCATGCAGGTACATTTCCAGCTTGGGAAACGCCTGGTGCAGCATCGGTACGATCTGCGGCAGCAGATAGGGGCCAACGGTGGGAATCAGACCGATATGCAGCGGGCCGGACATCGCCTCACCCTGCTGACTGGCCATCTCCTTGAGCACTTTTACCTCTCGTAGCACCGTACGCGCCTGCTCCACGAGCAGTAGGCCCGCCTGGGTAAACAGAACCTTACGGCTGGTGCGCTCCAGCAGCATCACCCCCAGCTCATCCTCTAGCTTGCGGATCTGCCCGCTCAGGGTGGGCTGGCTGACATGGCACGAATCCGCCGCCCGACGGAAGTGGCGGTGCTCCGCCAACGCCACCAGATATTCTAAATCCCGGATATTCATGTTGTTCTCCCGCAAGCGATAGTAAATATCGATGAATAAGATAGCAATGAACGATTAGAACTATCAAGTGGGAGTCACAATAATAAATCCTAAACCAAGGTCCCATCGCAAATTTCGTATCAGATCAGAAAGGAAGGTTGTATTACATGTTTAGCAGTCAAGAAGGCAGAAGCGTTCCACCGGTTACCTTTCATACCCGCCAAGGGGATAAGTGGCTCGATGTCACCAGCGACACGCTGTTTCGCGACAAAACCGTCATCGTCTTTTCACTGCCGGGCGCCTTCACGCCGACTTGCTCTTCCAGCCACTTGCCACGCTACAACGAACTGGCGCCGATATTCCACCAGCACGGTGTGGACAGCATTCTGTGTGTATCGGTAAACGACACCTTTGTTATGAATGCCTGGAAAAACGATCAGAAAGCCGAACATATCACCTTTATTCCCGACGGCAACGGTGAGTTCACCCGCGGGATGAACATGCTAGTCGAAAAAGCGGATCTGGGCTTTGGGCCACGCTCCTGGCGTTACTCTATGCTGGTACGCAACGGCGTGGTCGAGAAGATGTTTGTCGAACCGAACCTGCCGGGCGACCCGTTCCAGGTTTCCGATGCCGATACTATGCTGAAATACCTCGCGCCGGAGCACACGCTGCAGGCCTCGGTTTCCCTGTTTACCAAACCCGGCTGCCCCTACTGCAGCAAGGCCAAACAGATGCTACAGGATCGCGGCATCCAGTATGAGGAGATCATCCTGGGTAAAGACGCGACCACCGTCAGCCTACGCGCCATCAGCGGCAGAGCAACGGTGCCTCAGGTTTACATCGGTGGCCAGCATATCGGCGGCAGCGATGATTTGGAGCACTACCTGCAACAGGCTTAACAACAATAGGGCCACCCATGGCCCATCAAAGCCAACGTATTGGCGGGCTCGTCCCGCCTTTTTTTCGGTATTCCAGGAATCATGTAATGAAAGAATTACACGTCGACGTTGCCGTGATCGGCGGCGGTACCGCCGGGCTAGGCGCCTATCGTGCAGCCAAACGCTATACCCCCAGCGTGGTGATGATAGAAGGCGGTCCCTTTGGCACCACCTGCGCCCGCGTGGGCTGCATGCCCTCTAAGCTGCTGATCGCCGCGGCAGAATCCGTGCATCAGATCGCCCGCGCACCCGGCTTCGGTATCCATCCCCAGGGCGATGTCCGCATTGACGGTCGAGCGGTGATGGATCGCGTGAAGCGCGAACGCGATCGCTTCGTCGGCTTCGTCATGGAGGGTGTCGACAGCATTCCCGCGGATGACAAAATCCTTGGCTATGCCCGCTTTCTGGACGATCACACCCTGCAGGTTGATGAACATACCCGTATTCATGCCAAACGCATCGTCATCGCCAGCGGCTCACGCCCGGTATGGCCTGCCGCCTGGGATGCCCTGGGCGATCGCCTGATCGTCAACGACGATCTGTTCGCCTGGGATACGCTGCCGCGCGCCGTTGCCGTCTTCGGTCCCGGCGTCATCGGTCTTGAGCTGGGGCAAGCCCTGCACCGGCTCGGCGTCGAGGTCAGGGTATTCGGCGTCGGCGGCGCCGTCGGGCCGTTGACGGATGCCGAGGTCCGCCGCTATGCCGTAGATAAGCTGGGCGCAGAGTTTTATCTCGACCCCGACGCACAGGTAGAGATCCTGCAGCGTGAGGGGGAGCAGGTCTTCATTCGCTATCGCGATCTGAACGGTCAGACGCAGGATATCCTGGTGGACTACGTTCTGGCCGCCACCGGCCGGCGTCCCAACGTCGACCGCCTGGGGCTGGAGAACACCACCCTGCAGCTGGATGCGCGCGGCGTACCGCTGGCAGATCGCATGACGATGCAGACCAGCGTCGGGCATATCTTTATTGCCGGCGACGCCAGCAACCAGCTGCCGCTGCTGCACGAGGCCAGCGATCAGGCGCGCATTGCCGGTGAGAACGCCGGTAGCTATCCCGAGATCACCCCGGGACTGCGCCGCAGTCCCCTCTCGGTGGTCTTTTCCGACCCGCAGATCGCGATGGTGGGCTCCACCTTCCGCGAGTTGAATGAGCGATATGGCGCCTGCGGCTGCTTCGCCGTCGGGGAGGTCTCATTTGAAAACCAGGGACGATCGCGCGTCATGCTGCGCAATCTTGGCCTGCTGCATGTCTATGCAGAGCAGGGAAGCGGCCGTTTCCTCGGCGCGGAGATGATCGGACCGGACGCCGAGCACCTTGCCCATCTGCTCTCTTGGGCCCATCAACAGCAGATGACCGTAAATCAGATGCTGGATATGCCGTTTTACCATCCGGTCATTGAGGAGGGAGTGCGTACCGCCCTGCGCGATCTGCAAAGTAAACTGCGTCTGGGCAGCGACGAAATTGAGCGCTGCCTGCGCTGTCCGGGGGATTAACCCCGCCCGCGCCGGCGCGCGGAGCATCAGAGAATGTTACCCAGTCGCCGCTGGGCATCATCGATCGCCTGTGCGACCTGCTGCGGCGCCACGCCGCCGCGGGCGCTGCGTTTTGCCAGACAGGAGTCCAGCGCCAGCAGTGGATAGACATCGGCGCCGATCGCCGGACTGAATGACTGCAGCGTCTCCAGCGGCAACGCCTCCAGCGGTTTACCCTGCGCCAGCGCCGCCACGACCGCCTCTCCGACAATGTGGTGCGCCTCCCTAAACGGGATCCCTCTGGCTACCAGATAATCCGCCAGCTCCGTGGCATTCGCATATCCCTGCTGCGCCGCTTCGGCGCAGCGCGGGCGCTTAACCGCCAGTCCATCCAACGCCAGCGTCGCCATCTGTAAACAGTCCATCCAGGTGTCCAGGGCATCAAACAGCCCCTCTTTGTCTTCCTGCATATCCTTATTGTAGGCCAGCGGAAGCCCTTTTAACGTCATCAGCATGCCGCTGAGCGCCCCCTGCACTCGCCCACACTTACCGCGGATCAGCTCCAGCGCATCCGGATTCTTTTTCTGCGGCATCAGCGACGATCCGGAGGTTACCCGCTCCGACAGCTCAATAAAGCCGGCCTCGCCGCTGTTAAAGAAGATCAGATCTTCGGCGAAGCGCGATAGATGCACCATGCCGATAGCGGCCGCCGACAGCAGCTCCAGGACATGATCGCGATCGGATACGCTGTCCAGACTGTTACGCGTTGCGGCAGAGAACCCCAGCCAGTCGGCCAGCCGATCGCGATCGATAGGGTAGGCGGTACCAGCCAGCGCGCCGCTGCCCAACGGGCTGCTATTCAGACGCCGTAGGGCATCATCCAGGCGGCTCTCATCGCGGGCCAGCATCTCGACATAAGCCAGACACCAATGGGCAAAGGTGATCGGCTGCGCCCGCTGCAAATGGGTATAACCGGGCATCACCGCATCCTGATTCTGGCGGGCACAGTCCGTTAGCGCCTGCTGCAGCGCTATCAGAGCCTGACGCAGCATCTCGCCCTGATCCTTACACCATAGCTTCAGATCGGTCGCCACCTGATCGTTGCGGCTGCGTCCGGTATGCAGCTTTTTGCCCAGGTCACCGACCCGCTCAATCAGCTGCTGCTCCACCCAACTGTGAATATCCTCCGCATCGCCGTCCAAGATAGCGTGGGGATCGGCGCGAACCTCCTCCAGCAGCGCTGCGAGCGCCTGCGCCAGCTGCTGCTGCTCCTGTACCGTCAGTACGCCGACGGTCACCAGCGCCCGGGACCAGGCGACGGATCCGATGATATCCTGCTCCGCCAGCCGATAATCAAAGCGCAGGGAATCATTAAACTGTTTAAAACGGCGATCTGCCGCCTGGGAAAAACGCCCGCCCCAAAGTGCCATAGTGACTGCTCCGTACTCAGAATAAAATGATCGACGGGCCGCAGCGCGGCCCGCGTTCTGTCCTGCGCCTACTACTGCTTTGCGCTGTTCAGCGCGCGAATGCGCGAAGAGAGGGAGAACAGACGAATAAAGCCGCCGGCGTGGCTGTGATCGTACACATCATCCTCACCAAAGGTAGCGAAAGCCTCGTTATACAGGCTGTTGGCCGACTTCTTCTGTATGGCGGTAGCCTGCCCTTTATACAGCTTGATCACCACTTCGCCACTCACCGCGTCGGCCAACGCATCGGCCGACGCCTGCAGCGACTGACGCAGCGGAGCGAACCAGCGGCCGTCATACACAACGTAGGACATCTCCTGACCCAGCTTCTCACGCCACTGGAAGCTGTCGCGATCCAGTACCAGCTGCTCCACGCCGCGCAGCGCCGCCATCATGATGGTGCCCCCCGGCGTCTCATAACAGCCGCGGGATTTAATGCCCACCAGGCGGTTTTCGACGATATCAATACGTCCTACGCCGTGGCGGGCGCCCAGCGCATTCAGCGCCTGCAGGCAGCCAAAGGGCGTCATCGCCACCCCATTGACCGAAACGACCTCGCCCTTTTCAACGCCCACGGTCACCAGCTCGGGCTGATCCGGCGCCTCCTCTGGGGCACAGGTCCACACCCAGCAGTCTTGGTTGGCCGGGCTCCACGGGCTCTCCAGCACGCCCCCTTCGGTAGAGATATGCCAGGCGTTGGCGTCACGGCTGTAGATCTTCTCCAGCGTGGCGGTGGTGGGAATATCGCGCCCCTTCAGATAGTCGAGCAGCGCCTCACGCGAACGCAGATCCCACTCGCGCCACGGCGCCACGACCTGTAGCTGCGGTGCCAGCGCGGTATAGGTGGTTTCAAAACGCACCTGATCGTTGCCTTTCCCGGTCGCGCCGTGACACAGAGCGTCGGCCCCCAGCTCCAGCGCCAGCTCAACCTGCGCTTTCGCGATCAGCGGGCGGGCCATCGACGTCCCCAGCAGATAGCTGCCCTCATAGAGCGCGCCGCTCTTCAGCACCGGATAGACGTAATCCTTGATAAAGGTTTCGCGCAGATCCACGACATAGCAGGAGGAGGCGCCGGAGCGGAGCGCTTTCTGCTCGATGCCCACCAGGTCTTCTCGCTCCTGGCCGATATCCGCCACAAAGGCGATAACCTCACAGCCGCCGTAGTTTTCCTTAAGCCACGGAATGATGGCGGAGGTATCCAGGCCGCCGGAGTAGGCCAGAACGATTTTGTTGATGCTTTGGGTTGCCATACAGGTTTCCTTATTCTTAACCGAATCGTGTTGTTGTGTTATGCATGAATACGCGTGCCGACGGCTTCGCCGTTAAACAGCGCCGGCAGCTTTTCGGCGTGACGCCAGCCGGCGATATCAACCGGACGCCCCAGCGTCCGAGCGGCTTCCAAGGCCGCGTTCACCTTTACCACCATCCCATCGGTGATGATGCCCTGCTCGATCAGACACTGTGCCTTCTGCGCCGTCATCTCCGCGATACGCTGTCCCTTACCATCGAGGATGCCGCTGACGTCAGACAGCATCAGCAGATCCGCCCCCAGGGTCGCCGCCAGCGCCGTCGCCGCCTGATCGGCATTGACATTCAGTAGCATCCCCTCGGCGCTGATGCCGATGGAGCTGACGATCGGCAGGAAATCCGCCGCCAGCAGCTGACGCAGCAGCAGCGGCGATCCCGGCAGCGCCTGGCCAACGTGTCCCAGGGACGCATCCAGCGGACTCACCTGTACCGCCCCGCCGTCGGCCAGCGACAGGCCGATCGCCGCCAGTCCGTGCGCAATGGCGCAGGCCTGTAGCGTCTTGTTCGCCGTCCCCGCCAGCGCGCCGCTGATAATGCCTATCTGATCGGCCGGCGTGACCCGCAGACCCTGCCGCTTCACCACCGGCAACCGCAGGCGCGCCATCAGCTCATCCACCAGGCACCCGCCGCCGTGTACGATGACGATCGGACGGCGATCATGATGTCGGTAGGCCAACAGCGCCTGAAAGAGACGCTCCATCGCCTGTGGGTTATCGAGTAATACGCCGCCGAGTTTGATGATTAACGGATCCATAGCTGCCTCTGTCTGTCCGGGATAGATGGTTAAAGGAGAGCGCACGTCTCAGGAAAGCCAAAGCGCAGGTTCATACACTGCACCGCCTGGGCCGCCGCCCCTTTCAGCAGATTGTCCTCTGCGGCAACCACGATCAGATGCTGTCCCTGCAGGGAGAAACCGATGTCGCAAAACGGCGTACCCGCCACCGCGCCGATGGACGGCAGCGTTCCCTGATACAGGCGGATCAATGGTTTATCCTGATAGGCTCGATAAAAAGCCATCGCCACCTCGGCCGCATCCACGCCGCTTTTTACCCGTAGGTGGATCGTCTCCAGTATGCCGCGAGGAAAATTGCCCAGATGGGGGGTAAAAATCACCGGAATGCCTAGGTGTGCGGCGATCTCCGGCTGATGACGATGCGTAAACAGCCCATAGGGCTGCAGGCTTACCTCGCAAAAGCTGCTGCCGAGGCTGGCCTTACGTCCGGCGCCGCTGACGCCGCTGACGGCGTTGATAACCGGCCACTGCGCCGTATCGATCAGCCCAGCAGCCAGCAGCGGTTTTAACGCCAGCTGTGCCGCCGTCGGGTAGCACCCCGGCAGCGCGACCAGCTGCGCCGTGCGCAGCGCAGCGCCCTGCCACTCCGCCAGGCCATATACCGCCTGCTCAAGCCACTCGGGATGTTGATGCGTAAAGCCGTAATACTGCGAGTAGGCCTTGCTGCTGCGGAGCCGATAGGCGCCGGAGAGATCGAAGACGGTGCAACCGGCCGCCAGAAACTCAGGCGCCAAAAGATGGCTAACTGCATGATCGGTCGCCAAAAAGACCACATCGGCCAGCGGGGCCAGCGCCGCGCTGTCGTCGCAGGCCAGCAACGGGAGATCGACCACCCCTTTCAGCCGCGGGTGAATATCTGACAACAATTTTCCGCCATCAACGCTTTGCGCAGACACGGTCAAACCCGCTATGGTGATGTAGGGATGGCGCTGCAGATAGGCGGCAAGCTCAGCACCGGTATAGCCGCTGGCGCCAACGATTAACCCATTTAACGACTTCTGAATACTGGACATCGCGGCGATCGCTCCTCTTGGTTAACCGTGGATACCGGCCGTGCGCTGAGATGCCTCAGCCCCTGACCTCACATCCAGTTAGCCCCATCGCTGCTGCCAATACTCGGGCGTCCCTGTCTGTTCCATTCGATGATGCTTTATTGTATTTTTATTCATAATTACTGCATGAATATTGATACTATCCAAACTTGAGGCTGTCAACCATGAATACGCAATTACCCTCATTTATCGCGTTGTACCGTGCGCTGATCGCAACCCCCTCCATCAGCGCCAACGACGGCGCACTGGACCAGAGTAATGAACGGTTAATCACCCTGCTGGCAGGATGGCTTAGCGATCTCGGGCTGCGTGTCGAGGTGCAGCCTGTCCCTAACACACGGAATAAATTCAATTTACTAGCGAGCTATGGTGAGGGAGGCGGAGGACTGATGCTGGCGGGACATACCGATACGGTTCCCTTTGACGAGGGGCGCTGGACCCGAGATCCCTTCACGCTCAGCGAACAAGATAATCGCCTGTACGGTCTTGGAACCGCAGACATGAAAGGATTCTTCGCTTTTATCATCGATACCCTGCGCGATATCGAACTGCATAAACTAAATAAACCGCTCTACATTTTGGCGACGGCGGACGAGGAGACCTCGATGGCGGGCGCGCGCTATTTTGCCGCCAGCACCGCGCTGCGCCCCGACTGCTGCATCATCGGTGAACCCACCTCCCTTAAACCGATCCGAGCCCATAAAGGCCATCTCTCCGAGGCCATCCGCATCACCGGTCAGTCAGGGCACTCCAGCGATCCGGCGCGCGGCGTCAACGCGATTGAGATCATGCACGATGCCATCGGCCACCTGCTCACCCTGCGCAATACGCTGCAGCAGCGTTACCACAATCCGGCCTTTAATATCCCTTACCCCACCATGAACCTGGGGCATATCCACGGAGGCGATGCAGCTAACCGCATCTGCGCCTGCTGCGAACTGCACCTGGATATGCGCCCGCTGCCGGGAATGACGCTGAACGATCTCAGCGAGCTGCTGAATCAGGCGCTGGCGCCCATCGCGACGCAGTGGCCGGGACGTCTGCGTATTGAGCATCTGCATCCGCCGATCCCCGGCTATGAATGCCCGCGCCACGCGCCGCTGGTACTGGCAATAGAACAGCTATTGGGGGAGCGAGCAGAGGCCGTCAACTACTGTACCGAGGCACCGTTCCTGCAAGAGATCTGCCCAACGCTGGTGCTCGGCCCGGGCTCCATTGAGCAGGCGCATCAGCCGGATGAGTATCTGTCCACCGACTTTATTGTGCCGACGCGCACCCTGCTGACGCAGATAATCCACCATTTTTGTCAGCGCTGATCACGGCAGGTGCCGCCCCGGGCAAACGATGACGCGGCGGCGTTTGCAATGTAACTGTTATCAGTTAGACCTCTTCAGGTCATTGCGTAATTAAATTTCAGTTAACAGCGCTAAATTGTGTGTTTTGGCAAGAAATTGTGTCAATTGACGCAGAGGACGGAACGTGGCTTTATAAAGAGGCACTCTACAATTTCCGAGTGAAAGAAATTTACGTATTGGGAGGGGCAGTGGTTCTATGAATGAGCAATATTCAGCGATGCGTGGCAATGTCAGCATGTTGGGCAAGCTGCTGGGCGATACCATCAAGGACGCGCTGGGAGAAGATATCCTGGATCGCGTTGAAACTATCCGCAGGCTGTCCAAGTCGTCACGCGCAGGCAATGAAGCCAGCCGACAGGCGTTGCTGAACACACTGCAAAATCTTTCCAATGACGAGCTGTTGCCGGTGGCGCGCGCCTTCAGCCAGTTCCTCAATCTGGCCAACGTCGCGGAGCAATATCACCGAATATCCCCACACGGCGAGGCTGCCAGCAATCCCGATGCCCTGTCTCACCTGTTCACCCGGCTGAAGAATAAAAATCTGGACGAGGCGCAAATCCGTCAGGCCGTCGATAACCTCTCCATCGAGCTGGTGCTGACCGCACACCCCACCGAGATCGCTCGCCGTACGCTGATCCATAAACTGGTGGAGGTAAACACCTGCCTCAGCCAGCTCGATCATGACGATCTGGCCGACTATGAGCGTCACCAGATCATGCGCCGCCTACGCCAGCTGGTGGCCCAATCCTGGCACACCGACGAGATCCGCAAAAACCGCCCAACCCCCATCGACGAAGCCAAATGGGGCTATGCCGTGGTCGAAAACAGCCTATGGGAAGGCGTTCCCGCCTTCCTACGCGAGTTTAATGAGCAGCTGGAAAAATCCCTTGGCTACCAGCTACCGGTCGAAGCGGTACCGGTGCGCTTCACCGCCTGGATGGGCGGCGATCGCGACGGTAACCCCAACGTCACCGCCGAGGTGACCCGCCGCGCCCTGCTGCTCAGCCGCTGGAAGGCTGCGGAGCTATTCCTACGCGATGTCCAGGTGCTGGTATCAGAGCTCTCTATGACCGTCTGTACACCGGAGCTGCGGGCGCTGGCGGGCGAACATGCCCAGGAGCCCTACCGCGAGGTGTTAAAGCGCCTGCGCCAACAGTTGAACAATACGCTGACCTATCTGGACGCGCGTCTGCGAGGGGAGCGCCTGGCGCGCCCCGCCGATCTGCTGGTCAGCAACGATCAACTGTGGCAGCCGCTGCATACCTGCTACCGCTCGCTGAAGGCCTGCGGTATGGGAATCATCGCCAACGGCCAGCTGCTAGACACCCTGCGCCGGGTCCACTGCTTCGGCGTGCCGCTGGTACGCATCGATATTCGCCAGGAAAGTACCCGCCATACCGAAGCGCTGGCCGAGCTGACCCGCTATCTGGGGCTGGGTGACTATGAGACCTGGTCTGAAGAGGATAAGCAGACGTTCCTGCTGCGCGAGTTGAACTCCAAGCGCCCGCTGGTGCCACGTCACTGGACGCCATCGCCGGAAACCAAAGAAGTTTTTGACACCTGTCAGGTGATCGCTGAGGCGCCAGCCGGCGCCATCGCCGCCTATGTCATCTCGATGGCGCGTACCCCATCCGATGTTCTGGCAGTCCACCTGCTGCTGAAAGAGGCGGGCTGCCCGTACAATCTGCCGGTTGCTCCGCTGTTCGAAACCCTCGACGATCTAAACAATGCCGAGGCGGTGATGACACAGCTGCTGAGCATCGACTGGTACCGTGGTTTTATCCAGGGTAAACAGATGGTGATGATCGGCTACTCTGACTCTGCCAAAGACGCCGGTGTGATGGCGGCCTCCTGGGCGCAATACCGTGCACAGGAGGCGCTGGTGCGCGTCTGTGACGGCGCAGGGATCGCCCTGACTCTGTTCCATGGCCGTGGTGGCTCCATCGGCCGCGGCGGCGCGCCGGCGCACGATGCCCTGCTCTCCCAGCCGCCGGGAAGCCTGAAGGGCGGCCTGCGCGTAACGGAACAGGGGGAGATGATCCGCTTCAAGCTCGGCCTACCGGAGATCGCCGTCAGCAGCCTGACGCTGTATACCAGCGCCATTCTGGAGGCCAATCTGCTGCCGCCGCCGGCGCCGAAGCAAGAGTGGCGCGATGTCATGGACGAGCTCTCACAGACCTCCTGCGCGCTTTATCGACGCTATGTCCGCGAGAATCCAGATTTTGTTCCTTACTTCCGCTCGGCGACGCCCGAACTGGAGCTGGGTAAGCTGCCGCTGGGCTCTCGTCCGGCCAAACGCCGTCCCAGCGGCGGCGTAGAGAGTCTGCGCGCGATCCCGTGGATCTTTGCCTGGACCCAAAACCGCCTGATGCTACCGGCCTGGCTGGGCGCCGGGGCCGCGCTGGAGGAGGCCATGGCGGAGGGGCGCCGCGACGCGCTGGAAAGCATGTACCGCAGCTGGCCATTCTTCACCACCCGCATCGATATGCTGGAAATGGTGTTCGCGAAGTCCGATCTGTGGCTGGCCGAATACTACGATCAGCGCTTGGTTGACCCTGCCCTATGGCCACTGGGCACAGAGCTACGCCAGCAGGTACAGCGGGATATTCAGGCGGTGCTGGCCATCGCCAACACCGATCACCTGATGGCCGATCTGCCCTGGGCCGCAGAGTCGATCGCTCTGCGTAACGTCTATACCGATCCGCTCAACGTCCTGCAGGCTGAGCTGCTCTACCGCTCACGCCATCAGGAGCAGCCGGATGCCAACGTCGAACAGGCGCTGATGGTCACCATCGCCGGCGTCGCCGCCGGGATGCGCAATACCGGCTAGCGACGGTACAGAGGAAAAAGCCCGCGGCAGCGGGCTTTTTTACGCCTCTCACGCCACGTCCCTCTGCGGCCGCACGCCCAGCGTATGACAAATGGCGTAGCTCAGCTCGGCTCGATTCAGGGTATAAAAGTGGAAATCTTTCACTCCCTCGCGGCTGAGCAGCTTCACCATGTCCATGGCAATGTTGGCGCCGACCAGCTTGCGCGTCTCCGCATCCGCATCCAGCCCGTCAAACATAGCCAGCATCCACTGCGGTACGCGGACATTGGTCAGCGCCGCAAAGCGCTGCAGCTGGCGAAAGTTGGACACCGGCAGGATCCCCGGCACGATCTCAGCGTCAATGCCCGCCGCCGCACAGCGATCGCGAAAGCGGAGATAACTCTCCACGTCAAAGAAAAACTGGGTGATTGCCCGACTGGCGCCGGCGTCAATCTTGCGCTTTAGGTTTAACAGGTCGGCCTGGGCGCTCTTGGCCTCCGGGTGGACCTCGGGATAGGCGGCGACCGAAATATCAAAGTCAGCCTCCTCGCGCAGCAGCGCCACCAGATCGCTGGCGTACATTTCCGGACGCCCGCCCTCCGCCGGTAGATCGCCGCGCAGCGCTACAATATGGCGGATGCCGCTATTCCAGTAATCTCGGGCGATGCCCCGCAGCGCCTCCCGGCTGACATCAACGCAGGTCAGGTGAGGGGCCGCCTCCAGCCCGGTGCGCTCTTTTATTCCCTTAATCACGCCGTGGGTGCGATCGCGCTCGCCGGAGTTGGCGCCGTAGGTCACCGAGATAAACGACGGCCTCAGGGTGCTGAGCCGATCGATGGATCGCCACAGCGTTTGCTCCATCTCCTGGCTGCGCGGCGGAAAAAACTCAAAAGAGACCTGGATCCGCCCCTGCAGCTCGGCCAGGCTCTGGTTCAGCGCATCATGCTGGCTTGCGTGAAAAAAACTCATACCCCATCATCCTTATGCTCTGCGCGGCTCTCTGCGCACCCCATTTTAAACATCCATACGTTTAGACGTCCAAATAGAAGTTGCCGTAAGTTGATGGATTCGTCAACAGCAAATTGCCGTCGGGCGATGAAGAAACCTCAGGAGAGAATGAGAAAGCCTCAGGCAGGCCCCTGCGCAGCCCAGACACCGCTCCCGCGATCCGTATCTGCGGCCCCGTCGGCGCCGGGAATTAGGATAGTGCGCTGGCGCGCCAGCGACGCAGCGTTACGCAACTGTCATCCACCAGCGCCGCCAGCGCGGGGGAATTGCCTATCTGCAGCGCCATAATGCGAATACCGATCACCTCTTTTTGCAGCCAACGCGCTATGTGCCGGGCCTCGGCCTCGGCTAACCGCGGCGCACCCTCCCGGAAAGCCCGGTAAAAGGCCGCCTCCATCGCCGCCAGGCTCTCTCGCACCACCGATAGCGGCGCCTCCTCCGCTCTCCCTTCGAGTTCGAGCAGGCTTTTAACCAAGAAACAGACGCTGGAGGGAAGCTCCGCCGAACAGGTGGCGCCAAAGTGGCACAAAAAGGCCTCGGCGCCGGAAAACGGATCGGGATAGTCCGCCATCAGCGCGAAAAACGCATCGACCTGGCACTGGGTATAGCGCGTCAACGCGCTGGAAAACAGCGCGGCTTTATTACCAAATGCGGCGTAGATACTGCCAGGGCGCATATTTAACGCCTGCTCAATCTCTTTCATCGACGTCGCAAAGTAGCCGCGCCGCCAAAACAGAGCGACAGCCTGCTGCAGCGCCGCATCGCGATTGTGTTGGAGGGGTCTTGCCATGCCACAAGCCTGCTGGAAAGTTTAATAGATTTCATTGTAACGCACTTTTTTGAACGGTTGTTCAAAAAAGTTATTGAACAATCATTCAAAAATATCTAGAGTGAAATTTCACCGATTAACGCCGGGAAGAAGCGCGCCGGATGAGCGCGTTTTACAGAGATGCCAGCGCAAAACGACGGCACCAACGCCGCCTTACCCGATGCGTTAAACGCCAACCCTAGGGAGATAACATGCTGACTTTTGAAAAATACGATGAGCACACCGCCCCCCAGGAAAGCCGCGATTTACTGCTGCAAAGCAAGCGCAGCAACGGCGGTATCCCAGGGCTACACGCTATCATGGCGGAGTCACCACAGCTGCTGGCGGGATACCAGGCCCTGCATAGCCTGTTTCTGCACAGTAGCTTCGATAATGACGAAAAAACCGTCGTCTGGCAGACCATCAACGTTGAGCACCGCTGCCACTACTGTGTACCGGCCCATACGCTGATCGCCCGTGCCATGAAGGTCAGCGATGAGATCAACGATGCCCTACGCGACGAAACCCCGCTGCCCAGCGCCCGTTTAGAGGCGCTGCGCACCTTTACGCTGGCGATGGTGCGCCAGCGCGGCGAGGTGGATGATGCAACCCTGCAGGCGTTTATCGCCGCCGGTTTTGAGCGCCGCCATATCCTCGACGTCATTTTATGCCTGGCGCAAAAGGTCATGAGCAACTATACCAATCATGTGGCACATACGGAGCTGGATGCCCGTCTACAGCCCATTGCTTGGCAAAAGCGAGCGGTGTAACCGTCGGCTGTGTATCTTCGCTCCCCTCGGCGCCGAGGGGAGCAGGTTCGTCTCACCGCACGAACGGCAGTTGCCAAGACCGGCCGCTGACGGCAGAATAGCCAACCCCACCAGCCGCTATTTCACAGGCGATCCCGCTGGGTCTGACTGTTTTTCCTTTTAGCGACCATACATTATGCAAAACCGTTTATCTTCTACTCGCCGACTTGGCCGGCGTGCACTGTTATTTCCCCTCTGTCTGGTGCTGTATGAGTTTGCCACTTATATTGGCAACGATATGATTCAACCGGGCATGCTGTCGGTAGTGCAAACCTTTGGCGTCGACGAAAGCTGGGTTCCGACCTCCATGACCGCCTATCTGGCCGGCGGCATGTTCCTACAGTGGCTGCTCGGCCCGATCTCCGACCGTATCGGGCGGCGGCCGGTGATGTTGACCGGCGCGCTCTACTTTGCCGTAACCTGCCTGGCTATTTTGCTGACCAACAGCATCGAACAGTTCATCCTGATGCGTTTTTTACAGGGGATCAGCCTGTGCTTTATCGGCGCCGTCGGCTATGCCGCGATCCAGGAATCATTCGAGGAGTCCGTGTGTATCAAGATCACCGCGCTGATGGCCAACGTTGCGCTGATCGCGCCGCTGCTCGGGCCATTAGCCGGCGCCGCCTGGGTGCATCTGTTTCCCTGGGAGGGCATGTTTATCCTGTTTGCCGCGCTGGCGCTGCTCGCCTTCCTTGGTCTGTATAAGGCCATGCCGGAAACCGCGACCCGACGAGGAGAGAAGCTGTCGCTGTCGGCGCTGGGCCACGACTATGCGCTGGTGCTGAAAAATAAACGCTTTCTGGGCGGTGCGCTGGCCTGCGGCTTCGCCAGCCTGCCTCTGCTGGCCTGGATTGCCCAGTCGCCGGTGATCATCATCAGCGGCGAAGGCCTCAGCAGCTACGACTACGGCATGCTGCAGGTGCCGATTTTCGGCATGCTGATCCTGGGTAACTTTACCCTGGCTCGCCTGAGCGGCCGCCGTCCGGTTCGCCGTCTGATTCAGCTGGGTGCCTGGCCAATGGTCGGCGGACTGGCGATCGCCGCCGCCTCTACGCTATACAGCGCCCATGCCTACCTGTGGATGACGGCGGGGCTGAGTCTGTATGCCTTTGGCATCGGTCTGGCCAACGCCGGCCTCTATCGCCTGACGCTGTTTTCCAGCACGATGAGCAAGGGCACCGTCTCCGCGGCGATGGGCATGATCAGTATGTTTATCTATACCATTGGCATTGAGGTGGGCAAACACACCTGGCTGCAGGGCGGAAACGGCGCCTTCAACCTGTTCAACCTGATAAGCGGTCTGCTGTGGCTGGCGCTGGTCGCACTGATGCTGCGCGATAAGCGAGTGGGCGGCGCGGCGGAGAGCTGAGACAGCGGCGCAGGCGTACGACAGGCCGTACGCCGCTATCTATCGGCTAAACCTGCAGCCAGAAGGTGACCGGGCCGTCATTGAGCAGGGAAACCTGCATATCGGCGGCAAAGCATCCGGTCGCGGTAGTGATACCGCTGGCGCGGCAGGTATCAGAAAAATAGGTATACAGGCGCTCAGCCTCATCCGGTGCCGCGCCGCGGGAAAACCCAGGGCGCATCCCCTTTTGAGTATCCGCCGCCAGGGTAAACTGAGAGACCACCAGCACGCTGCCGCCGGACTGACGTACGTTGAGGTTCATTTTACCCTCGCCATCGCTAAAGACGCGGTAGCCCAGTACCTTATCACACAGGCGCTTTGCCTTCTGCTCATCGTCATCTTTCTCCACGCCCAACAGCACCAGCAGTCCCGCGCCGATCTCTCCGATAACCTGATTCTCTACCGTCACGCTGGCATGGGTAACCCGCTGAATTAATGCGATCATCTAACCTTTTACTCCTTACTCATGATGTGATGTCAACGCCTGCTGCAGACCCTGCTCCTGCCGGCGGTGCGCCCGAAAATCACCGATGGCCACGGTAACCTCTGCGCCAAGCAGTACGATACACCAGCTCCAGTACACCCAGACAAACAGCATCGGGATCACCGCCAGCACGCCGTAAATCAGCTGATACGACGGAAACGCGGTGATGTACAGCGCAAAGGCCTTCTTCCCCAGCTCAAACAGCCCGCCAGCAACCACGGCGCCGATCAGCGCATCGCGCATCGGCACGCGTTGGGTCGGTACAATGCAATATAGCAGCCAGAAGCTGACGCACGACAGCAGCAGCGGGAACAGACGCAGCAGCTGATCCACCATGGAGTAAACCGCACTGTCCGCCAGCCAACGCAGCGACAGCAGATAGGTGCTGATCGCCATGCTGGCCCCCACCAGCAACGGCCCCAGCGTCAGGATCATCCAGTAGACGGCGAACGAATACACCACGGCGCGCTTACGCTCGCTGCGCCAAATATGGTTCAGCGCCCCATCGACCGAGGAGATCAGCAGCAGGGCGGTCACGATAAGACCAATGGCTCCCAGCGCCGTCATCTTGCTGGAGTTGGCGACAAACTGCTCCAGATAGGACTGCACCACGTCACCGGCGGCCGGCACGAAGTTGGTGAAGATAAAGTGTTTCAGCTGAAAAGAGACGCTGGAAAACATAGGGAAAGCGGTAAACAGAGAGAATACCACCGTGATCAGCGGCACCAGAGAGAGCAGGGAGACGTAGGCCAACGAACCGGCCACCATGGTCATACGATCGTCATCCACCCGCTGCCACAGAACCTTGGCAAAGTAGGCCCAGCCTTTAATACGTTTTAGGGAAAATGGCGTCATGCTTACTCCTGTCAGTTACGCCCGCATCGCGGGTCATATCGGCCCCAGCGATGGGGGCTTTCGATCCTACTGTGATGTTCAGGGTAGCGCAGACGCAAGATAAAAGAAAAAACCGATCTCGTTATGCAAAATAGGTGGGGATCACCTGACGGTCACATACCTGTACCGCCTGGATCCCCAACGCCTTCGCCGCCGCCACATTGTCGGCGTTATCGTCAAAAAAGACCGACTCCCCGGCCGCCGCCCGCTCCTGCTCCAGGACATAGCGATAGATTTCGGCATCGGGTTTACGCATGCCCAGCTCCTGCGACAGGTACATTTTATCGCAGGCGGCCGCGATCTCCGGGTAGTGCTGAGGCCAAAAGTGAGTGTGCAGCCGATTGGTATTGGAGAGCACCACGACCCGCTCCCCCTGACGGCGCAGGCGCTGCATGATATCGATCACCTCCGGGCGCAGCGCGACGAAAATCGCCTGCCAGCCCAGCTCGAACTGGGCAAAGCTGAGGGAGATCCCCATTTCATCGCACAGACGCTGGGCAAAAGTTTCATCGTCTATCGCCCCGCGCTCATGCTGACGAAAGGTATCGCCCATCGTAAAACGCTTGCTTAAGGTGGCCAGCGGGGCGCCGCTGTACCGGCTCCAGACCCCCAGCACACGGTGAAAATCGATGTCTACAATCACGTTACCTAAATCAAAGATGTACAGCATGCGCAGCTCCCGATTTCAGCTTATTGGCGTGAGAGACTCCACTGTAGACGGAAAAAACAGCAGCGAACAGAAGGGACGCAAGAAAAGCGGGAGGTCGCGCGCAGATAGCGCCCGCAAAAAAAACGGGGCGCCTTAGGCACCCCGTGGTATCACATCGACGCGATTAGTCGCGCGGACCGCGGTTAGCGCGGCGGCGATCGTTCTCGGTCAGATGACGCTTACGCAGACGCACGGAGTGCGGCGTAACTTCAACCAGCTCGTCATCATCGATAAACTCCAGCGCCTGCTCCAGGGTCATTTTCACCGGCGGAGACAGGGTGGTCGCTTCATCGGTACCGGAAGCACGCATGTTGGTCAGCTTCTTACCGGTCAGGCAGTTAACCGTCAGGTCATTGGAGCGGCTATGAATACCGATGATCTGGCCTTCATAGACTTCTGCACCGTGACCCAGGAACAGCTTGCCGCGATCCTGCAGGCTATACAGCGCGTAGGCAACCGCTTTACCCTGACCGTTAGAGATCAGCACGCCGTTCTGACGCTGGCCGATTTCACCCGGACGCACGTCATCATAGTGACTGAAGGTAGAGTACAGCAGACCGGTACCGGAGGTCATGGTCATGAAATCGGTACGGAAGCCGATCAGGCCACGGCTCGGGATGATGTAATCCAGGCGTACACGGCCCTTGCCATCCGGAGACATATCGCGGATCTCACCCTTACGGATACCCAGCGCTTCCATCACAGAGCCCTGGTGCTGCTCTTCGATATCCAGCGTGACCTGCTCAAACGGCTCCTGCATGCGGCCATCGATCTCACGATAGATAACCTTCGGACGGGATACCGCCAGCTCATAGCCTTCACGACGCATGTTTTCGATCAGCACGGACAGGTGCAGTTCGCCACGGCCAGAGACGCGGAAAGCGTCCGGGTCCGGCGTTTCTTCAACGCGCAGGGCGACGTTGTGCACCAGCTCTTTCTGCAGACGCTCCAGGATCTGGCGAGAAGTCACAAACTTGCCTTCTTTACCGCAGAACGGAGAGGTGTTAACGCAGAAGTACATGCTTACGGTCGGCTCATCGACGGTCAACGGCGGCAGGGCCTCAACGGCGCTCGGATCGCACAGGGTATCGGAGATGTTCAGATCGCCCAGGCCGGTTACCGCGACGATATCGCCCGCTTCCGCCAGATCGGTCTCGATACGCTGCAGACCCAGATGGCCCAGAACCTGGCCCATTTTACCGTTACGACGCTTACCTTCGCTGTCGATAATGGTGATCTGCTGGTTCGGCTTCACCTTGCCGCGCTTGATACGGCCGATGCCGATAACCCCAACGTAGCTGTTATAGTCCAGCTGGGAGATCTGCATCTGGAACGGGCTGTCCAGATCGACGTCCGGCGCAGCTACATGCTCGACGATAGCTTCAAACAGCGGAGTCATATCCTCGGCCATGTCGGCGTGATCCAGGCCGGCGATCCCCTGCAGCGCAGAGGCGTAGACGATCGGGAAGTCCAGCTGCTCATCGGTCGCACCCAGATTGACGAACAGATCGAAGACCTGATCGACAACCCAATCCGGACGCGCGCCAGGACGGTCAACCTTGTTGATAACCACGATCGGCTTCAGCCCGTTGGCGAACGCCTTCTGGGTTACGAAGCGGGTCTGCGGCATCGGGCCATCCATTGCGTCGACCAGCAGCAGAACCGAGTCAACCATAGACATCACACGCTCTACCTCGCCGCCGAAGTCGGCGTGCCCCGGGGTATCCACGATGTTGATGCGATAGCCATTCCAATTAATGGCGGTGTTTTTCGCGAGGATGGTAATCCCACGCTCTTTCTCCAAATCGTTGGAGTCCATTACGCGCTCAGTCGCGTCGTTACGTTCACCCAGGGTTCCGGATTGTTGCAACAGTTTGTCGACCAGGGTGGTTTTCCCATGGTCAACGTGCGCAATAATGGCGATGTTACGCAGATTTTCGATCACAGCTTTGCCTCAGGCATTAGAAATAGCGCGCTATTGTACACGTATTAAGCGAGGGACTAAACAGGATCACAAGCTTCTCGCAGAAACAATGCTACGAATGGCGGTTTGTGATCCTATTCACGATGCTAAACGGCGCGGGAATAAACAGCTTGCACCAAGATTGTGCGTTTGCTGAAGTGATTTGCACTATTATGGAGCACCCAGCTCCATCAGTGCCGCCTGACACAGCGTCAGAGTAAGGTAATTATGCGCCATCCGGGCAATTTGTAAAGTTGGCACGTTTCTCGCTAATGCTACAGCACGATGGCTAAAACCACTTTCTATCATCCGTGATCCGTTGCACGGCGACCAAAGAAACCGGGAGTAGAGTATGTCCGCTGAACATATCTTAGCGATGCTGAATGAGCACGAAGTTAAATTTGTCGATCTGCGCTTTACCGATACCAAGGGTAAAGAGCAGCACGTCACCATTCCGGCTCATCAGGTTGACGCCGACTTCTTCGAAGAAGGCAAGATGTTTGACGGCTCCTCCATCGGCGGCTGGAAAGGCATCAATGAGTCAGACATGGTGCTGATGCCGGATCCCACCACCGCGGTACTCGACCCGTTCTATGAAGAGCCAACGCTGATTATCCGCTGCGACATTCTGGAGCCAGGCACCCTGCAGGGCTACGACCGCGACCCGCGCTCCATCTCCAAGCGCGCCGAAGACTTTCTGCGCGCCTCCGGTATCGCCGACACCGTGCTGTTTGGGCCGGAGCCAGAGTTCTTCCTGTTCGACGATATCCGCTTCGGCAGCAGCATCAACGGCAGCCACGTCGCCATTGACGACATCGAAGGCGCGTGGAACTCCTCAACCAAATACGAGGGCGGTAACAAAGGGCACCGTCCGGCGGTTAAAGGCGGCTACTTCCCGGTTCCGCCGGTTGATTCGGCTCAGGATATCCGCTCGACCATGTGCCTGACCATGGAGGAAATGGGGCTGGTGGTAGAGGCTCACCACCATGAGGTGGCCACCGCTGGGCAGAACGAAGTCGCCACCCGTTTCAACACCATGACCAAGAAAGCGGACGAAATCCAGATCTACAAGTATGTGGTGCACAACGTCGCCCACGCCTTTGGTAAAACCGCCACCTTTATGCCCAAGCCGATGTTCGGTGACAATGGCTCAGGCATGCACTGCCATATGTCCCTGTCTAAAAACGGCAGCAACCTGTTTGCCGGCGACAAGTACGGCGGCCTGTCTGAAACCGCGCTGTACTATATCGGCGGGGTGATCAAGCACGCTAAGGCCATCAACGCCCTAGCCAACCCGACCACCAACTCTTACAAGCGTCTGGTGCCGGGCTATGAGGCGCCGGTGATGCTGGCCTACTCTGCCCGAAACCGCTCCGCCTCCATTCGTATCCCGGTGGTGGCATCGCCGAAGGCTCGCCGCATCGAGGTGCGTTTCCCGGATCCGGCGGCCAACCCGTACCTGTGCTTCGCTGCCCTGCTGATGGCCGGCCTGGATGGCGTCATCAATAAAATCCACCCCGGCGACGCCATGGATAAAAACCTGTATGACCTGCCGCCGGAAGAGGCCAAAGAGATCCCGACCGTCGCAGGCTCTCTGGATGAAGCCCTGGCCGCGCTGGACAGCGATCGTGAGTTCCTGACCCGCGGCGGCGTCTTTACCGACGATGCCATCGATGCCTACATCGAGCTGCGCCAGTCAGAAATGGAGCGCGTACGCATGACGCCGCACCCGGTCGAGTTTGAACTCTACTACAGCGTATAACGCGACGCACGGTAGGAGACCCGGCGCGTACCGGGTCCTTGCCGCGCGCGCCACGCTGGAGACATCCGTTTTTGTTGCCGTGGAAACTTTCAGCCCATCTTCGGATGGGTTTTTTTCGCCGTACGCCGCAGGACGGAGAAAAAACGCTCCGCTCCCCCCGCACGGACAGCAAAAGCATGCTACAGTGCAAGGCATCCTATTGCACCAAAACAGTGCAGGAGTGCGCAAATGGCTGAATACCCTACACCGCCCCACCGTAACCTACCCGATGCCGGACCGCTGCTGAATGCCATGATGACCTGCATCCTGGTCCTGGACGACGATCTGGTCATTCGCTATGCCAATCCGGCTGCTCAGCAGCTGCTGGCGCAGAGCCCGCGCAAGCTGTTTGGCACACCGCTGCCGGATCTGCTGAGTTATCTCTCCCTGGATATCGCGCTGATGCGCATCAGCCTACGCGCAGGACAGGGTTTTACCGACAACGAGGTGATGCTGGTCGTCGACAGCCAGCCGCACATCATGGCGCTGACGGCCCAGCCCCTGAGCGAAGGACAGATCCTGCTAGAGCTTTCAACCCTGGACAGCCAGCGGCGCCTGAGCCAGGAGCAGCTCCAACACTCCCAGCAGGTCGCCGCCCGCGATCTGGTGCGCGGGCTGGCCCATGAGATCAAGAACCCGCTCGGCGGGCTGCGCGGGGCGGCGCAGCTGTTGGCCAGGGCATTACCGGATCCGGCCCTGACCGAGTACACCCAGGTGATCATCGAGCAGGCCGACCGCCTGCGCAACCTGGTCGATCGTCTGCTGGGCCCTCAGAGGCCGGGGCAGCGCGTCACCCAGAGTATTCATCAGGTCGCCGAGCGGGTCTGCCAGCTGGTCTCCCTGGAGTGCCCGGGGAACATCACCCTGCTGCGCGACTATGATCCCAGCCTGCCGGAGCTGAATCACGATCCGGAGCAGATAGAGCAGGTGCTGCTGAATATCACGCGGAACGCCCTGCAGGCGCTGGGCGAACGGGGCGGCACCATCACCCTGCGTACCCGTACGGCGCTGCAGGTCACCCTGCACGGCGAGCGCTATCGCTTGGCGGCGCGCATAGATATAGAAGACGATGGGCCAGGAATCCCCGCTCAGCTGCAGGATACGCTGTTCTACCCGATGGTGAGCGGACGCAGCGGAGGCACCGGGCTTGGCCTGTCGATTGCAAGGAGCCTGATCGATCAGCATCAGGGAAAAATCGAGTTTAACAGCTGGCCGGGCCACACCGAGTTTTCGGTGTATTTGCCAATCCGCAAATAGCCCCCGCCCCTTACGCAACAGGTGGTCACCATGACAATGCAACCGGGTCTCGTCTGGATCGTCGACGATGACAGTGCCATCCGCTGGGTCTTAGAGCGTGCGCTGACCGGCGCAGGTTTGCGCTGCGCCACGTTTGAAAATGGTCAGTCGGCTCTGACGGCGATGAGCGCCCAGACGCCGGACGTTCTACTATCAGACATCCGCATGCCCGGTATGGACGGACTGGCCCTGCTGCAGCAGATAAAAGCGCGCCATCCGCTGCTGCCGGTCATCATTATGACGGCCCACTCCGATCTGGATGCCGCGGTCAGCGCCTACCAGCGGGGTGCCTTTGATTATCTGCCCAAACCGTTCGACATTGACGAAGCCGTCGCGCTCGTCGAACGCGCCATCAGTCACTATCAGGAACAGCAGCAGCCCGCGCGCCAGGCGCCGGGGAGCGATCCCAGCGCCGATATCATCGGTGAGGCGGCGGCGATGCAGGATGTCTTTCGCATTATCGGACGCCTGTCTCGCTCCTCCATCAGCGTGCTGATCAATGGGGAGTCGGGCACCGGGAAAGAGCTGGTCGCCCATGCGCTGCACCGCCACAGCCCGCGCGCCAAGGCGCCGTTTATCGCCCTGAATATGGCGGCCATTCCACGCGATCTGATCGAGTCCGAGCTGTTCGGCCATGAGAAAGGCGCCTTTACCGGCGCCAACCAGATCCGCCAAGGGCGCTTTGAACAGGCGGACGGCGGGACGCTGTTTCTCGATGAAATCGGCGACATGCCGCTGGACGTTCAGACCCGTCTGCTGCGCGTGCTGGCCGACGGACAGTTTTATCGCATCGGCGGCTATGCGCCGGTCAGGGTCGATGTACGCATCATCGCCGCCACCCACCAGAATCTGGAACAGCGGGTGCAAGAGGGGAAGTTCCGCGAAGATCTCTTCCACCGCCTTAACGTAATCCGCGTCCATCTTCCGCCGCTGCGTGAGCGGCGCGAGGATATACCGCGCCTGGCCCGCCACTTTCTCAAAGTGGCGGGCCACGAGCTGGGCGTCGAGGCCAAAGTGCTCAGCCCGGAGGCCGAGGCGGCGCTTACCCGTCTGCCGTGGCCAGGCAACGTGCGCCAGCTGGAGAATACCTGCCGCTGGCTGACGGTCATGGCCGCAGGCCAAGAGGTGTTGGCTCAGGATCTGCCGACGGAGCTGTTTGACGGCGTGCGCGATGAGCGTCAGCCGGTGGCGCTCTCGCCGGACAGCTGGCCACGGCTGCTGAGTCAGTGGGCGGAGCATGCCCTGCAGAGCGGCCAGCAGGATCTGCTGGCCGAAGCCCTGCCGGAGATGGAGCGTACGCTGCTGAACTGCGCCCTGCGCCACACACAGGGTCATAAGCAAGAGGCGGCCAGACTGCTCGGATGGGGCCGTAATACCCTGACCCGCAAGCTGAAAGAGCTGGGAATGGAATAATGACGGAGAGCGGATACCCTCGGTTAAAAACGCTGCACGGCGCACAAAAAAACGCCAGGCGCGATCTTTACACCCCCGCGCGAGCGAGTATGATCGGCTGCGTTTTAACGGGAGAATAATGATGATCGATTCGCTGTACGCCATGGTTTCCCACGGCGCCGAACTCAGCGCCAGCGGCGGGCCATCATCGCATGCCGCCGTTGCCGCTGTGCTGTGCGCCGCGCTGCTCCACCTGTTGGGATAACCCCTCTACGCTCAGGGCGTGACCATTATGGCACGCCTTGAGCCCCCAGCGTCCCCGGAAGAATATCTGCTAGGATATCCACTAAATACCCGGGCTGTGCCGTGTGACACAGTCCATTTACCGACGCTCTGTAACAATGTTCAGGTGGGTTTTCCGTTACCCCAGCGGATCATCCGGTCGCGCGCGTTTCACCGGAGTCGTTTAATCATCAAGGATGTATCATGAGCGATATCGCCCTTACGGTCAGTATGCTGTCACTGGTCGCAGTACTTGGGTTATGGATTGGTAACTGGCGGATCTATGGCGTCGGCCTGGGGATCGGCGGCGTCCTGTTCGGCGGGATCATCGTCGGCCATTTTGCCCAGCGCTACCAGCTGGATCTCAACAGCGATATGCTGCATTTTATTCAGGAATTTGGCCTGATCCTGTTCGTCTACAGCATCGGTATTCAGGTGGGGCCCGGCTTTTTCTCCTCGCTGCGCGTTTCCGGCCTGCGCCTCAACGCCTTTGCCGTCCTAATGGTACTGATAAGCGGGCTGATTACCGCCGCCATTCACAAGCTGTTTGCCGTTCCTCTGCCGATCATTCTGGGCATTTTCTCCGGCGCTGTCACCAACACGCCGGCGCTCGGCGCCGGGCAGCAGATATTGACCGATCTGGGGTCCAATCCATCCCAGATAGATCTGATGGGGATGGGCTACGCCATGGCCTATCCCTTCGGCATCTGCGGCATTCTGCTGGTGATGTGGCTGGTGCGCCTGCTGTTCCGCATCAATATCGACGCCGAGGCGCGTGACTTCGACGCGCGTAGCGGCCACAGCCACGAGCTGCTGCAAACCATGAATATCATGGTGCGCAACCCCAACCTGAGCGGACTGTCCATGCAGGAGGTGCCGATCCTGAATAGCGATACCATCGTCTGCTCACGCCTCAAGCGCGGTGATTTTCTCATGGTGCCGCTGCCCACCACCCAGATCGAAATCGGCGATCTGCTCCATCTGGTGGGGCAAAAGCAGGAGCTGGAGAACGCCAGGCTGGTGATCGGTGAACAGGTGGACACCTCGCTGTCCACCCGCGGTACCGAGCTGCAGGTCAGCCGCGTCGTGGTCACCAACGAGAAGGTTCTGGGAAAAAAGATCCGCGATCTCAACCTGAAGCAAAAGTACGATGTCGTGATCTCGCGGCTTAACCGCGCCGGCGTCGAGCTGGTGGCCGGTAATAATGCGACACTGCAGTTCGGCGATATTCTCAATCTGGTCGGCCGGCCTCAGGCGATCGATGCCGTCGCCGCCATCGTCGGTAACGCCCAGCAAAAGCTACAGCAGGTGCAGATGCTGCCGGTCTTTATCGGTATCGGGCTGGGCGTTCTGCTGGGGTCGGTACCCCTGTTCATTCCGGGCTTCCCGGCGGCGCTCAAGCTAGGACTGGCCGGCGGGCCACTGGTGGTCGCTCTGATCCTGGGCCGTATCGGCAGCATCGGTAAGCTGTACTGGTTTATGCCGCCCAGCGCCAACCTGGCGCTACGCGAACTGGGGATCGTGCTGTTCCTGGCGGTCGTCGGGCTGAAGTCCGGCGGTAACTTCATCGACACGCTGCTCAACGGCGAAGGGGTCACCTGGATTGGCTACGGGATCCTGATCACCGCCATTCCGCTGCTCACGGCGGCGCTTCTAGCGCGTCTGATGATCAAGATGAACTATCTCACCCTCTGCGGCATGCTGGCGGGAGCGATGACCGATCCCCCGGCGCTGGCCTTCGCCAACGGCCTCCACGCCACCAGCGGGGCTGCAGCGCTCTCCTACGCCACGGTCTATCCTCTGGCGATGTTCCTACGCATTATGTCGCCCCAGCTGCTGGCACTGCTGTTCTGGAGCGTCTGAACCGCTAAGCCTAAAACAATCCCCGGCGTGCCGGGGATTGTTTTATCGACGGGCGTCAGATGACGCGCGAAAACTGCTGCATTCGGGCCTGATGACGCAGATACACATCAAAGCACATGCAGATATTCCGGATCAGCAAACGACCGCGCGGCGTGACATTAATCGCCGTCTCCCCCAGCTCGACCAGCCCATCCTGCGCCAGCGGACGCAGCAACAGCAGATCCTCGATGAAATAATCCACGAAGCGAATGCCGTACTGCTGCTCTATCGGCGCGAAATCCAAGCGGAAATTACAGATAAGCCCCTTAATCACATCGCGGCGAATGCAGTCATCCCGGCTCATGGCCAGCCCGCGCCACAGCGCGTTACCCTGCGCCTCAACCGCGGCATAGTACTCCTTCAGCACCTTGCGATTTTGAGCATAACTATCCCCGATCATGCTAATCGCCGACACGCCCAGCCCCAGTAAATCGCTGTCGCCCTGCGTGGTATACCCTTGAAAGTTGCGATGCAGCTTACCGGCGCGCTGGGCCACTGCCAGCTCATCGTCGCGGTGGGCGAAGTGGTCCATCCCGATAAACTGGTATCCCACGCCGGTCAGCGTCGCGATGCTCTGCTGTAGAATGGCCAGCTTATGGTCTGCGCTCGGCAGATCGGCATCCTTGATCTTACGCTGAGCGGCAAACAGCTTGGGCATGTGCGCATAGTTAAAAATGCTGAGTCGATCGGGATTCAGCTCGATCACCTTTTGCAGCGTAAAATCGAAGCTCTCCGGCGTCTGGCGGGGCAGACCATAAATCAGATCGATGTTGGTAGAGGTAAAGCCTATTTCCCGCGCGTGACGCAGCAGGGAAAAGATAAACGCCTCATCCTGCTCGCGGTTGACCAACGCCTGCACGGTCTTATTAAAGTCCTGAACCCCCATGCTCAGGCGGTTAAATCCTTCTTGGCGCAGGTGGTCCAGCACATCCAGCGCAATCTCCCGCGGATCGATCTCTATCGAAATCTCCGCCTGAGGCGCAAAGGTAAAATGGCGACGCAGCAGCGTCATGAGGCGGCTAATCTGCACCTTATTGAGAAAGGTCGGCGTACCGCCGCCCCAGTGCAGCTGGCTCACCGTCCGCCCGGCAAACAGCGGCGCGCGAGCGGCGATCTCCAGCGCCAGCTTATCCAAATACTCGTCGGCCTTGTGGGACTGACGGGTCACAATCTTATTGCAGCCGCAGAAGTAACACAGCTTATGGCAGAACGGGATATGCACGTAAAGGGAAAGCGCCCGATCGGGATAGCGGGCTACGGCACGCAGAAAGTCCGCCTCATCAAAGCGTTGGTTAAACTCTAGCGCGGTGGGGTACGAGGTATAGCGCGGCCCGGAATAGTTATATTTCTGGATCAGGGCCAAATCCCAGACGATAGTCTGTTCTGACATGGATGCTCACTCCTTATTCTGTTTTCTCCTGACTGCGCGCAGTGGAGAAGCCGACGGCCTGCCGTAACGCATGGCGGCCCGTTGCCAGCGCGCTTTGCGCTGCGACAGCCGCCATAGTTTAGCCAATAACCACAGCAGATAACATGTGAGCATCAGACCGATGACCAGAATCAGGCTCATCCGGCATCAGATAGCATCTTTTGGGCTGCCGCGGCGCAGCAGCTGCATGATGTCTTCCTGTTCCTCAGCCTCGTCCTCATCATCTTCCAGCTCGATACCCAGCTCTTCCATCAGCGCATCGATGCGATCCAGCATCTCGTCCACATAGCGTTGCTCTTCGCCATTCAGCGTCGCGCCATTTTCCAGACGCTCCAGCAGGGCATCCAAACGCGGATCATTTTCCAGACGCGCCAGCTCCTCTTCCGGGGAGAGCGCCTTCTTCACCTCTGGCTGTACCGGCGGCTGCGGACGGCGCTGCGCTGTCACTTGACTATCGACCACCAGCGTAACCGGCGTCTTGCTGCCGAGACGCGGATCGCGCCCTGCGCGGCTACTTCCCTTTCCCCCCTGAGCCGCGCTGTCATTATTGCGGGCGCCCGGCTTATGGCCGCGGCGCTTTTTCTGGCGTTTGCGCTCGCGTCCTTCCAGATCCAGCTCCTGACGGGTTTTACGTGTTTTTTTGGCTTTAACGGCCTTTGATTTATTCACCGGACTCATAACTTATACTCTTGATCAGAGATGTCGAAAACTGCGGCGAAATCTATCAGAAAGGCCGCAAAGAAAAAAGGCGACAGCCTAAACTGTCGCCTTAATTTTATACCTTCTGCAGAAGGATATTCACACTAATCATCCCTAACGGCAAACAACGTCCCGGTTTATCCCTTTGCGGTGATGCTCCCTGCCCTCATCCCTAAGGCAAACTCCCTCTCCCGCCCGAAGGCGGTAGCCCACTCCCGAGCCAGATACCTCCCTGTGACAAACCTCCTGTCTGTCGCGCCACATCCTGTGGCCGGTCTCCTTACCCCGACGCGTTATCCTTAACGCCCCCTGGGCATCGTCATCCTGACGAAGAGTCCGTTTTACGCTGCATCCCTGCGCTGGAGTTAATCTATCCTACTGATGGTAAAGAACAATACGCGAAATCGCGCCTCGATAGTCGATCGATATCACACAAGTAATGTAATTAGCTGAATATCAATGAGTAAAAAATCAAGGCCTTACAGAATGATACGCCATTATCTGATAACGCTATAGCCGATCGCTTACGCGGAGGCGGGCCAATGGCTTACGCCATCCATGCCGACAGCACACGGATTTACGCGCCCTTTCCCGTCATTATGGTTATAATTCCTGCCATTATTCCTCCAGCAACAGGGAGACGATCCTCTTGGCCCGTCAAACTTACAACTACCATCTGACACACTTCGTCACCAGCGCCCCCGATATTCGCCACCTGCCGGCAGATACCGGCATTGAGGTGGCGTTTGCCGGGCGATCCAACGCCGGGAAATCCAGCGCCCTCAATACGCTAACCAATCAGAAAAGTCTGGCGCGTACCAGTAAAACGCCGGGACGTACCCAGCTTATCAATCTGTTCGAGGTTGAGGATGGCATTCGCCTAGTCGATCTGCCGGGCTATGGCTACGCCGAAGTCCCGGAAGAGATGAAGCGTAAATGGCAGCAGGCGCTGGGGGAGTATCTGCAGAAACGGCAGTGTCTGAAGGGATTAGTCGTACTGATGGATATCCGCCATCCGCTAAAGGATCTCGATCAGCAGATGATCGCCTGGGCGGTAGAGGCCGGCCTGCCGGTATTGCTGCTGTTAACCAAGGCCGATAAATTGGCCTCTGGCGCCCGCAAGGCGCAGCTGAATATGGTGCGAGAGGCGGTTCTGCCGTTTATGGGCGACATTCAGGTCGACGCATTCTCCTCCCTCAAAAAGTTCGGCGTCGATAAGCTGAGAGATAAGCTGGATACCTGGTTCAGCGAGATTGCACCTCAGCAGGCGGACGAGGACGACGATCCCAGCATCGGCGAGTAATGAGCCTCAGGCCTACAGATGCCATCAGCCGCGCAAGCGGCTTTTTTATGTCATTTTTCAACAAAATAGAAAATAATCACATCAGCGACAAGCGTCTTACGACGTCAACACGCGTCCGGCACCACCGGCGAGGTATACGCGGTGATATTTCAGCTAACGTGTTCTTTATACAAAAAAAACGCCCCAGTCATAAAGACTGGGGCGGCTAATAATCAGCCAAATCCGATTACGTGAAGTAAAAGGTCTGAAAGATAGAACATCTTACCTCTGTACCCTACGCTGACAACTGTACAACATTTTATGTATCGATCAACCTTTTTTGTTGCTTACTTACAAAAATATGCCATTTAAATCCGCAAACCTCATCCATTAACGCGTTTTTATGTAGTTAAATTACATAAATGGATTAAAAGGCCGCAATTTAGTGAGCTTGATCCCAGTTTTCACCGCAACCAATATCAACTTTTAATGGAACTGCCAGCGACAGACTATTCTCCATCAGCGCGCGAACCTGACATACCACCGCCTCAACCTGAGACTCCGGTACCTCAAACACCAGTTCATCGTGCACCTGCATAATCATGCGCACCTCCGGTTGGGCCTTCTGTAGCCAGCCATCAACGGCAATCATGGCCCGTTTAATGATATCGGCCGCCGTTCCCTGCATCGGCGCGTTAATCGCGGCACGCTCCGCCGCTTTACGGCGCATGCCATTGCGCGCGTTGATCTCGGGCAGATAGAGTCGGCGTCCATCCAGCGTTTCAACATAGCCCTGATCCGATGCCAGCTGGCGGGTGCGCTCCATATAGGCCAGCACGCCCGGGTAGCGCTCAAAGTAGAGATCCATATAGCGTTGGGCTTCGCCGCGGCCAATGTTCAGCTGGCGAGCCAGACCAAAGGCGCTCATACCATAAATCAGGCCAAAGTTAATCGCTTTCGCGCTGCGGCGCTGATCAGCGCTCACCGCCTCTAACGGCAGGCCAAAGACCTCTGCCGCCGTGGCACGATGGATATCTTTCCCTGCAGCAAACGCCTCCAGCAGCCCTTTGTCTCCCGATAAATGCGCCATGATGCGCAGCTCGATCTGTGAGTAGTCCGCCGCCACAATCCGACTGCCGA
Source organism: Edwardsiella anguillarum ET080813 (assembly GCF_000264765.2). Lineage (GTDB taxonomy): Bacteria > Pseudomonadota > Gammaproteobacteria > Enterobacterales > Enterobacteriaceae > Edwardsiella > Edwardsiella anguillarum. The sequence goes on from NZ_CP006664.1 coordinate 1,709,535, forward strand.
CCGGCGCGATGAAAGCCTGACGAATACGCCGCCCTTCGTCGCTACGCACGGGGATATTCTGCAGGTTAGGATCGCTGGATGACAGTCGGCCCGTTGCGGTGATGGCCTGATGATAAGAGGTATGTACCCGACCCGTCAGCGGATTTACCATCAGCGGCAGCTTATCGGTGTAGGTACTCTTCAGCTTGGCCAGTGTGCGGTACTCCAGGATTACCTGCGGCAGCGCATATCCCTGCTCGGCCAGCTCAGCCAGCACCTCTTCATTGGTGGATGGCGCTCCGCCCGGCGTTTTCTTCAATACCGGCAGCTGCTGCTTTTCAAACAGAATACTCTGCAGCTGTTTGGTCGATGACAGATTAAACGGCTCTCCAGCCTCGCTGTGCGCCTGCTGCTCCAGCGCCTCCAGCCGTATCGCCAGCTCCTGCGAATGTTGACCCAGAATCGCGCTGTCGATCAGTACCCCGGTACGCTCCATCCGCGACAGCACCGGCACCAACGGCATATCGATATCGCGGAAAATATGGCTCGGCCCAGGCTCTCCCTCCAGCGTCGGCCATAAACGCTGATGCAGCTGCAGGGTAACATCGGCATCCTCTGCGGCATACTCCGCCGCCTGCTCCAGCGGGATTTGATTAAACGTCAGCTGACCTTTACCTTTACCGGCAATCTCTTCAAACGTAATCGTTTTATGGTCGAGATGGCGGGCCGACAGGCTGTCCATATCATGGCGTCCGGCTACGCTATTGAGCACATAGGACTCCAGCATGGTATCAAACGCCACGCCGCGCAGCGTGATGCCATAGCGCGCCATAACGCCGATATCATACTTCAGGTTCTGGCCAATCTTGGCTACCTCTTCATCCTCCAGCAGCGGCTGCAGGCGCGCCAGAACATACTGACGATCAAGTTGATGCGGCGCATCCAGGTAGTCATGAGCCAACGGGATGTAACATGCCTGCCCCGGCGCATCGGCGCAGGAGATCCCCACCAGATTGGCCGAGAGCACATCCAGCGAATCGGTCTCGGTATCAAAGGCAAAGCTCCCGGCCTGGCGCAAGCGTGTAATCAATGCCTCCAGCGCGGCCTCATCGAGGATCGTTTGGTAGCCCTCGCGCGTCAGCGTCACGGAAACCTCCGGTGCAGGCACCGCAGGTGCGTCAGCAATTTTCTCCCCCCGCGTTTTACGACCGCCTGTTGCCCCTGTGAGCCAGGAGCCCTCCTGCGCATCGCTCAGCCAACGCTTAAACTCATAGCGGCTGAACAGCCGGTGCAGCGTCTCGCTATCCAGCGGTTTAATGGCTAAATCGTCGCACCCCTGCGCCAGATCGACGTCGGTCTTAATGGTCGCCAGTAGGTAGGAAAGATCGGCCTTTTCTTTATTCAACAGCAGCTTGGCTCCCATGGTCTTCGCACCACGAAAGCTCAGGGTGGCCACCCGATCGAGATCATCGTAAATCGTCTTCAGGCTGCCAATGCCCTGCAACAGCGCTTGCGCCGTCTTCTCACCTACGCCGGGGACGCCGGGAATATTGTCAGAGGCATCGCCCATCAGCGCTAAAAAGTCGATGATCAGCGATGGCGGCACCCCGTATTTGTCACACACCTCCTGAGGCCCCAGAACGGTGTTGGTCATCGTATTAATCAGCGTGATATTCGGCGTTACCAGCTGCGCCATATCCTTGTCGCCAGTGCTGATCAGAACATGCCGCCCCGCCAGCTCAGCGCGGCGCGCCAGCGTACCGATCACATCGTCTGCCTCCACCCCCGGTACGACCAGCAGCGGTAGCCCCATCGCCTCAACCATCTGGTGCAGCGGCGCTATCTGATCACGCAGATCGTCCGGCATAGGAGGACGATGTGACTTATATTCGGCAAACAGCTCATCGCGAAACGTTTTACCCTTGGCATCAAACACCACGGCAACATGGCTCGGCTGATACTGCATGATCAGGCTACGCAGCATGTTCAGCACACCATACATAGCCCCGGTAGGCTCCCCGGCGCTATTGGTCAGCGGTGGAAACGCATGATAGGCACGGTAAAGGTATGAGGATCCATCAACCAGGATCAGGGGATTTTCAGCTATCTGGGCCATAATCTGTCTTTGTCGTGGTGGTTATCAGAGTGTAAGGATGCCACACCTCGAGTGCGCTGACGAATATTCGGAGCGTTTTATCGCGCCAGGTAACGCACGATCGCGCCGGATCCATCTGTGGATAACTTTGTTAGCAAAATATTGAGCATTTAATACGCAGAAGGGTTTTTATGGAAATTGAATAAATATAATCAATAAAAATCAACATTATAAATATATAATAAGGGAAAGCTTAATACAGAAACCATAACGTATGATCTGTGTATAACTTAACTGGTATTACCGGCGATGTCTAAGCCTTCGCTCGGCGTCGTTATAGTATGACCAACTTTTAAAACGCTGCAGAATTTTTTACAGAAATATCTTTGGGCGGGACAAAATGTGCCGACTTACGTCCCTATCTGCTAACATTGCAGCTCCTAATTCTTCCGAGTGCGGTGTGAGTTCCCAATGCCTACCCTGATTGCCACGGTGTTGTCTCCTTTTATCTTCGTATTAACAACGCTGTTGACCATCGTAGTCACCGTGGCCTGCTCGCTGCCAATCACATGCTTGGGCATAGTAAAACTGCTGCTGCCGCTGCCTGGGATACGGCGCGCTATTTCCCGCTATTCCGATAGGCTGATGTGGTGCTGGTGCCAAGGTTTGGCCGGATTAATGTACCTGAATCCACGGCTAAAATGGCACGTTAGCGGCCTAGAGGGGTTAAGTAAGCAAAACTGGTATCTGCTGATCAGCAATCATAACAGCTGGACGGATATTGTGGTGCTGTGTGTATTGCTACGGAATCATATTCCAATGAATAAGTATTTCCTTAAGCAGCAGCTGGCCTGGGTACCTTTTATCGGCCTAGCCTGTTGGGCATTGGATATGCCTTTCATGCGGCGCTATTCCCGCAGCTATCTCCTTAAACACCCGGAACGGCGCGATCGGGATATTGAAACTACTCGCCGTTCATGCGAGAAATTTCGCCTGCGTCCAACCACCATCGTTAATTTCGTCGAAGGCTCACGCTGTACGGAGGAAAAACGCCGCGGCCAAAACTCACCCTATCAGAATCTATTACAGCCCAAGGCCGCGGGCATCGCGTTTACCCTCAGTACCCTTGGCAGCCAGTTTGATCGAGTGCTTAACGTCACGCTGCTTTACCCACAGAATGAGCGACGCCCTTTCCTCGATCTTCTCTGCGGACGCATGCAAGACATCGTCGTACACATTGAAACACTGCCGATCAGCGATGAAATTCGCGGCGATTATTTCAATAATAAGCGCTTCAAACGCCAGTTTCAGCTATGGCTGAATACGCTTTGGCAGCGTAAGGATCTACTGATAACCCGGCTGCGCGAGCGTTACCGTCCCACCGTCTAAAGTCTAAAAAAAACGCCGGAGAAACGAGATCCGGCGTATTACTCAGCGTCAGCGCGCCGATTACGGCTGGCTCACCAAGAAGTGCACCACATTGGCAAACTGCGCCACATAGTTCGCCATGGAGCTGGTATCCAACCCATCGCTTTTCACCATGTACTTGCCATTTACAAACACCGCCGGAACGCCGCGCAGCTGGAAATCCTCTGCGGCCTTCTCCTGCTGCACCACCAAAGATTTAACCACGAAGCTATTCAGCGCAGCGTCATACTCTTGCGGTTTCACCCCGGCCTGAATAAATACATTGCGAATATCCGCCTCGGTCTTAATACTCTGCGTTTTTTGTACCGCATCAAACATAGGCTGGGTAATCTTATCCTCAACCCCCAGCGCCATCGCGACAGCCCATGCCTGAGTCAGCTGTTTTCCTAACGGGCCAAGAAACTCTACGTGGTATTTGGTCAGCTTTATCCCCTGTGGCAGTTTACCTTCAATGGCCTGGGGAATATGGTAAACCTCAGCAAACTCATAGCAATGCGGACAATAAAACGAGAAGAACTCCAATACCTGTGGCGCACCGCTTACCGGTTTATCCAGCGTGGTATATTGTTCCCCATTAGTAAACTGCGCGGCCGATACGCCAAACGCCATAACCATGCCCAGCAGGGCCAGCCATATCTTTTTCATTATCACTTCTCCATTATTCGGGATCTATCGTCAATACATCGGCGTTAACTGTAGCGGAGCGGCCTGTAACAGACGGACCTGCTCTTGAAATACCTGGGTCTGGCGCAGCCAGAACTGGGACTCGCCCATCCAGGGAAAACTGCGCGGAAACGCGGGATCCTGCCAGCGGCGGCAGATCCAGGCCACATAGTGGATCATCCGCATGGCACGTAGCGGCTCAATCAGCGCCAGCTCACGCAGATCGAAATCGCTGAATTCGCCGTAGGCCTCCAGCAGTACATCCAGCTGTACGCGCTTCTCAGCGTCATCTCCATTCAGTAGCATCCACAAATCCTGGATCGCCGGGCCGTTGCGCGCATCGTCCAGATCCACGAACAGTGGACCATCGCGCCACAGTATATTTCCCGGGTGGCAGTCACCGTGCAGACGCAGCTGTGGCAAATCATCCCGCCAGCACGGAAGCAACGCCGCAATCAACGTATCTAACGCCGATAGCAGCGCAGATCGCTGCGCTTCGGGCACCAGAGGGCTTTCCGCCAGCAGCGCCCGCGGCTGGTAGACATATTCGTCCAGCCCAATGGTCGGCCGGCAGCCAAACAGCTGACGTCGGCCTACCTGATGGATACGCCCCAGATAGCGCCCAACCCACTCCAGCTGGTCGAGGCTATCGACCTCATACTCACGCCCCCCTAGACTGGGAAAGACCGCAAAGGCATATCCATGGTAGTGATGCAGCGTGGCACCATTCAGGAACAGCGGTGCCGCCAGCGGGATCTCCTGCGCGGCCAGCTCGGCAGAGAAAGCATGCTCCTCTGCGATCTGGGCATCGCTCCAACGCTCGGGCCGATAGAACTTCACCACATAGCGTCGTCTCTCCTCATCCATCAGCTGATAGACGCGGTTTTCATAGCTGTTCAGCTCACTAAGACCGGAATCAACGCGGATCCCCGTACTCTCCAGCGCATCCAGGATGAGATCCGGTGTCAGAGTTTGAAAATTAAAGGCCGACGTCGTCATAGCATCAATCTTTAATCACGCCGCGCGCGCGCAGTAGGGCCGTTTTGAAATCCTCTTCATAGTCTTTTTGCAGGCCCGGGATCACCGCGCTCTTCTCACTGTCGCGCATTTTCAGGTGATAGATCAGAATATCATCAGTAAGATCGGCCAGTGCGCCCTCATAGCCCGCCTCGTCGGCCAGTTTCTGTAAAAACTGCATCAGGTTCAGATCCGGTTCCTGCTGCCAGGCCGGATGGATTAACTCAATAAGCTCATTAACGCGATGGCATTTCATAGAGTACGCTCTCTTATCTATTCACAGGGCTGCTAAAACTAGCAATCCTAATTTAGCAAAGATAGTCGTTTACCGTGTAACACTCACTATTTACAAACTATTACATCGTCATTAAAGGGGCGCTATGATAGAGCATCGTTCGACATCTACAGCTTACAGGAGCGCTTTCACAATGCAGGACATTGAGGGGGTTATTTTAGCGGGCGGGCGGGCCACCAGGATGCAGGGTAGAGATAAAGGATTGGTTACACTCAACGCCATACCCCTGTACCAGCAGGTTTTACAACGTCTAGCGCCCCAGGTATCCCGGGTCGTCATCAGCGCCAATCGAAATCAACAGACCTACCGACAAAGCGGCTGCGAAGTGCTCAGCGACAGCATGGCGGGCTTTCCTGGCCCCTTGGCCGGCGTGCTAACGGCGCTGGAGCAGTGCCAAACGCCGTGGCTTATCTCTGTTCCCTGCGATGTCCCCTTTATTCCCGCCGATCTGGTCAACGTACTCTGGCAAGGCAAAGGCGACGCCCTCGCAGCCTATATTGACGACGGCGAGCGCCGCCACCCGACGCTCGCCCTATGGCACCGCAGCCTGCTGCCGCAGCTACGCACCTTTCTGCTGCGGGGAGAGCGTAAGCTCATGCTATTCATGCAATGGGTTGATGCGCAGCCCATACGCTATGCCGATCCCACGCTCTTTATCAATATTAATAGTCTGCAAGAGTGCCAGCAGACACAACAACAGGGACACACATCACCGTGACGACCCCACCACTCTTGGGCATTGCCGCCTATAGCGGTACCGGAAAAACCACGCTGCTGAAACAGCTGATTCCCAGCCTAAAAGCCCGGGGGATCCGCATCGCCCTAATCAAGCACACCCATCACGATATGGATGTCGATACCCCGGGTAAAGACAGCTATGAGCTGCGTAAAGCCGGTGCGGATCAAACGCTGGTCGCCAGCGATCTACGCTGGGCGTTGATGAGTGAAACGCCGGAGAGGCAGCCGCTGGACTTACGCTTTCTGGCCTCACGCATCGATGCCAGGCGCTGCGATTTAATTCTGGTCGAGGGATTTAAACATGAGCACATTGCCAAAATAGCGCTCTACCGGCACGCGGTTGGCAAGCCCTTTAGCGGCCTTATCGACGAGTACGTCATTGCGCTGGCCAGCGACAGCCGCCATGACTGCGCCGTCCCATTCCTGGATATTAATAACCCCGATGAAATTGCAGCCTTCGTCCAGCGTTGGTTAGAGCAACAAGCTAAAGGGTAAGGTGAGATCTTCTATGTATAAAAAGACCGCCAACGGCGGTTTTTCACAGGATCTGGCCTGGCTTCAGACGCAAAAAAGCCGCTCTGTGAGCGGCTTTTTTGCTTTATTTAATGCTTGGCAGTTCCCTACTCTCGCATGGGGAGACCCCACACTACCATCGGCGCTACGGCGTTTCACTTCTGAGTTCGGCATGGGGTCAGGTGGGACCACCGCGCTATCGCCGCCAAGCAAATTCTTTTTGCCGAACAAAACCCCGAAAAAGTGGTGCTGATACCCAGAATCGAACTGGGGACCTCACCCTTACCAAGGGTGCGCTCTACCGACTGAGCCATATCAGCACGCTAAATTTGATGCCTGGCAGTTCCCTACTCTCGCATGGGGAGACCCCACACTACCATCGGCGCTACGGCGTTTCACTTCTGAGTTCGGCATGGGGTCAGGTGGAACCACCGCGCTATCGCCGCCAGGCAAATTCTGTTTTACCAACCGCCATCACTGGCCATCGGTTCCAATCTTGAACAAGCTAAATTCGTCTCTCTAAAACACCTTCGGTGTTGTAAGGTTAAGTCTCACGGATCATTAGTACTGGTTAGCTCAACGTATCGCTACGCTTACACACCCAGCCTATCAACGTCTTAGTCTTAAACGTTCCTTCAGTGGACTCAAGGTCCAAGGGAAGACTCATCTCGAGGCAAGTTTCGCGCTTAGATGCTTTCAGCGCTTATCTTTTCCGCACGTAGCTACCGGGCAATGCAATTGGCATCACAACCCGAACACCAGCGGTGCGTCCACTCCGGTCCTCTCGTACTAGGAGCAGCCCCTCTCAATCTTCCAACGCCCACGGCAGATAGGGACCGAACTGTCTCACGACGTTCTAAACCCAGCTCGCGTACCACTTTAAATGGCGAACAGCCATACCCTTGGGACCTACTTCAGCCCCAGGATGTGATGAGCCGACATCGAGGTGCCAAACACCGCCGTCGATATGAACTCTTGGGCGGTATCAGCCTGTTATCCCCGGAGTACCTTTTATCCGTTGAGCGATGGCCCTTCCATTCAGAACCACCGGATCACTAAGACCTGCTTTCGCACCTGCTCGAGCCGTCACTCTCGCAGTCAAGCTAGCTTATGCCTTTGCACTAACCTCCTGATGTCCGACCAGGATTAGCTAACCTTCGTGCTCCTCCGTTACTCTTTGGGAGGAGACCGCCCCAGTCAAACTACCCACCAGACACTGTCCCTACCCCGGATCACGGGGCCAGGTTAGAACATCAAACATTAAAGGGTGGTATTTCAAGGTCGGCTCCATGCAGACTGGCGTCCACACTTCAAAGCCTCCCACCTATCCTACACATCAAGGTTCAATGTTCAGTGTCAAGCTATAGTAAAGGTTCACGGGGTCTTTCCGTCTTGCCGCGGGTACACTGCATCTTCACAGCGAGTTCAATTTCACTGAGTCTCGGGTGGAGACAGCCTGGCCATCATTACGCCATTCGTGCAGGTCGGAACTTACCCGACAAGGAATTTCGCTACCTTAGGACCGTTATAGTTACGGCCGCCGTTTACTGGGGCTTCGATCAAGAGCTTCGCCTTACGGCTGACCCCATCAATTAACCTTCCAGCACCGGGCAGGCGTCACACCCTATACGTCCACTTTCGTGTTTGCAGAGTGCTGTGTTTTTATTAAACAGTTGCAGCCAGCTGGTATCTTCGACTGGCTTCGGCTCCATCCGCAAGGGACTTCACCTACATGCCAGCGTGCCTTCTCCCGAAGTTACGGCACCATTTTGCCTAGTTCCTTCACCCGAGTTCTCTCAAGCGCCTTGGTATTCTCTACCTGACCACCTGTGTCGGTTTGGGGTACGATTCAGTGTTATCTGGAGCTTAGAGGCTTTTCCTGGAAGCAGGGCATTAACCACTTCAGCACCGTAGTGCCTCGTCATCACGCCTCAGTGTTAAAGATGACCGGATTTGCCAGGTCATCACACCTACACGCTTAAACCGGGACAACCGTCGCCCGGCCGGTCTAGCCTTCTCCGTCCCCCCTTCGCAATAACACCAAGTACAGGAATATTAACCTGTTTCCCATCGACTACGCCTTTCGGCCTCGCCTTAGGGGTCGACTTACCCTGCCCCGATTAACGTTGGACAGGAACCCTTGGTCTTCCGGCGAGCGGGCTTTTCACCCGCTTTATCGTTACTTATGTCAGCATTCGCACTTCTGATACCTCCAGCAGCCCTCACAGGCCACCTTCAACGGCTTACAGAACGCTCCCCTACCCAACAACGCCTAAGCGTCGCTGCCGCAGCTTCGGTGCATGGTTTAGCCCCGTTACATCTTCCGCGCAGGCCGACTCGACCAGTGAGCTATTACGCTTTCTTTAAATGATGGCTGCTTCTAAGCCAACATCCTGGCTGTCTATGCCTTCCCACATCGTTTCCCACTTAACCATGACTTTGGGACCTTAGCTGGCGGTCTGGGTTGTTTCCCTCTTCACGACGGACGTTAGCACCCGCCGTGTGTCTCCCGTGATAACATTCTTCGGTATTCGTAGTTTGCATCGGGTTGGTAAGTCGGGATGACCCCCTAGCCGAAACAGTGCTCTACCCCCGAAGATGAGTTCACGAGGCGCTACCTAAATAGCTTTCGGGGAGAACCAGCTATCTCCCGGTTTGATTGGCCTTTCACCCCCAGCCACAAGTCATCCGCTAATTTTTCAACATTAGTCGGTTCGGTCCTCCAGTTAGTGTTACCCAACCTTCAACCTGCCCATGGCTAGATCACCGGGTTTCGGGTCTATACCTTGCAACTAGACGCCCAGTTAAGACTCGGTTTCCCTACGGCTCCCCTATTCGGTTAACCTTGCTACAAAATATAAGTCGCTGACCCATTATACAAAAGGTACGCAGTCACACCCCGAAGGATGCTCCCACTGCTTGTACGTACACGGTTTCAGGTTCTATTTCACTCCCCTCGCCGGGGTTCTTTTCGCCTTTCCCTCACGGTACTGGTTCACTATCGGTCAGTCAGGAGTATTTAGCCTTGGAGGATGGTCCCCCCATATTCAGACAGGATAACACGTGTCCCGCCCTACTCATCGAACTCACAGCTGTGCACCTTCGTGTACGGGGCTATCACCCTGTATCGCGCGACTTTCCAGACGCTTCCACTAATGCACAAACTGATTCAGGTTCTGGGCTCTTCCCCGTTCGCTCGCCGCTACTAGGGGAATCTCGGTTGATTTCTTTTCCTCAGGGTACTTAGATGTTTCAGTTCCCCTGGTTCGCCTCGTTAAGCTATGTATTCACTTAACGATAGTGCAACGGATTGCACTGGGTTTCCCCATTCGGACATCGCCGGCTAATAATGCTTCATATCAGCTCACCGACGCTTATCGCAGATTAGCACGTCCTTCATCGCCTCTGACTGCCTAGGCATCCACCGTGTACGCTTAGTCACTTAACCTCACAACCCGAAGATGTTTCACTTCGTGCTGTAAGCATTTGAGAGACTCTCGAATCACTTATTAAAAGCAATTCGATTGTTTTCGAATTTTCAGCTTGTTCCAGATTGTTAAAGAGCAAAATATTTCACAACATGCTGATTTCTCAGTATGTTCTGAAATATGGTGGAGCTATGCGGGATCGAACCGCAGACCTCCTGCGTGCAAAGCAGGCGCTCTCCCAGCTGAGCTATAGCCCCATGACTTTACTGCCGATACCTTATTACCACCGTCCGCTTCACCCAGGAAGGGAGTTGGTAGGCCTGAGTGGACTCGAACCACCGACCTCACCCTTATCAGGGGTGCGCTCTAACCACCTGAGCTACAAGCCTGCATAAGGTATTTGCTCGAACATCTATCAGACAATCTGTGTGAGCACTACACAATTTCGTATCTTCAGGTAAGGAGGTGATCCAACCGCAGGTTCCCCTACGGTTACCTTGTTACGACTTCACCCCAGTCATGAATCACAAAGTGGTAAGCGCCCTCCCGAAGGTTAAGCTACCTACTTCTTTTGCAACCCACTCCCATGGTGTGACGGGCGGTGTGTACAAGGCCCGGGAACGTATTCACCGTGGCATTCTGATCCACGATTACTAGCGATTCCGACTTCATGGAGTCGAGTTGCAGACTCCAATCCGGACTACGACGTACTTTATGAGGTCCGCTTGCTCTCGCGAGGTCGCTTCTCTTTGTATACGCCATTGTAGCACGTGTGTAGCCCTACTCGTAAGGGCCATGATGACTTGACGTCATCCCCACCTTCCTCCAGTTTATCACTGGCAGTCTCCTTTGAGTTCCCGGCCGAACCGCTGGCAACAAAGGATAAGGGTTGCGCTCGTTGCGGGACTTAACCCAACATTTCACAACACGAGCTGACGACAGCCATGCAGCACCTGTCTCAGCGTTCCCGAAGGCACTCCCGTATCTCTACAGGATTCGCTGGATGTCAAGAGTAGGTAAGGTTCTTCGCGTTGCATCGAATTAAACCACATGCTCCACCGCTTGTGCGGGCCCCCGTCAATTCATTTGAGTTTTAACCTTGCGGCCGTACTCCCCAGGCGGTCGATTTAACGCGTTAGCTTCGGAAGCCACGCCTCAAGGGCACAACCTCCAAATCGACATCGTTTACAGCGTGGACTACCAGGGTATCTAATCCTGTTTGCTCCCCACGCTTTCGCACCTGAGCGTCAGTCTTCGTCCAGGAGGCCGCCTTCGCCACCGGTATTCCTCCAGATCTCTACGCATTTCACCGCTACACCTGGAATTCTACCTCCCTCTACGAGACTCTAGCTTGCCAGTCTTGGATGCAGTTCCCAGGTTAAGCCCGGGGATTTCACATCCAACTTAACAAACCGCCTGCGTGCGCTTTACGCCCAGTAATTCCGATTAACGCTTGCACCCTCCGTATTACCGCGGCTGCTGGCACGGAGTTAGCCGGTGCTTCTTCTGTAGGTAACGTCAATTGTGAACGCTATTAACGTTCACACCTTCCTCCCTACTGAAAGTACTTTACAACCCGAAGGCCTTCTTCATACACGCGGCATGGCTGCATCAGGCTTGCGCCCATTGTGCAATATTCCCCACTGCTGCCTCCCGTAGGAGTCTGGACCGTGTCTCAGTTCCAGTGTGGCTGGTCATCCTCTCAGACCAGCTAGGGATCGTCGCCTAGGTGAGCCATTACCTCACCTACTAGCTAATCCCATCTGGGTTCATCTGATGGCATGAGGCCCGAAGGTCCCCCACTTTGGTCTTGCGACGTTATGCGGTATTAGCTACCGTTTCCAGTAGTTATCCCCCTCCATCAGGCAGATCCCCAGACATTACTCACCCGTCCGCCGCTCGTCAGCGGAGAAAGCAAGCTTTCTCCCTGCTACCGCTCGACTTGCATGTGTTAAGCCTGCCGCCAGCGTTCAATCTGAGCCATGATCAAACTCTTCAATTAAAAGCTTGATGCTCAAAGAAATTAAACTGTTTATTCGTAATGAATTAACTGCTGTCACTCTTCAAGACTTTAAATATTTTGGCATTCCGAGGAATGCTTAATACGAATCTTGCGAGTGCCCACACAGATTGTCTGATAATTTGTTAAAGAGCGTCGCCGTGAAAACCCGTTGAGTTATCACCGGCGTGGGCTGCGTATATTACGCTTTTCGCCCGCAGAGTCAAGCATTTATTTTTGCTTTCTCTACCTGACTGGGCTACGAGTTGGTCGTTGTTCCCGGTCAGTGGAGGCGCATTATAGGGACTTCTCGCGACGTGACAAGTCTTAATTTAAAAAAAATTCTCAACTGCGCTCATTTTCACCATCTCGCACAAAAAAACGTAATATCGGACTCTTTTCATCCAACAGTACAACGTGATTTGTTTTTTGTAGGATAAAATAGAGGAATATAGATATGCATACCTGATTAGGATCGACTAACCATGCAACTAAATGCTCAACAACAAGCCGCCCAGCGCAATCTTTCCTATCTTCTTGCTGAGAAGATAGGGCAGCGGATCCTGTCCGGCGAATATCAGTCCGGCAGCATTCTGCCGGGAGAACTCGAACTGGGTGAGATCTATGGTGTCAGCCGCACCGCCGTACGTGAGGCGGTAAAAATGCTGGCGGCCAAAGGTATGCTGCTACCGCGCCCGCGCATTGGTACGCGCGTCATGCCGAGCAGCAGCTGGAATTTTCTCGACCAGGAGCTGCTGACCTGGTGGCTGACCCGAGAGAATTTTGAACACGTCAAAGATCACTTCCTGGTACTGCGCAATGCGCTGGAGCCACAAGCCTGTCTGCTGACGGCGCTGCACGCCAGCGGCACCGATAAAGCCGCTATCAATAACCTGATGCATGAAATGCGCGAGCTCAATAGCCATTTTGATCGCGAACGCTGGATTCGGGTCGATGTACAATTCCACCAGCAAATCTACAAGGCCAGCGCTAACCCGTTCCTGACCTCGTTCTCCAACTTGTTCAACTCGGTTTACCAAAGCTACTTCCGTTCGGTAACCGGTAATGAAGTCGTCAAGCTGGAGCAGCACCAGGCGATCGTCGATGCCATCCTCGCCGGCGACGCCCAGGGGGCCTATGTGGCCTGTCAGGGTCTACTGGGTATAGACGGAGCCTAACACTCGACGGAAAACTTATGACCCAGACCGCCCGGAGTATGGCTGGCCTGCCCTGGATTGCGGCAATGGCTTTTTTTATGCAGGCGCTGGATGCCACTATCCTGAACACCGCACTGCCCGCCATCGCCCGTAGTCTGGCCCGCTCCCCGCTGGTGATGCAGTCTGCCATCATCAGCTATACCCTGACGGTCGCGATGCTGATCCCCATCAGCGGCTGGATAGCCGATAGGCTGGGGACTCGGCGCGTCTTTATTGCCGCTGTCTCGCTATTCTCGTTTGGCTCCCTGCTGTGCGCGCTGTCCGGCTCACTGGAGATGCTGGTCGCCTCTCGCGTTTTACAGGGCATTGGCGGGGCGATGATGATGCCGGTTGCCCGTCTCGCGCTCCTGCGCGCCTATCCGCGCGATGAGCTGTTGCCAGTACTCAACTTCATCAGCTTACCGGGCTTGGTGGGCCCCGTGCTCGGCCCTTTGCTCGGCGGTTGGCTCGTCACCTATGCCACCTGGCACTGGATTTTCCTGATCAATATTCCGATTGGTATTATCGGCATCCTCTATGCCCTACGCTATATGCCTGACTTTACCGCCCCTACCCGCGGCTTTGACATGCTTGGCTTTATGCTATTTGGCCTAGGGCTGGTGCTGCTCTCATGTGGCATGGAGCTATTCGGCGAGCAGGCGCTACCGCAGCCCTATGCCTGGGGCGGCATATTGGCGGGCCTCGGCTCGTTGCTACTGTATATCCTGCACGCCCGACGCCACCCCCACCCGCTTATCGCCCTGCCTCTATTTCGTACCCATACCTTCTCCGTCGGTATCGTGGGCAACATAGCCTCACGCCTGGGCACCGGCTGCATTCCATTCCTGATGCCGCTCATGCTGCAGGTAGGATTCGGCTATAGTGCCATTATTGCGGGCTGCATGATGGCGCCGACGGCACTGGGGTCGATGCTGGGAAAATCGCTGGTTACCGGCGTACTGCGCCGTCAGGGATATCGTAATACGCTGGTGGGGGTGACGCTGATTATCGGCCTAACGATCGCGCAATTCTCCCTACAGAAGCCTGAAATGCCCCTGTGGCTGCTGATCCTGCCGCTGTTTCTGCTGGGGATGTTCATGTCCACCCAGTTTACCGCAATGAACACGATTACCCTGGGCGATCTGAGCGACCAAAATGCCAGCGCGGGCAACAGCGTACTGGCGGTGACCCAGCAGCTGTCCATCAGCTTTGGCGTTGCCGTCAGCGCCGCAGTGCTGCGCTTTTATGATACTCAGGTTGCTGGGTCACTGGTGGATCACTTCCACTATACCTTTATTACAATGGGCGCTATCACCCTGCTGTCGGCTAGCGTATTTCTGTTGCTCCATCCCAAGGATGGCGACCACTTGCTGAAGGGCCGCCGCGTCCCACGTCGGCGCGATGCACCTCATCCGTGATGGACGGAGACCGAGCCTCGCTCGATAAGCTGGGGGGTTAATACCAGCGTCTGCGGCTCCCGCGTCGGGTGCTTCAGGCGGTGTACTAACGTATCGACTGCCAGCTCTCCCAGCTCATCCTTGGGCTGATGGATCGTCGTTAACGGCGGCGACATATAGCGCGCCAGCTCAATATCGTCATAGCCGACGACCGCAACATCGTCGCCCACCCGCAGTCCGGCTTCAAACAGCACCTGATATACGCCGACGGCCATCGCATCATTGCCGGTAAACAGCGCATGGGGCGGCGTCGGCAGCGTCAGCAGCTGTTTCATCGCCTGTACTCCGCCGGCAAACTCGAAATCGCCGAACAGGATGTACTCCGGCGGCACCGGCAGCGCGGCCTGTTTCATTTCATACAGAAAGCCTTCCAGACGCTGGCAAGAGGGAGACTTATCCTTAGGCCCCGCCAGACAGGCTATGCGGGTGTAGCCGCGTTCGATCAGATAGCGCGTCGCTATTTGCCCCCCCAGGAAAGAGTTATCCTGAATGATATCGTTCTGGCCATCGAACAGCGCCCAGTCCATCATCACCGTCGGCAGCGCGGGATAACGGGCAATCATCTCCTGCGCCGGCCGAAAATTCTCGGTGCACATCATCAACAGACCGTCTACCCGCTTTTGCAGCAGCGTCTCCATGCTCTGGCTCATACGCGCCGGATCGCCCTCGGTGTTACACAGGATCAGGCTATAGCCCCGCTCATAGCAGCTGCGCTCGACCCCACGCACCACCTCAGCAAAGAAGGGGTTATTGCTGGTGGTAACCAGCATCCCAAGCGTGTGCGTCTGGTTCATCTTTAAGCTGCGGGCCAGCGCAGAGGGGGCATAATTCAGCTGCTGAACGGCCTCCAGAACGCGCTGACGCACGCTGTCGCTGACGAAGCGATTGTTATTGATGACATGGGATACGGTCGAGGTGGAGACGCCCGCGAGGCGGGCGACGTCCTTCATTGTTGCCACGTCCGATTACTCCTGATGCGTCTGCAGGAAGGCATCGATCTCACGGCGCCAAGGGACGGAGGGCTGCGCACCCTCGCGCGTTACGGCGATCGCCGCGGCGGCATGGGCAAAGCGTACAGCGGCAGACAGCGTATTCCCCTCCAGCAGAGCGGTTAGCAGCGCGCCGTTGAAGGTATCCCCGGCGGCAATGGTATCGATGGCGTTAACCCTAAATCCCGGGATCACCCCGCCATGCCCCTCCTGGCTGACCCAAACGCCGCGGCGACCGAGCGTGATCATCACGGTCGCGATGCCTTTGCCATGCAATACGGCGGCGGCTTGGCGAGCGCTCTCATCGTCGTGGACCCGAATACCGGTCAGGCGCTCAGCCTCGGTCTCATTGGGGGTAATGACATCCACCAGCCGCAACAGAGAGTCCGGCAGCGTCCGCGCCGGTGCCGGGTTCAAAATCACCTTGGTCTGATGCTCTCTGGCCAGCGTCGCGGCGGCCTCAACGGTCTCCAGCGGTGACTCCAGCTGCATCAGTAGCGCATCTGCCTGCGCCACCAGCGCCCGATGGCGGAATAGATACTGCGGCGTCAGCGCATGGTTAGCACCGGCGTTGATGCCAATGACATTCTCCCCATCCTGATTGACAAAAATCAGTGCCACGCCGGTGCTTTCGCCATCGACGCGCTCCACGGCGTGTATATCGATCCCATCACCGGCCAGTTGGGTTCGTATCCGTTCGCCGATATCATCGGCGCCAACACAGGCAATAAAGGCAATATCCGCACCGCTGCGCCCGGCGGCAACGGCCTGATTGGCCCCTTTACCGCCGAATGCCACCTGATATCCCTGTCCGGTTAAGGTTTCGCCGGGGCGGGGAAAATGTTCAACCTTGAGAATGTGATCGGCATTGATACTACCTAATACGACCAGTTTGCCTGTTTGCATATTCTGTATTCCTACTTATCTACCGCCGCCGGTATCCCAGCGGCGGCGTTGCCCGGAGGGTCTCCCGGTTCGTTACTTGGTGACCAGCTTCAGCTCAACCGGAATGTTGGCCGGTACTTTTTCCCCTTTGATCACCTTATCCGCGGTCTCGATGCCGATCACGCCGATCTGCTCAGGCTGCTGTGCTACGGTGGCCCCCAACTTACCGCTCTGTACGGCTTTTTCACCGTCTTGGGTTCCATCAAAGCCCACGACCAGCACATCGCCGCGGCCCGCCGTCTGCAGCGCGCGCAACGCGCCGAGCGCCATTTCATCATTCTGTGCGAATACGGCCTGAACCTGCGGGTGCGCCGTGAGCAGGTTTTGCATGACGTTCAAGCCCTTAGTACGGTCAAAGTCGGCTGGCTGGCTGGCCAGTACGTCAAACTTATGGGCGACGACCGCCTGTTTAAAGCCTTCGCCGCGCTCACGGGCTGCCGAGGTTCCAGCGATCCCCTCCAGCTGAATGATCTTGGCACCGGTCCCCAGCTTCTGGGCGATAAAGTCACCGGCCAGCTTGCCGCCGGCGACGTTATCGGAGGCGATATGGCTAACCACGCTACCTTGGCTAGCCGCACGGTCAAGGGTGATCACCGGAATATTGGCCTGATTGGCCATTTTTACCGCGTTGCCCACCGCATCGGAGTCCGTCGGGTTAATCAGCATCAGCTTAGCGCCGCGCACGGTCAGATCCTGTACGTTGGCCAGCTCTTTGGCCGGGTTGTTCTGTGAGTCCAATACCACCAGCTTGTATCCCAGCTTATTGGCCTCTTTCTGCGCGCCATCCTTCATCGACACAAAGAACGGGTTATTCAGGGTAGAAACCACCAGGGCAATGGTGTCCTGCGCCATGGCGTTGGCACTCAGGGTGGCGCTCAGGGCCGCGGCGGAGATCAAGGTTGCCAGTTTTTTCATGTTCATCTCATCGATTCCTGTAGGTAAGGTTATTTATTGCTTTTGTTGTCTACCAAAACCGCCAACAGAATCACCGCTGCCTTGACGATCATTTGGTAGTAGGAGGAAACACCGAGTAAGTTTAGGCCGTTATTCAGGAAGCCAAGGATCAGGGCGCCGATCAGAGTTCCCATAATCCGCCCCTTACCGCCGGCCAGACTGGTCCCGCCCAGCACCACCGCCGCAATCGCATCCAGCTCATAGCCAGTGCCGGCCGTCGGCTGCGCCGAGGAGAGTCGGGCGACCTCGATCACACCGGCCAACGCCGACAGCAAGCCGCACAGGGCATACACCGCAATCTTGACGCGATCGACGCTGATCCCGGACAGGCGCGTTGCCGCCTCATTCCCGCCCAGCGCGTAGATATAACGCCCTAGGCGGGTGTGGTGCAGCATGTACCACGCCAGCGCAAAGACCACAATCATCAGCCAGATAGGCGTCGGCATCCCCAGAGGACGACCGATGCCAAACCAGCCAAACAGATCCGCCTGCGCAGAGAAACCAGTATTGACCGGACTGCCATCGGTATACACCATCGTGACCCCGCGCAGCAGCAGCATCATCACCAGGGTCGCAATAAAGGCCTGAACCTTGCCCTTAGCCACGATAACGCCGGTGCAGCCGCCAATCGCCGCCCCCAGCGCCAGCGCCGCGCCAACCGCCACCAGCGCATTAACATCCATCCCGACAATGGACGCCGCGACCGCGCCGGTCAGCGCCAGCAGCGATCCCACGGACAGATCGATGCCAGAGGTCAGGATCACCAGCGTCATCCCTACGGCCATGATGGCGTTCACGGAGGTCTGCTGCAGAATGTTGAACAGATTATTGACGGTGAAGAAATTGGGGCTCATGGAGGAGACCACCGCGATCAGCACCAGCAGGGCGATCAGCGATTTCTGCTCGACCAGCCAGACTTTGAGTCGGGCCTTGCTGAATCCGCCCTGGTTTGCAGTTACTTGGGTATTCATCGGGGATTACTCCTGCTTAACGCCGTATTGCTTGCCAACGGCCGCGGCCATCAGCACTTCTTGGGTTGCCTGTTCAATCGGGAACTCGCCGCTCAGCTGTCCCTCATGCATGACCAGGATACGATCGCTCATTCCCAGCACCTCGGGCATTTCGGAGGAGACCAGAATGATGCTCAATCCCTCCGCCTTAAACTGGTTAATCAGCTGATAGATCTCTTTTTTGGCGCCGACATCGACGCCGCGCGTCGGTTCATCAAGGATGAGAACCTTGGGGCGGGTCATCAGACCGCGGGCGATCGCCACCTTCTGCTGGTTTCCGCCGGAAAGCAGGCCGATAGCCTGATCCATCGATGGGGTCTTGATGTTGAACAGCGAGATAAAATCACCGACGGCCTCCCGCTCTTCGCCATGTTTGAGCGAGCCGTTAAGGCGGCTGAAGTAGCGCAGCGCCGTCAGTGACATGTTCTCCTTCACCGACATCCCCAGCACCAGGCCATCGCGCTTTCGATCCTCTGAGATATAGACGATACCGTTGGCCATCCCCTCCTGCGGAGAGCGGGTCTGAATGGGGTTGCCCTCCAGGGTTATACTCCCCTGGGTACGAGGCAGCGCGCCGTACAGGATCTTCATCAGCTCACTGCGCCCCGCGCCCATCAGCCCGGACACGCCCAGTATTTCACCGCTGCGCAGCGTAAAAGAGACATCCCTGACGCCAGGGCCTGATAGGTGACTGACCTGCAGGCGCAGATCGCCGGGCGCACTGTCGAGGCGCGGATACTGCTCCTCCAGCTTGCGCCCAACCATCATCTCGATCAGCGAATCTTCGCAGAGCGCGCTGACGGGCCGCTCTGCGATAAACTGTCCGTCGCGGAAGATGGTCACGTCATCGCAGATTTCAAATATTTCCTTCAGACGGTGCGAGATATAAACAATGCCGCGTCCCTGAGCCTTCAGCTCTCGGATGACGTTAAACAGGGACTCCGTCTCGGTATCCGTCAGCGCATCGGTCGGCTCATCCATGATGATGACCCGCGATTCGAAGCTCAGCACCTTGGCTATCTCGACCATCTGCTGTTCGCCGATGGATAGATCGCCGACCAGACGGCGGCTACCATAGTCCAGATTCAATCGCGCCAGCAGCCTGTCTGCCTCGGCATACATTTTTTTCCAGTCGATGCGCCCCAGGCGATTGGTAAACTCGCGGCCCAAAAAGATATTTTCAGCGATAGTCAGCTGCGGGATCAGGTTCAACTCCTGATGAATAATACCAATGCCGGCCTCCTGCGAGGACTTGGGACCGTTAAACGCCGTCTCTTTGCCCAGATAATGCAGCGAACCGGCATCTTTCTGATAGATCCCGGTCAGCACTTTCATCATGGTGGATTTGCCTGCGCCGTTTTCTCCGACCAGCGCCATCACCCGTCCGGAATAGACATTCAGCGAAGCACCGGACAGCGCCTTCACGCCGGGAAACGATTTATCGATTGCGGTTAAAGCCAGTAACGGTTGCATAATGGCCTCAAAAGGTCACGCCGGCATACAGCAGTACATTGGCATAAGGTGAACACTCTCCGCTGCGGACGATGGCCTTACTTTCACCGCTCAGCGCCTTAAACTGACCGTGGGAAACATAGTCGATATGAATCGCGTTGCCCTGCGTCTGCGCCAGCCGCTGCAGCCATGTCACCAGCTGCCGGTGAATGTCAGGATTAGCCTCAACCATCTCCTGCGCCAAAACGGCACGCTCAACCTGCATTTCTGCCGTCATCGTCTCAATAACCTGCATAAAACGCGGGATGCCATGGGTCAGCGCCAGATCGATACGCTGGATACCGTCAGGAACCGGCAGCCCGGCATCGCCAACCGTCACGCTGTCCGTATGACCCAGACGGGAGATCAGGGCTGAAAGTTCAGAATTTAATACCGTGCCTTTTTTCATTACTCGCTCCACCAGCGAAACGTTTCGCTCTCCGCTAAGTGTAGAGGTATAGCCGGGCTGAACAAAGCAAAAAATAAAAAAATGTGATCGTAATCGAAACGTTTCGCGGTAAAAACGATTCAGCTAAACAGTAATTTCAATGAAAAAGGGCGCCGTCAGGCGCCCTTTTATACGTTATCCAGTTTGATGGGTCAGATTTCGACCTGGGTTCCCAGCTCGATAACCCGGTTAGGCGGGATCTCAAACTGATCGGCCGCCTGCAGCGCATTACGGCTCAGCGCCATGAACAGCCGGCCCCGCGCCTTGAGATACCAAGGCCGGTGTCCCAGCAGCAGCGACTCATGGGACATGAAGAACGAGGTCTCCATAATCCGGCAGGAGAGCCCCTCTAGACCGCAGCGGTGGAAAATTTCCTCGACGTTCGGCGTTTCCTTAAAGCCATAGCTGGCCACCACCCGCCAAAACGTCGGTGACAGCTGCTCAAGGGTGACACGACGCACATTATGCACATAGGGCACATCTTCGGTACGCAGGGTCAGCAAGATCACCCTCTCATGGAGCACCTTGTTATGTTTCAGGTTATGCAGCAGCGCCAGGGGAATGACGTTCACCGCCCGCGACATATATACCGCGGTTCCCGGCACCCTGACCGGCGGCGACTTCTCCAGCGAGGCGATCATGGCCTCCAGAGAATTTCCGTGCTCATGCAGGCGACGCAGCAGGCGAAAGCGCTCACTTTTCCAGGTCGTCATGACGATAAACATCATCAGCCCCAGCGTCAGCGGCAGCCAGCCGCCGGAGAGTATCTTCATGGCGTTAGCGCTAAACAGTGGTATATCGATACACAGTAGGCATACCAACAGGATCCCGACCAAGAAACGGTTCCAATGCCAGTTTTTAAACGCGACGGTGCAGGATAGAATGCTAGTCAGCACCATCGTACCGGTAACGGCGATGCCGTAGGCCGCCGCCAGATTGCTGGAACGCTCAAAGCCGACGATCACCAACACCACGCTAATATACAGCGCCCAGTTAATGGCCGGAATATAGATCTGACCGGCCTCCAT
Organism: Edwardsiella anguillarum ET080813; assembly: GCF_000264765.2. GTDB lineage: Bacteria > Pseudomonadota > Gammaproteobacteria > Enterobacterales > Enterobacteriaceae > Edwardsiella > Edwardsiella anguillarum. Next base: position 1,731,208 of record NZ_CP006664.1, read on the forward strand.
ATCCGACGTATGAATAATACGCATCGGCGGCAGATAGCCAAGGCGCACCGCCTGGCGCGTCAGAGAAAAGACGCCGGAAATCACCGCCTGCGATGCGATGACCGTGGCGAGGGTAGCCAATACCAGCAGCGGGATCAGCGCCCAGTCAGGCGCCAACAAAAAGAAGGGATTCTTTATCGCCAACGGATCTTTAAGCAGCAGCGCGCCCTGGCCAAAATAGTTCAGCATCAGCGAGGGGATCACAAACAGAAACCAGGCGAGGCGAATAGGACGTTTACCAAAGTGCCCCATGTCGGCATACAGCGCCTCGACCCCGGTGATTGACAGCACCACGGCCCCGAGAGCAAAAAATGCCAGCGCCTTATAATGTATAAAGAAGTTAATAGCCCAGCGCGGATCCAAGGCGTACAGCACCTGAGGATTGGCGAGAATGCTGCGCCCCCCCAAGATCGCCAGCGCTAAAAACCACAGCACCATCACCGGCGCAAACAGGCGGCCAATGCTGCCGGTGCCGTGTTTTTGAATACAAAACAGGACCGTCAGCACCAGAACAGAGAGCGGAACGATGTAGGGATCCAGCGACGGAGCGGCAATCTCAAGCCCTTCAATGGCCGACATCACAGAGATCGCCGGAGTGATAACCACCTCACCGTAGAAGAAGCTACCGCCAATCAGCCCCAGGATCACCAGCGTAGCCGTTATTCGCGCCGGCGTATTACGACCAGCCAGCGACATCAGGGTCAGGATCCCCCCTTCGCCTTCGTTGTCGGCCCGCATCACAAAGGTCAGATACTTCAGCGAGACAATCAGGATCTGCATCCAAAAGATCAGCGAGAGGAAGCCAAAGACAATCTCTGGCTTCACCTCAAATCCATAGTGCCCGGCAAAACACTCGCGCAGGGTATACAGTGGACTGGTGCCGATATCGCCATACACGACGCCGATAGCGGCCAGCGTCACCGTAGTCAGTGAACGTTTCTGTTCTGTACTCATAACATTTTTCGTTTGAAATTTCCGTCAGCCATCAATGCACCAACATCCCGGGCGCAGATAAAGGTTGCACAGTATGCATAAATACCCATGTATTCCCACTGTAAAACCCGCAAGAATATCGTTGATTATGTAACAAACAGCATGTGACGCCGCCGCGTTGCCTGTGAATATCTCCCCGATGGCCGTGAATGAAAATAAAAGCTGGTCATACAGGTTATAAATGGATACAACAAAATCATCCATGTCATGAATAGAGAATATTATGACGCAACCTCGCCAATTGGCCGAACGTATTTCACGACTGAGCCAGGCGCTGGAGTCCGGACTGTATGAACGGCAGCAGGCGGTACGCCTGTGTCTGCTGGCGGCGCTGTGCGGCGAAAGCGTCTTCCTACTCGGGCCCCCGGGCATTGCCAAGAGTCTGATCGCCCGTCGGCTTAAGTTCGCCTTTCGCAATGCGCGCGCCTTTGAGTACCTGATGACCCGTTTCTCCACTCCGGAGGAGGTATTCGGCCCCCTCTCTATTCAAGCCCTAAAAGACGAAGGGCGCTACCAGCGCCTGACCCAGGGCTACCTGCCAGAAGCCGAAATCGTCTTTTTGGATGAGATATGGAAAGCGGGCCCGGCCATTCTGAATACCCTGTTGACCGCCATCAACGAACGCCGTTTCCGTAACGGTGATCGGGAAGAGGATATCCCGCTGCGCCTGCTGGTTACCGCCTCTAACGAGCTGCCGGACGCCGACGGAGGGCTGGAAGCGCTATACGACCGTATGCTTATCCGCCTATGGCTGGATAAAGTGCAGGAAAAGAGTAATTTTCGAGCATTGATCAATAGCCATCAGGATGAAAACGCCAATCCGGTTCCCGACAGTCTCAGCATCGACGGCGATGAGTTTCAACGCTGGCAGCAGCAGCTGAGCGGAGTCGCACTGCCGGATAACGTCTTTGACCTCATATTTCAGCTGCGCCAGCATATCGACACGCTGGAAAATGCGCCCTATATCTCCGATCGGCGCTGGAAAAAAGCCGTACGCCTGCTGCAGGCCTGTGCCTTTTTCAGCGGCCGCGACACCGTCGCCCCCCTCGATTTGATCCTGTTGAAAGAGTGCCTGTGGCACGATCTTTCCTCACGCCAGCTGCTGAACCAGCACATCCAGCAGATCCTGACACAGCAGGCCTACCGGCAGCAGGCGCTGCTGCTGCAGATCCAGCGGCTAGAGGGGCAATGGCTGCAAAGCCAACGAACATATCAGCAGAGCCGCGCGCTGACGCTACGGCATAAATCCGCACTGTTTAACCACCGGGCCCACTATACCCTGCCGGCGGAGCTCACTGCGCCACAGCTCACGCTGCTACTGCTGCAGCCGCTGCGTCTGCACGATATGCAGGTCACCCACCTCAGCGTTGAAACCGCGGCGCTGACCCGCTGGCTGCAAAAAGGCGGCGAACTGCGGGCCCGCCTCAACGGTATCGGCTTTGCCCTGGCCGTTGACGTCGCAATTAATTCACAGCATCAGCTGGAGATCCGCGATATCAGCCATCAACCCAGTCTGCTGAGTCTGCCTGACGGTACGCATCAGCAGGCGGATCCCGCCATTCTGGCCGGTCTTGAGGAGATAAGGCAAACGCTGCGCCAGCAGCGCCAACAGTTCGCCGGGCAGCAGCCCTGCCTGTTTGTCTGCCGCGAGTGGTTGGCTCAGATAGAGGCCAGCCTACTGGAAGTGGATGAGCAGATTAATGCTCTAGCCGCTCGGCTGCAGGGAGAAACCCTCTGACATGCCGTCACTTGAGGCCGTCGAAGCTTTTCTCGTCATGAATGAAAGCGAGCTGCTGCAGGACTTTCTGGTCGGGCTGATGGCGGCCCCCCAGCTAGCGATCTTTTTTGAAAAATACCCCCGCCTGCGCAAGCTCATCGATCGCGAATGGCCCGCCTGGCAGCGCCGACTGCGTAAACGGCTCCACGACACCAGCGTGCCCGACGATCTGGCTCAAGAATTTACGCTGTATCAGCATCAGCTCCTGCTGGGCAGCGGCGAATTCTTCCGCCGCTTACCCTCCACCCTAGCGGCGCTGGATAGCCAAGGCTCTCCGTTTAGCCACAAAGCCCACCAGCTCTGTCCCGATGGGCAGATCACCCACAGCGACAGCTTTCACACGCTGTTTCTACAGCAGTGGCGCCTGAGCCTGGTCGCCCGAACGCTGACGCTCCACCATCAGGTGATGGAACAGGAACGAGAGATGCTGCAGCAAGAGCTGCAGCAGCGCATGCAGCTCAGCGGCGCGCTAGAGCCGGTGCTCGTGGAAAATGAAAATGCCGCGGGCCGCCTCTGGGACATGAGCCGTGCGCCGCCGCATCACGGTGACTATCAGCTGCTGGTTCAGTACGGTGACTTCCTTGCCGGCCAGCCAGAGCTGCAGCAGCTGGCTGAACGACTGGGGCGCAGCCGCGCCGCCGATCCCCAGGATCACGCTGACACTCAGCAGGAGATTCGCCGCGTACTGGTACGCGAGCCGGCCGTTATGCCTGAAGAGGTCAGCGGGATCCATCAAAGCGATGAGATCCTACGCCTGATGCCCAGCGAGCTATCGCTGCTAGGGCTCAGCGAGCTGGAGCTGGAGTTTTACCGCCGTCTTCTGGAAAAGCGCCTGATGACCTACCGTCTGCAGGGGGATGCCTGGCGTGAGCAGCAAATTCAGCACAGGGTAACGTACCTCCACCAGCAACAGCAGCCCAGGGGGCCGTTTATCGTCTGCGTCGATACGTCAGGTTCGATGGGAGGATTCCATGAGCAGTGTGCCAAGGCGTTCTGTCTGGCGCTGATGCGCATCGCCCTTGCCGATAATCGCCGCTGCTACATCATGCTGTTTTCTACCGCAATTGTGCAGTATGAACTGACCGCCGACAGCGGCATTGATCAGGCGATTCGTTTCCTAAGCCAGCGCTTTCGTGGCGGAACCGATCTAGCGCGCTGCCTGGCACAAACCTGTACACTGCTGCAGCAGCCGACCTGGCAGCAGGCGGATGCGGTCGTCATTTCCGATTTTATTGCCCAGCGGCTGCCGGAAGAGACACAGGGTCTGATAACCCAGCTGCAAAAACAGAATGGCCACTGCTTTCACGCAGTGGCCATGTCGCCACATGGCAAGCCCAGCATAATGAAAGTCTTTGATTATATTTGGCGCTTCGACAGCGGGATTAAGGGGCGCCTGCTGCGTCGCTGGCGCCATTGAGCCTTAGAGAATCGCCTGCACGCGCTGGCGCATCTCCTGTGGCCATACGCCGCACTGCACCTGACCGATATGTTGCTGCTGCAGCAGCAGCATCACCAGACGGGATTGACCGATGCCGCCGCCGATGGTCTGTGGCATCTCCCCGCGCAGCAGCGACTGATGCCACTCCAGCGCCAGGCGATCCTCATCGTCCGTCAGCGCCAGCTGACGCTCCAGCGCCTTGGCATCAACGCGGATCCCCATGGAGGAGAGTTCAAAGGCATCGCCCAGCACCGGGTTCCACACCAGAATATCGCCGTTGAGCCCACCGAACCCCTCGGCGCCCAGCGAAGTCCAGTCGTCATAGTCCGGTGCGCGGACGTCATGGGCCTGACCGTTTGACAACCGGCCGCCGATCCCCATCAGGAACACCGCGCCCAGCTCACGGGTAATCGCGCGCTCGCGGCCTTTGGCATCCAGATCCGGGTAGCGTCGCAGCAGGGTCTCACTGTGTACAAAATGGATTTCCGCGGGTAAAAACGGCGTTAATCCATACTGCGCGCACACTTCAGCCTCTGTTGTTTTCATCGCGGCATAAATGTGGCGCACCGTATCCTGCAGATAGGCCGGAGTACGCTCCCCATCGCCCATCACGCGCTCCCAGTCCCACTGATCCACGTACACCGAGTGGATCGCAGAGAGACGATCCTCATCGGGGCGCAGTGCCTTCATGTGGGTATACAACCCTTCCCCCGGCGCAAAGTCATACATTCCCAGCGTCTTACGTTTCCATTTGGCCAGGGAATGCACCACTTCAAAGACGTCCTGCGGCAGGTTCTTCACCTTTACCTGTACCGCCTTCTCATGACCGGAAAGGTTATCCTGCGTACCATCGCCCAATCGGCTCAGGATCGGCGCCTGCACTTCAATGAGACCGAGGCGCTGCTCCAACTGACGGGAGAAATGCGCCTTAACAAAGCTGATCTGCTGCTGTTTTTCAATATAGGATTTTTTCATTGTTGTACTCACTGCCTGTCTGTCCTGTTGGTATTGATTAAGCAACAGATGCGACGATGAATTCAATAATCAACAACAAATATTGCCTTATTGGTTTAAATCAATCATTTTATGGCGTCTATAATTGAATTTTGTCTAAATTTGAAGGTAAAAAATGGCAGAAATTTATCCGATCGATAATCTCGATCGCGGCATCCTCAATGCGCTGATGCAAAATGCCCGTACGCCTTATGCCGAGCTGGCGAAAAACTTTAACGTCAGCCCTGGAACCATCCACGTACGGGTAGAAAAGATGAAACAGGCCGGCGTAATTACCGGCGCCTGCATACAGGTCAGCCCTAAGATGTTGGGCTATGACGTCTGCTGCTTCATCGGCATTATCCTCAAAAGCGCCAAAGACTACCCGGCCGCCCTGGCGCGTCTGGAAAGCCTGGATGAAGTGGTCGAGGCCTATTACACCACCGGTCACTACAGTATTTTCATTAAAGTGATGACCAAGTCTATCGAAGCGCTGCAGCACGTACTTATCAACAAGATCCAGACCATTGATGAAATTCAGTCTACTGAAACGCTGATCTCCCTGCAAAACCCGATCATGCGCGACATCAGGCCCTGATCCGGATCGAGTTATCCGCATTCACACCCAGATTATCCACAGCTAGATCCCAGCAAATTCGCAGCGTACAATAGCCCGTCCAAATCATTCGCTGGGATCATCATGGCAAATATCACCGTTATCAGCGGCAGTACCTTAGGCAACGCCGAGTATGTCGCCGAACATCTAGCCGAAAAGTTAACTGAACGGGGTCATGGCGTGCAGGTACTGCACGGTCCGGGTCTGGATGAGCTGCCCCTGCGGGGCATTTGGCTGGTGGTGACATCGACGCACGGGGCCGGCGAGCTGCCGGATAACTTGCAGCCGTTGTTTGAACAAATAGAGACCCAGCAGCCGGATCTCACTGGGATCCATTTTGGCGCCGTCGGCATCGGCAGCAGTGAATATGACACCTTTTGTGGTGGGATCGCGATCGTCGATCGCATTTTGATCGCATTTGGTGCTCAGCGTCTCGGCGAAATGCTCAAGATCGATATTCAGCGCTGCGATATTCCAGAGGATCTTGCAGAGGAATGGCTGATCGCGTGGGAAAAACTTATCCAATAAGTATGTTTTTTGCCCACTTAGACTGTGCATAAGTCTTGTTATAAGCAGTAAAAAACCGGTAGTTATCCAAATAACAAGCCAGAGCCTTTTTTGCGCCTGTGTATAACAACCAATAAAGATCCCAGCTTTTACGGTCTGGGATCACCGATCTTCCACAGTAAATGATCCTGCGTAGTAACTTGATCCTTATTGAGAAATTTGTGTTATCCACAAAGGATCGCGATCCTAATAGAAGATCTAATAAAGAGATCTTTAAATAAAAAAGATCTTTTAAATACTGGGCGGAGGATCCGACGATCCACGTGGGTTGGACCTGCGCCTAAACTTGAGTAGAATCCCCACCCCTAGGCAAATAACGATCGTTGAGAGCCTTTCGGTTAGCGCGAGGTGTAGTACCATGTTTTACCCCGATCCCTTTGACGTCATCATCATCGGTGGCGGCCATGCCGGTACCGAAGCGGCTATGGCCTCTGCCCGTATGGGCCGCCAGACCCTGTTATTAACACATAATATCGATACGCTCGGACATATGTCCTGCAACCCAGCCATCGGCGGTATCGGTAAGGGGCACTTAGTAAAAGAGGTCGATGCTCTGGGGGGGCTGATGGCTCAGGCGATCGATCAAGGCGGGATCCAGTTTAGGATCCTCAACGGCAGCAAGGGACCGGCGGTGCGGGCAACCCGAGCTCAGGCCGATCGCGTGCTGTATCGCCAAGCGGTACGTATGGCGCTAGAGAACCAGCCCAACTTGATGATCTTTCAACAGGCCGTAGAGGATCTGATCGTTGAAAACGATCGCGTCGTCGGTGCGGTTACTCAAATGGGGCTAAAGTTCCGCGCAAAAGCCGTGGTTCTCACCGTCGGCACCTTCTTGAACGGTAAGATCCATATCGGTCTGGAGAACTACAGCGGTGGTCGCGCAGGCGATCCGCCCGCCATCGGACTGGCCCGTCGCCTGCGTGAGTTACCGCTACGGGTAAACCGCCTAAAAACAGGTACACCGCCGCGTCTTGATGCGCGAACCATCGACTTCAGCGTGCTAGCGCAGCAACATGGTGATAATCCGGCACCGGTATTCTCTTTCCTCGGTGAGGCTAGTCAGCATCCGCGCCAGGTACCCTGCTATATCACGCATACCAATGAACATACCCATGAGGTGATCCGCAGTAACCTGGATCGTAGCCCGATGTATGCCGGGATCATCGAGGGGATCGGCCCTCGCTATTGTCCATCGATCGAAGATAAGGTGATGCGCTTTGCCGATCGTAATGCGCACCAGATCTTCTTGGAGCCAGAGGGTCTGAGCAGCAATGAGATCTATCCAAACGGGATCTCAACTAGTCTGCCGTTTGACGTTCAGATGGCCATCGTACGGTCGATGGAGGGGATGCAAAACACCCGCATTGTGCGTCCGGGCTATGCGATTGAGTATGATTTTTTCGATCCGCGGGATTTGAAACCCACCCTGGAGAGCAAATACATTCAGGGGCTGTTCTTCGCCGGTCAGATCAACGGTACGACTGGCTATGAAGAGGCGGCGGCGCAGGGCCTACTAGCAGGCCTGAACGCTGGACGCTGTGCCGCCGATTTAGACGGCTGGGCACCGCGTCGCGATGAGGCATACCTTGGCGTGCTGGTGGATGACCTGTGTACCCTGGGCACCAAGGAGCCCTACCGCATGTTCACCTCACGCGCGGAGTACCGCCTGATGCTGCGCGAAGACAACGCCGACCTGCGTTTGACCCCTATCGGCCGTGAGCTGGGGCTGGTTAACGATGTGCGCTGGGCGCAGTTTAACCAGAAGCTGGAGAATATGGAGCGTGAACGTCAGCGTCTGCGCGATACTTGGGTACACCCGCAGGCTGAGCAGGCGGCTGAGGTGAATGCGCTGTTAAAAACCCCGCTGTCGCGCGAGGCCAGCGGCGAGGATCTCCTGCGTAGGCCGGAGATGGATTACGCTACGCTGACCTCGCTGTCTCCGTTTTCCCCACCGCTAGCGGATCGTCAGGCGGCTGAGCAGGTTGAGATCCAGGTTAAATACCAAGGATATATTGCCCGTCAGCAGGACGAAATTGAAAAGCAGCAGCGGAATGAAAATACGCTGCTGCCAGCCGACTTGGACTATCGTCAGGTCAACGGCCTGTCCAACGAGGTGATCGCGAAACTTAATGACCATAAACCCAACTCTATCGGTCAGGCATCGCGGATTTCAGGCATTACGCCCGCGGCGATCTCTATTCTGCTGGTGTGGCTGAAAAAGCAGGGAATGCTGCGCCGCAGCCTGTAGCTACGCGCCCATTGGCCGCTGCCCGGCGGCCATTCTTCGCGACCGGCCGTCTTTACGACGGCCGGCTTTGATTGAGGTATATACCGTGAATAAGCAACTGGACACGCTGCTGGCGCAGGCCGGCATTTCGTTAACCGATCAGCAAAAACAACGGCTGCTGGGCTACGTATCCCTGTTGGATAAGTGGAATAAGGCCTATAACCTGACCTCTGTACGCGATCCTCGCGATATGCTGGTACGCCATATCATGGACAGCATCGTTGTTAACCCTTATCTGCAAGGGCAGCGGTTCATCGACGTGGGAACCGGGCCGGGTCTGCCGGGGATCCCTCTGGCCATCGTGCGCCCTGATGCTCACTTCACGCTGCTGGATAGCCTGGGTAAGCGGGTACGTTTCCTGCGTCAGGTTCAACATGAGCTGCACCTGGACAATATTGAGCCGGTGCAGAGCCGGGTCGAGGCGTTTGTCGCTGAGCCGCCTTTTGACGGTGTGATTAGTCGTGCCTTTGCCTCTCTACTGGATATGGTGTCTTGGTGTCGCCACCTTCCCGCCGCGCACCGCGGACGTTTTTATGCCCTGAAGGGCGCGGTTCCTCAGGATGAGCTGCAAAATCTGCCGGCCGGCGTTAGCGTGGAACAACTGATCCGCCTGCAGGTGCCAACGCTGGACGGGGAACGCCATCTGGTGGTACTAAAATCCGATTAATTTTGTTTTTTGTCAAAAAAAGCTAAAAAAACCATTGCATAGCAAGTGAGCGGATCAATCTTTAATAGCTTGAATCATTTGTAGACGTATATTTTATTTGTTTACTATCTGTTTACAATATTTGCGTGATGATCCGCGTGCCAGCGGGGAGGGAACTCGGCGGCGATCGCCCTCTGCCCTTGCTTTTTTGCCGTATTGTTTTCTGGTTATGGAGGGGGCTAGAAGGGGGGAGCGATATGTCAACAGGCTGTTTCCATTTGGTTTTGAGCTATAGATTGATGAGTTAATCGACTAACTTTATGATTTTAAATGTCTATATTCGCAATATTGGTTAAAAAACAGTCTTAACGCTATGGTATATTGGCTTTTTTGCTGCTTTATTCTGTGATCATCCATCAGAGTAAAAATGTAAGATTGGAATTGTGTTATGTATTGGCTAAAAAGGATATTTCGTCGATTCTGTGTGTTCGGTGATAAATCGTGAAAATATTTAAATTACTATTCACTTTTTGGCTACTTATACATTGAATTTGTAGGGATGCACCGTATAATTTTCACGTTTTTCTGGCTTGACTCAGCCTCGTAAAGGCAGTTTTATTACGTCACTCAAATCAGCATACCTCCTGGGGGGTACGGAGAGAGCAAACGTCATGTCTGGAGCGCTTTATGGCGGGAAGATCGCACGTAACTTGCTGATTCTACAGCTAGTGACCTTTGTTCTATTCAGTATCTGCCTATCGATAAAATCGGTAGGCTGGGGATGGTCCGCACTGTTGGGCGGGCTTTCCGCCTGGTTACCCAACGCCGTGTTTATGCTGTTTGCCTCGCGTTCGCGGGCCGAAGCGCGGGCTGAGGGGCGTATTGCTTGGGCATTCGCTCTGGGCGAGGCGCTTAAAATGGTCTGCACGATAGCCCTGCTTATCGTGTCGCTGGGGTGGTTTAAGGCGGTTTTTCTTCCGCTTGGCCTGACTTACATTGCGGTGCTGGTGGTGCAGGTAGCAGCGCCGGCATTTATAAGTCGTAATTAAAACAGTTACCGTATTAACTACTTAAAGGGTAAGAGGCATCATGTCTGCAGGAGAAATCTCTACGCCACAAGAGTACATCGGTCACCATCTGAACAACCTTCAGTTGGATCTGCGTACTTTTGAGCTGGTGAATCCGCACGATGGCCCAGCATCTTTCTGGACGCTGAACATCGACTCCATGTTTTTCTCTGTGGTTCTGGGCCTGATCTTTTTGGCTCTGTTCCGTAAGGTCGCCAAGAATGCAACCAGCGGTGTGCCGGGTAAGTTTCAGACCGCCGTTGAGCTGATTATCGGCTTCGTCGATGGCAGCGTGCGCGACATGTATCACGGTAAGAGCAAGCTGATCGCACCGCTGGCCCTGACCATCTTCGTCTGGGTCTTCCTGATGAACCTGATGGATCTGGTTCCCATCGATTTCCTGCCGTATATCGCTGAGCACTGGATGGGCCTGCCTGCGCTGCGCGTGGTACCGTCGGCGGATGTCAATATCACCCTGTCGATGGCGCTTGGGGTGTTTATCCTGATTCTGTTCTACAGCATTAAGATGAAAGGGGTAGGGGGCTTCGTTAAGGAGTTGACCCTGCAGCCGTTCAATCATCCTGTCTTTATTCCCGTCAACCTGATTCTGGAAGGCGTCAGCCTGTTGTCCAAGCCGGTCTCCCTCGGTTTGCGACTGTTCGGTAACATGTATGCCGGCGAGCTGATTTTCATCCTGATTGCCGGTCTGTTGCCGTGGTGGTCACAGTGGTTGCTCAACGTTCCATGGGCTATTTTCCACATCCTGATTATTACGCTTCAAGCCTTTATCTTCATGGTTCTGACGATCGTCTATCTGTCGATGGCGTCTGAAGAGCACTGATTATTTTTAACAACACTACTGCGTTTAACTGAAACAAACTGGAGACTGTCATGGAAAACCTGAGTATGGATCTGCTGTACATGGCTGCCGCTGTGATGATGGGCCTGGCGGCAATCGGTGCTGCGATCGGTATCGGCATCCTGGGTGGTAAATTTCTGGAAGGCGCCGCGCGTCAGCCTGACCTGATCCCGCTGCTGCGTACACAGTTCTTTATCGTAATGGGTCTGGTGGATGCTATCCCGATGATTGCGGTTGGTCTGGGTCTGTACGTCATGTTTGCCGTCGCGTAAATGGGGTTTTCCCCGTTAACGCCAACCAAACCGATTAACTAATTTAAGAGGCATTGTGCTGTGAATCTTAACGCAACAATCCTCGGCCAGGCCATCGCGTTTGTCCTGTTCGTCTGGTTCTGCATGAAGTATGTATGGCCGCCGCTTATGGCCGCCATAGAGAAGCGTCAGAAAGAGATTGCTGACGGTCTCTCTTCCGCAGAGCGTGCGAAGAAAGATCTGGACTTGGCGCAGGCCAATGCGACCGACCAGCTGAAGAAAGCCAAGGCTGACGCACAGGTGATCATCGAGCAGGCGAACAAGCGTAAGTCTCAGATCATCGATGAGGCGAAGGCTGAAGCAGAACAGGAACGTGCCAAGATCGTCGCGCAGGCGCAGGCTGAAATCGATGCCGAGCGCAAGCGTGCCCGTGAAGAGCTGCGTAAACAGGTCGCCATGTTGGCAATCGCCGGTGCCGAGAAAATTATTGAACGTTCCGTGGATGAAGCTGCGAACAGCGACATCGTCGATAAACTGGTCGCTGAACTGTAAGGAGGGAGGGGCCGATGTCTGAATTTATCACGGTAGCTCGCCCCTACGCCAAAGCAGCTTTTGACTTTGCTGTTGAGCATAACAGCCTGGATCGTTGGCAGAATATGCTGGCGTTCAGCGCTGAGGTGACCCGCAATGAAAGCGTGGCCGAAATGTTGTCCGGTGCCTTGGCTCCGGAGACCCTTGCGGCATTTTTCATTGATATTTGCGGTGACCAGCTCAATGAATCCGGTCAGAACTTCATTAAAGTGATGGCGGAAAACGGACGTTTACAGGTTATTCCTGACGTGCTGCAGCAGTTTATTGCACTGCGTGATGCGATGGAAGCGACGGCAGATGTGGAAGTCACCTCTGCAGCGCCCCTGACTCAGGCGCAGCTGGATAAAATCAGCGCCGCAATGGAACAACGTCTGTCACGTAAAGTGAAGCTGAATTGCAAAATTGATAAGTCTGTATTGGCCGGCGTGGTTATCCGCGCGGGTGACCTGGTGATCGATGGCAGCATTCGCGGCCGTTTGGATCGCCTGACAGACGTCTTGCAGTCTTAAGGGGACTGGAGCATGCAACTGAATTCCACCGAAATCAGCGAACTGATCAAGCAGCGCATTGCTCAGTTCGACGTGGTGAGCGAAGCTCACAACGAAGGTACAATCGTCTCCGTGAGCGACGGGATTATCCGCGTTCACGGTCTGGCGGACGTCATGCAGGGCGAAATGATCGCGCTGCCGGGCAACCGCTACGCTATCGCACTGAACCTGGAGCGCGACTCTGTGGGTGCGGTAGTGATGGGGCCCTACGCTGACCTGGCCGAAGGCATGAAGGTCAAGTGTACCGGCCGTATTCTGGAGGTTCCGGTAGGCCGTGGTCTGCTGGGCCGCGTGGTTAACACCCTGGGTGAGCCGATCGACGGTAAAGGTCCGGTCGAGCATGACGGGTTTTCCGCCGTTGAAGCCATCGCCCCGGGCGTTATCGAGCGTCAGTCGGTCGATCAGCCGGTACAGACGGGCTATAAGTCCGTGGATGCCATGATCCCGATCGGTCGCGGTCAACGTGAGCTGGTCATCGGCGACCGTCAGACCGGTAAAACCGCGCTGGCCGTCGATGCCATCATCAACCAGCGTGACTCCGGCATCAAGTGTATCTACGTTGCCGTAGGTCAGAAGGCTTCTACCATCGCTAACGTGGTGCGTAAGCTGGAAGAGCACGGTGCGCTGGCTAACACCATTGTCGTCGTGGCCTCGGCCTCTGAATCCGCCGCCCTGCAGTATCTGGCGCCGTACGCCGGCTGTGCGATGGGTGAATACTTCCGCGATCGCGGTGAAGACGCGCTGATCATCTATGATGACTTGTCCAAGCAAGCAGTCGCCTATCGCCAAATCTCCCTGCTGCTCCGTCGTCCGCCAGGCCGTGAAGCATTCCCGGGCGACGTATTTTACCTCCACTCCCGTCTGCTGGAGCGTGCAGCGCGCGTTAACGCTGAGTACGTCGAGACTTTCACCAAGGGTGAGGTCAAGGGTAAGACGGGGTCACTGACGGCGCTGCCGATCATTGAAACCCAGGCAGGTGACGTTTCCGCGTTCGTTCCGACCAACGTAATCTCGATTACCGATGGCCAGATCTTCCTGGAGTCTAACCTGTTTAACGCCGGTATCCGCCCAGCGGTAAACCCGGGGATCTCCGTATCCCGCGTGGGTGGCGCGGCGCAGACCAAGATCATGAAGAAACTGTCCGGCGGTATCCGTACCGCACTGGCGCAGTACCGCGAACTGGCGGCGTTTTCTCAGTTTGCCTCTGATCTGGACGACGCGACCCGCAAACAGCTGAGCCACGGCCAGAAGGTGACTGAGCTGCTCAAGCAGAAACAGTATGCGCCGATGTCCGTTGCTGCGCAGTCGCTGGTGCTGTTTGCCGCTGAGCGTGGCTACCTGGAAGACGTCGAGCTGGCGAAGGTTGGCGGCTTCGAAGCGGCGCTGATGGCTTACGTTGATCGCGAGCACGCCGACCTGATGCAACAAATCAACCAGACCGGTGCTTATAACGACGAGATCGAAGGTAAGCTGAAAGGCATCCTCGATACCTTCAAAGCAACCCAGTCCTGGTAATAGCCTTACGGCCTGCCGGCAGTAATACGGTGGGCCGTAAAAGGTTTTGAGGAGAAGCAGAGATGGCCGGCGCGAAAGAGATACGTAGCAAGATCGCCAGCGTGCAAAACACGCAAAAGATCACGAAAGCGATGGAGATGGTCGCCGCCTCCAAAATGCGTAAAACGCAGGATCGCATGGCGGCCAGCCGTCCCTATGCAGAAACCATGCGCAAAGTGATTGGTCACCTTGCGCTGGGGAATCTGGAATACAAACACCCGTACCTGGAAGAGCGCGATATTAAACGCGTGGGGTATCTGGTGGTTTCTACCGACCGTGGTCTGTGCGGTGGCCTGAACATTAACCTGTTCAAGAAGCTGCTGACAGAGATGAAAGAGTGGAACCAGAAGGGCGTGGATATCGATCTCGCGCTGATCGGCTCCAAGGCAGTCTCTTTCTTTGGGTCCGTGGGCGGCAACGTTGTCGCTCAGGTCACCGGCATGGGAGATAACCCCTCCCTGTCCGAGCTGATCGGTCCGGTGAAGGTGATGCTGCAGGCCTATGATGAGGGCCGTCTGGATCGCCTGTATGTGGTGAGCAACAAGTTCATCAACACCATGTCCCAAGAACCACAGGTCCTTCAGCTGTTGCCGCTGCCTAAGGCAGACGATGCAGAGCTGAAAAGGAAATCATGGGATTACCTGTATGAACCGGATCCGAAGGCGCTGCTGGATACCCTGCTGCGTCGCTATGTGGAGTCACAGGTTTATCAGGGCGTCGTGGAAAACCTGGCCAGTGAGCAGGCCGCGCGAATGGTTGCTATGAAGGCGGCAACCGATAACGGCGGCAACCTGATCAAAGAGCTGCAGTTGGTCTACAACAAGGCTCGTCAGGCCAGCATCACCCAGGAGCTCACCGAGATCGTCTCGGGCGCTGCTGCGGTTTAAGAGCTAGGTTTACGAATTACGTAGAGGATTCAAGATGGCTACTGGAAAGATTATCCAGGTTATCGGCGCCGTGGTGGACGTGGAGTTCCCGCAGGATGCCGTGCCGAAGGTGTATAACGCACTGGAGGTAAAAGGCGGTGCCACTAAACTGGTACTGGAAGTTCAGCAGCAGCTGGGCGGCGGCGTCGTTCGCTGTATTGCAATGGGTTCTTCTGACGGCCTGCGTCGCGGGCTGGACGTAGAAGACCAGAATCACCCGATCGAAGTCCCGGTGGGTAAGGCAACGCTGGGTCGTATCATGAACGTACTGGGCGATCCGGTCGACATGAAAGGCGAGATCGGTGAGGAAGAGCGCTGGGCTATTCACCGCGCGGCGCCGAGCTACGAAGATCTGTCCAACTCCCAGGAGCTGCTGG
The DNA here is from genome assembly GCF_000264765.2 of Edwardsiella anguillarum ET080813. Lineage (GTDB taxonomy): Bacteria > Pseudomonadota > Gammaproteobacteria > Enterobacterales > Enterobacteriaceae > Edwardsiella > Edwardsiella anguillarum. Next base: position 1,746,737 of record NZ_CP006664.1, read on the forward strand.
AGACGGGCATCAAGGTTATCGACCTGATCTGCCCGTTCGCTAAAGGCGGTAAAGTGGGGCTGTTCGGGGGCGCCGGCGTAGGTAAGACCGTCAACATGATGGAGCTTATCCGTAACATCGCTATTGAACACTCCGGCTACTCGGTTTTTGCCGGCGTAGGTGAGCGTACCCGTGAGGGTAACGACTTCTACCACGAGATGACGGACTCCAACGTACTGGACAAAGTGTCTCTGGTCTACGGCCAGATGAACGAGCCGCCGGGAAACCGTCTGCGCGTGGCGCTGACCGGTCTGACCATGGCTGAGAAGTTCCGCGATGAAGGCCGCGACGTTCTGCTGTTTATCGATAACATCTACCGCTATACCCTGGCCGGTACCGAGGTGTCCGCACTGTTGGGCCGTATGCCGTCAGCGGTAGGTTATCAGCCGACGCTGGCAGAAGAGATGGGCGTGCTGCAGGAGCGTATTACCTCCACGAAAACCGGCTCTATCACGTCTGTTCAGGCGGTATACGTCCCTGCGGATGACCTGACTGACCCGTCGCCGGCAACCACCTTTGCGCACTTGGATGCGACCGTAGTTCTGAGTCGTCAGATCGCCTCTCTGGGTATCTATCCGGCCGTTGACCCGCTGGATTCCACCAGCCGTCAGCTGGATCCGCTGGTGGTGGGTCAGGAGCACTATGACACCGCACGCGGCGTGCAGTCCATTCTGCAGCGCTATCAGGAACTGAAGGATATCATCGCTATTCTGGGTATGGATGAGCTGTCTGAAGAGGACAAGCTGGTTGTGGCCCGTGCGCGTAAGATCCAGCGCTTCCTGTCACAGCCGTTCTTCGTTGCGGAAGTGTTCACCGGTTCTCCTGGCAAGTACGTTTCGCTGAAAGACACCATCATGGGCTTTAAAGGCATCATGAACGGTGACTATGACCATCTGCCGGAGCAGGCGTTCTATATGGTGGGTTCTATCGACGAAGCCGTGGAAAAAGCCAAGAAACTGTAACGCCTGATAGGAGGGTGATATGGCTATGACTTTCCATCTGGATGTGGTCAGCGCGGAGCGTCAGATGTTCTCTGGGCTGGTGCAGAAAATCCAGGTGACGGGTAGTGAAGGTGAGCTGGGTATCTACCCGGGGCACGCTCCGCTGCTTACTGCCATTAAGCCTGGCATGGTGCGTATCGTTAAACAGCATGGAGAGGAGGAGTTTATCTACCTTTCCGGCGGCATCCTTGAGGTGCAGTCCAGCGCGGTTACCGTACTGGCCGATACCGCTATCCGTGGTCAGGACCTCGACGAGGCGCGTGCGATGGAGTCGAAGCGTAAAGCAGAAGAACACATCCGCAGCTCGCACGGCGACGTTGACTATGCTCAGGCATCTGCAGAGCTGGCCAAGGCGATTGCCAAACTGCGCGTAATCGAATTGACCAAAAAAATGATGTAAGCAGACGACGGTAAAAAACCTCTCCCCGGCGGAGAGGTTTTTTTTATCGTTAAAAAAAGCGCTCTCCCTGGATATTCGCTGCGCAATTGTTGGGCTAATCGCGCGAAAAAGCGCATTGGCGAAGAGAGTGTTTGCCCCCCTCCTGCCAAGTTATCTATCATCATCTTATCCCCGCAGTACATCTGGCCTGCGCGCGTTTTGAGTAGAGAAATATGTAGTAATCCCGCCGCTTAACGGGTTTACTTTACCCCATCAATTTGAATGGATCAGATTGCTTATGTCGACATCTCCATTAAGCGTGGTCATCCTTGCCGCCGGTAAAGGAACCCGCATGTATTCCGATCTTCCTAAGGTGTTGCATCCGTTGGCAGGCAAGCCGATGGTGCAGCACGTTATTGACAGCGCGCTGACGCTGGGCGCCCGTCAGGTACATCTGGTATACGGTCACGGCGGCGACCTGCTGAAGGCCCATCTGTCTGGCCAGCCGCTGAACTGGGTGCTACAGGTTCAGCAGCTGGGCACCGGCCATGCCATGCAGCAGGCGGCGCCTGATTTTTCCGACGATGAAGATATCCTGATGCTATACGGCGATGTGCCGCTGATTTCGGCCGCGACGCTGCAGCGCCTGATCGCGGCGAAGCCCCAGGGGGGAATCGGTCTGCTGACGGTAAAACTGGACGACCCGAGCGGCTATGGCCGCATTGTGCGTCATCACGACAGCGTGGTGGGGATCGTCGAACATAAGGACGCCAGCGAATTGCAGCGTCGTATCAATGAGATCAACACCGGCATTCTGGTGGCCAACGGCGCGGATCTGAAGCGCTGGCTGGCCCGTCTGGATAACAACAATGCTCAGGGTGAGTTCTATATTACCGATATTATCGCCATGGCCCATCAGGAAGGGCGGCAGATTGCGGCAGTGCATCCCGAACGCCTGAGCGAGGTGGAGGGGGTTAACAACCGCCTGCAGCTTTCCACCCTGGAACGAGCCTATCAGCAGCAGCAGGCGCAGCGTTTGCTGCTGGCTGGCGTAATGCTAACCGATCCGGCACGCTTCGATCTGCGCGGTGAGCTGGTGCACGGGCGCGATGTGGTGATCGATACCAACGTGATTATCGAAGGCAAAGTGACGCTGGGAGACCGAGTTCATATCGGTAGCGGCTGTGTGCTGAAGGATTGCCAGATCGCCGATGATAGTGTGATTAGTCCCTATACGGTGATTGAGGGTGCCCGGCTGGCACAGGCCTGTACCGTGGGGCCCTTTGCCCGTCTGCGCCCCGGCGCCTGCCTCGATGCGGAGGCTCACGTGGGTAACTTCGTTGAAATGAAGAAGGCATACCTGGGGCGCGGCTCTAAGGCGGGCCATCTGAGTTACCTGGGCGATGCGGAGATCGGCGCTGGGGTGAATATCGGCGCAGGGACTATTACTTGTAACTATGATGGTGCCAATAAACACCAGACGGTGATCGGTGATGACGTCTTCGTTGGTTCAGACAGTCAGCTGGTGGCGCCGGTTACCGTTGGCCGTGGTGCGACGATCGCGGCCGGTACGACGGTAACCAAAAATGTGGGTGACGGAGAGCTGGTGCTCAGCCGGGTGAAACAGGTGCAGCTCAGCGGCTGGAAACGGCCGATGAAGAAAAAATGATCGCGATCGCTGCGACCTAACGGCCGCAGCGGTTTTTCCCTGTGCCCCGATGAGGGACACAGGGAAAAACATAATAACGATCCTGCTAAAGGGATCAGCCCCACTCTCTACAAGGCTCGGGGCAGCGGTGCACAGCGCCGTTTATCAATCAGATCGATACGGGCATCGACAGACCGCTGCGGCGGTTTGGCTATAGGAATCAAACCTTATGTGTGGAATTGTTGGCGCGGTAGCGCAGCGAGATGTGGCAGAGATCCTGCTGGAAGGGTTACGTCGTCTGGAATACCGCGGCTATGACTCTGCGGGTCTGGCGGTCGTAGACGCTCAGGGACATATGCAACGTCTGCGTCGTGTAGGCAAGGTCAACGCGTTAAGCGACGCGGTTGCCCTGTCTCCGATGGTCGGCGGCACCGGTATTGCCCACACCCGCTGGGCAACCCATGGTGAGCCGAACGAGCAGAATGCGCATCCCCATGTCTCCGGCCATATCAGCGTAGTGCACAACGGCATTATCGAAAACCACGAGACGCTGCGCGCGCAGCTGATCGAGCGTGGTTACCGCTTTACCTCCGAGACGGATACGGAGGTGATTGCGCACCTGGTGAACTGGGAACAGCGCCAGGGAGGCTCCCTGCTGGAGGTTGTTAAGCGGGTCATCCCACAGCTGCGCGGTGCGTATGGCACGGTGGTGATGGACAGTCAGCACCCGGAGGCGCTGGTCTGCGCCCGCTCGGGCAGCCCGCTGGTGATTGGCCGAGGGATGGGGGAAAACTTTCTGGCCTCCGATCAGCTGGCGCTGCTGCCGGTCACCCGCCGCTTTATATTCCTGGAAGAGGGCGATATTGCCGAGATAACCCGCCACAGCGTGACGATCTTTGACGCCGACGGTGCACCGGCGGCGCGTGCCGAAGTTGAATCCAACGTGCAGTATGACGCCGGGGATAAGGGGGCCTATCGCCACTACATGCAGAAAGAGATTTACGAACAGCCGCAGGCGATCAAAAACACCCTTGAAGGGCGCTTTAGCCACGGTCAAATCGATCTGCAGGAGCTGGGCGAGGCCGGAGAGCGCCTGCTGTCACAGGTTGAGCATATCCAAATTATCGCCTGCGGAACGTCATACCACTCCGGTATGGTTGCCCGCTATTGGTTTGAGGCGCTGGCCGGCATTCCCTGCGATGTGGAGATCGCCTCTGAATTCCGCTACCGTAAGTCAGCCGTGCGTAAAAATAGCTTGATAATAACGCTGTCTCAGTCAGGTGAAACGGCCGATACGCTGGCGGCGCTGCGCCTGTCCAAGGAGATTGGCTACCTGGGTTCGCTGGCGATTTGTAACGTAGCCAGCTCCTCGCTGGTGCGTGAGTCAGACCTGGCATTGATGACACGCGCCGGTACCGAGATCGGTGTAGCCTCAACCAAGGCCTTCACTACGCAGCTGACGGTATTGCTGATGCTGGTGGCGCGTATTGGCCGTCTGCACGGTATGTCTGCGGAGGCGGAGCTGGAGATTGTCCATGCCCTGCAGGCGTTGCCTAATCGCATTGAGCAGATGCTTTCGCTGGATCGCAGCATTGAGGCGCTGGCCGAAGACTTCCTGGATAAGCACCATGCGCTGTTCTTAGGGCGCGGCGATCAGTATCCGATCGCGATGGAAGGGGCGCTGAAGCTGAAGGAGATCTCCTATATCCATGCCGAGGCCTACGCCGCCGGTGAGCTGAAGCATGGTCCACTGGCGCTGATCGACTCCGATATGCCGGTGGTGGTGGTGGCGCCGAATAATGAGCTGCTGGAGAAGCTAAAGTCCAATATTGAAGAGGTACGCGCCCGCGGCGGTCTGCTGTACGTTTTCGCCGCCCAGAGCGCCGGGTTTAGCGAAAGTGAAGGGATGCGTATTATCGCGCTGCCGCACGTAGAAGAGGTGATTGCACCGATTTTCTATACGGTGCCGCTACAGCTGCTCTCCTATCATGTCGCCCTGATCAAGGGGACCGACGTCGATCAGCCGCGTAACCTGGCTAAGTCGGTTACCGTAGAATAAAGCGCGATCGTGAGATATCAGGGGATGCCTCGGCATCCCCTTTTTATTGAGGGGATTAGCGAGAAAGGGTGGACGATAAATAGCGTAGCCACCATAGCGGCTTCCACCAGCGTTTTTCTGCTGGCAGCGTCGTTGGAAATACACTGTGGCGGTAGATAATCTTCCATTCAAAATTAAGGAAAATGCGGCTATGGCCATATTCATCGCCATATGTTTCGCACTCTTTTCGCTTTTGCAAGTCGACAGGCGTATTGGCTGATAAATCGCGACTCAGGCTATGGTAGCTTTTTTCACGATCGAGCACTCTCTCGTGGCAAATAATTTTCTTTGGCAGATATTTTTGTCGAGAACCATGATATTTATGATATTTAACAAAACGGTAATCCTCTGCGCCGTAGTTACCGGCAAACTCTTCGTCATAGCCAAAGTGGCGAAAGAAACGCGCTCGCGACATAAAAAATAGATTAGAATGGCCTTTGTACCGTCCCTGCTCAGGGCTTGTTCTGTATATCTTATAGAAGTTACGCCCGGGATTTCTCGCGTTGATCAGGTACTCAAATGTTTCGGCCGGCAGTTCGTGATCCAAATCGGTCAGCAAAATTTTATCAGACTTTGCATAGGTAACCCCCAGGTTGCGTGCGCCAGCCTGATTCCATTTAATATCCTCGGTTATCTTTAACCAAGTAATATTCAAGTCAAAACTGCCAATATCGTAGGTTATCGGGGAGCCATCATCGACAATAATAAACTCCACCGCGCTGCGGATGGATAACGGTAAATTTTCATACTTTCGCAGCAGTGAAAAGACAGATTCAATACTTTTCTGATTGCAGTAAAAGTGTGTCACATAAGACAGTTTAATATGTTGTTTGTCATTGTCTTGGTGAATCATTTAGCGGTTATCCTGTGAGCATAGCCATGAGGTGAGCGATTTTGCCCATTATCACACGGATAGTGGTTAATATCACCAACGATAGTAATATGTATTTGTTGTAGCTCGCAATTTTTAATATATCGTCATACGCGATTTATCTGAGGGCGCTGCGTTTTCTGCTGGCCGTCGCGCAGATGACCGCCGCGCTGACGACGGAACCCGCGGCCTATCGTGCGGCGTACGCCCTGGCCACTGAGTTGTCATAAAACTGTCATAATCCATACATTTTACTGTCATCAAACTGCCTTATTTTGCTACCTGCACCATACTTGATCCGATCGTTCATACGTTAGATGAATAACACTTCCCTGGAGGGAATATGAAACTGATGCGTACCGCTGTCGCCGGGATTGTCGCGGCGACCGTCTCCCTGAGCGCCATGCCTGCCTTTGCGGCGGAGAGCTTGACCGGTGCCGGTGCCACCTTCCCTGCGCCGGTTTACGCCAAGTGGGCTGACTCCTATCAGAAAGAGACCGGTAATAAAGTAAACTATCAAGGCATTGGCTCCTCTGGCGGCGTGAAGCAGATCATTGCCAACACCGTTGACTTCGGTGCCTCCGATGCGCCCCTGAGCGAAGAAAAGCTGGCGGCAGACGGCCTATTTCAGTTTCCGACGGTTATCGGCGGCGTGGTGATGGCCGTTAACCTGCCGGGCATTAAGTCCGGCGAGCTGACGCTGGACGGTGAAACGCTGGGCGATATCTACCTGGGTAAAATTAAAAAGTGGAACGACGCGGCGATTGCCAAGCTGAACCCGGGCGTTAAGCTGCCGGATCAGGCGATTGCCGTGGTGCGTCGCGCCGATGGCTCGGGCACCTCGTTTGTCTTTACCAGCTACCTGAACAAAGTCAACGCACAGTGGAAGAGTGACGTCGGCGCCGGATCTACCGTTAACTGGCCGACGGGGCTGGGTGGAAAAGGTAACGATGGTGTTGCCGCCTTTGTACAGCGCTTGCCTGGCGCCATCGGCTACGTCGAGTATGCCTATGCCAAGCAGAATAAGCTGGCCTACACCAAGCTGATCTCCTCCGAAGGGCAGGCGGTCAGCCCGACGGAGGTCAGCTTCAGCAATGCGGCGAAAGGCGCTGACTGGAGTGCGTCTTTCGCCCAGGATCTAACGAATCAGCCCGGCGATAACGTATGGCCGATCACCTCGACCACCTTCATTCTGGTTCACAAGGAATCCAGCAAGCCCAAGCAAACGGTGGAAGTGCTGAAGTTCTTCGATTGGGCCTACAGTAAAGGCGCCAAGCAGGCCAACGATCTGGACTATGCGACCCTGCCGGCGTCGGTGGTGGAGCACATTCGTACCGCCTGGAAAAGCAGCGTTAAGGACAGCGGCGGCAACGCGCTGTACTGATCGCTTTTTGGCACGCACCGTACGGTGCGTGCCGTACCGTGACCGTTGAAGAAGAGATACGCATGGCTGATTCGCCTTTGTCTAATAAACAGCCGATGATAAAAGCGCCGAGTAAGCTTGGTGACGTCATTTTTGGGGCGCTGGTCAAACTGGCGGCCCTGATTACGCTATTGCTGCTGGGGGGGATCATCGTTTCGCTGATCGTCGCCGCGCTGCCCAGCATGGAGAAGTTTGGCTTTGCGTTCCTGTGGAGCAAAGAGTGGGATGCGCCCGCGGAGCAGTTTGGCGCGCTGGTGCCTATCTACGGCACGCTGGTTACTTCCCTTATCGCGCTGATCATCGCCGTTCCGGTCAGCTTCGGTATTGCCCTATTTTTGACGGAGCTGGCGCCGGGATGGCTACGTCGTCCGCTAGGGGTGGCGATTGAGCTACTGGCGGCGATCCCCAGCATCGTTTACGGCATGTGGGGGCTATTTATCTTTGCCCCGCTGTTTGCCGAGTATTTTCAGATCCCGGTGGGCAACGTGCTTTCCGGTATTCCCATCGTCGGTACCCTGTTTTCCGGTCCGGCGTTCGGTATCGGCATCTTGGCGGCGGGGGTGATCCTGGCGATCATGATCATCCCCTATATTGCGGCGGTGATGCGCGATGTGTTTGAGCAGACGCCGGTCATGATGAAAGAGTCCGCCTACGGCATTGGCTGTACCACCTGGGAGGTGATCTGGCGTATCGTCCTGCCGTTCACTAAAAATGGGGTGATCGGGGGCGTTATGCTGGGGCTGGGGCGCGCGCTGGGGGAGACCATGGCGGTTACCTTTGTCATCGGCAATACCTACCAGCTCGACAGCTTTTCACTGTATATGCCGGGCAACAGTATTACCTCGGCGCTGGCCAATGAGTTTGCTGAGGCGGAGTCCGGGCTGCATACCGCGGCGCTGATGGAGCTTGGGCTGATTCTATTTGTGATCACCTTCATCGTGCTGGCGTTGTCCAAGCTGATGATTCTGCGTCTGGCGAAGAACGAGGGGCGTTAATATGGCAATGATGGACGTACAAAATCCGCAGAAGCTGGCGGAATCCCGTCGCCGCATGCAGGCCTGGCGCCGCCAGAAAAACCGTATTGCGCTGTGCCTGTCGATGGGCACGATGGCCTTTGGCCTGTTTTGGCTGGTGTGGATCCTGCTATCCACCTTTACCCGTGGCCTGGACGGCATGTCGCTGGCGCTGTTTACCGAAATGACGCCGCCGCCGAATACCGAAGGCGGCGGTTTAGCGAACGCCATCGTTGGCTCCGGGCTGCTGATCCTGTGGGCGACGGTGATCGGTACGCCGCTGGGGATAATGGCGGGCATTTATCTGGCGGAATACGGCCGCAACGGCTGGTTTGCTAACGTGACCCGTTTTATTAACGATATCCTGTTATCTGCGCCCTCTATCGTGGTCGGGCTGTTCGTCTACACCATTGTGGTGACTAAGATGCAGCACTTTTCCGGCTGGGCCGGGGTGATCGCGCTGGCACTGCTGCAGGTGCCGATCGTTATCCGTACCACGGAGAATATGCTAAAGCTGGTGCCGGATAGCCTGCGCGAGGCGGCCTATGCGCTGGGTACACCCAAGTGGAAGATGATTTCAGCGATTACCCTGAAGGCGTCCGTGTCGGGGATTATTACCGGGGTACTGCTGGCCATCGCCCGTATCGCCGGTGAGACGGCCCCCCTGCTGTTTACGTCGCTCTCCAACCAGTTTTGGAGCACCGACATGATGCAGCCGCTGGCTAACCTGCCAGTCACTATCTTCAAGTTTGCTATGAGTCCGTTTGCGGAGTGGCAACAGCTGGCCTGGGCCGGAGTACTACTGATCACGCTGTGCGTTCTGCTGCTGAATATCGTGGCCCGCGTGATTTTTGCCAAGAAAAAACACTAATTTTGGGGCGCTGCCGCAGCGGCGTCGCTAACAGAGAGAAAAACGATGAGTAATGTAGTGACAGACCCGACCAACAGTAAAATTCAGGTGCGCGATCTGAACTTCTATTACGGAAAATTCCACGCGCTGAAGAATATCTCGCTGGATATTGAGAAAAATAAAGTGACGGCCTTCATCGGTCCGTCCGGCTGCGGCAAGTCGACGCTGCTGCGTACCTTTAACAAGATGTTCCAGCTTTACCCGGAGCAGCGCGCAGAGGGGGAGATTTTACTGGATGGCCAGAATATCCTGACCGACAGCCAGGATGTCGCGCTGCTGCGCGCCAAGGTGGGCATGGTGTTTCAGAAGCCGACGCCTTTTCCTATGTCCATCTACGACAATATCGCCTTCGGCGTACGCCTGTTTGAAAAACTGTCGCGTGCCGATATGGATGAGCGAGTGCAGTGGGCGCTGACCAAGGCGGCGCTGTGGAGTGAGACGAAAGATAAGCTGCACCAAAGCGGCTATAGCCTGTCAGGCGGTCAGCAGCAGCGTCTGTGTATCGCCCGCGGTATTGCTATCCGTCCAGAGGTCTTACTGTTGGATGAACCCTGCTCTGCGCTGGATCCTATTTCGACCAGCCGCATCGAGGAGCTTATCACCGAGCTGAAGCAGGACTACACCGTGGTGATCGTGACCCACAATATGCAGCAGGCGGCGCGCTGTTCTGATTACACTGCATTTATGTATCTTGGTGAGCTGATTGAGTTTAGTGATACAGATAAGCTGTTTACCGCCCCTGCGCAGCGGCAGACGGAAGACTATATTACCGGTCGCTATGGCTGATGGTTTTTAGGAAGGGAACATGGATAATCTGAATTTAAACAAGCACACCTCCGGTCAGTTTAATGCCGAGCTTGAATATATCCGCACCCAGGTAATGAGCATGGGTGGGCTGGTGGAGCAGCAGCTGACGGATGCGATCACTGCCATGCATAACCAGGATGCCGATCTGGCGCGCCGGGTGGTGGAAGGGGATGCCAAGGTCAACATGATGGAGATCGCCATCGATGAGGCCTGCGTTAAAATTATTGCCAAGCGTCAGCCGACTGCCAGCGATCTACGCCTGGTGATGGCGATTATTAAAACGATCTCCGAGCTGGAGCGCATTGGCGACGTCGCGGATAAAATCTGCCGCACCGCGCTGGAGAAGTTTTCCCAGCAGCATCAGCCGCTGTTGGTTAGCCTGGAGTCCCTGGGACAACATACCGTACAGATGCTGCACGATGTGCTGGATGCCTTTGCGCGCATGGATCTGAATGAGGCCATTCGGATTTATCGGGAAGATAAGAAGGTCGATCAGGAGTATGAAGGCATTGTGCGCCAGCTGATGACCTACATGATGGAGGACTCGCGCACCATTCCCAGCGTATTGACGGCGCTGTTCTGCGCCCGCTCTATCGAGCGTATCGGCGATCGCTGCCAGAATATCTGTGAGTTTATTTTCTACTACGTCAAAGGGCAGGATTTCCGCCATATCGGCGGGGACGATCTGGAGCAGCTGCTGACGGATCATCGCCGGACGGACGAGGCATAGCCTCTCACGCCGCCTCACGCTAAACCGTATCGGGCCGCCCATAAGGGCGGCTTTCTTTTATGCGTCGCGGGTCAGCTGCCAGCCGCGCTGGCGCCACAGCTGCGGGAGCTGGCGCAGATCGTCGAAGGCGGTGACCAGCGGATGGTCGATCGTCGGGTTGTGGGGATCGGCGCAAAAGTAAAATACCGGGATGCCGGCTGCAATGCCGGACTGTGCCCCGGCCGGCGAGTCGTCCACGAGGATGCACTCACCGATATCGACCCCCATGTTCCGGGCCGCGTGGAACAATAAATCCGGCTGGGGTTTCCAGCGCTGGATATCGTAGCCGCTGTACAGGCGATCGCCGAAGAAGGGCAGCATTCCGGTGGCGCCAAGGGAGCTCTGCATTTTGCTGACCGGCCCATTGGAGGCGGTGCACATGGGGACGCAGACTTGGCTTAGCAGCTCGTGGGCGTGGGGGATTGGCTGGAGCTCGCTGTCGAACAGGCGTGCCACCTCGGCGCGGTAGTGGGACTCCATCTCGGCGCGATCGGCCGTAAATGGATGACGCTGCTGTATCACGTCGATAATTTCATACAGCCGCACCCCTTTGAATTCACGATAGATATCTTCCAGCGATAGCGTGATCCCATAGCGGGAGAACATACTGACATAGGCTTTACTGCAGATAATTTCGCTGTCTACCAGCGTTCCATCACAGTCGAAGAGAATACAGCGGATACTGCTCATGGGCGTCCTTTTTGGCCGGTCGGCGCGGAGAGGCCCGCGCCGTATCAACGTTATTTTCGTCCTAGTTTAAACGCTCTCTTCCTGTATGCGAACCTCGGTAAAGCGGAAGTGGTCTACATCATACAGCCCAAGACTGGTCAGCTTGAGCGACGGAATCACCGGCAGCGAGAGAAACGCCATCTGAATAAACGGTTCATTCAGGGTCATACCGCAGTCGCGGCAGGCCTGTTTCAGCGCATCGATGACATCGGCAATCTCCGCTGCCGATCGTGAGCTCATCAGGCCGGCGATGGGCAGCGGCAGATGGGCTACGACCTGTCCGTCGGCAACGACACACAGCCCACCGCCGTCGTCAATCAGCTGATTGACCGCCAGCGCCATCTCTTCTGGACAGTGGCCGATGGTCACAATATTGTGGCTGTCGTGGCTGACGGTCGCCGCCAGCGCCCCTTTGCTCAGGCCGCTGTTGTGCAGAAGGCCTAGCGCCGGCGCCCTTTGCTGACCATAGCGCTCCATCACCGCAATGCGGCATACGTCTGGCGTATCGAAGCGATCGCCCAGCCAGCGTACCGTTCTGGCCGGGGTGATGAGCTCGTTGGGGATCAGCTGAATGGCGCGATAGTCGGCGCCCTGCGCCAGCGGCAGCGTCAGATCTTTGGCGCGGAGCGGGGCTCGCCGTAGGGTATTGTGCTGCGGTGGAGAGCTGGCCAGCTGGCGTGTCGCTGCGCTGCGCAGCAGCAGCTGTGCATCGATGGCCTTACCGCCGGCAAATACCTGGCGAATGGCCACCTGCTCAACGTCATCCAGCAGAACGATATCCGCCTTTTTCCCCGGCGCGATCAGCCCCAGGCGCTTGAGGCCAAAGTGGCGCGCCGCTGACCAGCTGGCGACGCGGTATGCTACGTGTGGCGCGATGTGATGCCGTTGGATCAGGCGCCGGATCAGCGCATCGATGTGCCCTTCGTGCGCGATCTCCCATGGATTACGGTCATCGGTGCACAGCATGCACTGCGGGCTGTTGAACTCGCTGATCAGGGGCGCCAGCGTATCCAGGTTGCGCGCCGCGGAGCCTTCGCGGATCATCAGCGCCATGCCCAGCGCCAGCTTTTCCCGTCCCTCTTCCAGCGCCAGCGTTTCATGGCAGTTTTCCACTCCGGCGGCCAGATAGGCATTCAGCGCTTTGCCGCTCAGCATGGGGCTATGGCCGTCCAGCGTCAGGTGGCGGAACGCATCCAGCTTATCGAGAATCTGCTCATCGCCGGCAATGACGCCGGGAAAGTTCATCATCTCTGCCAGCCCCAGCACGTGGGGATGCTCGCGGTAGGGCAGCATCGCTGTCAGGGGAAACTCTGCGCCGTTGATATCGGTTCCGGCCAGCGCCGGCACACAGGAGCTGATCTGTATGAACTGGTTTTGCTGCGCGCCCTCGGCGCAGCGCAGGAACCATGCCAGCCCCTCCTCTCCCATAACGTTCACGATCTCATGAGGGTCACACACAATGGTGGTGACGCCGAGAGGTAACGTGACGCTTTCGAAGGTGATGGGGGTCATCATGCTGGATTCGATGTGCAGATGGGCGTCGATAAAGCCGGGAACGGCTACGGCACCGCCGGCGTCAATGCGCTCCAGGGCTGCGGCACCGGCGTAGGCCGGCCCGACGCCGGCAATGCTGTCACCGCTGATGAGGATGGGGCCCGGCAGGGTTCCGCCGTTGATGAGATCCAGCAGGAAAACATTGTCGATGATGAGATCGGCAGGCTGATCGCCGCGTGAAACGGCCAGAAGACGCAGCATCGCAGCGCGGGAAAGCGATTGCGTATGTTTGTGATGACTATTTTCCATGTGGGTCACCTTACGGCTATTGGATTTATCATTTTGATATTAAAGCGATTTTATCTGTCTATTGTAGCGATTTTATGTATATAAGCGTTTGCGTTACATCACATTGGCTGATCGGTGGCAAAAAAACAGCAAAAAAAGGATGTGACAGACATCAACATTTGGCATTTTTAGTATAGGATAGCCATCCAAGACACTATACGGATTTCATGTATGAGCCAATCCACGTCCAATACCGCCCAATCCCGGGGCGTATTCGAGCGCGTCTTTAAACTGCAGGCGCATGGTACCACCGTCAGGACCGAAGTGATTGCCGGTTTCACCACGTTCCTCACCATGGTGTACATCGTCTTCGTTAACCCGCAGATCCTCAGCGCCGCAGGCATGGATACCCAGGCCGTGTTTGTGACGACCTGTCTGATTGCCGCCTTCGGCAGTATTCTTATGGGGTTGTTAGCCAACCTTCCGGTCGCGTTGGCGCCAGCGATGGGGCTGAACGCCTTCTTTGCTTTTGTGGTCGTCGGGGCGATGGGACTCTCCTGGCAGATCGGGATGGGCGCCATTTTCTGGGGCGCCGTCGGTCTGCTGCTGCTGACGATATTCCGTATTCGCTATTGAATGATCGCCAATATTCCGCTGAGCCTGCGGGTGGGGATCACCAGCGGTATCGGTCTGTTTATTGCGATGATGGGGCTCAAAAACGCCGGTATCATCGTGCCGAACCAGGATACGCTGGTGACGGTGGGGGAGTTGACGTCGCACCATGTTCTGCTGGGGGCGCTGGGCTTTTTCATCATCGCTGTTCTGGCGTCGCGTAACATTCACGCCGCGGTGCTGGTATCGATTGTGGTGACAACGGCTATCGGTCTGCTGCTGGGTGACGTGCAGTACAGCGGCATTTTCTCTATGCCGCCCAGCGTGACCAGCGTAGTCGGTCAGGTCGATTTGAGCGGTGCGCTGAATATCGGTCTGTCCGGCGTTATCTTCTCCTTTATGCTGGTGAACCTGTTCGACTCCTCGGGCACGCTGATTGGCGTTACGGATAAAGCGGGTCTGACGGACGTCAACGGCAAGTTTCCGCGCATGCAGCAGGCACTGTATGTGGACAGTATCAGCTCCGTCGCCGGTTCTTTCATCGGCACTTCCTCTGTGACCGCCTACATTGAAAGCTCCTCTGGGGTCTCCGTCGGCGGGCGCACCGGGCTGACCGCCGTGGTGGTGGGGCTGCTGTTCATGCTGGTGATCTTCCTCTCTCCGCTGGCGGCGATGGTGCCGGGGTATGCCGCCGCTGGGGCGCTGATCTACGTCGGCGTGCTGATGACCTCGAGTCTGGCGCGGGTTAAGTGGGATGATCTGACCGAGGCGGTACCGGCGTTTATTACTGCGGTGATGATGCCGTTCAGCTTCTCGATCACCGAGGGGATCGCGCTCGGCTTTATCGCCTACTGCGTGATGAAGGCGGGCACGGGACGCTGGCGTGAGATTAGCCCCTGCGTGGTGGTGGTGGCGCTGCTGTTTGTGCTGAAGATAGCATTGGTTGACGCGCACTGATCCACGCGATGAAGCGCAGCAGCGACAGGGAGGGCATTAGCCCTCCCTGTTTGTTTATGGCGTACGGCAGCCGTTCATCAGCTAGCGTCGCGGTCAACGCGGGTGCGCTGGATCTGATCGGTCTATGGAACAGACGATAGAGTCCTGCCTTCTGCCGCTGCGCCGTGTGCGAAGTCGATCGGGTAGAGTCCGCAGCGGCAGCGATTTCTCCCAGGGGTGCGCAAGGCCATGGACACCCAGATGAATAATAAATCCTTTTTATCCAGGTCGCTGGCTTGCCCACATCCTGTGCGCGGTATATCAGTCGGATACCGTCTGTAGCGGAACATGGCTGGTAAAGCGTAGAAACGTTGGTAACAGCTCCAGCGTCTGGCGTTTTTCTCTATCGACGTTGGCCAAGCGCCCGTTGGGCTGCATATACCAGTAGTGCAGCCGCTGTAGCGAGGGCGAGCGGCTGCAGGCCCAGGCGATATCGTTGTGTATCGCACTCAGGGTTTCGACCTGCGGCGTGGCGCTTGAGCGCAGTTTTCCCGCGCCGGGCTGGAGCCGCAGGGTATCGAGTCCGCTATTGCCGAGGCCGGAGATTTTCAGCACGGATTGACGGATGGCCCACAGCTGAGTGGTTGCTTCCAGTCTGTCCTCTTGGCGTGCGATCCAGACTTTTTCCGTATTGCTCAGGTACTGCTGCTGCAGGGGAACGAATCCACCCTGGCGGGCGCGGATTACCTCAATATCCAGGCCTACCTTACCGGTACATCCCAGCATCACCCCGACGATGTTGCCGCCATAGGCCAGGCTGAAGTCGGGCAGGCTGGGATCGATAAAAAAAGGACGCCCGCGGCAGTCGATCGCCGTACGCGGCAGTTTACTGTGGCCATACAGAATGGCCATCAGCTCCGCCAGCGCAACCCGGGCGTGCAGAAAACGCTCACGCCGTTTAGGGGAGTAGTGGAGTGAGGTTGCGATGACGTCTTCGGTGAGTCGATGGACGTCCAGTGGGCGATGCTCTGTGTTCCACCAGACAAAGTGGCTTTCCATAGTCACTCCCTATACTGCCGATCATAATGATGCGTCAGGCGGTAAAGATCGGCGCATTTACCGGTGTCAGTCCAGCTTGCCTGTCACATGGCGGTTGTATAACCCTTAGAAGTATTTATCCTCTAACGATATTTGATAATCATCATGTATGTAATGTGTGGCATAGCGCACTGATTTGGTTACCGCGCTAGCGAGGAATGCGAGATAAGAGGAGACATGCGATGGAAAAGAAGGCGTAAACCTTGGCGGCGATGGGGGATGTTGGCGCTAGTGGCCGTCGCGATCGCCTGTACGCCGCTGCGCACGCTGAGCGGCGATCTGGCGGCGTTGCAGCGTCTGCTGGGGGAGATGGGGTTTGTCTATGGCGCGCTGGGCTATATGATCCTGTTTATTGCCGCCTCGCTGATGCTGTTTCCGGGCAGTATTCTGGTGATCGCGGCGGCGATGCTGTTTGGGGTATGGTGGGGAACGCTATTTTCACTGTTGGCGGCGACGCTGGCATCCGCCTGCGCCTTTCTGCTGGCGCGGTATTTGGGGCGTGACTGGCTACAGGCCCGTTTTGGGTCGCGTCCCCTGTTTCAGCGGATCGCTTTGGGGATGACGCGCTATGGCGTCGACTTTCTGATCTTTACCCGCCTGGTGCCGCTGTTTCCCTACAATATTCAAAACTATGCCTATGGGCTGACGGACATCGGTTTTTGGCGATATACCTGGATTTCAGCGTTAACGCTGTTGCCGGGGACATTTCTCTACAGCTATATGGCGGCGACGCTGGCGCAGCGCGGGGTGACCTGGCAGGTTAGCGTAGAGCTGCTGCTGTGCGGTCTACTGCTGTTTTCCATTACTCAGGCGGCGCGCCAGGTATACCGTCACTGTCTCGGCGCGGTACGCGATAGCCCGGATATGCTGTCAGGCGACTGAGGTTGTGCGAGGAGATAAGGAAGATAAGAATGGATAGCCATCAGCTGTTTTGCCAAGAGATGGCCGGCGTGAAACCGCTGGTATCGGATCGCCGCGTGTCGACGGCGCGCGCCGCGCCACCCAGTGAGGCGCAGCTGGCCCGGCGGGCGGCTGCGCAGCAGACCTTGGATGTGTCTCTGGATTCGCTCTCGATGGTATCGGTCGTGATGCTACGCCCGTGCGATCTGCTGGGATTTAAGCGTGAGGGGATCCAAGACGGGGTTTACCGTAAGCTGCGGCTGGGGAAATATGCGCTGCAGGCGGTTCTGGATCTGCACCGTCATACACTGGTTGAGGCGCGCGCCGCGCTGCTGCAGTTCGTGGCGGACTGCATCGCGCGCGACGTTCGTACCGCGTTGGTATTGCATGGCAAAGGGGAGCGCAGCCAGCCTCAGGCGCTGCTGAAAAGCTATGTCAGCGCCTGGCTGCCGCAGATCCCTGACGTGATGGCGATACACAGCGCCGATAGGCGCCACGGCGGCAGCGGCGCGCTCTATATCCTGCTGCGTAAGAGCGAGCGGCGTAAGGTGGATAACCGCGAGCGTCACCAGAAACGACGGGGATAACGCCGGGCGGGTCGGCGTTCGTTTCGGCGTAGCCTCACTTGCCGATGCAGAAGTTGGTGAAGATGCGTCCCAGCAGATCGTCAGAGGTAAATTCGCCGGTGATCTCGCTGAGCGACTGCTGCGCCAGACGCAGCTCTTCGGCCAGCAGCTCTCCGGCCATGGCGCCGAGCAGCTGATCTTTTCCCTGCTGCAGGTGCAGGGCGGCCTGATCCAGCGCCTGCAGATGACGGCGGCGCGCCAGAAATCCCCCCTCCAGACGAGTGTCAAAGCCCATAATGCGCTTGAGGTGATCGCGCAGTACGTCGACGCCGGCGCCGGTGCGAGCCGACAGGCGTACCAGCGTATGGCCATCGCAGTCGCTGATCCCCAGCGGCTCACCGGTTACGTCCGCCTTATTACGCACCACGGTAATGGGTAGGCTGGACGGCAGACGCGCGATAAAATCGGGCCAGATGGTGACGGGATCGGTGGCGTCGGTGGTGGTGCCGTCGACCATAAACAGTACACGATCGGCGCGCTCGATCTCCTGCCAGGCGCGCTCAATGCCGATACGCTCCACTTCGTCGCTGGCCTCGCGCAGCCCGGCGGTATCGATGATGTGCAGCGGCATGCCATCGATATGAATATGCTCACGCAGGACGTCGCGAGTGGTGCCGGCGATATCGGTGACGATAGCCGCTTCTCGTCCGGCCAGCGCGTTGAGCAGACTGGATTTCCCGGCGTTGGGGCGTCCGGCGATCACCACTTTCATCCCTTCACGCAGTAGGCTGCCCTGGCGTGCCTCTGTGCGTACGCCGGCCAGTTCATCCATCACCGCATTCAGCTGAGCCTCCACCTTACCGTCGGAGAGAAAGTCTATCTCTTCATCGGGAAAGTCGATGGCGGCCTCGACGTAGATGCGCAGGTGGATCAGGGACTCGACCAGCTGATGGATGCGCGCCGAGAAGATGCCCTGCAGCGAGTTGACCGCCGAGCGCGCCGCCTGCTCTGAGCTGGCGTCGATAAGGTCGGCAATCGCCTCGGCCTGCGCCAGATCCATTTTATCGTTGAGAAACGCGCGTTCGGAGAACTCTCCTGGACGGGCGATGCGCAGTCCCGGCAGCTGCAGAATACGCTTTAACAGTAAATCGAGGATCACCGGCCCACCGTGGCCCTGTAGCTCCAGCACATCCTCTCCGGTAAAGGAGTTGGGGCCGGGGAAATAGAGGGCAATGCCCTGATCCAGCGGGGTTCCATCATGGTCTCGGAACGGCAGGTAGTCGGCATAGCGCGGCTTGGGCAGCTTGCCCAATAGCGCCAGGGCTACGGCCTGCGCCTGCGGGCCGGATACGCGCAGGATCCCCACGCCGCCGCGTCCCGGCGCGGTAGCCTGGGCGACGATGGTGTCGGATGAGCTGATCATATTCTCTCTCTTTTGGCTTTGAGTGCTGGCCCGCGCGGCGGGCGACAAGAAAAAAGGGGCGGTCTGATGACCGCCCCCCTGGTACCTCGCTGCATCAGCGTGGGTTATTTTTTATCCCGGCTGTGCAGGCCGCGTTTTTCCAGGCCGCGGTAAATCAGCTGCTGCTGGATGATGGTGACCAGGTTGCTGACGATATAGTACAGCACCAGACCTGACGGGAACCACAGGAAGAAGACGGTAAAGATAACCGGCATAAACGTCATGATCTTCTGCTGCATCGGATCGGTGACGGTTGTTGGCGACATCTTCTGGATGAAGAACATGGTTACGCCCATCAGGATAGGCAGGATGTAGTACGGGTCTGGCGCGGCCAGGTCATGGATCCACAGGGCGAACGGCGCCTGACGCAGCTCGACGGAGCCCATCAGCATGTAGTACAGGGCCAGGAAGATAGGCATCTGGATCAGCAGCGGGAAGCAGCCGCCCAGCGGGTTAACCTTCTCGGTCTTGTACAGCGCCATCATCTCCTGACTCATGCGCTGTTTGTCATCGCCGATACGTTCGCGCATGGCCTGCAGCTTGGGCTGCAGCATACGCATCTTGGCCATCGAGGTGTACTGCGCCTTGGTCAGCGGGTACATGATGCCACGAACGATAAAGGTGATGATAATGATAGCGAAGCCCCAGTTCCCGACGAAGCTGTGGATCAGCTGCAGCAGCTTAAACAGCGGCTGAGAGATAAACCACAGCCAGCCATAGTCCACGGTCAAATCGAGGTGTGGCGCAACGGCAGCCATGTCGCTTTGCAGCTCCGGGCCGACCCACAGCGTGGTGCTGAGCACCTTCTCTGTGTTTGGCGCGACGCTGACGGACGGTGCTTTATAGCCGATAGCGGCCTGGCCGTTGCCCAGATTGGCGGTGTAGAAGGTGTTTACGCCGCTGTCGTGCGGGATCCAGGCGGTGGCGAAGTACTGTTGCAGCATGGCGACCCAGCCGCCCTTCGTCTGCACGTTCAGATTCTTGTCTTCGATATCGCTGAAGCTGTACTTCTGATACTTGTCATCGCTGGAGGAGTAAGCCGCGCCGCGGAAGGTGTGCAGCGCAAAGTTATTGCTGCCGGTATCGCGGTGCTTCGGCAGATCGACAGACTGCTTGAGCTGACCGAACAGGGTCAGATCCAGTGCGTCGTGGCTGTCGTTTTTCACCTTATAGTCAACGGCGATAGCGTAGTCATTGCGCTTAAGAACGAAGGTTTTGGTGTAGATAACGCCGTTCGCAGCGGTATAGGTCAGCGGGATTCGCAGCTCATCTTGGCCCGGCAGCATTTCGTAGCTGGTTTGGTTAGCGCTGTACAGCGGGCGGGCGCCGTTAGCCGGGTTATCCGGACCGCTCTTGCCGGTCAGGCCGCTCTGAGCCTGGTAGACAAACTGCGGCGTGGTTTCCAGCAGCTGGAACGGGGTATTTGAGCCCAGAGTAGCCGGGTAGGCCAGCAGATCGGCCTGCTCGATGTCACCACCGCGGGTGTTGATGGTCAAAGCCAGTACGTCGGTCTTAACCGTAATAAGCTTACCCTGGCCGCTTTCCGGTACTGCCTGGCTAGCGGTGTCACTTACGCTCTGTCCTGCTGTCTGAGCGACCGGCTGCGGATTGTGGTCCGTCTGCCAGGCCTGCCAGATCAAGAAGGACACGAACAGCAGAGCGACGAGGAATAGATTACGTTGCGAATCCATCTTAATGTTCTCTGTTATTGGTCTTTGGCGGCACGGGATCATCGCCACCCGGGTTCAAAGGGTGGCATTTTAATACGCGTTTCAGTGTCAACCAACTGCCTTTTACCACCCCAAACCTGCGCAATGCCTCAATTCCGTACTGTGAGCAGGTGGGATGGAAGCGACAGTGCGGCCCAAGCAGCGGACTGATAAAGCGCTGATAACCGCGTATCAGCGCAATCAGGAGACGCGAGCCTGGCGACAATGGCGACGCCATAATTTTTCCAACATCTCTGTCAGCGCCCGATTATCGAGTTCCTGAACACCCTTTTTGACGATTACCACAAAGTCCATGGCTGGCAGCGAATGCTGACGCAGACGGAAACTTTCGCGTGTCAGGCGCTTGATGCGGTTACGCTCGTGAGCGCGTTTGACATGCTTTTTGGCGACAGTAAGACCGATGCGGGGATACCCCAGCGAGTTCATACGGCCGAGAATGGTAAGTTGGGGCGTACCGGCTCGTTGCGGTTGCTGGAAGACGAAATTGAAGTGATTGGGAGTTAACAAACGTAACTCCCTAGGGAAACTTAGCTTAACCACTAATCTGGTCAGCTAAATTAACCGGCTACGGTCAGACGAGCGCGGCCTTTAGCGCGGCGACGGGCAAGAACCTGACGGCCATTTTTGTTTGCCATACGAGCACGGAAACCGTGGGTACGGTTGCGTTTCAATACGGACGGTTGGAAAGTGCGTTTCATAGCGATTTCTACCTAAACTTTAAATAATTACTGATCAGTAAACGCGTTTGGCTACTCGACGTGAGAACGACCGACGCCTCAATCGCATATATTAAAGAGGCAGGATTGTAATAATTGTACAGTCCTGAGTCAATTGACTTATGCCAAGCAGCTCACCTGGGCTCACACGGGTAAACCCGCTGTCACCGTCACACCTAACCTTCCGGAGGGTTGGGGTACTGCGTTTCCGGCAACAGAACGCAGGCGTAACGCGTGGGTGGCAAATTATACGGACTCCCTACCAAAGCGCAAGGATCTTAGTGTGATCCTTCTGTCGATCTTGGGATCGGTGCGGTATTGATCAACGGTTTTTCTGAAAGTCTCCGCTTTGTGCTGCCGTTAACGCTATATTGCATAGGAAAAGGGATAATCCATACAGGGGGCCGGTTGGTCTGTGGATAAAAAGGATCGATTCTGTGCAGAAGGAGAGGATCTTCTGTGCGGTTTAGGCTATGATCCGCCATCCCGATCGCGATCCCTTTCTTGTGAGGGGCGGTTGTGCGAGTATGCCGCGCAAGCGGTGACCAGGAAGTGGTCAAGTTGTGGGTAACCTGTTTATGATCCCGCCGCCCCGTTGGGATCCGGCCGCATTGCGCGCCGCGGGCTACCGGCTGCATTTCCGGTAATGAAAAACCCTAAGCACCCTAATCATTTCTTATTTATCTTTGTTCGAGTGGAGTCCGCCGTGTCACTTTCGCTTTGGCAGCAGTGTCTTGCCCGATTGCAGGATGAGTTACCTGCCACAGAATTCAGCATGTGGATCCGTCCTCTTCAGGCGGAGCTCAGTGACAACACGCTGGCGCTGTATGCGCCCAACCGCTTTGTTCTTGATTGGGTTCGTGATAAATATTTAAATAATATTAATGGGTTACTTAATGACTTTTGCGGTTCCGATGCGCCGGTGCTGCGTTTTGAGGTGGGCAGCAAGCCGGCAGCCCCGGCTGCGGTTAGCAGCGCCGCCAGTAGCGGCGTGAGCGTGGCGCCGGCCGCCGTTCGGACCAGCAGTCCGGCGCGACCGAGCTGGGAGCGGGTTACCGCCCAGCCGGAGCTCTCCTATCGCTCCAACGTTAACCCTAAGCACACCTTCGATAACTTTGTTGAGGGTAAGTCTAACCAGCTGGCGCGCGCGGCGGCGCGTCAGGTGGCGGATAACCCGGGTGGCGCTTATAACCCGCTGTTTCTATACGGTGGTACCGGCCTGGGTAAAACGCACCTGCTGCATGCGGTAGGCAATGGCATCATGGCGCGCAAGCCTAACGCCAAGGTGGTGTACATGCATTCCGAGCGCTTTGTTCAGGATATGGTCAAAGCGCTGCAGAATAACGCTATCGAAGAGTTCAAGCGCTACTACCGCTCTGTCGATGCGCTGCTGATCGACGATATTCAGTTTTTTGCCAATAAGGAGCGCTCACAGGAGGAGTTTTTTCACACCTTCAATGCGCTGCTGGAGGGCAATCAGCAAATCATCTTGACTTCCGATCGTTATCCGAAAGAGATCAACGGGGTAGAAGATCGCCTTAAGTCGCGTTTCGGCTGGGGACTAACGGTGGCTATCGAGCCGCCGGAGCTGGAGACGCGCGTCGCTATTCTGATGAAGAAGGCCGACGAAAACGACATTCGCCTGCCGGGCGAGGTAGCTTTCTTCATTGCCAAGCGCCTGCGCTCGAACGTCCGTGAGCTGGAGGGGGCGCTGAATCGGGTGATCGCCAACGCCAACTTTACCGGGCGGGCGATCACCATCGACTTTGTCCGCGAAGCGCTGCGTGACTTGTTGGCGCTGCAGGAGAAGCTGGTCACCATCGACAACATTCAGAAGACGGTGGCGGAGTACTACAAGATTAAAGTGGCCGACCTGTTGTCCAAGCGCCGCTCCCGCTCCGTTGCCCGCCCGCGCCAGATGGCGATGGCGTTGGCCAAGGAGCTGACCAACCACAGCCTGCCGGAGATCGGCGATGCCTTTGGTGGCCGGGACCATACCACGGTGCTGCACGCCTGCCGTAAGATTGAGCAGCTGCGCGAAGAAAGTCACGACATCAAAGAAGATTTTTCTAATCTAATCAGAACGTTGTCATCCTAATTACCTAACAGTCATCGTAGCGATATGAAATTTATTGTTGAGCGTGAGCATCTTATCAAGCCGTTGCAACAGGTGAGCAGCCCGCTGGGCGGGCGCCCTACGTTGCCGATTCTGGGTAACCTGTTGCTGCAGGTGGAAGATGGCCATCTGTCGCTGACCGGCACCGATCTCGAGATGGAGATGGTAGCCAGGGTGCCCCTGGTACAGCCCCATGAAGCGGGAGCGACGACGGTCCCGGCGCGTAAGTTTCTGGATATTTGCCGTGGTTTGCCGGACGGCGCCGAAATTTCGGTGGCCTTGGACGGCGATCGCATGCTGATCCGCTCCGGGCGCAGCCGTTTTTCTCTCTCCACCCTACCGGCCGTGGATTTTCCTAACCTGGATGACTGGCAGAGCGAGGTGGAGTTTACCCTGCCGCAGGCGACGCTGAAGCGCCTGATCGAAGCGACGCAGTTTTCCATGGCCCATCAGGACGTCCGCTATTATCTGAACGGCATGCTGTTTGAAACCGAGGGCGAAGAGCTACGCACCGTGGCGACGGATGGTCATCGCCTGGCGGTCTGTTCAATGCCGATCGGTCAGAGCCTGCCGAGCCATTCGGTGATCGTACCGCGTAAAGGCGTGATTGAACTGATGCGCCTGCTGGACGGCGGCGAGACGCCGCTGCGCCTGCAGATTGGTAGCAATAATCTGCGCGCTCACGTCGGGGGATTCATCTTTACCTCCAAGTTGGTCGATGGCCGTTTCCCTGATTATCGGCGCGTATTGCCGAAGAACCCAGATAAAGCCCTGGAGGCCGGCTGTGACGAGCTAAAGCAGGCCTTTGCCCGCGCGGCGATCCTCTCCAATGAGAAATTCCGCGGCGTACGTCTGCACGTCAGCCATAACCAGCTGAAGATCACGGCTAACAACCCGGAGCAGGAGGAGGCCGAGGAGCTGCTGGACGTGGACTATCCGGGCAGCGATCTAGAGATCGGCTTTAACGTGAGCTACGTTCTAGATGTGCTAAACGCCCTGAAGTGTGAGCGGGTGGTGATGATGCTGACGGATGCGGTTTCCAGCGTACAGATAGAAGATGCCGCCAGCCAGGCGGCGGTGTATGTCGTGATGCCGATGCGTTTGTAACGATGGCGCTCCTTTACTCACGTAGTGAGTCTTTGCGCCGCGGCGGATCTGCCGCGGCCATGGCAGGGCGGTGTGCATGGCATTGACCCGTCTCGTGATCCGTGATTTTCGTAACATCGAAGAGGCCGATCTCGCGTTGGCCCCTGGGTTTAATTTTCTGGTCGGCGCGAACGGCAGTGGAAAGACCAGCGTGCTGGAGGCCATCTATACGCTGGGGCACGGGCGGGCGTTTCGCAGCCTGCAGGCCGGGCGGGTGATCCGTCACGACTGCGCCGCGTTTGTGCTGCATGGCCGTATTGATGACGGCGGCGGGCGGGAGCTGGCTGTCGGGCTGAGCAAGGATCGCCAGGGGGACAGCAAGGTTCGCATCGACGGCAGCGACGGTCATAAAGTGGCTGAGCTGGCGCAGATGCTGCCAATGCAGCTGATCACCCCGGAGGGGTTTACCCTGCTCAACGGCGGACCTAAATACCGCAGGTCCTTCCTGGACTGGGGCTGTTTTCATGGCGATCGGGGCTTTTTTACCGCGTGGAACAATCTGCGGCGGGTGTTGAAGCAGCGCAATGCCGCGCTGCGTCAGGTGACGCGCTATGCCCAAATCCGGCCCTGGGATCAGGAGCTGGTGCCGCTGGCCGAGCAGGTCAGCGCGCTGCGGGCGGCCTACAGCGAGGCTATCGCACAGGATATTGCGGCAACCTGCAGCCAGTTTTTACCAGAGTATGCGCTATCCTTTTCGTTTATGCGCGGCTGGGATCGCGAGGGCGATTATGCTGAGCTGCTGGAGCGTCATTTTGAGCGCGATCGGGCGCTGACCTATACCGCGCAGGGGCCGCATAAGGCGGACTTCCGCATCCGCGCCGACGGTACGCCGGTTGAGGATTTGCTGTCGCGCGGACAGCTAAAATTGTTGATGTGCGCGCTGCGCCTCGCACAGGGAGAATACCTGACGCGTCACAGCGGCCGTCAGTGTCTGTATCTGATCGATGACTTCGCCTCTGAGCTGGATGCCGGGCGGCGCCGTTTGCTTGCCGAACGGCTGAAAGCTACCGGCGCACAGGTGTTTGTCAGCGCGGTCAACGCCGATCAGGTCGGCGACATGGTTGATGAAAAGGGCAAGATGTTCCGCGTGGAACAGGGTAAAATAGCCGTTTAGATTCGATTTATTACGATAGTTATCCAATGAGCGAGAAAGGCTGATGTCAAATACGTATGACTCCTCAAGTATCAAGGTATTAAAAGGGCTGGATGCCGTTCGTAAGCGCCCGGGCATGTACATCGGGGATACCGATGATGGTACGGGTCTGCACCACATGGTGTTTGAGGTGGTGGATAACGCGATTGACGAAGCGCTCGCTGGTTATTGCAAAGATATCATCGTCACCATTCACAGTGACAACTCTGTCTCCGTACAGGATGACGGCCGCGGCATCCCAACCGGCATTCACCCGGAGGAGGGTGTCTCTGCCGCCGAGGTCATCATGACCGTGCTGCACGCCGGCGGTAAATTTGACGACAACTCCTATAAAGTCTCCGGCGGCCTGCATGGCGTGGGGGTTTCCGTAGTGAATGCCCTGTCCGAGAAGCTGGAGCTGGTGATCCGCCGCGATGGCCATGTCCATGAGCAAATCTACCGGCACGGTGTGCCGGCGGCGCCGCTGAAGGTGGTTGGCGACACCGAGCAGACCGGTACCCGCGTGCGTTTCTGGCCGAGCATGGAGACCTTCAGCAATGTGGTCGAATTCCAGTATGACATTCTGGCTAAGCGCCTGCGTGAACTCTCTTTCCTGAACTCCGGCGTCTCCATTCGCCTGCGCGACAAACGCAACGATCGCGAAGATCATTTCCACTATGAGGGTGGGATCAAGGCGTTTGTTGAGTATCTGAACAAAAACAAAACGCCGATCCATCCGAACGTGTTTTACTTTTCGACCATGAAGGATGATATCGGCGTAGAGGTGGCTCTGCAGTGGAACGATGGCTTCCAGGAGAATATCTACTGCTTTACCAATAACATCCCGCAGC
This sequence comes from Edwardsiella anguillarum ET080813, assembly GCF_000264765.2. Classification (GTDB taxonomy): domain Bacteria; phylum Pseudomonadota; class Gammaproteobacteria; order Enterobacterales; family Enterobacteriaceae; genus Edwardsiella; species Edwardsiella anguillarum. Next base: position 1,773,471 of record NZ_CP006664.1, read on the forward strand.
GCGACGGCGGGACTCATCTGGCCGGTTTCCGTGCGGCGATGACCCGTACGCTGAACAGCTACATGGAAAACGAAGGCTATACCAAGAAGAGCAAAATCTCCGCCACCGGCGACGATGCGCGTGAGGGGCTGATTGCCGTGGTGTCCGTGAAGGTGCCGGATCCCAAGTTCTCCTCTCAGACCAAGGATAAGCTGGTCTCTTCTGAGGTGAAATCCGCCGTTGAGTCGCTGATGAACGAGCGTCTGGCTGAATACCTGCTGGAAAATCCCAGCGATGCCAAAATCGTCGTAGGTAAAATCATCGACGCGGCCCGCGCCCGTGAGGCGGCTCGCAAGGCGCGTGAAATGACCCGTCGCAAGGGCGCGCTGGATCTGGCCGGCCTGCCGGGCAAGCTGGCGGACTGCCAGGAGCGCGATCCCGCCCATTCAGAGCTTTACTTAGTGGAAGGGGACTCTGCGGGCGGCTCTGCCAAGCAGGGGCGTAACCGTAAGAATCAGGCCATCCTGCCGCTGAAGGGTAAGATCCTCAACGTCGAGAAGGCACGCTTCGATAAGATGCTCTCCTCGCAGGAGGTCGCGACCCTGATCACCGCACTGGGCTGCGGCATTGGTCGGGATGAGTACAACCCGGATAAGCTGCGCTACCACAGCATTATTATCATGACCGATGCCGACGTCGACGGTTCGCACATTCGTACGCTGCTGCTGACCTTCTTCTACCGCCAGATGCCGGAAATTATCGAGCGCGGCCATGTGTATATTGCTCAGCCGCCGCTGTACAAGGTGAAGAAAGGCAAGCAGGAGCAGTACATTAAAGACGATGAGGCGATGGACCAGTATCAGATGTCCATCGCGCTGGACGGCGCCGCCCTGCATATCAACGCCGCCGCCCCTGCGTTGGCCGGTGAGCCGCTGGAAAAACTGGTGGCGGAACATTACCAGGTGCAGAAGCTGATCGGTCGCATGGAGCGTCGCTATCCCAAGGCGGTGCTGAATCAGCTTATTTATCAGCCGACCCTCAGCGAAGCCGACCTGGGGAACCAGGCGCAGGTTGAGCAGTGGATTAACTCGCTGGTGGCAACGCTGAACGAGAAGGAGCTGCACGGTAGTGTCTATAGCGCCCGCGTTCTGGAGAATCGCGAACGCCAGATGTTTGAGCCGCTGGTGCGCGTGCGTACCCACGGCGTGGATACCGACTACGCGTTTGACTTTGACTTTGCTCACGGCGCCGAATATCGCCGCATTTGCGCGCTGGGCGAAAAGCTGCGTGACCTGTTGGAAGAGAGCGCCTTCGTGGAGCGCGGCGAGCGTCGCCAGCCGGTGATCAGCTTTGAGCAGGCGCTGGACTGGTTGGTGAAGGAGTCGCGTCGCGGCCTGGCCATTCAGCGCTACAAAGGGCTGGGTGAAATGAACCCGGAACAGCTGTGGGAAACCACCATGGATCCGGAAGGGCGCCGCATGCTGCGCGTGACCATCAAGGATGCGGTGGCGGCCGATCAGTTGTTCACCACCCTGATGGGGGATGCGGTTGAGCCGCGCCGGGCCTTTATTGAAGAGAACGCGCTGAAAGCGTCCAATCTGGACTTTTAATTGCGCCGGATATAATGAGTTGAAAAGGGACGGAAACGTCCCTTTTTGCTGTGGGTTAACCAGCGCTGACCCGCGTGCATTGAATAAGGGAGCCAATCATGCCAATTAAACTGATCGCTATCGATTTGGATGGAACGCTGCTGAACGAGGCGCGGGAAATTACACCGGCGGTAAAGGCCGCCATCGCTGACGCGCGCCGGCGGGGGGTTAAAGTGGTGTTGGCCACCGGCCGCCCGCTGATCGGGGTGCGTCCTTACCTACGCGAGCTGGCGCTGGATGTCGCCGGGGAGTATTGCCTGTGCAATAACGGGGGGCTGATTGTCCATGCCGATAGCGGAGAGACCCTGTTTGAGACCGCGTTGGACTATAGCGACTACCGTTATCTGGAGGCGCTGGCGCGTGAGGTGGGCTGCCATTTTCACGCGCTGGACGCTGAGCGTCTGTTTACCGCCAATAGGGATATCAGTAAGTACACGGTGCACGAATCCTTTATTACCGGCATTCCGCTGTATTTTTGCCCGGCAGAACAGATGGATCCTTCCCTGCGTTTTCCCAAGGTGATGATGATCGATCACCCCGAGGTGCTGGAGGCGGCGATCGCGCGCATTCCCGCGCAGGCGTATCAACGCTATACCCTGCTGCGTAGCAGCCCGTTCTTCCTCGAGATCCTACATCGCGACGTGGACAAAGGGAAAGGGATCGCACGTTTGGCCGAGCATCTGGGTATCGACCGCCAGCATGTGATGTGTATTGGCGACCACGGTAACGATCTGGCGATGATTGACTACGCCGGCCTGGGGGTGGCGATGGGCAACGCCGAGCCGGCCATTCTAGCCGCGGCGCAGTATGTGACGGCCAGCAACCGCGAAGATGGCGTGGCGCAGGCTATCCAGCGCTGGATTCTCAATGCGGCGTAAGCCGCTGTGTAAAATGCCGCTTATGGATAGTCTCTCCGGCGGGCCTGGTTTATGCTGGTAAAAACAGGCCGCCAGGGGGCTAATTATGCGCCATCCATCAGAGTTACAGCTTACCTACGATGCCCGCGGGCATCAGTTGACCAATACCCATGTCTGGACACCCGACAGCCGCTGGATAGCCTATGACGTGCGTCCGCACGGTGCGACATTCAGCGGCGAGACCATTGAGCGGGTCAGCGTGCCCGATGGCCAGACGCAGTGTCTCTACTGCGCCGTCGACGGCGCCTGCGTTGGCGTGGTCACGGTGGCGCCAACGCTGCCGGAGCGCTATGTCTTTATTCACGGGCCGGAGCACCCAGATGCGCTCTGGCAGTACGATTTTCACCATCGGCGTGGGGTGATCGTCAGCGCCGAGCATCCCGACGTTGCAGAGACGCTGGACGCGCTGGATATCACGCCCCCCTATACTCCCGGTGCCCTGCGCGGTGGCTCCCACGTACACGTCTTTAGCCCCGATGCGTCGCGCCTGAGCTTTACCTATAACGATCATGTGATGCACGAGGACTCTCCTGAGCGCGATCAGCGCAACGTGGGGGTCGCGCTGTCGGGATCGCCGGTACGCTCTGCCAAAACGCACCCGCGTGAGTATGATGGCAGCCATTTCTGCGTGCTGGTAACCCACACGACGCCAACGCCGCGTCCCGGCAGCGATGATATCACCCGGGCCTATGAGGAGGGCTGGGTCGGTCAGCGGGGATACCTGAAGCCCGACGGCCAGCGTCAGCGCTGGGCGCTGGCATTTATCGGCGATACGTTGTCAGAAGACGGCCAGCGCGTACCGGAGCTGTTTATTGTTGACCTGCCTGAAGAGGATAGCGCCTATCGTCTGGCTGGCGTCTCACCGCTGCAGGGGAGCGGGGGCACCCTGCCGGCGCCGCCGGCCGGCGTATCGCAGCGGCGATTGACGTTTACCCATTCTCGGCGCTACCCCGGCCTGGCGACGATCCCGCGGCACTGGGTTCGCAGCGCGCCGGACGGCGGGAGCATCGCGTTTCTGATGCGGGACGAAAATGGCGTGGTACAGCTGTGGCGCGTATCGCCTAACGGCGGTGAGCTACGCCAGGTGACCCACGGAGAATATGACGTGCAGTCCGCCTTTAACTGGCACCCGGACGGGCGCTCGGTGCTGATGGTGATGGATAACAGCGTGGTGCGCTGCGATGTGGCCAGCGGAGCGGTCACCCGGATCACCGAGCGTACGGCGCAGCCTCCCTGCGCGGACGCCGTCATTCCGTCGCCGGATGGCCGCTGGGTAGCCTATATGCGAGAGGTCAACGGTTGGGCACAAATTTTTGTCGCGCGCCTGAGCTCGGATGACGAGTAGCCGCGGTCAGTTTCCTAGCGCTGCCGGTGGCGCCATGCCGCTGGCAACGCTGGCCTGCTCGGCGCGCTGAACCCGGGCGCGCGGCGACTCCGCGGCCGGATCGTCGTCGGCGCGGTAGTAGTCATAGGGCAACAGCAGCGTATCGGCAACCGCCGACAGCGGTAGGTCCAGCGCCAACAGCGGGCGCATGGCCCAGCCGCTCTCCTCGCTGCCGATCATTTGCAGATCGTTTTTGGTCCCTGCGTAGTAGCCCTGATGGGGGCCGACGCGCGTCATGACGCTGGAGCATCCGCTGCTGAGTAACAGCATACTCCCGGCAAGCAGGAGCGTGGTATGGCGCACGAAGGGTGTAGTCATAGTGTCATCCTGGGCTGATTCCAATCTGCCGCTGTCTCTTTCCGGCAACGCTGCTTAGCATATACCGGAATATTGACGGTGTGTTTGTTTTTCAGCCAAATTTTGTCAATATGTGCTGTATCATAAAATTTAGACGATAGCGCTTGAAAACGTCAGGATCGTCGCCATCTTATTAAAAGAGCAATGATGGATATGCCGATAGGGTATCTATTTAATCAATCTGTCCATTAGGAAGATTATTTCATCCTCGCTGCATTGTTTAGGAGGTTGTCGCTATGCGTAATTTTGATTTGGCACCGCTGTACCGTTCTGCTATCGGATTCGATCGTTTATTCAATCTTATTGAGTCGGGGCAGAATAATACCAATGGGGGATATCCTCCGTATAATGTTGAACTGGTAGATGATAATCACTACCGTATTTCTATTGCCGTCGCTGGCTTTGATGAGGAGGAGCTTGAGATAATATCTCATTCCAACTCACTGATTATTAAAGGATCTCATCAAGTGAGCGACAAGCAGCGCACCTATTTGTATCAGGGGATCGCCGAGCGTAATTTTGAGCGTAAATTTCAGCTGGCTGAACATATTCATATAGAAGGCGCGCGGCTGGAGAATGGACTATTATTTATCGACTTGGCACGCGTCATTCCCGAGTCGCAGCAGGCGCGTAAGATTGCCATAAAATAACGGCAGTTAGCTGGTTGGCTGATTCTATTTTTTGCCTGCCTTTGGGGGCAATGCAGGTGGAAATAATTCCACCTGAGCATTATTAACATCTCGCTTCTTAGAAGGAGTATATGAACATGCGTAATTATGACCTTTCACCGTTAATGCGTCAGTGGATTGGTTTTGACAAGCTGGCTAATGCCATGCAAACCTCGCTGGAACCGCAGGGATTTCCACCCTATAACATTGAAAAGAGTGATGATAACCACTACCGCATCTCTCTCGCGCTGGCGGGATTTCGCCAGAGTGAGCTGGATATTGAGGTTGAAGGCCCACGCCTGACGGTGCGCGGCAACCCGGTCAAACCGGAAAAGCCGGTGGAGTACCTGCATCAGGGGCTGGTGTGCAAAGCCTTTGAGTTGAGCTTTACCCTGGCAGAACACCTGACGGTAGAGGGCGCCGCCTTTGAAAACGGCCTATTGAATATCGACCTGGTGCGTCACGTACCGGAGGCGCTCCAGCCGCAGCGTATTATCATCAGCGCCGCGCAGCGCGATCCGGCGGCGCTCGAGTGCCGGGATGAACCGAACACCCAACAGTAATAATCAGATCGTCCATACCCCCCGTGGGTATAAACCCTCTCGATTTGGCGCAGCCGCGGCTGCGCCTTTTTTTATTCTGCTATTCCTGACTTTTACAGAATAATCAAAATAAAGGGGCTGGGCGGTCGACTTGTCGCCTCGCCGAACTGCAGGTAAGGTGGCTTTTTTTATCCCTAACCGTCCGCGTGGTCCGCTATGACGTTTTCTGCTTTTGGCGAGAGATTTACCCGTTACTCCGCAATCACCCGTCTGATGGACGATCTCAATAATGGCCTGCGCACACCCGGTGCCGTTATGCTGGGCGGCGGTAACCCGGCGCGGATTGCGCAGATGGAGGATTATTTTACCTCCCTATGTCGTGAGCTGCTGGAGGAGGGGACGCTGGGTGAAGCGCTGTGTAACTATGATGGACCACAGGGTAAGGATACGCTGCTGGAGGCGTTGGCCAGGCTGCTATCAGAACAGTATGGCTGGCCGATTGGGGCACAAAATATTGCGCTGACTAACGGCAGTCAGAGCGCGTTTTTCTACCTCTTTAACCTGTTTGCGGGTCGGCGCAGCGATGGCGCTCGGCGGCGGGTCCTGTTTCCGCTGGCGCCGGAGTATATCGGCTATGCCGACGCTGGCCTGGAGGATGATCTGTTTGTGGCGCTCAAACCCAGCATTGCGCTGCTGCCTCAGGGACAGTTCAAGTACCATATCGACTTCGATCGCTTGAAGATTGAGGATGACATTGGACTGATCTGCGTATCGCGGCCAACCAACCCAACCGGGAACGTGCTGACGGATGAAGAGCTTACCCGCCTAGATGCTCTGGCACGGCAGCATAGGGTTCCGCTGCTGATCGATAACGCCTACGGGGTGCCCTTTCCCGGGATCATCTTTACCGAGGCGACGCCGCTGTGGAACCCAAATACGATCCTGTGCATGAGCTTGTCGAAGCTAGGGTTGCCGGGCGTACGCTGCGGGATCGTGGTGGCTGACGAACGAACCATTCAGGCGCTGAGCAATATGAACGGCGTCATCAGTCTCTCTCCGGGCAGCATGGGTCCCGCGCTGGCACTGCGCATGATCGAGCGCGGCGACCTGCTGCGGCTGAGTCGCGAGGTGATCCGCCCTTTCTATCAGCAGCGTGTTGACCAGACGCTGGCGATTATTCGCCGCTATCTGCCGGAGGAGCGCTGCCTGATCCACCGCCCAGAGGGGGCAATTTTTCTTTGGCTATGGTTTAAGGATCTGCCGATTGGTAGCGAAGTACTGTATCAACGACTGAAACTGCGCGGCGTACTGATGGTTCCCGGCGACCACTTTTTTCCGGGGCTGGCGCAGGATTGGCCGCATACACGGCAGTGTATGCGCATGAACTATGTGCCGGATCCGGCGTTGATTGAACGCGGGGTGCAGATCCTGGCAGAAGAGGTCGAGCGTGCCTACTGCGAAGCGGCACTACGCGAGTGATAGGACGCTTTACCGTTAAAAGGCCTTCTTATGCGCAAGGCTGGCCAGCATTTCGGTGAGGCTTAACACCAGTGTTGAACGCACCATTTGCTGATAACGCTGCTGCTGCATATCAACTAAGCGGGAGTCGACCACATCCTCAGGGAGATGCAATGTGGGCGCGAGTGGTAAGTGACGCATGCCGTGCAGCATGCGGAGTGGGCCGAGCACTTCATCGTCGGTAAAGTGGTAAGTCTGGCTATCCAACGTCAGTTGGTTATGCAGCGCCAGCAGCAGCTCGATATCCTCATACTCGATGCGGCTGATGGCACCTAAGGCATAGATCAGCTTTAAACGCATCGGTAGCGCCGCTAATGGACCATCGCTCTCTAGCAGGGGTTCGACGGCATATTTCACCGCATAGTCATCCTTACGGAACGCCTGTAACACCAAACGGTCGATAGCCTCGGCCAGCATCGGTATCGCCGCTTGTAGCAGGCCCTTTACTGTCTGTCTGGCATTGAGCCGTTCCAGAATGCGGTTCTCAAAAGCCTGGGTTTCTTCCATTGTTGCCATAGTGTGGTTTCATGCGCCGGGAGTTGCCCGACGCATGCCTATCATCAGAAGTCTGTATTGAGTAAATTATGCCTTATGTCGCAGGGTTCGATATACCTTTGCTACCGCCGAGGTGACCTGAGGATAATCCTCCAACTGAGCGAATTGGTTTAACGCTGTCTCAACGCCGAGGTGCGCGATCTGTTGCGCCATCTCTTGTGCCTGGGGATCGTGTGCATTGCGGTAACATAAGGCGGCGGCAATCCCGATCAGCAGGTGACGATGTGGTAAGGCGTATTCTAGAGTTCCACGCAACGGCTTGGTTAAACGATCCATCGCCCCCAGCTTACGCAAAGGCTGGCGCCCGACGCGCTCGACGTCGTCCCGCAGATAAGGGTTTTCGAAGCGGGAGAGGATTTTTTCAATATAGGCGTGGTGTTGCTGAGGGTCGAAGCCATAGCGACGGATCAGTACCGCGCCACTCTCCTCCATAGCCGCCTTGACGTTGCTGCGGATCGCGGGGTCAAGGATCGCCTCGCGGATGGTGCGATAACCCGCCAAGCAGCCCAGATAGGCGGTGATGGCGTGGCCGGTATTGAGAGTGAATAGCTTTCGCTCGACATAGGCCATCAGATTGGCTGTTGGCTCCATGCCAGCGATAACCGGTAGCTCGCCCTTGAACTGCGTGCTATCGACGATCCATTCGCTGAAGGTTTCCACTGTGACGTCCAAGGGATCGTCGTTGGCGGCGTCGCTGGGCGGCACGATGCGATCCACGGCGGAGTCGACGAAGCCGATCTGCTGGTTTACCCAGGGGTGTAGCGCCGTTGGTAGAATGGCCATGACGTGCTGTTTCAGTTGGCTGGTGCCGCGTACCATATTCTCACAGGCGATGATATTGAGCGGCTGCGCATTGCCGATGCGATGACGCTCAAGCAACCCTTGCGCTAGGGTGGCGGAGAGCCGGTTCAATACCTGTGGGCCGACGGCGGTGGTGATGATATCGGCGTGGGCGATTTGCGCGATCGCATCGGGGCTGGCGCTGTGGATGGCGCTGACATGCTGTACCCGCTCGACACGTTGTTGCTCGCCGACGACATGGACCTCGTAGCTTTGCTGATGAGCCAACTGATCGATCAATGGCTGATTGACGTCGGCGAAGGTCAGCTCGGCATTGGCATCTGCCAGCAGTTTACCGATAAAGCCACGCCCAATATTACCTGCACCAAAATGAATTGCTTTCATGTTAAACCTCACCTGAATAGGAAGTGATCCGGTGCGTCCTAGGACGAGGTGGCCCTAAAACGAGGTGGTACTAGGACGCACCGTCTATCTCTGTCACCGACGTCCGCATCGCGGCGAATTACGCCGCTCGCTCACTGCGTAGTAGCTGAAGAATTTCACGTACGCTGGTGCTATGGATGAGACGAGTAATGATGCTCTCGTCGTCCAAGGCGTTGGTCAGGCGAGTAATAACCTGGATATGTTCATTATTACGGGCGGCGATACCTATCACCAGATGGGCGATATCAGCAGGATCGTCGCCGAAGCGGACACCCTGTGGGTACTGGCAAATGACGACACCGGTACGCAGGACGCGATCTTTGGCGGCTACGGTACCGTGCGGTACAGCGATGGATTCGCCGAGGTAAGTGGAGGTTAACGCCTCGCGCGCCAACATCGCCTCGATATAGTCGGCCTCGACATAGCCTCTAGCCACCAGTTGGGCGCCGGCGAAGCGGATGGCCTGTTCTTTATCATCGGCATGCTGGCTGAGGAAGATGTCGTGCTCCTGTAGTTCAAATAGCTGTTCGTCACCGAGCTCATAATGATCATCATTAGCGGCGGCAACCGGTTGATTAATCAGCCGACTATCGTTTGCCGCCTGCGGAAGATGAGCGGCGAGCAGACGCGTAGTCAGGTCGTTGTACAGTCCACTGTCGAGGAAGTTGCTCAGAGACAGATGGATAGCGTGTGGAGCGTGACGTAGGGCGCGTTCGGTTAAGTCTCGGTGTGTGATCACCAGATCCACATCGTCGGGCAGGGCGTTAATCGCGAGGTTACGGACCTGGACCTGGCTTAATCCAGCCTCGACGATCTTTTTGCGCAGTACGCCAGCGCCCATCGCGCTCGATCCCATGCCGGCGTCACACGCTACGATGATGTTACGCACCTGACTCAGGTCGTGTGCCAGATCAAGATGTGCACGGGTGGGCTGCGGCGCAGCCTGTTGACCTGACTCGCCTTTTGCCTGTTGTTTCATCCCCTGAATGCGCCGAGTGGCGTTGGCCAGACCGTCGTTATCTTGTTGACCGGCAGGCGCCCGCTTCAGCATCAGGCTGGCGACGACAAAGGTGACGAGGCAGGAGCTGAGTACGGCAAGGCTCACGCCGATCAGCGACGACTTCGGCGTCATTAGCAGGATGGCGAAGATAGAGCCGGGTGAGGCGGGAGAGACCAACCCGGCATGGAACAGCGTCAGGGTGAAGATACCGGTCATGCCGCCGAGGATCACCGCCAGGATTAGACGGGGATTCATCAATACATACGGGAAGTAGATCTCGTGGATTCCCCCGAAGAAATGGATGACGGCGGCGCCGGGAGCTGACTGCTTGGCGCTGCCCTTGCCGAAGAACATATAGGCCAGCAACACGCCCAGGCCTGGCCCTGGGTTCGCCTCGATCAGGAAGAATATGGATTTACCCGTTTCGGTGGCTTGTTGAATGCCGAGTGGGGAGAATATACCGTGGTTAATCGCGTTATTAAGAAATAAAATTTTCGCTGGTTCGACGAAGATCGCCGTTAATGGCAACAAGTTATTCTGAACCAGCAAGTTGACGCCGCTGGCTAACAAAGTAGAGAGCACGGCGACCAATGGCCCGATAGCCAGGAAGGCCAGCATGGCTAGCAGCATGCCCAGAATACCGGCGGAGAAGTTGCTGGCCAGCATTTCGAAGCCGCTTTTGACCCGGCCATTGAGCCAATGATCGACGCGCTTGATAGCCCAACCGCCCAGCGGACCAGCCATCATTGCTCCCATAAACATCGGAATATCGGCGCCGATGATCACCCCTATTGTGGTGATGGCACCGACCACGCCACCGCGTTCGCCGCCGATTAAACGCCCGCCGGTATAGCCGATCAGCAGTGGCAACAGGTAGGTGATCATGGGGCCGACCAACTTGGCCAGCGTTTCATTGGGCAGCCAGCCCGTTGGAATAAAGAGAGCGGTAATCAGACCCCAGGCAATAAAAGCGCCAATGTTGGGCATAACCATATTGCTGAGGAAGCGGCCAAAATTTTGTACCTTGACCTTAATGTCTGGTGATAACATAAAACGTCCCTCGGTGGTGCGCGTAACAGGGCAACGCGTCGTGGTTTGTTGGATGGTTTCGCCAAAAACCATCAGTCGTTTTGTATGCAAAATCGACTCTATCACGACCCGTTGTTCACGCGTACCCCGAGGTTTTTTTGTGATAAAAATCACTATTTGTCCCCGGTGGAGGTGGTGTTTATGGTGATCTTAATCACAAAAAATTCGCTAAAGGCGTAGCATATTCGAGGTGTTTGGTTGTTTTTTGTGAACGAAATCACTAATTTTGTTGTTCGCTTTGTTTTTGAAATGTGATGTTGATCGCAAGATATTTGTGGGTGAGCGTGACATCGGTCGGTGTGTGGCAGGGGAAAGCCGATGAGCGGGGGATGGTCATAAAAAACCCGGCCATAGCCGGGTGATCTACGGAGATGTGGAACTCAGTTCTGCAGCAGCCCGGCATTTTGCTGTTGGGCCGCCATCAGCGCTTGGTATTTTACCGAGAGATCGCGCATCAGCTGGTTGTACTGATCGACCTGAGCCTGGGTCTGCAGCTGTACGCCCTGATTATCGAAGCGCGCCTGCGGTCCCAGATTTTGCAGGAAATCACCGACCTGTACCAGCGTTTGGGCGACGCCCGCCGCCTGCGGGATCATCGGCATAACGGCGTTGCTGGGGCCGGTGACAATCTTGGTGAAGGCTTTGTCGAAGACGGCTTTGACCTCTTCAGGCTGCTTCAGCGTGGCGTAGGCGCCGTCGGCCTGAGCCTTGGCACTCTGGATCTGCTGGCCCAGCATGTTCAGCGCGCCAAGCTCCTGCTGCAGACGATCGCGCTGGGTCAGATACTCCTGCGGAGTACGGATCTGTTGCAGGGTACTGAACAGCGGCGTCATGCTGGCTTCCATGGCGCGGTTAAAGTTCTGAGAAAAGGTGACCAGAATAGCATAGTCGCCGGCATAGTGCCCCAGCTGCTGTTTTTGGGCCTCGCTCAGGGTGGGGATCGTAACGCTGCCGCGCATTACCGTATTCTGCAGATAGTCGATAAAGGCTTTTTGCTGCTCTTTATCGCTATCGCCGCAGCCACTCAGCTGCATGACGAAAAAGAGTGCCATAACGGGCATCAGCAGGCGCTGTGCCCATGTTTTTACTGCGAATGTCATGTGAGTGACTCCTGTAAACCGCGCAAGGGTGATGCGAAATCTGTCAATCTAGTGTACCCCGTAAAATGCGGGATAACAGCCATAAAGTAAAAAACCCGCCTAACGGCGGGTTAGATAGCCTGCTTCGCGAACCTACTGCAGAACGGAGATGTCGGCGACCTGCAGGAAGAGATCGCGCAGCTTGTTCAGCAGCGTCAGGCGGTTGATGCGGACCTGCTCATCGTCGGCCATGACCATGACCTGCTCGAAGAAGTCATCAACCGGCTGACGCAGGGTAGCCAGCTCAACCAACGCTTCCTGATAACGGCCGTCGGCGAACAGCGGCGCCAGCTTCTCCTGCAGCGTGATCAGGTTGGCCGCCAGACGGATTTCCGCCGGCTCTTTCAGCAGGGCGGCCTGCACCTGTTCAGCCAGGACATCGCCTGATTTGGCTAGGATATTGGAGACGCGCTTGTTCGCGGCGGCCAGCGTAGCGGCCTCCGGCAGGGTACGGAAGTGGCTGACGGCGCGTACGCGGGCGTCGAAGTCGGCCGGACGGGTCGGACGGCGCGCCAGCACCGCCTGAATGGTGTCAACGGCATGCCCCTCTTCCTGATACCACGCGCGGAAGCGGCCCAGCATAAACTCCACAACGTCATCGACGACGCTGGCGTTGCTCAGCTTGTCACCGTACAGGCGCACGGCCTCCTGCGTCAGGGTCAGCAGATCCAGCGGCAGCTTTTTCTCTACGACGATACGCAGCACGCCCAGCGCGGCGCGGCGCAGAGCAAACGGATCTTTATCGCCCTTCGGATGCTGACCGATGCCGAAGATCCCCGCCAGGGTATCCATTTTATCGGCAATGGCGACAGCGCAGGCGACCAGGGAGCTGGGCAGCGCATCGCCGGCAAAGCGCGGCATATACTGTTCGTTCAGGGCGACGGCGACCTCTTCGGCCTCGCCGTCGTGGCGGGCATAGTGCATCCCCATGACCCCCTGGGTGTCGGTGAACTCAAACACCATGTTGGTCATCAGGTCACACTTGGACAGCTGGCCTGCGCGGGTTGCCATATTGACATCGGCGCCGATCTGCTGGGCAATCCAGCCGGCCAGCGCGGTGATGCGATCGGTCTTGTCACGCAGGCTGCCCAGCTGCTGCTGGAACAGCACGCTTTCCAGACGTGGCAGGTTGTCCTCAAGGCGCTGCTTACGGTCGGTTTTGAAGAAGAACTCGGCGTCGGCCAGACGCGGGCGTACCACCTTCTCGTTGCCGGCGATGATCTGCTGGGCATCCTTGGAGTCAATATTGGCGACAAAGATGAAGTTTGGCAGCAGCTTGCCCGCCGCATCGTAAACCGGGAAGTATTTCTGGTCACCTTTCATGGTGTATACCAGCGCCTCTGCCGGAACGGCGAGGAATTTCTCTTCGAACTTGGCGGTCAGCACGACCGGCCATTCGACCAGAGAGGTGACCTCTTCCAGCAGGCTGTCGCTCAGATCGGCTACGCCGCCGATGCGGGCCGCCGCGGCTTCGGCATCGCGCTTGATCAGCGCCTTGCGGGCGTTATAGTCAGCGATAACCTTACCGCGCTCCAGCAGGATCTGCGGATACTGATCGGCGTTGTCGAGGGTGAACTCGGCTTCGCCCATAAAGCGGTGGCCGCGGATTACGCGATCGGACGGCACTCCAAGGATCGTCGCCGGAATGCTTTCACTGCCCAGCAGCAGGGTGACGGTATGCACCGGGCGGACAAACTGCGTATCGCTGTCGCCCCAGCGCATCAGCTTGGGGATAGGCAGGCGAGACAGGGCGCTGGCGACCAGCGCAGGCAGCAGATCCTGGGCGCGCTGCCCTTTCTGCAGCGCGCGGTACAGCAGCCACTCGCCTTTGTCGGTGCTCAGGCGTTCAGCCTGATCGACGCTGATGCCACAGCCGCGGGCCCAGCCCTCGGCCGCCTTGGTCGGCTTACCCTCGGCGTCGAACGCCTGGGCGATGGCCGGACCCCGTTTTTCGATCTCGCGATCGGGCTGCGCCGCGTTCAGGGCGGCGACTTTCAGCGCCAGGCGGCGCGGTGCGGCGAACCATTCGATATCGCCGTGCGCCAGACCGGCATTATCCAGCTCTGTGCGGAAGTTGTCGGCAAAGGCCTGCGCCAGGGAGCGAAGAGCTTTCGGCGGCAGCTCTTCCGTGCCGATTTCAACCAGGAAAGTCTGTTGCGTCATGGCTGCCTCTTAATCTTTTTTACACATCGGGAAGCCCAGCGCCTCGCGGGAGGCGTAGTAGGCTTCGGCGACCATTTTGGTCAGGGTGCGGATGCGCAGGATGTAGCGCTGGCGCTCGGTCACAGAGATCGCTTTGCGGGCATCCAGCAGGTTGAAGCTATGGGCAGCCTTCAGAATGCGCTCATAGGCCGGCAGCGGCAGCGGGTGCTCCAGCTCCAGCAGCATGCGGGCTTCTTTCTCGTACTGTTCAAAGCAGGCGAACAGGAAATCGACGTCAGCGTATTCGAAGTTATAGGTGGACTGCTCCACTTCGTTCTGGTGGAACACGTCGCCGTAGGTGGTTTTACCCAGCGGGCCATCGCTCCACACCAGGTCGTAGACGCTATCGACGCCCTGGATATACATGGCCAGACGCTCTAAGCCGTAGGTGATTTCACCGGTAACAGGCTTACACTCCAGGCCGCCCACCTGCTGGAAGTAGGTGAACTGAGTGACTTCCATACCGTTGAGCCAGACTTCCCAGCCCAGGCCCCAGGCACCCAGGGTCGGGTTTTCCCAGTTATCCTCAACAAAGCGGATATCATGCACGGTGGGATCCAGCCCCAGCGCTTTGAGTGAGCCCAGGTACAGTTCCTGAATGTTGTCCGGTGACGGCTTGATCACGACCTGAAACTGGTAGTAATGCTGCAGTCGGTTCGGGTTTTCGCCGTAGCGGCCATCGGTCGGACGGCGGGACGGTTGTACATAGGCGGTAGCCATCGGCTCTGGGCCCAGCGCTCGCAGGCAGGTCATCGGATGGGAGGTGCCGGCGCCGACTTCCATGTCCAGCGGTTGGACGATGGTGCAGCCCTGGCGCGCCCAATAGTCCTGCAGAGTCAGGATCAGCCCCTGAAAGGTCTTGATATCAAACTTTTGCATGTTGGATGTGTTCGCACGCGTTCAAGTGGATTGAAACAGAAAGGATCAGTATACCGCCTGAGCGTAAGATATACAGCAATAGTGCGACAAGGCACGCTTTTTTAGCCCGCAGGCGCCGCTATTGCGGATTTTACGTGCAAAATATCGCATCAGCGCCGGGCGCGGATGCACTGACAGGGTATGATGCGCTGAAGACTGTTATCGGGAGAACGTATGGACGACCACATGCTGCAGCGCTGTGCCTGGGTTTCGGCCGATCCGCTGTATCTCGCCTATCACGATCATGAGTGGGGTAGGCCGCTCTATGACGGGCGGGCGCTGTTCGAACTGCTGTGTCTGGAGGGGCAGCAGGCCGGGCTCTCCTGGCTGACGGTGCTGAAAAAGCGTCAGCGTTACCGGCAGGCTTTCCATGATTTTGATCCCGCCAAGGTGGCGGCGATGACGGCAGAGGATATCGCTGACCTGCTGTTGGACCAGGGGCTGATCCGCAACCGGCGCAAGCTGGAGGCGATCGTCACCAATGCCCGGGCCCTGCTGGCGATGGCGCAGCGCGGCGAGGCGTTTTCGGCCTTTATCTGGTCGTTCGTCGGCGGGGCACCGCTGGCGCCGCCGGAGGGCGGATGGCAGGCGCTGACCCACACGTCGGTTTCTGATGCCCTGGCCCGCGCGCTGAAGCAGCGCGGTTTTACCTTTGTCGGCACCACGATCTGCTACGCCTTCATGCAGGCCTGTGGGATGGTGAATGACCATATGCCAGGCTGCTGTCTGTACCATGATGCATCCCCTGTATCTGCATCCGGCCAGGCCCGCTGATACGTCGGCGCTGCTGGCGTTGTGGCTGAAGCTGACGATCCAGGCTCACCCGTCGATACCGCCCGGCTACTGGCGCGCCAGCCTGCCGTGGGTGCGCGATGCCTATCTGCCGGAGGGGCAGACGTGGCTGGCGACCGACCGTGGACGGATCGGCGGTTTTATCTGCATATTGCCTGGCCATCTGCTCGGTGCGCTGTTCGTGGCGCGGCGCTACCGCGGACGCGGCGTGGCACAGCGTCTGATGCATCACGCTAAACGCCACCATCCCTGGCTGCTGCTGGAGGCGTACTGTGCCAACCGGCGGGCGCAGGCTTTTTACCGCCGACAGGGGTTCCACTGCATCGACAGGCAGATTCAGGCGCAGACAGGCCAGGCGGTGGCCACGCTGCTGTGGCAGCGTGGGGCGGTGCTTGAGAAAAGCGAGCGTCTTGATTACACTGCGCGCTCTTCCGTCATGGGGGAGTAGTCTGTCGGTGCGCCAGCGCCGACGCTGACGTCAACAAACTTGGTGTTATCATCATGGCGTCAGCGCCCGTCACGAGATGGGTTGACGAGACCTGTGGCCGGCCAAGGCGCACTCCGGGGTGAGGGCTTGGTCGCGCCATGTGTCTATGAGACTCACCCCGGTATATGTTCCGCTGTGTCCATTATTCTTACTTCGATGAGCTCCGTCGCCCTGGCTGAAATCGGCGATAAAACTCAGCTTTTGACGCTGCTGCTGGTAGCGCGCTTTGGTAAGCCTTTCCTGATCCTGTTGGCAATTATTCTGGCAACGCTGGTTAACCACTACTTTGCTGCCCTGATAGGGGAGCTGGTCACTCAGTTTCTCAGTCCGCAGATTATGCGCTGGATGGTGGCGGCGGGCTTCTTGGCCATGGCCGTGTGGGTACTGTTTCCCGATAAAGATGACGGTGAGATCCGCGGGGGGCATCCCTTCTGGACGTCGCTGGTGGTGTTCTTTCTGGCCGAGATTGGCGATAAGACCCAGATTGCGACCGTCCTGCTGGGCGCGCACTATCAGCATATTACCTGGGTCGTCCTGGGGTCGACGCTAGGGATGGTGCTGGCCAATGCGCCGATGCTGTGGTTCGGTGCTCGGCTGCAGCCCTACCTGAAGAGCGGCTGGGGAAGGCAACTTTCTTCCCTGCTGTTTGCGATTTTAGGAGTTGTTACCCTTATCCTGTGACGTGATTTTTGCTCCACTCATACTGAACCAATGCCCACCGAGCCGGTCAGACGGGGGCAGCGCGACCGCGGCAGGTGCCGCGCATCACGCATCACGCTATCTTGACGTCCCCGGGAGCGGGGACATTTATCGACATTGAGGTTTATTCATGAAAAAAAGCCGTTTTTGCATCGCAGGCCTGATCAGTGCGGCGCTGATCCTATCCGGATGTACCACCAATCCCTATACCGGTGAGTCTCAGGCTGGGAAGTCCGGCGTCGGCGCCGGCTTGGGTGCCCTGCTGGGCGCCGGCGTGGGCGCACTCTCCTCTTCTAAGAGCGATCGTGGTAAGGGGGCGCTGATCGGCGCGGCGGCGGGTGCGGCGCTGGGCGGCGGCATCGGTTATTACATGGATGTACAAGAGGCGAAGCTGCGCGACAAGATGCGCGGTACCGGGGTGAGCGTCACCCGTCAGGGCGATAACATTGTCCTGAATATGCCGAATAACGTGACCTTTGATTCGAATAGCAGCAATCTGAAGCCGGCCGGTGCCAATACGCTGACCGGGGTGGCGATGGTGCTGAAGGAGTACCAGAAAACAGCGGTTAACGTCGTGGGCTATACCGATAGCACCGGTAGCCGCGATCTGAACATGCGCCTGTCACAGCAGCGCGCCGACAGCGTTGCCAGCGCGCTGATCGTGCAGGGCGTGTCCGCGGGACGCATTCGCACCATTGGTATGGGGCCGGCGAACCCGATTGCAACGAACAGCACTGCCGCGGGGAAAGCACAAAACCGCCGCGTGGAAATCACGCTTAGCCCGCTGTAAGGGGCTCAGCCATGGGGTGCCCGGCCTGGTCGGGCAGCTCAGGCGCCGCCTTTGCGCAGCAGATAGCGGTAGGGCGTCTGCTCGATCTCCTGCGCCAGCAGGGCGTGATCCATAAAACGGCAGAAGCCGGGAATATCGCGGGTGGTGGCCGGATCGTCGGCGATGATCAGCAGGGTTTCACCCGCCGCCATATGGCGTACGGCCTTGCGTACCATCATTACCGGCTCCGGGCAGCGCAGGCCCAGAGCGTCTAGGGTTTTGTCCGGATTGGCGAACAGATCGGTCATGGCAGGTCTCTGAATAGCGCCGTTCAGGGCGGTCGCACGAATAAATAATCTAACGTCGCTAGGGCGTATCCCGTCATTGGCTGTGCGCGTCGCTGACGCGCACCGTTACGGGACGCGCCCTAGTGTACCCGGCGCTGCGCAGGCTGCAAAGGGCGTTAACGATTGCGTGAAAAATAACCGTTGCATCGTGGCGAGAGCCGGGTATGATCGCCGCCGCATCCGTTAAGGATGATCGTTTTCTTGGGTTCCCTCACCCCAATAACCAAAAAGGTGACATCGATGTTTAGTTTTACACCGCAGCAGCGGTTTACGGCCCTGTGTTGGCTGTCTCTCTTCCACGTCTTGATTATCACATCAAGCAACTATCTGGTGCAGCTGCCGATCACCGTGTTCGGTTTCCATACCACCTGGGGCGCCTTTACCTTCCCGTTTATCTTTTTGGCGACGGATCTGACCGTGCGTATCTTTGGCGCACCGCTGGCTCGGCGTATTATTTTGGCGGTGATGGTGCCAGCGCTGCTGATCTCCTACTGTGTCTCCGCCCTATTTTTTCAGGGGCAGTGGCAGGGCTTTGCCGCGCTGGGCAGTGTTAACCTGATGGTCGCGCGCATTGCCTGTGCCAGCTTTATGGCCTATGTGCTGGGGCAGATACTGGATGTGCATGTGTTTAACCGCCTGCGGCAGACGCGGGCCTGGTGGGTCGCACCGACCGCCTCAACGCTGTTTGGCAACATCAGCGATACGCTATCGTTTTTCTTTATTGCCTTTTACCGCAGCAGCGACGCGTTTATGGCAACCCACTGGGTAGAGATTGCGCTGGTGGATTATGCATTCAAATTGTTGATTAGCATGGTTTTCTTCTTGCCGATGTACGGCGTTATGCTGAATATGCTGCTGAAGCGGATAGCGTTTCGCCAGCGGCAGGTCTCGCCGGCGTGATTCACGCGGGATGAGGGAGACGAAACGGGGTGCGCGCAGGCGTGCCCCGTTGTCGTTTCGGGATACCGCCGCCGCTAACGGATAACTCAAATCTATAAAAAATTCATATATATCATTATGATATATAATTTTATTTCGCTTTTTTCTGCGCTATGTTCCTCCACAGGAGAGATCTTTCTGAGGAGAATATTATGTATAGATCTGCACGGATGTATAAATACCTGCTATTGATATGCGCCCTGCTGTCGCCGTTCGCGGCGACGGCGTATTCCGCCGGAGCAGGGCAGCCGCCGGTGGTTTCCCGAGTACATCCGCTGCTGCATGTTCAGGGATACACCTTTCGCGATGCTAACGGCAATGGCCGCCTGGATCCCTATGAGGATTGGCGGCTTTCTGCGGAGCAGCGCAGCGCCGATCTGGTCGCGCGTATGACGCTGCGGGAAAAGGCCGGCATGATGATGATCGATACGTTCCGGGTGGCGCCGCAGGGTGCGATCCCCCAGGAGGAGGCTGCGTTAATCCGTGAGCAGCATATGACGCGCTTCATTTTCCGTAATCCGGTGGTGTCGCAGCCGCAGTCCGGCACCAATCAGCTGACGCCCCGGGAGGTGGCAGAGGCGCTAAATCGGGCCCAGGAGATGGCGGAGCGAACCCCCCACGGCATTCCGGCGCTATTTAAGTCTAACGCCCGCAATCACATTGATCCCCAGGCTCGGGAGGGGATCAATGTGATTAGTGGCGCATTCTCCTCCTGGCCGAAAGAGGCGGGGCTGGCGGCAACCCGAGACATGTCCCTTATCCGTGAGTTTGCCGGGATTATGGCCCAGGAGTGGCGCGCCGTCGGTATTCGCGGCATGTATGGTTACATGATGGATCTGGCGACGGAGCCCCGTTGGTATCGCGTTCATGAAACCTTTACCGAGGATGCCGATCTGATGTCGGACATTGCCCGCCAATTGATCCTGGGGCTGCAGGGCGAACGGCTAGGCCGAGACAGTATCGCGCTGACAGTAAAACATTTTCCCGGCGGGGGGCCGCAGGAGAACGGCGGCGATCCCCACTATGCCTACGGGAAAAATCAGAACTATGCCGGGCAGAATTTTCACTATCATCTGAAGCCCTTTATTACCGCCATTGAGCTCGGCGTATCGGCTATCATGCCCTACTACGGTATTCCCGTCGGCCAGGCGCTGACGCCAAACGACGTCGGTATGGCATTCTCGGCCGGCGTCATCACCGGGCTGCTGCGTGAGCAGCTTGGATTCAAGGGATATGTCAATAGCGATACTGGGATTATCGGCGATCGCGCATGGGGCATTGAACACCTGCCGGAGCAGGAGCAGATTGCCATCGCGGTCAATGCGGGGACGGATGTC
Organism: Edwardsiella anguillarum ET080813; assembly: GCF_000264765.2. GTDB lineage: Bacteria > Pseudomonadota > Gammaproteobacteria > Enterobacterales > Enterobacteriaceae > Edwardsiella > Edwardsiella anguillarum. The sequence continues at coordinate 1,793,982 of NZ_CP006664.1, forward strand.
CTTTCGGGCTATCACAGCAATGCCATCGTATATGACACGATTCGCGCGGGAAAAATCAGCCAGGAGCGGGTCGATCTGGCGGTCACCCGGCTGCTGAAAGAGCAGTTTACGCTGGGGCTGTTTGAAAACGCCTATGTCGATCCCGAACGGGCCGCGCAGACGCTGGGAAATAAGGCGTTTCAGGCGCGGGCCTCGCTGGCGCAGCGTAAGTCTATCGTCTTGTTGAAAAATGGCGACGATAGGGCGCCGCTATTACCGCTGAAGCCCGCGCAGACGCTATATGTGGTAGGGATGGATAAGGCGATTGTTGAGGGGTATGGGTTTCGGGTGATCAGCGGCGATCGGCGCGGCGGCGCGCTGCCCGCGATCCCGCCTCAGACGACGCGGGCGATCGTTCGTGTGGTGGTCAGCAATCCCTACGTCGAGGCGCGTCGCTTTGGCGGCGCCGCCGAAGATGAGCTGAATGATCTGGGCTTTAGCGCGATGGCACGGGCTAAAACGTGGCAAATTACGCCGTCGCTGGCCGATATCCAGACGATTATGGCGCGGGTTGGGGCGGCCAACACGATTTTATCCATAAACTATCGCCAGCCGTTTGTGCTAGACCGCGCCAGTGGAATGGATCGTGCCGGCGCTATCCTGGCGACATTTGGCGTTTCCGACCATGCGTTGATGGATGTGCTCAGCGGCCGTTTTAATCCACAGGGGCGCCTCCCCTTTGCGCTGCCTAATCGGGCGCAGGCGGTCGTTAACCAACTCTCCGATATGCCGGGCTACCGTGCCCTGGATACCTGGCGTCCCTACGGCTTTGGCCTGCGCTATCAGTAGGCTGCCGTCTACCCTGTGCCCGGCGCGCAGGGTATTTTTTCCCTGATTCCGCCTTTTCGGGGTTTTACGCTATGCTCTCCTTTTATCTCCCGACAGGAGGCGCACGATGACACCGATCACGCTGTACTCGGCCACTCCGGCCGCGATCTTGGCGCTGTATCGAGCCATTCCGGAGTTTGTTCCGCGCCATTCGCTGGCGGATATACAGCGGCGTCTTGCCGGCCGTCAGGCCTGTCTCCTGATCGCCCGCAGCGGAGGCTGCGACGTGGGATTTAAGGTGGGTTATGCGCTGGATGACCAGACGTTTTACAGCTGGCTTGGCGGCGTTTTACCCGGATGGCGGCGGAAAGGAATCGCTCAAATCCTATTGCGTGCGCAGCAGACGTGGGCGTTAAATCAAGGGTATCGGCGTATTGAGGTAAAAACCCGTAACGGCTTTTCCGCGATGCTGGTGATGTTGATAAATAATGGCTATCACATTATTCAGGTGCAGCCTCAGGACGAGGTTGTCGACTATCGTCTGCGTCTGGTCAGGGATCTGCGTGTAGATGCGGCGTAACATACGGTTACTTGCTTTTTGTTCCGCGATCGGGTGCGATGTGGAATTAGACCTTCGGACAACATAAGGAATTTCCATGGGTAATTTAGTGAAGTTGATCGGCGTCGGGCTGTTGGTTACCGGACTGGCCGCCTGCGATGGCAGCTCCACCGCGGAGACCAACGCACCGGCGCAGGGGGCGAGCGCGACTCAGCCCAGCGTGCCGGCGGGGGCCAAAGTCAGCCTGTTGGACGGTAAGATTGGCTTTACGCTGCCTGCGGGACTGAGCGATCAGACCAGCAAGCTGGGCTCACAGACCAACAATATGTCCGTGTATGCCAATAAAACCGGGCAGCAGGCGGTGATCGTCATTCTGGCGCCGATGCCGCAGGATAACCTGAATACCCTGTCGACCCGCCTGATTGACCAGCAGAAATCACGCGACGCCAGCCTGCAGCTGGTCTCGTCTGAGAGCGTTAAGCTGGGTGGAAAGGCGGTTGAGAAGGTCGTGAGTATGCAGCAGGCGAACGGTCACGCCATCTACTCCAGCATTATCCTCGCCCAGGTCGGCGATCAGCTGATGACCATGCAGATCTCCCTGCCGGGCGATAATCGTCAAGAGGCGGCGAATATCGCCAACGGTGTGCTCGATACCCTCTCCTTTGCCCAATAAGCGTAATCGGAGGGCCGATATGCTATCGGCTCTCCGCCGCGATCGGTGGCGCCTCTGCGACCAGCTGTCCGCTGACCATGCGTTGATGCAGCGTGTGTCCATGCCCGTCCTGCGCCTGCAGCGTCGCATCGACGCCTTGGCGGAACGGCGTGCCGGCCTGCAGCGGTGCGCGTAGCGTCAGCTGCAGATTAATGCCGCCCTGCAGCGCCGTCAGCGCAGGCCAGCCCCAGGCATCCAGCTGACTGACCGGTACGCCGCGCCCGTGGAGCGCCAGCGTTAATAGGCTGTCGCCCTGGCTCAGGGTCGCGCTGGCCTCCAGTAATCCCTTCTGTGAAATCGCGCTGAGATCGCTGACGCGGACGGTACCGCTGTCCGCCTGCAGCGTTGCCGACGGGCGGCGCAGATCCACCTTATTAAAAGTGGCCTCGCTGGCGTTGAACTGCATCTGTCCATGCCAGAGCCCCCAGCGGCGCTGGCGGGCGAGGGTGACATGGCTACCAAAGCCATCCAGTGCCGTTATCTGAAATGGAAAGTCGGGGTTAATATCGACCAACAGGGTACGGCTGAGAGAGAAACGCTGCAGCGTGATCTCCTGCAGCCAGGCGGGCAGCGGGCGCAGCCACAGCGTGCGCCAGGCGGTGGGCAGCGTGTACTCCAGGCCGACGATGGCTAAATCGTTGAGGGTCAGATGGCCGCTGTCACGCTGCCAGTCGCCGCTGGCGCGGAGCAGCGCATTGCTCCAGCGGGTGTTGAACTGGCGCAGCGTGATCCCCTGCGGCGTGAGGTCGGCGCTGAGCAGGGGATCGCTCAGATGCACCGCCCCGAGCACGATATCCGTCGCGTTGAAGGCCAGCGATCCCCGCTGGCTGTGCCAATGGCCATCGGTCAGAGAGACATTGCGCAGGGTGGCATCCAGCCCGCCCAGTGCCCAGTCCTTGCCCTCAAGGCTGGCGCCCAGCAGATCGAGTCGGACGAGCGTCAACGGCGGCAGGAGCTGTAGCGCGTGTAGAAACGGCCGCAGCGCCTGTGGGCTTTGCCAGTGGATCTGGCTCAGACGCAGGCTGTCGATACGCCATGTGCCATCGGCCTGGCGCAACGCCTGCGCCGTCATTTGCCCGTTGGCCACATCGGCGCCCAGGTTATTCAGCCACAGCTGACGATCCCGATACTCCCCCTGAACCAGTACGTTTTTGGCCGGAATATCGCCGATGCTCAGCGCCGCGGCGCTGAACTGAAAGTCGGCCTTGGCGCTGCCGGGACGCAGGGGAACGATGCCGCCGTCTACGTCGGAGGCCTGCAGGGGCCAGTCCGCGTGGGGCCAGCGGATCTGCATATCGTGCAGGCGCAGGGCGGCGGCGCTGATGGGGAGCGATGGTACAGCGTCCTGCGTCAGCGTCAGTTTGCCGCCGCTGAGGCCAATCGCGCTAAAGTGGCGCGGCTCGCTCAGTTGCTGCCAGCCGAAGGTCAGGCGCAGCGTCGCGGACTGGACCAGCGGGGGCTGACCGGCGCAGGCCAGGCTGAATCCGTTAACCTGTATCACCGTTGGCTGACGCAGGGTATGCTGCAGCGCGCTAAGCGTGATGCGGTAGTGGGTATGCTGGTTGACCCAGTCGCTTATCTGGCGGGCCCCCCAGCGGCTCTGTACGATAAAATAGGCTGCCGCCAGCGCCAGCAGGATCAGTACGCAGAGCGCCAGCAGCAGTTTCCCGATAACTTTCATGGTGACTCGTCCTTTCAGTGTTCCGGGGCGGCATACGCGGCCGTGTCCAGGAGGGCATCGATGCCGCTCAAAGGGCGGGATCTATCTGGCCCCGTTCACCGGGCACAGCCTAGTTTATGCCGTAATTATGTCCGAGGCTCAAGGGAAAGCGTCGTGAAAGGCGAAAGCGGGCCTGTTATCAAGCCCGCATAGCGGGGATCAGCGGTGAGTCTCGTGCGGGAAAATCAGATTCAGTACGATAGCGGTGATCCCGCCCGCCGCAATGCCGGAGGAGAGCAGGGTTTTCAGCCATTGAGGGGCGAACTGCAGGATTTCCGGCTGCTGCGATACGCCCAGTCCCACGGCCAGCGACAGCGCCATGATCATGATGGCGCGGCGGTTAAGCGGCTCACGCGAGACGATACGCACCCCTGAGGCGGCGATGGTGCCAAACATCACGATGGTAGCGCCGCCGAGCACCGGCTCGGGTATGTGCTGGACAAACCCGGCGACGGCGGGGAATAGGCCGAGCAGGACCAGCATCAGCGCGACCACGAAGCCGACCTTGCGGCTGGCGACGCCGGTCAGCTGGATCACGCCGTTATTTTGTCCGAAGCAGGAGTTGGGGAAGGTGTTGAAGACGGCGGAGAGCATCGAGTTGAGGCCATTCGCCAGTACCCCCCCTTTCAGCCGCTTCATATACAGCGGCCCAGAGACCGGCTGTTCTGAGACATCCGACGTCGCGGTGATATCTCCTATGGTCTCCAGCGAGGTCACCATAAACACCAGCATCAGCGGTATCAGCAGATTCCAGTCGATCCCCAGGCCGTAGTACAGCGGAGTCGGTATTGTGACCAGCGGCGCCGTATTCGGCTGTGCGGCGGACGCCGGCAGCATGTCCATCAGCCAGGCCAGTCCATAGCCGACGGCCATCGCGATCACCAGCGAGGCGACGCGCAGGTAGGGATTGCGCTGGCGGTTGAGCAGGATGATCACCAGCAGCACCGCCCCGGCCAGCAGCAGATTCCGCGGCGCGCCGAAGCTGTGATCGCCCATTGCGCTATAGCCACCGCCGATGGAGATCAGACCGACCTGGATCAGCGACAGCCCGATGATCATCACGACGATGCCGGAGACCAGCGGGGTGATGATGCGGCGCGCCAGATGCAGGAAGCGTGACAGGATAATCTCTGTGCAGGAGGCCAGCATCAGGGTGCCAAACAGCGTCGCCATCATGGTAGGAATATCGGCGCCGCCGTTTTTTAGCGCCATACCGCCCATGATCAGCGGCGTGACAAAGTTAAAGCTGGTGCCCTGAATCGACAGCAGGCCAGAGCCGACGGGGCCCCAGGTTTTGATCTGGAGCAGGGAGGCGAGCCCAGAGGCGAACAGCGACATGCTGATGATGTGCTGGGTATCCTGCGCCGGCAGACCGAGCGCCTGACAGATCAACAGGGCCGGGGTGATGACGGCGACGAACATCGCTAACAGATGTTGGCAGGCGGCAAACAGGGTCTGCGCCAGCGGCGGGCAGTCATCCAGGCGATAGATCAGTTCGCTGCTGGTCGCCGGGGGCGTAGCCGGTTGGGCCATCGGATCGAGGTCGGTCGTTTGAGTGGTCATGTGTGCGGGCATCCAGGATCAACAATGGGCGCATTTTAATGATCTTTGCCACAAAAGCAATCGTTTGCGTTGAGTGTGTTGCCACTTTTTTGTGGCTTTTATTCCGCGTAGTTTTTTCGATAAAAGCTTGCCGCACTACAACCTTTGTCATTAAATTGTCAGGTTACTGAGCTGCGAAAAAACGGTGAAATTATATAACTTTCTGAAATATAAAAATTATATGGAGTACCTGAATGTATCATTTGGATATTTATGGCACGTTGGTTGCCGCGACGCTGGTGCTGCTGTTGGGGCGCCAGATGGTGCAAAAAATACCTCTGTTGACCAAATACACCATTCCTGAACCCGTAGCCGGCGGGCTATTGGTTGCCCTGGCCCTGCTAATCCTGAAAAAAAGCATCGGTTTTGAAGTCGACTTCGACATGTCGTTGAAGGATCCGTTGATGCTGGCTTTCTTTGCCACCATTGGTCTGAATGCCAACCTGGCCAGCCTACGCGCCGGGGGCAAGGCGCTGAGTATTTTCCTGTTTGTGGTGGTTGGGCTGCTGATCGTACAGAACGCCATCGGGATCAGCATGGCGAAACTGATGGGGCTGGATCCGCTGATGGGACTGTTGGCAGGCTCTATAACGCTGTCCGGCGGCCACGGTACCGGCGCGGCCTGGAGCAAGCTGTTTATTGAGCGCTACGGTTTTCAGAATGCGACCGAAGTGGCGATGGCCTGCGCGACCTTCGGGCTGGTGCTGGGCGGCCTGATCGGCGGTCCGGTCGCGCGCTACCTGGTTAAGCACTCTTCGACGCCGGACGGCACGCCGGATGACAACGCGGTGCCCAGCGCCTTTGAGAAGCCGCAGAGTGGGCGCATGATCACCTCGCTGGTGCTGATTGAAACCCTGGCGCTGATCGTCATCTGCCTGACGGTCGGCCAGCTGATCGCCGGGTGGCTGCGCGGCTCGGCGCTGGAGCTGCCGACCTTCGTCTGCGTGCTGTTTGTCGGGGTTATCTTAAGCAATACTCTGTCAAAAATCGGCTTTTATCAGGTGTTCGAGCGCGCCGTCTCGGTATTGGGCAACGTCAGCCTGTCGCTGTTCCTGGCGATGGCGCTGATGAGCCTGAAGTTGTGGGAGCTGGCCTCGCTGGCGTTGCCGATGCTGGCGATCCTGGCTGTGCAGACGCTGGTGATGGCGCTGTACGCCATTTTCGTCACCTATCGGGTGATGGGAAAGAACTACGACGCGGCGGTTCTGGCGGCGGGGCACTGTGGTTTTGGGCTAGGCGCTACGCCGACGGCCATCGCCAACATGCAGGCCATCACCGAGCGCTTTGGCCCTTCCCATTTGGCGTTCTTGGTGGTGCCGATGGTCGGCGCCTTCTTTATCGATATTGCCAACGCCATCATTATTAAGCTGTATTTAATGCTGCCGCTGTTTGCACAGGCGATCGGCTAAGGCGGATCGGCGCAGCTCAGGCGTTGGAGTAGCGGCTGCCGGCGGGCAGCCAGCGTTCGATCAGGGCGCGGGCGTGCTGTGGATAGGCGCTGTGCAGATGGCGAGCGATACGCTGGACTTCGGGTATCAGTGCCTGATCGCGCAGCAGGTCAGCGACGCGGAATTCGGCGTTGCCGGTCTGGCGGGTGCCCAACATCTCGCCGGGGCCGCGGATCTCCAGATCGCGCTGGGCAATAACAAAACCATCATTGCTGTCGCGCAGCACCTGCAGGCGCCGCTGCGCCGTCTGGCTCAGCGGCGCCTTGTATAGCAAAACACAGTGGGAGGCGATCGCACCACGCCCGACGCGTCCACGCAGCTGGTGCAGCTGCGCCAGTCCCAGCCGCTCGGGGTTTTCAATGATCATCAGGCTGGCGTTAGGGACATCGACCCCGACCTCGATCACCGTGGTGGCCACCAGCAGATCGACCTCGCCCGCCTTGAATTGCGCCATGACCCGCTGTTTATCCGCCGCCTTCATCCGGCCATGCACCAGCGCAATACGTAGCTCTGGAAGCTGCTGAATAAGGGCCTCAGCCGTAGCTTCGGCCGCCTGGGCCTCCAGGAGATCGGACTCTTCAATCAGGGTGCAGACCCAGTAGGCCTGGCGCTTCTCCTCCAGACAGGCGTGCCGTACCCGATCCAGGATCTGCTGGCGTCGAGTATCGGCGATGGCCACGGTGGTGACCGGAGTTCGTCCCGGCGGTAGCTCATCGATGACCGAGGTATCCAGATCGGCATAGGCGGTCATCGCCAGGGTGCGCGGGATCGGGGTGGCGGTCATGATCAGCTGGTGCGGGTGGAACCCCTGCGCCTCGCCCTTTTCCCACAGGGCCAGCCGCTGATGCACCCCAAAGCGGTGCTGCTCGTCGATAATAACCAGGGCCAGACCGGCAAACTGCACCTGCTCCTGAAACAGGGCGTGGGTCCCGACCACCATGTTTACCTCGCCGGCGGCAATGGCCGCCATCTGTGTCTGGCGCGCCTTGCCCTTCTGTTTCCCGGCCAGCCAGCCAACGCTTAAGCCCAGCGGGGCGAACCACTGGCGGAAGGTGGCGGCATGCTGTTCAGCCAGCAGCTCGGTGGGCGCCATCAGCGCCACCTGGTGGCCATGGGCGATGGCGCGCAGCGCCGCCAGGGCGGCGACCAGGGTTTTACCGCAGCCGACGTCGCCCTGTACCAGGCGCATCATCGGCACGCTTTTGGCCATGTCCGCCTCAATATCGCTCAGTACCCGCCGCTGGGCGGCGGTGGGGGTAAAGGGTAGCGCCGCGAGAAAACGGTGTTTGAGATGGTCATCGGTTGCCAAGGCTAGCGCGCGATGGCGCTGATTGCCGGCGCGCACCGCCAGCATGCTGAGGTGATGCGCCAGGAGCTCTTCCAGAATCAGGCGCCGCTGGGCGGGATGGCACCCCTGTGCCAGATCCTCTTGATGGATGTCCGGCGGTGGGCGGTGCAGGGTGCGCAGCGCATCGGGCAGGCTAAGGAGTCCTTGCTTTAGGGTATCGGGCAGCAGCTCCGGGATAGGGGTGATATCGAGCAGCGCCAGCGCCTGATCGCTCAGCTTGCGCAGCGTGGCCTGGCGGACGCCTTCGGTGGTCGGATAGACCGGCGTCAGCGCCTCCTGCAGCGCCGGTGTGGCGTCGTCACCCTGTATACGGTATTCGGGATGGATTATCTCTGCGCCGTGGTGTCCGCGCTTGATCTCGCCGTAGGCCAGCACCCGTTTACCCGGCGCGAGGCTATTCTTCATGGCGGCGCTGAAGTTGAAAAAGCGCAGGGTCAGCAGGCCTGAGCCATCGCTGATTTGGCTGGTCAGCATGCGACGGCGCCCAAAGGCGACGTCGGTACGCAGGACCTCGCCCTCCACCGTCACCGTGATCCCGGGCTGCAGCTCACCGATGCGATACAGGCGGGTGCGATCTTCGTAGCGCAGCGGTAGATGCAACAACAGATCCTGTATGGTGACCAGCCCGAGCTTGGCCAGCTTTCCCGCCTGGCTGGCGCCGACGCCGGAGAGCGAGGTCAGCGGAACGGCATCGAGCAGCTGGCCTTGCATATCAGCTCCGGGCGGCCTGCATGGCGTCCCACCAGGCCTGGGGGGCGTCGATCTGCCCATCGTCGCCGATGCGCGGACGCGCCAGGCCCTTGCGCCGGGCGACGCTGGCTAAGACCGGATAGCCGCCTTCCCACAGCAGGCGCTGCTGCTCCTCTTCGCTCAGAGAGGGCTGGCTGCGGCCATACATGCCGGCCTGCTGGCGCTGACGCTGTGCCTCATACAGGATCAGCGCGCTGGCGACGGAGACATTGAGCGACTGCACCATGCCGACCATCGGAATGATGATATCGCGATCGGCCAGCTGCAATGCTTCGGCGCTGATGCCGCGTTTTTCCTGTCCCATCAGGATGCAGGTCGGTCGGGTGTAGTCTATCTCGCGAAAATCAACGGCGGTGGCTGAGAGGTTGGTGGCCAGGATCTGCATGCCCTGACCTTTCAGCTCGCCGACGGCGGTGGCAATATCTCGGTGGGTTTTAACGCTGACCCAGCTGTTGCTGCCGGCGGCGGTGGAGACCAGGGTGCGCATGCTTTTGCCCGGCCAGACGGCGTGGACCTGATGGACGCCGACGGCGTCTGCGGTGCGGATCACGGCGGAGACGTTGTGCGGTTTGTGAACCTGCTCCATGCAGACCGTCAGATCCGGCTGGCGTGCCGCCATCATCTGACAGATCCGCGCATAGCGTTGTGGGGTCATGGCGGTTAGTTTCTGTTTCGGGTGACTTTAATGACATCCGGCATGATGCGGATTTTGCGCATGATATTGGCCAGATGCACGCGATCGCGGGTGGTCAGGCGAATATAAACGGAGTAGACGCGCCCGTCTTTCTCTTCGGTGTTCATGCTCTGAATATTGGAGGCCGTCGCGTTGATCGCCGCCGTCAGGTTGGCCAGCGCCCCCTGGTGGTTGAACATATCAACCTTAATTTCGGCGATAAACTCTTGATCGATTTCCTTATCCCACTCCACCGGCATGAACTTTTCCGGCTCTTTCTGATAGCCGCGGATGTTACGGCAGGACTCATGGTGAATAACCAGGCCTTTGCCGGGGCTGACGTGGGCGATGATCGGATCGCCAGGAATGGGGCGGCAGCACTTGGCAAAGGTCAGCAGCACGCCATCGGCGCCCTTGATCGGCAGCTTACGGCCGCCCGGCGGCGTATCCTGTTCACCCAGCAGATTGCGCGCCACCACGACGCTCATCGCGTTGCCCAGCCCGATCTCCGCCAAGAGGTCGTCCAGCGACTGCAGCTTCATGCGCTCCAGCTCGCGCTGGATGTTGGGCGCAGGAATACTGGCCAGCTTGCGGCCGTTGCCCAGCGCGTGGGTCAACAGGCGGCGCCCCAGGCTAACGGAGTCATCGCGCTTGAGGTTTTTCAGCATTTGGCGGATCTTGGCCCGCGCCTTAGAGCTGACCACAAAGTTCAGCCAGGCGGCGTTGGGTCTGGCGCCTGGCGCGGTGATCACTTCTATGGTTTGGCCGCTGCTCAGGGCCTGAGACAGCGGGTAGGGTTGGCGATCGACGCGGGCGCCGACGCAGGCGTGGCCGATGTCGGTATGCACCGCATAGGCGAAGTCGACCGGCGTGGCGCCGGCCGGCAGTTCGACGATGCGCCCTTCGGGGGTAAAAACGTAGATTTCGTCGGGGAACAGATCCGACTTTACGCTTTCGATGAATTCAAAGGAGTTTCCGGCGCTCTGCTGCAGCTCCAGCAGGCTCTGCATCCAGCGCTGGGCACGGATCTGGGCGGTGGTGCTCGACTCGCCCTCTTTATACGCCCAGTGGGCGGCGACCCCCATCTCGGCCATCTGATCCATATCTTCGGTGCGGATCTGTACCTCGACCGGCACGCCGTGCGGCCCGATCAGCGAGGTGTGCAGCGACTGGTAGCCGTTAGCCTTGGGAATGGCGATGTAATCCTTCACCCGCCCCGGGCGCGGTTTGTACAGACTGTGCACCTGGCCGAGCACCCGATAGCAGGTATCCACGTCCTTGACGATGACGCGAAAGGCGTAGATATCCATGATGGAGTGGAAGCGCTGCTCTTTGAGGTGCATCTTGCGGTAGATGGAGTAGAGGTGTTTCTCACGGCCGTTGACCTGGCAGGCCATGCCGGCCTCGGTCAGGCGCCCGTCGATCTCCGCCAGGATTTTTTGGATCATCTCCTTGCGGTTGCCGCGCGCGGCCTTCACCACCTCTTTGATCACCCGGTAACGATTGGGATACAGGGCCTCAAAGCCCAGCTCTTCCAGCTCGGTTTTCAGGTGATGAATACCCAGGCGGTGAGCCAGCGGGCTGTAGATCTCCAGGGTTTCACGCGCGATGCGGCGACGTTTGTCGGGACGCAGCGAACCCAGGGTACGCATATTGTGGGTGCGATCGGCCAGCTTGATCAGAATGACGCGGATGTCCTGCACCATCGCCATGATCATCTTGCGGAAGTTTTCCGCCTGGGCCTCTTTTTTATCGCGAAACTTCAGCTTGTCGAGCTTGGATACCCCCTCCACCAGTTCGGCGACGCTCTTGCCGAACAGCTGTTCCATATCCTGGTAGGTAGCGGGGGTATCTTCGATGACGTCGTGTAACAGGGCGGCCATCAGCGTCTCATAGTCGAGACGCATTTCGGCCAGAATGCAGGCCACCGCGACCGGGTGGGTGATATAGGGCTCACCGCTGGAGCGCGTTTGTCCCTCGTGCGCATCGCGCGCGACCAGATAGGCCTGCTTCAGGCGTTTGATCTGCTCTTCCGGCAGGTATTTTTGAATCAGGAGATTCAGACTTTCAAACAGATACAAAGGCTGCCCTTGAGGTTAATTAACGACGACCTTCCGCAATGGCGGTTACCGCCTGCAGCTCGGCAGCTTCCTGCTCCTGCTGCTCCTGACGCTCACGCACGTCGAGGATCTGGTTATTGATCAGACCTTCTTCGATTTCGCGCAGGGCGATAACCGTGGTCTTATCGTTCTCTTCCGGAACCAGCGGCTCTTTGCCGCCCGTCTGCATCTGGCGCGCGCGACGGGCTGCGACCAACACCAGGTCAAAACGGTTACCAATTTTCTCTACAGCGTCTTGAACAGTTACGCGTGCCATAAAAGTGCTACTCCACAGGTGAAGAAATGACTGGGCATGATACTGAAACTGGGCTCAGTCTGCCAATAATTTGCTGATTAAAGCATCATGACGCAGCTGCTGACGCTCGCGGCGCAGGCGTTCGGCGCGGATGATTGTGCGCAGATCCTGCAGCGCGACGTCGAAGTCGTCGTTGATGATGAGGTAGTCGTACTCACTATAGTGCGACATTTCGCTGACCGCCTTGGCCATACGCCCGGCGATGACGTCATCGCTGTCCTGGCCGCGGCCGTGCAGACGGCGCGCCAGCTCCTCGCGCGACGGCGGCAGAATGAAGATGCTGCGGGCCTGCGGCATCTTGCTGCGCACCTGGCGGGCGCCCTGCCAGTCGATATCGAGGAAAACATCGATCCCCTGCGCCAGAACCTTTTCAATCGCCTGACGCGAGGTGCCATAGTAGTTGCCAAAAACTTCGGCGTGCTCCAGGAAATCATCGCGGGCGATCATTGCCTTGAACTCGTCCACAGAGACAAAGTAGTAATGCTCACCGTGCTGTTCGCCCGGACGGCTGGCGCGCGTGGTGTGCGAGACGGAAACCCGGGAGTCGTAGGTCGGCTGCGTTTTCAGCAGGGCCTGGATCAGGCTGGATTTGCCAGCGCCGCTCGGCGCGGAAACGATATAGAGCGTACCTTGTACCATGTGTATGTCTTATCAGCGTGTAAAAGAGCGAAATATAGCAATATATCCGCTCATTATACACGGCTCCGCCGCCGGTTGCAGCGCTCTCGTTGCGCCGACGCAGATTTCACGCCGCTCGGACTATTCGCGCTCCGGCTGTTTATAGTCGAAAACCGGCAGGCTCAGATGGAAGCGCAGCGCCAGCAGACGGGCGCTAAAGCCGGCCACCAGGGTGATGATCACCGTGAGATCCTGCGGTACCTGCAGGTATAGCAGTCCCAGATAGAGCCAGGCGGCGGCAAACGAGATCCCTGCGTACAGCTCTTTCTGAAAGACGAGGGGGATCTGATTGCAGAACAGATCGCGCAGAACGCCGCCGAACACCCCGGTGACGACGGCGGCGATGACCGCGACGATAGGGCCATGCCCCATCTCCAGCGCGACCTGGGCTCCGATGATGGAAAAGACGATCAGGCCGACGGCGTCGAGCAGCAGAAATAGGCGACGCAGATGCGACATCAGCGGCGCCACCCAGGTGGTCAGCACGGCGGCACAGGCGACGATCACAATGTTTTCCGGGTGTTTGACCCAGCTCAGCGGGTAGTGCCCCAGCAGCATATCGCGTACCGAGCCGCCGCCGATGGCGGTGGCCGAAGCGATGATGATCACCCCGAAGGTGTCCATTTGGCGACGTCCCGCCGCCAGCGCGCCGGTCATCGCCTCTGCGGTAATGCCGACAATATAGAGAATGCTCAGTAACATAATGGGTATGCTCGTCCGTAAAGCCAGGGAAGAGGTCGAAAGTGGGCAGGATAGTCAGCCTGGGCGGGCTGCGCGACTGAGTTTTTCTAAGGTATGCCGTTTCGAATTAATTTTTCTAATGTATATATGCCTTATTTGTGGCTTTGATTGCGTATTTTATATTTGATATAGATTAGTTTTTTTAGTGGTTAACTGGCGAGGGTGAGCCACGCCGCCGGAGGTGGGCCGCGGCAGCGCGTTGGTCACAATAGAAAAAAAGCCATTTCAACAATGGCTTTTTAGCATGCTTCAGCGGGGCGGACGCATCGTCCGCCGGCCGCTTACTCGATGTTCTGGATCTGCTCGCGCATCTGCTCAATCAGCACCTTCAGCTCAATGGCAGAGGCGGTGATATCGGCGTTGATCGACTTGGACGCCAGGGTGTTCGACTCGCGGTTGAACTCCTGCATCATAAAGTCCAGGCGGCGGCCGACGGCCTCTTTCTTCTTCAGGATGACGTAGGTTTCTTTCACGTGGGCATCCAGGCGATCCAGCTCTTCGGCCACGTCGATACGCTGAGCCATCAGCACCAGCTCCTGCTCCAGACGGTTGTTTTCCAACTGTACCTGGGCTTCCTCCAGCTTGCTGACCAGACGCTCGCGCTGCCACTGCAGGATTTCCGGCATCCGGCTGCGCACCTTGGCCACCTCCGCGGATACGGCCTCCAGACGCTGTTCGATCAGCTGCTTCAGGGCGCTGCCCTCACGCTCGCGCGCGTCGATAAAGTCGTCGATGGTGCCGTCCAGCGCGGCGAGCAGCTCGCTGCCGATGGCGTCCAGATCCTGCTCGGCGGCCGCCATCACACCGGGCCAGCGCAGGACGTCCAGCGGGTTGATTTCACCCTCGTCGCTCTGCAGTTTGACCCAGTTAGCGGCATCGACCAGCTGTTTAGCCAGGCTTTCGTTGAGGATCAAGGCGCTCTGGGCGCTCGGATCCAGTTCGAAGCGCAGGTTGCACTCGACCTTGCCACGGGTCAGGCGGGTGCGCAGGCGCTCACGGATCACCGGCTCCAGACTGCGGAACTGCTCCGGAAGACGGATATAGGTTTCCAGATAGCGCTGGTTTACTGAGCGCAGCTCCCAGGCTGCGCTGCCCCAGTTACCCTTGACTTCGCGTCGGGCGTAAGCGGTCATGCTACGGATCATAGTGCCTGCCTATTACTAAAACGGTGTGTGTTGTCGGGATTATAGCCCCGCGGCGTCCTGCGTGATAGGCATAAGCAGATGAAGGCCGTATAATGCGCAGCCGATGACTGAATTACCTGCGGAGATGAGCTTATGCGTCCTGAAGGCCGAGCTGCCGGACAGATCCGTCCACTGCGTTTGACCCGTCACTATACCAAGCATGCGGAAGGGTCCGTGCTGGTGGAGTTTGGCGATACCAAAGTGCTGTGTACCGCCAGCGTTGATGAAGGGGTGCCGCGCTTTTTAAAAGGCCAGGGACAGGGGTGGGTCACCGCAGAATACGGCATGTTGCCGCGTTCTACCCATAGCCGCATGGCGCGCGAGGCGGCCAAGGGCAAGCAGGGTGGCCGTACCATGGAGATCCAGCGGCTGATCGCTCGCTCGCTGCGGGCGGCGGTAGATCTGAAGAAGCTGGGCGAGTTTACCATCACCCTGGACTGCGATGTGATTCAGGCGGACGGCGGAACCCGTACGGCGTCGATCACCGGAGCCTGTGTGGCGTTGGCCGATGCGCTGGGCGCGCTGGTGGCCGCCGGTAAGCTGAAGGAGAGCCCGCTGAAGGGCATGGTGGCCGCCGTTTCGGTGGGGATCGTGGCCGGCGAGGCGGTGTGCGATCTGGAGTATGTGGAAGACTCCGCCGCGGAAACCGATATGAACGTGGTGATGATGGAGGACGGTCGGATGATCGAGGTGCAGGGCACCGCCGAAGGCGAACCGTTCAGCCATGAAGAGCTCTTGACGTTGCTGGCGCTGGCCAGAGACGGCATAGGACAGATTATCCAGGCGCAGAAGACGGCGCTGGAGCAGTGATTTTTAGGCGACTGAATAAGTCGCCTTTTTTTTGCCCGCGGGGTGGGCATCCGTCGCGTTAACAGACTTTGAAGGAGAAAAGTATGAAGGCCTATCAGCGCCGTTTTATTGAATTCGCACTCAGCAAGCAGGTGCTAAAGTTTGGCGAGTTTACGCTGAAGTCCGGGCGCACCAGCCCCTATTTCTTTAACGCCGGCCTGTTTAACACCGGGCGAGATCTGGCGCTGCTGGGGCGTTTCTATGCGGAGGCCCTGGTGGACAGCGGGATTGCGTTTGACGTGCTGTTCGGGCCAGCCTACAAAGGGATCCCGATTGCGACCACAACGGCGGTGGCCCTGGCTGAGCACCACGATCGGGATATGCCTTACTGCTTTAACCGTAAAGAGGCCAAGGATCACGGTGAAGGCGGCACGCTGGTAGGCAGTGCGCTGGCCGGGCGGGTGATGCTGGTGGACGATGTGATCACTGCCGGTACCGCGATTCGCGAGTCGATGTCGATTATCCAGGCCAACGGGGCGGCGCTGGCCGGCGTGCTGATCTCTCTTGATCGTCAGGAGCGTGGCCGCGGCGAACTGTCGGCGATCCAGGAGGTGGAGCGCGACTACGGCTGCCGGGTGATTTCAATCATCACCTTAGGCGATCTGATCCACTATCTGGAAGAGCAGCCGGAGATGGCGCAGCATCTGGCGGCAGTCAAGGCGTATCGCGCCCGGTACGGGGTGTGAGTTGCCGATGGCCGCCGTCCGGCGGCCATCGTTGGGAGTCACTGCAGCTGGCAGGCCAGGAGTGGCCAGCGTGTCTCGAACTCCTGCGTGGGGCGGTAGCGGAACTCTGACCGCACGAAGCGCGATAGCATACCTTCGCAAAACGCCAGAAGCTGGCTGGCCAGCAGCGTTTCGTCGTGTTCAAAGCCGCTGCCTTCGCGCAGCCGGCGCTCTTTTAAGACCTGTCTAAGCTGGGCCTCAATGCGCTCGAACAGCTGGTTGATCCGCCCCTGTAGGCGATCCTGCTCAAACATCAGGGCATGGCCGGTCATAATCCGGGTTAACCCAGGATTGCGTTCGGCAAAGCCCAGGATCAGCAGCAGAATAAGACGAAGCCGATTGAAGGTGTCTTTTTCATCCTGCAGTATAAGATTGATGCGCGATGTCAGCGTGTCCTCGATAAACTCGATAAGACTGTCGAACATCCGCGTTTTACTGGGAAAATGGCGATAGAGTGCGGCTTCTGAAACGCCGACGTTCGCCGCCAGTTTTGCTGTCGTGATGCGTTGACTACCGTCGCTGGACTCCAGCATCTGCGCCAGCGCCTGTAAAATCTCTTCGCGACGGTTCCTTTTCGTATTTTCTTTTTCTGCCATGCCTGACAAGACCCTTGCTAAACGGCGAAAACGGATTTCCCACAACAGACACCGCCGCAACTGGGTGCGACGGTGATTAGGCTTGATAGCGTTGCGTGCGGCGGATTAGTGGCGACCGGAGTGGCCAAAGCCGCCGTCGCCGCGCGCGCTGTCCTCAAAGGATTCCACCAGATTAAAGTCGGCCTGCACCACCGGTACCAGCACCAGCTGCGCAATGCGCTCACCCGGCTCAATGGTAAAGGGGGTCTGCCCACGGTTCCACACGGAAATCATCAGCTGTCCCTGGTAGTCGGAGTCGATCAGCCCGACCAGGTTACCCAGCACGATACCGTGCTTGTGGCCCAGGCCGGAGCGCGGCAGGATCACCGCCGCCAGAGACGGATCGGCAATGTGAATAGCCAGCCCGGTGGGCAGCAGGGTGGTTTCACCCGGCGCGAGCACGACGGCGCTGTCCAGGCAGGCACGCAGATCCAGACCGGCGGAGCCGGGGGTGGCATAGGTCGGCAGCGGAAACTGTTGACCTATGCGTGCGTCGAGGATCTTAACGTCGATTTTTTTCTTCATAATGTCTGACGATCTCATTGATTAAGGTGCAGCCCAGGCGGGATTTACTGCTGAGCGGCAACCGTTTGTCACCCTGGGGCCAAAAAAGATGTAAGGCATTGGTATCGCTATTAAAACCCTGCCCATCTTGTGAAACGTCGTTGGCGCAGATCAGGTCGAGCCCTTTACGCGCCAGCTTTTGTCTGGCGTATTCTTCCACATTCTGTGTTTCAGCGGCAAATCCTACCACAAACGGCCGTGCTTCGGTCATGGCGGCGACGCCGGCGACGATATCCGGATTTTTCACCAGCGTCAGCGTCAGCATATCGCCCCGCTGCTTTTTCATCTTTTCTGGCGCGATCTGCTGCGCGCGGTAGTCGGCGACGGCGGCGCAGGCGATGAAGATATCGCAATCACGCGCGCGCTGGGCGACGGCCGCCTGCATGTCCAGTGCGCTCTGCACATCGACACGCGCTACCCCTGGCGGGGTTGGCAGGGTGACCGGCCCGCTGATCAGCGTCACCTGTGCGCCGCGGCGGGCGGCGGCTTCAGCGATGGCAAAGCCCATTTTACCGGAGCTGTGGTTACTGATAAAACGCACCGGATCCAGCGCTTCGCGCGTTGGGCCGGCGGTGATGATCACTCGGTAGGCCGCTAGGTCCTGGCTCTGGCTGAAATGTTTCTCCGTAAGGCTGACCAGCGTCAGCGGATCCAGCATGCGCCCTGGGCCGACGTCACCGCAGGCCTGCTCTCCGCTGTCTGGGCCCCAGATCAGCGCCCCGCGCTGCGTCAGAGTGGCCAGATTGTCCTGCGTGGCGGCGGCGCGGAACATCTGCTGGTTCATCGCCGGCGCGATGGCGAGAGGCGCTGCGCTGGCCAGACACAGGGTTGCCAGCAGATCGTCCGCCATTCCGGCGGCCAAGCGCGCCATCAGGTCCGCCGTTGCGGGGGCCAAGAGCACCAGGTCGGCCCATTTTCCCAGCGCGATGTGCCCCATAGAGGCTTCGGCCGCCGGATCGAACAGATCGTCGGCAACCGGATGTCCTGAGACGGCCTGCAGCGTCAGGGGGGTGATAAAGGCCTGTGCCCCTTTGGTCATGACGACGCGCACCTCTGCGCCGCGCTCGCGCAGCCGACGTACGATTTCCGGGCACTTATAGGCGGCTATCCCGCCGCTGATGCCCAACAGGATGCGTTTGCCGCGAAGTACAGTCATGGTGTTGGTTCCGTTGAAAGCCCAAGGTTGGCAAGATTTTATCATAACCCGTTTTCTCTCGCCGACCCTGCAACGACCGAGAAAAGCCTGCGTAAGACTGCACAGTTTTTATCCGCGTCGTTTGATTCTGTTTATTTATACAGTTAATTTGTGCCCATCGGTAGTCTGGCTGACGGGGGAGGCGGGGCGATGGCGCAGAGGAGGATTGAGGGCGGCTGGTCGCAGGGGGCGCTGCCGAGGGAAAAGCTGCTCGCGCAGGGCGCGGCGGCGCTCAGCGATCGTGAGCTGCTGGCGTTGTTTCTGCGCACGGGCCTGCCGGGGGTGCATGTGATACAGCTGGCGGATCGGCTGCTGCAGCGCTTTGGGTCGCTACAGGGGGTGCTGCGGGCAGACGTTGATACCTTCTGCGCCAGCCAAGGGCTGGGCATCGCCAAGTTTGCCCAGCTTCAGGCGGTTACTGAGCTATCGCGACGGGTGCTACGGCACCGTATCGGTGAGGAAAGCGCGATTACTAGCCCCGATCTGACGGCGCTGTATCTGCAGAATCTCTTCGTCTCACTGGAGCGAGAGATCTTTGTCGTGCTGTTTTTAGACAATCAACACCGTGTTATTCGATCTGAGCAGATGTTTTCAGGTACTATAAACTGCGTGGATGTATATCCACGGGAAATCGTCAGGGAAGCGCTTAAGCTGAATGCTGTGGCGTTAATCCTGGCGCACAATCACCCGTCGGGCAATCCCGAACCCAGTGTGGCGGACCGTTTGTTGACGGAGCGCGTGGCTAAGGCCTGTGCACTGGTGGATATTCAGGTTCTCGATCATATGGTCATCGGCCATGGTCAGCGGGTTTCCTTTGCTGAACGTGGGTGGATTTAATCATATTTTTCGCGATCCTGAGGGATCTTTAGCTGTTCGGGTCTTGAGCACATGCGCTCTAGAGCGTATACTACGCCACCTTTGAGAATCTAGGTTGTGGCGTTAAGAGCCTATCTCAGCAGGTTTCGACCTGACTCAGAGTCTACTCGGCGGAGTTTGCCGGGATGGGCTCTAAAGCCTGACGAGGCGGCCACATCCTATACGAAGCTCGAGCTGATTTGATTTTTGGAGAATAGACATGTCCCGAGTCTGCCAAGTTACTGGCAAGCGTCCGGTGACCGGTAACAACCGTTCCCATGCGCTGAATGCGACCAAACGCCGTTTTCTGCCTAACCTGCACTCACACCGTTTTTGGGTTGAAGGTGAGAAGCGCTTTGTAACTCTGCGTGTATCTGCTAAAGGTATGCGTGTTATTGATAAGAAGGGTATCGAAGCGGTTCTGGCCGATCTGCGTGCCCGTGGTGAGAAGTATTAAGGAGCTGAATCATGGCTAAAGGTATTCGCGAGAAGATCAAGCTGGTTTCCTCTGCTGGTACTGGTCACTACTACACCACTACCAAGAACAAACGTACCAAACCGGAAAAATTGGAACTGAAAAAGTTCGATCCGGTGGTACGCCAGCATGTGATCTACAAAGAAGCTAAAATTAAATAATTTTAGTGGAATTGGAAAAACCCGGCTCTGCCGGGTTTTTTTTTGTCCATTTGCCCCTATCTATAGCCTAGGCTGTTTTTTCAGAGAGGGGTTATGCCTGAATTACCGGAAGTAGAAACCAGCCGGCGCGGTATCGCACCGTTTTTGGAGGGGAAAACGCTCTCCCATCTGACGGTGCGCCAGCCGCGCCTGCGTTGGCCGGTTTCCGAAACGCTGCTGACGCTGCGCGATCGGCCGATACTCAGCGTACAGCGGCGTGCCAAGTATCTGCTGCTGGAGTTGCCTGAGGGGTGGATCGTCATCCATCTTGGCATGTCGGGGAGCGTCAGGATCCTGCCGGCACAGACGCCGCCGCAGAAGCACGATCACATCGATCTGCTGCTGACGGATGGCATGATGCTGCGCTATACCGATCCGCGCCGCTTTGGCGCCTGGCTGTGGTATGACAGCCTGACGACGGCCAGCGTACTGGCACACCTGGGGCCGGAGCCGCTCAGCGAGGCGTTCAGCGCAGAGTACCTGCTGGAGAGGGCGCGTGGTCGGCGTACGGCGGTGAAGCCGTGGCTGATGGATAACACGCTGGTGGTCGGCGTCGGTAACATCTATGCCAGCGAGTCGCTGTTCAGTGCGCAGATCCATCCGGATCGTCTGGCGGGATCGCTGAGTGCAGATGAGGCGCGCCTGCTAGTACAGACGATCAAGGCGGTGCTGCAGCGATCCATCGATCAAGGCGGGACGACGCTGCGCGACTTTTTACAGGCGGACGGTAAGCCGGGCTACTTTGCGCAGCAGCTACAGGTTTATGGACGGGCAGGGGAGGCATGCCTGACCTGCGGCACGGCCATCAAGCGTAGCAAGCACGGGCAGCGCACCACGTTTTACTGCCCGCACTGCCAGCGTTAAGCGTCGCGCAGGCGAGCCATCAGCGCCCGGGCTACCGGCTCGGGCAGAAATGCGTCGACGTCGCCGCCGTGGCGCGCAACCTCCTTCACCAGCGAGGAGGAGATAAAGGACCAGGCCTCCGCTGGCATCAGAAATACGCTTTCCAGCGTCGGCATGAGGTGGCGATTCATATTGGCCAGCTGCAGCTCATATTCAAAGTCGGAGACGGCGCGCAGTCCCCGCACCAAAATATTGGCCCCCTGGCGCTGTGCAAAGTGTGCCATCAGCTCGCTGAAGCCCTGAACCTCAACGTTGGTCAGGTGGGCGGTCACCTCACGCGCCATGGCGACACGCTCCTCCAGGGTAAACAGTGGCCGTTTGCCTGGGCTGGCGGCGATGGCCAGGATCACGCTGTCGAACATATGCGCGGCGCGCGTCACAATGTCCAGGTGTCCATTGGTCAGCGGGTCGAATGTTCCCGGATAAATCGCTGTGCGGCTCATAAAGGCGTTTTTTCCGTGTAGCCATGCTGCAGTGCCCACAGCTCGGCGTATTTGTTAAATGTGTACTGTGCGTTGACGACGGCCAGCAGCCATCCCTGTTTGCCGTCCAACACGCCGCCGCGCAGCAGCAGGGTTTTTAGCAGGGCGCCGACGGTATGGCCGAATATGCCCAGCATGGATGTCTTTTTACCGCGGGCGTGGCGCTCGTGCGCCCAGGCTGTGGCATAGCACAGCTGTTTTTGCTGGAATCCAGCAAAGTCACGACAGGTCAGGTGTAGCAGATCGCCCTGCAGCGGCGTGACCGACGCGCCGTGACACGCCAGGGACTCGTGAACCGGGCTGGTGTCATAGCCGTAGCGCTGACGCGGGTAGAGTCGGATCACCCGGTCTGGATACCAGCCGCTGTGACGCATAAAGCGCCCCAAAAACAGATTGCGGCGGGCGATGCTGTATACCCGATCGGCGACAGGCTGTGTGAGAACCTGAGTGATAGCCTCTTTCAGCGCCGGTGTGACGCGCTCATCGCTGTCGATCATCAGAATATAGTCACCGCGGGCATACTGCTGTGCCCGCTGGCGCTGGATGCCGAATCCTTGCCAGTCGCGGTTTTCATAGACTTTGGCGCCGGCGGCCTGGGCGATACGCTGCGTCTCATCGCTGCTGCCGGAGTCAAGAACGATGATTTCATCAGCCCATGCCACGGAGGCTAGACACTCCGGCAAGAGTTCGGCCGCATTCTTGCAAATCAGGACGACGGAGAGGCGCGGTGGCATGGTCAGTGACTCCGTAGTGGCAGATAGGGCAATAGCAGCTGCAGCAGGCGCTGGAGAGCTCCCTGATTCTGATGCAGCACCTCGACGGCGTGGCGTCCATACCACAGGCGGTAGTCCTCATCGGTCAGGAGGGTCGAGACCTCGTGGACCAGCGCATCGCCGTCCGCCACGCTAATCAAGCCGTCGGCCTGATGCAGCTTGGCACAAATGTCCTTGAAGTTAAAGGTATGGGGGCCCATCAGCACCGGGATGGCGTGTGCGGCAGGCTCTAAGGGGTTATGTCCGCCGCGCTCGATCAGGCTGCCGCCGACAAAGGCCAGATCGGCGATTCCATACAGCAGCATCAGCTCGCCCATGCTATCGCCGATCACCACCTGGGTCTGCGGCGTCGGGATTTCACCGCCGCTGCGCATCAGGTAGGTAAATCCCTCTTTTTGAGTCAGCTGCTCGGTTTCTTTAAAGCGCTCGGGGTGACGGGGAACCAGGATCAGCAGCAGGTCGGGAAACTGGGCCAGCAGACGGCGGTGAGCCTGCAGAATGATGGCCTCCTCGCCCTGGTGGGTGCTGGCGGCGATCCACACCTTCCGGTGGGGGGCCCACTGGCGGCGCAGCGTGACGGCGCGGGCGGCCAGCTCAGGTGTGACAGAGATATCAAACTTAATGCTACCGGTGACGGCCAGCTGGCTGCGCTTGAGCCCCAGAGCGACGAAGCGCTCGCCATCCTCTTGGTTTTGCGCGGCGATCAGGGTGACTTTACGCAGCAGACGGCGCATAAACCCGCCCAGTTTGCCATAGCCTTTGGCTGAGCGGGCAGAGAGGCGCGCATTGGCAATCACCAGCGGGATCTGGCGCTGGTGCAGGGCCGAAATCATGTTGGGCCACAGTTCGGTCTCCATCACGATCACCAGTTTGGGGCGCACCGTGTTCAGAAAGCGCCGCATGGCGCCGGGGAGATCATACGGTAGATAAACGTGATGCACATCGTTACCAAAGGCCGACATGACCCGCTCTGAGCCGGTCGGTGTCATGGTGGTCACCGTGATGGGCAGCGTTGGGTAGCGGTGGCGCAGCGCCCGCACCAGCGGAACGGCGGCCAGCGTTTCGCCGACGGATACCGAGTGCAGCAGAATTCCGCCCGGCGCAACCTTATTACGGCAGAAGCCATAGCGTTCTCCCCAGCGTTTGCGGTAGGCGGGGGCTTTGCGGCTACGCAGCAGCAGTCTGAGCCAGATCAGGGGCTGAATAATATAAAGCAGTACGGTATATAACGATTCCAAGCTTGTATCCGTTATTTTTAGTATCGGCGGGCAAATTCTAAGCATTTCACAGCGCTAATGCCATTATTTTACCGATTTTCCCAGAAATTACATATCAATGCGGCCAGTGAAAATACATGCCGCATTACGATCGCGGGGTGATACGGGTAACGCTGGCTACCCGCGTCGGGCTATCAGGATTTTCCGAGCTGACGGTAGCGCGTGCAAACGGCGGCGACGTCATATTGCTGCAGCAGCGTATCGTCGATAGCGGGGGGATTGCGATAAATATCCTGTAGGGTCTGCGCCAGAGAGGCAGCATCCGGGTGACACAGGCCGCGCGCCAGATCGCCCGTCATGATTTCGGCTGGCCCACCGGGGCAGCGCGTGCTAACCACGGCGGTACCCAGCGTGAGAGCCTCGACCAGCACATTGCCAAATCCCTCGCTGTCGGAGCTGACGACCAGGAGGCGGGCATGACGGATCCAGGGGTAAGGATTGGCTTGAAACCCGGCAAAATGTACCCGTTCCGCCACGTTAAGGGTTTTGGCCAATGCGCGCAGCATGTGCTCCTGTTCTGGGCTCCCCTGTCCCAGTAGCACCAACGGTGCGCTAAGTCCGCTTTGCGCATAGGCCTCAAGCAGGCGATCGTGCCGCTTGGCCGGATGGAAGCGTCCGACGTGGATCAGGTAGTCTTGCCCCTCCAGCGGACAGGGGGCACCGGCGGCGCGGCGGATAGCTTCGAGATCAAAGGGATTGGGAATGGCCTGTAGCTGCGCCGGCGTCACCTTAAACTGCTGGCACAGATCCTCCCCCACGGCGTGAGAGACGGCGACGATTTGGCGGCCCTGATAGATACGGCGGATCTTTTCACGCTTCAGCCAGCGGCTGAAGCCATGGCGATGTCCCAGATAGGAGGCGGAGAAGACGCCGTGCAGACAGAACCAGAGGTTATGGTCCCGCAGCATATTGCTACGGGCGACGATGCGATCGGTTTTGTGCAGGTTGGATAAGACCAGATTATAGCGCTCCTTCTGCTCTGCGCGGGCGATCTCCTCATCCAGCTGGCGGGCTCGGCGCGACAGCTCACTCAGCTTGCGCCAGGGGGCGCGGCAGGTATCGCGGATGACGCGGTAGTCAAGGCCGTCAGGCAGCGGATAATGGCAGACATCGCGTAGAGAGAACAGGGAGACGCTGTCGCCCCGGGCCAAGAAATACTGCGCCAGCGTCAATACGACCTTTTCGGCCCCCCCGCCCGGGAGACCGTCGATAATCATTAAAATTCGCATAGTTACTTCACCAGTTGTCGGTACAGCCCAATAAGCTGCGCTGAAAGGCGCTCGGCGGTGCATTCCATAATTCGCTCCCGGGCCAGCTTGCCCGCGTGAGAGCCCAGCGCCTGAGCGGGCAGCGCTATGACCGCATCGCGTAGCGCGGCAATATCCAGCGCATCGCAAACGTAGCCGTTATCGCCGCTGCGGATAAACTCGGCGCCGCCGCAGCCTGTGCTGGTGACTACCGGCAGACCGCAGGCCATTGCCTCCAGAATTACATTAGGGAAGGGATCGTACAGCGTTGGCAGCAGCAGTCCGTCGGCCATTTGGTAAAACGGCAGCGTTTCCGGCTGCATACCCAGAAAGCGCACGCGCTGAGCGCAGCCCAGAGTATTTGCCAGCGCGCGGTAGCGGGCTTCTTCTTTATCTTTGCCGACAACTAACAGGTAACGCTCCGTGGGTGCGATCGCCTCTATCGCGGCTTGTAGCCCTTTGCGCTCAAAGCCCGATCCGACATAGATCAGACAGGAGGCGCCCTGCGGTATTTGCCAGCGGCGGCGCAGTTCGGCGCGTTGCGCCTCATCCGGGGGCAGGAAACGGTGATGATCGATGGCATTGTAGATGACATGGATTTTATTTTCCGGCACGCCAAAGTCTGCGATGATCTCCTGTTTAATCATATCCGCATTACAGATAACGGCGCGCAGCTCAGGCGCTTGATACATGGCCTGCTCTGCGTTCATGACATAGCGATGATAGCGATCGTGCCACAGCATGCGGGCTTTCCAGCCGGGAAGGACCCGCGCGCGCTGCGTCAGCCAGCGCTGATGTACGCCGTCGCCGGCGCGATAGAGATCGCAGCCAGGGATACGCTCATGGCTCTGTACCAGATCGAAGCGCTGCTGCTGCCAAAGCGTGCGGGCCGCATGGGCAAAACCACGCTCGCGGCTGATGCGCCCCCATTTCCAGGGATTGCACTGGTGGATATGCCACGCAGGTTTGACGGGGCCTTGCCACTGACGCGTGATGACGTTCAGCTCGATGTCATGGTTGTCCAGCGCTTCTAGTGCCCGCGAGACAAAACGCTCTGCGCCGCCGTCAGGGCGGTATTTTTGCCGGACTAACGCCAATCTGAATGGGGTCATTCAAGTAACCTCTTTGCTGCCGCGATCACTGCGTTGCTGGGGATTAAATCCAGATAGCGCTCCGCTGTTTGGGTATCGATGGCATCCGGATCGGGGAGGGCGCCAAAATCGCCGGCCCAGATAACATCGCCACGGGCTTGCCAGGGGCGCCAGAAGACGAGCTTTGAGGGGCCAAATAGCGCGACAAGCGGTGTCTGTAGCGCAGCGGCCATATGCATGGGCACGGAGTCCACGCCGATAAATAGGCGGGCGTGATCGATAATGGCCGCCAGCTGGCGCAGCGTTAGCTGCCCTGCCAGGCTGGCCACCTGCGCCGTTGGACATCCCTGCATAATGGCGTCGATCATCGCCCGCTCTCGGGCATCTGGCCCTGAGGTAAGCAGAATAGGGTAGCCCGCCTGAGAGAGAGCATTAATGACCTCGCTCATACGCGCCTCTCGCCAGCACTTAAAGAACCAGCGTGAGGTCGGCTGAATGACAATATATCCCGCCTGCCATGGCGTAGGAATGAGCGCGCTTGCGCTTTGCCAATCCTGTTCGCAGTATCCCATGGTGACGCGGCTATCGTCGTCGGCGAGTCCGAGTGGTGCCAGGATCGAGAGGTTTTGCTCTACGGTATGCTGTTTTCCGTGCTCTGCCGTACTGGCGAGATGTGTATGGCTGGCTCGCCAGAGCGGGTGACGGCGCTTGGTAAAGTCAAAACCGATACGCACCGGCGCGGAGCTCAGCGCCGTGACGATGGCGCTGCGCCACTGATCGGCCAGGTTGACGACCAGATCGTACCGCTGCGCTCGCAGCGTACGCAGCAGGCGCCACTCTTGGCTTAGCTGATGACGAACGCCCTGTTTTTTCCACTGACGATCAATGCAATAGAGCTGATGGATATCCTGATTAGCCGACAGCATATCCCGGGTTTCTGCATATAGCAGAACGTCTATCTGCGCCGAGGGATAGTGCCGTTTCAGCGTGCTGATAACCGGCGTGACCAAGAGCATATCGCCGTGGTGGCGTAGCTTGATCACCAAAATCCGCTGCGGAGAAAACGCGGCGGGAAGCGTCGGATTGGATACCATTCTTTTGCCTTTGACTGCGGTTTGACACTCGATTTTAGAGGATTAGCGGGGCGGGGAGAAGCGTGGTGGCGGTTTTATATTAATTGTTCTACCATGGGCAAAAGAATGGGCTTTAAGAAGAAGACGTATCAGTATGAGCCATCCTGCGTTTATCATTACCATCGATACCGAAGGCGATAATCTGTGGCAAAACCACGATCGGATTACCACCGAGAATGCCCGCTATTTGCCTCGATTCCAGCAGTTGTGTGAAATATATGGTTTTAAGCCGGTCTATTTGACCAATTATGAAATGGCCAGCGATCCGGTTTATGTTGAGTTTGCCCAGGATGTGATCGCCCGGGGATGCGGTGAGGTCGGGATGCACCTGCACGCCTGGAACAGCCCGCCGGAGATTCCGCTGACGGATAATGACTGGGCCAATAAACCTTATCTAATTGAATATCCTGCTGAGGTAATCCGGCAAAAAGTGGATTACATGACGCACCTGCTGGAGGATACCTTCCAGACGAAAATGGTGAGCCATCGCGCGGGGCGCTGGGCGATGAATGCCTTTTATTTGCAGCTGCTGTTGGAGCAGGGCTATCAGGTAGATTGCTCGGTCACGCCGCGCGTCGATTGGCGTGGTGCCCGCGGTGCGCCGCAGGGGAACGGCGGCAGTGACTACAGCGGCTATCCGGACCACGCTTATTTTGTGGACGCCGTTGATTTACGCCGTGAAGGCTCCACCGCCCTGCTGGAAGTGCCGATGAGCACCCGCTTGAAGCATGCTCCGCTGTTTAATCACCTGCGCGGCGCCTACGATCGCCTGCGGGGCAAGCGTCGTCCGCCGTCGGTTCAGTGGCTGCGTCCGCGCGGTGGGAACCTGCAGGAGATGCAGCGGGTGGCGGAGTATCACCTGTCCCAGGGGCGTGATTATGTAGAATTTATGCTGCACTCCTCTGAGTTTATGCCCGGAGGAAGCCCGACCTTCCGGAATGAGCAGGATATCGAACGGCTGTATCACGATCTGGAGGCGCTGTTTGACTGGCTGGCGCCTCAGGTGAAGGGGCAGACGCTGGCGGAGTTTTATCAGATAAAACGTGGTTAGCGCCCGGCGATGTAATTCCGTCTGGGCGTGAGAGCGAAGACGCGGTATTGCACGGGGGGAGACGCATGTCTTCCCCCGTTGTCTTTATACCGTCCGATAGGCTTTAGCCGCGCGGGCGGGGGGCAGCCAGCGTGAGCAGACGCTGACACAGCGCCTGTGCGAGGTCGTTAAAACATCGGCTGGCGGCGGCGTATTCGCGGGCGCCGTCGCTCAGTCGCCGGTAGGTTTCCGGGGTGCGATAGAGAGACTCAATGCTATCCGCAAGCTGCTTGGGTGACAGGATTAACGGCGGGGTTAGCCGATCCTGCACCGGATCGTAGACCAGCGGTGAGAAATCGGTGGAGGCGGCGCTGATATGGGAATACTGCTCGACCGAGAGCGTCGGGGTGAGGCAGAGGCCGGTCTGCTGGTGGCGAACGGTTTCTGGCAGACCATCGATATTACTGGTGATCGTCGGGATCCCATAGGTTCCAGCCTCCAGCGCGGTGAGCGATGCGGTTTCATGCATGGAGGGGCAGATATAGAGATCCAGCTTGGCATAAAATTCCGCCATATCAGAGACAAAGCCTAATAATGTCGTCTCTTTTTCCACGCCAAGCTCCGTGCGTAGATGCTGTAGATAATCAGCCTCTTTACCTTCTCCTGCGATGTAGCAGTGATGCGGTATACCGCGCTGCTGTAGTATCTGGGAGGTCAGCAGCAGCAGCCCGAGGCATTTGAGCGGCACCCATCGCCCTGCACTGCCAAAGATAATCGGTTGCCCGCTATGGCGCGCGGGCTTCAGCGCGGCGTGCGCTGGCAGGCTGCGTGGGGCATTAAGCTCCACGGCGATCGGCTGCGTGACGTGGTGTTTAAGCTCCAGCATACGTTTGCAGGCGTGGGATACGGCCAGGCAATGCGTCACCTGGGCGAAGAAGCGCTGCGGTAGCGTCGGCGTGTGCTGATACCATGACATGCCGTGCTCATAGTAGACGATCGGGCAGCGTAGGTAGCGCGCTGTCCGTGCTCCAGAGAGGTGCCATTCCGTAAACTGGTTCCAGATCAATACAATATCTGGATCTGCGTTCCGGATCAGCCGCAGACGGTTCCAGGCGCGAAAGAGCTTGGGGCGGTTGGGCAGGCTGAGTGATCCATAGCGTTTAATCGTTAGGATGCTGACATGCTGCAGGCCCTGTAGGCGAGGGCGCAGGGCGCTGGCAATACCGCTGTGCTCCATTATCAGCGTGTGTTGAATATGCGGATAGGCCTGCGTAGCATAGCGCAGAAAATCGCAAAACATGGTTTCAACGCCGCCCACTTTACGTAGATCAATCAAGTGGATGAGGCGGAATGTTTTAGCCTGGCGGTCAGTCATTTATTAAGTGAAATTAATTAATAATGGCGTCATGCTATCATTAAAAAAATGAAGAGTCTCGCATGCTTTTAGGGATGCAAAATTATGCCTATGACAGGCTGAGCAATAATAATAGTCTGTGGAGATAGCGCGTCTCCCCTCTGGATATATCCAAGAGGGGAGTGAGATTATTTGTGCAGCGTTGTCTGGTAAAACTTAACCATCTCTTTGATCATATAATCAAAAGTCATATATTGCAGCGCGTGTTGATAGGCGTTGTCGCGGAGCTGTGCACGTAGCGAGGGCTGTTCAATCAGCCGACAGACGGCGTCCGCCAGCGCCTGTGCATCATGGGGAGGGCAAAGCAGACCGGTTTGCTCATGGGTGATCATCTCCGGCAGTCCCCCTGTCGTCGTTGCGATGACATTTTTCTTCATCAAAAAGGCTTGGGAGACTAAGCGAGTCTGCGCCTCCGTAGCGACCGAGGCGACAACAACAATATCTGCAATAGCCAGATAGTTTTCAATATCATTATGGTAGCCGAGAAAACGGATCTGTTTATCTAAATAGGGCTGTGCGAGCTCGAGAACCTGCCGTTTAAAGTCTGCGGTCTGGCTTGTGGCCTCGCCAACCTGGATACAGGTGATTGGCACTCCTTTATCCAGCAGTTGCTTGCAGGCTTCCACATAATAGTTTTGCCCTTTATCGGGGCGGATCATCCCGATATTGGCGATAACCAGGCTATCGGCGGCGATGCCAAGACGGGTCCGTAGCTGCTGTGCATCGTGCTCGGGAGAGAAGCGCTGCGGGTCGACGCCGGCGGGAGCGACCAGCGTTTTATCCTTATTCGGGATCCCCTGCGCCTCCAGCATCTCCTGGATTTTTTTTGCTGTAGTAATGATACCGTGGTTGCCGTGGCGCCATACCAACCCATGGAGCCCGCTCATTTTTATTGGGTCGGTGACGTGACGAGAGCGGATAACTTTGACGCCGGTAAGCAGTTTGACCAATGCGCCATAGACGGCATCCCGGCTACCATGACAATCAAGAATATCGATGCGCCGCTCGCGGATAAATTTTAATAATGGCGTTAATGTCTTGGGATGCACGGAACCCCGTACGCGAATAGCAAACGTTGGCAGATTTTTCTCCTGGGCTTTAGCCAGGATGGCCGAGCCTGGGCGAGCAATGATCCAGGTCGGATAGCCGTGTTGGTTTAGCCATTCAGCCTGCTCTACGATCCGTAGCTCTTGACCACCCCAGTCCATGGAGGTTTCAAAGTGGGCGATGTTCATTATCTAAAAATTCCTAACTGTTTCAATGAGGTTTTCCTCAAAGGTTTTATCATCAAAGAGTTCTTTGGCTCGATGTCTTGATTTTTTTTTGTAATCATCCACTCCATGAAGATAAATTTCAATTATTTTATCTGCTGCATCTTTGGGGTTTAATAAGCGTGGGGGGCCAATGGTATCGTTTTCTGGATAGTAGATATCTTTTTGGAATGGCAGCGACATTCCTGTTTTTTTGCAATAATCCTCCATGCTCATCGTCGGTGCAATACAGAAGCCAGTATGTCCGTTACTAATTATTTCCGGCTGCCCATCAATATTTGCTGAAATGATAGGTATACCAAACGACATTGCTTCAATGCAGGACAGACTGCATGTTTCATGTGCAGAGGTGCTTATGTAAATATCAATATGTTTATAAAAGTCGTTAAGGTTGTTGAGAAAACCAATTGTTTTTATTGATTTTTTTAGGTTTTTTTTGTCGATTAAACTGGCTAATGCCGACTCCTCTTCACCGGTTCCGGCAATAATAAAATTGAAGTTGAATCCTTGCAGGGCTGTCTCTTCTGCGATCAGGGGAAGTAATCCAAGCGCTTTTAATGGTGATAATCGTGCTGCACAGCCGATAGTAAAGGTTTTTTTCTTATCGTCAGCGATGCTGTCGCGTGATACAACATTAGTTTTATTTAACATTACGGATATGTCACAGTGATGCTCGAATTTATTTTCCAATACTTTCTTGGAAGCCTGTGAGACACAAATGCAGCCATTGATTTTTTTGAAAAAATCAATGGTTTTTTTGTTTTTTTCAAGCTCCCATACTGCGCCATGGTCATAATATATCGCTTTGATGGATTCAGGTTTGTCTTCCAGGGAGACAATTTGATTCCAGATAACAACATGGCTTGGGTTTATTTTTTTTATTTTGTTCCAGAGTGCTTTTTTTCTGATAAATGATGGGATCTGGATAGCCGCTGACTGAATGGCTCGATTACAGAAAATAATGGAATTAGCATGTTCGTGAAACCGCTTGTTGAGGGAGTTGGCCGTGTTTATAATAACCCAGTTATGTTTTTTGCCATTAATAACATAGTCTAAAATAAGACGCTCAACGCCACCGAAATCGCGAAGATTAACCAAGTGAACAATGCTTTTTTCTGCCATGTTATAATTGCTCCGATGATATCTTGCTCATTGGGATAGCTAAGAATAGCGGTAGCCATAAAACTAGCCATATTTCGCGCGGATGATAAATATATAGATATCCTTGGGTTGATGAGAATATTAGCGAAATTAGAATAAATGCTATAGGATATCTGTTGTGATTAAAGACTTTTATTGCCGCGGAGAGGATATTTAAAATATAAGAAAAAAACAGAACGACGCCAATGATGCCAGAATAGTAGAGCATACTCATGAAGACGCTGTGGGCATTGTTGTAAGTGAAATTCCGAGGCTTGAAATAATGAGCAAATGTATCATTATAGCCAAAACCAAGCCATGGGTGATGTTCGCTTACTTGTTGGATAGTATATAGCCAAGTAAAAATTCTTGGCGTAGGTGCGCCATCGACAGCGTCACGGGTAAAAATACTTGGGTAGGCCGTATGAACCAGCAATACGATTACCAGGATGGTCACCAGTGATATTAGCGCTGATCTCTTGCTTGTTATAAAAATGGCCATGAGCGATATGGCTAAAGCAATTATTGGTGTTCTGCTTTGGCTTAATATTACGCCAGCTAATAGAACTATGCCGGCAATAACATATGGAGTTTTATTCTTCTCATGCTGATAGAGGTAGCAGCAAAATATTATCGCCAAGCATAGGATCCCCGCATAGTCTATGGTGTTAGAGGGACCGAGGATCGGATAGAATCTATCATATAAGTTATACTTGGAATAAAAAAGAAAGCCATTTATTATAACAAAAATAGAACATGTCGCGACATAGGATTTAAATAGAATATTTTTAAAAAAAAGTGTCTCTCTCAGCTCATAAATTATAGATGAGAAGATGAAAATATATACCGCATGCTGTATATAGCGCGATGTATCTTTACTGTGATCAGACCAATATGTTGATATAGCGCTTAATAGAAGGAATGCGCCAAGTAATAAACTTGTTTTGTTGAATATGTTTTTTCTTTCGCACACGCACCATACGATAAATAATGCAAACGAAACATAATAAATATTGCTAACTATATTATTGTCATCACTAATCGATAGCAGCGAAATAAACAAGCAAAATAATGTTGAAATATATATAGGTAGCTTATCTATGAAATTAATTTTCATTTTTTAAGTACTCAACGACGGCTAACGATGGCAGTGCATCAAGAGAGTGTGTCGGTTCAATAATTTCCAGCTGGTTTTTCCCATACCCGCCGATGAGTCCTGGATCGGTGGGGCCATACAGGGTGATATTGGGGCGATCCAGCGCCGCCGCCAGATGGCTGAGGCCGGTGTCGACAGAGATCACCTGGCTGGCGCCGGCTAATACGGTGGCGACGTCGGACAGCGCCATTTTAGGCAAAACGTCAACGTGGGGGAAGCCCTCTGCCAGACGCAGGGCGCGCTGATGCTCATGTTCGGCGCCCCAGGGCAGCTTGATTCGCTGCGTCGTATGGCGGCCAACCCAGGTGATCAGCTCACGCCAGTGCGCCTCTGGCCAGTGTTTCTCATCACGGGTGGTGGCATGCAGAAACACCATGTACTGGCCGGCATCCATGGGGAGTTGTTGGGTGAAATGACGGGCGATGGCGTAGTCACCGCGCTGCGCAGGCAGGGAATAGCCCAGGCTCTGCGCAACCAGCTGGCGGGTTCTTTCCACCGCATGCTGATCGCGGGCAACGCGATGGCGCCGGTCGTAAAACAGACTGGCCAGCGGCTCTCGGGCGCTGCGGCGATCGAACCCATGGCGGGTGCCGAGGGCATTGCGGGTGACCAGCAGCGCACTTTTAAGCAGCCCTTGGGCGTCGATAACCGCATCATAGCGCTCCTGACGCAGCTGTTGCGTAAACGTGCGCCACTCCTGACGGGTCTGGGCGCTGAGCAGGTTTTTTCGCCAGCGCCGGATTGCGACCGGAATCACGCGATCGACCGCCGAGTGCCAGGATGGGATCTGGGCAAAGCCCTCTTCGACCACCCAGTCTACGCAAAGCCCCGGAATTGCCTGCTGCGCGTCGGTCAGCGCCGGCAGCGTGTGGATGACATCCCCCATGGAGGAGGTTTTGACCATCAGGATACGCACCCGCTCTCCTTCTCATCATGCAGCAGCGCCTGCAGCGTCTGTTCAACCCGATCCGGCGTAATATCGATCAGGCTCTGGTGGTATCCGGTCTCTCCCTCGCCGCGGCGGACCTTATGGTAGCCGGTAATCAGTCGGATCACCCGGGCATGTTGGCTCAGCGGCGGGGTAAAGTCCGGGCTGCTTGGCCCATACAGGGCAACCAGCGGCTTGTCGAGCGCGGCGGCGATGTGCATCAGCCCTGAGTCATTGCTGACGATGGCCTGGCAGGCGGCGATCAGCGCAACGGCTTGATCCAGCGAGGTGTGTCCGGCCAGGTTCAGGCAGTACTCGCGGCTCTCTTCGTCCAGCGCCCGGCGGATCTCCTCTCCGGCATCAACGTCTTTGGCCGAGCCAAAGAGCGCGATCTGATACCCTTGGCCGATCAGGCGCTGGGCCAGCGTGGCATAGTGGTAATGGGGCCAGCGTTTGGCCGGGCCAAATTCCGCACCGGGGCAAAAGCCGATCACCGGGCGGTGATCTGTCAGGTTAAAGGCCGCGGCGGTTTCGGCGATCTCTTCGTCGCGCACCTGCAGCGCAGGCCACAGCAGCGGCTGCGGCAGATCCGCGGCACGACGTATCTGCGTCGCGGGATAAGCTAGCGCAGCGTAGCGTTCGACCATCAGTGGAAATGCCGACTTATCCAGTTGACGCAGATCGTTCAGCAGGCCATAGCGCATCTCCCCTTTCCAACCGGTGCGTACGGGGATGCGGGCAAAGAAGGGGATCAGCGCTGATTTAAAGGAGTTGGGCAGCACATAGGCCCGATCGTACTCCCGCTCACGCAGCTGTCGACCCAGACGATAGCGTTCGCCCAGCCCCAGCGTACCGTGCCCCAGCGGCATAGGAATCGCCTGATGTACCTCCGGCATACGCTCTAGAAGCGGACGGCACCAGTTGGGTGCCATCACGTCGATTTCTGCCTCGGGATTCGTCGCCTTCAGGGTGCGGTACAGGCTTTGTGACATCATCATATCGCCTACCCACGACGGGCCGATAACCAGTATTTTCATACCGAGAGAAATTCCTTACTGTATTAGGGCTTACGGTTCAGCCATTCCATATATTCACGCACTCCCTGCGCCACGGTCTTAAACGGACGGCTGTAGCCGGCTGCGCGTAGCTGGGTGGTATCCGCCTGGGTGAAGGCCTGGTAGCGCCCTTTGAGTTTGTCCGGGAACGGAATATAGGTCACGCTGCCTTTCTGATGATACGCCACGACGGCGTCAGCGACGGCCTGGAAAGACTCGGCGTTGCCGGTACCGCAGTTAAAGATCCCGGAGACGCCGTTTTCCCAAAACCACAGGTTAACGTCCGCAACATCGCCCACATAGATGAAGTCGCGCCTAAAGTTCTCGCTGCCTTCAAACAGTTTAGGCTGTTCTCCGTTGTTGATCTGGGTATTCAAGTGATAGGCAACGCTGGCCATACCGCCTTTGTGGCCTTCACGCGGGCCATAGACATTGAAATAGCGGAAACCACAGATCTGAGACTCGGCATGGGGCAGGATGCGACGCACATACTGGTCAAACAGGAATTTGGAGTAGCCATACACGTTCAGCGGACCTTCGTAGCGGCGATCCTCCACGAATTTGTCCGTCATGCCATAGGTTGCGGCGGAAGAGGCATACAGGAAGGGGATCTGGCGCTCCAGGCAGAAGTGCAGCAGCTCTTTGGAGTACTGATAGTTGTTATCCATGACGTACTTGCCATCCCACTCGGTAGTGGAAGAGCAGGCGCCTTCGTGGAATACCGCGTCGATATCGCCAAAGTCATCGCCGGCAACGATGCCGGCAATGAAATCCTCTTTGTCCATATAGTCGGTGATATCCAGGTCGACCAGGTTGACAAACTTGGTGCCGTCCTTGAGGTTATCAACCACCAGAATGTCGGTATAGCCTTTATCGTTCAGTGCCTTAACGATGTTGCTGCCGATCATACCGGCGCCGCCAGTGACAATAATCATGAGGTTTACCTTTCGATGAGCTAACGGGAGCGCTCGAATGCGCTACAGATGGCGTCATCATAGCATTTCATGACGCCGCAAGCAGCGTTGGGAGTGCAGTTGTTAACCGAAAAGCGAATGCGAGACGGCGCGTGCCCGCGAGATAGACGTACTTTGTGACGTATTCTCACTTGCCGCACGCCATGACGTGATAGATGCTGCATTTCTAGCATTATAAAGGTTGCAAACTCGTTTCAATACTGTTTCATCAGTAAGATATCCTCGCGAACCCGGAACCTAGGAGAGAACCCATGTCTGCGGATTTTTACCAGCAGCTGGCGCAGCAGCTCGTTGCGACGCGTGCTGAAGGACTGTACAAGACCGAACGGATCATCACCTCTGCCCAGCAGGCGGAGATTGCCGTGGCTGACGGTAGCCGCGTACTGAACTTTTGTGCCAATAACTACCTTGGGCTGGCCGATCATCCGGCGCTGATCGCGGCCGCCAAGGAGGGGATGGACTCACACGGTTTCGGTATGGCCTCGGTGCGCTTCATCTGCGGCACCCAGGATAGCCATAAGGCGTTAGAGCAGCAGCTGGCGGCCTTTCTCGGCATGGAGGATGCCATTCTTTACTCCTCCTGCTTTGATGCTAACGGCGGGCTGTTTGAAACGCTGCTGGGGCCGGAGGATGCCATTATTTCTGATGCGCTGAACCATGCGTCGATCATCGACGGGGTTCGCCTGTGCAAGGCGCGGCGCTACCGCTATGCCAATAATGATATGGCCGAGCTGAAGGCGCGCCTGGAGCAGGCCCGGGCCGAGGGTGCTCGCCATATCATGATCGCTACCGACGGGGTGTTCTCCATGGATGGCGTGATCGCCGATCTGAGGTCGATTTGCGATCTGGCGGATGAATATGACGCCCTGGTGATGGTGGACGACTCACACGCCGTCGGGTTTGTCGGCGCTCAGGGGCGGGGGACACCGGAGTACTGCGGCGTGATGGGGCGCGTCGATATTATTACCGGCACACTGGGCAAAGCCCTGGGCGGGGCCTCCGGCGGCTATACCGCGGCCCGTAAAGAGGTCGTCGAGTGGCTGCGTCAGCGCTCGCGGCCGTATCTGTTCTCCAACTCGCTGGCGCCGGCCATCGTCGCCGCCTCGTCCCGAGTGCTGACCCTGCTGGCTCAGGGGGACGATTTGCGCGCTCGCCTATGGGATAACGCCCGCCTGTTCCGTGAAAAGATGACCGCCGCCGGTTTTACCCTGGCCGGCGCCGATCACGCCATTATCCCGGTGATGCTGGGGGAGGCGCCGCTGGCGCAGCGCTTTGCCGATCTGCTGCTGCAGGAAGGGATCTATGTGACCGGGTTCTTCTATCCGGTGGTGCCGCAGGGGCAGGCCCGTATTCGTACCCAGATGTCGGCAGCCCATACGCCTGCGCAGATTGAACAGGCCGTGGCCGCCTTTATCCGCGTTGGTAAACAGCTTGGCGTCATTGCCTAGAGGTCTGATATGAAAGCCTTATCCAAACTGAAAGCCGAAGAGGGTATCTGGATGACCGATGTGCCGCTGCCGGCGCTGGGCCACAACGATATCATGATCAAAATCCGTAAGACGGCGATCTGCGGGACGGATGTCCATATCTATAACTGGGATGCGTGGTCGCAGAAGACCATTCCGGTACCGATGGTGGTCGGGCATGAGTACGTGGGTGAGGTGGTGGCCGTCGGCCAGGAGGTCAGCGGCTTCCGCATTGGCGACCGCGTCTCCGGTGAGGGTCACATCACCTGTGGACACTGTCGTAACTGTCGCGCCGGGCGCACCCACCTGTGCCGTAATACCATCGGCGTTGGCGTTAACCGCCAAGGGGCCTTTGCCGAGTATCTGGTAATCCCGGCCTTCAATGCGTTCAAGATCCCCGACAATATTCCCGATACGCTGGCGGCGATTTTCGATCCGTTCGGCAACGCGGTGCATACGGCGCTCTCGTTCGATCTGGTCGGGGAGGATGTGCTGGTCTCCGGGGCCGGGCCGATCGGCATCATGGCCGCGGCGGTCTGTCGCCACGTGGGGGCGCGCCACGTGGTGATCACCGATGTGAATGACTATCGTCTGGATCTGGCGCGTAAGATGGGCGTGACGCGGGCGGTTAACGTCAGCCGGGAGTCGCTACCGGAGGTGATGCAGGCGCTGGGGATGAGCGAAGGGTTTGACGTCGGGCTGGAGATGTCCGGCGCACCGCCGGCCTTTCGTACGATGTTGGATACCATGAATCACGGCGGTAAGATCGCCATGCTGGGTATCCCGCCGGGCGATATGGCCATCGACTGGAACCAGGTGATTTTTAAGGGGCTGTTGATTAAGGGGATCTATGGGCGTGAGATGTTTGAAACCTGGTACAAGATGGCGGCGCTGATCCAATCAGGCCTCGATCTGACGCCGATCATCACCCATCAATACGCTATCGATGATTTTCAGAAGGGATTTGACGCGATGCGCTCGGGGCATTCAGGCAAGGTGATCCTGAACTGGTCGTGAGCCCATGACGTAGCATCCGAGCCATCACGCCCGCGCCGTGCGGGCGTGATGCGTTTTAGCCCCGCTGCAGGGTGAGCAGCAGCCGATCCATGGCGCGGTAGCTCAGCGCCTCGGCCAGATGGCGGCGTGCAATGTCATCGCATCCTTCCAGATCCGCCAGCGTACGAGCGACTTTCAGCAGCCGGTGCCAGGCGCGTACCGATAGCGCCAGGCGCGTGAGCGCCTGCTCCAGATAGAGGGCATCGTCCGGTATCAGGCGGCAGTCGCGGTCGCGGGCGGCGCCCTCCAAATGCGCATTGAGTCGGCCGCCGCGGGCGTACTGCCGCGCCCGGGCGGTGCAGACCCGCCGGCGCAGGGTCGCACTGTCTTCGCCATCCGCCCGTTGGCGGGCTAGCTGGCCCGGTGGCAGCGGCGGAACATCGATCGACAGATCGAAGCGGTCAAGCAGGGGGCCGGACAGCCGTGAAAGGTATCTTAGCACCTGCGGCGCTGCCGCCCGGCGATCGCGTCCGTCTGCGTGGCCACCGCTGCTGGGGTTCATGGCCGCCACCAGCTGTACCCGGGCGGGAAAGCTGACCTTTATCCTGGCGCGAGACAGGTGGACAACGCCGGACTCCAGCGGTTCGCGCAGGGCGTCCAGGGTTCGCCGGTCGAATTCGGCCAGCTCGTCAAGAAACAGGACGCCGTGATGAGCCAACGAGATCTCGCCGGGCTTCGGCAGCGGCCCTCCGCCGATCAGCGCGGCCATGGAGGCGCTGTGGTGTGGCGCGCGAAAGGGGCGCACGCCATAGCGTGGTGGCATCGCACCTGGGGAGGCCAGGCTGCTGATGGCCGCCTGCTCTAGCGCCTCATCCGGAGTCATCGGCGGTAGCAGGCCCGGCAGGCGGCAGGCCAGCATGGTTTTACCGGTGCCCGGCGGTCCGATCAGTAGCAGGTTATGCCCACCGGCGGCGGCGATCTCCAGCGCCCGCCGCGCCTGCGCCTGACCGATAATGTCGGCCATATCGCCGGTGCCGGCGCAGTCGCTCGTCATTTCGCCGGCCGGCGCGGCCTCCAGGGATGCCTGGCCGCTCAGAAAGGCGCAGACGGCCAGCAACGACGGCGCGACGGGGGGCCGTGGGGCGGTCAGCAGCCCGAGTTCCGCCGCGTTATCGCTGGGCGCTATCAGGGTACGCCTCGCGCGGGCGGCGCTCAGCGCGGCGGGTAGAGCCCCCTGTACCGGGCGTAGATCGCCGGACAGGGCCAGTTCACCGAGAAATTCATAGTCGCCAACGGATATGCGCGGGGCCAGCTGCCCAGACGCCAGCAGCAGCGCCAGCGCCATCGGCAGATCGTAGCGGCCCCCCTCCTTGGGCAGATCGGCGGGCGCCAGGTTCAGCGTAATGCGCTTCGGCGGGAACTGAAACCCGCTGCTCAGCATGGCGCAGCGCACCCGATCTTTGGCTTCGCGTACGGCCGTTTCCGGCAGGCCCACCAGGGTAAAGCCCGGCAGGCCGTTGCCGATATGCGCCTCAATGCGGACCTCGGGGGCTTGAATACCCAGAGCGGCGCGCGTGTATACAGTGGCCAGAGTCATGATGGTCTCTCCTTTCGGCATGTCATCATGGCGCAAGCGTTGGGCGGGGAAAGGGGGCAGCGTTAGGGATGCGGGGACGTACGCGGAAAGGCCGTGGTTATGCAATAATTATTAACATATTAACAACAAATGTAACCCGTCGGCGATTTACCCAGCAGAAAGGTTAGGGGTATTTTAACAAAAATTATACAAAATGCTGACGTCCTGCCAACAATAGAGATAACCATCCAGGCTGAGGGCGTAAAGGCAGTCTTCTTACCCTATACCCTATGCAAAGGTAACATATCATGCTTGGTTGGTCTGCGCGGCAGCGTAACGTTGCTATCGCCAGCTTTTTAAGCTGGACGCTGGATTCATTCGATTTTTTCATTCTGGTCTTCCTACTTAGCGATATCGCCCGTACGTTTCACGTCGGGGTGGAGCAGGTCACGCTGGCCATTCTGCTCACGCTGGCGGTACGCCCGATCGGCGCGTTAATTTTTGGTCGGGCGGCGGAGAAGTATGGGCGCCGCCCCATTTTGATGCTGAATATTATCTTCTTTTCCCTGTTTGAGCTGCTCTCCGCCGCGGCGCCCTCGCTGCTGATTTTCCTGCTGCTACGGGCGCTATACGGCGTTGCGATGGGGGGAATTTGGGGTGTCGCATCATCATTGACCATGGAAACCATTCCCGATCGCTCACGCGGGCTGATGTCCGGTATTTTTCAGGCGGGCTACCCGTTTGGCTATTTGCTGGCGGCGGTGATCTACGGATTATGTGCCCAGGCGCTGGGCTGGCGCGGTATGTTTATCATTGGTGCCGTGCCGATCGTTTTACTGCCCTTCATCTATTTTTATGTCCCTGAGTCACCGGTCTGGCTGGCGGCGCGCGCGCGGCATCAGAGCGTCGCGCTGCTGCCGGTGCTGAGGCGTCACTGGAAGCTGTGCGTTTATCTGATCGCGCTGATGGCGGCGTTTAATTTCTTTAGCCACGGCACTCAGGATCTCTATCCTACGTTTCTTAGGGTACAGCATGGTTTCTCGACAAATATCATCAGTATCATTGCCGTTACCTACAATATTGCGTCAATTATTGGGGGTGTGTTCTTCGGCGCCCTGTCGGAGCGGATCGGTCGTAAACGCGCCATCATGCTGGCGGCGCTGCTGGCGCTTCCGGTGATCCCGCTGTGGGCCTTTTCCAGCGGCTCGCTGATGCTGGGCGTCGGCGCCTTTGTGATGCAGTTTATGGTGCAGGGAGCCTGGGGCGTGATCCCGACCTATCTGAACGAGCTAGTGCCGGCCAATGCCCGTGCGGTATTGCCGGGCTTTGTCTACCAGCTGGGTAATCTGATTGCGTCGGTGAACGCAACGATGCAAGCGTCAATCGCCGCCGATCATGGGCAAAATTATGCGCTGGCGATGGCCATCACTGCGGCCTGCGTCGCGCTCACGATCGCGGCGCTGATCGCCTTTGGCCGCGATACGCGCGGTGTATCGATGACAGAGAAAATGCCACGTCAGCATCAGTCTATAAAAATTAGCTAACTCAATGTGTTGCTCGATATTACGCCAGGGATGGTGCACTTCATGCGCAAAAAAAGGGTTGTCAGCGAGCAAAAAACTGTGATACCTCTGTAAGTATCGTATGTCAAAACAACAGATTTCACTGTTTATGAGCCTATTCGTCCAAGTGATTAGCCTAGTCGTGATTAGCGTGGTGGTGATTATTATCCCACCGTGCGGGGCTGCACTTGGACGAAGAAGGGCTTAGAAATCAAGCCAAAATCAGAAAAGAGCCTCCGCACCATCCGGTCCGGGGGCTTTTTTTTACGCTGCGGCCGGCGGAGGCAGGGATAGCTTGAATTAGCATAAAATTCTAAAAACTAGGACAGGGTCGGGGAATTAATTATGAATGGAGCGCAGTGGGTAGTACAAGCGTTACGTGCGCAGGGGGTGAACCAGGTTTTCGGTTATCCGGGCGGCGCGATTATGCCGCTGTACGATGCGCTGTATGACGGCGGTGTAGCCCATTTGCTGTGCCGGCACGAGCAGGGCGCGGTGATGGCGGCGATTGGCTATGCCCGCGCCAGTGGCCGCGTTGGCGTCTGTATCGCCACCTCTGGCCCCGGTGCCACCAACCTGATCACCGGCCTGGCCGATGCCATGATGGATTCGGTGCCGCTGGTGGCGATTACCGGACAGGTCGCTTCAGCGCTGATTGGCACCGACGCTTTTCAGGAGATGGATGTTCTAGGTCTGTCGCTGGCCTGTACCAAACACAGCTTCATGGTGACCTCGCTGGCCGAGCTGCCGGAGGTGATGGATCGCGCGTTTGCCATTGCGATGCAGGGGCGTCCAGGGCCGGTGCTGATCGATATTCCCAAAGATATTCAGCTGGCGCAGGGGACGCTGGCTACGCCGATGTGCAGTGTGGCGTCGGCGCAGACACCCTGCCAGCCAGCGGCGTTGGCGCAGGCGCGTGCCATGCTGGCGCAGGCGCAGCGTCCGGTGCTGTACGTGGGGGGCGGTGTAGGGATGGCCGGTGCGGTGCCGGCGCTGCGCGCGCTGGTGTCGCGCAGCGGGATACCGGTCGCCGCGACACTAAAGGGGCTGGGCGCCGCCGATGATCGTCACCCCACTTACCTGGGGATGCTGGGGATGCACGGCTGTAAGGCGGCCAATCTGGCGGTTCAGCAGTGCGATTTGCTGATCGCCGTCGGCGCTCGCTTTGACGATCGCGTTACCGGTCGCCTCGATGCCTTTGCGCCGCAGGCGCAGGTGATCCATCTGGATATCGATCCGGCGGAGCTGGGCAAGCTGCGTCAGGCGCACGTGTTGCTGTGCGGCGATCTGAAACCGCTGCTGTCGGCGCTGACCATGCCGCTGGATATCGCCCCATGGCGGCAGCAGGTGGCGGCGCTTAAGGCGCAGCATGCCTGGCGCTATGACCATCCCGGCGAAGCTATTTATGCGCCGCTGTTTTTGCGTCAGCTCTCCGAGCGTAAGCCGCCGCAGGCGGTGGTCACCACCGATGTCGGACAGCATCAGATGTGGAGCGCTCAGCATATGCGATTTTCCCTGCCGCAGGATTTTATTACCTCCAGCGGGCTGGGGACCATGGGGTTCGGGATCCCGGCCGCGGTTGGCGCACAGGTCGCTCGCCCTGACGACTGCGTGATCTGCGTATCCGGCGACGGCTCTTTCATGATGAACGTTCAGGAGCTGGGCACCATCAAGCGAGCCAGGCTGCCGCTGAAAATCGTGCTGCTGGATAACCAGCGTCTGGGGATGGTACGCCAGTGGCAGCAGCTGTTCTTTGACGCCCGCTACAGCGAAACCGATCTCTCCGATAACCCGGATTTTTTAACCCTGGCGCAGGCGTTTGATATCCCGGGGCAGCGCATCAGCCGCAAGGCGCAGGTGGCAGAGGCGCTGGAGGCCCTGTTTAGCACCCCGGGCCCTTATCTGCTGCAGGTCGCTATCGACGAATTTGAAAATGTCTGGCCGCTGGTGCCGCCGGGCGCAGGCAACGAATCTATGCTGGAGAACGTATCATGATGCAGAGTCCTTCATTCCAACACCATCTGGCCATTCAGGCACGCCGTCGTCCGGAGATCCTGGAGCGGGTTCTGCGCGTGGTGCGTCATCGAGGCTTTGAGATCCACGCGATGAACATGGCTCAGGACAGCGACTGCGATAGCGTCAGTATTGAGCTGACGGTGGCCAGTACGCGGCCGGTCACGCTGCTGTCGTCCCAGCTGAGTAAGCTGCTAGACGTCGCGCGGGTGGACGTCAGCGCCCCGCGATCGCTGCGCATGCTGCCCCGCCGCCAGGCGCTGGGCTGAGTGATTTTTCCCGTTATTGAATCAGGCGCAGGTCGCCAAAAGGAATAAGTCAATGACCACTAAGAAAGCGGATTATATCTGGTTTAACGGCGACATGGTGCCCTGGGGTGAGGCCCGAGTACACGTGATGTCTCACGCCCTGCACTACGGCACCTCGGTTTTTGAGGGAGTGCGTTGCTACGAAACCCATCGCGGCCCGGCGGTATTCCGCCACCGTGAACATATGCAGCGCCTGCATGATTCGGCGCGTATCTACCGCATGCCGCTGGCCTACAGCGTTGACGAGCTGATGGCCGCCTGCCGTGAAACCCTGCGTCGGAATCAGCTGTCGAGCGCCTATATCCGCCCGCTGGTCTTTATCGGTGACGTCGGCATGGGCGTGAATCCCCCCGCGGGCTATAGCACGGATGTGATCCTCGCCGCCTTCCCCTGGGGGACCTATCTGGGGGAGGAGGCACTGGAACAGGGCAT
The DNA here is from genome assembly GCF_000264765.2 of Edwardsiella anguillarum ET080813. Lineage (GTDB taxonomy): Bacteria > Pseudomonadota > Gammaproteobacteria > Enterobacterales > Enterobacteriaceae > Edwardsiella > Edwardsiella anguillarum. The sequence continues at coordinate 1,838,344 of NZ_CP006664.1, forward strand.
CGATGCCATGGTTTCGTCCTGGCACCGGGCCGCGCCCAACACCATCCCGACCGCGGCCAAGGCCGGGGGAAACTATCTCTCTTCGCTGCTGGTGGGATCAGAGGCGCGGCGCCACGGTTATCAGGAGGGCATTGCGCTGGATGTCCACGGCTATGTTTCTGAGGGCGCTGGTGAAAACCTGTTTATGGTGAAAAACGGGGTGATCTTCACGCCGCCGTTTACCTCCGCCGCCCTGCCGGGGATCACCCGCGACGCGATCATCACCTTGGCACAGGCGCAGGGGCTGGAGGTTCGGGAGCAGGTGCTGTCACGCGAGGCGCTGTACCTGGCCGATGAAATTTTCATGTCGGGCACGGCGGCCGAAATCACGCCGGTGCGCAGCGTGGACGGTATCCAGGTCGGGATTGGCCGCTGTGGCCCTATCACCAAGCGGGTGCAGCAGGCCTTTTTTGGCCTGTTCAACGGCCAGACCGAGGACCGCTTTGGCTGGCTTGACCCGGTGAATCCGTAAGCCTGCCGTGCCGGTAGGCTGAGCCGATGGGGCGCCGGGAGCGCGGCGCCTGTTCATTGATTTTCCCGCGCAGCGCGGGTAACGCAGGGAGTGAATTGTGCATGCCTAAGTATCGTTCTGCCACGACTACCCATGGCCGTAATATGGCCGGTGCCCGCGCGCTGTGGCGCGCGACCGGAATGACCGACGCGGATTTCGGCAAGCCGATCATTGCCGTGGTGAACTCGTTTACCCAGTTTGTGCCGGGCCATGTGCATCTGCGCGATTTGGGCCAGCTGGTCGCCGCGCAGATCGAGGCCGCCGGCGGCGTAGCGAAAGAGTTTAATACCATCGCCGTGGATGACGGTATCGCCATGGGGCACGGCGGCATGCTCTATTCGCTCCCCTCGCGGGAGCTTATCGCCGACTCCGTTGAATATATGGTCAATGCCCACTGCGCCGATGCCATGGTCTGCATCTCCAACTGCGACAAGATCACGCCTGGGATGATGATGGCGGCGCTGCGCCTGAATATCCCGGCGATCTTCGTCTCCGGTGGGCCGATGGAAGCTGGGAAGACCAAGCTGTCTGACCAACTGATTAAGCTGGATCTGGTCGATGCGATGATCCAGGGAGCCAACCCGCAGGTCAGCGATGCGCAGAGTGAACAGATCGAGCGTGCCGCCTGCCCAACCTGCGGCTCCTGCTCCGGGATGTTTACCGCCAACTCCATGAACTGCCTGACCGAGGCGCTGGGGCTGGCGCTGCCGGGTAACGGCTCCCTGCTGGCGACCCACGCCGATCGCCGGGCGCTGTTCGAAGAGGCGGGGCGGCGTATCGTCGCTCTGACCCGCCGCTACTATGAACAGGATGATGCGTCAGCGCTGCCGCGCAGTATCGCCGGCAAGGCGGCCTTTGAGAATGCCATGACGCTGGATATCGCCATGGGGGGATCGACCAATACGGTACTGCATCTGCTGGCCGCGGCGCAGGAGGGGGAGATCGACTTTACCCTGACGGACATCGATCGCCTGTCACGCCAGGTGCCGCACCTGTGCAAGGTTGCGCCCAGCACGCCGGATTACCACATGGAGGACGTACACCGCGCGGGCGGCGTGATGGGGATCCTGGGCGAGCTGGATCGCGCCGGGCTGCTCAATCGGGGCGTCGTTAACGTTCTGGGACTGGACCTGAGTGAAACCCTGGCGAGCTACGACATCATGCGCAGCGACGATGAGGCGCTGTCATCTCTGTACAGTGCCGGCCCGGCGGGGCTGCGTACCGTCGTGCCTTTTTCGCAGTCCTGCCGCTGGGATGCGTTGGACAGGGATCGGCAGCATGGCTGTATCCGCGCGCGTGAACATGCCTACAGTCAGGATGGGGGGCTGGCGGTGCTCTCGGGCAACCTGGCGCAGGACGGCTGCATCGTCAAGACCGCCGGCGTTGAGTCCGATAGCCTGATCTTCCGCGGCCTGGCCCGGGTGTTTGAAAGTCAGGAGGAGGCCGTCGAGGCGATACTCGGTGGGCGGATCCACCCCGGCGACGCGCTGGTGATCCGCTATGAAGGGCCCAGGGGAGGGCCGGGAATGCAGGAGATGCTCTATCCTACCGCCTACCTCAAGTCGATGGGGCTGGGAAAGCAGTGCGCTCTGATCACCGACGGGCGCTTTTCCGGCGGAACCTCCGGCCTGTCCATCGGGCATGTCTCGCCAGAGGCCGCCAGCGGCGGCGCCATTGCGCTGGTGCGCGACGGCGATCCGATCGAGATCGATATCCCGGCGCGCCATATCCGCTTAGCCATTGCCGAAAGCGAGCTGGCGCTGCGTCTCCAGCAGGAGCTAGCGCGGGGCGCGCAGGCGTGGACTCCGCGCGACCGGCGCCGTACGGTCTCGCTGGCCCTGCGTGCCTATGCCAGTCTGGCGACCAGCGCCGATCGTGGCGCGGTGCGCGATAGAGCGAAGCTGGGAGGCTAACGATGGCATCGAACCCCCTTATCTCTTCGGCGCCGGACGGCGCGGAATACCTGCGGGCGGTGCTGCGCTCGCCGGTGTATGAGGCGGCGCAGGTCACGCCGCTGCAGGCGATGGAAAAGCTTTCAGGCCGCCTGGGTAACCATATTCTGGTCAAGCGCGAGGATCGCCAGCCGGTACACAGCTTTAAGCTGCGCGGGGCCTACGCGATGATCGCCGGGCTGAGTGAGGCCCAGCGGGCCTGCGGCGTGATCACCGCCTCGGCGGGAAATCACGCCCAGGGCGTGGCGCTGTCGGCGTCGCGACTGGGGATCGCGGCCACCATTGTCATGCCGCGGGCGACGGCAGAGATCAAGGTTGAGGCGGTACGCGGCTTCGGTGGCCGGGTACTGCTGCACGGCGCCAACTTTGATGAGGCCAAGGCCCATGCCATCCAGATGGCACAGGAAACCGGCATGACCTTTATTCCGCCCTTCGATCATCCGGCGGTGATCGCGGGTCAGGGAACCCTGGCGCTGGAGCTGTTGCAGCAGGATGCCCACCTCGACCGTATTTTTGTACCGGTGGGCGGCGGTGGGCTGGCCGCCGGCGTGGCCGTACTGATTAAACAGCTGATGCCGCAGGTCAAGGTGATCGGCGTGGAGGCCGAGGACTCCGCCTGTCTGCGCGCGGCGCTGGATGCCGGTCAGCCGGTAGATCTGCCGCGGGTTGGTCTGTTTGCCGAGGGCGTGGCGGTCAAACGCATCGGTGACGAGACGTTCCGCCTGTGCCAGCGCTATCTGGACGATGTGATTACGGTGAATAGCGACGCTATCTGCGCCGCCGTCAAGGATCTGTTTGAGGATGTACGGGCCGTCGCGGAGCCCTCGGGTGCGCTGGCGCTGGCCGGGTTGAAACAGTATGTCCAGCGACATGCGCTGCGCGGCGAACGGCTGGCACACGTGTTGTCCGGCGCCAATCTGAACTTCCACGGTCTACGCTATGTCTCCGAGCGCTGTGAGCTGGGTGAGCAGCGCGAGGCGCTGCTGGCGGTGACCATCCCGGAGCGTAAGGGCAGCTTCCTGGCGTTTTGTCAGCTGCTGGGGGGGCGCTCGGTGACCGAGTTTAACTACCGCTATGCCGATGCCGACAGCGCCTGCATTTTTGTCGGCGTGCGGCTGACCGGCGGGCGTGGCGAGCGTGAGGAGATCATCGCCTCGCTGCGCGGCGGCGGCTATCAGGTGGTGGATCTCTCCGATGATGAGATGGCCAAGCTGCACGTGCGCTATATGGTGGGCGGCCGGCCCAGTAAGCCGCTGCAGGAGCGGCTGTATAGCTTTGAGTTTCCCGAGGCGCCCGGGGCGCTGCTGAAGTTCCTGCATACCCTGGGCACCCATTGGAACATCTCCCTGTTTCACTATCGCAGCCACGGTACCGACTTTGGCCGGGTGCTGGCGGCGTTTGAGCGGCCGGACAGCGATGCCAGCTTCGAGGCGCGTCTCAAGGAGCTGGGCTATGAGTGTCACGATGAGACGGGGAATCCGGCGTTTCGCTTCTTTTTGCAGGGATAGCGCTTAAGGCGCCGCGTGGGCCAGCAGCGACCAGAAGGCGGTGATCGGCGGCTCGCGCAGGCGTTTATGCTGCACGCAGACGCCGAGCTCAAAGGGGGCGATGGTAACGTCGTTGTCCAGCGTGACGATGCGGGTGCGTACGCTGTCCGGGCTGTTGTCGATCACTACCTCGGGCAGCAGGGCGATGCCGCAGCCCAGCGCCACCATGGAGACGATGGCTTCATGACCGGCGACGGTGGCATAAATACGCGGTGCCGGGATACGGCGGCGGCGAAACCACTGATCGATACGCTGCCGCGCCGGCCCGTGCTGCGGCAGAATAAATGGGATCTGCGCCCAGTCTGGGCGGGGGCGCTGCGCCTGACGGTGTACCGGGCAGGGCTGAGCCGGGGCGATCAGCCGCAGCGGGATTTCGCCAATTGGGCAGAATTCAACGCTGGCGGGTAGCGACTGCGGTCGTCCTGCGATAGCCAGATCCGCCGTGCCGCCCTGAACTTTGCCGACGGCGTCGGCGGCGTCGCCGGTGGTCAGGCGAATATCCACCTGCGGATGATGGGCGCGAAAACGGTCCAGGATCGGCGGTAGATGGCTGTAGGCGGCGGTTACGGAGCAGAACAGGTGCAGCTCGCCGCACAGCGCCGCGCCGTAGCTGTCCAACCCGCCGCGCAGTTGTCGGTAGTGCAGCAGCGTCTGGCGGGCGAAATCCTGCAGCTGTTCGCCTGCCGCCGTCAGGCGGACATCGCGGTTGTCGCGTAGCAACAGCGGTTGGCCGAGCTCCTCCTCTAAACGCTGGATCTGGCGCGATAGCGTGGAGGGACTGACGTGCACCGCCGCTGCGGTACGGCCAAAATGGCGGCTTTCAGACAGGTGTAAAAACAGCTTCAGATCGCGGATATCCATCGTATGGCGTCGCCTCAGTTGTTGCAAAATACGCAATTACATCTTCTCAATATATCAATTTAAGCAACATCCGTCCTAGCCTATGATGGATTTATCGCCGCCGGACAGGCGCCGGACGGGCAGGGTAACAGACAACGGGGTGTCGCCGGCAATATTGCCGGGAGCACGGCCACATCACTGAACAGGATGGAGTGCAGCATGAGCAACTATTTTAATACGCTGAATCTGCGCCAGCAGCTGGCGCAGTTGGGCAAGTGCCGTTTTATGGCGCGAACGGAGTTTACCGATGGGGCCAATGCCCTGCGCGGTAAGCAGGTGGTGATCGTCGGCTGCGGCGCCCAGGGGCTGAACCAGGGGCTGAACATGCGCGACTCGGGGCTGGACGTCGCCTATGCCCTGCGGACAGAGGCGATCGCCGAACGGCGCGACTCCTATCGCCGCGCCACCGAGCACGGTTTCCGCGTCGGGGATTATCAGGCCCTGATCCCACAGGCCGATCTGGTTATCAACCTGACGCCGGACAAACAGCATGCCGCCGTGGTCAGCGCGGTGCAGCCGCTGATGAAGCAAGGGGCAGCGCTGGGGTATTCGCACGGCTTTAATATTGTTGAGGTAGGACAGCAGATCCGTCCGGACATCACCGTAGTGATGGTTGCTCCCAAGTGCCCCGGCACCGAAGTGCGCGAGGAGTATAAGCGCGGCTTTGGCGTGCCGACCCTGATCGCGGTACACCCGGAAAACGATCCGCGCGGCGAGGGGATGGCGATTGCCAAGGCGTGGGCGTCGGCGACCGGCGGCGATCGCGCCGGGGTGCTGGAGTCATCGTTTGTGGCTGAGGTAAAGTCTGACCTGATGGGCGAGCAGACCATTCTGTGTGGGATGCTGCAGACCGGCTCACTGCTGTGCTATGAGCGTCTGGTCGCCGAGGGGGCCGATCCGGCCTGGGCCGGCAAGCTGATCCAGTTTGGCTGGGAGACCATCACCGAGGCCCTGAAGCAGGGCGGGATCACCCTGATGATGGATCGCCTCTCCAATCCCGCCAAGCTGCGCGCCTACGCGCTGGCCGAGCAGCTTAAGACGCTGATGGCGCCGCTGTTTGCCAAGCATATGGATGACATTCTCTCCGGCACCTTCTCTCAGGGGATGATGGCGGACTGGGCCGAGGACGATGCCCACCTGCTGACCTGGCGCGCGGAGACCGGTGAAAGCGCCTTTGAAAAGGCGCCGCCGTTTGAGGGCAAGATCGATGAGCAGACCTATTTTGATCGCGGTGTGCTGCTGGTGGCGATGGTGAAGGCCGGGGTCGAGCTGGCCTTCGAAACCATGGTCGCCTCCGGCATCGTCGCCGAGTCCGCCTACTATGAGTCGCTGCATGAGCTTCCGCTGATCGCCAATACCATCGCACGTCGGCGGCTGTATGAGATGAACGTGGTTATCTCTGATACCGCCGAATATGGCAACTACCTGTTTGCCAACGCGGCCGTTCCGCTGCTGCGTCAAGGGTTTATGGCGACTCTGCAGCCGGGAGATCTGGGGCAGCCGCTGCCGGCGGAGGCGGTGGATAACGCCGCGCTGCGCGAGGTCAATCAGGCCATCCGTCAGCATCCCATTGAGACGGTCGGCGAGCGCCTGCGCGGCTATATGACCGATATGAAGCGCGTGGCCGTCGCCGGTTAGCTGCGGTACAGCACCTTAATGATGTGGTAGCCGAAACGGGTTTTGATCGGGCCGATAGGGGTCAGCAGCGGGCCGCTGAAGACGGCGCGATCAAACTCGGGCACCATGCTTCCCTTCGTAAACTCCCCCAGGTCGCCACCCTGGCGCTTGGAGGGACAGCGGGAATGGCGACGCGCCAGCGTTTGAAATGAGGCACCTCGCTTCAGCTTTTGCAGCAGCGATTCGGCTTCGGCCTGACTCTCGACCAGAATGTGCAGTGCGGCGGCGCGGCGGGCCATGGGGGTATCCTTAGGGTTATTAAGAGCGGTGACGCAGAGATCGCGCAGGCGTCGGACGGTATGCGACCGCTCACCGGCGTGATGAAAACCTGCGTAGTGTACGGCGGCGGCGCAGCGCAGGCAATGCGCCGACGGCGCGGTTTTTTTTCCGTCGTCGCTTTCTGCTACAATCGCCTCCCGCCCACGGGGGTCATCATTAGCAGGAATATCGTCATGCGCTTAAATCCCGGTCAACAGCAGGCCGTCGAATTTGTTACCGGCCCCTGTCTGGTTCTGGCGGGCGCCGGCTCCGGTAAGACCCGGGTGATCACCAACAAGATAGCCCACCTGATCCGCGTGTGCGGCTATCAGGCGCGCCACATCGCCGCCGTCACCTTCACCAATAAGGCCGCGCGCGAGATGAAAGAGCGTGTGGCGCAGACGCTGGGGCGCAAAGAGGCCCGTGGGCTGATGATTTCAACTTTCCACACCCTGGGGCTGGAGATCATCAAGCGTGAGTATAAGGCGCTGGGGATGAAGTCCAATTTCTCCCTGTTCGACGATCAGGATCAGCTGGCTTTGCTGACCGATCTGACCGAGCGCTGGCTGGAAAAGGACAAAACCCAGCTGCAACAGCTGATCGCGACTATCTCCAACTGGAAGAACGATCTGATCGATCCCGCCCAGGCGGCGGCGCAGGCGCGTTCAGCGCGGGATCGGCTGTTCGCCGACTGCTATGGCCTGTATGACACCCAGCTCAAGTCCTGCAATGTACTGGATTTTGACGATCTGATCCTGCTGCCGACGCTGCTGCTGCGCCGTGACCCGGAGGTGCGCGAGCGCTGGCAACAGCGCATCCGTTACCTGCTGGTCGATGAGTATCAGGATACCAACACCAGCCAGTATGAGCTGGTGAAGCTGCTGGTCGGCAGCCGCGCTCGCTTTACCGTGGTGGGCGACGACGATCAGTCCATCTACTCCTGGCGCGGCGCGCGCCCGCAGAATCTGGTACTGCTGAAAGAGGACTTTCCGGCGCTGCAGGTGATCAAGCTGGAGCAGAACTACCGCTCTTCGCAGCGCATTCTTAAGGCGGCCAATATCCTGATCGCCAATAACCCACACGTCTTTGAAAAACGCCTGTTTTCTGAGCTGGGCTACGGTGAGCCGCTCAAGGTGATCACGGCTAACAATGAGGATCATGAGGCGGAGCGCGTGGTCGGTGAACTGATCGCCCATCACTTTATTCACAAAACTGCCTACAGCGACTATGCGATCCTCTACCGTGGCAATCACCAGTCGCGGGTGTTCGAAAAAATGCTGATGCAAAACCGCATTCCGTACAAGATTTCGGGCGGAACCTCTTTCTTTTCCCGCGCGGAGATCAAAGATCTGCTCTCCTATCTGCGGGTGTTGACCAACCCAGATGATGACAGCGCCTTTTTACGTATCGTCAATACGCCGCGGCGAGAGATAGGCCCCTCGACCCTACAAAAGCTTGGGGCGTGGGCGAATCAGCGCGGTATCAGCCTGTTTCGCGCCAGCTTTGACGTGGGGCTGGAGCAGACCCTGAGCGGCCGCGGTCTGGCGTCGCTGCAGCATTTTACCCGCTGGATGGATGAGCTGTCCCAGCTGTGTGAGCGCGACGCGACGGCGGCGGTACGCGATCTGATCCACGGCATCGACTATGAGAGCTGGCTGTTTGAAACGTCGGCCAGTCCGCGCGCGGCGGAGATGCGCATGAAGAACGTCAATCAGCTGTTCGGCTGGATGACCGACATGCTGCAGGGTAGCGATCTGGATGAGCCGATGACCCTGACGCAGGTGGTGAATCGCTTTACGCTGCGCGACATGATGGAGCGGGGAGAGTCTGAGGAGGAGGCCGATCAGGTACAGCTGATGACCCTACATGCCTCTAAGGGGCTGGAGTTCCCCTACGTGTATCTGGTCGGCATGGAGGAGGGGCTGCTGCCGCATCAGAGCAGCATCGATGAGGACAACGTCGATGAGGAGCGGCGCCTGGCCTACGTCGGCATTACCCGGGCCCAGAAAGAGTTGGTGTTTACCCTGTGCCGCGAGCGCCGCCAGTACGGTGAGCAGGTGCGTCCGGAGCCCAGCCGTTTTCTGCTGGAGCTGCCGCAGGACGATCTGAGCTGGGAGAGCGCCCGTAAGGTGGTCAGCCCACAGGAGCGCATGCAGCGAGGACAGTCCCACCTGGCCAATCTGAAGGCGCAGCTGGCGCGGGCGAAATCGCCGCAGGACTAAGGGAAATACGCGCGAAAGAAAACGCGCGCGGGGCGCCCGACGAGCGTCCCGCGCGGCGTGGGATCCGACATTACGCCGACGTCGCTTCGACGATCTGCAGCGGCCAGTGGGCGTAGCCCTGCCAGAGGCTCTCTTGCTGCAGGCTTTCGGCGCGCAGCGGGTGAGCGGCGAGCCAGCCCGTCGGCAGGATCAGGCGCAGGGCGTCCTCCTCGCCGACCTGCGTCAGCAGCGACGGCAGCGCGCCGTCGTGGCGTTGACTGGCGAAAATGATCGCCAGGCGCAGCAGACGACACAGTCGCTGGGCGGTGCGTAGCGGAACGGCGTTCTGCTGGCCAAACAGCGCCAGATTGAGCGGACCGCTCTGGTTAGCCAGTAGGGTCGCCAACAGCTTTTTCTGCGCCGGCGTGAAGCCGGGCAGATCCAGATGGCGAACCAGATAGGCGGCGTGCTGCGGCGCCTGACGCACATCGACGCTCAGCCCCAGCTCATGGAGCAGGCAGGCCGCGTGCAGCAGCGTATGGGCGCAGCTGTCCAGCGGCCACGGGGGGGTTAGCTGCCGGGCCAGACTGTCGGCCAGATGCCAGACCCGCTCGGCCTGCCCTTCATCGATTAAAAAGCGCCGCTGAATGTTGTGCAGTGTCCGGGTTCGGACATCGCAGCCCACCGGCAGCGCCAGCATGCCATAGACCAGCCCCTCGCGCAGCGCGCCGCCGGAGAGGGTCATACTGTCGATATGCAGCGCCTCAAACAGGGCGATCAGAATGGCCAGGCCGCTGGGGAACACCAGAGCGCGCTCCAGGGTCAGTCCATCGATCTCCAGCTCTTCAAGCTTACCGCACTCAATGGCGCGATCGCGCAGCTGACACAGCTTATCCAGGGTGATACGTTCGTCCATCCCCTGGGCGACCATGATCTCCTGCAGAGCCTGCACGGTACCGGATGCGCCGACGCAGGCCTGCCAGCCATGGCGTAGCAGCGTGTCGCGCACCGGGGCTATCATCGCATGCGCGGCATCGCCGGCACGGGCAAAGTTGGCCTGTGTCAGGTGACGGTCGCTGAAGTAGCGCTCCAGCCACGTGACGCAGCCCATCTGTAGGCTGAATAGAACGTCGGCCTTGGCGCCTTCGCCGCAGGCTAGCTCGGTACTGCCGCCGCCGATGTCGACCACCAGCCGCTGGCGGGCGCCGCCGGTTGTGTGGGCAACCCCCTGATAAATCAGGCGGGCTTCCTCTTCACCGCTGATGATGCGTACCGGACGCCCGAGGATCTCCTGCGCTCGCTCGATAAACGCGTCGGCGTTCCGGGCGATGCGTAGCGTCGCCGTCGCAACGACCCGGATGTGGTCGATGGGAATATCCTGCAGGCGCTCAGCGAAGAGGCGCAGGCATTGCCAGCCACGCTGCATCGCATCCGGAGACAGAATATTGTCAGCGTCCAGACCGGCGGCCAGACGCACCTTGCGCTTGATCCGCGCCAGCGTCTGGATACCGCCGGCCATCTCGCGCACCACCAGCATGTGGAAGCTGTTAGAGCCTAAATCGATGGCGGCATACAACGCGGCGCTCTTGCCCATGCTGATTAACCTGAGCGTTTACGGTTAGGGCGCGGTGCGCCGCTGCCGCGGCGCGGCGATCCCGGACGGCGTGCGCCGGCGCCGTTACGGCTACGGCTCAGGCGTTTGGGGGCCGGCAGATCCTTGAGCAGGGCATCGCCGTTGTATTTGCTGACCGGAATCGAATGGCCGATATAGCTTTCGATAGCCGGCAGGTTCAGCACATACTCTTCACAGGCGAGGCTGATGGAGTTGCCGCTGGCGCCGGCACGACCGGTACGGCCGATGCGGTGTACGTAGTCTTCACAGTCGTCGGGCAGGTCATAGTTAAACACATGGGTGACCGCCGGGATATGCAGGCCGCGCGCGGCGACGTCGGTGGCGACCAGAATATCGATGTGCCCCTTGGTGAAATCTTCCAGGATGCGCAGGCGTTTTTTCTGCGGTACGTCCCCGGTCAGCAGACCGACGCGGTGGCCATCGGCGGCCAGGTGCCCCCAGATGTCCTCGCAGCGGTGCTTGGTGTTGGCGAAAATGATGCAGCGATCCGGCCACTCCTCTTCCAGCAGCGTCTGCAGCAGGCGCATTTTCTCTTCGTTGGAGGGGTAGAACAGCTCTTCCTGGATCCGGTGTCCGGTTTTTTGCTCCGGCTCAACCTCGACATACTCGGCGTTGTTCATATGCTCGAACGCCAGTTCACGCACGCGATAAGAGAGGGTGGCGGAAAACAGCATGTTGAGACGCTGGGCGGTCGGCGGCATACGGCGGAACAGCCAGCGAATGTCTTTGATAAAGCCCAGATCGAACATGCGATCGGCTTCGTCGAGTACCACGACCTGAATGGCGCCGAGGTCAACGTGACCCTGCTTGGCATAGTCGATCAGGCGTCCGGTGGTACCGATCAGAATATCAACACCCTGCTCTAAGACCCGGAGCTGCTTGTCATAGCCATCGCCGCCGTAGGCCAGGCCCAGGCGCAGGCCGGTTTCTTGGGCCAGAGGCTCGGCATCGGAGTGGATCTGGACGGCCAGCTCACGTGTCGGCGCCATAATCAGCGCGCGCGGCTGATTGGTTTTGCGCTCGGCAATGGCCGGATGAGTCAGTAGATAATGAAAAGTAGACGCTAAAAATGCTAGCGTCTTGCCGGTGCCGGTTTGCGCCTGTCCCGCAACGTCACGCCCGGCGATCGCCAGGGGCAATGCCAGTGCCTGAATGGGAGTGCAGCTGTGAAACCCTTTTGATTCAAGGGCTTTTATCACCATTGGGTGCAGGGCGAAGTCGGCAAACTTCTGTTCAGTCAAGTGTGTTTTGCTCATAATGGCGTAGAATAACAGTTAACCGTATCTTCACGAAAGTATTGCTTTACGAAAGCGTATCCGATGAAATAAAGTCAACCCTTTGTTGGGGGAAGTAGGCTATTACTATAACCAACAAGGCAGACTTAATCCTGTGGAGTAGAACATGAGCGATAAAATTGTTCACCTGAGCGACAGTGGCTTCGAGGCTGACGTGCTGAAGGCTGAAGGCCCGATCCTGGTTGATTTCTGGGCTGAATGGTGCGGTCCGTGCAAGATGATTGCTCCGATCCTGGACGAAATCGCAGCCGAGTATGCAGGGAAGCTGACCATTGCTAAGCTGAATATCGACGAAAACCCGGCTACTGCGCCGAAGTACGGTATCCGTGGTATTCCGACGCTGCTGCTGTTCAAGAACGGCGCGGTTGCGGCCACCAAAGTGGGCGCGCTGTCCAAGACTCAGTTGAAAGAGTTTCTGGATGCCAACCTGTAAGGTTGCCCGCCATTTGTGACGGCGTCCGGCGGTTAACGGATTCTTGCTGTTGACCGCTAGACGTCCGCTCATAAGCGTGTTAAGTTTAACCACGCTGCCTAAGTCAGTGCTTACCTGTAGTTTGAATCATCTGGTTTGAGTCAAAAGTTAGAATCTAAGTTTTACTCTGTTTGAAACCTCTGTATCGCCAGCGTTCTTCCTGTTGTATGTGGCTTTGTCACCGGGATGAAGCATGGATCAGCAAGTTAAAACATAGGTTTTAAATCGTTAACGCCTCTTTCGTCCCATCAGCGAGAATCGTCCGCTGGATCTGTCGCACCGCTAGCAGCATGGGCGCACAGGGGAAGGAAAGTTCGCAAACAGGCATGGATGACCCCGTCATACCATTCACTATACAGTTCGAGATATACCCCGAGTTTAAAGAACCCACCACTATGAATCTTACCGAATTAAAGAATACGCCGGTTTCTGAGTTGATTACGCTTGGCGAGAGCATGGGGCTGGAAAATCTGGCGCGCATGCGTAAGCAGGATATTATTTTTGCCATCCTTAAGCAGCATGCGAAAAGCGGCGAAGATATTTTTGGCGATGGCGTGCTAGAGATCCTGCAGGACGGTTTTGGATTCCTGCGCTCCGCAGACAGCTCCTACCTTGCCGGTCCCGATGATATCTACGTTTCTCCCAGCCAAATCCGCCGTTTTAACCTGCGTACCGGTGATACCATTTCCGGCAAAATTCGTCCGCCGAAAGAGGGTGAGCGCTACTTTGCCCTGCTGAAGGTTAACGAAGTTAACTATGACAAGCCGGAAAATGCCCGCAGCAAGATCCTGTTTGAAAACCTGACGCCGCTGCATGCCAATTCGCGTCTGCGCATGGAGCGTGGCAACGGTTCTACGGAAGACTTGACCGCGCGCGTGCTGGATCTGGCCTCGCCGATTGGCCGCGGTCAACGCGGTCTGATCGTCGCTCCGCCGAAGGCCGGTAAGACGATGCTGCTGCAGAACATCGCCCAGAGCATCGCCTATAACCATCCTGACTGCGTGCTGATGGTGCTGCTGATCGATGAGCGTCCGGAAGAGGTGACGGAGATGCAGCGTCTGGTGAAGGGTGAGGTGGTTGCCTCGACCTTTGATGAGCCGGCGTCGCGCCATGTTCAGGTCGCTGAAATGGTGATCGAAAAGGCCAAGCGTCTGGTTGAACACAAGAAAGACGTGATCATCCTGCTGGACTCCATCACCCGTCTGGCTCGCGCCTATAACACCGTGGTGCCGGCCTCCGGTAAAGTGTTGACCGGCGGCGTGGACGCCAACGCCCTGCACCGTCCGAAGCGCTTCTTCGGCGCGGCGCGTAACGTGGAGGAGGGCGGCAGCCTGACCATCATCGCGACGGCGCTGATCGATACCGGCTCTAAGATGGATGAGGTTATCTACGAAGAGTTTAAGGGCACCGGTAACATGGAGCTGCATCTGTCGCGTAAGATTGCTGAGAAGCGCGTCTTCCCCGCCATCGATTACAACCGCTCCGGTACCCGTAAAGAAGAGCTGCTCACCACGCCGGAGGAGCTGCAGAAGATGTGGATCCTGCGCAAGATTATTCACCCGATGGGTGAGATCGATGCGATGGAGTTCCTGATCAATAAGTTGGCAATGACCAAAACTAACGATGAGTTCTTTGACATGATGAAACGCTCTTAATCATCGGCTCTGCCAACTCGGGAAAAACGACGCCACGTTAGCAATAACGTGGCGTTTTGCACTTTTAGCGGATACGATTAGACAAATATATTTTGCACTATATGTATAAAATTGGCGAATCGTCCAGATTATGCATATGTCGCTGACCGCGGGAGTCCAGGCGATGTCTTTTTATTGTTCTGGACTGCCGGGCCTATTTCGCCGATGTGTTGGTCTTGTTAAAGGGATATCGTCGCGTAACGTCATGGCGGCGATCAGACAGAGAGCAGTTAACCGTGAATTTACTCACTCTGAGTAGCAAATTTTTCCTTATCTTCCTTTTCTCTATGGCATTTTTACTGGTCGCCCGCCGGGTAGCCAAGAAGATAGGTCTGGTGGATAAGCCCAATTACCGTAAGCGGCATCAGGGGCTGATCCCGCTGGTCGGCGGTATCTCGGTGTACGCGGGGATCTGCTTTACTTTCCTGTTTTTTAAACCCTACATTCCCCACGCCACCCTGTATCTGATCTGTGCCGGGATCCTGGTGCTGGTCGGTGCGCTGGATGATCGCTTCGATATCAGCGTAAAGTTCCGCGCCACGGTGCAGGCGCTGATCGCCATCGCCATGATGGTCGCAGGCGGCCTATACCTGCGCAGCCTGGGGTTTGTCTTAGGGCCCTGGGAGCTGATTTTAGGCCCCTTCGGTTATCTGGTGACGCTGTTTGCAGTATGGGCGGCGATCAACGCCTTTAATATGGTGGACGGTATCGACGGCCTGCTCGGCGGTCTGTCCTGCGTCACCTTTGCCGCCATGGGGATCCTGCTGCAGTGGGACGGCCAGCCGGATTTGGCGCTGTGGTGCTTTGCGATTATCGCGGCGACGCTTCCCTACATTCTGCTGAATCTGGGCGTGGTTGGGCCGCGTTTCAAGGTCTTTATGGGCGACGCCGGAAGTACCCTGATCGGCTTTACCGTTATCTGGATTTTGCTGGAGAGCACCCAGGGGCGCGGGCATCCGATGAACCCGGTGACGGCGCTGTGGGTTATCGCGATACCGCTGATGGATATGATCGCTATTATGTATCGGCGTCTGCGCAAAGGGATGAGCCCCTTTTCACCAGACCGCCAGCATATTCATCACCTGATTATGCGCGCTGGCTTTACCTCCCGCCAGGCGTTTGTCCTGATTACGCTGGCGGCGGCGCTGCTGGCGGCGATCGGGGTTCTGGGTGAGATCTGGCTGCCCGAATATGTCATGATGGCACTGTTCTTGCTTGCTTTTGCCCTCTATGGTTACTGTATCAAGCGCGCGTGGCGCGTGGCGCGTATGGTGAAGCGCTTTAAGCGCCGTCTGCGCCGTAAATCGGCAGGCATGCATGTCTAACGGCCCTAGTCGGCCATAAAGGGAAAACCGATGGTGAGTCAAAATCCGATGCCCGTGGAGAATGAGCTGGATGTCCGAGGGCTGTGTCGAACGCTGTGGCGCGGTAAGTCCTGGATCGTTGGCACGGCGGTGTTGTTTGCGGCGCTGGCGCTGGGTGTCTCTCTGCTGATGCCGCAGAAGTGGAGCGCGGCGGCGATCACCGCGAGCCCGGGCGTTAACAGCCTGGGCGGCTACTACTCTCAGCAGCAGTTTTTACGCAATCTTGCGCAGCTAAGCGCGCCCAGCGGCGCGGCGGCGCAGGGCAGCATCGCCGATGAGGCCTACGCTGAGTTCACGACACAGTTGGCCTCCTATGACACGCGGCGCGAGTTTTGGCTGCATAGCCCCTATTATCAGCGTCATAAAGAGGGGAGCGCGCAGGCGGATGCGGCGCTGCTGGATGAGCTGATTAATCAGATCGTCTTTACGCCGGGGGACGCGGCGAAGCACAGCGATGACAGCATTCGTCTTACCGCCGACGGCGCCGCGCAGGCTAACCAGCTGCTGCGCCAGTACGTTGCCTTTGCCGCCCATCGCGCCAGCGCCAATCTGAATGCCTCTCTGCAGGGGGCCTGGGCGGCCCGTAGTATCTTTCTGAAGGCGCAGGTAAAGCGTCAGGAGGCGGTGGCGCAGGCGATCTATCAGCGTGAGCTAAACGGCCTGGAGCAGGGGCTGAAGATCGCCGCGCAGCAGGGGATCACCCGCAGCATGGCGACGACGGCGCAGGCCGAGGTGCCCGATGCCGAGCTGTTTATGCTAGGACAGCCGATGCTGCGCGCGCGTCTGGAGGCCCTGCGCGCCGTTGGGCCATCCTATGACATTGACTATGACCGGAATCGGGCGATGCTCACGACCCTGAGCGTCGGGCCGGTTTTGGACGCGGCGTTTCAGCCTTATCGCTATCTGCGCACGCCGGAGGAGCCGGTGAAGCGTGATAGCCCGCGCCGGCTCTTTATGATGGTGATGTGGGGCGCCATTGGCGCGCTGGTCGGCGCCGGTATTGCGCTTTCCCGCCGCGCACGGATCTGAGCGCCTGCGTTAGCGCTTAACAGGGAATTGGCCGGTCCGGCCAGCGGGCGGGGATCGGCGGTAACAAAAGAAGAATGATACAGTGAAAGTGTTAACCGTCTTTGGCACGCGTCCTGAAGCGATCAAAATGGCCCCCTTAGTGCATGCGCTGGCCGCAGACGCCGCATTTGATGCTCGCGTCTGCGTCACCGCCCAGCACCGGGAGATGTTGGATCAGGTGCTGGGGCTGTTTCAAATCGTGCCCGATTACGATCTGAACATTATGCGTCCAGGACAGGATCTGAGCGATATTACCTGCCGGATCCTGGAGGGGCTCAAGCCCGTCTTGGCCGAGTTCCGACCCGATGTGGTACTGGTTCACGGCGATACCACCACCACGCTGGCGGCCAGTCTGGCGGCATTTTATCAGCGAATTCCGGTCGGGCACGTGGAGGCGGGGTTGCGCACCGGCGATCTCTATTCGCCTTGGCCCGAGGAGGCCAACCGTACGCTGACCGGACACCTGGCCAGCCTCCATTTTGCGCCGACCCTCACGGCGCGCGCCAATCTTCTACGCGAAGGCATTGGTGAACAGACGATCCACCTGACCGGCAATAGCGTGGTTGATGCCCTGCTGTGGGTGCGAGACAGGATCTGCGCCGATGCGGCATTGCAGACCCGTCTGGCCGCGTCCTATCCGTTTTTGGCTGCAGATAAGCCGCTGCTGCTGGTGACCGGTCATCGGCGCGAGAGCTTCGGCGGCGGCTTTGAGCGTATCTGCGGTGCGCTGGCGCAGATTGCGCGCAGCCACCCGCAGGTACAGATCGTTTATCCGGTACACTTGAACCCTAACGTCAGCGAGCCGGTTAACCGCATCCTGCACGACATCGAGAATGTCTTTTTGATCCCGCCGCAGGACTACCTGCCGTTTGTCTATTTGATGGGGCGAGCCCAGCTGATTTTGACTGATTCGGGGGGGATCCAGGAGGAGGCGCCCTCTCTAGGCAAGCCGGTGCTGGTGATGCGGGAGACCACTGAGCGGCCGGAGGCGGTACAGGCCGGAACCGTGCGTCTGGTGGGGACGGATACGGCGACGATTGTCGCGCAGGTGAGTCTGCTGCTGGAGGATGAGCAGCAGTACCGGGCGATGAGCCATGCTACTAACCCCTATGGTGACGGGCATGCCTGTCAGCGTATTTTAAGCGCATTAAAAAATTATCGGGCAACACTATGAGTTTTGACACTATTTCCGTTATTGGGCTGGGTTATATCGGTTTGCCGACGGCCGTGGCGTTTGCCGGGTGCCGTAAGCAGGTGATCGGGGTTGACGTCAGTCAACATGCGGTCGAGACCATCAACCGCGGTGAAATTCACATCGTTGAGCCAGATCTGGATCGGGCGGTGAAGCGCGCCGTTGAGGGGGGCTTTCTGCGTGCGGTGATGCGACCCGAGCCGGCCGACGCCTTTTTGATCGCGGTTCCCACGCCCTTCAAGGGCGAGCATGAGCCCGATTTAACCTATGTCGAAGCGGCGGCGCGCTCCATTGCGCCGGTGCTGAAGAAAGGGGATCTGGTGATCCTCGAGTCGACCTCTCCGGTCGGTGCCACGGAGCAGATGTGCGCCTGGCTGGCCGAGTGCCGGGCGGATCTGCGTTTCCCCCATCAGGGCGGCGAGCAGGCGGATATCCGCGTCGCCTATTGCCCAGAGCGGGTACTGCCGGGGAAAATCATGGTGGAGCTGCTGCGCAACGATCGGGTGATCGGCGGCATGACGCCAGCCTGTTCGGCTCAGGCCAGCGCGCTGTACCGGCTGTTTCTGGAGGGGGAGTGCGTGGAGACCAACGCCCGCACCGCCGAAATGTGTAAATTGACCGAAAACAGCTTCCGCGACGTGAACATTGCCTTTGCCAATGAGCTGTCCCTGATTTGCGATGCTCAGGGTATCGATGTTTGGCAGCTGATTGCGCTGGCTAACCGCCATCCACGCGTGAATATTCTGCAGCCGGGGCCGGGCGTCGGTGGGCACTGTATCGCGGTAGACCCTTGGTTTATCGTGGCGCAGAATCCGCAGCTGGCACGTTTGATCCATACGGCGCGCCTGGTGAATGACGGCAAGCCGCTGTGGGTCGTCGATCGGGTGAAAGCGGCGCTGGCCGACTGCTTGGCCGCGGAGGATAAACGGGCCTCCGAAGCGACCATTGCCTGCTTCGGCCTGGCTTTTAAGCCGGATATCGACGATCTGCGCGAGAGTCCGGCGATGGAGATCGCCGAGATGGTCGCTCAGTGGCACAGTGGCACCACGCTGGTGGTTGAGCCCAACATTCACCAACTGCCTACCCGCCTGGCCGGTATGGCGCAGCTGACGGACTGCGCTACGGCGCTGGCGCAGGCCGATGTCGTGGTGCTGCTGGTCGATCATCAGCCGTTCCGGGTGCTGGCGCCTCAGACGGTGACCCAGCGCTTTGTGGTGGACACCAAGGGGGTATGGCGGTGAGACGCATTTTGGTCACCGGCGGCGCCGGCTTTATCGGCTCGGCCGTTGTGCGGCATATCATCATGGATACGACCGACAGCGTGGTGGTGGTCGACAAGCTGACCTACGCCGGTAATCTGGCCTCGCTAGCGCCGGTGGTGGACAGCGATCGCTATGCGTTTGAGCGGGCGGATATCGGCGACCGCGCGGCGATGGATCGGATCCTTGCCCAGTACCGGCCGGATGCCATTATGCATCTAGCGGCCGAGAGCCACGTCGATCGCTCTATCGACGGCCCGGCGGATTTTATTCAGACCAACATCGTGGGCACTTATACCCTGCTGGAGGCGACGCGTGGATACTGGAGCGCGTTGCCGGCGGCGCAGCGGGCGGCATTCCGTTTCCATCATATTTCTACCGACGAGGTGTATGGGGATCTGCACGGTCCGCAGGCGTTGTTCCGCGAAGATACGCCCTATGCGCCGAGCAGCCCCTACTCTGCCTCCAAGGCCGCCAGCGATCATCTGGTACGCGCCTGGCTGCGCACCTACGGACTGCCGACGCTGATCACCAACTGCTCGAATAACTACGGTCCCTACCACTTTCCGGAAAAACTGATCCCGCTGACCATCATCAATGCGCTGGCTGCTAAGCCGCTGCCGGTTTATGGCAATGGCCTGCAGGTGCGCGACTGGCTGTACGTCGAGGATCATGCCCGCGCGCTGTATCGGGTGCTGACGACCGGGCGAGTGGGGGAGACCTATAACATCGGCGGTCACAACGAACAGCGCAACATTGATGTGGTGACGACGCTGTGCGCATTGCTGCAGGAGATGGTGCCGGAAAAACCCGTCGGCGTGCGCCATTTTGCCGATCTGATCACCTATGTGGCGGATCGCCCAGGTCATGATGTGCGCTATGCGATCGACGCCGCCAAGATCGAGCGAGAGCTGGGCTGGCGGCCACAGGAGACCTTTGAGAGCGGTATCCGCAAGACGGTCGCCTGGTACCTGGCCAATGAGCGCTGGTGGCGCGCCGTGATGGATGGCTCCTATGCCGGTGAACGGTTGGGGCTGGCCTGACGCGTTCACGTACGCGAAGATAAGGATGACCGATGAAAGGTATTATTTTGGCGGGGGGATCGGGCACCCGCCTGTATCCCATAACCCGCGGCGTCTCCAAACAGCTGCTGCCGATCTACGACAAGCCGATGATCTATTATCCGCTGTCGGTATTGATGCTGGCCGGGATCCGCGACATTCTGCTGATCAGCACCCCGCAGGATCTGCCGGCGTTTCAGCGGCTGTTGGGTGATGGCGGCGATATCGGCGTCCGCTTGCAGTACGCCGAGCAGCCGCGTCCAGAGGGGCTGGCCCAGGCGTTTTTAATCGGAGAGTCGTTCCTTGACGGCGATAGCTGTTGCCTGGTCCTTGGGGACAATATCTTTTTTGGCCAAGGGTTTAGCCCCAAGCTGCGTCAGGTGGCGCAGCGCGAGGGCGGGGCGACGGTATTCGGCTATCAGGTGATGGACCCCGAGCGTTTTGGGGTGGTTGAGTTCGATGACGACTTCCGTGCCCTCTCCATCGAGGAGAAGCCCCTGCGGCCGCGCTCGAACTGGGCGGTGACCGGGCTCTATTTCTATGATGCTCAGGTGGTGGACTTTGCCCGCAGGGTTACTCCCTCCGTTCGCGGCGAGCTGGAGATCACCAGTATTAACCAGATGTATCTGCAGCGTGGTGAGCTCAACGTAGAGCTGCTGGGGCGGGGGTTCGCCTGGCTCGATACCGGTACCCATGACAGCCTGCTGGAGGCCAGCGCCTTTGTGCAGACGGTGGAGAAGCGACAGGGCTTTAAGATTGCCTGCCTGGAGGAGATTGCCTGGCGCAACGGTTGGCTGGATGACCGCGGCGTAGCGCGCGCCGCGGCATCGCTGGACAAGACCGCCTATGGCGCCTATCTGCGGGAGTTACTGCATGTCCGTCCACGCCAGTATTGAGCCGCTGGCGTGGGAGAGCGCCTTTTTTGCCCTGCGCAGCGGGCGGTTGATGTTTGACGATCGGGCTCCTCCGCTGCTGGCGTCGGCGTGCGATGCCTATCAGCTGCTGCAGGCGAAGGTGGACGCTCGCGATCTGGCGCACTGTGATGCCCTGCAGGCGCTGGGGTTCCGTCTGGCGGAGGGGGAGGCCGACTTTATCCTACCCGTATCGTCCGCGCCGGCATCCGGTAGCCAGCGTCAGGCGCAGGCGCAGGATTGCCCGTGGCTGCGCACCCTGGCGCGCGATGCCTTTGCGCTGAGCCGTTTTCGAGCCCCTTGGTATCGCGACGGGGACAGCGCGCGTTTCTATGCCGAATGGGTCGAGAAGGCCGTCTATGGCACGTTCGATCACGCTTGCCTGCTGGCGCTGGATAATGAGGGCAATCCTCAGGGATTTGTCACACTGCGGCGACAGGTGGACGGCAGCGCCCGGATTGGGCTACTGGCGGTGGACGGCGCATCGTTCCGCTGCGGCGTGGGGCGGCGCCTGGTCACGCAGGCGCAGGCGTGGTGTCACGCACAGCATCTGTCTCGGCTGCACGTGGCAACCCAGATAGGTAATCTGGCGGCGCAACGTTTGTATCTTGGTTGCGGTGCGCAGCTGGCTGCTACCGCTTATTGGCTATACCGATAACGTTATCTCGATCGAGGTGAACACAATGATCCCATTTAATGCGCCCCCGGTCACCGGCAACGAGTCCGACTATATGCAGGCGGCGATGGCCAGTGGCAAGCTGTGCGGCGACGGCGGCTTCACCCGCCGCTGCCAGCAGTGGATGGAACAGCGCTTCGGCAGCGCCAAAGTCCTGTTGACCCCCTCCTGTACGGCGTCGCTGGAGATGGCGGCCCTGCTGCTGGATATTCAGCCCGGCGACGAAGTGATCATGCCGAGCTTTACCTTTGTCTCGACGGCTAACGCCTTCGCGCTGCGCGGCGCCCGGATTGTCTTTGTCGATGTACGTCCCGATACGATGAATATTGATGAGACGCTGATCGAGGCGGCGATCACGGAGAAAACCCGCGCCATCGTACCGGTGCACTATGCCGGCGTCGCCTGCGAGATGGATACCATCATGGCGCTGGCGCAGCAGTACGACCTCTATGTGGTCGAAGATGCCGCGCAGGGGGTGATGTCGACCTACAAAGGGCGGGCGCTGGGCACTATCGGCCACATCGGCTGCTACAGCTTTCACGAAACCAAGAATTACACCGCCGGCGGCGAGGGCGGCGCGACGCTGATAAACGATGCGGCACTGATCGAGCGGGCGGAGATCATCCGTGAAAAGGGCACCAACCGCAGCCAGTTTTTCCGCGGGCAGGTGGATAAATATACCTGGCGTGATATCGGCTCCAGCTACCTGATGTCCGATCTGCAGGCCGCCTATCTGTGGGCGCAGCTGGAGGTGGCCGATCGCATCAATCAGCGGCGCCTGCAGCTGTGGCGGCAGTACCACGAGGCGTTGGCGCCGCTGGTCGAGGCCGGGCGCCTCGCGCTGCCGACCACGCCGGTACACTGCGGGCACAACGCGCATATGTTTTATCTCAAGCTACGCGATATGCGCGAACGCAGCGCCTTTATCGACTTTCTCAAAGAGGCGGAGATTATGGCGGTATTCCACTATATCCCGCTGCACTGCAGCCCGGCAGGGGCGCGCTTTGGCCGCTTCGTCGGAGAGGATCGCTACACCACGCGTGAGAGCGAGCGTCTGGTACGCCTTCCGCTGTTTTATAATTTGCCGGACGTAAACCAACGGACGGTGATTAACAGCATTCAGAGTTTCTTCCACTGATGTCCCTGGCGCGGGCATCGTTGTGGACCGCCGGTTCGACCCTGATCAAGATCGGTGCCGGACTGGTGGTGGTCAAGCTGCTGGCCGTGGCGTTCGGCCCCGTCGGCGTGGGGCAGGCGGCCAACTTTCGTCAGGTGATCACCGTCCTGGGGGTGCTGTCGGGCGCCGGGATTTTCAACGGTATAACCAAGTATGTCGCAGAGTATCGCCAGCAGCCGCAGCGGCTACGGGCGCTGCTGGGCACCGCATCGACGATGATCCTGGGGTTCTCCCTGCTGCTGGCGCTGATCTTTACCCTAGGGGCCGCGCCGATCAGCGTGGTGCTGTTTGGCCACGATCGCTATCAGGCGGTGATCCGCCTGGTGGCGTTGCTGCAAATGGGCATTGCCTGCGCTAACTACTGCCTGGCGGTGATCAAGGGGTATCGCGACGCCCGCGGCAACGCGCTGGCGGTTTCGCTC
Source organism: Edwardsiella anguillarum ET080813 (assembly GCF_000264765.2). Lineage (GTDB taxonomy): Bacteria > Pseudomonadota > Gammaproteobacteria > Enterobacterales > Enterobacteriaceae > Edwardsiella > Edwardsiella anguillarum. The sequence goes on from NZ_CP006664.1 coordinate 1,861,653, forward strand.
GGTAGCCTGCTGGGCGTGGCGGCCTATACTCTGAGCTATTTTTTGGGCGGCTACCGCGGTGCGCTGGCCGGGCTGGCGCTGGTGCCGGCGGCCGCCACACTGCCGGCCCTGTGGGTGCTTTGGCGTCAGCGTCATATCCCGTGGCACTATTTTCATCCGTCCTGGGATCGGCCGCTGGCCGCTAGCCTGGGGAAGTTTACCCTGATGGCGGTGATGACCGCGGTGACGATGCCGGTTGCCTATGTCATGATGCGTAATCAGCTGGCGGCGCTGGATGGCTGGGAGGCCGTCGGGATCTGGCAAGGGGTGAGCGGCATCTCCGACGCCTACCTGCAGTTTATTACCGCCTCGTTCAGCGTTTATCTGCTGCCGACCTTGGCCGGGCTGCACAGCCGTCAGGCGGTTGGGCAGGAGATCCTGCGCGCGCTGCGCTTTGTTTTGCCCGCGGTGGCGGCCGTCAGCTTTACGGTCTGGCTGCTGCGCGATCTGGTGATTTGGCTACTGCTGTCGGGGAAATTCAGCGCCATGCGCGACCTGTTTGCCTGGCAGCTGACGGGGGATGTGTTTAAGGTGGGCGCCTATGTCTTCGGCTACCTGGTGATCGCCAAAGCTTCGCTGCGCTTTTACCTGCTGTGCGAAATAAGCCAGTTTATCCTGCTGACCCTACTGTCGCGTATTCTGATCCCGCTGCACGGTGCCTTGGGCGCCGCTCAGGCCTATATGGCAACCTATATTATTTATTTCCTGCTGTGTGGCAGCGTATTTTGGATTTATCGTAACCGCGCATGACGACACTGATTCACGTACTGGGAGCGGATATCCCGCACCATAATCTGACGCTGCTGCGTTTCTTTGACGGCGTGCTGTCGCAGCGCGCCGCGACAGCGCCGCGCCGGCGTTTTATGGTGGTGGCGCGCGACGCCGCCCCGTTCGCCGACCTGACCAGGCTGGATATCGAGGTTTGGCCAGACAAGCGCGCGCTGGCGCGGGCGCTGCTGGCTCGCGCCAGCGCGGATCGTGCTCTGCGCTTCTTCCTGCACGGTCAGTTTAATCCTTGGCTATGGCTGGCGTTGCTGTGCGGGCGTCTGCGGCCGCAGCAGGTGCTGTGGCACGTGTGGGGGGCCGATCTGTATGAGGAGGCCCGCGGCTGGAAATACCGGCTGTACTACGGCCTGCGCCGCCGGGCTCAGGGGCGGGTGGGGCACGTCTTCGCCACGCTGGGCGATCTGGACTATTATCGGCGGCGCCATCCGCGGGTGACGACGTCGACGCTCTATTTCCCGACGCGGATGGATCCGGCGCTGACGTGCAATCAGCGGGCTAGAGCGACGTCGGAAGCGCTGACGGTGCTGGTGGGGAACTCCGGCGATCGCAGCAATCGCCATCTGGTGGCGCTGCAGCGACTGCACGATACCTTCGGTGCGCAGACGCGGGTCATCGTGCCGCTGGGCTATCCTGCCAACAACCAGGCCTATATCACGCAGGTACGCGAGCGAGCCGAGGGCCTGTTTGGCCATAATGCGACGCTGCTGACGCAGCAGGTTGCCTTTACCGACTATCTGGCGCTTCTGGCCCGCTGCGATCTGGGCTACTTTATCTTTGAACGTCAGCAGGGGATCGGCACGCTGTGTCTGCTGCTACAGCAGGGGATCCCCCTGGTATTGAGTCGGCAGAACCCCTTTTGGCGCGATATGGTCGATCAACAGCTGCCGGTGCTGTTTGACGATGACGCGCCGGATGACGCCGCGGTGCGGGCGGCGCAGCGTCAGCTGGCGCAGCGCGATCTGAGCCGGCTCGCCTTTTTCGACCCCAACTATACCGACGGCTGGCTGCAGGCGCTGGCGCTGGGAGAACGGCCATGACCCTGATGCAGTTTGCCGGTTTGGCGCTGGTGTACTTTTTCTCGCTGCTGTTTGTGGCGTTTCTGACCTACAAAGAGTTTCGCCGGGTTCGCTTTAATTTTAACGTATTCTTTTCACTGCTATTTTTACTGACATTCTATTTCGGCTTTCCGCTGACCTGTACGCTGGTGTTCCGCTTTGACGTGGCGACGGTGCCGGCGGAGGAGATGCTGTACGCCCTGCTGTCGGCCACGGCGTTTTACGCTATCTATTACGTCACCTACAAGACGCGGCTGCGTTCGGCAACGTCGGCGTCGAGCGGCGGCTCCGCCTGGCTGCAGCTCAACCGGGTGGAGGCGCAGCTGACCTGGATATTGCTGGCGCTGGTGGCGCTGGTGACCGTAACCATTTTCTTCCTCAACAACGGCTTTTTGCTGTTTAAGCTGCACTCCTATAGCCAGATCTTCTCCAGCGGCGTCTCCGGCGTGGCGCTAAAGCGCTTCTTTTACTTTTTTATTCCGGCGATGCTGGTGGTGTACTTTCTTCGTCAGACGCAGGCCGCCTGGCTTTTTTTTCTGGTCAGCACTGTGGTTTTTGGCCTGTTGACCTACGTCATCGTCGGCGGGACGCGCGCCAACATTATCATCGCCTTCGCGCTGTTCCTGTTTATCGGTATCCAGCGCGGCTGGATAACCCTGTGGATGCTGGCGCTGGCCGGCGTCGTCGGGGTCGTCGGCATGTTCTGGCTGGCCCTCAAGCGCTACGGCCTGGCGGTAAGCGGCGACGAGGCCTTCTACACCTTTCTCTATCTGACGCGCGACACCTTCTCGCCCTGGGAGAATCTGGCGCTGCTGCTGCAGCACTATACCCAGATAGATTTTCAGGGACTGGCGCCGATCGCCCGCGATTTCTACGTCTTTATCCCCGGCTGGATGTGGCCGGATCGGCCGCATCTGGTGCTGAATAGCGCCAACTATTTTACCTGGCAGGTGCTCGATAACCATTCGGGGCTGGCCATCTCCCCCACCCTGATTGGCTCATTGGTGGTGATGGGCGGCGCGGCGTTTATTCCGCTGGGGGCGATCGCCGTGGGGCTGATTATCAAGTGGTTCGACTGGCTGTATACCCGAGGATGCTTGGCGTCAAACCGCTACCGGGGCGCGGTGATCCAGGCGTTTTGCTTCGGGGCGGTGTTTAATATGATCGTACTGGCGCGCGAGGGGCTTGACGCCTTTGTCTCGCGCGTGGTGTTTTTCTGTATTATTTTCGGCTGCTGTCTGCTGCTGGCAAAGCTGCTGTACTGGCTGTTTGATGCGGCGGGGCTGATCCGCGCGCGCGCGGCCATCGCGGCGTCTTCTGTCGGGGAGGGATCGCCGGCCCGCAAGGATAGAAACGATGGAGAGTAACGGGTCAATTCCACATTATGCGATTCGCGGTATCGATATCTGGGGCTTTCGCGACAGCGATCAGTTTCTGCGCCATCTGCTGACGGAGACGGCGGTACGTCCAGGCACGCTGGTCGCGATTAACGCCGAAAAGGTGATGACGGCGGAGGATGACGCTGCGCTGCGGGCGCTGATCGCGGCGGCGGAGTATAAATATGCCGATGGCATCAGCATCGTGCGCGCCATTCGGCGTAAATACCCCGGAGCACAGGTCAGCCGCATCGCCGGTGCCGATCTGTGGGAGGCGCTGATGCAGCGCGCCGGTGAGCTGGGCATTCCGGTGTTTTTGGTCGGAGGCCAGCCCGACGTCCTGGCGCAGACCGAGGCGGCGTTGCGCCGCCGATGGGGGGTCAATGTCGTCGGCGCCCAGGATGGCTATTTCTCCCCAGAACAACGCGATGCGCTGTTTGAGCGGATTCGCGCCAGCGGGGCGCAGATCGTGACGGTTGCGATGGGCTCACCGCGCCAGGAGATCCTGATGCGCGACTGTCGGGCTTACTATCCCCAGGCGCTGTATATGGGGGTTGGCGGCACCTATGACGTCTTTACCGGGCGGGTTCGTCGCGCGCCGCTTCTGTGGCGGCGCTTTGGTCTGGAGTGGCTGTATCGCCTGCTGTCCCAGCCGACGCGCTGGCGCCGCCAGGTTAAGCTGCTGCGTTTCGTGACCTACTACTACGCGAGGAAGCTATAGCGCGCTGTCGCCTCGCGCAGGCCGTGTCGCCGGGCGCGCACGGTGGTTTTGCGTCCGGGAGCGTGTGCTTTTACAGCAGAGTGCGCAAAGTGTAGCCAAACGCGATATTTCTGCAAAAAAGCGCTGGACAGCATGGCCTTAAGCCCGTAGTATCCACCCCCGCAACGGCGCTGAGCGCCCGTAGCTCAGCTGGATAGAGCGCTGCCCTCCGGAGGCAGAGGTCTCAGGTTCGAATCCTGTCGGGCGCGCCATATTGCTTAAGGCGCAAGAGCTGCGGTGGTATCATTACCGCGTTAAGAAGTACATTGGTGGCTATAGCTCAGTTGGTAGAGCCCTGGATTGTGATTCCAGTTGTCGTGGGTTCGAGTCCCATTAGCCACCCCAGATTCAAGTGGCATGCGAAGGTGGCGGAATTGGTAGACGCGCTAGCTTCAGGTGTTAGTGTCTTAACGGACGTGAGGGTTCAAGTCCCTCTCTTCGCACCACACCCCTACTGGGACTAAATGAATCGGCGAGTAGCGCAGCTTGGTAGCGCAACTGGTTTGGGACCAGTGGGTCGGAGGTTCGAATCCTCTCTCGCCGACCACCCCATCTCCTCGCATCGCGAGGTTTTTTTGTCTCTGCGTTTCCGCTAACTCCACCAGGTTCCCTGGCGCGTTACTTTTCTCTCATTCCCGTTTTTCCCGTTCGCAGTTTATTGCGACAGATAGGCAACCTCATCCCTCACCCGTCTCTTTTTTACGACGGCGCCCGGGCGATGTGTCGCCATAAAGAGACGTTTAGTAGCATGTTTTAAAACAATAAAAAATAAAATGCCGCATTAGCGTCTCCGAAAGACGACATCTCGGCGCCGTGTGCCCGCGACATGGGCGGTGGGCCGCGGGTTTTAATATTGGCATGGTTTATGCAATACTTGCGCCGTAGATGCTCATTCGCCCCCTTATGTTTGCGTAAGCTTCATAAATCTGAGAATGATGCAGAGCCGACTTGTGGTGCCTATCGTCCGAATCGTGCTGTCCCTAGCGCCAGCATGTCACGGACACGTCGTTGAGTGAGGCACCGATCAGTTGTCTTAAGATCTGATTGTCCTTTTTCAACACTTGCCTGATGGCAGGTGTTTTTTTTTGCCAAAAAAAGGCCCGCGGTGAGCGGGCCGGATGATAACGCTGGCGCTATCCTGAGCGTGGACTCGCCGAGGGGTCAGGCGGTCGGCTGATCCTGGTGCAGGGTTAGCAGCAGGCCGTCGCGCCGCATCTGTGCGGCCTCCTCCGGGCGGTGTAGCTTGTCCAGCGTATCGGCGAGCCAGGCGTAGTCATAGGCATCCGGGCGCTGCTTGAGCGCGGCGCGCAGCGCCTCTGCCGCCAGCTGCCACTCGCCGTGGCGCATGAGCAGCTGCCCCAGGGTGCTGTTGAGCAGCGCGCTGGCGCCATGCTGACGGATCTGCTGTTGCAGCAGCTTCTCCAGCTGTTCGGGATTACCGGACTTCAGTCGTGGCATCAGCTGCACCAGCCGCTCATCGAAGCGGCGCTTCAGCCCGTCGACGACGATTTGCTGAGCGGCACCGTGATCGTCACACTCTATCAAGTGTTCGGCCAAGGCGACCTGTAGCGCAGTTTCATGACGCGTTTTACGCCCCTGCGCTTTCCACCACTGTTTCAGCCCCTCGCTGCCGCCGTTGGCCATCGCCTGAACCATCAGGCCGATATAGGCCCGGATCTGCAGCTTCTCGATATCATCATCGCTGTGTAGTCCCTGCTTGGCCAACGCGGGCAGGATTTCCAGCAGCGGGCCGAAGGCATCGGTACGCAGGTAGGCCTGCTCTGCCAGACGCAGGACTTCGGGATGACGCGGCGCATAGTTGAGCAGGGCATCCACCCCATGGCGGGCAGCGTGGTTCTCCCCACGCGCCAGCTGCAGGCGTACGCGGGTGATATCGACCGGCAGCGGATCGCTGCCGGCGACCTCGGCGGCGCGCTCCAGATACTGGTTGGCGCGCAGCTCATCGCCGCGCTGCTGTGCGGCTTCGGCCGCCAGCAGATAGTTCACCAGCGGCTGATCGGCGTGATCGGCATTGCGCGCCAGCAGCTTTTCAACCTGGCCATAGTCGCCCTCCGTCAGCTTGAGCAATCCGGCGCGGGTCTGGCGGCGCGCGCGGGTGCGCTTACGTCCCATAAACCAGCCATGGGTACGGGCACCGGTGCGCAGCAGCCGCCGCAGCAGCCACTCCAGGGCAAACAGCACGAGCATTAGCAGGATCAGCATGATCACCAGCGAGGTTACGCTGGTCTCGATGTTGTAGCCGTCGGTCTGGATTAGCACATACCCCTGATGGCCGGCCAGCATCGGGCCGAGCACGATGCCGGCGATCAGAATGATAAACAGCAGCAGGACCTTGAGCATGGTCATTCCCCCTGCGTCGCGGGTGCAGCCGGCGCGGCGGTCAGCACGTTGCTCCGGGCGTGCAGCAGTTTATCCAGCAGCGGCTGACTCTTTAGCGCATCGGGCAATATCATGCTGACGGACTGCTGGCTAAGGGCGTCAATCTGGTTTAAAAACGCCTTGGTGCTCGGATCGTTGACGTCAAAATAGGCGCGGACCCAGGCTGAGACGCTTTCCAGCGACTGCTGGTAGATTTGATTCTGGTGGCGCGGCACCGCCTGAGCGGCGATCAGCAGGCGAGAGCGGATATTCTCACGCAGGTATACGTCCTGGCTGGGCGCCAGCAGGGGCTCGGCGCTGCTATCGCGGCGCCGGATGGTGATAAATTCAGAGATGAAGCTGTGCCAGCTTTTGGCCAGGTTTTGTCGCCACTGACTCAGCGAGGCGCTCAGCTCACCGTCGTCCTGATCCATCGGCGCTTCGTCGCCGTCATTATCCGCCAGCCGTAGATCGTCAACCTGATTGGCCAGCTGATTCAGCTGGAGGATGATGCCGTCAAAGTCGATCTGGTTGAGCGCGGAGAGGGTGGCGATGTCCTCAGTCAGCGCGCGGCGTACGCCCAGCAGGCTGGGGTCATCCAGGCCGGCCAGGGTGGCATCGGCGCTCTTCAGCAGGGCGAGGGCGGTGGTGACGTCCTGATTGCTCCACAGCTTGCGTTCAGCCAGCTTCACCATAAAATCGGCCTGCGCCAGCTTCCAGGTGTTGGCGTCATTGCCGGAGATCGCCGCGACCTTTTGCTCCAGCTCCTTGAGCTGCTGTGACTGGCTGGCCTGCAGCTGGGCGGCGACATCCAGCGCCTTCGCCTGTTTATTCAGCAACGCCTCCATCCGCAGCTTTTCCTGCGCCTGCGCGGTATGCAGCGCGCTGAGCTGTTCCTGCAGGTTTTGTTCGGTGGCCTGCTGCATCTGTGCCTGTTGATGCCCGTGGTAATAAAGACCGGCACCGAGGGCGATAACCAGTACGATGGCAATGGCGCCCAGCGCCGGGCCACCGGCGGCGGATTTTTTCACGATCTGCTTATCCTGTTTGTGAGCGCGCTCCAGCGGCTGCGTCTGCTCGGTAGCCGCTTCGGCGGCGGCCGCCTTGTCTGGCGGGGTAGTGGGTTCCGTCATCGTGGCATTATCCCATGGTCAGTTGATCTGTAGCGTACGCAATAGCGCATCATTGTTGGCGCTGTCCGCTACCCGGATCTCCTGCCATCCCAGATCCCGGGCGCGCTGTGCCAGACGTTCGCTGACGACGATCAGCCGGCAGCCGAGGAGCCAACGTCGCCGATCGTATTCAGGAACTAAATCATAGAGCTGTTGCAGCATTTCACCACTGGTCACTACCAGTGTCGAGACTTTCTGTTGCCGCCAGCGTGCGTAGAGCTCGTCAGCGGGGTGGGCGATGGCGACCCGGCGATAGCATTCGCATAGGGTGACCGATACGCCGCGCGCGCGCAGGGCATCGGCGATCAGGTCGCGTCCGCCGTTGCCGCGCAGGATCAGCGCCCGCTGGGCCCGCAGCTGCTGTATGGCGGGCAGCGCCAGAAGCGCCTCCGAGGTTTCCGGCGCCGGCGGAAAGATCACCGGCTGGTGACAGGCGGCCCGTAGCGACTGTGCAGTGCTGTGGCCGATAGCGGCGTAGCGCGGAGCCGTGGGCCACTCCCGACCGGCCTGCCGCAGCGCCTCTGTGGCGTGGAGAACGGCGTGGCGGGAGACGGCCAGCAGCAGATCGCCCCGCTGCAGCGCTGCCGTGGCCTCCGGCAGCTGCGCCAGCTGGCGGCCGGGGGCAATGCCGATCAGCGGCGTATGACACGCCGCCATCCCCAGCGCCCGCAGGCGATCGACCAGCTGTTCACCGGCGGGAGAAGGGCGAGTCACCAGAATACCCATGGCCGCTTACGCTTTCTGGCTGTAGACGGCATCGAGGATGGCACGCGCGCCGCGCGCCAGCAGCTCATCGGCTAGCGCGGTGCCCATCGCCTCCGCCTGCGCCAGCGGGCCGCGCCGTTCGCCGCGAATCATCAGCGAGCCGTCAGGCGCACCGACCAGCGCGCGTAGCCACAGCTGGTCGCCGTCGATTTCGGCATAGCTGCCAATAGGCACCTGGCAGCCGCCTTCTAGACGCGTGTTCATCGCCCGCTCGGCGCAGACGCGCAGCGCGGTATCGGCATGGTTGAGCGGTGCCAGCAGGCGGCGGGTGGCGCTGTCCGCCAACCGGCACTCGATACCGACGGCGCCCTGACCGACGGCGGGCAGCGACTGCTCCGGCGTCAGCGGCGTACGGATGCGATTTTCCAGCTGCAGACGCTTCAGACCGGCGGCGGCCAGGATAATGGCGTCATAGTCACCGGCATCCAGTTTAGCCAGGCGGGTGCCGACGTTGCCGCGCAGATCGCGGATCTGCAAATCCGGACGCGCCGCGCGCAGCTGACACTGGCGGCGCAGGCTGGAGGTGCCGACGACGCTGCCGGGCGGCAGCTGATCTAGCGAGGCAAAGCGCGGTGAGACAAAGGCATCGCGCGGATCTTCGCGCTGGCAGATGGTCGCCAGCCCCAGGCCGTCGGGGAAGGCGACCGGCACATCTTTCATGGAGTGCACGGCGATATCGGCCCGTCCCTCCAGCAGCGCCAGCTCCAGCTCTTTCACGAACAGCCCCTTGCCGCCGACTTTGGCCAGCGGGGTATCCAGCAAAACGTCGCCCCGGGTGACCATAGGCACCAGCGCTATCGTCAGCTGCGGCCAGTGGGCCAGCAGCTGATCCCGGACGTAGTGTGCCTGCCACAGTGCCAGCGGGCTCTGGCGCGTTGCGATACGCAGCGTGGGCTGCGTTGCCGTTGTCATTGATTGCATGTGAATATCCCTTATTTGCCTAGGCGTCATCCTACCATGTTGTTGCATGGGCATGCAGCGTACGCGCACGGAAGGTGAGTATAGAAGGGGGCGGGAAAATGCGTTGGAAAAGCCGGAAAGATCAATGATAAGAGGAGCGCAATAGTAAGTGTGTGGTTTTTGTATCTTTACGGTCAATCGGCAAGGTGTTAAATTGATCACGTTTCCAGCAATTTCCCATCTATCATTACTATTAATAAAACCACCGTTGGGGCGTGGAAACAAGTCTCCCTTCGTACACCAGAAAATCAGGCGAAACGTCTTGTACCTCTATATCGAGACACTGAAGCAACGACTGGACGCGATTAACCAACTGCGGGTTGATCGGGCGCTGTCGGCGATGGGCCCCGCGTTTCAGCAGGTATATACGCTGCTGCCTACCTTATTGCATTTTCACCATCCGCTGATGCCGGGCTACCTGGAGGGTAACGTTCCTCACGGGATCTGCTTCTTTACGCCGGATGAGCCACAGCAGAACTATTTGCTGCATCTGGAGCAGCGTGCGCCGGGTAGTATTCCACCGGTGACGGGGTCGGATCAGATGCCGATTACCGGACTGTACACCATGGGCAGCACCTCCTCCATCGGCCAGAGCTGTAGCTCTGACTTGGATATCTGGGTCTGTCACCACTCCTGGCTTGACGCCTGCGAGCGTAGTCAGCTGCAGCAGAAGTGTACGCTGCTGGAGGAGTGGGCGGCGTCGCTTGGGGTTGAGGTCAGCTTTTTCCTGATCGATGAGAACCGGTTTCGCCACAACGAAAGCGGTAGCCTGGGGGGGGAGGACTGCGGCTCAACCCAGCATATTCTGCTGCTGGATGAGTTTTACCGCACCGCCGTTCGTCTGGCCGGCAAGCGTATTCTGTGGAGCATGGTGCCCTGTGAAGAGGAGGAGCACTACGATGAGTATGTGCTGTCACTCTACGCGCAGGGGGCGCTGACGCCCAACGAGTGGCTCGATCTCGGCGGGCTGAGCTCGCTGTCGGCGGAGGAGTACTTTGGCGCCAGCCTGTGGCAGCTGTATAAAAGTATCGACTCCCCCTACAAGGCGGTGCTGAAAACCCTGCTGCTGGAGGCCTACTCCTGGGAGTATCCCAATACCGAGCTGCTGGCGATGGACATTAAGCAGCGTCTGCATAAAGGGGAGATCGTCTCTTTCGGCCTCGATTCCTATTGCATGATGCTGGATCGGGTTACCCATTATCTGGAGCAGATCGGCGATCATGCCCGCCTCGACCTGGCGCGTCGCTGTTTTTATCTCAAGGTGTGCGAAAAGATGTCGCGCGCTCGCGCCTGCGTCGGCTGGCGTCGGGAGATCCTCAGTCAGCTGGTGGCTCACTGGGGCTGGGATGAGGCGCTGATCCGTTCGCTCGACAACCGCGCCAACTGGAAGATCGGCCAGGTGCGCGAGGCGCATAATGAACTGCTGGATGCGATGATGCAAAGCTATCGCAACCTGATCCGCTTCGCGCGTCGCAATAACCTGAGCGTCAGCGCCAGCCCGCAGGATATAGGGGTGCTGACCCGTAAGCTGTACGCCGCCTTTGAGGCGTTGCCGGGCAAGGTGACGCTGGTGAATCCGCAGATCTCGCCGGATCTGTCCGAGCGCGATCTGACCTTTATCTATGTGCCGATTGGGCGCGCCAATCGCAGCGGCTGGTACCTGTACAACCAGGCGCCGACCATCGACAGCATCGTCAGCCATCAGCCGCTGGAGTATAACCGCTACCTGAATAAGCTGGTGGCCTGGGCCTATTTTAACGGTTTGCTGACGGAAGAGACCCGTCTGCATATCAAGGCGAACAGCAGCCAGTGCGATCTGAACAAGCTGCGGGAGCTGGTGCGCGATGTCTCCAACCACTTCCCGCTGCGCCTCTCTGCGCCGACGCCCAAGGCGCTGTATAGCCCGTGCGAGATCCGCCATTTGGCGATCATTGTCAATCTGGAGCACGATCCTACCGCCACCTTCAGCAATCAGGTGGTGCACTTTGATTTCCGTCAGCTGGATGTCTTTAGCTTCGGCGAACAGCAGCAGTGTCTGGTCGGCAGCGTCGATCTGCTGTACCGCAACTCGTGGAATGAGGTGCGAACCCTGCACTTTAGCGGCGAGCAGGCGGTGCTGGAGGCGTTGAAGACCATCCTGGGCAAGATGCACCAGGATGCCGCGCCGCCGGAGGCCGTAGAGGTGTTCTGCTATAGCCGCCATCTGCGCGGGCTGATCCGCACCCGGCTACAGCAGCTGGTTTCGGAGTGTATCGATCTGCGCCTTTCCAGCAGCCGCCAGGAGCCGGGGCGCTTCAAGGCGGTGCGAGTGGCCGGCCAGACCTGGGGGCTCTTCTTCGAACGGCTGAGCGTATCGGTGCAAAAGCTGGAAAATGCGGTCGAATTTTATGGCGCCATCTCCAACAATAAGCTGCACGGTCTGTCGATGCAGGTGGAGACCGATCAGGCACACCTGCCGGCGGTGGTCGATGGCTATGCCAGTGAAGGGATCATTCAGTTCTTTTTTGAGGACGGCGAGCGCGACGGCTTTAATATATACATTCTGGATGAGTCCAACCGCGTCGAGGTGTATCACCACTGCGAGGGCAGTAAAGAGGAGCTGGTACGCGATGTCAGCCGCTTCTATTCGTCATCACACGATCGCTTTACCTATGGCTCCAGCTTTATCAACTTCAACCTGCCGCAGTTTTATCAGATCGTCACGGTGGCGGGGCGGGCGCAGGTGATCCCATTCCGCAGCAAGGCGATGACGCCGCCTGGCGCAGAGACGGAAGGCGACGGCGCCGCCGCGCCGCGCCAGCAGTTCAAGGTGTATTGAATCCCGTCTAGAGATCCAGCGCCACCGGCACACCGGCCTGGGCGCTGCATGCCTCATTCAGTACCTGATGAAGGGGCGCGCCGCTGCGTGAGCAGCGCCATTGTCCGTCACGGTAGTCAAAGTGGTAGCCCCCGGCGCGCGTCGCCAGCCAGATCTGGTGCAGAGGCTCTTGGCGATTAATCACGATTTTACTGCCGTTCTCAAAGCTCAGCGTCATGACGCCGCCGTTGGTCTCACAGTCAATATCCGCATCGCTCTGGCAGGCGTCCAGCGCCTCTTCCAGTGCCTGCATCAGCCCGTCGGCCAACAGATGAAACTCGCTGTCATTCATAATCATTTCCTATTGCTTTTCAGTATCCAACTGCGATTATAGAAAGCTTGAACCGAGGAATCACAGGCATTAATACAATGAACAGACAATTCCGTAGTGCGCTGTTGGTGCTGTGTGCCGCGACGCTGGGCGGATGCGGGCTGAAAGGGCCGCTGTACTTCCCCCCTGCGCAGCAGGCACCGGCGGCGCAAAAGGCGCCGGACGCCTATAGCGTGCAGGCGCCGTCCCATGAGCCGGCCGCCCAGACGCCGAATACGCAGACGCCGAATACGGCACCCGCCGCCGAGGTCGGGAAAGCCCACTGAGTTGCGCACCGTGTGCCAAGGGTAGACGTTTGCAGGTATTCATCAAGGGGTAGGGACATGCAGTTTGCCAAGATGCACGGGTTGGGTAATGATTTTATGGTGGTGGATGCCGTCACCCAAAACGTTTACTTTTCACCGGAGTTGATCCGCCGCCTGGCCGACAGGCATACCGGAGTCGGATTCGATCAGCTGTTGGTGGTTGAACCGCCCTACGATCCCGATCTGGACTTTCACTATCGCATCTTTAACGCCGACGGCAGCGAGGTCGCGCAGTGCGGCAATGGGGCGCGCTGCTTTGCCCGTTTTGTTCGGATCAAGGGGCTGACCAACCGGCGCGATATCCGCGTCAGCACCCAGAATGGCCGCATGACGCTGCACGTCGGCGAGGACGATCGGGTGACGGTCAATATGGGAGAGCCGCAGTTTGAGCCGGGGCGTATCCCGTTCAAAGCCGCCAAGGCGGAGAAAACCTATATTTTACGCGTGGCGCAGCAGACCGTGCTGTGCGGCGCGGTCTCGATGGGAAACCCTCACTGTGTCCTGCAGGTTGAGGACGTCAGCCAGGCTCAGGTTGAGCTGCTGGGGCCGGTGCTGGAAAGCCATGAGCGCTTTCCTGAGCGGGTAAACGTTGGCTTTATGCAGGTGGTCGAGCGCGGCCATATCCGGCTACGGGTATATGAGCGCGGCGCCGGCGAGACGCAGGCCTGCGGCAGCGGCGCCTGTGCGGCGGTAGCCGTGGGGATCCAGCAGGGACTGCTGGATGAGCAGGTGCAGGTTGATCTGCCCGGCGGTACCCTGCACATCCGTTGGCCGGGGCCGGGGATGCCGCTGTTGATGACCGGACCTGCCGCCCACGTCTATGATGGATTCATCCATTTGTAAACGGTAGGTAGCTATGAGCGAGAGGGATAGCCGCGACCTCCTTCAGCCGTCGCTGGCGGATGAGCAGGTTGTGGCCTATTTGCAGCAGCACCCTGATTTTTTTATTCGTAATGCCCGCCAGGTGGAGCAGATGATGATCCCGCACCCGGTGCGGGGAGCCGTCTCTCTGCTGGAGTGGCAGCTGGGCCGCCAGCGCCGGCAGATAGCCGTGCTGGATCAGGAGATTGAACAGCTCATCACGCTGGCGCGAGATAACGAGCGGCTGTTCGGCAGCCTGCTGGCGCTGCAGGGCCATCTGGCATCGGCGCAAGATATGGACGACTTTTTGCAGCGCCTACAGCGCTGGGCCCGTTCGCTGGGGCTGTCCGGTGCCTATATCCGTCTGTTCGCCGATCGCTGGCGCCTTGGCGCGCCGTCGCGCTTTTCCCACCTGGCGATCGCCCGGTCAGACGTAGAGCTGCTGCGCATTCAGCGCCTGGGCGATGCCAGCCACTATTTGGGGAGCCTGAACGGCCAGGAGCTGCTGCTGCTGCTGCCGCAGGCGCGCCACGTGGGGTCGGTTGCCCTCTCGCTGATGGGGGATTTCGCCGATCTGGGGCTGCTGGTGTTCACCAGCGCCGATGCACAGCACTATCAGCAGGGCATGGGAACGGCGCTGCTGGAGCAGCTGGCGCGGCTGATCCCGCCGATGCTGACCCGCTGGATCGAGCGGCAATGACGCCCCTGCCCGAGGCGCTGAGTACGCCCGTCGCCGCGTTTCTGCAGATGATGCGCGTTGAGCGTCAGCTCAGCCCGCGTACGGTTGAAACCTATCGCCGCCAGCTGGCGGCGAGCGCGGCGCTGTTGCTCGAAGGCGGTCTCTGCGACTGGGCGGCGCTGGATACGACGCGGGTGCGTTCGCTGGTGGCGCGCAGCCGTCGTCAGGGACTTGAGCCGGCCAGTCTGGCGCTGCGCCTGTCGGCGCTGCGCAGTTTTTTGGACTGGCAGGTCAGCCGCGGCGCGCTGACGGCCAATCCGGCCAAAGGCGTCTCTGCGCCGCGCCAGGGGCGCCATCTGCCCAAGAACCTGGATGTGGACGACGTTAATCGACTGCTGGATATCGATGAGGGCGATATGCTGGCTGTACGCGATCGCGCGATGCTGGAGGTGATGTACGGCGGCGGTCTGCGTCTGTCGGAGCTGGTCGGCCTGGACTGTCGCCACGTCGATCTGACGACGGGCGAGGTCTGGGTGCTGGGAAAGGGCAGCAAAGAGCGCCGGCTGCCGGTGGGGCGAGAGGCGGTGCGCTGGCTGCAGAAGTGGCTGTCGCTGCGTTTGTCGCTGCAGCCGCAGGATGATGCGCTGTTTGTCTCGCGCCTCGGGGGGCGTATTTCACCGCGCAGCGTGCAGAAGCGTTTTGCGGAGTGGGGGGTGAGGCAGGGTGTGACCAGCCATATTCATCCCCATAAGCTGCGTCACTCCTTTGCTACCCATATGCTGGAGTCCAGCGGCGATCTGCGCGCGGTACAGGAGCTGTTAGGGCACGCCAACCTCTCGACGACGCAAATCTATACCCATCTCGATTTTCAGCATTTGGCTACCGTGTACGATGCCGCGCATCCGCGCGCCAAAAGAGGGAAAACCTGATGCACTTTTACCGCCCGTTACAGCGTCCTGCCGCGCTGACCTTTGACTTGGATGATACGCTGTACGATAACCATCCGGTGATTGTGCGCAGCGAGCAGGCCGCGCTGGATTTTTTACGCCGCCGCTTTCCCGCCCTGCAGGATTTCCAGAGCGCTGACTGGCAGCGCCTGCGCGCCGAACTGCGTGCCAGCGATCCGGAAATCTACCACGACGTGACCCAGTGGCGCTGGCGTACGGTGTACGAGGCGCTGTGGCGCGCCGGGCTGAGTCCGGCGTACTGCCACGACGGCGCCGATGAGGCGATGGCCCACTTTGCGCAATGGCGCAGTCGTATCGCGATCTCTTCGGGGACGCACCAGACGCTGAAGGCGCTGGCGGCGCGCCTGCCGCTGGCGGCGATCACCAACGGCAACGCCGACCCGGCGCGCTGCGGTCTGGGCGCGTACTTTCGCTTTGTGCTGCGCGCCGGGCCGGACGGGCGCGCCAAGCCCTACAGTGACATGTATCTGGCCGCCGCCCAGCGTTTGGGCCTGACGCCCGGGCAGATCCTGCACGTGGGCGACGATCTGACGACCGACGTCGCCGGCGCCGTGCGCAGCGGTATGCAGGCCTGCTGGGTGAACGATCGCGGTCGCTCGCTGCTGTGCGCCGCCGATGGGCGCCTGCTACCCCACGTCGAGATTTCGCGGTTGGATTCGCTGCTCGCACTGATATAATTCCCGACAGCTTCTGTATAAATCTCCAGTGAAATGGTGTCGATGGCGCCATTTTCCCAGCCAAAAGACGGTGCCTATGGATGTATCTGATCTGCTTGACAGCCTGAACGATAAACAGCGCGAGGCGGTAGCCGCGCCGCGCAGCAACCTGCTGGTGCTGGCCGGTGCAGGCAGCGGTAAGACCCGCGTTCTGGTGCACCGTATCGCCTGGCTATTGGCGGTAGAAAACTGTTCGCCGTTCTCCATCATGGCGGTCACCTTTACCAATAAGGCGGCGGCGGAAATGCGGCACCGTATTGAGGCGCTGATCGGTACCAGCCAAGGGGGGATGTGGATCGGCACCTTCCACGGCCTGGCGCACCGCCTGCTGCGCGCCCACCATCTGGATGCCGGCCTGCCGCAGGACTTTCAAATCCTCGATAGCGAAGATCAGCTGCGCCTGCTGAAGCGCCTGATCAAGGCCATGAATCTGGATGAGAAGCAGTGGCCAGCGCGCCAGGGCATGTGGTACATCAACGGCAAGAAAGATGATGGGCTGCGTCCGCAGCACATTGAAAGCTATGGTAATCCAGTGGAACAAACCTGGCTGCGCATCTATCAGGCCTATCAGGAAGCCTGCGATCGCGCGGGGCTGGTGGACTTTGCCGAACTGCTGCTGCGCGCGCATGAGCTGTGGCTGCATAAGCCCCAGATTCTGGAGCACTATCGCGCCCGCTTTAACAATATCCTGGTGGATGAGTTCCAGGATACCAACCGTATTCAGTATGCCTGGATTCGCATGCTGGCCGGTGACAGCGGCAGGGTGATGATCGTCGGCGATGACGATCAGTCGATCTATGGCTGGCGCGGCGCCCAGGTAGAGAACATTCAGAAATTTCTCGACGATTTCCCCGGTGCACAGACGATTCGCCTGGAGCAGAACTACCGCTCCAGCGGCAATATCCTGCGCGCGGCCAACGCGCTGATCGAAAATAACGATGGGCGTCTGGGTAAAAAGCTGTGGACGGAGGACGGTGAAGGGGAGCCGATTTCCCTGTATTGCGCGTTCAATGAGTTGGATGAGGCGCGCTTCGTAGTTAACCGAATCAAGGCCTGGCAGGATAACGGCGGCGCCCTGAAAGAGTGCGCCATCCTGTACCGCAGTAACGCCCAGTCCCGCGTGCTGGAGGAGGCGCTGCTGCAGGCGGCGACGCCCTATCGGATTTATGGGGGAATGCGTTTCTTCGAGCGTCAGGAGATCAAAGATGCGCTGGCCTACCTGCGCCTGCTGTCCAACCGTAACGATGACGCCGCCTTTGAGCGGGTGGTGAATACGCCGGTGCGCGGCATCGGCGATCGGACGCTGGACGTGGTGCGTCAGACGGCCCGCGATCGTCAGCTTACCCTGTGGCAGGCGACCCGCGCGTTGCTTCAGGAGCAGGTGTTTCCGGGGCGCGCCGCCAATGCGCTGCGCCGTTTTCTGGAGCTGATTGAGGCGCTGGCGCAGGACAGCGACGACCTTCCGCTGCACGTGCAGACCGATCGGGTGATCCGTGACTCCGGGCTGCGTCAGATGTATGAGCAGGAGAAAGGCGAGAAAGGACAGACGCGCATCGAAAACCTGGAGGAGCTGGTGACGGCAACGCGCCAGTTCAGCTATGAGGACGATGACGATCTGTCGCCGCTGCAGGCGTTTCTGTCTCATGCCGCCCTGGAGTCCGGCGAGGGGCAGGCCGATGCCTATCAGGACGCGGTACAGCTGATGACCCTGCACTCCGCCAAGGGGCTGGAGTTTCCCCTGGTTTTCATCGTTGGGATGGAGGAGGGGATGTTCCCCAGCCAGATGTCGCTGGATGAGGGGGGGCGGCTGGAGGAGGAGCGGCGCCTGGCCTACGTCGGCGTGACCCGGGCGATGCGTAAGCTGACCCTGACCTATGCGGAGAGTCGACGCCTGTACGGCAAAGAGGTGTATCATCGTCCGTCACGCTTTGTCGGCGAGCTGCCGGAGACGTGCGTAGAAGAGGTGCGCCTGCGTGCCAGCGTGACGCGCCCCGTCAGCCATGCGCGCATGGGGACGCCGTTAAGCCAGAGTGACAGCGGCTATCGTCTGGGGCAGCGCGTCACCCATGCCAAATTCGGCGAGGGGACGATTATTAACTTGGAGGGCAGCGGGGAGCATACCCGTTTACAGATCGCCTTTAAGGGCGAGGGGATTAAGTGGCTGGTCGCCGCGTATGCCCGCCTCGAGGTGCTGTAGGGATGACGCCGAGTTGTGCAAGCCTGTTGACAGGCTTTTTCCTGTCGGCGTAACATGCGCGCACGATTAATCTGTGAGGACATACGCCTTGGACACACCCAGTAGATGCTGGCTCATTGGACCCGTACGCGGGTACAACTTCTAAGGCTATCCACCGATGCTGATGGCCTTAGTGGTTGTCAGCGACCTTTAATGCGTCGCAGAGTCAGATCTTATATGGTCTGAAACAGGCAGGTGACGTATTCCCGGTTTGTTTCCCGTGCTCCATGCGTGATCCTGAAGTCACCGCAACGGAGTTAAAGCATGCTAAGTGCATTTCGTTTAGACCACGGTCGCTTATCCCGTATGGAGCTGGATGACACGGACCATCTCACGGCGTCGCTGTGGGTGGATCTGGTCGAGCCCGAAGAGGATGAGCGCCGGCGCGTACAGAGTGAACTGGGGCAGAGTCTGGCCACCCGCCCGGAGCTGGATGATATCGAGGCCTCCGCGCGCTTCTTCGAAGATGAGGATGGCCTGCATATTCACTCCTTCTTCTATTACGAAGATGCGGAAGATCACGCCGGTAACTCCACCGTCGCCTTTACCATTCGTGAAGGGCGTCTGTTTACCCTGCGTGAGCGCGAACTGCCGGCGTTTCGCCTATACCGGATGCGGGCGCGTAATCAGATGCTGGTGGACGGCAACGCCTATGAGCTGTTGCTGGATCTGTTTGAAACCAAAATCGAGCAGCTGGCCGACGAGATCGAAAACATCTACAGCGATCTGGAGAAGCTGAGCCGGGTGATCATGGAAGGGCAGCAGGGCGATGAGTATGACGATGCGCTCTCGACGCTGGCCGAGCTGGAGGATATCGGCTGGAAGGTCCGCCTGTGTCTAATGGATACCCAGCGCGCGCTGAACTTCCTGGTGCGTAAGGCGCGTCTGCCCGCCGGCCAGCTGGAGCAGGCCCGTGAGGTGCTGCGCGATATCGAATCCCTGCTGCCGCACAATGAATCCCTGTTTCAGAAGGTTAACTTTTTGATGCAGGCGGCGATGGGCTTTATCAATATCGAGCAGAACCGCATCATCAAGATCTTCTCGGTGGTCTCTGTGGTCTTCCTGCCGCCGACGCTGGTCGCCTCCAGCTATGGGATGAACTTTGAGTTTATGCCGGAGCTGAAGTGGTCGTTTGGCTACCCCGGCGCCATTCTGCTGATGATCCTGGCGGGCCTTGCGCCCTATCTCTACTTTAAGCGTAAAAAATGGCTTTGAGCCAGCGCGCCCTTTGGTGAATAACGGCCCCGCAGGGGCCGTTATTTTTTGTACATCTTCACGGGGAAAAATGCTTATCATAGCGTGACGTGATCGGTGCAGGAGGCGCGGTGGATCGTTTGGCGCACGCTGAACAGTGGAGCATATTGGCGGTCCTGTCGCTGGGGCTGGGGGGGCTATTTCTGTGGCTGCACCTGCCTGCGGCGCTGCTGCTGGGGCCCATGCTGGCCGCCGTCGCGATGGGGCTACGGGGGGCGACCATTCGGGTGCACCGACTGGCGATGCCGATAGCCCAGGCGATCCTCGGCTGTATGATCGCCCGCACGCTGTCGCTAGCGCTTCTGGCGCCGTTGCTGGATGACTGGCCCGTGGTCCTGCTGGTGCTGCTGTGCACTCAGCTGTGCAGTGCGATCACCGGTTGGCTGCTGGTGCGCCTGAGCGATTTGCCCGGCCCCACCGGTGCCTGGGGATCGTCGCCCGGCGGGGCGTCGGCGATGGTGGCGATGGCGGGTGAGTTCGGTGCCGACGTGCGGCTGGTGGCCTTTATGCAATATCTGCGGGTGCTGTTTGTCGCGGCGGCGGCGGCGCTGGTGGTGCGGGTGGGCCTGGGCGATGCGCCGCAGGGGGCAGCGCCGGCTCTCCCCTGGTTTCCCGCGCTGGGGAGCGAGTTTGTTGCCACGCTGCTCCTCGCCGGCGGCGGCGCCTGGCTGGGACGCCGGCTGCGTATTCCCGCGGGGGCTCTGCTGCTGCCGATGCTGATCGGCGCCCTGTGTAACGCCACCGGTGTCATGACGCCGCAAACCCCGGAGTGGCTGCTGGTCATCGCCTATACCCTGATCGGTTGGCAGGTCGGCTTGCTGTTTACCCGTACGATCTTTGTCTTGGCGCTGCGCGCACTGCCGCAGATCATCCTGTCGATTGCGGCTCTGATGCTGTTTTGCGCGTTGATGGCCTGGGGGCTTACGCAGGTGCTGCCGATCGATCCGCTCAGCGCCTATCTGGCAACCAGCCCCGGCGGACTGGATACCATCGCCATTATCGCCGCCGGTAGCCAGGTGAATCTGGCCTTTGTCATGGCCCTGCAGATGCTACGTCTGTTTACCATTCTGCTGATGGGGCCGGCCGTTGCGCGCTGGATCTCACGTCATGCGGCCACAGCGCCGTAGGCGGCGCTGGGTATAGAGTGCATCGAGAATGAACAGCAGCAGCGCGCTCCAGATAAAGCCAAAGGCGATGAGCTTGTCGCGCGTCATCTGCTCGCCATAGCAGAGGGTCGCCAGCAGAAACATCAGCGTAGGGCCGAGGTACTGGAAAAAGCCCAGGGTAGAGAGACGCAGGCGGGTCGCCGCCGCGGTGAAACAGAGCAGAGGCACGGTGGTGACGACGCCGGCGGCGATCAGCAGCAGATTTAGCGACAGCGGATTTGCACCGAGGTGGCTGGTGGGAGAGTCGGCCGCGACAAACAGGTAGTACAGCGCCAGTGGCAGCAGCCATAGGGTTTCCATCAGCATGCCGCTCTGCGCATCGATGGCGATCTTTTTGCGCAGCAGACCGTAGAAGGCAAAGCTGAAGGCCAGCCCCAGCGAGATTACCGGTACGGAGCCGAACTGCCATAGCTGAACCATGACGCCGACGATGGCCAGCGCGACCGCCAGCCACTGCATCCGGCGAAAGCGTTCGCCGAGAAACAGCATCCCCAGCAACACATTGACCAAGGGATTGATAAAATATCCCAGGCTGGCCTCCAGCATGTGGTTATGATTGACGGCCCAGATATACAGCAGCCAGTTGCCCCCGATCAGGCAGGCGCTCAGCGCCAGCAGGGCAATTTTGTAGGGCGTATGGCGCAGGGCGTAAAGCTGGCGCCAGCTGCGGCCAATGGCCAGCAGGATCAGCATAAAGAAAAATGACCAGATGATGCGATGGGTCAGGATTTCCGTGGCGGGAACCTGTTGCAGCAGTTTGAAGTAGATCGGGGCGATGCCCCAGATTAAATAGGCTGCCAGTGCCAGAATGACCCCCTGGCGGGTGTGCTGTGTGTCCATGTTCTTTTTCCGCGCTTCCCGCTGAATGTAGCGAGGGAGTGTACTGTATTTTTCATTTTATGCTCAGGGCTAAAATGGCGGTGCAGCGATGTCGCTGGGCGGTGGCGAACGGCGCCATGGTCAGGCGTGTTAATGGCTCCACCTGGGATGAGCGCGGCAGATTGGCTGCCCGCGGTGGGCAGAGTACTTCAGAGAGCGATGTAGTGATGAAAGCGTTAAAAAAATATTTAATGGCCGGAGTGGCGGCGTTGCCACTGGTCGCGCAGGCGGCGCCGAGCGTGAGTGAAAGCGGTGTGGCTCCCGCGCTGAGTGATAATGAAGGGGTGATCGCCAACATGCTGCGGCATTACGATAACCCGTTTACTCTCTATCCTTACTCCACCAACTATGTGCTGTATACCCAGACCAGCGACATTAATAAAGAGGCCATCAGCTCTTACGACTGGGGCGATCAGGCTAAAAAGAATGAGATTAAGTTTCAGATTAGCCTGGCATTCCCTATCTGGCGCGGTATCGCCGGCGACAACTCAGTGCTCGGCGCGGCTTACACCCAGCAGTCCTGGTGGCAGGCGTTTAACCGCAGCGAATCCTCACCGTTTCGCGAAACCAACTATGAGCCGCGCCTGTTTTTAGGCTGGGCGACCGACTATCCCCTGTTCGGCGGCTGGGTGCTGCGCGATATCGAGGCGGGCGGGGTGCACCAGTCCAATGGCCGGTCGGATCCGACCTCGCGCAGCTGGAACCGCGTCTATACCCGTTTCCTGGCGCAGAACGGAAATTTTCAGGTTCAGCTGATGCCGTGGTATCGCATCCCGGAGAGTCCGAACAAGGACGATAACCCCGATATTACCAAGTACATGGGCTACTACGAGGCGGAGATGGGTTACCGTCTGGGCGAGAGCGTCTTCAGCCTGCGTGGGCGCTACAATTGGAACAGCGGCTATGGCGCGGCTGAGTTCGGCTGGAGCTATCCGCTGACCCGCCACGTCCGTTTCTATACCCAGCTGTTCAGCGGCTACGGCGAGTCGTTAATCGACTATAACTTCCGCCAGACCCGCTTCGGCGTCGGCGTCATGCTGAACGATATCCTGTAACGCGGGACAAAACCGGCGCGTACGCCTAAAATAGCGCCGGTGTTTTTTATGGTTTGCGGGGAGTAGTGTGGCAACGGCAGCGGTCATGAATACAGAGAGGCTGGCAGAGGGGGTGCTTAAAGACACCTTCGGCTATCAGCAGTTCCGCCCGGGACAACAGGCTATCGTCGAGGCGGCGATCGCCGGGCGCGACTGCCTGGTGGTAATGCCGACCGGGGGCGGAAAATCCCTGTGTTACCAAATACCGGCGTTAGTACGGGATGGGTTGACCATCGTCGTTTCTCCGCTGATATCCCTGATGAAGGATCAGGTCGATCAGCTGCAGGCTAACGGGGTAAACGCCGCCTGCCTGAACTCGACCCTGAGCCGTGAACAGCAGCAGGCGGTCTATGCCGGCTGCCGCAGCGGGGAGATCCGTCTGCTGTACATCGCCCCAGAGCGGCTGATGATGGATAACCTGCTGGATACGCTGCCGCAGTGGAATCCCACGCTGCTGGCGGTTGATGAGGCGCACTGTATCTCCCAGTGGGGACACGATTTTCGGCCGGAATACAGCGCGCTGGGGCAGATTAAGCACCGTTTCCCGCAGATGCCGGTGATCGCGCTGACGGCAACCGCCGATGACGCGACCCGCCAGGATATCCTGCGCCTGCTCGATCTGCGCGATCCGCTGGTGCAGGTCAGCAGCTTTGACCGCCCCAATATCCGCTATACCCTGATCGAAAAGTTTAAGCCGCTGGATCAGCTGTGGCACTTTGTGCAGTCGCAGCGCGGGAAGTCAGGCATCATCTACTGCAACAGCCGCGCCAAGGTGGAGGACACCGCCGCGCGCCTGCAAAGCCGCGGTCTGAGCGTCGGTGCGTATCACGCTGGGCTGGACAATGGCCGCCGCGCCGAGGTGCAGGAGGCGTTTCAGCGCGATGATTTGCAGATTGTGGTGGCGACGGTGGCCTTTGGCATGGGGATCAACAAGCCCAACGTTCGCTTCGTGGTGCACTTTGATATTCCGCGCAATATCGAATCCTACTATCAGGAGACCGGGCGTGCCGGGCGCGACGGGCTGCCGGCGGAGGCGCTGCTGTTTTACGATCCGGCCGATATGGCCTGGCTGCGCCGCTGTCTGGAGGAGAAGCCAGAGGGCGCACAGAAGGAGATCGAGCGTCACAAGCTGAATGCGATGAATGCCTTTGCCGAGGCGCAAACCTGTCGTCGTCTGGTGCTGCTGAACTACTTTGGCGAGGGGCGACAGGAGAGCTGCGATAACTGCGATATCTGCCTGGATCCGCCCAAGCGCTACGATGGCCTGCTCGATGCGCAGAAGGCGCTGTCGACCGTGGCCCGCGTCGGGCAGCGTTTTGGCATCGGCTATGTGGTCGAGGTGCTGCGCGGCGCCAACAGCGCCCGTATCCGCGAATGGGGGCACGATAAGCTGTCGGTCTACGGCATTGGCCGCGAGCACAGCACCGAGCACTGGGTGAGCATTCTACGCCAGCTGATCCATCTGGGGCTGGTGACGCAGAATATTGCCCTGCACTCGGCGTTGCAGCTGACGGAGGCGGCGCGCCCGGTCCTGCGGGGAGAGGTCGCCCTCCAGCTGGCGGTTCCCCGGGTCATCAACCTCAAGGCGCGCAGCAGCGCACAGAAGAGCTATGGCGGCAACTATGACCGCAAGCTATTTGCCAAGCTGCGCAAGCTGCGTAAGGCGATCGCCGACGAAGAGAATATCCCGCCCTACGTCGTGTTTAACGACGCGACGCTGCTGGAGATGGCGGAGCAGATGCCGCTACGGGCGGGCGATCTGCTCAGCATCAACGGCGTTGGCCAGCGTAAGCTGGAGCGCTTTGGCGCGCCGTTTATGACCCTGATCCGCGAACATCTGGATGAGGGGCAGGGCTAGAGACGATCAGCGGCACTTTTGCAGCGTTATCCGCCACTCCGCGCCGGCGGCGATGCGCTGCTTTTCGGCAAAGCTGTCCATATTTAGCGCGACGGCGATGTTGAGCAGGCTGTTGAGATAGACCCGCGGTTGTTCCGGTGGCACATCGGCGAAGCTGTGCACATCGGGCGCGTGCCCCTGATAGCGCGCCAACCCTGTTGGGCTATCGTGATGCACAGCCGATCGTTGAGCGCGATCCCCGCCTTTTCCAGCATCTCATCCCCGATATTGCTCCATAGATTGCCATACTGAACGTCCAGAATGGCAATGGCGCCGCTGACTTTCCCCGGCTGCCACTGCGCCTGCTGATAGGGAATTTCGGTTATCTGGTTCGGCAAGCGTGGGCTAACCTGCTCGAAACGGATAGCGCCCGAGGCCAGCCGAGCACCGGTATAGGCGTACACATCGCGGCCGTGGAAGGTATATGACTTTTCCGATCCCTGCAGCCGGTTGGTCTGCTCATCGATCTCGCGCACGCTGTCGATCCTCAGCGTCTGGGCGACCAACGTCAGCGTGCCATTATCCGGCGAGACGAAAAACTGGCCGTTTTTGGTCTTCAGCACCACGGAGCGACGCGCACTGCCGACGCCCGGATCGACCACGCTGACAAAAACGGTGCCTGTCGGCCAGTAACGGGCGGTCTGAGGTAGCCGGTTGGCCGCCTGCCAGATGTCGTAGGGGGGATCTCATGGGTCAGGTCGAAGAGGTGAATCTGGCTATCGACGCCGAAGGCGACTCCTTTCATCGCGGAGACGGCGCCATCCTGCAGGCTGAAGTCGGTCTGCAGTACCAGCGCCAGCGCGCCATGGAGATAGAGCGTGCCGCGCAGCAGCAGGGTGAGCCGGATGATGCGCATGATTTTTTCCTCATTCCTTGAGTAACGTGGTAGCCCGCGCGGTGAGGGGCGGACTCGCGCTGTCCAAATAATGGACAGATCGGTTATTCATCAGTGCGCACATTATTTGTCAACGATGTTAGCATGGAGAAATCCTACTCCATGAGTTACCTCACATGATGCTGTTTCTGACCGTCGCGGTAGTCCACCTGCTGGCGTTAATGACGCCGGGACCTGACTTTTTCTTTGTTTCACAGACGGCGCTGAGCCGTTCCCGGACCGAGGCGCTGCGCGGCGTTGCCGGTATTTCGCTGGGGATCGTCATCTGGGCCGGCGTGGCGCTGATGGGGCTGCATCTTCTGTTAATGAAGATGGCCTGGCTGCACAGCATCATCACCGTCGGTGGCGGACTGTATCTGTGCTGGATGGGGCTGCAGATGCTCCGCGCCGCCCGCCGTCCTCAGGGCGATGCCTTACAGGGGATGGCATCGCTGCACGGCGGCGCCTTCTGGCGCGGTTTCCTGACCAACCTGTCCAACCCCAAGGCGGTGATCTATTTTGGCTCGGTCTTCTCCCTGTTCGTCGGCGATGAGGTCACCGGCGGTCAACGCGTCGGGCTGTTCATCCTGATCGTCAGCGAAACCTTTATCTGGTTCAGCCTGGTGGCGTCGGTATTTGCGCTGCCGGTCATGCGGCGTGGCTATCAGCGCATGGCGCGTTGGATCGACGGCGCGGCGGGGACGCTGTTCACCGCGTTTGGCCTGCACCTGATCCTGAGTCGTTAATGCGTCAGGGGCTGTCGCGTCAATAGAAAAACGGGGCGCGAATATCGCGCCCCGTCGTGTTTCAAGCGTTGGGCTTACAGCGCCATGAAGAACAGCATCCCGACCACGGCGCCGGTGGTGCCGAGGATGGTTTCCATGACAGACCAGGTTTTCAGGGTCTGGGCTTCGGTGGCGCCGGTGAACTTACCGTACAGCCAGAAGCCGGAGTCGTTGACGTGGCTCAGGACGATGGAGCCGCCGGCGATGCAGACGGACAGGGCCGCCAGCTGTGCGCCGCTGTAGCCCAGCTCGCCGATGACCGGCAGTACCAGGCCGACGGTAGTCAGACAGGCGACGGTCGCAGAGCCCTGGATGACACGTACCGCGGCGGCCAGGACGAAGCAGGCAACGGCGATGGGCAGACCGGCTCCGATCAGGGAGTTACCCAGCGCAGGGCCAACGCCGGAATCCACCAGAACCTGCTTGAACACGCCGCCGGCACCGGTGACCAGCAGAATGATACCGGCGGGTTGGATGGCCGCGGAGCAGATGTCCATCACCTTCTCTTTGCTCATGCCGCGGCGGATGGCCAGGCCATAGGTGGCGACCAGGCAGGCCAGCAGGATGGCGGTGAACGGATGGCCGATGAACTCCAGCCACTTGTACAGCTCGGATCCCTGCTCCACGAAGCGGGCGCCGATGGTTTTTAGGCCGACCAGCACCAGCGGGAACAGTACCAGTGCCAGGCTGAAGCTAAAGGAGGGCAGCTGACCTTTGCCCAGGCTTGGCTCCTGAATATCTTTCGGCAGCGCCAGGGTGACGTGCTTGCT
The DNA here is from genome assembly GCF_000264765.2 of Edwardsiella anguillarum ET080813. Lineage (GTDB taxonomy): Bacteria > Pseudomonadota > Gammaproteobacteria > Enterobacterales > Enterobacteriaceae > Edwardsiella > Edwardsiella anguillarum. The sequence goes on from NZ_CP006664.1 coordinate 1,888,617, forward strand.
GATGAAGTTACCGTACAGCGGGCCGGCCAGAATCATACCTGGGATGGCGGCGCACAGGCCGATCAGGATCATCCAGCCATAGTCGGCACCCATCTGGGAGGCCAGCAGCATCGGGGTTGGCCCCGGCAGCAGGAAGGCGGCGGCCCCGGCTACGCCGGCAAACAGCGGGATGGCCAGCTTGACCACGTTGCCACCGGTGCGGCGCGCTACGGCGAACACGACGCCGATCAGCAGTACGATAGCGACGTCAAAGAACAGCGGCAGGGCGCACACCAGACCGGCGATGCCCAGCGCGTAGTGGGCGCGCTTTTCACCAAAGCTCTTCAGCAGGCGGGCGGCGATCTGATCCAGTGCACCGGTTTCGTGCAGGATTTTACCGAACATGGCGCCCAGCGCGACCACGATAGAGAGGAAGCCCAGCGTGCCGCCCATTCCGTTTTGCATGGTCTGGGCAATTTTATCGATGGGCATACCGGAGAAGATGCCGGCGCCGATAGAGACCAGCATCAGGGCCACAAAGGCGTGCATGCGCGCCTTCATGACCAGGAACAGCAGCAGCAGCACGGAGCCGACTGCGGTCATTACGAGGGTTAGCGTACTCATCGTCGGTGCTCCTAGGCAATGATGGATTTAATGGTATTCAGGGTGTCGGCCACCACGCTGTCCAGCGTCTGGCTGATATCGATGGCGTACACGTCGCGCTCTTCGGCCGTCGGCTCTTCCAGGGCCGCAAACTGGGAAACCAGCATCTGCGGTTTGAAGAAGTGTCCCTTGCGCGCCAGCAGACGGCTTTCGATCAAGGCGAAATCACCCTGCAGGTAGATGAATGAGAGGTTAGTGTTACCGTCGCGCAGCATGTCGCGGTAGCGCTTTTTCAGCGCCGAGCAGACGATCAGCGAGACGTCGTTGGTGCGCTGCATGGCGAAGACCGCATCGTTGAGGGCCTGGAGCCACGGTGTGCGATCGTCATCGTTCAGCGCGTGGCCGTCGGCCATCTTGCTGATGTTGGCGCGCGGGTGAAGGAAGTCGCCGTCCAGAAAGGCGGCGCCCAGCCGTTGGGCGACGGCGCTGGCGACGGCGGACTTGCCGCTGCCGGAAACGCCCATCAAAACAAAGACGTGTTTTTGCTGTTGGCTTTCGCTCATGCTGTATTCCCCGGTGGGCGGCAAGTCGCCGCGCAATCTAATGTTACTGGTAACTGTTATGGGTAACATTCTCTGGTGCGCTGGAGAAATTAGCAACGAATGTTAAATGGTATGATTAATAACTGTGATGCTACTCGCAGTTGTTAGGGAGATGTAGGCCGAGCGCTCCGCGAACCGGCAACCGTGATCACGTCGGAGCGCCGTGGTACGCGAGAGGAGCTAAATGCTGCCGCCGTGCAGCAGGGTAAAGCCGACGTCGACGGCGGCGGCCTCGGCGCTGTGCTCACCGCGCAGGCGCGCCAGCAGACGTTCGGCGGCCAGCTGGCCCATGCGCTGACGCGGGGTGAGCACGCTGGCGAGCTGCGGCTCCATCACCTGGCCAATATCGTGTCCATGGAAGCCGGCGATGGCCATATCCTGCGGGATACGCAGTCCCAGGCGTTGACACTCAAAGGCTGCGCCAACGGCCAGGTCATCGTTGGTACAGAAGATGCTATCCATATCGGGGTAGCGCTTCAGCGCTTCACGCAGCAGTTCGCCGCCGACGGAGTAGGAGGAGCTGCGTGGGATCATGACGCTGCGCGGCGTCAGGTCGGCGGCGCGCATCGCCGCCTCATAGCCCCGCTGCTTCATCACCGTACGTTCATCGAGCCGGGCGCCAAAGTAGACGGTGCGGCGGTGGCCGCGCGCGATGATGGCCTGGGTCATTGCTCGTGCGGCCTCAACGTTGTCGAAGCCCACGGCCATATCGAGGCAGGGGGAGACACTGTCCATCAGCTCGACTACCGGGATGCCGGCGACCTCGATCATCTTCAGGGTACGCGGGGTATGGTCGCGCTCGGCCAGAATCAGCCCGTCGATGTTGTAGGAGAGCAGGGAGGTAAGGCGTTCCTCCTCCTTTTCCTTGCGGTAACCGTAGTGGGCCAGCATGGTTTGGTAGTGGTGCTGGTCGGTGACGCTTTCGATGCCGCGCAAAACCTCAGCGAAAACCTGGTTGGTTAGCGAGGGCAGCAGCACGCCGATAGCGCGGCTGGTCGCGTTAGAGAGAATATCGGGCGCCCGGTTGGGAATATAGCCCAGCTCATCCAGCGCCGCGGCGATCTTGCCGCGCAGAGGCAGCGAAACCAGCTCGGGGTTGCGCAAGTAGCGGCTGACGGTCATTTTGGTGACGCCGACGCGATCGGCTATATCCTGCAGTACTGGGCGCTTTTTCTTCATTTTCAATGAAATATACACTCTTTATCGGAGGGCATCAGTGTAGCAAAAAATCAGTCGTCGAGCATGGGGCGCGCATGGTTTTCTAGCCGCTCGTCCTGGACGTGCGACGCGTAGGCGGCGAGTAAAAAGGAATGGATCTCATTTGTTGCTTGACTCTGGAGTCGACTCCAACGTGTAGAATTATCCGTAATAGTAAGACTGGTAATGATGCGAGGAGGAACCGATGACCCATAAACACATTCACCCCGGCGGGTCCGATGCAGGCTGTGGCTGCGGCCATCAGCATGCGGCGATGCAGCACGGCTGCAGCCGTCCGGCGCACGGCACGCTGAAGATCAGTATGGCGTCGCCGTTGACGCCGGCCGCCGACGGCGCCTGCTGTATGGCGGCCCACGACCATGATGGCGTCGAGGAGGACGCCGATCCCCACCCCTTGCCTCCCCTGGCGTCTGGGCGCCAGCGCTTCAGCTGGCGGGTGGAGGGGATGGACTGTCCCAGCTGCGCCCGCAAAATAGAAACGGCGGTCGCCCAGATTAACGGGGTGGAGCGCGCCTCGGTCCTGTTCGCAACCCAGAAACTGGTGGTGGATGCCTCGCGGGATCTCTCCCCGGCGATTGAACGGGCGGTGCGCCAGGCGGGCTTTAGCCTGCAGTCCGTGGGCGCCAAGCGGGCGGAGAGCGCCGCGCTGCGCTGGCATGAGGTGATGCCGCCGATCGCGCTGGCGCTGCTGATGCTACTGAGCTATGGGCTGACGCTGGTTGACCCGTCGCTGGGCCGGGTGGCCTTTATCGCGACAACGCTGGTCGGGGTGGCGCCGATCATGCTAAAAGCCGTGCGCCTGATGCGCAGCGGCAGCTATTTCGCCATTGAAACCCTGATGAGCATTGCCGCGCTGGGGGCGCTGTTTATCGGGGCGACGCAGGAAGCGGCGATGGTCTTGCTACTGTTCATGCTGGGCGAGCGCTTGGAATCCTATGCGGCCAACCGGGCCCGCAAAGGGGTCAGCGCCCTGATGGCGCTGGTGCCCGATGAGGCGGTGGTGATAGAACAGGAGCGGCGGCGCACGCTGGCCGTCTCCGCGCTGCGTCCCGGCATGGAGATCGAGGTTGCACCGGGCGGTCGTCTGCCCGCCGATGCCGAGCTGTTGCTGGAGAGCGTGAGCTTTGATGAAAGCGCGTTGACCGGCGAATCGCTGCCGGTCGATCGTCCGCCGGGGGCGCGGGTGCCGGCCGGCGCGCTGGTCGTCGATCGGGTGTGCCGGCTGCGGGTGATCTCACAGCCCGGACAAAATGCCATCGATCGCATTCTGCAGCTGATCGAAGAGGCCGAGGAGCGCCGTGCGCCGATCGAGCGGTTCCTGGATCGCTTTAGCCGTTACTATACGCCGGCGATCATGGCGCTGGCGCTGCTGGTGATTCTGATTCCGCCGCTGGCCTTTGCCCAGCCCTGGGATACCTGGATTTACCGGGGGCTAACGCTGCTGCTGATCGGCTGTCCCTGCGCGCTGGTGATCTCAACGCCGGCGGCGATCACCTCCGGTCTGGCGGCGGCGTCACGTCACGGTGCGCTGATTAAGGGCGGGGCGGCGTTGGAGCAGCTGGGGCGCGTGCGCACTATCGCGTTCGATAAAACCGGGACCCTGACGCAGGGGATGCCGCAGGTGAGCGGCGTATTCAGCGTTGAGGGCGTGTCGGCTGAACGGCTACTGACGCTGGCGGCGGCGGTGGAGGTGGGCTCCCACCATCCATTGGCCAAGGCGGTGATCCTGGCCTGCGAGCAGCGTGGCCTGCCGGTGGTGCAGGCTCAGGCCCGTCAGGCACAGGCCGGTATCGGCGTCGCGGGAGAGGTCGACGGCGTAGCGGTACAGGTTGCGGCGCCGAGTCGCCTGGCGCCAGAGAGGTTGTCAGAGGCCCTGCTGACGCAGATCGTGGCGTGGGAGGAGCTGGGGCAGACGGTCGTGACGGTCCTGCGAGATGGCGTAGCCATCGGGGCGATCGCCATGAGCGATACGCTGCGCCCGGACGCCGTTGAGGCGCTGGATGCGCTGCGGGCGCTGGGCATTGAGGCCGTGATGCTGACGGGAGATAACCCGCGCGCGGCGGCGGCGATTGCCGGTTCTCTGGGGATCGATTTCCGGGCCGGGCTGCTGCCGCAGGATAAGGTGCATCAGGTGGAGGCGCTCAGCCGCCGGGCGGATACCGCGATGGTCGGTGACGGGATCAATGACGCGCCGGCGATGAAGGCGGCCAGTATCGGTATCGCCATGGGCGGGGGGACGGACGTCGCGCTGGAGACGGCGGATGCGGCGCTGACTCATAATCGCCTGACCGGGCTCGCGCAGATGATCGCCTTATCGCGGGCGACCCACGCCAACATCCGCCAGAACATTACGCTGGCGTTGGGACTCAAAGGGGTCTTCCTGATCACCAGCCTGCTGGGGATCACTGGGCTGTGGCTGGCGGTGCTGGCTGACTCTGGCGCCACGGCGCTGGTGACGGCGAATGCGCTGCGCCTGTTGCGCCGCCGTTAAGTCTGTCTGGGTAATAATTAACGTGCGTATCGTTACCGGGGAATGATACGCACGTTATGTTGCACGAAGTTACACTCATTTACTGCTATACTCCGCACCCTGCTTTTGTTTCCACTCACTTTATAACGCTTAACAATATGAATAATCGTGCATTGCTGTCCTGTCTTTCCGGCGTGCTGATGAGCGGTGTTGCCCATGCGGCCACTCAGGATAATACCACCGAGCTCAGCAGCACCCTTCCCACCTACTACGGCTTGCCCCAGTCGCAGGCCCATGCGGCGGACAGCGTGCCAACGGCCCAGACGTCGGCGCCAGAGGCGCAAAAGAGCTCGATTCTGCCGATTTGGGGCGACGAGGCGCGCGCGCGCGGCTACGATCTGCCGGAGCCTTTCGGTATTAATATTAACTATATGAATATGCGCCAGAATATCGTGGTGGATAGCATTAGTTTTAGCGGGTTGGGCTGGGATAGCTATTCGCTGCCTACGGATCTGTTCAATATTAAGGTGGGGAGTACCCGCCAGCGTAGCGTGACTCAAACGATTAAGTTGGATGCGTGGGTGCTGCCTTTCATGAACGTCTACGGCATCGTCGGCAAGACGCGCGGTAGCTCATTGTCCAAGGTCTCTGTCGATGCCGATCCCAGCCAATATAAGCCATTTAGTATGGATGGGATCATCGCACAAATAGTACATGGTATGAATAAGAGCGGACAGCTGCGCGATCTGGATTTCCAGCTGAACTTTAAGGGCACCACCTACGGCGCCGGTACGGTGCTGGCCGGCGGCTACGGCAACTGGTTCGGCCTGGTGGATATGAACTATACCCAGACCCGCTTCGATATTCTCGACGGCAGCATCGACGCCTTTACCCTGTCGCCGCGCGTCGGCTACCGCTTCACTACCCCCGGCATCGGCGCCGTCGGCCTGCCGGACGGCAAGCTCAGCCTGTGGGTCGGCTCTATGTATCAGGATGTGCAGCAGGAGTTTAAGGGCAGCCTCAGCGATCTGTCGATGCCGGGCGGATTATCTGCGCTGATGGCGATTGCCAATCAGCAGGGTCAGGGCCGTTTCGATGTGCGCCAGCATTTATCGTCGCCATGGAACGTACTGATTGGCGCACAGTATGAAATCACTCGTAACTTTAACCTGACCACGGAGGTGGGCTTTGCCGAGCGCAATAGCTTCTTTGTCTCCGGAGAGTACCGCTTCTGATGTGCCGCCCCCTGATGACGCTGGCGCTGGTCTACGCGCTCTCGCCGCTGGCGGGACAGGCGGCACTGTTGCCGACGCGTGCGCAGATCGATGAGTGGCTGGGGCATCTGGGCGGCGACGATCGCTTCGATCCGGACAAAGGGATCGACTGGGGGGTACTGCCGGGGCCGTTTTTCAATCCCGAACTGGGGCTGGGGATCGGCGCCGCGGTGGCCGGGCTGTATCGCCCGGATCCCTCGGACACCACCAGCCAGAACTCCAGCATCACGCTGAGCGGCTACCTCAGCTCTACCGGCGCCTTTGGGCTGGGAGTCCGCAGCTATAGCTTTTTTGACCACGATCGCTGGCGTATCTTTGTCACCGGTGGGATTAGCGATACGCCAACCTACTACTGGGGGCAGGGCTTCCGCGCCGGGGCCGACGACGACGGTCGGCAGAAATACACGGCACAGTCGCTGCGGCTACAGCCGGAGGCGCTGTACCGGATAGCGTCTCAGACATACCTCGGCGTTGGCTGGTCGCTGTCGGCGATGCATGCCGCCGATGTGAAGCAGACGGATCGCCTGGCGCAGATTCGCGATGGGCGTACGGTATTCAGCTCCGGCCCCAGCCTATCGCTGCAGTATGACAGCCGGGACTTTGTGCCCAATCCGCGCCGGGGGATGCTGGCGAGCCTGCGCTACACCCACTATACGCCGGAGACGGGCAGCGATACCCGCTTTGATAACCTGACGACCCGCTTCAGCACCTACCACGCGCTGGATGAGACCCGCGTGCTGGCCTGGGAGATCGACGGTGAGTTCACCCAGGGGATGGTGCCGTGGAATATGCTGCCGTCGCTCGGTGGCGATCAGCGGATGCGGGGTTACTACCAGGGGCGCTACCGCGATCGTAATCTGATTAGCTCACAGCTGGAGTATCGGCAGAAGCTGAGCTGGCGCCACGGCGTGGTGGCCTGGGCCGGCGCCGGTACGATGGGGCCAAACGTCAGGGAGCTGGGCAGCAGTCGCTGGCTGCCCACCGTGGGGGTCGGCTACCGCTTCGCCTTTAAGCCAGGTATTAATATTCGTTTGGACTATGGCATTGGTCGCGGCAGCAGCGGCTTTTATTTTCAGGTAGGAGAGGCATTTTGATGGCGGTGGTCCGGAGATGGTGTGCAGCGCTGCTGGCCTGGTGCGGCGCGGCAGGGGCGTTTGGCCTGCCGATGAGCCTTGATCTGGCGCAGCTGCAGCCCCTGCAGGCGGCTCATGCCTGGCCGGTGAGCGCGCCTTTGCCGCCGCCGGATGGGCTGCGCCCCTGCTGTGCCTTCGGCTATGATCTGAACGCCGAGGCGCTGGGCGTCCCCATTCCCTTTTACCGTTTGAACAATGTGGTTGAGGCGGATGCGCTGGGTGGCCATCGCTACAACGATAGCCTGTTTGGCGCGCTGGCCAGTTTGGCCGGCCTGGGCAGTGAACGTAATGGCCTGATATATACGCGCCGCGGTGGCTTCTTGGATCTGGCGCATGTTCGCGATAGCGCGGATATGACGGTATACATCTTCAGCCATCTGTACCCGCGGCTAGGGCAGGCTTTCCGCCTCGACCTGGGCGACGAGCTCGCGCGGCGTCAGCTGGTGTTTTCTGCCTTTACGCCGCCGCATGAGGCGCGGGAGCGCTATACCCTCGCGGCCTATTTAGCCGCCCGCCTGGCGTTTGAGGTGGCTGCCTGGCACGAGGTTGCCCAGTGGTATGGCTATGAGTCTATCCCCGGCTTTTCGGAGGGGGTCTCGGCGTTTTCCCCGGAGGATCTCTATTCCAATCTACTGGGGACGCGACTGGCCTTGACGCTGATCCTGAATGGACATACGGCCTCGCTGGGGCAATACAGCGCGGCGCTGACGACGCTGCTGCCGCAGGCGCTGTGCCAGCTGCAGGCGCAGCCCGCCATATTGACGCGTTTTCAGTTTGATATGCTGGATGGCAAATGGTGGGACAGCCGTCAGGCCGTGCCGCAAAAGTTTCTGGTGCTTAAGCGCAACTATGATACCCGTGACGATCGCTTGCCGACTTCGATTTCCGGGGAGTTGACGCCGCCGCTGCGTCTGATGCTGCCGGGGCAGGTGCACCGTTACGATCTTGCCAAGCTGGCGGAGCTGCGCCTGCTGCCGGGCGCGTCAATGAAACGCCTGCCCGTTCCGCCGCACTATTACACCTGGCGTGACTTCGGTCATTTGGCGGCATTTGCCCAGGCGCAGGATACGCTGCAGCTTTCGCGTAAGCGTTAGAGGCGATACCGATACTTGTTCGCGCTGTATTTGACCAGATGTAAACCCACTCTGGGCGGCGGTCGGCGTCGCCCTTGGGTAGAATAGCGCCCATCAACTGCATCGAATGGATCTCTTCCGTGTTTCTACTGCTGGCGACCACGCTGCTGTGGGCCTTTTCGTTTAGTCTGATCGGCGTGTATTTGGCCGGCCAGGTCGATAGCTGGTTTGCCGTGCTGGCGCGGGTTGCGCTGGCGACGCTGGTCTTTCTCCCGTTTCTGCGCTGGCGTGGGGTGCGCCCGCGTCAGGCGCTGGCCTATATGCTGGTGGGCGCTTTTCAACTGGGGCTGATGTACCTGTTCTACTATCCCGCGTTTCTGTATCTGACGGTGCCAGAGGTGCTGCTGTTTACCATTCTGACGCCGCTGTATGTCACGCTGATTTACGATCTGCTACAGGGGCGACGCCTGCGCCCAGGCTATTTGGGCAGCGCGCTGCTGGCTGTGCTGGGCGCGCTGATCATCCGCTATAACCCGCTCAGCTCACAGTTTTTACTGGGTTTTGCCCTGATCCAGGGGGCCAATCTCTGCTTTGCGCTGGGGCAGGTGGGATACAAACGTCTGATGGAGGTGATGCCGCTGCCGCAGCATCGCGCCTTCTCCTGGTTTTATCTGGGGGCGCTGATGGTTGCGCTTCCGGCCTGGTGGCTGTATGGCAATCCGCATAGGCTGCCGGCTACGCCGCTACAGTGGGGAATTTTGCTGTGGCTGGGCATCGGTGCCTCTGGCCTGGGGTACTTCATGTGGAACTATGGCGCTACGCAGGTGGATGCCGGTACGCTGGCCATCATGAATAATGCGCTGATCCCGGCGGGGCTGCTGGTGAATCTGGCTATCTGGCAACAGCATCCTGACTGGATCAGGCTGACGCTGGGTGGGACAGTGATCGCCCTGTCGCTTTGGGTACACCGGCGCTGGATCGTACCACATCACGGACAAACGGCAGGCCGTCGCAGGCGTGGCGGCGCGCCAGCTGAATAAAGCCATCCATCACCGACTGGCGCTGCTCTCCCGTGCGCAGCGCCGCATACAGCCGACGCCATAGCCCCTCACCCAGCGGTCGGGTGGTCAGCGCCCCCTGGCGCTCGGCGCTTTCCGCGACCCAGTGCGGCAGCGCGGCGATGCCCATCCCCGCGGCCGCCATCTGCAGCAGCAGCAGCGTATTGTCGACTTGTTTTAGCCGGGGGGCGATGCCGGCGGGCTGGAGAAAGTGGTTCCAGACATCCAGACGCTGCCGGGCCACCGGATAAATTAACAGCGTCTCCTGTGCCAGATCCTGTGGCCGAACCGTGCCTCTGCGGGCCAGCGGGTGCCCGGGGGCCATCACCAAACGCACTTCATAATCGAACAGCGGCGCATAGTACAGCGTGCCGCGCGGCAAAATATCCGAGGTCAGCACCAGATCCAGCTCCCCCTGCTGCAGCGCGGGCTGGGGATCGAAGGTGACGCCGGAGCGAAAATCGAGCGTCACCTGGGGAAACTGGGCTTGAAACTGCGCCAGGGCCGGCGTCAGCCACTGAATACAGCTGTGACACTCAATGGCCAGACGCAGCGTCTGCTGCGGCGGTACCTGACATGCCTGTAGGGCCTGCTGTACCTGGGGCAGCACCTGCTCCGCCAGCGCCAGCAGGATCTCGCCCTGGGGGGTAAAGCGCAGGGGCTGGCTCTTACGGACAAACAGTCGGTATCCCAGGCGCTGTTCCAGTTCACTGAACTGATGAGAGAGGGCCGACTGGGTTTGGTGTAGCCGGGCGGCGGCGGCGGCCAGTGAACTGCCGGCGCGCAGAGCCTGCAGCGTTCTTAGGTGCTTCAGCTCGATCATGAGAAACCCTCAGTTAACAGATGAACAGATTGCGCTTGAGTCCTCTACATTACCCGCTGATTATGGATGTGTAAACATCTGGACATCTAAACATCCATAATCGGCATTGCGAGGTAAAAGAGGATGCAGGTAATCAGTCATACCCTGGGGTTTCCACGTATAGGGTTACAGCGTGAGTTGAAGAAGGCACTGGAGGCCTACTGGTCGGGCAGCGCGCCCCAGAACGCGCTACTGGCCTGCGGCGCCGAGCTGCGCGCCCGCCATTGGCGTCAGCAGCATCAGGCGGGAATCGATCTGCTGCCGGTGGGCGATTTTGCCTGGTATGACCATGTGTTGGCGACCAGTCTGATGCTGGGGAATGTCCCGGCACGCCACCGGCGCGCCGACGGCGTCATCGATCTGGATACGCTGTTTGGGATTGCGCGCGGCCAGGCGCCCGGAGGAAAGCCCGCGGCGGCGGCGGAGATGACAAAATGGTTTAACACCAACTATCACTATATCGTGCCCGAGTTTACCCGCGGGCAGCGCTTTTCCCTTGGCTGGCGCCAGCTGCTGGACGAGGTAGATGAGGCGCTGGCGCAGGGATATCGGGTGAAACCGGTACTGCTGGGGCCGCTGACCTACCTATGGCTCGGCAAGGTAAAAGGGGCGCCTTTCGATCGTCTAAGCCTACTGGAGGAGGTACTGGCGGTATACCGTCAGGTGCTGGCCGCGCTGGCCGAACGCGGGGTCGAATGGGTGCAGGTGGATGAGCCGGCGCTGGTGCTGACGCTGCCGCCGGCGTGGCGCGATGCCTATCAGCATGCGTATCAGGCGCTACAGGGGCCGGTGAAGCTGCTGCTGACCACCTACTTTGGCGACATCGGCCACCACCTGCCGACGATCTGTGCTCTGCCGGTGCAGGGGCTGCACGTCGATCTGGTTCAGGGCGCGGTCGATGCGCTGGCGCTCCACCGTCAGCTGCCCGCCGACTGGGTGCTATCGCTGGGCGCGATCAGCGGTCGTAACGTCTGGCGCGCCGATCTGGCCGATTGGCAGACGCGTCTGCAGCCGCTGGTCGGTCAGCGGCCGATCTGGCTGGGCAGTTCCTGCTCCCTGCTGCATACGCCTATTGATCTGAGTGCGGAAACCCAGCTGGATGAGGAGGTGAAAAGCTGGTTTGCCTTTGCCCTGCAGAAGTGTGACGAGCTGGCGCTGCTGACCCAGGCCCTGAACGATCCTGCGCCGCGGCGGGAGGCGTTGCTGAGCTACAGTGCGCCGCTATACCTGCGTCACCGCTCCGAGCGGGTTCATAACCCGGCGGTAGCCGAGCGTCTGGCCGCGCTGACCGATGCGGATACGCAGCGCCCCAGCGGATACCCCCAGCGCGCTCGGCGTCAGCGCCAGCGCTTTGCACTGCCGCGCTGGCCGACGACGACCATCGGCTCATTCCCGCAGACGCCGGCTATCCGCACCCTGCGCCTCGACTTTCGCCGTGGGCAGCTGACCCCGCCGCACTATCGTCGGGGAATAGCCGATCACATCCGCCAGGCGATTAGCGAGCAGGAGCTACTGGGGCTGGACGTACTGGTGCACGGTGAGGCCGAACGTAATGATATGGTGGAGTATTTCGGTGAGCAGCTGGAGGGGTTTGTGTTTACCCGTAACGGCTGGGTACAGAGCTATGGCTCACGCTGTGTAAAGCCGCCGGTGATCGTCGGGGATATCAGCCGCCCCGCGCCGCTGACCGTCGAATGGACCACCTTTGCCCAGGCTCAGACCTCCCGGCCGGTGAAGGGCATGCTGACCGGTCCGATAACGATGCTGTGTTGGTCGTTTGCCCGTGAAGATGTGCCGCGAGAGGTTATCGCCCGTCAGCTGGCGCTGGCGCTGCGCGACGAGGTAGACGACCTGCAGCGCGCGGGGATCGGCATCATTCAAATCGACGAGCCCGCGCTGCGCGAGGGCCTGCCGCTGCGTCAGGATGAGTGGCAGGCGTACCTGGCGTGGGCCGTGGCGGCGTTTCGTCTGACGGCGGCGGTGGCGTACGATGATACCCAGATCCATACTCATATGTGCTACTGCGAGTTCAATGACATCATGGCGGCGATTGCGGCGTTGGATGCGGACGTGATCACCATTGAGACGGCGCGATCGGATATGGAGCTGTTGGAGGCCTTTTCTCGCTTCGACTATCCCAATGAGATCGGGCCCGGGGTGTACGATATCCACTCACCGAACGTGCCGACGCAGGCGGCGATGGTCGAGCTGCTGCGCCGGGCGGCACAGCATATTCCCGCCGAGAGGCTGTGGGTGAATCCGGACTGCGGTTTAAAGACGCGTGGCTGGGAGGAGACCCGACGTGCGCTGAGCAACATGGTGGCGGCGGCGCGCTTGCTGCGCGCGCAGACGCAGGCATAAAAAAACGGGCGGGAGCGACTGCTCCCGCCCGCAATACCGCGATGATACTTAGTCCTGCAGCAGACGGCGTGCGGCATCGACGACGATTTTTACCGCGTGCGATTCGGTCTGCTTCATGGTCTCCGCGTTGGGGATCTCTTGCTGGGTGCGGTTGACGATGACCCCGGCCACCATCCCGGCGCGCAGCCCCTGGCTGGAGCACATGGTCAGCAGCGTGGCGGACTCCATCTCGAAGTTCATCACGCCCATCTCTTGCCACTCTTTCATCGAGCCGCGGAAGCGGCGGGTTACACGGCCTGAGAAGGTATCATAGCGCTCCTGACCCGGGTAGAAGGTGTCGGAGGAGGCGGTGATCCCGACGTGGGTCGCAGCGCCGACGGCGCGGGCGGCATCGACCAGCGCGGTGGTGCAGGTGAAGTCGGCAACGGCCGGGAACTCCATCGGCGCGAAGTGCAGGCTGGCGCCGTCAAGGCGTACGGAGGCGGTGGTGACCAGCACGTCGCCGACGTTGATGTGCGGCTGAATGGCACCGGTGGTCCCGACGCGCAGGAAGGTACGGATACCCAGCTGTGCCAGCTCTTCCACGGCGATGGAGGTCGACGGACCGCCGATACCGGTGGAGCAGACGATGACAGCCTTACCGTCCAGCTCGGCGCGCCAGCTGGTGAATTCACGATGGGAGGCCAGCTTGACCGGGTTCTCCATCAGTTTGGCAATTTTTTCCACGCGCTCCGGGTCGCCGGGCACGATGGCCAGCGTAGCACCGTGCAGATCGCTTTTGGCCAGTCCGAGGTGGAATACTTCAGGTTTAGACATCGCTGCTGACTCCTGTGTCATCGTTATCCTCCGCTGAGGAACAAGGGATCACTCTACTGAAATTCGTCGGATAAATGCGTGACTCAAGTCACTTGATATGAAGAAACGGTATCATTATCGACAAAAAATTGTGATTATATTCACAATATATGGCGATAACGTCGGAATTTTAGACAGATTCCTGTGATGAGGATGACAGATCTTTCGCTCCTGCGCCGCCCCACGCGCCGCCCTCCCGCGGCTGCCGCTCGGGGGCGTTTTTCGACCGTTTAATTCGCCCGGTTACCGCTGGGCGATCCGCGATGACGCTGGCGGCGCCAAAGTGGTTAGGGTGATCCCTGAAAAATCCTCAGGGGAGATAATAACCATGCAACATGCGATTACCTTCGTGTTGGCAACGCTGTGTATTCTTGCTATTTGCTACCGTCTGTACGGCCTGTTTTTCGTGAGAAAGGTGCTGCGTGCCGACGATAGTGAAGTCACACCCTCACATACCTATGAAGACGGTAAAGACTATGTGCCGACCAAGAAATGGGTCAACTTCGGCAGCCATTTTGCCGCCATTGCTGCCGCGGGGCCGCTGGTCGGGCCGGTACTGGCCGCGCAGTTTGGCTATCTGCCGGGCTTCCTGTGGCTGCTGATCGGCTGCGTCATCGGCGGGGCGGTACACGATACGGTGGTGCTGTTCGCGTCGATGAAGCATCAGGGAAAGTCACTGTCCGAGGTGGCTAAATCGGAGCTGGGCCCCATTGCCGGCTGGTGTACCGGTCTGGCGATGCTGTTCATCATTACCATTACCATGGCCGGGCTGTCCATGGTGGTGGTTCATGCCCTAGAGCGTAACCCGTGGGGAACCTTCGCCGTCTTTATGACCATCCCGATCGCCATCTGCGTCGGGCTGTGGGAGCGCATCACCGGCAGTATGAAAGGGGCGACCTACGCCGGGATTGCCGCGATTATTCTGTGCGTTTTTGCCGGGCCCTACATTCAGCACACGACCTTCGGGGAGTGGCTGACCTGGAAGTCTTCAACCGTAAGCCTGCTGCTGCCGGCCTATGCCTTCTTTGCCACGGCGCTGCCGGTCTGGATGCTGCTGACGCCGCGCGGCTACCTGTCTAGCTTTATGAAGATTGGGGTCTTCGGCGCGCTGGTGGTCGGGGTGGTCTTTATCAACCCCGAAATTCAGTTTCCGGCGATCACCCAATTTATTCACGGCGGTGGTCCGGTACTGTCTGGGCCGGTATGGCCGTTTATCTCCATTACCATCGCCTGTGGCGCTATCTCCGGTTTTCACGCCTTTATCGGCTCTGGCACCACGCCGAAGCAGATCGACAAGTGGAGCGACATTCTGCCGGTGGGCTTTGGCGCTATGCTGGCGGAGTGCGTCGTTGGGGTCATGGCGCTGATCGCTGCCACCTCGCTGCACCCGGCGGATTACTTTGCCATTAACTCCAGCGCTCAGGCCTGGGCCGGGCTGGGGATGGAGGTCGTCCACCTGCCGCAGCTGAGTCAGGAGATCGGTCTGGATCTGTACGGGCGGACCGGCGGGGCGGTGACCCTGGCGGTTGGGATGACGGATATCTTTATCCGGGTGCCGTGGTTTAGTAGCCTGGCCTCCTACTTCTTCCAGTTTGTCATCATGTTCGAAGCGGTCTTTATTCTGACGGCCGTCGATTCCGGCACCCGCGTGGCGCGCTACCTGCTGCAGGACTTCTTGGGGGATCTGTGGGCGCCGCTGAAGCGCACAGACTGGCTGCCCGGTTCGATTTTCTGCTCTATCGTTGCCTGCCTACTGTGGGGGTATCTGCTCAACTCTGGCGACATCAACTCGGTATGGGCACTGTTCGGTGTATCTAACCAGCTGATGGCTTCCGTGGGTCTGATCATCGGTGCCACCATCATTCTGCGTCTGGCGACCAAACGTATTTACATGCTGACCTGTATTATTCCGCTGGTCTATCTGTTTATTACGGTGAACTACGCCGGTTACTGGATGGTGAAGCACGTTTACTTTAATCCGCAGGCGGCGGGCTATAACCTGTTCAACGGGACGATCTCCATCATCATGCTGGTGCTGGGCCTGGTGATCCTGCTATCGGCCCTGCGCAAATGGCGTGAGCTGTGGATGAAGCGCGGCGGTGAGCTGGCCGCCGCGCAGGCGGAGGCAACGGCCTGATCCCGCGTTGCCATACGCTTTCCGATAACAATCGACGGCCGATTTAACGGCCGTTGGTTTTTTATCGGGGTGACTACGGGTAAGCTGGACGCTTGACCGTCGTATGAGGAGTAAGGGCGTGCTAGACAGCCTTATTCAAGGCACCATCGAGTTTGTCCGCCTGCATCAGGGCTGGGCGGTGCCGCTGGTATTTTTCCTGGCCTTTGGTGAATCGCTGGCCTTTATCTCCCTTTTACTGCCGGCGACGGTGATCCTCTTTGCGCTGAGCGCCCTGCTGGGTGAGGGCGGCGTTCCGTTTGTCCCTGTCTGGCTGGCGGCGGCGGTCGGCGCCTTTTTGGGCGACTGGCTTTCCTATTGGCTTGGCTACCATTATCAGCATCAGATCAGCCATATGTGGCCGCTGTCGCGTAGCCCGCAGATACTGCAGCGTGGACACCGTTACTTTGCGCGCTGGGGGTTTTGGGGGGTCTTCTTTGGTCGTTTCCTGGGGCCCCTGCGGGCCGCCGTGCCGCTGGTCGCCGGGATTTGCGCCATGCGGCAGCGCTATTTTCAGTTGGCCAACCTGCTGTCTGCGCTGATCTGGGGTGCGGGGATTCTGGCACCGGGCATGCTGGGCATCCGCTGGCTGGGCCAGTGGATCGGGTAACATTTTGCTGTGCGCCGTTTCGCATTCTGAACGGGTAATCTCTGGACATCCATACAGCTGCTGATTACCGTGTCGGGCAGGGATCTCACGGGGAGAGGCAGGGTGGAGAACGTAACGCTTTGGATACTGGCGGCATCGCTGGCCGGGATGGTTATCGGTTGGTTGGCGGCGGCCCTGCGGGCGCAGCAGGCGCGGGTTGCCCATGAGCAGGCGCTGGGCGCGCTGGATAGCCAGCTCGCCGCCGCCCAGGAGCGGATAGCCCAGCAGCGGCTGTGGCACGAAGAATGTGAGCGTCTAAACCAGGAACTACGCGCTCAGCGTGACGTCAATAGCGCCCAGGAGGCTGAGCTGCGCGAGGTGACGATCCGGCTGGAGGAGACGCGCATGGGCGCAGAAGAGAAGCAGCGTCTGCTGCTGAACGCGGAGCAGCGCCTGAATGTCCAGTTTGAGAATCTGGCTAACCGTATTTTTGAGCACAGCGGTCGGCGGGTCGAGGCGCAAAATCGGCAGAGTCTCGATGCCCTGCTGACGCCGCTGCGCGAACAGCTCGATGGCTTTCGCCGCCAGATCAACGAGAGCTTTGGCCAGGAGGCCCGCGAGCGTCACACCTTGACCCATGAGATTCGCAGCCTGCAGCAGATGAACGCCCAGATGGCGCGCGAGGCGCTTAACCTGACGCGTGCGCTGAAGGGGGACAACAAGATGCAGGGCAACTGGGGCGAGGTGGTGCTGAGCCGGGTGCTGGAGTCCTCCGGCCTGCGTGAGGGGCATGAATATCGCACTCAGGTCAGCGTGCAAACGGAGGAGAGCGGGCGCATGCAGCCGGATGTGGTGGTACACCTACCCCAGGGAAAAGATGTGGTGGTGGATGCCAAAATGTCGCTGGTGGCCTATGAGCGCTTTTTCAACGCGGAGGATGAGCACGAGCGTGAGCTGGCGCTGCAGCAGCATATTCTGTCGCTGCGGGCTCATATTCGCCAGCTGGGGCGTAAGGATTATCAGCGGCTACCCGGTCTGCGCACCCTGGACTATGTGCTGATGTTTATCCCCCTCGAGCCGGCCTTTCTGGCAGCGATCGAGCGCGATCCCGAGCTGATCAGTGAGGCGCTGCGTCACAATATTATGTTGGTAAGCCCGACTACATTGCTGGTGGCTTTGCGCACCATCAATAATTTATGGCGCTACGAGTACCAAAGTCAAAATGCACAAAAAATCGCTGATCGTGCCGCCAAGCTATACGATAAAGTGCGCTTGTTCGTCGATGATATGTCTACACTGGGGCAAAGTCTGGAGCGGGCCCAGTCAAGTTATCGCCAGGCGATGAACAAACTGAGCCACGGGCGTGGTAACCTGATAGGCCAAGTGGAAAGTTTTCGCGGGCTGGGCGTGGAGGTTAAACGTCCGATCAGCCCGGCGCTGGCACAAGAAGCCTGCCAGCCGCCACAGGACGGAGAGCCCGCAGCGGTATCCGGCGAGATGGTGGCGCATCATGGGACTCCCTCTGTGCAGTAAGGGCCCGTGCCGTCCGCGCTCCACCCTATCGTTGACACTGTGTTGCCCGCAGAGGGCGACGTTGAGGCTTCCGCGCCGCATGCGGAGGCCATGCGACCACCAATTTTAGGCTAAGGAAAGAAATGGTAGATCAAACGCCGGAAACCACTCACTTTGGTTACAAGACCGTCGCCGCCGCCGATAAGGCGGGGAAAGTAGCGCAGGTGTTTCACTCCGTGGCGGGCAAGTACGACCTGATGAATGACCTGATGTCATTCGGTATTCACCGCCTGTGGAAACGCTTTACCATTGACTGCAGCGGCGTACGACAGGGGCAGCGCGTTCTCGATCTGGCCGGGGGTACCGGCGATTTGGCCGCCAAGTTCTCGCGTATGGTCGGCGAGCAGGGGGAAGTGGTACTGGCCGATATCAATGATTCGATGCTGAAGATCGGGCGGGAAAAGCTGCGCAACATGGGGATCGCCGGCAACCTGAACTACGTGCAGGCCAACGCGGAGGCGCTGCCGTTCCCTGAGAACTATTTCGACTGCATTACCATCGCCTTTGGCCTACGTAACGTGACGGACAAAGACAAGGCGCTGCGCTCCATGTTCCGGGTGCTGAAGCCGGGGGGACGTCTGCTGGTGCTGGAGTTTTCCAAGCCCCAGCTCGCCGCGTTGAGCAAGGCCTATGACGCCTACTCTTTCCATATTCTGCCGCGTATCGGTGAGATGGTGGCGAACGATGGCGACAGCTACCGCTATCTGGCGGAGTCCATCCGTATGCATCCGGATCAGGAGACCCTGAAGGGAATGATGGCGTCGGCCGGATTTGAAAATACCACCTACGATAACCTGACCGGCGGTATCGTGGCTCTGCACCGTGGCTACAAATTTTAATCTGAAGGAATCGGCATGCTGACCCCTTTGTGCACGGCGCTGCTGGAAACGGCGCTGAATGCTGCGCTGTATCGGGATCGCGCGCTTCAGTCTGCCCGCCAGCGTCTGGCTGGCCGGGTGCTGCAGATTTCGCTGGCGGAGCTGGAGGATCCTTTTTTCCTGATCTTTAGCCAGCGCCAGGTCGATGTGCTGGCCCTCTGGGAGGGCGCCGTCGATTGTCAGGTGACGACGCGGCTGTCCGTGCTGTCCCAGCTGCGCGACCGCCGCCAGCTGGCGGCGCTGATGCAGCGCGGTGAGCTGCGCGTCGATGGCGATATTCAGGTCGTGCAGCAGCTGGTTACTCTGCTGGATTTGGCCGAGTGGGCGCCGGCTGAGCTGCTGGCACCCTATACCGGTGATATTGTGGCACAGGGGCTGTGCTCCGCCGCTCAGCGGGGCGGGCGTGCCCTGCAGGGATCCCTGCGGCGTCAGCGCCACTACGCGCGCGATGCGCTGATTGAGGAGTGGCGTTTAGCGCCCGGTACGCTGGAGTTTACCTGGTTTCAGGAGGAGGTCGCTGCCCTGCAACGCCAGGCGTCGGCGTTTGAACAGCGTCTTGCCCGACTGGAGAAATGTGTATGACGCCCAGCGAACTGCGCCGACTTTGCCTGATTATTCGGGTTTTTCTCGCCTATGGCCTGGATGAACTGATCCCCCCAATGCGGATTACCCTGCCGCTGCGTATCGGGCGTCGCTGCCTATTCTGGATGCGTAACCGTCACAGGGACAAGCCGCTGGGAGAGCGGTTGCGCCTAGCGTTGCAGACACTGGGACCCGTGTGGATCAAGTTTGGCCAGATGTTGTCGACCCGGCGCGATCTGTTTGCGCCGGCCATCGCCGATCAGCTCGCGCTGCTGCAGGATCGAGTTGCTCCGTTTGACGGTGCGCTGGCGCGGCGGCAGATTGAGGCCGCGCTGGGAGGGCCTCTGGAACAGTGGTTTGACGACTTTGACAGCCAGGCGCTGGCGTCGGCCTCCATTGCGCAGGTGCATACCGCGACGCTGCGTGAGAATGGCCGAGAGGTGGTGCTTAAGGTGATCCGCCCCGACATTCAGCCGATTATCCGGGCGGATGTGCGCCTGATGTACCGGCTGGCGGGATGGGTGCCTAAGCTGCTGCCTGACGGGCGCCGACTGCGGCCGCGCGAGGTCGTTCGCGAGTACGAAAAGACCCTGCTGGATGAGCTGAATCTGCTGCGCGAGGCGGCGAATGCGATCCAGCTGCGGCGTAACTTCGATGCCAGTCCGATGCTGTATGTGCCGGAGGTGTTTTCCGACTACTGCCGTGAGTCGGTACTGGTGATGGAGCGGATTTACGGGGTGCCGGTATCCGATATCGCGGCGCTACACGCGCAGAACACCAATATGAAGCTGTTGGCTGAGCGTGGGGTGCAGGTCTTTTTTACCCAGGTGTTTCGCGACAGCTTCTTCCATGCCGATATGCATCCGGGCAATATCTTTGTCAGCTATGAACACCCGCAGGATCCGCAGTATATCGGGATTGACTGCGGCATTGTCGGCAGCCTGAACAAGGCGGACAAGCGCTATTTGGCTGAAAACTTTATTGCCTTCTTCAACCGGGATTACCGTAAGGTTGCAGAGCTGCACGTCGACTCGGGCTGGGTACCGCCGGATACCAATGTTGAAGAGTTCGAGTTTGCTATCCGCACCGTATGTGAGCCGATCTTTGAGAAGCCGCTGGATCAGATTTCGTTTGGCCACGTGCTGCTCAACCTGTTCAATACCGCACGGCGTTTTAATATGGAGGTTC
Source organism: Edwardsiella anguillarum ET080813 (assembly GCF_000264765.2). GTDB lineage: Bacteria > Pseudomonadota > Gammaproteobacteria > Enterobacterales > Enterobacteriaceae > Edwardsiella > Edwardsiella anguillarum. The sequence goes on from NZ_CP006664.1 coordinate 1,909,087, forward strand.
AGCCTCAGCTGGTGCTCCTGCAGAAAACGCTGCTGTACGTCGAGGGGCTGGGGCGTCAGCTGTATCCGCAGCTGGATCTGTGGACCACGGCCAAACCCTTCTTGGAGAACTGGCTGCACGATCAGGTCGGACTGCCGGCGCTGATGCGGGCGCTGAAGGCTAAGGCGCCCTACTGGAGCGAGAAGCTGCCGGAGCTGCCGGAGCTGCTGTATGACAGCCTGCAGCAGCAGCGTCGCCTACAGCACAGCATGGATAGCATGACGCACCGCCTGGGACAGCAGGGCAACAGACAGGGACGCGCGCGCTATCTGTTCGGTATTGGCGCAACCCTGTTGCTCAGTGGTACCATCCTGACCATGGCGAATATTGCGCTCTGGCCGATAGGGCTGTATGTTGCTGGAGTCGTGATCTGGCTCGCAGGCTGGCGTTATACCCGGTGATCCATACCCCGAATTAGGGAGATGTCGAAGGCCGAAAGGCGTTCAAAATGACGATGTGTACCGTATAATGCGGCGTCACGAATATAACCCCTTGCGATAGAGGTGAGTAAAAATGGGCGGTATCAGCATTTGGCAGTTGTTGATTATTGCAGTGATCGTGGTGTTGCTGTTTGGCACCAATAAGCTGCGTACTCTGGGTTCGGATCTGGGCGCATCGATCAAAGGCTTTAAGAAAGCCATTGGCGATGAAGAAAAAACGCCTCCCTCCACCAATGCAAACAGCAGTGCGGCACCTCAGGATGCAGATTTCAAATCGATCGTTGAGCAGCAGCCTGAAGTGAAGAAAGAAGAGTCCAAGAGTCAGAATAAAGAGCAGGTGTAAACCGTGTTTGACATCGGATTTAGTGAACTGCTGCTGGTAATGGTCATCGGCCTGGTGGTGCTTGGGCCGGAACGGTTGCCGGTAGCGGTGCGTACGGTGGCGGGATGGATCAGGGCGCTGCGCTCGTTGGCAACGTCGGTTCAGAACGAACTGTCGCAAGAATTGAAGCTGCAGGAGTTGCAGGACAGTCTCAAGAAGGCCGAATCGGCCGGCTTGCAGAATTTGACGCCGGAGCTGAAGGCCTCCATGGATGAACTGAAGCAGGCGGCCGAATCAATGAAACGCAGTTATCATTCAGAGATCACTGGATCCGATACGGAAAAGGAGCCTTCGGCGGCGGAAACGATCCCTCATGCGGATATGCCCAAGCCGGAGGCTGACGCAGCGCTCGCGCCGCGTCAGAGCGCGGTGCAGGAAGCACCGGCTGCGCAGGCCGCCCCCTCCACCCACGCCGATGCCGTGACTGCCAGCGCGCAGCCCGCATCTTCTCCTTCCACCTCTCACGATAGTGCGCAGCATGGCCGTTGAAGATACCCAGCCGTTGATTAGTCATTTGATCGAGCTGCGTAAGCGGCTGTTGAATGCAATTATTTGTATCCTGGTGGTATTCCTGGCATTGGTCTACTTTGCCAACGATATCTACCATCTGGTTTCTGCCCCGTTGATCAATCAGCTGCCGCACGGTGCCAGCATGATCGCGACCGACGTGGCGTCCCCCTTCTTTACGCCGATTAAGCTGACCATGATTGTGTCAGTTTTTGTCTCCGCGCCGTTTATCCTGTATCAGGTCTGGGCCTTTGTGGCGCCGGCGCTGTACAAGCATGAGCGCCGGATGCTGACGCCGCTGCTGGTCTCCAGTACGCTGCTGTTCTATATCGGCATGGCGTTTGCTTATTTTGTGGTCTTTCCGCTGGCGTTTGGCTTTTTTGCCAAAACCGCGCCAGCCGGGGTGACGATTGCTACCGATATCAATAACTACCTCGACTTTGTCATGGCGCTGTTTATGGCGTTTGGCGTCTCGTTTGAGGTGCCGGTTGCTATCATTCTGCTGTGCTGGACCGGCGTGACCACCCCGGCAGAGCTGAAGAAAAAGCGGCCCTACGTTATCGTCGGCGCCTTCGTCGTTGGTATGCTGCTGACGCCACCGGACGTATTTTCGCAGACGCTGCTGGCGATCCCGATGTGTCTGCTGTTTGAAGTCGGCGTCTTCTTCGCTCGCTTCTATGTCGGCAAGCGCCGTCGCGATCCGGAAGAAGAGGACGAAGACGAAGCGTCACACGATGAAGAGCAGCCCAAAGCGAGCTGATTCTCCCTTCACTTCACAGGCCGCCCTTGGGGCGGCCTGTGTGTTTTGGCGGGGACGCAGGCGATGGCTCTTGTTGTCTCGGTGCCGATGTGCAGCTACGCTGCTGGAATGAGCCGTCGTGGATGCCACCTCCGTGGCGGAGTGGCGCTCTTAGCATTAGGAGGAGTAGACCGATGCTGGATATCGGTGTCAATCTGACCAACGGCCAGTTTAGTGGCGATGTGCCGCAGGTGGTTGCCCGGGCGCGTCAGGCGGGATTAAATGGTATGATAATTACCGGTACTAGCCTGACGGAAAGCGCGCAGGCCCTGCGTCTGGCACAGGCATATCCTGACTTTTGCTGGGCGACGGCCGGCGTGCATCCCCACGATGCCCATTGCTGGAGCGAAAACAGCGCCGCCGATCTTGAGCCGCTGCTGAGTTCGTCGGCGGTCGTTGCCGTCGGCGAGTGCGGGTTGGATTTTGCCCGTAACTTCTCGACGCCGGCGCAGCAGGAGGTGGCCTTTGAGGCGCAGTTAGCGCTGGCAGCCCGGATCGGGAAACCCGTATTCCTGCACTGCCGGGAGGCCCACGCGCGGTTTATCGCGCTATTGCGTCCCTGGCTGAGTCGTCTTCCCGGTGCCGTACTGCACTGTTTTACCGGTACCCGTGACGAGCTGGATGCATGCCTGTCGCTGGGGCTGTATATTGGCATTACCGGCTGGATCTGCGATGAACGGCGAGGCATGCCCCTGCGGGCGCTGCTGCCGCATATTCCCACTGATCGATTGCTGCTGGAGACGGATGCCCCTTATTTATTGCCGCGCGATATACAACCCAAACCGAAGTCGCGGCGTAATGAACCCTGCTTTTTGCCCCACATCGCGGAGCAGGCGGCCCGCTGGCGTCAACAGGATGCCCGCTGGCTGAAGCAGGTGACTGAAAACAATGCCCGCCAACTGTTTAGGCTGGCATAAGTAGAGGAGATTACCGTGAGCTATGCATTTCCAGGCGCCTTTCCGGGGCGCCGCCTGCGCCGTCTGCGCCGGCATGATTTTAGTCGCCGTCTGTGTGCCGAAAACGTGCTGACGGTTGACGATCTGATCTATCCGGTGTTTGTGATGGAGGGGAATAACCATCAGGAGGCGGTATCCTCCATGCCGGGAGTTCAGCGCATGACCATCGATGTCCTGGTTCGTGAGGCCGAGGCCGTCGCTAAGCTGGGCGTGCCGGTGCTGTCGCTGTTCCCGGTGGTCGGTACGGATAAAAAATCCCTGTATGCCGAAGAGGCGTACAGCAGCGATGGTTTGGTGCAGCGCGCGGTGCGGGCCCTGAAGGATGCGGTGCCTGAGCTTGGCATCTTAACCGACGTCGCACTGGATCCGTATACGACCCACGGTCAGGATGGCGTGATCGATGAGGACGGCTACGTCGTCAACGATATCACTAAAGAGATCCTGGTGCGTCAGGCCTTGTCCCATGCCGAGGCCGGCGCCGATATCGTGGCGCCGAGCGATATGATGGATGGCCGCATTGGCGCTATCCGCAGCATGCTGGAGAGCCAAAAGCTGGTCAACACCCAGATCATGGCTTACTCCGCGAAGTATGCCTCCTGCTACTACGGCCCATTCCGTGATGCACTGGGCTCCTCAGGGAACCTGAAGGGCGGCAACAAGAAGACCTATCAGATGGACCCGGCCAACGGTGATGAGGCGCTGCAGGAGGTGGCTCAGGATCTGCAGGAGGGGGCCGATATGGTGATGGTTAAACCGGGTATGCCGTATCTGGACGTATTACGCCGGGTGAAAGATACCTTTGGCGTGCCGACCTTTGCCTATCAGGTCTCCGGTGAGTATGCCATGCATATGGCTGCGATCCAGAACGGTTGGCTGCAGGAGAAGCCGGCGATCATGGAGTCCCTGATCTGCTTCAAGCGTGCGGGCGCCGATGGCGTGCTGACCTATTTTGCCAAGCGTGTGGCGCAGTGGCTGCATGATGCGGAGATGACTCGCTGAGTCTTTCTGACGGCGATAAAGTAAAAAGCCCGCGGATGCGGGCTTTTTGTTGCCGATATATTCGGTCGACTCAAAGGATCTTTTCAAACGCGCTGTTACTCAGCGTATGGCTCACCTCTTGATTCAGCAGATTAAGCAGTAAAATGGCGCGCTTTTCCCCGTCGCTTTCGCGGTAAATCGCTTCCATGCCGCTGAAGGCTCCCTGGGTAATTCGCACCCTATCGCCGGGGATCGGCGTTTGCGGCGCGATCGCCATCGGCGCAGGTGCCATCATCAGCTGCTTAACGATACTAAAGGGCACGGTGGCGGGCAGCTTACCGAAGCGGACAAAGTGGCTAACGCCGCGGGTCGACTGTACCGTAGTGGTATGGATCCGCTCAGGATCCAGCTCAATAAACATGTAGTTGGGGAACATGGGTTCCTGCACCTGCGTGCGTTTGCCCCGTACGACCTTTTCCAGGGTGATCATGGGGATAACACAGGGGATCTCCTGACGCATCAGGTGCTCACGCGCCCGCGTTAACTGGCCCCGTTTGCAATACAACAAATACCAGGATTCCATACGTTCATACTCCTCTCATACCGCGCAGCCTAGCATATTCACGGCTGCCCGCAGAAGCGACGTGCGTCGGCATGTGCACATTTGCTCACCAACTGCGCGTTGTGACCTGCTTTTTTCCCCAGGGCCGGCATAAGATCACATCAATGAGCCGGATGTTTAGTTATAAAGGCCGGGAAAAATGACCGCGTATCGCCGGCGGGCACCATCGGGTGACGTTCGACGGCGGCTACGCACTACCTCGGGGGAGATCATGGAGTTATTTTTACTGAGTAATGGCAAAGTATCCGGTGAGTCTGAGCTGCTGGGCTATGCCAAAGGAATGATCCAGTCGATGCTGCTGGAGAAGAAGATCCGCCGGGCTCTGCTTATCCCATATGCCCTGATCCGCAGCAGCTATGATGCCCGTGCCGCTGAGCTGGAGCATTCGCTGGGAATTACCGTGGAGAGCATTCATCACCACGCCGATCCGGTCAAGGCGCTGGAAGAGGCGGAGTGTATCCTGATCAGCGGCGGTAATACCTGGGTGCTGAACCAGATGCTGCATGAGAATGGGCTGATCGTGCCGATCCAGCGTGCGGTACGTGAGCGCGGTATTCCCTATATTGGCTGGAGCGCCGGCTGTAACGTGGCTACGCCAAGCATCCGTACTACGAATGATATGCCGGTGCGTAACAGCGTGGTATTGCCATCGCTGGGGCTGTTTCCGGTGCAGATTAACCCGCACTATATCGATGCCCATCTCAGCGGACATATGGGGGAAACGCGCGATGAGCGTATCGCCGAATTCTGCGCCGTGAACCCCAGCGAGTCCGTAATCGCCCTGCGCGAAGGCAGCCTGCTGCACGTCAGCGGTGAAACCCTGCAGTATTACAGCGCCAAAGCGCAGGGCTACAAGGTCTTTCGCCACGGCGAGGAGACACGCGAGTACCATGATACGCAGGCTTTAGCTGCGCTGGTGCCGTTCCACTGCCGTTAAACGGGCGCTGCGAGCGACGCATTTCTTGCCGTATGAGTTACTCGATTGTAACAAAAGTACAGCAAGTCGGGTGAAGAACGCTTATAATGGGTTCTTCACCCGAATCGATAAGAATGCTATGAAATACCGTGACTTGCGTGAGTTCATTGCCTTGCTTGAACAGCGGGGTGAATTAAAGCGTATCCAACAGTCCATCGATCCCTATCTGGAAATGACCGAGATTGCCGATCGCACCCTGCGCGCCGGTGGCCCGGCGCTGCTGTTCGAAAATCCCAAAGGCTACGATATTCCCGTGCTGTGTAACCTATTCGGTACGCCACAGCGGGTGGCTCTGGGCATGGGGCAGGAGGAGGTTGGTGCGCTGCGTGATGTCGGTAAGCTGCTGGCTTTTCTGAAGGAACCGGATCCGCCGAAAGGGTTTCGCGACCTGGTGGAGAAGCTGCCGCAGTTTAAGCAGATCTTAAATATGCCGACCAAGCGTCTGTCCAAGGCGCCCTGTCAGGAGCGGGTACTCCAAGGCGACGATGTCGACCTGGCCACGCTGCCGGTGATGCACTGTTGGCCGCAGGATGTTGCCCCGCTGGTCTCCTGGGGGTTAACGGTGACCCGAGGCCCCTGTAAGTCGCGTCAAAACCTGGGGATCTATCGCCAGCAGGTACTGGGTAAAAATAAGCTCATCATGCGTTGGTTGTCCCATCGCGGCGGCGCGCTCGATTTTCAGGAGTGGTGCCAGGCGCATCCCGGTGAGCGCTTTCCTGTGGCGGTGGCGCTCGGCGCCGATCCGGCCACGCTGCTCGCGGCGGTTACGCCGGTGCCGGACTCGCTGTCGGAATACGCTTTCGCCGGGCTGCTGCGTGGTCATAAAAGCGAGGTCGTCAAATGCCTGTCCTGCGATTTAGAGGTTCCGGCCAGCGCCGAGATCGTCTTGGAAGGCTACATTGAACCGGGGGAGACGGCGCCAGAGGGCCCCTATGGCGACCATACCGGATACTATAATGAGGTGGAGCGCTTCCCGGTATTCACCGTGACTCACCTGACGCAGCGCGATCGGCCGATTTATCATTCGACCTATACCGGCCGCCCTCCCGATGAGCCAGCGGTGCTGGGGCTGGCGCTGAATGAGGTGTTCGTCCCTCTGCTGCAGAAGCAGTTTCCGGAGATCGTGGACTTTTATCTGCCGCCTGAGGGGTGCTCCTACCGTATGGCGGTGGTGACGATGAAGAAGCAGTATCCGGGACACGCCAAGCGGGTGATGATGGGGGTGTGGTCATTTCTGCGTCAATTTATGTACACCAAGTTTGTGATTGTCTGTGACGATGATATCAATGCCCGTGATTGGCAGGATGTGATCTGGGCGCTGACGACGCGAATGGACCCCGCGCGTGATACGCTGTTGATCGAGAATACCCCGATAGACTATCTGGACTTTGCCTCGCCGGTGTCTGGCCTGGGCTCGAAGATGGGGCTGGATGCGACGAACAAGTGGCCGGGAGAAACCCAGCGGGAGTGGGGGCATCCCATCGTGATGGATGAAGCCGTACGCGCGCGGGTAGATACCCTGTGGAATGAATTGGACATTTTTGCTAACGACAAGGATGCGCAGTGAGCCTGAGCGCTGCGCTAATGACCCAATAGAGTAATCACATGACAACGTTGAGCTGTAAAGTTACTTCAGTAGATGCCATCACGGATACCGTGTACCGCGTACGTTTGGTGCCGGAGCGTGCCGTCGATTTTCGCGCCGGTCAATACCTGATGGTCGTGATGGATGAGCGGGATAAGCGCCCGTTCTCTATGGCATCCACGCCGCTGCAGAGCGATTGTATTGAACTGCACATCGGCGCTTCGGAGCTTAATCTCTACGCCATGGCCGTCATGGATCGCATTCTGCAGGATCGCACGCTGTGCGTCGATATGCCTCATGGCGATGCCTGGCTGCGCGAAGACAGCCTGCGCCCGCTGGTACTGATCGCCGGCGGCACCGGTTTCTCCTATACCCGCTCGATTCTGCTGATGGCGCTGTCTCAGCAGCCGCAGCGGGAGATCTCTCTCTATTGGGGCGGACGCGAGCTGAAGCATCTGTATGATCTCAATGAGCTGTATGCGCTGAGTGCGCGCTATCCCCAACTGAAGATAATCCCGACCGTAGAGCAACCGGATGCCGATTGGCAAGGGCGGAGCGGCACGGTGATCAGCGCCGTGATGCAGGACTTTGGCTCATTGGCCCAGCACGATATCTATATCGCCGGACGTTTCGAGATGGCTAAGATTGCTCGGGAGCGCTTTTGTGCCGAGCGTGAGGCCAATCCAGAGCATATTTACGGCGATGCCTTTGCCTTTATCTGATGCGTGAGGCGCGGCGTCGTATCGTATGCATGGGGACGGCGCCGCGGCACTTAGCCCCCTGACCGCCTTACCGCCAAGGGGGAGTTTTGTGCAATACCCTGTGCTAAGATGACGCCAATCGACGTCTGTAAAGGGTAATGACATGGACACTCTGGCCTCACTCTATACGAAGCACCTCGCTACGCTGCAGCAGCGCGCGCGTACCATTCTGGAACGCCATCAGCTGGATGGGCTGCTGATTCACTCCGGTGAACCCATCGCGCGTTTCTTGGACGATCAGGATTACCCTTTCAAGATCAACCCGCATTTTAAAGCCTGGGTGCCGGTGACCCAGGTACCGAACTGCTGGCTGTGGATCGATGGCGTCAATAAGCCCAAGCTGTGGTTTTACTCTCCCCTGGATTATTGGCACAGCGTTTCGCCGTTGCCGCAGGCATTTTGGACCGAGCAGGTAGAGATGACGGCGCTGCGTCATGCCGATGATATCGCTGCCCTGCTGCCCGCCGCGCGCGGCAACGTCGCCTATATCGGGCCGAACGCTGAGCGGGCGCGCAGCCTTGGCATCGACGAGGCGCATCAGAACCCGCAGGCAGTGCTGAATTTCCTGCACTATCATCGCGCGTACAAGAGCGAGTATGAGCAGGCCTGTATGCGCGAGGCGCAGAAAATCGCCGTGGATGGCCACCAGGCCGCGTTGGAGGCCTTCCGCGCAGGAATGAGCGAGTTTGATATCAACCTCGCCTATCTGAGCGCGACCGGGCAGGGAGAGAATGACGTACCGTACGACAATATCATCGCCCTGAACCGGCATGCCGCGGTGCTGCACTATACGCACTTAGAGCGGCGTGCACCGTCTGAGATGCACAGTTTTCTGATCGATGCGGGAGCGGAGTTTCATGGCTATGCAGCCGACTTAACGCGTACCTATGCGGCAAACGGACAGAGCGACTTCGCCGCGCTGGTAGCAGAGGTGAACCAGGCTCAGCAGGCGTTAATTGCCACGCTGCAGACCGGCGTGCGTTATACCGACTACAATTTACAGTTCCATCAGCGTTTGGCTGCGATCCTGCGTCATCATCATATTCTGACCGGCATTAGCGATGAGGCGGCCGTCACCCAGGGGCTGACCACGCCGTTCCTGCCGCATGGGCTGGGGCACCCGCTTGGTCTGCAGGTGCATGATGTAGCAGGTTTTATGCAGGACGAGCTGGGGACGCAGATGGCGGCGCCGGATCGGTATCCCTATTTGCGCTGTACCCGAATCATGGAGCCGGGCATGGTAATGACCATTGAACCAGGCCTCTATTTTATCGATACGCTGCTCGCGCCTTGGCTCGAGGGTGAGTTTGGCCAGCACTTTAACCGTGGCCGTATTGACGCCCTGCGCCCCTATGGCGGCATTCGCATTGAGGATAATGTGATCTTCCATGCGCACGGCGTAGAAAATATGACGCGCGATCTGCATCTCGCCTGATGCCGCATCCGTACCCCGTTCCCGCGCAGCCCGTCAGCGTCTGTGAGGAGATCAAGAAAAGCCGCTTCATTACGCTGCTGGCTCACACGCCGGGGGTTGACGCGGCGAAGGCGTTCGTTCAGGAGACCCGACGGGCACACCCTGATGCACGCCATCACTGCTGGGCCTTCGTGGCCGGTGCGCCGGAGGATACCCAACGGCTGGGTTTTTCAGATGACGGTGAACCCTCCGGCACGGCGGGGAAACCCATGCTGGCTCAGCTGATGGGCAGCGGCGTAGGCGAGGTGTGTGCGGTCGTCGTGCGTTACTACGGCGGGATCAAGTTGGGCACCGGCGGATTGGTCAGGGCCTACGGCAGCGGAGTTCAGCAGGCGTTGCAGGCGCTGGTCCGTCGGCAAAAGGTGCCGATGGCAGCGTATACGCTGTGCTGTGACTATGCCCAACTGACGCTGGTGGAGGGGATTGTGGCGCAGGCGGGCGGTAGCGTGCTTGACAGCGCGTTTTCTGCTCAGGTGATGCTGCGGCTGAGCCTGCCACTTGGCCGTCAGGACGATGTGGATGAAAAATTGCGCAACGCCAGTCGTGGAACATTGCAATTACAGGCGACTTCGTAATAATCCGCGCTCTCCCGTTATTTAGTGCTTATTGAGCAAGGAATGTGTCCGGATGCATTTTCGCGCCATCATTCGAATCGTCGGCCTGCTGGTCATCCTGTTTTCCGGCACCATGTTTGTCCCCGGACTGGTGGCGCTGATCTACCGCGATGGCGCCGGGCGTGCGTTTGTCGAAACGTTTTTTGTCGCCCTCGGCATCGGTATGCTGCTGTGGTGGCCCCAGCGTAAACAGAAGCATGAGCTGAAGCCGCGCGAGGGGTTTCTGATCGTCGTGCTGTTTTGGACCGTGTTGGGCAGCGTCGGTGCGCTGCCGTTTCTGTTTTCAGAACGCCCGAATCTTAGCGTCACCGATGCGTTCTTCGAGTCGTTTTCCGGCTTGACCACGACCGGCGCCACAACGCTGGTCGGGCTAGACGCGCTGCCTAAGGCGATACTGTTCTATCGGCAGATGCTACAGTGGCTCGGCGGTATGGGGATCATTGTGCTGGCGGTGGCCATTCTGCCCATTCTTGGCGTCGGTGGCCTGCAGCTATACCGGGCCGAGATGCCGGGCCCCCTTAAAGATAACAAGATGCGCCCGCGTATTGCCGAAACGGCCAAAACGCTGTGGCTTATCTATGTCATGTTGACCATCGCCTGTGCTATCGCCCTGTGGGGGGCGGGAATGGATGTGTTTGACGCGATTTCGCACAGCTTTTCGACGATTGCCATCGGCGGGTTTTCAACCCATGACGCCAGCATCGGCTATTTCAACAGTCCGACCATTAATACCATCATCGCCGTTTTTCTGCTGATTTCCGGGTGTAACTTCAGCCTGCACTTTGCCTTTCTCAGTGGGCGCAGTCCCCGGGTGTATTGGCGCGATCCGGAGTTCAGGATGTTCATCGCCGTGCAGCTGACGCTGGTCAGCGTCTGTACGCTGGTCCTGTGGCTGCATAATGTATACGCCAGCGGATGGCAAACGCTCAATCAGGCCTTTTTCCAGGTGGTCTCGATGGCGACTACCGCCGGTTTCACCACCGACAGCATTGCCAAATGGCCGCTGTTTTTACCCGTGCTGCTGCTGTGCTCTGCGTTTATCGGGGGCTGCGCTGGCTCTACCGGCGGTGGGCTTAAGGTGATCCGTATTCTGCTGCTGTTCCTACAGGGGTCACGTGAGCTCAAGCGGCTGGTGCACCCCAATGCGGTATATACCATCAAGCTGGGAAATCGCGCCCTGCCGGAGCGGATTCTGGAGGCCGTCTGGGGATTCTTTTCAGCCTATGCGCTAGTGTTTATCATCAGCATGCTGGCGATCATTGCGACCGGAGTCGACGATTTCTCTGCCTTTGCGGCGGTGGTCGCAACCTTAAATAACCTTGGCCCCGGGCTGGGGGTCGTGGCGGATAACTTCACCTCAATGAATGATGTCGCTAAATGGATCTTGGTGGTGACCATGCTATTTGGCCGTCTGGAGGTGTTTACATTATTGGTGCTGTTTACGCCAACTTTTTGGCGCAACTGACGGAATAGGGATCAACGATGAAAACGTTAGTGCTGTATTCGAGCCACGATGGACAAACTAAAGCGATCGCTACCGCGATTGCGACGGCGATGTCTGAGACGTTGGACTGTGAGCTGCGGGATTTAGAACAGGCAGGCGATATTGACCTGAACGCCTACCAGGCGGTGGCGATTGGCGCCGCGGTACGCTATGGCCACTTTCCTCGCGCGCTGTACCGCTTTGCCAGTGACCATACCCCGCGGCTGAATACGATGCCGAGCGCATTTTTTGCCATTAACCTGACGGCGCGCAAGCCAGAGAAGCGAACCCCGCAGACGAACGGCTATACGCGTAAGTTTTTGCTGTCGACGCCCTGGAAACCCGCCCAGTGCGTGGTATTTGCCGGTGCGCTGCGCTATCCGCGCTATGGCTGGCTGGATCGCACCATGATTAAGATGATTATGAAGATGACCGGCGGTGAGACCGATACGACAAAAGAGGTCGAGTACACGGACTGGCAACAGGTCGATCGTTTTGCCCGTGATTTTGCTCGCTTCGTGAGCACGTTAGCTAAAAAAACTGCATAAAACCTGGGTTTTGTTGAAAAAAAAACCGAACGATATAAATTTTAAAATTAAGACTTGTCTCGTCGCGAGAAGTCCCTATAATGCGCCTCCACTGACCGGGAACAACGACCAACTCGTCGCCCAGTCAGGCAGAGAAAGCAAAAATAAATGCTTGACTCTGCGGGCGAAAAGCGTAGTATACGCAGCCCACGCCGGTGATAACTCAACGGGTTTTCACGGCGACGCTCTTTAACAAATTATCAGACAATCTGTGTGGGCACTCGCAAGATTCGTATTAAGCATTCCTCGGAATGCCAAAATATTTAAAGTCTTGAAGAGTGACAGCAGTTAATTCATTACGAATAAACAGTTTAATTTCTTTGAGCATCAAGCTTTTAATTGAAGAGTTTGATCATGGCTCAGATTGAACGCTGGCGGCAGGCTTAACACATGCAAGTCGAGCGGTAGCAGGGAGAAAGCTTGCTTTCTCCGCTGACGAGCGGCGGACGGGTGAGTAATGTCTGGGGATCTGCCTGATGGAGGGGGATAACTACTGGAAACGGTAGCTAATACCGCATAACGTCGCAAGACCAAAGTGGGGGACCTTCGGGCCTCATGCCATCAGATGAACCCAGATGGGATTAGCTAGTAGGTGGGGTAATGGCTCACCTAGGCGACGATCCCTAGCTGGTCTGAGAGGATGACCAGCCACACTGGAACTGAGACACGGTCCAGACTCCTACGGGAGGCAGCAGTGGGGAATATTGCACAATGGGCGCAAGCCTGATGCAGCCATGCCGCGTGTATGAAGAAGGCCTTCGGGTTGTAAAGTACTTTCAGTAGGGAGGAAGGTGTGAACGTTAATAGCGCTCACAATTGACGTTACCTACAGAAGAAGCACCGGCTAACTCCGTGCCAGCAGCCGCGGTAATACGGAGGGTGCAAGCGTTAATCGGAATTACTGGGCGTAAAGCGCACGCAGGCGGTTTGTTAAGTTGGATGTGAAATCCCCGGGCTTAACCTGGGAACTGCATCCAAGACTGGCAAGCTAGAGTCTCGTAGAGGGAGGTAGAATTCCAGGTGTAGCGGTGAAATGCGTAGAGATCTGGAGGAATACCGGTGGCGAAGGCGGCCTCCTGGACGAAGACTGACGCTCAGGTGCGAAAGCGTGGGGAGCAAACAGGATTAGATACCCTGGTAGTCCACGCTGTAAACGATGTCGATTTGGAGGTTGTGCCCTTGAGGCGTGGCTTCCGAAGCTAACGCGTTAAATCGACCGCCTGGGGAGTACGGCCGCAAGGTTAAAACTCAAATGAATTGACGGGGGCCCGCACAAGCGGTGGAGCATGTGGTTTAATTCGATGCAACGCGAAGAACCTTACCTACTCTTGACATCCAGCGAATCCTGTAGAGATACGGGAGTGCCTTCGGGAACGCTGAGACAGGTGCTGCATGGCTGTCGTCAGCTCGTGTTGTGAAATGTTGGGTTAAGTCCCGCAACGAGCGCAACCCTTATCCTTTGTTGCCAGCGGTTCGGCCGGGAACTCAAAGGAGACTGCCAGTGATAAACTGGAGGAAGGTGGGGATGACGTCAAGTCATCATGGCCCTTACGAGTAGGGCTACACACGTGCTACAATGGCGTATACAAAGAGAAGCGACCTCGCGAGAGCAAGCGGACCTCATAAAGTACGTCGTAGTCCGGATTGGAGTCTGCAACTCGACTCCATGAAGTCGGAATCGCTAGTAATCGTGGATCAGAATGCCACGGTGAATACGTTCCCGGGCCTTGTACACACCGCCCGTCACACCATGGGAGTGGGTTGCAAAAGAAGTAGGTAGCTTAACCTTCGGGAGGGCGCTTACCACTTTGTGATTCATGACTGGGGTGAAGTCGTAACAAGGTAACCGTAGGGGAACCTGCGGTTGGATCACCTCCTTACCTGAAAATACGAAATTGTGTAGTGCTCACACAGATTGTCTGATAGATGTTCGAGCAAACGCGTCTGCGAAGCCGACCCTTGTGTCCCCTTCGTCTAGAGGCCTAGGACACCGCCCTTTCACGGCGGTAACAGGGGTTCGAATCCCCTAGGGGACGCCATTTGCGGTATCGGGTGAAAGACGGTGCCAACAGTATTGCAAAACGGACTTACGAGTCATGTTTGCAATATTTTGCTCTTTAACAATCTGGAACAAGCTGAAAATTCGAAAACAATCGAATTGCTTTTAATAAGTGATTCGAGAGTCTCTCAAATGCTTACAGCACGAAGTGAAACATCTTCGGGTTGTGAGGTTAAGTGACTAAGCGTACACGGTGGATGCCTAGGCAGTCAGAGGCGATGAAGGACGTGCTAATCTGCGATAAGCGTCGGTGAGCTGATATGAAGCATTATTAGCCGGCGATGTCCGAATGGGGAAACCCAGTGCAATCCGTTGCACTATCGTTAAGTGAATACATAGCTTAACGAGGCGAACCAGGGGAACTGAAACATCTAAGTACCCTGAGGAAAAGAAATCAACCGAGATTCCCCTAGTAGCGGCGAGCGAACGGGGAAGAGCCCAGAACCTGAATCAGTTTGTGCATTAGTGGAAGCGTCTGGAAAGTCGCGCGATACAGGGTGATAGCCCCGTACACGAAGGTGCACAGCTGTGAGTTCGATGAGTAGGGCGGGACACGTGTTATCCTGTCTGAATATGGGGGGACCATCCTCCAAGGCTAAATACTCCTGACTGACCGATAGTGAACCAGTACCGTGAGGGAAAGGCGAAAAGAACCCCGGCGAGGGGAGTGAAATAGAACCTGAAACCGTGTACGTACAAGCAGTGGGAGCATCCTTCGGGGTGTGACTGCGTACCTTTTGTATAATGGGTCAGCGACTTATATTTTGTAGCAAGGTTAACCGAATAGGGGAGCCGTAGGGAAACCGAGTCTTAACTGGGCGTCTAGTTGCAAGGTATAGACCCGAAACCCGGTGATCTAGCCATGGGCAGGTTGAAGGTTGGGTAACACTAACTGGAGGACCGAACCGACTAATGTTGAAAAATTAGCGGATGACTTGTGGCTGGGGGTGAAAGGCCAATCAAACCGGGAGATAGCTGGTTCTCCCCGAAAGCTATTTAGGTAGCGCCTCGTGAACTCATCTTCGGGGGTAGAGCACTGTTTCGGCTAGGGGGTCATCCCGACTTACCAACCCGATGCAAACTACGAATACCGAAGAATGTTATCACGGGAGACACACGGCGGGTGCTAACGTCCGTCGTGAAGAGGGAAACAACCCAGACCGCCAGCTAAGGTCCCAAAGTCATGGTTAAGTGGGAAACGATGTGGGAAGGCATAGACAGCCAGGATGTTGGCTTAGAAGCAGCCATCATTTAAAGAAAGCGTAATAGCTCACTGGTCGAGTCGGCCTGCGCGGAAGATGTAACGGGGCTAAACCATGCACCGAAGCTGCGGCAGCGACGCTTAGGCGTTGTTGGGTAGGGGAGCGTTCTGTAAGCCGTTGAAGGTGGCCTGTGAGGGCTGCTGGAGGTATCAGAAGTGCGAATGCTGACATAAGTAACGATAAAGCGGGTGAAAAGCCCGCTCGCCGGAAGACCAAGGGTTCCTGTCCAACGTTAATCGGGGCAGGGTAAGTCGACCCCTAAGGCGAGGCCGAAAGGCGTAGTCGATGGGAAACAGGTTAATATTCCTGTACTTGGTGTTATTGCGAAGGGGGGACGGAGAAGGCTAGACCGGCCGGGCGACGGTTGTCCCGGTTTAAGCGTGTAGGTGTGATGACCTGGCAAATCCGGTCATCTTTAACACTGAGGCGTGATGACGAGGCACTACGGTGCTGAAGTGGTTAATGCCCTGCTTCCAGGAAAAGCCTCTAAGCTCCAGATAACACTGAATCGTACCCCAAACCGACACAGGTGGTCAGGTAGAGAATACCAAGGCGCTTGAGAGAACTCGGGTGAAGGAACTAGGCAAAATGGTGCCGTAACTTCGGGAGAAGGCACGCTGGCATGTAGGTGAAGTCCCTTGCGGATGGAGCCGAAGCCAGTCGAAGATACCAGCTGGCTGCAACTGTTTAATAAAAACACAGCACTCTGCAAACACGAAAGTGGACGTATAGGGTGTGACGCCTGCCCGGTGCTGGAAGGTTAATTGATGGGGTCAGCCGTAAGGCGAAGCTCTTGATCGAAGCCCCAGTAAACGGCGGCCGTAACTATAACGGTCCTAAGGTAGCGAAATTCCTTGTCGGGTAAGTTCCGACCTGCACGAATGGCGTAATGATGGCCAGGCTGTCTCCACCCGAGACTCAGTGAAATTGAACTCGCTGTGAAGATGCAGTGTACCCGCGGCAAGACGGAAAGACCCCGTGAACCTTTACTATAGCTTGACACTGAACATTGAACCTTGATGTGTAGGATAGGTGGGAGGCTTTGAAGTGTGGACGCCAGTCTGCATGGAGCCGACCTTGAAATACCACCCTTTAATGTTTGATGTTCTAACCTGGCCCCGTGATCCGGGGTAGGGACAGTGTCTGGTGGGTAGTTTGACTGGGGCGGTCTCCTCCCAAAGAGTAACGGAGGAGCACGAAGGTTAGCTAATCCTGGTCGGACATCAGGAGGTTAGTGCAAAGGCATAAGCTAGCTTGACTGCGAGAGTGACGGCTCGAGCAGGTGCGAAAGCAGGTCTTAGTGATCCGGTGGTTCTGAATGGAAGGGCCATCGCTCAACGGATAAAAGGTACTCCGGGGATAACAGGCTGATACCGCCCAAGAGTTCATATCGACGGCGGTGTTTGGCACCTCGATGTCGGCTCATCACATCCTGGGGCTGAAGTAGGTCCCAAGGGTATGGCTGTTCGCCATTTAAAGTGGTACGCGAGCTGGGTTTAGAACGTCGTGAGACAGTTCGGTCCCTATCTGCCGTGGGCGTTGGAAGATTGAGAGGGGCTGCTCCTAGTACGAGAGGACCGGAGTGGACGCACCGCTGGTGTTCGGGTTGTGATGCCAATTGCATTGCCCGGTAGCTACGTGCGGAAAAGATAAGCGCTGAAAGCATCTAAGCGCGAAACTTGCCTCGAGATGAGTCTTCCCTTGGGCCTTGAGCCCACTGAAGGAACGTTTAAGACTAAGACGTTGATAGGCTGGGTGTGTAAGCGTAGCGATACGTTGAGCTAACCAGTACTAATGATCCGTGAGACTTAACCTTACAACACCGAAGGTGTTTTTAGAGAGACGAATTTAGCTTGTTCAAGATTGGAACCGATGGCCAGTGATGGCGGTTGGTAAAACAGAATTTGCCTGGCGGCGATAGCGCGGTGGTCCCACCTGACCCCATGCCGAACTCAGAAGTGAAACGCCGTAGCGCCGATGGTAGTGTGGGGTCTCCCCATGCGAGAGTAGGGAACTGCCAGGCATCAAACAAACGGAAAGACCCCATGCGCAAGCATGGGGTCTTTTTGTTTATCGAGGTTTTGCCGGGCAGTGGGTGACTCCTGAGGCGAACCGCGGCGCCGGCCGTGGAGCAGAACGGAACGTCTAGGAAGCGATGTCTGAAAGCCGGGGGCCTTGGGTTTATCCGCCCGGCGACGCTGGCGCTGCCGCACCGGCGTTAGCGGATCTCCCCCGATGATCCGCCCGCTGAAATTCCTCTCTCTCTACCGATTTATCCACGGTATGGCGCGGATAATCGGGTAGACTAGAGACTGTTTAGTCAGGATGAGATAGCCGTTTCATGTCCAAGCACCTTACATCACTTACCGAATTTACCACCTTCGGTCTTCCCGCCCGGGCCGAGCAGATCCTTACTGCGGACAGCGCTGCGGCGCTTTTGTCTCATTGGCAGGCGGCGACGGCGCGCCGACAGCCGGTTCTGATACTGGGGGGCGGTAGCAATGTCCTGTTCATGGAGGATTTTGCCGGCAGTGTGATCCTTAATCGTATTCCCGGGATCCAGGTTGATGAGGATGAGGCGAACTGGCATTTGCACGTGGGGGCCGGTGAAAACTGGCACGATCTGGTGCGCTATACCCTGGATCGTGGAATGGCGGGTCTAGAGAATTTGGCGCTGATCCCTGGCTGTGTAGGTTCTGCGCCCATTCAGAATATCGGTGCCTACGGCGTAGAGTTACAGCATGTCTGTGACTATGTCGACGCGCTGGATCTGCGCAATGGCACTCTGCAGCGCCTACCTGCTGCCGCGTGTGGCTTTGGCTATCGAGAGAGTATTTTTAAACATCGCTATCGCGATGGGTATGCGATCGTCGCCGTGGGATTACGCCTGGGCAAACGCTGGCAGCCGATGCTTAGCTACGGCGATCTGACTCGCCTTGATGCGATGACCGTGACGCCGAGGGCCGTATTTGACGCGGTCTGCCATATGCGTAGAACCAAGTTGCCCGACCCGGTGCAGCATGGCAACGCGGGAAGCTTCTTTAAGAATCCGGTGGTGAGCGCCGAGGTTGCCGAGGCTATTCGTGCGCGCTATCCACAAGCGCCCTGCTACCCGCAGGATAAGGGGGAGGTGAAGTTAGCGGCAGGCTGGCTCATCGATCGCTGCGAGCTTAAGGGATATCAGATCGGCGGTGCGGCGGTGCACCGTCAGCAGGCGCTGGTGCTGATTAATCAGCATCACGCTAGCGCCCAGGATGTCATCGCGCTGGCGCGCTATGTGCGCCGTCGGGTTGGTGAGGCGTTTGCTGTGTGGCTGGATCCAGAGGTACGCTTTATCGCCGCGCAGGGTGAGGTTAACGCCGTTGAGGTGCTGTCATGAAAGATATTACGGTTCCATTGAAACTGATTTCGCAGCTGGCCGATGGCGATTTTCACTCTGGAGAGCATTTGGGGGAGTCGCTGGGCATGAGCCGTGCGGGGATCAATAAGCATATTCAGACCCTGCGCGACTGGGGCATTGACGTATTTACCGTTCCAGGGAAAGGCTACTGTCTGCCGACGCCCATGCAGCTGCTGAATGCAGAGACGATCGGCACCCTGCTGCCCCAGGGGCGAGTAACGGTGTTGCCGGTGGTGGATTCCACCAATCAGTACCTGCTGGAGCGGATTGGCGCGCTGGCTTCCGGCGATGCCTGCGTCGCCGAGTATCAGCAGGCTGGGCGCGGTCGTCGAGGCCGTCACTGGTTCTCACCCTTCGGTGCCAACCTGTATCTGTCCATGTACTGGAAGCTGGAGCAGGGGCCGGCCGCCGCAATGGGGCTGAGCCTGGTGATCGGGATCGTCATGGCGGAGGTATTACAGGAACTGGGGGCCGCCGGTGTGAAGGTCAAGTGGCCGAATGATCTCTATCTCAACGATCGCAAGCTGGCCGGTATTCTGGTTGAGCTGACGGGAAAAACGGGCGATGCGGCGAATATTGTGGTCGGCGCCGGGATCAACTTGATGATGCGCAATCCCGATACCAGCGTGGTGGATCAGCAGTGGATCAACCTACAGGAGGCCGGGGTCGACATCGATCGCAACCAGCTGGTAGCCTGCCTGCTGAGCCGTTTGCGCAGTACGTTGGCCGATTTTGAGGTGCGTGGTTTATCACCGTTTATCGCCCGTTGGCGCGCGCTGGATAACTTTATTGACCGTCCGGTACGGCTGATCATCGGGGAGCAGGTTATCCACGGCATTGCGCGGGGCATTGATGCGCAGGGTGCGCTGCTGCTGGAGCGTGACGGCATTATCACCCCGTTTATCGGCGGTGAGATCTCCTTACGCGCAGGCTGAGTAGGCATATCGTTCGAAGGCGGGGGAGCGTGGGCTCCCCCCGGCTATTTCTGTCAGCGCGGTGCCGTGAGATACCTATTTACGCAGTCGGACGCTCTCAATGGCGTGGTTGCTGCCCTTGGTCATAATGAGGCTGGCCCGCTCGCGGGTTGGCAGAATATTCTGGCGCAGGTTTAATCCGTTAATTTCATTCCATAGCCCGGTGGCAATCGCGATGGCCTCAGACTCCGGCAGCTGTGAATAATGATGGAAGTAAGAGTCCGGGTTGGAGAAGGCGCCCTCGCGGAACTTGAGAAAGCGGTTGATGTACCAGGCCTGTAGCTGATGCTCATCAGCATCAACATAGATGGAGAAGTCGACGAAGTCGGATACGAATACCCGATGTGGATCGTGCGGATAGTCCATCCCACTTTGCAGTACGTTCAACCCTTCCAGGATCAGAATATCCGGCCGCTCAATCACCTTATGGCTGTCCGGGATCACATCGTAAATCAGGTGAGAGTACTGAGGGGCGGTTACCCGCGGCACGCCTGATTTTATATCTGAGACAAACTTCACCAGACGGTGCATATCGTAGGATTGGGGAAAGCCTTTCTTTTTCATCAGCCCCCGCTCCTGCAGTACTTTATTGGGATGCAGGAATCCGTCGGTGGTGATCAGTTCGACCCGGCGATGCTCCGGCCACCGGCTAAGCAGCGCTTGTAATACGCGGGCCGTCGTGCTCTTGCCGACGGCGACGCTGCCTGCAATGCCGATAATATAGGGGATGCGCGGGCTATGAGTGCCGAGGAACTTCTCCAGCACGGCCTGTCGACTGACGCTGGAGCTGAAATAGAAATTCAGCAAGCGTGAAAGGGGCAAATAGATCTGGGCAACCTCATCCAGCGAGAGATCTTCATTTATCCCTTTGAGACGGGCAATCTCTTCTTCGGTGAGAGTTAACGGGACGGCATTACGCAATGCCGCCCACTGATGGCGATCAAACTGCAGATAGGGGGTCGCCAGGGTTTGCTCTTTCTTCATATGCCTGTGTCTGCCTGTCAGCGCGGGATGGAAACGGCGCGGACGCCAACTCCAGAGAAAACGAGTCGCTTATTATAGACAGCTTCGGTTGGGGCGCAGCGCTTTTTTCCAAAAGTTGCTTCAATCTACGTGATGGTTTGTATGCGATCAAGCCATCTGTCGTCGCGGGGAGCGTTATATAAATCGGCTTGCCCGTTTCCGGGGGATTTACGCGCCGCGGGGAAAAGTTGGCACAATGGACTTTCTTCTGGCGGTGGATTGGATTATTCTTTAGCGCGATGTGCTGCGGCGAACGGGATCGGTCGCTTCTTTATCGAGACGCAGAGGCGTGAATTCGTCTGTTCTGCGCGTTTTATGAGCGAAGAAGCATAAAATCGAATTTTTTTGTTGCATAGCTGACGATCACTACCTAGAATGCGCGCTACTTGATGCCGGCTTAGCTCAGTAGGTAGAGCAACTGACTTGTAATCAGTAGGTCGCCAGTTCGATTCCGGCAGCCGGCACCATCAAGTAATACAATCCGGTGTGGTGGGGTTCCCGAGCGGCCAAAGGGAGCAGACTGTAAATCTGCCGTCTCAGACTTCGAAGGTTCGAATCCTTCCCCCACCACCATTTATTCGGCCTTAGCAATAGGGCTTGGAGTGTAAGCAGTCGGTACATTCCAGAATACAGCGGTACGCGCAGCAACGGCGTCCGGTGTAAACTCTACAGAACAATCAGGTAGCCGGGTTCAGGTGCGGGCATCGTATAATGGCTATTACCTCAGCCTTCCAAGCTGATGATGCGGGTTCGATTCCCGCTGCCCGCTCCAAACATGTGCTGATATGGCTCAGTCGGTAGAGCGCACCCTTGGTAAGGGTGAGGTCCCCAGTTCGATTCTGGGTATCAGCACCATCTCTCTTTTCCCCCTTCTGGTTTCTCTGTAATAAATTTCAGCAAGCATATAAACAGCCCTTTAGCGTTATTTGCTTGGTTGATGTGGTGATATCACCGATTTATCCGTGTATTAGAGGGACAATTAATGTCTAAAGAAAAGTTTGAACGTTCAAAACCGCACGTTAACGTCGGTACTATCGGCCACGTTGACCACGGTAAAACTACCCTGACCGCTGCTATCACCACCGTTCTGGCTAAAACCTACGGCGGTAGCGCTCGCGCATTCGATCAGATCGATAACGCGCCGGAAGAAAAAGCACGTGGTATCACCATCAACACCTCTCACGTTGAATACGATACCCCGACCCGTCACTACGCTCACGTAGACTGCCCGGGGCACGCCGACTATGTTAAAAACATGATCACCGGTGCGGCTCAGATGGACGGCGCAATCCTGGTTGTTGCTGCGACTGACGGCCCGATGCCGCAGACCCGTGAGCACATCCTGCTGGGTCGCCAGGTAGGCGTTCCGTACATCATCGTGTTCCTGAACAAGTGCGACATGGTTGATGACGAAGAGCTGCTGGAGCTGGTTGAGATGGAAGTTCGTGAGCTGCTGTCTCAGTACGACTTCCCGGGCGACGATACCCCGGTAATCCGCGGTTCTGCGCTGAAAGCGCTGGAAGGCGAAGCCGAGTGGGAAGCCAAGATCATCGAACTGGCCGAGACGCTGGACTCCTACATCCCGGAACCTGAGCGTGACATCGACAAGCCGTTCCTGCTGCCGATCGAAGACGTATTCTCTATCTCTGGCCGTGGTACCGTTGTTACCGGTCGTGTAGAGCGCGGTATCATCAAGGTGGGTGACGAAGTTGAAATCGTTGGTATCAAGCCGACCACCAAAACCACCTGTACCGGCGTGGAAATGTTCCGCAAACTGCTGGACGAAGGCCGTGCCGGTGAGAACGTTGGCGTTCTGCTGCGTGGTACCAAGCGTGACGAGATCGAACGTGGTCAGGTACTGGCTAAGCCGGGCTCCATCACTCCGCACACCAAGTTCGAATCCGAAGTGTATATCCTGAGCAAGGATGAAGGCGGCCGTCATACTCCGTTCTTCAAAGGCTACCGTCCGCAGTTCTACTTCCGTACTACTGACGTAACGGGCACCATCGAACTGCCGGAAGGCGTAGAGATGGTAATGCCGGGCGACAACATCAAGATGGTTGTTACCCTGATCCACCCGATCGCCATGGACGATGGTCTGCGCTTCGCAATCCGCGAAGGCGGCCGTACCGTTGGTGCGGGCGTTGTTGCTAAAGTTATCGAATAAGATTTGACGCAGCACGTGATAAAAGGGCATCATTTGATGCCCTTTTTCTACGCGGTTTGACAAGAACCTATCTCATCAGTGGTTTTTTTCTACATAATTACTGGTGAGATGGGCTCTGGCGATACGGCGTATGGTGCCGAACTGTGGATTGCCGCGCAAACACGCGAGCAACATCGCTTTTTGCAGATATAAATGTGCTATCCACATTGGTATCTCGTAAGATTCTCATTCGGTTTGGTTTGCCTCGCATTGCGGGGCAAAGTTGTTTTTCTGGAATCTAGTGACAGGTTGGTTTATGAGTGCGAATACCGATGCTCAAGGGAGCGGGCGTGGCCTGGAAGTCATGAAGTGGCTGGTCGTCGCCGTTCTGCTGATCGTAGCCATCGTCGGTAACTATATTTACCGTGATGTGAGTCTGCCACTGCGTGCTCTGGCCGTTGTGGTTATCATCGCTGCCGCGGGCGGCATCGCCTTGATGACAGTGCAGGGTAAGGCGACCGTGGCATTTGCCCGCGAAGCGCGTACCGAAATGCGTAAAGTGATTTGGCCGACACGCCAGGAAGCGCTGCATACGACTTTGATCGTCGCCGCAGTGACCGCCGTTATGGCACTGATTCTGTGGGGACTGGATGGTATTCTGGTCCGTCTGGTTTCCTTTATTACTGGCCTGAGGTTCTAAAATGTCTGAAGCACCGAAGAAGCGTTGGTACGTCGTTCAGGCGTTTTCCGGTTTTGAGGGTCGCGTAGCGCAGTCGCTGCGTGAGCATATCAAACTGCACAATATGGAAGAGCTGTTTGGTGAAGTCATGGTGCCGACCGAGGAAGTGGTCGAAATCCGTGGCGGCCAGCGCCGCAAGAGCGAGCGTAAGTTCTTCCCGGGCTATGTCCTGGTGCAAATGGTGATGAACGACGCCAGCTGGCATCTGGTGCGCAGTGTACCGCGTGTGATGGGCTTTATCGGTGGAACGTCCGATCGTCCCGCGCCGATCAGCGATAAAGAAGTGGATGCGATTATGAACCGCCTGCAGCAGGTGGGGGATAAGCCGCGTCCGAAGACGCTGTTCGAGCCGGGCGAAATGGTTCGCGTCAACGAAGGGCCGTTTGCCGACTTCAACGGCGTGGTCGAAGAGGTGGATTACGAGAAGAGCCGCCTGAAGGTATCTGTCTCTATCTTTGGTCGTGCGACGCCGGTAGAGCTGGACTTCAGCCAGGTCGAAAAAGCGTAATAACGCACGCGGCAGCAAAATCTGCATTGCCATAGGCGCGAAATTGAACTACAATTTCGCGCCTTTTGTATTTATGGGCTGATGCGTTTTTCAGCACATAAACGTTTTACCATCGCGGGGAGCCTCGCTGAGGCGATATTACCCAACTGAGGAAATTTACATGGCCAAGAAAGTCCAAGCCTACGTGAAGCTGCAGGTTGCAGCTGGTATGGCTAACCCGAGCCCGCCGGTCGGTCCGGCTCTGGGTCAGCAGGGTGTTAACATCATGGAATTCTGTAAGGCGTTCAATGCTAAGACTGACAGCATTGAAAAAGGTCTGCCGATTCCGGTTGTTATTACCGTTTACTCTGACCGTTCCTTCACTTTCGTTACCAAGACCCCGCCGGCTGCCGTTCTGCTGAAGAAAGCTGCTGGTGTCAAGTCTGGTTCCGGTAAGCCGAACAAAGACAAGGTCGGTAAAGTGACCCGTGCTCAGGTACGTGAAATCGCAGAAACTAAAGCTGCGGACATGACTGGTTCTGACGTTGAAGCGATGGCTCGCTCAATCGAAGGTACCGCTCGTTCCATGGGCCTGGTAGTGGAGGACTAAGAGATGGCTAAGCTGACCAAGCGCATGCGCGTGATCCGTGAGAAAGTTGATGCGACTAAACAGTACGACATCAACGAAGCCGTTGCTCTGTTGCAAGAGCTGGCCACCGCTAAATTCGTTGAAAGCGTAGACGTTGCCGTAAACCTGGGCATCGACGCGCGTAAATCTGACCAGAACGTACGTGGTGCTACCGTCCTGCCGCATGGCACCGGCCGCACCGTACGCGTTGCCGTCTTTACCCAGGGTCCGAATGCTGAAGCGGCGAAAGCTGCCGGCGCTGACCTGGTCGGTATGGAAGACCTGGCTGATCAGATCAAAAAAGGCGAGATGAACTTCGACGTTGTCATTGCTTCCCCGGATGCAATGCGCGTTGTTGGTCAACTGGGCCAGATCCTGGGGCCGCGTGGCCTGATGCCGAACCCGAAAGTGGGTACCGTTACTCCGAACGTAGCCGAAGCGGTTAAGAACGCTAAAGCTGGTCAGGTTCGTTATCGTAACGACAAGAACGGTATCATTCACAGCACCATCGGTAAGGCGAGCTTCTCTGCTGAGCAGCTGAAGGAAAACCTGGAAGCCCTGATGGTTGCCCTGAAGAAGGCGAAGCCGGCAACTGCCAAAGGCGTCTACATCAAGAAAGTTTGCCTGTCCACCACCATGGGCGCTGGCGTAACGATTGATCAGGCTACCCTGAGCGCAGTGGCTAACTAATCCTGCGGGATTAGGATTGCCTTTTCGCTTTACGCGGGCGTCGGTTTTGTCTAAAATCTAACGCCCGCGCATTCTCGGAATGTAAAGCGAACGAATTTTCGGTTGGAGTCTGGCCTTTTCCAGACCTCCGTCCAAGACCGCAGGTGTCTCGTCAGAGACTTAATTTCCCTGCGTAGACGGTGACAGATCCCGAAGAAATCTTTTTAGATGTCTGGATTCTGCTCACCGTGTTTCTATGCTCGCCGCGGCCTCGGTCGTAAGCGAGTGAAGTGAGTTCCGGAGTCATTCTCCGGCAAAAATCCAGGAGCACAAGCTAATGGCATTAAATCTTCAAGACAAACAAGCGATTGTTGCTGAAGTCACCGAAGTAGCCAAAGGCGCGCTGTCTGCTGTCGTTGCGGATTCCCGCGGCGTAACCGTAGACAAAATGACCGAACTGCGTAAAGCAGGTCGTGAAGCTGGCGTATACATGCGTGTTGTTCGCAACACCCTGATGCGCCGCGTCGTTGAAGGCTCTCAGTTCGAGTGCCTGAAAGACACGTTTGTTGGTCCGACCCTGATTGCATTTTCTATGGAACACCCGGGCGCTGCCGCTCGTCTGTTCAAGGCTTTTGCCAAAGACAATGCAAAATTTGAGGTCAAAGCTGCAGCCTTTGAAGGTGAGCTGATCCCGGCGGCCCAGATCGACCGTCTGGCAACTCTGCCGACTTACGAAGAAGCAATCGCACGCCTGATGGCGACCATGAAAGAAGCCGCTGCCGGCAAATTGGTCCGCACTCTGGCTGCTCTGCGCGATCAGAAAGAAGCTGCTTAACCGCTGCTTTGCTACTGTCGCACTTGCTAACGTATAAACTATTTCTGATTTTTAGGAACAATTGTCATGTCTATCACTAAAGAGCAAATTCTGGACGCAGTTGCAGAAATGTCCGTAATGGACGTTGTTGAACTGATCTCCATGATGGAAGAAAAATTCGGTGTTTCTGCTGCTGCTGCTGTAGCCGTTGCCGCTGGCGGCGCTGCTGAAGCCGTTGAAGAAAAAACTGAATTCGACGTAGTTCTGACCGCTGCCGGTGGCAACAAAGTTGCTGTCATCAAAGCTGTCCGTGGCGCAACCGGTCTGGGCCTGAAAGAAGCCAAAGACCTGGTAGAATCTGCTCCGGCAGTTCTGAAAGAAGCCATCAGCAAAGACGACGCTGAAGCTCTGAAGAAAGCTCTGGAAGAAGCTGGCGCTTCTGTTGAAGTTAAATAAGTTTAACTTCCTGGAGTACAGTCTGTGCTAACAGACTGATGGCTGGTGACTTTTTGGTCACCAGCCTTTTTGCGCTGTAAAGGATGCCGGTGGTGTTTCACACTGTTTAGCCAGCGGTTATCCCCAATACTTGTTTCTATCGACGCCTTAATATACTGCGTCAGGGCCGTGAGTTACGGCGCCTGTGTAAAGCGCAATGAAATGGTTTAAGAGTGATAGAAACAAGTATTGCGAAGGGGGATTCACCCTTTCGGTCACAAAACGGTGTCGCATGAACTGTCCTATCAGGACGGACAGAATGGGTCGACTATTCAGCGAGCTGAGGAACCCTATGGTTTACTCCTATACCGAGAAAAAACGTATTCGTAAGGACTTTGGTAAGCGTCCCCAAGTGCTGGACGTACCATACCTCCTTTCTATCCAGCTTGACTCGTTTCAGAAGTTTATCGAGCAAGATCCGGAAGGCCAGTACGGTCTGGAAGCGGCTTTCCGCTCTGTGTTCCCGATCCAGAGCTACAGCGGCAACTCCGAGCTGCAGTATGTCAGCTACCGTCTGGGTGAGCCGGTATTTGACGTCAAAGAGTGTCAGATCCGCGGCGTAACCTATTCCGCTCCGCTGCGCGTGAAGCTGCGCCTGGTGATCTACGAGCGTGAGGCGCCGGAAGGCACCGTTAAAGACATCAAAGAACAAGAAGTTTACATGGGTGAAATCCCGCTGATGACCGAAAACGGTACTTTCGTCATCAACGGCACCGAGCGTGTTATCGTCTCTCAGCTGCACCGCAGCCCGGGCGTATTCTTCGACAGCGACAAGGGTAAAACCCACTCTTCAGGTAAGGTGCTGTATAACGCACGCATCATTCCTTACCGCGGTTCCTGGCTGGACTTTGAGTTCGACCCGAAAGACAACCTGTTTGTCCGTATTGACCGCCGCCGCAAGCTGCCGGCCACTATCATCCTGCGCGCGCTGGATTTCACCACCGAGCAGATCCTCGATCTGTTCTTCGATAAGGTGATCTTTGAAATTCGCGACAACAAGCTGCAGATGGAGCTGGTACCGGAGCGTCTGCGCGGTGAGACCGCCTCTTTTGATATCGAGGCTAACGGTAAGGTCTACGTTGAGAAAGGCCGCCGTATTACCGCCCGCCACATCCGTCAGCTGGAAAAAGATGATGTTAAGCTGATCGAAGTCCCGGTTGAGTACATCGTCGGTAAAGTGGCCGCCAAAGATTACATCGACGAAAGCACCGGTGAGCTGATCTGCGCCGCCAACATGGAGCTGTCGCTGGATCTGCTGGCCAAGCTGAGCCAGTCTGGTTACAAGCGTATCGAAACGCTGTTCACCAACGACCTGGATCACGGTCCGTACATGTCCGAGACCCTGCGCGTCGATCCGACCAACGATCGCCTGAGCGCGCTGGTAGAAATCTACCGCATGATGCGCCCAGGCGAGCCGCCGACCCGCGAAGCCGCCGAAAACCTGTTCGAGAACCTGTTCTTCTCTGAAGATCGCTACGATCTCTCTGCGGTCGGCCGCATGAAGTTCAACCGTTCTCTGATGCGTGACGAGATCGAAGGCTCCGGTATCCTGAGCAAAGACGACATCATCGAGGTGATGAAGAAGCTCATCGATATCCGTAACGGTAAAGGCGAAGTCGACGATATCGACCACCTGGGCAACCGTCGTATCCGCTCCGTGGGCGAGATGGCGGAAAACCAATTCCGCGTTGGCCTGGTGCGCGTTGAGCGCGCGGTGAAAGAGCGTCTGTCTTTGGGCGATCTGGATATGCTGATGCCGCAGGACATGATCAACGCCAAGCCGATTTCGGCGGCGGTGAAAGAGTTCTTCGGCTCCAGCCAGCTGTCCCAGTTTATGGACCAGAATAACCCGCTGTCTGAGATCACCCACAAGCGTCGTATCTCTGCGTTGGGCCCGGGCGGTCTGACCCGTGAGCGCGCCGGCTTTGAAGTGCGAGACGTACACCCGACCCACTACGGTCGCGTATGTCCTATCGAAACGCCGGAAGGTCCGAACATCGGTCTGATCAACTCCCTGTCTGTGTACGCACAGACCAACGAGTATGGTTTCCTGGAAACCCCGTATCGCCGCGTGCGTGACGGTATCGTGACCGACGAGATCCATTACCTGTCTGCCATCGAAGAAGGCAACTTCGTTATCGCCCAGGCGAACTCCAACCTGGATGATGAAGGCCGCTTCGTTGAAGATCTGGTGACCTGCCGCAGCAAGGGCGAATCCAGCCTGTTCAGCCGTGATCAGGTTGACTACATGGACGTTTCCACCCAGCAGGTGGTTTCCGTCGGTGCGTCCCTGATCCCGTTCTTGGAACACGATGATGCCAACCGTGCCCTGATGGGTGCGAACATGCAGCGTCAGGCCGTACCGACCCTGCGCGCCGATAAGCCGCTGGTTGGTACCGGTATGGAGCGTGCGGTTGCCGTTGACTCCGGTGTAACCTCCGTCGCCAAGCGCGGTGGTATGGTGCAGTACGTGGATGCGTCCCGTATCGTCATCAAGGTTAACGAAGATGAGATGTTCCCGGGCGAAGCCGGCATCGACATCTACAACCTGACCAAGTACACCCGTTCCAACCAGAACACCTGCATCAGCCAGATGCCGTGTGTCTCACTGGGTGAGCCGATCGAGCGTGGCGACGTGCTGGCCGACGGTCCGTCCACCGATCTGGGCGAACTGGCACTGGGTCAGAACATGCGCGTGGCGTTCATGCCGTGGAACGGTTACAACTTCGAAGACTCCATCTTGGTCTCCGAGCGCGTGGTACAAGAAGATCGCTTCACCTCTATTCATATCCAGGAACTGGCCTGTGTGTCCCGCGACACCAAGCTGGGGCCGGAAGAGATCACCGCCGACATCCCGAACGTCGGTGAGGCCGCACTTTCCAAGCTCGACGAATCCGGCATCGTCTATATCGGCGCCGAAGTTAAGGGTGGCGATATCCTGGTCGGTAAGGTAACGCCGAAAGGTGAAACCCAGCTGACGCCGGAAGAGAAGCTGCTGCGCGCCATCTTCGGTGAGAAGGCGTCTGACGTGAAAGACTCTTCTCTGCGTGTGCCGAACAGCGTTTCCGGTACCGTTATCGACGTACAGGTCTTTACCCGCGATGGCGTGGAAAAAGACAAGCGTGCGCTGGAAATCGAAGAGATGCAGCTGAAGCAGGCCAAGAAAGACCTGACCGAAGAGCTGCAGATCCTGGAAGCCGGTCTGTTTGCCCGTATTCACGACGTGCTGGTTGCCGGCGGTGTGGAAGCGGAAAAACTGGAAAAACTGCCGCGTGACCGTTGGCTTGAGCTGGGCCTGGCCGATGAAGCCAAGCAAAATCAGCTGGAGCAGCTGGCCGAGCAGTATGACGAGCTGAAGGCTGAGTTCGAGAAGAAGCTGGAAGCTAAGCGTCGTAAGATCACCCAGGGCGACGATCTGGCGCCGGGCGTGCTGAAGATCGTTAAGGTGTACCTGGCGGTGAAACGTCAGATCCAGCCGGGCGATAAGATGGCAGGTCGTCACGGTAACAAGGGTGTTATCTCTAAGATCAACCCGATCGAAGATATGCCTTACGATGAGAACGGCACGCCGGTCGACATCGTACTGAACCCGCTGGGCGTACCGTCACGTATGAACATCGGTCAGATCCTGGAAACCCACCTGGGTATGGCGGCGAAAGGCATCGGCGACAAGATCAACGCCATGCTCAAGCAGCAGCAGGAAGTGGCCAAACTGCGTGAGTTCATCCAGAGAGCCTACGATCTGGGTGACAACACCCGTCAGCAGGTGGATCTGAACACCTTTAGCGATGACGAAGTCCTGCGTCTGGCGGAAAACCTGAAGAAGGGTCTGCCGGTTGCAACGCCGGTATTCGACGGTGCTAAAGAGCGCGAAATCAAGGGTCTGCTGGAGCTGGGTGGTATCCCGACCTCCGGTCAGATCACCCTGTATGACGGTCGCACCGGTGAGCGTTTCGAGCGTCAGGTAACCGTGGGTTACATGTACATGCTGAAACTGAACCACCTGGTCGACGACAAGATGCACGCGCGTTCCACCGGCTCCTACAGCCTGGTTACCCAGCAGCCGCTGGGTGGTAAGGCGCAGTTCGGTGGTCAGCGCTTCGGGGAGATGGAAGTGTGGGCGCTGGAAGCCTACGGCGCCGCCTACACCCTGCAGGAAATGCTCACCGTCAAGTCTGATGACGTGAACGGCCGTACCAAGATGTATAAGAACATCGTGGATGGCAGCCATCAGATGGAACCGGGCATGCCGGAATCCTTCAACGTACTGTTGAAAGAAATCCGCTCGCTGGGCATCAACATCGAGCTGGAAGACGAGTAAGCACTCGAATCCGTACCGATCACAGGGCGCCCGTTACGGCGGGCGCCTTAAGAGTTCTCACTCCGACGGGAGCTAATCCGTGAAAGACTTACTGAAGTTTCTGAAAGCGCAAACCAAGACCGAAGAGTTTGACGCGATCAAAATTGCGCTGGCTTCGCCAGATATGATCCGTTCCTGGTCGTTCGGCGAAGTTAAGAAGCCGGAAACCATCAACTACCGTACGTTCAAGCCGGAACGTGACGGTCTTTTCTGCGCCCGTATTTTTGGGCCGGTGAAAGATTACGAGTGCCTGTGCGGTAAGTACAAGCGTTTGAAACACCGTGGCGTCATCTGTGAAAAATGTGGCGTTGAAGTGACCCAGACCAAGGTTCGCCGTGAGCGCATGGGTCACATCGAGCTGGCCTCGCCGACCGCACACATCTGGTTCCTGAAGTCCCTGCCGTCCCGTATTGGTCTGTTGCTGGACATGCCGCTGCGTGATATCGAACGCGTGCTGTACTTCGAATCTTATGTCGTCGTCGAAGGTGGGATGACCAACCTGGAGCGTCGTCAGATCCTGACCGAAGAGCAGTATCTGGACGCACTGGAAGAGTTCGGTGACGAATTCGACGCCAAGATGGGCGCCGAGGCGATCCAGGCCCTGCTGAAAGGGATGGATCTGGAAGCCGAGTGCGAGCAGCTGCGTGAAGAGCTTGGTGAGACCAACTCCGAGACCAAGCGTAAGAAGCTGACCAAGCGCATCAAGCTGCTGGAAGCGTTCATTCTGTCTGGCAACAAGCCGGAGTGGATGATCCTGACCGTGCTGCCGGTATTGCCGCCGGATCTGCGTCCGCTGGTCCCGTTGGATGGCGGTCGTTTCGCGACCTCCGATCTGAACGATCTGTATCGTCGCGTGATCAACCGTAACAACCGTCTGAAGCGCCTATTGGATCTGGCCGCGCCGGATATCATCGTACGCAACGAAAAGCGTATGCTGCAGGAAGCGGTCGATGCGCTGTTAGATAACGGCCGTCGCGGTCGCGCCATCACCGGCTCTAACAAGCGTCCGCTGAAGTCTCTGGCCGACATGATCAAGGGTAAGCAGGGTCGTTTCCGTCAGAACCTGCTGGGTAAACGCGTCGACTACTCTGGTCGTTCCGTTATCACCGTCGGTCCGTACCTGCGTCTGCATCAGTGCGGTCTGCCGAAGAAGATGGCGCTAGAGCTGTTCAAGCCGTTCATCTATGGCAAGCTGGAGCTGCGTGGTCTTGCTACCACCATTAAAGCGGCCAAGAAGATGGTCGAGCGTGAAGAAGCCGTGGTATGGGATATCCTCGATGAGGTGATCCGCGAGCACCCGGTCATGCTGAACCGTGCGCCGACCCTGCACCGTCTGGGTATCCAGGCGTTCGAACCGCTGCTGATCGAAGGTAAGGCCATTCAGCTGCACCCGCTGGTGTGTGCGGCATACAACGCCGACTTCGACGGTGACCAGATGGCGGTACACGTACCGTTGACCCTGGAAGCCCAGTTGGAAGCGCGTGCGTTGATGATGTCCACCAACAACATCCTCTCTCCGGCGAACGGCGATCCGATCATCGTTCCGTCTCAGGACGTGGTATTGGGTCTGTACTACATGACCCGCGACTGCGTGAACGCCAAAGGCGAAGGCATGGTGCTGAGTGGCCCGAAAGAGGCCGAGCGTATTTATCGCGCCGGTCTGGCGTCGCTGCATGCCCGCGTTAAAGTGCGTATCACCCAGTACAGCAAAAGCGCCGATGGCGAGATGGTTCCGAACACCGGACTTATCGACACCACCGTTGGCCGCGCTATCCTGTGGATGATCGTGCCGAAAGGTCTGCCGTACTCTATCGTTAACCAGCCGCTGGGCAAGAAAGCCATCTCTAAGATGCTGAACGCCTGCTACCGCGCGCTGGGTCTGAAGCCGACCGTTATCTTTGCTGACCAGATCATGTATACCGGTTTCGCCTATGCGGCGCGCTCCGGTGCGTCTGTCGGCATCGACGACATGGTGATCCCGGAGAAGAAAGCGGGGATTATCGCCGAGGCCGAAGCCGAAGTAGCCGAGATCCAGGAGCAGTTCCAGTCTGGTCTGGTGACCGCCGGCGAACGTTATAACAAGGTCATCGATATCTGGGCCGCGGCGAACGAGCGCGTGGCCAAGGCGATGATGGAAAACCTGTCTACCGAAACCGTTATCAACCGCGATGGCGAAGAAGAGCGTCAGGTCTCCTTTAACAGCATCTTTATGATGGCCGACTCCGGTGCGCGTGGTTCTGCCGCCCAGATTCGTCAGCTGGCCGGTATGCGTGGCCTGATGGCGAAGCCGGATGGCTCCATCATCGAAACGCCGATCACCGCAAACTTCCGTGAGGGTCTGAACGTACTGCAGTACTTCATCTCAACTCACGGCGCGCGTAAAGGTCTGGCGGATACCGCACTGAAGACGGCGAACTCCGGTTACCTGACCCGTCGTCTGGTCGACGTGGCCCAGGACCTGGTGGTTATCGAGGACGATTGTGGTACCCACAACGGCATCGTGATGACCCCGGTTATCGAAGGTGGCGACGTTAAAGAACCGCTGCGTGACCGCGTTCTGGGTCGTGTGACGGCAGAGGAAGTGCTGAAGCCGGGTACGGCGGATATCCTGGTGCCGCGCAACACCCTGCTGAACGAAAAATGGTGTGACCTGCTGGAAGAGCACTCTGTCGACAGCGTGAAAGTGCGCTCCGTCGTAAGCTGTGAAACTGACTTCGGCGTGTGCGCCCACTGCTACGGTCGCGATCTGGCCCGTGGTCACCTGGTGAACAAGGGCGAAGCCATCGGCGTCATCGCGGCACAGTCCATCGGTGAACCGGGTACCCAGCTGACCATGCGTACCTTCCACATCGGTGGTGCGGCATCGCGTGCGGCGGCAGAGTCCAGCATTCAGGTGAAGAACAAGGGTAACCTGAAGCTGAGCAACGCCAAGTTCGTGGTGAACTCTGACGGTAAGCTGGTTATCACCTCACGTAACACCGAGCTGAAGCTGATCGACGAATTCGGTCGTACCAAGGAAAGCTACAAGGTGCCTTACGGTGCTACGCTGGCCAAGGGCGATAGTGCCGAGGTGAACGGCGGTGAAACGGTCGCCAACTGGGACCCGCATACCATGCCGGTTATCACTGAGGTTAGCGGCTTCATCCGCTTCGCCGATATGATCGACGGCCAGACGGTAACCCGTCAGACCGACGAGCTGACCGGTCTCTCCTCTCAGGTGGTTCTGGACTCCGCAGAGCGTACCGGCAGCGGTAAAGATCTGCGTCCGGCGCTGAAGATCGTTGACGCCAACGGTGATGACGTGCTGCTGCCGGGTACCGATATGCCGGCCCAGTACTTCCTGCCGGGTAAAGCGATCGTGCAGCTGGAGGATGGCATTGCCATCAGCGCCGGTGACACCCTGGCGCGTATTCCACAGGAATCCGGCGGTACTAAGGATATCACCGGTGGTCTGCCGCGCGTTGCCGACCTGTTCGAAGCCCGTCGTCCGAAAGAGCCGGCGATCCTGGCCGAGATCAGCGGCGTGGTTTCCTTCGGTAAAGAGACCAAGGGCAAGCGCCGCCTGGTGATCACGCCGCTGGATGGCAGCGATGCCTACGAAGAGATGATTCCGAAGTGGCGTCAGCTCAACGTGTTCGAAGGCGAACGCGTGGAACGCGGCGACGTGATCTCCGACGGTCCAGAGTCTCCGCACGACATCCTGCGTCTGCGCGGCGTGAACGCGGTAACCCGCTATATCGTTAACGAAGTCCAGGATGTATACCGTCTGCAGGGCGTTAAGATTAACGATAAGCACATCGAAGTTATCGTGCGTCAGATGTTGCGTAAGGCGACCATCGCCAATGCCGGCAGCTCCGAGTTCCTGGAAGGCGAGCAGGTGGAAGTGTCCCGCGTCAAGATTGCCAACCGCCTGTTGGAGTCTGACGGCAAGATTGCCGCGACCTATATGCGCGATCTGCTGGGTATCACCAAGGCGTCTCTGGCGACCGAGTCCTTCATCTCCGCGGCCTCCTTCCAGGAGACCACCCGTGTGCTGACGGAAGCGGCCGTTGCCGGTAAGCGTGATGAGCTGCGCGGCCTGAAAGAGAACGTCATCGTGGGCCGTCTGATCCCGGCGGGTACCGGCTATGCCTACCACCAGGATCGCATGCGCCGTCGCGCTGCCGATACCTCTAGCGCACCGCAGGTGAGCGCGGAAGAAGCCAGCGCCAACCTGGCCGAGCTGCTGAACGCGGGTCTGCTGGGTGGCAATGACGACTAACGAGTCTGTGTGACAGTATGAAAAACCGCTCTTCGGAGCGGTTTTTTTTTGCCGATGAAACCCCTCTGCCAGGCAGGGGGCTATTTTGCCTGTGGGGCGGGGAGAGGCCGCGGAACGTTAGACGTCGTGTGCGCGCCGCCCCCGATCCGCGGTGGCAGAGTATCGGTCGCCGCCAGCCAGCCTGGTGCCCGGGTAATGGCGCTGATCAGCGCGATGTTGCCGGCGCCGCAGCAAAAATAGGCTGGCGTATTACGACCCCTTATGCTGCGGCACGCTGTCGGCGACGTCCGCCAGATAGATTTCGCTGCCCTGCTCCCGGAACTGCTGTGCCATTTGTGCCATGCCGGGGTCGGCCTCCTGCTGGCGCGCGGCGTGCTCGCGTACCTCTCGAGATATCTTCATGGAGCAGAACTTCGGCCCGCACATCGAGCAGAAGTGGGCGAGCTTACCGGATGCCTGCGGCAGGGTGGCATCGTGATAGGCGCGCGCCGTCACCGGATCGAGCGCCAGATTGAACTGATCCTCCCAGCGGAATTCGAAGCGGGCCTTGGACATGGCGTTATCGCGAATTTGCGCGCCGGGATGTCCCTTGGCCAGATCGGCGGCGTGGGCCGCGATCTTATAGGTGATGAGCCCCTGCTTGACGTCATCCTTATCGGGCAGTCCCAGGTGCTCCTTGGGCGTGACATAGCACAGCATCGCGCAGCCGAACCAGCCGATCATGGCGGCACCGATGCCGGAGGTGAAATGGTCGTAGCCGGGCGCGATGTCGGTCGTTAACGGCCCCAGGGTATAGAAGGGGGCCTCGTGGCAGTGGCTGAGCTCTTCTTCCATATTTCGCTGGATCATGTGCATGGGGACATGGCCCGGCCCCTCGATCATCACCTGCACATCGTATTCCCAGGCGATGCGGGTCAGCTCGCCCAGGGTATGCAGCTCGGCGAACTGGGCCGGATCGTTGGCATCCTGGATCGATCCGGGCCGCAGGCCGTCGCCGAGTGAAAGCGCGATGTCATAGGCACTACAGATCTCGCAGATCTCGCGGAAGTGGGTATAGAGGAAGTTCTCCTGATGGTGCGCTAGACACCACTTGGCCATGATGGCGCCGCCGCGCGATACGATACCGGTCAGGCGCTCGGCGGTCATCGGAATGAAGCGCAGCAGCAGGCCCGCGTGCAGAGTGAAATAGTCCACGCCTTGCTCCGCTTGCTCCAACAGGGTATCGCGCAACAGCGGCCAGTCGAGATCCTCGGCGACACCGTTGACCTTCTCCAACGCCTGATAAATCGGCACGGTGCCGATAGGGACTGGGCTGTTACGTAAGATCCATTCACGCGTCTCGTGAATATAGCGGCCGGTAGAGAGATCCATCACGGTATCGGCGCCCCAGCGGGTGGCCCACACCAGCTTTTCGACCTCTTCCTCTATAGAGGAGGTGACAGATGAGCTGCCGATGTTCGCGTTGACCTTCACCAGAAAGTTACGCCCGATAATCATTGGCTCTGACTCGGGGTGGTTAATATTGGCCGGAATGATGGCGCGCCCGGCGGCGACCTCGTCCCGGACAAACGCCGGCGTGATATTGTCCGGCAGGTGGGCGCCGAAGGCGATCCCCGGGTGCTGCTGACGTAAAACGGCACTGCGAATGCGCTCGCGCCCCATATTCTCACGCAGCGCGATAAACTCCATCTCCGGGGTGATGATACCCTGTCTGGCATAGTGCAGCTGCGTGACCCGGTGTCCCGGCCGCGCGCGGCGTGCGGGAGAGCGCTGGTCAAAACGCAGCGTCTCCAGATCCTGATCGGCTTGGCGGCGGCGGGTATAGTCTGAGCTGCGCCCCGGCAGGATCTCGCTGTCGTTGCGCTCCGCAATCCAGGCGCGGCGTATGGCTGGCAGCCCGCGGCGCAGATCGATCTCCGCCTGCGGATCGCCATAGGCGCCGGAGGTGTCGTACACCGCAATCGCCTCATTATCACGCCACTGCGGCTGCTCTGGCGTCCCACCGATCAGGGTGGGGCTCAGGGCAATTTCGCGCAGGGGGACTCGGAGATCCGCGCGTGAGCCCTGTAGGTAGATGCGTTGGGAGCTGGGATAGGCTTGCGCCTGGAGAGTATCGATAAAGGCCTGAGCCTGAGCTCGGCGCTGGCGACGCGGTGCGTCGCGGTGAGTAACGGTAGACATAGCAAATTCCTGCCATCAACGGTGTTACAGGGAAAAATTGCTTGTCTGGAGCTCGGAGAGGAGTAATGAATAGTGGTGAACGTTGCAAAAGGGCCTGAGCCCGGTTCAGCGTGATAATTACTCTTGTTCCCTTCGTGGGTATTAACCCAATCAGGTTCCGCGGATCCCGAATCAACGGTCTCAGCCTGTGATACGGCGTATCAGCTAGGCACTCCGACAAGATAGCGCAGCGCAGGCGGAGCCTATGCTGCGGGAGCCAGTGTAAGGAGCGGCCTGCGAAACTGCAAGCATTGTTAATAATATGTTTAGTAATAACGTAGAATTGATGCGGCGCTGCCTGCGCAGGGGAGGTCAGCGCGTCCATCGAGCGTAAGGGGTGTATACGGTGACAGTGGCACAGCAAGTGAGTGACGGTGATAGCGGTTGGTGGGTGGTCAGCGATCGGGGGCGTATCTGGCTGCCGGAGGGCGAACTGCCATACGGTAGCGCCGCGCAGTGGCATTTGGTTGGCAAGATGGCGTATCGCATCGGCGAGTGGCAGGGCATGCCGGTATGGCTGCTGTGCCTGGCGTATCCGCAGGACATGGTATCGGTGCGCCAGCTGATCGATACCGATCGCGGCCTGTTTCAGCTGGTCGGGCGCGGCGTGCAGCTGGCGGCATTTTTTCAGTCCCACCGTTTCTGCGGCTACTGCGGGCATCCGATGCACGCGAGCCAGCAGGAGTGGGCACGCCTATGCACCCATTGTCAGCAGCGCTATTACCCACAGATCGCACCCTGCATCATCGTTGCCATTCGCCGTGATGATCATATTCTGCTGGCGCGGCATAATCGCCACCGTAACGGAATCTATACCGTACTGGCGGGCTTTGTCGAAGTGGGAGAGACCCTGGAGCAGGCGGCGGCGCGGGAGATTTTTGAGGAGAGCCGGCTGCAGGTGAAGAATCTGCGCTATGTGACCTCACAGCCGTGGCCGTTTCCCCATTCGCTGATGATGGCTTTTCTGGCCGACTACGCCGCCGGCGATCTGTGCCACGATCCCAAAGAGCTGCAGGAAGCCGATTGGTATCGCTATGATCGTTTGCCACAGCTTCCCCCTGCAGGCACCGTGGCCCGCCGCCTGATCGAAGACACCGTCGCGCTGTGCCGGGCGCAGCATGAATAAGCAGCGCGCATGTTACAATGCCATCAAATAATAATGGGAGCCGAAGGATGACCGAACTGAAAAACGATCGCTACCTGCGCGCGCTGCTGCGCCAGCCGGTTGATGTGACCCCGGTATGGATGATGCGTCAGGCGGGGCGCTATCTGCCGGAGTACAACGCCACCCGCGCGCAGGCCGGTAATTTTATCGCCCTGTGCAAAAATGCCGAGCTGGCCTGCGAGGTAACGCTGCAGCCGCTGCGTCGTTTCCCGCTGGATGCGGCTATCCTGTTTTCTGACATACTGACCGTGCCGGATGCCATGGGGCTGGGGCTCTACTTCGAGACCGGCGAGGGGCCGCGCTTTACTCATCCTGTGACCTGTCACGTGGATATCCAACGGCTTCCGATCCCCGATCCTGAACAGGAGCTGGGCTATGTCATGGACGCGGTGCGTACCATTCGTCGCAGTCTGCGCGGTGACGTACCGCTGATCGGCTTCTCCGGCAGCCCCTGGACGCTGGCGACCTATATGGTAGAGGGCGGCAGCAGCAAGGCCTTTACTAAAATTAAGAAGATGATGTACTCCGATCCGGCGGCGCTGCATCTGCTGCTGGATAAGCTGGCGCAAAGCGTCATTCTGTATCTGAATGCGCAGATCCGCGCCGGGGCGCAGGCGGTGATGATCTTTGATACCTGGGGGGGCGTGCTGACCGGGCGCGACTATCGCGAGTTCTCTTTGCGCTATATGCACCAGATCATCGATGGCTTACAGCGTGAGAGCGAAGGTCGTCGGGTGCCGGTGACGCTATTCACCAAGGGCGGCGGTCAGTGGCTGGAGGCGATGGCTGATACGGGCTGTGATGCCTTGGGACTGGACTGGACCTGCGATATCGCGGATGCCCGCCGTCGGGTTGGCGATCGGGTGGCGCTGCAGGGCAATATGGATCCCTCTCTGCTGTATGCGCCGCCGGCGCGCATTGAGCAAGAGGTCGAGACGATCCTGGCCGGCTTCGGGCAGGGCGAGGGACACGTGTGCAACCTGGGGCACGGTATTCATCCGGATGTCCCTCCCGAGCACGCCGGCGTGTTTGTTGATGCGGTGCACCGGCTGTCCGTACCTTATCATCGCTGATGGGACATTAACCGATGGATTTGCAGGCGTTACGCAGTGAGCAGCGGGCCCGGGCGGTACAGGTGGAGCGGGCGGATCGCTGGGAGACCCCGGTATTGATCGCCGGCGCCGACGTTGGGTTTGAGCAGGATGGCGCGGTGACCCGCGCCGCACTGGCCGTACTGCGCTACCCTGAGCTGACGCTGGTGGAGTATCAGGTCGCCCGCATTGAGACCCTGATGCCCTATATTCCCGGCTTTCTCTCGTTTCGTGAGTATCCAGCTCTGCTACAGGCGTGGGGGCAGCTGCGGCACCGCCCCCAGCTAGTGATGGTGGACGGTCATGGGATCGCCCACCCGCGCCGTCTTGGGATTGCCAGCCACTTTGGCCTGCTGGTCGATGTGCCCACTATCGGGGTTGCCAAACGGCGTCTGTGCGGACAGTCGGCGCCGCTGGATGAGACGCCGGGGTCGGTGGTGGCGCTCATGGATGGGACCGAGCAGCTTGGTTGGGTGCTGCGTAGCAAGGCTCGCTGTAACCCGCTGTTCATCTCCGGCGGCCATCGCGTGAGTACGGACAGTGCGCTGGCGTGGGTACAGTGCTGCCTGCGCGGATACCGCCTACCGGAGCCGACTCGCTGGGCCGATGCCATCGCCTCGCGACGCCCGGCCTTTCTACGCTGGCAGGCCGCCCAGCCGCGATCGGCGGTTCAGGTGGAATAAATGTAAACGGATGATGGATAAAGATTCCTATAATCAGGCGCAGTCGTAGGGTTTTTCCCGCAATTCGGTTAGACTGCGCCGCAGATAATCGAGAGAGACTTCAGCATGCTGCGTAATCCCATTCATAAACGTCTGGAAAAGTTGGAAAGCTGGCAACAGCTGACCTTTATGGCTTGTCTTACTGAGCGGATGTACCCCAACTACCAGGCTTTTTGCCAGCAGAGCGCCTTTGGCGAGGCGGCAGTGTATCGCCGTATTCTGGATCTGGTCTGGGAGCTTCTGACGGTGAAAGACGTCAAGATTAACTTCGACAGCCAGCTGGAAAAGCTAGAGGCGGCGATCCCCGATGCCGATGCCTACGATATGTATGGCGTCTATCCGGCGATCGATGCCTGCGTTGCGCTGAGTGAGATCCTGCACGCGCAGCTGGGCGGCGAGATGCTGGCGCATGCCATTGCCGTGAGCGAAACCTCTCTGTATACGGTTGGCATGCTGGAAATGACGCAGTCTGGGCGCGAAATGAGCGACGATGAACTGAAGACATTACCGGCGATCCAGGATGAACTGGACATTCAGTGGGAGATTTATCGCCTGCTGAGCGAAGCGGAAGAGCGCGATCTGGAACTGATAAAAGGGCTGCGCGCAGACCTACGTGAGGCAGGTGTGAGCAATATTGGTATTGAATTAGCGCAATAAGACGGCAAAACGTGATTTAACACCTGATTTGTCGCCCTATAAGGCTTCACATTCGCCCCCCGCTTGTTCTACATTTGGGGGGCGTAAAAGAAGTGGCTATCGGTGCGTGTATGCAGGAGAGTGCTGTCAATCGGCATATCCGTCGCACTCGATGCTTTGCAAACGATAAACACACTGTAAGGATAACTTATGAATAAGACTCAGCTGATTGATGTAATTGCAGACAAGGCCGATCTGTCCAAGACCCAGGCGAAAGCCGCTCTGGAGTCTACCCTGGCTGCTATTACTGAGTCTCTGAAAGCAGGCGATGCCGTACAATTGGTTGGTTTCGGTACTTTTAAAGTGAATCATCGTAACGAGCGCACTGGCCGTAACCCGCAGACCGGCAATGAGATCAAAATTGCCGCCGCCAACGTACCGGCGTTCGTTTCTGGCAAGGCATTGAAAGACGCGGTTAAGTAATAAGTCACGCGTGGTAAGCGCAGAATATGTAGTTGAGGGGGCGATGACGCCCCTTTTGTCTATGTGCCGTCGGGTACGTGGGCTGTTGCCGGTCGCACTGCTGCTGACCGGCTGCCATTCCGCTGCGCCGGTGGCGCCGTTTACCGCGACGGGCTATATCGCGGACGGCGGGATCGTTCGACTCTGGCGCCTGGAGGGGGCGGGACATCAGCCTCAGGCGATGATGCGGGTATTTACCCCGCTGGATGGCACTGAGACACAGATCGATCGCTATACCTACCGCGACGGACATCTGTACCAGATCCTGCAGCAGACGGGACAGGGTAATGACGATGTGCTGCAGCTGCGCTTCGATATGCAGGGCGCGCTGAGCTATATGCAGCGTCTGCGCAATGGGAGCAAGGAGATGCCGGGGAGCGACGAGGTCGCCAAAGCCCAGTATCAGGCCCGCCATGCGCAGGAGATGGCGGCGACGCTGGTGGCCGGTGGGGTAAATCTCATCCAGGGGCGTTGGCAGGGGGGAATATTTACGCGCTGCGATGGTCAGGTCGCGCCGCTGCCGCTCTCCGGCTGGCAGGCGGCACAGCTGGCGCGGCGAGAAGCCAATAGCCGTGGCCCGCTATGGGTGGCCTGGCTGTCGGCTCCGGAGGGCGCGCAGCTACTGCAGGTCGCCAATCATAACATCTGCGCCTGGGCACCGACGGAAAAAACAGTGTAAAAGCCGGCTTAGCGCCGGCTTGATAGTCTGAGCGCTAGCGCTGTAGCGCCCGGTAGCCGATATCGCGGCGGCAGAATCCGCCCTCCCAGCTCAACGTATCGGCCAGACGGTAGGCATTGCGCTGCGCTTCGGCAATGTCCTCGCCCAGCGCTGTCGCGCACAGTACTCGTCCACCGCAGGTTTCGACCTCGCCCTGTGCATTCAGCCGGGTTCCGGCGTGAAACACCTTGGCCTGCGCGCTGCCAGGGGGGAGACCGTGAATGACGTCGCCCTGACGATAGTCGCCCGGGTATCCGCCCGCGGCCAATACGACGCCCAGCGCGGGGCGCGGATCCCATGCCGATGACTGGCGATCCAGGGTGCCGTTGGCACCGGCCAGGCACAGCGCGACCAGATCGGACTGCATGCGCATCATGATGGGCTGGGTCTCCGGATCGCCAAAGCGACAGTTAAACTCAATGACCTTTGGCTCGCCGTCGGCAGAGATCATCAGGCCGGCATACAGGAAACCGGTATAGGGGGCGCCCTCCTGCGCCATACCGCGTACGGTTGGCCAAATCACCTGCTCCATGACCCGCTGATGCACCGCGTCGCTGACCACCGGCGCCGGCGAATAGGCTCCCATACCACCGGTATTGGGGCCGCTGTCACCATCGCCAACTCGCTTATGATCCTGGCTGGTGGCCATCGGCAGCACGTGTTCGCCGTCGACCATCACGATAAAGCTGGCCTCTTCTCCTTCCAAAAACTCCTCGACGACAATGCGGTGCCCTGCATCGCCAAAGGCGTTACCGGCCAGCATATCGTGGACGGCGGCTTCGGCGTCCTCCTGCGTCATCGCGACGATCACCCCTTTACCTGCGGCCAGTCCATCGGCCTTGATCACGATCGGTGCGCCCTGTTCACGCACGTAGGCCAGCGCCGGCTCGATCTCGGTAAAATTACGGTAGGTGGCGGTAGGGATACGTTGACGCGCCAGGAAGTCTTTGCTGAACGCTTTGGAACCTTCGAGGCGGGCGGCGCTTTGGCTCGGGCCGAAGATAGTCAGCCCCGCCGCGCGGAAGGCGTCGACCACCCCGAGCACCAGCGGCGCCTCTGGGCCGACGATAGTGAGCCCGACCTGATGGTGCAAAGCAAACGCAACCAACGCATCGATATCGGTCGCGGCGATATCGATGTTCTCCAGCGCAGGCTCCTGCGCAGTGCCGGCGTTGCCCGGCGCGACAAATACGCGTTCGGCCAGCGGAGACTGGGCTGCTTTCCAAGCCAGGGCATGTTCACGCCCACCGCTGCCGATAATCAAAATATTCATGATGGTCACCTGTGAGCCGCGGGAGGCCCGCGGCGATTAGCTTAGTGGCGGAAGTGGCGCATGCCGGTAAAGATCATGGCGATGCCGTGTTCGTTAGCGGCGGCAATGACCTCGTCATCGCGGATAGAGCCCCCCGGCTGGATGACGCAGCGGATCCCGACGGCGGCGGCGGCATCGATACCGTCACGGAATGGGAAGAAGGCATCGGATGCCATCACGGATCCGGCGACCTGTAGACCCTCGTCCGCGGCTTTGATACCGGCAATTTTGGCTGAATAGACCCTGCTCATCTGTCCGGCCCCGATGCCAACGGTCATGTTATCCCGTGCATAGACGATGGCGTTGGACTTAACAAACTTGGCGACTTTCCAGCAGAACAAGGCATCGCGCAGCTCCTGCTCGCTGGGCTGGCGTTCGGTGACCACGCGCAGATCGGCGACATCCACCATGCCCAGATCGCGATCCTGCACCAATAGCCCCCCATTGACCCGTTTAAAGTCCAGACCGGGGACGCGTGCCTCCCACGCGCCGCAGGCCAGAACACGCACGTTTTGCTTGGCGCTGAGGAGATCCAGGGCGTCCTCTGTCACATGGGGTGCGATGATGACCTCAACGAATTGGCGCGCGATGATGGCCTGAGCGGTCTTGGCATCCAGCGTACGGTTAAAGGCTATGATGCCGCCAAAGGCGGAGGTGGGATCGGTCTGGTAGGCACGCTCATAGGCATCGAACGGATCGTCGCCGAGCGCAACGCCGCAGGGGTTGGCATGTTTGACGATGACGCAGGCCGGCTCGGCAAAGCTCTTGACGCACTCCAGCGCGGCGTCAGTATCGGCAATGTTATTGTAGGACAGCGCCTTCCCCTGAAGCTGCTGGGCAGTAGCGATGCAGGCTTCAACCTGTGGCTCTTCAATATAGAAGGCGGCCTGCTGGTGGCCGTTTTCGCCGTAGCGCATATCCTGTTTTTTTACTAGGTTAAGGTTTAGCGTCCGCGGGAAGCGGCCGCTTGGACTATGGATATCGCCGTGGTAGGGGGCGACCAGCGAACCAAAGT
Organism: Edwardsiella anguillarum ET080813; assembly: GCF_000264765.2. GTDB lineage: Bacteria > Pseudomonadota > Gammaproteobacteria > Enterobacterales > Enterobacteriaceae > Edwardsiella > Edwardsiella anguillarum. Next base: position 1,954,008 of record NZ_CP006664.1, read on the forward strand.
AGTTGGCGATCATACTGTCGTAGGCGGCCGTATGCTCAAAGGCCTTAATGGCTAGGTCGAAGCGGGTGGCCTGCGTCAGGGCTCCGTGGTGGGCATCCATTTCGGCAATAATGTTCTCAAAGTCACCGTTGTTAACCACGATAGCCACATCGTTATGGTTCTTCGCCGCGGAGCGCACCATGGTCGGCCCGCCGATATCGATATTCTCCACCGCGTCCTCCTGCGAACAGTCGGGACGCGCAACGGTTTGAGCAAAGGGATAGAGATTGACGACGACCATATCGATGGGCTGAATACCATGCTGCTGCATAACGGCTGCGTCGCGATCGCGACGTCCGAGGATCCCACCGTGAACCTTGGGATGCAGGGTCTTGACACGTCCATCCATCATCTCAGGAAAGCCCGTGTAGTCGGAAACCTCGGTAACCGGCAGGCCGGCCTGTGACAGGAGGCGGGCGGTACCGCCGGTGGAGAGCAGTTCAACGCCGCGTAGATGTAAGGCCTGGGCGAATTCGACGATACCGGATTTATCGGAGACACTCAGCAGTGCGCGGCGAACAGGACGACTGTGTTGCATGGTGGTTATATCCCTCGGCAATGGATCGCAGTAAATCCTACTTATATATACCCATTAGAATTTGCTGCGAATGAAGCGGAATGTTGATGCGCGATGATTTTAACGAAAACGTTTGCGTAAAGCTCGACAAATTTTTGCCGGCGCCACCTTTGTGGATAACTCTGTGCGTAATGAGGTATAAGCAGTTCAATTGCTGTGTAATGCGCCATTCGGTTCATTTGGGGCAAAATAGCGGTTGCGCCCGGTAAAACAGGCCCTATAATGCGCCTCCATCGACACGGCACATGTGAACAACATCACAGGATGAGCCGGGGAGAGTGAGAGTGAAACGGTAAATTAAACGTTGACTCTCACCGAGGAAAGCGTAATATACGCCACCTCGACTTGGTAAGGAGAACTTGCTAAGTCACTGCTCTTTAACAAATTATCAGACAATCTGTGTGGGCACTCGCAAGATTCGTATTAAGCATTCCTCGGAATGCCAAAATATTTAAAGTCTTGAAGAGTGACAGCAGTTAATTCATTACGAATAAACAGTTTAATTTCTTTGAGCATCAAGCTTTTAATTGAAGAGTTTGATCATGGCTCAGATTGAACGCTGGCGGCAGGCTTAACACATGCAAGTCGAGCGGTAGCAGGGAGAAAGCTTGCTTTCTCCGCTGACGAGCGGCGGACGGGTGAGTAATGTCTGGGGATCTGCCTGATGGAGGGGGATAACTACTGGAAACGGTAGCTAATACCGCATAACGTCGCAAGACCAAAGTGGGGGACCTTCGGGCCTCATGCCATCAGATGAACCCAGATGGGATTAGCTAGTAGGTGAGGTAATGGCTCACCTAGGCGACGATCCCTAGCTGGTCTGAGAGGATGACCAGCCACACTGGAACTGAGACACGGTCCAGACTCCTACGGGAGGCAGCAGTGGGGAATATTGCACAATGGGCGCAAGCCTGATGCAGCCATGCCGCGTGTATGAAGAAGGCCTTCGGGTTGTAAAGTACTTTCAGTAGGGAGGAAGGTGTGAACGTTAATAGCGTTCACAATTGACGTTACCTACAGAAGAAGCACCGGCTAACTCCGTGCCAGCAGCCGCGGTAATACGGAGGGTGCAAGCGTTAATCGGAATTACTGGGCGTAAAGCGCACGCAGGCGGTTTGTTAAGTTGGATGTGAAATCCCCGGGCTTAACCTGGGAACTGCATCCAAGACTGGCAAGCTAGAGTCTCGTAGAGGGAGGTAGAATTCCAGGTGTAGCGGTGAAATGCGTAGAGATCTGGAGGAATACCGGTGGCGAAGGCGGCCTCCTGGACGAAGACTGACGCTCAGGTGCGAAAGCGTGGGGAGCAAACAGGATTAGATACCCTGGTAGTCCACGCTGTAAACGATGTCGATTTGGAGGTTGTGCCCTTGAGGCGTGGCTTCCGAAGCTAACGCGTTAAATCGACCGCCTGGGGAGTACGGCCGCAAGGTTAAAACTCAAATGAATTGACGGGGGCCCGCACAAGCGGTGGAGCATGTGGTTTAATTCGATGCAACGCGAAGAACCTTACCTACTCTTGACATCCAGCGAATCCTGTAGAGATACGGGAGTGCCTTCGGGAACGCTGAGACAGGTGCTGCATGGCTGTCGTCAGCTCGTGTTGTGAAATGTTGGGTTAAGTCCCGCAACGAGCGCAACCCTTATCCTTTGTTGCCAGCGGTTCGGCCGGGAACTCAAAGGAGACTGCCAGTGATAAACTGGAGGAAGGTGGGGATGACGTCAAGTCATCATGGCCCTTACGAGTAGGGCTACACACGTGCTACAATGGCGTATACAAAGAGAAGCGACCTCGCGAGAGCAAGCGGACCTCATAAAGTACGTCGTAGTCCGGATTGGAGTCTGCAACTCGACTCCATGAAGTCGGAATCGCTAGTAATCGTGGATCAGAATGCCACGGTGAATACGTTCCCGGGCCTTGTACACACCGCCCGTCACACCATGGGAGTGGGTTGCAAAAGAAGTAGGTAGCTTAACCTTCGGGAGGGCGCTTACCACTTTGTGATTCATGACTGGGGTGAAGTCGTAACAAGGTAACCGTAGGGGAACCTGCGGTTGGATCACCTCCTTACCTGAAGATACGAAATTGTGTAGTGCTCACACAGATTGTCTGATAGATGTTCGAGCAAACGCGTCTGCGAAGCCGACCCTTGTGTCCCCTTCGTCTAGAGGCCTAGGACACCGCCCTTTCACGGCGGTAACAGGGGTTCGAATCCCCTAGGGGACGCCATTTGCGGTATCGGGTGAAAGACGGTGCCAACAGTATTGCAAAACGGACTTACGAGTCATGTTTGCAATATTTTGCTCTTTAACAATCTGGAACAAGCTGAAAATTCGAAAACAATCGAATTGCTTTTAATAAGTGATTCGAGAGTCTCTCAAATGCTTACAGCACGAAGTGAAACACCTTCGGGTTGTGAGGTTAAGTGACTAAGCGTACACGGTGGATGCCTAGGCAGTCAGAGGCGATGAAGGACGTGCTAATCTGCGATAAGCGTCGGTGAGCTGATATGAAGCATTATTAGCCGGCGATGTCCGAATGGGGAAACCCAGTGCAATCCGTTGCACTATCGTTAAGTGAATACATAGCTTAACGAGGCGAACCAGGGGAACTGAAACATCTAAGTACCCTGAGGAAAAGAAATCAACCGAGATTCCCCTAGTAGCGGCGAGCGAACGGGGAAGAGCCCAGAACCTGAATCAGTTTGTGCATTAGTGGAAGCGTCTGGAAAGTCGCGCGATACAGGGTGATAGCCCCGTACACGAAGGTGCACAGCTGTGAGTTCGATGAGTAGGGCGGGACACGTGTTATCCTGTCTGAATATGGGGGGACCATCCTCCAAGGCTAAATACTCCTGACTGACCGATAGTGAACCAGTACCGTGAGGGAAAGGCGAAAAGAACCCCGGCGAGGGGAGTGAAATAGAACCTGAAACCGTGTACGTACAAGCAGTGGGAGCATCCTTCGGGGTGTGACTGCGTACCTTTTGTATAATGGGTCAGCGACTTATATTTTGTAGCAAGGTTAACCGAATAGGGGAGCCGTAGGGAAACCGAGTCTTAACTGGGCGTCTAGTTGCAAGGTATAGACCCGAAACCCGGTGATCTAGCCATGGGCAGGTTGAAGGTTGGGTAACACTAACTGGAGGACCGAACCGACTAATGTTGAAAAATTAGCGGATGACTTGTGGCTGGGGGTGAAAGGCCAATCAAACCGGGAGATAGCTGGTTCTCCCCGAAAGCTATTTAGGTAGCGCCTCGTGAACTCATCTTCGGGGGTAGAGCACTGTTTCGGCTAGGGGGTCATCCCGACTTACCAACCCGATGCAAACTACGAATACCGAAGAATGTTATCACGGGAGACACACGGCGGGTGCTAACGTCCGTCGTGAAGAGGGAAACAACCCAGACCGCCAGCTAAGGTCCCAAAGTCATGGTTAAGTGGGAAACGATGTGGGAAGGCATAGACAGCCAGGATGTTGGCTTAGAAGCAGCCATCATTTAAAGAAAGCGTAATAGCTCACTGGTCGAGTCGGCCTGCGCGGAAGATGTAACGGGGCTAAACCATGCACCGAAGCTGCGGCAGCGACGCTTAGGCGTTGTTGGGTAGGGGAGCGTTCTGTAAGCCGTTGAAGGTGGCCTGTGAGGGCTGCTGGAGGTATCAGAAGTGCGAATGCTGACATAAGTAACGATAAAGCGGGTGAAAAGCCCGCTCGCCGGAAGACCAAGGGTTCCTGTCCAACGTTAATCGGGGCAGGGTAAGTCGACCCCTAAGGCGAGGCCGAAAGGCGTAGTCGATGGGAAACAGGTTAATATTCCTGTACTTGGTGTTATTGCGAAGGGGGGACGGAGAAGGCTAGACCGGCCGGGCGACGGTTGTCCCGGTTTAAGCGTGTAGGTGTGATGACCTGGCAAATCCGGTCATCTTTAACACTGAGGCGTGATGACGAGGCACTACGGTGCTGAAGTGGTTAATGCCCTGCTTCCAGGAAAAGCCTCTAAGCTCCAGATAACACTGAATCGTACCCCAAACCGACACAGGTGGTCAGGTAGAGAATACCAAGGCGCTTGAGAGAACTCGGGTGAAGGAACTAGGCAAAATGGTGCCGTAACTTCGGGAGAAGGCACGCTGGCATGTAGGTGAAGTCCCTTGCGGATGGAGCCGAAGCCAGTCGAAGATACCAGCTGGCTGCAACTGTTTAATAAAAACACAGCACTCTGCAAACACGAAAGTGGACGTATAGGGTGTGACGCCTGCCCGGTGCTGGAAGGTTAATTGATGGGGTCAGCCGTAAGGCGAAGCTCTTGATCGAAGCCCCAGTAAACGGCGGCCGTAACTATAACGGTCCTAAGGTAGCGAAATTCCTTGTCGGGTAAGTTCCGACCTGCACGAATGGCGTAATGATGGCCAGGCTGTCTCCACCCGAGACTCAGTGAAATTGAACTCGCTGTGAAGATGCAGTGTACCCGCGGCAAGACGGAAAGACCCCGTGAACCTTTACTATAGCTTGACACTGAACATTGAACCTTGATGTGTAGGATAGGTGGGAGGCTTTGAAGTGTGGACGCCAGTCTGCATGGAGCCGACCTTGAAATACCACCCTTTAATGTTTGATGTTCTAACCTGGCCCCGTGATCCGGGGTAGGGACAGTGTCTGGTGGGTAGTTTGACTGGGGCGGTCTCCTCCCAAAGAGTAACGGAGGAGCACGAAGGTTAGCTAATCCTGGTCGGACATCAGGAGGTTAGTGCAAAGGCATAAGCTAGCTTGACTGCGAGAGTGACGGCTCGAGCAGGTGCGAAAGCAGGTCTTAGTGATCCGGTGGTTCTGAATGGAAGGGCCATCGCTCAACGGATAAAAGGTACTCCGGGGATAACAGGCTGATACCGCCCAAGAGTTCATATCGACGGCGGTGTTTGGCACCTCGATGTCGGCTCATCACATCCTGGGGCTGAAGTAGGTCCCAAGGGTATGGCTGTTCGCCATTTAAAGTGGTACGCGAGCTGGGTTTAGAACGTCGTGAGACAGTTCGGTCCCTATCTGCCGTGGGCGTTGGAAGATTGAGAGGGGCTGCTCCTAGTACGAGAGGACCGGAGTGGACGCACCGCTGGTGTTCGGGTTGTGATGCCAATTGCATTGCCCGGTAGCTACGTGCGGAAAAGATAAGCGCTGAAAGCATCTAAGCGCGAAACTTGCCTCGAGATGAGTCTTCCCTTGGGCCTTGAGCCCACTGAAGGAACGTTTAAGACTAAGACGTTGATAGGCTGGGTGTGTAAGCGTAGCGATACGTTGAGCTAACCAGTACTAATGATCCGTGAGACTTAACCTTACAACACCGAAGGTGTTTTTAGAGAGACGAATTTAGCTTGTTCAAGATTGGAACCGATGGCCAGTGATGGCGGTTGGTAAAACAGAATTTGCCTGGCGGCGATAGCGCGGTGGTCCCACCTGACCCCATGCCGAACTCAGAAGTGAAACGCCGTAGCGCCGATGGTAGTGTGGGGTCTCCCCATGCGAGAGTAGGGAACTGCCAGGCATCAAACAAACGGAAAGACCCCATGCGCAAGCATGGGGTCTTTTTGTTTATCGAGGTTTTGCCGGGCAGTGGGTGACTCCTGAGGCGAACCGCGGCGCCGGCCGTGGAGCAGAACGGAACGTCTAGGAAGCGATGTCTGAAAGCCGGGGGCCTTGGGTTTATCCGCCCGGCGACGCTGGCGCTGCCGCACCGGCGTTAGCGGATCTCCCCGATGGGCAATACGCGGCGACCGAGCTGGCCATTGATCACCTCGGCCATGGCCAGGTAGATGGCGCTGGCGCCACAGATGATCCCTTCAACGCCGGCGATATGGAGTAAGCCCGCATTGCCGGTCAGATTGCCATAGGCCAGCAGAAAAAACAGGAGGGTTAGGCTGGCAAAGACAAACTGCAGTGCCCGATTAGCGCGTAGGGTGCCAAAGAACATGAAGAGCGTAAAGATCCCCCATAGCGCCAGATAGGCCGCCAGCGACGGCGGCGTGACGGCATCCGCCAACCCCATTTTGGGTAATAGCAGCAGGGCAACCAGCGTGAGCCAGAATGCGCCATAGGCGGTAAAGGCGGTCAGTCCGAAGGTATTGCCTTTGCGGAACTCCAGCAGTCCGGCGAAGATCTGCGCCAGCCCGCCAAAAAAGATCCCCATTGCGAGGATCATCGCATCCAGTGCGAATATGCCCGCATTGTGCATATTGAGCAGCACCGTGGTCATTCCGAATCCCATTAGCCCCAGCGGCGCGGGATTAGCCAGTTCGTTGTGCATAAAGACTCCTCGTGCCGCGCAGGCAGTATCGGTCCGTGCGGCGTTATGAATGAGGCGGAGCGCGCTTCTCCGCCGTAAGTGCCGCTAACGCGGCTGCATAGCCTGTTTCTCTTCCAGCAGTTTTTCTACGACGCCAGGATCGGCCAGCGTTGAGGTATCTCCCAGATTACTGATATCGCCGCTGGCAATTTTGCGCAGGATACGACGCATGATCTTGCCGGAGCGGGTTTTGGGCAGCGCATCGGTCCAGTGTAGGATGTCCGGTGTGGCAATGGGGCCAATCTCTTTACGTACCCAGTCGCGGACCTCGGCGTACAGCGCGGGCGATGGCTCCTCTCCTACGTTCAGTGTGATATAGGCATAAATCGCCTGTCCTTTAATGCTGTGAGGGATCCCGACGACGGCCGCTTCGGCGATCTTCGGGTGTGCGACCAGCGCTGATTCGATCTCCGCCGTGCCCAGGCGGTGTCCTGAGACGTTGAGTACATCGTCGACGCGACCGGTTATCCAGTAATAGCCGTCTTCGTCGCGTCGGGCACCGTCGCCGCTGAAATACATGCCCTTGAAGGTGGAGAAGTAGGTTTGCTCAAAGCGCTCATGGGCACCAAACAATGTACGCGCCTGTCCAGGCCAAGAGTCTAGGATCACCAGATTACCTTCACAGGCGCCTTCCAAGATCTCCCCGCTGTTATCGACCAGGGCGGGCTGTACGCCAAAAAAGGGGCGGGTTGCCGATCCGGCTTTAAGCACGGTGGCGCCGGGCAGCGGGGTGATCATAAAGCCGCCGGTTTCGGTCTGCCACCAGGTATCCATGATCGGGCAGCGGCCGTTGCCGATGGTATGGTAATACCACTCCCAGGCCTCGGGATTGATCGGTTCGCCGACCGATCCCATTATGCGCAGCGAGGTCCGGCGAGTGCCGGAGACGGCGCGCTGCCCCTCGGCCATCAGCGCGCGGATCGCCGTCGGCGCGGTATACAGAATATTGACCTGGTGCTTGTCTACGATCTGACTGAGGCGATTAATGCCGGGGTAATTGGGGACCCCCTCGAACATCAGCGTTATGGCACCGTTGGCCAAGGGGCCATACAGCAGGTAGCTGTGGCCGGTGACCCAGCCGACGTCCGCCGTACACCAGTAAATATCGCCGGGATGGTAGTCAAACACATACTTAAAGGTGGTCGCTGCGTAGACCAGATAGCCGCCGGTGCTGTGCAGTACACCCTTCGGTTTGCCGGTCGATCCGGAGGTATACAGAATAAACAGCGGATCTTCGGCGTTCATCTCCACCGCCGGACAGTGTTCATCGGCCTGGGCCATCAGCTCATGCCACCAACGATCGCGACCGCTGTCCCATTCGCCCGCGCCGCCGGTACGGCGGAATACCACGACATGGCGCACGCTGTTGACCTGGGGGTGCTGCAACGATTCGTCGACGTTGCGCTTGAGTGGAATGGTTCGCCCGGCGCGAACCCCCTCATCTGCCGTGATCACCAGTTTGGCTCCAGAGTCGATAATGCGCCCGGCAACCGCCTCTGGGGAAAAACCGCCGAAGATCACGGAGTGAATGGCGCCAATCCGCGCGCAGGCCAGCATGGCAACTGCCGCTTCGACCACCATGGGCATATAGATTGCGACGACGTCGCCCTTTTCTACCTGCAGTGATTTCAGCACATTGGCGAATCGGCAGACCTCAGCGTGCAGCTGGCGATAGGTTACCCTGCGGCTCTCCTGCGGATCGTCGCCCTCCCAGATGATGGCCGTCTGCTCACCGCGTTCAGCCAGATGGCGATCCAGACAGTTGGCCGCTAGGTTGAGGGAACCATCCTCAAACCAACGGATATTGATATGGCCTGGATCGAAGGAGGTATTCTTCACTCGGCTGTAGGGGGTTATCCAGCTGATGATCTGTCCCTGTTCAGCCCAGAACGCCTCGGGATCCTCGACGGAGGCCAGGTACATTTCACGGTACATTTCCGCATTGATAAAGGCGTGCTGGGCAATATCCGCTGGAACAGGGTAGGTATGGATCTGGCTCATGCTGCGTCTCCGCGCCAATGTTAATAATATGTCAATATAGAGTTAATTTTAGCCTCGGTTAGCGAGTTGTGTATTTTTTGCGCGCACGATCACGTAATAAAACGCAGCGCGGCGCCGCAGTACGGAGAATGTTCCGATGGCGCGAACGTATGCTGAACGACAGTGCATCGCCCCAACTTGGTGCCCCAAATTGGGGCGTGCGAGAGCGTGCGTCGAGGGAGAGGCGGGCCATCGGATGTCATGGGCCGTCGCGATATCGTTAAGATTGCCTCTGGTTTTATTCACCGGCGAACTATTGGCTGTATAACAGCATATTGTTCTTTTATTCAGGTTGAATTGTCGCCATCCGGAGGGATATGCCGTCTTGTGGCATAAATTATGCTTATATCGCTAGGGAGTGACGAGCAGCGGGACAGGCTGTGGCGGGGGATCGCCGTCGGGAAGTGGCAAGAGATAAAAAAGGGCGCCGCGGCGCCCAATAAGAATGAGGTGGTAGAGTGACGAAACGATTTAAATTGACCCTGGCGTGGCAGATTGTTACTGCGCTGATTTTAGGGATTGCGGTGGGTGCGGCACTGCATGATCAAACCGAATCGCGCCAGTGGCTGGTCAGCAATGTGCTGGGACCCGCGGGCGATATTTTTATTCGCCTGATTAAGATGATTGTTATCCCGATTGTGATCTCGACGCTGATTGTCGGGATTGCCGGCGTCGGCGATGCGAAAAAGCTGGGGCGTATTGGCCTGAAGACCATCCTCTATTTCGAGCTGATCACCACGGTGGCCATCGTCGTGGGCATTACGCTGGCTAACCTGTTTCAGCCGGGACTGGGCGTCGATATGAGCCATCTGGCTGCGGTCGACATCTCACAGTATGAGCGGACTACCGAGCAGGTGCAGAGCGGGGCGCACAGCCTGATCGGTACGCTGCTGGCGCTGATACCGGCGAACCTGTTCTCGGCCATGGCAAAGGGCGAGATCTTGCCGATTATTTTTTTCTCTGTGCTGTTTGGCCTGGGGCTCTCTTCTCTGCCGGTAGAGCATAAGGAGCCGCTGCTGCGGGTGTTCCGCGCGGTTTCCGAAAGCATGTTTAAAGTAACCCATATGATCATGCGCTATGCCCCGATCGGGGTCTTTGGCCTGATCTCGGTAACGGTGGCTAACTTCGGCTTTGCCTCGCTGATCCCGCTGGCCAAGCTGGTGCTGTTGGTCTACGCGGCGATCCTGTTTTTTGCCCTGGTGGTGTTGGGCGCAGTGGCTCGCCTGTGTCACCTGCGTATCTGGACGCTGATCGTGATATTGAAAGATGAGCTGATCCTGGCCTACTCCACCGCCAGCTCTGAAACCGTGCTGCCGCGCATTATGGAAAAGATGGAGGCCTATGGCGCGCCGAAATCGATCACCAGCTTTGTGGTGCCGACGGGCTATTCGTTTAATCTGGATGGCTCGACGCTATACCAGAGCATCGCCGCGATTTTTATCGCCCAGCTGTACGGCATTCAGCTGTCGCTCGGTCAGGAGATTATCCTGGTTCTGACCCTGATGGTGACCTCCAAAGGCATCGCCGGCGTCCCCGGCGTCTCGTTTGTGGTGCTGCTGGCGACGCTGGGCAGCGTCGGTATTCCGCTGGAAGGACTGGCCTTTATTGCCGGGGTCGATCGGATTCTGGATATGGCGCGCACGGCGCTGAATGTGGTAGGTAACGCATTGGCCGTACTGGTGGTTGCCAAGTGGGAGCATCAGTTCGATCGCGCTAAGGCGCGCACCTATGAGGCGCGGATGCATACTCCACAGGGCGTGGCACAGCAGGATTTATTATAGCCGCGCGGTGGCGTTGAAAAAAACAAGGGCGGAAAATCCGCCCTTTCTTATACGTTGCCATCCGCGCCAACGCTATTTAGCGCACGCCCCCGCCGGGGATCGGCCCATTGGCTTTGGCGGCCTGGGCCGCATCATCGGGGGCAATGCTGTCGGCCGCCGTCGGGACCGGTTTACTCAGATCGCCGTTGAGCGCCAGCAGATCGTTTTGGTTGAGCGTGCCCAGCGCATACTTGATGTTTAGCTGGCTGATCAGATAGTCATAGCGCGCGTTGGCCAGGTTCTGCTTGGCGTTGTACAGCGCCGTGGTGGCGTTCAGCACATCGACGATGGTGCGGGTGCCTACTTGATAGCCGGCCTGGGTCGCATCCAAGGAGCTTTGTGCTGAGACCACGGCCTGTTTATAGGCAGATACGCCGCTGATGGCGGCAGAGATATTGTTGAAGGAGGAGCGGACATTCTGCACCACGCTGCGGTGGGCGCTGTCCAGGGCCTCGCTGGCGCCGACAAAGTTGTACTGTGCCTGTTTCACCTGTGAGTTGGTGGCGCCGCCGGAATACAGCGGCAGGTTAAAGCTCAGGCCTACGGTGTTCTGTCCCTGATAGCTGCTGCCGTTGCCTCCCCTCAGCGTTTCTTTCTGCGCGTTGGAGAGGGAGTTATAGTCGGTATTGCTGACGCCGGTGGAGGCTGTCAGATTCAGGGTCGGCATATAGCCGGTTTCGGCATACTTGATCTGCTGACGCGCCAGGTCCTGGCTCAGGCGGGCGCTTAACAGCTGTAGGTTGCGCTTCTCGGCCTCTTGCAGCAGCGCTTTCACATCGTCAGGACGCTTGGTGCTGAAGCGATCGATATTCAGAGCGGAGAGCTGCGGATAGTACTGGCCGGTGATCTGGCGCAGGGCCTCCAGCGAGTTATCCAGATTGTTGCGTGCGCTGACCTCTTGGGCCAGCACCTGATCGTACTGCGCTCGGGCGTTCTGTACGTCGGTAATAGCCACCAGGCCGACGTTGAAGCGCTGGGTCGTCTGATCGAGCTGATTGTAAATCGCCTGTTTGTTGGCTTCGGTATAGGTCAGCTGATCGATAGCGCGTAGCACGTTAAAGTAGGCGGTGGCAGTATTCAGCATCAGCGTCTGTTCAGAGGACTGATAGGAGACATCCTGAATCCCGGCCTGCTTTTCGGTCAGCGATAGCTGACGCCATTTGGACATATCGAAGATTGTCTGCGTCAGCGCCAGGGTAGCCCCGTAATTATTTGAGTTCAGGCCGCTGCTGTCGCGAAAGCCGTTGGTATAGGTATAGTCAGCGCCAAGCCCCAGCTGCGGCAGCAGCGGGCTGCGGGACTCATTGATCTTTTCAAACGCAGCGTCGCGGTTAGCGGCGGCCTGACGGAGATCCGGGTTGCTTTCTTTGGCCTGCTGATATACCTGCATCAGGTTTTCTGCCTGACTTAATGCACTGAAGCCACTGAGGCTTAGGCCAATAAGAAGAGGGAGCAGTTTCTTCATTTGCATTCCTTGTTATGCAGAAAATATGGTTAGCGTGGCACAGACCTAACGTCTTAGACTGCCAATTTTACCAGAGAGCTTCCTCTGGGACGGGTGGCCGAATGTGCCATTCTTGCTAAATCATCCAAGTTTAAGAGCGCTAACCGTCTCGCTAAAGTGTACGACTTGCTTAGGTTCAGGTCCGGTGCTCTTTCAATCAGTAAGGATATTACGTTATGTGTGTCGACAAACCCAGCCCCGTCACCTTCGGCAAAGATGATGTGGAAATTATTGCACGGGAAACCTGCTACCGTGGTTTTTTTTCACTCGATCGCTACCGTTTCCGTCACCGTCTGTTTAACGGCGAAATGAGCGGCGAAGTGGTGCGCGAGGTCTTTGAGCGCGGTCACGCGGCGGTGCTGTTGCCCTATGATCCGCGCCGCGATGAGGTGGTCTTGATTGAACAGCTGCGCATGCCTGCCTACACCAGCAGCCGCACGCCCTGGCTGCTGGAAATGGTCGCGGGAATGATTGAGGCGGGTGAAAGCGTAGAGCAGGTGGCCCGGCGTGAGGCGCAGGAGGAGGCCGGGATTACCGTGGGGCGCTGCCAGCCGGTGCTGAGCTATTTGGCGAGTCCGGGAGGTACCAGCGAGCGGTTGTCCATTGTGGTCGGCGAGGTTGACGCAGCCACGGCATCCGGGGTGCATGGGCTGGCGGAGGAGCATGAGGATATTCGTGTCCACGTGGTCAGCCGTGAGCAGGCATATCGCTGGGTAGAGCAGGGCATTATCGACAACGCGGCGTCGGTGATCGCCCTGCAGTGGCTGGCTCTGCATCATCAGCGTTTGCGGGCGCAGTGGGCCTGAGCGGACGGCGAGCGAGCAGAGCTGTAAAAATTCAGACGCTCAGGGGATTGCCGGATCGGCGCGAGAGCCGATACCATTAACGCGACGGTCTGCCGTGGCCGGGCGCCTTGCGGGGCCCGGCCGACAGTCTCTGCCCCGGGAGCGTTCCGGCACGCATACCGTGTTATGGAATTGTGTGCAATACAGCAGATCTCCCGATTTAAAGCACGTTATGATAACCCGAATAAAAAGTTGCATCAGTGCGATGAAATGCATCAAATTAACTGGATTTCGGCAAGCGGATGCTCCGCAGGGTTGGGCGCAGATGCCGGGGGGGAGCGTATGCCGAGCGTTTTTTTAACTGTTCATTTCGATTTAGCCGTGTAACCGCCGTTTTGCAGGTTCTGACAGACTCAAGTCATAAAGGACGTTATTTGGAAAGCCTGTTTCATCTGGCCGTAGCGAGTGGGGCGCCGGTCAGATTATTGCAAATTACTGATACCCACCTATTTGCAGGGCAGCAAGAGACCCTGCTGGGGGTCAATACCTACCGCAGCTATCAGGCCGTGCTGGCGGCGATCCGCGCCGAGGCGCATCCGTTCGATCTTATCGTCGCGACGGGAGACCTCGCGCAGGATCACTCCGCTGCCGCCTATCAGCATTTTGCCGCAGGTGTTGCCGCGCTGCACAGGCCTTGCCTGTGGCTGCCGGGGAATCATGATTTTCAGCCAGCGATGGTCGACACGTTGGCGCAGGCCGGTGTACATGCGAACAAGCGGGCTCTGCTGGGGGACCGCTGGCAGATCGTCTTGCTGGACAGCCAGGTCGTTGGCGTGCCACACGGCGAGCTGAGCGATTATCAGCTCGAGTGGCTGGAGCAGACGCTGGCCAGCGAACCGCAGCGTCACACGATGCTTCTGCTGCACCATCATCCGCTGCCCTCAGGCTGTACCTGGCTGGATCAGCACAGTCTGCGCAATGCGCACGCGTTGGATGAGATCCTGCGGCGCTATCCCCAGGTCAACACGCTGGTGTGCGGCCACATTCATCAGGAGCTGGATCTGGACTGGAACGGCTGCCGCCTGCTGGCGACGCCGTCGACCTGCGTTCAGTTCAAACCGCTGTGCACTAATTTTACCATCGATACCATTTCTCCGGGCTGGCGCTATCTGACCCTGTATCCTGACGGGCGCGTGACCACGGCGGTGCATCGCCTGGCCAGCAGTGAGTTCAGGCCGGATTTGGACGCAGACGGCTATTGATAATGCCTACTCTTCTCTATCTTCACGGTTTTAACAGTTCTCCCCGCTCAGCCAAAGCGACGGCGCTACAGCGCTGGCTGGCCGAGCACCACCCGCAGATAACCATGCTGATCCCGCAGCTGCCGCCGTACCCTGCCGATGCGGCGCAGATGCTGGAGGAACTGGTGATGGAGCGCGCGGGGCGCCCCCTGGGGCTGGTGGGCTCCTCTCTAGGGGGGTACTATGCTACCTGGCTTTCCCAGTGTTTCACCCTGCCGGCGGTGGTGATTAACCCGGCGGTAAAGCCCTTTGAGCTGCTGCTGGACTTTTTGGGACAGAATGAGAACCCCTACACCGGGCAGCAATATGTGCTAGAGTCTCGCCACGTCTTTGATTTGAAGGTGATGCAGGTGGACCCTCTGGAGTCACCGGATCTGATCTGGCTGCTGCAGCAGACCGGCGACGAAGTTCTGGATTACCGTCAGGCCGTGACCTACTACACGCCATGCCGCCAGACCATTGAAGAGGGGGGGAGTCACGCCTTCGTCGGGATTGAGCGCTTTTTCCCGCAAATCATAGACTTTTTGGGGCTGAACGCGGAATAGCGCGCCGTCGCCCTATACCGACGGGTGGGTAAAGCAGGGGACGCGCTAACGGTATCCCCTGCTTTTCCCATCTGATTGACAAATATCTACTTTTACGAATCATAAGATGACGCAATCCAGCTATAACGCTGACGCCATTGAGGTGCTCAGCGGTCTTGAACCCGTGCGCCGCCGTCCGGGAATGTATACCGATACCACCCGCCCCAACCATTTGGGTCAGGAAGTGATCGATAACAGCGTTGATGAGGCGCTGGCCGGTCACGCGACGCGTATTGAGGTGATCCTGCACCCCGATCAGTCGCTGGAGGTGATCGATAACGGGCGCGGAATGCCGGTCGACATTCACCCAGAGGAGGGCGTTCCGGCCATTGAGCTGATCCTGTGCCGCCTGCACGCCGGGGGAAAATTCTCCAACAAGAACTACCAGTTTTCCGGCGGCCTGCACGGCGTGGGGATTTCAGTGGTCAACGCTCTGTCCCGCCGGGTCGAGGTGGGTGTACGCCGCGATGGTCAGATCTATCAGATGGCGTTTGAGAACGGTGAAAAGGTGGAGGATCTGCACGTCAGCGGTACGGTGGGGCGGCGTAATACCGGCACCAGCGTACACTTCTGGCCCGATGCGCAGTTCTTTGACTCCGCTCGCTTCTCGGTTTCGCGTCTGACCCATTTGCTGAAGGCGAAAGCGGTGCTGTGCCCCGGCGTGGAGATCCTGTTCCGCGATGAGGTCAACGGCAGCGAACAGCGCTGGTGCTATCAGGATGGCCTGACCGACTATTTGATGGAGTCGGTTAATGGCCTGGTGACGCTGCCGGAGCAGCCGTTTACCGGCGCCTTTGCCTCCGATACCGAGGCGGTCGACTGGGCGCTGCTGTGGCTGCCCGAGGGCGGGGAGCTGCTGACGGAGAGCTACGTTAACCTGATACCGACCCCACAGGGCGGAACCCACGTTAACGGCCTGCGTCAGGGGCTGCTGGATGCGATGCGTGAATTCTGCGAGTTCCGTAACCTGCTGCCGCGCGGCGTCAAGCTGACCGCCGACGACATCTGGGAGCGCTGCGCCTATGTGCTGTCGGTCAAGATGCAGGATCCGCAGTTTGCCGGGCAGACCAAAGAGCGCCTCTCCTCACGCCAGTGCGCCGCCTTCGTCTCCGGGGTGGTCAAAGATGCCTTTAGTCTGTGGCTGAACCAAAACGTTCAGTCGGCCGAACTGCTGGCCGAGCTGGCGATTAACAGCGCCCAGCGCCGCATGCGTGCGGCAAAGAAGGTGGTGCGTAAGAAGCTAACCAGCGGACCCGCACTGCCGGGTAAGCTGGCGGACTGTAGCGCCCAGGATCTGAACCGCACCGAGCTATTCCTGGTGGAAGGGGATTCTGCGGGCGGTTCGGCCAAGCAGGCGCGCGATCGTGAATACCAGGCGATCATGCCGCTGAAGGGAAAGATCCTGAATACCTGGGAGGTCTCCTCCGACGAGGTGCTGGCGTCGCAGGAGGTGCACGATATTTCGGTCGCTATCGGCATCGATCCGGACAGCGATGACCTCAGCCAGCTGCGCTACGGCAAAATCTGTATCCTGGCGGATGCGGACTCGGACGGACTGCATATCGCCACGCTGCTGTGCGCGCTGTTCGTCCGCCACTTCCGTCCGTTGGTGCAGGCGGGCCACGTCTATGTCGCGATGCCGCCGCTGTACCGTATCGATCTCGGCAAAGAGGTGTTCTATGCCCTGAGCGAGGAGGAAAAGGCCGGAGTACTGGAGCAGCTGAAACGCAAGAAAGGCAAGCCCAATGTGCAGCGCTTTAAAGGGCTGGGCGAGATGAACCCGCTGCAGCTGCGTGAAACCACGCTGGATCCCAATACCCGCCGTTTGGTACAGCTGGCCATTGAGGATGAGGATATGGAGCGTACCGTTGCCGTCATGGATATGCTGCTGGCCAAAAAGCGCGCCGAAGATCGCCGCAACTGGCTGCAGGAAAACGGCAATCTGGCTGAGCTGGACGTGTGACGCGCCCCGCCATACATCCGACAGGCTGCCCGCGGGTGGCCTGTTCTGTTTTCTCCTGAAACGGCGCCGCCCTGGGTGACGCGCTGTGACAGTCGGGCAAAAAATACGTTACTATCGCGGCCATTGCATGATTTTACTGCGATCGTCTGTCCTGCGGGACAGTGGCCGCGTCCAGAGGATGACCAATGAGCGATCTGACTCATGACAACAGTGAGCGTGTAGCGCTCCATGCGTTTACTGAAGACGCCTATCTGCAATACTCCATGTACGTCATCATGGATCGCGCGTTGCCCTTTATCGGCGACGGGCTGAAGCCGGTTCAGCGCCGCATCGTGTATGCGATGTCTGAGCTGGGACTTTCCGCCAGCGCAAAATTTAAAAAATCGGCGCGCACCGTCGGCGACGTGCTGGGCAAGTATCATCCCCACGGCGACAGCGCCTGCTATGAGGCGATGGTGCTGATGGCGCAGCCCTTCTCCTATCGCTATCCGCTGGTGGATGGGCAGGGGAACTGGGGGGCGCCGGACGATCCGAAATCGTTCGCGGCGATGCGTTATACCGAATCACGTCTGTCGCGCTACGCGGAGATTTTGCTCAGCGAGCTGGGCCAGGGCACGGTGGACTATGTCGCCAACTTCGATGGCACGCTGCAGGAGCCTAAATTCCTGCCGGCGCGGTTGCCCAATATCCTGCTGAACGGCACGACCGGCATTGCTGTCGGCATGGCGACGGATATTCCGCCGCACAACGCGCGCGAGGTCGCGGCGGCGCTGGTGGCCCTGCTGGACAATCCGCAGAGCTCGCTGGACGATCTGCTGACGCACATTCAGGGACCGGATTTCCCGACCGAGGCAGAAATCATCACGCCGCGTGACGAGATCCGCAAGATCTACCGCACCGGTCGCGGATCGGTACGCATGCGGGCGGTATGGCGCAAAGAAGAGAGCGAGATAGTGATCAGCGCCCTACCGCATCAGACCTCCGGCGCCAAGGTGCTGGAACAGATCGCCAGCCAGATGCGCGCTAAGAAGCTGCCGATGGTCGACGATCTGCGCGATGAGTCGGACCATGAGAATCCGACCCGTCTGGTGATCGTACCGCGCTCTAACCGGGTCGATCTCGATCAGTTGATGAATCACCTGTTCGCCACCACCGATCTGGAAAAAAGCTACCGTATCAACATGAATATGATCGGTCTGGATCGGCGTCCGGCGGTGAAAGATCTGCGCGAGATCCTCAGCGAATGGCTGAGCTACCGCCGTGAGACGGTGCGTCGCCGTCTGAACTACCGTCTGGAGAAGGTGCTGAAGCGCCTGCATATTCTGGATGGCCTGCTGTGCGCGTTTTTGAATATCGACGAGGTGATCCACATCATCCGCAGCGAGGATGAGCCCAAGCCGGTGCTGGTGGCGCGTTTTGGCCTCAGCGATACCCAGGCTGAAGCGATTCTGGATCTCAAGCTGCGTCACCTGGCCCGCCTGGAAGAGGTGAAGATCCGGGGCGAACAGGACGAGCTGGCGCAGGAGCGGGATCGTCTGCAAACGCTGCTGGCCTCCGAGCGTAAGCTGGGCACGCTGATCAAGAAAGAGATCATGGCGGATGCCGACACGTACGGCGACGCGCGGCGTTCACCGCTGCAAGAGCGTTCTGAAGCACGGGCGATGAGCGAGCACGATTTTGTCCCGAGCGAGCCGGTGACCATCGTCCTGTCCGAAGGGGGCTGGGTACGCAGCGCCAAGGGACATGATATTGATCCGAGCGGACTGAACTATAAGGCGGGCGATGCTTTCCGCGCCTCCGCGCGTGGCAAAAGCAACCAGCCGGTGGTCTTTATCGACTCCAGCGGACGCAGCTATGCCCTCGATCCGCTGACGCTGCCGTCGGCGCGCGGGCAGGGTGAGCCGCTGACCGGCAAGCTGGCGCCGCCGCCGGGGGCGACCGTCGAACACGTGCTGATGGCTGCGGACGATCAGAAGCTGCTGATGGCCTCCGACGCAGGCTATGGCTTTGTCTGCACCTTTAGCGATCTGGTCGCGCGTAACCGCGCAGGCAAGGCCATGCTGACGCTGCCGGAAAATGCCAAGGTGCTGGCGCCGCTGGAGATTAACGGTGACGATGACATGCTGCTGGCCATTACCGAGGCCGGCCGGATGCTGATGTTCCCGGTGCACGATCTGCCGCAGCTCTCCAAGGGCAAGGGGAATAAGATCGTCTCCATCCCCGCGGCGCAGGCCGCCGCCGGTGAGGATACGCTGAAATGGCTGCTGGTGCTGGCGCCGCAGACATCGCTGACGCTGCATGTCGGTAAGCGTAAGCTGGTGATGAAGCCGCAGGATTTGCAGAAGTTCCGCGCCGAACGCGGGCGTAAGGGAACCCTGCTGCCGCGGGGGCTGCAGTGCATTGAGCGGGTGGATGTGGACGCGCCGCAGTCGCTGCGTCTGGACGCCGACGGCGACGCGTAATTCCAAGGCCGCCCAGCGGCGGCCGGAGAGGGCCAGCGCCGCGGCTACCGTGCCCCGGGCGCCTGGCCCGGTATTCTGTTTATGAGGTTGTTATGCTATTCATTTTCCGGGTCATACTGATCACGCTGCTGTGCCTCGTTATCTGTATTGTCGGTTCGCTGTACTGCCTGTTCAGCCCGCGCAACCCGCGCCACGTCGCGCGCTTTGGCCACTGGTTTGGCCGCTTATCGCCGCTGTTTGGCCTGAAGGTTGAAACGCGCCTGCCGCCGGATGCCGCAACCTATGGCAACGCCATCTATATCGCCAACCATCAGAACAACTACGACATGGTGACCGCCTCGAATGCGGTGCAGCCGAACACGGT
This sequence comes from Edwardsiella anguillarum ET080813, assembly GCF_000264765.2. Taxonomy (GTDB): domain Bacteria; phylum Pseudomonadota; class Gammaproteobacteria; order Enterobacterales; family Enterobacteriaceae; genus Edwardsiella; species Edwardsiella anguillarum. The sequence continues at coordinate 1,973,777 of NZ_CP006664.1, forward strand.
GACCGTCGGTAAAAAGAGTCTGGTCTGGATCCCCTTCTTTGGGCAGCTGTACTGGCTGACCGGTAACCTGCTGATCGACCGTAAGAACCGTACCAAGGCGCACAATACCATCGCCGCCGTGGTGGAGCAGTTCCGTACCCGCCGCATCTCATTCTGGATGTTCCCCGAGGGGACCCGTAGCCGCGGGCGTGGCCTGATGCCGTTTAAGACCGGGGCATTCCACGCGGCGTTGGCCGCCGGGGTGCCTATCATACCGATCTGCGTTTCCAGCACCCACGATAAGGTGAAGCTAAATCGCTGGAATAATGGCGTGGTGATCGTGGAAATGCTGCCGCCGATCGATACCAGTCGCTGGGGTAAAGATCAGGTACGAGAGCTGGCGGAGCACTGTCGCACCCTGATGGCCGAAAAGATAGAGCAGCTGGACGACGAAGTCGCGGTGCGCGAGGCGCAGGCGGCTAAACGCGACTGACGTCGGCGCGGTCTGGCCGGACGCTATTTTTGATTTACGGGAGAAGTTATGTCACTCAGTCGACGTCGGTTTATTCAGGCCTCCGGGCTGGCGCTGTGCGCCGGCGGACTGCCGCTACAGGCTCGGGCGAGTGGGGCACAGGCCGTGCTGCCGGTGCCGCCGTTGTTGGAATCACGCCGCGGTCAGCCGCTGTTTCTGTCGCTGGAGCGCACGCACTGGGCCTTCATGGGGGGGCGCAAAGTGGGCACCTGGGGCGTGAACGGCATGTATCTGGGGCCGACGGTCAGAGTGCACAGCGGTGACGATGTGAAGCTGATCTACAGCAATCGGTTGAGCGAGTCCGTGGCGATGGAGGTCGCCGGCCTGCTGGTGCCCGGTCCTCTGGCCGGGGGACCTGCGCGCCAGATGTCGCCCGGGGTCGACTGGTCTCCGGTTCTGCCCATTCGCCAGGCAGCGGCGACGCTGTGGTATCACGCGGATACCCCACGCCATATGGCGCCCCAGGTCTATAGTGGCCTGGCCGGCCTCTGGTTGGTGGAGGATCAATACAGCAAGAATGCACCGCTGCCGAATCACTATGGGGTGGATGATTTTCCGCTGATCCTGCAGGACAAGCGCCTGGATAACTTTGGGGTTCCCGAATACGATCCCCCCTCCTCCGGCGGCTTTCTGGGCGATACCCTGCTGGTCAATGGCGTGCAGGACCCCTATGTTGAGGTATCGCGCGGATGGGTACGTTTGCGCCTGCTCAACGCCTCCAACGCGCGACGCTACCTGCTGCAGCTCTCCGATGGGCGTCCCTTCTTCGTGATCGCCAGCGATCAGGGGCTGCTGCCGGCGCCGCTGCAGGCCGATACCCTGCCGCTGGCACCGGGCGAGCGCCGGGAGGTGCTGATCGACATGAGCAAAGGCGAGGAGGTCGCTATCACGGCCGGCGAGGCCGCCGGGATAATGGATCGCCTGCGCGGGCTGTTTGAACCGTCGTCGATGCTGGTGTCTACCCGGGTGTTGACCCTGCGTCCTACCGGTCTGCTGCCGCTGATGACCGATACTCTGCCAGCGCGTCTGGCCGCCGATCCGCTGCCGGAGGGGGACGTCGTCAATAACCGCAGCATCATGCTGGGCAGCGCCTCCAGCCCGGGGATTAACGGGGCGCTGTGGGATCCTGGACGGATCGATGTCCAGGCGCGCCAAGGCACCTGGGAACGCTGGACGGTGCGTGCCGATACGCCGCAGTCTTTCTACATTCAGGGGGCCCAGTTCCTGGTGAAAAGCGTCAACAACGCGCCGCCGCTGGTGGAGGATCGCGGCTGGAAAGACAGCGTCTGGGTTGACGGCGACGTCTCGCTGCTGGTCTATTTCCCGCAGCCCTCATCCGAACACTTTCCGTTTCTGTTCTACAGCGGAACCCTGGAGCTGGCCGATCGCGGTAGCGTCGGCCAGATGGTGGTTCAGCCGGCCCAATAGCGGTCGATCTCCCCCGCGGACGCGGTGCGCCGTCCGCGGGGGCGCCCATCGACGGCGCGCGCTTGCCGCCTGTGCGCCGGATCTGCCCCCTGCGCCATCGTGCACCGTTGACGATCCCTCTGCCATTCACCCTGTCCTCCGCTACATGAAAAAGCCTCAACTGCCGCGCCGTCGCTATCCACTTCAGCTGTGCTAGGATGGAAAAAACGGCGGTTTTGCGGGTAAAACCGTCAGCGGGCTTATCGGGCAGCGTGCTGCCGACATGACGGGACAAGGAGTGAGTGTGAATACGACGCATGAACGGTTGCGCCGCCGGCTGGAGAAACGGATTTTAGTATTGGATGGCGGTATGGGAACCATGATCCAGCGCTACGGGCTGAGCGAACAGGATTTCCGCGCCGAACGCTTTGCCGAGTGGCCCTGCGATCTGAAGGGAAACAACGATCTGCTGGCGCTGACCCGTCCCGATATCATCAGCGCGATTCATTATGCCTACCTGGAGGCGGGCGCCGACATTCTGGAGACCAACACCTTCAACGCAACGCGCATCGCCATGGCGGATTACCGCATGGAGGAGCTAGCGCCAGAGATAAACTACCGGGCGGCCTGCCTTGCGCGGACCTGTGCCGATGAGTGGACGGCGCGCACGCCGCACCAGCCGCGCTTTGTGGCGGGTGTGCTGGGGCCGACCAACCGTACGGCGTCGATCTCGCCGGAGGTTAACGATCCCGCCTGTCGCAATATTACCTTCGATCAGCTGGTGGCGGCCTATCGCGAGTCGGCGCGGGCGCTGATTGAGGGGGGCGTCGATCTGCTGATGATCGAAACCGTCTTTGATACCCTGAATGCCAAGGCGGCGGTCTATGCGCTGGAGTGCGAGTTTGCCGCGCTGGGCGTTACGCTGCCGGTGATGATCTCCGGCACCATTACCGATGCCTCCGGGCGCACCCTGTCGGGGCAGACGACCGAGGCATTTTATAACGCCTTGCGCCACGCCCGTCCGCTCTCTTTCGGTCTGAACTGCGCTCTGGGGCCGGAGGATCTGCGCCAGTACGTGGCGGAGCTGTCCCGGGTTGCCGAGTGCCATGTCAGCGCCCATCCCAACGCCGGGCTGCCCAATGCCTTTGGGGAGTATGATCTGTCGCCGCAGGCGATGGCGCAGCAGATTGCCGAATGGGCCCGCGCGGGCTACCTGAATATCGTCGGCGGCTGCTGCGGCACCACGCCGGAGCACATTGCCGCCATCAGCCGGGCGGTGCAGGGCATCGCGCCGCGCGTCCTTCCCGCGCTGCCGGTGGCCTGCCGTCTGTCTGGCCTGGAGCCGCTGACGATCGATGAAACGAGTCTGTTCGTCAACGTGGGCGAACGTACCAACGTGACCGGCTCAGCTAAGTTTAAGCGACTGATTAAAGAGAATAAATATGATGAGGCGCTGGACGTGGCGCGTCAGCAGGTGGCGAACGGCGCGCAGATTATCGATATCAATATGGATGAGGGTATGCTGGATGCCGAGGCGGCGATGGTTCGCTTCCTCAACCTGATCGCCGGCGAGCCGGATATCGCCCGGGTGCCCCTGATGATCGACTCCTCTCGCTGGTCGGTGATCGAGGCGGGGCTGAAGTGCATCCAGGGGAAAGGCATTGTCAACTCGCTCTCCCTCAAAGAGGGAGAGGCGAACTTTCTGCAGCACGCCCGTCAGGTGCGCCGCTTTGGCGCCGCGCTGGTGGTGATGGCCTTCGATGAGCAGGGGCAGGCGGATACCCGGGAGCGTAAGGTGGCCATCTGCCGTCGCGCCTATCAGCTGCTGACCGAGCGTATCGGTTTCCCGCCCGAAGACATCATCTTCGACCCCAATATTTTTGCCGTGGCCACCGGCATTGAAGAGCACAGTAACTATGCCGTCGATTTTATCGCAGCCTGTGCGGAGATTAAGGCGCTATTACCTCACGCCCTGATCTCTGGTGGGGTGTCGAACGTCTCTTTTTCTTTCCGCGGTAACGAGGCGGTGCGTGAGGCGATCCACGCGGTCTTTCTGTATCACGCGATTCGCCACGGCATGGACATGGGGATCGTTAACGCCGGACAGTTGGCTATCTATGACGACCTGCCGGACGATCTGCGTACGGCGGCCGAGGCGGTGATCCTGAACCGGGGACCCGATGCCACCGATCGCCTGCTGGCGCTGGCGGAGCGCTACCGCGACACGCAGGGCAGCGCGCAGGCGGAGGGGCCGCAGGCTGAGTGGCGCAGCTGGCCGGTGGCTCAGCGCCTGGAGTATGCCTTGGTCAAGGGCATCGGCGAGTTCATTGCGCAGGATACCGAGGCGGCGCGTCTGGAGGCCGATAGGCCGATTGCGGTGATCGAGGGGCCGCTGATGGCGGGGATGAATCGGGTCGGCGATCTGTTTGGCGACGGTAAGATGTTTCTGCCGCAGGTGGTGAAATCGGCGCGTGTGATGAAACAGGCGGTGGCTTATCTGTCGCCGTTTATCGAGGCCAGCAAGCAGCGCGGCAGCAGCGCCGGTAAGGTGCTGCTGGCGACGGTGAAAGGCGACGTACACGACATCGGCAAGAACATCGTCGGCGTAGTGCTGCAGTGCAATAACTATGAAATTATCGATCTGGGGGTGATGGTGCCCGCCGAACGTATCCTGCGGGTGGCGCGCGAGGAGCGGGTCGATATCATCGGGCTGTCGGGGCTGATCACCCCCTCCCTGGATGAAATGGTCAACGTGGCCAGCGAAATGGAGCGGCAGGGGTTCACGCTGCCGCTGCTGATCGGCGGGGCGACGACCTCCAAGGCGCATACGGCAGTGAAGATTGCCCCCGCCTACGGCGGGCCGACGGTCTATGTGCAGAATGCGTCGCGCACCGTCGGCGTAGTGGCAGCCCTCCTGTCGGAGGCGCAGCGAGGTCCGTTTATCGAGCGGACGCGCCGGGAGTACGATGCGGCGCGTGCCCAGCATGGTCGCCATTGGCGCACGCCGCCGGTGACGCTGGCACAGGCGCGCGCCAATGGCGTCGTCACCGACTGGTCCGCCTGTCCGCCCCCGGTGCCGCGGCGCTTAGGCGTGCAGACGGTGCAGCCGGGGATTGGGCGTCTGCGCGACTATATCGACTGGACGCCGTTTTTCCTCACCTGGTCATTGGCCGGGAAATACCCGCGTATCCTGCAGGATGAGGTGGTCGGCGAGGAGGCGCGGCGCCTGCTTGCGGATGCCAATGGGTTACTGGATACGCTGGAGGCGTCCGGCAGCCTGACGCCGCGCGGGGTGTTTGGCCTGTTCGCGGCAAACCGGCGGGGGGACGATGTGCTGATTTACCGCGACGAGAGCCGCCGCGAGGTGCTGGCCATCAGCCACCATCTGCGTCAGCAGAGCGATAAAAGCACGGGGCCCAACTACTGCCTGGCCGACTTTATCGCCGCGGCGGATGACGGTATCGCTGACTATATCGGTGCCTTTGCCGTGACCGGCGGGCTGGAGGAGGAGGCGCTGGCGCAGACCTTTGATGCGCAGCACGATGATTATCATAAAATCATGGTGAAGGCGTTAGCCGACCGTCTGGCGGAGGCCTTTGCCGAATACCTGCATCAGCAGGTGCGCAAAGTGCACTGGGGCTATGCCGCCGATGAGGCGCTGGACAACGAGCAGCTGATCCGCGAAAACTATCGCGGCATTCGTCCGGCGCCGGGCTATCCGGCCTGTCCGGAGCACAGTGAAAAGGCCACGCTGTGGCGTCTTTTAGACGTCGAACGCCATACCGGCATGCGGTTGACGGAGTCTTACGCGATGTGGCCGGGCGCCTCGGTGTCTGGCTGGTACTTCAGCCATCCCCACAGTAAGTACTTTGCCGTTGCGCGCGTGCAGCGCGATCAGGTGGCGGACTATGCCGCGCGCAAAGGGATCCCGCTGGCGGAGGCCGAGCGTTGGCTGGCGCCCAATCTGGGCTATGAGGTGGAGTAAGCCCCCGCTTATCCGGCCCCGTGGGGCCGGATAAGCGTCCCACCGGGCTATTCGAACAGGCGTGCGTGCAGGGTGCGCACTACCGCATCGGCATCGCTGCCCGGCACCAGGAAGCACAGGTTATGGCTGCTGGCGCCGTAGCAGATCATGCGGATATTGAACGGCTCCATCGCGCCGAATACCCGGCGGCCAACGCCGCAGGCACTGCTGAGCTGGTTACCGATCAGCGCTACCAGCGCTAAATCTTCCTCAACCTCGACCCGGCACAGGGCGGAAAGCTCGGTCAGCAGGGCGCTGGTCAACAGGCTGGCGCCGCCGGTGCAAGAGCCGGTGGTATCCAGCGTCAGCGCGATACTAACCTCTGAGGTAGTGATCAGATCCACGGAGAGGCGGTGGCGGGCCAGAATACCGAACACCTCGGCCAGAAAGCCGCGGGCGTGCAGCATATTCAGACTGTGCAGCGTCAGCAGCGTCTGGTTGCGCCGCAGCGCCAGCGCGCGGAACAGCGGAGGCTGCGCGCTTTTATTGCATACTAGGGTGCCGCCGGCGCCGGGATCGCGGCTGGAGCCGACGAAGACCGGGATATCGCTGCGCACCGCCGGCAGTAGGGTGGCCGGGTGCAGTACCTTCGCACCGAAGGTCGCCATTTCGGCCGCCTCGGAAAAGGCGATCTCATCGATGCGCCGAGCGGCGGGAACGATGCGTGGATCGGTGGTATAGATCCCCGGCACATCGGTCCAGATATCGACGCGCGCCGCGTCCAGCGCCTCGGCCAGCAAGGCGGCGGTATAGTCGCTGCCGCCCCGTCCCAGGGTCGTGGTGCGTCCTTTGCACTCGCTGCCGATAAACCCTTGGGTAATGATCAGGTGCTTGGTCAGGCGCGGCGCCAGAGACTGCTGCGCCAGCGCCTGCAGCTGTTCCCGATCCGGCTCGGCTTTGCCAAAGCGGTCATCGGTGCGCATGATCCTGCGGATATCAAACCACTCAACGCTGACGCCACGAACGCGCAGCAGCTCGCTGAACAACAGCGTCGACATCAGTTCACCGTGGCTGACCAGCTCATCCGTCAGCGCCGCGGAGGTGGCCAGCGCCGCGGCTTCGGCCAGCATGGCGATATTTTCCAGCATGCGCTCAATTTCACTGCGTACCACGGCGCCGTCGGGGAGCGCAGCCAGGATCGCGTCGTGAATTCGGCGGATCTCGCCTATCAGGCGCAGCCGTTCTGCGTTCTCCTGACCCTCGGCCAGCGCAATGAGGTGGTTGGTGACGCCCGCGGCGGCCGAAAGCACCACCACGCGTACGGCGGGATTGGAGAGAATGATGTCAGCGCAGCGCAGCATGGCGTCGGCGTCGGCTACGCTGGTGCCGCCAAACTTTGCAATGATTGTCTGTTGCATGTGATGCCTCGTGTCAGGGGCCGGTGTCCGTGTTGTCCGGCGGGTCATTCCATTAGCCCGGCGCCGGGCGCGCGCTAAACGGTACGGGGCGGCATACGCGCGCTCCGCAGGTACTCCACCTTACCGCGCCTTCCACCGTGGCAGGGGTACGAGGTGACAGCCCAAGGGGGTGCCCAGATGGCCGCTGCGCGGTTGCCCGGCGAGCCGGGTCAGCTGGCGATGCCGGGGCCGGCGTACCGCCACGATAGGCGCAGACAGGCCTGTACACGGGATGTACAGGGCATTTTTAGAAATAACGGCTTATGCCGGGTGTGTCAATGGCATTGGGATGAGTGATTTTCAATTTGACCTGCGCAGTATTACCGTTACTGATTATTGTTTTTATCATATTGAAATATATGAAATAAAATCAATTGCTTGATCATTAGGTCTCGCGAGTCAACGGCGTATAGACATCGTATCCGCTAATCTTGATGCCTAAAAAATCGCCGCTGTCTCTTGGCGTCCCGGCCGTTCACCCCCGTGGACTCCCGCGGATGACGCCGTGATTTTCCACGTGGGAAACAATGGTTGCTGAATGGAGTCAGTATCAGGCAGTATCAGGGGTGAGAGTTTTAGTCGATCGCAATAAAAGGGATCGCAACACGGCGTGAAATGGATACAATTTAACGCACGTAGGAAAAGATGAACCGGTACCCTATGCCGTCATCCCTGTCGTTCCCGGGAGCGGCGATTATCCGGAATGTGCGGGGCGCGTTCAGCCGCTGAACGGCGCCTCGGAAACCACCGACCGTTACTCAAGCATAAGGCGTCGCTATGAAAAATATCAACCCGACCCGTACTGCTGCCTGGCAAGCGCTGCAGCAGCATTTCGAGCAGATGAAGTCCGTGCAGATGCGCGATCTGTTCGCCGCGGATGCCGACCGTTTCTCTAAGTTCTCTGCTACCTTCGACGATCAGATGCTGGTCGATTACTCCAAGAACCGGATTAACGCAGAGACCCTGGAAAAGCTGCAGGCGCTGGCCCGTGAAACCGATCTGCAGGGCGCCATCGCCGCCATGTTCGCCGGTGAGAAAATCAACCGTACCGAGGACCGCGCCGTGCTGCACATCGCGCTGCGCAACCGGAGCAACACGCCGATCTGCGTTGACGGTAAAGACGTGATGCCGGAGGTTAACGCCGTACTGGCCAAGATGAAGCAGTTCTGTGCCCGGGTGATCGACAGCGAGTGGCGGGGCTACACCGGTAAGGCGATTACCGACGTGGTGAATATCGGTATCGGTGGTTCCGATCTCGGCCCTTACATGGTGACCGAGGCGCTGCGCCCTTACAAAAATCACCTGACCATGCATTTTGTCTCCAACGTCGACGGTACGCACATCGCTGAGACGCTGCAGCGGTTGAACCCGGAGACGACCCTGTTCCTGGTGGCCTCAAAGACCTTCACCACCCAGGAGACCATGACCAATGCCCACAGCGCCCGCGACTGGTTCCTGCAGGCGGCCGGCGATGAGCGTCATGTGGCCAAGCATTTTGCCGCGCTGTCCACCAACGCGCAGGCGGTGGCGGCGTTCGGTATCGATACCGCCAACATGTTTGAGTTCTGGGACTGGGTCGGTGGCCGCTACAGCCTGTGGTCAGCCATCGGACTCTCTATCGCTCTGAGCATCGGCTACGATAACTTCGAGCAGCTGCTGGCCGGCGCCCATGCCATGGACCGCCACTTTGCCAGCGCGCCGCTGCAGCAGAATCTGCCGGTACTGCTGGCGCTGATCGGCATCTGGTATAACAACTTCTTCGGCGCCGAAACCGAAGCCATTCTGCCCTATGATCAGTATATGCACCGCTTCCCGGCCTATTTCCAGCAGGGCAACATGGAGTCGAACGGGAAATATGTCGATCGCGACGGTCAGGCCGTGGATTACCAGACCGGCCCCATCATCTGGGGCGAGCCGGGTACCAACGGCCAGCACGCGTTCTATCAGCTGATCCACCAGGGTACCAAGCTGATTCCCTGCGACTTTATCGCGCCGGCCATCAGCCATAACCCGCTGGGCGATCATCACAGCAAGCTGCTGTCCAACTTCTTTGCCCAGACCGAGGCGCTGGCGTTCGGTAAATCCCGTGAAGCGGTAGAAGAGGAGTTTGCCAAGGCGGGCAAGAGCGCAGCAGAGGTACAGCATATCGTGCCGTTTAAGGTGTTTGAGGGGAACCGCCCGACCAACTCCATCCTGCTGCGTGAAATCACGCCGTACAGCCTGGGGATGCTGATTGCGCTGTATGAGCACAAGATCTTCACCCAGGGCGCCATACTGAACATCTTCTCCTTCGATCAGTGGGGGGTTGAGCTAGGTAAACAGCTGGCCAACCGTATCCTGCCGGAGCTGGAGGATGCGCAGCCGGTACGCAGCCACGATAGTTCGACCAATGCCCTGATCAACCGTTTCAAGGCCTGGCGGGCATAACGCCGCGCAGCCAAAGAAAAACCCGGACTTGTCCGGGTTTTTTTACGTCTGGCGCCGGCGTTACTCCGCCGTTTCCCATCGGCGCTGTAGCCACGCCTTACCCTCAACAAAGCGGGTGACCAGCATGGCGCAGACCGTATTGCCGGTGGAGTTCAGTAGGGTGGCCGGAATATCGATGATGGTGCTGATGATCATGATGGTGCCGACCAACTCCGGCGAAAAGCCGAACACGGCGCAGATCATCAGTTCGCCGGTCATGCCGCCGCTGGGAATAGCCCCCATGACGGCGCCGACTAGGAACGCCACGCTGATGATGGCCGCGATGCTCATCGGATCGCTCATGTCGCGGCCGAACAGCGTGAACAGAAAGACGATCTTGATGATGCCGCCGATAACCGAGCCGTCCTTATGGGTGTTGGCACCCAGCGGGATCACCGTCTCGGCGATATCCGCCGGTACGCCCATTTTCTTGCTGGCCACCAGGTTGACCGGAATGCAGGCGGCGCTGGAAGCGGTGGCGATGGCGGTGATGGCCGGTGTAAATACGTTGCCCCAGAACAGGCGAACGGCGGGGCGCCCTCCGGCGATAAAGGCGTACAGCGTATTGGCGCCGAAGAAGTAGATCACCGTCAGCACCACGTACAGCAAGAAGGCATTCAGATAGCCGTGGATGATTTGCGGCCCCAGCGCGCCGACCGTGGCGGCGAAGTAGCAGCCCAGCCCCAGCGGCGCTGCGTACATAATGATCTTGACCATTCTCAGGATCACCGTGGTGCCGGCGCTGAGAAACTGGGCGACGGGACGGCCCTGCTCGCCGCTGAAGGCCGTAGCCAGGCCGAACAGGATAGAGAAGACGATGAGCGGTAGCAGATTGGACTTAGTAAACAGCTGTAGAAAATCGGGTACGGTGAAGGTGGAGACGATCACCTCGCCCAGCCCCTTGCTCTGTTCCTGCGGCGCCGGAGGCAGGTGGGCTATCAGCGACTGAGTATCCACGTTGTGGAACGGGTTAAACAGATGGGTGGCGACAAAGCCGATCAGCGCGGCGAACAGGGCGGTGGCGATGAAAACCGAGAAGACCGTTCCCATTATTTTGCCCAGGCGCGACATCTGCCGCATGTCGGCGATAGAGGAGGCGATGCTGAGGAATACCAGCGGAACGATCACCACGAACATCAGGTTTAGGAACAGTTCGCCGATGGGTTGAACCAGGGTCGCCCGTTCGCCAAACAGGACGCCGGCCAGCCCGCCGAGGATAATGCCCAGCAGCAGGCAGAGGGTAAACGTATAGTGTCGGAGTATATGCATTGTGTGGGAATCTCAGTCGAGCCTTTTCTTGCTACCGCGCGGCGGCGGAGGGTGTGTTGATCCTGACGGATTATGCTCATTATCAGCCCTTGTCGCCGCCGGCGCCAAATTTGTGTGACGCTCGCCGCGCCGCACGCGACGCCGACGGGTTTTTTGGCGCAGGGGGATAGACGGCAAAACGGCAATATTGTTAACTAGCTCACATTATACAGCTATTACGCAAGGAGTTACTTTATGCCGGGAACCGAGCGCGCAAACCGTGTCGCCACGGTATTGCAGTGGATACTGAATATCGGCCTGATGGCGCTGGCGGCGATTCTGGTGATCTTTCTGGCGAAGGAGACGTTCACGCTGGCCGGGGTGCTGTTTGACGCCAACCAGAACGCGTCGACCTATATGCTGGTGGAAGGGATCGTGATCTATTTTCTGTACTTCGAGTTTATTGCATTGATTGTTAAATATTTTCAATCAGGCTATCACTTTCCGCTGCGCTACTTTATCTATATCGGCATCACGGCGATCATCCGATTGATCATCGTCGATCACGAGAGCCCCAACGATACGCTGATCTATTCGTTCGCCATTTTGGTGCTGGTGATCGCGCTGTATCTAGCTAACACCGATCGTCTGAAGCGCGAATAGAGGGGTATAAAAAGGGCGGCCCGCAGGCCGCCAGTTACGCACACAGGTTACTGCTTTTTTAAGGGTAACGCATAAACTAGCCTTTCACGCCGCCGGCGGTCAGACCGCCCACCAGCCAACGCTGCGCCAGCAGGAAGACGGCGGTTATCGGCATCGCCGACAGCACCGCCGCCGCGGCAAAATCCCCCCACAGGTAGTTTTGCGGATTGAGATACTGCTGCATGCCGACCGCCAGCGTATAGGTATTGACGTCGCGCAGCAGCAGCGAGGCGACCGGCACCTCGGTGATGGCGGCGATAAAGGAGAGGATGAACACCACCGCCAGTATCGGTACGGAAAGCGGCAGCAGCACCAGACGGAACGCCTGCCACGGCGTGGCGCCATCCAGCGCCGCCGCCTCCTCCAGCGAGCCGTCGATGGTTTCAAAGTAGCCCTTGATGGTCCAGACGTGCAGGGCGATGCCGCCCATATAGGCAAAGATGACGCCCCCCAGGGTATTTAGGCCGAGGAACGGCACGTACTGGCCGATCCGATCGAATAGGGCATACAGCGCGACCAGCGACAGTACCGCCGGGAACATCTGGAAAATCAGCATCCCTTTCAGCAGCGAGGATTTGCCGCGGAACCGCATGCGAGCGAAGGCATAGGCGCAGGTGGTGGAGAGCGCCAGGATGCCCAGCGCGGTGGTGACCGCGACCTTGATCGAGTTCCACAGCCACAGCAGCACGGGGAACGGCGGCGGGGTCACGCGGCCGTCCGGCGCCGTCACGCTGATACCCAGCGCCAGCTTCCAGTGCTCCCAGGAGATCTGGTCCGGGATCAGGCTGCCGGTGGCAAAGTTGCCGGCGCGCAGCGAAATGGCGATCACCATCAGCAGAGGGAACATGATCAGCGCGATAAACAGAATCATCAGCAAATGGGTGAGCCACAGGCGATAGCGCAGGGATTGGGGTTGAACCATGGCCATAGTCAGGCATCTCCTTAGTCAAAATTCATTTTGCTGGCTTTCAGATTGAGGATCGCCAGCGCCCCGACCAGCAGGAAGATCAGGGTCGCGATGGCGGCAGCCAGGCCAAAGTCTTGTCCGCCGCCGCCCTCAAAGGCGATGCGGTAGGTATAGCTGACCAGCAGGTCGGTATAGCCGGCCGGTGTCGAGGTTCCCAGCATATCCGGCCCCCCGTTGGTTAACAGCTGGATCAGCACAAAGTTATTAAAGTTGAAGGCGAAGCTGGCGATCATCAGCGGCGTCAGCGGCTTGATCAGCATCGGCAGCGTAATCCGGAAGAAGTTTTGCAGCGGCCCGGCGCCGTCCATGGCCGAGGCCTCATACAGATCCTCGGGGATCGCCTTCAGCAGCCCCATGCACAGGATCATCATGTAGGGATAGCCGAGCCAGGTGTTGACGATCAGGATCATGCCCTTGGCGGTGAGCGGATCGCTGAACCAGGCCGGTCGGATGCCGAACAGCTGGCTGAGCATCATGTTGATCTCGCCGAAGCTTTGGTTGAACAGTCCCTTGAAGATCAGGATGGAGATAAACGCTGGCACCGCATAGGGCAAGATCAGTAGCACCCGATAGGCGGCGCGTCCGCGCAGCGCCTCCCACTGCACCACGCAGGCCAGCACCATCCCGACGGCCACGGTAAAGATGACGGTCAGCACCGAGAAGACCAGGGTCCAGATAAAGATGCTGATAAAGGGCTGGCGGATCCCCTCATCGTTGAGCACCCGCAGAAAGTTTTTCCAGCCGGTGGTCACGGTAAACCCCGGGCTTAGGCGCTCGCTGCGCCAGTTGCCGTCGGCGTTGACCGCCTGATAAAAGCCGCTTTGCATATTGGGGCGGTAGGCGATGCCGCTTTGGTTGTCCGTCAGGGTGCGGCCATCGTCGCCCAGGGTGTAGAGCGGGCGGCTGGCGGCGAACTGACGCAGTGAACTCATGCGCAGCGCGGTGCCGTCGGGCAGCAGGGCGACCAGGCTGTTCAGCGTCTGACGGTGCTGGGTCACGGTGCGCAGCGTGGCGGCGCTGCCCTGCGGCGCGCCGTCTGCCGCCGCCATCGAAATCTGTAGGTCGGGCTGGCCCAGATCAAAGGGGTCGGAAAGGTAGCGTTGACCGCTCTGGGCGTCGGTGAGCTGCAGGCGCCATTGGCCGCCGTCCGGATACAGGCTGAACGCGTAGCTCTGACCGCTGGTGAACAGGCGCTGCAGCAGGACCGACTGGGCGCGCTCCTGGCTGAGTTGGTTGGTGCTGCTGTAGTTGGTAAAGGCGATGGCGATGGTGCAGATCAGCGGGAACAGGACGAACAGCCCCATGCCGGCTAGCCCCGGATAGACATAGCGCCAGGCGTAGGCGCGCCGGTTGGCGAAGATATACAGTCCGCCCCCCAGCAGGATCAGGGTTAGCATGGCGAACAGGTATTCGCCTTGGGCATACATGACGATAGTCAGATAGCCGGTCAGCAGCGTCAGTAGGCCGACCGCCAGCCATTTTAGCCCGGTGCGCGGGCAGAGCCGGCGCGGCTCGCTGGCCGGATATTCAGTTTGGGATAGTGACATGGACACGCCCTCGTTTTACTTGCCACACCGGTGACGGCGCGCCGTTCGGGCGCGGTTGGCATCAGGTTAATGCGGTGATGAGCCCGCCGCGCCCGTCAGCGGGGGAACCGGCGGGCAGGCGGCGGGTCAGCCGGAGATTATTTTTTGAGGATCCGCTCCTTGGCGCTTTCCAGCGCCTGAGCCACGCTCTGACGGCCGTTGATCGCGTTGATGATCGCGGCGCGCTCGGCGTACCAGAAGGCGCTCATCTGCGGGATATTCGGCATGATCTCACCGTTTTGCGAGTTCTGCATGGTGGCGGCGATGCGCGGATCCTTCTCCAGGATCTCCTGATATGACTTCAGCGCCACGGCGCCCAGCGGCTTGTCTTGGTTGACCATTGCCAGGCCGCTGTCGGTCAGCAGGTAGTTCTCAATGAACTCGGTCGCCAGCTCTTTGTTCGGGCTGGCCGCGTTGATCCCGGCGCTCAGCACGCCGACGAAGGGCTTGGAGGGGTGCCCCTTGAAGGTCGGCAGCAGGGTGATGCCGTAGTTGATGCCGCTCTTGTCGATATTGGACCAGGCCCAGGGGCCGTTGATGGTCATGGCGGTCTGCCCTTTGTTAAAGGCCGCCTCGGCGATGGAGTAGTCGGTATCGGCGTTGATATGCTTGTTTTTCACCATGTCGACCAGGAACTGCAGGCCGGCGCGCGATCCGGCGTTGTCGACGCCGACGTTATGGGTCTCGTAGCGGCCGTTGGCATACTTGAAGGCATAGCCGCCGTCGGCGGCGATCAGCGGCCAGGTGAAGTAGGGCTCCTGCAGGTTCCACATGATAGCGCTCTTGCCCTGGGCGCGCAGCTTGCCGTCCAGCGCCGGGATCTCCTCCCAGCTCTTGGGCGGGGTGGGCAGCAGATCTTTGTTATAAATCAGCGACAGCGCCTCGACGGCGATGGGGTAGGCGATCAGCTTGCCGTTGTAGCGCACCGCGTCCCAGGTAAAGGGGTAGAGCTTCTCCTGAAACGCTTTGGACGGATGGATTTCGGCCAACAGGCCGGATTGGGCATAGCCGCCAAAGCGGTCATGGGCCCAGAAGATGATGTCTGGCCCGTCACCGGTGGCCGCAACCTGGGGGAATTTCTCCTCCAGCTTGTCCGGGTGCTCCACGGTGACCTTGATACCGGTTTCCTGCTCGAACTTCTTGCCCACGTCCGCCAGACCGTTATACCCCTTGTCACCGTTGATCCAGATGACCAGTTTACCCTCTTCGATCTTGGCCAGCGCCGGCGCAGAGATGACCAGTGCGGCCAGTGCGCTAAGAGCGATGGTTTTTATAGCGGATGTCTTTGTCATAGTGCAGTCCTTGTAGTCCTGTCGGGGGAGTTCACGAACGCGGGCCGGGGGTCGATGGTCGCGTCTCGTACGCTGCGCTCATGGGGCTATCGCCGTGTTCCGGCCGTTCGCCGGGGGCAGGAGCGCCGATGTTGTGTCATAGTCCGCGAGACCCGCCGGATTCTCATCCTCCCCCACTCTACGCCCTGCGGGGCTTTCTTGTGATCTGCTTAACACAACTTGGCAATATGTGGTGAATGGCACGAAATCTCTGGGTCGATTTTGCAGTCACGATCACGATTCTTCCGCCGCCGCGGCGCCCTTCGCCCCGATCCGGCAGGCGCTATCCTCCCATCTCCTCCGCCAGCAAAAAAGCGCCGATGGATGATCCCTGGGCGCGGGTTTTTCGCGCACTATCGTGTCCATTCATTGAGGCGCAGCGCCCTTTTCCCCCGCCGTCTGCGGCGCGCTGCGGCCATCCCTTGGCAACGGACAGGAGCGGCGCATGGCGAACGTATCACTGCGTAATGTGTATAAGGCGTACGGTGAGGCCGTGATCTCCCGGGATATTAACCTGGACATTGAGGATGGCGAGTTTGTGGTGTTCGTTGGGCCCTCGGGCTGCGGTAAATCGACGCTGCTGCGCATGATCGCCGGCCTGGAGGACATCACCTCCGGCGAGCTGCAGATCGCCGGGGTGCGGATGAACGATGTACCGCCGGCGAAGCGCGGCATCGGCATGGTGTTTCAGTCCTATGCCCTGTATCCGCACCTGTCGGTCGCGGACAACATGTCGTTTGGCCTCAAGCTGGCCGGCGTCAACAAGGCGGAGATCCAGCGGCGGGTGAATCAGGTGGCGGAGATCCTGCAGCTGGCGCACCTGCTGGACAGGCGCCCCAAGGCGCTTTCCGGCGGTCAGCGTCAGCGGGTGGCCATTGGCCGCACTCTGGTGGCGGAGCCGGACGTTTTTCTGCTGGATGAGCCGCTCTCTAATCTGGATGCCGCGCTGCGGGTACAGATGCGCATCGAGATCTCCCGTCTGCACAAGCGTCTGCAGCGCACCATGATTTACGTCACCCACGATCAGGTTGAGGCGATGACCCTGGCAGACAAGATTGTGGTGCTGGACGCCGGCCGGATTGCCCAGGTCGGTAAGCCGCTGGCGCTGTACCACTATCCCGCCGATCGGTTTGTCGCCGGCTTTATCGGCTCGCCCAAAATGAACTTCCTGCCGGTCAAAGTGAGCGAGGCGCAGCCGCAGCGTGTACGGGTTGAGCTCCCCAACGGCCAGCATATCTGGCTGCCGGTGGCGGGAGAGGGGCTGCGTCCCGGCAGCAACCTGTCGCTGGGGATCCGCCCCGAACATCTGGTGCCCAGCGCCGCGGCCGATGTGACGCTGTCGGGCGAGGTTCAGGTTGTCGAGCAGCTGGGGAACGAAACCCAGATCCATATCCAAATCCCGGCCCTGCGTCAAAACCTGGTGTATCGCCAGAACGACGTGGTGTTGGTCGATGAAGGCGCCACGCTAGCCATCGGCCTGCCTGCGGAACGTTGCCACCTGTTTCGAGAGGACGGCAGCGCCTGTCAGCGGTTGTATCAGGAGCCGGGAGTGTAGCTCCCCACCCTGTGACAACGCATTAAAAAGCAATAATAACGCCGTTAGGCACCCCTAACAGGAGAATGATGATGAATATGCGCAAACTTCCGCTGGCGCTGGCTGTAGCCAGCGTCGTGCTGTCGGCTCAGGCCATGGCAGTCGACTTTCACGGCTACGCCCGTTCCGGCATCGGCTGGAGCTCCAAGGGCGGCGATCAGAAGTGTTTTCAGGCTGATGGCGCCGGCTCTAAATACCGCCTTGGCAACGAGTGCGATACCTACGCCGAACTGAAGCTGGGCCAAGAGCTGTGGAAGAGCGGCGATCAGAGCTTCTACCTGGATACCAACGTGGCCTACGGTATCGATCAGGCCAACGACTGGGAGTCAACCTCTCCGGCGTTCCGTGAGATCAATGTGCAGGGTAAGAACGTGATTACCTGGCTGCCCGACTCGACCCTGTGGGCCGGTAAGCGCTACTACCAGCGTCACGACGTTCATATGATCGACTTCTACTACTGGGATATCTCCGGTCCGGGTGCCGGTCTGGAAAATATCGACCTCGGCTTCGGTAAGCTCTCTCTGGCGGTGACCCGTAACACCGAATCCGGCGGCTCCTACTCCTACTTCGTGAATCAAAGCAACGAGAAATATATCCGCAATACGGCCAACGATGTGTATGACATCCGCCTGGCCGGACTGCAGACCAACCCGGGCGGCTCGCTGGAGCTGGGCTTTGACTATGGTCGCGCCAATCTGGACGACGGTTACCACCTGGCACCGGGCGCGACCAAGGACGGCTATATGTTCACCGCCGAGCATACCCAGTCTCTGTGGGGCGGCTTTAACAAGTTTGTCGTGCAGTATGCGACCGACGCGATGAGCAATACCAACAATGCGGGCCACTCCAGCGGCTCTGACGTTAACAACGATGGTCACCTGATCCGCGTGCTCGACCACGGTGCTATGGACTTCAACGATAAGTGGGGCCTGATGTATGTCGCCATGTATCAGGATGTCGACCACGATGTTCAGAACGGCTCGACCTGGTATACCGCCGGCGTACGTCCGATGTACAAGTGGACGCCGACGATGAGCACCCTGTTTGAGGCGGGCTATGACAATGTGAAATCGCAGAAAACCGGTGCCCGCAACGAGCTGTACAAGCTGACGCTGGCGCAGCAGTGGCAGGCGGGTGACAGCGTGTGGTCGCGCCCCGCCATCCGCATCTTCACCACCTATGCGAACGGGAAGAACAACTGGAACACCGATAAAGACGGTATCCAGGTTAATACCCAGCCGGGCGATATCCGCGCTGAGGGGGTGCCTGGGTGGTCGTTCGGCGCCCAGATGGAAGCCTGGTGGTAAGGGCCTGAGGCGGTGCCCGCACCGCCCGGATTGCACGCCGGCGTCCCTTGCCTGATGCCGGCTGTGCCGTACGAAAGAAGGATAATAAGGATAATAATGATGAAAACCGCCTTAAACCGTCTCTCCCGCGGCGTACTGCTGGCCTGTGCGCTCTGCAGCGCGCCGCAGGCGTTCGCCGATACCCTGCTTCCGACGGATGTGGCCGCTGCGCCAGAGCTGAGCCATGCCGCTCTGCAGGCGCTACGCTGGCAGCCGCTGACGCCGCCGATGGATACCACCCTCACCCTGGGCCCCGACAGCCAGACGCTGGCGCAGGGAGATATCCAGGGCGCCGTCGCCGCGCTGGCTTTGCCGGCGAATCGGGGCTCGCTAGAGATAACCTTAAGCAGCCGGCTGCACAATAAACGGCTGTATGTCCCCAATGTGCTGGTGCTCGATCAGCATCTGCGCCCGGCGGCCTACTACCCCGGCAGCTACTTTACCTACCGCCAGCCCGGCGTGATGAGCGGCGATCGGCTGGAGGGAACGCTGAAGCTGACGCCGGTGCTGGGTCAACAGCAGATTTATCTGCTGATTTATACCACCCGTCAGGATCTGGCCACGACGACCCGTATGGTAAACCCCGCCAAGGCCTATGCCGCCGGCGTAGGTAACGCGGTGCCGGATATCCCCGACCCACAGGCGGCGCATGCGTCACAGGGGGTGCTGAGCATTCAGGCCAGGGTTGAGCGGCAAAGCGGCAATGTGATGATCGGCGGACTGCTGCCGGGCGGCGATACGCCGGCCGACGTGGCGGTCGGTAACCCGGCGAGCTCCGTCGCTGCGCCTGCGGCGCCGATGCTGGATGACACCTCCGCCTATTTCGATCGCAGCATCCGCAGCGCGGTACGCCAAGGCGATATCGATAAAGCGCTGCGTCTGATGAATGAGGCGGAGCGACTGGGGTCGGCGACGGCCCGGGAAACCTTTATCCGCAGCGTAAAAGGCAAGGGTTAAGCGGCGGGGCGCAAAGGCGCCCCGCCGTACTGCGTTACGGATGTGGCTTGATGACTGGTGCGCTGCGGCGCACCTTTTTTATTGATTCCCGCCCGCGCAGGCGTTTGCGCGCTTGTTGTGGTTTCCACTTTCTTTTGTTAGTCAAATGCTCATGGATTGCTGCGAGAGTGCCCCAGACGGCGAATCTGCGGTACACTGAAACGTAATAAGGCGCGCCGCGGATAGCGCAGCGACGCAGGGGTTGAGACGATGGGGTGTATGGCATGGCAGAACATTCTGCTGCGCTGGCGAATATCGACTGGCAGCCGTTGGCTGACGCGGCGGCGCCGGCGGACTACCGCAGCTGGCTGGCGGAGCAGGGGTCGATGACCCGCCGCCTAGAGCAGCGGTGCGACAGGCTACAGGTGACGGTACTGCGCGAAGGGCTGGTGGACGCCGCGCAGCTGAGCGACGATGAGCGCGGGCAGCTGTCGCCCTGCGCGCAGTATTGGCTGCGGGAGGTGATCCTGCTCGGCGATGGTATCCCCTGGCTGTTTGGCCGAACCCTAACGCCTGCCAGCACGCTGGAGGGCGCAGGTCAGGCGCTGAGTCAGCTGGGGAGCACCCCGCTGGGGCGCTACCTGTTCAGCGGGGTCGCCCTGGAGCGCGAGTTGCTGCGAGTTGGCTGCCTGGGCTCGCTCTGGGCCCGTCGCAGCCGGCTACGCGTCGCCGGTCAGCCGCTGCTGCTGACGGAGCTGTTCTTGGCCGATGCCCCTATCTATGGTGGATAACGCACGTAAGCGGAGAGAGCAAGGCGTGGAGGGATGTGTGACCCAAAGCAAATGGCTGGCGTATTGCCGCCTAATGCGGATCGACAAGCCCATCGGTTCGCTGCTGTTGCTGTGGCCGACCTACTGGGCACTGTGGCTGGCAGGCGGCGCGGCGCCGGGGGGAAAGCTGCTGCTGGTTTTTACCTGCGGGGTGTTTTTTATGCGCGCCGCAGGCTGCGTGATCAATGATTTTGCCGATCGTCACTTCGACGGTCATGTCAAACGCACCTGTCAGCGTCCGTTGCCCTGTGGCGCGCTGTCCGAGCGCGAAGCCAAGACGCTGTTCGTGCTGCTGGTGGCGCTCTCTTTTACCCTGGTGCTGACGCTGAATGCGATGACGATCTGGCTGTCGGTGGCGGCGCTGACGCTGGCCTGGCTCTATCCCTTTATCAAGCGGTTCTCCCATTTTCCGCAGGTGATCCTGGGGATGGCCTTCGGCTGGTCGATACCGATGGCCTATGCGGCCGTCGGCGAGAGTCTGCCGCTCAGCTGCTGGCTGCTGTTTGCGGCCAATATCTGTTGGACGGTCGCCTACGATACCCAGTACGCCATGGTGGATCGCGACGACGATCTGCGGATCGGCATCAGGTCGACGGCGATCCTGTTTGGCCGTTACGATCGTCTGATGATCGGCCTGCTGCAGCTCGCTACGCTGCTGCTGCTGCTGTGGGTCGGCGAGCTGAATCAGCTGCAGGGCGCCTATTACTGGGGCGTGCTGCTGGCCGCGGCGCTGTTCGTGTATCAGCAGCGGCTGATTGCCCGACGGGCGCGTACCTCCTGTTTTCGGGCATTTATGAACAATAACTACGTCGGGCTGATCCTGTTTTTGGGGATCTTGCTGGCGCTGTGATGGCGCGGTGGGTGTAATGCCCGCCGTTTTTCTCATAATCGCCACGCAATTATCATTTTTCCATCCATTTTAACCCACATTGATAGTCGCTTCTCTGGCGCGCGCCGCTAAAGCCGAACGCTAAAATGAAACTGTAATTTAACATTTCACCTTTCTTTGTTACCTGTCACAAAGCCTGGATGAATTTCGCCGTCGAACAAATTTTGAACAGGAATGGTACGTCTTCTGCTATGTCAGGATGCGCCGCTTGCCATGGCGGCAACGCATTCAGGATCAGGAGAAGCATAATGAGTGTCGATAATTCTGTGCCGGCGCCGCGGGGCGGCGAGCGGCGGGCGGCCGACGACCGACCCGGTTTTTTCAGTAAGGCGCGTATCATTGCCCGTCCGGGGTTTAACCGTTGGCTGGTTCCGCCGGCGGCGCTGGCGATCCACCTGTGCATTGGCATGGCCTATGGCTTTTCCGTCTTTTGGCTGCCGCTGTCGCAGGCGCTGGGAGGCGGCGCGGCACGCGCCTGTCCGGCGCAGATGTCCGCTTGGCAAGAGCTCTTTACCACCCAGTGCGACTGGCGCATCTCCATGCTGGGCTGGACCTATACCCTCTTTTTTATCTTTCTGGGCTGCTCGGCGGCGCTGTGGGGAAGCTGGCTCGAGAAGGCGGGGCCGCGTAAGGTCGGGGTCGTCGCAGCCTGCTGCTGGTGCGGCGGACTGATGTTTTCCGCGCTGGGGGTCTACCTGCATCAGCTGTGGATGCTGTGGCTGGGATCCGGGGTTATCGGTGGCATCGGCCTGGGGCTCGGCTATATCTCACCGGTATCGACGCTGATCCGCTGGTTTCCCGATCGGCGCGGGATGGCGACGGGGCTGGCGATAATGGGATTTGGCGGCGGCGCGATGGTGGGGGCGCCGCTGGCGAATAGCCTGATGCACTTCTACGCCGCGGCCGGGGGCGTCGGCGTATGGCAGACCTTTCTGACGCTGGCGCTGATCTACTGGGTCTTCATGCTGTCCGGCGCGTTGGCCTATCGCATTCCGCCCATCGGCTGGCGTCCCCAGGGGATGGCGACGACGACGGAGACGCCCGCGGCGCAGGGCTTCACCCACATGGAGGTGCACGTCAGCGTGGCCTGCCGCACGCCGCAGTTTTGGCTGGTGTGGGCGGTGCTGTGTCTCAACGTCTCCGCCGGTATCGGCATTATCGGCATGGCCTCCCCGCTGCTGCAGGAGGTCTTTGCCGGGCGATTGCTGGGAGGCACGCAGACCTTTGCCGAGCTGTCCAGCGCCCAACTGGCGCAGATCGCCGCCATCGCCGCCGGGTTCACCGGCCTGCTGAGCCTGTTTAATATCGGCGGGCGTTTTTTCTGGGCCTCGCTCTCCGATCGCATCGGGCGTAAGAGAACGTTCTTTCTCTTTTTTACCCTCGGCGTGGCGCTGTACAGCCTGCTGCCGACGCTGGGCACGCTGGGCAGCGTAACGCTGTTTGTTCTGGCATTTTGCCTGATCGTGTCGATGTACGGCGGGGGCTTTGCGACGGTGCCGGCCTATCTGGCGGATCTTTTTGGTACCCAGATGGTGGGGGCGATCCATGGCCGCCTGCTGACCGCCTGGTCGGCGGCGGGGATCCTGGGGCCGGTGCTGGTCAACTATCTGCGGGAGTATCAGCTCAGTCGCGGCGTCGCCCGCGCGCAGGCCTATTCCGAGACGCTGTATATCCTGGCGGGTCTGCTGCTGGCCGGTCTGGTGTGTAATCTGTTGATCCGTCCGGTCGATCGACGCTATACGATGAGCGAGGCTCAGCTGACGCAGGCGCGCTCCCTGTATAAGGTGAACCCGAATGCCCAGCTTAGCTGGGTGGCGGACGCCGGCAGCCGGCCGTGGGTCGCGCTCTCCTGGCTGGCCGTGGGGCTGCCGCTGCTGTGGGGATGCTGGATTACGCTGCAGCAGGCCGGGCAGCTGTTTGGATAGGCGAAGAAAAACGCCCGGCGTAGGCCGGGCGTTTTAGGGGGATTGCCGCGGGCGTTACGCGGCGCCGTCGTTCGCGGCGCCGGTATCTTCCAGCGCAGCGATGCTGACGCTTTCGATGGTCAGGCGAATCTCCGGGGTCAGCAGATCGGCCAGCAGGTTATAGATTTCCAGCGTCTGCTCGCGCACCGCATCGCCGACGTCGTTGATATAGCCCTCTGCGCGCAGCGTCGCCACCAGGGTGGCGAAGACCGCCTTGTCGAAGAACTCCGGCGCATTGATGCCGTGCAGCACCGACAGACGCTGGGCCAGGATCCGGCTCTCTTTCTCCAGGGCGCCGCGGCTGATGCTGGGGTTGGCGCTCAGCAGCGAGAAGGTGATGGCATAGCGCTGCAGGGTTTCACGCACCCCGGAGGCCAGCAGCTGCAGGGCGCGGATACGCGGCGGGTTAATGCTCAGGGTATCATCCTGCAGGCTGATCAGCTGCTGGCGACACAGTTCATCGATGATCGGGCCCAGCACCTGCGGCAGCGTTTCCGGCGCATAGTGCATGAACAGCTCCTGCTTCAGCATCGGGTAGATCACCGCCGCCTGGCGCAGCAGCTCGCCGCGTGAGATCTGGCGATGGTGGATAACCATGCTGGCAACCAGCGCCGGCAGCACCAGCATATGCTGAATGTTATTGCGGTAGTAGGTCATCAGCACCGCCTGCTCGCGCGGCAGAATGATCAGATCACCGATGTTATCCTTCTCAACCTCAAACTTGTTCATCTGCAGGGCGTGGTCCAGCAGCTCCTGCGGCGTGCGCTGTGGCAGCGTCGCATCCGACGCGTAGGGCACGTTTTGCAGCAGCTGCAGGTAGCACTCCAGCTGCTCCAGCAGCTGCTCGCGGGTCAGCGCACGCTGGCGCGAGGCCAGCAGCGCCGTGGCGCACAGGTTCATGGCGTTAGCGGCAGCGGCCTTATTGATGTTGACCATCACTTCGCCGGCGATGCTGTTGACGCTGGGGGTGAGCCAGTGCGGACGTTGGGCCTCAATAGGATCGATAGCCTCGCGCCACTCCGGTACGTGCTGGTTGAGCCAGACGTTAAGGGAGATAGGCTCGCCAAAGTTGACGTAGCCCTGGCCCAGGTTACGCAGCTTACGTAGCCCGCGCACCATCTGCAGCAGGCTCTCTTTTTCTTTCGTCGCCCCGCGTAGCTCTTTGGCGTAGGTGGCGACCTCCATCACGTGCTCGTAGCCGATATAGACCGGCACCAGGGTGATCGGACGCTTACCGCCGCGCAGCATGGCCTGCAGCGTCATGGCCAGGGTGCCGGTTTTCGGCTCCAGCAGGCGGCCGGTACGTGAGCGCCCACCCTCCATAAAGTATTCGACGGAGTAGCCGCGGCTGAACAGCTCGCCGAGGTATTCACGGAACACCGTGGAGTAGAGCTTGTTGCCCTTAAACGTCCGGCGGATGAAGAAGGCGCCCAGCCGACGGAAGATCGGCCCGGCCGGCCAAAAGTTCAGGTTGATGCCGGCGGCGATATGCGGCGGCACCAACCCCTGGTGGTAGAGCACATAGGAGAGCAGCAGATAGTCCATGTGGCTGCGGTGGCAGGGAACATAGACTATCTCGTGACCATCCTGGGCCAGCTGACGCACGCGCTCGGCGTTATGGACGTTAATCCCCTGGTACAGGCGGTTCCAGGTCCAGCTGAGTACGCGGTCGGAGAGACGCACCGCCTCATAGGTAAAGTCAGCCGCGATCTCTTCCATCAGCGCGACCGCATTCTGCTGGGCCTTCTCGCGGGAGATCTTCTTGCTGCGGGCTTCGTCTTCAACGGCCTTTTCAATGGCCTTGGATCCGAGCAGCTTATTGAACAGCGCCTGTCTGTCCGGCAGGCGCGGGCCGACGGCGGCCAGGCGCAGGCGGGAGAAGTGCATACGCGCTACGCGCGCCAGCTTCTGGGCGATGGTTTTGTCGGTGCCGTGCTCATCGGCCATATAGCGCAGCGAGACGGTATTGGAGAAGCGCACAAAGCTGTCGCGTCCCAGCCACAGCACGGCGAAGAATTTCTGAATACCGTTGAGCAGGCGCAGCTGCGGGGCGCCTTTATGATCCTCGCGGCCCGGTGCGCGGCCAAACATCACGGAGACCGGTATCATCTGAATATCCAGCGACGGGTTGCCGCGGTGCAGATCCAGATAGTCGAGGAACAGTTTGACCGACGCCTGCTTGGGCGCGTAGTAGCGGAAGACCCGCGGGCCATCGTCTATAAACACATAGCGTGGCAGGATGACGCCGTCGATTTCATTGTCATCCAGCGGGTCGGGCAGATCCAGCGCCAGACAGCGATCGCGTAGGGTCAGTAGATCCGCCTTAGAGTTATAGGGCAGAACATAGAAGACCGGCCGGGTGGTGTCCAAACGCAGTTCGGCCACCGGATCGGTGGGGATAACTTTACTTTTTACAAGTAATTTAAGCGGTAAATTCAACAGCTTATAATATATTTTACGCCATCCAGACATAAAAGTATCAGCCTCTTGTTAGCAATGCGCGGCAAGGATACCAGAAAGTAGCCCTGAGATCTGTGGTGCCGGGATCCCGGGAAGCGGCTAAAATGCCCGCCAATGCTCATCGTTATGGATTATCTATGAATAGTACTACAGGTTTGACTCGAATCATTAAAGCGGCCGGTTACTCGATCAAAGGACTGCAGGCGGCATGGCGCCATGAGGCGGCGTTCCGTCAGGAGAGTCTGCTGCTGGCTGTCGCGGCGGCGCTGGCCTGTTGGCTTGACGTCACGGCGGTCGAGCGCATTTTACTGATCGGCAGCGTGACGCTGGTGGTGATCCTGGAAATCCTCAACAGCGCTATCGAGGCGGTAGTGGACCGGATTGGCAGCGAACGCCATGAGCTGTCCGGCCGCGCCAAAGATATGGGATCGGCGGCGGTATTCGTGGCGCTGTGGCTGGCGCTGTTTGTCTGGGTCAGCATTCTGTGGACGCATTGGTAACCGATGTGTCGTTTGGCGGCGGCTCTCATGGATTTATGCTCAGTTGCCCGCGCCGGAAAACATCACCCCCTGCGCGGATGCGCAGGGGGTGATGGCATAACAACATGGGCGTTAGGCGAGAGGTTAGTTCCACATGGCCATGATAGGCCAACCGATGCCTAGCAGCGCGGCGATGTAGATAACCCCAAAGATGGCGCCAAGTCGCCAGTAATCCTGAGATTTTACATAGCCACAGCCGTAGATGATGATCCCCGGGCCAGTGGCGTACGGGGTCAGACAGCCCATCAGGCCGATAGAGAGCACCAGCAGCAGGCACAGTTGGTCCATCGGAACCCCTGGAATGCTCTGGGCGACGGCCAGGATCACCGGCAGCATGGTGGCGGTGTGGGCGGTCAGGCTGGCGAACAGGTAGTGGGCAAAGTAGAACACCAGCACCAGGGCGATGACCGTCGCGGTCGGTGAGAAACCGGCCAGGTGGGTGCTCATGGTTTTGGCGAACCATTCGATAAAGCCGGAGCGGGTCAGACCGTTGGCCATGACCACCAAGGTAGACAGGTTGACCAGGGTATTCCAGGCGCCGCTGTACTTGGTAACATCCTTCCACGGCACCACGTGCAGCGCCAGCATCAGGGCGACCGCCAGCAGGGCGACGGCGGTGGCGTTGATGAAATCATCGCCAAAGACCCACAGCGCCAGGCTCAGCAGCACCAGGCAGATCAGGGTGATTTCATGGCGGGTCAGGGCGCCCATCTCTTTCAGCGCGCTACCGGCCCAGGTAGCGACCTGCTCGCTGTGGGTCACGGTCGGCTTGTACAGTACGTAGGAGAGCCACGGGGCGACGATTAACAGCAGCAGACCCACCGGCAGAAAGCCGAGGAACCACTGCATCCAGGAGATCTGGATACCGGCAATTTTACTGACAAACTCCAGGCCCAGTACGTTCGGCGCGGCACCGGTGACGAACATGGAGGAGCTGATGCTGGTACTGATCACCATCATCCACATCAGATAGCTACCGATGCGGCGTGAAGAGGGATCGTTGGGATGGGAATCGAACAGCGGCGGCAGGTTTTTGATCACCGGAAAGACGGTGCCGCCGGTACGCGCGGTGTTAGACGGCGTAAAGGGCGCCAGCAGAATATCGATGATGACGATGGCGTAGCCGAGAGTGAGCGTTCGCTTACCCATGAACTTGACCAGCAGCAGGGCGATACGCCGACCCAGCCCACTGACCTCATAGCCCAGGGCAAAAATAAAGGCGCCGAACACCAACCACACGGTGGTGCTGGAGAAGCCGGCCAGCCCCCACTTCAGCGCCTGTTTACTGGCGTCGAAGGCGGGATCGGCCAGCTCTTTGGCGTCAAACAGCAGGAACTGGTTACCGATAACGACGATGGTCACGGCGATAAAGCTGATGGCGGTGGCCGGGATGGGCTCAAGGATCATCCCGACGATCATGGCGACAAACACGGCAAAATAGTGCCAGGCCTGCGGCGGCATGCCTTCGGGGACTGGGATCATAAACATAATCCCCATCACCACGAGGGGCGCGAGTAGTTTCCCTATTTTCTCTTTGGACATAACTGATGACTCCGGTAAGGATGATATTTTTAATGTTCAGCTTGCAAAATCGGGTAACAGAGGTGAGCCAGAAACCAGGTGAGGATCAGCAGATCCGCGCTGCCGCCCGGGCTCAGGTGATGGTCAATACACTCGGCGTCAAAGCGGCGTAGCGCCTGCAGATCGGCCGGGGTGCGGATGCCGCCGGTTGCCAGTAGCGCGGCGGCGCGCTGCTGCATCCAGCGCAGCCCGCTCTCGCCGCCGCGCGCCGCGACATTGGTATCCTGGTTATGCGCCATCAGTTGCACCAGGGTATCGAGCAGCGCCAGCTCCGGATCGCGTCCGGCGGCCAGCGCCCTCTGGTAATGGGGAAGCGCCAGATTCAGCACCAGCGGGTAGCCGGCCTCCGCCTCGCCGCGGGCGCCGGTAATGCCCAGCGTGATAAACAGACGCTGTCCGGCCGTGGACGCCTGCGCCGGGCGCAGGGAGGTCAGCTCGCGCGCGACCAGCCCGCGGCAAAACTGAGCCGCATAGCCGCACAGCCGCGCGGGGGTGAGCGGTTGGCCGCGCTGGTGGCTGCGCCCGGCGGCGGCGCACAGCAGGCCGAGAGAAAAGATACTGCCCTTATGGGTATTGACGCCGGCGGTCGCGCGGAACATGTCCGTCTCGCAGGCGACGCCGAGCGCGCGCAGGCCTGGCAATACGCTGCCGCCGTCCAGCGCGGCGCTGTCGGCCCCGTACTCGACAAAGCGGGCCAGCCAGGGGGCGATGGCATCGGCGCTGCGCACAAAGTCGCTGTGGGCCATGTCGCGGTGGGCGCCGCTGTTGTGGCGATCGACCAGGCCCGGCTTGGGCGTCAGATTGACCTCGGCCAGCATGGCGCGCCAGCCCAGCGTGGCACAGTGGTGACAGGCCTGGCTCAGGGAAAGGCGATGCGGGCTATGCGTTGTCGGGTTGTGCATCGTGAACCAGTGCCTCCATATGGGCGAGAAGTTGGGCCACGTCGTGGCGGCGCTCGCGGGCGCACAGCACGGCGGGGCGTTGGCAAATCAAGCAGCGGCGGGCCGGCAGCTGATAATCGCCGCGCGACAGGATCTGTCCGTCGCTTGCCAAGACATCCATGTCCCAGAGCCGACCCAGGGGATGGGTCTGCTCCAGTGCGATGGCCGCCTGTTTGACCTGTTCGGCCGGCGCATCGATGGCCATCAGCCCTTCCGGGCCGGTGGCTAACTCCAGCGAACGCTGCTCCCTGATGCGCCATTCCTGACGCTGCGCCAGCTGGCTCAGCGCCGCGATGCCCGCATTGAAGATGCGGCGCGTCAGCGGGCTATCCTTGACCGGGCCGGGGGCGACCACGGTAAAGGAGAGCAGCGTACAGGTATGGCGGGTCAGCCATGCCGCCTGCCGGGACTGCCTGCATTCACGGCTGAGGAGCAGTTCCGGTAGGGTGACGGTATGGCTGGCCGCCAAATGGGGGAGCAGGGTCATCATCGCTTATTCCTTGACCTGGCGAACCACGTCGATGACGGAGCCATCGCGGTAGCGCACCACGGCCACGACCTTGTCGGTAAAGGCGATCGGCTTCGGCTCGCCGGTCAGGGAGAGCGCGCGATCGCGCAGCCACTCAATGCTGACCAGCGGTAGGCCGGCGTCGCGCAGACGCTGCGCCAGCTCCGGACGCGCCGGGTTGACGGCGATACCGTGGTCGGTGACCAGGATGTCAATGCTGGAGCCGGGGGTGACGCAGGTCAGCACGCTATCGACGATGGTTGGGATACGTCCGCGCACCAGCGGCGCCACGATGATGGAGAGCGCAGAGCCGATGGCGGTATCGCAGTGACCGCCAGAGGCGCCGCGTAGAACGCCGTCGGAGCCGGTCAGCACGTTGACGTTGAAGTGAGTGTCCACTTCCAGCGCACTCAGCACCACCACGTCAAGACGGTCGACCGATGCACCCTTGGAGCTCCAGTTGGCGTATTGGTTGGCGCTGATTTCGATGTGGTTCGGGTTGCGCGCCAGGGAGCCGGCGGCGGCGCGGTCGAAGCTCTGCACATCGAGCAGCTTACGGATGTATCCCTTCTCGTGCAGATCGACGATGGTAGAGGTAATGCCGCCCAGGGCAAAGTCGGCGCGGATATCGGCGCGACGCATCTTGTCTTCCAGGAAGCGGGTCACGGCCAGCGAGGCGCCACCGGTGCCGGTCTGCAGCGAGAAGCCTTCGTTAAAGTAACCGGAGTGAGCGATCACTTCTGCCGCGCTGCGGGCGATTAAAAGCTCACGTGGGTTAGAGGTCATGCGGGTGGCATCCGCGCCGATCTTACTGGCGTCGCCGACCTGATCGATCTGGACGATCAGGTCGACCTGATCCTGGGTCAGGCTGGCCGGGTTGTGCGGGTAAGGCAGAATCTCCTCGGTCAGCAGAACGACGCGGTTGGCCGCCTCGGCATCGGCGCGGGCGTAGCCCAGCGAGCCGCAGCAGGCGTTGCCGGTATAGCCGTTGGCGTTACCGAAGGCGTCGCAGGCCGGTACCCCGAGAAAGGCGACGTCGATGTTCAGTTCACCGCTGTCGATCAGGTGTACCCGGCCTCCGTGGGAGTGGATCTGCACCGGCTCGTCGAGCAGGCCATGGGAGATGGCATCGGCCAGAGGGCCGCGTAGGCCAGAGGTGTAGATCTTGCGTACCACGCCACTGCGGATATGGCCGACCAGCGGCGCATGGCAGTCGCTCAGGGAGCTGGAGGCCAGGGTCAGATCCTTGAAGCCCATGGCGGCGATGACATCCATCACCTGATTCAGGGTCAGATCGCCGCCGCGGAAGGCGTGGTGGAAGGAGATGGTCATGCCGTCACGCAGGCCGCTGCGGCGGATGGCCTCCTCCAGAGAGGCGCACAGTTTGCGATCGCGCGCGTGATCGTCATGGTACTGGGCCTTGCTGACGTCATTGAAGGCCGGCAGCGCGCCATCCCGTTGGCTAAAGGCGGCTACGCGGGCGTTTCGTTGGGTATCTTGTGTCATCTTTATCGCCTTATTCTTCACGGATGCCGGACAGGGCCGCGCGGGAAAGCACCAGACGCGCGCGCTCGATAACCGGGCTGTCAACCATCTTGCCGTTCAGGGAAACCACACCGCGTCCTTCGCGGGCGGAGGCCTCGGCGGCGTCGACCACCAGACGGGCGTGATCGACCTCTTTCTGCGTCGGCGCGTACAGGTTGTGCAGCAGCTCGATCTGACGCGGGTTGATCAGCGATTTACCGTCAAAGCCCAGCTGTTTGATATGGGAAGCTTCGCGCAGGAAGCCCTCATCGTTGTTGGCGTCGGAATAGACGGTGTCAAAGGCCTGGATACCGGCGGCGCGGGCCGCCTGCAGGATGCTGCAGCGGGCGAACAGCAGTTCGATGCCCTCCGCCGAGCGCTCCGTGCGCAGATTGCGCACATAGTCTTCGGCGCCGAGCGCAATCCCGATCAGACGCGGGGAGGCGTGGGCGATGGCCACGGCCTGGGTGATCCCCTGGGCTGACTCGATGGCGGCCAGCAGGCCGGTGCTGCCCACCTCACGTCCGCAGGTGCGTTCGATGCGGGCAATTTCGTTTTCGATAGCGATGACGTCATCGGCGGAGTCGGTTTTCGGCAGACGTACCACATCGACTCCAGCGCGCACGACGGCTTCCAGATCGGCGACGCCGTACGCGGAGTCCAACGCGTTGACGCGCACGATGGTCTCAATGTCGTTGTACAGGGGGTGCTGCAGCGCGTGGTAGACCAGACGGCGGGCAGCGTCTTTTTCACGCAGCACCACGGAGTCTTCCAGGTCAAACATCAGCGCATCGGCTTTATAGATAAAGGCGTTGCTCAGCATGGCGGCGTTGGAGCCGGGAACAAACAGCATGCTGCGACGGGTGCGGGTTTTCTGTTGCGGTGTCATGCGCGATCCTCCCAAGGCAGGCTGACCAGATCGGCGGCGCGCGCCAGCAGGGTTTCCAGACGTGCGCGCAGGACACAGTCGAGCGCGCCTTTATCGTCAACGATCAGCTGTACGCCGCGAATCTGATAGCGGTTGAGGACGTCCAGCACGGTGGCGCGGATGGCGTCGCCAAACTGTTTTTCGACGCTGCTGCTAATTTGCAGATCGAGAGCTTGGTCGTCTTCAATGGGCGCGATGCGCACCATCACGTCGCTCGACTCAAGGGTGCCAGCGACGGCTGCGTGGTTTATTTTCATTTGTCACCTGTAACTAAGACGGATTCCTGGGGCCGGCGCTCTGCGCCCGCCGGCATTGATGCGATCAGCCGGGCCAGATAGGCCCGCGTCGCGTCGGGTACCAGTGGGGTGATTGCCGGAAGATCTTTGCGTACCAGCAGCTTGCGTACCCATGAGGCTGAAATGGGGGTGTTGTGATAGGTCAGCCTGGCCACTTCAACCAGATGGATCGGCGGATAGGGCAGCGCCGGGGTTTCCAGCCAGTAACGCATATCCTGATTGTATTTGGCGGTGACCGGGCAGAAGGGCTCCGTCCCGACGAAGCGGTGGGTAATGCCCAGTGCCGGCGCCAGATACTGCCGGAATATCTTGATATCGATTTCGGTGTAGCAGTTGTCAGCCACCCCCTGCTCTTTAATGAAGTAGCAGGGAAAGGTGGCGCGGGAGATGATGTATTCGGAGCCCGGGTGTAGCGTCAGATTGGCGATATCACTCACACCGGAACGCACCAGCGCCAGCCGATCTTCATAAGAAAAGCGTGAGGTATCCTCACGGACTAAAAACAGGTGTAGCCAGTCGCATTGACTGGCGGCCTGCCGGACGAGGTAGCGGTGTCCGTTGGTGAACGGGTTAGCGTTCATCACGATGGCACCGATTTTTTTCCCTGGGTGGCGCAGCGTCGCTAATGTTTCGGCATAGCGTTGAAGACGGACTTTACTGTTCTCCATCAGTACCATGATCCCGGGAACCCGGGTAATGGTAGAGAAACCGCACTGGTGGAACATCTCTTCGTTTTCTTCTTTTGTATAGATGAAAAGATTATTCCGCCCTAATTCATAGGCCAGGTTGACCAATTCAGTGGCCAGCGTCAGGGCCAATCCTTCGCCGCGGGCGGTGGCGCTGATGGCGACACACTTTATGATATCGCCGGCGATACCGCCGCAGGCGATGATTTTGTTATCCCGCTGTGCACAAATAAATATTTCTACTGATGTATCAATGTTGAGGCCATTTTCACGCAGAAAATGAGTGATGTCGGCAATCCTCTTTTGCTCAGAACGCTTAATCTGGGTGAAAACAGTATTGCTGAACATAAGGATTCCTGCTCTGCGTCGCGATGGTTACGTTAAATAAATGTATCTTTTATCAACTCAATAACTTTTCATTTTCAATCAAAGCTAATAAAACTTTGCTGCCTATTTTTATTCCCCTTGGCTGTTGTTAAATTAATCCTAAATAGGAATTGGGTGGGGATTTTTGACCTGATTCACAAACGGAAAGCAGTTTTAAATCGCCTTAATAGTTTTTATCTTCGTAATTTAAAATAAAGATTTTTATAGACTGGTTTTTATTTGCTTAATTAGTTTAATAGCGATAATCTGCAAAAGTAGAAAAGCATTATGGCCAGAGTGTCAGGAAACAAAACGATTACATTTGAAGCGTTCAAAGGTAATCGAAACGTATTAAAAGGTGAGGTAACGATGGTAAGAATGCCGAATAACAGTGCGGTGAATTTCTTTCGCCGCATGGCGTTCCCCCTGCGTATTTTTTTACTGTTACTGCTGGTTTCCTGCTGCCTGTTTGCCGCGCTGGGGAAGTACCTGTCAGCCAGCTTTGAAGACTACATGATGAGGCAGGTGCGCGACATGGCGATGAACCAGGCCAAGATCATCGCATCGATGGACAGTATCGTGGATGGGGTGAAGGATCGCGACATCCACCGCCTGGCGCTGATTGCCGATCGTCTGGGAACCGGGACTGACTTTGACTATGTGGTCATCGGCGATCGGAACTCTGTTCGCCTGTATCACCCCAATCCGGCCAAAATCGGCCATAAGATGCAGTTCAATAAGCCGGGCGCCATTGAGAAGGGAGAGAGCTACTTTATCTCAGGAAAAGGCTCTCTGGGCCAGGCGCTGCGCGCGAAAACGCCCATTTTCGATCATCGGGGGCAGGTGATCGGGGTCGTATCCCTGGGCTATTTGGTCAGCAAGATCGATAGCTGGCGTCTGGACTTCCTGCTGCCCATGGCCGGGGTCTTCGTGTGCGTGCTGCTGCTGATGATGCTGCTCTCCTGGCTATTTGCCGCACATATCCGACGACAGATGATGGGGATGGAGCCGCGCCAGATAGCCCGGGTGGTGCGTCAGATGGAGGCCCTGTTCGGCGCCGTTTTTGAGGGACTGATTGCGGTCGATCCTGACGGACAGATCACGGCAATAAATCGTAATGCCCGCAAAATGCTGGGGCTAAGCGCGCCGGGTCGTCAGTGGCTGGGGCAGCCGATAAGCCAGGTGGTCTCACCGTCGGACTTTTTCACCGATCGCATCAATGAAGATCGGCGTGATGCCATTCTCACCTTTAACGGGCTGAGCGTTATAGCCAACCGGGCGACCATCCGCTCCGGCGACGGCGATACGCTGCTCGGCGCGATTATCAGCTTCCGTAGCAAGGATGATATCAATGCGCTTAACGCCCAGCTGACCCAGATCCGCCAATATGTTGACAGCCTGCGTACCGTACGCCATGAACACCTCAACTGGATGTCGACGCTCAGCGGGCTGCTACAGATGAAGGAGTACGATCGGGCGCTGGAGATGGTGCGCGGGGCATCGCAGGCGCAGCAGCAGCTGATCGACCGCCTGCGCGATGCGTTCAGTGACAAGGTGGTCGCCGGGCTGCTGTTTGGTAAAGTGCACCGGGCACGCGAGCTGGGGCTGACGCTGACCATCGTCGACGGCAGCCAGCTGCATGCGCTGCCGGCGGGGTTGGACAGCACGGAGTTTGCGGCGGTATTGGGCAATCTATTGGATAATGCCTTCGACGCCAGCCTGAAGAACCCGCAGGGGGGCGGCGGCGTTGAGGTCTATCTGTCGGATGAGGGCAGCGAGGTCATCATTGAAGTGGCCGATCAGGGCTGCGGTGTCCCGGATGCGCTGAAAGATAACATTTTTGAGCAGGGCGTGAGTACCAAGGCGGAAGATCCTGGGGAGCACGGCATTGGCCTGTACCTTATTGCCCGCTATGTCGGGCGTTGCGGAGGCACCATTACGCTGGAGGACAACCAGCCCTATGGCACTCTATTTTCTGTTTTTATCCCGAAGGTGAAGTGTGAACATGAATAAAATTAATATATTAATCGTCGAGGATGAAACGCCGCTGGCTGAGATGCACGCGGAGTTTATCCGCAATCATCCCTGCTGTGGTCAGCTGTGGTTGGCCGGCAATCTGGCTCAGGCCCGGGCGATGATTAAAAGTTTTCACCCGGATTTGGTGCTGTTGGATAACTATTTGCCGGACGGCGTCGGAGTACATCTGCTGCATGAACTGACCCAGCAGCGCTATCCGGGCGGCGTAGTGCTGACCACCGCCGCCAGCGATATGGACACCGTCTCAGAGGCGGTTCGCAGCGGCGCCTTTGACTACCTGATCAAACCCATCGCCTACGAGCGTCTGGGGCAGACGCTGGATCGCTATCAGCAGCGCAATAGCATGCTCAGCGGACATCAGAATGCCAGCCAGCGTCAGATAGACAGCATGTATAACGCCTATGCGCGCGGGGATAGCAAAGAGGATCTGCCGGTCGGCATTGATGCCCTGACGCTGGAGAAGGTGCAGGGGCTGTTTGTGGACGATACGGTACGCCATACCGCCGAAAGCGTGGCGCAGAGCCTGCTGCTGAGCCGTACGACGGCGCGGCGCTATCTGGAGTTCTGTGCGGCGCGTCAGCAGATCGTCGCCGAAATTGTCTATGGCAAGGTGGGGCGCCCGCAGCGTATTTACCGGGCGCAGGGGAAAAGCTGAGCACCGTCTGACCGCGACGGAAAGCACGCCGCGGCCGGTGTTTTGTGTATTTCACGGTTTTAAATTATCCGCTACCTGTATATACTCACAGCAAAACTGTATAAACGAACAGGGGGCGGAATGAAAGCACTTACGGCCAGGCAGCAGCAGGTCTACGATCTGATTCGCGATCATATCGAACAAACCGGCATGCCGCCGACGCGTGCCGAGATTGCCCAGCGCCTCGGTTTCCGTTCACCCAACGCCGCCGAGGAGCACCTGAAGGCGCTGCAGCGCAAGGGGGTGATCGAGATTGTCTCCGGTGCGTCGCGCGGTATCCGCCTGTTGATGGAAGATGAGACGGGGCTGCCGCTGATTGGCCAGGTGGCCGCCGGTGAGCCGCTGCTGGCGCAGCAGCATATCGAAGGGTTTTACCAGGTCGATCCGTCGCTGTTTAAGCCCAGCGCCGACTTCCTGCTGCGGGTCAACGGCATGTCGATGCGCGATATCGGTATTCTGGACGGCGACCTGCTGGCGGTGCACAAGACCCAGGATGTCCGCAACGGTCAGGTAGTCGTTGCGCGCATTGAGGATGAAGTGACCGTTAAACGACTTAAAAAACAAGGGAATATGGTACAGCTTCTGCCAGAAAACAGCGACTTCCAGCCTATCGTGGTCGATCTGCGCGAGCAGAACTTCACCATCGAGGGGCTGGCCGTCGGCGTGATCCGCAACGGTGACTGGATCTAGGCTGTATCCCGCTCCGGGGCGTAGCGCCTCTGCGCCGCCAGGCCCGCGCGTTACCCCGGCCCCCACCCCGCGATCCTTCGGCTCGCGGGGTCTTTTTTTTGCGGCCTTCGTGCGCCGCACCGGCGCGATCCGACCAAACGAGGGAACGATGTGATGCGAGGCGTTTTCCAGGAAGACAAGGCGCTGTGGCGCCTGGCGCTGCCGATGATTCTGTCGAATGTTTCCGTTCCCTTGCTGGGCGTGGTCGACACGGCGGTGATCGGTCATTTGGACTCGCCGGTTTATCTGGGCGGCGTGGCGGTGGGCAGCATGGCCACCACCTTTTTGTTTATGCTGCTGCTGTTTTTGCGCATGAGTACCACCGGGCTGTGTGCCCAGGCGTTCGGCGCCGCCGATCGCCCGGCGCTGGCGCGGGCGTTGGTGCAGCCGCTGATCATGGCCCTGCTGGCCGGGGCGGGCATCATCCTGCTGCGCCAGCCGCTGAGCGCGCTGATGCTGCAGATCGTCGGCGCCGAGGCCGCGATACAGACGCAGGCGCAGCTGTTTATGCATATCCGCTGGCTGAGCGCGCCGGCGACCCTGGCCAACCTGGTGATTCTGGGCTGGCTGCTGGGGGTGCAGTACGCCCGGGCGCCGGTGCTGCTGCTGATCGTCGGTAACGCGGTGAATATCGCGCTGGATCTGTGGCTGGTGGTGGGACTGGGCTGGAAGGTGGCCGGCGCCGCCTGGGCTACGGTGATCGCCGACTATGTCACGCTGCTGATGGGGGGGGCGCTGCTGCTGCATGTGATGCGTCTGCGCGGGCTGCGCCGGGCGCATTTCCGACACGCCTGGCGCGGTAACCTGCACCGCCTGTTGGCACTGAACCGCGATATCATGCTGCGCTCCCTGCTGCTGCAGCTGTGCTTTGCCTCGCTGACGGTGATCGGCGCGCGGCTGGGGGCCGACGTCGTGGCCGTCAATGCGGTGCTGATGAATCTGCTGACCTTTACCGCCTATGCGCTGGATGGCTTCGCCTATGCCGTCGAGGCTTACTCCGGCCAGGCCTTTGGCGCCCGCGATGGCTCGGCGCTGCGCCGGGTATGGCACGCCGCCTGCCGTCAGGCGGGGGCGGTAGCGCTGCTGTTTGCGCTGGCCTACGGCTTGTTTGGGCGCGCTATTGTCAATCTGTTGACCTCGTTGCCGCAGGTACAGACCCTGGCGCTCGACTATCTGCCTTGGCAGGCCGTGCTGCCGCTGCTGGGGGTATGGTGCTACCTGTTGGACGGCATGTTTATCGGTGCGACGCGCGGGGCCGATATGCGTAACAGTATGGCGGTAGCGGCCCTGGGATACGGCATAACGCTGCTGAGCATACCGTGGCTGGGTAACCATGGTCTGTGGCTGGCGCTGGCGGTATTTTTGACGCTGCGCGGCCTGTCCCTGTGGCTGATCTGGCGCCGCCGCTGGCGCACGCAGCGCTGGTTCCCCGCAGGGGCGGCGTAGTCCGCCGCCGCGATGGCGCTAGCGGGCCGGCGTTTCGCCGCCGGGCGCCTGGGCGCAGGCGTGGCACAGGCCATGGGCCTCGATGACGCTGTGCTGCAGGGTAAAACCGGCCTGCTGCGCCAGCGTCTCCAGCTGCTGCTGCAGGAGGTCGGCCGAACGCTCATGAACCTGGCCGCAGCGGTGGCAGATAAACAGCGCGGAGGTGTGACACGGCTCATCGAGGTGGTGGCACATCACATAGCTGTTGGTCGATTCGACCTTGTGGATAAACCCCTGCTCCAGCAGGAAATCAAGCGCCCGATAGATGGTCGGGGGCTTGGCCTGGGGTTCGGATACCCGTAGTAAATCCAGCAGATCGTAGGCGCTGATGGCGCCCTGCTGAGCGGCCATCAGGCGCAGCACCTCCATCCTCTGGGGCGTCAGGCGGACATTGCGCTGCCGACAGATCTGTTCTGCCTGGGCCAGCAGTCGCTGCAAAGTGGGGGTGGTCATGGTCGCGGTTCCCTGCCAATAGTGTGATGCCATTTTACCACAGTTAGCACGATGCCCCGAAGCGCATCGCGGCCGCTTCGGCGTTGCTCCGTTGTTTAAACCTTGTTGTTTTATCATCTGAAATACATATCGACGGCAGACGCTGACGTACGGAGCGGGTAATTTAGCCCTGCGCCGCTCACCGTTGGCGATGGATCGGGCAGCGACGCGGACGCGTCCATTCGGTAATTACACTGGTGATATATCTCTAGCTGAGATAATAAAAGCAATTAATATTTAAAAGTAATAATAATTCTCCGGACCGTAGAAATAAAAAACATAAACAACAAAAAATATATCATGCCGCGTTTTTATAAAAAAAACTTTTATATCAACGCCGTCGCAGTGACACTGCGTAAAACTGAGCGCGCGCGATATCGGACTCAGGGAAGGGTAAAGTAGACATGGATCTTATTTTAGCGATCGAACACTGGCCGCTGCGTCAGGCGATAGTGGCGCTGTACCGGCGGCAGTTCACCATTATTTCGCTGCCGGACGCGGTTCCGTTTTCGCCCCGCACACTCAGCGCGCTGCATCGAACCGGCAGCCTGCTGGTCACGGATCGGCAGCGTAATCATTTGCTGCAGACCGTGGAGAGGGTGCGCCGTCATAGTCTGATTCCGGTGATCATCATTAATCGGCGGGAGAGCTACCTGACTCAGCTGATTGCCCGTTTTTTTAACGGTGCTCACGCGCTGAGCTATGACGCGTTTTACCACCATATTCAGCGGCGGACGTTTCATCCGTTGGATCTCTATTTTCTGCCCTATTCGCGTGGCGCGCCGGACGCTTGCTGGGGCGCGGGCGAGACGGTGTACGCTCGGCTAAATGCCTTTGGCCTGATGACGCTCTATCAGCGCGGGGTGACCCTGCGCGAAGCCGCGGTGCTGGTCAGTCTCTCTTTCCATAACAGTACGGCCATGACCGCTCGCCTACTGGGGATCCATGAGCAGGCGGTGGTACACTGCAAGCGGATGCTAGGAAATAAGCTGGGGCTGGACCATAACCGGCCCGATTTTATCAGCCACATTTTCCTCTCTTCGGGCGTGCGGTCGGGGCCGTGTGAGATGGAGTAGGGTGTGGCGCAGGGGCGCGGGCCCGATGTGCGCTTTTTGCACGCAGGGCTGGTATGCTAGAATCGCCGCCCCGCGCGCTACCCGGCGCGCCGGTGGGTAAATGAGGCACATCTATCATATGGGATACGGCGAACAAGCAATGACTCAGGCAGCACATATTGAACAAGCGACGGGTGCCCGCGGGCGGGATCAGGCGGGCGCATTTCCCTCACAGCGGTTCTCCATCGCCCCGATGCTGGATTGGACCGATCGCCATTGCCGCTATTTTCACCGCTTGCTGAGCCGTCAAGCCCTGCTGTATACCGAAATGGTGACCACCGGCGCGATTATCCACGGTAAGGGTGACTATCTGGCCTACAGCGAAGAGGAGCACCCGCTGGCGCTGCAGCTGGGCGGCAGCAACCCGATCGATCTGGCCCACTGCGCCCGGCTTGCCGAAGCGCGCGGCTACGATGAGATCAACCTGAACGTGGGCTGTCCGTCGGATCGGGTGCAAAACGGCCGCTTTGGCGCCTGCCTGATGGGTGAGGCGCAGCTGGTGGCCGACTGTGTGAAGGCGATGCGCGATGTCGTTTCAATCCCGGTGACCGTGAAGACCCGCATCGGTATCGATGAGCAGGATAGCTACCCGTTTCTGTGCGACTTTATCGGTACCGTTGCCGGACAGGGGGAGTGTGACACCTTTATCGTCCATGCGCGCAAGGCGTGGCTGTCGGGGCTGAGTCCCAAGGAGAATCGTGAGGTGCCGCCGCTGGACTATCCGCGGGTGTATCGCCTCAAGCAGGATTTTCCGCAGTTGACTATCGCCCTTAACGGCGGCGTAAAGTGTCTGGATGAGGCACAGACGCATCTACAGCATGTCGACGGGGTAATGATGGGGCGCGAGGCCTACCATAATCCGGGCATCCTGGCCCTGGTCGATCGCCAGCTGTTCGATACCGACGCGGCAGTGCCGCGCAGCGTGGCGGTGGTGCGGGCGCTCTACCCCTATATCGAGCGGGAGCTGGCGCAGGGGACCTACCTGGGCCATATCACACGCCATATTCTGGGGCTCTTTCAGGGGATCCCCGGCGCGCGCCAGTGGCGCCGCCACCTGAGTGAGAACGCCCATCGCCCGGGCGCCGGTGTTGACGTCGTGGAGCAGGCGCTGCGCTTCGTGGAGCGCCGCGCTGAGTAATTTGACCAACAGTTGGTTATTTTCATTACACTCTATCCCCCTCTGCCAGCGCAGTGTCGCTGGCATTTTTATTGAATCAATGGGTTAGCGTTGTTTTAAACATTGGCATGGATTTTGGATATTCTCGGAGAGACCGTCGTCGTGACGGAATGGAGAGAAGTCGATGCTGGAAGTGATGTTTGTCTTGGCTTTTTTTATGGCGCTGCTGCTGACCGGCATATCGCTGCTGGGGGTGATCGCCGCGCTGGCCGTCGCGGCGCTGCTGTTGGTATTTGGCGGGCTGTTTGTGCTGGTCATCAAGCTGCTGCCGTGGCTGGCCTTGGCGATCGTGGTGGTCTGGCTGTACCGCGCGCTGCGAAAACCCCAGCCGCACCGCTATTAGGCGAGGCGCTCCCCCGTGCTGCCGCGGCGCTGCGGCACGCATGGAGAGGGCCGCGCGCCTTTCCCCCCGCTTACCGTGAACGCCTATGACTTATCCATGCGCCGGGCGCCGGCATTGGTTATACTGTCGCGCGTCACAGGCTCACAACAGGTAAAGCATTTCCACTATGGCAGGAAACAATCCCGGCAGTAAATCCCGCGAGGCACCCCGCGATCGCCAGATGGAGGGGCTTAAGCTGCCCCCGCACTCTCTGGAGGCTGAACAGTCCGTTCTCGGCGGTCTGATGCTGGATAACGAACGCTGGGATCATGTGGCTGAACGGGTGGTCTCCAATGACTTTTACAGTCGCCCCCATCGTCTGATCTTCGGCGAGATGCAGCGCCTGCTGGAGCAGGGTCGCCCAATCGATCTGATCACCCTATCGGAGTCGTTGGAGCAGCAGGGACACCTGGATAACGTCGGCGGCTTCGCCTATCTGGCCGAGTTGTCCAAGAATACCCCCAGTGCCGCCAACATTAACGCCTACGCTGATATCGTACGTGAGCGCGCGGTGGTGCGGGAGATGATCGCGGTCGCCAATGAGATCGCCGACGCCGGCTACGATCCGCAGGGGCGCAGCAGCGAAGACCTGCTGGATCTGGCGGAGTCCCGAGTGTTTCAGATCGCAGAAAACCGCGCCAGCAAAGATGAGGGGCCGAAGAGCATCGACCGGATCCTGGAAGATACGGTGTCGCGCATTGAGCAGCTGTACCAGCGGCCCCACGACGGGGTGACAGGGGTATCGACCGGCTATCAGGATCTGGACAAAAAGACCGCCGGGCTGCAGAAGTCTGATTTAATCATCGTGGCGGCGCGCCCGTCGATGGGTAAGACCACCTTCGCGATGAACCTGTGTGAAAATGCGGCGATGACCCAGGAAAAGCCGGTGCTGATCTTCAGCCTGGAGATGCCCGGTGAACAGATTATGATGCGTATGCTGGCGTCGCTCTCCCGCGTCGATCAGACCCGTATCCGTACCGGACAGCTGGACGATGAGGACTGGGCGCGGATCTCCAGCACCATGGGGCTGCTGCTGGAGAAGCGCAATATGTATATTGACGACTCCTCTGGCCTGACCCCGACGGAGGTACGTTCGCGTGCGCGGCGCATCTTCCGCGAACATGATGGCTTAAGCCTGATCATGATCGACTACCTGCAGCTGATGCGGGTGCCGTCGTTGTCGGATAACCGCACGCTGGAGATCGCCGAGATCTCCCGTTCGCTCAAGGCGTTGGCCAAAGAACTGCAGGTGCCGGTGGTGGCTCTGTCGCAGCTGAACCGTTCATTGGAGCAGCGCGCCGATAAGCGCCCGGTCAACTCTGACCTGCGCGAGTCCGGCTCGATCGAACAGGACGCCGACCTGATCATGTTCATCTATCGTGATGAGGTCTATCACGAAAACAGCGATCTGAAGGGCATCGCCGAGATCATCCTTGGCAAGCAGCGTAACGGCCCCATCGGGACGGTGCGCCTGACCTTTAACGGCCAGTGGTCGCGCTTTGATAACTACGCGGGCCCGGCCTATAACGATGAAGATTAAGCGCCCGATGCGGATCGCGTCTCTGCCTGTGGGACAATTTCATGAGCCGGGCGCCGCGCGCCCGACCCGATATCCAACCAAGCTCATTAATGGAACCAAGGAAGCAACATGAAAGCGGCAACCGCCATCATTGATCGCCGCGCTCTGCGACATAACTTTCAGCAGATCCGTAAGTTTGCGCCGCACAGTCGCCTTATCGCCGTGGTGAAGGCCAACGCCTACGGGCACGGCCTGCTGGAGACCGCCAAAATCCTCAACCAGGCCGATTGCTACGGCGTGGCGCGCATCGGCGAAGCGCTGATGCTGCGCTCCGGCGGGATCGTTAAACCGATCCTGCTGCTGGAGGGCTTTTTCTCCGCCAGCGATCTGCCGGTGCTGGTGGCCAATAACATCGAAACGGCGGTACACAGCGAAGAACAGCTGCAGGCGTTGGAGAATGCCTGTCTGGAGCGCCCGATTAAGGTATGGATGAAGCTGGACACCGGCATGCATCGCCTTGGGGTGCGCCCGGAGCAGGCCGAGGCGTTTTATCGCCGTCTGTGCGTCTGCCCTAACGTGGCTCAGCCGGTAAACTTTATGAGCCACTTCAGCCGGGCCGATGAGCCAGAGAGCGGGCGTACCGAGCAGCAGCTGGCCTGTTTCGACGACTTTGTGCAGGGGAAAGCGGGCGAGCAGTCTATCGCTGCCTCGGGCGGGATCCTGCTGTGGCCGCAGTCGCACCGTGACATGGTACGGCCGGGGATTATTATGTACGGCGTCTCGCCGCAGGCGGATTTGTCGCTGGCGGCCGATCACTACGGACTGCAGCCGGCGATGACCCTGCAGTCTAGCCTGATCGCGGTGCGCGAGCATAAGGTCGGCGAACCGGTGGGCTACGGCGGCGCCTGGGTGGCGCAACGTGATACTCGTCTCGGGGTGGTGGCGATCGGCTATGGCGACGGCTATCCGCGCAGCGCACCGTCGGGCACGCCGGTGCTGATCAATGGTCGAGAGGTGCCGATTGTGGGGCGGGTCTCTATGGATATGATCTCGGTCGATCTGGGGCCGCAGGCGGCGGATCGCGTGGGTGATAACGTGATCATGTGGGGACCAGGGCTGCCGGTTGAAAAAGTGGCCGCCTGTACCGGTATCAGCGCCTATGAGCTGATCACCAAGCTAACCTCACGCGTTGCGATGGAATATATCGGTGAAGAGGCGTAGCGCACCGTTGACGCACCATCGATAGCGCGGGCCGGCAAATGCCGGCCCGCGCTGTTTTTCGCGGCCAGGATCAGCGGGCCGCCTGATAGATCTGGCGGCTCTGCTCCAGCGTGATGTCGCCGTGCTCGCCCAGGGCGGTCATACGGTGCTCCTGCAGCTTATCGAGCAGCGCC
Organism: Edwardsiella anguillarum ET080813; assembly: GCF_000264765.2. Lineage (GTDB taxonomy): Bacteria > Pseudomonadota > Gammaproteobacteria > Enterobacterales > Enterobacteriaceae > Edwardsiella > Edwardsiella anguillarum. The sequence goes on from NZ_CP006664.1 coordinate 2,017,828, forward strand.
GGAATGGTGCTGCCGTCCAGGCCGTAGTCGCTCAGGCGAGTTTTTACCCCCATCTGCTCAAAGAAGGCTCGCGTCGCGGCGATGGCGGCGTCAATGCGCTGCTCGTCGCTGCCGCTGTGGATATTCCAGACCCGCTCGGCGTACTGCAGCAGCTTGGCGTGTTTTTTATCACGCTTCAGCTGCAGCACGTTGGGCAGCACGATGGCCAGGGTCTGGGCATGATCCAGCCCGTGCATGGCAGTCAGCTCATGGCCAAGCATATGGGTAGACCAATCCTGCGGAACCCCGGCGCCGATCAGCCCGTTGAGCGCCATGGTGGCACACCACATGATATTGGCGCGCACCCCATAGTTTTCCGGCTCCTGCAGCGCTCGCGGACCCTCTTCGATCAGGGTCTGCAGCAGCCCTTCCGCGAAGCGATCCTGCACGCGGGCATCGACCGGATAGGTCAGATACTGTTCCACGATGTGTACAAAGGCATCCACGACCCCGTTGGCGATCTGACGCGGCGGCAGGGTGTAGGTGACTTGTGGATCCAGCACGGCAAAGCGTGGCATGACAAAGGGGGACATAAAGTGCAGCTTATCACCGGTTGCGCTGCGGGTGATCACGGCTCCCATATTCATTTCAGAGCCGGTGGCCGGCAGGGTGAGAACCACCCCCATCGGAATGGCACGGGTGACGTCGCTGCCGACGGTTTCCATGATATGCCAGGGATCGCCGACGTAGTCTGCGGCGGCGGCGATAAACTTGGTTCCGTCAATGACCGAGCCGCCGCCGACGGCGAGCAGGTAGTCGATCTTCTCGTTATGCACTATCTCCACCGCCTGCATCAGGGTTTCATAGTGGGGATTCGGCTCAATACCGCCAAACTCAAAAACATGACGGCCGTGTAGGGCGGCGTGTACCTGATCCAGTACGCCGTTGCGTTTAATGCTGCCGCCGCCGTAGGTGATCAGGACGCGCGCCTGTGGCGGGATCTCATCGCGCAGGTTGGCAATCTGATCTCGGCCAAACAGAATTTTGGTCGGGGTGTGAAGAACAAAGTTTTCCATGATGCAACCCTCACTCATATACCTAAAAAGCATGAATATGTCCGGCGTCAGCGCCGGTATGAAATTTGAGTGCTATTGTGGGCGCATTGCGTCATCGGCTCAATGCACATTTCTGTAGGTTGTTTGCCTATTCCTACAAAAAAATGTAGAAAAACATGTCAAACAGGCAGATTAATTGCCAATTAAGTTGGTTGGATGGAGACCGCTACATGGTTATCGACGATAGATGGAAACAGTTGGCCGCACAGGTTCAGCGCCTGCATCAACAGCCGGGGGTCAAGCCCTCGCCGGTCGAGCATGTTAACCTCATCTATGTCAACGCACATCAACCCCGCACGCCGGTCATGTACCAACCCAGTCTGATCATTATATTGCAGGGGCGCAAAGTCGGGTATCTGGGAGAGCGGGTGTTTCACTATGATCCGAGCAATTATTTGCTGATGACGCTGCCGTTGCCCTGCGAATGTGAGACCTTTGCCTCGCCGCAGGAGCCGTTGATCGGCCTGGCGCTGCGGGTTGACGTGCAGATGCTGCAGGATCTGCTGATGGATATCGGCGATGGGATGCGTACGGCGGTGCGCCCGCACGCTGAGGGGGTACGCTCGGTTGCGCTGGACGATGCCATGCTGTGCGCCTGCGAACGCCTGGTGGAGGTGATGGAGGATCCCCTGCATGCCCGGGTGCTCGGCCCGCAGATCGTGCGTGAGATGCTGTTCCATGCCCTGTGCGGGGCGGGCGGCGACGCCCTGCTGGCGCTGGCCAGCCGTCATAGCCACTTTAGTCAGATTGCCAAGGCGCTGCGTCTGATTGAGCAGAACTACGCCAGCAGTCTGAACGTCGACAGGCTGGCGCAGTCGGTCAATATGAGCATCTCGTCGTTTCACCACAACTTTAAGGCAGTGACGGCGACCTCGCCGCTGCAGTACATTAAATCGTATCGGCTACACAAGGCGCGCATGATGATCTTGCACGATGGGCTGAAGGCCAGCACGGCGGCGAGCCGGGTCGGTTATGAGAGCCCGTCGCAGTTTAGCCGTGAATACAAACGGTTTTTTGGCAATACCCCCAGCGATCAGGCCAGCCGCTACCGCAGCGGCGGACTGCGCATCGCGGAACTGTGAGTCTGGACAGACTGATGCCCGTAGGGAGGGTGGTCTGCATGCCAAGGAGTGTCGACAGATGATTGAACGAGCGTTTTTAGTACCGGGGATGGCGGTGCGGGAGTTCCGCACTGAGGTGCCTTTGAACTGGCGCGACCCCAGCGATGGGCGTCGGCTGACGCTGTTTGCCCGTGAGCTGTGCGCTCCGGGCCGCGAGGCGGATGAGATGCCCTGTCTGCTGTTCCTGCAGGGAGGCCCCGGCGGGAAATGCCCGCGGCCGACCTCCTGCAGCGGCTGGCTGGCGGAGGCGCTGCGCGATTATCGGGTGATCCTGATGGATCAGCGCGGCACCGGCAACAGCAGCCGGATTGAGGCCAGCGTCCTGCGCGATATGACCCCGCAGCAGGCGGCGGACTACCTGAGCCACTTCCGCGCCGATGCTATGGTGCGCGATGCGGAGCATCTGCGGCTGCGCCACTTTGGCGGACGGCGCTGGACGACGCTGGGCCAAAGCTACGGCGGTTTTATTACGCTGACCTACCTATCCCAGGCGCCGCAGGGGTTGCATGCCTGCTATATCACCGGCGGCCTGCCGGCGATAGCGCCGGATGCCACCCAGCTGTATGAAGCGACCTATCGCCGGGTGGCACAGCGCAATCAGCACTTTTTCACCCGTTACCCGCAGGCGCGCGAGCAGCTCGATCGTATCGTCGCCCTGCTGCGCGAACAGGCGGTATACCTTCCCGACGGCGATCTGCTCAGCGTAGAGCGTCTGCTGACGCTGGGGCTGGATATGGGCATGAGCGAGGGCTATGAACGCCTGCTGTGGCTGCTGGATGAGGCCTTCAACCCGGAGGGCGAGCTGAGCGATACCTTCCTGAACCAGGTGATGCAGCGCAGCGGTTTTGCCGACAATCCGCTGTATGCGGTGCTGCATGAGAGTATCTATGCCGATGACGCCAGCGGTGCGACCCGCTGGGCCGCTCAGCGGGTGCGCGATGGCCTGCCGGCGTTCTCTTTGGAGCGGAGTTCGCCCCTGCTGACCGGTGAGATGATCTACCCGTGGATGTTTGATCAGATGCAGTCACTGCGTCCGTTTCGCGCGGCGGCGGAGCTGTTGGCCCGGCGTGAGACGTGGCCGGTGCTTTACGATACCGTGCGTCTGCGCGACAACGACATACCGGTGATGGCGGCGGTGTATTACCACGACATGTATGTCGACGCCGACCTGTCGCTGGAGAGCGCGGCGCAGATCGGTAATCTCCAGACCTGGATCACCAGCGAGTACGATCACAACGGTCTGCGTGTGGCGCCGGTGTTTCGGCGGCTGCGGGAAATGATGGCCGAGCGCGGCGTCGCGGCCGAATAGCAAAACGGCTCCCATAGGGAGCCGTTGGTTTTCGTCACCGAACCACTTAGAAGTAGTAGTTCACACCCAGCGTAACGTCATGGGTGGTCACTTTGGCCTGGGAGTTACCGGCGCTGGCTTTGCCTGCGTCCAGGTATTTGTAGCCCAGATCCAGATCCAGACGTTCGTTAACGTTGTAGATCACACCGGTGCCGACGCTCCAGGCAAAGTTGTTGCTGTTGCTCTGTACGTTGTCGCCGTTCATGTCGTTTTTCAGGCTGACGTTAGCATAACCGATGCCGGCGCCGACGTACGGGGTGAAAGGTGTACCGGTTTTGATGTCATAGTAACCGTTAACCATCAGCGTCTGCAGACCCAGACGGCTGTCGTTGGTCTCTGCGGCATCGTTGGTATGGCTGGAGGTGGCGTTAGCGCGGAAGGTGTAGTCCAGCTCGGCGCGAACCGGCAGGCTGAACTGGTTTTCGAAGTTATAGCCGAAAACCAGGCCGGCGTTACCGACGCCTTTGTTATCGTTGCTCATGCCGTTGCCGTTAACATCTTTCTGATCGAACAGATGCTCGGCGCTGATACCCATTTTGGCACCGGCATAGTAACCGGTGTTGTTGATGCCGGCGGCGTTGACCAGAGTTGCGCCAGAGACCAGACCTACGAACAGGGCCAGTTTAGTGAATGCTTTCATGATGGATTCCTGATTATCAACTATCGCGTGACAGAGGACCTATCGGGTGACCTGTGTCACAAAAAAAGAACACGCGGCATAATGATAGCCAGCAATGAAGAAAATTTGAATTTATTTAATATGAATAAAATCAACGGGAAAAATAAAATTGTATCGAATGTTTTCCATTCGTTGAAAATAACAAGCGACGAGCGGGGATGAATGCGACAAAAACGGTTTACGAGCGCTCACTATTTATCCTGAAGAGTGTGTTGGCGAGACATAGAAATATGATCCGGTTAGCTTTTTAGAGAATTAAAATAAACTCCGATATAACTTATAAAGCTGAATTAGCCCATCTTATCGCCAGGCCGGCGTTTATTTTTGGACATAACGGGGCGTATTTCTGTTATTTCCTCTGCCGGTGCGGCGTCAAGAACACAGCGGCAGAGCGCTCCAGCATCCCCGCGAAGAGGGCTGGTGCTGACCTTGGCGGACGCACGGTTTGTTGATGGGATAGCTACGCTTTGTGCGGCAGGTCTATTGTCGTCGGTAAGCATGGGTAGCTATACGTCTATTTTTGCTTTGTCCAATACTTATTTCTTTTTGTTTTGAGCTGGTATAGAAAAATAATTTATTGCGCCTCGCCGGGTGGGTACCTATTCCATTTTTTCTCGCGCTGATAGCACAGGACGGCGGTATGGGCACGTGCCGAGCAAAGCAACGCATATTCGGAGTATTCTTTGCGCTGAGTCGAAAAAATAACGGCGCGGCTCTTTTTTATCTGTCATTTCATCGCGTCACACCGAGCGGTGGCGCGTGGGGGTGGGTGCGGGCAGAGTGACTTTTGTCACCCTTACGTCAATACGGCCTTTTTTTTGTTAGTAAACGGTTTTTTTTTGTTAGCATGAAAATGGAGTGCAGAGATTACAAGAAACAATATGGAGATAACGATATGAAAAAAATGAAAATATTGGTACTGGCCACCGCGTTGATGAGCGGGGCTGCCTACAGCGCCTCTGAGTCGATAACGCTGTATGAAGCGGGGCCGCAGGGGGCGGGACCGACGATCGGTGAGGTGACGGTCAGCGAAACGCCCTATGGCCTGCTGTTTACGCCCAGCCTGCGCGGTCTCCCGCAGGGGATCCACGGTTTTCATGTCCATGAAAACGCCAGCTGCCTGCCGGGTGTCAAAGAGGGTAAACCGGTGCCGGCCCTGATGGCCGGTGGTCACTGGGATCCCGAGAAGCGCGGTAAGCATATGGGGCCCTACAGCGATGCCGGGCATCTGGGCGATCTGCCGGGACTGGTGGTCAATGCGGACGGTACGGCGAACTATGCCGTGCTGGCACCGCGTCTGAAATCGCTCGCCCAGCTGAAGGGGCATGCGCTGATGGTGCACGTCGGCGGCGATAACTATGACGATCATCCGCACGCGCTGGGCGGCGGCGGTGCGCGTATGGCCTGCGGCGTTATTCAGTAACGTGGACGGCGGCGTCAGCGGGTTTAGGGCTGGCGCCGCGTCGAGGCGGAAAAGCGCGTTTAGCGCAGGGTTTTAACGACCTGGCGTCGCCGTAGGAGATAGCCCAGCGGCAGGCTGCAGATATGCACCAGACGGGTAAAGGGGAAGATCAGGAAAATGGTCAGCCCCAGCACCATATGCACCTTGAACAGCCAGTTGACCTCTTGCAGATACTGGGCAGGATCGGGACGGAAGGTCACGATCCCCTGGCTCCAGCTGATCAGGTTTTGCAGCGTGGCGCCGGAGGGGTGCAGCAGATCGACCGGGATCGTCAGCATGCCCAGGCAGATCTGGATCGTCAGCAGGATCAGGATCAGCTTGTCGGAAAACGGCGAGGTGGCGGCGACCCGGGCGCAGAAGAGGCGGCGGGCCAAGAGCATCAGCGCGCCGATCAGTAGCAGGGTGCCGAAGACGCTGCCGGCGATCAGCTCCAGGATCTGATGCGTCTGGCTGGAGATATAGGCATCATACCAAGAGCGTGGCGTCAGCAGTCCGGCCACGTGGCCGAAGAAAACTCCCAGCATGCCGACGTGAAACAGGTTAAGCGCATAGCGGCTATAGCGCCCGTTGGCCATCAGCAGCGAAGAGCCGCTTTTCCACGTGTATTGACCATAGTCGAACCGATAGAGACACCCCAGCAACAGCACCGTGATGGCGATATAGGGGTAGATGTTGAATAAAAAATAGGACAGTGCGGACATTCAATCCTCCTTATCGCTCAAGATCCAGGTAGTGAACCGGCGCCGAACGGCCCTGGGGCATGTCGGGGAGCTCAACGCGGGCCGGGGCGTGCGCGCGATCCCACTCCGCATCGATCGCCATCGTCGGCGCACCGTCGGCCTCCGGCGTCAGGCCATCGGTCTCTCTGCCGGCCAGCTGCAGCAGTAGCTGGAACAGTATGCTATAGATACCGTCGTGGGTGCGGCGGTATAGAATCTCCGCCACACCGGCAATTTGCGTCAGGATACGCCGGCCCTCCTCAGGCTGGCGCTGTGACTGCAGGTAGGCAAACTCCAGCACCATCGGCAGATAGTCGGGCAGCTCTCGCGGCGCGGGCTCCAGCGCGGCCTGGCGATAGTGGCTCAGGATATTGACCATCGCCTGCCCGCGGTTTTTGGACTCGGCTAGCTGGTGTTCGCACAGATACAGGGCGCAGCGGCGGGTGTGATCGAACTGCGTGATGTAATCGCTTTGACGGGTTGCCAGCGGGGCCTCCCAGTAATGGGCGATAAACGCCTGCAGGCGCCCCTGCTGCTGCGCCGTCATTTCGCGACACTGCGGCAGCGCCGCCTCCAGCTCACCGCGCGCCTGCCACAGCGCCTCATCGGGGTAGTCCAGTAGGCGGGCCAATATTAACAGGCTCAGCATGGCTTACTCCTTGCTATGGGTGTTGATCACCAGGCGATCGTCGGGGCGATAGCCGGTGAGGTTGGCGCCGTCGGTATCGTGGGGCGCATTGAAGCTGAAGCCACAGCTGCCGTGCTCAATATATTCGCGATCGCCTCCCGGGCGATGCATCCCGGTGGGGATCACGAAGCGTTCATGGTACGGCGCCAGCGCCAGAAGGCGGTACATGGCCTCGGCCTGCGGAGCGCTGAGATCGGCCTGCTGCAGCCACTGCGGCGCCTGTGGGCTGAGCAGGCTGCGGCGGTAGTGACGCAGTGCGATCAGGCGGGTCAACGCCGCCTCTACCGGCTTACGGTTACCGGCGCACAGCAGGTTGGCCAGATAGTCGATCGGAATACGCATCTGCGCCAGCTCCGCCAGGTGGATATCGTGGGGTTCGGCCAGGCCGGCGTCATCGAAGCGGATCGGCGACAGGGGCGGCACGTACCACACCATCGGCAGCGTACGGAACTCCGGATGCAGCGGCAGCGCCAGGCGCCACTCCTTAATCAGACGGTAGACCGGCGAACGTTGGGCATGCTCCAGGATCTCATCGCTGATGCCGTCGCGGCGGGCCTGCGCAATGACGTCCGGATCGCCGGGATCGAGGAAGATCTTCATCTGCGCCTCATACAGCGCCTGCGGATCCGCCTCTGCCGCCGCGGCGGGGATCGCCTCGGCATCGTACAGCATGACGCCGATATAGCGGATACGTCCGACGCAGCTCTCGGAGCACAGGGTCGGCAGTCCGGCCTCGATGCGCGGGTAGCAGAAAATACACTTCTCCGATTTCCCGCTTTTCCAGTTGTAGTAGATCTTCTTGTAGGGGCAGGCGCTGACGCACATGCGCCAGCCGCGGCACTGATCCTGATTGATCAGCACCACGCCGTCTTCGGCCCGTTTATAGATGGCGCCGCTGGGGCAAGAGGCGACGCAGGCCGGGTTAAGGCAGTGTTCGCACAAGCGCGGCAGGTACATCATGAAGGTCTGTTCAAACTGGGCATACCGCTGCTTGTCCAGCCCATCCAGATTGCGATCGCCCTGACGGACGCGGGCTTCGCCGCCCAGGTCATCCTCCCAGTTGGCGCTGCCCTCAATTTTCTCCAGCGTCTTGCCGGTGAGCAGCGAATAGGGGCGCGCCGTCGGCTGGTGGCGTGCGCCGGCGGGGGCGTTGTGCAAATGCGCGTAGTCGAAGGAGTAAGGTTCATAGTAGTCCCCTATCGCCGGCATATGCGGATTGGCGAAGATTTTGGCCAGCAGGCTGAGTTTGCCGCCCATGCGCGGCGTCAGTTGGCCGTTGACTCGCTGCCAGCCGCCGTGCCACTTATCCTGATCCTCCCAGTCGCGGGGAAAGCCGCGCCCCGGCTTGGTTTCTACGTTGTTGAACCAGCCGTATTCAATGCCCTCACGGCTGGTCCAAACGTTTTTGCACACCACCGAGCAGGTGTGGCAACCGATGCACTTATCGAGGTTTAGCACCATGGAAACCTGTGCACGAATTTTCATTTTTTTCTCCCTCTTCCCGATCGGTTTCAGTCCCACTCCACCCGGTTCAGTCTGCGGATAATCACAGTCTCATCCCGGTTGGAGCCGATGGTGCCGTAATAGTTGTAGCCCCATGACAGGTGGGCATAGCCGCCGATCATGTGGATCGGGTTGGGACAAATCCGGGTAATGGAGTTGTGGATCCCACCGCGTTCCCCGGTGACCTCCGACAGGGGCATGTTCAGCGTACGCTCCTGGGCGTGGTACATCAGCGCCAGCCCGGCGGGAATGCGCTGGCTGACCACCGCACGCGCCACCATGGCGCCGTTACCGTTAAACAGCTCTACCCAGTCGTTGTCGGCGATGGCGCCGCGCTGTGCATCGTGCTCGCTGATCCAGATCAGCGGGCCGCCGCGCGACAGGGTCTGCATGATCTGGTTGTCGGTATAGGTGGAATGGATCCCCCATTTCTGATGGGCGGTGCCAAAGTTCAGCACCAGCTCCGGCTGCCCGTTGGCCGTATGTTCGCGTACGCTGCGGCAGCTTTGGGTATCCAGCGGGGGTTTATAGCAGGCGAAGCCTTCGCCGAAGGCCTGCATCCAGGCGTGATCCTGATAGGCCTGCTGACGGCCGGTCAGGGTGCGCCAGGGGACGGCGTGGGTGATATTCAGGCTGCCGGCGGTGTAGGCGTGCCGATCGCTGTCAATACCCGACCACAGCGGGCTGGCGATCACCCGTCCCGGCTGGCGCTGAATATCGGCGAAACGGTAGTGCACGCCTTTCTTGTCGGCGGCCAGTCCGGCTATCTCTTGCTGGCCGGTTTTGGCGGCCAGATCGCGCCAGGCGCGATCGGCGACCTGGCCGTTGGTTTCCGGCGCCAGAGTGAGAATGGTCTCCAGCGCCTGGGTGGCATCCTGCATGTTGGCACAGGGGCCGACGCCGTCCAGCGTCTCGCTGCCGTGACGCGCGCACAGGCTGTCGATCTCTGGTCGGGTGTCCCAGTGTACGCCCTTGCCGCCGTTGCCGTGGACCGCCAGCGCCGGGCCGAGGTGGGTATATTTAAAATAGGTCTGCGGATAGTCGCGCTCCACGACGGCGATGGCGGGCGCGGTTTTTCCGGCGACAAAGGTCTGCGGATCGTTTTTCCAGTCGCTGACGCCGCAGGCCTGGCCCAGCTCTGCCGGCGAGTCATGCAGCAGCGGCGTGAGCATGACGTCGCGCTCTTTGCCCAGATGCCCCTCGCACAGCGCGGAGAACTGCCGGGCGATCCCTTTGAATATCTCCCAGTCCGAGCGCGCCTCCCACATGGGATCGATGGCGCGGGTAAAGGGATGAACGTAGGGATGCATGTCGGTACTGCTGAGATCTTCCTTCTCATACCAGGTGGCGGACGGCAGGATCACGTCTGAATAGAGGCAGGTGGTGGACATTCTGAAGTCGAGCGTCACCAGCAGGTCCAGCTTACCCTCTACGCTGTCGCGCCAGGCGACCTGCTGCGGCAGCGGTAGCCCCTTTTGCTGCAGATCCTGCTCCATGACGCCGTGGCTGGTGCCCAACAGATGTTTCAGAAAGTATTCATGTCCTTTACTGGAGGAGCCGAGCAGGTTGGCCCGCCAGACAAACAGTACGCGCGGATAGTTTCCCGGCGCGTCGGGATCTTCGCTGGCGATGCGTAGGGAGCCCTGTTTCAGCGCCTGCGCGACTCCGGCCTTGACATCGCCCTCCGCCGACCCGGCGGCCAGCGTGAGCGGGTTACGATCCAACTGGGGAGAGGAGGGCAGCCAGCCCAGGCGTTCGGCGATGACGTTGAAGTCGATCAGGCTATGGGGGAACCGGTCACGTTCGGCCAGCGGTGACAGCAGCGTATGGGCATCCACGTTTTCATAGCGCCACTGGCTGGTGTGATTGTAGAAGAATGAGGTGCCGTTCATCAGCCGCGCCGGGCTTTGCCAGTCTCCCGCCAGGGCGACCGGCGCCCACCCGGCCAGCGGCCGTAGCTTTTCCTGACCGACGTAGTGCGCCCAGCCGCCACCGTTGACGCCGATGGTTCCGCACATCATCAGCACGTTGATGATGCTGCGATAGGTCATATCGCTATGGAACCAGTGGTTGATCCCAGCGCCGACGATGATCAGCGAGCGGCCATGGGTTAAGCGGGCGTTGTTGGCAAACTCCTGCGCCAGACGGATGATCTGCTGGCGCGGCACGCCGGTAATGGCCTCGGCCCAGGCCGGAGAGCAGGGGGCATCTTCTGCGGGGCTCTCCCCTGTGCGCGGGCGCAGGCCGTAGTGGGCCAGCATCAGATCGAAGACGGTGGCGACGGCGATGCGCTCGCCGCTGACCGTGGTGATCCAGTGCACCGGCACCTGACCATGGGTATAGCGGTCGTTGGCGTTGTCATGGCTGAAGTCAGGCTGAACGACGCAGAGTTCGCCTTCATCCAGCGTCTGTAGGCTCAGTAGCGGATCGATCGCGGCGCCGCTGAGGGCATCCTGCTGTACGGTGTTCCACTGTCCCCCTTGATCCCAGCGAAATCCCGCCGAGCCGCGGGGAATGACGATCTGCCGTGAGTCCTGGTCGAATGCCAGCGTTTTCCACTGGGCCAACGGCTGGTCTCGCCATGCCGCCAGATCGGCGGCACGCAGGTAGCGTCCGGACTGATAGGTGTTCTCTTGGCCGGAGCAGGGCGTTAGCATCACCAGCATCGGAAAATCGGTAAAGCGTTTGGCATAGCGGACAAAGTAGTCGCAGGGCTGCCGTAGGTAAAACTGCTGCAGAATAACCTGCCCCAATGCCAGTGCCAGCGCGGAATCGGTGCCGGCCCGCGGTGCCAGCCACTCATCGGCGAACTTACAGTTTTCCGCATAGTCGGCGCTGATGGCCACCACCTTGGTGCCGTTGTAGCGCGCCTCGGTCATAAAGTGGGCGTCCGGCGTACGGGTCTGCGGCACGTTGGATCCCCACATCACTAAATACTGTGCGTTATACCAGTCGGCGGACTCCGGCACGTCGGTCTGTTCGCCCCAGGTTTGCGGAGAGGAGGGCGGCAGATCGCAGTACCAGTCGTAGAAGCTCAGGCAGGTGCCGCCGATCAGCGACAGGTAGCGGGAGCCGGAGGCGAACGAGAGCATGGCGTGAGCCGGGATCGGCGAAAATCCGGCGACGCGATCGGGGCCAAAGCGTTTGACGGTAGCGATATTGGACGCCGCGATCAGTTCGTTGGCCTCTTGCCATGAGACGCGGACCAGGCCGCCCATACCGCGCTCGCGCTTATAGCGCTGGCTCAGCTCGGGGTTGTCCAGAATGGCCTGCCAGGCGTCGACGGCGTCGGGGTGCTGCGCTTTCTGCTCACGCCACAGATCCCGCAGCGCCCTGCGCATTAGCGGGTATTTAATCCGGTTGGCGCTATAGATATACCAGGAGTAGCTGGCGCCGCGCGGGCAGCCGCGCGGCTCGTGATTGGGCAGATCGATGGGCGTTTCTGGGTAGTCGGTATACTGTGTCTCCCAGGTAATCAGCCCGCTTTTGACATAGATTTTCCAGCTGCAGGAGCCGGTACAGTTCACCCCATGGGTGGATCGCACCACCTTATCGTACTGCCAGCGGCTGCGGTAGCTCTGCTCCCAGTCGGAGCTGTCCTGCAGGTACAGCTCATGGGCATTGGCGGCCATGGGCTTGCCTGCGGTGAAGTAGCGGATCTTTTTTAGAAAGGTACTCATGTCCGTTTCTCCCGACGATTAATGGTGCCTTCCATAGGACAGCCAGGTGACGCCCATGCACAGCAGGTAAAAGACGCTGAAGCAAACCAGCGGCAACAGCACGGAGTGGGTCAGAGTAATGGCGCTGCCGAAGGTTTTGGGAATGATAAAGCCGCCGAAGGCGCCGATGGCGGAGGTAAAGCCGAGCGCCGCCGAGCTCATCACATCGGCATACTGCTCGACATGTTTACCCTGCATCCCCTGCTGCTGCGCTTCCTGCGCGGATTTTTGGTGGAAAATCTGTGAAATAAGCTGGAAGCTGGAGCCGCTGCCAAGGTTGGTAAAGATAAACAGCCCCATGAAGACGATGTAGAACAGAATAAAGGAGCCGCTGCTGCGCTCGCTCGGCAGGGTCGGCACGATCAGCAGGCTAAAGATAATCATGAAGAAGAAAGCCACCTGCGTGATGCGATAGCCGCTGAATTTATCAGAGAGGCGTCCGCCGATGGGACGGGCGATAGCGCCCAGCAGCGGACCGACAAACGCGTAGTCGATGATGTCGATATCCGGAAACTGGGTCTTGGTCAGCAGCGCAAATCCCGCGGAGAAACCGACGAAAGAACCGAAGGTGGCCAAGTAAATCAGGCTGGTTATCCAGGTATCTTTCTTACCCAAAATGACGAACTGGGAAGAGAGCGATGACTGCATACCCGCAATGTCGTTCATCATGAACCAGGAGAGCAGGCAGGCGATAATGATAAAGGGAACCCAGAGGAAGGCCGCATTTTGTAGCCAAATCATCGTATTATGATCAACATGCTGCGGTGCTCCGCCCAGGCTGCCGAACAGTCCGATGCCGATCACCAGCGGGACGCACAGCTGTACGACGCCGATCCCGCCATCGCCCAGCCCGCCGTTGATCCCCAGGCCATACCCCTGCAGGCGTTTAGGGAAAAAGAAGCTGATATTCGCCATGCTCGAGGCAAAGTTGCCGCCCCCGATACCGCACAGGATGGCGATACAGGCAAACGAATAGAACGACGTCTGCGGGTCCTGAATCGCGCAGCCCAGCCAAACGCTGGGGATTAGCAGCAGCGCGGTGCTGATCGTGGTCCAGCGGCGTCCGCCAAAAATGGGGACGACGAAAGAGAATGGAATACGCAGAATGGCGCCGGAGATCGAGGGTAAGGCCGCCAGCCAGAAGAGTTGATTGGTCGTAAAATTAAATCCGATGTGATTAAGCTTGATAACGACAGAACTGAATACCATCCAAATACAGAACGCCAGTACGAGACAGAATACGGAGACCCATAGGTTCCTTTTTGCAATACTGTTTCCCGTTGCTTTCCAAAAGTTTTCGTCTTCAGGATCCCAATTTTTTAATACGCGCGCGTTTTGGCTCTCTAACGGTTGATTACTCATATCGACACCTTTTTTTTGCATATCGATGATGCTTTTAGTCTGTGAAGCCGCGTAACAACCTGTTTAGCTACGAGCAGACCTGCCCGCATTCAGCGCCGCCCATTTATGTTTCCCCGACTTATCCGTTTCACAATATCGCGTTATACCGATGATTACAAAGTGACACCCATTTATGAAATAGCATAGATAGCGGAATTAGCCAGTGAGAAAAACAGTTATAATTTCAGTATGTTGATTGAGGATAATTGGTTTCTGTTTCGGCCTATAATAACCATGGGCTAACTGAGTGATTATATTAGGGTAAAATCATTGCCGCCGAATAAGCAAAGCAAATGCTTGGTTATTTAGTGGCTGATATCGATAGAGTACGCCGCGACATGGCAGTTTTTCTTTCCGCACAGATTGATCAGAACTGCGCAGCGACGTTGAGGAAAAAAGATATTAATGAAAATAAGAATTATTATTCTTTTCCATGAATGGGTGTGGCGTTATCATCGATATCAAATGAACCTGGGCGATCAGCGGAGGGGGGCACCGATATTTTATTGCGCTCCCCACGCTAACGCCCTCGTTCCGTAATCGCTGTGACCCCATTCACAGGCTTCCCGCTGAGTGGGCGCATCGCGCTGTCATGATGAATTAGATACAGATACCGCGATTAGTTTACAAATAGTTTCGGATTGTCACTGTCGCCAAGAGTAGGGTTAATAAATAACTATGCAGTCGAGGTGCGTTTAATCCGCATTTTATTGTCTGCACGTATGGAAATACGCCTTTATTTATTTCAGCAGAGCCACAGTCGGAGAGGGCGGATGTCCTCTGTCGCAATGTCTATTCCGCGGCACCATATCGCGCTGTCCTTTATTGGTCTCAACGAATAGGGTGAATATATATTGATTAATACTTGAGTAAATAGCTCTGGTATTGAACGGGGACGACAGGAACCGTGGTCCGTCAGGGAGGTTAGGGAGGTAATTGGCAAGTGGGGTTATTAAATTATATTTTCTGAGGATTAGTATGAAAAAGGGTTATTCTATCCTGATACCTTTTATCGTGGGCGGCGCATTGGCCTGTCTACCCGCTCCGGCGGGGCTCAGCCACCACGCATGGCTCTATTTTTCTATTTTTATCGGCTCAATTGTCGGTTTGATTATAGAACCCTTACCGGGCGCGGTTATTGGTCTGATCGCGATCGTTATTATTGCGGGGCTGGGGCGCTGGGTGCTGTTCTCTCCGGAGCAGCTGGCGCTGCCGCATTTTCATGCTGCGTCGGCGGCGTTTAGGTGGGCGGTCTCCGGTTTCTCCAATTCAACGGTATGGCTGATCTTCAGCGCCTTTATGTTTGCATTGGGATATGAAAAAACCGGGCTGGGTCGGCGTATTTCACTGCTGCTGGTCAAATCCCTGGGACGGCGCTCGCTGACCCTGGGGTATGCCATCGCCATTGCCGATTTGGTACTGGCGCCCTTTACTCCGTCGAATACGGCGCGTAGCGCCGGAACCATCTACCCGGTGATCAGTAACCTGCCGCCGCTGTATGACTCGAAACCCAACGATCCCAGCGCCCGGCGGATCGGCTCCTATCTGATGTGGGTTTCCATTTCGATCACCTGCGTTACCAGCTCCATGTTTCTTTCCGCCCTGGCACCCAATCTGCTGTCCAGCGCGCTGATTAACCAGATGACGGGGCTACAGATTTCCTGGGGCAGCTGGTTTATTGCCTTTTTACCGTGCGGGATTGTTCTGTGGCTGCTGACGCCGCTGCTGGGTTACTGGCTGTATACACCGGAGGTGAAAATCAATGATGAGGTGCCTAAATGGGCCAAACAGGAGCTGACGAATTTAGGGGGGCTGTCACGCCGAGAGAAGCTACTGCTCCTGTTCGTCGCGCTTGCGCTGTTGCTGTGGGTATTCGGCGGAGGATTAATCAACTCAGCCATCGCGGCGCTATTGGTTATTGCGCTGATGCTGATAACCAATGTGATTAGCTGGGATGATGTCATCGGCAATAAAGCGGCGTGGAATACGCTATTCTGGTTCGGCACGCTGGTCTCTCTGGCCTCAGGGCTGTCCACCGTCGGCTTTGTACATTGGTTTGGGCTCGTTATCTCTCATTATCTCAATGGGATGTCAGTGGTGGTTGCCAGCGTATCGCTGCTCCTGTGTTTTTATCTGTTGCACTACTTCTTTGCTAGCACGACGGCTCATGCCACGGCGCTGATCCCGGTGATGATCGCAGCCGCTATGGATATTCATGGGATTAATATGATGGAGTTCTCTCTGGCTATCTCTCTGTCATTGGGGATCATGGGGATTATCACACCCTATGGAACGGGGCCAAGCCCAATCTATTTTGGCAGCGGTTATCTGCCCTCTAAAGACTTCTGGCGGCTGGGGGCCATCTTCGGTCTGGTCAATCTGTTGGCATATCTATTTATCTGTTTACCTTGGATTAACTACCTTTATCGTTAATTTATGTCCCTTGGTTAAAAAGATAGGATAGATATAAATAGGCCGCCCTTGAGGGTGGCTTATTTGGTCTGTTGAGGCTAATTTCTGGTAATGATAAAAGCAAAAAACAAGCCATCATAATGAGGATTTTAAATCAGCTAGCCATACTCGCTGGCGCCATTGGCTTGTGTATTACCATTAGCTCCAGGGGGCCCAGTCTACGGGATCTTTCTGTGAAGAATGGCACGTTACTGCATAATTTTTCATGTTTATTCCGGCTATGGTACAGCCGTTTTGATGGGAGGCGATGGGGGGATGCGGCGCATCTTGCCAGTGATATGAGAGCCATGCCGGCCAGAATAGAAAAGATAGAACGCTTCATATAATTCGCCTTGCGGGTTGAATGGGAATGTTTAAATAGGGTGTTATCAGTAATGGAATATCGACTCCTGTACATCGCTGCCAATCTTGATATAGTACGGCATGTTTTTATAAAGCATACCAGGTATCTATCTCGGTTTGTTTATATAAGCGATGGCTTATATTTAACGCCTATGGATTAAAATTAACGATTGTATTTTGTAATATCTATCGCGGCTTAGTGAAAATACATTGCGACATATGAATGTATATCAAATTATACTCTGTTTTGGGGATGGCGCGTGCTGTGGCGGAGATAGATATAACGCAATCGGCTATGCGAATATTGGCATTCGCTTTTATAAAATATCGTGATGTAATTCGCAACAGGCAGCCCGGGATTTCTCGATAGCGCGCTGAACGCCTGGTCTTGCCGAGGGCAGTTGCCTCAATGGCCAATGAGTACGCCTGTTATACCGCTGGCCACATAGGCGTTCAATCCGCGCCGGTCCCAAGAGGAGGCTACAGCGTATGATGAAGGCAACCCGAGGGGCCTGGGGAAATAATATGAGCGAGCGAAGACGATCGGCCACAGGGATATGGGCGATGAGGGTGGCCAAAAAGCAAAAACCCCGCCATAAGGCAGGGTTTTCAGAAGAAGTGGTGCCCGGACTCGGAATCGAACCAAGGACACGGGGATTTTCAATCCCCTGCTCTACCGACTGAGCTATCCGGGCAACGAGGCGCATTAAACCTGATTCTGGCCTCGGCGTCAACGTTATTTCCCGCCGCGCCGTGCGAGTGCCTATTTATTGCACTGGCGCTCGCGGTGCGTGGCGGCTGCGTTTGCCAGCGGCGCACGGTGCATCGATGTCATAACGGCGATTTCTACGATCTTTATCACAGAATTGGATTGCGTATAAAATAATAAGCATGAATATTTATTCATTAAAAATGGTTTGATTGTCAATGGTGATCGTGTTTGTTTTTTGTTCTGCTTTTGTTGTTGTATGGTGAGGTGTGACAGGATTTGGCCGTTATGTGCAAGGTACGTGTGCGGCTAAAATGGCGCATATTTATGTTGTAAAATAGATCTATTCTCTGGTGCATTGCCATTTTTGAGTGAATTAATATGCTATGTCGATTGCTTTTTAGATCTATGTATCGCCATGGTGGCTGTCTGTTAGTGATATGTATCACAGCAGTCCGCCGGTAATTGATTACAATAGAACCAGTTTCCAGGTAAAAGGGGAAATTAAAATGGAAAATAACAATCGATTTTGGCCACATATCCGGCGGGTGACCCATATCATGATGATGGCGCACCGTAGCTGTTTTGATTTTCATCTGTTCAACGCAAGATAATTCTCTTCATGTCATGACATCCGTTGTCGCGGAGTGTCATGTCTCTTCTTCCGTTTGCGTATTTCTGCGCGTTAGCCGCAGGGTATTCATGCGGACAGATCTCTATTGACACACCACGATAAGCGTTTGTCGTCACGGTAGCCTCGTGCTGCTTGGCATGGCATATTTCCATTAATAACAATGATTTAATTATATAAATCGTTGCGGGAAAGTCTTGCCGTGAGAAAATGCTGTGGATGATGGATTTAATTACATTTAAATCCACGGGATTGTTTTGCTCAAAATAAATACATGAGAGTGAGTGATATGAATAGTTTAAAAATTGCAGTAAGTCTAAATGTCATTGCATATTTTAATACCTCACGTATGACGGTAGATATTAATGATAGCGATCTTACCGACGTTGCCGCCGTGGTGCTGTCGGTACAGGATGCGCTGGGCGGCGCGCTGGAGAAGGTCGAGCAGAGCGCCTTTGGCCTGCCCGTCTTTGTCGCCGAGGCGTGCGATCAGCGTCTGCCGGCCGAATATCTGCCGCGCCTGACCGGCGTATTTGCCTGCGGCGATGGCAATCAGGACTTTTATGGCAAGCAGCTGGAAAGCGCGGCGCAGAAATATGAGGCCGAGCTGCTGCCGCCGTTTTTCGGCAGCCTGCAGGCCTATGTCCAGCAGGGCAACGCTGCCTTTGACTGCCCGGGGCATCAGGGCGGGCAGTTCTTCCGCCGCCATCCCACCGGCCGCCGGTTCTTCGACTACTTCGGCGAGGCCCTGTTCCGCTCCGATCTGTGCAACGCCGACGTCTCCATGGGCGACCTGCTGATCCACGAAGGCGCCCCCTGCGCCGCCCAGCAGCATGCGGCCAAGGTGTTCAACGCCGACAAGACCTACTTTGTGCTCAACGGCACCTCCTCCTCCAATAAAGTGGTGCTCAACGCGCTGCTGGCGCCCGGTGATCTGGTCCTCTTTGACCGTAATAACCATAAATCTAACCACCACGGCGCATTGATTCAGGCCGGCGCTACGCCGGTCTACCTGGAAACCGCACGCAACCCGTTCGGTTTCATCGGGGGCATCGACGCACACTGCTTTGAAGAGAAATACCTGCGTGACCTGGTGCGTGAGGTCGCCCCGGCGCGCGCCGGGGAACAGCGGCCGTTCCGCCTGGCGGTTATCCAGCTCGGTACCTACGACGGCACTATTTACAATGCCCGCCAGGTGGTGGACAAGATAGGTCACCTGTGCGACTACATCCTGTTCGACTCCGCCTGGGTCGGCTATGAGCAGTTCATCCCGATGATGAAAGAGTGCTCGCCGCTGCTGCTGGAGCTGAACGAGAACGATCCGGGGATCCTGGTGACCCAGTCGGTGCACAAACAGCAGGCCGGCTTCTCCCAGACCTCGCAGATCCACAAGAAAGACCGGCATATCAAGGGGCAGGCGCGCTATGTCAACCATAAACGGCTGAACAACGCCTTTATGATGCACGCCTCCACCAGCCCGTTCTACCCGCTGTTCGCCGCCCTGGACGTCAACGCCCGCATGCACGCCGGCGACAGCGGCAAGCGCATGTGGATGGAGTGCGTCCGGGTGGGCATTGAAACCCGTAAGCTGCTGCTGAAGACCTGCCAGCACATCCGCCCCTTCATCCCGGAGACCGTGGACGGCCGCCCGTGGGACGCCTTCGACAC
Source organism: Edwardsiella anguillarum ET080813 (assembly GCF_000264765.2). Lineage (GTDB taxonomy): Bacteria > Pseudomonadota > Gammaproteobacteria > Enterobacterales > Enterobacteriaceae > Edwardsiella > Edwardsiella anguillarum. Next base: position 2,037,384 of record NZ_CP006664.1, read on the forward strand.
CGAGGAGATGGCCAACGATCTGCGCTTCTTTAACTTCATCCCCGGCGATCGCTGGCACGCCTTTGAGGGCTATGCCGAGCATCAGTACTTTGTCGACCCGTGCAAGCTGATGCTGACCACTCCGGGCATCGACGCCAAGAGCGGCGAATACCAGGCCTTTGGGGTGCCGGCGACCATTCTGGCCAACTTCCTGCGCGAAAACGGCATCGTGCCGGAGAAATGCGACCTGAACTCGATCCTGTTCCTGCTGACCCCGGCGGAGGACATGGCCAAGATGCAGCATTTGGTGGCCCAGATCGCCCGCTTCGAGCGCCTGCTGGAGCAGGACGCCCCGCTGGTCGAGGTGCTGCCGTCCCTCTACCGCGCCAACGAGGCGCGCTACCGCGGCTACACCCTGCGTCAGCTGTGCCAGGAGATGCACGACCTGTACGTCAGCCACGACGTGAAGCAGCTGCAGAAGGAGATGTTCCGCAAGGCGCACTTCCCACGGGTGGCGATGAACCCGCAGCAGGCCAACATCGCGTTCGTGCGCGGCAACGTCGAGCTGGTCTCCCTGGCGCAGGCCGAAGGCCGCATCGCGGCGGAAGGGGCACTGCCGTACCCGCCGGGGGTGCTGTGCGTGGTGCCGGGCGAGATCTGGGGCGGCTCGGTGCAGCGCTACTTCCTGGCGCTGGAAGAGGGCATCAACCTGCTGCCGGGCTTCGCGCCGGAGCTGCAGGGGGTCTACATCCAGCAGGATGAGGATGGTCGCAAGCGCGCCTATGGCTATGTGATCAAGCAGTAACAGCCTTTAATCGACATTACCAATAAAACAAGGTTGGCGGGGGGCCGCGGCTCCTGGGTTGCTCCTGCCCGGCTCCCCGCATTTTGAGAGAGAGAAACTATGAGTACGTCTAGCGGCAATAAGATGGGCGTCGTGCAGTTAACCATACTGACGGCGGTGAACATGATGGGGTCCGGCATCATCATGCTGCCGACCAAGCTAGCGGAGGTGGGTACCATCTCCATCGTCTCCTGGCTGGTGACCGCCGTGGGTTCGATGGCGCTGGCCTACGCCTTCGCCAAGTGCGGGATGTATAGCCGCAAGTCCGGCGGGATGGGTGGCTACGCCGAGTATGCTTTCGGCAAGTCCGGCAACTTTATGGCCAACTATACCTACGGCGTTTCGCTTCTGATCGCCAACGTGGCCATCGCCATCTCCGCCGTCGGCTACGGCACGGAGCTTATCGGTGCCTCGCTGAGCCCGCTGGGGATCTGCCTGGCGACCATCGGAGTACTGTGGCTGTGTACCGCGGCCAACTTCGGCGGGGCGCGGATTACCGGGCGCATCAGCAGCGTGACGGTCTGGGGGGTGATCATCCCGGTGGTCGGTATCTCGGTGATCGGGTGGTTCTGGTTCAGCCCCACGCTGTACGTCGACTCCTGGAACCCACATCACCTACCGACCTTTGAGGCCATCGGCTCCTCTATTGCCATGACCCTGTGGGCGTTTCTGGGGCTGGAGTCCGCCTGTGCCAATACCGACGTGGTAGAGAATCCGGAGCGCAACGTCCCGATCGCCGTACTCGGCGGCACCCTGGGCGCGGCGGTGATCTACATTGTCTCCACCAACGTGATCGCCGGTATCGTACCGAATATGGATCTGGCCAACTCGACCGCGCCGTTCGGCATGGCGTTTGCCCAGATGTTTGATCCGACGGTGGGTAAGATCATCATGGCACTGATGGTGATGTCCTGCTGCGGCTCTCTGCTGGGCTGGCAGTTCACCATCGCGCAGGTGTTTAAGTCCTCCGCCGATGAGGGCTATTTCCCGGCGATCTTCCGCAGGGTAACTCAGTCCGGCGCGCCGGTGAAAGGGATGTTGGCCATCGTCGCGATCCAGAGCGTGCTGTCGCTGATGACCATCAGCCCGTCGCTCAATGCACAGTTTAACGTGCTGGTTAATCTGGCGGTGGTCACCAACCTGATCCCCTATATCCTCTCCATGGCGGCGGTGCTGATCATCCAGCGCGTCGCGGGGATCGATCCGGCCAGGGCGCGTCTGCCCAATATCCTGGCCTTTGTCGGCGCAATGTACAGCTTCTATGCGCTCTACTCCTCCGGCGAACAGGCGATGATGTGGGGGGCGATCGCCACCTTCCTCGGTTGGACGCTGTACGGTTTTGTCTCTCCGCGCTTTGAGATGCGTGACAGGCAGGCCTGAACCGCGGCGGGCATGTCGTGAACTCGTTCTTTCCGGCCGGCGTCGCGCGCTAGCGCACGCTGGTTTTTTCGCGCGCGGATCTTTGTCATACTGCAGCCATCAAACCGCGACAGGAGCCGAATGATGCAACGCGTAACCCTTTCTCTCGATGACGATCTGATGGCGGAAATCGATGCCATCATCAAGGCGCGCAACTACCAGAACCGCTCCGAGGCCATCCGCGATCTGGCGCGGGCCGGGCTACAGAGCATGACGGAGACGCCGTCCCAGAGCGGCCACTGCGTGGCGGCGCTGTTCTATGTTTACGATCATGAATCGCGCGAACTCTCCAAGCGCCTGACGCGCACCTTTCACGATCATCACGATCTTTCGCTGGCCAGCCTGCATGTGCACCTGGATCACGGCCGCTGCCTGGAGGTTTCGCTGCTGAAGGGGGCCGGGGGCGAGGTGACGCGCTTTGCCGAGCAGGTGATCGCCGAACGCGGGGTGCGTCACGGTAAGCTGGTGGTGGTGCCGGGGGACGACGGGGAGGCGCATGCGCATCCCCATCCCCACGCGCACGACTGAGGCGCCGCCGCGCCCTTAGCGGATGCGGCGGTAGTTTTTCTGGGTGCTGTTGACCTTGTACAGATAGCGTCGCGATTCGGCGGACGGGTGACGCTGGGTCAGCGCCTCATACACATCGCCGGGCGACATCTGGTTGATGATGTTGACCGCCTGCCCTTTATCGCTGGAGAAGACGCGCAGCACGCTGCCGGCGCCGCCGTTGTAGGCGGTGATCACCGCGTAGCGGCGTGAGGTGGCGTTCTGGATCCCGCCCAGATAGGTGTTCTGCAGGATAGCCAGATAGGCGGTGCCGGTATCGATGTTTTTCTCCGGGTCAAACAGATAGCTGCGGCTAGGAGTGCCCCACTTGCCTTTGGAGACGAACACATCCTTGCCGGCGGTGTGCTGCATCACCTGCATCAGCCCCAGCGCGTCGGAGCGGCTGACGGCGTAAGGGTTAAAGCTGGACTCCGTCTGCATAATGGCCAGGATCAGCGACTCGTCGACGCCATAGCGCTCCGAGGCGCGCCGTACCATCCCCAGATATTTGTGCGCCCGCTTATCCAGATGGTTGGGCACTAGCTGAATGGTGACGGAGTAGATGACATGCAGCCCGGAGGTGCGTTTCATCAGCTTGTTTTGCAAAAGGTAGCTGGCGAAGCTGTTGGCGCGGCCAGACCAGCGGATCGGCTGGCCGGTGTTGTCCAGGACCTGACCGTAGAGGAAGGGCTCCCGGCTGGGCTTGATGTCGTTGGCGTCGGAGTAGAGGTCGATCGAGCCGGGATCGTCGCCCATCAGCAGCGTGGTGACGATGGCCTGACGCAGGCTTTCCGCCGGGTCAAGGGTGGCGATGGTCTCGATGGTGATCTGCCCGGTCTCAAAGTTGATATGGCTACGGGTCAGATAGCGATCGCTGTATTTTACATAGTCCTTGGGCCCGGCGATCAGAACCTCGTTAATCCCCCAGATATTCTCAATATTGTGGGCAAATTGCCCCATGAGAATATCGAACCCGTTGGTATCTTTTATATATTCTTCACCGTTGCTATCGGGCTTCTTGCCGGAGCAGGAGATCAACAACGGGGCGATTAATGCCAGCGCAAGGACTTTCTTCATTGTAACAGCCATATCTGAATGACATCAGGGCGCGGCTGCGCCCGCTTTTACTGACTCGGCGGCGTATAGCCTTCGATGTGGACATCGTGGCCTTCGAACAGAAACTTCTCCATCTCCTGGGCCAGCAGGCTACGGTCATCAGGGTTCATCATATTCAGTTTCTTTTCGTTGATCAGCATGGTTTGCTTGGTCATCCACTGACCCCAGGCCTCTTTGGATATGTGGTCATAGATGCGCTTGCCCAGATCGCCGGGATAGCTTTGAAAGTCCAGCCCCTCGGCCTCGCGGTTGAGGAACGTACAAAACACGGTTCTGCTCATGCTTACTCCTTCTCTGTCGCATCGCCGGTCGTCGCGCTGGCCGGCGGCTGCTTGCGCAGCTGCTGTAAAAGACGCTCGGTTGGCGCCGCCAGCCCTACGGAGGGCGGCTGCGCTAAGTTATACCAGAGTCCGTCCCCTTCATCCATGCAGGCCGACGCCGTCGTGTAGGCTGACCATACCGGGATGATATCCAAATGAAAATGGCTAAACGTGTGGCGGAACGCCGTCAGGGTCTGGGCCGCGGCGGAATCCTGCCCCAGGCGGCGCAGCTGAGCGCGCAGCGCCGCCTCGCTGTCATATTGTGGAAAGCAGAACAGACCGCCCCACAGGCCGCTGGCGGGTCGCTGCTGTAGCCATACCGTCTCACCGTTCTGCAGCAGCAGCAGGTAGGCCTGGCGCTCGGGCAATGTCTGCTTAGGTTTTTTGCCTGGGAAGTCAGCCCAACTGCCGTCGGCATAGGCGAGGCAGCCTGGGTTGAGCGGACATAGCTCGCACTTGGGGCGGCTGCGGGTGCACACCAGCGCGCCGAGATCCATCATCGCCTGGTTAAACTGGCTGACGCCGTCGGCAGGAGTCACCTCGTCGCTCAGCTGCCACAGACGCGTTTCCACCTCTTTACGCCCCGGCCAGCCGGGGACGGCGTAGCAGCGGGCCAAAACCCGTTTGACGTTGCCGTCCAGGATGGGGTGATGCTGCCCCAGCGACAGTGAGAGAATGGCGCCGGCCGTCGAGCGGCCAATGCCCGGCAGCGCCGCAACTTGTTCGAAGTGGTGCGGAAACTCGCCGTGATGCAGCGAGACGATGAGCTGGGCCGCCTTATGCAGGTTGCGCGCCCGGGCGTAGTAGCCCAGTCCGGTCCACAGGTGCAGCACTTCATCCAGGGGCGCCGCCGCCAGCGCCTGCACATCGGGAAAGCGTTGGGTAAAACGCTGGAAATAGGGCAGCACCGTGGCGACCTGGGTCTGTTGCAGCATCACCTCGGAGAGCCATACCCGATAGGGGGTCTTGGGGTGTTGCCACGGCAGCGTTTTGCGCCCGAAGCGCGCGTACCAGGCCAGCACGGCGTGGGCGAACTGTTGCGCCTGCATCATAAATCCGTCATATCCTCAGTGTGTAGCGCCGAAAACGGGACAGGATTGCAGCACAGCCTGTCCGGCCTGTAAACCGGATCTTGCCAGTGCGAGGCGCCGGCGGCACGGAGAGGGGCGGGTTTCCACGTTCAGCGGGGGCGCCGTGGCACAAAATATGGGGGCGATGGCATGGATTTTCCCCGCTGGGTTAGCGTTGCTGGTAAAATCAGCGCTTGTGTAAACGGGGTAACTTTGCATAATGCCCTGACCTTGATTATCCAGACAGATGAAAACGCGACATGAATGATGTGATCACAGCGGAATTTGATGAAAACGGCCGGGCGATTCGCCGTATTCGCAGCTTTGTACGCCGTCAGGGGCGCCTGACCAAAGGGCAGCAGCTGGCGCTGGAGCAGCACTGGCCGCTGATGGGTGTCGAGTTTACGCCCGAGGCGCTGGATCTGCCGGCGCTGTTTGGGCGCCAGGCGCCGGTGGTGCTGGAGATCGGCTTCGGCATGGGGGCCTCGCTGGTCGCCATGGCACAGCAGCACCCCGAGCGTGATTTCCTGGGGATCGAAGTGCATTCGCCGGGCGTGGGCGCCTGCCTCTCCTCTGCCCATGAGGCCGGAGTAAACAACCTGCGCGTGATGTGTCACGACGCGGTAGAGGTGTTGGAGCGAATGATCCCGGACGCGTCGCTGGATATGGTGCAGCTGTTTTTCCCCGATCCCTGGCATAAGGCGCGTCACCATAAGCGTCGTATCGTGCAGCCGGCGTTTGCCGAGCGGATCCGCGGTAAGCTGAAGATCGGCGGCGTCTTCCATATGGCGACTGACTGGGAAAACTACGCCGAGCATATGCTGGAAGTAATGAATCATGCGCCGGGCTACAGAAATCTGTCCGACGATAATACCTATGTCCCGCGCCCTGACTCGCGTCCGGTCACCAAGTTTGAGCTGCGCGGTCAGCGTCTGGGGCATGGCAACTGGGACCTGATGTTTGAGAGGGTAGAGTAATGGCGAAAAATCGTAGTCGTCGTCTGCGCAAAAAGCTGCATATTGACGAGTTTCAGGAAGTGGGCTTCAGTGCCAGCTGGCGTTTTGCCGAGGGTACGCCGGTAGAGACGGTGGATACGCTGCTCGATCGTCTGATCGATGAAGTGATCGAGCCGAATGGCTTGGCGTTTGACGGCAGCGGCTACCTGCGCTGGGAAGGGCTGATCTGTCTGCAGCAGATTGGCCGCTGCACCGATGAACAGCGTCAGCTGGTGAAAGGCTGGCTGGAAAGCCAGGGTATGCTGGACGTTGTGGTCAGCGACCTGTTTGATGTGTGGTGGGAGTAACCTCCGCCTTTGGCGCCGCCGCACCGGCGGCGCAGTTTCCCCTTCGCTGTTCCGTTCTCCCTCATTGTCTCTCCTGCGTCTGGCGCTCTGCGTCGGGAGGCGCCGCATCGGGAAAATAGGGAGCGTCCGCCGGACGGCGTTGGTCGTAACCCTAGCGTGATGGCGCCCAAGGCGCCGCGTGGAGTCAATGGCCTTGCCATGCAAACTGAATTAAGCGATCAACTGTTAGACGAGATCTTGGATCAGGTTCGTCCGCTGCTCGGGCAGGGGCGGGTCGCCAACTATATTCCGGCGCTGGCCGAGGTTGCGCCGGGCAGGCTGGGTATCGCGCTCTGCACCGTAGACGGACGGATGTTCAGCGCCGGCGACGCCGGCGAACGTTTCTCCATCCAGTCGATCTCCAAGGTGCTGAGCCTGACGCTGGCGATGCACCGCTACAGCGAGGCAGAGATCTGGCAGCGGGTCGGCAAGGAGCCCTCGGGACAGCCATTTAACTCGCTGGTGCAGCTGGAGCTGGAGCAGGGCAAGCCGCGCAACCCCTTTATCAACGCCGGCGCGCTGGTGGTGTGCGATATGCTGCAGTCGCGCCTGAGCGCGCCGCGTCAGCGTATGCTGGAGGTGGTGCGGGCGCTGAGCGGTAGCACGGACATCTGCTATGATACCCGGGTGGCGCGCTCCGAGTTTGAGCATTCGGACCGCAATGCGGCGATCGCCTATCTGATGAAGTCGTTTGGTAACTTTGATAACGACGTGATTACCGTCCTGCATAACTATTTCCACTACTGCGCTTTAAGAATGAACTGTATGGAACTGGCGCGCACTTTTGTTTATCTTGCCAATCGGGGGCGGGCGTTGGTGCTGGATGAGCCGGTGATCGGCGAGCGTCAGGCGCGCCAGATCAATGCGTTGATGGTGACCAGCGGCCTGTATGACGGCGCGGGCGAATTTGCCTATCGCGTCGGGATGCCGGGGAAGTCCGGCGTCGGCGGCGGCGTGGTGGCCGTGGTGCCTCAGGAGATGATCATTGCCGTCTGGAGCCCGCAGCTGGATAGCTGCGGCAATTCACTGGCCGGAATCGCGGCGCTGGAGCTGTTGGCCCAGCGCATTGGCCGCTCAATATTTTAACGAGGTCATGATGGGTAAATGGGGATGCTCCCTGCTGTTGCTGCTGACCGCCGCGCAGGCGCAGGCCGCCTGGCAGTGCCAGGTTAAACCGCAGGACGATATCATTATCAGCGCGCAGCAGGTACAGATCGTCGGTGCCAGCGGTAATCTGCAGATATCCCGCGACGGCGCGGTGACGCGGGACGGCCATCCGTTGGCGCTGAGCGCCGATGCTCGCCGTCAGGCCGAGACGCTGCAGCGGGATCTGCGGCGCGATGTGCCGTGGATCGACCAAGGGGTGCAGACGCGCCTGGATCGCGCGCGCGGCGCGCTGGACAATATCATCGTCGAGCAGCTGGGCCGTGACAGCAACGTACGCAATCGTCTAAGTACGCTGGATACCCAGCTTAAGGCGCAGATGAACCGGGTGCTGGAGAAACGCAGCGACGGTTACGCCTTCCACCATCAGGCGATCGCCCAGGTCGAGAAAGAGGGGCAGACATTGGTGAATCAGACGCTGGGCGGCGTACTGCAGGACAGCATCAACGAGATGGGGGCCAAGGGGCTGCTGCAAGCTGGCAAGTCGGATAATCCGCTGCAGGCGGTGCTGGGCAACCTCGGTGGTCTGCAGCAGTCTATCCGCACGGAATGGGATAAGCAGGATAATGATCTGCGCGCCTTCGGCCAGCAGGCCTGTGAGCGAGTGCAGGCGTTGGACAGCCAGCGTAAGGCCTTGCTGAAGGCGCTGCCCGCCTCCTGAGCGTGATCGGTACTTCAGAATATGACCCGGCCCGCGCGCCGGGTTTTTTGTGCCATTTTTTGCCCTGCCGTACGCCTGGCTTTGCTGCTTTAATATTTGCCATGTCAGCCAAGGAGGGTAATTATATGAAAAATAAATATAATTTATTGTTTGGGTTCGGGGTTTTTATTCTTTCGCTCGGCGCGCTGCACGCCGCCGTGGTGCCGCCGGGGGTATCGCTGGCCCCGATCCAGACGCTGACGCGCAATAACGGCAGCGAGCCGGCCTCTCTCGATCCGCACCGGTCGGAAAGCGATGTCGAATTCAATATCCTTCGTGACTTCTTCGAGGGTTTACTGACGCTCGACGGCGAGGGGCAACTGCGCCCGGGGCTGGCCGAGCGCTGGCAGAGTGATGAGGGGCGGATATGGACCTTTTCGCTGCGTCCCGATCTGCACTGGTCTAACGGCGAGGCGCTGACGGCGCAGGATCTGGTGCTGAGCTGGCGGCGACTGATCGACCCGGCTACCGCCTCACCTTACGGGACCTATCTGGTCAACATGGGGGTGGAGAGCGCCGCTGCGATCCAGGAGGGTAAGCTGCCGCCCAGCGCGTTGGGTATCGCGGCGCCGGATGAGCGCACGCTGCGTATCACGCTGGCACAGCCGCTGTCCACCTTCCTATCGATGATGGTGCATCCGGCGCTAGTGCCGGTCAACTCACGGGCGATCGCTCGCTATGGTGACAAATGGACCCAACCGGGCAATTTTGTGGGCAACGGCGCCTACACCCTCGGCGATTGGATCGTGAACGAGCGGGTGAGCGGAGTACGCAACCCGCGCTACTGGGATGACGCCCACACGGTTATCGATCGGGTCACTTACCTGCCGATCGCCTCGGAGGCGGCGAGTTTTAACCGCTACCGCGCCGGGGAGCTCGACATTAGCAGCATCCCGAGCCCGCAGTTCGCCGCCCTGCGCCAGGCGCTGGGCGATGAGATTCAAATCTTCCCCAAGCTCGGCACCTACTATTACCACTTCAATACTCGCAAGGCGCCCTTCGATGACACGCGGGTACGCCTGGCCCTCAATCTGGGGCTGGACAAGGATGTCATTGCTGAGAAGGTGCTCGGCCAGGGACAGCGTCCGGCTTGGCTACTCAGCGCCGAGCATATCGGCGGCATGGCGCTCCATGGCCCGGATTACGCCAGTTGGCCGCGTGAGACGCGCTTTGCGCGAGCCAAGGCGCTGCTGGCTGAGGCCGGGTTTGGGCCCGGAAACCCACTGCGTTTTACGCTGCTGTATAACACCTCCGAGGGACATCAGCGTATCGCCATCGCCGCTGCCTCCATGTGGAAGAAGAACCTGGGTGTCGAGGCTAAGTTGAATAATCAGGAGTGGAAATCCCTGCTGGATACCATGCGCAATGGCGACTTCGAGCTGGTACGGACCTCTTGGATTGCCGACTATGACGATCCGGCGGCGATGCTGAACGCCTTTCGCCGCGGCGACAGCAACAACACCCCGCAGTACAGCAATCCCCGCTTCGATGCCGTGCTGGCACAGGCGTCAGCCAATCAGGATCCGGCGGCGCGTCAGCGGCTGTTCCAGCAGGCGGAGGCCATCCTCGCCGGGGATGTACCCACGATTCCACTCTATCACTACGTCAGCGTGCGGCTGGTGAAGCCCTATGTCGGTGGGTTTAATCCCGGCAATATGGACTATATCTACACGCGGGATATGTATATCCGTGCCCATTGAGTCCGCGCGCGGCGCCCCGCCACAGTGACGAGGGCGCCGGGGAGGGCGCGGGTTTAGAGGAACAGCTCCAGCAGCGAGTTGAGGAACAGCTTGCCGTGGGGGGTGACCTGCCAGTGGCTGGGGGTCTCGCTGATGTAGCCCTGCGCCAGCGCCGCCTCCAGCTGTGGGCGAATCGTGGCCTGGTCCACGCCGGTATAGGCGCTGAAATCGGCGCGCGGCGCTGGCTCCAGTAGGCGGAAACGGTTCATGAAGAACTCAAACGGCCTCTCCGCCATGGCCACCTGCTGTTGCTGATCCAGGTAGTTGCCCTGCATATAGCCGCGCGGGTGGCGGGTTTTGGCGCGTCGCTCGATGCGTCCGTCGGCGAAGGTCAGCTTGCCGTGTGCGCCGCAGCCGATCCCCAGATAGTCACCGAAGCGCCAGTAGTTGAGGTTGTGCTGACACTGGCGTCCCGGCAGGGCATAGGCGGAGGTTTCATACTGCTGGTAGCCTGACTCGCGCAGCAGGCGGTCGCCCTGCTCAAAGATCTCCCACAGCGCGTCGTCGTCCGGCAGGCGCGGCGGGCGCGATCCGAACAGGGTGTTGGGCTCGATGGTGAGCTGATACCACGACAGGTGCGGTGGGTTCAGGGCGATGGCCTGACGCAGATCGTCCAACGCCTCTTCCCGGCTCTGCTGCGGCAGGCCGTGCATTAAGTCCAGATTAAAGCTGCGCAGCCCTAACGCCTCGGCCAGCCGGGCGGCGGCGACGGCCTCCTGCGGCCCGTGAATGCGTCCCAGGCGCTGCAGTTTATCGGCGCTGAAGCTTTGCACCCCGATGGAGATACGGTTGACCCCGGCGCGCTGATAGGCGTCGAAGCGCTCGGCCTCGACGGTGCCCGGGTTGGCCTCCAGGGTGATCTCGGCATCGGCGGCCAGCGGCAGGCGGGCGCGTACGCCGTCCAGCAGGCGCTGCAGCGCTTCGCCGCTGAGTAGGCTGGGCGTTCCGCCCCCGATGAACAGGGTGCTCAGCGGCCGCCCGGCGGCCCGCGGCAGCTCCTGATCCAGATCGGCCAGCAGATGATCGACATAGGCCTGCTGGGGGATTTCGCCCTTCTGCGCATGGGAGTTAAAGTCGCAGTAGGGGCATTTCTGCACGCACCACGGGATGTGGATATACAGGCTCAGCGGCGGCAGCTTAAGCATGGCGCATCCGATCCAGCAGCTGCTGTAGGGCCTGGCCACGGTGGGAAATGGCGCGCTTTTGCTCTCGGCTCAGCTGCGCCGCGGTGCAGCCCTGCGCCGGGACGAAGAAGATGGGATCATAGCCAAAGCCGCCGTCGCCGCTGGGTGCCGCTGCTATCTCGCCCTCCCAGACGCCGTGGCAGACCAGCGGGGTCGGGTCGTCGGCATGACGCAGGTAGACCAGTACGCAGTGGAAGCGCGCCTGGCGCTGGCCGGCCGGAACATCGCGCAGCGCGTGCAGCAGCTTTTCTAGATTGGCGCGATCGCTGGCGTCTTCCCCGGCGTAGCGTGCGGAGTAGATCCCCGGCGCCCCGCCCAGGGCATCCACCGCCAGGCCCGAGTCGTCGGCGATCGCCGGCAGTCCGCTGAGGCGCGCGGCGTGGCGGGCTTTGAGGATAGCGTTTTCGATAAAGGTCAGCCCGGTCTCTTCGGCGCCCTCGATGCCCAGCGTGCTCTGGGCGACGATATCCAGGCCAAAATCGGTCAGCAGGGAGGCGAGCTCCCGAACTTTACCGGCGTTACCGGTGGCGAGTACCACGTGTTGCATGATTCGGATCCTATTGAGGACAGCGGCAGGCCGTAGTGGCCTGCCGCTGTGTCGTGTCAGAGTGCGGCGTCGGTGTCCCGCTTATTCGAGCGCCGCCGCCACCGCGTCGGGGATCTGCTGCGGCTGGCTGATGCGCAGTTGTTTATGGCGTCCCAGCTCACCCTTTTCCAGCGTGATGCGGCTTTTGGCGACGCGAAACTGCTTGGCGATGAATTTTAGCAGGTGGGCGTTAGCCTGACCATCGACCGGCGGCGCGGTGATGGCGACCTTTAGCTCATCGCCGTGCAGCCCGATGATGAGGTCCCGGCTGGCCTTCGGCTGAATATACAGTCGCAGGATCCAGTCGTCGCCCTCCCGGCTGACTGCGCTCACAGCAGGAACCACAGCTGGCCGAATAGATCGATACCCAGGTAGTTGAGCAGGTACAGCACCAGGATCACCACCATGGCGGAGAAATCCAGTCCGCCCATCGCCGGGATGATGCGCCGGATCGGCGCCATCATCGGCTCGGTCAGTTGGTAGAGCACGTAGTCCATCGGGCTGCGCCCCTGGCTAATCCAGCTCATGATCGAACGGATGATGATCACCCAGAACACCAGGTAGCCGGCAGACTTGACCACCGAGATCAGGCCAAACAGCAGGTTATAGGGGCTGAGGGAGAGGGAACCGCTCTGGATCAGCAGTAGCAGCGGGTATTTGACGGTCATCAGGATGAACGCCAGCAGCAGCGAGGCGGAGTCGATAGGCCCCAAAGGCGGCAGAATGCGGCGCAGCGGCGCCACCACCGGCTGGGTTAGCTTCACGATAAACTGCGAAAGCGGGTTGTAGAAATCGCTGCGCGCCCACTGCATCCAGATGCGCAACAGCAGCACCATGACATACAGATCGAGCAGCGTTTTGACCAAAAACGTCAGTGTTAGCATGAAAAGCCCTTTTTCCGTCGGTAGTAAAGCTTACCCGCCCGCGATCTGGCGCCGGGGGTAAGTAAAAAGCGCTGCCAGCGGCAGCCGTGGGTAGTCGCGCCGCGTTTAGGCCGTGCCGTAGTCGCGGGCGCCGAAAATGGCGGTACCGATGCGTACCAGGGTACTGCCGGCCGTAATGGCGGCCTCCATATCATGGGTCATCCCCAGCGACAGGGTATCCAGCTGGGGGTAGCGCCGCTGCAGGGCAGACAGCGCCTGCGCCATACGGGTACAGACCGCCAGCTGGCGGGCCGGATCGTCCTCCGGTGCCGGAATGGCCATCAGACCGCGCAGACGCAGGCGGGGCAGCTGACTGATGGCGTCGGCCAGCGCGTCGATCTGCTCCAGCGCGATGCCGGACTTGCTCTGCTCATCGCTGATATTCACTTGAATCAATACGTTAAGCGGCTCAAGCTGTGCCGGGCGCTGTTCGTTTAAACGCTGAGCGATTTTCACACGATCGACGGTGTGGATCCAATCAAAATGCTCGGCCACCGGGCGGCTTTTATTGGACTGCAGCGGCCCGATAAAGTGCCATTCCAACGCGTCGCCCTGCGGCTGCTGGCGGTAGTGCTGGATTTTACTGACGCCCTCCTGAACATAGTTTTCGCCAAAGGCGCGCTGCCCAGCGGCGATGGCGGCGTCGATGTCCTCAATGGGTTTAGTCTTGCTGACGGCCAGCAGGGTGATGTCCCGCGGGTTGCGTCCGCACTGTTCGGCCGCGCGGACAATGCGCTGCCGGACCGCGTCGAGATTGTGTTTAATGGTGGTATTCATGGTGCCTCGTCCCGGGGAGTGGGAAAAACGTCGCGGCCAGCGTCGTGACCGCGAACCGTGCCGTGTAGTGTAAAGCAAAACGGCGTCGCGCTGCACCTTTGCCGCCGGCGCCGCCCTGTGCAGTGTACATGGGGGCAATTATGGCAGAGTCAATCCGTGCCCGGCGCGCATCAGTATGCCTGGTGCTCGAACCAGCTCTCCAGGATCAGCGCGGCAGAGGCGGCGTCGACGCGGCCTTTCTCCAGTGCGCGGTAGCCGCCGCCGGCAAACAGGTGGGCGCGGGCCTCCACGGTGCTCAGGCGCTCATCCTGCAGGGCGACCTGTACGCCAAAGCGGCCGTGCAGGCGATTGGCGAACTTTCGCGCCATCTGCGTCAGCGGCTGCTCGCTGCCGTCCATGTTCAGCGGCAGGCCGACCACCACCAGATTCGGCTGCCATTCGCGCAGCACCTTCTCAATCTGCTGCCAGTCCGGAACGCCGTCGTTGGCCTTGAAGGATTGCAGCGGGCGGGCGCTGCCGGTGAGCTCCTGTCCGATGGCGCAGCCGATGCTGCGGGTGCCGAAGTCGAAGGCGAGAATAGTTCGGGGATTCATCAGGCGTGTCCTGCGTTACAAGGCATATTACGGATATCGACCCCCAGCTTTTTCGCCGCGCAAATCCAGCGGTCGGCCAGCGGGGTGCGAAATAGGATCTGACTGTCGGCCTCTACCGTGAGCCAGGCATTGTCCAGCAGCTCCTGCTCCAGCTGTCCCTTGCTCCAGCTGCAGTAGCCCAGGGTGACCAGAATCTCCTGCGGCTGGCGGTCGGTGCCCAGAGTCTCCAGCACGTCGCGTGAGGTGGTCAGCATACAGCCCGGACCAATGTCGGCGCTGGAGCCAAAGGTATCCGTCGGGCTGTGCAGGACAAAACCGCGATCCTCCGCCAGCGGGCCGCCGGCTAGCACCGGCTTGTCCAGGCGGATGGCGACATCGCGCGGGGAGGGGGTAATGTCGAGCTTTTCCAGCAGGCTGGACAGCGTGAGCTGCTCCAGGGGTTTATTGATGATCATGCCCATGGCGCCATCCTCATTGTGTTCGCACACATAGATGACGGTGCGTTTGAAGCGACTGTCCTGCATGGCGGGCATGGCAATCAGAAAATGGTGCGCTAGTTTCATGGTGATATTTTCAACTCGCTGTTTTTGTCGGTGTCAGTATGCGAATTTTTCCCGCTCAAGTCACGGGGGGCGCGGCGGCTATTCGACCTTGCGCATGTCTTGGCCGCCGGATCGTCCCGGCGGTAGCGACGCTGATAACGCGATAGACGGCGGTGCGCCGGAAAAGCGGGGGGACGATGATGCGGGGCACGCGGATACGCGCCCCGCCGGTCGGTGAATGCCGAGGGGATCAGCGGGCGGCCAGACGCGCCTCAATGGCGTCCATCAGCATACCGGTGATGGAGACCGGGAAGGCCGCTTCGATCTCGCGGGCGCAGGTCGGGCTGGTGACGTTGATCTCAGTCAGGCGGTCGCCAATGATATCGAGGCCGACGAAGATCAGCCCCTTCTCTTTGAGCACCGGGGCAACCTTACGTGCGATGGCCCAGTCGCTCTCGCTCAGGGGGCGTGCCTCGCCGCGGCCGCCGGCCGCCAGGTTGCCGCGGGTTTCGCCGCTTTTGGGAATGCGCGCCAGGCAGTAGGGCACCGGTTCGCCGTCGACCACCAGAACGCGCTTATCGCCGTCGACGATCGCCGGCAGGTAGTTTTGCGCCATGCAGAAGCGTTTACCGTGCTCGGTGAGGGTTTCGATGATCACCGACAGGTTGGGGTCATCCTGCTTGATGCGGAAGATGGAGGCGCCGCCCATGCCGTCCAGCGGCTTGAGGATCACGTCGCCGTGGCGGGCGTGAAAGTCACGCAGGTGCGCGGCGCTGCGGCTGACCAGGGTATCCGGCGTCAGGTCGGCGAACCAGGCGGTAAACAGCTTTTCATTGCAGTCGCGCAGGCTTTGCGGCTTGTTGACGATCAGTGTGCCGCGGGCCTCCGCGCGCTCCAGAATGTAGGTGGCGTAGATAAACTCGGTGTCGAACGGCGGATCCTTACGCATCAGGATCACGTCGAGATCGGCCAGGGCAATATCCTGTTTGCCGTCGAAGCGGTACCAGCTGGCCTTGTCATCGCTGACGCTGAGCAGACGGGTTTGCGCGCGCGCCTCTCCCTGCCGCAGATAGAGTGAGTCCATCTCCATATAGTGCAGCTGGTAGCCCCGGCGCTGGGCCTCCAGCAGCATGGCAAAACTGGTGTCTTTCTTGATGTTAATGGATGCGATGGGATCCATTACAATACCGAGCTTAATCATACTATTCTCCTGTCTCTTTCGCGGATTCTGCCTCAGCCCAAATCGCCAAAGCGGACCTGAAGTGCGGTGATGGCGGTGAGCGCCGTCGTCTCGGTGCGCAGTACGCGCGGCCCCAATAGGATATCAGTAAAGTGGTAGTCGGCGGTCATGGCAATCTCTGCCGCCGACAGGCCGCCTTCGGGGCCGATCAATAGCCGAACGCGGGTCAGGGGCTGCGGCAGGGTATTGATGCTGGCGCTGGCGCGCGGATGCAGGTTAAGACGCAGGCAGGCGTCTTCTTCAGCGCACCAGGCCTCCAGATCCATTGCCGGACGGATCTGGGGAATGCGGTTGCGCCCGCACTGTTCGCAGGCGGCGATGGCGATTTTCTGCCACTGCTGCTGTTTTTTGGCCATCCGCTCGGCGTCCAGACGCACCCCACAGCGCTCGGAGATCAGCGGCGTAATGACGCTGACGCCCAGCTCGATCGACTTCTGAATAGTGAACTCCATTTTTTCACCGCGCGACATCACCTGGCCTAGATGCAGGTGAAGAGGGGACTCGCGATCCTCCTCCTGCGCGTGAGTAAGACGTACGCGCACGCTTTTTTTGTCTGCGCTGATGATCTCGGCGTCGAAGACCCGGTTGCTGCCATCGAACAGCTGCAGGGCCTGGCTGGGCCCCATGCGCAGTACCCGGCCAACGTGGTTGGCGGCATCGTCGCACAGGCTGACTTCGCCGGGAATGCTCAGGGGCTGTGGGTGGTAAATACGGGGAATTCGCATGGGGGGATCCTCAGGCAGGGTGAAAGGCGTACGCCGGTACGCCGATAGATACAGGGTGCGATTATATACCCGCCCTGCGCCGAGTGGCAGAGGCGGGATCGGGCTACGGTTTACGCGCTGCGCAGGCTTGCTGTACGTAGGGGTTATGGTTTCCCTGCACCGCGGCGACGCGCGCTTCGCGCTGGCACTCCCAGGCGGTGACCGGATACTGGCGATCCCAGACCTCAAACAGGCGGGTCTGCTGCGGGGAGAGGCGGATATGGTAGCGATCGCGCATGTAGAAGTAAGTACGAGCGATAGCGCCGCGTGCGCGCTCCGGCGGTTCGGCCTGCTTGTTTTTGAAATCGACCTTCATGGTGCACTGGCCATACTGCCCCTCGCCGCCGCGCCACTGGCTGAAGGCGAAGTTATTGCGATCGCCGTTGACCTCGCCGATGGCCGGCTGCAGGTTGTGCAGATCGGTCTCGATACGCACATAGTCGGGGTTCTTGGCGCAGTTTTTTCGTCCACCCTCCTGCCAGCACTGCAGCTGGTGGCCGAATTGCCAGGCCGGCATGACGTGCTCCCACTCGATGCGTCCGGCGCGGTGGGCGTTTTTACGCACCTGGTAGCCGCAGCTGGCCAGGTCGGGAGTGCCTTTTTTCCCCCGCCAGTCGATGCGGCAGCCGCAGTAAAAGGTGCCGGGGGCGTCGCGGTTGATTTTGACCGCGGCGGCCTTGGCCTGGGAGAAGTTATGGATAGTTTCTGCCTGGGCGCCTGACGTCAGCAGCAGGCTGCCCAGCAGGGCGGAGAGAGCGATGAAGGATTTGGGCGACATATTCTAAAACGGTGTTGGAATGAGAAAGTCAGCAGAGTAGACAATACGCGGTTTGCGGGCAACCTTTTGCGCCCGGCGCGTTTAATTTTTAGAAAGTGTGGGAAAGCGTCGCGCGCCTACGCCGCGTCGGGGGTGAAGCTCAGCGCGGCGCCGCACTGGCGGCAGCGGTAGTTGGACTCGCCGCGCTGAACGCGGTTATGGCGGCGCAGGGTCAGCTGGTGCTGCTGGCAGGCGCAGCGGTAGGTGAAGGTGCGCCCGCGCACCGAATCGACGCTGAAGCGGTGGGTTCGCTGCGGCTCCACGCCCAGTATCTCCGCCATCATCCAGCGCCACTCTCTGCCGTGGGGCGCGACGCGGCCAAAGCGGCGGTAGACCAGCAGATGCGCCAGCTCATGGGGGATGACGCTGTCGATAAACGCCTGCCCGTTTTCCAGCAGCAGCACCGGGTTCAGCCGGATTTGCCACTGCTGTGGCCAGGCGGTGCCCGCGACGGTGCCGCGCTGGCGGTAATCAATCTGGGGCAGCGGGAGGGGGTGATTCAGGCGCTGTTCGGCCTGGCTAAGGCAATGGCGCAGGGTGTGCATGACGGCCTGCTGTAGGGCGATGGGGAGTCGTGGCGTGTTCATGGCGGCCAGCATAGCGATGACGGGGAGGATGTTCAAGGGGGAGGCGCGCCGTCAAAAAAATCGATTAATTAATGTACATCGTTCAGCGTGTCTTCACGTATTGACGGGAAATAGGACGCGTCGCCGGGAAAGCGCCTGCGGGGGGAAATAATTATCTTGATGATTATATTGTATATTTATTTTCATTTATTTTACGTGGAAATGTGTCCATGCAACACATTGAATTTAAAAGTAAAAAATGATTGTAAAAATATTGTTTATCACGGGAAAAGATGACTTTCTTTTCTATAATTATCTGCGGAGCCTGCCCGTTTACTGACATGCGCTCCAGTGGGCCTGCGTTATGGCCAGTCATCATCACAGGGGAGCGCAGACTATGGCTTCTGTAAAAAAAATCGGGCTTATCGCCTGTACCGGGGTGGTTGCCGGCAACATGATGGGCAGCGGTATCGCGCTGCTGCCCGCCAACCTGGCAAGCCTGGGGTCAATTGCCGTATGGGGCTGGCTGATCGCGCTGGTGGGCGCCGTTTCTCTGGCCTATGTGTATGCCCGACTGGCCACCAAAAACCCCCAGGAGGGGGGCCCGGTTGCCTACGCCGGTGAGGTCGGTGCCGCCTTCGGGTTCCAGACCGGGGTGCTGTACTACCATGCCAACTGGATCGGTAACCTAGCTATCGGTATTACCGCCGTCTCTTATTTATCGACCTTCTTTCCGGTGCTTAACAGCCCGGTACCGGCGGGTATCGCCTGTATCGCTATCGTGTGGATTTTCACCTTCGTTAACATGCTGGGGGGCGCCTGGGTCAGCCGCCTGACCACCCTGGGGCTGGTGTTGGTACTGATCCCGGTTATCGGGACCGGGATCGCCGGCTGGTTCTGGTTTGAGCCAACCACCTATATGGCGAACTGGAACACCTCCGGCGGCACGGATTATCACGCCGTTATTAAAAGTATTCTGCTCTGCCTGTGGGCGTTTATCGGGGTGGAGTCAGCGTCCGTCAGTACCGGGATGGTGAAGGATCCACAGCGTAACGTCCCGCTGGCAACCATGATGGGGACTTTCCTGGCCGGTATCGTCTATATTGCGGCGACTCAGGCTATTGCCGGGATGTATCCGGCCCATCAGATGGCCGCCTCCGGTGCACCGTTCGCCATCAGCGCCTCGACCATGGTGGGTAGCTGGGCCGGGCCTGTGGTGTCCGCCTTCACCGCCTTCGCTTGTCTGACGTCGCTGGGTTCCTGGATGATGCTGGTCGGTCAGGCCGGCGCGCGTGCGGCCCATGACGGCAACTTCCCGAAAATCTACGGTGAGCTGGACAAGAATGGCCTGCCGAAGAAAGGGCTGTTCCTGGCTGCGATCAAGATGACCGTCCTGATGGTGCTGATCACCGTGATGAATGCCAGCGGCGGTAAGGCCTCTGACCTGTTCGGCGAGCTGACTGGCATCGCGGTGCTGTTGACCATGCTACCTTACTTCTACTCCTGTATTGACCTGATCCGCTTTGATGGCGCCAACATCAAGAACGTACTGAGTCTGCTGGCGTCCATTCTCGGCTGTGTGTTCTGCTTTATCGCTTTGATGGGGGCCAACTCGATCGAGCTGTCCGGTACCTTTATCGTCAGCCTGATCATTCTGATGTTCTACTCACGTAAGCTGGGCTCCGCACAGGATAAAGGCAGTGCCCCGCGTACCTAACCTCAACCGTGGTTAACCCACCGGCGGCCTGGCGCCGCCGGTGAAGCCAGTGAATTGGTCTGGAGAGTTCGCATGAATATCATTGCCATAATGAATGACATGAGCGCGTATTTTAAGGAAGAGCCGCTGCGCGAGCTGCAACAGGAGCTGGAGAAGGCGGGCTTTCGCATCGCCTATCCGCACGATCGCAACGACCTGCTCAAGCTGATAGAGAACAACGCTCGCCTGTGCGGGGTGATTTTCGACTGGGACAAGTACAACCTGGCGCTGTGTGAGGAGATCAGCGCCCTGAACAAGATGCTGCCGATCTACGCCTTCGCCAATACCTACTCCACGCTGGACGTGAGCATGAGCGATCTGCGTCTGAACGTGCGCTTCTTTGAGTACACCTTAGGCAGCGCGCAGGACATCGCCCTGAAGATCCGCCAGAGCACCGATCAGTATATCGATGCGATAATGCCGCCCCTGACCAAGGCGCTGTTTAAGTATGTTCATGAGGAGAAGTACACCTTCTGTACCCCGGGGCATATGGGGGGGACCGCCTTTGAGAAAAGCCCGGTCGGCACCCTGTTTTATGATTTCTACGGCGAGAATACCCTGCGATCCGACATCTCTATCTCGGTCGCCGAGCTGGGATCGCTGCTGGATCACAGCGGCCCACACCGCGAGGCGGAAGAGTATATCGCCCGCACCTTTAACGCCGATCGCAGCTATATCGTCACCAACGGGACCTCGACGGCAAACAAGATCGTCGGGATGTATTCGTCGCCGGCGGGCGCCTCGATCCTCATCGATCGTAACTGCCATAAGTCGCTGACCCATCTGATGATGATGAGTAGCGTGGTGCCGCTGTATCTGCGCCCGACCCGTAACGCCTACGGCATTCTGGGCGGGATCCCGCGCCAGGAGTTTACCCGTGAGGCCATTGAGGAGAAGGTGCGTAATACCCCGAACGCCAGCTGGCCGGTGCATGCGGTCGTCACCAACTCGACCTATGACGGGCTGTTCTATAACACCGACTATATCAAGCAGACCCTGGACGTGAAGTCGATCCACTTCGATTCCGCCTGGGTTCCCTATACCAACTTCCACCCCATCTATCAGGGGAAGGCGGGGATGAGCGGTGAGCGGGTGCCGGGTAAAGTGATCTATGAAACCCAGTCGACCCATAAGCTTTTAGCGGCATTCTCACAGGCATCCATGATTCATGTGAAAGGGATCATCAATGAGGAGACCTTTAACGAAGCCTATATGATGCATACCTCCACCTCGCCTCACTATGGCATTGTGGCGTCGGCTGAGATGTCGGCGGCGATGATGAAGGGCAATACGGGTAAGCGACTGATCGCGAACTCGATCGAACGTGCGATCCGCTTTCGTAAAGAGATCAAGCGTCTGCGTACCGAATCGGAGGGATGGTTCTTTGATGTCTGGCAGCCGGATAACATCGATGAGGTGGCCTGCTGGCCGCTGAATTCGCGCAACGACTGGCACGGCTTTAAGAACATCGACGACGATCATATGTACCTGGACCCGATCAAGGTGACGCTGCTGACGCCGGGGATGAAGGCCGACGGCACCATGGACAGCTGGGGGATCCCGGCATCGATCGTTTCCAAGTATCTGGATGAGCACGGGATCATCGTAGAGAAGACCGGGCCGTATAACCTGCTGTTCCTGTTCAGTATCGGGATCGATAAGACCAAGGCGCTCAGCCTGCTGCGCGCCCTGACGGACTTTAAACGGGTGTACGATCTCAACCTGCGGGTGAAGAATGTGCTGCCGTCGCTGTATCAGGAGGCGCCGGAGTTCTATGAGAACATGCGCATTCAGGAGCTGGCGCAGGGGATCCATACGCTGACCAGCGAGTCTCGTCTGCCGGATCTGATGTACAGCGCCTTCGACGTGCTGCCGACGCTGGTATTGACGCCGCACGACGCCTTCCAGGAGGAGGTGCGCGGCAATATTGAAAGCTGTCCGCTACAGCAGATGATCGGCCGGGTCAGCGCCAATATGATCCTGCCCTATCCTCCGGGCGTGCCGCTGATCATGCCGGGCGAGATGATCACCGAGGCCAGTAAGCCGGTGCTGGACTTCCTGCAGCTGCTGTGCGACATCGGCGCCCACTATCCGGGCTTTGAAACCGATATTCACGGGGTGCAGTGTAACGGTAAGGGAGAATATGAGGTGGTGGTGCTGAAGAATCACGGCGCGCAGGGATAATCCGACGTCGCCGTAGCGAAAAAGGCACCGCCTGTTAGGGCGGTGCCTTTTTGATCGGCCGCGGTTCGCGGCGCTAGTCCAGAATGATGTGCGGGTAGTAGCGCGACAGATCCTGGGTGATGCGGCTGCGATCCTCGCGCAGGCCGATCCCGGCCGGGCTGTCGTTGACCAGCCAGCTGCCGATCAGGGTGTAGCTGTCGCCAAACCTGGGCAGCGGGTGGTACTGCTGCACAATCATGCCCTCTTCGCCGTAGGGGCCGTCGACCCGCTCGATCTCTTGACCGTTTTCGACGATGCGGATGTTGGCGCCCTCGCGGGAAAACAGCGGTTTCACTACATAGCGATCCAGCGGCGGCTGGCTGCCGTCGGCAAAGTAGGCCGGCAGCAGGTTGGGGTGATTGGGGAACATCTCCCACAGCATCGGCAGCAGGGCCTTGTTGGATAGAATGCTCTTCCAGGCCGGCTCCAGCCAACGTACTCCGGCGTCCTCCAGCTTGGTGGAGAAGATCTCGCGCAGCATAAATTCCCAGGGATAGAGCTTGAACAGGTTGCTGATCACCTGATCCTGGGGATCGGTAAACTGCCCCTTCTCGCCCAGGCCGATCTCGTCCATGTACAGGAACTCCGTGGCCAGCCCGGCCTCTGCGGCGCAGTCCTGCAGGTACTGTACCGTACCGCGATCTTCGTCGCTGTCCTGGCAGCAGGCCATGTGCAGCAGCTGGAAGCCGTGGTTAGCCTTCAGCTCGGCGAAGCGGGCGATCAGCTGCTCCTGCAGGCTGTTGAACTGATCCGCCGCCGCGGGCAGCTTGCCGGCGCGCACCTGATCCTCCAGCCAGATCCACTGGAAAAACGCGGACTCATACAGCGAGGTCGGCGTATCGGCGTTATTCTCCAGCAGCTTGGCCGGCCCCTGACCGTCGTAGGCCAGATCGAGGCGCGAATAGAGCGACGGCTGGCCGGAGCGCCAGGAGGCGCGCACAAAGTCCCAGGTATGTTTGGGGATCTGGAAGCGGCTCAGCAGCGCTTCGCTGTTGACGACCTTCTCGACCACCTGCAGACACATCTGGTGCAGCTCGGCGGTGGTCTCCTCCAGGGCTTCTACCTGCGCCATGGAAAACTGATAGTAGGCATCCTCACACCAGTAGGGCTCGCCGTACATGGTATGAAACTGGAAGCCGAACTCGCTGGCTTTGGCGCGCCAGTCCGGGCGCTCGCTGATGGCAATACGTTTCATGGCTTAGCCGCCCATGCTGCGTGAGCCGGTGCCCGTACCGGACGCGCTGCTGCGCTGCAGGCTGTTCTGCTTGGCGACTGTTTCGCCAAAGCCGCCGCGGGTGACCGTGGTGGTGGTCGCCGGCTTGGGCGCCATCGCTGTTTTAGGTACGTTCATGGTGCGGCCGCCGGCGGTGGCCGGGCCGTAGCTCTTGCCGCTGGCGTCGACGAACTGGCCGTTGGCCGGGCTGGCGGCGCCGCGCGGGGTAAACAGCGGCTGTTGGTTAAAGCCGCCGCCCATCAGACGCCCCATCATGTAGCCGGCCATCAGCGGCATCCAGAAGCTGCCGCCGCTCTGGGCGGCTTCGGCGTTGGTCGTGCCCGTTGTCGGCGCCATGCCCGCCTGCGCCGGTGTCTGAGTACACTGGCCCTCGCCGAACTCAGCGATGCAGTCCTCGCGCGTGGCGTACTTGGGTGCGGTTTTCGCCGCCTCTTTCAGCGCGTCGTCGTAAGAGGCCTTGCACTGCGCGCTCATGGAGGGGTTCGCCTTGCTGCAGTCGTCGGCGTTTTGATACAGCGATACCGTTTCATCGCTCTTTTCACAGCCGGCCAGCAGGAATACTGCGCTGACGGCCAGCGCTAGCGGTGCCATCTGCCAGCGCTTGCGAAATGCGCTGCGATTAATGTGTTTGGTCCGTTTCATGATGAGGTTCCCCGTTGCGGGTCAAGCAAAAGCCGTGCCCGTCTTTCCCAGATTGCCGATAGCATAGGGGAAAGCTGGTTACATTTAAAGCGCGCCGGGGCGGCGGCGGCGGGATTTACATACGCTGAAGCGGGAATGTGCCACAGCTCTCTCTTTCGCCCCGTCGCCGTTAGACGCCGCCGTCGTGCATATCGGAGATCACCTGCGCGACGTCGTCCAGCGTGCCGATTTGGATTTCGCCGGCGCGGTTGAACTTGCTCTTATCGATCAGCAGCAGGGACTGCGCGGCGCGCTTGAGCAGCAGCGCCTTGAAGTCGGCGTTATAGGCATTGGACTCCCACAGCCCGCCGCGTCCGTCGATCCCCTCACAGGAGAAGATGAACAGATCGATCTCCAGCGCCTTGAGCTGGGAGAGGATCGCCGGGTTGACGTAGCAGGCGTATTTGCGCTGCAGCAGGCCGCCGGAGCTGATCAGCTGAATACGCTGGCGTTTGGCGAGTTCCTGACAGATACGCAGGCTGTTGGTGAACACGGTGATCTCCACGTCGGGGAGCTGTTTGGCCAGGTAGTAGCAGGTGGAGCTGGCATCGAGGGCGAGGGTCATGCCGCTGTCTATCCACTCCAGCGCCTGACGAGCGATCTCCGCCTTGCCGGAGAGGTGGCTCTTGAGCCGGGCGTTGAACGGGTCGCCGCTGTCCTGGGTTTCCCCCCCGAGGCCCGTGGCGCGCCCGTGACGACGCACGATTTTCCCCTGCTTTTGCAGGGTATTCAGATCGCGGCGAATGGTTTCACGGCTGACGTCCAGGCGCTGCGCCAGCGCCTCGGTGCTTAGCGTTCCGTGCTCGGCCACCAGTTGGACGATGGCCTGATGACGATCGTGTTTCATCTTCTGCTCCCGGGAGAGGCCGCCCGCGTCATGGCGGGCGGCGACGGGGAGAGATTACGGGGTCACGCCTTTTTTTAACAGGATATTGCCATACTTGGCACGCTCTCCTGTGATAACGATCGCAAAGGCCTGCTGCGCGCGCTGGTAGAAGGCGAAGCGGTCGATGCGGGTCACCGGCTGCGCCGGCGCATCGCCAAACAGGGCAGTGAGGTAGCGCGCCTCAACGGCCGGATCGAGCGCGTCGCCCTCGACCGCCGCCATCATCACCAGCGGCGGCGCATAGCTGTCCAGCTCGAACAGCGGGATGATCGCCGCCAGCAGATCGCTGACGCTCAGGCCGTCGGCGCGGATCACCTGCGGCCCCATGGCGTGGGCCGGGAAGTGGGCGTCGGCGAAGATGATCTCATCGCCGTGGCCCATCTCGGCCAGGGTTTTCAGTAGCTGAGGGGAGATCAGCGGGGAGATATTTTTCAGCATGTGTGGCTCCTGATGGGCGCCGTGGGCTGCAGCGCCTGATACTGCGCCCGCTGTTCACCCGGGATATAGTCGTGATAGGTAAAGGTGACGGCCTCGCGCGCCCGATCGGCCGAGGCGTAATAGCCGGCGCCGCTCCAGGCGAACAGCGCCGCGCCCAGTACGGTGGTTTCCGCGTTGGCCAGCACGCGCACCGGAATGCCGAGAATATCGGCCTTAATCTGGTTCCATAGGGCGTTGCGGCTGCCGCCGCCCACCAGCAGCAGGCTCTGGGCCTGAAAGCCCCCCAGGGTCTGTAGGGTGTGCAGGTTGTGGCGCAGCTGCCAGCCCAGACTTTCCAGCGCGGAGCGGTAGAAGTGGCCGCGCCCGCTATGCAGACTCACCCCCTGCCAGCCGGCTTGACCGTCGGCTTGGAGTAGTTGGCTGTTCATGCGTAGCCCGTCGCAGCCGGGGGCGACGGCGGCGGCCTCGGCAATCATCCGGGTATAGGCGTCTTGGCGTGGCACGTCATGCCAGTAGAGCTGGCGGATCCACTCTAGGACGCCGGAGGCCAGCCACTGTAGTCCGGGGTTAAACAGCCCTTGGCAGCTGTCCAGCTCGCAGGTGGAGCCGCGGTGCTGCGGTAGCAGGGCGGTGTTGACCTGCGGGGTGCGTACCATCAGGATCTCCCAGGTCCCGGAGGAGAGCACCGGCTGCTCCAGCCCGGCGCCGGAGCCGAACAGGGCGAACTGGGTGTCGTGGCCGGCGGCGATCACCGGGATCCCCGCCGGCAGGCCGAGGAACTGCGCCATCGTCGGCAGCAGGTGGCCGATGGGCTCTCCGGCAGCGACCATGCGCGGGAACAGGTCGCTGCGCAGGCCGGTGCTGCGCAGAATGGTGTCGCTAAAGAGCTCGTTGCGCACGTCCAGCAGCTGACTGGTGCCGGCCATGGTGCGGTCGGTGGTGAACTCGCCGGTCAGGCGCTGGTTGAGCAGCGAGGAGATGAATAGCCAGGCGTGCGCTTTCTCCAGCAGCTCCGGGTGGTGGTGTTTGAACCACAGCAGCTTGTACAGGGTATTAAAGCTGAACTGCCCGATCCCGGACAGGGTTTGCAGCGTTTCGGCGGAGATATAGCGTTCGATCCCCTCCATTTCGGCGGTGGTGCGCGGGCATTTCCAGCTGATGACCGGGTAAAGCAGCTCGCCGTGGCGATCCACCAGGGCGCCGTCGACGCCAAAGGTGGTGACCGTCAGCGCATGTATGCGCGCGTGGGCGAGCTGCGGTGCAATCTGGCGGCAGCAGTCGGCGAAGCGCTGCAGAATGGCCTCCAGCGACCAGACATGCCAGCGGGCGTCTTCGGCTCCAGCCTGGCTGGCGTTGGCCTGCGCGGCCTGGGCGACGACGTTGCCGTGCGCATCGACGGCGATGGCGCGTACGTTGGTTGCGCCGCAGTCCAGAACCAAAACAACATCATGAGTCATACCGCCTCCTTGGCAAAAAAGCGGGCGGCATGGCGCCGCCCGGCAGCATCAGGCGCGCTTGTACAGCGGGCCGTAGTTCTGGCAGGCGCGATAGTCCTGACCCTCGCTGTCCATCCCGTGGGCGGCCCAGGCGGAGGGGCGGTAGATGGCGTCGTCGGTGACGTTGTGCATACATACCGGAATGCGCAGCATGGAGGCCAGGGTAATCAGGTCGGCGCCGACGTGGCCGATGGTCAGCACTCCGTGGTTGGCGCCCCAGTTGGCCATCACCGAATAGACATCCTTGAACGGGCCATTGCCGGTCAGGCGCGGCACGAACCAGGTGGTCGGCCAGGTGGCGTTGGTGCGGTTGTCGAGGATATCGTGCATCTCCTCCGGCAGCTCGACGCTCCAGCCTTCGGCGATCTGCAGCACCGGCCCGACGCCCTTGATCAGGTTGACGCGGCTCATGGTGAAGGGGACGCCGCCGCGGGTCAGGAAGCGCGAGGAGAAGCCACCGCCTCGGAAATATTCGTGGATAGCCGGGCACCACTCCGTGGCGGCCAGACAGGCGTCGGCCTCCCGCGGGCTGATCTGCCAGTGCGGTTTGATGGTCGGCTGTCCTGCGGCGTCCTGCTGACGGCAGGTGCCGTCCAGCGCGGCAGAGCCGGAGTTGATCAGGTGGATGATGCCGTGCTCGGCCAGCCCCTGCAGCGGTTGACCAGTGACGCGCTCGACCGCCTGCGGCGACCAGTAGGTGCGGACGTCGGCAAAAATCTGGGCGGTGCCGGTGAGCATGTG
Organism: Edwardsiella anguillarum ET080813; assembly: GCF_000264765.2. Taxonomy (GTDB): domain Bacteria; phylum Pseudomonadota; class Gammaproteobacteria; order Enterobacterales; family Enterobacteriaceae; genus Edwardsiella; species Edwardsiella anguillarum. The sequence goes on from NZ_CP006664.1 coordinate 2,065,070, forward strand.
GCCGAACAGCATGGCGACGCCGTTGAGGCTGTCATTTTCGGTCGCCACCACCAGCGGACGACGTACGCCGTTCCAGTCAAAGGCGCTGTTGAGCAGCGCCTCGGCGGTGTCGCCGTTGGGGTATTGATCGGTCCAGTGGCGCTGCCCCTGGAACCCGGCGGCCACGGCGTTATAGCCCAGCGCCTCCTCCTCCCAGCCCTGTTCGGCCAGCTTCGGGTTGCCCTGCATCATGTCGCGGATACAGATAGCCATCAGCAGGCTTTCGCGCAGCACCCGGCGGTTCTCCTCCGGCGAGCGGCGATACTGCTCGGCGTTGAGATCCGGTCCGTAGCGGAAGTGCGCGTCAGCCCACTCAAGGGCCAGGGCCAGCTCATCCTGGTCATAGATGTGATTATCGATGCGGCGGCGTAGCTCGGTCATATCGACGGCCTGCACCTTCATGCCCAGCCAGGACTCAAAGAAGTCGTGATCGACGATGGAGCCGGCGATGCCCATCGACACGCCGCCCAGCGACAGGTAGCTTTTCCCTTTGATTCCGGCCACCGCCAGCCCGGCGCGGGTAAAGCGCAGCAGCTTCTGCTGCACGTCGGCCGGGATGCTGTCATCACCGGAGTCCTGCACATCATGGCCATAGATGGAGAAGGCCGGGATCCCTTTCTGGCTGTGGGCGGCCAGCGCCGCGGCCAGATAGACAGCGCCGGGGCGTTCGGTGCCGTTGAAGCCCCAGATCGCCTTCGGACGCAGCGGATCCATGTCGATGGTTTCGCTGCCGTAGCACCAGCAGGGGGTCACGGTAATGGTCAGACCCACGTTGCTGCGGCTGAATTTTTCTTCGCAGGCGGCGGCTTCGGCCATGCCGGCGATGCAGGTATCGGCGATCACGCATTCGACGGGGGTGCCGCAGGGGTGGCGCAGCTGTTCGCTGATCAGGCGGGCGGTCGCCTGCGCCATCTCCATGGTCTGTGCCTCCAGCGATTCGCGGACGCCCATACGGCGGCCATCGATGGCCGGACGGATACCTACTTTCGGCAGGCTGTGTTGCTGGTTCATACTGTTACCTCGTCGTAATCGGTGAGTGCTAATCAGGGTCGGCATCGCGGCGCGGGGCGGGGATGCCGGCAGAGTTGGAGTCAGGAGCGCTATGCCCGGTGGCCTTTAAAGCCAAAGTGAATCAGGTAGATAAATCCCAGCAGCGGGATAAGGAAAGCCATGCGGATCCCGGCCATGTCGGAGATCTGGCCCATCAGGGCGGTCAGCACCGCGCCGCCGAGGATCGCCATGATCAGGCAGCTGCCGCCGAACTGGGTGTCTTTACCCAGCCCGTGCACCGACAGGCCAAAGATGGTCGGGAACATCAGTGACATGCAGGCCGATACGGCGACCAGGCCATAGACCCCGGCGATGCCGCCGACGAACATCACCAGCAGCAGACTGGCGGAGGCCAGACTGGCCAGTAGGCCCAGCAGGATGGCCGGCGAGACGAATTTCATCAGGGCTGTACAGACGAAGCGGAAGGCCGAGAACAGTACGATGGAGAGCAGCAGGTAGGTGGAGGCCTCCGCCTCGTTGCCGCCCATTTCCGCCATAACGTAGCGGATGGTATAAGACCAGCAGCCGATCTGGGCGCCGACGTAGAAGAACTGCCCCACGACGCCGCGAACGAAGTAACCCTTGCTGAGCAGGCGGCTAAAGCTTTGCTTAAGCGTACTCTCTGCGCTGCTGCTGTCGTGGGCGGCCGGCATACGGGTAAAGGCGATGGCCAGCCAGACCATGATGATCACCAGGGCGACGACAACGTAAGGCCCCATCACCGCGGAGAGCTCGGCGGACTGGATAGAGGCCAGCGTATCGGGATCCATGACGGTGCGTTCGGCATCGGTAGCCGGGTTCAGCTGCGCCAAAATATAGAATTTGCCGATCAGTACGCCGGTGATCGAGCCGATGGGGTTAAAGGACTGCGCCAGATTGAGGCGACGGGTGGCCGTCTCCTGGGGGCCCATCGCGATGATGTAGGGGTTGGCGCTGGTCTCCAGAATGGATAGACCGCCGGCCAGGATAAACAGGGCCAGCAGGAAGGGGCCATAGGCCATGATCTGGCTGGCCGGGTAAAACAGCAGGGCGCCGCTGCAAAACAGCCCTAGCCCCAGCAGAACGCCGGCCTTGTAGCTGAAGCGTTTGATGAACAGCGCCGCCGGCAGCGCCAGGCAAAAATAGGCGCCATAGAATGCGGTCTGTACCAGGCCTGACTGCATGTCCGTCAGGGTGAAGACCTTACGGAACTGGGCAATCAGCACATCCGTCATATTATTGGCCAGGCCCCACAGGGCAAAGCAGCTGGTTAATAAGACAAAGGGGATTAAAATATTTTTAGGAACGACGGCGATTCGCTGTGCCGCCGATGCAATGTTTCCTGCGCTAGTACTCTTGCTCGTTATATCGGACATGACTAACACTCCACATTTGTATCGGGTAGGGTGGGTCTAATTATTTTGCGGAGATAGGATTAATCATCCGCTTCAGTATAATCGATATGGCTGCTAATGATTTGGCCAACAGGTGCGACGTTTGTTAAGCTGGGCTTACCTATTTTTCGCCTGTTCGATGTCAGCATGCCGTTCTCTTTGACATAAATAAGCGATGAAGCGGTTTTTGCGCAAAATACATTCGATAAAAAAGAGAATGTATTTAATAAATTAATACGCGATACCCTGACGTATAGTCTGAGGCGTGCCAACGCCGCGATGGCGGCGCTTTGGTCGATACGACGTAGAATAATGAGCAGGCTTATCAGCGCTATGCCCGGCATCGCCCGCGGCGCATTTTCGCCGTCGCTGATGACGGAACTATCCGCATAACATATTGATGATAATGCGCTTGCTCTCATTCTTCCCTCATCTATTGTGGCCTGAAAAACACAAGGTTTCTTTGGCCTGCACCGTTTATGGATATGCGGCATTGATTCGCTGATAAATGCGCCTACATCATGCCCTGTTGCCGTAACACAGAGCTATTTTCAAAATAAAAAAGGTTCGAAAATATGAATCAAATCACATTTGAACCCCTCGGTCGGGGAAGTGTGAAGGGAGTCACTGTATGTCGTTTAAATAGATGACCGTTTGCGCCGATATTTAATTTAAATACACATATCGAATGACCGAATAGGCATTTTTTATTTTAAACGGTCAATTGTTAAGAACGCGCGAATAATTGCCCGTTTAGTCATGCTTTGACTTAAACGGACATTTTTTTGTGGCTGGAATTGGCCTGTTTTTAATTAAGGCGGCAAATAGTCTTGATGACGGTCACAAAATAATGCGCCGTAGTTTCCTCTTCCGTTATTCAGGCGAAATATGTGCACAGACAAATAGCGAACTTACCGCGATAGGCCTCTGCCGATCCTCCTGCGTCCAGCGCAGGCGCAGGCAGGCGGATGTGTCCGGTATCACCCTGAGAGAGGTTAACCATGGAAAGAGAAACACTGGCGCGCGCCATTATTGATACCTGCCTGGAGATGACGCGTCTTGGGCTGAATCAGGGCACGGCAGGCAACGTCAGCGTGCGTTACCGCGAGGGCATGCTGATTACCCCGACCGGTATTCCCTATGAGCAGCTGCGCTGCGATCACATCGTCTATGTGGATGGCGAGGGGCAGCATGAAGAGGGTAAGCTGCCCTCCAGCGAGTGGCGTTTTCATCTGGCCGCCTATCAGGCTCGCCCCGATGCCAATGCGGTGGTCCATAACCACGCGATTCACTGCACTGCCGTGTCGATCCTGAATCGACCGATCCCGGCGATCCACTACATGATCGCCGCCGCCGGCGGCAACACGATCCCCTGCGCCCCCTACGCGACGTTTGGTACCCGTACCCTGTCGGATTACGTTACCGAGGCGCTGAAATACCGCAGAGCGACGCTGCTGCAGCACCACGGCCTGATCGCCTGTGGGGAAAACCTGCAGAAGGCGCTGTGGCTGGCGCATGAGGTCGAGGTGCTGGCCCAGCTGTATCTCACCACCCTGGCGATCGTCGATCCGGTGCCGGTGCTCTCCGATGAGGAGATCGCGGTGGTGCTGGAGAAATTTAAAACCTATGGCCTGCGTATTGAAGAGTGAGGGGGAGTGACCATGGCACATCGCATGATCCTGAACGAAACGGCCTGGTTTGGCCGCGGCGCCATCGCTGAACTGCCTGCGGAGATCCAGCGACGTGGCTACCGCAAGGCGCTGATCGTCACCGATGCCACGCTGGTCGCCTGCGGCGCCGTCGCCCGGGTGACAAAGCACCTGGATAGCGCCGGACTGGCCTACGCCCTGTTCGACGGGGTGGTGCCCAATCCGACGATCCGGGTGGTACAGCAGGGGCTGGCGGTATTTCGCGACAGCGGGGCCGACTACCTGATCGCTATCGGCGGCGGCTCGCCGCAGGATACCTGCAAGGCGATCGGGATCATCAGTAATAATCCGGCGTTCGAGGATGTACGCAGCCTGGAAGGACTGTCGCCGACCACGCGTCCGAGCGTGCCGATTCTGGCGGTGCCGACCACCGCGGGAACCGCGGCGGAAGTGACCATTAACTATGTGATCACCGATGAGGAGCAGCGGCGTAAGTTTGTCTGCGTCGATCCGCATGACATTCCCCAGGCGGCCTTTATCGATGCCGATATGATGGACGGTATGCCGCCGGCGCTGAAGGCGGCCACCGGCGTCGATGCGCTGACCCATGCGATAGAGGGCTATATCACCCGCGGCGCCTGGGCGCTGACCGACGCGCTGCACCTGAAGGCTATCGAGATGATCGGCGGTGCGTTGCGCGCATCGGTGAACGGCGATGCCGAGGCGGGCGCGACGATGGCGCTGGGGCAGTACGTCGCCGGTATGGGCTTTTCCAACGTGGGGCTGGGGCTGGTACACGGCATGGCACATCCGCTGGGCGCGTTTTATAACACGCCGCACGGCGTGGCCAATGCTATTTTGCTGCCCCACGTAATGCGCTATAACGCCGGCGCCTGCGGCGAGAAGTTTCGCGATATCGCCCGAGCGCTGGGGGTCGCTTGCGACGATCTGAGCCTGGATCAGGCTGCGGCGGCGGCGATCGCCGCGGTCGAGGCGTTAAACCGGGACGTAGGGATCCCGCCGAGCCTGCGTGAGGTCGGGGTATGCGAAGAGGATATCGCGCGTCTAGCGGAGGCCGCGCTGGCGGACGTCTGCACCGGCGGTAACCCGCGTAGCGCGACGCTGCGGGATATCGAGCTGCTTTACCGTCAGGCTTACTGAACCGGCACGTTTAACGCAGCGGGGCGCCCTCTGGCGCCCCGTTGGTTATGAGGGAGGGCGCTTAGCGTTGCTTCAGCAGCTGGGCGACCTGAAACAGGCTGAAAGAGCTGAACAGCATTTCGATACCGACGATCATGGTGACCAGCAGTATGGATCCCTGTGGCCCGGCGCTTATCAGCATCCAGGCGATCAGGAGATCCAGCAGGCCGATGATGACCTGCAGCCAGCCGCCGTGGGCGCCCTTGAGCTTAACGCCGGCCATCAGGCGGGCGATCCCCCCTAGGGCAAACAGGGTCGCGACCAGGACCGCGACGGTGAACAGGCCGACCTCTGGGCTGCGAATGAAGATAAAGCCCATCACTAGATAGGCGGCGCCCATTAATATCCCACCGATCATCGGCCAGAGGTTGTTGGCCCGATTGGCAATCATGCCGATGATAAGCCCTACGCCGCTGAGCAGCAGCAGAATGCCGACCACGGCGCTCAGAGCGTTGCCGGAGGCCAGCGGACGGAACAGGCAGAACAGGCCGCCGAGCAGCAGCAGCAGCGATAGGATCAGCAGCGAGACGCGCTGTTGCTTAAGGAAGCGCGGATCCAGCTGCAGCAGACGGTTGCGATCGAAGTAAATCATGGTGACTCCCTAACCCGCCAAACGGGCGTTCCTGACAGGGGACCCGGTGCCCCGCAGTCCCGTTAGATGGTGCATCACACCGTCACATACGTTAACGGTATGTTTGCTATTAATAATCCATGATCGGTCAGGCTGCAAAAAAAGAGTGCAGGTGCAGGATAATGACCCTGGCAACGGTGACGTCCAGCGCGTAACCGTGAAGCGACAGTATTTTCTGCCGGGAGTATAGGCAGTATGGCGTTTTTTTCCTCACCCGTTCGCCGCGAAAGGATCTGCCTGTTGCCGCTGCGCGTGACACAGGCGTACACTGGCGCGCCGCCGCCCCGTACCGCGCAGGGACGGCCGTCGTAGGGAAGTTCCCCCAGTCATGTGCGCGGTGTCGTTTTTCCGAGTAATTCAGAATGATCGTTAGACCCCCCCAGCACTGGTTCCGGCGCCTGTTCGTCTGGCACGGTTCGGTGTTGCCGAATATCCTTTTTCGTCTCAGCCTTAATTTCATGGTCTCTTGCCTGGCAGTGATGTGCTACCTCTGGCATGAGGACTTTAACGTTAACCTGACGCTGGGCCCTTTCAGCCTGCTGGGGGTGGCCATCGCCATCTTCCTCGGCTTTCGCAATAACGCCAGCTATGCCCGCTTTATTGAGGCGCGGGTGCTGTGGGGATCGCTGCTGATCACCACCCGCTCTCTGATGCGTCAGGCCATCAGCCTGATGCCGCACCCGGGCGGCGAGCACCGGCGTTTCGCCATGCTGCTGACCGCGTTCTCATATGCGCTGAAGCACCATCTGCGCCGTGAGCCGATGGCTATGGAGCTGACCCGTCTGCTGCCCTCGCAGGATAAGGCGGCGGTGCTCGGGAGCTGCTCCCCCTGCAACCGTCTGCTGCAGCTGATGGGGCAGTGGCTGGGAGAGCAGCGGCGGCGCGGCTACCTGAGCGATATCGACTTCCAGACCATCGACACCAATCTGAATCAGCTGTCGGTGATCCTAGGGGGCTGTGAGCGGATCTCCAATACGCCGATCCCGTTCGCCTATAGCCTGATAGTTCACCGCACGGTGTACGTGTTCTGCGCGCTACTGCCCTTTGCCCTGGTCTCCGATCTGCACTATATGACGCCGCTGGTATCGGTATTTATCTCGTATACCTTCATCGCCCTGGATGCCCTGGCGGAGGAGCTGGAGGATCCGTTTGGCATCGAGGCCAACGATCTGCCCCTTAACGCGATGGCTCATACGATAGAGTCGAACCTGCGCGACATGATCAACGATCATACCCACCTGGCGCGTATCTGCCCCGACAGCCACTGTCGGCTGGACTGAGCCTCTCCCGCGCAAAAAAAAAAACGGGCGGATAATTCCGCCCGAAATCGATTTTCTTCTGTGTTTATGGTTATCCGGCAACGAGCCCTGGTGTGGCGGCCGGTGATGCGCGTTCGACGGCGCTGAGGTCGGCATCCTGCTGAACCAGCGCCAGCAGCAGCTGGCTCAGGGCGCCATAGAAGCCAAACGGATCGTAGCGGACGCAGCTGGCGCTGAACGCCGGCAGCCAGCCGAGCAGCAGGCTCAGGGTGCTGCGGCGTAGCTGCATCCGTTTGCTCTCCTGGTGCTCCGGCTGCTCTGCGCTGGCGAAGCTCAGGAGGCTGAGCAGCTCCAGGAAGATGGACAGGTGATCCTCGGGCTCGTGAAAGTTGGCGTTCAGCTGCATGCCGGCCTGGCGCAGCAGGGACTGCATCTCCACGCAGATCGCCTGGTGAAAGCGCGGCGTCTCTCCTTGATAGCAGGAGGCATAGGGCAGCGCCGCCCGCTTCTGCGACAGCAAAAATAGACCGGCAAAGTCTGCCGCCAGCTCCAGACGGGCGTCCGGACGCACCTCCAGCGCGGCGAGCGCCGCCTGCAGGTGCTGCAGCGCCGGGCGCAGGGGCGTCTGTTGGCAGAGCAGATCGAGCCAGGCCTGCGTGTCGGTCGAACGCAGGCGGGCCAGCTGCGCCTCGTCCAGTTCGTGGGCGAACAGCCCGGCTAGCCAGGCGTACAGACAGGTATAGTGCTGCGTCGTCAATGGACTGACTGCGTTCATGACTTGTCCTCCGTCTGCAGCGGTACGTACTGACACTGCGCTACCATCTCCTGCGGGCCATTGAAGGCGGTGACCGGAGCCTGAGGGCCGCGGTACCTCTCCACCTCGACGATGGCGGTATGGGCGCTGGTGGCCTGGGCCAGCCGCGAAGAGCCGATATCCAGAGTCAGGACATTGGGGTTGCCGTATTTACACAGGGCCCCCGCCACGCCGCCGCGATCCGGGTCGTACCATGCGCCTTCGTGGATGCGGATCACCCCGGGCACATAGCGATCAGAGACCACGGCCCCGGCCAGAACCTGGCCGCGATCGTTGAATACCCGGACGATATCGCCGTTGCGGATCCCGCGCGCGTCGGCGTCCTGCGGGCTGATAAAGACCGGTTCGCGTCCGCCGACGCTGTAGTGCGCCCGCAGCGTCGGCGATTCGCACAGCTGCGAGTGCAGGCGGAAGTCAGGGTGCACCGACTGCAGATGCAGCGGAAAGCGCACCGAGCCGGGGCCGCCGTGGGAGCGTTCGGCCTTTTCGAACCACATCGGGTGGCCATGGCAGTCGCCGTAGTGCATATCGGCGATGCTCTTGGAGTAGATCTCGATCAGGCCGCTCGGGGTGCCCAGCGGCTCCAGATCCGGATCGTCGCGGAAGGCCTGATGACGCACGAACAGCTGCGGATCGCCAAACTCGATATAGCCGTTGCCGTTCCAGAAGGCGTCAAAGGTCGGCAGGTGGAGCCCGCGACCTTTGCCCTGCTGAGCGCCCTCCTGATAGATCCGCTTGATCCAGCCCATTTCGTCCAGCCCTTCGCTGAAGGCCTGTTCGCGGTTAAAGCGTCGGCACAGCTCGCGGAAGATATCGAAGTCGTTACGCGCCTCAAACTGGGGCGGCACCAGCTGCTTCATCGCCAGAATGCCGCGGTTGGAGTGGTTGCCGTACTGATCCAGATCGTTGCGCTCAAACTGGGTGGTGGCCGGTAGGACGATGTCGGCGAAGCGGCAGGTGGAGGTCCACTGGTTGTCGATGGCGACGACGGTCTCCAGCGTCTGCCAGCCGGCGATCATGCGGTTGATCTGCTGGTGACGGTGGAACGGGTTGGTACCGGCGAAGACGCACATCTTCAGCGCCGGCAGGGTCACCTGTTTGCCGTTCCAGTCGATTTTTTTGCCCGGTTCGAGCATGGCATCGATAAAGCGGGCGATGGGGATGGTGCTGCTGGCTCCGCGGTAGTCGCTGCTGTTGTGCAGCGGTGGGACGGCGGTGGCGCCGGAGAAGCCGCTGAGGATGATCCCTTTGCGGCTCGGGGTGCCCGCGCCGTTGTAGTGCCAGCCAAAGCCAAAGCCGCCGCCCGGCAGGCCGATTTGCCCCAGCATGGCGGCCAGCACTACGATCATCCACGACCACTGCTCGCCGTGCTGCATACGCTGTACACACCAGCCGGCGATGATCTGGGTCCGTCCGGCGGCCATCTGGCGCGCCAGGGCGCGGATGGTTTCGGCGTCGATGCCGGTCAGCTCGGCGGCCCACTCGGCATCCTTCGGCTGGCCGTCCTGGGTTCCCAGCAGATAGGGCAGGAACTGGTCGAAGCCGACGGTGTAGTTGTCCAGGAAGTGGACGTCGTACAGCTTCTCGCTGTACAGGGTATGGACCAGCGCCAGCTGTAGCGGCACATCGGTCTGGGGATTGACGGCGATATGCTGAACCCTGTCGCGCCCTAGGTACTCATGGGTGGAGGAGACCACGGTATCGATGCTGACGACGCGGATCTCACCGTTGGCGACCTTTTCTTTCAGCTGGGCATAGTACTGATAGACATCGTGATCCGGGCACCACCAGTTGGCCTGCTGGTTCTTCAGCAGATCGGATCCCCACAGAATAACGGTCTTGCTGTTTTTCAACACCAGCGGCCAGGAGGTCTGCTGCTCATAGACCTCCATGGAGCCGACGACCCGCGGCAGGATCACCTGCGCGGCGCCGGTTGAGTAGTCACCGCCGGTACCCACGCTGTTGCCGTGCAGCGCCAGCGCCCGTCCCATCATGCCAGCGGCGTTGTGGAACATGCCGGTCGACTGCCAGCCGCTGCCGCTCAGCAGGGCGCTGGGGCCATAGGTGGTCTGGATGCGCTCCAGCTCCTGATAGAACAGATCCAGCGCCTCGTCCCAGCTTACGCGGACGAAGCGGTTATCACCGCGCTGGCGCGTATCGCTGAGGTGGCGCTTGCGCATCCAGTCAATGCGTACCATCGGGTAGCGGATACGGGCCGTATTGTGTACATGATCCGGCAGGCCGGCCACCATCTTGGAGGGGTAGCTGTCCTTCTCAAAGGGTTTGGCGGCGACAAAGCGGCCATCCACCACCGTGGCGCGGATGGCGCCCCAGTGTGAGCCGGTCAGGATCCCTTCCTGTACGCCGCCTGCGGCGGCCTGCGCCTGCGCGCCACGGCTGACCAGCAGGGAGGGGCCAAACATGCCCAGGGCGGTCAGACCGCCGAGCTGCGACAGAAAACGGCGGCGTGATATGTGGACACTTTCGTTATGGTTCATCGATGGTCTCTCCCTTAGTGTTTCTGATCGGCGCCGCCGGTGTCTGAGGCGTTCATTTGCAGATATTTGAGCAGGGTGCGCTCTTCCCGCTTGTCCAGGCTGGTGAAGCCGATCATACCGTTGAGGGTGCCAATCCAGCCGTTGGCGTCAAAGTGCGCCTTCTCCGGCGCGCCGTGGCACTGGTTGCAGGTGCCGTTATACAGCGCATCGGCGTAGGCCCAGATCGGCTTGATGTTATTGACCAGGTCGCCCTTTTGTACCCAGGCGGTGGTCTGCAGCTTGCTCCACTCCACGCCGGTGGCGGCGACGGTGGTTTTCTCCAGCGTCTTGGCGTTCTGCTGTACCTGGTCACGGATTGAGGAGACGAAGATACGCTTGCCCGGCAGCAGGGACAGCACGCGCTGGCGGCCATTGGTTTCCGTCCAGCCTTCGATCTGCACCTGCAGCCAGTCGCCGTCGCGCTTTTGCACGGTGACTTCGGAGGCGGGCAGCAGGGATCCGGCCGGTTCTTTGTCGCCTTTGGCGGCGTAGATCGGCTTCATATCCAGGGTATACAGGGTGTTGCCATCATCGCTGGCCGTCTGACGCAGCTCGGCAAACTGCTTGCGGAAGCCACTGCTCATGTCCGGCAGCTGATGCGCAATGCCCTTATGGCAGTCGATACAGGACTGATTATCCTTAGCGGCGATGGCCATCTGCTTGGCGGCCTCCGGATGCTGCTTGGCGTGATCCATCGCATCATAGTTATGGCAGGAGCGGCAGGTCGCCGAGTTATTCTCTTTCATCCGCTTCCACTCCCGCTCGGCCAGCTCGGCGCGCTTGGCCTCGAACTTCTCCGGCGTGTCGATCGAATGGGCGATGAAGGTCTGGTAGATATCGTTACTGGCTTCCAGTTTACGTTTCACCATGCCCGGCACGTCGGGGGGAATGTGGCAGTCATGGCACTCGGCGCGCACGCCGGAGGCGTTTTTGAAATGCACCGACTGCTTATACTCCTGGTAGACCGGCTGCATGCTGTGGCAGCTGACGCAGAACTCGGTGCTGCTGGTCAGCTTGATGCCGACGTGCGGCAGAACGATCAGCGTCAGGCCGATGACGATGCCCAGCGCCAACAGCGCTAGTACCGACCAGCGCGCGCTGGGGCGGTTCAGCCTGTTCCATAGATTTTTCATCGCAAGATCCTGTCATGATGAGGGAATGGAGGTTATACGCGATCTTATTGTTTAAATATGAACAGGGTCACTGGTCAGCGTGAACACGATACGTCAGAATATGAACAGATATGAACAGATAACGGTGGGCCGTGGCCATGACGCACCACATTGTGATTGTGGAAGATGAGCCGGTGACGCAGGCGCGTTTGCGTGACTACTTTGTCCAAGAGGGATACCAGGTTTCCGTGACCGCCAGCGGCGCCGGGCTGCGCGAGCTGATGCTGTTGCAGCCGGTCGATGTGATCCTGCTGGATATCAATCTGCCTGACGAGAATGGACTGATGCTGACGCGCGCGCTGCGCGAGCGCTCGACGGTGGGGATCATCCTGGTCACCGGCCGCTGCGATCGCATCGACCGTATCGTCGGCCTGGAGATGGGGGCGGACGATTACGTCACCAAGCCGCTGGAGCTGCGCGAGCTGGTGGTGCGAGTGAAGAACCTGCTGTGGCGCATCGATCTGGCGCGCCAGGCGCAGCCTGCGGCGGATAACTGCTATCTGTTCGCCGGCTACTGTCTGAACGTGTCGCGCCATACGCTGACGCTGGACGACGAGCCGATCCGGCTGACGCGCGCCGAGTATGAGATGCTGCTGGCCTTTGTGACTAATCCCGGCGCAATTTTAAGCCGAGAGCGGCTGCTGCGTATGCTTTCATCGCATCGGGTCGACAGCCCCGATGTGCGCACGGTGGATGTCCTAATCCGCCGCCTGCGCGCCAAGCTGCGCCCCGATCTGTTCGTGACCCAGCACGGCGAGGGCTATTTTCTGGCGGCCGAGGTCGCCTGACTGCGCCTTACCCTGGCTTTGGCGCGGGCTGATAGAGATAGACCGGGCGAAAGCCCAGGGGGGAGAGCGAGCGGTGAACCTGTGCGCTGCTGACGTTGCGCTGGGTGAGCACCAGGATCGGCGGGCTGACGTTGTCCGGCACGCGCTCTCCCTGTAGCGTGCGCAGGGCCTGTTCGACGGCCAGCTCGCCCTGCCACACCATCTGGTCGCTGGCGGCGGCCAGAATGCGGCCGCGCTTCAGGCCGCGGTAAACCTGGTGCGAGAGATAGAATGAGACGATGGTCAGCGGTGTGGCACGGTTACGCCCTTCGCCCATGGCGACTTCGGCGGCGATGGCGGTACCGGCCACCACATCGATATCCGGGTGGCGCTCCAGCATGTCCTGTAGCAGATTGCGCTGCACCTCGATGTCATTGTCGCCGTAGGCGACCTCCACGATCTGCAGGCGGCTGCCGTCCAGCGCCGCCTTAAAGCCATCGCTCATCTCTCGGCTGCCGCCGGCGTCGCGCGGGCCGGGCATCAGCAGAACCTTGAGCGGGCGCTGGCCGAGGCGCTGCGCCAGGTAGCGTCCCGGCTGATAGCCCATCTGGAACCAGGGAACGCCGACCCGGGTGCGGATGGCGGGATCGTGCAGGGCGTTGACGACCTCGATCAGCGGGATCCCCGCGGTCAGCGTCGCCAGCGCCGGGAGGTGGGCCGTGCTGCTGCCGATCAGTATGGCGTCGGCTCCCCAGTCGCGGCATAGGGCCATCTGCTCGCGCTGGGTCGCTTGCTGACGATAGCCGCCGGCCTCGAATACCTTCAGCGTCACGCCCAGTCGGCCGGCGGCCTGGATCATCCCATCGTTGATCGAGAGCCAGTAGGCATCCTTCAGGCTGGGATAGAGGGCGCACAGCTTCCAGCGCTTAATGGCGTGCAGCGGGGGTTGGCGCAGCTGAACGGAGTGACGATCCGACGGCCAGCGCAGCAGCGGGGCATCGGCGTGCGCCGTCGCGGTGGACAGCCAAAGCAGACAGAGAAATAGGGTGCGCCGTCGGGACATAATAGCCTCGTGATGGGTAAGCCTTTATGCTAGTGCCTTATCACGGATTAACTCAACGTTTTTACGACGCGGGAGCGCTATGGGGACGCCTTCTCTGACTCGCCGGCTGTGGCTGGCTTTTGCGCTGATGGCGGCGTTAACCCTGGGCAGCGTGCTGGTGGGGTGGTTTAGCCTGCACTACGTTGGCCGGGTGGAGCAGGCCAATACGCAGGCCCTGCTGCCGACCATGAACATGGCGCGCCAGCTGAGCGAGGCCGGTGCCTATGAGCTGTTTTCGGCCCAGAGTCTGAGCAGTGCGGACAGCGAACGGGAGTGGTTGGCCCAGGGGCGGATGCTGACGGCGCAGAGCCTGAAGATCAGCCGTCTGCTGGATGAGCTGCGTCGCCAGGGATTCGATATCGAGACCATCGCCCGGCAGGAGACGGAGATCACCCGCTCGCTGGGAGAGCAGGGGGCGCTAGTGGGACAGCGCCTGCAGCTGCGTCTGCGCGCGCGGGCGCTCAGCGCGCAGGTGGCGGCGGCGGCAGAGCAGATTGCCGAGCTGGCCAAAGGACAGGCCAGCAACGCGGCGACGGCCGCCGGTGCGACCCAGGCGGGTATCTATGATCTGATTGAGCAGCGGCGGGTGGCGGCGGCGGAGCAGGCGCTGGACCGGCTGATCGATATCGATCTGGAGTACCTGAATCAGATGAGCGAGCTACGCCTGAGCGCGCTGCGGGTCCAGCAGATGATCATGGCGCTGGAGAGCGACAGCGGCCGTTTGGCGCTGAGCGAACAGGAGGAGCGCCTGGCGCAGGCGCTGCGCATCCTGCAGCGCCGCCAGCAGCGGGTTGAGGATCCGCGCATTCGCGCCCAGATAGCCCAGGCGCTGGGGCAGGTTGCGCAGTACCGTACGCTGGTTGACCTATATCGCCAGGATAATGATATTTACGCCCGTCTACAGGCGTTGTCACAGAACAACCTGGATCTCTTTACCCGCTTTAGCGCGGAGATAAGTCGCCAAGTGAGCGATATTGAGCGGCGCAATGCCGCCGCGCTAGAGCAGCTGCAGCAGGCGCGTCGTCTGGGGCTGACCTGGCTGACGCTGCTGGGGGGCGCCGGGCTGCTGGCGCTGTGTCTGATCCTGTGGCGCGTGGTTTACCGCTCGCTCTCTCAGCCGTTGGCCCATCAGACGGCCGCGCTGCAGCGCCTGCTGGACGGCGACTTCGACTCCCCCTTTCCCGATCGCGCTGGAGTGTGCGAGCTGGATACCATCGGACGTCTTATGGAGGCGTTCCGCACCAGCGTACGCGCCCTGCGTCACCAGCGTCAGCATCTGGCCGATCTGGTACAGATGCGCACCGCCGAGCTGCAGGCGCTGGTGGTTGAGCACCGTCAGGCCCGCGCGGAGGCGGAAAACGCCGATCGGGCCAAGTCGGCGTTTCTGGCGGCGATGAGCCACGAGATCCGCACGCCGCTGCACGGTATTCTGGGCACCGCCCAGCTGCTGGCGGAGCAGTCGATCTCTCCCCAGAGCCGTGGCTATGTCCAGGCGATCAACGACTCCGGTGAGTCGCTGCTGGCGGTGTTGAACGATGTGCTGGACTATTCGGCGATCGAAGCCGGCAGCAGTAGCGTGGTGCTAAACGATGAGCCGTTTTCACCGCGCCAGCTGCTGGATAGCCTGCTGCGGCTGGCGGAGGGGCGGCTGCGCGAGCGTCCGCTTCGCCTGGCGCATGACTACGCTGATGCGTTACCGACATGGCTGCAGGGCGATCCGCGCCGGATTCGCCAGATCGTCATGAACCTGCTGAACAACGCCCTGCGTTTTACCGAGCGCGGGGTGATTCGCGTGAGCTGCGGCTGCGATGAGATGCGCTGGTGGATAGCGGTTCAGGACAGCGGCTGCGGCATCGATCCGGCGCAGCAGGCGGCTATATTTCAGCCATTTGTGCAGCTGAGCGCCCGACGCGGCGGCACGGGGCTGGGGTTGGCCATCTGCCGCGGTCTGGCGCAGGCCATGACAGGAAGCCTGGCGGTGAGCAGCGCCCCGGGCAAGGGGAGCCGCTTCTGCCTGAGCTTACCGCTGCGACGGGCGGCGCTGCCGCCGCCGGAGGCGCCTGCGCAGGCATGGTTGCTGGCCGGGCGTCGCCTGCTGCTGATCGAGGATAATCCGCTTAGCCAGCGTATCAGCGCAGAGATGCTGCAGAGCGCTGGCGTTCAGGTTCGTATCGCCGGCAGCGCCGCGGAGGCGCTGGCCCTGCTGGCGCGGGATACGGCGTTCGATGCGGCGCTGGTGGATTTTGACCTGCCGGACAGCGACGGTCCTACGCTGGCGCGCCAGATGGCAGAGGCCTACCCGCAGCTGAAGCGCATCGGTTTTAGCGCGCATGTGCTGGATGAGGCTCAGCACCGTCGGATCCGTCCACTGTTTTGCGGCATGATCCAAAAGCCGGTGCCACGGGCAGAGCTGTGCCGCCTGATTGCCCATGCGCTAACCGACGGTGAGCGGAGCGCGGCGCAGCCGTCCCGCGTGGCGCAGCAGATCGCAACGCCGCTGGATGACGGACAGCTGGCGGAGGATTTGGCGGCCTTTGGCCAGCCGCGCCTGACGGAGTGGCTGGCGCTGTTTCGTCAGCACTCGCTACCGCTGCTGGCTGAGATGGCAGCGGCCCGCGCCGCGGGAGACGCCGACCTGGTGCAGGGGCTTGCGCACCGCCTGAAAAGCAGCTGCGCCAGCCTGGGAATGCGCGGCGCGGCGGATGCCTGCCTGGCGCTGGAGCGAGCCCCGCTGACGGCGGCGGCGGTTGACGGACCGATCCGGGAGGGGCTGGTGGCGCTGGAGGCATGGCTGGCGAAAGTCTCGGAATAGGATGACGGCAATATGGCGTGATTACCAGTATGATTAGAAGAGATATCGCGGGATTGGTGCCCGGCGCCGAAGTGCCATCACGGAGCGATGGCGAAGCGTCTACGGGATAAGGAGCAAAGGATGTGGCAGTTAAAGTGGCAGGCCCCGGCGCTGCATAAAAAAACGCGGCGGGTAAATCTTGGCTGGGCGATAGCCCTGCTGCTGTTGGGGGGCTGCATGGCGCTAGCCGCCGTGATCTACCTGATTATCAGCGCGCTATAGCGTCTGCGGGCCAATGTCCCTACCACGAGGTCGGGGCATTGGCCCACAACAGGAGACGATCGTGCTCTTCACGACGGACGAGCCTCCAGGATTTTGTATCCTCAAGGTGTTCTGTTCCATTGGCGCGTTTAAGCTCGCCTTTGCCGATAGCGGCGCGCCGCTCTTGGAGAACCGCTACGGATATAATCGGTATCGTTTCGGCCTTTGCCGGGCTGCATCATGATGCTTATTCTTTAGCACCGGGAAGCGGCGCTGGGGAAGGATAAGGATGCCAACGACAGAGGAGCCAACAATTTGCTGATTCAAAAAGCAAAAACCCCGCCATAAGGCAGGGTTTTCATAAGAAGTGGTGCCGGACTCGGAATCGAACCAAGGATTTGTTTTTATATCAATGAAATCACCGAATAACAGTAAGTTACCTTAACACTTCGATTTCGAACGTACCACTATTTTGTACCATGAACAACTTCATCGAAGATCTAAGTTTGAATCGCCTCGGATAATCTAGACACTTCTGAGCCGTTGATGGACTGACCCCACCCCTAATCGTTGGATGTCCAACTTTCGGGGGGCACTTCAGAAGTTCAGCAGCTTTTTTTGCCTTGTTTTTACTGTGCTTTTTGCGCTTCATCGGAGGCGCGAATCGCCGCCACTTTCTTACCAAAGGCGAGTTGCAGAACAGCCAATAAACCAAACGCCGGCAGCAGCGCACTGATAGCGGAGATACCGGTCGCGCCTTTAATTAGCATTGCGCCAGATGCGATCAGCAGCAGGAAGACCATAATGCGGAACGTTTTTACCGAGATCCGCTTGTGGACATACTGGCCGACAAGCGAGCCCAGCAGCATGGTTGGAATGCAGAAAATTACTAACTTAATGGTCGATATTGTCAAAATGCCGCTGGTGGCCAGGCCGCCAATAATCGCGATGTTGTTTGCAGTGAAGAAGGCGTTCAGCGTGCCGCGAAACGCAGCCGGGCCCAGATTACGCAGCATACCGTACATCACCACCGGCGGCCCGTTCGTGGAGAAGGCTGCGCCTAAGGCTCCGGCGATAGCGCCCATCGGTGCGGCAATCCAGCGTTTGTCGTAGACCGGCAAACGAGGAATAAACAGGCTGTAAAACGAGTAAATAATAATAAAGCCGCCAAGCCAGATTTTCATAATGTGATCAGGAAGATACGACAATGCATACAGCCCGACTGGGATACCCGCGAACGAAAAGAGGATCAGAACCGCCGCTGATTTCCAGTCCGTCTCTTTGCGCGAAAGCCACGTCGCATAAAGCGCGGTTGCGGTGCCGACCATCACCGATATCGGCGCAGCCATTTTCAGAGGCAGCACCATCGTAATCAGCGGCATGGCGGTCAGCCCACCGCCAAAGCCTGCGCAAATACCGATGAAGGTATAGAGAAACATGACACCGATAACAATCAGCATCGTGCTGGTTTCCAGCGGCGCACCGTCCGGGGTTAACAGGTTAAAGAAATCCATATTGGCCTCTTAGTTAAGCGAAAGTCCTGCATCAATAACGAAATCCTGGCCAGTACAGCCGCAGGATTCATCAGATGCGAGGAACAGAGCGAGCCGGGCGCAGTGCGTGCCGTCAAGACGCAGCTTCAGTGCCTGTAATTCAATAAACTGATTTACTGCGGCAGGGTCGAGTTTGGCCCACATGGCGTCCTGCTTCGCCGTACGGATAGCGCCCGGCACCAGGCTGTTAACGCGAATGCCACGCTCGCCCAGTTCCTGTGCCAGAGTGCGGGTAAAACCGTGGATAGCGGCTTTGGAAAGGGAATAGCACACGCGCCCCGGGCGGCCGCGCATCCAGTTAATGGAACCCATATTGATAATGCTGCCGGTACCTTTACGCGCCATGCCTGGGATCACTGCCTGAATTGCAAACAGGTGATGACGCAGGTTCACGTTGATACGGTTGTTGAAATACTCTTCGGTGAGTTCGTCAATCGTGTGATGATCGTCGCTACCGGCGTTGTTAATCAGCACATCGACGTCGCCAAGTTGTGCGATAATCGTCCCGAAGCAGCTTTTTAACTGAGGAATGTCGGTAACATTGCACGGTAAAAAGAGGCAGTTCAGCTCTTTTGCCAGCGCTTCGCCTGCGTCTTTATTGAAATCGAGGAACGCGACGCGCGCGCCCTGGTCAACAAAAGCGCGGACATACGCTTCACCGATACCGCTGGCGCCGCCGGTAATCGCGACGATTTTATCTTTCAGGCTGTTATAAATCGCACTTGCTTGCATGATGCTGTTTCCTTCTAATTTTATTTGCTGGAATGGTCTTTCACGACTTTGAATGTTGCGCAGAAATCTTCGCCGCCGAGGCCGCTTTCGATACCGCGGTCATAAACGGCTTTTACCACGTCGACGCCCGGCAGCGTTAACCCGGACTCCTGAAGTAGGGTTTTCATGATGTTGACGTCTTTCGCCATGTTCTGAAGGGAAAACGCGGTACGGTAATCCTCCGCGATCAGGCTGTTAATTTTGCTGTCGAGATACCAGTTGGTCGCGCCGCCATAGGAAATCGCCGTGTGAAAATCAGTTTTATCAATGCCGTAGCGATCGGCGGTGGTCAGCATCTCGTTGACGCTGTTCTGAATGCCCGCCACCATCAGGTTGTGTATAATTTTCATTACCAGCCCGCGGCCATTCTCACCCATATGGATTTGATTATTGCCCATCATTGCCAGCACCGGTTTTACTTTTCCCCACGCCGCTTTGTCGCCGCCGACGTAGATACCCAGCTCCGCTTTGACTGCTGCCGGAACGGATTTCACCACCGGCGCATCCAGCATCACCGCGCCGGTTTTCGCCACTTCAGCGGAAATGTCCATTGAGACAGACGGGTCGATAGTCGACATATCAATGGTGATTTGACCCGCGTGTAAATGGGGAAGCAACTGTTGGTATACATCGAGAACGTGCTCAGAGCGCGGCACCATGCTGATAATCACGTCTGCCTGCTGCGCAACATCCGCAATGGAGACGGCGGCTTGCGCGCCGTACGCGACCAGGCGATTCACGGCTTCTGGGTTGAGATCGTAAACCACGACATTGCCGGAGAAGGCGTTGACGATATTTTTCGACATGGCTTCGCCCATCAGGCCGAGACCGATAAATCCAATCGTATTCATTATTAACTCTCTTTAAATTTTGCTTTTGCTACCCCGGCGACAGCCACCTGCAGGGTAAAAATTGCCCCGGAAAGCGGGCGCTCGATAATTTCTTCTGCGGTCATGTTTTCCCGCGTGGTGGTGATAAACAGCGTTTTCAGATCGTCGCCGCCGAAGCAGACCATGGTCGGACAACGCACCGGTAGCGCGTACTCTTCGATAATCTCGCCCTGCGGTGAGAAACGTGCGATGCGCCAGCCATCAAACAGTGCGCTCCAGTAGCAACCTTCAGTGTCCATCGCAGCACCGTCAGGTCTACCGTTACCGCGCGGGAAGGTTTCCCACACCTGGCGCTGGCCGGGATTGCCGTCCGCATCCAGCGGTGTGCGATAAATCACATGATTCGGCGTATCGCTGGTGTACATCCACTTTTTGTCGGCGGAAAAAGCCAGTCCGTTTGCGCCAAGGATGTCGCACTGCACCACCGTGGTTTTTAACGCTGCGTCTACCCGGCACAGCAGTGCGCCGTTATAGTCGCGCGGCCCCCAATAAGTGCCGGCATAAAAGCGCCCCAGCCAGTCGGTACCTCCGTCGTTGAAGCGCGCCAGTTGCGGGTTATTCGGGTTATCGCAGACCTTTTGCGTCAGCGCGCCTATCTGGTCAGCTAGCCAGATGCCCGAGCGCATTGCCACGATAAAGCCGCCACGCTCGCGCAGAGCGAAACAGCCCACCTCTTCTTCAAAATGAAAAACAGTTTGCTCGCCGGTCTGCGGTTGATAGCGATGGATCTGCTTTTTAAGGATGTCGGTCCAGAATAGTGATTGGGTGTCGGCGTCCCAGGTAGGGCATTCGGGCAGCTCGCCCTGATAATCAAAAAGCGGTGTCGGGTTATTTTTCATCGGACATCCTTACTGTCATATGAAGTGATAACGAGCAGCCTGGGGCGACAACATCCATTGCCTGCTCGCCGTTGCCGGGAGAGAACAGATTAATCGCGTTGTTGATATGGCTGACCGGCTCAATGGCCACCACATTTCGCTCCGTACCGGGAATAAAAAATACGGCGTTGGGCACGTCGCTGGTTAATGTTGCGCGAATGCCGCGCCGTGGCCAGCGCACGATGGCTTCACCGCACCAGTGGGTAAAACAGTTATCCACGGAGTTGGGAACCGGCGCGCGAAAAGCGCGGTAATCCCATTTCTCAGGCGTCGGTATCTCTTTGTAAGGCAGGCTGTTGTCATCGTTCAGCCACACGCGCGCCGCGCTGAACTGCACCTCGCTATCGCTCGCATCGGCAAAGAAAGGATGAAAACCAAGCCCAGCCGGTACGGGAATGTCCGCCAGATTGTGATAGCGCAGGGTGAGGGTCAGGCTATCCGGTGTAAGGGCGAAAACCTGCGTGGCGCGCCACGGCCAGGGCCAGACCTCTGATGCCGGGCGTTCCAGAGTCAGCGTGACGGACTCTTCGCGGTCCTGTTCCTGCCATTCGCACTGCCAGCCGTTGCCGTGCAGCGCGTGTGGATGATTGCCGAAATTGCGCGCCACCTGCCAGCGGCGATCGGAAAAATGAAACTCTCCCTGCGCAATCCGGTTCGACCAGGGAACAAGTGGGTAGCTACCGCATAGATTGGCGCGCTTTTCCCCGCCCGGGTTGAAAGGGCGAAAAATATCGTGACCGCGCCAGCGTAGCCAGGCCAGTGCGCCACCCAGTTCAGGCGCAACGGCGATGGACACATCGCCGCAGGTGCGTTCAATCAGCCGGGTCATCTTAGTAGACCTCACCGCCGCTAATGCTCAGTTTCTCACCGCGGATCTCCGCCAGCTGTTCTTTCGCGCGCGCCAGCAGGAAGCTCATGTCAGAGGCCAGCGCCACGAAAGTAAAGCCCATCTGCTGGTATCTGTTGACTAGATTCGGGTTACCGCCGACGATGCCGCATGGTTTACCAAGACGCTGGCATGTTTCCAGCCCGCGCTTGATCATCGCCTGTACGTCCGGGTGTGATGGATTGCCAGGATGGCCCATCGCTGAGGAGAGGTCGCCTGGGCCAATGAAGAAACCTGTGATCCCGTCCACGTTGTTAATCGCGTCGATATTGTCGATGGCTTCCGGTGTTTCCAGTTGCAGGATCAGGCACAGTTCATCGCGGGCCTCCTGCACAAACTGCGCATTCCCACCCCAACCAGATGCTCGGTGCATGGCGGCGAAGCCGCGCTTGCCATACGGCGGATAATAGGCTGACTCTACGGCTTTTTTCGCTTCTTCCGGGGTGTTAATAAACGGGATCATCAGCGACATCGCGCCGCCGTCAAGCGCGCGTTTAATCAGCACCACGTCATTTCCAGCGAGACGGTACAGGGGCGTAGTTTCGGCGTTAACGCTGCGAATGGCGCGATCGATGCAAATAGCATCCAGCGTATCAACTGCGACATGTTCCTGATCCAGCACCAGAAAATCGAACCCCACGGTTGCCATCGCTTCTGCAACCGTATCGCTCCCGGTCATCATCCAGGTGCCGAACAGGCACTGCCCTGACAAAATCGCGTGCTTAAAGTTATTCATCATGACTCCTCAAAAAATGGGCGGTTCGGGGACATCGCTGCCGGATTGCAGGAAGTCGAAATCACAGCCTTCGTTCGCCTGGGTGACATGCTGCTGATAGAGTGCGGCCCAGGAGCGGCCAAAGACTTTATGTTGTGGGGTATACGCGGCACGGCGACGGTCGAGCTCGGCATCATCGACCAGCATATTCAGCGAACCCGCCGCGATATCCAGTTCGATCAAATCGCCGGTTTTCACCAGAGCGAGCGGCCCGCCAATCGCGGCTTCAGGCGCGACGTGCAGAATGCAGGTGCCGTAGTGGGTACCGGACATCCGGGCATCAGAGATGCGCACCATATCGGTGACGCCCTGCTGCAACAGCTTTTTCGGAATAGGCAGGTTGCCCCATTCCGGCATTCCCGGCGCGCCGACCGGCCCGGCGTTGCGCAGAATAATCACTGTGTCTTTGCTAACATCCAGCGCCGGGTCGTCAATCTGATCGGACAGGGCCTGGTGCGTATCAAACACCAGCGCCGGGCCGATATGTTTGCGCAGCTGCGGGCTGGCGGCAGAGGATTTCATGACCGAGCCGTTCGGGCAGAGGTTTCCGCGTAGTACCGCCAGTGCGCAGCCCTGTGAAAGCGGAATAACTGGATTGCTGAGATCGCGGATTACGTCGTCGTCAAAACACTCCGCCTGTTCAACCCACTGACTAATTGGGTAGTTGGTCACCCCGACAGCGTCGAGATGTAAAAATCCGCTGAGTTTTTTCATCAGCGCTTTCATGCCGCCTGCGAAGAAGAAGTCATCCATCAGGTTAGAGCCCGACGGGAAGAGATTCGCCAGAACCGGAATTTTTCGGGCAATGATTTCCATATCTTCCAGATTCAGCGGAATGCTCGCGCGGTTTGCCATCGAAATCAGGTGGATAGCGGCGTTGGTTGAGCCGCCCAGCGCCATGTACGCCACGATGCCATTGAGGAAGTTCTCTTTTTTCAGCCACGTAGACGGTTTATGGCCGTACCACACCATATCGACAATGGTCAGACCGCACTGCGCCGCCATCTGCGGGTGACGGCAGTCCGCCGCCGGAATGGAGCTGGCGCCCGGAAATGTGAAGCCCATCGCATCCGCGATAGAGGTCATGGTGGAGGCGGTTCCCATGGTGTTGCAGGTCCCGATTGAGCGCGTCATCGCGCCTTCCAGTTCGATCCAGTCGTGCTGGGTAATTGCGCCAAGGCGCAACTGGTCCC
Organism: Edwardsiella anguillarum ET080813; assembly: GCF_000264765.2. Classification (GTDB taxonomy): domain Bacteria; phylum Pseudomonadota; class Gammaproteobacteria; order Enterobacterales; family Enterobacteriaceae; genus Edwardsiella; species Edwardsiella anguillarum. Next base: position 2,088,661 of record NZ_CP006664.1, read on the forward strand.
AGTATTTTTTGGTGTGCGTACCCGCGCCCGTTGCCTGGCCGTGCCATTTGCCAGTCGTCATCGGGCCTGCCGGGCAAAAAATCAACGGGATATCCATCGACAGTGCGCCCATCAGCAGCGCAGGCGTAGATTTATCACAGCCACCCAGCAGAACTACGCCGTCAATCGGATGCTGGCGCAGTAGCTCTTCCGCTTCCATCGCGAGGAAGTTGCGGTACAGCATGGTGGTGGGTTTCACCATCACTTCGCCCATCGACAGGGCTGGAAGTTCGACCGGGAAACCGCCCGCCGCCCAGACGCCGCGTTTGACTGCTTCCGCCCGTTCGCGCAGATGCGAGTGGCAGGCGCTCATGTCGCTCCAGGTGTTGATGATGCCGATAACAGGTTTACCGAGGAACTCTTCGCGGGCAAAACCCATCTGCTGTGTGCGTTGCCGATGCGCGAAAGCTCTGATCGTTTCTGGCGCGTACCAGCGTTGGCTGCGCAGTTCTCCGATCTCACGGCGAGTTAAGCGATCTTTGTTGAACATATTTTCAGTGCCCTACGATTAATGTGCTTTCACGTTAATATTGTAGCGCTACGATTATCAATATGGTGAAGATGAAATGTGTGACCAACAACACAATTAATACGCATAATGTCAAGGTTTTCTGGCGAGCTTCAAATTCTCATAATAGGCGAACTTCTTAGTCTGAAAGGCATATGTGATAGTGTCTAGATACTGAAATCGGCAGGGTACATTTATGAAAATGTTATTTTCCGTTGGTACTTTTTTTCTCTTCCTTATTTTCGTAGCGCTATATTCTTATCATAAAACGAAGGGGGTTTCAGAATCTGGCGTCGAGGGCTTTTTTCTCGCCGGACGCGGACTGTCAGGATATTTCATTGCTGGTTCGCTGCTGCTTTCTAATCTTTCTGCTGAACAGTTGGTAGGGCTGAACGGCAACGCCTACCGTTTTGATATCAGCGGAATGGCCTGGGAGAGCACCGCCGCCGTAGCAACGGTGGTGATGGCGATGTTTTTTCTGCCGCGCTTTTTGCGCCGTGGAATAACAACCATGCCGCAATTTCTGGAAAACCGCTTCGATCGCAACACCCGCCGCATGGTCAGCATCATGCTGCTGGTGGGGTACGCGGTGATGGCTAACCCTTGCAGCCTCTATCTTGGCGCTATCACCATGAATGAACTGTTTGATTTTCAGAAGATTTTTAATCTGCCTGCATGGGGCTCCATCGGTGTGCTGGCGTTTGCGATGGGGGCGGTAGGCGGTCTGTATGCTACGCTTGGCGGCCTGAAAGCGGTGGCGATCTCTGACACCATTAGCGGTATTATTTTGCTCATTGCCGCGCTGTTAATTCCGGTTTTAGGCCTGTTCGCGTTGGGGGATGGCTCGCTGCTGTCGGGGGGTAAAATCCTGCTAAATCACCCGGAACAGCTGAATGCGATTGGCAATGAAACGTCATCGGTTCCTTTTAGTACGATATTCACCGGGATGATCTGCGCCAACCTGTTTTACTGGTGTACCAACCAGATGATAATTCAGCGCACGCTGGGCGCGAAGTCTCTGGCGGAAAGCCAGAAAGGGGTGCTGCTGGCGGGCACGATTAAACTGCTGGTTCCGCTGGCGATGGTGCTACCGGGGTTAATCGCCTTCAACATGTTTGGCCCCGTGTTCAGCAACGCGGATTACACGTATCCGGCGCTGGTGAAGGCGGTGCTACCGTGGTGGCTTATCGGCATGTTCGCGGCGGCAATTTTCGGTACGGTCATCAGCCATTTCAACTCGATTATTAACTCCAGCGCGACGCTGTTTGTTATCGATCTCTATGGCCCACTGACCGGCTGCCAAGATGAGAAAAAGCTGGTTCGCGTAGGTAAAGTGGCCTCGGTGATTTTTTCGCTAGTGTCGATTATTATCGCGCCGCTGCTACTGCATACGCCCAACGGCATTTTTGATTTAATGCGGCGCTTCGCCGGGTTTTATAGCATCCCGATCATCACCATTGTGCTGGTGGGGTTCCTGACGTGTCACGTTCCCGCACGAGCGGCGAAATGCGTGCTGATTTTCCATATTATCGCTTACGGCCTGTACACGTTTACCGGTCTGAATAAACTGATCCCCGTGCATTTTATCCACGTGATGGGGATTTTGTTCGTGATTGAAGTCGCCCTCATGCTGCTAATCGGTAAGCTTCAGCCCGTTAACTGGGTGGATCTGCATGTATCGCCTGCCAAAATCCCCATGGAAAAATGGCGTTACGTGGAACGGGCAAGTATTATGATGTTGGCTGCTTTAATCAGCATATTTATCACGTTATCGCCACTTGGCCTAACTGCGAAAACCGGTATCCCTGAGAGTTTCGTCTGGCTTATCGCCGCCGTCTGGGGAGTGGCGCTTATATTCGTTCTGGTATTAACACAACGCCAGCGTTCCGGCCGGAACGCGCTAGGGGCGTGGGTAACTGAGGAAAGTGCGGGAGAGGAATGCGCCAGAGATCACGCCAAATCGTAAAACTTGATAATGTCGCGCAAAAGGCGGGGGTATCGCCTTCAACGGTTTCGCTGTATATCCGCCAGCCCGAACGCGTCTCTGACAAAACCGGTAAAAAAATTCAGGCCGCCATTGATGCCTTGGGTTATGTGCATAATAAAATTGCCAGCCAGTTTACCGGCGGGCAGAGTAGTAACATGGCCGTGGTGCTGCCTTCGCTAGCGAACATCTTTTTCAGCCATGTCGTGCAGCGCATCGAATCCACCGTTAGTGCGCAGGGCTTCCAGCTCTCGATTGCCTCTCACGATCACAGCCTCGACAAAGAAGAGGAACAGATCCGCTCAATTCTGCAATGGTCGCCTGCGGTGATTGCCATTGCCGGGGCGGATCACAAAACCTCGACGCTGAAAATGCTGCACAACAGCGGCGTCCCGGTGATTCAGATGTGGCAGGTTGACGGCGGAACGTTTGCCGCGCAGGTCGGCAATGATCACGAAAAAATCGGTTATGAGGCAGCCCGTTATCTACTTGAAACGGGGTGTCGCAAACTGGCTTATTTCACTACGCGTTTTGAAGATGACATCCGGGCACGCATTCGCTACACAGGTTTCTGCTGTGCACTGGAGGAGCAGGGTAAAACGCCTCTTCTGGTGGATATACCTAACGGTGAAAATATTTGGCAGGGGAGTCGGGAAATTTTGATGAAAACGCTGGTAAAAGAGCGCGGTCTGGATGGGATTTTCTGCACCAGCGATTCTATTGCGACCGCGTTGTTAATGGAAGCACAGGCGCGGGGCATTTCCGTTCCCGATAAGCTCAGTATTCTGGGTTACGGCGATTTCCCCTCCAGTGCCTGGTTGTCACCCGTCACTCTTAGTAGTGTGAACCTGAATGCAGATGAGATTGCGACACGTACAGCGGAGATGATGCTCAAAATGAGCGCCAACAGAGGCTATGTGGGGGATGTTGTTGATGTCGGTTTTGAGATCATGCCGCGCGGTAGCACCCGTTTGCCTTTCTGAAAAATGCCCGGTTGCCGGGTATTATCGCCTGTTTTATGAAATATATTTATCAGTGCTTGTGACCTGATGTACAACAGTGCTATCCCGTGGGAAAACAGCTATAACGCAACCAGCACAAGGGCTACCATTCAGTCGGGTATCGTGTTGCCGGCTACAGCAATGAATGGGGCGACAGTATCAGTGGGAGGCCTTTGCCGAGCTGCATCATGATGCTTATTCTTTAGCACCGGGAAGCGGCGCTGGGGAAGGATAAGGATGCCAACGACAGAGGAGCCAACAATTTGCTGATTCAAAAAGTAAAAACCCCGCCATAAGGCAGGGTTTTCAGAAGAAGTGGTGCCCGGACTCGGAATCGAACCAAGGACACGGGGATTTTCAATCCCCTGCTCTACCGACTGAGCTATCCGGGCAACGGGGCGCATTAAACCGTATTGCGCCCGGCGCGTCAACGATTTTATCGGCCAGGTGATTCATCTGGAGATAAAATCAGCGTTTCCCCAATAGTCAGGCGACAGAGGGTGGCCGCCGCGTCACCCGCGGCGTCTCGTTGCCAGAGCCTTAACGGGGGCTCTTCGCTACGGGACAGGGTACATTTCACTCGCCGACGTTTTGTCAACTTTTGTCTCTGGGGTGTCTGGACACGCTGTTTTTCAGGCTAATGGCGGCATCAACGCTGGCGTCGAACGCGGTGTTGGCGCCGCCAGGGTAGCTAAGCGCGCTATTCTGTCAACGTTAGAAATAAATAATATGCTTTAAAACATAGTGTTATTTATCCATGTAATGAAGATTAAATTTTGGGTCCGCGCTGTACGCGGCGCAGGCCGGGGAGTGTGCGCTTTTTTTGCCGCCGAACGGCAGGGGAGGCGATGCAATTGACATGACTTCGCCGGCGTCTATAACTAAGTGGGTCAGCGGGAGGAAAGTGTATAGCGCCTCCGCCGCAACGAGTGAGTTAACGATTTAACCAGTATGGGATAAACGGGCCAAGATTATGAAACGTATTTTGACAGCAACTGCTCTTTCTCTGGCGATGTTTTCTACCTTTACCTGGGCAGCCGACGCCGCGCCGACCGCGCCAGCGAGCGCCGCTGCTGCAGCCGCCGGTTTGTCTGCCCAACAGGTGCAGGATGTGGCTAAAGTGGCTCAGCAGGGCTTTACGGCAATGCGTGATATGCAGTATGCGCGCGTTGCGCTGTTCCGCGGCTATCCGGATGTGGCGACCAAGCTGACCGATCAGTCTGCGGCTCTGCTGGCCGACGATAGTACTGACTGGAAGTCCTTTATCAAGTCGGATAAAAAAGCGCCGCTGGCCGGTGATAACTATGTGATCATCAACGCATCTATTGCGCTTTCTGAAGATTTTGTGGCGACGCCGGAGAAACAGAAGGCGATCGCTAAGGCGAACGAAAAACTGAGCAAGGGCGATCATAAGGGTGCGCTGGAGGCGCTGCGCGTAGCAGGCGTGGGGATTACCGAAACCCAGTACCTGATGCCGCTGAAGCAGACCCGTCAGGCCGTAGCCCATGCGCAGAGCCTGCTGAAGGCGGGCAAGTACTATGAGGCCAACCTGGCGCTGAAGGGCGCTGAAGAGGGGATTATTACCGACAGCGTAACGCTGGTCGATGGCAAATAATCGCCCGTTGTTTCCGTAGTGTGTTGTGCATGCCACCTCCCTGTGAGGTGGCTTTTTTGTGTCTTGAAAACCTCCGGCTGTGCCGGGGGTATTTATTTTTTACGTGGGTTAACTCAGGGCGTCGTGTCGTCGGCAGTGGGCGATGTGCAGGATGTCCTGCGCCAGATGCAGCGCGATATCGACATCCTCACGTCGGCGGCTGACCAGCAGCCGGTTCAGACACCCCTCCTGCACTAGCTCCATCTGGTGTGCGACCAGCGAGGCATCGCCAATCTCACTCTCCTGCAGCAGCCGCAGCGTAAAATCAAACGACGCCTGCTTTTGTCGAGACGCCAGCTGATGGATCGGGTGGTCGGCGGCGGGGTATTGGATGCAGGCCGAAATAAACAGGCAGCCGGGGAAACGCCCCTGCTCAACATGCTCTGCCAGCACTGGATAGCGGGCCAGGATTTTGTCATCGTGGCTCAGGGTGTCATTCAGCAGGAGCTGTCGGCGCCAGGTATCGATCTGCTGGCCGTGGAAACGCAGACAGTCGTACAGTAGGGCCTCGCTGTCTGGCCAGTAGCGGCGTGCCTGATCGAGGGATAGCGTTTCGCTGTCGATCAGGGCGGGCAGCGTGGCGCCAGCTAGGCCATGTCGCTCCAGGCGCCGCAGCGCCTGCGTCAGGATTTGCTCCCGTTGCATTCGGTTCTCCTTATGATGAAGGGCGAGGCCCGTCACTGCACCTGCGGCAGCTGCCGCAGGTGCGCCAGAAAACGTTCGGCGTCCATAAAACCGGTGACGCGTGCGTCGTCTAACGGCTGCCCATCGGGAGTGAAAAACAGGATCGACGGCAGCCCCAGTACGTTAAGCTGCTGCAGCAGCTGGGCGTGCTGCTCGGTATTGGCGGTCACGTTTGCCTGCAATAGCAGGGTGCCCGCCAGCTGGCTACGCACGGCATCATTGCTGAAGGTATATTTCTCAAACTCTTTGCAGGCGGCGCACCAGTCGGCATAGAAGTCCAGCATCACCGGCTGCCTGCGGGCCTTGGCCTGCGCCAGCGCCTGAGCCAGCTGCCGTGGGGAGTCGATAGGCTGGAACGCCAGGGTTTCACTGACGTCGGTGCCGGCGCGCGGTGCGCCGTCGAAGATCCAATCCTGCAGCGGACGGGCGCAGATCAGCGCGGCGCCCAGCAGCAGGATCTGCCAAAGGCGGGTGCCGCGGCGCTGTGCGTGCAGGGAGAGGCTGAATCCCCACAGGAAGAAGGCGATGCCAAGCAGGCTCCACAGCCGTATACCCCAGACTTCGCCCAGTATACGCTCCAGCAGAAATACCGGCAGCGCCAGGATTACAAAGCCAAATCCCTCTTTCACATGCTGCATCCACGGCCCGCTGCGCGGCAGCAGCCGGTTACCAAACAGCGTGACCGCGATCAGCGGGATCCCCATTCCCAGCGCGTAGAGGTAGAGCGTACCGCCGCCGACCCACAGGTTACCGCTTTGGGCGATATACAGCAGAATGGCGCTGAGGGGCGCGGTGGTGCAGGGAGAGCAGATCAGGCCGGCGAGGGCACCCATCACGAAGACGCCGAGCAGCGACCCGCTGCGCTGGCGGTTGCTCCATAGCGTCAGCCGGGTTTGCAGCGAAGCGGGCAGCTGCAGAGTGAACGCCCCGAACATGGAGAGCGCCAGCAGGATAAACAGCAGCGAGAGACCGATCAGCACATAGGGGTGCTGAAACGCGGCCTGGAAGCGCAGCCCGGCGGCGGCTACCACCATACCAAGCACGGTGTAGGTGATGGCCATTCCCTGTACATAGACCAGCGCCAGCAGGGCGGTATGCCCCCAGCCGTGGCGCTGTTTCTGGCCCAGGATCAGCGCCGATATCAAGGGGTACATCGGCAGGACGCAGGGGGTAAAGGCGATGCCGATGCCGATCAGCAGCGCCCACAGCGCAGGAAAGGGCAGCGTTGGCGCGTGCTCCGTGTTCGCCGCCGCGCCGGGCGACGCGCCGGCGCCGTCGGTCGCGGTTATCGCCTCGAGGGGAATGCGCCGCGTCTCCGGCGGGTAGCAGAAGCCCGCGGCGGCACAGCCCTGATAGGTGACGCTTATCTCGCCCCCCGCCGCGGCGCTGAGCAGGGGCAGCCTCAGGCTGAGACCGTCGCGGAAGATGGCGGTTTCCCCCTGAAACTCGTCGTGATGGGGGATCCCCGGCGGTAGCTGCCAAGGACCTAGCTGGGCCTGATGGGGCGTAATCCGGATCTGTTGACGGTACAGGTAATAGCCGGGCTGGATCTGCCAGCGCAGCGTCAGATTTTCGCCCTGCTGCTGAAAGTCAAAGGCAAAGGCCTGATTGACCGGAACAAAGCGAGGATGCTCGCCGAACAGGGAGGCCTGGGCGGGCAGCAGGGTCGTCATAAACAGCGCAATCAGCGCAAAGATGCGTTGAGCCATGATAGGTAGTCTTGATCTCCTGCCTGCACCGGAATGACCAGTAGCTCCGGCGTTTGGTAAGGATGCTGGTGTTTCAGATAGGCGAGCAGCGCCTGCTGATGGCGCCGTTCGCTTTTGATGATCATCTGCACTTCATACTCCTGCTCAAGCTTTCCTTCCCAGTAGTAGAGGGAGGTGGCGCCGGGGATCAGGGTCACGCAGGCCGCCAGCTTTTCGCCGAGCAGGGCGGCGGCAAGCTCCTGAGCGCAGGCCTCGTCCGGCGCAGTGCACAGAACCACGACGGCATCGCTGTGGTCAGCGGGAACCGCCGCAGCGGCGGTAAAGGGAGTCACGTTCTGGGACATAGTGGACCTCGCGGCGTTGCCAGTGTTGATGATGATTTCGACACTATACCGTGAGGGGGGCGGGCTTGTCAGGCGTAAACGGGCGCAAAAATGACAACGGGGCGCAGCGCGCCCCGTTAACGTGAGGTGTGCGGGATTACAGCATAACGCTGCCCAGCAGGAAGCCGAAGCAAACTGACAGGGCCACACCCAGGGTACCCGGGATGAAGAACGGGTGGTTAAAGACCAGTTTACCGATGCGGGTGGTACCGGTGTCGTCCATCTGTACTGCGGCAACCAGCGTCGGGTAGGTCGGCAGGATGAACAGGCCAGACACAGCGGCGAAGGAGGCAACGGCGGTCAGCGGAGAGACGTTCAGGGCCAGGGCCATCGGCATCAGTGCCTTGGCGGTAGCTGCCTGAGAGTACAGCAGGGCAGAGGCGAAGAAGAAGATGACAGCCAGCAGCCACGGATGATTCTGGATAACGGTACCGGCGGTTTCTTTGATCCAGTCGATGTTGGCGGAGACGAAGGTATCGCCCAGCCAAGCCACGCCCAGGATACAGATACAGGCGCTCATACCGGCTTTGAACGTGCTGGAGTTCAGTACGTTATCGGTATCGACGCGGCAGATGATGGTGGTCAGGGTGGCCACGCTCAGCATGATGATCAGGATGGCGTTGGTGGTGTTCATCAGCGGTTTGGCAACCAGGCCCAGGCTCGGGCTGTTGATGATGGCATAGGCCACCACGGCAACTACGCCCAGCAGGAACAGCCATACAGAGGTCTGTGCGCCTTTTTTGATTTCAATCTGCTTGTCGCCGCGCAGCGTGATCAGACCCTCTTCCAGACGCTTGCGGTATACCGGATCGTTGGACAGCTTGGAGTCAAAGCACCAGGAGACGATCAGAGACATTACCAGGACCGCCAGGAAGGTGGACGGCAGCACAACCATCAGCAGATGCAGGTAGCTGATACCATGGCCTTCCATCACGGAAGACATGTAAACCACGGCGGCAGAGATCGGGGATGCGGTAATGGCGATCTGTGCAGATACCACGGCGGTAGACAGCGGACGGCATGGTTTGATGCCCTGCTCTTTGGCGACTTCGGCGATAACCGGCAGCGCAGACAGGGAGATGTTACCAGTACCGGCGAAAATGGTCAGGAGGTAGGTGACGATCGGCGCCAGAATGGTGATGTATTTCGGGTTCTTACGCAGAACTTTTTCAGTCTGGTGAACCAGGTAGTCCATACCACCGGCAACCTGCATCGCAGAGATCGCGGCGATAACGGCCATGATGATAGAGATTACGTCGAACGGAATTTTACCCGGTGCAACGCCGATGGCGGCTAGCACTAATACCCCGAGACCACCGGCGAAGCCGATCCCGATCCCGCCCAGTCTGGCCCCCAAGAAAATCGCCAGCAGAACAATTACCAGTTCTAGAACTAGCATAGTGTTTCTCCTTAAAATGTAATGATAATAATTCTTGTTTTACTCTCAACTCTGTCAATAAAAAGGCACGGCTGACCATGGGACCAGACGTGCCTTTAACAATCCGATGCGTTAATTATTTTTCGCTTTCATCGGTATAGCGTTTAGCTTTGTAAGCCGGGTGCATCAGGTTTTCAACAGAGAAGATGTCGTCCAGCTGCGCTTCAGTCAGCAGGCCGCGCTCCAGCACAACTTCGCGCACGCTCTTACCGGTTTCAGCACAGATTTTACCTACGATATCACCATTGTGGTGACCGATGAACGGGTTCAGGTAGGTAACGATACCGATAGAGTTGAAGACGAATTTTTCGCAGGTTTCTTTGTTGGCAGTGATGCCGTCGATGCATTTCTCACGCAGGTTGTAGCAACCGTTGGTCAGCAGAGAGATGGATTCGAACATGGCCTGGCCGATAACCGGCTCCATAACGTTCAGCTGCAGCTGACCGGCTTCCGCTGCCATGGTGACGCAGGTGTCGTTACCGATGACTTTGAAGCACAGCTGGTTAACCACTTCCGGCACAACCGGGTTAACTTTAGCCGGCATGATGGAGGAACCCGCCTGCAGCTCCGGCAGGTTGATTTCGTTCAGGCCAGCGCGCGGACCAGAGGAGAGCAGACGCAGGTCATTACAGATTTTGGACAGTTTAACCGCGGTGCGTTTCAGCGCGCCGTGAACCATGACGTAAGAACCGCAGTCAGAGGTGGCTTCGATCAGGTCTTCAGCCGGTACGCACGGCAGGCCGCTGACTTCTGCCAGCTTCTGCACGGCCAGTTTCTGGTAACCTTCCGGCGTGTTCAGACCGGTACCGATAGCGGTAGCGCCCAGGTTGATTTCCAGCAGCAGTTCAGCGGTGCGCTGCAGGTTTTTCACTTCTTCGTTCAGCAGTACGCTGAATGCGTGGAATTCCTGGCCCAAGGTCATCGGTACGGCGTCCTGCAGCTGGGTGCGGCCCATCTTCAGGATGTTTTTGAATTCGTCAGCTTTACGGTCAACGCCTTCACGCAGGTTTTTGATCGCTTCGATCAGCTTCATGATGGAAGCGTAAACGGCGATGCGGAAACCGGTCGGGTAAGCGTCGTTGGTAGACTGGCATTTGTTCAGGTGGTCGTTCGGGTTCAGGTACTGGTATTCACCTTTTTTGTGACCCAGCAGCTCCAGACCGATGTTGGCCAGCACTTCGTTGGTGTTCATGTTAACGGAGGTACCGGCGCCGCCTTGGAAAACATCTACCGGGAACTGGTCCATGCATTTGCCGTTGTTCAGCACTTCGTCGCAGGCCAGGAGGATGGTATCAGCAATTTTACGCGGGATAGTCTGCAGTTCACGGTTAGCCAGCGCTGCCGCTTTTTTAACCATTACCATGCCGCGAACAAATTCAGGAATATCGCTGATTTTGTTGTTGCTAATGTAGAAGTTTTCCATCGCACGCAGGGTGTGAACGCCATAATAAGCGTCTGCGGGAACTTCACGGGTGCCTAATAGATCTTCTTCAATACGGATGTTATTTGACATGAGAACCTTCTTTCATTGATGCCGAATAGTAAATTAGCTAATAAATTAATTTTCTTTAAGGAACAACAGAGAGAATTCACCGTTCTCTCTTTTATGGGCACGATCATATGCTGCTAGGAGGGAAAAGTATGAACCTAGATCACTATATGGTGTATCTTATCCCTTTGATTCTCATATCTGTGATAATACTCACAGATAGTGTAAATAACTAACAAGAGTTAGCGAAAAAACAGCGATTAAAATAACACCACACGAATTATATGGACGTTTTTTTTGACTCCAATATAATTTTATTTTTAAAGTACTCGTTTTTTATTTACATTCGTGTAAACAATGAAACAGTCGTTTAAATAGGAGACACCATTTGCGCTGGTTGCCCTTTATCCTGATATTTTTTTATGTCTATATTGAAATATCGATCTTTATCAAAGTCGCTGCCGTTTTAGGCGTTGCATTGACGCTGCTGCTGGTGATCTTGACCTCCTGCCTCGGCGCATCGCTGGTGCGTAATCAGGGAATGAAGACCCTGATGCAGATGCAGCAGAAGCTGGCGATGGGGGAGAGCCCCGCTGCAGAGATGATTAAAAGCGTGTCGCTGGTGATGGCGGGTCTGCTGCTGTTGCTGCCGGGGTTCTTTACGGACTTCCTCGGCCTGCTGCTGATGCTGCCGCCGGTGCAGAAGCGTCTGGCGCTGAAGCTGCTTCCTTATTTCCGTATTTACCGCGGCGGTGGGCCGGGCGACGGCGGCGGTTTCGACGGTGGACCGGGCGGCGGCGGCCATACCTTTGACGGTGAGTTTGAGCGCAAAGATGACGATCGTCAGCGTCTGGATAATAAATGAATCCCTTCGGCCCGCCTTTCCGGCGGGCCGCTGTCATTTCAGGGTTGCATCTTCGGCTTTCGCAGGTTAAAAAAAAGCGAATTTTTTTTTTCGCGCCCCCTTGAAGGCGGGAAGCGACGCCCCAATCTAGCAAAGCATGAGTCCGGAGCGTGGCGCCATCGCCCGTGTCTGGCTTTCAACCCTAAACGATATGGACTTTCTCAAAGGAGAGCTATCAATGAAAATTCGTCCATTGCATGACCGTGTGATCGTCAAGCGCAAAGAAGTTGAGTCCAAGTCTGCTGGCGGCATCGTTCTGACCGGTTCCGCAGCGGGCAAATCCACGCGTGGTGAAGTCATCGCCGTGGGTCATGGTCGCATTCTGGAGAATGGCGACGTGAAACCGCTGGACGTGAAGGTTGGTGACACCGTGATTTTCAACGATGGTTATGGCGTGAAAGCCGAGAAGATCGACAATGAAGAAGTGTTGATCATGTCCGAAAGCGACATTCTGGCCATCGTTGAGGCGTAATCGCCGTATCCGCATAGCGCTCGCAATATCCAATTGAACGAATTTAAGGGACAAAGATAATGGCAGCTAAAGACGTAAAATTTGGTAATGACGCCCGCGTAAAAATGCTGCGCGGCGTGAACGTTCTGGCAGACGCAGTGAAAGTGACCCTGGGCCCGAAAGGCCGTAACGTGGTCCTGGATAAATCCTTCGGGTCTCCGACTATCACCAAAGACGGCGTATCCGTTGCACGTGAAATTGAACTGGAAGACAAGTTCGAGAACATGGGCGCACAGATGGTGAAAGAAGTCGCCTCCAAGGCGAATGACGCCGCCGGTGACGGCACCACCACCGCGACCGTACTGGCGCAGGCTATCGTTAATGAAGGTCTGAAAGCCGTCGCCGCAGGTATGAACCCGATGGATCTGAAGCGCGGTATCGATAAAGCCGTGATCGCCGCAGTTGAAGAGCTGAAGGCGCTCTCTGTACCGTGCTCTGACTCTAAAGCCATTGCGCAGGTAGGGACCATCTCCGCCAACGCCGACGACACCGTGGGCCAGCTGATCGCTGAAGCCATGGAAAAAGTTGGTAAAGAAGGCGTTATCACCGTTGAAGAAGGCACCGGCCTGCAGGACGAGCTGGACGTGGTTGAAGGTATGCAGTTCGATCGCGGCTATCTGTCTCCGTACTTCATCAACAAGCCGGAAACCGGCGCCGTTGAGCTGGAAAGCCCGTTCATTCTGCTGGCTGACAAGAAGATCTCCAACATCCGCGAAATGCTGCCGGTGCTGGAAGCCGTTGCTAAAGCCGGTAAGCCGCTGCTGATCATCGCCGAAGACGTTGAAGGCGAAGCGCTGGCGACCCTGGTGGTTAACAACATGCGCGGTATCGTGAAAGTAGCTGCGGTGAAAGCGCCGGGCTTCGGCGATCGTCGTAAGGCGATGCTGCAGGATATCGCTACCCTGACCGCCGGTACCGTTATCTCTGAAGAGATCGGTATGGAGCTGGAAAAAGCGACGCTGGAAGATCTGGGCCAGGCTAAACGCGTGGTCATCAACAAAGACACCACCACCATCATCGATGGCGTGGGCGAAGAGTCTGCCATTCAGGGCCGTGTTACCCAGATCCGTCAGCAGATCGAAGAAGCGACCTCTGACTACGATCGTGAAAAACTGCAGGAGCGCGTGGCTAAACTGGCAGGCGGCGTAGCCGTTATCAAGGTTGGCGCGGCAACTGAAGTTGAAATGAAAGAGAAGAAAGCGCGCGTAGAAGACGCCCTGCACGCAACCCGTGCTGCGGTGGAAGAAGGTGTGGTTGCCGGCGGCGGCGTGGCGTTGGTTCGCGTAGCGGCCAAGCTGGTTGACCTGAAAGGCATCAACGAAGAGCAGAACGTCGGTATCAAGGTTGCGCTGCGTGCGATGGAAGCTCCGCTGCGTCAGATCGTGGCCAACGCCGGTGAAGAGCCGTCAGTGGTCACCAACAACGTGAAGGCTGGCGAAGGTAACTACGGTTATAACGCGGCGACCGAACAGTACGGCGACATGATCGAGATGGGTATCCTGGATCCGACCAAGGTAACCCGTTCTGCGCTGCAGTACGCTTCCTCCGTTGCCGGTCTGATGATCACCACCGAGTGCATGGTGACTGATCTGCCGAAGGAAGAGAAGGCTGATCTGGGTGCTGCCGGTATGGGTGGCATGGGCGGCATGGGCGGCATGATGTAATGCGCCGCGAGCCGCTGTTAACCTAGCGGACGGCACATCGTGACCATTGACTCTCATCGGTGGTGGTCACGGGGTTCCCGCTGAAACAGCACGTGAGAAAAATGAATCCGGGCCTGAATACAGGTCCGGATTTTTTTTGCCGTGTCGATGGCCCCAGGCCTAGGGGGTGGGGATAGGGGAAACCGAGCGCTTGGCATGGGGAGTGGCGTCACACAGCAAACGTTCTGTCTGTCACACACAGGCACACGCAGGCGGCGTCTATGCCACTTGCGCCCCGAGCGTGACGGCGGCTCTATAGCTCATAATGCTCCGCCTCAACGCTCATGTGATCCTTAACAATTTCGCTCAGCGCAGTCATCTCATGCGCCTGATAATCGTGATCCGGCGGCGTTTCGCTGATACCCGTAGGGGTGAAGGTACCGCTGGCGGTCGCTGTATTGCCGGCCGCGTCGGTCGCGGTGATGGTGTAGGGATTCTCGCCCGGTTTGACCTCCTGCGCCGGGAGAGTGACCTGCCAGCGTTCACCGTCGATGCTGGCCTGATAGTCATGGTCATCCACTGTCACTGTGATCTGTATACTGTCCTGAATCTCCACGGTACCTTTTAGGGTCACCGAGTCATCGATGGTGCTGACCCCAGCGCGCGCGTCGGCCTGCGTAGGGGAAAGGGGGATCGACGGTTAACTGATGATGCTGCTGAGGCTCATTACCCGCCGTGCCTCTAGCCGTAATCGTATCGTCATCGCTGGTGATGTTTTCCAGGGTGACGTTTTGGTTTCCCGCGATATCCGTTATGACCGCGCTGTAGCTTAGGGGGCCGTTTGGGAGCGTGTGTGACGGGCCTAAAAGTCAGTTGCCGTTTTGATCGGCTGCACGCTATCAATGATGAGGGGGACCGCTGCTCCCGGCTCGGTTTTATCGGTGAACTGGGGGCGTCGACTCCAGGTAATCATATCGCCTTTAATATAGCTGCCGCTTTCATCGGTTGATACAACTGTAGTGCCGGGAGAGAGTAGGTCAATAAAGATATTGCTATTGATGGTGGATAACAAGCCTCTGCTGGGATCGATGGCGACGACCGTATAGCCATTGTGGTCCTCGTTTAATAGCTGGGAAATATTGATAGACCAAGAGCCATCGGCGGCGGCCGTCATCGTGTAGCTGTTGCCCGTAATGGTGAGTAATATTGTTACGCTAGGCGTTGCCTGATCCACACTTCGGTGAAGTACTAATACGACTTGCTGCTCGGGGGGCAAGGATGACCGATACGAGCCGCATGTTGGAGCGTGTGACGGCTTCACAAATAGTTTCTGCATCCGCAGTATCGCGCTTATTGGTTTTAACATAGGGTTTGACGAACTGAGGAGCTATCAATTTGACGTTATGGTCCATCAACATCAGTTTGTTGGCTCAGAAATGAGCAGATGCACAGGCCTTTATGCCGATAAAACGGGAAAAAAGGAGGTCATTTGTGCCCGTCTGAGCTGTTTGTTAAACAATCGTTTGCCGTGCTCGTCAACCCCAGAGGATCTGGAGAACGTCTTTCGTCAAATCGATGCTAATAGGTTTAACGTTCATGATGCCGCGCGAAATTTTGTCATAGCATTGTGGCATAGCGGGTTTCAGATACACTAGTATGCGGTGATATACCGGGATCGGCCGGAGGGCTCCTGAGCCGTCTACGAGCCAGTACGCCACATTTATTCAGTGTTACCAACGGATTCTGGTATTATTCGGATAACATTTACACATCAAATGGGGAATAAGATGCGGATTAAAGGGTTACTGGGTCTGGCAGCCGTCATGCTGCTGGCAGGGTGCAGTACCATGACTCAGCTGTCTTCCGCCGGGCAGCAGGTGAAGTTTACCGATGCGAAGCCGGGCGCTGAATGCCAACTGCTGGGCGAAGCGGTGGGAACCCAGAGCAACTGGCTATCGGGTCAGGGCGGTGAAACCAGCTCTATGCGCGCTGCCGCTAACGATCTGCGCAATAAGGCAGCCGCAATGGGTGGAAACGTGGTTTACGGCGCGGTCAGCCCGAGCGAAAGCTTCTGGTCCAGCTTTGCACCGCTGGACAGCAAGATGAGCGGACAGGTTTATAAATGCCCGAACTGAGAGATTGGGACAGGAAGCATCGGTTCAAAAAAGCCGCGGCCTGAGGGCCGCGGCTTTTTTAGTGCGGGCACAGAGGCCGCTGTTTAGCAGTCCTCAACGATCAGATAGGCGGCGTTTACCGGCCCGTGCACCCCGACGACCTTAATCAGCTCGATATCCGCGGTCGAACTGGGCCCCCCGATCAGGTTGATGCAGGATGGCATCCGCTCTCCCTGCTGCGCGCGCTGGTGCAGCAGGCTGGCCAGCTGCGCCACCCGCGGCAGAATGGTGCTCTTACGCAGCACAAAGACAGAAGACTCCGGTAGCAGGCTCAGAGCGCGCCCGCGCAGCGCCGAGGAGAACAGCACCACGCCGCCGGATTCGGTCAGCCCGTATTCGGCGTAGACTACGCCAACCTTGGCCTGCTCCGCCATGCGCAGATTCTCTGCGCCGAGCGCCGGATCCCATACCGTCGCTGGGCACTCCCTCACCAGCGTTTCGGTGATCCCCAACTGCGCCAGACGGTCATCTCCGCTGACGATGGTCGGCGTCTGGCCATAGCGCTGACAGAGACGCAGTGCCGCTTGGGCCGCATCGGCTTCGCTGCAGCGCTCACAGTGCGCCAGCATGACATTGCTGGCGACGTCGATAAAGGCGTCGCAGCGCTGCTGTACGCTGAGCCCGGTCAGACGGGTTTGGGCATAGTCATTGATGGGCTGGGGACGAGGCTGTGGGGTATGGCGGACTTCGCGTCCCAGCTGGCGGGCGATCGTGGCCAGAAATTCATCGCGATTGTTCATTATTTATTCCCCTGCGCCTTGTGCTGTTTAAACCAACTGCGGAAGCTCTCGCCATCGGCCTGCGGCAGATCGCGCGCTGCGGTCCACTCCGCCAGCGCTCCTGCGTTGATAGGAGCCTTGCCGCCTTTAATAAACCAGCTGGCGGCCCTAGCACCGGCGATCATGCCGACCTTCCATAGCCCTGGATGGCTGTTGGCATACGTGAACAGGCGGGTGGCTCGCTGCTCCGCCTTCGGCGGCAGGCCGGCTTCGACCATCGCCCGGCGATGGCGCAGGATCAGCTTGGAGAGCGGGATATTGACCGGACAGACGCTGTCGCAGGCGGTACACAGCGAACAGGCGTAGGGAAGATCCTTAAAATTCGCATAGCCGCCCAGTAGCGGCGAGATCACCGCCCCAATCGGGCCCGGATAGATGGAGCCGTAGCCGTGGCCGCCAATGTGGCGATAGGCCGGGCAGGTGTTCATGCAGGCGCCACAGCGGATACAACGCAGGACGTCGCGGAAGGGTGAGCCGAGAATGCTGGAGCGGCCATTATCGACGATCACCAGGTGGAACTCCTGCGGACCGTCAAGGTTGTCCGCCTCGCGCGGGCCGGTCAGCCAGGTGTTGTAGCCGGTCAGCCTGGCGCCGACCGCACTGCGCGCCAGCATGGTGATCAGCACATCCACCTCTTCGAAGGTGGGGGCAATGCGCTCCATTCCCATCACGGCGATATGAGTCGGCGGCAGGGTCGTGCACATCCTGGCGTTGCCTTCGTTGGTGACTAGACAGACCGAGCCGGTTTCGGCGACGGCAAAGTTACAGCCGGTGACGCCGATATCGGCGCTGAGGAAGTCCTGGCGGATCTTCTGGCGGATAAACAGGGTCATCGCCTCCGGCGTCTCCGGACCATCATAGCCCAGGGTCTCATGAAGCACCCGGCGGATCTGGGTGCGCTCCTTGTGGATCGCGGGCACCACCACGTGGGAGGGCGGATCTTGATCCAACTGCAGAATGTATTCGCCCAGATCGGTCTCCACCACCTGGATTCCTGCCTGCTGCAGTGCGTGGTTCATGCCGATCTCTTCGGTGACCATCGACTTGGCTTTCACCACCTTTTTGGCGTTTTTGGCCTGGGCTACCTGCAGAATATAGCGGGTTGCGTCCTCTTTGGTCTTGGCAAAGTAGACCTTTCCGCCGTTCTCCGTCACCTTCTCCGCCAGCTGATACAGGTAGGCATCCAGGTTATCGAGCACGTGATCGCGGATCTGTTCGGCGCGCTCGCGCCACTCATCCCAGTGCCCCAGCTCATCCACCATTTTTTGCCGGTTGGCGCCGATGCGTTCTTGGGCATTGGCTACCGCCTTGCGCATGACCGCATCATCCAGCTGAAGCCGAATGCGATCCTTAAATTTTACATCGCTGGTTTTCAATGACATGGCATCCCCCTTAACGGCTCATCAGCACTTCGGCGATGTGCATCACCTTGACCGGTAGCCCTTCGCGCTGCAGGCGGCCGCCAATGTTGATCAGGCAGCTGATATCGGCACCAATCAGATACTCCGGCTGGGCCTCCATCATATGACTGACCTTTTCTTTTACCATCTCTCCAGAGATCTCGGCCATTTTTATGGAGAAGGTGCCGCCAAAGCCGCAGCAGGTCTCGGCGGCGGGGAACGGCAGCAGCTCCAGCCCCCGGACGTGGCTCAGCAGCGTCAGGGGCTCATCGCGGACCTTCATTTTACGCAGCAGGCTGCAAGAGGGGTGGTAGACCGCCCGCCCTGGCAGACGGGCGCCCACGTCCTGAACGCCGAGGGCGTTGACGATAAAGGAGGTGAGGTCGACCATCCGGTTGGCGACGCGCTCGGCGCGTAGCGCCCACTCGGGCTCGTCGCTCAGGTAGCTGGGATAGCTCTTGACCGCATAGGTGCAGGAGCCCGCCGGCGAGATGATCGGATCGTCGTTCTCCTCCAGCGCACGGATCAGGGTCTTCATGCCTGGAATGGCATCCTTAACGTAGCCGCCGTTGATGGCAGGCTGGCCGCAGCAGCCCTGCTTTTCTGGGAAGTGGACCGTACAGCCCAGCTGCTCCAACAGCAGTACGCTATCGCGCGCCATGCGCGACTTTAGGGCGTCTCCAAGACAAGTGACGAAAAAGTTGACGTTCACGACAAAAAATCTCCATTGCAGAAAATAAAATATTATTTAATTCAACCAATTAAGCCATAAATAAGTAATAGACCAGACCGACCTTCAGCCCCAGAATAACGATATAGGCGCAGCAGTACTTCAGGGTTCCAGACATGATGGCGCTGCCCTGGCCATCCATGCGGGTGGCTGAGACGGCAATGGCGATGCTCTGCGGCGAAATCATCTTGCCGCCGGTGGCTCCGGAGGTATTGGCGGCTGCCAGCCACAGCGGATCGACGTGCAGCTTTTCCGCCGCCATGGTCTGCAGCTTGCCAAACAGCACGTTGGAGTTGGTGTCGCTGCCGGTGACGAAGGTCCCCAGTGCACCGATGATCGGGGCAATGAACAGATAGCCGCCGCCGGTGACGTTAACCAGCGTCTGCGCAAGGGTGGCGATCAGCCCGCTGACGTCCATGACCGTCGCCATGGCGACGATGGCGCTGATGGCGATGATGGAGTTTTTCAGCTGCTTTACCGTGTCGACGAAAACCTGCAGCATCTGGCGCAGGGCCGCGCCCTGAATCACTCCGCCGATCAGGGTGGCGATGATGATCAGAACGCCTGGCGTCGCTATCCAGTCGATCTTCAGCTTCAGCACCTGGCCGTTGGCCAGCGGGAAGGGCAGAACGCTGGCGACCTGGGCAACGGTCGAGCGGATCGCCGGAAACAGCGGTGAGCACAGCAGAATGAAAATAAAGATCAGCAGATAGATTGCGCAGGCGCGCAGCAACTGCGGGGCGGAATAGCGGACGTTGCCCTTGAGATGGGCGCCGTCAATACGGTATTCGGCGGCGGTCTCGCCGCGCCGCGCCTTGGCCATCAGGGTGACGACGATCAGGCTGACCAGGCTACCGGCAAAGGCGGGCAGCTCGGCGCCCAGCTTGATGGCGACCAGATACTGTGGGATCAGGGTCGAGATGCCGCACAGCAGGGTCAGCGTGAAGACGCCGCGCAGGGCTTTGACGCCGCCGCCGATGATGGCGACGATGACAAACGGCAGCAGAATATTAAACAGGGCCAGCTGGGAGATGATGGTTCCGCTCAGCGCGGTGACCGGCAGATTGACCTGCTCGGCCAGAATAGAAACCGGGATGCCGACGGCGCCAAAGGCGGTCGGTACGGTATTGGCAACCAGTGAGGCGATGGCGGCCTTGAGCGGGTTAAAGCCCAGCGCGATCAGGATCCCGATGGGGATGGCCACCGCGGTACCGTAGCCGGCGGCCGCCTCCAGGAAGCCACCGAAGCACCAGGCGATCAGCAGAACCTGAATACGCTTATCATCGCTGACGGCGGCCAGTACGTCGCGCAGGATGTCCATGCTGCCGGTCTTCAGCATCAGGTTATAGCTGTAGATAGCGCCAAGGATCACGATGACGATCGGCCACAGCCCTTTTAAGGCACCGTAGATCAGCGCTGATCCTAGGGTTTGCAGCGGCGTATGCCAATACAGGCCGGTGACTGCCAGCGTCAGCGCCAGCGTGATCAGCACGGCGAGATGGATCGGGGTTTTCAGTTTCAGGATCAGGACGATCATGACAGCAAGCGGCAGGATACCCAGAAAAAATGGTAAGTATGCAGGCATAAATTTCCCTAACGAACGCAGATTAACATTATTGGTATGATGAATTATTGCGGTGTATTTATAACGTAAATGGCCGGTTAAAGCATATGGCTGGATCGCTTCAGTTTAACAAATAGTTAAAATTTATGGTTATTAGCACTATTTTGTTTCTGAAGTGTGATGTTTGTTGCCGCTTGCGTGGCTATGGAGAGGCGGCCTGCGCGCCGGGGGCGCAGGCCGATACAGCGTTTGCGGGGAATTACTGCTGGCGCAGATGCAGATCCAGCTGGGTTTTGCTCGGTTCACCGCCGATTTCGCGGGTTAGACGCGGTACCAGATAACCGGAGACCCGAGCCAGCAGCCCATGCATCAGGCGACGTGCCTCATCATCCGGCACCATAAAGTGGGCGCCGCCCTGCACCTTGTCCAGAACATGCAGATAGTAGGGGAGAATACCGGCGTCAAACAGCGCGTTGCTCAGGGCCGCCAGCGTATCGGCGCTGTCGTTAACGCCGCGCAGCAGAACGCTCTGATTCAGCAGGGTCACGCCGGCTTGCTTCAGTCGACCCATGGCCTCGCTCAGCGCTTCATCAATCTCGTTGGCGTGGTTAATATGGGTGACCAGCACCATCTGCAGACGGGAGTCCGCCATGCGCTGGCACAGCGCATCGGTCACGCGCGCCGGGATCACCACCGGCAGGCGGCTGTGGATACGCAGCCGCCGGAGGTGCTGCAGCTGCTCCAGCTGGGTGAACAGCCAGTCCAGCTCGTGATCTTTGGCCATCAGCGGATCGCCGCCGGAGAAAATGATCTCATCCAGCTCCGGGTGTTCACGCAGATACGCCACCGCCCGTTGCCAGTTGGCGCGGGTTCCCTGATTTTCTTGATAGGGAAAGTGGCGGCGGAAGCAGTAGCGGCAATTGACGGCGCAGCCGCCCTTGACCAACAGCAGCGCGCGGTTTTGGTATTTGTGCAGCAGACCGGGAACGACGCTGTGCTGCTCCTCCAGCGGATCGGTGGAGAAACCGGGCGTTTCAATAAACTCGGCGGCGTCACTCATCACCTGGCGCAGCAGGGGATCGAGAGGATCGCCGCGGCGGATCCGGCTGATGAAGGCGCGCGGTACCCGCAGAGGAAACAGGCGACGGGCCTCGCAGCCCGCCAGCCACTGTGGATGGGCAGAAAGGCCCAGCTGGGCCAGTAAGTCGGCGGGGTCGGTGACAACGTCGGCAAGTTGTTGCAGCCAATCTTCTCTCGGCTGCCCTTTTTGGGTTACAATATGTGCCATTTTTTTGGCTAAGCTACCAAGTAAATTATTCAGAGGGCCTTTATGGCAACGTATTCTAGCAACGATTTCCGCTCCGGTCTTAAAATCATGATGGACGGTGAACCTTACGCCGTTGAATCCAGTGAATTCGTCAAACCGGGTAAAGGCCAGGCCTTTGCCCGCGTTAAGCTGCGCCGTCTGCTGACCGGCAAGCTGATCGAAAAGACCTTCAAGTCTACCGATAGCGCCGAAGGTGCCGACGTGATGGATGTGAACCTGACTTACCTGTACAACGACGGTGAGTTCTGGCACTTCATGAACAATGACACTTTTGAGCAGCTGGCCGCCGATGCCAAAGCCGTTGGCGACAACGCGAAGTGGCTGCTGGATCAGGCCGAGTGCGTGGTTACCCTGTGGAACGGCCAGCCTATCGCGGTTACCCCGCCGAACTTCGTTGAGCTGGAAATCGTTGAGACCGATCCGGGCCTGAAAGGGGATACCGCCGGTACCGGCGGCAAGCCGGCAACTCTGACCACCGGCGCCGTGGTTAAGGTTCCGCTGTTCGTTCAGATCGGCGAAGTCATCAAGGTAGATACCCGCTCTGGCGAATATGTCTCCCGCGTGAAGTAATCTCCCACGCTGAAGAAAACCGCGCCAGGCGCGGTTTTTTTTTGCTCAGCGCGACGCATGCCGTTCCTATTCTTCACCGGGAGGGGTATGGTGGATAAACCACCGGGAGGCCGCCTACGGCTCCCCCTGTGCGGGACGACCCGCACATGCTGCTTTTTTCAGGGACGCCCCTGCCCGTCGTTGGACACCATTATGTCTTGGATAGTCTTGCTGATAGCCGGCCTGCTCGAAGTGGTCTGGGCCATCAGTTTAAAGTACTCCCATGGATTTACTCGCCTGTGGCCCAGCGTGGTTACACTGCTGGCGATGGCCGCTAGCGTGCTGCTGTTGGCCCATGCGATGAAAACCCTGCCAGCCGGTACCGCCTATGCGGTCTGGACCGGCATTGGCGCCGTCGGCGCCGCGATCATGGGGATAATACTGCTGGGTGAGTCGACCAGCCCTATGCGCCTGTTGAGCCTGGGGCTTATCCTCTGCGGGATACTGGGGCTTAAGTTTAGCTACGCCTAGCGTTGCCGCGCGGATGCGGGCTCGATAAAAAAGCCTCCCGCAGGAGGCTTTTCGTTACAGGGTGGATTACAGGGTAAAGATCCCGATCAGCGCCACCACGCTCAGAATGGCCGCCAGGCCATAGAATACCCAGCTGCCTGCCGGCACGTGGATCTTCAGATCGTGCATCATGTGATGTAGACGGTGCAGACCACACCACAGCGGCAGAATGATCATCAGCAGCCAGAAGATACGGCCGATGATGCTCTGGCTGAAGCTCAGGGCGCGCTCAAAGGTCAGCGCATCTGGGAACATCCCCAGCGGCAGCAGAATGCCGACGATCAGGATCACGGCCGGCGCGAAGATGGCTCCCCACATACCGCCCGCGCCAAACAAACCCCAAAAAACCGGCTCGTCAGAACGTTTGTAGACTTTATTGTTCATCATACTTTCTCCTCGGTTACAGCAGGGCCAGGCCCAGAACCACCACGGTAGCGACGATAGTGACAACCCACAGCGCCTTGATAATCGGTGCCGGGCCCATCTTCTCATCGTTTACCACGATGTTGGCCGCTTTCGGCGCCAGCTCAAACCAGGTCTTGGTATGCAGCACGGCCAGCAGCAGGGAGATGATATTGAGGACCAATACCAGCGGGTTTTGCAGGAACGCAACGAAGCTTTCCCAGCCTGCGGCACCGTCTTTCAGCGAGAATACGCCGTAGATCAGCACGATGCTGAACCAGACGTTTTCCAGCGCTGAACTTTCGCGCAGCATGTAGAACTTATAGAAACCCAGCTTTTGCCACCAGTTGGATGACATACCCCGCACATAGGGTTTGCGTTTGGTTGAAGTCGTCATTGCAATCGAGTCTCCCTTATTGCGGTTTCAGCATTGCGATCATGAAGTCTTTGGCACTTTCTACCTTGCCCTGCTGGATGGCCGCAGCCGGATCCACGTGTTTCGGGCAGACTTCAGAGCAATAACCGACGAAGGTACAGCTCCAAACACCGTTTTGGGTGTTCAGTACCGGCATACGCTCTTTCTTACCGTGGTCGCGGTTGTCTAGGTTGTAGCGGTGAGCCAGGGTGATCGCGGCCGGGCCGATGAACTCCGGATTCAGACCAAACTGCGGGCAGGCGGCATAGCACAGGCCACAGTTGATGCAGCCGGAGAACTGATGGTATTTCTCCATCTCCGCCGGGGTCTGCTTGTTAGTCCCGTCTTCCGGTTTACGATCGTTACCGATGACATACGGTTTGATCGCTTCCAGGCTCTCGATAAAGTGGGTCATATCGACCACCAGATCGCGCTCAACCGGGAAGTTGGCCAGCGCCTCGACGCGCATCCCGTTCGGGTGGTCGCGTAGGAAGGTTTTGCAGGCCAGTTTCGGTACGTTATCGACCATCATCCCACAGGAGCCACAGATAGCCATGCGGCAGGACCAGCGGAAGGAGAGGTCCGGCGCCAGATTGTCCTTCACATACAGCAGGGCATCCAGCAGGGAAGTTGCGTCATCATACGGAACCTCGTAAGTCACAAAGCGCGGCTCGGCATCCTGTTCCGGGTTGTAGCGCATGACTTCCATTTTCAGGTTTTTCATCTCAGCCATTCGCTTTTTCCTCTTTCTTCTTGGCTTCCTGAGCTTCTGCTTCGGCACCGTATACACGTTTGGCCGGCGGCAGCTTGGTGATCTTCACATCGCTGTACTCAATGCGCGGTGCGCCGCTCTCATTGAAGTAGGTCAGCGTATGCTTCAGGAAGTTTACGTCATCACGCTCGGTACAGCCTTCATCCAGACGCTGGTGAGCACCGCGGGATTCGCGACGGTTAATGGCGGAGTGCGCCATACACTCGGCGACGTTCAGACCGTGCTCCAGCTCGATGGCATATAGCAGTTCGGTGTTGAATACGCTGGAGGTATCGGTGATCTTGACGCGTTTGAAGCGCTCTTTCAGCTCGGCCAGTTTGTCGACCGTCTTCTGCATCAGATCGGTGGTACGGTAGATACCGCAGCCCTCTTCCATGGAGGTGCCCATTTCATCGCGCAGGGTCGCCCAGTTTTCGTTGCCTTCCTGGTTAACCAGTGCTTTGAGGTTGCCCTCGATGTCTTTCACCTGTGCGTCCAGCGCCGTGCCGTTCGCCGGGGTGACATTCTGCAGATGCTGCAGGGCGCTTTCGCCGGCGACGCGGCCAAAGACCACCAGCTCAGCCAGGGAGTTGGAGCCCAGGCGGTTGGCGCCGTGCAGACCGACAGAGGAGCATTCGCCGACGGCGAACAGACCCTTGATGCGGGTTTCGCAGTTCTGGTCGGTTTCGATACCGCCCATGGTGTAGTGTGCGGTCGGACGTACCGGGATCGGCTCATTGACCGGATCGACGCCGACGTAGGCCTTGGCCAGCTCACAGATGAACGGCAGGCGCTCGTGCAGCTTCTTGGCGCCGAGGTGACGCAGATCCAGATAGACCACATCGCCGCGCGGCGTGGAGATCGTGCGGCCTGCGCGCCATTCGTGCCAGAAAGCCTGAGACACTTTGTCGCGCGGCCCCAGCTCCATGTACTTGTTCTTCGGCTCGCCCAGCGGCGTTTCCGGCCCGAGACCGTAATTCTGCAGGTAACGGTAGCCGTCTTTGTTGACCAGAATACCGCCTTCGCCGCGGCAGCCTTCGGTCATCAGGATACCTGAGCCCGGCAGACCGGTCGGGTGATACTGAACGAACTCCATGTCGCGCAGCGGAATGCCGTGTTTGAAGGCCATGCCCATACCGTCGCCGGTGACGATGCCGCCGTTGGTATTGTAACGGTATACGCGGCCAGCGCCGCCGGTCGCCAGGATAACGGCGTTGGCGCGGATCTGCACCATGGTGCCTTCCATCATATTGATGGCGACGACGCCGCGGGCCTGGCCGTCATCCACCAGGATATCCAGCACGAAGTGCTCGTCGAAACGCTGGATCTGCGGATACTTCAGCGAGGTCTGGAATAGGGTGTGCAGCATGTGGAAGCCGGTCTTGTCCGCGGCAAACCAGGTGCGTTCAATCTTCATGCCACCGAAACGACGTACGTTGACCGAACCGTCAGGTTTACGGCTCCACGGACAGCCCCACAGCTCCAGCTGGGTCATTTCGCGCGGGCAGTTATGTACGAAGTGATCGACGACATCCTGCTCACACAGCCAGTCACCACCGGCAACGGTATCGTGGAAGTGGAAATCGAAAGAGTCATGAGCCTGAGTGACGGCCGCGGAACCGCCTTCCGCCGCCACGGTATGGCTGCGCATCGGGTACACTTTTGAGATTAAGGCAATCTTCAGTTGAGGGTTGGCCTCGGCGGCGGCAATCGCTGCTCGTAAGCCAGCACCCCCAGCCCCGACGATGGCAAGGTCTGCGTTAAAGGTTTGCACTGCATTCCTCCGGGTGTTCAATGGTAAAGTAACGTGTAAAAACGAATAACCATTCCAGAATACGTATTAAAGAAAGGTAGCATAGATGTAGCCGCTGTCTTTATTACGCATGGGAATGGTTATGTTTTATAAGTTCGAATCCAAAAATTATACCCATATTGAAGTAGTAGAAAATTGACGTGGTTGGGTGTTTTATCCTTTTTAGGGCGGGAAAAAATAGTAAAACGTGATCTTAATAATGTTTCTGTCGTTATATTCTATTTTTAATATGTTTTATTTGCTTTTTAGAACAATGTAAATAATGTGCGGCCGCATCTATTAGGAAGCTAGTCGCCCTCTATCGCCGTTGACGACGCGCCTTGGCCGATGAGGCGGGATTGGGGCCGGCGAGCCCCGGCGACGAAAACTGTCATCTGCGCTGAGAAGCGGGTAGACTGCCCATCCTGTTTTATTTCGGAGTTATCATCATGAGCGATACGGCAAGCTGGCAGCCCAGTGCACCTGTGGCCAATTTGTTGAAGCGCGCCAGCATCCTGTCCACCATCCGGCGGTTTTTCTCAGATCGCGGTGTGCTGGAGGTCGACACCCCGTCGATGAGCCAGGCCACGGTAACGGATGTTCACCTGGTCCCTTTTCAGACCCACTTTGTCGGTCCCGGGGTAGCGCAGGGGATGACGCTGTATCTGATGACCAGCCCGGAGTATCACATGAAGCGGCTGCTGGCTGCCGGCAGCGGCCCCATCTATCAGCTGTGCCGCAGCTTCCGCAATGAAGAGTCCGGGCGCTATCACAATCCAGAATTTACCATGCTGGAGTGGTATCGTCCGCATTACGATATGTATCGCTTAATGAATGAAGTGGATGATTTGTTGCAGCAGGTGCTTGAATGTGAAAGCGCTGAAACGCTCTCGTATCAGCAGGCCTTTATTCGTCACCTGGACGTCGATCCGCTCTCTGCCGATAAAACGCAGCTGCGTGAAGCGGCGGCGAAACTGGATTTAAGCAATGTCGCCGATAATGAAGAGGATCGCGATACGCTGCTACAGCTGTTATTTGCCTTTGGCGTCGAGCCTCATATCGGTAAAGATCGTCCGGCTTTCGTCTACCATTTTCCGGCCAGCCAGGCATCGCTGGCGCAGATCAGTACCGAGGACCATCGTGTCGCGGAGCGCTTTGAGGTGTACTACCGCGGTGTAGAGCTGGCCAACGGTTTCCATGAGCTGACCGACGCGGCGGAGCAGCGCCTGCGCTTTGAGCAAGATAACCGCAAGCGGGCGGCGGCGGGGCTGCCGCAGCAACCGATCGACGAACATCTGCTGGCGGCGCTGGAGCATGGAATGCCGGACAGCTCCGGGGTCGCGCTGGGCGTCGATCGCCTGATCATGCTGGCGCTGTCGGCCGAGCGTCTCAGCGAGGTGATCGCCTTCTCCGTCGATCGGGCCTGACCCTCACGGTGACTTCCCAGACCCGCGCCCGGCGCGGGTTTTTTATGCCAGTCATACGCCGCCGGCGCTAAAGCCGCGCCGCTGCCCTGCGCGCGCCTGACGCAGCGAGTCGCTGCCGATTTGGATCGGCGGGAACGGCAGCACCAGATCGTGCTGGCGGTAGGCGGCCAGGATCAGCTGGTGCAGCTCGTGGCGCAGCGGCATGCGGTGTGCCATCTCCGAGGCGTAGATACGCAGCTCGAAGATCTGGATCCCCTGCTGAATATCGACCAGATAGGCCTCTGGCGCCGGGGTAGCCAGTACCAGTGAACACTGTCCGGCCGCCTGCAGCAGCAGCTCGGTTACCCGCTGGCTGTTGGCGCTGGCCTCCGCGGGCACCGTCAGCACCACGCGGGTAATGGGATCGCTTAAGGACCAGTTGATAAACTGCTCCATGATAAAGGCCTTGTTGGGGACGATGATCTCCTTGCGATCCCAGTCAGAGATGGTCGTGGCCCGGGTGTTGATGCGGGTGATGGTCCCGGTCAGGTCGCGGATGGTCACCGTATCGCCGATACGGATCGGTTTTTCAAACAGGATGATCAGGCCGGAGATAAAGTTGCCGAAGATCTCCCCAAGGCCGAAGCCCAGGCCGACGGTCAGCGCTGCCACCAGCCACTGTAGCTTAGACCACTCGATCCCCAGCAGCGAAAAGCCGATCAGACCGCCGACGATCATCAGCAGGTATTTGGTGATGGTGGTGATGGCATAGCCAGTGCCGGGGCTCAGCTCTAAGTGCTGCAGTAGCCCCAGCTCCAGCAGGGCCGGCAGGTTTTTGACCAGTTGGATGGTGACCAGGATCACCAGAACGGCGATCAGCACCGCGCCCAAGGTGATCGGCTGCAGGGTCTCGCCGCCGGCGCTGCTGGCGGTGACGTCCCACAGGCGGATGTTCTCCAGGAAGGAGAAGGCTGAATGCAGCTCTGACCATAGCCAGATCAGCGAAACCAGCGCGATCATCGTCAGGATCGAGCGCACCAGGCGCAGGGAGCGATCGCTGATGGCGTCCAGATCCACCACGCTCTCTTCGGCCTCTTGGCTGCCTTTGACGCCGGCGGAATGCAGGCCGTCCTCATCATGGCGACTGCGTTTCTCCAGTCGTTCGGCGCGCCGCTGCTTGGCCCGTTCGAAGGCGATGCGCCGGCGTTGGATCAACATCCAGCGGCGGATCACCGAATAGACCATCAGCAGGCAGAACCAGATGGCGACGGAGGTCTCCAGGCGCGCCAGCAGTACCTGCGCCGAGCTGAGGTAGCCGAGCAGCGCGGCCAGGATCGCCGCCGCCGGCGCGCACAGCAGCCCGCCCCACAGCAGGTGGTTAAGCAAATTTTCACCGGATCCTGCACGATTGAGGTAGAGCGGAATACCGGCGCGGCGCAGGCTGGTGGTCAGCAGCAGCAGGGCTAGGCACAGCATGATGAAGCAGGCGCGCCCGAGGGTGGCGGTAAAGCTGCGATCGGCCAGATTGTTGAAGGTCACCACGGCCATCAGCAGCGGTACGATAAGCCAGATAGACATGCGGTAGTAGCGCATGGCGCGCCGCACCTGACGTTCGCCCCAGCCGAAGTGGACAATGAACAGCCCGCTGTCGCGGGAGAAGGCGGCGCTGATCATGAAGGCCCACAGCACCGGCAGCGCTGCGCTGACCCCCTCGCCGATGGCGACGGCCACCGGATAGGGCCAGGCGTTACTCAGCCCATAGCCTACGGCGGCCCAC
The DNA here is from genome assembly GCF_000264765.2 of Edwardsiella anguillarum ET080813. Classification (GTDB taxonomy): domain Bacteria; phylum Pseudomonadota; class Gammaproteobacteria; order Enterobacterales; family Enterobacteriaceae; genus Edwardsiella; species Edwardsiella anguillarum. The sequence continues at coordinate 2,118,244 of NZ_CP006664.1, forward strand.
AGCACCGGCAGCGGCAGCGCGACCAGTATTGACCACAGCAGGGTACGCAGGGTTAGCGAGATATGATCCTGATTGACCTTGCCGACGCGCCCAGCGGCGCGTGCCAGAAACGCACTGTAGTAGCGGCGCGAATAGACGCTGAACCCGACGAGCAGCAGGGCAGCGCACAGCGGCAGCAGGGTGGTGCGGTCGGTTAGCATCATCATGGCGGCCTGGCTGAGCTGGGACAGGGTATCCAGCGACAGCAGGCGGTCCAGCGCACGCAGGGTGGTCAGCAGGTAGCCCAGTCCGACCGGGTCGATGTCCGCCGCCCAGAACAGGTAACGGTGGGTCGCCTCGCGGACCTCCGTCAGGGCTTCGATGAGCTGGGTATTGGCGACCTTGAGCTTGGTCAGCTCTAGAATTTGGCTATCGCAGCCTGACAGCAGGGAGTTGAGCAGCTCGCGCTGGGTCGCCAGCTGGGGAGCCAACAGGCGCTGCTGTGCGGCGCTGAGGGGCTCGCCGTCGTTCTGGCGATATTCGCTGGCGGGGGCGAGTTTGTCCAGCAGCGTCTCATAGCGTAGGCGCTGAACGCGCAGACGTGCCATATCGCTGTCCAGCTGCTGCGGCTTGGGCATCTCCGGCAGGCGCGCCAGGCGATCGCGTAGTGTCTCACCCAGCGCCGGTGAGACGCTCAGCCACTGCGCCTGCTCGCGCAGCGTGTTGAGGGCCTGGCGAACCTGTTGGGTCTGCCCGGCGATAGTGCGCTGGCGTCCGGCGATATCGTCCAGCCGCTGCGCCTGGTGGTTGAGATCGCGCGACAGGGTCTGGTTGATGGTGAGCTGCTCGACGATCGAGCGCGGCAGATTGTCGCTCTGTTCGACCAGACGGCGGGTGCGCTCCAGGGCCTCCTCGGCGTCGCGCTGGCGCTGGCTGTTGAGGCTGTTGCGTAGCCCCTGCAGCTGCAGATCGAGGCGCTCATGACGCCGGCTTAGCACCTCGCTCTGCAGACGGATCAGCTCCTGGCGGTTGTTGGCCGACAGCTGCTCCAGCTCCAGCTCATCGACCTGCGCCTTGCGGGCGGTGACTTCGGCCTGCAGCTGGGCGGACTGGGCCTGGGAGAGCGCCGTCTCCGTGACGGTCAGCGCCTGCAGGCGGCGCTCTGCCTCGCTCAGCGCTTTACGCGTCGCGGCCTGTTTTTGTGCCACCTGGCTCAGGGAGTCGCTGATGTCGCGCGCGCGATCCTGCTCCTGCTGGAGCTGACGGGCGACCTCCAGCAGCTGGCTGCTGATCTGTAGCATGCGCTGCTCCGCGTCGGCGGAGGGGGGCTGGGCGGCAGGGGCGGGCGGTTGGCTTTCATCGCTGAGCTGCTGGCGCAGTTCGCGGGTCAGGCGTGGAAAATCACTGATGGCTTTGCGGTATTGCTGGGTGCGCTGGGCGGAGGCCTTGGCCTCGTCTATCCATCCCAGGGCGCTTTGCAATGCATCGACGGTTTCGGCCTGTGCAGGCGCGCTTTTGGCCGCCTCGGCCTGCTTGAGATCCAACGCCAGCTGGCGCTCATTCAGCGTCGCCTGCGCCAGTCCCGGCAGCAGTAGTAGCAACAGGCCGTTCAGCAGAATACGTTGGAGGATCTGGCGCATGGTCGGCCCTCGCCGTTGCTGGGTACGGGCGCGGCGATGGGTGCCGCGCCGGGGGATTATGCGGACTCCGCGTGTGCTGCGGGCTCCTGCGCTGCGGCAGGCGCGTGGCCCAGCTCTCGACCCATCCGGGTGATGCAGCCGGCGCTCAGGGCGCGGTCAAGCTGGATGCGGCCGGGGGCGAACAGGTTGATCACCGTGGAGCCTAGCTTAAAGCGGCCCATCTCCTGGCCTTTTTTCAGCGCGACGGCGCGCTCGCCTTCGGCCGGGTAGGTCCAGCGGCGGATAATACCGGCACGCTCGCTGTTTACGCAGCCGCCCCAGACCGTTTCGATGCTGCCGACGATGGTGGCGCCGACCAGGATCTGCGCCAGAGGGCCGAAGGCGGTATCAAAGATACAGATCAGCCGCTCGTTGCGGGCAAACAGATTGGGCACATTGGCGGCGGTCAGCGGGTTGACGGAGAACAGATCGCCCGGGACATAAATCATTTCGCGCAGCTGACCATCGCAGGGCATATGCACCCGGTGATAATCGCGCGGCGACAGATAGGTGGTGATGAACTGACCGCCGCGGAAGGTTTCCGCCAGCGGATACTGCCCGGCCAGCAGCGCCTCCAGCGTATAGTCATGGCCTTTGGCCTGCAGGATGCGATCCCCGTCAATGAGGCCCAACTGGCTGATGGCGCCGTCGGCGGGCAATACTACGCCATCGTCAAACTCGGCGAGGGGGCGAACCCCGTAGCGCAGCGGGCGGACGAAGAAGTCGTTAAAGGTCTTGTAGTGCGCCGGATCGGGGTAAAGCGCTTCCTGCATATTGATGCCGTAATAGCGGGCAAAGCCCTTGATGGCGCTCTGGGTCAGCCAGCCGGCCGGTTTATCGGCGGCCCAGCCGGCCAGGCGCGTCAGCCCCTGTTTCGGCAGTAGATATTGCAGTCTGATTTTAATGCTATCGAGCACGTTAGCCTCTTTATCCAACAGAAGAATCTACCGGCTACGTTCAGCATAGCCGGATAATACATTGATAACGCCCGCGCTGGGCACCCGTGAAGTCATGCCGGCCACCGCGGGCCGGGCAGCGGCGTTAGCTGTCACCGTTGCCGAAGTTCTTGCGCAGTTTAACCTGTGCCATCCCCTCAAGAATACGATGATAGTTGTCAAAGCGCGTTTCTGCGATATCGCCGCGCTCTACCGCTTCTCGCAGGGCGCAGCCCGGATCGTTGCCGTGTTTACAGTCGCGGAACTTGCAGCCGCCCAGGTAGTCACGAAACTCAATGAACCCTTGGGTTATCTGCTCCGCGTCCAGATGCCACAGGCCAAATTCACGGACGCCGGGCGAGTCGATCACATCACCGCCGTGCGGAAAGTGATACAGCCGGGCTGCGGTAGTGGTGTGCTGGCCCAGTCCGGAGTTATCGGAGACGGCGCCGACCTCGATCTGGCTCTCCAGCGCCGGCAGCAACGCGTTGAGCAGGCTGGACTTACCCACGCCGGATTGACCGGCGAAGATGCTGATGCGCTGGGTGAGCAGATCCTGCAGCTGCGCCATGCCTTCGCCGCTGTGGCTGGAGACCAGCACGACCCGGTAGCCAATGTGACGATAGATCGCCATCGTCTGTTCGACAAACTCGCGCCCCTCTTCGTCCAGCAGATCGACCTTGTTCAACACGATCAGCGGCTCGACGCTGAGGGTTTCGCAGGCGACCAGATAGCGATCGATGATGTTCAGCGACAGCTCTGGCAGGATAGCCGAGACGATGACGATCTGATCGATATTGGCGGCGATGGGTTTCACCCCATCGTAGTAGTCCGGGCGCGTCAGTACGGAGCTGCGCGGATGAACGGCCTCGACGATCCCTTTGCTGCCGGCCTGCAGCGCGGCGCGCCAGACCACCCGATCGCCGGTCACCAGCGATGGCAGGGTACGGCGGATGTTGCAGCGCTGCTGAGTGCCATCGGCGGCCTCAACGTCGGCATGTTTGCCGAAACGGCTGACGACAATCCCGTCCTGGGCGTCACCGAACAGGCTGTCGTCCATCTCTGCGCTATTGTCCGTCTGCTGCAGACGACGCTGGTGATTGGCATGCACCCGTCGCTGCTGGCCGTGCGATAGTCTTTTCTTACTCAACTGCGCCTCACTCTGTTTTTGATGCGCTGCGGCGATCGCCCGCAGCGCGTAAAGTGTCTATGATACACGCTGGGCTGTGTCCCGCAATTGAGCGTCATCGCGATCGCGCGGACACGCCGTGCCATTGAATACTATTTGCCGGGGGAGCTATGAGTGCAAGTGAAACGCGTTTGATTTGGATCGATCTGGAAATGACCGGACTGGATCCGCAGCGCGACCGGATCATTGAGATCGCCACGCTGGTGACGGATGCCGATCTGAACGTGCTGGCGGAAGGGCCGGTGATTGCGCTGCATCAGGATGACGCCCAACTGGCGCTGATGGATGAGTGGAATGTGCGTACCCATACCGCCAGCGGGCTGGTGGCGCGGGTGAAGGCCAGTCAGTACGATGATGCGGCCGCCGAACAGGCGACCCTCGACTTTTTGCGTCAGTGGGTACCCGCGGGCGTCTCTCCGATCTGTGGCAACAGCGTCGGCCAGGATCGTCGCTTCCTGTTCCGCTATATGCCGGAGCTGGAGCGCTATTTCCACTACCGCTATCTGGATGTCAGCACCCTGAAAGAGCTGGCGCGCCGTTGGAAGCCGGAGATCTTGGAGGGGTTCAAGAAGAAGAATACCCATCAGGCGTTGGACGACATTCGTGAATCGGTGGCTGAGCTGGCGTATTACCGTACGCATTTTATCCAGCCATAGTGCCGCGACGCGCCCGGGCGTCGATAATCTGCGCATCCGGGCGTTTTTATCGTCAGTCAGGCGATTTATACGATTTTTTCGCGAAAGGGACTTGCGGGGGGCGAAAATCTCCGTATAATGCGCTCCCCGTACCGAGACGGAATTGTGAAGTTTTTCAAACGCACACCGTCCGCTATGCGACGCGGGAATAGCTCAGTTGGTAGAGCACAACCTTGCCAAGGTTGGGGTCGCGAGTTCGAGTCTCGTTTCCCGCTCCAAATTTAGAAGGCCGCCGTGCGGCTGGATGAAAAAAAGCAGTGCCATTGCGGGAATAGCTCAGTTGGTAGAGCACAACCTTGCCAAGGTTGGGGTCGCGAGTTCGAGTCTCGTTTCCCGCTCCAAACTTCTAAACACCATTACTGTTATGGTGTCGATGCCAGAAGCATCACTCTGCGGGAATAGCTCAGTTGGTAGAGCACAACCTTGCCAAGGTTGGGGTCGCGAGTTCGAGTCTCGTTTCCCGCTCCAATTTTCTTCTCTTGTTTTCCTCATCTGATTTATCAACAGCGTCGACAGACGGTGTCCGCCGTGACTGTTCATAATTTAATAAACAGACTTATCCACAGCTTTCCCGCATTTCTCCGCCATACACGCCGGCGTATAAAAAACGCGCTGTAATATAATTCATTGATATAAAAGAATAAATTAAAACAAAAATAGCGAAATGGAACGTTTGCGCACGCAGTGTGGATTGAATAACAAAAGAATTCTATTTTTATGCACAGCGCCGTGCCGACCGGGCCCGCGCTTTTTTGCCGTTAGGCGTCGCGCGGCAGCCCTTTCTCTACCGCACGAATAAGCCGGCGCTGCTGACTGCTGACGACCTCTACCGCCTGCGCCGCGCGTTTTTGCAGCTGCTGCGCCAGCGCCCAGTGAATATGGTCATCCAACAGCGCGCTGATGCCCAGGCGCTGCTGTAGCAGGGCGACGATATGGGCATCATAGGGCGCGTTGCCTAGGGCGACGCTCAGGTTGCGCAGCCAGCGCTGATAGCCGATGCGCCGAATGGGCGAGCCTTCGGTCATCCGCAGAAAGGTCGTCTCATCCCAGGCGAATAGGGCGGTTAGCGACGGCGCGTGCAGCGCCGCCCGCGGCAGGAAATCGGCCTCTTCGCTCAGCGGAGCTAGGCGGTTCCACGGGCAAATCATCTGGCAGTCATCGCAGCCGTAGATGCGATTACCGAGCAGGGGCCGCAGCGCCTCGGGGATGGCGCCCTCCAGCTCGATCGTCAGATAGGAGATGCAGCGGCGCGCGTCGACCTTATAGGGGGCGACGATGGCGTCGGTCGGGCAGGTGGTGATACAGGCGACGCAGCGGCCGCACTGCGCCGCCTGCGGCGTATCGACGGGCAGCGGCAGATCGATTAACAGTTCGCCGAGAAAGAACCAGGAGCCGGCCTGCGGGTTGAGCAGCAGCGAATGTTTCCCTGTCCAGCCCAGTCCCGCCTTGGCGGCCAGCGGGCGCTCCAGCAGCGGCGCCGAGTCCACGAAGGGGCGGAAATGGAGCTCACCACAGTACGCCTGGATCATCTCACCCAGTTTTTTGAGCCGGGCGCGCAGCACCTTGTGGTAGTCGCGACCCAGCGCATAGCGGCTGATGTAGCCCAGCGTTGGATCTTTCAGGGTCGAGGCAAAGGCGGCGCTGGGCGGCAGGTAATTCATGCGCACGCTGATCACCCGCAGCGTGCCGGGCAGCAGCTCGGCCGGCCGGGCGCGCATCATGCCGTGGCGCGCCATCCACGCCATATCTCCATGGTAGCCGCTGTCCAGCCACGCCTGCAGCGGCGCCTCTTCGGCGCGGAGATCCGTATCGCCGATCCCGACCTGCTGGAAACCTAGCGATAGACCCCATTGCTTGATATGTTGGGCTAACTGATGCAGATCGAGGGGATGAGTCATGATGGGCCATTCTTGCAACCGGAACGCCGATAGTTTATCACACTATGTGGCGCCAGCGGACTGGGTTCGCGACGCCGAGACGCGCGCGGTCGCGGCGCAGGGGATCGCGCTGGCGACGCTGATGCAGCGCGCCGGTCTGGCTGCCTTTAACCGCGGGCGCCAGTGCTACCCCACCTCCCGCCGCTGGCTGATCCTGTGCGGTCGAGGTAATAACGGCGGCGATGGCTATGTGATCGCGCGCCTGGCGCGCGCCAGCGGCCTGCAGGTCACGCTGATGGCGGTGGCGGGGGACTCTCCCCTGCCGCCGGAGACGCAGCAGGCCCGTGCGCAGTGGTTGCAGTGCGGCGGCAGCGAGATCGCGGCATCGCTGCCCCTGCCGGCGGCAGAGGTGATCGTGGATGCGCTGCTGGGCATCGGTCTGTCGTCCGCGCCGCGAGCCCCCTATGATGCGTTGATTAGCGCGATAAATGCCCATCCTGCGCCGGTGCTCTCCATCGATCTGCCCTCCGGGCTGAATGCTGATACGGGCGCGGCGGCCGGCGCCGTGGTGCGGGCCGATCATACCCAGAGCTTTATCTGTCTCAAGCCGGGGCTGTTGACCGGGCTGGCGCGTGCGGTCGTCGGGCAGCTGCACTGCGATCCGCTGGGGTTGACGGTGTGGCTGGCGCAGCAGGACTGGCCGCTGCTGCGCCTGGATGGGCACTGCCTGCCGCGTTGGCTGGTACCGCGGTCGCCGCTGGCGCATAAGGGGGATAACGGCCGGCTGCTGCTGATCGGCGGCGACAGCGGGATGGGCGGTGCGATTCGTCTGGCCGGGCAGGCTGCGCTGCGCAGCGGCGCCGGACTGGTCCGCGTATTGACCCGGGCGGAGCACGTGGCCCCGCTGCTTGCGGCGGCGCCGGAGCTGATGGTGAAAGCGCTGGGCCCGGATACGCTGAGGGAGGCGCTGAGCTGGGCCGAGGCGGTGGTCGTGGGCCCGGGGCTGGGGCAGGGCGAGTGGGGGCAGATGGCCTTGGCCGCGCTGGCATCGGTGCGTAAGCCGATGCTGTGGGATGCCGACGCCCTGAACCTGCTGTCCGGCGCGCCCAGCGCCTGTGAATGGCGGGTGATGACGCCGCATCCTGGCGAGGCGGCGCGTCTGCTCGGCTGCGACATCGCCGATGTGGAAAGCGATCGGCCCGCGGCGGTGCGGGCGCTGCAGCGTCGCTATGGCGGGGTGGCGATTCTCAAGGGCGCCGGTACGCTGATCGCGGATAACGCGCGCTGCGCAATTGCTGATATCGGTAATCCTGGGATGGCAAGCGGCGGTATGGGTGACATACTCTCTGGTATCATTGGCGGTTTGCTGGCGCAAAAGCTCACGCTGTATGATGCAGCCTGCGCCGGCGCCGTGTTACACGGCGTGGCGGCCGACGCCGCTGCGCGACGCGACGGCGAGCGGGGTATGCTGGCCAGTGACCTGCTGCCTGAGATCAGGCGTTGGGTTAACCCTTGAATTTGAACTACCAGAACGCACAACACAACTATGACAAGTATCGTACTGCAACTGCCGGATGAAGCGGCAACCATTGCCCTGGGCGGCGCGCTGGCGCGGGCCTGCCAGCGCGCCACTGTAATTTATCTGTACGGCGATCTGGGGGCGGGTAAAACCACCTTCAGCCGTGGTTTCCTACAGGCCATGGGGCATCAGGGAACGGTGAAAAGCCCGACCTATACGCTGGTGGAGCCCTATCTGCTCGCGCCGCGTCCGGTGTATCACTTTGATCTGTATCGCCTGGCCGATCCCGAAGAGCTGGAGTTTATGGGGATCCGCGACTACTTTGCCCAGGATGCGCTGCTGTTGGTGGAGTGGCCGCAGCAGGGCATGGGCTTTTTACCGGAGCCGGATATCACCCTGCATCTGACCTATACCGGCGGCGGCCGCCAGGCGGTGATTGAAGCACACAGCGTACACGGCCAGAGCGTTTTGGCCGCATTGAACGGGCAATAAGGGACGGGCACGGATGAGGGTGTTGCAGCGGTTTTTGCGTATTACGTTACCCCTGGCGCTGGGATGGTGTCTGGCTACGATGGCCGGTGCCGCCCAACTGACCAATATTCAGGTGAGCAACGGTGATCGTCAGGCGGTGGTGACGCTGACCTTTAATGCCCCCCCTGAGCTGAGTCACCGCGTCGAGCGTAGTCCGGATCGGGTGCTGGTTGAGATCGCCGACAGCAAACGGATCACCGGTGGGCTGCCGATGCAGTTTAGCGGAGAGAATATGCTCAGCCGGATCCGGGATGGCGGTGAGCAGCGCGCGGGCAAGGTGCTACTGGTGCTGGACACGACGCAGCGTCCCCGGGTTTCGGTGACGCGCAGCGGTAATCGCGCCGTGCTGACGCTGCGGGCGGAAAGCCGGGCGGCCGTCGCGCCGGTGTCCCCTCCCGCTTCGGCGAGCAAAAATCCATTTCACTCCCGTCCGCGTCAGGCGGCGGCACCCACGCCCGTGCCCGCAGCGGCACCGCTACCATCGGTACCGGTGAGCGCGGTAAAAAAATCCGGGCGCTATGACGGCTCAAAGATCGTCGTGGCGATCGATGCCGGACACGGGGGGCAGGATCCCGGCGCCATCGGCCAGGATGGGCTGCGGGAAAAAGAGGTGACGCTGGCGATCGCGCGTCGCCTGCGGGGGCTGATGGATGACGATCCGATGTTTCAGCCGGTGCTGACTCGCAGCGGCGACTATTTCATCTCCGTGATGGGGCGTTCGGATGTCGCCCGTCGCCAGAAGGCGAACCTGCTGATTTCGATCCATGCCGATGCGGCGCCCAATCGCAGCGCGAACGGCGCCTCCGTCTGGGTGCTCTCGAACCGACGAGCCAATAGCGAGATGGCCGGGTGGCTGGAGCAGCATGAGAAACAGTCCGAGCTGCTGGGCGGGGCCGGCGACGTGCTGGCTAACAGTAATCAGGATAAATACCTGAGCCAGACGGTGCTCGATCTGCAGTTCGGTCATTCGCAGCGGGTTGGCTATGACGTGGCGGTACAGGTGCTACGCCAAATGCAAAGCGTGGTGCGTCTGCATAAGCGCCATCCGGAGCATGCCAGCCTTGGGGTGCTGCGCTCGCCGGATATTCCCTCCCTGCTGGTGGAGACCGGGTTTATCAGCAACAGCGAAGGAGAGCGCCAGCTGGGAAGTGGCCAGCATCAGGAGCGGATTGCCCGGGCTATCTATATGGGGGTGCGCAGCTACTTCCTAGCGCATCCGTTGCAAAGCGGCCCAAAGGTGGAAAACCGGCCGCAGCAAGCCAGCGCGGCCGGTAACGCAGCGGCGGCCACGGCGGCAGCGTCTTCCGCCGGCGGGATCCACGTGGTGAAGCGCGGAGAGACGCTGCTGGGGATCGCCAATCGCTATGGTTCGACCCTGAGCGGGATGATGCGGCTCAACAACCTGAAAAAAGAGGGGGTCTGGGTCGGGCAGCGGCTGAAGGTGCCGAGCGCCGGCGGTAGTGCCCAGCCCGCCGCGGCCAGCGCCCCGCGTATCCATCTGGTGAAGCGCGGTGATACCCTGACGCGCATTGCGGCCCACTATGGGGTCAGCATGGATGCCCTGCGTCAGGCCAACAAAATGAAGAGTGACGAGGTGCAGCTGGGGCAACGGCTGCGCATCCCGTCGCGTTAACCCGAAGGAGATCCCTATGCCGATTCAGATCCTGCCGCCGCAGCTGGCGAACCAAATTGCCGCCGGCGAGGTAGTGGAACGTCCGGCATCGGTGGTCAAAGAGCTGGTCGAGAACAGCCTGGATGCCGGCGCGACTCGCATCGATATCGACATTGAGCGCGGCGGCGCCAAGCTGATCCGTATCCGGGATAACGGCGGCGGCATCGGCAAGGCGGAGCTGGCGCTGGCGCTGGCTCGGCATGCTACAAGTAAGATCAGTACGTTGGATGATCTTGAGGCGATCGTCAGCCTGGGGTTTCGCGGCGAGGCGCTGGCCAGCATCAGCTCGGTATCCCGCCTGACGATGACCTCGCGTCCCGAAGGGCAGGCGGAGGCCTGGCAGGCCTATGCCGAAGGGCGGGAGATGGCGGTGACGGTCAAGCCGGCGGCGCATCCGGTCGGTACCACGGTAGAGGTGCTGGATCTGTTCTACAACACCCCGGCCCGGCGCAAGTTCCTGCGCACCGAGAAGACCGAGTTTGCCCATATCGATGAGGTGGTGCGGCGGATTGCCCTGGCCCGCTTTGACATAACCCTGACGCTGCAGCATAACGGTAAAACGGTGCGCCAGTACCGGGCGGTCAGGGAGGGCGACGCGCGGGAGCGCCGCCTGGGCGCGATCTGCGGGACGGCGTTTGTGCAGCATGCGCTGGCGCTGGCGTGGCGCCATGACGATCTGGCCATTCACGGCTGGGTGGCCGCGCCGCAGGCTATCCGCCAGATAGGTGAGCTGCAGTATTGCTATGTTAACGGACGGATGATGCGCGATCGGCTGATCACCCATGCCATCCGTCAGGCTTACCAAGATCGCCTGAGCGATGAGCTGCCGCCGGCCTATGTGCTGTATCTGGAGATCGACCCCCGCCAGGTCGATGTCAACGTCCATCCGGCCAAGCACGAGGTGCGTTTTCATCAGGCGCGCCTGGTGCACGATTTTATCTATCAGGCCGTCGTCGAAGTGCTGCAGCAGGCGCAGGTTGCCAGCGCTCACGATGACCCGACGCCAGCGAGCCCGGGCGCGGCGCGGGACGAGGGCGCGCGAGGCGTCGAAAACCGGGCTTCCGCGGGGGAGAACCGGTTTAACCGCCCGGCCTCTTCGCCGGCCGCGTCAGCGCCCCGGCCGGCGCATGCGGCCGCGCCGCGTATGCCCGCCGGCGATATTTTCCGCCGCCGTGAGGGCGAACTGTATCAGCGTCTGCTGGCGGCAAACCCGGCCCCAGCGGCGGAGACGGATAGCGCGTTTGTCGCCGCGCCGGGCGCGGCGGCCGAGTCGCCCGCCGTGGCGGTCTCTACCGCCGCGGAAAACGGGGCGCCGGGCGACAGCCTTGGGCGGGTGCTGACGCTGTGCGCCGATGGTGTCGCCTTGACCGAATGCCGCCGCGGTGTGGCGCTGGTCAGCCTGCCCCATGCGCGCCGCTGCCTGCTGCGCGCCCAGCTGCAGCCATCGGCTGAGGGGCTGAAGGCGCAGCCTCTGCTGGTACCGCTGCGTCTGACCCTTGAGGCCGCGGAGCGGCAGGCGCTGCAGGCGCAGCAGCCGCTGCTGCAGCAGATGGGGATCTGCCTGCAGCCGGAGCGCCAGCACGCGCAGCTGCACGCGGTGCCGCTGCCGCTGCGACAGCAAAATTTGCCGCGCCTGATCCCCCAGATGCTGCGCTATCTGGCGACGTCCACTGCGTGCAACGCCGCATCCCTGGCGGACTGGCTCGCCGCTCACTGGCACAGCGCTGACGAGGCGCCTTGGACGCTGGCGCAGGCGGTGCAGCTGTTGGCCGATCTTGAACGACTCTGTCCTCAACTGGTACAGTCGCCGCCCCGCGCGCTGCTGCAGCCGCTGGATTTACAGCCCGGCGTCGAGCGATTGCGCCAGGAAGAACAACTGAATGAGTAACGACAAGCAGATGCAAAAACTCCCCCCGGCAATTTTCATCATGGGGCCGACCGCCTCGGGCAAGACCGCGCTGGCCATGGCGTTGCGCGAGCGTTTCCCGGTGGAGATCATCAGCGTGGATTCGGCGCTGATCTATCGCGGTATGGATATCGGCACCGCCAAGCCCAGCGCCGAAGAGCTGGCGCGGGCGCCGCACCGACTGATCGACATTCGCTCTCCGATGCAGAGCTACTCCGCCGCCGATTTTCGCGCCGATGCGCTGCGTGAGATGGCGCAGATCAGCGCTCAGGGGCGCATTCCGCTGCTGGTGGGCGGCACCATGCTCTACTATAAGGCGCTGTTGGAGGGGCTATCGCCGCTGCCGCCGGCGGATGCCGCGGTGCGGGCGCGCATTGAGCAGCAGGCGAGCAAGCGGGGCTGGGAGGCGCTGCACCGTGAGCTGGCGCAGATTGATCCGGTCGCCGCCGCCCGAATTCATCCGAATGATCCGCAGAGACTGAGTCGTGCACTGGAAGTTTTTTTCGTTTCGGGTAACACTTTAACTGAACTGACCCGCGTGAGTGGGGAGGCGTTGCCCTACGCCGTCAGCCAGTTTGCCATCGCGCCGTCGCGCCGTGAACTGTTGCACCAGCGTATCGCGCTGCGCTTTCAGCAGATGCTGGAGGCCGGGTTTGAGCAGGAGGCCCGCAGGCTGTTTGCCCGCGGCGATCTGCATCCGGATCTGCCTTCGGTCCGCTGCGTCGGCTATCGCCAGATGTGGTCCTATCTGGCCGGTGAAATTGATTATGATGAGATGGTTTATCGTGGCGTATGCGCCACTCGTCAGCTGGCGAAGCGGCAGATGACCTGGCTGCGCGGATGGGAGTCAGTGCAATGGCTGGACAGCGACAAGCCCGCTGAGGCGCTGGATTGCGTGGCACAGGTTGTTAGTGCATCGCTTGACTGATTGTGTACAATTGGGCTATGGCTGTGCGTTTGCCCGGCCCTGTGAACCAATTAGTACACCGTGCGCATTTTTTACGCAGTTTTTTTGATTAGAACCATCGGGTTCTTAGTACTGAACGATTGTTATATACAACAAGCAACTAGCAAATAAGGAAAAGATAGAATGGCTAAGGGGCAATCTTTACAAGACCCGTTCTTGAACGCGCTGCGTCGTGAACGTGTCCCAGTTTCGATCTATTTGGTGAATGGTATTAAGCTGCAAGGCCAGATTGAGTCTTTTGATCAGTTTGTCATTCTGTTGAAGAACACGGTCAGCCAGATGGTCTACAAACACGCGATCTCTACCGTTGTTCCGTCCCGCCCGGTTTCCCACCACAGTGGCAATGCGGGTACGGGCAGCGCAGGCAGCAGCTACCATCACGGTAGTCAGGCCGCGTCTCAGCCCACTCAGGGCAGCGATGACGCTGAATAAGGCGTATTGTTGGTCAGTCCCGTCGGGGAGCCGTGATGGCGTGCCGTCATCTGTGCTCTCCGTTCTCATCGGACTATGCCGTTTGAGAGGTTCCTCCTTTGTTTGACCGTTACGAAGCCGGTGAACAGGCCGTACTGGTTCATATCTATTTTTCTCAGGAAAAAGATAGCGAAGATCTGAGCGAGTTTGAATCGCTGGTCTCCTCCGCCGGCGTACAGGCGCTACGCGTAATTACCGGTAGCCGTAAGGCTCCCCATCCCAAATATTTTGTCGGCGAAGGCAAGGCGCAGGAAATTGCCCAGGCCGTCGCTGAAACCCAGGCCTCCGTCGTGCTGTTCGACCACCCGCTGTCGCCAGCGCAGGAGCGCAATCTGGAGCGTTTGTGCCAGTGCCGCGTCATCGATCGCACCGGGCTGATTCTGGATATCTTCGCCCAGCGGGCGCGTACTCATGAAGGTAAGCTGCAGGTTGAGCTGGCGCAGCTGCGTCATCTGGCGACTCGCCTGGTGCGCGGCTGGACGCACCTGGAGCGCCAGAAAGGGGGGATCGGCCTGCGTGGCCCGGGTGAGACCCAGCTGGAGACCGACCGTCGCCTGCTGCGCGATCGCATCCATTTGATCCTCGGGCGTCTGGAGAAGGTAGAGAAACAGCGAGAGCAGGGGCGCCGGGCGCGCGTGCGCGCCGAGATCCCGACGGTTTCGCTGGTAGGCTATACCAACGCGGGTAAGTCGACGCTGTTCAATACGCTGACGTCGGCGACCGTCTATGCCGCCGATCAGCTGTTTGCGACCCTCGATCCTACCCTGCGCCGCGTCGAGGTTAATGACGTGGGGCCGACGGTGCTGGCCGATACGGTCGGCTTTATTCGCCACTTGCCGCACGATTTGGTCGCGGCATTTAAGGCAACGCTATTGGAAACCCGTCAGGCTTCACTTTTATTACACGTAGTAGATGCATCGGACGCGCGGGTCGATGAGAATATTGACGCGGTCAATACCGTACTGGCGGATATCGGGGCCGATGAGATTCCGGTACTGCTGGTGATGAACAAGATCGACATGCTGCAGGACTTTGTCCCGCGCATCGATCGTGATGAAGAAAACCGTCCGCTGCGGGTCTGGGTTTCTGCCCAGCAGGCCAGCGGGATGGATTTGTTATTCCAGGCGTTAAGCGAACGTCTGGGCGGCGAGATTGCCAGCTATACGCTGCGTCTGCCGGCGGCGGCGGGGCGTTTGCGCAGCCGTTTTTACCAGCTTCAGGCAATCGAAAAGGAATGGATTGAAGAGGATGGCAGCATCGGACTACAGGTCCGTATGCCGGTCGTTGACTGGCGTCGTCTCTGCAAGCAGCAGCAGGAATTGATAAACTTTATCGTTTAGCAATTGCCTGATAGATTGAGTCCTGGGGAACACCAATCAATGAAGAATGGAGCGAAGCATGGCGTGGAATCAGCCCGGTAATAACGGACAGAACCGCGACCCGTGGGGGAGCAGCAATAATAATGGCGGCAACTCCGGCGGCAACAATAATAAAGGGGGGCGCGATCAGGGGCCCCCGGATCTGGATGATCTGTTCCGTAAAGTGAGTAAGAAGCTGGGCGGACTGGGCGGCGGCAAAAGCGGCGGCTCGGGCTCGGGCTCGGCAGGAACCCCGCGTTCATCTATCGGTGGTAAAAAAGTGGTGGGGCTGGCCGTCGCGGCGGTGGTGGTGATCTGGGCCGCCAGCGGCTTCTACACCATCAAGGAAGCGGAGCGCGGCGTCGTAACCCGCTTTGGCAAGTTCAGCCACCTGGTTCAGCCGGGTCTGAACTGGAAGCCGACCTTTATCGATGATGTCATTCCGGTGAACGTCGAGTCGGTGCGTGAGCTGGCCGCCTCTGGGGTCATGCTGACCTCCGACGAAAACGTCGTGCGCGTCGAGATGAACGTACAGTACCGGGTGACTAATCCGGAAGAGTATCTGTTTAACGTGACCAATGCCGACGACAGCCTGCGTCAGGCTACGGACAGCGCCCTGCGCGCGGTGATCGGCAAGTACACCATGGACACCATCCTGACGGAAGGGCGTACCGTTATTCGTAATGATACCCAGAAGGTGCTGGAGGAGATCATCCGTCCGTACCACATGGGGATCACCATTTTGGACGTGAACTTCCAGGCGGCCCGTCCGCCGGAAGAGGTGAAGGCAGCCTTTGACGATGCCATTGCCGCGCGTGAAAACGAACAGCAGTACATCCGTGAGGCGGAAGCCTACGCTAACGAAGTCCAGCCGCGCGCCAACGGTCAGGCTCAGCGTATCTTGGAAGATGCGAAGGCATATAAAGATCGTACCGTGCTGGAGGCTCAGGGTGAGGTGGGTCGCTTCTCCCGTCTGCTGCCGGAGTACAAGGCGTCGCCGGAGATCACCCGCGAGCGTCTGTATCTGGAGACCATGGAGCGCGTGCTGGGTCATACCCGCAAGGTGCTGGTGGATGATAAGAGCAACAACCTGATGGTGCTGCCGCTGGATCAAATCATGCGCTCGGGCGATAAAGGTGCCAGCCAGGCCGGAGACAGCAAAGATACCAGCCTGATCCGGCTCAATCCGCCGCAGGCCAGCAGCAAGTCGGTCAGCGCGGGCAGCAGCACGGACAGCAGCGTGATGGACCAGCGTCGCGTCAACGCACAGCGTAACGATACCACTCGACTGGGGAGAGATTATTAATGCGTAAGTCTTTGTTAGTGATTCTCATCGTCGTGCTGGTGGCGCTGTACGCTTCACTGTTTGTGGTTCAGGAGGGGCAGCGCGGCATCGTGCTGCGTTTCGGTAAGGTGCTGCGCGATGATGAAAACAAGCCGCTGGTGTATGCGCCGGGCCTGCATCTCAAGATACCCTTTATCGAGTCGGTCAAGATGCTGGATGCCCGTATCCAGACGATGGACAACCAGGCCGACCGCTTTGTGACCAAAGAGAAGAAAGACCTGATCGTTGACTCCTACATCAAGTGGCGCATCAGCGATTTCAGCCGTTACTATCTGGCGACCGGCGGCGGCGATGTGTCGCAGGCCGAGGTGCTGCTGAAGCGTAAGTTCAGCGACCGTTTGCGCTCCGAGATCGGCCGTCTGGATATCAAGGATATCGTTACCGACTCGCGCGGTAAGCTGATGGAAGACGTGCGTAATGCCCTGAACACCGGTACGGTGGACGATGCGGCGGCGCCGACCGAGGCCGATGACGCCATCGCCAGCGCGGCGGCGCGCGTGGCGCGGGAGACCAGCGGCAAGCAGCCGGCGGTGAACCCGAACAGTATGGCGGCCCTGGGGATCCAGGTGGTGGACGTGCGTATCAAGCAGATCAACCTGCCGACCGAGGTGTCCGACGCTATCTATCAGCGTATGCGCGCCGAGCGTGAGGCGGTAGCCCGTCGCCACCGTTCACAGGGGCAGGAAGAGGCTGAGAAGCTGCGCGCGACCGCAGACTATGAGGTGACTCGCACCCTGGCGGGCGCGGAGCGTGAAGGGCGCATCATTCGCGGTGAGGGTGATGCCGAGGCGGCGAAGCTGTTTGCCAATGCCTTCAGCAAGGATCCGGATTTCTTTGCCTTTATCCGCAGCCTTAAAGCCTATGAGAATAGCTTTAAGGGGGGCCAGGATGTGATGGTGCTGCGCCCGGACAGCGACTTCTTCAAGTATATGAAGTCGCCGGACGGCGGTAAAAACGCAAAGTAAGCGCGCAACGTTACGTGAGAAGGGATGCCGGTGCGGCATCCCTTTTTTTATCTCTAAAAAAGCGCCGGCGATGCCGGGGAATTTTTTTGTCTCTCAAAACCCGCGGCGACGTGGGGCGCGTTCTCGGTATCAACCCCATCGCCTGGGCTGCCCGGAAAGCGTCATTCTGTGTGGGGCGCTAGCGCCCGCGCCGGGGCGATGCGAGGGAGGAGGGGCGGTGGCCGCACGCTGCGCCCGTGTTCTGCCGGGCGGGCATCGGTGCCGCGATGAAAAAAGGGATACCCTTGGGTATCCCTCCTGTATGCCGGCGGCGGGCCTTCTGTCAGGCGGCCGGCATTTGCCCAGCGCTGCGGCGCAGCGTCTTGTTCATCAGCAGCCGTTCGGTTTTCACCGCCAGCGGTTTGAACAGAACCGATAGCCGCTCAATGGTGACCAGCACGATCAGGTACAGGGCGATTGCCTGGGTGGCGTTGAGCACCGACATGTCCATATTGACGCTGAGGAAGATCACGACCACGTGCTGCAACAGCATGATGATGTAGGCGCGGGAGGCCAGGCTGAGTAGTATCTGGCTGACCCGCGGCCGGATGAGCCACGGATGCAGCAGCTGATAGGTGCCCTGAACGATAAAGAAGAAGGCGACGGCGAACAGCAGGCTTACCGGCGCCAGTGGGAACAGCACCTCACGCACCGGCTGGTGGCTGATATGGGCCCAGCCGACGCCCGCGGCGATCAGCAGGGCGCCGATCAGCGCCAGCGGCCGCACATAGCGGGTGAACTGCGCCTGCAGATGGATAAACAGCATCCCGAAGGTAAAGTCGCTGATACGCACCTGGGCAGACCAGTAAGGATTGGTGACGCGGGTGTCATAGGCCATCAGTGTGATAGCGACGGTAGCCAGCATGGTCCACATCGGATAGCGTACAATGGCGCGGTAGATCAGCGGTGAAATGACATACAGCAGGATGATGCAGCCGATAAACCACTCTCCGGTAAAGTACACCGTCTTAATTTCATAAACGCCGTGCAGATAGTGGTCGAAGCCGAGCACCGAGGGCAGCATATCCAGCACCGAGCGGGTGCCGTTGGGGCCAACCTCGACCAGCGGATTGCCGGGATAGGTAAAGAACACCCCCAGAGCCAGCAGCAGCAGTGCCATGCCAAAGTAGGCGATGTTATAGGGGATCAGCACCGAGTAGACGCGGCGCAGATAGTATTCGTGAGCCGCGTATTTGCGCAGCGACAGGTAGGCGAGCGCGCCGGAGATCATAAAGAAAAACGAGACGCCCAGGCGGCCGATGCCCGCCGTCAGGTATTCGCGCGGGAACGTCAGGACGGTGCTGGTATCGAACATATAGCTGTAGTGCGAGGTGATCACAAAGAGCACCGATACGACGCGCAGAATGTCAAAGAAGTGGTTGCGCCCAGGTTTCATATCGCCTCCAAAAAAAGTTGGCGAATTATAGCGGATGTCGCGCGAGATTGGCTAAGGAGTGTTCTGAAAATTCCCCCCTATTGCGACATGCTGCGGATAGCGCAGGTTTTATTTTTGCATTCCACCGTGTCGATTATAGAATCGCGCTTTTATTCAGACACTCGGTCTGTGCGACCGTTCGCGGGGAAAAATGAATTCGACGATTTGGATGGCATTGGCGCTGGTTTTGGTCGTTGAAGGGCTAGGGCCGATGCTCTTTCCGCAGGCCTGGCGACGGATGATCGCCTCGATGGCGCAGCTGCCTGATGGTTTATTGCGCCGCTATGGCGGAGGTCTAGTGGTTGCAGGACTGGTTATCTACTACATGTTGCGTAGTCGCCTCGGCGGCTGATATGTCAGACAAAATTTGCGCAATCGTGTGCGAAAAAAGCTGAAAGCTGAAAAATGAGGTGGTAGAATCCATTTTTAACAACGTGGTGAATAGCTAAAATGGGCAAGAACGTCGTCGTACTGGGCACCCAATGGGGTGACGAAGGTAAAGGTAAGGTCGTAGACCTCTTAACTGAACGGGCCAAGTATGTTGTACGCTATCAGGGCGGGCACAACGCGGGCCATACGCTAGTCATTAACGGTGAAAAAACCGTTCTGCATCTGATTCCCTCAGGTATTCTGCGCGAAAATGTCGTCAGTATCATTGCCAACGGCGTTGTTCTGGCGCCGGATGCGCTGCTGCGCGAAATGACCGAGCTGGAAGCGCGCGGTATACCGGTGCGCGAGCGCCTGCTGCTCTCTGAAGCCTGTCCGCTGATCCTGCCGTATCACGTTGCGCTGGACAATGCGCGTGAGAAAGCACGCGGTGCCAAGGCTATCGGCACCACCGGTCGCGGCATCGGCCCGGCCTATGAAGACAAAGTGGCCCGCCGCGGTCTGCGCGTCGGCGACCTGTTTGATAAAGCCAGCTTCGCCGTTAAGCTGAAAGAGATTATGGAGTACCATAACTTCCAGCTGGTGAACTACTACCACGTCGATGCCGTTGATTACCAGAGCGTGCTGGATGAAGTGATGGCGGTTGCCGATCTGCTGACCAGCATGGTGGTTGACGTTGCCGATCTGCTGAACAAGGCCTATCGCAACGGCGAATATGTGATGTTCGAAGGTGCCCAGGGCACTCTGCTGGATATCGACCACGGTACCTATCCGTACGTGACCTCCTCCAACACGACCGCCGGTGGCGTGGCGACCGGCTCCGGTATCGGCCCGCGCTGCGTGGACTATGTGCTGGGTATCGTCAAAGCGTACTCTACCCGCGTGGGCGCCGGTCCGTTCCCGACCGAGCTGTTCGATAGCGTCGGTGAGTTCCTGTGCGAGAAGGGCAACGAGTTTGGTGCCACCACCGGCCGCCGCCGCCGCACCGGCTGGCTGGACGCCGTTGCCGTGCGCCGCGCCGTCGAGCTGAACTCGCTGTCTGGCTTCTGCCTGACCAAGCTGGATGTGCTGGACGGCCTGGATGAAGTGAAAATCTGCGTAGGCTATCGCCTGCCGGATGGCCGCGAAGTCGACGTAACGCCGCTGGCCGCCGAAGGCTGGGAAGGCATTGAGCCGATCTACGAAGTGCTGCCGGGCTGGAAAGAGAGCACCTTTGGCGTGAAGCTGCGTGACGGTCTGCCGCAGGCGGCGCTGAACTACATCAAACGCATTGAAGAGGTGACCGGTGTGCCGGTCGATATCATCTCTACCGGTCCCGACCGCGAAGAGACTATCGTTCTGCGTCACCCGTTCGACGCTTAATGACCCGATGCGTTATCCAATAAACCGGCCCTCTGGCCGGTTTATTGTTTTGAGCGACTTCCCACCGTTGTAATATCCACCGTTCTTATTAAATAAATTAGTCGCTTTCATCCGGCTGGTTTATTATCCAGTATAGGGTGTGCCTCGCCGCAGCGCCCGCCGCATGCGGCGATCGTGGGCAGACCGGGTGGGGCGCGTTTCCCGCATTGACGGACGAGGTGAGCGGGCCTGCGCGCCGCTCCCATCTTCGTTACCGGCCGGTAACGCGGCGTGATGAATAGAGGTATTCGTGCAGTTAACCAGTTTTACCGATTTTGGATTGCGCGCCTTGGTATACATGGCAGCGCTGCCGGAAGGGCAGATGACCAGTATCACCCAGGTGACGGAGGTCTATGGGGTGTCGCGCAATCATATGGTCAAGATAATCAACCAGCTGAGCCGGGCCGGCTTTGTGACCGCGGTGCGCGGTAAACATGGCGGAATCCGCCTGGGGCGGCCGGCTAGCGAGATCCGCATCGGCGACGTGGTGCGGGAGCTGGAGCCGCTGACGCTGGTTAACTGTTCGCAGGCGTTTTGCCATATTACCCCGGCGTGCCGTCTGAAGCAGGTGCTGCATCGGGCGACGGACGCCTTTCTGGCGGAGCTGGATTGCTGCACCCTGGCCGATCTGATCGAGCACAACCCACCGCTTTATAAACTGTTGCTGGTATAGCGCCGGCGGCAGAATGCTGATGACAACGGAGGAACCCCAATGTCACAAGATCCCTATCTGGAACGTGAAGCTGAAAAGTACGCCTCCCCGATCCCCAGCCGTGAATTTATCCTGATGCATCTGGCCAAGCGCAAGACGCCCGCCAGCCGAGAAGAGCTGGCCCAGGAGCTGTCGCTGAGCAGCGAGGAGGATCTGGAGGCATTGCGCCGTCGCCTGCGCGCCATGGAGCGTGACGGGCAGCTGATTTTTACCCGCCGCCAGTGCTATGCCCTGCCGGAGCGGCTCGATCTGATTAAAGGAACGGTGATCGGTCACCGCGATGGCTTCGGCTTCCTGCGCAGCGAGGGGCAGAAAGAGGATCTCTATCTGTCGCCGGAGCAGATGAAGATGTGCATGCACGGCGACGTGATCCTGGCGCAGGTGACCGGCACCGATCGGCGCGGGCGCAAAGAGGTGCGCGTGGTACGCGTGGTGGAGCCGCGCACCGGACTGATCGTCGGCCGCTACTTTACCGACGCCGGTACCGGTTTTGTGGTGCCGGACGATGGTCGTCTGAGCTTTGATATTCTGATCCCGTCGGATGCCATCGCCGGCGCCCGCATGGGCTATGTGGTGGTGGTCGAGCTGACCCAGCGTCCGACGCGGCGTACCAAGGCGGTCGGTAAGATCGTTGAGGTGCTCGGCGACAATATGGGCACCGGCATGGCGGTCGATATCGCCCTGCGCAGCCATGACATTCCCCACGCCTGGCCGGAGCAGGTCGAGCGCCAAGTGGCCGATCTGAGCGAAGAGGTTCCCGAGGCCGCGAAGGTGGGACGTATCGATTTGCGCGATCTGCCGCTGGTTACTATTGACGGTGAGGATGCGCGCGACTTCGACGATGCGGTGTACTGCGAGAAAAAACGCGGCGGCGGCTGGCGCCTGTGGGTCGCCATTGCCGACGTCAGCTACTACGTGCGACCCAATACCGCGCTGGACCACGAGGCGCGCAGCCGCGGCAACTCGGTGTACTTTCCCTCTCAGGTGGTGCCGATGCTGCCAGAGGTGCTCTCCAACGGGCTGTGCTCGCTGAACCCGCAGGTGGATCGTCTGTGCATGGTGTGCGAAATGACCATTGCCGCCAGCGGACGCCTCTCCTCCTATAAGTTTTATGAGGCGGTGATGAGCTCTCACGCGCGTCTGACCTACACCAAGGTGGCGCATATCCTGGCTGGAGATCCGGATCTGCGCGCGCAGTACCATGCGCTGGTCAAGCCGCTGGAGGAGCTGCACGCGCTGTATAAGGCGCTGGATCACGCCCGCGAAGAGCGCGGCGGCATCTCCTTTGAGACCGAAGAGGCTAAGTTTATCTTCAACGCCGAGCGGCGCATTGAGCGTATCGAGCCCACGGTGCGTAACGATGCCCATAAGCTGATCGAAGAGTGCATGATTCTGGCCAATATCTCGGCGGCGCGCTTTATGGAGAAAAACCACGAGCCGGCGCTGTTCCGTATTCATGACAAGCCCAGCGAAGACCATGTGATGGCGCTGCGTACCGTCCTGGCGGAGCTGGGGCTTTCCCTGGGGGGCGGAACTCAGCCGGAGCCGAAGGACTATGCTCTGCTGATGGATAAGGTGGCGGATCGCCCCGACCATGAGATGCTGCAAACGATGCTGCTGCGCTCCATGAAGCAGGCCGTATACGATCCAGAGAACCGCGGTCACTTCGGTCTGGCGCTGCAGGCCTATGCCCACTTTACGTCGCCGATTCGCCGCTACCCCGACCTGTCGCTGCACCGCGGCATTAAATACCTGTTGGCGCGCGAGCATGGTCACACCGAGCGCTGGACGCCGAGCGGCGGCTGGCATTACCACACGGAAGACATGCTGCAGCTGGGGGAGCACTGCTCTATGACGGAGCGGCGCGCCGATGAGGCGACGCGCGATGTCTCCGACTGGCTGAAGTGCGACTTTATGCAGGATCACGTCGGCCAGACCTACGGCGGCATCATCACCAGCGTTACCGGTTTTGGCTTCTTTGTCCGCCTCGACGATCTATTTATCGATGGGCTGGTGCATGTATCGACTCTGGATAACGACTATTACCGCTTTGATCAGATAGGTCAGCGTCTGATCGGGGAGTCCTCCGGTCAGGTCTATCGGCTGGGCGATAAGGTAGAGGTGAAGGTCGACGCGGTGCATCTGGATGAGCGTAAGATCGACTTCGCCCTGATCTCGACGGCGCGCGGCGTGCGCGGCGCGGGTAAGACGGCCCGGAACAAGGCGCGTCAGGCGAACGGCGGGACGGAGAAGAAGCCGTCGCGCAGCGCCCGGCGCGGTGGTAAGATGCCGGCCAATTTTGCGCCGGATAGCGTTCAGCGCCGCGGCGATGAGGCCGCACCCGCTAAGAAAGGCAGGGGAAAAGGCAAAGGTAAAAAGCCGTCGGTTCAGACGCGTAACATCGCCGCGTCGACCAAGGCCAAGCGGGCGCGGAAGAAAACGACCGACTAATGCGCGATACGGACGATATCCCTATTGTCGATTAACCCATCATAACGCCGGCCCCTTGGGGGTCGGCGGTGAGCAATAAACCAGATAATTATGAGTGAAATCATTTACGGTATTCATGCCGTTAAGGCCCTGCTGGAGCAGGATCCGCAGCGCTTCCTCGACGTATTCGTGATGAAGGGACGCGAGGATCGCCGGCTGCTGCCGCTGCTGCAGCAGCTGGAGGAGTGCGGTATCCGGGTACAGGTCGCCCAGCGTCAGTGGCTGGATGAGAAGGTCGAAGGGGCGGTACACCAGGGGATCGTGGCACGCGTGAAGCCGGGACGACAGTATCAGGAAAACGATCTGCCGGACCTGCTGGCCGGGCTCGAGCACCCGCCGTTCCTACTGATCCTCGATGGGGTCACGGATCCGCATAATCTGGGCGCCTGCCTGCGCAGCGCCGACGCCGCCGGTGTGGATGCGGTGATTGTGCCGCGTGACCGCTCCGCTCAGCTGAATGCGATCGCCAAAAAGGTTGCCTGCGGCGCGGCGGAAAACGTGCCGCTGATCCGGGTCACCAATCTGGCGCGCACGATACGTCTGCTGCAGCAGGAGAACATCTGGATCGTCGGCACCGCCGGTGAGGCGGATCACAGCCTGTATCAAAGCCGGATGACCGGCGCGATGGCGCTGGTGATGGGGGCGGAGGGCGACGGTATGCGCCGCTTAACCCGTGAGCACTGCGATGAGCTGATCAGCATCCCGATGGCGGGCAGCGTCTCGTCGCTTAACGTCTCGGTAGCGACCGGTATCTGCCTATTTGAGGCGGTGCGTCAGCGTAGCACCAAGGCCTAACGAGGCGCGTCGCGGGCGGCGGGCGGCTCAGCGGTAGAGCGCGGCCGTCGCCTGCCATCCCTGCTGACCGTCGCTTTCCCACATGTGTAGAATGCGGTAATAGCGGGCGCCGCGCTGGTCTGCCTGGTGAGCGATGCTCCGTTCGACATCCTGGGGATTGCCCAGGATCCCCCTGAGGGAGATCATCCCCATCCTACTGAGATCGGTGACGAGATCGGCTCGGGCATATTCGGCCGACTGCGCCGAGGTGCCGATCAGACCAATAGAGAAAAGCAGCGATGTGAGTAGCGGGGAACGGCTCATGGCAGCCTCCAGGTAAGGGTCCGTTATGGACATGGACTTTGGCTGCACCGTCCCTCCTCATTGCTTCACCGTGACGCGGTGAACGCGCGGCCAAAAAATCTACACAGCCGTTTTATAATGAAACAGTGGGTGTAGACTTTTATTGGCAGTATGTAAATTTTGTTAAAAACAGCGGCTTAGCGGTACAGCGTCGCCACGCTATACCACTGGCCCGGCACCCCGGTCTCCTGCAGCATCACAATATAGTAATAGCGGGCGCCGGCGGCATCCGCCCTCTGCTGAATAACCTCCTGAACATTCATCGGGCTGCCATAGACACTGGCGCTAATATTCCACATTTTACTCAGCCCTTCGGTCTGGTTACGGCGCAGCTCCTGCGCGTGGCCTGCGATCGGCGGCGGCGGCGGCATCGGCTTGCCGTCCATTACGCTGCAGGCCCCCAGCAGCAGGGTCAACAGAATGGTCAGGGTCAGTTTGCAGGTTTTCATCGGGCGGTCCGTTGGCTGGAAAAAGGATAGTGATGATTATCTTAGCGCTGTCTGATGCGGATTTCCCGGAGAAACGCCGCATTGCGCGCGCACGCGCAGAGGATACGAGAGCTTGTCTGAATGCGCTGGTCGGGCGATGATGCGTTTTTGCTATGTGTATCGAGAGGCTGTCGATGGTTGAAATGTTCGAACAGACGGTGGGCGGGATTCCGCTGCTGCACGCCGTACCCGCGGGTCAGCGCGACAGCGCTTTGCCGACGATCTTTTTTTATCATGGGTTTACCTCCTCTAAGGAGATGTACTCCTATTTTGGCTATGCCTTTGCCGCCGCGGGATTTCGCGTACTGCTGCCGGAGGCGGATATGCACGGTAGCCGTTATGACGGCGATGAGCGCCGCCGCCTGGCCCATTTCTGGGACATTCTAAAATCGAATATCGATGAGCTGCCGTCGCTGTATGACCATTTCCTGAGCGCGGGGCTGATTCTGGACGGGCGGGTGGGGGTCGCGGGCGCCTCGCTGGGCGGAATGACGGCGCTGGGCGCCAAGGCCCGCTATCCCTGGCTACGCGCCACCGCCAGCTTTATGGGATCGGGCTTTTATCTGTCGCTGTCGCAGCGCCTGTTTCCCCGTCAGCATCAGCCAACTGAGGATGAGCGGGAGTGGGTTCGCCAGCGGGTGAGTGCGCTGGCCGACTATGACGTCAGCGGCCGTCTGGCGCAGCTGGCGGATAGGCCGCTGCTGATTTGGCACGGTTTGGCGGATGATCTGGTGCCCGCGGCCGAGAGCCAGCGTCTGGTGCAGGCGTTGACGTCGCATCATCTGATGGATAACGTCAGCGTGGTGACCGAGCCGGGGATTGCCCATAAGATCACGGCGTCGGCGCTGGCCTGCGGTACGGCGTTTTTTAGTCGTCGCCTGTAAGATAGCGCCGCGCCCTGCGGCGCGGCGCTAAGGGGGCGTCAGTGGTAGAGTACGGCGCTGACGTGGATTTGCCCGTGAGAGAGCGGTTCATGAATCGCGATGATCTGGTAGTAGGCGGCGCTGTTAGCGTCGGCCTGCGCCCGAATATCGCCCATGGCATCCTGCACGTTAATGACATCGTGATTGACGCTGATGACGGCAAACTCACGGGCCGGCATGGCGTCTCCCTGGCTGGCGCTGATTTCAGTGGCCGCCGCGGCGCTGCCGCACAGCAGACACAGTGTGATGAAAGCGAAGGCAGATTTCATCGGAGGCTCCTTACGGATGGGATCCGTATTGTCTGATGAGCATCGTCCTGATGATATGTGATTTGTATCACGGTTTAACCCTCTACCTTAACTGTAGCAGCGCCACGACGGTTGTCCGTTCGTCTTTTGTATCCAATTGTCTCCGGCGGCGCAGAATTAATTTGCGCGATGGCTTGAGTTTCCCCCCCAGCATCAGTATTATGACGCGTCATTTTTCAGCCGCCCACAAATACGTTCCTTGCCTCCATGGGCTGCGGCTGACCCCGACAGGAGGCTGAATAATCCGTAAGGAGCAATTTCGATGCGTCATTACGAAATCGTTTTTATGGTTCATCCTGACCAGAGCGAACAAGTTCCGGGCATGATCGAGCGTTATACTGGTGCCATCACTGGCGCAGAAGGCAAGATCCACCGTCTGGAAGATTGGGGCCGCCGTCAGCTGGCTTACCCGATCAATAAACTGCACAAAGCCCACTACGTTCTGATGAACGTTGAAGCTTCGCAGGAAGTGATCGATGAGCTGGAAACTAACTTCCGCTACAACGACGCCGTTATCCGCAGCATGGTTATGCGTACTAAGCACGCCGTAACCGAAGCTTCTCCGATGGTTAAAGCGAAAGACGAGCGCCGTGAGCGTCGCGAAGATTTCGCTAACGAAACCAGCGAAGAAACTGAAGCTGGGGATTCTGAAGAGTAATTGTCGCAATGACCGTAAATCGTCTGGTGTTGGCTGGCACGGTGTGCAAGGTACCCATACGAAAGGTCAGTCCCTCCGGCATTCCTCACTGTCAGTTTGTGCTTGAGCACAGATCGCAACAGCAGGAAGCCGGATTCAGCCGACAGGCATGGTGCAGAATGCCCGTGATTGTCAGCGGAGCGGGACTCGAGGCAATGACCCACAGATTAACGGTCGGCAGCGCACTGCGAGTGCATGGCTTCGTCAGTTGCCATATGGGTCGAAATGGCCTGAACAAGTTAGTGCTGCATGCCGAGCAGATTGAATTGATTGATTCTGGAGACTAGCCAAATGGCACGTTATTTCCGTCGTCGCAAGTTCTGCCGTTTCACCGCGGAAGGCGTTCAAGAGATCGACTATAAAGACATCGCTACGCTGAAAAACTACATCACCGAAAGCGGTAAGATCGTACCGAGCCGTATCACCGGTACCCGTGCAAAATACCAGCGTCAGCTGGCTCGTGCTATCAAGCGCGCACGCTACCTGTCCCTGCTGCCGTACACTGATCGCCATCAGTAATCGGCCGCGTTGTCAATTAACGACTTTTGAGAGGATAAGGTAATGCAAGTTATTCTGCTTGATAAGGTAGCAAACCTGGGTAGCCTGGGTGATCAGGTTAACGTTAAAGCAGGTTACGCTCGTAACTTCCTGGTTCCGACGGGCAAAGCTGTCCCGGCAACCAAGAAAAACGTCGAGTTCTTTGAAGCACGTCGCGCAGATCTGGAAGCCAAACTGGCCGAAACCCTGTCTGCTGCTGAAGCACGCGCTGTCAAGATCAATGAACTGGCCACCGTTACCATCGCGTCCAAAGCGGGCGATGAAGGTAAACTGTTCGGTTCTATCGGTACTCGTGACATCGCCGATGCAGTGACCGCTGCCGGTGTTGCAGTCGCGAAAAGCGAAGTTCGCCTGCCGAATGGCGTGCTGCGTACCCTGGGTGATCACGAAGTTCACTTCCAGGTTCACAGCGACGTATTCGCACAGCTGAACGTCGTTGTTGTTGCTGAGTAATTTACTCGTGCAATAACCCAAAACGCCGGCCTTGCGCCGGCGTTTTGCTTTTCTGGCCGCCCTGCGGCATGTACCATGGTAGGTTCTGACGGGTGTCTCAACGACAGGGCGCGTCGCGGCGGAACGCAGGAGCTATCCCTGGCCATCTACGCCAGCGCGGCGGTGGGACACCGGATCTCATCTGCGGAGGCAATATCATGGCACCGATCGCGCTGCAGCGGGTGTATGACGTGCGGGCACCCTTTTCTCCCCATACTTTTCTTACCGACCGTCTGTGGCCGCGCGGTATCGCCAAGGCGCGCCTGGAGGGTGTCAGCTGGCTGAAAGAGGTCGCCCCGTCGACGGCGCTGCGTCAGGCGTTTCACCATGCGCAGTTGGACTGGCCCGCCTTCGTCGCTCGCTACCGAGACGAGCTGGCGGTCAATCCACGGGCCTGGCTGCCGCTGGTGCTGCTGCTGCGCCAGGGAGAGTCGCTGACGCTGCTGTACGGCAGCCGCGATAGCCAGTGCAATCAGGCCGTGGCTCTACGCGACTGGCTGCTGGAGCAGCTTAGCGCAGGCGAATAAAGCTGCCGTCGCTTTCCCGGCGGAAGGTGACTTGACGATCGTCCGTGGTCTCGAGTTTTAAGGCGAGGATTTGCCCCTGGGGGCCGCGGCGGATCATGACGTGCTGTCCTGCCTTGAGGTTGCTCAGCGGGCGATCATCGCCTTCGACCCGCGCCATGGCAAAGGCATCGGTGACGTCAAGATTATGCTCCCGCAGCAGCTGGGCCAGGGTTTGTCCCGGCAGGATCGGGTAGGCTTGCCAGTCGTTGACTTCCGGGGAGATTGGCGCTGCGCGCTGCGGCTGCAGCGTGGCCTGCATTGATGATTCCGTCGTCTGGATCGCGGGAGACGGCGTGGGCGGCGCCGCGTCATCGCTGGGCCACAGTAGCGCCAGCAGCAGCACGGCGCTGGCGACGGTGAGCCAGCGACGGTGGAAGGCAGGCAGCGGCGCCATCCAGTCGAATTGATCCGGACAGTGCCAGAGCGCGCGCAGCGCCGCCCGGCACTGCCGCGGTATGCAGCGCAGATCCTCTTTCCGCGGCCGCGCGGCGGGCAGGGCGATCCCCTGGCACAGACGCCGCCATATATCCTGGATAGCTACGCCGCTACAGGCGGGTACCTTGTGCTTTTTGGGCGCAATTCTGCCCATGTTAACCTCTCTACCATGACAGGCCGCTATCTCCGTGGCCACGCTTAGCCTATATGCTTTGGGTCGACAGAAACAGGATAACAATCCGAAAGATCCGGCCGGCTTAGGCGCGGCGGACGCGAGCGGTATGCTTACGGCTATTGTTTCTTTTTCGCTGACAAAAGTCACCCTTACGGCGACAAGATTTTACCCATTGCGGTCGCGCTGTTATGCTGCGCGTTCTACTTTCAGTGACTAAAGGAAACATCATGTCGACCCCTGCTTTTGACAGTATAGAAGCGCAAGCAAGTTATGGTATTGGCCTCCAGGTCGGTCAGCAGCTTAATGAGTCCGGTCTGCAGGGTCTGCAGCCGGAAGCGCTGCTGGCGGGGCTGCGCGATGCGATGGAAGGCAATGCGCCGGCGGTACCGGTCGAGACGGTTCACCGCGCGCTGCGCGAGATCCATGAGCGCGCTGACGCGGTGCGCCGTGAGCAGCAGAAAGCGCTGGCGGAAGCCGGGGAGCGTTTCCTGGCGGAGAACGCGCAGCAGGATGACGTAACCGTCACGGAGTCAGGGCTGCAGTTTAAAGTGCTGAAGCAGGGTGAGGGCGCGATTCCGTCCCGTCAGGATAAAGTCCGGGTACACTACACCGGTCGTCTGGTCGACGGTACGGTGTTTGACAGCTCTGAGCAGCGCGGTGAGCCGGCAGAATTTCCGGTGGGCGGCGTTATCGCCGGTTGGATTGAGGCGCTGAGCATGATGCCGGTCGGCTCGCGCTGGCAGCTGTATATTCCGCACCAGCTGGCCTATGGCGAGCGCGGCGCCGGCGCCGCTATCGCGCCGTACAGCGCGCTGGTTTTTGACGTCGAACTGCTGGATATTCTGTAATTTGAGTCTGTCGCGGGGCCGCACGCCGTGTGGCCCCGTTTTTTTTGGGTGCTTTCAGCCGTCGCCGAGCGCGCGTGGAAACAGCAGATTATTTTCCAGGCTGATGTGTTCCATGAGATCGTTAATCAGCTCGCTAATGCCGGCATACAGCGCGCGCCAGGTTGTACAGGCTCCCACCGGCGGCGTCATGTTGTCCGTCAAAAAGCGGATGACCTCCAGCTGTTCTCCCGCATCACGATGCTCATGCTCCATTACCGAGATGGGGCCCTGGCAGCGGGCTCCCTCCCCCTGGTCGATCAGTGGAAACAGGATGCGCTCTTCCTTCATCATGTGGCTGTCCAACTCCTGGCGCAGCGCATCGAGCTGCTTGGCGAGCCCCCGTGGGCAGCCCGTCTTGTCGGTATGCACCCGTTCGACCTTCTGCGCCATCAATACCAGTTCGGGCAGCTGCTCGCGGTGACGCTGATGATAGCGGGTGACGATGAAGGCCGTCAGTTCAGCCAGGGGCGCCTGTTGCCAGTCTCGACGCGGCTGTGGCGCGCTGTCCAGCTCGGCCAACTGACATTCCAGCATGGCGAGATCCAGCGATTGGCGGGCCGCCGCGCGCTGGAGCGTCTGCTTACCGCCGCAGCAAAAATCTAACGCGTGGTGGCGGAATAGACGTGCGGCGCGTGGAATGCTGATGGCCAGTTCACCGAGCGGCCGGTCGCGGTATGTCATGATGTACTCCTTGAGGTGCGTTCAATAAGATGTATTTTAAATGCAGTTTATCGTGTGCGCCATCTCTTTTGCGGCGTGTAGTGGAATTGTCGTATTTACCGGGGAAAATTGGCGCTTGCGCTGGCGTTTATCGGCGGCAAAATCCATGATGAGCGCAGTGGGGTACGCCTACACATTCCGCGAGCGTCGCATGGTGAAATGATGCAGGTGTATCGGTATCCGATCCAGGGGGAGGGAAGCGTATGTTAGAGCAGATTTGTCAGCTGGCGCGCGATGCGGGGGCGGCGATAATGGCGGTATATCAGGGCGATCAGCCGCTGGCGCTGGCCTATAAGGGAGATCAGTCTCCGGTCACGGCCGCCGATCTGGCGGCGCATGAGATAATCAAAGCGGGTTTACTGCGTATCACCCCGCCGATCCCGCTGCTGTCGGAGGAGGCACCGCCGGCCTGGCCGCAGCGGCGTGACTGGCAGTGTTATTGGTTGGTCGATCCGCTGGATGGTACCAAGGAGTTTTTGCAGCGCAACGGTGAGTTTACCGTCAACATTGCGCTGATCGAACGGGGAGTGCCCACGCTGGGGGTCGTCTACGTGCCGACCAGCGGCGTGCTGTACTGTGCCTGCGACGGTAAAGCCTGGAAAGAGCAGGATGGGGTGCGCATGGAGATCGGGGTACGCAACGCAATCCCCCCGCTGGTGGTGATCAGCCGTTCACACGGCGATGCGGAGCTGACGGACTATCTGCAGCAGCTGGGCGAGCACCAGACGATAATGGTGGGATCATCGCTGAAGTTTTGTCTGGTGGCGGAGGGGATCGCGCAGCTCTATCCGCGCTTTGGGCCGACGCATATCTGGGATACGGCGGCAGGCCATGCCATCGCCTTAGCCGCCGGAGCTCAGGTGCGGGACTGGCAGGGTAAAACGTTAAGCTATATACCAACTGAATCATTGTTGAATCCGGGATTCCGAGTGTCGCTGTATTAAGCCGCCGGCGGCGTCCGGTCGGGCGCCGCCGCACGCCGTCATCCGATCGTGCGCGAGTTCGCCTCTCTCCACAGATAAATCTTCCGATTTTTCACGATAAAACCTGACTAATTGCATATAAATTTCACTAACCCTATTACTTTTTGCATACCATTCTGTCAGCTAAGGTAAATTTAGAGAAATATTCGGTATCGGTTGCACTAACCGAAGGTAAAGCTGTCTATAGTTATCGTTCATCGTGCGCTGCGTTCGCATGCCGGTTTGGCCGGGGGGAAGTTGCCCCGCTGCGGACGTCACTGAGGGAGAGGTAGCAATGAAAATTTTTCAGCGGTATAACCCGCTGCTGGTGGCTAAATACGTGAAGACGCTGTTTCGCGGCCGCCTGTATATTCAGGGGATCGGTGCGTTTGAGTTTGATATGGGGCGTATTTTACTGCCCAAGGTGAGGGATAAGCGCCATCTTAGCGTCATGTCGGAGATCAACCGTCAGGTGCTGCGCCTGCAGGCAGAGATGGCCTGAGGCGCGGAACGGGCATGGCGGCTCGGCGTTAGCGTCACCGCCCGCCGATTATTTGGCCGCCTGCTGTGGCGCGTCTGCGTCGTCGCCCGCGTCCGGCGACACCGGCGGTAGCCGTTCGGCGAGACGCGTAACCAGCAGCTGATCGATCTTGTAGCTATCGATATCCACCACCTCAAATTTGTAGCCGGCGTATTTCACCGCATCGGTACGTTTGGGGATCTTACGCAGCATATACATCATAAAGCCGCCGATAGTTTCATAGTTGCTGGACTGGGGAAATTCTTCGATATCCAGCACCCGCATCACATCGTCAATGGGCGTCACGCCCTCTACCAGCCAAGAGTTCTCATCGCGGGCGATGATTTGTTCCTCCTGTCCCTGGCCGACCAAGTCCCCCATCAGGGTGGTCATCACGTCGTTCAGGGTGATCACCCCGACGACCAGCGCATATTCGTTGAGGATGACGGCAAAATCCTCCCCCGCGTTTTTGAAACTCTCCAGCGCCTCGGACAGCGTCAGCGTATCCGGGACGATCAGCACGTTACGGATCTGTACTCCGCTGCTGAGCACCAAGCTCTGGTTACCCAGCACGCGGTTGAGCAGATCCTTGGAGTCGACATAGCCGACGACATGGTCGATGGCGCCGTCGCAGACCAGAAACTTGGAGTGGGGGTGGGTGGAGACCTTCTCTTTAATGCTCTCTTCCGCTTCGCCCAGATCGAAATAGATGATGCTTTCACGCGGCGTCATTGAGGAGGGAACGGTGCGGGACTCCAGCTCGAACACATTCTCAATGATCTCATGCTCTTGCTTACGCAGTACGCCGGCTAGCGCGCCGGCCTCGACCACGGCATAGATATCGTCCGGGGTTATATCGTCCTTACGCACCATCGGGATCTTGAACAGGTGAAAGATCAGGTTGGCCAAGCCGTTAAAGAACCAGACCAGCGGGCGGAACAGCAGCAGGCAGAAACGCATCGGGTTGACAATCCGCACGGCAACCGCTTCGGGGGCTATCATACCGATGCGCTTCGGCGTCAGGTCGGCAAACAGAATAAAGCAGCCGGTGACCAGTACGAAGGAGCAGATAAAGCTGGCCTGCTGGGAGACCTCCAGCGGCATAAAACGGTCGAACAGCAGACGGAACGCCGGTGAGAATGCCGCATCGCCGACGATACCGCCGAGGATGGCGACGGCGTTGAGGCCGATCTGTACGACGGTAAAGAAATAGCCTGGCTGATCCTGCAGCGCCATGACGCGTGCCGCATTGATATCGCCCTCATCCGCCATGGTTTTCAGCTTTATTTTCCGCGAGGCTGCCAGGGATATTTCCGAGATCGAGAAAAAGGCACTGATCGCTATCAGTAAAATAATCAGTAATATACTGTTTAACATAATCTATCCGTATTAACCGGGAACAGTCCGGGAGGCCGGAGAGGCGGTATGACGCCATCGGGAGTATATCGGGGCCGGTAGAAGATCCCCCCGGAGTCTACCGGGCCGTCTTGGCTGGCCCGGGCTAGACGCTGCGCCGAGCCGGACAGGGTGGCTCGGCAGCGCATAACCCGGTTAGTATAGCAGGAGCAACAAGCAACCAGCTAGTGGTGAAAATGTGCACGCTACGCCGCTAACCCTTTGCTATGCCGCCAGTTAGCGGCGATAGCGCGCTTAGTCCGGCAGACAGACGCCGATGCCGCCCAGCCCACAGTAACCGTGCGGATGCTTGTGCAGGTACTGCTGGTGCTCCTCTTCGGCATAGTAAAATGGCCCGGCGGCGCAGATCTCAGTGCTGATCGGGCGCTGGTCGCCGGCCTGACGCATGGCCTGGGCAAAGCGGGCTTGACTGGCCTGTGCGGCCTGCATCTGCCGGGGCGTTACGGGGAACAGCGCAGAGCGGTACTGGGTGCCAATGTCGTTGCCCTGGCGCATCCCCTGCGCCGGATCGTGGTGCTGCCAGAACAGGCGTAGCAGATCGTCATAGTGGATAAGGGCGGGGTCAAACACCACCCGCACCGTTTCGGCGTGTCCGGTCTGTCCGCTGCACACCTCGCGATAGGTTGGGTTGGGGGTCAGGCCGCCGCTGTAGCCTGCCGCGGTGCTGTAGATCCCCGGCTGCTGCCAGAACAGGCGCTCGACACCCCAGAAGCAGCCCATGGCGAACAGGGCCTCCTCCATCCCGGCAGGAATGGCATACATATCGTGGCCGTTAAGCGCATGTTTGCCGGAGAGGCTCATGGCCTGTGCGCGTCCAGGAAGCGCCTGCGCAGGCGTGATCGGTGCAGGGTTACTGTCGTTGTGATGGTGCAAAATACCCTCCAGTCGTTAATAAATGAGCAGTTGATGGGTGAAAAATCTGAAAACGCAGGCTCAGATGTCATACGCTATATGTGAGTCGTTATAGTGTCGTAGAGAGTCTAACGTCGAATAATTGTTATTTTCCTGTTTCGTTGTATCCCACGCAGGCTTTACGCACAATATGTCCGTGTTGTGCGGCCGCAGTAGGAGAACGCATTTAGCCTGGCGGGTCACGCTGGGATGATGTACTGCGGCGGAAAGTGTTACCGATAAGTTTAATGCGGGAGTTTGCATGCCACGATTGCGCAGGATAGGCCTGCTGTGTCTGTTATTAGCGGCGCCGCTGGCGCATGCCGCTCAGGTCAGCTTGGTGGTAGAGGGGTTGAGCGGACAGCTGCAGCAGAATGTGCGTGCCACGCTGTCGACCATCGGCGAAGATGAGATCAGTAACGATGGCCGTTTTCGCGTGCGTGCGGCGGATGCCATCCGTCAGGGGCTGAGGGCGCTGGGCTATTTTCAGCCGACCATTGAATTTGAGTATCGGCCCGGCTCAACCTTTTCCCGCCCACAGCTGATCGCTAACGTCATGCCCGGTGAGCCGGTGCGTATCGCCGGGATCAATGTGCGTATCCGTGGGGCGGCTAAGGACGATCCTGCCTATCAGGCGCTGTTGGCTAAGTCTCTACCGCCGGTGGGCAGCGTGCTCGATCAGGGCGACTATGACAATCTGAAGAATGCCTTAAACTCGCTGGCGCTGCAGCGTGGCTACTTTGGTGCCACCATGCCGGTGCATCAGCTCGGGGTTATCGAAGATCAGCACAAGGCATTTTGGGATATCGAATTCGACAGCGGACCCCGCTATCGCTTTGGCGACGTACGGTTTAGCGGCTCGCAGATCCAGAGCGCCTATTTACAGAACCTGCGCCCGTTTAAGACCGGGGAGTACTACAGCGCCGATGACCTGGCCAAGTTCAGCGGTAACCTGTCGGCGACCAACTGGTTTAACTCGGTGGTGGTGTCGCCCGACTTTAAGGCGCTGGGGGCGGATCAGACATTG
This sequence comes from Edwardsiella anguillarum ET080813, assembly GCF_000264765.2. Classification (GTDB taxonomy): domain Bacteria; phylum Pseudomonadota; class Gammaproteobacteria; order Enterobacterales; family Enterobacteriaceae; genus Edwardsiella; species Edwardsiella anguillarum. The sequence goes on from NZ_CP006664.1 coordinate 2,153,998, forward strand.
CCGCTCCAGGCGGTGGTGACGCCGCGCAGCCAGAATATGGTCGATCTGGGGGGCGGCTATGCGACGGACGTCGGCCCGCGGATGAAGGTCAGCTGGAAGCGCCCCTGGATGAACTCCTATGGACACAGCCTGGATACCTCGCTGAATCTCTCCATGCCGGAGCAGACGGCGGACTTCAGCTATAAAATTCCGCTGCTGAAGGCCCCGCTGGAGCAGTACTATCTGGTGCAGGGCGGTTTTCAGCGCACCGATCTGAACGATACTCAGTCCGATTCTACCACCCTAAATCTGGCGCGTTACTGGGAGCTCTCCAGTGGCTGGCAGCGCGGCATTAATATGCGCTGGAGCCTCGACCACTTTACGCAGGGCAATCTCACCGAGACCGCCATGCTGCTGTATCCCGGCGTCAGCGTAAACCGTACGCGCTCGCGCGGCGGGCTGATGCCGACCTGGGGCGATACCCAGCGCTACTCGGTGGACGTGTCCAACCGCTATTGGGGGTCATCGGTCGACTTTGCGGTGTTTCAGGCGCAGAACGTCTGGATCCGCACGCTGGCGGAGCGACACCGTTTCGTGGTGCGCGGCAACCTGGGCTGGATAGAAACCAATGACTTTAATAAGGTGCCGCCGTCCCTGCGTTTCTTTGCCGGGGGCGATCGCAGTATTCGCGGCTATAAATATAAATCGATCTCGCCGCGGGGCAGCGACGGTAAGCTGACCGGCGCCTCGCGTCTGGCGACCGGGTCGCTGGAGTACCAGTATAACCTGAGCGGCAAGTGGTGGGGCGGCGTGTTTGTCGACTCCGGTGAGGCAGTGAACGATTTTACCAAGAGTGACTTTCACACCGGGACCGGTGTCGGGGTGATCTGGGTATCGCCGGTCGGCCCCATCCGCCTTAACCTCGGCGTCCCGGTGGGGCGTGAAGATAAGCACGATGTGCAGATTTATATCGGACTGGGGCCTGAGCTATGAGGTGGTATAACATCCGGCGCTATGCGCTGATGCTCCTGCTGGGGCTGTTCCTGCTGCTGGCGTTGCTGCTGGGGGGGATGATGACCCAAAGTGGGCTGCATCTGGCACTCAATGCCGCCGCTCGCTGGGTCCCGGGGCTGGAGATTGGCCGAGTGGAGGGGGGCTGGCGCGATCTGACTCTGCGCGATGTCGGCTACCGCATGCCCGGGGTTGATGTCTCCGTGGGGCAGTTTCATCTCTCCTTGGATATCGGCTGTCTGAAGCGCAGCGAGCTGTGTCTGAATGTGCTGAGCGTCCAGCGGGTGCGGGTGAATGTCGATACCCAGGCGCTGCCGCCGAGTGAGCCGCAGGTGACGCCATCAGCTCCGCTGGGGCGCTTGAGTACCCCCTATCCCTTCGTGCTGCGCCTGCTGCGTCTCCACGACGTACAGGTGAATGTGGACGGCACGGCGATCACGCTGGATGCCTTGCGGAGCGGAGCGGAGTGGCGCGGATCGCTGCTGCGTTTACAGCCCAGCGATATTCAGGGGCTGCGGGTGTCGCTGCCGCCTTCGCCGGCTACTCCCGCGCCGGCGGAGGGCGCCGCACCGCAGGCTCCGTCAGCCCCGTTGGGGGAGACGCTGACGGCGCTGTTTTCCCGGCCGCTGCTGCCGGCGGCGATGACGCTGGATCTGCCGCTGGATATGCAGGTGAGCCGCATTTCCGCGCGCCAAGTGCAGATCCGGGCGGCGACCGATCTGGATATCGTGTCTCTTGAACTGCGTGCGGCGTTGGATCAACAGCGTCTGGCGCTGCATACCCTGAAGGTCCAGGCGCAGCAGGGGAGCCTGTCGGCGCGCGGCAGTGCGACGTTCAGCGGCCGCTGGCCGTTGGATCTGCAGCTGAATGCTAGCGTGAATCAGGCGCCGCTGAAGGGCGAAAAGCTGCGCCTGGCGCTGAAGGGGGCGATGTACGACACGCTGGCTCTCGATGCCAACCTGTCCGGTCCGCTGAGGGCGACCCTGAAGGGAGATACTCGTCTGGCTGACGCCGGTCTGCCGCTATCGCTGTCGCTGGATAGCCCCAGCCTGCGGTGGCCGCTGGGGGGAACCCCCGACTATCAGGTGAAAAATATGGCGCTGCGTCTGACGGGGAGCGCCCATGATTATCGGCTGCAGCTGCGCGGCGCGTTCAGCGGTCAGGGGCTGCCGGATGCGGCGCTGGATCTCGCGGGAAAGGGGAACGAACGTCAGTTTACCCTGAGTCAGCTGCAGCTGGCGACGCTGGGTGGCAAGGCTGATATGCAGGCGCTGGTCGACTGGAGCAAAGCGATAAGCTGGCGCAGTAGCCTGACGCTGACGGGGATCGATACCGGGCGTCAGTGGCCGGCGTGGCCGTCGAACCTGAACGGTAAAATAGAGACCCGCGGGAGTCTGTATGGCGGCAGCTGGCAGCTGCAGGTACCACAGCTGAAGCTGACGGGGCGAATCAAACAGAATGGGGTGGATGTTGGCGGTCAGCTGCGTGGCAATCAGGCCGGCCAGTGGCAGATCCCCCAGCTGCACATCGCGCTGGGACGTAATCGGATTGAGGTGAACGGCGATCTGGCGCAGAAGCTGTGGTCTTTGGACGCGCGTATCGATGCTCCACGCCTGGATGGAACGCTGCCGGGGCTGGCGGGGATCGCGCGTGGGACGTTGAAGCTGCGCGGTGATCGTCAGGCGCCCCAGTTGCTGGCCGATCTGCAGGCCCGCGGACTGCGTTGGCAGGCGTTGACCATTCAGCGCGTCGCTTTGCTGGGGGATATCCGCTCGGATCAACAGATCCAGGGGGCGCTGGATCTGCGGGTGGACAGCCTAAAGCAAGGCGATATTGATATCAGCCAGCTGACCTTGCGCGCCGCCGGTAATGAGCGTAAGCACCGGCTGCAGCTGGCGATGCAGGGGACGCCGCTGGCCGGCCGTTTGACCCTCAACGGCAGTTTGGCGCAAGATCGGGCGCGCTGGAGCGGCACGCTGACGGATACCGACTTTACGACGCCGATCGGCGAGTGGCGCCTTACCCGCCCCATCGCGCTGGAGTATGGCGTCGCCAAGCAGCAGATGGCCATCGGCCCCCACTGCTGGGATAACCCCAACGCTCGTCTGTGCGTTCCGCAGACCATTGAGGTGGGCGAGAGCGGTAATGTCAGCGTGGTGCTGGAGCGGTTTGATCTGGCGATGCTGCAGCCGTTCCTGGGGCCGGATACCCAGCTGCACGGGCGCTTCAGCGGACGGGCTCAGGCCCGTTGGCAGGCGGGACAAGGGCTGCCGCAGGCGCGGATTACGCTCAGCGGCGACGGCGTTAGGCTAGCGCAGCAGGTGCAGGGAAATACGCTGCCGGTGGCCCTGAGTACGGTCACGCTAGAGGCGAGCCTGGCCCAGGGGCAGGCTCGCCTTAACTGGCTGATCGGCATTGTGGGCAACGGCCAGCTGCGCGGCGACGTGCGCATCGCAAATCTGGAGGGGGCGCGTAATCTCTCCGGTAGTGTGGATATTCAGCGCCTGTCGCTGGCGCTGCTCAATCCGGCGCTGATGAAAGGGGAAAAGGCACAGGGCATGCTCAATGCGTCGCTGCGCCTGGGCGGCAGTACGCTGCATCCGCAGCTATATGGCCGTCTGGCGCTGGATGGTGTGGACATCGACGGGCAGTTCATGCCGTTCGATGTCACCGATGCGAACCTCGCGATCAACTTTGACGGCATGAGCTCGGTGCTGCAGGGGGTGATCAAGACCTCGCAGGGCCAGCTGAATCTGTCCGGTAATGCGGACTGGCGGAATCTGAATGCCTGGCGCGCCCGCATCGCCGCCAGCGGCACACGTCTGCGAGTGACGGTGCCGCCGATGGTTCGGCTGGATGTATCGCCGAATATTGTGTTCGATGCCTCTCCCAGCCAGCTGGCGCTGAGCGGCCGGGTTGATATTCCCTGGGCGCGCATCACGGTGCAGGAGCTGCCGGAGAGCGCGGTCGGCGTATCCTCCGACGAGGTGATGCTGAACAATGCGCATCAGCCGATCCGGTCGGTCACCGCCTCGATTCCGCTGCATACCGATCTGACCATTGCCATCGGAAACAACGTGCGTATTTCCGCCTTTGGCCTCAAGGCCGCGTTAAAAGGCGAGCTGAAGGTGAGCCAGAACCAGAATGGCTTAGGACTGAACGGGCAGATCATGATTCCGCAGGGGCGCTTTGCCGCGTATGGTCAGGATCTGTTGATTCGTCAGGGGGAGCTGGTCTTCGCCGGGCCGCCGGGAAATCCGCTGCTGAATATTGAGGCGATACGCAACCCGGAGTCGACGGCGAACAATGTTACTGTGGGCGTTCGCGTTACAGGGCTTGCCGAGCAGCCGAAACTGGAAGTATTCTCAGATCCGGCAATGTCACAACAAGAAGCCCTCTCTTACCTATTGCGCGGTCAGGGGCTGGACAGCAGCGGCGCGGACAGTAATGCGATGACGTCGATGCTGATAGGCCTGGGCGTCGCGCAGAGTGGTAAACTGGTAGGCAAAATCGGTGAAACCTTCGGCGTCAGCAATCTAACGCTGGATTCGCAGGGGGTGGGTGACAGTTCTCAGGTGGTAGTCAGCGGCTATGTCTTGCCGGGGCTGCAGGTGAAGTATGGCGTGGGGATCTTCGATTCGCTGGCCACGCTGACGCTGCGTTATCGCCTGATGCCGAATCTGTATCTGGAAGCGGTGTCTGGCGTAAATCAGGCACTTGATCTGCTCTATCAGTTTGAGTTTTAACCATGCGAGTGATTGTCTACGGAAGTCTGCGCCGTAAGCAGGGCAACAGCCATTGGATGACCAATGCCACCTGGTTGGGCGATTATGTGCTGGAGGGCTACGATCTGTACGATCTTGGCCATTATCCAGCGGTGGTTCCGGGAGAGGGAAGGGTTTACTGCGAAGTGTACCGGATTACCTCGTCGATCCTAGCGGAGCTGGATGAGCTTAAGAGCAACAGCAAGGATTATCGCCGCGAGCTGATCAAAACGCCCTATGGCTGTGCCTGGATCTACATCTACCTCAACGGGGTAGAGGGGCTGCCGCGCATTGCCAGCGGGGACTGGCTAAAGCGTGAGGAAGACTGAAGGAAAAACACCGCCATGAGGCGGTGTTTTTTTATCTGCGTCAAGGCATTACTTGTTCTTGGCGCGCTCGAAAGAGGCGATGATTTCCGCTTTGGCCGCGGTGGCATCAGCCCAACCCTCGACTTTGACCCACTTGCCCTTTTCCAGATCTTTGTAGTGCTCAAAGAAATGGGCGATTTGGGCGCGCAGCAGCTCAGGCAGGTCGTTAACGTCCTGAATGTGATCGTACTCTTTGGTCAGCTTGCTGTGGGGCACGGCAACCAGCTTGGCATCTTCGCCGGCTTCGTCGGTCATTTTCAGTACGCCGACCGGACGGCAGCGGATCACGGATCCCGGCTGCAGCGGATACGGCGTCGGGACCAGCACGTCTACCGGATCACCGTCCAGAGACAGGGTGTGGTTGATGTAGCCGTAGTTGCACGGATAGAACATAGCGGTAGACATAAAGCGGTCTACAAACAGGGCGCCAGTGTCTTTATCGATTTCATATTTGATCGGATCGGCGTTGGCCGGGATTTCGATCACTACATAGATATCTTCCGGCATATCTTTACCGGCCGGGACGTTGATCAAGCTCATGTCGGTTTCCTTTCATCAAACCAGAAATGGAGTGACGGCTATTATAGCCGCCACTCCAAAAATGAACAGCGCGCGACGCGCAATGCCGCGTGCCGACGCGGGGATTATGCGTCGGGGAACTGATGCATGAAACGTTCGGCGTCTTCCACCATGGCGCAGCTGCCGACAAAGAACGGGCAGCGTTGATGCAGCGCATCTGGCACGATATCCAGAATGCGGCGGAAGCCGTCGGTTGCCTTGCCTCCGGCCTGCTCCGCCAGGAACGACATCGGGTTGCACTCATACAGCAGGCGCAGCTTACCCTGCGGATGGCTGGCAGTGCTCGGGTAGATATAGATGCCGCCCTTCAGCAGGTTGCGGTGGAAATCCGCCACCAGGGAGCCAATATAGCGGGAGGTATAGGGACGCTGCGTAGCGCTGTCCTGCTCCTGACAATACTTGATGTACTTCTTCACCCCCAGCGGGAACTTAATGTAGTTGCCCTCGTTGATGGAGTACATGTTGCCGCTATGCGGGAAACGCAGCCGCTCGTGGGACAGGCAGAAGACCCCAAGGGAAGGATCATAGGTAAACGCGTGTACGCCGTTGCCGGTGGTATAGACCAGCATGGTGGAGGAGCCGTAGACCACATAGCCGGCGGCGACCTGGCGATTGCCCGGCTGCAGGAAGTCTTCGCGGGTGACCGGTGTGCCGAGCGGGGTAATCCGGCGATAGATGGAGAAGATGGTACCGACGGAGACGTTAACGTCGATATTGGACGAGCCGTCCAGTGGATCCATCAGCACCACGTATTTGGCGTTATTGGCACGATCGCCTTCGAAGATGACGATATCATCCTCCTCCTCTGAGGCGATGCCGGCCACTTCACCACGCGCTTTCAGCGCGGCCTTGAGCTTCTCGTTGGCGTACAGATCTAGCTTCATCTGCACTTCACCCTGAATATTTTCCGCACCGCTGGCGCCGATGATATCGACCAGCCCCGCCTTGTTGATATCGCGGTGGATAATTTTGGCACCCAGTTTGATTGCGGAGAGAAGAGCGGTAAGCTCACCGGTAGCGTGAGGAAAATCCTGCTGTTTTTCGACGATAAACTCGCCTAGCGTTTTCATGACACATTCCCTGATTGTGAGGAGCAGCGGTTTTTTTACAAACCACCAACGTTTTCGCAGCGCATTTTAGCTAATGTATCGGGGCATTCCTAGGCAATTTCCTTTCGCCTGCGCTGAACTCAGCGTTAGAATGTGAACTAAATCAATGCAATCTACTGGAAGTATTATGCGCATTCATATTCTTGGAGTCTGCGGCACGTTTATGGGGGGGCTGGCGCTATTGGCCCGCCAGCTGGGGCATGACGTTACCGGGTCGGATGCCAATGTCTATCCGCCGATGAGTACGCTACTGCAGCAGCAGGGAATTACGCTGCTGGAGGGCTATGATCCTGCCCACCTGGAGCCCCAGCCGGATCTGGTCATCATTGGCAATGCGATGGCGCGCGGTAACCCGTGCGTCGAAGCGATCCTGGAGCGCAATATTCCTTACGTTTCCGGGCCGCAGTGGTTACATGATGAGGTTTTGCGTCACCGTTGGGTGATCGCCGTTGCCGGTACCCACGGGAAGACGACGACCGCCGGGATGGTGAACTGGATCCTGGAGTCCTGTGGCTATGAGGCGGGGTTTGTGATCGGCGGCGTACCGGGGAACTTCAGCGTATCGGCGCGTCTGGGCAACAGTCCATTCTTCGTTATCGAGGCGGATGAGTATGACTGCGCCTTTTTTGATAAGCGCTCTAAGTTCGTCCACTACTGCCCCCGTACCCTGATCCTGAACAATCTGGAGTTTGATCATGCGGATATCTTCGACGATCTGCGGGCGATCCAGCGACAGTTCCACCATCTGGTGCGACTGGTTCCGGGGCAAGGGCGGATTATTCTACCGGCCAGCGACGCCAACCTGAAGCAGGTGATGGCGATGGGCTGCTGGAGCGAACAGGAGCTGTGCGGCGATGAGGCCGCCTGGAGCGCGACGCGTCTGTCGACCGATGCCAGCCGCTTCAGCGTCTCTCTGGATGGTGAATGCGTCGGCGAAGTTCAGTGGGCGCTGGTGGGGGAGCACAACATGCACAACGGGCTGATGGCGATTGCTGCGGCGCGTCATGTCGGCGTTCCTCCCGCGGAGGCATGCCGGGCCCTGGGGAGCTTTATTAACGCCCGCCGTCGCTTAGAGCTGCGTGGACAGGCCTATGGCGTCAGCGTGTACGACGATTTTGCCCACCATCCTACGGCGATACTGGCGACGCTGGCGGCGCTGCGCGGTAAGGTCGGCGGCACCGCTCGTATTCTGGCCGTTCTGGAGCCACGCTCCAATACAATGAAGATGGGGGTGTGTAAGAATGAGCTGGCGCCTGCGCTGGGCCGGGCCGATGAGGTGTTCCTTTATCAGCCACAGCATATTCCCTGGCAGGTGGCGGAGGTGGCGGAGGCCTGTGTGCAGCCCGCGCACTGGAGCGCCGATCTCGGTACGCTGGTGGAGATGATCGTGAAAAATGCGCAGCCGGGCGACCACATCTTGGTGATGAGCAATGGCGGCTTTGGCGATATTCACGATCGTCTGCTGCAGGCGCTGGCGCAAAAGTCCGCGGCGCATCAGGAGTGAGCCGCGCGACGCTGTGCGTCGCTATCGGATAAGCAAAACCGCAGTCCAGGCTGCGGTTTTGCTTTTTGGGGGCGAGCCCAGACGGTCTGGCTCGCGCTTCAGAGGGAGGTTCAGCGGTAGATCTGCGCCGTGGCGTGATAGTTGCCGTCGATACGCTACTCGATAATACGAAAGGCGCTGGCGCCCTGGGACTGGGCCTTGGCCGCCAGCTGCTGATCGATATCGGCGATGGAGCCGCCCAGCCCGCTGACCGAGATAACGCCGATCGGCTGCAGGCAGCAGGCCTGAGCCGTCGTAATTTCATGGGCTGGGAGCTGGGCAGCGGCGGTGCCGAACGAAAGGGCGCAAAGGGTAGCCAGCGTGGCGATAGTCTCTTTAATTTTCATTGTGTTATGCCTCTATTGTGACGTGGTGTCGTCGTAAAAATGTGATGTGCATCTCATCATCGAACATAGCGCAATAACATCATGAATTAATATCACACTAATTATTTGTTGTGTTATTTTACCGCTGCGTATGGAGTGGATAGATCATAATGCGCTAAAAACGGCCTAAAAAAGATACAGATATAAAAAACTAAATAAATAATAGATGGTTATCTTTATTTGGCGAAAAATGCGATTTACGCGGCGCAGGGCGGCGATGCGCGGTAGGGACCCTGAGAAGAAAGCCCGCGGGCGGGCTTTATAATGACATATGGCGGGGCGATTGCTGCCTGCAGCGGTGATTACAGCTCTTGTTCAAACAGCGCCAGAATGGCTGCATAAAGCTGTTCGACGGCAAATCCTTTGGCGGGCGTGGTAAAAATGGTGTCATCGCCGGCGATGGTGCCCAGAATTCCCTCAGATTTCCCCAGTGAGTCGAGCAGGCGAGCGATCAGCTGTGCCGCGCCGGGGCTGGTATGGATAACCACGATGGCGTCGTTGTGATCGACGTCGAGCACCAGATTCTTCAGCGGGCTGCTGGTGGTGGGAACCCCGAGTTCGGCCGGTAGGCAATAGACCATTTCCATTTTGGCATTGCGCGTCCGTACGGCGCCAAACTTGGTCAGCATACGCGATACTTTGGACTGATTGATATTGTCGAAGCCCAGCTCCTGCAGCGCCTGCACGATCTCTCCCTGAGAGCTGAATTTTTCTTCCTTGAGCAGCGCTTTGAATGCCTTGGTCAGGTCTTCTTGTTTGGTCGTGTTTCGCATTCTTCACCGTAAGGTAGCTATAGACCTCGTTATTATGCGTATTCGTGAATTTTTATGCAATTTAGTCTGTAAATATCCGTGTCATTCGCGCAGGGCCGGCGCAAACGGCGTAAAGCGGACGAATCATAACGCCGTCACCGCGCGTGGATCGGGAAAAAGAGAGCGAACGCACGGAAAAGGTAAATGAAATGTTATTAGTATGATGTTGTTGTAATGTAAAATACAGCGTGAATGTAACGCAGGCGTAATCCGAGGTAAAGTATGCGCGGATTTCACGCACAAATTATTGCTATATCTTTCATCAATAAGTCATTTTTTCTAGAAATCTTGCAGCAGAGCATGGAATTAGTGTGTCAGCTCGCAATCTGAGTGTTAACAGATTGTTTTTTATAAAGTGATCTACTAATGTGCGTAGTAATGCATTCACGGCATTCTCCATTTAAATAGTAACAAGGAGTATAGAATGAAAGTTGCGGTTCTCGGCGCAGCGGGTGGCATCGGCCAGGCGCTCGCTCTTCTGCTTAAGACTCAGCTGCCTTCAGGTTCAGAACTCTCCCTTTACGATATCGCCCCGGTGACGCCGGGCGTCGCCGTTGATCTCAGCCATATCCCTACGGCGGTCACGGTGCGCGGTTTCGGTGGTGAGGATGCCTCTCCCGCCCTGGAGGGCGCGGATATCGTGCTGATTTCTGCCGGTGTGGCCCGTAAGCCCGGGATGGATCGTTCCGATCTGTTCAACGTTAACGCCGGTATTATCCGTAACCTGATCGGACAGGTTGCGCGTACCAGCCCGGGTGCTTGTATCGGTATCATCACCAACCCGGTGAATACCATGGTGCCGATTGCGGCTGAGGTGCTGAAGAAGGCGGGGGTATATAACCCGAACAAACTGTTCGGCGTGACGACGCTGGACATCATCCGCTCCAACACCTTCGTGGGTGAACTGAAGCACCTGGATCCGGCAACGCTGGATATTCCGGTGATTGGCGGTCACTCTGGCGTCACGATCCTGCCGCTGCTCTCTCAGATCCCAGGCGTCAGCCTCAGTGAACAAGAGGTAGCTGATCTGACCAAGCGTATTCAGAACGCTGGCACCGAGGTGGTAGAGGCTAAGGCCGGTGGTGGATCGGCGACGTTGGCCATGGGTCAGGCGGCAGCGCGTTTCGCACTGTCGCTGGTACGGGCGATGCAGGGCGATGAAAACGTCGTGGAGTGCGGCTACGTAGAGAGCGACGGCGAATATGCCCGCTTCTTTGCGCAACCGCTGCTGCTGGGTAAAGAGGGGCTGGTACAGCGCCTGAATATCGGCACGCTGAGCGCCTTTGAACAGCATGCGTTGGAGAGCATGCTGGAGGTGCTGCGTAAAGATATCGCGCTGGGCGAAGACTTTATCAATAAGTAAGTCTGAGCGTGAGCCCGAGAAAACCGCAGGCATCGCCTGCGGTTTTTTTGTATCGGTAAGCGTGCGCGGAGGGCCGCGGGGCGGATGAGTGGGCGTGGCTCAGCCCTTTTTGACCGAGGTTGCGTCGCGTATTAGCCGTTTGCGATCCAGCAGTTCATGGGTGACGGGATCGTAGTAACGGCTGGGCCAGATCTCGCAGGGATGGATATTGAGGGCCTCAGCGATCAGCCATTCGCCTTTGGGCCAGGGACGCGTCAGGGCGTTGGCCAGCGTCGAGCTGGACAGACCGGCGTTGCGCGATACCTGAGTGAGCGTCAGCCTGCGCTTGTGCAATGCGGCAATGATCTCTGCCGGGTGCCAGTCTTCCGGGAGCGTTTTTTTCATCGGTGGTTTCCTTATCACTGAAAGTACCTTCATGGCGCCTGCTTAAAAAAACTCCTCGGTACTATCTGAAAACCTCTTCTGCTTTTCAATTGCTTTCTAACTAATGCGATTAATAGAAAGTTAAAATTGTGATGGTGGCTGCAGCGCCACATGCAAAAAAAAAGCGCCCGCAGGCGCTTAGACTCGATGGAACCCGCTTAGAAACTGCGGTTGACGGCCAGGTTCGCCAGCCCAATCAGAGCTTGCTTATGGGGGCTGTCCGGCAGCGGTGCCAGGGCGGCGATGGCTTTGTCGGCCTCTTCTTCTGCCCGGCTGCGGGTGTAGTCCAGCGAGCCAGCCTGCTGCATGGTTTCCAGCACCGGCTCCAGCAGATGACGGCCATTGCCCTGCTCGATCGCCTGACGGATCATCGCGGATCGCTCGGCGGATCCGTGGTGCATGGCGTGCAGCAGCGGCAGGGTTGGCTTGCCCTCATTGAGATCGTCACCGGTATTCTTGCCCAGCGTCTTTCCATCGGCATCGTAATCCAGCAGATCGTCGATCAGCTGAAATGCGGTGCCCAGATAGCGTCCATAGCCCTGTAGGGCCCGCTCCTGTGCGGTATCTGCCCCGGCGAGGATTGCCGAGCACTGCGCCGCCGCCTCGAACAGACGGGCGGTTTTGCTGTAGATCACCTGCATGTAGTTTTCTTCGCTGATATCGGGGTCATTGACGTTCATCAGCTGCTGTACCTCGCCCTCCGCGATGACGTTGGTGGCCTCCGACATCAGCGCCAGGATGCGCAGCGACTCCAGGCTGGTCATCATCTGGAAAGCACGGGTATAGATAAAGTCGCCGACCAGTACGCTGGCGGCGTTGCCGAAGGCCGCGTTGGCGGTGGCTTTACCGCGGCGCATATCCGATTCATCCACCACGTCGTCATGCAGCAGCGTGGCGGTGTGGATAAATTCGATCAGCGCGGCGATGGTGACGTGGCGATCGCCCTGATAACCGAGGGCGCGCGCGGCCAGTACGGCGATCATTGGGCGGATCCGCTTACCGCCGCCGCTGATGATGTAGTAACCAAGCTGGTTGATAAGCGCGACGTCCGAATTTAACTGGTGAAGAATTTTTGCGTTCACATCCGCCATATCCTGCGCGGTTAACTCAGTAATTTGTTCTAAATTCATTGTTTTATTTCAACTGTGTATGGATGTCCCGCCAGGCGGCAGCCCTTGCCAGGCTGCCATGGGCAGCCAACTATAGTATGATTGTACTTGAAAAATGATTTAGATAAACGGCGGGGAGAAAACTGTGCTTTTTTTCTTCTTTTCTCCTGATTCTACCCTTGTCTTCTGAATGATTTTTGCGTAGAATTCGCGCCCTATTGTGAATATTTATAGCGCGTATCGGACTATGAGCCATGCGTGCGGAAATGCGGAGTTTTATATGTACGCGGTTTTCCAAAGTGGTGGTAAACAACACCGAGTAAGCGAAGGCCAGACCGTTCGCTTGGAAAAGCTGGACATCGCAACTGGTGAAACTGTTGAGTTTGACCAGATTCTGATGGTCGCTAACGGCGAAGACATCAAGATTGGCGTTCCTTTTGTAGCTGGCGGTAAAGTTAAGGCTGAAGTTGTTGCTCACGGTCGTGGCGAGAAAGTGAAGATCGTCAAGTTCCGTCGCCGTAAGCATCATCGTAAACAGCAGGGTCACCGTCAGTGGTTCACTGACGTGAAGATCACTGGTATCAGCGCTTAATTTTAGGAGAGCGGATTAATGGCACATAAAAAGGCTGGCGGCTCCAGTCGCAACGGTCGCGATTCCGAAAGCAAACGCCTGGGCGTAAAACGCTTCGGCGGTGAATCAGTTCTGGCAGGCAGCATCATCGTTCGTCAGCGCGGTACCAAGTTCCACGCTGGTAGCAACGTAGGTTGCGGTCGTGACCACACTCTGTTCGCTTTGGCTGACGGTAAAGTTAAGTTCGAAGTTAAAGGCCCGAAAAACCGTAAATTTATCAGCATCGTTGCTGAATAAGTTTTTCGCGTCCTGAATGATGTAAGGCCCCGCAATACTTTGCGGGGCTTTTTTGCGTTATGAAGACAGAGAGGGACAGGGGCGTCCATGGAGAGTAAACAGAGTGCGGCTCTGGGTATCGCGTTGGCGCTGACGACGGCGATTTTCTGGGGTGCGCTGCCGATCGCGATGAAGCAGGTTCTGCCTGACATGGCGCCTGAGACCATCGTTTGGTACCGTTTCTCCATGGCGGCATTAGGGCTGGGCAGCGTGCTGTGCCTGCGCGGTCAGCTGCCGCCGCTGCGCGTATTTCGACAGCGTCGCTGGCTGCTGTTGCTGTCCGTTGCTACGGCGGGGCTGCTGGGGAACTTTATCCTGTTTAGCACCTCGCTACAGTATTTGAGCCCAACCACCTCGCAGGTGATTGGGCAGCTTTCGCCGGTCGGTCTGATGTTCGCCAGCGTACTGGTGCTGAAAGAGCGGATGCGGCCTGCGCAGGTGATTGGTGCGGTGCTGCTGATCGGTGGGCTGCTCCTGTTTTTTAATAACAGCCTGGCGGAGATTTTTACCCGTCTAACGGACTACACGCTGGGCGTGTTACTCGGGATGGCGGCGGCCGGGGTCTGGGTATGCTATGGCATCGCCCAGAAAGTATTATTGCGTCGCCTGGCCTCGCAGCAGATCCTGTGTCTGTTGTATGCTTTATGTGCGATCTGCCTGTGGCCGTTAGCGCATCCGGGCCAGATTTATCAGCTGAGTGGCTGGCAGCTGCTGTGCCTGTTGTTCTGCGGGGTCAATACACTGGTCGGCTACGGCGCGCTGGCCGAGGCCATGGTGCGCTGGCAGGTAGCGAAAGTGGGGGCGATCGTGACGCTGACCCCGCTGTTTACCCTGATGTTTTCTGACGTTTTGGCGTTAGCCTGGCCGGAAACCTTTATGACGCCCAGCCTGAATACGGTGGGGTATATCGGCGCTTTTGTGGTGGTTGCCGGCGCCATGTTTTCTGCGATTGGCCACCGTTGGTGGCCGCGCCAGCGCGCATAAACCGGATTGCCATCGGGCGGTCCGGTCACTGATTTACGGAGACAGTAAATGAAATTTGTAGATGAAGCCGTGATCCACATCGAAGCAGGTGATGGTGGCAATGGCTGCGTCAGCTTCCGCCGCGAGAAGTATATCCCGAAAGGGGGACCGGACGGCGGCGACGGCGGCGACGGCGGTGACGTATACCTGCTGGCCGATGAGAACCTGAACACGCTGATTGACTATCGCTTTGAAAAGTCTTTCCGCGCCGAACGCGGCCAGAATGGCCAGAGCCGTGACTGTACCGGTAAACGTGGCCAGGATGTGACGATTAAGGTCCCGGTCGGCACCCGGATAACGGACGTCGATACCGGCGAGGTGCTGGGCGATATGACGCGCCACCAGCAGAAGTTGATGGTCGGCAAAGGGGGATGGCATGGCCTGGGCAACACCCGTTTTAAATCCTCTGTTAACCGTACGCCGCGCCAGAAAACCAACGGAACCCCGGGGGATAAACGCGATCTGAGCCTGGAGCTGCTGCTGCTGGCCGACGTCGGCATGCTGGGGCTGCCCAACGCCGGTAAGTCCACCTTTATCCGCGCGGTCTCTGCCGCCAAGCCGAAGGTGGCTGACTATCCGTTTACCACGCTGGTGCCAAGCCTGGGCGTCGTGCGCATGGACAGCGAGAAGAGCTTCGTGGTGGCGGATATTCCGGGGCTGATCGAAGGCGCATCGGAAGGTGCCGGTCTGGGGATCCGTTTCCTGCGTCATCTGGAGCGTTGCCGAGTGCTGCTGCACCTGATCGATCTCGCGCCGATCGATGAGTCCGATCCGGTCGAGAATGCCCGGGTGATCATCGGTGAGCTGGAGAAGTACAGCGAGAAGCTGTCTCAGAAGCCGCGCTGGCTGGTGTTCAATAAGGCTGACCTGCTGGCGCCGGAGGAGGCGAAGGCGCGCGCTCAGGCTATCGCCGATGCGCTGGGCTGGGAAGGAGAGCACTATCTGATCTCTGCGGCCAACCGCGAAGGGGTGAACGCCCTGTGCTGGGATGTGATGAACTTCCTGGAAGCCCATCCGCGCGAAGCGGAAGTGGAAGAAGAGAAAGAGAAGGCCAAGAAAGCCGAGTTCATGTGGGATGACTACCATCGTGAACAGCTGGAGCAGGCTGAAGCCGAGTGGGAAGAGGAAGAGGATGATGACTGGGATGAAGACGACGACGAAGGCGTCGAAATCATCTATCAGCGTTAATCAATCCGCATGTAATACCGGGGCTGCCTGTAGGGCAGCCCTTTTTTTAACCGAATTCTTGCGGCGTCAGCGGCAGACGGCAGCAGGCATTGAGGCCTGGCCCCGGGCGGTTATTGCGTAGAGTGAGCTGTCCCTTGTGCAGCTGCAGGATGCGCACCACGATATTTAGTCCCAGGCCGCTGCCGCCGAAGCGCCGATCAAGGCGGTGGAAGGGCTCGGTCAGCTCGCTGGCCCGCGATTCATCGATACCGGGTCCGCTGTCGATGACCTGTAGAATGCAGCCGTGCCTGTCCGCGCTCAGCGTAACCCGCAGGAGAATATCGCTGCCCTCGGGGCTGTAGCGGTGGGCATTCTCCACCAGATTACGCAGCATCAGGCGCAGCAGCATCGCATCGCCGTGCATCGGTAGCCGTGACGGCGTCTCCAGCCGCAGGTGCTGTCCGCGCAGCGCCAGCATCTCGCTCAGCTCGTTGCGCTGGGCGAGCACCACCTCGCCTATCAGCTCCAGCTGCGGACAGTGGCCGCTGGCAAAATTCTGTCCGACGCGCGACAGCATCAGCAGCTGCTCGACCGTGTGCATCAGCTGATCGATGCGCTGCACTAGCGTAGTGGCCTCCGGCACGCCGCTCTGCTCCATCAGCTCAAGGTGTAGGCGTACGCCGGCGAGAGGGGTGCGTAGCTCGTGTGCGGCATCGGCCGTGAACAGACGCTCCTGGCGCAGGGTGTGCTGCAGGCGGCTAAATAGGTGGTTGAGGGTACGGGTGATCGAGGTGATCTCCGTCATACTGCTGTCGATATCGATAGGCGTCAGGTTACTGGGCGACCGTTTCTCTAACCGTGCCTGTAGCTGGTTAAGCGGGCGGACTATCCAACTGACGGCCAGCCAGGAGAGCAGCAACGTGACGGTCATCATCACCAGAGAGGGGATCAGCAGGGCGGCAATGGCTTCGCGGATCTCTTTGTCAACCTGCTCCGTGCGCACCTTGGCGCTGAGCGTTTCGTTAACCAGAAAGCTTATCTGCTCCCGGCTTTCGTGCCATAGCCACAGCGCGCTGACCAACTGGGTGACCAGCAGGATCAGCGCCAGCATGATCAGCAGCGTACGGCGCAGGCTGATCACAGGGTCTTCTCCAGGCGATAGCCGACGCCGCGCAGGGTTTTGATCCGGTTTTTCCCCAGCTTGCGTCGCAGGTTATGAATATGTACCTCCAGCGAGTTGGAGCTGAGCTCATCTTGCCAGGAGTAGAGATCCTGCTGGAGAACTTCGCGGCTGATAGTCTGCCCTGCGCGCATCATCAGACGTGCCAGGATAGCGAACTCTTTGGGGGTGATCTCCAACGCTAGGCCGCCGCAGTTGACCTGCTGGCTGGAGAGATCCAGGTGAATATCGTCGACCTGCAGAACGTTGTTGCACAGTCCCTGCATGCGGCGGATCAGGGCGCGGACGCGCGCCATCAGCTCGGCTAGCGCGAAAGGCTTAACCAGGTAGTCATCGGCGCCAGCGTCCAGCCCGTCGACCCGATCGCTGACGGTGTCGCGGGCGGTCAGGATCAGCACCGGTACGTCGATACCCTCGCGCCGCCACTGGCGCAGTGCGCTGGCGCCGTCCATGCCGGGCAGCCCCAGATCGAGGATGATCAGGCTGTAATGACTGCTTTGCAGCAGCGCGCTGGCGCCCGCCGCGCTGTCCGCACAGTCACAGGCATAGTTTTCTCGCGCCATCGCCTGGGCCAGTCCCTGCTGGATCAGGGTATCGTCTTCCACGATCAGAATTTTCATAGCGGCCCGTCAGTTATTGCGGTAAATATCGCGGTACAGGCGGCTCTCAAAGCGAACCAGCGGCTGACGGCGGGTCCGCTGATCCTGCGGTGGAACCGCATAGCCGGACAGGTACTGCACGAAGGCCATACGCTGTCCGCTGGCGGTGGTGATGAAACCGGCCAGGTTATACACCCCCTGCAAGGAGCCGGTCTTGGCGGAGACCTTGCCGTCAACGCCCGCTTCGTGCAGACCGCCGCGGTACTGCAGCGTTCCGTCGTAGCCGGCCAGCGGCAGCATGCTGATGAAGTTCAGCTGGCTGTCATTTTGGGCGATGTACTGCAGTACCGCCATCATGGTTGCCGGGGCGATCAGGTTATGGCGCGACAGGCCAGAGCCGTCGACCACCACGGAGTTGCCCAGGTTGACTCCTGCCTTTTTGCGCAGGATCTGACGCACCGCATCGGAGCCGGCGCGCCAGGTGCCGGGCACGTTAAAATAGCTGTGGCCAATGGTACGAAAGACGGTATCGGCAATCATGTTGTCCGATTTTTTTAACATCACGCGCAGCAGATCGTGCAGCGGCGCGGACTGGGTTTGCGCCAGAACGGTGCCCTGCGGGGATACCTGGGTTTCCCGGCGCAGATGGCCCGCAATATCGATGTTGGCCTGCTGCAGCTCGTCTTTGACGATGGCGCCGGCGTAGGCTGCGCCGTCCTGTACGGCGAAGGCCAGCGGCAACGGGTCGGCGCGCTGGGTCAGGCAGCCGGTCAGGGTGTAGCGGTTGAGTTCGCCCGGGACGACGTCCAGCTCGCAATAGGGGGCCTCCGCAGAGCCGCGAGCCAGGGTCTTAACCTCGCTGAACATGTGCACCGGATAATAGGATGCGACGCGGATAAACGCGCGATCGCCGGATTTCGGGGCGCTGTACAGCGAGATGGAGAAGCAGTTGCGATCGACGATGGCGGCGGCCGGCGGTGCGCTGAAACACTGGGTCAGATCGTTCCAGGGCCAGCCGGGGGCTTTGTCATGGCTGGCAAACACCGAGGTATCGATGAGAATATCACCGCTGATGCGCGTGACTCCCTGTTTTTTCAGGGCGGCGACCATGTTGCGGATATTCTGGCGGCGCAGCGTCGGATCGCCGTCAAAGCGTACGATGAGGTCGCCGTTTAGGGTGCCTGCGCTGATCTGCCCACGGGTTTCAAAGGTGGTATTAAAGCGGAAGTCCGGCCCCAGCTGTAGCAGCGCCGCCAGCGCCGTGATCACCTTCTGGGTGCTGGCGGGCAGCGCCATCTGCTGGCCGTGATAGTCGATGGTCGGCGTGGTTGAGCCGACTTTTTGCACCATCAGTGCCAGATTGGTGCCTTCTGGCAGATATTGGGCATAGTCTTGCACCGGTGTCGCTTGGACGCTGAACACCAGTGCACAGGCCAGTCCACTCAGTAATCGTGAAAATCGCATAGTTCCGCGGAAGCCGATAAGTGAATCGAATAAGTAACGTGCCTGTCATACTAAGGCTCAATGTGGGTCAAAGTAAACGATGATACTTCGCTGACTCTAGGCTAGAATGGCCGACAAAAGACAGCATAGTGCCTGACCGGGATCGCCGTTCTGGTCAGGTTTCTTTTGTATGGCGCCGGGTCGGACGGGTGCTCCCCGTGCCGTGGCTTTCGGGCGCCGACAAAGCAGATTTCGAGGTGACTAAAACAATGAATCAGATTCCGATGACGTTGCGTGGTGCAGAGAAACTGCGTGAAGAGTTAGATTTTCTGAAGGGAACCCGTCGTCCGCAGATCATTGCGGCCATCGCCGAAGCGCGCGAGCACGGCGACCTGAAAGAGAATGCGGAGTACCACGCCGCGCGTGAGCAGCAAGGTTTCTGCGAAGGCCGCATTCAGGAGATCGAAGCCAAACTGTCCAATGCCCAGGTGATTGACGTGACCAAGATGCCCAACAACGGCCGGGTTATCTTTGGAGCCACCGTCAGCGTGGAGAATCTGGATACGGAAGACCAGCAGACCTACCGCATCGTGGGCGACGATGAGGCGGACTTCAAACACAATCTGATTTCGGTCAACTCGCCGATTGCGCGCGGTCTGATCGGGAAAGAAGAGGGTGATGTGGTGACGATTAAAACGCCGGGCGGTGAGGTCGAGTACGAAATCCTGAAGGTTGCGTATCTCTGATAGGTTACCCGCGCTGCGTCCCCGTCCGTGCAGCAGCGTGCCCGCCAGTGTAAAGATAGGAAAAGGCCGCGCTGCGGCCTTTGCGTTATGCTGAGAAAGCACGTCTTTTTGTGTTATATCTTTTCTTTATACGAAAAGAGATTAACGGGGTAAACTGATCTTGCGTTCTTCGCTCGGGCGGTAAATCACCAGAATGTTACCGATCAGCTGAACGTTGCACGCACCGGTTTCACGGACGATGGCGTTGGCGATCAGGGTTTTGGTTTCGCGCTCTTCAGCGGCGATCTTTACCTTGATCAGCTCATGGTGCGCCAGCGCCTGTTCAATTTCTGCGAGCACCCCTTCGGTAAGGCCGTTCGCGCCGAGTTGCACAACAGGCTTCAGCGAATGGGCCAAGCTTTTCAGGTGCTGTTTTTGCTTGTTAGTCAGATTCATCGTCTTTTTTGCTTAGGTTGGGATTGAAAACGGTACATTCTAGCGCCATCTCAGCATTATCACCAAATCGGTCTTGCGCCGCCTCGGTGTTTTCAAAGCAGATGAACCTGTGATTTAGTGAGTATTCAAGATGGGTAAAAAACGTTCGGCCAGTTCGAGTCGCTGGTTACAGGAACATTTTAGCGATAAATATGTGCAGCAGGCACAGAAAAAGGGGCTGCGTTCGCGCGCCTGGTTTAAACTGGACGAGATCCAGGGCACGGATAAGATCTTCCGGCCAGGCATGGCCGTGGTAGATTTGGGTGCCGCTCCCGGGGGATGGTCACAGTATGTGGTCACACAAATCGGCGATAAAGGCAGGATAATTGCATGTGATCTTTTGCCTATGGATCCTATCGTCGGCGTCGATTTCCTCCAGGGGGATTTTCGTGATGAATTGGTGCTGGGCGCACTGATGGAGCGGGTTGGCGATGCTAAGGTTCAGGTGGTGATGTCGGATATGGCGCCGAACATGAGCGGCACGCCGTCTGTAGATATTCCGCGCGCCATGTATCTGGTTGAGCTGGCGCTGGAGATGGCCAAAGATGTTCTGGCACCCGGCGGTAGTTTTGTGGTGAAAGTCTTTCAGGGAGAGGGGTTTGACGAGTATCTGGGCCAGATACGCTCCCTGTTTACGAAGGTTAAGATTCGTAAGCCGGATGCTTCGCGCGCGCGTTCGCGGGAAGTATACATCGTAGCGACAGGGCGGAAACTGTAGTACCCTAACGCTGTTTGTTAACACAGTTGTAAAAAGAGGTTAATCCCTTGAGTGACATGGCGAAAAACCTAATTCTCTGGCTGGTCATCGCGGTCGTGCTGATGTCGGTTTTCCAGAGCTTTGGGCCCAGCGAATCAAATAGCCGTAGAGTGGACTATTCGACGTTCCTGACCGAGGTTAACCAGGATCAGGTGCGCGAGGTCAGTATCGACGGGCGTGCGATTAACGTTACCAAGAAGGATGGTAACCGTTATACAACCTATATCCCGATTAACGATCCTAAGCTGTTGGATTCCCTGTTAACCAAGAATGTAAAAGTGATCGGTGAGCCGCCGGAAGAGCCGAGCCTGCTGACCTCCATCTTTATCTCCTGGTTCCCGATGCTGTTGCTGATCGGGGTGTGGATCTTCTTCATGCGCCAGATGCAGGGCGGCGGCGGGAAAGGCGCCATGTCGTTCGGCAAGAGTAAAGCGCGCATGTTGACGGAAGACCAGATCAAAACCACCTTTGCCGATGTGGCCGGCTGCGATGAGGCCAAAGAGGAGGTGGGTGAGCTGGTGGAGTACCTGCGCGATCCGAGCCGTTTCCAGAAGCTCGGCGGCAAGATCCCCAAGGGTATCCTGATGGTGGGGCCGCCGGGGACCGGTAAGACCCTGCTGGCTAAAGCCATTGCCGGTGAGGCCAAGGTTCCGTTCTTTACCATTTCCGGTTCTGACTTTGTGGAGATGTTCGTCGGCGTCGGCGCCTCGCGCGTACGCGATATGTTCGAACAGGCCAAGAAGGCGGCGCCGTGCATTATCTTTATCGATGAGATCGACGCCGTGGGCCGCCAGCGTGGCGCAGGCCTGGGCGGCGGCCACGATGAGCGTGAGCAGACCCTGAACCAGATGCTGGTCGAGATGGATGGCTTTGAGGGTAACGAGGGGATCATCGTTATCGCTGCAACCAACCGTCCGGACGTACTGGACCCGGCGCTGCTGCGTCCCGGCCGTTTCGACCGTCAGGTGGTGGTAGGCCTGCCGGACGTACGTGGCCGTGAGCAGATCCTGAAGGTGCATATGCGCCGCGTTCCGCTGGCGACCGATGTTGATGCGTCGGTTATTGCGCGCGGTACGCCGGGCTTCTCCGGTGCCGATCTGGCTAACCTGGTCAACGAAGCGGCGCTGTTTGCCGCCCGTAACAACAAGCGAGTGGTGTCGATGGTCGAGTTTGAAAAGGCCAAAGACAAGATCATGATGGGGGCGGAGCGCCGTTCCATGGTGATGACCGAAGCGCAGAAAGAGTCGACGGCGTATCACGAAGCCGGACATGCGATCATCGGCCGCCTGGTGCCAGAGCACGATCCGGTGCATAAGGTCACCATCATCCCGCGTGGTCGTGCGCTGGGGGTGACCTTCTTCCTGCCGCAGGGCGACTCCATCAGCTACAGCCGTCAGAAGCTGGAGAGCATGATCTCCGTGGCCTACGGCGGCCGCCTGGCTGAAGAGCTGATTTACGGCACCGAGCACGTTTCTACCGGCGCCTCGCAGGACATCAAGCAGGCGACGACCATCGCCCGTAACATGGTGACCCAGTGGGGTTTCTCCGAGAAGCTGGGGCCGCTGCTGTATGCGGAAGAAGAGGGCGAGGTGTTCCTCGGTCGCTCTGTCGCCAAGACCAAACACATGTCCGATGAGACGGCCCGCATTATCGATCAGGAGGTCAAGGCACTGATCGAGCATAATTATCAGCGTGCCCGCCAGCTGCTGGTCGACAATATGGATATCATGCATGCCATGAAGGATGCGCTGATGAAGTATGAGACCATCGATGCGCCGCAGGTCGATGATCTGATGGCGCGTCGCGAAGTCCGCCCGCCGGCAGGTTGGTTGGACGAGCAGGCCAATCGCCAGGCGCAGGCCCAGCAACCGGCGGCACAGCCTGCCGCTGCGGAGCCGGTCGCGCCGGCCGCGGATAGCGACGCCGCGCGCAGCGATGACGATCGGCATAACGACGGCGAAAAGTAATTACGCCGTCGCGTATGAAAACCCCGGCTTGCCCGGGGTTTTTTTTTGCGTTCCAATAACGCATGATTTTTCTTTTGCACAGGTGTCATCGATGCTGCTTAGGTCACGTGAACTCACCCTGAATCTCAACTATCCCCAGGTGATGGGGATCCTGAACGTCACCCCCGACTCGTTTTCTGACGGAGGGCGTCATAACGCGCTGGATGCCGCGCTGCGACACGCAGAGTCGATGATCGTCGCAGGGGCGACCATCATCGATGTGGGCGGGGAGTCGACGCGGCCCGGCGCGGCCGAGGTGAGCGAGGCAGAGGAGCTGGCGCGGGTGGTGCCGGTAGTGGAGGCGCTGGCGCAGCGTTTTGAGGTCTGGGTCTCGGTCGATACCTCCAAGGCGGCGGTGATCCGCGCCTGTAGCGCCGCCGGGGCCGATATGATTAACGACGTCCGTTCTCTGAGCGAGCCGGGGGCGCTGGCGGCGGCGGCGGAGAGCGGCCTGCCAGTCTGCCTAATGCATATGCAGGGCGAGCCGAAGGGCATGCAGCATAGCCCCCACTACAGCGATGTGGTGGCGGAAGTGGACGCTTACCTCAGCGCGCAGATCGCGCGCTGCGTGGCCGCCGGGATCGCCCGGGAGCGGCTGCTACTCGATCCCGGCTTTGGCTTCGGTAAGAACTTGACGCATAATTACCGCCTTCTGGCTAACCTGGCGCACTTTCATCACCACGGTCTGCCGCTACTGGTGGGAATGTCGCGTAAGTCTATGGTCGGACAGCTGCTGAATGTGCCCCCCGCGCAGCGGGTGGCGGGCAGTGTCGCCTGTGCCGTGATCGCCGCCATGCAGGGGGCACAGATTATCCGCGTGCACGACGTACGTGAAACGGTGGATGCCATGCGCGTGGTGGAAGCCACGCTTTCAGCAAAGGAATAATAAAGAGATGAGCGAACGTAAATATTTTGGTACCGATGGCATTCGCGGCAAGGTGGGCAGCAGCCCGATCACCCCGGATTTCGTCCTGAAGCTGGGCTGGGCCGCAGGTAAGGTGCTGGCGCGTCACGGTTCACGCAAAATCATTATCGGTAAGGATACCCGTATCTCCGGCTATATGCTGGAGTCCGCGCTGGAGGCAGGACTGGCGGCGGCCGGTCTGTCTGCCGCCTTTACCGGGCCGATGCCGACCCCGGCGGTGGCTTACCTGACGCGTACCTTCCGCGCCGAGGCCGGTATCGTTATTTCAGCGTCCCATAACCCGTATTATGATAACGGGATCAAGTTTTTCTCCATCGACGGAACCAAGCTGCCGGATGAGGTCGAGGCAGCGATCGAGGCCGAGCTGGATAAGCCCCTGACCTGCGTGGAGTCCGCCGAGCTGGGCAAGGCGAGCCGTATCGTTGACGCCGCCGGGCGCTATATCGAATTCTGCAAGAGCACCTTCCCCAACGCGCTGAGCCTGAGCGGCCTGAAGATCGTCGCCGACTGCGCCAACGGCGCTACCTATCATATTGCGCCGAACGTGCTGCGCGAGCTGGGTGCGGAGGTGATCGCCATCGGCACCTCGCCGGACGGGATGAATATCAACAAAGAGTGCGGGGCGACGGATGTCCGCGCGCTGCAGGCCCGTGTCCTGGCGGAAAACGCCGATCTTGGCATGGCCTTCGACGGCGACGGCGATCGCCTGATCATGGTCGATCACCGCGGCGACAAGGTCGACGGCGATCAGATCCTGTATATCGTGGCGCGCGAGGCGCTGCGCCAGGGTAAGCTGCACGGCGGCGTGGTCGGCACCCTGATGAGCAATATGGGACTGGAGCTGGCGCTGAAGCAGCTGGGGATCCCCTTCGCGCGCGCCAAGGTGGGTGACCGCTATGTGCTGGAGACGATGCAGGAGAAGGGATGGCGCATGGGGGCTGAAAACTCTGGCCATGTCATCATCCTCGATCAGACCACGACCGGCGATGGGATCGTCGCTGGCCTGCAGGTGCTGGCGGCGATGGCGCGCAACCATATGAGTCTGGCCGATCTGTGCAGCGGCATGACCCTGCTGCCGCAGGTGTTGGTCAACGTCCGCTTTGCCGGACAGTGCGATCCGCTGCAGGATGCCGCGGTGCAGCAGGCCTGCGCCGAGGTCGAGCGGCAGCTGGCCGGGCGAGGCCGGGTGCTGCTGCGTAAATCCGGTACCGAACCGCTGATCCGCGTCATGGTGGAAGGCGAGGATTTGCAACAGGTTACCGATCTGGCGAACGCCATTGCCGACGCGGTGAAGGCGGTCGGCTAAGGGCGAACAGACCGGCGGAAGCGCGCTTTTGCCGGTTTTTTCTCCAATCACGTCGGCGTGGAAAATTTACCCTTGCGCCCTCTAACGGCATTGGGTAGTATTCACACCCGCTTCAGTGGATGTTTTATCCATGGGTTCGATGGAAGCTTTTGACTGCGGATGGGCCGCAAGGAATCAGGTACGACTATGTATGAAGCTCTTTTGGTAATTTTCCTGCTGGTGTCTGTGGCGCTGATCGCCCTGATTATGCTGCAGCAGGGTAAAGGTGCTGACATGGGCGCTTCATTCGGCGCAGGCGCCTCAGCGACGCTGTTTGGCTCCAGCGGTACCGGTAACTTTATGACCCGTACTACGGGCATCCTGGCCACGCTGTTTTTCGTACTGAGCCTGGTGCTGGGCAACCTGAGCGGTCATCAGAGCAAGCAGGGCAGTGAGTGGGATAACCTGGGTCAGCCTGTGAAGACTGAACAGCCTGCGACTCCGGCAGCGCCGGCTACGCCGAGCAGCGATATTCCGAACTGATCGTACCCACAGAGTTTTGCCATGACGCGTTAGGTGTCATGGTGCCAAAATGCCGAGGTGGTGGAATTGGTAGACACGCTACCTTGAGGTGGTAGTGCCCAATAGGGCTTACGGGTTCAAGTCCCGTCCTCGGTACCAATCCTAGATATGTTGTTTTTTCTACGCTGTTAGAGTAGAATTCGCCACGATTCGGACGCGGGGTGGAGCAGCCTGGTAGCTCGTCGGGCTCATAACCCGAAGGTCGTCGGTTCAAATCCGGCCCCCGCAACCAATTTCCTTAAGTATCTGTTTTCAAATATACTGTTAGCGCAGAGCCTCGGGCCGCGAAGTATCATTTGAAAAATATACTTGCGAGACTGGCTTCGAATCCCGCTTGGCGGTATATAGGGTCCAGTTGCATAAAGCCCCGATTATTCGGGGTTTTTTGTTATCTGACAACAGAATCACTGGGCTATAAGGCCCTTTTTTTATGTCTTGGGGGTGGGCTTGTCCACATTAGAGCAAAAGTTAACAGAGATGATTACGGCGCCGGTAGAAGCCCTGGGCTTTGAGCTGGTTGGCATTGAGTTCATCCGTGGTCGCCATTCAACGCTGCGAATCTATATCGATAGTGAAGAAGGCATCACTGTTGATAATTGTGCTGATGTTAGCCACCAGGTCAGCGCTGTTCTTGACGTAGAAGATCCGATTTCGGTCGCCTATTACCTGGAAGTCTCCTCTCCGGGGATGGATCGCCCCCTGTTTACCGCCGAACATTACACCCGTTTTCTGAATGAGGAAGTGACGCTGGTACTGCGGATGGCGATGCAGAACCGCCGGAAGTGGCAGGGTATCATCAAGGCGGTAGACGGCGAGATGATTACGGTCACGGTTGATGGCAAAGATGAAGTGTTCGCGCTGAGCAATGTCCAGAAAGCGAACCTGGTACCCCACTTTTAACGTTCGGATGAGGCAACTAGGATGAATAAAGAGATTCTGGCTGTTGTGGAGGCCGTTTCCAACGAAAAGGCGCTGCCGCGCGAGAAGATTTTTGAGGCGCTGGAAACCGCGCTGGCCACGGCCACCAAGAAAAAATATGAGCAGGAAATCGATGTGCGTGTCGCCATCGATCGTAAATCCGGTGACTTCGATACCTTCCGCCGCTGGCTTATCGTTGACGAAGTGACCCAGCCAACTCGTGAAATTACGCTGGATGCGGCGCGTTTTGAAGATCCTGCGCTGGATCTGGGTGACTATGTAGAAGATCAGATCGAGTCAGTGACCTTCGATCGTATCACCACCCAGACCGCCAAGCAGGTTATTGTGCAGAAAGTGCGCGAGGCCGAGCGCGCGATGGTGGTTGATGCGTTTCGCGAGCACGAAGGCGAAATCGTCACCGGCGTAGTCAAGAAAGTTAACCGTGACAGCATCTCCCTGGATCTGGGCAACAACGCGGAAGCGGTGATTGGCCGTGAAGACATGCTGCCGCGCGAAAACTTCCGCCCGGGCGACCGCATTCGCGGCGTACTGTATGCCGTGCGTCCGGAGGCCCGCGGTGCGCAGCTGTTCGTCACCCGCTCCCGTCCGGAGATGCTGATTGAACTGTTCCGTATCGAAGTGCCGGAGATCGGCGAAGAAGTGATCGAAATCAAGGGCGCCGCACGCGACCCGGGCTCCCGAGCCAAGATTGCCGTGAAGACCAATGATAAGCGCATCGATCCGGTCGGTGCCTGCGTTGGTATGCGCGGTGCGCGCGTGCAGGCGGTTTCCAGCGAGCTGGGCGGCGAGCGTATCGATATCGTTCTGTGGGATGATAATCCGGCGCAGTTCGTCATTAACGCTATGGCGCCTGCCGACGTGGCATCCATCGTGGTAGACGAAGACAAGCACACCATGGATATCGCCGTAGAGGCCTCCAACCTGGCTCAGGCCATCGGTCGTAACGGCCAGAACGTCCGTCTGGCGTCTCAGCTGAGCGGCTGGGAGCTGAACGTGATGACGGCGGAGGATCTGCAGGCCAAGCATCAGGCGGAAGCCCATGCGGCCATCGATACCTTCACCAAGCATCTGGATATCGATGAAGAGTTCGCTACGCTGCTGGTCGAGGAAGGCTTCTCCACGCTGGAAGAGCTGGCCTATGTACCGGAGCGTGAGCTGCTGTCCATCGACGGTCTGGATGAAGAGACCGTCGAGGCGCTGCGCACCCGTGCCAAGAACGCGCTGACGACGCTGGCGCTGGCGCAGGAAGAGAGCCTTGGCGACAACAAACCGGCGGACGATCTGCTCAATCTGCCGGGGATGGA
Source organism: Edwardsiella anguillarum ET080813 (assembly GCF_000264765.2). Taxonomy (GTDB): domain Bacteria; phylum Pseudomonadota; class Gammaproteobacteria; order Enterobacterales; family Enterobacteriaceae; genus Edwardsiella; species Edwardsiella anguillarum. Next base: position 2,181,781 of record NZ_CP006664.1, read on the forward strand.
ACGCAGCGTGGCCTTTAAGCTGGCCGCACGCGGTGTATGTACGCTGGAAGATCTTGCCGAGCAGGGTGTCGACGACCTGACCGATATTGAAGGCCTGAACAATGAACAGGCGGGCGAGCTGATTATGGCTGCGCGTAATATCTGTTGGTTTGGCGATAGTGAATAATGAACTGTAGCAGGAAGGAACAGCATGGCAGAAGTAACGGTAAAATCACTGGCAGCAGAGATCCAAACTTCGGTTGAGCGCCTGGTACAGCAGCTGGCTGACGCAGGCATTAATAAATCACCCGACGACTCTGTGAGCCCCCAGGAACGCGAAGCGCTGCTGGCTCATTTAAACCGTGAGCACGGCGGATCTTCCGGTAAACTGACGCTGCAGCGTAAAACCCGCAGCACGCTGAGTGTCCCGGGCACCGGCGGTAAAAGCAAGTCAGTGCAGATTGAAGTCCGTAAAAAGCGCACCTATGTGAAGAGCGACGCGGCGGCCCAGCAGGCGGAAGCCGAGGCATCGGCGAAGCGCGAAGCGGAAGAACAGGCGAAACGCGAGGCAGAAGAGCAGACACAGCGTGAGATGGCCGAACAGGCCAAGCGTGAAGCTGCAGAGCAGGCCAAGCGTCAACAAGAAGAACAAGCCAAACGTGAGGCCGCTGAAAAAGCTAAGCGTGAAGCAGCGGAAAAAGAAAAAGTGACTAACCAACATACCGACGAAAAAACTAAAGCTGCGCAGGCGGAAAAGGCCAAGCGCGAAGCTGAAGCCGCTGAACTGAAACGCAAGGCTGAAGAAGAAGCGCGCCGCAAGCTGGAAGAAGACGCCCGTAAGGTGGCTGAGGAAGCTCGCCGTATGGCCGAAGCTAACGAAGGCAAGTGGACCGAAAACGCTAGCGAAGAAGATAACAGCGATTACCACGTGACCACCTCTCATCACGCTCGAGAAGCGGAAGATGAGAACGATCGCCAGGTTGAAGGCGATCGCCGTGCACGCGGCCGCGGTGGCAAAGCGGCCAAGCAGAAGAAAGGCAGCAAGCTGTCTGAGTCTAAGGCCGATCGCGAAGAGGCCCGCGCGGTCAACCGCGGCGGCAAAGGCGGTAAGCGCAAGCCGAGCTCGCTGCAGCAGGGCTTTACCAAACCGGCCCAGGCGGTTAACCGCGACGTGGTGATCGGTGAAACCATCACCGTGGCTGAGTTGGCTAACAAGATGGCGGTGAAAGGCTCCCAGGTCATCAAGTCGATGATGAAGATGGGCGCGATGGCGACCATTAACCAGGTTATCGATCAGGAAACTGCTCAGTTAGTCGCTGAAGAGATGGGCCATAAGGTGATCCTGCGTCGTGAGAACGAGCTGGAAGAGGCGGTGCTGAGCGATCGTGATACCGGCGCTGCGGCTGAGCCGCGTGCGCCGGTCGTGACCATCATGGGCCACGTTGACCACGGTAAAACCTCTCTGCTGGACTACATCCGCTCCACCAAGGTGGCGGCGGGCGAAGCCGGCGGTATTACCCAGCATATCGGTGCGTATCACGTACAGACCGATAACGGTATGATCACCTTCCTGGATACCCCGGGGCACGCCGCGTTTACCGCAATGCGTGCGCGCGGCGCCCAGGCGACCGATATCGTCGTTCTGGTGGTAGCGGCCGATGACGGCGTGATGCCGCAGACCATCGAGGCTGTCCAGCATGCCAAGGCCGCCGGCGTTCCGCTGGTGGTGGCGGTGAACAAGATCGATAAGCCGGAAGCCGATCCGGATCGCGTGAAGAATGAGCTGTCCCAGTACGGTGTTATGCCGGAAGAGTGGGGCGGTGAAGCCCAGTTCGTCCATGTCTCCGCGAAAGCAGGGACCGGTATCGACGACCTGCTGGACGCCATCCTGCTGCAGTCCGAAGTGCTGGAGCTGAAAGCGGTGCGTAACGGCATGGCCAGTGGCGTAGTGATCGAGTCCTTCCTGGACAAGGGCCGCGGCCCGGTGGCGACGGTGCTGGTACGTGAAGGTACCCTGCACAAGGGTGACATCGTGCTGTGTGGCTTCGAGTATGGCCGCGTGCGCGCCATGCGTGACGAACTGGGCCGTGAAATCACGGAAGCCGGTCCGTCCATTCCGGTTGAGATCCTCGGGATGTCCGGTGTGCCGGCTGCCGGTGATGAAGCGACCGTGGTGCGTGACGAGAAGAAAGCCCGTGAAGTGGCGCTGTACCGTCAGGGCAAGTTCCGCGAAGTGAAGCTGGCGCGTCAGCAGAAAGCCAAGCTGGAGAACATGTTCTCCAACATGGTGGAAGGCGAAGTGTCCGAGCTGAATATCGTGCTGAAAGCCGACGTTCAGGGCTCTGTCGAGGCGATTGCCGACTCTCTGCGCAAGCTGTCTACCGATGAAGTGAAGGTGAAGATCGTGGGCTCTGGCGTAGGGGGTATCACTGAAACCGACGCGACCCTGGCCGCAGCGTCCAACGCCATTCTGCTGGGCTTCAACGTCCGTGCCGACGCCTCTGCCCGCCGCGTGGTGGAAACCGAGAACCTGGATCTGCGCTACTACTCCGTGATCTATGATCTGATCGACGAAGTCAAGCAGGCGATGAGCGGTATGCTGGCGCCGGAGTACAAGCAGGAAATCATCGGCCTGGCGGAAGTTCGCGATGTGTTCAAGTCACCGAAGTTTGGCGCTATCGCCGGCTGTATGGTGACTGAGGGCGTAGTCAAGCGTCACAGCCCGATCCGTGTTCTGCGCGAGAACGTGGTTATCTACGAAGGCGAGTTGGAATCCCTGCGTCGCTTCAAGGATGACGTCAACGAAGTGCGTAACGGCATGGAGTGCGGTATCGGCGTGAAGAACTACAACGACGTCCGTCCGGGCGACGTGATCGAAGTCTTCGAGACCATCGAAGTGAAACGCTCTATCGACTAAGTCTGTCGCACCGCCCGGGTCGGGCGGTGGATACGCGTTACAACAGCATATGCTAATCGGGGGGCTCAGGCCCCCCTGTTTGTCTGGAGAAACTATCATGGCAAGAGAATTTAGCCGCACTCAGCGCGTGGCGCAGGAAATGCAGAAAGAGATCGCCATTATCCTGCAGCGTGAGGTCAAAGATCCGCGGGTTGGCATGGCGACGGTATCCGGCGTCGAAGTCTCACGCGATCTGGCCTATGCCAAGGTGTTTGTCACCTTTTTGAACGACGGTGAGCCGGAGACGGTAAAAACCGGTCTGAAGGCGTTGCAGGATGCGTCCGGTTTTATCCGCATGCTGCTGGGTAAAGCGATGCGTCTGCGCGTGGTGCCGGAGCTGACGTTTGCCTATGACGCCTCGCTGGTTGAGGGGATGCGCATGTCCAATCTGGTGAGCAACGTGGTGAAAGACGATGAGGCGCGCAGGACCGCCGCCGATCGCGATGAGGAGGCGTAATGTCTCGACCCCGTCGCCGCGGCCGCGATATTAACGGCGTCCTGCTGCTGGATAAAGGGCAGGGGATGTCCTCTAACGATGTGCTGCAGAAGGTAAAGCGCATCTATAACGCCAACAAGGCGGGGCATACCGGCGCGCTGGATCCGCTGGCGACTGGGATGCTGCCGATTTGCCTGGGTGAAGCGACCAAGTTTTCTCAGTTTTTGCTGGATGCCGACAAGCGCTATCGTGTCGTCGCCCGCCTGGGGCAGCGTACCGATACCTCCGACGCCGATGGTCAAGTGGTGTGTGAGCGACCGCTGACATTCAGCGAGGCCGAGCTAGCGCAGGCGCTGGAGGGGTTCCGCGGCCCTGGTCGCCAGGTACCCTCTATGTATTCGGCGCTCAAGTACCAGGGGCGCCCGCTGTACGAATATGCTCGTCAGGGGATCGATGTGCCGCGCGAATCGCGTGAGATCACGGTGTTTGAGCTGCGCTTTATCCGCTGGGAAGGGGATGAGCTGGAGCTGGAGATCCACTGCTCCAAGGGCACCTATATTCGCACCATTATCGACGATCTGGGCGAAGTGCTCGGCTGCGGCGCGCACGTTATCTATCTGCGGCGCCTGCAGGTTTCCGGCTATCCGAGCGAGCGGATGGTCACGCTGGAGCAGCTGCAGGCGCTGCTGGCGCAGGCGCAGCAGCAAGAGCGCGATCCCCGCCTGCTGCTCGATCCGCTACTGCTGCCGATGGATACGGCCGCCGCGCACCTGCCGGAGGTGAATCTGTCGGAGATCGTCGCTGGCTATATACAGCTGGGGCAGCCGGTACAGACGCCGGACCTGCTGCAAAGCGGCATGGTGCGCATCAGCGTCGGGGCGGCGCGCCGCTTTATCGGCGTCGGTGAGGTGGACGAGCTGGGGCGCCTGGCGCCGCGCCGTATGGTAGTGGCATCGCGCCTCTCCGAGGACGATCCGGTCTGAGATTTGCGGCGTGCCAACCGCGCTCAGAATCGGCTGATTTCTTGCCAATGGGCGGGGTGCAGAGTAGAATAGCGCGGCTTATACATTGGGTTGCTGAATTAGAGATCGGCGCCCGTTTTTTAAACTTTTCAAATTTGGAGTTCTATAATGTCTCTAAGCGTTGAAGCGAAAGCTAAAATCGTTGCTGAGTTCGGTCGTGATGCCAACGACAGCGGTTCCACCGAAGTGCAGGTTGCACTGCTGACCGCGCAGATTAACCACCTGCAGGGCCACTTCGCTGAGCACAAAAAAGATCACCACAGCCGTCGTGGTCTGCTGCGCATGGTTTCCCAGCGTCGTAAGCTGCTGGACTACCTGAAGCGTAAAGATGTAGCACGTTACTCCAGCCTGATCGAGCGTCTGGGTCTGCGTCGCTAATCTAACGATTTTCTGTAGCAAAGGGGCCAACGTTGGCCCCTTTCTTCTAGGAAGCAATGGCAAATCAGGTTAATGTATTGTCGTTGCAGATAAAAAGGGTGTAGCCGGCGTCTTGTTACAGAGGTTCGCGCGGCTAATGCAAGCCGCCGTCTGGGGACGGCGCTTTGCATTAGTCGCGAGAATGTGACAACGCCTCCGGTTATATAAAGGCACCGTTCCGCAGGGGCGGTGCGCGATAGATACAAGGAATATGACTTTGTTAACGCCAACCGTTCGCAAATTCCAATACGGCCAGCATACCGTTACGCTGGAAACCGGCATGATGGCACGCCAGGCTACCGCAGCCGTGATGGTGACCATGGATGACACCGCGGTATTCGTTACCGTGGTTGGGGCGAAAAAAGCCCGTGAAGGTCAGGACTTCTTCCCGCTGACCGTTAACTACCAGGAGCGCGCCTACGCGGCCGGTCGTTTCCCCGGCGGCTTCTTCCGCCGTGAAGGCCGTCCGGGCGAAGGTGAGACCCTGACCGCGCGTCTGATCGACCGTCCGATCCGCCCGCTGTTCCCGGAAGGCTTCCTCAATGAGGTGCAGGTCGTTGCGACCGTAGTTTCCGTGAATCCGCAGGTCAGCCCGGATATCGTGGCGATGATCGGTGCATCCGCGGCGCTGAGCCTGTCTGGGATCCCGTTCAACGGCCCGATCGGTGCCGCTCGCGTGGGTTACATCAACGATCAGTACGTGCTGAACCCGACTCAGGATGAGCTCAAACAGAGCCGTCTGGATCTGGTGGTGGCCGGTACCGACAACGCCGTGCTGATGGTGGAATCTGAAGCCGATCTGCTCAGCGAAGATCAGATGCTGGGCGCGGTGGTCTTCGGCCACGAGCAGCAGCAGATCGTCATCGAAAATATCAAAGCGCTGGCCGCCGAAGTCGGTAAACCGCGCTGGGAATGGCATGCGCCGGAAGTGAATGTTGCGCTGCAGCGCCGCGTGGCCGAGATGGCCGAGGCCCGCCTGGGCGAAGCCTATCACATCACTGAAAAGCAGTCCCGCTACGCGAAAGTTGACGAGATCAAAGAGTCCGTCATCGCCGATCTGCTGGCGGAAGACGATGCGCTGGATGCCGGTGAGATCAGCGATATCCTGGGTGCGTTGGAGAAAGCCGTGGTGCGTGGCCGCGTTCTGCGCGGTGAGCCGCGTATCGATGGCCGTGAGAAGGACATGATCCGTGCGCTGGACGTGCGTACCGGCGTACTGCCGCGTACCCATGGCTCTGCGCTGTTTACCCGTGGCGAAACGCAGGCGCTGGTGACTGCGACCCTGGGCACCGAACGCGATGCGCAGAATATCGATGAGCTGATGGGCGAGCGCACCGACCGTTTCCTGCTACACTATAACTTCCCGCCGTACTCCGTCGGTGAAACCGGGATGATGGGCTCACCGAAGCGCCGTGAAATCGGCCATGGCCGTCTGGCTAAGCGCGGTGTGCTGGCGGTAATGCCGTCTCAGGATGCGTTCCCGTACACGGTGCGTGTGGTCTCTGAAATCACTGAGTCCAACGGTTCCTCCTCTATGGCCTCTGTCTGCGGTGCCTCTCTGGCGCTGATGGACGCCGGTGTGCCGATCAAAGCTGCCGTAGCGGGTATCGCCATGGGTCTGGTAAAAGAGCAGGATAACTTTGTCGTTCTGTCTGACATCCTGGGTGACGAAGACCACCTGGGCGATATGGACTTTAAAGTGGCCGGTAGCCGCGACGGCGTGACCGCGCTGCAGATGGATATCAAGATCGAAGGCATCACCCGCGAGATCATGCAGGTTGCCCTGAACCAGGCCAAGGGTGCGCGTCTGCATATCCTGGGCGTGATGGAGCAGGCGATCAATGCGCCGCGCGGCGATATTTCCGAATTCGCCCCGCGTATCCATACCATTAAGATCAATCCTGAGAAAATCAAGGACGTGATCGGTAAGGGCGGTTCTGTGATCCGCGCGCTGACGGAAGAGACCGGTACCACCATCGAAATCGAAGATGACGGTACCGTGAAGATCGCAGCGACCGACGGTGATAAGGCCAAACACGCCATTCGCCGCATCGAAGAGATCACCGCCGAGATCGAAGTGGGCCGTATCTATCAGGGTAAAGTGACCCGTATCGTTGACTTTGGCGCCTTTGTGGCCATCGGCGGCGGTAAAGAGGGTCTGGTTCATATTTCTCAGATCGCCGACAAGCGCGTAGAGAAAGTGACCGACTACCTGCAGATGGGTCAGGAAGTGGCTGTTAAGGTGCTGGAAGTCGACCGTCAGGGTCGCGTACGCCTGAGCATCAAGGAAGCCAACGCCAGCGCAGCTGCGGGTCAGGACGCACCGACTGACGCAGAGTAATCTCGTTGGTATTACGGCTTCCCATTGTTGGGAAGCCGTTTGTTACGCTATCGCAGGATGCGATGGCACGTTGATGGATGATAGGAAGTTTATCCGTGTTGGTCTTCGGGAGTTGGGAAATGAAGCCTATCTTGCGCTGGTGTTATGTTGCGACAGCAATTCTGTTGGCAGGATGCAGCAACGCTGATTGGCGCCAAAACGAAGTACTGGCCATTCCTTTGCAGCCCTCGCTGCAGCAGGAGGTAATGCTGGCGCGCATGGAGCAGATCCTTGCCAGCCGAGCATTAACGGATGATGAACGCGCACAGCTTCTCTATGAGCGCGGAGTACTGTATGATAGTCTCGGACTGAGGGCGTTAGCGCGTAACGATTTTTCGCAGGCGCTGGCCATTCGTCCTGATATGCCAGAGGTTTTTAACTATCTGGGTATTTATTTAACGCAGGCGGGCAACTTTGATGCCGCCTATGAAGCGTTTGATTCTGTACTAGAGCTTGATCCAACTTACAGCTATGCGCGTTTAAATCGCGGTATTGCCCTCTACTACGGCGGGCGGTATTCGCTAGCGCAAGATGATCTGCAGGCGTTTTATCAAGACGATCCCAACGATCCGTTCCGGTCGTTATGGCTTTACCTGGCTGAGCGTGAGCTTAATCAGGAGCAGGCGCTTACGGCGCTAAGCCAGCGCTATAATAAAGCGAACCGGAGTCAATGGGGATGGAATATTGTCGAATTCTACCTGGGCAAAATCAGCGAGAAAACGCTGATGGAACGCTTACAGGCAGATGCAACGGATAACACTTCGCTCGCTGAGCATCTCAGTGAAACTGACTTCTATTTAGGTAAACATTACCTGAGTCTGGGGGAAAAGAGCAGTGCTTCTGCATTGTTCAAACTGACGGTGGCCAACAACGTTCATAACTTTGTTGAGAACCGTTACGCACTGTTGGAATTGGCCCGCTTGGGTCAAGAGCAAGACGACATACCAGAATCGGACCAGCAATAAGCTGACGGGCATTTATATCCTTAAATCATTGATTTAATCGTCCTAACGGGCGAGGTTTTTTTGTTCGTCATTTCATCTAATTTGAGCCGGTTCACACTTTTCAATGAAAAATGTTGTTCGTTTTCTAGACGAGTTATGCAGACTGGCCGCCATTGCACATGAGGCACGTTTACATGGCTGAGTTCGAAACTACTTTTGCTGACCTGGGGTTAGCCGCACCTATTATTGAAGCCCTGAATGATTTGGGCTATGAGAAGCCGTCACCGATTCAGGCGGCCTGTATTCCCCACCTGCTGAACGGGCGCGACGTGCTGGGCATGGCGCAGACCGGCAGCGGTAAAACGGCGGCGTTTTCCCTGCCGCTGCTGAACAATATCGATCCGTCCCTGAAAGCACCGCAGGTACTGGTGCTGGCGCCGACCCGCGAGCTGGCGGTACAGGTGGCTGAAGCCATGGCGGATTTCTCTAAGCATATGCACGGTATCAACGTGGTTGCCCTGTACGGCGGCCAGCGTTATGACGTTCAGCTGCGCGCCCTGCGTCAGGGGCCGCAGATCGTGGTCGGTACGCCGGGCCGTCTGCTGGATCATCTGAAGCGCGGTACGCTGAGCCTGACCAGCCTGCGCGGACTGGTGCTGGACGAAGCCGACGAAATGCTGCGTATGGGCTTTATTGAAGACGTTGAGACCATCATGGCGCAGATCCCGGCGGAGCATCAGACTGCACTGTTTTCTGCCACCATGCCGGAGGCGATCCGACGTATCACCCGTCGCTTTATGAATGAGCCGCAGGAAGTGCGCATCCAGTCTAGCGTGACGACCCGCCCGGACATCAGCCAGAGCTACTGGACGGTGTATGGGATGCGTAAAAACGAAGCGCTGGTGCGTTTCCTGGAAGCGGAAGACTTTGATGCGGCGATCATCTTCGTGCGCACCAAGAACGCCACCCTGGAAGTGGCCGAAGCGCTGGAGCGTAACGGCTACAGCAGCGCGGCGCTGAACGGCGACATGAACCAGGCGCTGCGTGAGCAGACCCTGGAGCGCCTGAAAGACGGTCGTCTGGATATCCTGATCGCGACCGATGTGGCCGCCCGTGGGCTGGACGTCGATCGCATCAGCCTGGTCGTCAACTACGACATCCCGATGGATGCCGAGTCCTATGTGCACCGTATCGGCCGTACCGGCCGCGCCGGTCGCGCCGGCCGTGCGCTGCTGTTCGTTGATAACCGTGAACGCCGTCTGCTGCGCAACATTGAGCGCACCATGAAGCTGACCATTCCAGAAGTGGAACTGCCGAACGCCGAGCTGCTTAGCACTCGCCGTCTGGCCAAGTTTGCTGCCCGTGTTCAGCAGCAGCTGGAGAGCAGCGATCTGGATCAGTACCGTGCGCTGCTGGCCAAGCTGCAGCCGGAAGATGAGCAGGATATGGAGACGCTGGCCGCCGCGCTGCTGAAGATGGCGCAGGGCGAACGTCCGCTGATCCTGCCGCCGGACCCGGTGGTTGAACGTCGTCCGCGTCGTGAATTCCGCGAGCGTGATGAGCGCGGTGGCGATCGCTTCGCCCGTCGCGAGCGCGATGAGCGCGGCGGTGAGCGCCCGCGTCGTGAGCGCCGCGAAGTCGGTGATATGGAGCTGTATCGCATCGAAGTGGGTCGTGACGATGGCGTCGAAGTTCGTCATATCGTGGGTGCAATCGCTAACGAAGGCGATATCAGCAGCCGCTATATCGGCAACATTCGTCTGTTCGGTTCGCACTCCACCATCGAGCTGCCGAAAGGCATGCCGGGCGATCTGCTGACGCACTTTACCCGTACCCGTATCCTGAACAAGCCGATGAATATGCAGCTGATCGGTGATGCGCCGGCGCGTGAGCCGCGTCGTGAGCGCGGTGGTGAGCGTCGCAGCTTCGGCGGTCGCGACGGCGGTCGTGATGGCGATCGCCGCAGCTTTGGCGGTCAGCGTCGTTTCTCTGACGATCGCCGCGGCGATCGCGGGTTCAATCGCGATAGTCGCAGCACCCGCTCAGACGACAATGGCCACAGCCGTCGTCGCTTCAACGATGCGTAATCGGCAGCGATAAGCGCATAGAAGGCCAGCCCTCGGGCTGGCCTTTTTTATGGCCCAGGCCTATGCGGTTCACTGGTTTTTTATTTTGAAATTTTCTTGAATAATAAAAAAAACAGCATAATCAACTAAAATGTGCGCTGTATCTATAAAAAAACGAGATCGGCGGCACACTTTTCTTCCCGACGCCTTTTTTCTTGTTCGTCCTCCCATCTTCGTCTCGATAGAAAAAGAAAATAGATATCAATAAGTTATTAATATATTCCTTATTCATATAAAAAATATTTTTACCTTTTCCTCTTTATGTAGGTAAATATTCAAAACATCCGCCTTTATGGAGAAAGTTTTTTATGTGACCTCCAATGGCAGAGCGATGAGTTGAAAAATTTTTCTCCCGCGACGGCGCTATGATCACATCACAATAATAATGCCTGCACCTCATGATGTTATTGCGCCATCGCTCTGCCGCGCGGCATCCGATTCTGTAAATCATAACGATGATAATTCCCTACAGGCGGCTCCGGCACGGTAGAGACAGACTCCTATTGGCCACGGATCCCGCCGTTGAAATGGCAAGTGAGAGCGACGATGGAAACGACACAAATGAGCAGTGTGGCACTGACAGATCATCCCGCCGTCCCCCGGGACGGTATGAGCGACAGCGAGTGGCGGGAGGCGACCCGTTTTGACAGTACCGATGTGGGCTGGGTGATTATGAGCATCGGGATGGCGATCGGGGCCGGCATCGTCTTTTTGCCGGTTCAGGTTGGGTTGATGGGACTGTGGGTTTTCCTGCTGTCGTCCGTCGTGGGTTATCCGGCGATGTATTTGTTTCAGCGCCTGTTTATCAATACCCTGGCCGAGTCGCCGGAGTGCCGTGATTATCCCAGCGTGATCAGCGGCTACCTGGGAAAAAACTGGGGGATTTTACTGGGAGCGCTCTACTTCGTGATGCTGGTGATTTGGATGTTCGTCTACTCCACCGCCATTACCAATGACAGCGCCTCCTACCTGCACACCTTCGGCGTGACGGAGGGGCTGCTCTCTGAAAACCCCTTTTACGGGCTGGCGCTGATCTGTGTCTTGGTGGCCATCTCCTCGCGCGGTGAGCAGCTGCTGTTTAAGCTTTCCAGCTTTATGGTGCTGACCAAACTGTTGGTAGTGGCCGCACTGGGGATTGCCATGGTCGGAATGTGGCATCTGTATAACGTGGGTGCGCTGCCGCCGCTGGGGCTGCTGGTGAAAAATGCGGTGATCACGCTGCCGTTTACCCTGACCTCGATCCTGTTCATTCAGACGCTCAGCCCGATGGTTATCTCATACCGGGCGCACTGCAAATCGCGCGAGGTGGCCCGCTACAAGGCGCTGCGTGCTATGAACATCGCCTTTGGCGTTCTGTTCGTGACGGTCTTCTTCTACGCGGTCTCCTTCACGCTGGCGATGGGGCATGACGAGGCGGTTAAGGCCTATCAACAGAATATCTCCGCGCTGGCTATCGCCGCGCAGTTCATCGACGGTGGGGCCGGCAACTGGGTCACCGTGGTGAGCGTTATCCTGAATATCTTCGCGGTGATGACGGCATTCTTTGGCGTGTATCTGGGCTTTCGCGAAGCCACTCAGGGAATCGTGATGAACCTGCTGCGGCGCATGATGCCGCCGGAGCGAATTAAGGGGCGTTGGGTTCAAAACGGCATCATGGTGTTTGCCGTTCTGCTGGCCTGGGGCGCGATTATCCTCAATGCGCCGGTGCTGAGCTTTACCTCCATCTGCAGCCCGATCTTCGGGATGGTGGGATGCCTGATCCCCGCCTATCTGGTGTACCGGGTTCCGGCGCTGCATAAGTATAAGGGCGTATCCCTGCTGGTGATTATCATCACCGGGCTGCTGCTGTGTATCTCGCCGCTGCTGGCCTTTTCCTGAGGGATAACGTGCAACGATAGCGGTAACAACCAAAGGTTTAAAGCATGAATACGATACAAAACGCCTGTGATACTGACGCGCTGTGGGCGGAGTTTATTCGCGCCGTGCGTCATGAGGTCAAGCCGGCCGTCGGCTGTACCGAGCCAGTCTCCCTGGCACTGGCCGCCGCCATCGCGGCGCGTCAGCTGGCTGCGCCGGTGGATCGCGTTGTCTGCCGCGTGTCGCCCAACCTGATGAAGAACGGTATGGGGGTCACGGTACCGGGTACCGGGATGGTCGGCCTGCCGATCGCCGCGGCGCTGGGAGCGCTTGGAGGGGACGCGGACGCTGGACTGGAGGTGATTAAACACGCCTCTGCCGAGTCGGTAGCCGCCGCCCGTGCGCTGCTGGCAGAGGGCCGCGTTAGCGTCGGTATGGAGCAGCCCTGTGAGCAGGTGCTGCTCTCCTGCGCCCGGGTTTACGCCGGTGAGGCGTGGGCCGAGGTGACCATTGCCGGCGATCATACCCGTGTGGTGCATATTGCGCATAACGATCGCGAGATCTTTCGCGCCGCCGATGTGGCGAACGCCGCGACGACGGCGGAATACTGTCTGGCCCGGGCCTCGCTGGCGCAGGTCTACCGCTTTGCCTGCGATGTCCCGCTGGCGCGTATCGCCTTTATTCTGGATGCGGCGGAGCTGAACGGTGCGCTGTCGCGTGAAGGGCTACGCAGTCGCTATGGTCTGCACATCGGCGCTACGCTGGCCCAGCAGCGTGAGCGTGGCCTGCTCTCTCACGATCTGCTCAGCGAGATCATGATCCGTACCTCTGCGGCCTCCGATGCGCGTATGGGAGGGGCGGTGCTGCCAGCCATGAGCAACTCGGGATCGGGCAATCAGGGGATCACCGCGACCATGCCGGTGGTGGTGGTCGCCGAGCACATGCAGGCTTCGCAGGAGCAGCTGGCGCGAGCGCTGATGCTGTCGCATCTGACGGCGATCTACATCCACAGTAAGCTGCCGACGCTGTCAGCCTTGTGCGCCGCCACGACGGCGGCGATGGGCGCTGCGGCCGGTATCGCTTGGCTGATCGACGGCCGCTATGAGGCGGTCGCCATGGCGATCGGCAGCATGATCGGCGACGTGAGCGGAATGATTTGTGACGGGGCTTCCAACAGCTGCGCGATGAAGGTCTCCACCAGCGCCAGCGCCGCGTTCAAGGCGGTGCTGATGGCGCTGGACGACAGCGCGGTGAGCGGCAATGAGGGGATCGTGGCCCACGACGTGGATCAGTCGATCGCCAACCTGTGCGCGCTGGCCAGCGGCGCGATGCGCCAGACGGATACCCAGATTATTGAGATCATGGCGCGCAAGGCCTCGTGAGTCACGGCGGTGAGACGAAGTCAAACGGGCGCTCAGTGCGCCCGTTTTGTCAGGCTGGCTCAGTTTGACAGGGTCAGCCCGGCCAGCTGGTGCCAGTAGCCGTTGCATTCGGCCTGACGCGCCAGCGTCAGCGGCGCTTCTCCCTGCTGGTTCGCTCGGAAACGGCTCAGCATCTCCAGCGTCTCGTCCCCCTGCGGAGAAAGGCGTACGATATCGACTAATCCCTGCATCTCCCGCAGCTGGTTGCCCAGATTGTAGCAATAGCCGCTCAGGGTCTGGATCCCGTTGAGGACAAAAACCTGCTGCTGCTCCTGGGACAGGACCCGTCGCCCTTGGGGATAGCGAATGCAGCAGGTGTCGCACTCATCCTTGGGCAGGTTTTCCGCGCGGGCGGTAAAGCAGCGGGCGGAGTAGGCCAGCGGCAGATGACCGTAGGCGAAGACTTCGGTCTCAAACTGCCCGAGGATCCCCAGCTCATCGCACTGTTGGCGAATGTTGCGTAGCCAGTCGCGCGACAGCTCTACCGGCATGCACCAGCGCACCATCCCTTGTCGCAGCAGCAGGCGCAGCGTGACGGCGTTATAGCAGTTGAGCGCGGGGCCAGCGACAAACGGCAGATGCCGCTCGGCGGCCATGTTGACTGCCGCCAGATCGTTGGCCTCGATCAGAAACTCTCCGTTCTCGATATAGCGGCGTAGCTCGCTCAGCTCCGAGGGCGCCTGCAGCAGCGCCAGGGTCGACAGAACCACCTGTTTTCCGCTGTCAGCCAGCGTGCGGGCCAGAGCCAGCCAGTCGCTGGACTTCATGGCCCGCCGTTTGCTGCAGACCGTCTCGCCCAGATAGATGATGTCGGCCTCGCTGACGGCGGCGGCCCGATAGAAAGCCTCCAGGCGGGCCTGTGGCCAGCAGTACAGTACTGCGCCGAGTGCGAATTGCATGGTCGGACTCCTTACTGCCATCGGCGGTGATAGGCGCCGAGGGTGGTCTGCGCACCTTCTGAAACGGCGCCGAGCGCCTCCATCCAGGCGGCGTCGGGGGTGAAGTGTTCGGGATCGCGGCGGCAGCGATCGATAGCCTGCCGCCATACCCGCGTTACCTGGCTGACATAGGCCGGGCTGCGCTGGCGACCCTCGATTTTAACCGAGGCGATATTGGCCTCCATTAGCGCCGGCAGCAGCGCAAGCGTATTCAGGCTGGTCGGCTCCTCCAGCGTATGGTAGCGCACGCCGTCAACCAGATAGCGTCCCTTGCACAGAGTGGGATAGCCCGCATTTTCGTCATTGGCATAGCGATCGATCAGGACGTCGTTGAGGCGGGACTCCATGCCCTGCGGTGTCTGCTGCCAGCGCACGAAGCGGGCGGGGGAACAGGCGCCGACGGTATTGGGAGACTCTCCGGTCAGGTAGGAGGAGAGGTAGCAGCGTCCCTCGGACATGATACACAGGCTGCCGAAGGCGAAGACCTCCAGCGGCACCGGGCTGCAGCGCGCCAGCTGCTTTACCTGATGCAGCGAAAGCACGCGCGGCAACACCACGCGTGCGACCGCAAAGTGGCGCTGGTAGAAGCGGATCGCCTCCTCGTTAGTCACCGATGCCTGCACCGAAACGTGGCGCTCAATGTGGGGATAGCGCTCGGCGGCGTACTCCAACATGGCCAAATCGGCGAGGATCAGCGCGTCAGCGCCCAGCTGGGCGGCCATATCTACCGCCCGCTGCCAGCGGATATAGCCGTCGGGATGGGCAAAGGTGTTGATCGCGATATGCAGCTTGCGGCCGCGTTGGTGCACATACTCCAGCGCTTCCTGCAGCTTTTTCTCATTAAAATTGAGGCCAGCGAAATGGCGGGCATTGGTATCGTCTTTCAGTCCAATATAGACAGCGTCGGCACCATTCTCTACGGCCGCCTTGAGGGCGGGCAGGTTGCCGGCGGGGCACAGCAGCTCCATAGGTGAATTCCTGAGTTTGGCCACGGATAGCGCCGGGCGTGGCGTGTTAGGGGATGGATATCGACACCGCGGCCCGGGCGGTGTCCTGTCCGCTAAGGTGTCATTCTAGATAAAATGTTATGTAATTGTTTTGATTTCAGGCAGTTTCCGGCGTGTTGAGTCACTGTTACCAGGTGGCCTGTGCAATGGCGGCGGCGGTGTATTAGTCCGTGACAATGACGGGCCTTTTTGTTGATATAAGACGCAGTCTGCATGGGCGGTTGTGGCAGAATAGACGCTGTCTGATCAGAAGGAGTCACTGCGGTGTTGGAACAATTGCGAGCACGCATCGTGCGTCAGGGGCCGGCATTTTTGAGCCTGCCGTTAAAAGTTACGCCGTTTGTCCTGCAGCGGCATGTGTTGGAGCAGCTGCTGGCCTGGCAGTTTCGCCAGGCGCTGGCCGAGGACGAGCTGGCGTTTCTCGACGGGCGCTGGCTGCAGGTTGACGTGCGCGATCTCGGTCTGCGCTGGTTTGTCACCGTGCAGCAGGGGACGCTGCACGTTGGTCGTCATCAATCGGCGGATGTCAGCTTCAGCGCGGATGCTAACGATCTGATCCTGATCGCCGCCCGCAAAGAGGATCCCGATACGCTTTTCTTCCAGCGTCGTCTGCGTATTGAGGGCGACACCGAGCTGGGGTTGCAGGTGAAAAATCTGATGGACGCCATCGATCCTGAGCTGATGCCGGCGCCGCTACGCCTGGCGCTGATACAGCTGGCTGATTTTGTCGAGGCCGGTCTGCGGGAGGGCACGCCGATCGCTGCGCGTGCGGTGACATCATGCTGATCCGGGCTGAGATCCCCGTCGATGCGCCAGGCATTGACAGGTTGCTGCGCCGCTGTTTTACGGGCGCTGACGAGGCCGAGCTGGTCTCTTGCCTGCGTGAGGACGGGCTGCTGACCCTCGGGGTCGTGGCCACGGATGATGAGGGGGGCGTGGTCGGCTATGCCGCCTTCAGCCCGGTGACGGTCGGCGGTGAGGAGTGCCAGTGGGTTGGACTGGCACCGTTGGCGGTGGATGAGGCCTACCGCTGTCAGGGGATCGCAGAGCGGCTGGTCTATGAGGGGCTGGATACCCTGAATGAGTTCGGCTATGCCGGTGTGACGGTGCTGGGGGAACCACACTACTATCAGCGCTTTGGCTTTGTTAATGCGGCGCAGCACGCTCTGCACTGTCGCTGGCCGGGATGCGATGCGCTCTTTCAGGTATACGCGCTGGCGCCGCAGGCGCTGGAGCAGGCCCGCGGGCGCATCGAGTACGCCGAGCCGTTTAACCGTTTTTAAGCCTGTGCGGCGGGTGCCGATCCCGCCGCTTATCTTCTGAACGCTTGTCGTTCTTCCCCGCTGGGTCTATCATGCTTCCCCCCGTTCGCCTGCCGGCGGGCGGGGGAGTAAGTCAGCCTGCTCCACGCATTTATCGCCATCGTCTGCGCCTCTCGCCGCGCCTGATCGCGTATTGGGCGTTTCACTGCCGTACTGCCGTACGCATCCGGGCCATAGCCCAGACAGCGGCGGTATCATCTGTGTTTCGCCCGCAGCTCCGCGCCGTGGACAGCGCCTCCTTTAACAACAAAAAAAACGGTGCGTGACACCGTGATGACAGGGGTACAGGATGAGTGTTAATACACCGACACTAATCACGTTTCTAATTTATATCTTCGGCATGATCTTGATCGGTCTGCTGGCCTATCGCGCCACCAATAACTTCTCTGACTATATTTTGGGGGGACGCCGTTTGGGCAGCGTGGTGACCGCGCTCTCCGCCGGGGCGTCGGACATGAGCGGCTGGCTGCTGATGGGACTGCCGGGTGCGATCTTTGTCGCCGGCTTGTCGGAGAGCTGGATCGCCATCGGACTGGTGCTGGGTGCCTACCTTAACTGGCGCATCGTGGCCGGGCGCCTGCGGGTGCACACCGAGCTGAACAATAATGCGCTGACGCTGCCGGACTACTTTACCCAGCGTTTTGAGGATAAGCAGCGTATTCTACGTCTGATTTCAGCGTTGATTATTCTGGTATTTTTTACCGTGTACTGTGCCTCCGGCGTCGTCGCCGGGGCCCGTCTGTTTGAAAGCACCTTTGGCATGAGCTACGAAAGCGCGCTGTGGGCCGGCGCGGCGGCGACGATTGCCTATACCTTTATCGGCGGTTTCCTGGCCATCAGCTGGACGGATACCGTACAGGCGACCCTGATGATTTTTGCCCTGATCCTGACGCCGGTGATGGTGGTGGTCAGCGTCGGCGGCTTTGACGATGCCATGAACGCCATTGCGCAGCGCAGCCCGGCCTATCTGGATCTGTTCCGTGGACTAGACTGGGTGGCGATCGTCTCCCTGATGGGATGGGGTCTGGGCTATTTTGGGCAGCCGCATATTCTGGCGCGATTTATGGCAGCTGACTCCCACCATACGATCCGTAAGGCACGTCGAATTAGCATCGTGTGGATGATCTTTTGTCTGGGGGGGGCGGTTGCGGTCGGCTTCTTCGGTATCGCTTTCTTCTCTACGCACTCGCAGCTGGCGCTGGAGGTGCACGAAAACAAAGAGCGGGTCTTTATCTCCCTCTCCAAGCTGCTGTTTAATCCATGGATTGCCGGGATTCTGCTGTCGGCTATTCTGGCGGCGGTGATGAGCACCCTGAGCTGCCAGCTGCTGGTAAGCGCCAGCGCGGTGACCGAAGATCTGTATAAGGCATTTTTGCGCAAGCATGCCAATCAGCGGGAGCTGGTGATCGTCAGCCGCACCATGGTGATGCTGATCGCGCTAATCGCCATCGGACTGGCGGCCAACCCGCACAACTATGTGCTCGATCTGGTGAGCTATGCCTGGGCCGGCTTCGGCGCCGCCTTTGGCCCGGTGATTATTATCTCCCTGCTGTGGCCGGGCATGACGCGTAACGGCGCGCTGGCCGGGATGCTGGTAGGGGCGGCCACCGTGGTCGTGTGGAAGCAATATGCCTGGTTCCACCTGTATGAGATCATTCCCGGCTTTATTCTGGCCTCGTTGGCTATCGTGCTGGTCAGCCTGGTGGGTAGGGGGCCGTCGCCGCAGATGCGGGAACGTTTTGCGCAGGCGAATAAGATTTACCTGACGAAGTAAGGTAGCCGCCGTTGGCTAACCACGGTAACAGATGGAGAGGCTGGTCGGCGACCAGCCTCTCTTTTTGTTTCTTGCTCAGCTGCTTAACGCAATACTCCAGCCGTGCGGCCAGCTCGCGCGAGAGCGCGCACTGGTATGCTAGCGTCAGCGGTCCTTTGCCGCGCAGTGCCTTGGCTCCCCGACCCGACTGATGCTGGCGGAGGCGGCGCGCGACGTCGGTGGTGATACCGGTATACAGCGCACCACCGGCGGTACGCAGCATGTACAGATACCATCCATTATGCGCTACAGTATTCTGCATTGGGATCTCTCGGTGGGAAACGGAGGGATCAGTGTACGCGACGGCGGCGCCGGGGACGAGCCCCGGCGCGGCGGTAGGAGAGGGAATGAGCAACGACGAGACGTTGGCGGCCATCCGGCGCTTCCTGACTCGCCAGCACATTGTGACGCTGGCCGCCGGGCAGGAGGAGGCGCTGTGGTGCGCCGACTGTTTTTATGCGCTGGATGCGCCGACGATGACGCTGTACCTGCTGACCTCGCCGGCGTCTCATCACGGGCAGCTGATGTCGGCCAACCCTCGGGTTGTCGGTACGGTGGCGCATCAGACGCGCAGCGTGGCGAAGATCCAGGGAATACAGTTTCACGGCCGGATCGCGTGCCTTGGCGGAGAGGCGGCAGCGGCGGCGTATGCTGCCTACTATCGCCGTTTTCCGCTGGCGAGGGCTAGGCCATCGCCGGTCTGGGGACTGCGTCTGATGCGGGTGAAGATGACCGACAATACCTGTGGCTTTGGCCATAAGCGTCACTGGGCCCGCGAGGGCGAGCCCGTGGGGGTATACTAAGAGTAGCTATCGCTGTGCGAGACGTCGGCGCGGAACGGGCGATCCTTTCCGGCGTTGACGGTGTATACCGTGGCGGAAGCCGCCAAAAAACAGGGAGGAGTCACCGATGAACGTATTGCTTCTTGGGGCGACCGGTCTTATCGGGCGTACGCTATTGACGCTGTTGGCGTCAGAGCCCCGCGTTACCCAGATCTATGCGCCGACGCGTACGGCGTTGCCGGCGTCGGCCAAGCTGATTAACCCCGTCGGCGCAGATATTTGCCGGGCTATGCTGGACTGGGATACCCCCTGCGACGTAGCCTTTTGCTGCCTGGGAACCACCCGCAAAGCGGCCGGCAGCGACAGCGACTTTCGCTACGTGGACTACTCGCTGGTGGTCGAGTGCGGCGCGGTCGCGCTGCAGCACGGCTGCCGCCACTATGTAGTGGTCAGCGCGCTGGGGGCCAATGCCCAATCGCCGTTTTTGTACAGCCGCACCAAGGGGGAGATGGAGCAGGCTTTAGAGCGGCAGGCCTGGCGACGGCTCTCTCTGCTGCGCCCTTCCCTGCTGCAGGGGGAACGGGCCAAGCCGCGTCTGCTGGAGCAGATCTCCGAGCCGCTGTTCCGCCTGCTGCCTGAAAAATGGAAGGCGATCGAGGCCGATAGCGTGGCGCGTGCCATGCTGCACTGTGCGTTGTACCCGGCGGGGTATCGCCTGCAGATCCTGGAATCTGAGCAGGTGCAGCGTCTGGGAGAGACGGCGGCGGGTGCCGTCTGAGCCCGGGGCGGCTCAGCGCAGGTAGTGGACGACTTGATTGCTGCTGCCGCGCCAGATCAGCATGGGATCTTTGAGATCCTGTACAAACTTGCCGTCCACCAAGACATTGATCAGCTTCACCACGGCCTGCTGTTCCGCCGTGAGCTCTTCCAGGCGATAGCCCGTCCACAGCCAGATGTCTTTACCGCGGCACTCGGCGCGTACCCGCTGTACCAGGCGTAGGATCGTCGCCACGTTGTGCGGGTGCAGCGGGTCACCGCCCGAGAGGGAGAGCCCCTGATGGTTAATCCGGGTATCGTTGAGATCGGCAATGATGCGATCCTCCAGCGCCGCCGTGAACGGTACGCCGGAGTCCAGGCGCCAGGTGGCTTTGTTATAGCAGCCGGGGCACTGGTGGACGCAGCCCGCAACGAACAGCGTGCAGCGGGTGCCCGGGCCGTTGACGACATCGACCGGATAATACTGATGGTAATTCATGATGTTTGTCCTGCGGGGCGCCCCCCGCAAAAGCAACCGGGCAGCGGACTGCCCGGGATGGGATGGCGATCGACCAGGCGCGTTTAGCCTATCTGACCGTTGTTCAGGTGCTTGATGCGGCGCTTCACTTCTTCCTGCTTGCCGGCGTTGAACGGACGCGCGTCCGGGCTGCCCAGATAGCCGCAGACGCGGCGGATAACCGATACCTTGGTTGAGTCATGGTTACCGCATTTCGGGCAGGTAAAGCCTTTGCTGGTACACTCAAACTCGCCGGTATAGCCGCATTCATAGCACTCATCGATCGGCGTGTTGGTTCCGTAGTAGGGAACCCGGCTATAGCTGTAGTCCCAGACATCCTCCAGCGCCTTCAGATTGTGCTGCAGGTTAGGATATTCGCCGTAGCAGATGAATCCACCGTTAGCCAGCGGAGGGTAAGGCGCCTCAAAGTCCAGCTTGTCGTAGGGATTGACCTGCTTCTCCACGTCCAGATGGAAGCTGTTGGTGTAATAGCCCTTGTCGGTGACCCCGTCAACGAGGCCAAACTCGGCGGTATCCAGGCGGCAGAAGCGGTCGCACAGGTTTTCACTCGGCGTACTGTACAGGCTGAAGGCATAGCCGGTCTCCTGTTTCCAGGTATCGGTAGCCTGACGCAGACGCTCAACGATGGCGATAGCCTTGGCGCGCAGCGCCGCATCGTCAAAAACGTGCGTCTGGGTGCCAAACAAGGCGTTGATGGTCTCATGGATCCCGATATAGCCTAGCGATACGGAGGCGCGGCCATTTTTAAAGATATCGGCGATGGCGTCATCCGCTTTCAGGCGTACGCCGCAGGCCCCTTCCATATACAGGATCGGCGCAACGCGGGCCTTCACCCCTTCCAGACGTGCGATGCGGGTCATCAGCGCCTTGCGGGCCAGCTCCAGACGGCGGTCGAGCAGCTTCCAGAAGGCCGTCTCATCACCCTGGGCCTCCAGCGCAATGCGCGGCAGGTTAAGGCTGATGACCCCCAGGTTATTACGCCCGTCGTGGATCATCTCGCCGTTCTCTTCGTAGACGCCAAGGAAGCTACGGCAGCCCATCGGGGTCTTGAAGGAGCCGGTGACGTTGACGACCTGATCGTAGTTGAGGATGTCCGGATACATGCGCTTGCTGGCGCACTCGAGGGCCAGCTGCTTGATATCGTAGTTCGGATCGCCGAACTTGTGATTAAGTCCGTCGCGAATGGCGAAGACCAGCTTGGGGAATACCGCGGTCTTACGGTTTTTACCCAGGCCTGCGATACGGTTCTTCAGAATCGACTGCTGGATCATCCGCGACTCCCAGCTGGTGCCCAGGCCGAAGCCGAAAGTGACAAACGGGGTCTGTCCGTTGGCGGTATGAAGGGTATTTACTTCATACTCCAGCGACTGGAACGCATCGTAGCACTCTTTCTCGGTGCGCGCGTGGGCATAGCCTTCTACGTCGGGGATATTCCACTGTTCGGCGATTTGGCGATGCTTGGCGAAGCTGGCGCTGACGAAGGGAGCCAGCACCTCATCGATACGGTTGATGGTCGTTCCGCCATAGATATGGCTGGCAACCTGCGCGATGATCTGTGCGGTAACGGCGGTGGCGGTAGAGATGGACTTCGGCCGCTCGATTTCTGCGTTGCCCATCTTAAAGCCGTTGGTCAGCATGCCTTTCAGATCGATCAGCATACAGTTGAACATGGGAAAGAACGGCGAGTAGTCGAGATCGTGATAGTGGATCTCTCCGCGCTCATGGGCCCGCACCACGTCACGCGGCAGCAAATGCTGTTTGGCATAGTGTTTGGCGACGATCCCCGCCAGCAGATCGCGCTGGGTTGGGATAACCTTACTGTCTTTGTTGGCGTTCTCATTGAGCAGGGCCGCGTTGCTCTGTTCGATCAGTCCGCGAATATCCTGATTAAGACGGCCACGCTGCTCACGGGCAACGTCACGATCGTGACGGTACTCGATGTAGGCGCGCGCAAGCTGCTTATAGTTGCCCGCCATCAGTTGGTTTTCTACGGCGTGCTGGATATCGTTGATATCCACACGCTCGCGATCGGCCATCTGCATAGCGACTACGCGGGCAACGGTTGCGCAGTAATCGGCATCATCCACGTCAGCTGCCTGCGCTGCACGCAGCACCGCTTCCTTGATACGCTGTTCGTTGAAGGGTACCTGACAACCGTCCCGTTTAATCACGATAGGTTTCACCGTTTTCTCGCTCCTGTGATTGTGGTGTGCATCCATCTACCGGTTATCCACAGCACAAAGCCGCGTGAAATCAGGCTTTACACGCGTTGTGTGGATGCTTTGTGGATAACTACTATATATAGGTGTTTGTTTACTTCAGAGACACTATATATGGGAATGGCGATTTGATAAAGCAAATTTTATTGACCTGAATCAATGATTTTTAGCATCGGTAGAATCGTTATACAGAGGGTGATCAGCACCATTTTTTAATAATGTAATAATAAATTTTTGTATAAAAAATGTGCTAATGGTCACATGGGATAATCTATGGATGCGTATATGCCGCCCGCGTCAGCGCGGGAGCACGTCGTCGATAAGAGGGCATCAGCGGCGCGCAGCGGGTCCGTACGCGAAGATGCCGGCGGCGATCATGGGTAGAACGTACGGCGTGCCAAACGCAGGGTGCTCCACAGGCCCACGGCCCGTTTTATACCGCTGAGCAGACGGGAGGGATGACGGGCTGCGTAAACGGCGGCCAGGCCAGCGGCCAGCGACAGGGCGCGACGCAGGCGCCACAGCGTGGTCAGGGTGCGGTCCACGTTGATGCACAGCCGCTCGGCGCGCAGCGACTCGGTATGCAGATCCACGCGTTGCTGCGCGATTTTTTGCAGCAGTCGCGCCTTTTCAGCGGCCAGGGCCTGACGTTGACGGTTCATGACTTCTCCCGGCGCTCCAGCAGCTGGCGATCGATCTCAAGCTGTTTGCGGGTGGCTAGCAAAAAAGTGGAACGGCGCGCTTTTGTCAGCGTCCAGATCGCACCGACGCAGGCCAGCAGCAGCAGCAGAGCGGTGGCTATCCCCAAGGCCATCAGGCGATAGGCTGGCTCGACGGCCCAAAACAGCAGTACCAGCAGGCACATCAAACCGAAGGCGGTGAACAAGAGCGTGACGCCAGCCATCAGCAGCAGCTGAATGAGGTTGGCTTTCTCCTCTTCCAGCTCGACAACCGCCAGACGTAAACGGGTTTCCGTCATACCGACCAGCAGGGTGACGATGCGCCGAGCTGTACCCAGGATCCCGGTGGCGGAATCCTGGGCGGGGGAGGTGTCGCCTGCCATTAGCGACGGGCCAGCAGCACGCCAAGCACTACGCCGACGGCGGCGCCGATGCCAACGCCGGTCCAGGGGTTATCCCGGACATAGTCATCGGCTCGCCCGGCCATTTCTCGTGTCTGGGTCGCCACGTTTTCACCGGCCTGACTCAGGCGCTCACGGCTGTTGTGCAGCGCATCATGGGCGCGGGCGCGCAGTTTTTCCAGTTCGGCCTTGGGCTTATCTGTGGATGAGTTGAGGACATCTTCCAGCGCGTCAGCCAGGGATTTCAGCTCGGCACGCAGATGTTCAGCGGTGGAATCGTTAGTCATTCTTACGCTCCTTCACGTTACTGATTAGGACCTTCAACATAGCGAGCTTTTACAGAGAGTGCAAAGGGTATAGCTACATAACATTCTGTAATAACTTAGCTTTGTCGTAACATATTGCAGACGGTCAGCGTCGCGCCGCAGGGATTCTGCCAGGCAGAGATCGCCCCTCCATCCTCTATCATAGTTGTTCCTGGGCACCCTATGGGCGGAAATAATCTCACTTTTAGCCCAAGCGGGATGAAAGGCGCGGGAAAGTCTCTTCCCGCCGAGGGTTAGCTGTTGCGGCCCGCGCTGTAAGAAAGGGCGGCGGCGGGGCGCTCGCTCTTATGAAACAGCGAACGATGCAGGATTTTATCGGCGATGCTATAGCCGGGCGGCAGCTCACGCTGCAGCACCTGCAACGCCAGCGCCTGCTGTTCGGGGCGTGCCAGACGTACCACCAGTCCCTCTCTGTCCGGCGTGATGCTGGTGATACTGACGCCGTTCTCGTCCAGCTTTTGATAGACAAAAAAGCCGTCGGGCGTGGCCAGGCCGCTGTGGGTTGCCCGGATCTGTAGGGAGACCTCTTTATGGCCCAGCTGCGGTAAGATCACCGCCGTGAGAGCGGCGACGATGAACAGCAGCAGGCCTAACATGCGTTTCCAGCCCGGCCGGCGGGTAAATGGCTGTGAGTTTGCCTGGTTCACGTCATTTCCTCGGGCTTTTACCGGTAGCATGGGCGTGCTTTTTTCGCCACAGCACCAGCAGAGAACCGCACAGGCCAAAGACCAGCAGCACCAGCGGCAGCAGCATCAGCAGGTTCATCAGCTGATCCTCATAGCGCAGGAACAGCGGCGTTTTGCCGAGCACATAGCCCAGGGAGCTCAAGATCAACACCCACAGCAGGCCGCTTATCCAGTTGAAGAACTGGAAGCGCGGACCGTTCAGCCCGGAGAGGCCGGCAATCAGCGGCAGAAGGGTGCGGACGAAGGCGAGAAAGCGCCCAATCAACAGCGCGGCCAGACCATGACGATGGAACAGCTGGTGGGCTCGCTGATGGTAGTGGGCGGGCAGATGTGAAAGCCATTTCTGAACTAAGTGGGTATTGCCCAGCCAGCGCCCCTGCAGGTAACCCACCCAGCAGCCGAGGCTAGCGGCAGAGGTCAGCACCAGCAGCGTCAGCGGAAAATCCATGGTATCGCGGGCGATCAGCACCCCGACCAAAATAAGCAGACTGTCCCCGGGCAGGAAGGCCGCCGGCAACAGGCCATTTTCCAGGAAGAGGATCACGAACAGAATGCCGTAAATCGTCCAGACCAGCGAAGGGTTCGCCAGCGTTTCATAGTCCTGATGCCACAGGGCAGTGATTAATTCTCTAATAATATCCATCGCGAATTCCTAGCAGAAACCTCGGAGAACGTTTGCCGGTCTGGCGCTGTGATAGCGCCGGGCGATCCGCTAACGTATCACCTGATACAACACTGTTAAGTTAGGCGAGCGTTGGGTGATAGGTGACCTGCCCGCGGTAAAGGATATTACTCTCCTTCCAGCCCCCCAGCCGATTTTGGTGGGGCGGTAGCTGTAGGGTTCGCAGCAGAATGCGTGATAGGCGCGCATAGTGGCCGTTGTTGCCTGGCGCCTGGGGGCGATAGGGCTGGCGGGTCTCCGGCGGCGGGACATCCGGTGGGATAAGGCCGTTGCGCACCACCTCGCTGCCGCCGCAGATATGCAGTCGGATCAGCGCGGTGATCTTACGATTGTGCGGTATTCGGCTCAGGCAGTGGCTTCCCGCCGGATCGCGGTAGTTTTCGCTGAAGACGGCCGTATTGCAGGGAAACTGGCTCAGCGGAAGCGTGGTGACGGCCTGGGAATGCCATGTCCCTATTTTGCCGATGGCCGTGGCGGCCCAGCAACACAGTAACAGCAGCAGAGAGGCAGAGGTTACACGCTTCAATATTTTGTCGTTTCCGGATACAGACAGAAAAACAGGCGCTCACTTTAGCAAAATCGCCCACCTGGAGACAGCACAAAATGGGGATTTCCTGGCCAAATCAGGTGAAATCCGATGTTTTTTATCCGGCGGTTTTGTCCTACAAATTCGCCGGAATGGACTGATATGGCGGGGATTATCCGCTGCCAGCGCGTCAGGCGCTGCGGGACAGTAACAGATAGTAACCTGCGCTCACGGCCGCCATACACAGGATCAGGTTAAGTACGACGTTCAGCATCGCCTTCACCAAAAAACCTTCGCTAAACAGGGCGAACGTATCGAAAGAGAAGGTGGAAAAGGTGGTCAGCGCGCCGAGAAAGCCAACGCCGATCAGTGGGCGCCAGTGTGGCGCGATCAGGGTACCGCTCTCCAGCATCGAGACCAGCGCACCCATGATGAAGCAGCCAATGATGTTGACCGTGAGCGTGGCGTAGGGGAAACCGCTACCAAACCACGAACCGAACCAATTGGTGATTTGAAAACGGCTAATGGCTCCGAGAGCGCCGCCGCAGGCGACGACCAGCAGCGTGAGACCATAATTCATGGCAGACTCCTTTACAAATCTAAGCTGGGGGAATGCGCAGGCCACGGAAAACGATCTCGCCGGGCAAACGCATGCCGCCCATTAATGGGAAACACACCTTTTGCCAGGCGTCATCAGCACAGGATTAGGCGAGGTCGCTCGCTACGACGGCAGTGCGACCCCTATCGGCTCGCGCTGCCGGCTATCCCCGGCGGTTTTTAATTCATTTTTCGAATTAAAGGTGGAACACCATCACCGGTGGATATTATAGGAGCCTATTTATCTCAGATACAATGGGAATTACTTACCGCCGTTGGCTACCGCGTCAAGATGCACGACGGGGTTCTCGGCAAATAGGTAGCGATCGACGTTGAACTCAAAGTCGTCTGTGGTGGCGTGGAACAGCATCTGCTTGGTGTTCTCCAAGTGTTGCCACATGGCGATCTTGGCGCCATAGGGATCTTTACGGATCAGCGCTTTGAGAATTTTATCGTGATCCTCGCACCAGCTTTCGATCGATTTGTCATCGATATGCTCGTGCAGCTTTAACCAGTAGGGATTATGGGTACGCTGGCTCCACATCTTTTCTACGATGGTGGCCATGGCGCTGTTCTGGGTCGCCAGCGCCACCTGAACGTGGAACTTGAGATCCCACTCCGAATCGCGGAATCGATCCTCCTGGCGCGCCCGCTCCTGAATCTCCATCAGCGCGACAATATCCTGTTTGGTGACCTGGGTGGCGGCAAATTCGGCGATATTGCTTTCAATAAGCTGGCGCGCCTGCAGCAGTTCGAACGGCCCGGCGCTGGCGAACTCAATGGCGTTGTCCGGCTGGATCAGCGATTTGGGTTGATTATTGATGACATGAATGCCGGAGCCTTTACGCACCTCAACGTAGCCTTCGACCTCCAGCATGATGATGGCCTCCCGCACGACGGTACGGCTGACGTCCATCTCTTCGGCGATAAAACGCTCGGCGGGCAGCTTATCGCCGACGGGATAAACGCCGCCTTCAACGCGCTGTTTCAGTTCGGCGGCAAGCTGTTGGTAGAGTCTCGTGCATTCCATATTCGTGCTCGGCTAGGGTTGGTAACGCGGGTGGCTCGCTGCCACAGTGCGAGTTGTTATACCACTTTCATCGTGCAGCCACCAGCGGCAAGGATACAGAGTGTGAGCCTTCGTGGACAAAACCCGTGGGGAGAAGGATCCGCCCGCGGGCGGATCCTGTGATATCGATAGGTTAGGCGTTTGAGTTAGCCGGACGGGGGATCGGCTGCAGATCGTTGGCGGTACGGTTTTGCAGTACGGTCCAGATGATCAGGGCGCCCAGCAGATCAAAGACGGCCAGGGCAGCGAACAGCGGGCTGAAGCCCAGGGTATCGGCCAACGCACCGACCACCAGGGCAAACAGGGTACTGGCGGTCCAGGCCGCCATGCCGGTCAGGCCGTTGGCCGTGGCGACCTCATTGCGGCCAAAGACATCGGAGGAGAGCGTGATCAGCGAGCCGGAGAGCGCCTGATGGGCAAATCCTCCGACACACAGAAGGGCGATCGCGATATACGGGCTGCTGAATAGACCGATCATGCCGGGGCCAATCATCAGTACGGCACCCATGGTGACGACCAGCTTACGGGAGACGATCAGGTTGACGTTGAAATACTTCTGAAACAGCGGCGGTAGGTAGCCGCCGATGACGCAGCCCAGATCGGCGAACAGCATCGGCATCCAGGCGAACATGGCGATCTCTTTCAGATTGAAACCGTAGGCCTTAAACATAAATAGCGGGATCCAGGCGTTAAAGGTGCCCCAGGCCGGCTCTGCCAGGAAGCGGGGCAGGGCGATGCCCCAAAACTGGCGGTTGCGCAGAATCTGCCAGGCTGACATGCGGGTGGCGTTATCGCCCTTATGCTGAGCCTCTTGGCCGCTCAGAATGTACTGGCGCTCTTGGTCGCTCAGGCGCTTTTGATCCTTGGGCTGCTTGTAGAAGATAAGCCAGCCGATCGCCCACAGCAGGCTCAGGCTACCGGTAATGATAAAGGCCATTTCCCAGCTGTGGATCATGATGGCCCAGACCACCAGCGGTGGTGCAATCATACCGCCGATAGAGGAGCCGACGTTGAAATAACCGACGGCTATCGAGCGCTCTTTGGCCGGGAACCACTCTGACGAGGCTTTCAGACCCGCCGGGATCATGGCGGCCTCGGCCATCCCTACCGCGCCGCGGGCGATGGCCAGCCCACCCCAGCTGTTGGCCAGCGCCGTTCCCATGCAGAACAGCGCCCAGAGTACAGCAAAGACCGCATAGCCGACTTTGGTACCCAATAGATCCAGCACATACCCGGCCACGGGTTGCATGATGGTATAGCAGGCAGAATAGGTCGCGATGATATAGGAGTACTGTTGGGTTGTGATATGCAGGGTGTCTTCCAGCGCGGGCGCGGCCACGGCAATGGCGTTGCGCGTCAGATAGCCTAGCACCGTACCAATGGTGACTAAGCCGATCATGTACCAGCGTAATCCTTTAATTTTACGCATTTAAACTCTCTCCCCGTTTAATGTATTACCGATAGTGCACGCATGACGGATACGGGGCGGCCGAGACCCATATCCGCATCGGCGGTGCGATCGTTCACTTTCCTGCTGGAAAGACATGGTTGGCGTATACCGAGCGCTCCCGTGGCCCTGACAGTGGCCGGGGGGCGTGCGGAGATCTCCTCGACGGTATGCCGGTGGATGATTGGCCAAACCACAATGGGCTAAATTGGTTGACCTACAGCCGAGTTAGTGCGACGGCTAAGATAACTTGTCATACAGATTCAAAGGTTGAGAGCTATCACAAAAACCATAATTGGATTGCTGAATAATAATTGGGAGGAACAACGGTAGTGAAAGTGAGCTGGATGGCGCTTTTAGCACCGTGATGTGACGTTTTTTGTCATGCAGTCCGCAATCCTGGATAAAGTTCTGGACTAACTTTAAAATTGGTGTGATAACTTCCGCTAGCGCACCCCGTGCGAGTGCATCAACCGCATCTGAGGAACCCCGATTATGTCTCCATTTTTGACCGAAGATTTTTTGCTTGATACCGAATTTTCCCGCCGTTTGTACCACGATTACGCGGCAGAACAGCCTATTTTCGATTATCACTGCCACCTTCCGCCGGAGCAGATCGCCGAAAACCATCGTTTCAAAAACCTGTATGACATCTGGCTGAAGGGGGACCACTACAAGTGGCGCGCGATGCGTACCAACGGGGTCGCGGAGCGTTTTTGCACCGGCGAGGCCAGCGATCGCGAGAAGTTTCAGGCTTGGGCCGAGACGGTGCCGCATACCATCGGTAATCCGCTATACCACTGGACCCATCTGGAGCTGCGCCGCCCCTTCGGCATCACCGATACGCTGCTGTCTGCCGCGACGGCCGAGGATATTTGGGCCCGCTGCAACCGAATGCTGGCGGAGGATAGCTTTACGGCGCGCGGCATTATGGGCCAGATGAATGTGAAGATGGTGGGCACCACCGACGATCCGATCGACGATCTGCGTCATCACCGGACGATCGCCGCCGACAGTAGCTTTACCACTAAAGTGCTGCCGAGCTGGCGCCCGGATAAAGCGTTTAACATCGATGCCGCGCTGTTCTCTGACTATATTGCGCAGCTGGGCGCCGTGGCCGACGTCGATATCACCCGCTTTGCCGATCTGTGTCAGGCGTTGAAGGTGCGCATGGATTACTTTGCCGCCCACGGTTGTAAGGTCTCTGACCACGCGCTGGATGTGGTGGTCTACGGCGAGGCGGATGATGCGACCCTGGATGGGATCCTGGCCCGCCGCCTGTGCGGTGGTACGCCGAGCGAGACCGAGGTTGCACAGTTCAAGACGGCTGTGCTGCTGTTCTTGGGCGGCGAATATCAGAAGCGCGGCTGGGTGCAGCAGTACCATATCGGCGCGCTGCGCAACAACAATACGCCGATGTTTGAGCGTCTGGGGCCGGATATCGGCTTTGATTCGATTAACGATGCGCCGGTCGCGCAGCCGCTGTCGCGCCTGCTGGATGCCCAGAGCCGTAACGGCGGACTGGCAAAAACGATTCTGTACTGTCTGAACCCGCGCGATAACGAAGTGCTGGGAACCATGATCGGCAATTTCCAGGGCGAGGGGATGCCTGGCAAGATGCAGTTTGGCTCGGGCTGGTGGTTTAACGATCAGAAGGACGGTATGCAGCGCCAGATGACGCAGTTGGCGCAGCTGGGGCTGCTGAGCCGCTTTGTGGGAATGCTTACCGATAGCCGCAGCTTCCTCTCCTATACCCGCCATGAGTATTTCCGCCGCATCCTGTGCCAGATGATCGGCCGCTGGGTCGCGCAGGGTGAGGCGCCAGCCGATATCGCCCTGTTGGGTAGCATGGTGAAAAACATCTGCTTCGACAATGCGAAAAACTACTTTGCCATTGAGCTGTAATCGCTGACCTACGGCAGCCGGCGTTCGCCGCCCGCTGCCGCTGAATCCAAATTTGACTGTTACGGGCCGCCGCAGGGCGGAGGGCCCGCTATTGAGGTGGCTCCTGATGCAAACCCTAAACCGTCGTGACTTTCCTGGCCGCCAGCACCCGGATAAAGTGATCCAGTTTGGCGAGGGCAACTTCCTGCGCGCCTTCGTCGACTGGCAGCTGGATCTGTTAAATGAACATACCGATCTGGATGCGGGGATCGTGGTGGTCCGCCCGATCGACGGTGATTTCCCGCCGTCGCTGAACCGTCAGGACGGCCTGTATACCACCATCGTGCGCGGCTTGAATGGACGGGGCGAGGCGGTATCGGTCAGCCGGGTGATCCGCAGCGTTAACCGAGAATTGAACGTCTATCGCGAGTTTGATGCATTTCTGGCGCTGGCACGCGATCCGAATATTCGCTTTGTCTTCTCCAATACCACGGAGGCGGGCATCAGCTATGCGCCGCAGGATCGCCTGGGCGATACGCCGCCTTCCAGCTTCCCGGCCAAGCTGACGCGTCTGCTGTATGAGCGCTTTTGCCACTTCGACGGCGCCGCGGATAGAGGCTGGGTGCTGCTGCCCTGTGAACTGATCGATTATAACGGTGGGGCCTTACACGAGCTGGTGCTGCGCTACGCCGAGCAGTGGGATCTGCCGCCGGCGTTCACCGTCTGGTTGAACGAGCACAATACGTTTTGCTCAACCCTGGTTGACCGCATTGTCACCGGATATCCGCGCGATGAGGCCTCGTCACTGTGCGATGAACTCGGCTACCAGGATAGCTTCCTGGATACCGCAGAATACTTCTATCTGTTTGTTATTCAGGGGCCGCAGTGGCTGGCGCAGGCGCTGTGCCTGGATGCCTATGCCGCCGCGCAGGGGCCGTTGAATATCCGTATCGTAGAGGATATTCGTCCTTATAAAGAGCGTAAGGTGGCGATTTTGAACGGTGCGCATACGGCGCTGGTTCCGGTGGCCTACCTGGCCGGCCTGGATACCGTGGGTCAGAGCATGGACGATGCCCTGGTGGCCGCGTTTGTGACGCAGACGATCGCTCAGGAGATCGTCCCGCAGCTGGATCTGCCCGCCGAGGAGCTGAACGCCTTTTCCGCGGCGGTGATTGCACGCTTTCGTAATCCCTATATTCAGCACCAGCTGCTGTCGATAGCGCTGAATGGGATGACCAAATTCCGAACCCGGATCCTGCCGCAGCTGCTCTCTTACCGCGCCTGCCGGAATGCGGTGCCGGTACGCCTGAGCTTTGCGCTGGCGGCGCTGATCGCCTTTTACCGCGGCGAGCGCGACGGCTTGCGCTATCCGCTGCAGGATGATGCCCATTGGCTGGATTTTTACGCCGCCGGCTGGCAGGCGGTGCGCGCAGGGGAGCAGACGCTGGAGCAGCTGGTCAGCGCGGTGTTGGCGCAGTCGGCGCACTGGGGCGAGGATCTCAACCGTATCCCCGGGCTGACGCAGCAGGTGAGTGGCGCGCTGCTGGCGATTGAACAGCAGGGAATGCGCGCCGCGCTGAGCGCGCTGCTGGCATCATCTTGTTAACGGAGCGGACCGAGTCATATGCAAAGCATCATTAAGATTCACCCTCAGGATAACGTGGCGGTCGCCCTGCGCGATCTCGCGTCCGGAGAGACGATAGCGCTGGACGACGGGGCGCTGACGCTGCGCGACGCGGTGCCGCGCGGGCACAAGGTCGCGCTGTGCCGCCTGGCGCCGCAGGCGATGGTGATTAAGTATGGTCTGCCGATCGGCCATGCGCTTACGGCCATCGCCGCCGGCGATCACGTGCATGCCCATAACCTGCGTACCAACCTCAGCGATCTGGACAGTTACCAGTATCAGCCGGACTTCGCCGCGCCGACGGTGCAGCCGGCGGATCGCGCGATATCCCTGTATCGGCGCGCCAGCGGCGAGGTGGCCATCCGCAATGAGCTGTGGATCCTGCCGACCGTCGGCTGCGTCAATGGCATGGCTCGCCAGATGCTGCAGCGCTTTCTGCGCGAAAGTGACGGGGCGCCGGAGATCGATGGCGTCCATCTGTTTACCCATCCGTTCGGTTGTTCACAGCTGGGCGATGATCACCAGAATACCCGCACCCTGCTGCAGAATATGGTGCGCCACCCGAACGCCGGCGGCGTTCTGGTGGTCGGGCTCGGCTGTGAGAATAACCAGATCGCGGCGTTTCGTGAGACGCTGGGCGACTATGATCCGGCGCGGGTGCGTTTTCTGGTATGCCAGCAGCAGGATGATGAGGTTGATGCCGGGACTGAGGCGCTGCATGAGCTGTATGGCGTCATGCGCGGCGATCGGCGGGAGCCGGGTCGCCTCAGCGAGCTGAGGTTCGGTCTGGAGTGCGGCGGCTCGGACGGCTTCTCCGGCATCAGCGCCAATCCGTTGCTGGGGCGCTTTTCCGACTATGTGATAGCCCACGGCGGTACCAGCGTACTGACCGAGGTCCCGGAGATGTTCGGCGCGGAGCGGATCTTGATGAGTCGCTGCCGCGATGGGGAAACCTTTGAAAAGACGGTAGCGATGGTCAACGATTTCAAACGCTACTTCATCGACCATCAGCAGCCGATCTATGAGAATCCCTCGCCGGGCAACAAGGCCGGCGGCATCACGACCCTGGAGGAGAAATCCCTCGGCTGTACGCAAAAGGCTGGGCAGAGCCAGGTGATGGATGTACTGCGCTACGGTGAGCGCCTGCGTATGCCGGGGCTGAACCTGCTCAGCGCGCCGGGAAACGATGCGGTCGCCACCAGTGCGTTGGCCGCTGCCGGGTGTCATATGGTGCTGTTTAGTACCGGCCGCGGTACGCCCTACGGCGGCTTTGTGCCGACGGTGAAGCTGGCGACCAATACGCCGCTGGCGGCGAAGAAACCGCACTGGATAGATTTTGACGCCGGTCAGCTGCTGCAGGGCAAGCCGATGGAGCTGCTGCTGAGCGAGTTTATCGATCTGATTGTGGCGATCGCCGACGGCAGACAGACCTGTAACGAGAAGAATGACTTTCGTGAGCTGGCCATCTTTAAAAGCGGCGTAACGCTGTAACCGCCGTCGGATCGCGGGAGGCGCTGCGGGGCGGGCTCCCGCCCCTTAAGGGATTAACGCTATGAACGGTGAGCTTCTGTTTGCCCAGGGGGTAGGCGTCGTCGCCTTTCTGGTCGGGATTACGACGTTCTTCAACCGCGATGAGCGTCGTTTCCGTCTGCAGCTGGCGCTGTACAGCGCGATCATCGGTGCCCATTTTTTTCTGATGGGCGCCAGCGCCGCCGGGATGAGCGCCGAGCTGAACGCGATCCGTTCGGTGGTGGCGACGCGCACACGCAATGTCTGGATTATGGCGCTATTTATTGCGCTGACCCTCGGGCTGGGCGGCTGGGAGCTGAAGCACCCGGTTGAAGTTCTGCCTATCGTGGGGACGATTGCTAGCACCTGGGCGCTGTTCCGCTGCCGCGGCCTGACCACCCGCTGTGTCATGTGGTGCTCCACCGCCTGCTGGGTGATCCACAATCTGTGGCTGGGCTCGCTGGGGGGCTCGCTGATCGAGGGCAGTTTCCTGCTGATCAATGGCTACAACATCGTCCGCTTTTACCGCATGCAGCGGCGCGGCATCGATCCCTTCCGCTCGTAGCCGTCAGTGAAACGTCTTCGGGCTAAACTCGAGATCCCACGGGCTTGCCGCGGCTTTCAGGCGGTGAAGAAACGGGCGCCGCGGCGCCCGTTATGCTATGCCATGGGGTGAGGTTATCCCAGCTCTGCGGCGCTATCGCCGGTGCTCTCCTCTGCCGCCATGCAGGCGGCCGCGGTGAACAGGACGTCCGTCGAGGAGTTGAGCGCGGTTTCGCAGGAGTCCTGCAGTACGCCGATAATAAAGCCGACCGCGACGACCTGCATGGCGATATCGCTACTGATGCCAAACAGGCTGCAGGCCAGCGGGATCAGCAGCAGGGAGCCGCCGGCAACCCCGGAGGCGCCGCAGGCGCAGACCGCCGCCACCAGGCTGAGCAGCAGCGCCGTCGGCAGATCGACGCTGATCTCCAGCGTATGCGCCGCCGCCAGCGTCAGGACGGTGATGGTGATGGCCGCGCCGGCCATATTGATGGTGGCGCCCAACGGAATGGAGACCGCATAGGTATCCTCATTGAGCCTCAGCTTCTTGCACAGCTCCATGTTGACCGGGATGTTGGCGGCCGAGCTACGGGTAAAGAACGCCGTCAGACCGCTTTCACGCAGGCAGGTGAAGACCAGCGGATAGGGATTCCGTCGGATTTTCCAAAACACGATGAGGGGGTTGAGGACCAGGGCGACCAGCAGCATGGCGCCGATCAGCACCATCAGCAGGTGGGCGTAGCCCCACAGGGCGTCAAACCCGGTTTCAGCCAGCGTCGAGGAGACCAGTCCGAAGATACCCAGCGGGGCAAAGCGGATCACCACGCGAACGATAAAGGTGACGCCGTAGGAGAGGTCGCCCACCACGCGTTTGGTGGTGTCTGAGGCATGGCGTAGGGCGACGCCCAGACCGATGGCCCAGGCCAGGATACCGATGAAGTTGCCGTTGGCCAGGGCGCGGAATGGGTTATCCACGACGTTCATCAGCAGGGACTGCAGCACCTCGACGATCCCGCCCGGCGGGGTGATATCGTTGGTGTGGCTGACGAGCGCCAGCTGCGACGGGAAGGCGAAGCTGACCACCACGGCTACCAGTGCGGCGGCGAATGTGCCAAGCAAATACAGCAGCACGATAGGCCGCATGTTGGTTTTCTGTCCCTGACGGTGGTTGGCGATGGAGGCCGCCACCAGAATGAAGACCAGCACCGGCGCGACGGCTTTCAGGGCGCTGACGAACAGCGTACCCAGCAGCCCGGCGGCGATGGCGCCGGATTGGGAGAACGAAGCCAGCGCGATCCCCAGTACCAGCCCTACCAGGATCTGTCCGACCAGGCTACCGCGCGTAATGAAACGCACGAATCCAGATTGTCTTTCCATAATCGATTACCCACTTGTTATATTTTTGGATTGCATGTCACGGATGCAATCTGTAACTAAATGTGTTTGCCACCCCAGTATAGGGAAATCGACCCAATAGGGAACGCTGAATTTATAAAATTCTGTCGCCGCACCGTAAATTTAACTCAAATTCTACTTTTTATTATATTTATTAACTATGGCGGCGAAATGCAGGGAAAAAAGCCAACCTTGCTCACATGGCAATTAGTGACATTAGAATAATTCACTAAAAAATTACCTATATATAAGAATTATTCTATAGGGGTTGGCGGGGTTTCTGACGTTTTGTCAGGGATAGCTCCCCGGTATTAGCATACCGGGGAAGATGAGTTATCGGGGGGAGTGCGCTGCGCGGCGATGGTTGACCCAGGCGTTAATCAGCAGGGTCAGCGCCAGGATTCCGGCGACGATACCCAGGGAGAAGGCGATGGGAATATGGTAGAAATCGACGATCAGCATCTTGATGCCGATGAAGGTCAGAATGGCCGCTAGCCCGTACTTTAACAGCGTAAAGCGCTCGGCCACGCCGGCCAGCAGGAAGTACATGGCACGCAGTCCCAGAATGGCGAACAGGTTGGAAGTCAATACCAGGAACGGATCGGTGGTCACGGCAAAGATCGCCGGAATGCTGTCGACGGCAAAGATCACGTCGCTCAGCTCGACCAGGATCAGCACCAGCAGCAGTGGGGTGGCGAACAGCGTACCGCTGCGGCGAGTAAAGAAGTGCTCGCTTTCAATGCTGTCGGTCATCCGCAGGTGGCGGCGCAGCCAGCGCACCAGCGGGCGGTCGCCGAGATCGCCTTCGTCATCGTGGGCCATGGCCATCTTAACGCCAGTAAATAGCAGGAAAGCGCCGAACAGGTAGAGGATCCACTGGAACTGGGTCACCAGCCAGCTACCGGCGAAGATCATTACGGTACGCAGGATGATTGCCCCCAGTACACCGTAGACCAGCACCCGGCGCTGCATGCTGGCCGGAACGGAGAAATAGCTGAACAGCATTAGCCAGACAAAGACGTTATCGACCGCCAGCGCCTTTTCGATCAAATAGCCGGTGAGGAATGCCAGCGCCTGCTGATCGGCGGCCGCGCGACCTAGGGTTTCACTCAGATAGAGCCAAAGACCGGCGTTGAACAGCAGCGCCAGGCTGACCCAGACCAGCGACCAGACGGCGGCCTGACGCATGGTCATCGCCTGGGCACCGCGCCGCCCCTGCAGCAGTAGATCGATAGCCAGCATAATCAGGATAATCAGGGCGAAGCTCCCCCATAGCCAGGGGGTGCCAACAGAGTTGAGCATGGAAGTCTCCTGTAAGGTTAATCAATAACGGGTGTCGGAGGGCGTACACCGTGCGTGCATTTATTAACCACGCGTTGCCTGTACCTCGCCTTCCGGCAAGGTCTCACTTACAACGCATCCACGGGCGGGAGCCCGCGGGGTTGCCCGGTAACCGGGTGCTGCGCACCGTAATGACGATTAACCGGCAAATAAGAAGTTACTCCCCTTTGCTGCGCAGAAAATAATGCAAAATGTGTCATTGGTCAATCCCTGTGCGCTGTTCCGGATAGGCATGAACCGCTGTTCTCTCAGATCGAGATGGCATAAGTAATCAGGGGGGCGCCCCATGCATCGCCAGGCGGAAGCCGCTATAGTGCCTGTTGGATAAGAGAAGGGTGGCAATGTCATGGCAGTTGCAAGAAAAACCAATCCACTGGCGATAGCGGGCCTGATCGCCCTGACGCTGATCTGGAGTTACAGCTGGATTGCGATGAAACAGGTAACACAGTATATCGGGGCGTTCGACTTTACCGCACTGCGCTGCGTCTGCGGCGCGCTGCTACTGCTGCTGGTGCTGCGATTGCGCGGGCGTGGTATGCGGCCGACGCCGTTTGGCTATACGCTGGCCATCGCGCTGCTGCAAACCTGCGGTATGGTCGGACTGGCCCAGTGGGCGCTCATGAGCGGCGGCGCCGGCAAGGTGGCGATCTTGAGCTATACCATGCCGTTTTGGGTGGTGATCATGGCCGCCCTGTTTCTTGGCGAACGGATGCGGCGCCTGCAGTATGCCGCGATTGCGGTGGCGGCCCTGGGATTGCTGCTGGTGCTGCAGCCGTGGAAGCTGGATCTCTCCTCGCTGCAAAGTGCGCTGCTGGCGGTGCTCTCCGGCATCAGCTGGGGGGCGAGCGCCATCGTGGCTAAGCGGATGTACGCCCGCTATCCGGGCGTTGATTTGCTGGGGCTAACGACCTGGCAGATGCTGTATGCCGCCGTGGTGATGAGCGTGGTGGCTTGGCTGGTGCCGCAGCGCAGCGTGGACTGGCAGCCCTATGTGTTCTGGGCGTTGGCCTACAGCGCGATTCTGGCGACGGCGCTGGCCTGGAGTCTGTGGCTGTTCGTGTTGAAAAATCTGCCGGCCGGGATCGCTAGCCTGAGCACCCTGGCGGTACCGGTCTGCGGGGTGCTGTTTTCCTGGTGGCTGCTGGGAGAGAACCCCGGTCCGGTCGAGGGGAGCGGTATTGTGCTGATCGCGCTGGCGCTGGCGGCGATTAGCATCAAGAGGCAGGGGCCCCAGGCGCAGAGCACCCGTCGATAGCGCTGGGCCGGCCGCCGTCGGCGGCCGGCGCGGCATCAGGCGCGATCGGCGGGAAATACCACCCCGGTTTGGCGGCGTATCTCGTCCAGCAGGCGGGCCGTGCTGAGCGCACGGGCGATCCCCGCGTGGGCCACCCGGCCCTCCCGTATCAGGCGGGCGAAGGCCTGCGCTTCATACTCCATGGTATTTTCACGCTGAACGACGCCTATCTCTTGCGCCGCGCCGCCGCGCGGGATCAGAGTTACCCGTTGGCATTGGGAGAGGTGCTCGATCACCAGGCTGCCCTCCTCGCCCTGGATCTCGCTGGGCAGCGCCGAATCGCTGACCTTGGAGTGAAACAGTACGACCTCAAAGCCGGGATAGCGCATGGCGACGTGGCCGTGGGCGTCAACGCCGGAGTCCAGCAGTACCGCTCCGGCGCTCACCCGCTGCGGCTCGCCGAACAGCGCGACGCCGCTGGCCAGGCAGTAAAAACCGATATCCATGATAGATCCGTTGGAAAAGGCCGGGTTAAAGGTATTGGGGTTTTCACCGTTGAGATAGCGGGGATAGCGGGAGGAGTATTGGCAGTAGTTGAGAAAGGCCTTGCGCAGGCGCCCAAGGCGCGGCAGCGCGCTACGGATGACGTCAAAGTTGGGCAGATAGGCGGTTTTAAAGGCTTCGAACAGAACGACGCCGTTGGCGCGGGCGCAGTCGAACGCGCGCTGGGCTTCCGCGTGGGTGGAGGCCAGCGGTTTCTCACAGATGACGTGCTTGCCATGGCGCAGCATCAGCAGCGTCTGGGCGCAGTGCAGGGCGTTGGGGCTGGCGATATAGACCGCGTCGACCTCCGGGCTGCAGGCCAGCGCCTCAAGGCTGTCGAAGCAGTGCACCGCTCCGTAGGGCGCGGCAAAATCGGCGGCCTGCTCCAGGCGGCGTGAATAGACGGCGCTGAGGCGATACTGGCCGCAGGCCAGCGCGGCATCGACAAAGCGCTGGGTAATCCAGTTGGTTCCGATGATAGCGAGGCGGATCATGACAGTCTCCCTGAGGATAAAAATTACCCGTCAGGCTAACACACTCGCTGTACGATCAATATACGCTTCCCTCAACATCCAGGCAGGTCAGGTAGAGCCGGGCATCAAACTCCAGCTGGTGATAGTCGGGCTCCATATGGCAACACAGGCTGTAGAAGGCCTTGTCGTGATTTTTTTCGCGCAGGTGGGCCAGTTCGTGCACCACGATCATCCGCAGCAGGGCCTCCGGCCCCTGACGGAACAGGCTGGCGATACGGATTTCTGCCTTGGCCTTCAGTCGGTTGCCCTGGACGCGGGATATGGCGCTGTGTAGGCCGAGCGCCTGTTGGATCACCTGAATGCGGCTATCGTACTGTACCCGGCTGAGGGGCGGGGTATTGCGCATGTAGCGATTTTTCAGGCTTTGTGCATAGTCATATAAGGCCCGGTCAGTCGTGATCGCATGGCGTTCGGGGTAGCGACGGCGCAGCGTATCGCCCAGGCGCCTGTGCTCCAACAGGGTACGAACCTGCGCCAGCAGGGGCTCCGGATAGCCGGCAAGGTAACTCAGGTGCGTCATTTGGCCCTCCTTCAGGTACAATGGCGGGCTATTGTACTTTATGCCCGCCTACGGCGGGGCACTTTTGCGGAGGGGCGATGAGCCAACTCGAATCCAGCGCCGGTTGTCCGGCTATCACCGGCCTGACGCTGGCGCGTTTTCCCCGTCAGTCTGACGATCCTTCCCTGCAGGCCTGGGAGGCCGCAGACGAATACCTGCTGCAGCAGATCGATCCGAGCCAGACGCAGGGACGCCCGACCATCATCTTTAACGATGCCTTTGGTGCGCTGGCCTGCGCTCTGCACGATCTGCGTCCCTACTCGGTGAGCGACTCCTACGTCAGCCAGCTGGCGACGCGCCATAATCTGCAGCTTAACGAGCTGGACGAGGATGCCATTACCCTGTTAGACAGCCTGAGCCCGCTGCCGGAGGCCCCCGCGCTGGTGGTGATTAAGCTGCCTAAAATGCTGGCGCTGCTGGAGCAACAGCTGCATGCGCTGCGGGCGGTGGTCGCGCCGGATACCCGCATTATCGCCGCGGCCAAGGCGCGCGATATTCATACCTCGACCCTACAGCTGTTTGAGTCGATCCTGGGGGAGACGCATACCTCTCTGGCGTGGAAAAAGGCCCGTCTGATTTACTGTCAGGTGGGCGAGCGTACGGTGGCGCCGGCGCCGGCTACGACCGTTTGGTCGCTGGAGGGGACGCCTTACACCATGCATAATCATGCAGGTGTCTTCTCCCGTGGCAGCCTGGATATCGGCGCGCGCTTTTTCCTGCAGCATCTGCCGGAGGGGCTACAGGGCGAGGTGGCCGATCTGGGCTGTGGCAACGGCGTGCTAGGGCTGGCGGCGCTGAGCGGCAGCCCGCAGGCGCGGGTGCTGTTTGCCGATGAATCCTATATGGCGGTGGCTTCGGCGCACCTGAACGTGCAGCATAACCGTCCGCAGGATTTGGCGCGCTGTGAGTTCTGGGTCGGTAACGGGCTGGCGGGGCGCGAAGGCGGCACGCTGGACGCCGTGCTGTGTAACCCGCCGTTCCATCAGCAGCATTCGATTACCGATCAGGTGGCGTGGGACATGTTCGTCGCCGCGCGTCGCTGTTTGAAGCGCAACGGGGCGCTGTATATCGTCGGTAACCGTCACCTGGATTATTATCCGAAGCTGCGTCGCCTGTTTGGCAACTGCGCTACCCTGGGAATGAACCGTAAATTTGTGGTGCTCAAGGCGGTGAAAACGGCCTGAATATCGCGTCAGAATTAAATAAACAATCATGGAAAGTGAATAGATATTGGTTGTAGTGTAACTTTTGGTTATGCTGAACGCGGTTATCCCCATTTCGCCGTTATCCCAATATTGTCTTCTGGCTCGACCGATCCGGGGCTGCCTTCGCATCGGTCGGGCCGGAAAAAGAAAAGGACTTTGCCATGGATCGTCGCACCCTGCTTAAATCCTCCGTCGCCCTGCTGGGCGCGCTGTCGCTCTCTGGCCCGGGCGCGCTGGCCCGGGCGCAGTCTGTCGCCCCAGGGCCCTCCGCGCCCGATGCTGACCATCCGCTGGCGCTGAATTTTAACGAGAATGCCCTCGGCATGTCGGCCCAGGCGCGCCAGGCGATCGCCGCCGCGTTGCCCGGGGCCTTTCGTTATCCCGATGCGGCGCGGGAGGCGCTGATTGCCGCGCTGGCCAGCGAGATGGCGCTGACGCCGGCCCACCTGTCGTTGGGCAATGGCTCCTCGGAGTGTATTCGTGCCATTCTGCAGGCGCAGGCGATCGCCGCACAGCGCCAGGGAAGGGCGGTGCAGCTGGTGGTGCCGGATCCCACCTTTAACTACGCAGAGCTGTATCTGCAGCCGCTGGGGGTCGAGGTGGTCAAGGTGCCGCTGGATGCGCAGCTGGGGTTCCCGCTGGCGGAGATGCAGCGGCGCACCCGCGCGTTTAATGGCCTGTCGCTGGTCTATCTGTGTAACCCGAACAATCCGACGGCGACCCTCACCTCGGCCGATGCGCTGGCGGCGTGGATCACTCAGGCGCCGCCGG
Organism: Edwardsiella anguillarum ET080813; assembly: GCF_000264765.2. Taxonomy (GTDB): domain Bacteria; phylum Pseudomonadota; class Gammaproteobacteria; order Enterobacterales; family Enterobacteriaceae; genus Edwardsiella; species Edwardsiella anguillarum. Next base: position 2,224,249 of record NZ_CP006664.1, read on the forward strand.
ATACCTTCTTTGTCATCGATGAGGCCTATGCCGAGTTTGTCAGCGATCCGGCCTTTCGCAGCGCCGTGACACTGGTGCAGGCGGGGCATGAGAATCTATTGGTGACGCGCACGTTCTCTAAGCTGTACGCGCTGGCCGGGCTGCGGGTGGGCTATGGGGTCGCGGCGCCGTCGGTCGCCGCGCAGAGTGAGGCGTTGATGTCGCTGGATAATACCAACAGCGCAGGCGCAGCTGCGGCGCTGGCCTCCCTGCAGGACCGCGTCTTCGTGGAGCACAGCCGCAAGACTATGGATCTCTCGCGGCAGATCGTGTGCGCGGCGCTGGATGAGCTGAAGCTGGCCTATCTGCCGTCGCAGGCCAACTTTATTTTTCATCAGGTTAACGGTGATGCCGCGCGTTACCAGGCGCGAATGAAGCAGCACCATATCCTGGTCGGCCGCCCCTTCCCTCCGTTAAATAACTGGAACCGTCTGACGCTGGGGACGCCGCAGGAGATGCAGCTGTTTGTCGCGCAGCTACACGCGTTCCGCCGTCAGGGATGGGTCTGAGCCCTGGAGAGACTTAGCGCGCGTCGGCGGGCGCGTCGCTTACCAGCGCAGCGTGACCTGAAACCCTCCGTCCGGCGCGTGGCTGAACTGTACCTGCATCCCATGCAGGGAGGCTATCTGACGGACGATGGAGAGACCCAGTCCACTGCCGGTTTTTTCCTGGCCCGGCGGACGGTAGAAGCGCTCGCCCAAGCGCTGCAGCACGGCGTCGCTGACGCCGGCGCCGTTATCGGTGATCTGCAGGCTGTGGCTGGTCAGCCGCAGGGTGACCTGGCTGCCCGCCGGGCTGTAGCGGATCGCGTTATCCAGTAGGTTGCGGAGCAGCAGAGAGAACAGCAGCGGCTGGATACGCCGGCATACCCTGGGATCGTCTACCGATAGCGCCAGGGCGACCCCTGCGGCATGGGCCTTCGCGTCCATGTCGATCACCGCCGTCTGTAGGAGCTCGGCCAGTGCCCGCGGCTGCACATCATCCAGCTGGGATAGCGAGTCGAGGCGCGATAGGGTCAACAGCTGATCCACCAGGCGGGTCGCGCGATCGATCCCCTGCTCCAGCTGGCCCAGCGCGCGCTGACGTAGGGCGATATCATCCTGCGCCAGCTGTACCACTTCGGCCTGAACTCGCAGCGCCGCCAGCGGGGTTCGCAGCTCATGGGCCGCGTCAGAGGTAAAGCGCCGCTCGCGCACCATCTGCGCGTTGGTACGGGCAAATAGGGTGTTGAGTGATTCGACCACCGGCCAGACCTCGCTGGGAATGGCATCGCGGGGTAACGGGGTGGCATCGTCCGGGCGCCGTCGCCCTAGCGCCGCCGCCAGGCGGTGCAAGGGCGCCAGCCCGCGGCTGACCACCAGCAGCAGCAGGATCACCATGACCGGTAGCGCAACCAGCCAAGGCACCATCTGCGCCCCGACGATGCTCAGCGCCATGTCGTTGCGATAGTCCCACTCCTGGCCGACTAAAATCCGGTAGCGTCCGTCCGGGGTGGTGAGCCACAGCAGCCGCCAGCTGTCATCGTCGTTATCCAGATAGCCATCGGTAAAGCCGTCCCCCTGGTAGCGATACACCAGATTATCGCCGTTGTCCCCGTCGTTGAGCAGCATGCGTCCATCGGCGTTGAAGATGGCGAAGGCCAGCGCGTCCTTATCCTGATCGCCGCGGTGTTTGCGTAGCAAATCATGGCTTTGTGGCAGCTGCAGCGGGTGCTTTAGCTGGCTGAGATCGAAGGCCAGCAGGCGTTTGGCAAACAGCATCTGCTGGGTGTCGAACAGCTCGTTGAGCGCGTCGCGCGTCTGATACCAGGTCAGGATGCTGGCGCTGCTCCAGACCAGCAGTACCAGGATCAAAAAGCCGCCGGTCAGCCTGGCGCGCAGGCTGTGGGTCAGCTGGCGGGACAGATGGCGCATCAGGCGTCTCCCAGCGTGTAGCCGACGCCGTGCACGGTGCGGATAAAGTGGCTGCCCAGCTTGCGGCGCAGATGGTGAATGTGGACCTCGACGGCGTTGCTGGAGACATCGTCATCCCAACTGTAGAGCTTCTCCTCGATCAGCGAGCGCGGCAGTACGCGCCCGGCGTTGCGCAGCAGCAGCTCCAGCAGGGCAAACTCCTTGGGTTTTAGCGGTAGCGACGCGCCGTCGAGGGTGGCGGTGAGGCTCAGGGGATCGAGGCTCACCGCGCCGTGGCTGAGCAGGGTTTGGGCCTGACCGTGGTTGCGGCGGATCAGGGCCTGCAGGCGTGCGGCGACCTCGATCAGGGCGAAGGGCTTACACAGGTAGTCGTCTGCGCCCTGCTGTAGCCCGATTACCCGCTGCTCCAGGGCATCGCGGGCGGTCAGGATCAGAACCGGCTCCGCGTGCCCCGCCTCGCGCCAGCGGCGCAGGATTTCCAGCCCATCGATGCCCGGCAGGCTCAGGTCGAGGATCACGGCGTCATAGGGCGCGCTCTCCAGCGCCGTCATACCCTGCAGCCCATCGGTAAACCAGTCCAAGCTAAATCCCATCTTACTCAATCCGGCTTTAATGCCGTCGCCGATCAGGCGATCGTCTTCAATTAACAGTACGCGCATATGCTCATTTTCCCTTGACTACTGCGCCTGATTTAACCGTGTGGCAAGCGTTTTGTACAGCGTTAGCGCTGCGTAATCGGGCACTATCGGCGGTGATAAAAAAAATTGGGCGCTATGATACATACTTAAGATCTTGTTAAGGACTGTTTGGTGTAATGCACTCATCGGCAGTCAGCGAGGCTGCTTTCTGAATTCCATAACGGGAGAACAATGATGAAAAAAAGTGCTGCTATTTTCGCTATTCTGGCCCTGTGCAGTGCACCGGTTCTGGCTCAGACAGGTGGATTCTCTGGCCCGGGTACGACGCAACAGGTTCAGAATACCCAGCAGAGCGGCGGCTTTGTCGGCGGCCAGCAGGCGGTGACTACCGTGGCGAAGGCGAAAGATCTCAACGATAACAGCTGGGTTGTGCTGCAGGGCAACATTGAACAGCGCGTGCGCGGCGACCACTACACTTTCCGCGATGCCACCGGTACCATTGAAGTTGAGATCGACCACAAGTACTGGAACGGGCAGACCGTAACGCCGAAAGACAAGGTGGAGATCCAGGGTGAGGTCGACAAAGATTGGAACACCACCAAGATCGATGTTAAGCGCCTACATAAGATGAACTGATTAATGCAGCGAAGGTGAGCATGGCGGCGCCGTCCCGGTTGGACGGCGCCGTTTTTTATTACAGCACGTGTTCGGTGCGGGCGATGATATCGTCCTGGGTATCCGGCGACAGCGCGGTAAAGAATGCCGAATAGCCGGCGACGCGTACCACCAGATCGCGGTAGCGCTCAGGGTGTGCCTTGGCATCGAGCAGGGTATCGCGTGAGATGATGTTGTACTGGATATGCCACCCCTTATGAACCTCAAAGAAGGTGCGCAGCAGCAGCATCAGCTTTTGGCGATCGCGCTCATTCTCTAGCGTTGCAGGGTTGAGCTTCTGGTTCAGCAGCACCCCGCCCAGGATGGCTCGGGTCGGCAGCTTGCCGACCGAGCCCATCACCGCCGTCGGTCCGATACGGTCGGTGCCGGAGGCGGGACTGGCGCCTTCCGCCAGCGGCGTATGGGCCTTACGGCCGTCCGGCGTGGCCAGCGTGGCGGCGCCGAAGGGGACGTTGGCCGAGATCGACGAGGTGCCGGCGTAGTAGCCGCCGCCGACCGGCCCGCGACCGTGACGTGGGTTGCAGTAGTGGGACAGCTCATCAATATAGCCGTCATAGGCCCGCACCAGCAGTGCGTCCACGCTGTCATCGTCGTTGCCGTACTTGGGCGCACCGTTGAGCAGGCGCTGGCGCAGCAGCTCATGCTGCGGGCCGTTAAAGTCCTGCGCCAGCGCGTCGGCCAGATCCTGCTGGCGGATACTGCCCTGCTCAAAGACCAGCTTTTTCACCGCGGCCAGACTGTTGCCCAGGTTGGCGATACCGACCTGTAGGCCAGAGACCCAGTCATATTTGGCCCCGCCCTGTTTGATACTCTTGGCGCGCTCGATACAGTCATCCACCAGTGCGGAGCAGAGAATGTCGTGGGCGTTCTCCTCCAGCACCGTATCAACCACGTATTCGATCTCGATAGATTTGCGCGTGTAGTAGCGGATCTGGTGCTCCCAGGCGGTCATCACCTGCTCGAAATCCGCGAAGTTCCCCTGTGACAGCGCCTGTGGCTGTGGTAGGAAAATGTCGCCGCTGGTGGCGTCGCGTCCCCCCTCTAGCGCCGCCAGCATGACGCGGGCAACGTTGATAAAGCTCATCCCGGTGCAGCGGTAGCCCCATTTTCCCGCCACGGCGGTCTCAATACAGCCGATGGCGGCGTACTGATAGGCATCCTGTGGTGCGACGCCAAGGTCGATAAAGGCCGGAATGACGATCTCATCGTTATTGAACGCCGGCATGCCAAAGCCGCAACGGATCACCTGAGTACAGGCCTCGAGGAAGTCGTCGCTGATCCCGGCATGGTAGCGTACGCTCAGATTGGGTTGGGTGGAGCGCAGGCGTCCGCAGGACTCCAGAATGGCGTAGGAGAGGGGATTCACCGCATCCTGCGGCGTGCCGTCCACCAGATTCTGACCGCCGATGGTGACGTTCTGGTATAGCGGGCTGCCCGCCGAGGCCTTGGAATGGGTGCCGGAACGGATCTTGTTGACCTCCAGCAGCTTCAGCCAGCAGCTTTGCAGCAGCTCAATGGCCTGCTCGCGGCTGAGGCGATGCTCCAGCTCGACATCGCGGCGATACCAGGGGTAGAGATACTGATCCATGCGGCCAAAGGAGACGGAGTGGCCGTTCGATTCGATCTGCAGCAGCAGCTGGATAAAGTAGCACAGCTGCAGCGCCTGCCAGAAGCTCTGCGGTGGTCGGTGGGCGATGTGTTCACAGCCGTCGGCGATGGTGAGCAGCTCGCTGCGCCGTTCGGCCCGCGGCTCATCGACGACCATGCGTCGGGCCAGGGCGGCGAAACGCAGGCAGTGCTGGCTAACCGCCTCGAGCGTGATATCGACGGCCTTGAGGAACTGTTCGCCGTGCAGATCGTCCAGCTGCGTCAGATCGATGCGACGACGACGCGCGGCAACCCGCTCGCGCAGCCCATCTAGACCGATCTCCAGCAGCAGCGGATAGTTGACCGCCAGGTGGGCGTCGCCGGAGGTCATGTTGCCCTCCGCCTTGATGATGCCGCTGGCCAGCAGCGCCTTCTGCTCATCGGTAAACATGCCGTAGCAGCGATCTTGCACGGTTTGCCCGCGCCACCATGGGCAGACGCGGTGCAGAACCGCTTTGTCCTCCTCCGTGACGTTGAAACCGGCGCCGGGGCGATCGGCCAGATCGTCGATCTCCTTCTCGATCCAGCTTACCGTATACTCCGGGAAGATCGGCGCCGCGCGTACCCGGCTGGCCTGATTACCCACGATCAGCTCATCATGGTTAATCCAGATGGTGCGACGGGTCAGGTGCTCCGCCAGCGCCAGCGCGCGGCGTACCGGCACAGGTTTGTCCAGATGACGCTGGTAGGCCTCGGTGTAGTGAACCGCCCGCTCGGTGCAGATCGGCGGCATGACGATATGGATCAGCGCCTCTTTATGCGCCCGGATACGCGCACTCAGGGTGTTCAGCTGCAGTATGGTCATCGTATTATCCTCCCAGAATCACGCTCAGACCGCGCTGGCACGCATACTCGCGCGCCGCATCGAGCAAAGCGGGATCGTTTAGTGGCTGCGCAGGTGCCAGATAAGGCTGACCGAGCAGACGGTATTTATTGCGCCCCAGTGTGTGGTAGGGCAGGAAATGAATCTCGCGGACGGTGAGCGCTGCGGCGGCAAAGTCGACGATCCGGCGGATATCGCCGAGGTTGGCGTTAAAGCCGGGGATCAGCGGCACGCGCAGGATCAGCGTCGCATCTGCGGCGGCCAGGCGCGCCAGATTATCCATAACCCGCCGCGCGCTGCCGCCGGTCCACTCACGGAAGCGCGCTTCATCGACGTGCTTGAGATCCGCTAGGAACAGATTGGTATGGGGCAGCGCCGGGGCGATATAGCGCCAGGGCACATGCAGACAGGTCTCAACGGCGGTGTGGATCCCCGACTGATGACAGCGCCGGAGCAGCGTTTCGGCCAGCGTCGGCTGCATAAAGGGCTCGCCGCCGGAGAGCGTGATGCCGCCGCCGCTGCGTTGATAGAAAGGGCGATCGCGCTCAGCCTGGCGCAGGATCTCATCGACGGGGAGTGCCTCACCGCAGACCGTCAGCGCCTGGCTGGGACAGCACTCGCGCAGGCGCTCAAGGGCGTCGGCATCGGCCCGTTGGCGCCGCAGTGTAAGCCCCTGGCCAGTGCGTATGGCGACCGCGGGGGCGGCCCGCTGGCATAGCGTGCACTCCGCCAGACAGCTGCGTTCGTCATACAGCAGCTGGGGCGTTCGGGTCAGACTCTCTGGATTCTGACACCAGCGGCATGCCAGGGAACAGCCTTTGAGGAAGATCACCGTGCGGATCCCCGGGCCATCGTGGGTGGAGTAACGCTGGATATTAAAGATCATCGTCAAGGCTCCGTTTTCTTCTTATGAAGATTAAATAACTTTCGAATGAAAGTTGATTTGATTTTAATCAATAATTGGAGCGCTTTTCGCCGCTATACTGAACAAAAATTAGCCCTGCGTCACCTTTGATTAAGGACATAAGCATGGAACTCTATCTCGACACAGCCGACGGCGCGGCCGTTCAGCGCCTGGCCCGTCTCCTGCCGCTGGCGGGTGTCACCACCAATCCCAGCATTCTGGCCCGCAGTGGCCTGTCGCCCGCGCAGGCGCTACCGCGCCTGTACGATGCGCTGGGCGGCCGCGGCCGTCTGTTTGCCCAGGTGATGGCGAACGATGCGCAGGGCATGGTGAGCGAGGCGCGCGCGCTACGCGCCATCGTGGACAATCTGGTGGTGAAGGTGCCGGTGACGGCGGAAGGATTAGCAGCAATTAAGTTGTTGAAACAGGAAGGTATTCCTACACTTGGTACCGCGGTATACGGGGCCGGGCAAGGGCTGTTGGCGGCGCTGGCCGGTGCCGACTATATCGCGCCCTACGTTAACCGGCTGGATGCGCAGGGGGGAGATGGGATTCAGACGGTAGAGGCGCTGCAGCGTCTACTGACCCTGCATGCGCCGCAGGCCACGGTGCTGGCCGCCAGCTTCAAGAATGCCCGTCAGGCGCTGGACTGTCTGTTGGCGGGCTGCGGCGCGATTACCCTGCCGGTGGAGGTCGCCGAGCAGTTTATCAGCGCCCCTGCCGTCACGGCCGCGGTTGCCCAGTTTGAGCAGGATTGGCAGGATGCCTTTGGCCGTCGCACGCTGTAATCCCTCCCTTCCGTGTGGACTATCGTCCGCCGCCGCGCGGACGGGAGCCCGCCCTTTAGCGCCTCTGCTTTCCTTTCCCGCCGCGTAGATAATATGGACTAGGCCGTTATACGCGTCGCTTGCGCGCGTGGGCGGGGGGGAGGAAAAGGGACAATATCGTTTACCAACAAAAAAGCCACCTCGTTGAGGGTGGCTTAATCGATTGAATCTAAAGCTAAAATTTGGTGGCCCCTGTTGGGTTTGAACCAACGACCAAGCGATTATGAGTCGCCTGCTCTAACCACTGAGCTAAGGGGCCGAATGGCGAGGATTATAGAGTAAATCAAGGGGGAAGATCCAGTGCTAGCGCAGCGGACGCCGCTTTTTTGAACATGGCTAGCTCGTTGTTATTACGGTAAGATTTCGGGTACGACGAGAATGCAAAGGCGACGTGATGAGCGTGGACATTTTGGCACCCGGGCTACGGGTGGTTTTTTGCGGCATCAACCCGGGGTTGAGCTCGGCCCATACGGGCTACCATTTTGCTAATCCGCATAACCGTTTCTGGTCGGTGATCCATCTGGCGGGCTTTACCGATCGTCAGCTGGCGCCCCAGGAGGAGCGTCATCTACTGGATACCGGCTGTGGGATCACCGCGCTGGTACAGCGCCCGACGGTAACGGCCGCCGAGCTGACGGCCGCGGAGCTGCGCGCCGGGGGGGATGCGCTACAGGCGAAGATCGCGCGCTATCAGCCACAGGCGCTGGCGGTGTTGGGTAAACAGGCCTTTACCCAGGCATTTGGGATTCGCCGCCCCGCCTGGGGACGCCAGGCGTTGGGTATCGGCGATACGATGTTGTGGGTGCTGCCTAACCCCAGCGGCCTGAATCGGGCGACGCTGACTGCGCTGGTAGAGCGTTACCGGGAGCTCTATCTGGCGCTGACGCCGCAGGATCGCTGAGCGGGTTGGCGGGAGCGGGGTGAACGCGCCGCGCGCTGAAAAAGAAAAACCCCGGCCAGCAGACCGGGGTGGGGAAGCGTCGCGTGGCCGAGACGGGTTTAGTCGTCCAGGAAGCTGCGCAGGACTTCAGAGCGGCTTGGGTGGCGCAGCTTGCGCAGCGCCTTGGCTTCGATCTGGCGGATACGCTCACGGGTAACATCGAACTGCTTACCGACCTCTTCCAGGGTGTGGTCGGTATTCATATCGATGCCAAAGCGCATGCGCAGGACTTTCGCCTCGCGGGCGGTCAGCCCGGCCAGCACGTCGCGGGTGGCGGAGCGCAGGCTTTCAGAGGTCGCGGAGTCCAGCGGCAGCTCCAGGGTGGTATCTTCGATAAAGTCACCCAGATGCGAATCTTCATCGTCACCGATCGGCGTTTCCATGGAGATCGGCTCTTTGGCAATCTTCAGCACCTTGCGGATCTTGTCTTCTGGCATCATCATGCGCTCGGCCAGCTCTTCCGGCGTCGGCTCTCGCCCCATCTCCTGCAGCATCTGGCGTGAAATACGGTTGAGCTTATTGATAGTCTCAATCATATGCACCGGGATACGGATGGTGCGCGCCTGATCGGCGATAGAGCGGGTGATCGCCTGACGGATCCACCAGGTCGCGTAGGTGGAGAACTTGTAGCCGCGACGGTATTCAAACTTATCGACCGCCTTCATCAGACCGATGTTGCCCTCCTGGATCAGGTCCAGGAACTGCAGGCCGCGGTTGGTGTACTTTTTGGCGATGGAGATAACCAGACGCAGGTTAGCCTCAACCATCTCTTTCTTCGCACGACGCGCTTTGGCCTCGCCGATGGACATACGACGGTTGATGTCTTTGACCTGTTCAATGGTCAGGCCGGTCTCTTCTTCAATCAGGTGCAGCTTCTGCAGGCTACGCTCAACGTCTTCACGCATATCCTTGAGCTTTTCGCCCCAGGGTTTGCCCATGGCCAGCGCGGCGTCAAACCAGGTGATGCTGGTTTCGTTGCCGGTAAACAGGGTGATGAAGTTCTTCTTCGGCATCTTGCTCTGCTCAACGCACAGCTTCATGATCAGGCGCTCCTGACCACGTACGCGATCCATCATTTCGCGCATGTTGCTGACCAGATAGTCAAACTGCTTCGGCACCAGGCGGAACTGTTTGAAGATTTCAGACAGATTCTGGATCTCTTCCTGCGCCTTACCGCTGCTGCGTCCTTCGGCCTTGATGGCCAGACGGGTTTTTTCGTACTGCTGGCGCAGCTCAACGAATTTTTGACGCGCCAGCTCCGGATCGATGCTGTTGTCATCGTCGCTGTCGTCGTCCTCGTCTTCGTCCTCATCCTCGTCGTCGTCCAGCTCCTCTTCCGGCAGCTCAGAACCCACGTGGGTTGCGGTCGGCGCCATCTCCTCTTCGGCGTTGGGATCGACAAAACCGGTGATCAGGTCGGACAGACGCGCTTCGCTGGCTTCAACACGATCATACTGCTCCAGCAGGTAGGTGATGGCCTCCGGGTATTCGGCGACGGAGCACTGAACCTGGTTGATACCGTCCTCGATACGCTTGGCGATATCGATTTCCCCTTCGCGGGTCAGCAGCTCGACGGTGCCCATTTCACGCATGTACATGCGCACTGGGTCGGTGGTACGGCCAATTTCGGATTCGACGCTGGACAGAACCTGTACCGCCGCCTCTGCGGCGTCTTCGTCGGCAATGTTCTCCGCCAGCATCAGGTCATCGGCATCCGGTGCTTCTTCCATCACCTGGATGCCCATGTCATTAATCATTTGGATGATGTCTTCGATCTGATCGGAGTCGACGATATCTTCCGGCAGATGGTCATTGACCTCAGCATAGGTCAGGTAGCCTTGCTCCTTGCCCTTGGTAACAAGAAGTTTGAGCTGTGACTGCGGGTTTTGCTCCATAAGACGGTATCCACACTTCAGAGTTTGAATTGGTGTTGGTCGGATTATCTATGACCGCCAACGATGCTTAAGGCCCGGATTATCAGGGCCGTACGCGGGTTACTTTCATTCGTCGCCGCTCCCCGGTATTGCGGCATGCAGGGGCTACATCCTGCGTGGTATCGGCAATCAAGCCGCTAAATTTACTATTAAGTTTAGTCACCGCCCTATTAATGCCGACGGTGTTTATTATGCGTTAGTTCTTTTTGGCCAGCGCCTCATTCAGTGAGCGCACCTCTTCGCGCTCCGCAGGCGTTAGCCCGTCGGTTCTGGCTCGGGCGATGAGCTGCTCCAGGCGCTGCTCCAGCACGGCGTCGTACAGACTGCCGAGGGTATCCACGAAGGTTTCGAGCACCATAGGCTCAATAATCATGTGGTTCCACGTTGCCAGCGTTTCAAGCTGTGACGCATATTTATTATCGCGATACAGCTCCAGCAATTGCCCGGTAGTCAGTCCCGGCTGTGCCAGGCAGGTTTCTACCAGCTCGATGAACAGCGGTAGGCCCGGCAACGGGTGCTGGCGTAATCCGTCCAGCGTCGGTACTTCGGCGGCTAACGCCGGGTTTTGTACCAGCAATGCGATAAGTATACGCATAGTCGTTGGTTTTAACCGCGGCGGCTGATAATTCTTTACCGCTTCGCTGCGCCGAGGCAGCAGCTTTTCCAGCTGGCTATCGTCGAGTATTCCCAGCTTCTGTCCCAGCGACTGGCGCAGGTACAGACGCAGCGTCTCGCCGGGTACCTGGCCGATAAGCGGCAGCGCCAGCGCACTCAGCTTGGCCCGGCCATCCGGGGTACTCAAATCGACCTGCGGCAGCAGGCTGTCGAACAGAAAGGTGGACAGGGGATGCGCATCGTTTATTCGCCGTTCGAAGGCCTCGGCCCCCTCTTTGCGGATCAGCGTATCCGGGTCTTCCCCTTCGGGTAAAAACATAAACTTTAGCTGACGGCCGTCGCTCAGGTAGGGCAGTGCGGTCTCCAGCGCGCGCCAGGCGGCCTCGCGCCCGGCGTTATCGCCATCGTAACAGCACACGACGCTGTCGGTATGGCGGAACAACAGTTGGATATGCTCGGCGGTCGTGGAGGTTCCCAGCGATGCCACCGCATAGTTGACGCCATACTGCGCCAGCGCGATGACGTCCATATAACCTTCGACGACCAGCAGACGCTCCGGCTGTGCGGCGTGCTGCAGCGCCTCATACAGGCCAAACAGCTGGCGGCCTTTATGGAAAATCTCCGTTTCGGGCGAGTTCAGGTATTTCGGCGTGCCGTTGCCCAGAACCCGACCACCAAAGGCGATCACCCGCCCGCGTTTGTCACGGATGGGGATCATGATACGGTCACGGAAGCGATCGTAGCTACGACCGTTCTCGTTATTCACCAGCATCCCGGCATCGTTGAGCGCCGTACGACCGCCCGCGTCGCGGCCAAAGCGTTTCAGGGCGTTGTCCCAGCCCTGCGGCGCGTAGCCGATGGCAAAGCTATCCATAATGGCCTGGCTCATGCCGCGCCCGGTCAGATATTGCTGCGCCTGCGTTGCGCCCGGCTGACGCAGGGACTGCTGATAGTAGCCGCACAGGCCATCCATCAGCTGATACAGGTTCTGGCGCTGATGCCGCTCCATCTGGCTCGGCCCGCTGCCGGACTCATAGGGCACTTCCAGCCCCGCCATGGTCGCCAGCTCTTCTATGCTTTCGACAAACTCAAGCCGATCATAGTTCATCAAAAAATCAATGGCGTTGCCGTGGGCACCGCAGCCGAAGCAGTGGTAAAACTGTTTGTCCGCGTTAACGGTAAACGAGGGCGTTTTTTCTGAGTGGAATGGACAGCAGGCGTGGTAGTTCTTCCCCTGCTTCTTAAGTTTCACACGCGCATCAACCAGCTCGACAATATCGGTACGAGCCAACAGATCGTTGATAAATACGCGTGGGATTCGTCCAGCCATAAGCCCTTTACAGTGGTTGTCCGCCGTCGGCGCTGAGAGGGCGACAGGCAAACAGTTTTACAGCCTCTAAACGAGAACAAGCCGCGCTTTCCTTTCGGAAGGCACGGCCTTCGTATGTCATTGCCCGTGCGATACAAACAACGACATGGTCTGTGACCTGGATTCGGCGGGGAAAACCCCGGTCAAATTAGTACAGACGAGTACGGCGTGCGTTTTCGCGAGCCAGTTTCTTGGCGTGACGTTTAACAGCAGACGCTTTAGCGCGCTTACGTTCGGTGGTCGGTTTTTCATAGAATTCACGACGACGAACTTCAGCCAGGATGCCTGCTTTCTCGCAGGAACGTTTGAAGCGACGCAGAGCTACGTCGAACGGCTCGTTTTCACGTACTTTAATTACCGGCATGTGCCTCTCACCTCGATAAAAATCGGTATTTTCGCTGGCCATGCGCCAGCTGTTCAAAAATGGTGCGGAATTTTAATCCGAACAGCACCCGCTTGTAAAGCGCTGTCTCATCCTTCAACGGCGATGGGCCGCAGTAAGAAAGCGAAGTAGTATAGCAGAATTGTGCTATTATGCGCCACTTTGAGTTGTACTGAACGTGTTGTTGGAGCCGCCATGCGTATTCTGGGGATCGAAACCTCCTGTGATGAAACCGGTATCGCCATTTACGACGATGAAAAAGGGATCCTGGCCAATCAGCTGTATAGCCAGATTAAGCTGCATGCTGACTATGGCGGCGTGGTTCCGGAGTTAGCGTCGCGTGACCATGTGCGGAAGACCGTGCCGCTGATTCAGGCGGCGCTGCGTGAGGCGGATCTGACCCCGGCGGATTTGGATGGCGTGGCCTATACCGCCGGTCCGGGGCTGGTCGGGGCGCTGCTGGTCGGGGCGACAGTCGGTCGGTCGCTGGCGTTTGCCTGGGGCGTGCCGGCGGTGCCGGTACACCACATGGAGGGGCATCTGCTGGCGCCGATGCTGGAGGAGAATCCTCCGGCGTTTCCGTTTGTCGCGCTGCTGGTCTCCGGCGGCCATACCCAGCTTATCAGCGTCACCGGCATCGGCGAGTATCGCCTGCTGGGCGAGTCGATTGACGACGCCGCAGGGGAGGCCTTTGACAAGACGGCTAAGCTGCTGGGGCTAGACTATCCCGGTGGGCCGGTTCTCTCCAAGATGGCGCAGCAGGGCGTGCCGGGGCGCTTCGTGTTTCCGCGTCCGATGACCGATCGCCCGGGGCTGGACCTCAGCTTCTCCGGTCTGAAGACCTTTGCCGCCAATACGATTCACGCCAACGGCGATGACGCGCAAACCCGCGCCGATATTGCGCGTGCCTTTGAAGATGCGGTGGTAGATACGCTGGCGATCAAGTGCCGCCGTGCGCTGGATCAGACCGGGTTTCAGCGCCTGGTGATGGCCGGCGGCGTGAGCGCAAACCGTGCGCTGCGCGGGCGTCTGGCGCAGATGATGCAGCAGCGCGGTGGCGCGGTGTTCTACGCCCGTCCGGAGTTCTGCACCGATAACGGCGCGATGATCGCCTATGCCGGCATGGTGCGTCTGAAGAGCGGCGTCGATGCCGATCTGTCTATTCGCGTACGTCCGCGCTGGCCGCTGGCGGAGCTGCCGCCGGCGGCGGTCGGCGGTTAACGCTCCGCGGCGTTCGCGTATTCAGCGCGGCGTTGGCGGTTCGTCATCGCGGGGAGGCGTAGGCGTGGCCTGCCCCTCGCTATCCTGGGCGTCTTTGGCGCCCTTTTTCTTCCAGATTTTTCCCTCTTTCCCACGCCACAGACGCTGGATATTGTCGTGGTGACGCACCAAAATCAGGCAGGAGAGCATGGCCACCGGGAAGGTAAACTGCGGCTTAAACCACCAGACGTAGAAGGGGGCGATCAGCGCGCTGACGATGGCGCCAAGCGAGGAGTATCCGCTCAATAGCACGGTCAGCAGCCAGGTGCCGATCATCAGCCCGGTCAGATCCCAGCCGATGGGGGCGATGGCGCCAAAGGCGGTCGCGACGCCTTTACCGCCGCGGAAGCGAAAGAATACCGGGTAAATATGGCCCAGGCAGGCCGCGATGGCCGTCAGGCCGAGGTAAAAGGGGGACACCTCTAGCTTATAGGCCAGCCAGACCGGGATCATCCCCTTAAGCACATCGAAGATCAGCACGGCGGCGGCGGCTAAGCGGCCGCCGATGCGCAGCACGTTGGTTGCTCCGGGATTACCAGAACCATTTTCCCTTGGGTCGGGGAGTCCGGCCGTTTTGCAAACCAGAATGGCGCTGGAGATGGAGCCGCACAGGTAGGCGAAAATGATCATGCCTAACGCAGTCGCACTCATGGATTCATCTCCGTCTTGAGTAAAAGAGAAATCAGGGTGTTGAGCCGCCGTACGCCCGCTGACCGGTCACCCGTGCCGCAGGATGGATTAGTGCGCGACAGCGTCGGATATCTGTGGATAATACGCACATTCTACAAGAAGTGGTATCCGAAGCAGGCTAAAAAACGGGAATCGCGTGATGGACATCGTATTTATCGAAGGGTTGACCGTCGTCACCACTATCGGGGTATTTGAGTGGGAACAGACGATCCGTCAGAGGCTGGTATTTGACGTCGAGCTGGGCTGGGACAACCGCCGCGCCGCACAGAGCGACGACGTGGCGCACTGCCTGAGCTATGCCGAGGTGAGTGAGGCTATCCTACAGCACGTAGAGCCGAATCGCTTTGCCCTGGTCGAGCGGGTGGCCGAAGAGGTTGCCGCCCTATTGATGGCGCGCTTTAACAGCCCCTGGGTTCGCCTGCGGGTGAGCAAGCCGGGCGCGGTCGCCCAGGCGCACAGCGTCGGGGTGGTGATTGAGCGCGGTTGCCGCACGGCAGACATCTAACGTTTTACGGCCCACTGGCCGTCTGTACTAAGAAGAGAATGAGAGTATATGGATCTGCATACGCTGCTTAATGCGTTTATTCTGGGCGTCGTCGAGGGATTGACGGAGTTTTTACCGGTCTCCTCCACCGGCCATATGATTATTGTTGGCCACTGGCTGGGCTTTGAAGGGGATAAGGCGAAAACGTTTGAGGTGATTATCCAGCTGGGCTCGATCCTGGCGGTGGTGGTGATGTTCTGGCGCCGTCTGTTTGGGCTGATCGGGATCCACTTCGGTCGCCCGGTGGCGCGCGAAGGGCGCGGTCAGGGGCAGCTGACGCTGGGCCATATTGTGCTGGCGATGATCCCGGCGGTGGTGCTGGGGCTGCTGTTCCATGATTTTATCAAGAGTCTGTTTACCCCGTTGACGGTGGCCTATGCTCTGGTGGTGGGCGGTCTGCTGCTGCTGGCCGCTGAATGGCTAAAGCCGGCGCAGGCGCGGGCGGTCGGGCTGGATGACATCACCTATCGTCAGGCGTTTATGATTGGCTGCTTTCAGTGCCTGGCGCTGTGGCCTGGCTTCTCCCGCTCAGGGGCGACGATCTCTGGCGGCATGCTGATGGGCGTGAGCCGCTACGCAGCGTCAGAGTTCTCCTTTCTTCTGGCGGTGCCGATGATGATGGGCGCCAGCGCGCTGGAGCTGTACAAAAGCTTGCCCTATCTGTCGCTGGGCGATCTGCCGATGTTCAGCGTGGGATTTGTTACCGCGTTTGTGGTGGCGCTGATCGCCATCAAGACCTTCCTGAACGTGATAAAGCGGATCTCCTTTGTGCCTTTCGCCATTTATCGCTTTATCGTGGCGGCGGCGGTTTATCTGGTCTTCTGCTGATCTCGCGGGCGGATGCGCCCGCTGCCGTTTTCCCCGCTATTCCGCGTTTAAGGCCGCCTCCTGGGCGGCCTTCCAACTTTTGAGCACCTGTAGGCGCCGCGTCTGTAGCTCTTCGCGGATAGCCGCCCCCTGAAAACCGTCGGCGATGACCTCGCGAACGGCAACCTGGGCGACCCGATGGTAGGCGGCGCACAGATAGTCGGCCTGCGGGTAGGGTTGCGCCTCCAGACCGGTGCGTCCGCGGGCGTCGGCCTCGCTGCACAGAATCATTTGCTGCAGACGCTGGGGACGGCGCCAGACGTCAATGGTGTCGAGCAGCTTGAGCAGCGTCGCGGGGCGAAGGCGCTCCACCGTGTGGATCAGATCGTGATATTCGGCGACCAGCAGCGCCAGATCGCGCACCGGGTTTGGCGTGCGCAGGCGCAGGCACATCTCCCGCACCAGGCGCACGCCTGCCGGCCCATGGCCGTGATGGTGGGGCCAGAAATTGGGATTAGTCAGTCCCTTGCCCACATCGTGGGTCAGCGCGGCAAAGCGCACGGCGACGTCGTCGCTCAGATGGCTGGCCATGGCCAGGGTAAGCAGGGTATGGATGCCGGTGTCGATCTCCGGGTGCCACTTGGCGGGGGCCGGCACCCCGAACAGCCGATCGATCTCCGGGAACAGCACCGCCAGCGCGCCGCAGTCGCGCAGCACCTGGAAATAAACCTGTGGCGCGGGGCCGGACAGCGCTTTCTCCGTCTCTAGCCAGACCCGCTCCGGCGTCAGGTGGGCCAGCTCGCCCCGTTGGCTCATTCGCTGCATCAGCGCCAGAGTCGGAGCGGCGACCTCAAAGCCCAGCGGTGCGAAGCGGGCGGCAAAGCGGGCGACGCGCAGCACGCGCAGCGGATCTTCGACAAAGGCCTCGGAGACGTGGCGCAGCTGACGCTGCTGCAGATCCTGCAGGCCGCCGTAGGGATCGATCAGCTGACCCTCATCGTCTTCCGCCATCGCATTGATGGTCAGATCGCGCCGCAGCAGATCCTGCTCCAGGGTAACGTCCGGAGCGAAATAGGTGCTAAAGCCGGTGTAGCCCTGGCCCGCCTTGCGTTCGGTGCGCGCTAGGGCGTACTCCTCTTTGCTGCGCGGATGCAGAAATACCGGGAAGTCCTTACCGACCTGCTGGTAGCCCTGCGCCAACAGCGCCTGCGGCGTTGCGCCGACGACGACCCAGTCGCGATCCTGAGTGGGAAGCTGTAGATACTTGTCGCGCACGGCGCCACCGACCAGATATGTCTTCACGTGCCTACCTCGGTAGAGAGCCGATTAAATGTTAATCTTATGTTATCGCAAGCGTCCATGGACGGCAATCGGCCGCCCCAGAGAAAAAACGCCGCGGGCGGCGGCGTTGTGGGGGATCAGTTCATCCAGCGCTCTTTCCTGCGCCGGGGCAGCAGGCGCGGTAACAGCAGGCCCAGCAGCAGACCGGCACCGGCGACGCCGCCGCCGTACAGGAACCACTGCAGGATAATGGCCCGCTTTTTGTCATCCAGCTGCGAGTTGAGGGCACCGAGGCTTTTTTGTGCGCTGCCTAGCTGTTGACGCAGCTGCTGATTCTCCGCCTGCAGGCGGGCGATCGCATCGTCGCTGCCGGCAACTTTGTTCTGCATCTCCGCGGTTTTCTGCTGCCACTCGCCGTCGATATGGCTGAGCTTGGCCGTCAGGGCTGAGAGCTGAGCCTCCAGCGCCGGTACGCGCGTGCGCAGACTGGGCTGGTTGCTGAGCTGATCGAGGGGAAGCCAGACGCTGCGCCCTTTGGCATCGCGGATCTGGGCAAACTGGCTCTGTTGATTAATGCCCAGCAGCGTGACCGGATCGCCTGCGTTGATCGTGCCGACGATGCGGTACTGGTTACCCGGCCCGCTGTGTACGTAGGTACTGAGCGCATCGGAAATAAAGCGCTGTTCTTCGGCATGGCTCTGAAAGGCCAGACAGAGGCTGAGCAGGGGCAGGAGTAACCGGCGGAATAGGTGCATGGCGATAATCGGTTCGTTGGTTGAGGGAATTGGGCTGATAGTAAGGGGAAGTATAGGGTGAGGCAATGAAAAATCTTAAAATGAGAACTGTCCGAGCTATTTATCGCGTAGCCCCGGCGTCTGGCGCGGTGGCGGTTATCAAAAAACCGACCGCAGAGGGAGACTCTGCGACCGGTTTACTGTTACTTATTGGCGCGATGGGCAGATAATTAGCCGAAAATCGCCTGCAGCAGATAAAACAGGGCAATGGAGAGCGCGGCTCCCGCGGGCAGGGTCACAATCCATGACGCGACAATGTTACGTACCACGTTAAGGTTCAGCGCCGCAATACCGCGGGCAAAGCCGACGCCCAGCACGGCGCCGACCAGCGTCTGGGTGGTGGAGATCGGCAGGCCGGTACCGGAGGCGATCACTACCGTTGAGGCGGTGGCGAACTGGGCGGCAAAGCCGCGGCTCGGGGTTAGATCGGTAATGCCGGTCCCCACGGTTTCCATGACGCGACGTCCCATCAGCGCCAGACCCACGACGATACCGATACCGCCCAGCGGCAGGATCCACCAGACGATGGGGGAGGTGCCGGCCAGCACGCTCGGCTCGCGCACGATGGCGACGATGGCAGACAGCGGCCCAATGGCGTTGGCGACGTCGTTAGAGCCGTGGGCGAAGGCCATGGCGCAGGCGGTGATAACCATCAGCAGGCTGAATACCCGCTCAACGCCGCGGAAGTGATCCTGCTCGTCTGCGTCGTCGGTAAAGGATTTACGCGACAGGTACAGATAGCCGCCGAGCATGACCAGTAGGGAAACCAGCAGCGAAATCAGCCAGGTCTCGCCGTCCGTCAGGTGCAGGCCGACGTGCTTTAACCCTTTTTTGATGGTGACCAGCGAGATAACCAGCGCGGTCAGGAACATATACACCGGGCCAAAGCGGCGGGCGTTAGCGAAGGGGTTTTCGGTGTTAAAAATCAGCCGCTGGGCGCTGAGGAAAATGCCATAGGCCACCACCCCGGAGATCAGCGGTGTGATGATCCAGCTGCCGACGATCCCCTTTACACCGCCCCATTCGACCGCTTCGGGGCCGACGGATACGCAGGCAAAGCCGATGATGGCGCCGATGATGGAGTGAGTGGTGGAGACAGGCCAGCCCATCAGCGAGGCGACGATCAGCCAGATACCGGCGGCCAGCAGCGAGGCCATCATCCCGAAGACCAGCGTCTGGGGATGACCGGCGAAGGCATTGGTATCGATGATGCCGCTGCGGATGGTTTGGGTGACTTCACCGCCGGCCAGATAGGCGCCGGCGAATTCGAAGATCATGGCGATGACGATCGCCTGACGGATGGTGACGGCGCGGGCGCCAACGGAGGTGCCCATCGCGTTGGCGACGTCGTTGGCGCCGATGCCGATAGCCATCAGCAGGCCAAAGAAGGCCGCCACCATGATTAGTAATGAGCCGTGATTGGCAATGATTTCCATCTATTGTGTCCGGGTGTGGTGATTAACTACGGGCCAGCATCAGTTCCAGTCGGGAACCCACGCGCAGCGCTTTATCGGCAAGGCCGCCGACCCACTCAATGATTTGATAGAGAAACATGATGTCGACGGGGTTGAGCTGGTGCTCAAGGGAGAGCAGAGTCTGGCGTAACAGGATCTGCTGATGGTCGGTATCATCCTCAATATGATCCAGCTCCATCACCATCTGCTCGACCAGATCGGCTTCGCGGCCGCGAAAGCCGGTCTCCAGCAGTTCATCCATCTCGTGAATAACCTTGCTGGAGAGTGCGGTCGCATCCAGGCAGCGCTGTAGGTAGCTTACAAAGTCAGCCTGCATGACGGCGGGGATTTGCAACCGGCGGCCGATGACCCGCCCGGCGATGTCCTTGGCGCGATTGGCCAGACGATCCTGTTGGGTAACCAGCTCCAGCATGTCGCCGCGATCGACCGGCAGAAAAAGACCTCGTGGTAATTTCAGTCGGATTTCGCGCTTCAGCGTGTCAGCCTGCTTTTCCAGATTGGAGATCTGTTCACGGATCTTCTGCGCCTGATCCCACTGCTGCTGCGCGGTGGCGGCAAAGAAGGGAACCAGCAGGCTGCAGCATTCGTGCACGCGGCTGGCGTGCTCTTGAAGCGGTTTGAGCGGAGACTTGGCAAACAAGCCTAAAATAGTATTTACTGGCATCACTCATGCACCTTAAATTGATGGTTTTCTGCGCATAGTTCGTCAGAAAGGTGCGCATGGTAACTGATGTGCCCTGCATTGGACACCGTTTTTACATTTTTTACCGAGCAATGCTGAATACCTCGGTAAAACCTTAATATGACAGAAAAAATGACCGTGGAAATTGAACTGAAATTCATCGCCCTCCCCTCCGCTGTACACGCATTGCCCGCGAGCCTGGCCCGTTGGCCTCTTCAGCATACGCCCGCCCAGACGCTGAGCAATATCTATTATGAGACGGCGTGCCAGACTTTGCGCCGCCATGATATGGGACTGCGGATCCGCGGCGGCGAAGGCGCCTATGAGATGACCCTGAAAACCGCCGGTAGCGACGTCGGCGGCCTGCATCAGCGGCCGGAATACAACGTTGCGCTGGATGCGCCGCAGCTGGATCTCCGCCGCTTTCCGGCGCAGGTGTGGCCGGATGACTGCGATATCGATGCGCTGCAGACGGCGCTGCAGCCGCTGTTCTCGACCGACTTTCAGCGGGAGAGGTGGGTGGTGACGTACCGTGAGAGCCAGATTGAAGTGGCGCTTGATCGGGGCGATATTTGCGCCGAGGGGGTGCGTGAGGCGCTGCATGAAATCGAGCTGGAGCTGCTGCAGGGCGAACGGGGCGATCTGCTCGCTTTTGCCGAACAGTTGCTGACGCTGGATGGGATCCGGATGGGGGCCATGAGTAAGGCCGCCCGTGGCTACCGTCTGGCGGCGGGAAATGCCGCGCTGCGGCGGCGGGCGTTCCCGCTGCTGCGGCCCGCGGCCCGCACCAGCGTCGAACAGGGCATGTCTGCCGCGTTGGCGCAGATTCTGGCGCACTGGCAATACCACGAAGAGGCCTGGCTGCGGGGAGACGCGGAGTCCCGGGGCGGGATCCAGGAGGCGCTGGCGGCGCTGCGGCAGAGTCTGACCCTCTTCGGCGGCATCGTGCCGCGTAAGGCCAGCGCGGCGCTGCGCGCCGGCCTGAGCGCGCTGGAGGTGCAGATACAGCAGCCGGCGTGCGCGGCGCAGACGCTGTGCTACGGCCGAGACTCCCTGGCCACCCAGTGGGCACTCACTCGCTGGCTAGCCGAGTCCGGCTGGCGATCCTATCTCGATGCGGCGGGAAGCGCCAAGCTGTCCGGCTCGTTCAAGCGCTTTGCCGACATCATGCTGGGACGCTGCGGCGCTGAACTGAAGGCGCTGTTTGCCCAGGTACGTCATCCTCAGGAGTATCAGGACAAACTGCCGCGTCTGCAGCATCAGATTCTGGCGATACGCCTGCTGGGCGGCGCGTATGGCGAGGCGGCGGTAGACGATTACCTGGCGCCGTGGCAGACGCTGGCGCACGCCATTGCCCATCCCGCCGCGGCGACACCGGAGGCCGCCTGCGCACAGGCGTTGCATCAGCCGGCCTTTTGGCGCAACGGCGCGCATTAATTCGGTGATATCCCGCCGCGCGCGGGCGACGGTCTAACCCAGGCGGCTTTGGCGCCGCCGCATTCTGCAGGGAGTGAATATGTCTGAGACCCGGGCGCTGCCGGCGCTGCTGTACAGTCAGGGAGCGCGTCAGGCCGCGCGGCTGCAGGGCGCGACGTCGGCGGCGCTGCCAGCGCTGGCGCTGAGCGACTTTGCCGCCGACAGTCTGGCCGCTCACCCCGCATGGTGGCAGCAGCTGCAGCAGATGCCGCCGCAGGTGCAGGAGTGGCAGCAGTATGCCGGATGGCTGGCGGAGCGTCTGGCGCCGGTGCAGGATGAGGCGACGCTGATGCAGGCGCTGCGCCTGTTTCGCCGCCACATGCTGACGCGGATTGCCTGGATGCAGGCCAGCGACCAGGCCGACTGTCAGCAGACCCTGCTCCAGCTGAGCGCGCTGGCGGAGACGCTGGTTATCGGCGCGCGCGACTGGCTATACCTCCGCTGTTGTCAGGAGTGGGGCGTTCCCTGCAACGCCGCCGGTGAGGCCCAGCCGCTGCTGATCCTGGGGATGGGCAAACTGGGCGGCGGCGAGCTGAATTTTTCCTCGGATATCGATCTTATCTTTGTCTATCCGCAGTCCGGGGCCACCCGCGGCGGCCGCCGCGAGCTGGATAATGCTCAATTTTTTACCCGCCTCGGCCAGCGCCTGATTAAGGCGCTGGATCAGCCGACGGAGGATGGCTTTGTCTATCGGGTCGACATGCGTCTGCGCCCCTTCGGCGACAGCGGTCCTCTGGTGCTGAGCTTCTCCGCGCTGGAGGACTATTACCAAGAGCAGGGGCGCGATTGGGAGCGCTACGCCATGGTGAAGGCGCGTCTGCTGGGCGAAGGGCAGGATCGCGATGGGCAAGCGCTGTACCGTCTGCTGCGTCCGTTTGTGTTTCGCCGCTATATCGATTTCAGCGTGATCCAGTCGCTGCGCAATATGAAGGGCATGATAGCCCGAGAGGTGCGCCGGCGCGGGCTGAGGGAGAATATCAAGCTCGGCGCGGGCGGGATCCGCGAGATCGAGTTTATCACCCAGGTATTCCAGCTGATCCGCGGCGGACGCGAGCGCAGTCTACAGCAGCGTGCGCTGCTGCCCGCGCTGGCGGCGATCGGCGAGCTGGGACTGCTGACGTCGGCGCAGGTGGCGGCGCTGCGCGACGCCTATCTCTTTTTACGCCGTCTGGAGAATCTGCTGCAGGCGATTGACGATCAGCAGACGCAGACGCTGCCGTCGGACGATCTCAACCGGGCTCGCCTGGCCTATGGGATGGGGCTGACGGACTGGGCGGCGCTGCGCCGGGCGCTCCAGGCGTATATGGCGGCGGTACGCGCGATCTTCAATGCGCTGATTGGCGATGATGAACAGGATGAAGAGGAGGGCGGCGATGACGCGGCGCTGCGCTTTGCGCCGCTGTGGCAAGAGCGTTTGGACGAGAGCGAGCTGGCCGCACTGATGCCGCAGCTGGATCCGGCGCAGCGCCTCCGGCTGCAGCAGACGCTGGAGGCGTTCCGCCGCGACGTGGACAAACGCACTATCGGTCCGCGTGGGCGGGAGGTGCTGGCGATGCTGATGCCAGCGCTGCTGGCGCAGGTGTGCGTGCGTGATGACGCGCTGGTGCTGCAGCAGCGTCTGATGCCTCTGCTGCTCAACATCGTGACCCGCACGACCTATCTGGAACTGCTGATGGAGTTTCCGGCGGCGCTGCATCAGCTGATCCGTCTGTGTGCGGCCTCGCCGATGCTGGCCGAGCAGCTGGCCCGCTATCCGCTACTGCTCGATGAGCTGCTCGATCCTGTCACGCTGTATCGCCCGGTGGATCAGGCGTCCTACCGCGACGAGCTGCGTCAGTATCTGCTGCGTATTCCGGATGATGAAGAGCAACGCCTGGAGGCGCTACGCCAGTTTAAGCATGCGCAGCAGTTGCGCATTGCCGCCAGCGATATCGCCGGCGCGCTGCCGGTGATGAAGGTGAGCGATCACCTGACCTATCTGGCCGAGGCGGTGATCGATGCGGTGGTGCAGCAGGCCTGGGAGCAAATGGTGGCGCGCTACGGCCAGCCGACGCATCTGACTGACCATGGGCAGCGCGGGTTTGCGGTGATCGGCTACGGCAAGCTGGGGGGCTGGGAGCTGGGCTATGGCTCGGATCTGGATCTGGTGTTTCTGCTGGACTGTCCGGCAGAGGTGATGACCGACGGGCCACGCTGTATCGATGGACGCCAGTTTTACCTGCGTCTGGCGCAGCGCATTATGCACCTGTTTAGCGCCCGTACCGCCTCCGGCATTCTGTACGAGGTGGATGCTCGCCTGCGCCCCTCCGGCGCCGCCGGCATGCTGGTCAGCACCCTGACCGCCTTCGGCGACTATCAGCGCAGCGAGGCCTGGACCTGGGAGCATCAGGCGCTGGTGCGGGCGCGTCCGGTTTACGGCGACGCGCAGATGCATCGCCAGTTTGACGCCATTCGCCGCGAGATCCTGTGCCGCGGGCGCGATGCGGCGATGCTGCGGCGCGAGGTGGCCGAGATGCGTGAAAAGATGCGCTCCCATCTGGGCAGCCGTGACGCGGCACAGTTTGACATCAAGGCCGATCGCGGTGGCATCGTGGATATCGAATTTATCGCGCAGTATCTGGTGCTGCGCTACGGCGCTGAACAGCCGGGTCTGATCCGCTGGTCAGACAATGTACGCATCTTTGAGATGATGGCGCAATACGCGGTGATGCCGCAGGCTGAGGCCGATGCGCTGACCCATGCCTATGTGACGCTGCGTAATGCGCTGCACCATCTGGCGCTGCAGGCGCAGCCGGGGGTGGTGGAGAGCGCTCGCTTTGCTGATGAGCGGGCGCGGGTCTGCGAGAGCTGGCAGCGCTGGCTGGGGACGGCGCGCTGAGCGCCTGGCCTCAGTAGCGGGAGGCGACCCCCGGCGGGCAGGTTTTGAAGCGGCGGTGCAGCCACATGTACTGGGTCGGCGCCAGCATGATTTCACGCTCCACCACCCGATTCATATAGGCCGCCGTCGCAGTTTGGTCGTCCAGCGGAACGTCCTGCAGCATCGGCTGAATACGCAGGGTATAGCCGCTGCCGTCCGCGTTGCGCAGCGGCATAAAGGGGAGGATCGTCGGTTTGCCCATGCGGGCCAGGATATAGGTACCAGTGGTGGTCGCCGCCTGCTCTACGGCAAACAGTGGCACGAATACGCTGCTGCGCGGGCCGTAGTCATGATCCGGCGCGTACCAGACGATTTCACCCTCTTTCAGCGCTCGGATCATTCCCTTCACGTCGCGGCGATCGAGCATATATTTGTTGGAGCGCAGCCGGCCCCAGGTCTGTAGCCAGTCGAGAACCGGGTTATCGTTAGGGCGGTAGACGCCGACGCCCGGGTTGTGCATTCCGAAGATGCGCGCGCCCAGCTCCAGCGTAAGAAAGTGCATTCCAATCAATAAAATGCCTTTTCCTGTCTGCTTGGCCTGCCGCATGTTTTCCTCGCCTTCGACCCGGCACCAGCGATGGATGCGCCAGTCGGGCCAGAACCAGGCCATTCCGGTCTCGATCAGCGCCATGCCGACAGACTCGAAGTTCTGCCTGACCCACTCTTCGCGCTGCGCCACCGGCATCTGTGGGAAGCAGAGCGCCAGATTGCGCCGGGTCACCTCTACGCGCTTTTTCATAAAGCGCATCGCCGTTTTTCCCAGCATCTTGCCCAGGCGATAGAGCCAGGGATAGGGCAGCAGCATCACCAGGTAGAAGAGTCCGATGCCCAGCCAGGTCAGCCAATAGCGGGGATGCAGCATGCGGCGCTGAAACTGCGGATAAACGTGATTGTCAGACATGGTTATCGTTAATGTATTCTCGAAAATAGATTTAGATTGCTAGTGTAATTGATATCAGGACGATTGTGATAACATTGCGCCCATCTTGATATGTAGGAGTCTGGGGATGAAAGTAACCCTGCCTGATTTTCGCCGCGCCCAGGTGCTGGTGGTGGGCGATGTGATGCTGGATCGCTACTGGTATGGGCCGACTAGCCGGATTTCACCGGAGGCGCCGGTGCCGGTGGTGAAAGTGGAAACTATCGAAGAGCGTCCCGGCGGCGCGGCCAACGTGGCGATGAACATTGCCTCCCTGGGCGCCAACGCGCGCCTGGTCGGTCTGACCGGCGTCGATGACGCCGCCCGTGCGCTGAGCGCGCGCCTGGATGAGGTGCACGTCGAGTGTGACTTCGTTGCGATACCGACCCAGCCAACCATCACCAAGCTGCGCGTCCTATCGCGTAACCAGCAGTTGATCCGCCTGGACTTTGAAGAGGGGTTCGGTGGCGTCGATCCCGAGCCGATCCTGGCGCGAATTCGCCAGGCGCTGCCGCAGCTGGGGGCGATGATCCTCTCTGACTATGCCAAAGGGGCGTTGGCGTCGGTGCAGGCGATGATCCGCCTGGCGCGCGATGCCGGTGTGCCAGTGCTGATCGATCCCAAAGGAACCGACTTTGAGCGCTACCGCGGCGCGACCCTGCTGACGCCAAACCTGTCTGAGTTTGAAGCCGTGGTCGGGCGTTGTCACAGCGAACAGGATATCGTGGATCGCGGCCTGGCGCTGATGGATCGCTTCGATCTGACGGCGCTGCTGGTGACGCGCTCTGAGCAGGGAATGACGCTGCTGCAGCGCGGCATTGCGCCGCTGCATATGCCGACGCAGGCGCAGGAGGTCTATGACGTAACCGGCGCCGGCGATACGGTGATCGGGATGCTGGCGACGTCGATTGCCGCCGGAACGTCGCTGGACGAGGCCTGTTTCCTGGCCAACGCCGCTGCCGGCGTCGTCGTGGGTAAGCTGGGGACCTCGACCGTGTCACCCATCGAACTGGAGAATGCCATTCGTGGTCGCGCCGATACCGGCTTTGGCGTGATGAGCCAGCAGGAGCTGAAAACGGCGGTTCTTCAGGCGCGTCAGCGCGGCGAGAAGGTGGTGATGACTAACGGGGTCTTCGATATTCTGCACGCCGGCCACGTTTCCTACCTGGCCAATGCCCGCAAGCTGGGCGATCGCCTGATCGTGGCGGTGAACAGCGATGCCTCTACCAGCCGCCTTAAGGGGCCGGAGCGTCCGGTCAACCCATTGGCCCAGCGTATGCTGGTGCTGGCGGCACTGGAGTCGGTCGACTGGGTGATCCCGTTTGAGGAGGATACGCCGCAGCGGATTATTGCGGAGATCCTGCCTGACCTGCTGGTCAAGGGGGGCGACTACAGGCCAGAAGAGATCGCCGGGGGGAAAGAGGTGATCGCCGCTGGTGGTGACGTGCGAGTCCTGAACTTCGAGGATGGCTGCTCGACCACCAATATTATCAATACCATCCGTCAGGGTCAGAACGACTGAGCCGCCTATCGCGTCTTGGCAGGATAGGGCAGTGGCTACGTTAAAACAGGAGTTAGGGCTGGTGCAGGGGGTGGGAATGCTGTCCACCTCCCTGCTGGGGACCGGGGTCTTTGCGGTTCCGGCGCTGGCCGCTCAGGTCGCAGGCGACGATAGCCTGTGGGCCTGGCCATTATTGATCGTTCTGGTTTTTCCCATCGCTATCGGCTTCGCCGCGCTGGGGCGTCATTTCCCCAGCGCCGGCGGCGCCGCGCATTTTGTCGGCAAGGCCTTTGGCCCGCACATGGCGCGGGTTACCGGCTGGCTTTTTCTGTCGGTGATTCCGGTGGGACTGCCCGCGTCGCTGCAGATCGCCGCCGGCTTCTGGCAGGCGCTGTTCGGCTGGCAGGGCGCGCCCCTGCTGGCGGTTGAGCTGATTACGCTGCTGGCCGTATGGCTGCTGGGGACGCGGGGGGCAGGATCCAGCGCCAACCTGCAAACCCTGATCGCACTGCTGGTGGTACTGCTGATTGCCGCTGTCTGGTGGCGCGGCGGGATCTCACCGACGCAGATCCCTTGGCCTGCGCCGTCGCAGCTTTCGCTCTCGCCCCTGACGGGGGCGTTGGCGGTGATGTTTTGGTGCTTTGTCGGTCTCGAGGCCTTTGCCCATCTGGCGTCGGAGTTTCGTCATCCGCAGCGTGATTTCCCGCGGGCGTTGCTGCTGGGGCTGCTGTTGGCCGGGGCCGTCTACTGGGCCTGCAGCGTGGCGGTGCTCCACTTTCACGCCTTCGGCGATGGACGAGCGGCGGCGGCGTCGCTGCCGGGGATTGTGGTGCAGCTGTTTGGCCGCCATGCGCTGTGGGTAGCCTGCGTCATCGGTTATTTGGCCTGCTTTGCCAGCCTGAATGTTTATATCCAGAGCTTCGCCCGGCTGGTGTGGTCGCAGGCGCAGCGGCGACCGCGAAGCCGTCTGGCACAGCTCTCCGCCCGTCAGGCGCCGGTCAACGCGCTGACGGCGGTGATGCTGTGCTGTTTGCTGTGCTCGCTGCTGATTTTCCTCAGCGGCCTGTCGCTGGACGCGCTGATCGTGTATGCCAACGGCGTATTCATCATGATCTATCTGCTATGTATGCTGGCCGGATGCCGTCTGCTGCGCGGCCACGCCCGGCTGATGGCGCTAACGGGCAGCGTGCTGTGTCTGCTGCTGCTGGCGATGGTGGGGGGGAAGAGCCTATATGCGCTGGGGATGCTGCTGGTATTGTATCTCCTGCTGCCGCGCCGCGCGGCCTCGCACGGCGGGTGATCGTCGCGGGGAGGGCGGGATTATGCCTGCCCGTCCTCAGCCTTGCTCAGGCGCGCCTCCAGGGCGGCTACGCGCTGCTCCAGCAGCGCCAGCTTTTCGCGGGTGCGCAGCAGAACCTGCGTCTGGATCTCAAAATCCTCGCGGTTGACCAAGTCCAGCCGGCTGAGCTGTTGTTGGAGGATTTGGCGCACGCGCTTCTCCATATCATCACCGAACTCGCGCAGTCCTTTTGGCATGGATTGATGCACCTGGCGGGCAATCTGTTCAATTTTCTTGGGATCAATCATGGAGCGTTCCTTGGGCTTCAGAGCAGTTATGCGGTAGCAGATACGTTACCGTAGTGTCATGGCGGATGCCAGAGCGGGCCGTAATTATCCCTCCAGGCCGCGGCATAAGAATAAAAAATGCGCGATAACGAGCCTTGATGACCCTGTTTGTGAGCGAACGCCAATAATCGGCAATGATGATTGCCCGCTACCGGCTTTGGCGCTATAGTCGGTCTGCTTATTCTCAGGGCGGGGTGAAAGTCCCTACCGGCGGTAAATTGGTACGCTTCGGCGTCACCGAAAGCCCGCGAGCGCTCGTACGACCGTGCGGGGTCAGCAGATCTGGTGTAATTCCGGAGCCGACGGTTACAGTCCGGATGGGAGAGAGTAACGATATCTGCCGGGATTCACCCGCTCGCGTTATTTTGGCCGCGCCGCCGCGTGTGCCGCTCCTCAAATTTGCCCTGGTTCTGGTAATTCATACGATTATTGATGAGGTTTTTACCATGAATCAGATTCTGCTTTCCGATTTCGGTACCCCGATGGAGCGCGTAGAGCGCGCCTTGTCCGCCCTGCGCGATGGCCGTGGCGTCATGGTGCTGGATGATGAAAATCGTGAAAATGAAGGCGACATGATCTTTGCCGCCGAGAAGATGACCGTGGAGCAGATGGCGCTGACCATCCGCCACGGCAGCGGTATTGTCTGCCTGTGTATCACCGAAGCGCGTCGTCAGCAGCTGGATCTGCCGATGATGGTGAGCAATAACACCAGCCACTATGGCACCGCCTTCACCGTGACGATTGAAGCGGCGGAAGGAGTGACCACCGGGGTCTCTGCGCAGGATCGCCTGACCACGGTACGCGCGGCCATCGCCGACGGTGCCAAGCCGAGCGATCTTCATCGTCCCGGGCATGTCTTCCCGCTGCGCGCTCGCCCCGGCGGCGTACTGGCGCGCCGGGGTCATACCGAGGCGACCATCGATTTGGTTTCGCTGGCGGGTTTCCGCCCTGCCGGCGTGCTGTGTGAGCTGACCAATGATGACGGTACGATGGCACGTGCTCCGCAGGTGATGGCCTTTGCACGCCAGCATGAGATGCCGGTAGTGACCATTGAGGATCTGGTGGCCTATCGTCAGGCCCGTGAGCCGCAGGAGCAGGCCTGCTAATTCGGCAGTCTCAGCGGCTCGGACGTATATATAAAGGGGATAGCCAGCGGCTATCCCTTGCGTTTTTATAGCGGTGTCGCCTGCAGCAGGGCCAGACTCAGTCCCATAACGGTCATGCCGCATAGTACCCCGCGGCTGGGATTGCTGTGCGGATCGATCTCCCGCGCTAGCGGCATAAGCTCATCCACCGACAGCGCGACCATGATCCCGGCGACCAGCGCCATGATCGCAGCCATCCCGACCGGTGACACCGCTGGCCCCAGCAGGGTAAAGGCCAGCAGCCCACCGAGGATCTCCGCCACGCCCGACAGGCTGGCCCACCACAGCGCGCGCAGACGCGAGCCGCTGGCGGCATACACGGGGCCCGCGACGGCCAGCCCCTCTGGAATGTTATGAATGGCTACCGCCAGGGCGATGCCCATCCCCAGCTCCAGATCGGCGCTGGCGGTGACGTAGGTGGCGATACCCTCGGGGAAATTGTGCAGGCTGATACCCAGCGTAAGCAGCAGCGCGGTGCGTTTTAGGCTACGCGGCTTTCGATTCCCCAGTGCGACCATATCGTGGGCGTGCTGGTGGGGCAGCAGGCGATCCAGTAGAAAGTATCCGACCAGACCGAGAATAAACATCGCGTAGCCGAGTAGCGGCGGCATCTGCGGCGTATTCAGCGCCGCGGGCAGCATCTCCATCAGCGAAATCAGTAGCATGATCCCGGCGGCGAAGCCGAGCGAAAAGGCCAGTACGCGATTGGAGGGCTTTTGCCCGATGATGGCCAGCAGAGCCCCGACGGCGGTGGCTCCGCCGGCAAGCAGCGTCAGAAGCAGGGGAATGGACATGGACACGCCTCGTAGTTGATGATAATGATTTTCATTATTTATTAAGTGTGAGCAGAAGTAAATAAATGTGAGCGTGTTATATACAATTCCACCGATTGTCTGTGCCTATTCTATGCTTCTGACTATCAGGCGGGAGGCTGGCGCGTATTCCATGCGCGGAGCCGTTTTTTTATGACAGCCGCGGCGAGCGGCGGGCGATTACGGCGAGGCAATACACTATGAGCGAGGCGACGATGCCGGCGCTGTTTTTAGCGCACGGGAGTCCGATGAACGCCATCGAGGATAATCCGTTCAGCGCCCTGTGGCAGCGCCTGGGACGTGAACTGCCGCGGCCAAAGGCCGTGGTAGCGATCTCGGCCCACTGGTGTACCCAGGGGCTATGGGCAACGGCGATGGCGCAGCCGCGTACCCTGCATGACTTTGGCGGCTTTCCGCCGGCGCTCTCTGCGCTGCGCTATCCGGCGCCAGGTAGTCCTGCATTGGCCCGGGAACTGCAGTCTTTATTGGCGCCGCAGTATACGTTGTCGCTGGATGAGGGTGGCTGGGGACTGGACCATGGCGCGTGGAGCCTGCTGGTTCACCTGTATCCTCAGGCCGATATTCCGGTGATACAACTCAGCCTCGATCCGCGCCAGCCAGCGGCGTACCACTATCGATTGGGGCAGGCGCTCGCCCCGCTGCGGCAGCGCGACGTCCTGATCTTGGGCAGCGGTAACGTGGTGCATAACCTGCGTACGCTGCGCTGGGAGGCGGAGGCCGAACCTTATCCTTGGGCGCGGCGCTTTGAAGACGTTGTCCGCCAGGGGCTGCGTGAACGTGGTGAGGATGCCGCATTGCTGCGGTTTACCGATGATCCGGATGCTGCGCTGGCTAATCCGACGCCGGAGCACTTCCTGCCGCTGCTGCCGGTGCTGGGCTGCTGGGATGGCGCGGAGCCGCTGCGGGTGTTCGAGCAGGGGATCGTCATGGGATCGCTGAGCATGCTGTCGCTGCAGATAGGCTAAGCGTCACGTTGGGTCGGGATGAGGCATACGGGCGCGGCGTTATCGGCGATGAGCGACGAGCGCGATATATCGACGGCGTTGAGCGTCTGTCTGGATAGCGATAGCGGGATAGGTCAACTGCGGGAATCAAGCGGAAACAGAGAGAATGAAGAGATGCAGGACAAAAGCAAGAGTGGTGCGAAGAGAGGGACTTGAACCCTCACGTCCGTTAGGACACTAACACCTGAAGCTAGCGCGTCTACCAATTCCGCCACCTTCGCACACGGGTGTTGCTGATTGTCGCTCGTCGGCTTTGGTGCGAAGAGAGGGACTTGAACCCTCACGTCCGTTAAGACACTAACACCTGAAGCTAGCGCGTCTACCAATTCCGCCACCTTCGCAAGGTGCCGTCAAAGCGCAATCAATCGTGGTTATGTGGTGCGAAGAGAGGGACTTGAACCCTCACGTCCGTTAAGACACTAACACCTGAAGCTAGCGCGTCTACCAATTCCGCCACCTTCGCATACCGCTGCGTTACTGCTGGAGTAACGTAACCACGGAGGCGAATTCTAGAGATTTTCGTCGCGGCGTCAACAGTTATTTCCTGAATTTTCTGCGATCGGTGCAAATTTGGGCGCGTGAGGCGTAATTTAACCGTTTTGCGCTGAAAAAAAGGCCGACGCACGCCGGCCCCGGCGTCTATCGACGGCTGTGCTCCAGCGCCGCCCGGTCGAGAATGGCGGAGTACACCTTGAATTTCCCGGTCTGGGCCACGACCTCATGGCGACCGAATATGGCGTCCAGCACCTGCGGATAGGGCAGGAAGGCGTTGGCGACGATACGCAGCTCGCCGCCCAGCTGCAGGTGGCTGACGGCGCCGCGGATCAGGGTCTGCGCGGCCAGCAGGCTGGTCTGTATGCCATCATGGAACGGCGGGTTAGAGATGATCAGATCGAAGCGGCCGCTGATATCGGAGAAGACGTTACTGGCGAGCACCTCGCCGTCGATTTCATTCTGCGCCAGCGTTTGCCGGCTGGCGGTCAGGGCGGCGGCGTTCACATCGCTCAGGGTGAGATGGGTCTTCGGTGACATGCGGGCGATGGCGGCGGATAACACCCCGGCGCCGCAGCCGACGTCCAGGACTCGTCCTTCCAGGCCGTGGGGCAGCGAAGAGAGCAGCAGATGGCTGCCGATGTCCAGCCCGTCGCGGCTGAATACGCCCGGCAGCGTGGCGATGCGCAGGCTGCCGGTGTCATAGGACATCCACCAGTCGTTCAGATCGAAGCGGGGCGGCTGGGCCAGCTGACCGTGATATAGGCCGCAGCGGCGGGCGCTGTCTATCTTGTTCAGCGTTAGCATATCGGACGCCAGCTCTTCGGCGCTGCGGACGCCGGCGCGGTTTTCACCGACGATAAACACATCGCAGCCGACCGGCAGCTGCGAGAGTAGCTGAGTCAGCTGGAACAGCGCCTCTGGCTTACTCTTGGGCCAGAAGTAGATCAGGGTATCGACGCCGGCGGCGAACTCTGCCGTGATGGTCAGAGAGAACAGGCAGCGCTCGCCCATGGCGGGATGCAGCGCCTGCCAGTGATGGTACTGGGTGGTGTGGGCGCGGACTTCAACGGCGTTAAACTGCGCGGGCAGCGTATCCTGCAGATCGCCGGCGAACAGGACGCGGCGTGGCTCAAACTCTTCGCCGTGGCGAAGCACGACTTCGCTGGCCGGGGTAAAAGCGGACATGGCACAAAACTCCTCATTAGGCTGACCGGTGATTATAGAGCTTTCACCCGCGTTCTGAAACGCACCATTCACCGCGGCGCTGGCGATCCGCTGCACGGTGCGATGGTGCCGTCGCGACGGGTTTGTTAGCATAGTAGCGCAGACAGGTATCACTGGATTCCGCCGCGGCGGCGGCGCATAACCGACAGGGGCAGTATGACTTCGCGACGCGATCAACTTTTACAGCAGCTGGGGATAACCCAATGGGTCCTGCGTCGCCCGGCGCTACTGCGCGGCGAGGTCGCGATTACGCTGTCGGCGCAGACACGGCTGCTTATCGTGTCTGAGGCTCCCCTGTCGCCGGACGATCTGTTACTGTGCGATATTCTACGCGCGTTGTCGCTGACGGCGGAGCAAGCGGTGATCCTGACGCCGGAGCAGTATGAGATGCTCAGCGATCGCCAGCGTTACCTGTGTTGGTGGCTGGGGGAGTCTGCCTCCCCTGAGGTTTGCCTCCGCTCTCCGGCGCTCGGTGCGCTTTACCATAACCCCGGCGCCAAGCGCGCCCTGTGGCAGCAAATTTGTCATGAGCAACATCATTTCTTCTCTGACCCCGGCGGACACTGATGCCGCCTATGCCGTGGAGTGCGCCAGTCACGCATTTCCTTGGACTCATAGCACCTTTCTCAGCAATCAGGGCGAGCGTTACTATAACCTGAAGCTGGAATCTCAGGGGCAGCTGGCCGCCTTTGCCATTACGCAGGTGGTGCTGGATGAGGCGACGCTGTTCAACGTGGCCGTTGCCCCCGCCTATCAGCGTCAGGGGCTGGGGCGTACGCTGCTGCTGCGCCTGATTGACGATCTGACCGAGCGCGGCGTGGTGACGCTGTGGCTGGAGGTGCGGGACTCCAATCGGGCCGCCATCGCGTTGTATCATGCGCTGGGGTTCAATGAGGTATCGCTGAGGCGCGGCTACTATCCGACCGCGGACGGCCGTGAGGATGCTCGTATCATGGCGCTGCCGCTGGGGTAGCCGTCTTTTTCGCACGCCCGCGGCGCGATGGTATTCCCCTGCCCGCGGCAGGACGCCTGAAATTGCGCGTTGTCTAACCTGGATAAATCAGGGAAAATGGCGCGCTGATTACCCATTTACGCCTGTGTTGCCCGCCGATGGACGCCGTTTGCGCGCGTCCGCGGGCAGGGCAGCTCAATACAGAATAGAAAATCATGTCGCCAAGTGAATACGCCCGCGAAGTCGCCAAACGGCGCACCTTTGCCATTATTTCTCATCCGGATGCCGGTAAAACCACCATCACCGAAAAGGTGCTGCTATTCGGACAGGCGATCCAGGTCGCCGGAACGGTAAAAGGCCGTGGCTCCAGCCAGCATGCCAAGTCAGACTGGATGGAGATGGAGAAACAGCGCGGTATCTCCATTACCACCTCGGTGATGCAGTTTCCGTATCATGACTGTCTGGTCAACCTGTTGGATACCCCGGGGCACGAGGATTTCTCCGAGGATACCTACCGGACCCTGACGGCGGTGGACTGCTGCCTGATGGTGATCGATGCGGCTAAGGGGGTCGAGGATCGCACCCGCAAACTGATGGAAGTCACCCGCCTGCGCGATACGCCGATCCTGACCTTTATGAACAAACTCGACCGTGATATCCGCGATCCGATGGAGCTGCTGGATGAGGTGGAGAGCGAGCTGAGGATCGCCTGTGCGCCGATCACCTGGCCTATCGGCTGCGGTAAGCTGTTCAAGGGAGTCTACCACCTGTACAAGGATGAAACCTACCTGTACCAAAGCGGTAAGGGGCATACCATCCAAGAGGTTCGGGTGATTAAGGGGCTGGATAACCCGCAGCTGGACGCCGCGGTGGGCGAGGACTTGGCGGCCCAGCTGCGCGAGGAGCTGGAGCTGGTGCAGGGAGCATCTACCGAGTTTGAAGAGGAGGCCTTCCTCAACGGTCAGCTGACGCCGGTCTTTTTCGGTACCGCGCTGGGTAACTTTGGCGTGGATCATATGCTGGACGGCCTGGTGGCCTGGGCGCCGGCGCCGATGCCGCGGATGACCGATGTGCGCGAGGTCAGCGCCGACGAAGAAAAATTCAGCGGCTTTGTGTTTAAGATCCAGGCCAACATGGATCCGAAGCACCGCGACCGCGTCGCCTTCATGCGCGTGGTCTCCGGCCGCTATGACAAGGGGATGAAGCTACGCCAGGTTCGCACCGGTAAGGATGTGGTGATCGCCGATGCATTGACCTTCATGGCCGGCGACCGCGCCCACGTGGAGGAGGCCTACCCGGGCGATATCATCGGTCTGCACAACCACGGTACCATCCAGATCGGCGATACCTTTACCCAGGGCGAGGAGATGAAGTTCACCGGGATCCCCAACTTCGCCCCGGAACTGTTCCGCCGCATCCGCCTGCGCGATCCGCTTAAGCAGAAGCAGTTGCTGAAAGGGCTGGTGCAGCTGTCGGAAGAGGGGGCCGTACAGGTCTTCCGTCCGGTGGCCAATAACGATCTGATCGTCGGCGCGGTCGGCGTACTGCAGTTTGACGTGGTGGTGGCCCGCCTGAAGAGCGAATATAACGTTGAGGCGATCTACGAGTCGGTTAACGTGTCTACCGCGCGCTGGGTCGAATGTGACGACGCCAAGAAGTTCGATGAGTTTCAGCGTAAGAACGAGCTGCACCTGGCGCTGGACGGCGGCGACAACCTGGCCTATATCGCACCGACCATGGTGAACCTGAACCTGACCCAGGAGCGTTATCCTGAGGTGCGCTTCCGCAAGACGCGCGAACACTGATCGGTCTAGCCCCTTTTGGGCGTTGGCGGGACGATCGCGGCGGGCCTTTCGGCCCGCCGTCTTATTTGCGCCGCA
Organism: Edwardsiella anguillarum ET080813; assembly: GCF_000264765.2. Classification (GTDB taxonomy): domain Bacteria; phylum Pseudomonadota; class Gammaproteobacteria; order Enterobacterales; family Enterobacteriaceae; genus Edwardsiella; species Edwardsiella anguillarum. Next base: position 2,260,460 of record NZ_CP006664.1, read on the forward strand.
TCGTCCGTTAAAGCGGACAGAATGATAATATTTCCCTCCTGCGCTGGACTTATCCCAAAGCCTTATCCAAGGTATGCTTAATCCATGTGAGCCGCCCCGTTTGGCGGGGCAACATAGCGGCTGAGCGCGTTGTCATGAGGTTGTAGAGTGGGATACAGAATACCGATTACGCTGGGCAACATTGAGCCCCTGGCCTATAAACCCTACCATCCTGGCAACATCGCGCTGGTGTGCGAGGGCGGGGGACAGCGGGGTATTTTTACCGCCGGGGTGCTGGATGAGTTTCTGCGCGCGCGCTTCAACCCCTTCGATCTCTATTTGGGAACCTCCGCCGGAGCCCAGAACCTGTCGGCCTTTGTCTGTGGTCAGGCTGGCTATGCCCGGCGGGTGATCACCCGCTATACCACCCGCAGCGAGTTTTTTAACCCGCTGCGCTTTGTCCGCGGTGGGCATCTTATTGATCTGGATTGGCTGGTGGATTGCACCTACCGCGATATGCCGCTGGCTTTCGATCGCGCCGAGCGTATGCTGGGACAGCAGCGTCAGTTTTATATGGTCGCCAGCCGTAGCGATGACTTTAGCGCGGCCTATTTTCCGGCGCAGCGCGATAGCTGGCTGCAGGTGATCAAGGCCAGCAGCGCCATCCCCGGCTTTTACCGCAGCGGGGTGGAGCTGAACGGCGTGATCTACCAGGACGGCGGCATCGCAGACGCCGTGCCGGTGCGCGAGGCGTACCGGCTGGGCGCAGATACCATCGTGGTGATACGCACCGTGCCGTCTCAGATGTTCTACACGCCCCGCTGGGTGAAACGCATGGAGTCGCTGCTCAGTGAGAGCAGTCTGCAGCAGATGGTGCGGATGATGCAGCGCCATGAGAAGAGCTATCGTCGCACCCAGCGTTTTATTGAGCAGCCGCCGGGACGTCTGCGTATCTTTGAGATTTATCCGCCCAAACCGCTGGCGAGCCATGCCTTGGGCAGTACGGTGGCATCACTGAACACGGATTACCATCTGGGACGGCGCTGCGCCCGCTATTTTCTGGCGGCCGTTGGGCACTGGCTGCTGCCGCGTGACCTGCCGGCGCATGCCCATGGCCCGGCGAGGCCGTCCGTGCCGCCGCTGGCGCATGAAGCCGTGCGTCAGCCAGCGGGGGAGACGCTGTGATCGCCGCGGCGCTGATCGACACCCATTGCCATTTTGACTTCGCTCCCTTCTGCGGCGATGAGGCGGCAAGCCTGCGCCGCGCCCGGGCGGCGGGGATCTGCGACATCATTGTGCCCAGCATCGATGCCTCTCGTTTTGCGCCGGTGCTGGCGCTTGCCCATCGCTATCCGATGCTGCATGTGGCGCTGGGGCTGCATCCTCTATACATCGAGCACCATCGGGATACGGATATTGCAGCGCTGGATACGCTGCTGGCCCAGGCCGATCCGGCGGTGGTCGCGCTGGGCGAGATCGGGCTGGATCACTACGGTGACGTCCGCCAGCCGGCGCGTCAACTGAGTCTGCTGCAGGATCAGCTGACTCTAGCTCAGCGCTACGATCTGCCGGTGATCCTGCATTCACGTCGCAGCCACGATCTGCTGGCGAAGACGCTGCGCCAGCGGCGGCTAACGCGCACCGGCGTGGTGCACGGGTTTGCCGGCAGTCTGGCCCAGGCGCAGGCCTTCGTGCGTCTGGGGTATGCGATTGGCGTCGGTGGCACGATTACCTACGCACGGGCGAGCAAGACCCGCGCCGCGGTGGCGGCGCTGCCGCTGGAGGCGCTGCTGCTGGAGACCGATGCGCCGGATATGCCATTATCCGGTTACCAGGGCGCGCCCAATCGCCCGGAGCAGCTGACGCGGGTATTTGCGGCCCTGTGCGCACTGCGCAGTGAAACGCCTGCGCAGATAGCCCAGGCGCTGTATGACAACACGCACCGCCTATTTCACTTCCCCCCGCGCGCCTGACACGCGCCGAATCGCCGGTTTTTTACGCACGTAAACGATTAAGTGATGTGATATGCGTCACTTTTTAACAATTTAACTTGCTTCAAGTTGTATAAATTTGTGAGCAATGCGCGCAAACATCGCGGGAGCCCCGTTATAATCCGCCCGCCGGCGATGGACCCCTCCTGTTTTTTGCCTGGCACCAGGAGACGGCTTGCGCCATTGGGCGTGTAAGCCTTATTAAGACTCACACAACAGGGATAATAACCATGCAACTTTTAATGGGTGTTGTGGGAATGGTCACGCTGATCCTGCTCGGCGTACTGCTTTCCAACAACCGCCGCGCCATTAGGGTGCGTACCGTGGCCGGCGCCTTCGTCGTTCAGGTATGCCTTGGCGCCTTTGTTCTGTATGTGCCCGCTGGCCGCGATATGCTGGGCGCGATGTCTACCGGCGTAGCAAACGTTATCGCCTATGGTAATCAGGGCATTTCGTTCATGTTTGGCGGGCTGGTATCCGACAAGATGTTTGAGCTGTTCGGCGGCGGCGGGTTTGTCTTTGCCCTGCGCGTGTTGCCGGTGATCGTCTTCTTCTCGTCGCTGATTGCCGTGCTCTATTATCTGGGGATCATGCAGCTGGTGATCCGCGTGCTGGGCGGCGCGCTACACAAGCTGCTGGGCACCTCCCGTACCGAGTCGCTGTCGGCGACGGCCAATATCTTCGTCGGCCAGACCGAAGCGCCGCTGGTGGTACGCCCCTATATCGCCACCATGACTCAGTCGGAACTGTTCGCGGTCATGTGCGGTGGCCTGGCCTCCGTTGCCGGTTCGGTGCTGGCCGGCTATGCCCAGATGGGCGTGCCGCTGGAGTATCTGATCGCCGCTTCCTTTATGGCGGCGCCGGGCGGCCTGCTGTTTGCCAAGCTGATCGTGCCGGAAACCGAGCAGACCCACGATCGTGAAGATGCTACCACGCTGGTGGCGGTAGAGGATCGTCCGGCCAACGTGATTGACGCTGCGGCCTCCGGTGCAGCCTCTGGTCTGCAGCTGGCGCTGAACGTCGGTGCAATGCTGCTGGCGTTTATTGCCCTGATCGCGTTGCTGAATGGCATGCTGGGCGGGATTGGCGGTTGGTTTAACTACCCGCAGCTGTCGATGGAGCTGATCCTGGGCTGGGTATTCTCCCCGATCGCCTTCCTGATCGGTGTACCCTGGAGCGAGGCGCAGATTGCCGGCTCTTTCATCGGCCAGAAACTGATCGTTAACGAGTTCGTCGCCTATATGAACTTCGGTGAATACCTGAAGGCGGATGCCGACGTCGCGGCGGCCGGTCTGCAGGTGCTTTCCGGCCATACCAAGGCGATCATCTCTTTCGCGCTGTGCGGCTTTGCCAACCTTTCGTCGGTGGCGATCCTGCTGGGCGGGCTGGGCAGTATGGCGCCGAAGCGTCGTCATGAGATTGCCCGCTTCGGCCTGCGCGCCGTCGCGGCAGGAACCCTCTCCAACCTGATGAGCGCCACCATCGCCGGGTTCTTCCTGGCGCTGTAATCCTGCGCTGCACAAGGTGGTCACGCGCCCTCGCCGTCATTGGCCGGGGCGCGTTTTTATTTATAGGTAGAGCGCCGGGCGGATCACCGCGCCGACGCCGCGGCCCTCCAGCGCCTGGGCCACCCGTTCGATATCGGCCTCTGCGGCGGGTCGCCACGCTGACGCCGGGCCATAGACGCCGTGATGATGGAAGGCATTGAGGCGGACGGGCACATCGCCCAACGACAGGATAAATTCGGCCAGCGCATCGATGTGGGCCAGGTAGTCGCTGTGCTGCGGGATCACCAGCAGGCGCAGCTCCGCCAGGCGTCGCCGCCGTGCCAGCCAACGAATACTGTGCAGGATGCGCCGATTGCCGCGCCCGGTTAGCCAACGGTGGCGCTCGTCGTCCCAGGCCTTGAGATCGACCATCACGCCGTCGCACCACGGTATTAGCCGTGTCCAGCCAGGCTCTGACAGTTCACCGTTGCTGTCGACCAGAGAGTCGAGCGCCTGCAGCCCCGGATCGCGACGTATCGCCTGAAACAGCGCCAGCAGGAAAGGCAGCTGCAGCGTCGCCTCTCCCCCGCTGACGGTGATCCCCTTGATAAATGCCGCCTGACGGCGCAGTTGCATCAACACATCGTCGACGCTGAGGGATAGCGCCATTGGGCTCGCCCGACGTGGGCAACCCTGTAGACAGGTATCACACTGCCGGCAGGAGAGCGCATCCCAGAGCACCTTTCCCGCCTGCAGCGACAGCGCCTGATGCGGACAGGTCGCCACGCATTGGGCACAGTCGTCGCAGCGGCCAATGGTATAGGGGTTATGGCAGCTGCGGCAGCGCAGGTTGCAGCCCTGCAGGAACAGTACCAGACGACTGCCCGGCCCATCCACGCAGGAGAAGGGCAGCAGCTTACTGACTAAAGCGCGTCTGTTGTTCATGGCTTATCACGCGCGCCCGGCGCTCCAGCATACCCGTATTGCGCGCCGCCTCTTCCGCCAGCCAGGTGGTGTTCAGCCGCGATCCCTCCTGTCCATAGCGCGCCAGATCGGACAGGCGCACCATATAGCCGGTTACCCGCACCAGATCGTTGCCGCTGACGTTGGCCGTGAATTCACGCATTCCGGCGGAGAACGCGCCGAGGCACAGCTGCATCAGGGCCTGTGGGTTGCTTTTCACCGTGGGATCGAGGGTCAGGATGTCACTGATCCCGGCGGGATAATAGGCGTGGTGCGGCGCGACGGCCATCAGATGGCCGATCGGATCCGGCTCGCTGCCATAGGGAAGGCGGGCGCCGGGCGTCGTATCCCGATCGCTGCTGATCCCGGATTGGGCATGCAGCAGCGCGCGCTGCTGCCAGGCATGGGGGAGCGGGGTCGCGCGGACAAACGCATCCAGCCAGGCGCTGATCCGATAGCCTAAGGCGTTGGCCGTCTCATCCTGACCGTAGCGGGCGGCGCTGCCGCTTTGCTGACACAGAATATCGACCGCCTCTGCCAGGGCAAAGATGCCGAACATCGGCACAAAACGTTGGGCGTCGATCAGCCCTTCATGCACGAGGAAGCTCTGGCTGAAGAAATGGGAACGGGTGAACAGAAAGTCGCTGCGGGCGCGGAGAATGTCGGTCTGGCGCCGGCAATAGTCAGGCAGGGTGCGGGTAAAGAAGTCCTCTTCTCCCCGGCTGCGCAGGGCCACCTCTTTCAGGTTCATCCGGACCAGGGTGCTGCCGCCGCCGCCCAGCGGCAGCGCGTTGTAGCAGCTGACGATGCCGTAGCCGCCCGCTGTGAAAATATTATCATGCAGCGGCGCGTTGGCGATGTGCGGTTTACTGCAGGTACAGATGTTTTCAATGGCCTGCTGCAGGCGCTCTGTAGGTGTGATATCAGGGTGATAGAGGAAGGTCAGGTTGGGGACGACCTGAGCCAGCTCTGCGTCCGCGCGTAAAAATAGGCGTGTCAGGATGTTATCTGACGGCCCCAGGTTTGCGTGCATAAAGGCATCGGGAAAAGTGCGATCCAGATAACGCCAAAAGCGTTTTATGCGGATATATAATTCGTTCTCTGTTAAAATTCCAACATATGGAAGCAATAGTTGATCTAAATGCCCCAAAAATACCGGCATGGATGTGACGGATGGGACATGGTGATACAGGATGGTCAGCATGGAGAGGGCATCGTCAAAGCCCTGCGCCGGCTCCAGCTCCAGCCACTCAGAGCCGTTGGCCAAGAAGCGGGCGTAGTCCGGTAGCACGTAGCGGGGCTTATAGGGCGCATGGCCTTCAAACATATCGCAGATGACGCCGTCGTCCAGCGCCTGGCGAGCCGCTTCCGGTAGGGCGGGGTAAGGCAGATCGTTTTCTGCCTCCAGTGCAAGAAAGTGGCGTTTTTGCAGGGCGGAGAGATGGGGATCGCAGGCGATAGCCATACAGCGCTGGTGCAGTGCATTGGCAGAGGTTTCAGGCATGATCGTTGTCCTGGGCGATGAGAGCGATGATCAGGATGAGCGCAGGGCTGTGTCCTGTAACGGTATGGTATCCCGGCGTCGCGCCTGCGGGGTTCACCGGCGGACAGCGGAGATTGGCCAGTGTAATGCCGTGGCCTGCGCGCGTTTGCGCGTTAGCATCGATTTTGGCGATAGTTATGATTTATATGTGATGTAAATCACATAATGCGATCCTATGTTACATTCAGATTTTCATCTAATGTGACAGTGAACACAAATATGACGGAGGTTTTGTGTTCAAATAATCACACCAGAAGGGCTGTGTGCGGTGAGATGGATCTCAATGACATACCGGCGTGGCCGGATGTCTCTTCAGGGAACCAAGTCCGCTCGCCAACGTGTGGGATCGCTTTACGGCGCAGGCCGTTAAAACCTTCGTCCCGTTTTTTTTGATTGAACCGGCATGGGCCGCGTTCAGCCAGTTGGAGAGTATTATGACCGAGTTACAAACTGCCGCTCAGCGCGCACTGCGCCTGATGGATCTGACGACCCTGAATGACAACGATACCGACGAGAAAGTGATCGCCCTGTGTCATCAGGCAAAAAGCCCGGCGGGTGACACCGCTGCGGTGTGTATTTATCCCCGTTTTATCCCCATCGCCCGTAAAACCCTGCGTGAACAGGGTACGCCGGACGTACGCATTGCGACGGTGACCAACTTCCCGCACGGTAACGATGATATCGAGATCGCGCTGGTGGAAACCCGTGCGGCGATCGCCTACGGCGCGGATGAAGTGGATGTAGTCTTCCCGTACCGTGCCCTGATGGCGGGCAACGAGCAGGTGGGCTTCGATCTGGTGAAAGCCTGTAAAGAGGCCTGCGTCGCCGCCAATGTACTGCTGAAGGTGATTATTGAAACCGGTGAGCTGAAAGACGCTGCGCTGATCCGTAAGGCGTCTGAAATTTCAATTAAGGCCGGGGCTGATTTTATTAAGACCTCGACCGGTAAGGTGCCGGTTAACGCCACGCTGGAGAGCGCTGAAATCATGATGAGCGTGATCCGCGATATGGGCGTGGCGAAGCGCGTGGGCTTCAAGCCGGCCGGCGGCGTGCGTACGGCGGAGGATGCGGCGCAGTATCTGGCGCTGGCCGATCGTCTGCTGGGTGAAGGATGGGCGGATAGCCGTCACTTCCGCTTCGGCGCCTCCAGCCTGTTGGCTAGCCTGCTGCAGACCTTAGGCTATGACGCCAAGGGCACCGGCAGCAGCTACTGATGCGGGAACAGGCCGCCGCTGGGCGGCCTGACTGACGTCAAGGGCATTTACCTCTCACGGATCGCGCAGACGATCCTGGCCTAACAATCAGTTTAACAGGGGGTTACCTTGTTTCTGGCTCAAGAAATTATCCGCAAAAAGCGCGACGGTCATGCGCTGAGTGAAGAAGAGATTCGCTTTTTTATCAACGGGATACGGGATAACACAATCTCCGAGGGGCAGATCGCCGCGCTGGCGATGACGATCTTTTTCCATGACATGTCCATGCCGGAGCGCGTGGCGCTGACCATGGCGATGCGGGACTCCGGTACCGTGTTGGACTGGAAATCCCTGAATCTGAACGGGCCGATTGTCGATAAACATTCGACCGGCGGCGTGGGAGACGTTACCTCTCTGATGCTGGGGCCGATGGTCGCCGCCTGCGGCGGCTATGTGCCGATGATCTCCGGTCGCGGCCTCGGGCATACCGGCGGTACGCTGGATAAGCTAGAATCGATCCCTGGGTTCGATATTTTCCCGGATGACAGCCGTTTCCGCAGCATTATTGCCGATGTCGGCGTCGCCATTATCGGGCAAACCAGCTCGTTGGCGCCGGCGGATAAGCGTTTTTATGCGACGCGCGATATCACCGCGACGGTCGACTCCATCCCGCTGATCACCGCCTCCATTCTGGCCAAGAAGCTGGCCGAAGGGCTGGATGCGCTGGTGATGGATGTGAAGGTTGGCTCCGGCGCCTTTATGCCGACGTTCGAGCTGTCTGAGGCGCTGGCGCAGGCGATCGTTGGCGTGGCCAACGGCGCAGGCTGCCGCACCACGGCGCTGCTGACCGATATGAATCAGGTTCTGGCCTCCAGCGCCGGCAACGCGTTGGAAGTGCGCGAGGCGGTACAGTTCCTGACGGGCGAGGCGCGCAATCCGCGTCTGTTCGAGGTGACCATGGCGCTGTGCGTCGAGATGTTGATTTCCGGTAAACTGGCCGCAGATCAGACGGAGGCCCGCAGTAAACTGCAGGCGGTGCTCGACAACGGTAAGGCGGCAGAGATCTTTGGCCGGATGGTGGCGGCGCAGGGCGGTCCGCGTGACTTCGTTGAGCGCTATGACCACTATTTGCCACAGGCAGTGCTGTGCAAACCGGTATTTGCCGAACAAGCTGGTATTATCACAGCAATGGACACCCGTGCGCTGGGGATGTCCGTTGTCGGGCTGGGCGGCGGTCGCCGTCAGGCCAGCGATAGCATTGATTACAGCGTAGGGCTAACCGATATGGTTCGTCTGGGTGATTCGGTCGATGGGCAGCGTCCGCTGGCCGTGGTTCATGCCCGCGATGAAGCGAGCTGGCAGCAGGCCGCTGAGGCGGTGCGCGCCGCGGTGACGCTGGGAGAGCGTGCGCCTGAGCCGACGCCGGTGGTGTATCGCCGTATCATGCAGTAAGGGTTACGCCAATACCAAACCGAGTCTGATGATTTTGGCCCGTTCGCGCCGTCCCCGTGACGCCGTTCGGGCGCTTGGCGCGCAAGCGCGGGAGAGTAAGATGAAACGTGCATTTATCATGGTACTGGATTCCTTTGGCATCGGTGAGGCCAAGGATGCAAAAAGCTTTGGCGACGAAGGCGCCGATACCCTGGGTCATATTGCCCGTGCCTGTGCACGCGGTGAGGCTGACATCGGGCGCCAGGGGCCGCTGCATCTGCCGAACCTGAGCCGTCTGGGGCTGGGTAAAGCTGCATTGGAGTCGACCGGCCGTTTCCCGGAAGGGTTGGATGAAAACGCTGAGATTATCGGCGCCTATGGTTATGCCAACGAACTCTCCTCTGGTAAAGATACGCCGTCAGGCCACTGGGAAATCGCCGGTGTCCCGGTGCTGTTTGACTGGGGATATTTCCACGAGCATCAGAACAGCTTCCCGCAGGCGCTGCTGGATACGCTGGTCGAACGCGCCAATCTGCCGGGCTACCTGGGCAACTGTCACTCATCCGGCACGGTGATCCTCGATCAGCTGGGCGAAGAGCATATGAAGAGCGGCAAGCCGATTTTTTATACCTCCGCAGACTCGGTGTTCCAGATCGCCTGCCACGAAGAGACATTCGGGCTGGAAAGACTGTATGAATTGTGCGAGATTGCGCGCGATGAACTGAACAAGGGTGGCTATAACATCGGGCGCGTTATCGCCCGGCCGTTCGTCGGCGACAAAGCCGGTCATTTCCAGCGTACCGGTAACCGCCATGATCTCGCGGTAGAGCCGCCGGCACCGACCATGCTGAAGAAGTTGGTGGATGAAAAGCAGGGTGAAGTGGTGTCCATCGGTAAAATTGCCGATATCTATGCCAACGTTGGCATCACCAAGAAAGTGAAGGCGACCGGTATCGATGCGCTGTTTGACGCCACGCTGCAGGAGATGCGTCAGGCGGGGAATGACACCATTGTTTTTACTAACTTCGTCGACTTCGACTCCTCGTATGGCCACCGTCGCGATGTGGCTGGCTATGCCGCCGCGCTGGAGCTGTTCGACCGCCGTTTGCCGGAGATGCTGGCGCTGGTTAAAGAGGATGATATCCTGATCCTCACCGCGGACCACGGCTGCGATCCGACCTGGCATGGCAGCGATCATACCCGCGAACACATTCCGGTGCTGGTCTACGGGCCGAAGGTGAAGCCGGGCTCCCTGGGCGAGCGCGATACTTTCGCCGATATCGGCCAGACCGTCGCCCACTATTTCGGGCTGTCGCCGATGGCTTACGGTAAGCCGCTGTTCTGATTGTCAGCGCCATCCATGAGGATGGCGCTTTCTTGTCTATTGCGTTAAGAGAGAAGGATTAAAGTTATGGCTACGCCGCATATTAATGCCGAAATGGGTGATTTTGCCGATGTTGTTCTGATGCCGGGCGACCCGCTGCGTGCGAAACACATTGCAGAAACCTTTTTGCAGGATGTCCGCCAGGTCAACAACGTGCGCGGCATGCTGGGGTTCACCGGGACCTATAAGGGCCGTAAGATCTCCGTGATGGGCCATGGCATGGGGATCCCCTCCTGCTCCATCTATGCCAAAGAGCTGATCACCGACTTTGGCGTGAAGAAAATCATCCGCGTCGGTTCCTGCGGCGCCGTCCGTATGGACGTGAAGCTGCGTGACGTCGTGATCGGCATGGGCGCCTGCACCGACTCCAAGGTGAACCGCCTGCGCTTTAAAGACAACGACTTTGCCGCCATCGCCGACTTCGACATGGTGCGTAATGCGGCCGATGCCGCCAAGGCTAAAGGGATCGATGTCCGCGTAGGTAATCTGTTCTCCGCCGATCTGTTTTACTCTCCGGATCCGACTATGTTCGACGTGATGGAGAAATATGGCATTCTGGGCGTAGAGATGGAAGCCGCCGGGATCTACGGCGTAGCCGCGGAGTTTGGCGCGAAGGCGTTGACCATCTGCACCGTGTCTGACCATATCCGTACCCACGAGCAGACCACGGCCGCGGAGCGTCAGACGACGTTCAACGACATGATCGAAATCGCGCTGGAGTCTGTACTGCTGGGTGACCAGGAGCAGGCATAACGCATAGCGCGTTCGCCGCGAGCGTAAGGGGACCCTCGGGGTCCCCTTTTTATTTTGTACAACGATAGGTAATACCATCATCATTGCCCCGGTCAGGGACTTGCCAATGTTCCCTAGACTCTTTATGCTTATTAGCGTGATTAAATGTTAATGAATCGTGAGGGTGTAAGCATGCGTAAGAGCGTATTGGCATTGGCGGGTCTGGCGATGATGGCGGGCAGTGCCCTGGCACAGGCGGCCAGCGTAAGCGAAGATATGGATGTCATCAATCAAAGCTATCGACAGGCGCAGCAGGCAACGACGGCGCAGGATTTTAAGCAGGCGCTGACGGCAATGCGTGCGGCGACGACGGCGGCGAAGTCAGCGGTCCCCAGCAAGCTGCAGGGACAGGCCTCCGACAGCGCGGACATGAAGGACTATCGCCACGGTCTGGATCTGCTGATCGGCCAGATAGACAAGGTGGAGAAGCTGGCGGACGCCGGCCAGCTGGATCAGGCTAAGGCCGAGGCGCAGCAGATGCTGCAGACGCGCAACGTCTACCATAAAAAGTACCGTTAAGCATCGATGCATTGGGATGCCATAGTACGCCTGACGCACTGGAGCGTGGCGCTGGGCTTTCTGTGTAACCGCCTGTATCTGACGGCGCCCGGCAGTACGCCGCACCAGGCCATTGGCCTGACGGTTGCCGGGCTGGTGCTGTTACGCCTGCTGTGGGGCGTGACGTGGGCGCGTGGGGCGGCGCGCCTTTCGGCGTTTATTCCGACGCCAAGCGCGCTGATCCACCATCTGCATGAGCTGCGCACCCGTACGGTGCCGCCGGCGCTGCACCACAATCCGCTGGGGGCCCTCGGTATCTGGGCGACCTGGCTACTGCTGTTACTGATTGCGCTGACGGGCTGGGGGCAGGGGACCGACCTGGTTTTTCGCTGGCCGTTGGACGTCTGGCATGCCTGGTTGGTCGATGCGCTGACGTTGGTGGTCTGCGTGCATATAGCGGCGGTATTTGCGATGTCGTTTTGGCTGCGGCGGAATCTGATCAGCGCGATGCTGCCGGGGCGCCGCGGCGGGGAGTAGGGCCGCCGTAAACGCCCGCAGCGGCGGGCGTGAGCCTTAGCGCAGCAGCTCGCCAGCCGCCTCCGGCTGGTACAGCAGCGCCAGCACTTCAATATGAGTCTGATTGCCGTTGGGCAGCGTCCAGCGAATCGCATCGCCGACGCGCAGTCCCAGCAGCGCGGCGCCGATCGGCGCCATCACAGACAGGCCATCTCCGGCGCTATCCTGCAGGTGGGGGTATACCAGGGTACGGACATGCTCTTCACCGGTATTCAGATCGCGGAAGCGTACGCGGCTGTTCATGGTCACGACGTCGGCGGGCATCGCCGCCGGTGCCAGCAGTTGGGCGCGATCGAGCTCTTCATTCAGCGCCTGGGCGACGGGCTGGGCGGCAAAGGCTGGCCGCTCCAGCAGCCTGTCGAGGCGCTCAGCGTCCAATTCATTGATGATAATCGCTGGTCGGGACATTGTTCTCTCCATGGTATGACGCATGGCTGCGTCCTGTCTCGTCACAAAAGAAAACCCTCACCGTTCCGACATGGGCGGCGAGGGCTATTCATGATGCGATCATAGTAAGCCGATAGGGCTTTTAAAAGAGAGCTGGCTCACAAATTGGGGAGTCGCCGGCCAGGATCACTCTTCGTCAAAGCCGGCGTTGAACAGCGAGACGACGGCGTCCAGCGCCTGGCGCTCGTCTGGGCCGGTGGCCTGAATCTCTATCTGTCCCCCCTGCGCGGAGTCGAGCATCAGCAGGGCTATCACGCTGTTGGCTTCGGCCTCGATGCCGTTTTCATTGCGCAGAATGACGTCGGCATCGAAGGTTTGCACCAGCTCGAACAGCTTCATGGCGGGGCGGGCATGCATGCCCAGACGGTTTTTGATCTCTACGGTTTGCGTCACGCTCATGGTTGGCCTACCTGCGTTTTTCCAGGGTGCGGTGACGGGACTGCACGTTTTTTCCGCGCGAGCGGAAGTAGTCCGCCAGCTGCTCGGCGACGTAGACCGAGCGGTGTTTACCGCCGGTGCAGCCGATGGCTACCGTCAGGTAGCTACGGTTATTGTTCTCCAGCGCCGGCAGCCACTGCTCAAGGTAGCTGCGGGTCTGGTAGATAAAGTTGTGTACCTCGGTGTGGCGATCGAGGAACGCCGCCACCGGCTTATCCAGCCCGGTCATCGGACGCAGCTTGGGATCCCAGTGGGGATTGGGCAGGAAGCGGACATCGAAAACATAGTCGGCGTCGATGGGAATGCCGTGCTTAAAGCCGAAGGATTCGAATACCATGGTTAGCTCGCGTTCGCGCTTGCCCAGCAGACGGGCGCGCAGCATCTCCGCCAGCTCATGCACCGACATTTCCGATGTGTCGATAATGAGATCGGCGCGGGAACGCAGCGGCTCCAGCAGCTCGTTCTCCTGATCGATGGCGTTTTCCAGCGATAGGTTTTTGCTCGATAGAGGGTGTAGGCGCCGAGTATCGCTGTAGCGGCGGATCAGCGTATTGCGATCGGCATCAAGGAACAGCAGCTGCGGCGTAAAGCTCTCCGGCAGATGGTCCATCGCCGTCTCCAGCACCTCCGGCGATTCGGGCATGTTACGTACGTCAATGCTGACCGCCGCGGAGGTATCCCGGGTGGCCAGGGTGCGTGCCAGCTCCGGCAGCAGCTCGACCGGTAGGTTATCGACGCAGTAGAATCCCATATCTTCCAAGGCGCGCAAGGCCACGGATTTCCCTGAACCGGAACGGCCGCTGACAATCATCAGCACCATATCACCACTCCCCTGTTGTTATTGTTACGCGGGCCGGTATTGCCTGCCCGCTCATCATACTAGCAAGCCTGGATCGTCAGCGATAGCCTCGGATCGCGCGGGCGAGGATCATTCGGTGATGATCTGGTACAGATCTTCATCGCTTTGCGCCGCGCGCAGGCGGCGGCAAACGCCCTTATCCGAGAGCTTTTGCGCCATCAGCGATAGGGTTTGCAGGTGTGTTTTGCACTGATCTGCCGGTACCAGCAGGGCAAACAGCAGGTCGACCGGTTGATTGTCAATGGCGTCGAAGCTGATAGGCTGATCGAGGTGGATAAAGACGGCGATGGCGCGCAGGGTATCCTCTTCTAGCTTGCCGTGGGGGATGGCGATCCCGTTGCCGATCCCGGTACTGCCCATACGCTCCCGGGTCAGGATGGCGTCGAAGACGACCTGAGTCGGCAGGTTGAGCTGGGCGGCGGCCAGTTCGCTGATGATTTCCAGCACGCGCTTCTTGCTGGCGCAGTGGACGGCGTTGCGCGTGCATTCCGGAGTCAGCACGACGCTTAAGGGCATAGTTAAGTCATTACTCATGGTGTTTTTTCAAAAAGGCTGCTGTGTGCCGGCGACGCGAAGCCCCTAAGGCTTAAACGGCCCACCCTTGCAGGGTAGGCCGCCGGTCGGTAGGCTGGCGTGCCAGCCATAGGGCAATGTTAATGTTGTTTCAGTTTGTCTTTATGCTTGTTTAACTGGCGGGCCAGTTTGTCTATCAGGGCATCGATAGCGGCGTACATGTCTTCCTGCTGGGCCGAGGCGTGCAGCTCTCCTCCGTTGATAAACACCGTTGCTTCGGCGATATGATCGACCTTTTCAATACTGAGAGTGACGTTGACCTGATTGATCCGGTCAAAATACTGCTCAAGTTTGGCAAATTTCTCGCTGACAAACTGACGGATGGCGTCAGTAATTTCAAGATGGTGTCCAGTAATGTTGAGCTGCATCATGTCTTCCTTCTCGGTGTGTCACACCAGCTGTTTACGCTGGTTGGACGGTGGAATGGACAAAGACTCTCGGTATTTTGCAACGGTACGCCGGGCGACCATGATACCCTGATCTGCCAGCAGGGTGGTAAGTTTGCTGTCGCTCAGTGGCTTCGCCGGATTTTCCGCCGCTATCAGTTTCTTCACCAGTGCCCGGATCGCCGTGGAGGAGGCTTCGCCGCCATCCTCGGTATTGACGTGGCTGGAGAAGAAATACTTCAGTTCAAAGATCCCCCGCGGGCTGTGCAGGAACTTCTGCGTCGTCACCCGGGAAATCGTCGACTCATGCATCTCTACCTGCTGCGCGATGTCGGCCAGCACCATGGGCTTCATTGATTCTGCGCCGTGCTCGAAAAACGCCTGCTGCTGCTCGACGATGCAGCGGGATACCTTCAGCAGGGTATCGTTGCGGCTTTCCAGGCTCTTAATCAGCCACTTGGCCTCCTGCAGATTGCTGCGAATAAACTGACTATCGCTGTCGCTGCGTGCCTGGGCACCCAGCGCCGCGTAGCGCTGGTTAATGTGCAGGCGCGGGACGCTGTCCTGATTGAGCTCGACCACCCAGCGTCCCTGATGCTTATGGACCAGCACGTCGGGGATAACGTAGTCGGATTCGCCGGTATTAATCGAGAGCCCAGGCCGCGGGTCGAGGCTCTGAATGAGCTGCATCGCCTCCTTGAGCACCTCTTCCTTTAGCTTAGTCGAACGCATCAGATTTCGGAAATCGTGATTGCCCAGCAGATCGAGATGGCGATCGACAATGCCGCGCGCCTCGTTTAAATAGGGGGTATCTGGCGCAAACTGGGAGAGCTGTACTAGCAGGCAGTCCCGCAGATCGCGGGCGGCAACGCCGACGGGATCGAAACGCTGAATGCGCTTCAGGACAGCCTCAACCTCTTCCGGCAAGGCGTGCTCATCGCCGAGGCTTTCCAGAATCTCCTCCAGCGAGGCCGTGAGGTAGCCGGTGTCATCGACGGCATCCACGATGGCGGTCGCAATGGCCAGATCCGTCTCGCTGAAGGGGGTAAGCTCGACCTGCCACATCAGGTAATCTTGCAGGGTCTGGGTCGTTTCACCCTGAAACACCGGCAGCTCGTCGTCGTGGTAGTCCGTTCCTGTTCCTGAGGGGGTGCCGGCGGTGTAAATTTCATCCCAGCTGGCGTCCAGCGGCAGCTCATCCGGCATTTCGCGCTGTTCCAGCGCATCGCGGGTATCAAGCGGATCGTCGTCATCGCGTGCGTCGGCGTCATCCTGCACGCGGTCGTCGTCGGCGCTTTCGCCGTCGGCTTCGTCATTCGGCTCCAGTTGCTCCAGCAGCGGGTTACTTTCCAGCGCCTGCTGGATCTCTTGCTGTAGCTCCAGCGTAGAGAGCTGCAGCAGGCGGATTGCCTGTTGCAGCTGTGGCGTCATGGCCAGCTGCTGGCTGAGTCTGAGTTGCAAGCCTTGCTTCATAATCGCGCGTTCTGTTCCTTGATTGCTGACAGTGGTGGCCGGCGATGCGTAATGGAGCTCGCCGGCGAAAAACAAAGAGTCGGCATGGCAAGGCGCCCCTGGCGGACATGACGCCTAGCCTATTTACAGCCGGAACTCCTCACCCAGATAGACGCGTTTGACCTGCTCGTCGGCCAAGATCTCGTCGGGAGAGCCGTAGGCTATCAGATTACCCTGGCTGACGATGTAGGCTCGCTCGCACACGTCCAGCGTTTCACGCACGTTGTGGTCGGTGATCAGCACCCCGAGGCCACGATCGCGGAGGTGTTCGATAATTTTTTTGATATCGATAACGGAGATGGGATCCACCCCGGCAAAGGGCTCATCCAGCAGAATAAATTTGGGATTGGCGGCCAGCGCGCGGGCGATCTCCACCCGGCGCCGTTCACCGCCGGAGAGGGATTGCCCCAGGTTATCGCGCAGATGGGCGATATGAAACTCTTCCAGCAGCTCATCGGCCCGATCGGCGCGCTGCTCTGCGTTGAGATCGTCGCGGATCTCCAGCACGGCCATCAGGTTATCGTAAACGCTCAGGCGGCGGAAAATGGAGGCCTCCTGCGGCAGATAGCCGATGCCGCGGCGGGCGCGGGCGTGCAGCGGCAGCAGGCTGATGTCATCGTCATCGATGATGATGCGCCCGGCATCGCGCGGCACGATACCGACCACCATGTAGAAGGTGGTGGTTTTCCCGGCGCCGTTCGGGCCGAGCAGGCCGACGATCTCGCCGGAGTTTACCGTCAGACTGACGTTTTCTACGACCCTGCGCCCCTTATAGGACTTGGCCAGGTTTTCCGCAATTAATCTTGCCATAACGAATCAGTTACTCTTCTTCTGAGGCGCCGGTTTGGCGTTGCCTTTATCCTGCAGCTGGGACGGCAGCAGCACGGTCGTCACGCGTTTGCCTTTATCGCTGAAGGCCTCCATCTGCTGCTGCTTCACCAGATAGGTAATCCGATCGCCCTCGATGTTGCTGTCGAGCTGCTTCAGAAAGGCCTTCCCGGTCAGAATGACATAGTCTTTGGCCAGTTCATAGCGCAGCTGTTGGCTGTGGCCCTCTACCGGCTTTCCGTTATCCTGCATCTGATAGAAGGTGACCGGGTTACCGTAGGCCTCTACGATTTCGCTGCCCTGCTGTCCGTTAGGGCGGGTGACGACCACCTTATCGGCGGTGATCTTGATGGTGCCCTGGGTCACGATAACATCGCCGGTGAAGGTGGCGATGTTACCCTGCATATCCAGTGACTGCTGCATCGAGTTGATGTGAATCGGCTGATCGGTATCACCGGTAACGGCCAGCGCAGAGGCACTGGCGCTCAACAGGGCGCCGGCAAGGATCAGATCACGCAGTTTAAGGGTGCTTGCTTTGAATTTCATAATAGGTGTTTACCTTGTCAATCAACCGTGCGGTTTTATCCCGCATATTTCCGCGCATCTTCAACCCATGAGAGGTGAAATTGCTGCCGTACAGCGTCACCTCATCATCCGAGCTTATGTCCTGAGTAACCAGATTCACCTGCGCATTATCGGTGGTAATCCTTTCCAGTTGCGAGGTCGGCGTCAAACTATTGACCTCTACATTTCCATAGAGATACAACATGTTATCTTTCGTCAGCTTGGCCTTATCGGCGCGAACGGACCAGGTCGCCGCGGCCTGGGGATCGAAGGTCGTCAGCACCGGCCGGGTAAACCAGGTCACGCCCTGTTCGCTGTAGTGCTGTACATCCTGCGCCACCAGCTTATAGCTTAGCTTGCCGCTGGGATCGTAGACGACGGTCAGAGTGTGCTGGCTCTGGTAGTTCGGCGTATTGGGATCTAGCGTCGTCGGCGCGCCGTCGGGCGAGTTATCCGCCAGATTCCAGCCAATCAGCGCCAGCGCGATCAGGGTCAGCAGGATGATCACCCAGCGTTTGCTCGTACTCATATCGACAGCCCTTTGGCCTGTTCCAGGCTGCCCTGGGCCTGCAGGATTATGTCGCACAGCTCGCGCACCGCACCGCGACCGCCGGCGATGCGGGTGGTGTAGTGCGCGTTGGGCAACAGCAGCGGGTGCGCGTCCGCGACGGCGACGGACAGCCCGACGCGCGCCATCACCGGCCAGTCGATCAGGTCATCGCCGATATAGGCCGCCTGATGGGGGGCCAGCTGCAGATCGGACAGGATGCGCTCAAAGGCGATAAGCTTGTCGGACTGCCCCTGATACAGGTGCCGGATGCCCAGCGTGGCGGCCCTGTCGGCCACCAGCTGTGAACTGCGGCCGGTGATGATCGCCACGTCAATCCCCTGGGTGACCAGGCAGCGAATGCCATAGCCATCGCGGACGTTAAACGCCTTCAGCTCTTCACCCTGGTTGCCCATGTAGATCAGCCCGTCGGATAAGACGCCGTCCACGTCGCAGATCAGCAGGCGGGTCTGCGCGGCGCGCGCCATGACATCGGCGGAAACCGGTCCATAGCAGGTGGCAATCGGGGAGGTGTTCTGTTGCATGCAAGCTCCGTTTCTTCAGACTACGCCGGCGCGCAGCATATCATGCATATGCACCACGCCGATCAGCCGATCGTTTTCGGCGACCAGCAGCGAGGTGATGTGGCGATCCTGCATGAGGTTCAGGGCATCGACCGCCAGCGCCGTGGGACGAATGCGGATCCCCCCGCGGGTCATGACGTCGGCGATTTTGGCATTATTTAAATCAATGCCCATATCGAATATACGGCGCAGATCACCGTCGGTAAAGATCCCATCAATATGCGCATTGGGGCCGCAGATGACCGTCAGCCCCAGATTTTTGCGGGTGATCTCCAGCAGGGCGTCGCGCAGCGAGGCCGTTGGCGAGACCGTCGGCACCTCGTCTCCGCTGTGCATAATATCGCTGACGCGCAGCAGCAGCTTGCGGCCCAGCGCGCCGCCGGGGTGAGACAGGGCAAAATCCTGCGCGGTGAAGCCGCGCGCCTGCAGCAGCGCCACGGCTAGGGCATCGCCCATCACCAGGGTGGCGGTGGTGCTGGTCGTCGGAGCCAGACCCAGGGGGCAGGCCTCCTGCGGTACCCGGATGCACAGGTGGATATCGGCCGCGCGGCCCATGGCGCTGTCCGGATTGTTAGTCATGCAGATCAGCGTGACGCTCTGGCGCTTAAGGACCGGAATCAGCGCCTGGATCTCTTGGGATTCACCGGAGTTGGAGATGGCCAGCACGACGTCGCGCGGCTCTACCATGCCCAGGTCGCCATGGCTGGCTTCGCCCGGATGGACAAAAAAGGCGGAGGTGCCGGTACTGGCGAGGGTGGCGGCAATCTTACGCCCGATATGGCCCGATTTGCCCATCCCCATGACCACCACCTTACCGCTGCAGCGCAGCATGGCCTCACAGGCGCGGCTGAAGTCCTGGTTGATGAAATGGTCCAGCTGCGCAAGCCCTTCCCGCTCGATACGTAGGACATCTTTCCCCGCCTGCTGAAAATCAAAATCCGGCTGAAATTCCATATGTGACATTTTGTTTTCTCACGTCTCGCAAAACCACTGACTCGGCGGACCCTGCCCGGGGAGTCAATCCCAATACAACATCAGCGAAGGCTGCATATACAGCAGCCCGATATAGGCGATAAACGCACACAATAGCAGCGCGCCCGCGAGGCGGCCGATGCTGTGCCTACGCCGCAGGCACAGCAGGGTCAGCACCAGCGTAAAGGCCAGCATCACCCAGTAGTCGCGGGCGAACGCGGCGCCGTCGATGAGGGGATTGCGCGGGCCGATTAACGCCGGTATCCCCAGTACCACCAGAATATTGAAGGTATTGGAGCCAATGATATTCCCCAGTACAATATCATGCTCGCCCTTTATGGCGCCGGCGCAGGCCGTTGCCAGCTCCGGCAGGCTGGTGCCGACGGCGATCACCGTCAGGCCGATGATCAGTTCGCTGACGCCCAGATAGCGGGCTAGTACCGTGGCGTTGTCGATCACCATGCGCGAGGCCAGCGGCAGGATAATAAACCCGAGCGCCATCCACAGCAGGGCGACCGGTAGGCCGGTATCCCGCGGTAGCTCCGCGATCTGCTCACGGGCATAGCTATCCTGGCCGCCCGGCATTACCCTGTGGGCCATATTAAGCATTAACCATAAGAATGCGCCGAAAAAGGCCATTAAAATAGCACCATCAATACGATTAAGCTGATTGTCATACAGCAAAAAACCGCACAAGATAGTGGCCCCCAGGGTCAGGGGCAGTTCGCGCCGCAGGATATCGGAGCGCACGGATAGTGGGCGGATCAATGCCGCACAGCCAAGGATCAGCAAGATATTGGTGATGTTCGACCCCAGAACGTTACCAACGGCCGTATCTATTTGATTATGCAACGTAGCAGTCAGGGATATGGTCAATTCGGGCAGGGATGTCCCCATACTGACGATGGTCATGCCGATGACCAGCGGAGCCACGCCCAGCGCATGCGCAACGGCCGCTGCGCCGTACACTACACGGTCTGCGCCATACACTAAAAGTAGTAAACCGATGAGCATTAGCAGGGTGGCGAGCAGCATGCAGGATCCTTGGGTGAATGAAGTCCGGACCTCAGTGTCCGGCGACACAGTTCTAACGTCTAACTGAACGCGGTCAGTCGGCCACCGATACCGCTGGCAGTAAGTAGTTCACTTAATTTTGACGGTAGGCGGGATAAAAGTAAAACTTATGCTGCTATCAAGGCGGGAAATTCACTGTCTGAATGTCATAGTGACGAAAAAATAGCATTAATAACCTAGAAAAAGCACATGGCTGTGTTTTGCTTGAGTTAGCTTATCAATAACCAGGAATAATTGTGGATGAATCATCAGGAAAATAATCTGGTGGATATCCGTGGAATGAGCTTTAGCCGCGGAAATCGCCAGATTTTTACCGACATTAATCTGACCGTTCCGCGTGGGAAGGTGACGGCGATCATGGGGCCATCGGGGATCGGTAAAACCACCCTGCTGCGTCTGATCGGCGGCCAGCTACGCCCGGATTGCGGGGAGATTTGGTTCGATGGGGAGAATATTCCGGCGCTCTCCCGCGGCCGCCTGTTTGAAGCACGTAAGAAGATGAGCATGCTGTTTCAGTCCGGCGCGCTGTTTACCGATCTCAGCGTGTTTGACAACGTGGCCTTTCCACTGCGCGAGCATACGTGGCTGCCGGAGATCCTGCTGCGCACCACCGTGCTGATGAAGCTGGAGGCCGTGGGACTACGCGGTGCCGCCGATCTCATGCCATCAGAGCTGTCCGGCGGCATGGCACGCCGGGCGGCGTTGGCTAGGGCTATCGCGCTCGATCCGCAGATGATCCTGTTCGATGAGCCCTTTGTCGGCCAGGATCCGATCACCATGGGCGTGTTGGTGAAGCTGATCGATGAGCTGAATCACGCGCTGGGCATCACCTGCGTGGTGGTATCGCACGATGTCCCCGAGGTGCTGAGTATCGCCGACCACGCGTATATCGTGGCGGAGCAGCGCGTCATCGCGCACGGCGATCGGCAGTCGCTGCGTGCTAATCGGGATCCGCGGGTGCGCCAGTTCCTTGACGGCATCGCCGATGGGCCGGTGCCTTTCCGCTATCCGGCGGGTGACTATCGCCATGCGCTGCTGGCGTCGGGGGAGGGCTCATCACATGTTGCTTAATGGAGTGGCGGCCTTTGGACGCCGTGGAATCCGGGTCTGCGCCGCCTTTGGCCGCGCCGGGCTGATGCTCTTTAGCGCGCTGGTTGGCCGGCCAGAGCCGGGCAAGCAGTGGCCGCTGCTGCGCCGCCAGCTGTACAGCGTCGGGGTTCAGTCCCTGCTGATCATCATCGTCTCAGGGCTGTTTATCGGCATGGTGCTGGGACTACAGGGGTATCTGGTGCTGACGACCTACAGCGCCGAAGCCAGCCTGGGCATGATGGTGGCGCTGTCGCTGCTGCGCGAGCTGGGGCCGGTGGTGACCGCCCTGCTGTTCGCCGGCCGCGCCGGCTCGGCGCTGACCGCGGAAATCGGCCTGATGAAGGCGACGGAGCAGCTCTCTAGCCTGGAGATGATGGCGGTCGATCCGCTGCGGCGCGTGGTCGCGCCGCGCTTCTGGGCCGGGGTGATCAGCATGCCGCTGCTGACGGTGATCTTTGTCGCCGTGGGAATCTGGGGCGGCTCGGTGGTCGGCGTGGACTGGAAAGGCATCGACGCGGGCTTCTTCTGGTCGGCGATGCAGGGAGCGGTGGACTATCGCACCGATCTGCTGAACTGTCTGATCAAGAGCCTGGTCTTCGCCATAACGGTCATGTGGATCGCGCTGTTCAACGGCTATGATGCGGTCCCCACCTCGGCTGGGATCAGTCGTGCGACGACGCGTACCGTCGTGCACGCGTCGCTGGCGGTTTTAGGTTTGGATTTTGTGCTGACGGCACTGATGTTTGGGAATTGATGCAATGCAAACGAAAAAAGCTGAAGTGTGGGTCGGTCTGTTTATGCTGATCGCCCTGTGTGCCGCCGTTTTCCTCTGTCTACAGGTGGCCAACGTGAAATCGCTGGGGAGCGAGCCGACGTATCGTCTGTACGCTACGTTTGATAACGTCGGCGGTCTGAAGGCGCGCTCTCCGGTGCAAATCGGCGGCGTCGTGATTGGCCGGGTGGCGGAGATTTCGCTGGATCCTCAGACCTATCTGCCGCGGGTGGCGATGGACATTGACCAGCGCTACAACCATATTCCCGACACCAGCTCCCTGGCGATCCGGACCTCTGGCCTGCTGGGAGAGCAGTATCTGGCCCTCAACGTCGGGTTTGAAGATCCGGAGATGGGCACGGCCATTCTAAAAGACGGTGGCACTATTCAGGATACCAAGTCAGCCATCGTGCTGGAGGATTTGATCGGGCAGTTCCTGTATAAGAGCGGCGGCGAGAGCGGTAACGCCTCCGCCAGTACCGCTCCCGCCGGCAATACGCCGGCGCCTGTCGCACATTAATCACAGCGAGGATGTTGAACATGTTGAAACGTATTGTGATGGCCGCGCTGCTGTGCGTGGCGCCCTGGTTCTCCGCGCAGGTCAGCGCCGCGCCGACGCTGGACCAAAGCAACCCTTATACCCTGATGAATCAGGCCGCCGCCGCGACCTTTAGCCGCCTGAAGAGCGAGCAGCCGCGCATCAAACAGGACCCCGACTACCTACGTACGATCGTGCGTGAAGAGCTGATGCCCTATGTGCAGGTGAAGTATGCCGGTGCGCTGGTGCTGGGCCAGTATTACCGCGGTGCGACACCGGCGCAGCGCGACGCCTACTTTAAGGCGTTCCAGAGCTATCTGGAGCAGGTGTATGGCCAGGCGCTGGCGCTGTATCACGGCCAGCGCTATGAGGTGGCCGCGGAGCGCCCGCTGGGCGATGCCTCTATCGTGACTATCCGGGTCACGATCTTTGACAATCAGGGGCGTCCGCCGGTGCGTCTGGACTTCCAATGGCGCAAAAACACCCAGACCGGCCATTGGCAGGCGTTTGACATGATTGCCGAGGGGGTCAGCATGATCACCACCAAGCAGAACGAGTGGGCCGCCATTCTGCGTGAGAAAGGGGTTGATGGCCTGACGCAGCAGCTGATCGCCGTGGCCAAGCAGCCCATTACGCTGGACGCCAAGCAGTGACAGCGGGAGGTGAACTGCGCTGGCGGCGCGTCGATGCGACCCTGTACCTGCAGGGGACGCTGGAGTGCGATTCGCTGGACGCGCTCTGGCAGCAGCGCCAGACGCTGCTGACGGGCATCGCGTGTGTGGATATCAGCGAGCTGTCGCGGGTGGATTCGGCGGGGCTGGCTCTGCTGCTGCATGTGCAAAACCTGAGCCCGGAGGCGCCGATACCGCTGCGGGGCG
Source organism: Edwardsiella anguillarum ET080813 (assembly GCF_000264765.2). GTDB lineage: Bacteria > Pseudomonadota > Gammaproteobacteria > Enterobacterales > Enterobacteriaceae > Edwardsiella > Edwardsiella anguillarum. The sequence continues at coordinate 2,284,358 of NZ_CP006664.1, forward strand.
TCAGTGAGCGCCTGCGCACCCTGATCACCCTGTATAACCTGCAGGATATCGTACTGTGCGCTGCGCCTTCGGCTAACCTTGCGTAATCCCTCGCAATAATCATCAAGCCCCCGTCAGCGGCGCCGATGGGGGCTTTTCACTGTTTAAGCCGACGCCACTTTCCTCTAATATGTACAGCCTATTCGCCTATTGCATAGGCTTGGTAACCCGAAAAGACTCGAACGCCATGAACAATGATCAAATCAAAGACGTGCTGATGAAGGCATTGGCCCTACAAGAGGTCCATGTCACCGGAGACGGTAGCCATTTTCAGGTTATCGTAGTGGGTGAGCTGTTTGCCGGGATGAGCCGGGTTAAGCAGCAGCAGGCGGTTTACGCCCCGCTGATGGAGTACATTGCGGACAACCGTATTCATGCGCTGACCATCAAAGCCTATACGCCTGACGAGTGGCAGCGCGACCGCAAGCTGAGCGGTCTGTGATTTTGCGCCGTCGGCCAACGGGCGGGCGGCGGTAGATAACTGATTAAGCGAGAACGCAATTAAATGGATAAATTTCGTTTGCAGGGGCCGACCCGTCTCGACGGTGAGGTGACGATTTCCGGCGCCAAGAACGCCGCCCTGCCGATCCTGTTTGCCGCGCTGCTGGCTGAAGAGCCGGTAGAGATCCAAAATGTCCCCAAGCTGCGCGACATTGATACCACCATGAAGCTGCTCAGTCAGCTGGGGGCCAAGGTTGAGCGTAACGGCTCGGTGCACGTCGACGCCAGCGGCGTCAACGAACTGTGTGCCCCCTATGAGTTGGTGAAGACCATGCGCGCCTCGATTTGGGCGCTGGGACCGCTGGTGGCGCGCTTTGGTCGCGGCCAGGTTTCGCTGCCGGGCGGCTGCGCCATCGGGGCTCGCCCGGTGGATCTGCACATCTCCGGTCTCGAGCAGCTGGGGGCGGAGATCCGCCTGGAAGAGGGCTACGTGAAAGCTTCCGTGCAGGGGCGTCTGCAGGGAGCGCATATCGTGATGGACAAGGTCAGCGTTGGCGCAACCGTGACCATCATGAGCGCCGCCACGCTGGCGCAGGGCACCACTGTGATTGAAAATGCCGCTCGCGAGCCAGAGATCGTCGATACCGCTGGTTTCCTGAATACGCTAGGTGCGAAGATCAGCGGCGCCGGCACCGATCGCATCATCATTGAAGGGGTCGAGCGTCTGGGCGGTGGGGTTTACCGCGTGTTGCCGGATCGCATCGAAACCGGGACGTTCCTGGTGGCCGCCGCGGTCTCACGCGGGCGCGTCGTCTGCCGTCACACCCGCCCGGATACCCTGGATGCGGTGCTGGCCAAGCTGCGTGAGGCCGGGGCGGATATCGAGGTGGGCGAAGACTGGATATCGCTGGATATGCACGGGCAGCGCCCGAAGGCGGTCACGGTGCGCACCGCGCCCCATCCGGGTTTCCCGACCGATATGCAGGCGCAGTTCAGCCTGCTGAACCTGGTGGCGGAAGGCACCGGGGTGATTACGGAAACCATCTTTGAAAACCGCTTTATGCACATCCCTGAGCTGATTCGTATGGGCGCGCACGCGGAGATCGAAGGCAATACTGCCATCTGCCACGGCGTTGAAACGCTCTCCGGCGCGCAGGTGATGGCGACGGATCTGCGCGCCTCCGCCAGCCTGGTGATCGCCGGGTGTATCGCGCAGGGCACCACGCTGGTAGACCGGATTTATCATATCGATCGCGGCTATGAGCGTATCGAAGACAAGCTGAGCGCCATGGGCGCCCAGATTGAGCGCGTGGGCGAGTAATCACCGCCGCTGCGCAAAAAAGCCCCCCGCCGTCAGGCCGGGGGCTTTTTTATGCGCTGAACGGCGCGCGGCGTCCCAGCCCTAGTCTACGTTGGGAAACTCGGCGATGGTCACGTTCAGCTTCAGGCGTTCGCCGTTACGCATGATGATGACTGGCACTTCGCTGCCTGGGCGGATTTCAGCCACCTGATCCATCGTTTCCGTGGCGCTGATCGCCGGTTTTCCGTTGACATTGAGGACGATATCGCCGGGGTGGATCCCTGCCAGGGCCGCCGGCCCGTTTGCGGCGACGCTATTGACGATAATCCCCTGAATACGCTCGGCGCTGGCCGGTTGATTACGCACCGGTACGATCTCCCGCCCGCCGATGCCGATGAAGCCGCGGATCACCCGGCCATCGCGGATCAGCTTACTCATGATCTTGGTGGCGAGGGCGGTGGGAATGGCGAAGCCGATGCCCTCTGGCGTCTCGCCGTCGTTGCTTTTATCCAGGGAGAGGGTATTGATGCCGACCAGCTCGCCGAGCGAGTTGACCAGCGCCCCGCCGGAGTTGCCGTGGTTAATGGAGGCATCGGTCTGTAGGAAGTTCTGGTGGCCGTAGGTGCTCAGGCCGACCCGCCCGGTGGCGCTGATGATCCCCTGGGTCGTGGTCTGCCCAATGTTATAGGGGTTACCGATGGCCAGCACCACGTCACCGATATGCGGTACCCGCTTGGGGTTAATGGTGATCACCGGCAGGTTACTGGCCTGGATCTTGAGCACCGCCAGATCCGTCAGGGTATCGGATCCGACCAGCATCGCCTCGAACCAGCGGCCATCCTGCAGGGCGACCACGATCTGATCGGCGGCGCTGACCACATGCTTATTGGTCAGGATATAGCCCTTTTCATCCATGATCACCCCAGAGCCCAGGGTTTTGATCGCCAGTCCGCTGTTGCTGCCGCTCATGCTGCCGTTATACACGTTGACCACCGCCGGCGCGGCGCGTCTGACCGCCGCATTATAGCTCACCGGCTGCTCCTCGAAGCTCGCCTTGCTGAACAGCGGTGTCAGGCCGTGGGGGCGCAGAGAGGGCAGAGCAATCATCAATACGATCGCCACAGCCAGACCGAGCAGGGTGGAGCGCAGCAGTTTTACCAGCATGGTTATCAACGTAGAGCGGAAAGGGTAATCGCAAGAATAACAGAGAAATGGGGAGTGGGGCAGCGCCCTCCCCCCGATTTTGTGCGGGCAATCAACGCAGCAGGAGGTACATGCCTTCGCCGCCGCGGATCAGATGCAGCGCGATAACCGGCGGGTCGCCGGCCAGCGCGCTGCGCAGGGTGGCGATATCGCGAGTACGCAGACGGTTGACGCCGATGATCAGATCCGCCTTATGCAGGCCGATCTGTGCCGCCGGCGATCCCTTCTCTAGCGTATCGATGCGGATCCCCGGCGTTCCCTGGACCTCTCCGGGGCTGAGGCTCGCCCCGGCAAGCGCCGGCGTCAGCGTCTCTCCCTGCACGCTGGCCAGCGCCCGGTTTTCCAGCGTAACGGTTACGCTCATCGGCTTGCCGTTACGCAGCAGCCCAATCTGCAGCGCGGTGCCGGGCGCGACGGATCCCACCTTGGCCCGCAGCGCAGCGAAGCTGGTGATCGGGGTGCCATTGAGAGAGAGCAGCACGTCTCCGGCTCGGATCCCGGCGCGGGCCGCGGCGGACTTGGGCAAGACCTCATTGACGAAGGTGCCGCGCGGGCTGTCCAGCTTGAAGGCGTTGGCCAGCTCGGCGGTCATATCACGGCCCCGGATACCCAGCACGCCGCGCTTGGCCTCACCGTATTTGATCAGCTGATCGCTCAGGCTACGCGCCATATTGCTGGGGATCGCAAAGCCGATACCGATGTTGCCGCCGGCGGGGGCCAGGATCGCGGTATTGAGCCCGATCAGTTCGCCCTTAAGGTTGACCAGCGCCCCGCCGGAGTTGCCGCTGTTGATGGCGGCGTCGGTCTGAATAAAGTTTTCCAGCCCCTCCAGATTGAGCCCGCTGCGCCCCAGCGCAGAGATGATACCGGCGGTGGCCGTCTGCCCCAACCCAAAGGGATTGCCGATGGCCACGGCAAAGTCGCCGACGCGCAGTTTATCGGAGTCGGCCAGGGGAATGGCCGTCAGATGACGGGCATCGATCAGCTGGAGCAGCGCGATGTCAGCGGCGGCATCGCGACCGATCAGCCGGGCTGGGTACTCCCGCCCGTCCTCCAGCTGCACTCGGATCGTTCGGGCATCGCGGATGACGTGGTTATTGGTCAGAACGTAGCCTTTATCCGCGTTAATGATTACGCCGGAGCCGAGTCCTTCCATGCGGCGCTGGCGCGGCGTCTGTCCGCCCTCGACATAGATACTGACCACGGCCGGCAGTACCCTGGCCAGCATGGGCGCCAGGCTGGGCAGCGGCTGGCCGTTCAGGGTCGCCGGCAGCGATGCCTGGACCGTGGGCAGCGCGCCGAGCGTCAGGCTCAGCGCGAGGAGAAGGGGAAGCGATCTGCGGGTCATGGCACCATCCTGCAATCTGTGGCGCAAGGGCTGCGACGGAGTAAGGGAAAAAAGAGGAAACAGCGGCGCCGCGCGCGATGACGCGCACCGCCGGAGGAAAGACTATCCAGGGTACGCGCAGAGCGCATCAGCGCCGTCGGGCGGCGCGTGATAGGTCAATCGTGGCGATCGGCGCGCAGCAGGCCGGAGGCGCCCTCGGAATAATCGCGCGGCGGGATCTCGACCGGCGCCTGATCGTTATCCGCTTCCGTCAGACGGTAGCGGAACGGATTATCATGCGCTGGCATATCCGGCAGCAGATTATTTGAGCTGGTCGCCATGTGCTGGTACAGCTGACGGTAATCTTTCGCCATGTTGTCGAGCAACTCGGCGCTGCGGGCAAAATGGTTGACCAGCTCCTGACGGTACTGATCCAGATCGGTTTTACTTTTCTCTAGCTCATCCTGCAGCGTTTTCTGCTGGCGCAGTTTCCGGTTGCCAAAGCGCATCGCCAGCGCACCGATGATGAGGCCGACAACCAAACCAATAAGCGCATACTCCCAAGTCATGGTGACTCCTATTGTCTGAACAATCCTGCTCGTGTGATTACGCAGTTACGGGACATCCCCTAATACCCACACTATAACCGCTAACCGAGCCAGAGTGGAATCCCGTCGCTATTTTGCATATGGTTATGACTCACTGAAGGGGATGACGCAGGCGGTTGCACCGTCGTCCATAATGCAGAATAAGGATACCCACGCCGATGTCCTCGCCCTATGCCCTGACGTACGATACGCCGCTGGCCCGCTACCGCACGGCCCTGGCCGCCGGTGACTATCAGCCGGACGCCGCTCAGCAGCGGGCGGTAGAGGCGCTGGATGAGATCCACCGTCGGTGGACGGCGCGCTGGCATACCGCCGGGCCTGCCGCGTGGCGAACTCGGCTGCCCCGCTGGCTCGGCGGGAGGCGAATCGCCGAGCCCATCGTTGGACTCTATCTGTGGGGGGGCGTTGGTCGGGGGAAAACCTGGCTGATGGATCTGTTTTTTGACACTCTGCCAGGGCAGCGCAAGCAGCGTCTGCACTTTCACCGATTCATGCTGTGGGTGCATGAGTCGCTGGCGGATAAACAGGGACAGGCCGATCCGCTGTCGGCGCTGGCGGATGCGCTGTCAGCACAGGCGGATGTGCTGTGCTTCGACGAGTTTTTTGTGACGGACATCGGCGACGCCATGCTGCTGGGCACTCTGCTGCCGGCGCTGTTTACGCGCGGGGTGACGCTGGTCGCCACGTCCAATATTCCTCCGGCGCAGCTCTACCCCAACGGCCTGCAGCGCGGCCGCTTTCTGCCCGCCATCGCCCAAATCCAGACGCACTGCCAGGTGCTGAACGTTGACGGGGGGACCGATTACCGCCTGCGGACCCTGACCCGAGCGCACCTGTACCTGACGCCGCTGGGGGCGGACACGGAGCAGGCCATGGACGCGCTGTTTCTGCGCTTGGCCGGTCAGGCGGGGCAGATCGGCGGTACGCTGACGATCAACCATCGTCCGCTGCCGGTGCTGCGGCGCGCAGAGGCGGTGGTGGCGCTGCATTTCTCTGCGCTGTGCGAGGCGCCCTGCAGCTCACGGGATTACATTGCGCTGGCCCAGCGCTATCATACGGTGCTGTTGTACGGGGTCAGCACGATGGGTGCCGACCGTGAAGCGTGCGCCCGGCGTTTTCTGGCGCTGGTGGATGAGTTCTATGAGCGCCGGGTGACGCTGATTATCAGCGCGGCCTGCGATATGTGCGAGCTTTATCGCGGCGAACGCCTGGCGTTTGAATATCAGCGCTGCCTGTCTCGTCTGCAGGAGATGCAGAGCGAAGCCTACCTGAGCCTGCCGCATCGGCCATGAGCGCGCACGGAGAGCATCGCCACGCGCGGGCAATAAATTCCGCCGTTGCGCGAAAAAGCGATCGATCTTTGAGGCCGACTTCTCTATAATCTCGCGACCCCACGTTACAACAAAGTTTTTTTCCCAAAAACTTTATGTGCCGGCATGGCTCTATTCGAAGGGGTAGGTTTGCTGGACGATGGTCGTGTGAACCTCAACACTGAAAATCGAAGCGTTGTGTTCACCAACGTGTAACTAAAAATTGGGTAAGCTTTTAATGAAAACTTTTACAGCTAAACCAGAAACCGTAAAACGCGACTGGTATGTTGTTGATGCTACCGGCAAAACTTTAGGCCGTTTGGCAACTGAACTGGCTCGTCGCCTGCGCGGCAAGCACAAGGCGGAGTATACCCCGCATGTGGATACTGGTGATTACATCATCGTCCTGAACGCAGAAAAAGTTGCCGTAACCGGTAACAAGCGCCTGGACAAGAAGTATTTCCACCATACTGGCCACATCGGCGGTATCAAAGAAGCGACCTTTGAAGAGATGATTGCTCGCCATCCTGAGCGTGTAATTGAAATCGCGGTTAAAGGCATGCTGCCGAAAGGCCCGCTGGGTCGTGCAATGTTCCGTAAACTGAAAGTTTACGCGGGCAACGAGCACAATCACGCGGCGCAGCAACCGCAGGTTCTGGACATTTAATCGGGATATAGGCAATGGCTGAAAATCAATACTACGGCACTGGTCGCCGCAAAAGCTCCGCCGCTCGCGTATTTATCAAACCGGGTAGCGGTAAAATCGTTATCAACCAGCGTTCTCTGGAACAGTACTTCGGTCGCGAAACTGCCCGCATGGTAGTTCGTCAGCCGCTGGAACTGGTCGACATGGTTGAAAAACTGGATCTGTACATCACTGTTAAAGGTGGTGGTATCTCTGGTCAGGCAGGTGCGATCCGTCACGGTATCACCCGCGCTCTGATGGAGTACGATGAAACTCTGCGCTCTGAACTGCGTAAAGCTGGCTTCGTCACTCGTGACGCTCGTCAGGTTGAACGTAAGAAAGTCGGTCTGCGCAAAGCACGTCGTCGTCCGCAGTTCTCCAAGCGTTAATGGGTTTCTGCTTCGGCAGATCCTTAATGCTAAAAAACCCGGCCTGGCCGGGTTTTTTTATTTCCGTACGGCGTTGGTTTATTCGCTGTAAAGGATTTTATCCATGAAATCATTATCTGCCCCCCACAAGTACGCCAATTTCTGGTAAACTAGCATTCACTTTTGTCTCCTGTTGCAACGTATAAAATTTGAGCGCCGCAGGTCGGGATAAGTCAATGTTTTCGTTGTCTTGCCTTTTTGCGCCCGTAACCGTGCAACAGGCGCTGCGCGTCTCTCTGTGTAGAGCCTGACGGGCACCTGTTCATACCGTTTTCTAGATAAACTTGGAGGTTTTCATGGCTGTCGCTGCCAACAAACGTTCGGTAATGACGCTGTTTTCCGGGCCGACCGACATCTTTAGCCATCAAGTGCGCATTGTCCTGGCTGAGAAGGGTGTCAGCGTCGAGATCGAGCAGGTGGATATGGACAATCTGCCGCAGGATCTGATCGACCTCAACCCCTACCGCACGGTGCCGACGCTGGTTGACCGCGAGCTGACGCTGTATGAATCTCGCATCATCATGGAATACCTTGATGAGCGCTTCCCGCATCCACCGCTGATGCCGGTCTACCCGGTTGCCCGCGGCGAGAGCCGCCTGTTTATGCACCAGATCGAGCGTGACTGGTACTCTCTGCTGTACAAGATCGAAAAAGGCAGCGCTCAGGAGGCGGACGCCGCCCGCAAACAGCTGCGTGAAGAGCTGCTGGCTATCGCGCCGGTCTTCGCCCAGAAACCGTACTTTATGAGCGATGAGTTCAGCCTGGTGGACTGCTATCTGGCGCCGCTGCTGTGGCGTCTGCCGGTGCTGGGCATCGAGCTGAGCGGCGCGGGTGCCAAAGAGCTGAAAGGCTATATGACGCGTGTCTTTGAGCGTGATGCTTTCTTGGCCTCGCTGACCGAGGCTGAGCGTGAAATGCGTCTGCATACCCGGGGCTGATGATGGAGCTGTCGCAAATGTCACCGCGTCGTCCCTTCCTGCTGCGCGCCTTCTATGACTGGCTGCTGGATAATCAGCTGACGCCGCATCTGGTGGTGGATGTACACTGCGCCGACGTGATGGTGCCGATGGAGTACGCGCGCGATGGGCAGATTGTCCTGAATATCGCGCCACGCGCCGTTGGTGGGCTAGAGCTGGCGGATGATGCGGTGCGCTTTAACGCCCGCTTCGGCGGCGTACCGCGTCAGGTATATGTGCCCATGGCGGCGGTGATGGCTATCTATGCGCGTGAAAACGGCGCCGGTACGATGTTTGAGCCCGAGGCCGCCTATGACCAGGATGGCGATGAGACGCGCGCCGAGATGGAAAGCGATGAGCCGGCCATGACGCTGATCGACGGCGATCGCTCGCCGGATAACCCCACGCCCGCAGACGAGGATGACGGCGGCGATGAGCCTCCGCCGCGCGGCCGTCCGGCCCTACGCGTGGTAAAATAACGCGAACGTTAATAGAGACCGGGATTTGATCCCGGTTTTTTTCTGTTGAACCCCCCCTGCCTAGCAGGGGGTTTTGTTTTGTTCTCGCGTGGCCCGTGGGGAAAAGAGAAAAAAGTGTGATGCCCCGCATAGGGGGAGCAGGGCGATCACACGTCAAAGAGGATGGCGGACATCGCCGGCAGGGGTATGCCGGGAGCCATGGCCAGAACCGTTGTTATTTCTCTTCCTTAAGACAGTCGCGGTGCAGCTTGACGACGACTTTCCTAATGGGGTCTGACGTCCGGCTGATACAGCCGGGCTTATGGGGCTCTCCGGGGAGAAAGACGGCAAACATCCCCGGCGTCATGATCAGGCGCTGCGGCTGCGCCATGGCGGCACACAGCTGATAGTCTCCCTCCTGCTGGTAGGCTTGGCATTCGCGCGCCTGGCCTGCCAGGGCGAAGTCGATGCGCTCCTCGCCCTGCAGCACCAGCTGAATATCCAGATAGTCGCGGTGTATCTCGCCCAGTTTTTCCTCCGCCTCCTGTGGCGTCAGCGTCATGACATTCATGTACAGCCGCTCGCCGTCGATGGGGTGAGTACCGTTTTCCTGCTGCGCTGCGCCGGCTTCCAGCGCGCGCTGCAGCGCACGGCGAATAGGGTTCGGCAGGTCGCTGCGCTGGGCTAAATCATCAATATGTCCAAGTATCATGTCGTTTCTCTCCGACTCCAGAGTGCCGCGCCGATCAGGCCGGCATCGCGTTGATGGCGGGCTGAATACAGCGTGGCGTGGTAAGCGTGCGGCATCTGCCGCAGAAAATGCTGAACCTGAGCCAGATAGCCTGGAGCCAGGCCGACGCTGCCGCCGATCACCGCGCACTGAATATCCAGCGTCGCCCGCAGATCGGCGATCAGCTGAGCGATCGCCTGGGCCGAGCGGGCGATGAGCCGCTGTGCCTGGGCATCGCCGGCGGCGGCCCGTTGAAAAATAGCGCGGGCATCGAGGCCAGCCAGATCGCCCTGCGCCGCCGCGGCGATAGCCCGCCCTGAGGCGATGGACTCTACGCAGCCGCTACGCCCGCAGCCGCAGCGTGGTCCCGCCGGATCGGCCAGTGTATGGCCAATGTGGCCAGCGAAGGCAGCGCGCCCGATCTGAAGGCGGCCGTTGAGCACCAGCCCGCCGCCGACGCCGGTCGATACCGTAATGAACGCCATATCCTGACCGCTGGGGGTCAGGGCAAGATACTCAGCCCAGGCCGCGGCCTGGGCATCGTTGAGAAGGTGGCAGGGCAGCGCGCTGAGCCTCTCAACGCACGCCTGCAGCGGAAAACGGTTCAGTCCGCCCAGGTTATCGGGATTCAGGGCGCTGAGGATCCCCTGATGGATAATGCCGGTAGAGGCGACGGCAACCCTGTCTGCCATTCCTCGATAGTGGGTGATTAGCTGGGAGAGCGCCTGCGTTAGGGCCTCCGGGTCACCGCTGACCGGCGTGGCGACCTCGCAGCGTTGGCTGAGCTGGCCGTTGGTATCGACCAGCGCTGCTGCCAGCTTGGTTCCGCCCAGATCAATGGCCAGCGTATTCATGATGCGCCTCCGCCTGGAGAGCCTGGCAATACCACTGACAGATGTGCTCAATGCGGGTGATGGCCGAGCCGACGGTGACGGCCCAGGCCCCTTGGGATAACGCCTGCGCCGCCTGCGCAGGCGTGTTGTAGCGCCCTTCGGCAATCACCCTGCACCCGGCATTGCTCAGCGCGTGCACCAGTGCAAAATCGGGCTCGCAGGGCGTCTCACCCTGGGTATAGCCGGAGAGCGTGGTACCGATAAAATCGCAGCCGAGGCGCTGACAGTACAGCCCATCTTCCAGCGAGGAGCAGTCGGCCATCGCCAGACGCCCATGGTGCTGTATGCGCGCCAGCAGGGCCTCCCGCCGCTCCGGGCGAGGACGCTGGGTGCCATCAAAGGCGATGATATCGGCGCCGGCCTGAACCAGATCGTCAATATCGCGCAGGAAGGGGGTAATGCGTACCGGCGAGTCATCCAGATCGCGTTTGATGATCCCGATAATCGGCAGGGTGACGCGCGGGCGCACCGCCTGCAGGTTGGCCACGCCCTCGATACGCAGCGCGGCGGCTCCCGCCTGGGCCGCGGCCGCGGCCATGGCGGCGACGATCTCCGGGTTATCCATCGGGCTACCCGGCACCGGTTGGCAGGAGACGATCAGGGCACCGTTGCGTTGAATATGCTGTTGCAGAGTGGTGAATACAGACATGACACCTCACCTTGATTACGCTTTAAAATTGAACTCCATATGAATTTATATTATGGAGCAATACTCCATCAAGGTAAAATGCAGCAAAGCGTGAGTAGGGTCAAACTATCGTTGGTGAGCGTACCACAGGGGAAAGCGGTGGCGGAGTTAAACTCCGCCAGCGATTTAGCGGGGGGTAGAGGCGGTATGGTCCGCGGGCATCGCGCGACGGCGCAGCAGATGGATAGCCCAGGCGACGCTCATGATCACTAGGATCGCAAAGCACAGCGCAAAGGCCAGGAAACAGGCCTGCGCCATATTCATAAACTGCATGGAGGGGATCAGATACCAGCCCTCAGCCTGCACGTATATGTCGATAAACCACTGCTGTACGCTGTCCAGCGCCACCCCCTGTGGTACCACCGGTGCATCATAACCGCAGTCGCCGGTCGGCTTAAACCAAGAGGGTGACCACTCGGCCAGGGGCAGTCCAAAGGGAAAGTGGGGATCGGTGGAGCATCCCTGTACGCCAAACAGCGCGTCCGGGCTGTGCACCGCATGATGGATCCCGTTCAGTTTGATGGAGTATCCCATGCCGATGATGGCGCCATAGAAGGCGGCGATACAGCCGAACAGCTTCAGCGCCAGATTGCGTGGGTTGATCGCCGCGACCAGTCCGCCGATAACCATGATCAGCATGGCAAAGCGGATATAGACGCACTGTTCACAGGGGGCCATGTACAGATAGATCTGAAAAAAGGCATGCGCCAGGACGATCAGTCCGCCCATGACCAGGGCCATCAGCAGCCAGAGAAAGCGCCGCTCCTGCCAGCGAACCAGCGTTTCGACCGGATTTTGGCGCAGGTCACTCCACATCTTTGCAAACATAGCGATCATCCTTAGGCTACTTGGCAGCCAGTTCTTTGACTAAATCGGCCATGGAGTCGACGGATTTGATGCTCTTGGTCATGATCAGATATTTACCGTTGACTACATAGGCCGGTACGCCCTGGATCTTGGCTACGTCGTAGGCGGAGGCCTTCCATTCACCCAGGGTCTTTTGTACCGCGGGATCCTTCAGCCCCTCCTCCAGATCGGCGTGGCTCAGGCCAGCGGCGTCCAGCCCGGTTTGGGTAAAGGCAGCCGGATCCTTGCCATCCTTCCAGCGCTCTTTTTTATCGTGGTAGGCCGCGTAGTAGGCAAACTTGGCCTTTTTGAACTGAGAGGCATCGTCGAAGATGGAGACACCGGCGGCGCGATCCTTATTGAGCAGCACGGCGAGAATTTCGCTGCCCTGTGGTCCATAGACACCTTTGGTATCCAGGTGGTACGGCTCGAAGCGTACGACATCCTTAACCTTTTCGCTGACGGGGCCGGTGACCGCCTTATCATACTTGTAGCAGAAGGGGCAGTCGTAGCTGAAGACCTTGATCAGAGTCTTCTGGGCGTTGGGAATCGGCTTTTCCAACACCACGTAGTCCGTGCCTTCGCTAAAGGCGGCCGCGCCGAAGGCGCAGGTCAGCAGTGTGGCGCCCAGTAGGGCTTTCAGGTGTGTTTTACCCAGCGTTAAATGCATAGTGGAGACTCCTTTCCTAAAGCGATACGGAATGGGCGTATCCAGGGATACGCCCATGGACGTTACAGGAACAGCCCCTGCGGCCGGATCAGCGCCGCACGGTAATGGGTTTGGTTAGCCTTGTCGGACAGCACGTCCAGCTCGACCTTGACGTCTTTGGTCTTGTAGTCGATTTCATTTAGGCGACCGGTGGTCGGCTGGCCCGGCTCAAACAGATTGGTGGAGCCGCCGAAGCTGAACATGGTGTCGCGATCCGGCTGGTATTCGACGATCGAAGTGATCGGGTTATACCATTCATAGCCTCGATCCTTGCCATACTCCCAGAGCTGCTGCACGGTCATATTCTTTTCATCGATCTTGTACTCCACGATGCGTGAATATTTCATGGTGGGCAGCGCCGGCTGCTCCAGGTGGCGGCCATCGCCATTGTCGAAGACCGTCAGGGTGCCCTTGGGCGATAGCCAGGCGGTGTGCTGGGTATAAGTGAAATCGAAATCGCTGTTTTCGCAGACGCCCTTGGCGCTGCAGTTCAGTGGTTTATTCTGCGCATCAACCGGCTTGAGCAGCTTGGCGGAGAGCTTCTCGTTCCAGCCCTCAGCCGGTGCCAGGATCCACTTCACCTGCTTGTCGCGGCCAATTTTGATGACTCCCTGGTGACGGGAGGAGAGGATGATGCTGTCGTCTTTAGGATCGTAGGCGATGGAGTTGACGTGGGCCCAGTTACGCCCTGGGCCGACGCCCAGTGCATCGCCAAACGGCGTATCCGGCTCCAGCTTGGCCTGTTTGCCCGCGTGGTCCAGATCGACGTTAACGCAGACGGCGCCGGCGTCGAGCGCGCCGAGTAGGCTGTCGCGCAGCGGATCGAGGATCAGGTTAAGATCCCAGACGTCGACCACCCGTCCGGCCTTGTCCACCTCCAGAATATGGTCGCGGATGGTGTGTACGCGCTGCCCATCGTCGCGCAGGTAGTTGCGTTTGCCGACGCGCAGCATTACGTTGCCGTTAGGGATCTCGATCGACTCATGGGTGGCGTCGAGGTAGCCGCGCGGTAGACGGTGATTATTCAAGATCTGGCCCATCATGTCGAACTCGTACCAGCGCTGCCCTTGCACGGCGGTAAAGGTTCCGCGCGGCGTTTCCCGGATCCCCATCAGATAGCCGCGCTGGTTGATGTCAACATCATGGCCGTTATAGAGCGTATCTTGATTCAGCCACCAGCGATATTCACCCTGGGTGTCGACAACAAAGGTAAAGGGCGCGATATCGAATGGCAGGGATCCGGTCGCCGGGCTCGCATCCAGCAGACCGGCATTTTTATCTTTTTCGCCGCTCCAGTGCAGATCAGATCCCTGCGAGGTAAAGGTATGGGTATTGACTAAATAGAGACGGTCCTCAAACCCTTTGGCAACTTTAACCGGTTTCACCTGCTGTAAATCGGTGAGTGAGCGGTTATCCATATATTTATTGACGATGGCAGAGGTTCGGATGGTATAGGCATCTTTTTTGAGTTTTCCACCCTCCTTATATTCAACTGTGACCTGGTTATCATGTTTTTGATACAGGCCAAAGATAGGAATGCCATCGTAGGTTAACAGGGATGATTTGCCGACGGGATAACTGACGGCAACGCCATTTTTTCCTTTCCCTTGCACGGTGACTTTAACATCGGAGATGGTGTGTCCATTCAGGTTGATTAATGCCGTGAGCGGTGAGTTGCCATAGGGGTCAACCACGACGGAGCCGAGATTACCGACGGCTGGGGCTGCCGGCATGCCGGCGGCGTGAACGGTGGGAGAGACGGCGCCGATGGCGAATGCAATGGCACCTGCGACCAGCGTTTTTCTGGTTGTGCTGAGCATGGTATTCTCCTGACTTTGCAATAAATCCATTTTTATCATCAGTGGACAGCCCACGTTGGGTTGCATGCCGTCCGCGCTATCCCAAAAGGGGAATTCGGTATCTGCTACGCCGCAGGGCGCAGCATAAATAGGGCGATGATGAGCAATGATGGATGGTTATCATTGTCGTGATAAACCAAGATATTACGCAGGTGAATATATATTGTTGAATTTAATCTTGCTTGAATTATTTTTATTTATTATTAATTGATGTGTTTGATGATGCGTATATGTTTGACGGCGCCATAATATTATTATTTGATACGTATCACGTAATTAACCGCAGGCTTTATTTCTTTTATACCGATATTAGGTTATCTCTATTCGGAGATAAATGCTTATTTCCGGATAATGATCATGCGTAAAATGAATAATGTGGCCGTAGACAGTGAGCGACTGGCTCTGTTCCGCGCGCTGGCGGAAACCGGCTCTTTGACGCAGGCCGCAGGCCGGGTTGGCCTGAGTCAGGCGGCGGCGAGCCGGGCGTTGAGTAAGCTGCGCGCCGTCTTTCAGGATCAGCTGTTTGTGAAGGGGGGCTATGGTATGCAGGCCACGCCACGTGCCCGAGAGCTGATGCCGCGGGTCACCGCTGCGCTGCAGGCGCTGGATCATTTGACGATGCCCTATGAGTTCGAGCCGCAGGCGCTGCGGCGTACCATGTACTTGGGCGCGGTGGACAACGGTGTCTGGATGATCTTTTCACGGGTCGTGAAGTCATTGTTCCAGCAAGCGCCCAATGCGCGAATCGAGATCTTGCCCATCGGTGACGATCTGTTTTCTAGCCTGAAGTTCGGCCGCATGGATCTGGCTATCTATCCGCTGATCGACATTCCGGCCGATTTTCACGAGGCCAATCTGTTTAAGACCACCTTTTCCTGCCTGGTGCGTCAGGGGCATCCGCTGGCGCGTCAGATGCTGCGTGGGGAGACGCCGACCTTAGCGCAGATCAACGCCTATCGTCGGCTGCAGGTGAGCCTGCACGACGGCCAGCCTGGCGCCACGGTGGGTAACGCGGTTCATCGTCAGGGAAAAGACTATGATGTCGCCATGTCAGTGCCCTATTTTTTGGCGGCACCGATGATCCTGGCGCAGACCGACTTTGTCCTGACCTTGCCCACCCAGACCGCCCGCCATTTCTCCCAGATGGCCAACCTGGCGATCCTACCCTATCCCGATGGTGAGACCGCCTTCTATACACGGCTGATCTGGCATCATCGGGTACACCATGATCCGGTGATCCAGTGGCTACGGGCGCTGTTTTTGCGCTTTGTCTCGGAGGAGGCGGCGCTGGAGAGGGGACGGGATAACGCCGACGCCGCGGGAGGCCGCGCCGGCGCAGAGTGCTACACGCAGAGATAGCTTAGGATACCCTGAGCCGCGCGGCGTCCCTCTGCGATGGCGGTCACCACCAGATCGGATCCGCGTACCGCATCGCCGCCGGCGAAAATCTGCGGGTTACTGGTCTGATGGGGATAGTCGCCGTGGTCTGCGGCGATGATGCGCCCTTGGGCATCGAGATCCACGCCGTGCTCCGCCAGCCATGTCATGGCGTGCGGGCGGAAACCGAACGCCAGTATCACCGCATCGGCTGCCAGCGTGACCTCGGCGTTGGGCACGAGACGCACGGCGCGTCGGCCGGCGGCATCGGGATCCGCCAGCGCTGTTTGTGCCATGCGAACGCCGCACACCCGCCCGGCGGCGTTGGTTTCAATGGCCAGCGGCTGCAGGTTGAAACGAAACGCAGCGCCCTCTTCGCGGGCGTTTTTCACTTCGCGCCGGGAGCCGGGCATATTGTCCTCATCGCGGCGATAGGCGCAGGTGACCTGGGTGGCCCCCTGGCGCAGGGCGCTGCGTACGCAGTCCATGGCGGTGTCTCCCCCGCCGAGCACCACCACCCGTTTGCCATGCATGGAGACGTGGGGGGTCTGAGGATCCTCGGGGTAGCCCATCAGATGGCGGGCAGTGGCGATAAGGTAGGGCAGGGCGGAGTGTACGCCGCTGGCCTCCTCCTGCTCCAGTCCACCGGGGAGGGCCTGGTAGGTGCCAACGCCGAGAAAGACTGCGTCAAACTGGCTCAGCAGACTCTCCAGCGTGATATCGCGTCCGATCTCGGTATTCAGATGGAAACGGATCCCCATGGCGCTGAAAATCTCGCGCCGGCGGACCATAACCTGCTTTTCCAATTTAAACGCGGGAATGCCAAAGGTGAGCAGTCCGCCGATCTCCGGGTGGCGATCGAAGAGTTCGGCCTGTACGCCGCTGCGGGCCAGCACGTCGGCACAGGCAAGGCCCGCGGGGCCGGCGCCGACGATGGCGACCCGTTTCCCGGTGGGCTGTACGCCGCTGAGATCCGGCGTCCACCCCTCGGCCAGCGCTTTGTCGGTAATGTAGCGCTCTACGCTGCCGATCGTGACGGCGCCGAACTCATCATGCAGCGTGCAGGCGCTTTCGCATAGGCGATCCTGCGGGCAGACCCGGCCGCACACCTCCGGCAGGCTGTTGGTCTGATGGCTGAGCGTCGCCGCATCCCAAATACGTCCTTCGTTGGCCAGCTTCAGCCAGTTAGGAATGTAATTATGCAGCGGGCAGCGCCATTCGCAGTAGGGGTTACCGCAGGAGAGACAGCGATCGGCCTGCGCTTGCGCCTGGCCGTCGGAGAAGGGTTCATAGATCTCGATAAATTCGCCCTGGCGCTGCTTTAGCGGCTTTTTCGGCGGATCGATACGCTGTAGGTCGATAAACTGATAGACATTCTGACTCATGATTTCTCCGCCCCCTTATTGTGCCTGCACGCGCAGCTCGGCTGCGGAGCGGCTACGGTGTCCCAGTAGCGCTTTCACGTCGCTGGATTTCGGCTTGATCAAGACAAAGCGCGCGGCCCACTGTGGCCAGTCGGCTAGGATGGCCTCTGCGCGCCCGGATCCCGTCAGCCGGACGTGCTCGGTGATCAGCCCGCGCAGGTGCTCCTCGTGGATGGGCAGCGCCGCCATGTCCAGCACCTCAACCAGCTCGGCGTTGACGCGCTGGCGGAACTCGCCGTCTTCATCGAGCACATAGGCAAACCCACCGGTCATGCCCGCGCCGAAGTTGATACCGGTGCGGCCTAACACGCAGACGATACCGCCGGTCATGTATTCACAGCCGTTATCCCCGATCCCCTCAACTACGGTGAGGGCGCCGGAGTTACGCACGGCAAAGCGCTCGCCGGCACGCCCGGCGGCGAACAGCCTGCCACCGGTGGCGCCGTACAGACAGGTGTTGCCGATGATGCTGGCCTCATGGCTGCGGAAGGCGGAGCCGACCGGCGGTCGGATGACGATACGGCCGCCCGCCATGCCCTTACCGACATAGTCGTTGGCATCGCCGGTCAGGGTTAGCTCGAGGCCCGCGGCATTCCACACGCCAAAGCTCTGACCTGCGGTACCGCTAAACTGGATCTTCAGCGGTGAGGCGGCCATGCCCTGCTCACCGTAGCGTTCGGCGATGGCTCCGGAAAGCGAGGCGCCCACCGAACGATCCGTGTTATGGATGTCGCAGAACAGCGTGCGCCCCTGACGGGCCGCGATATTCTCCTGTAGCTGAGACAGCAGGCTTTGGTTGAGCTGCCCCGAATCGAAGGGGGGGTTGCCTTCGCTGCAGTGCAGTCCCTTGCCCGGATGCGGCGTGGCCGTATGTAGCAGAGGCGCGAGATCCAGGCGGCTCTGCTTGGCGGTCTCTCCTTCCAGTACCGTCAGCAGATCGGTGCGACCGATCAGGTCGACCAAGCGGCTGACGCCCAGCTGTGCCATCAGCTCGCGGGTTTCCCGCGCAATAAAGTGGAAGTAGTGGGTCACGCGCAGCGGCAGGCCGTGGAAGTGGTCGCGGCGCAGCTTTTCATCCTGGGTGGCGACGCCGGTTGCGCAGTTATTGAGGTGGCAGATCCGCAGATACTTGCAGCCCAGCGCCACCATGGGACCGGTGCCGAAGCCGAAGCTTTCCGCGCCGAGGATCGCGGCTTTGATGATATCGGCGCCGCTCTTCAGGCCACCGTCCACCTGCAGACGGATTTTATGGCGCAGCCCGTTGGCTACCAGCGCCTGCTGGGTCTCTACCAGGCCGAGCTCCCAGGGACACCCCGCGTGTTTCACGGAGGAGAGCGGGCTCGCGCCGGTGCCGCCGTCATAGCCCGCGATGGTGATCAGGTCGGCATAGGCCTTGGCGACCCCGGTCGCGATGGTGCCCACGCCTGGTTCAGAGACCAGCTTAACGGAGATCAGCGCCCGCGGATTGACCTGTTTGAGATCGAAGATCAGCTGCGCCAGGTCTTCGATAGAGTAGATATCGTGGTGTGGCGGGGGAGAGATCAGCGTGACGCCGGGCACCGAATAGCGCAGTCGGGCAATGTACGGGGTCACCTTATCGCCGGGCAGCTGACCCCCTTCGCCCGGCTTGGCGCCCTGCGCCACTTTAATCTGGATCACATCGGCGTTGACCAGATAGGCGGGCGTGACGCCGAAGCGCCCGGAGGCGACCTGTTTGATACGTGAGGCTTTATCGGTGTTGTAGCGCGCCGGATCCTCTCCGCCTTCGCCGGAGTTGGAGAAGCCGCCCAGGCCGTTCATCGCCTGGGCCAGCGCCTCATGGGCCTCGGGGCTCAGCGCGCCGATGGACATGGCCGCCGTATCGAAGCGTTGGAACAGGGCGCTTTCCGCCTCAACCTGCTCCAGCGCCAAGGGCTGCGCGACGGGGCGCAGCGCCAGCAGATCGCGCAGGGTGGTGATCGGGCGCCGGTTGACCAGGCTAGCGTAACGCTGGTAGTCGCGATAGTCGCCGCTCTGGACCGCCTGCTGTAGAGCCTGCACCACATCGGGGTTATAAGCGTGGTACTCACCGTCGTGGACATATTTCAGCAGTCCCCCCTGATCCAAGGGCTGGCGCGGCAGCCAGGCTCGGCGGGACAGATTGTGCAGATCCTGCTGGAAGTCGCTGAAGGTCGCTCCACCGATGCGGCTGACGACCCCGGGGAAGCACAGATCGCAGATCGCGGGGTGGAGGCCGACGGCCTCAAACAGCTTGGAGCAGCGGTAAGAGGCCACCGTGGAGATGCCCATTTTGGACATGATCTTGTACAGCCCTTTATTAATCCCGTTGCGGTAGTTCAGCATCACCTGGCGGTAGCTGCGCGCGATGGCTCCGCTGTCCACCAGCTTGGCCAGGGTTTCATAGGCCAGATAGGGGTAGATTGCGGTGGCGCCAAAGCCAAGCAGCACGGCAAAGTGATGCGGGTCGCGGGCGCTGGCGGTTTCGACAATGATGTTGGCGTCGCAGCGCAGGCTCTGTTCGACCAGGCGCCGCTGCACCGCCCCGACGGCCATCGGCGCCGGGATCGGCAAACGCTGGGCGCCGATGGCGCGATCGGACAGAACCAGCAGCACCGCGCCGCGGCGCACCTGGGCTTCGGCCTCGTCGCACAGGGCGGCGAGGGCCAGTTGCAGATCCTGCTGCCCGGGATCGAAGGTGATATCCAGGGTTTCGGCGCGATAGTGCTCTTTTTCCTGCCCGATCAGCTGGGCGAAGTCAGAGTAGAGCAGCACCGGCGACTTAAAATTAAGGCGGTGCGCCTGTCCCTCGGCTTCACAGAAGACGTTCATTTCGCGCCCGATGCTGGTGGAGAGCGACATGACGTGGGCTTCGCGCAGCGGATCGATCGGCGGATTGGTGACCTGGGCGAACTGCTGGCGGAAGTAATCATAGATGAGGCGCGGGCGGCTGGAGAGGACGGCAAAGGGCGTATCGTCGCCCATTGAGCCGGTCGCTTCCTGGCCGTTCTCCCCTAGCACCCGCAGGGTCTGGTCGATCTCTTCCTGACTGTAGGCAAACTGTTTTTGGTAAGTGAGCAGCGCCGCATCGTCCAGCGTACGGCTGCCGACCCGCTCATCGGGCAGATCCTCAAAGGGGATCAGGCGCCGGACATTTTTCTCCATCCATTCGCGATAGGGGTGGCGGCTTTTCAGATCGTCGTCGGTTTCCCGCGAGTGCAGGATCTGCCCGGCGCGGGTGTCGATCACCATCAGTTCGCCGGGGCCGACGCGCCCTTTCTCCACCACTTCATCCGGCTGATAGTCCCAAATTCCTACCTCTGAGGCGCAGGTGATCAGCCTGTCTTTGGTTATCACATAGCGCGCGGGACGCAGGCCGTTGCGATCTAGGTTACAGGCGGCGAAACGTCCGTCTGACATCACGATGCCGGCCGGGCCATCCCAGGGTTCCATATGCATCGAATTAAAGTCGAAGAAGGCGCGTAGGTCGGGATCCATGTCCGGGTTGTTCTGCCAGGCCGGCGGCACCAGCAGACGCATGGCGCGCACAATATCCATCCCCCCGCTTAACAGCAGCTCCAGCATGTTGTCGAGAGAGCTGGAGTCAGAGCCGGTTTCGTTGACAAAGGGGGCGGCGTCCTGCAGATCGGGGATCAGCGGCGTCTTAAATTTGTAGGTTCGTGCCCGTGCCCACTGACGATTACCGGTGATGGTGTTGATTTCACCGTTGTGTGCCAGATAACGAAACGGCTGCGCCAGCGGCCAGCGTGGTACGGTGTTGGTCGAGAAGCGCTGGTGGAACAGGCAGATGGCCGACTCCATGCGCAGGTCAGCCAAATCGTGGTAAAAGCGCGGCAGGTCGGCGGGCATGCACAGCCCTTTGTAGATGGTAACCAGATTCGAGAGGCTGCAGACATAGAAATCCGGATCCTCGATGCGCTTTTCTATGCGCCGACGGGCGATAAACAGACGGCGCTCCAGATCCCGCGGGCGCCATCCGGCCGGGGCATTGATGAAGATTTGCGCAATGTGCGGCATAGAGGAGAGCGCGATGTCGCCCAGCACCTCTTGGTTGACGGGGACGTCGCGCCACCCCACGATGGAGAGGGTCTCGTTCTGTAGCTCCTCCTCAACGATGCGCCGGGCGGCTCCTGCTCGCTCTTCGTCGCGGCTGAGGAACAGCATACCGACGGCATAGTTCTTGGCCAGTCGCCAGCCACGCTCTTCTGCCACCATGCGCAGGAAGCGATCGGGCTTTTGTAGCAGCAGGCCGCAGCCGTCGCCGGTTTTGCCGTCGGCCAGGATGGCGCCGCGGTGCTGCATGCGCGCCAGCGCATGAATGGCGGTACGCACGACTTTGTGACTCGGTTCGCCTTCTATATGGGCAATCAGGCCGAAGCCGCAGTTGTCCCGTTCATGGGATGCATCGTACAACATATTCAGTGAACCTCCCCAAGCTCTGCGCGGCCCCCACCGCCGGGCGCAGCGGCCTGTGGCTGGCAGGTTCTCGGTCGTTTGACCGGAGGCGCCCGTCGGGCAGCCGCCTGCATCAGTATTCACAAGCACACTGTCACGCGTTGCGCGGGGATCGTAACTAACTGGATAACTATGATGTGATGTTGTGTCCATCCGGAAGGGTGTTGTTTTTATTTCCGGCGGCTTTTCAACTTATCGGGAAAGATTTCGCAGGTCAAATGTGGGCTATATCACAGTTTATCGGGGCGTGTTTTGTGATACAGGATTGATTTTTAATGAAAATATATAAAAAAGTGCCTTGATGTGTCGCGAGAAGCGGACCGGCGGTGCCTACCGGGTAACACTGTCAAATTAGCCTGTTTGTTATTTTGTATGCTATTTAAACAAGTTAATTAAGACTAATATGTCGTATATAAAGAAGATGTTGATAATTAATTTTGTTTTTTCATCGCAGACTCATTCCGGTGCGGATCGTCGCAGAGCGCGGCGCTGTTTCGTGTGTAACAGTGAATTTAAAGTCATTTAATATGAATTGTGATGCGATGGTGGCGCGAGGGGATCGCCGTTGGCGCGTAAAAAAGCGGCATGGAGTATAATGGCGGAACTTGCCAGCGGGTTATATAAGGCCTCTTTTACTATTATGCAGTTGCAGCAATTGGTCAATATGTTCGGCGCCGACCTACAGCGCCGCTATGGGGAAAAAATTCATAAGCTCACGCTGCACGGCGGATTTAGCTGCCCTAACCGCGATGGAACGCTGGGCCGCGGCGGCTGTACGTTTTGCAACGTGGCCTCCTTTGCCGATGAACAGATGCAGCGGCGCAGCATCGCCGAACAGCTGGAGGCGCAGGCGCGCAAAGTTAACCGGGCGCGACGCTATCTGGCCTATTTTCAGGCCTATACCAGCACCTATGCCGAGGTCTGCATCCTGCGGGATATGTATCGGGAGGCTCTGCAGCAGGCCGATATGGTCGGCCTGTGCGTCGGGACCCGTCCCGACTGCGTACCGGAGAGCGTGCTTGATCTGCTGGCGGAGTACCGTGAACAGGGTTACGAGGTGTGGCTGGAGCTCGGGCTGCAGAGCGCCAACGATAAGACGCTGCGCCGGATTAACCGCGGACATGATTTCGCCTGCTATCAGCGTACGACCCGCGCCGCCCGGGCACGTGGACTGAAAGTATGCAGCCATCTGATCGTTGGACTGCCCGGAGAGGCGCACGCGGACAGTCTCAGCACGCTGCAGCGGGTGGTGGAGACCGGCGTCGAGGGGATCAAGCTGCATCCGCTGCATATTGTGACCGGCAGCGTACTGGCCAAGGCCTGGCAGGCTGGGCGCCTGCAGGATCTGGCGTTAGATAGCTATGTCCACACCGCCGGAGAGATGATCCGCCACACGCCGCCAGAGGTCATCTATCACCGGATTTCCGCCAGCGCTCGCCGTCCCACGCTGCTAGCCCCCCAGTGGTGCGAGAACCGCTGGACCGGGATGGTCGCCATTAATAACTATCTGCTGGAGTGCGGCGGCCAGGCTTCGGCGCTGTCGTAGCCTGCCCTCCTGCGCGGATTTTACGGTATGATTAATAACTTATCCTATTAAGCGACCGGCGTCGCCGTACGGGGCGCGCCGCCGTTGGCTCCCGTCATGACATCCGCCGGGGATAGGTTTACACCGAGATAATTGCCGGGGGAGTGCAAGATGAAACAAATTCGGGTATTGGCCCAGTATTACGTTGATTTAATGGTAAAACTTGGGCTGGTGCGCTTCTCCATCCTACTGGCATCGGCGCTGGTGCTGCTGGCCATGGTGGTGCAGATGGCGGTGACTATGCTTCTGCGTGGTCAGGTGGACAGCATCGACGTGGTGCGCTCGGTCTTCTTCGGCCTGTTGATCACCCCCTGGGCCGTCTATTTTCTGTCGGTGGTGGTGGAACAGCTGGAGGAGTCGCGTCAGCGCCTGAGCAAGCTGGTGAATAAGCTGGAGGAGATGCGTCACCGCGATCTGAAGCTGAACCAGCAGCTCAAGGACAATATCAGCCAGCTTAACCAAGAGATTGCCGATCGCGTCAAGGCCGAAGAGGCCCGCCTGCAGGTACTGGATACCCTGCAGCACGAGATCGATCAGCGCGAGCTGGCGCAGGTAGAGCTGGAGCAGCAGTCGGCGCTGCTACGCTCATTCCTCGACTCCTCTCCGGATCTGGTCTACTACCGCAATGAGAACGGTGAGTTTTCCGGCTGCAATCGGGCGATGGAGCTGCTGACCGGCAAGAGTGAAAAGCAGCTGATCGGACTGACGCCGCGCGATGTGTACGATCCGGATATCGCCCAGAAGGTTATCGAGACCGATGAAAAGGTTTTCCGCCATAATGTTTCCCTCACCTACGAGCAGTGGCTGGTCTATCCCGACGGGCGTAAGGCCTGCTTTGAGCTGCGCAAGGTGCCCTTCTATGATCGGGTGGGCAAGCGCCACGGCCTGATGGGCTTTGGGCGCGATATCACCGAGCGCAAGCGCTATCAGGATGCCCTGGAGAACGCAAGCCGTGAAAAAACCACCTTTATCTCGACCATCAGCCATGAGCTGCGTACCCCGCTGAACGGGATCGTCGGCCTCAGCCGTATCCTGTTGGATACCGAGCTGAATGAGGAGCAGTTGAAATACCTGAAGACCATCCACGTCAGCGCGATAGCGCTGGGGAATATTTTCAATGACATCATTGAGATGGATAAACTTGAGCGGCGCAAGGTACAGCTGGATAACCAGGCCATCGATTTTACCGGCTTTCTGACGGATCTGGAGAATCTGTCCGGGCTATTGGTGCAGCCGAAGGGGCTGAGCTTTACGCTGACGTCGGATCCCGCGCTGCCGCATAAGGTGATAGCGGACGGAACGCGCCTGCGCCAGATCCTGTGGAACCTGATCGGCAACGCCGTCAAGTTTACTCAGCGCGGCGGTGTCAGCGTTCGCGTCTGGCGTGAGCAGCAGGATAAGCTGCTGTTTGAGGTGCGCGATACCGGCATCGGTATTCCTCCGGAGGAGCAGGATAAGATCTTCGCCATGTACTATCAGGTGAAAGATATGCATGGCGGCAAACCGGCCACCGGCACTGGCATTGGCCTGGCGGTCTCCAAGCGTCTGGCGCAGACCATGGGCGGCGATATCGTGGTGAGCAGCGTGGCGGGAGAGGGAGCCTGTTTTACCCTCAGCATCCGGGCGCCGGTCGTCGAGGAGGCGTTGAGCGAGCCGCCCGAGGAGGAGGAGATGCCGCTGCCGGCGCTGCACGTCCTGCTGGTTGAGGATATTGAGTTGAACGTGATCGTCGCACGTTCGGTGCTGGAGAAGATGGGGAACAGCGTTGATGTGGCGATGAGCGGCGCCGAGGCGCTGGCCATGTTTGCACCGCAGGAGTATGACCTGGTGTTGCTGGATATTCAGCTGCCGGATATGACCGGCCTGGATATCGCCCGCACGCTGTGCCAGCGCTATGGAAAACCAGCGCTGCCGCCGCTGGTGGCGTTGACGGCGAATGTATTGAAAGATAAGAAAGAGTATCTGGACGCAGGGATGGATGATGTGCTGAGCAAGCCGCTGGCCGTGCCGGCGCTGACGGCGGTGATCCGCCGCTTCTGGGACAGCGCCCCGGCGACGGCGCTCGAGGCGGGAGAGTCCCATGCGCACGATCTCTGTGAGCTGCTGGATACCGAGATGCTGCAGCAGTATCTGGATCTGGTCGGGCCGCAGCTGATCGATCAGAGTCTGGCGGTATTCGAGAAGATGATGCCGGGCTATCTGTCGGTGCTGGAGTCCAATATGACCGCGCGCGATCAGAAGGGGATTACCGAAGAGGGACACAAGATTAAAGGCGCCGCAGGCTCCGTGGGACTGCGTCATTTACAGCAGCTGGCGCAGCAGATCCAGACGCCGACGCTGCCGGCCTGGTGGGATAATGTGCAGGAGTGGATCGACGAGCTGAAACAGGAGTGGCGCCACGACGTGCAGATTTTACGCGACTGGGTTGCGCAGGCTAATAAAAAATGACCCCGACGGAGTCGGGGTGCGCAACGACTGCGCCAACACCAGGGAAAACGAACATTTACGCATAGTTGATGAAAGAAATTATCAAGAAAAAGTTTGCGTAAATGGATCTAATCGGTTCGACGCACAGCGTCATCAACATACCAATAAGTTGGTTATGGATGTTAGTTCATTCAGTTAAATGTGTGATGTGTTCGTTTTTTTGCCAATACAAAGCCGTAGGGTGTTGACTTCCCCTAAAGTAGTTACTAATGCACAGGGCGCAGGAACGGCACGGATGCAGCGTAAAAAGCGAATAGTTAAGCGTGGTTAATTCTTTGGCGTTCTCCTTGCCGTCCGCGGGATGGGGAGCCTATTCACCGATAATGAGGAGAGGCGATGAAACGAGTCGGCGTAGTACTCAGCGGCTGCGGAGTCTTTGATGGGAGTGAGATCCACGAGGCGGTATTAACGCTGCTGGCGCTGTCCCGCGCCGGGACTCAGGCGGTGTGTTTGGCGCCGGATCGGGAGCAGGCGCAGGTGATCGATCACCTGCGCGGAGAGCCGACGGCGGAGCGGCGTAATATTTTGGTGGAGGCGGCGCGGATTGCCCGCGGCGATGTGACGCCGCTGGCGCAGGCGGATGCCAGCCAGCTGGATGCGCTGATCGTGCCCGGTGGATTTGGCGCGGCTAAAAATCTCAGTAGCTTTGCGACGGATGGCGCGGAATGCAGCATTGATCCGGCGCTGCAGCATCTGGTGACGCGTATGCACCGCGACGGCAAGCCGCTGGGGTTCATTTGCATTGCGCCGGCGCTACTGCCCAGGCTGCTGGGGGGGCCCGTGCGGGTGACCATCGGTAACGATGCCGCCACGGCCGCCGCGATTGCGGCGATGGGCGGGGAGCACGTGGCCTGTGCGGTGAATGACATCGTGGTCGACGAGGCGCAGCGGGTCGTGACGACGCCGGCCTACATGCTGGCCAACACTATCGCCGAGGCGGCTGAGGGGATCGATAAGCTGGTCGCACAGGTGCTGGATATGACCCGATGAGTCAAACGGCAGCGTCGCGTCGGGTGCTTCAGCGCATCAGGTGTTGGGGGAGCCGCCTGGTGCTCGCGCTGCTGGGGGCGTGGATCGCCGCGCTGCTGATATTCGCTGTGCTGCCGGTGCCCTATTCCACGGTGATGGTACAGCGACAAATCGGGGCCTGGTTACACGGTGATTTTAGCTATGTTGCCCACCAGACCTGGCGGCCAATGTCGCAGATAGCGCCACAGATGGCGCTGGCCGCGATCGCCGCGGAGGATCAGAAGTTTCCCCAGCACTGGGGGTTTGATCTCACTGCTATCGGGCAGGCATTGGACAGCGCGGATGAGGGGGGAGGCCCGCTGCGCGGTGCCTCGACGCTGTCGCAGCAAACCATGAAAAACCTGCTACTGTGGGACGGTCGCAGCTGGCTACGCAAAGGGCTCGAAGCGCCACTGACGCTGGCGGAAGAGCTGGTGTGGAGCAAGCGGCGTATTTTAACGGTGTACCTGAACATCGCGGAGTTTGGCCCCGGCGTCTTCGGGGTTGAAGAGGCCGCCCAGCGCTATTTCCACAAGTCGGCCAGCCGGCTGACGGCGGGAGAAGCGGCGCTGCTGGCGGCGGTATTGCCTAATCCACATCGCTTCAGCGTACGGGCACCCTCGCGCTATGTGCTGCAGCGTCAGCGCTGGATCCTACGCCAGATGCGCCAGCTGGGCGGAGAGGCTTTTTTACAGCGCTACGATCTGCGTTAGCCGCCGATAGACATCAAACATCCCCGCCGCGGCGGGGATGTTTGGCTATTGCGTTGCGGCTTTACTTCAGCAGCGAGAAGGCGGTGGTGACATGTTTCACCCCGCTGACTTTACTGGCCGTTTGCGCGGCGGCCTGTCCCTCTTTGGGCGTCACTAACCCCAGCAGGAAGACCTCGCCATTTTCGGTGGTCACCTTCACATTGGTGGATTTCACCTGATCGCTGGCCAGTAGCTGGGAGCGTACCTTGGTGGTGATCCAGGCATCGGCCGAGGCCGTGCCCAGGCTGACCGGCTGGCCTAAACGGATCTCATTATAGATCGCCTTAGTGCCTTCAACGCCCATCGCGATCTGCTTAGCGCGGCTAATCAGCGCCTGGCTTGGCGCCTGACCGGTCAGCAGCACCTGCCCCTGATAGGCGGTTACCACGACGCGCGCCTCTTTCTTCAGCTGGGCGTCTTTGCTCAGGGCGTTGGAGATACGGGCCTCCAGGGTGCCATCGTCGACCTGGGTACCCACGCTGCGGGGATCGCTGGCCGCCTGGGTTGCCATAGTCGCACTGCCGATCACGGCGGCGACGCAGCCTTGCAGCAGCAGGGCACTGAGGACGACCAGCGCGGGAAAACATCGGGTTAAGGGAAAACGCATCGTCATGACGACTCCTTCAGTCAGCCTGGTGAGGAAACAGGGTATTATCAATTAAATCGCACAGGCAGTTTACGGTCAGCATATGCATCTCTTGGATACGGGTGCTGCGGTGCGACGGGATGCGGATCTCCACATCCTGCTGCCCCAGCAGACCGGCCAGCTCGCCGCCGTCATAGCCGGTCAGCGCCACGATCGTCATATCGCGGGTAACCGCCGCCTCGACTGCCTTGACGATATCACGGCTATTGCCCCGGGTTGAGATAGCCAGCAGTACGTCTCCCGCATGGCCCAGGGCACGTACCTGCTTGGCGTAGATCTCATCGTGCAGGCGATCGTTGCCTATGGCGGTTAAGACCACGCTATCGGCGTTTAGTGCGATGGCCGGCAGGCTTGGACGCTCGGTTTCAAAGCGATTGATCAGCGTCGCGGCGAAATGCTGGGCATTGGCGCCGGAGGCGCCGTTGCCGCAGCTCAGAATTTTATTGCCGTTCAGCAGTGACTGCACCAGCGTCATTGCCGCGCGGGAAATGGCATCGGGCAGGGCTTCCGCTGCGGCAATTTGCGTTTGTATGCTTTCAGTAAAACAGCCTTTAATTCTTTCCAGCACGGTAAGTGTCCATTTATTTGGAAAAGCCTGAACAGCGTTATGCGCTTCAGACAAATGCATTGGGCAGCCATTGTAACTGGCCGCCGGTGATTGCCAAAACGTCAAAACGACAATCGGCTGTCTCTATACTCTGATTTTGCGTCGCCAGCCAGCGGGCCGCGCAGCACTGTAGACGCTGGCGTTTACGGCGATCAATGCTGGCGGCCGCGCCGCCGTAGCAGGCGTTTTTTCGGTAGCGCACCTCGACAAAGACCCAGGTGGCACCGTCGCGCATAATCAGATCGATCTCACCGCCGCGCAGGCGTACGTTTGCGGCGTGAAAACGCAGCCCGGCCTGCTCCAGATAGCGGCGCGCCCGCTGTTCATGGTGCGCGCCGATCTGGTGAGCGGTTATTGAACCGGGACGATGCTGCCTTTCTGGTACTGCAGCCACGGCAGTTTCCGCTGGATGACGCAGTTGTCGTTGGCGCTCAGCGTCCCGGTCGCGCCCTGAACCTGGAAGCCGGGGATCTGGCGCAGCTGGGCGAAGTGGTTGGCCAGCGTCCAGGCATCAGCGCCCATGGCATACAGCCGCATCAGCGAATAGTCGTTGCGGTACTGGGCCGGCGCCTGCTGCAGCATGGCCGGATCGCTGCCGGCCAACAGCGGAATATCGCTGAACTGAATGCCCTCCATTTCCAAGCGGAAATCGGGACCGGCGCCCGCTTGATAGCTGCGTGAGCTGGCATATAGACCGATGCCGTTATGGGTGCCGTTGGCCAGATCGATCATCGGCTTGATCAGGGTGATCTCGGCCGGCGTCGCAATGATATAGACGGCGTCCACGCCGCCGCCGCTGGCTACCGGCGGCTGCACCGGCGCCGGGATGGTCAGGCCGGCAATCGTCACCGAGGCCGACGGGGCCGGTGCGACGCTGACCGGCTGGCCGGTCAGGCGGATCCCGGTGCCGCCGTTGATGGTGCTGCGCAGCTCGGCGCTGGAGCCGAAGGTTTGCTGCAGCACGCTGCCGCCGCCCAACGACTGCCATTCGGTGGCAAAGGCCTTCGCGACGCGATCGCCCAGCGGGCTGCGCGGGATCAGCAGCAGCGGGGTACGCTTACCCTGAGTCCAGATATGCCGCGCGGCATCGCGCGCTTCATCTTCCGGTGACAGCGCGAAATAGCAGATGTTGGGATGGTTCTGCACCTGCTCGGGCTGGTTGAGCGCCAGAATATTCAGCGGCGTAGAAAGGGTATTGAGTTGATCCACGTTGTTTTTCAGCAGCGGACCGACGACCAGGCTGGCGCCGGTTTGCTGCGCCTGGCTCAGCAGCGCGGGCAGCGGCTGGCTGCTGGTGTCATAGACCTGAATATGCGCGTCGGGATTGCCCGGGCTGACGCCGGGCGCGATCGGATCGCCAGCGGCGTCCAGCGGCGGCAGGGCAGCGCTATCGTTAGGGGCCGCGGGCGCCGCGGCGTCCGCCCCCTGGGCGCTGGGGCTGACGGCGCCGGCGGCGTTAACGTCGGCCGGCGCAGACGGGGTCGCCGTCGCTGCCGGGGCGCTGTTCGGGGTAAACGCGCCGTTTTTCGCGGCGTTGAAACCGGCCTCAATGGCGTCAGAGAAGACCTTGGCCTGACCGTTCAGGGGTAGCAGCAGCGCAATGCTGGCGGTAGAGGCCGACTGCAGGTGCAGGATATTGTCCAGTGCGCTGGGCAGCAGCGTCGCCGCCGGGTTATTGGGGTAGCGGGTCTGCCAATCTTTGATCGCCGCCTTGAGCAGCGCCGGATCCTGACGGTTATCCTGGTACAGCCGCAGCAGATCCAGCCAGCCGCGCAGAATATCTTCGTTGGCGTTGATCACCATGCCGTTGAGATCGGCCGGGCTCAGGGTGCTCAGCGCGGCCCAGGTGGCGTCAATGTTGGCCTTGCGCTGCTTCTCCTGCGTCAGCAGCGGCTGCAGCGCGATATAGGCGCGGATCTGCGCCAGGGTGGTTTTCCCCTGCGCGGCGGCGATCACCGTCTGATAGTAGCGCAGCTGCTGCGCCTGACTGAGCTGGGCGACGTCCAGGTTGGCCAGGATGGTCTGCGCCTGCGCCGGGGCGTGCCGTGCGATCTCCAGCTCGGCGCTGACCAGGCGCTGCTCCAGTTGCTGAGCCTCGCTTAGCTGCGACGGCAGCTGGCCGAGCAGGTCGGCCGCCTGAGGTAGCTTTCCCTCCCGCAGCAGTGCACGAATGGCAAGTAATTGCCAGTCAGCCTTGCTATCATCGCTACTCTGCTGCATCTGCTGCAGATAGTAGTCGGCAGAAGCGGTGGCTTCGCTCTGTACGGGGGCCGGTGGCGTGGTAGATATGCGCCCGGAACAGGCGGCCAGCAGTGTGGCGGCCAAAACCAGCGGGATAAGGCGTCCGGACTTGGTGCGGACAGTGATTGAGGAAAGCATACTGTACCCAGTAAATTTTTTCAGAATGCTCAATATTAAATCGACAAACCGGATGAAACAATGAATCAAAACGATCATGCTGCCATTTCTGCGGCGACGCTGTACGTGGTGCCGACGCCTATCGGTAACCTCGGAGACATTACCCAGCGGGCGTTGGAGACGCTGAAAGCGGTCGATTTGATAGCGGCGGAAGATACCCGTCATACGGGAATGCTGTTACAACATTTTGCCATAAATGCGCGCTTCTTTGCATTGCATGACCACAATGAGCAGCAAAAAGCGGATCAGCTACTGGCGAAGCTGCGCGAGGGACAGAGTATTGCGCTGGTCTCCGACGCCGGTACGCCGCTGATTAACGATCCCGGCTATCACCTGGTGCGCCGCTGTCGCGAGGCCGGGATTCGCGTGGTGCCGCTGCCGGGTGCCTGTGCGGCGATCACGGCGCTGTGCGCGGCGGGCGTGGCGTCGGATCGCTTCTGCTACGAGGGCTTTTTACCCGCCAAGGGGAAAGCGCGGCGCGATCGGCTGCGCGATCTGCAGCAGGAGGCCCGTACGCTGATCTTCTACGAGTCGACCCATCGCCTGCTGGAGAGTTTGGCGGATATGGTCAGTGAACTGGGCGCCGAGCGCTATGTGGTGCTGGCGCGTGAGTTGACCAAAACCTGGGAGAGTATCCACGGCGCGCCGGTGGCTGAGCTGCTGGCCTGGGTGCAGCAGGATGAGAATCGGCGTAAGGGTGAAATGGTGCTGATCGTCGAGGGATACCAGGCGGATGAAGAGGCGCTGTCGCCCGAGGCGCTGCGCACCCTGGCGCTGCTGCAGGCAGAGCTACCGCTGAAAAAGGCGGCGGCGCTGGCGGCGGAAATTCACGGCGTGAAGAAGAATGCGCTGTATAAATACGCACTCGCGCAGCAATCAGGTGACAAGTGAGGCGGAATAGCCTATCATCCGCGCCGGAGTTGACTAGACAGTCGCCGCTGTGTCGTCGTCCTTTCGGGGAGACGGGCGCAGGGGAGGAAAGTCCGGGCTCCATAGGGCAGGGTGCCAGGTAACGCCTGGGGGGCGTAAGCCCACGACAAGTGCAACAGAGAGCAAACCGCCGATGGCCCGCTGCAAAGCGGGATCAGGTAAGGGTGAAAGGGTGCGGTAAGAGCGCACCGCGCGGCTGGCAACAGACCGTGGCACGGTAAACTCCACCCGGAGCAAGGCCAAATAGGGGTTCACAAGGTACGGCCCGTACTGAACCCGGGTAGGCTGCTTGAGCCAGTGAGCGATTGCTGGCCTAGACGAATGACTGTCCACGACAGAACCCGGCTTACCGGTCAACTCCCTTTATCTAAAAACCCCGCCTCGGCGGGGTTTTGCTTTTTAGGACGTTGGCGGCGGCGGCGATGCGCTATGCTCCTGCGCTGACGCCTCGCGTTCGCTCTCCTCCGCCAGCGGAGCATTGGCGGTCAGCAGGTAGGAGGATTGTTGCCAGCGACTGCGCCGCGCCTGCAGCAGTGTGCGTGCCAAAATGATGCCAATCGCCAGCGCTAGCAGCATCATCAGGCGCAGCAGGCTGGTGGTGTTGTCTACCTGCTGTGATTCGGTTGCCAGAACGTGGGTGTCCAGCGTCAGGCGCAGGAAGCCGAGGGGGCCATCGCGGCCGTCGATCGGCTGGACTATCTGGTGGTTAAAATAGCTGCCGGCGCGCTGGCCATCCAGCGCCAGCCGATCGCGCACCTCCACCCGTTCGCCGGCCTGGGCGATCAACGACCCGTCCAGCGCATAGACGCTGGCATCCAGGATACGGCTGTGGCGGGTCAGCGTTTCCAGGATGGGGGCGATTTTTTTGGTATCCGGCGTATCGTCATTGATGAGCGGGGAGAGGCGGGCGGCAACCTGCTGAGCCAGGGTTTGCGCCAGCTCGCCGACCTGATCGAGCCGCGCCCGCTGATGACTGAGGCTGAAATAGGACGCCCCCTGCATCAGAATGACCAATAATGCCAGACATATCAGCACGATGGCTGTTCTGTGCAGGCGGAAGCGAAGCGTAGCCTTAACCATTGGGGATCCTTTGCGCCGGTAATGACTTTATGTTGCCAGAAGCCTTGACGATAGGATAGCTTGAGGCACAGTTTTGACGCCGGGATGGCGTTTTTAAGGAGTGGTTATGCCCAACAGTCTTACCTTTTGCGATCTGCCCGCCGAGATTTATCGCTGGCCCGGCCTGCCGCTGTCGCTGAGCGGTGATGAGGTAATGCCTTTGGACTATCGCGCCGGTCATACTGGCTGGTTGCTGTATGGACGTCATCTGGATAAGGCGGCGCTGCAGGCGTTCCAGCGCCGCTTGGCGGCGCCGCTGGTGGTGGTGGCCGCGTGGTGCATCGAGGACTACCAGGTGGTGCGCCTGGCCGGCGGTATGCCCGCCAGGGCCGCCAGGCTTGCCAATGAGCAGGGCATCGATACCGCGGTCTTGGGGCGTCTGCCGCACCTGCGCTCGCCGGGGCTGCTGGTGATGGATATGGACTCGACGGCCATTACCATCGAGTGCATTGACGAGATCGCGCGTCTGGCCGGGGTCGGCGGAGAGGTGGCCGCGGTGACCGAGCGCGCCATGCGCGGCGAGCTGGACTTTGCCGCCAGCCTGCGCCAGCGCGTGGCGGCGCTGGAGGGGGCCGACGCCGCCATCCTGCAGCAGGTCAGGGATGCTCTGCCGCTGATGCCGGGGTTAACCAGCCTGGTGCGCAAGCTGCAGGCGTTTGACTGGCATGTGGCGATTGCCTCCGGTGGTTTTACCTACTTTGCCGATCACCTGCGCACGCGCCTGAATTTGAGCGCCGCGGTGGCCAACGCGCTGGAGGTGCACAACGGGCGTCTGACCGGACGGCTCACGGGGCGGATCGTGGATGCGCAGTGCAAAGAGGATACCCTGTGCGAGCTGGCGCAGCGGCTGAATATCCCATTGGCCCAGACCGTCGCCATCGGCGATGGCGCGAACGATCTGAAGATGATCCAGCGTGCCGGGTTGGGGATCGCATTCCATGCCAAGCCCTGCGTCTACGATCGGGCGCCGCTGGCGATTCGTCATGCGGATCTCATCGGTGTCCTGTGCGTGTTGAGCGCGACGTTAAAGCATGAAGAGCGTTAGGGCGTATCCGCGCGGAGCGGCGGCGCCGGGCAGTCATCAGAAAGGAGGTCGGCAGTGGCAAAGGCGGTGAAACGGGCGTTTGTCTGTAATGAGTGTGGGGCGGACTATCCGCGCTGGCAGGGGCAGTGCTCGGCCTGTCAGGCCTGGAATAGCATCAGCGAGGTACGCCTGGCGGCGGCGCCGGCGGCGGGGCGTAGCGCGCGTCTGTCTGGCTATGCCGGCGATGCAGGAAGCCTGAGCAAGGTACAGAAGCTGTCGGAGATTAGCCTGGAGGCGCTGCCGCGTTTTTCGACCGGTTTTACCGAGTTTGACCGGGTGCTGGGCGGCGGCGTAGTGCCCGGAAGCGCCATTTTGATCGGCGGAAATCCCGGCGCAGGCAAGAGTACGCTGCTGCTGCAGACCCTGTGCCGCCTGTCACAGCAGATGAAGACCCTGTATGTGACCGGTGAGGAGTCGCTGCAGCAGGTGGCGATGCGCGCCCATCGCCTTGGCCTGCCGACGGAGGGGCTGAATATGCTGTCGGAGACCAGTATTGAGCAGATTTGCCTGATCGCCGAGCAAGAACAGCCGAAGCTGATGGTGATCGACTCGATCCAGGTGATGCATATGGCCGATATTCAGTCTTCGCCCGGCAGCGTAGCGCAGGTGCGTGAAACGGCGGCCTATCTGACGCGCTTTGCCAAGACGCGCGGCGTAGCGATCGTTATGGTCGGCCACGTCACCAAGGATGGCTCTCTGGCCGGTCCCAAGGTGCTGGAGCACTGCATCGACTGCTCTGTGCTGCTCGACGGCGACGCCGACTCGCGCTTTCGTACCCTGCGCAGCCATAAAAACCGCTTCGGCGCGGTCAATGAGCTGGGGGTCTTCGCCATGACCGAGCAGGGGCTGCGCGAGGTCAGCAACCCGTCGGCCATCTTCCTCAGCCGCGGCGAGGAGATCACCGCCGGCAGTTCGGTGATGGTAGTGTGGGAGGGGACCCGCCCGCTGCTGGTGGAGATCCAAGCGCTGGTGGATACCTCCATGATGTCCAATCCGCGGCGGGTTGCCGTGGGGCTGGAGCAGAACCGTCTGGCGATTCTGCTGGCGGTGCTGCATCGTCACGGTGGGCTGCAGATGGCCGATCAGGATGTGTTTGTCAACGTGGTCGGCGGGGTAAAGGTCAGCGAGACCAGCGCGGATCTGGCGCTGCTGATGTCGCTGGTGTCCAGCCTGCGCGACCGGCCGCTGCCGCAGGATCTGGTGATCTTTGGCGAGGTGGGGCTGGCGGGCGAGGTGCGTCCGGTTGCCAGCGGTCAGGAGCGTATTATTGAGGCGGCCAAGCACGGCTTCCGGCGGGCGATAGTCCCCCATGCCAACGTGCCGAAGAAGGTGATCCCCACTATGACGGTGTACGGCGTGAAGAAGCTGTCGGACGCGCTGGATATTCTGCAGGATCTGGCATGATGCGGATGCCAACCTGACGTTAAAAAGGCTCCCGAGGGAGCCTTTTTCGTAGCATGACGCGCTTATTTGGCGATCTTCTTGTATTTGATACGGTGCGGCTGCAGGGCTTCGGCGCCCTGGGTGCGCTTCTTGTACTCTTCGTACTCGCTGAAGTTCCCCTCGAAGAATTCGACGCGTCCCTCATCCTGATAGTCGAGGATATGGGTGGCGATACGGTCGAGGAACCAGCGGTCATGGGATATGACCATGGCGCAGCCCGGGAACTCCAGCAGGGCGTTCTCCAGTGCGCGCAGGGTTTCAACGTCCAGATCGTTGGTCGGTTCGTCGAGCAGTAGCATATTGCCACCGACCTGCAGCAGCTTGGCCAGATGCAGACGGCCACGCTCCCCGCCGGAGAGCTCGCCGACGCGTTTGCCCTGATCGGTGCCTTTAAAGTTGAAGCGGCCGACATAGGCGCGGCTGGCGATCTCAAAGTTACCGATACGCATGATGTCCTGCCCGCCGGAGACCTCTTCCCAGACGCTTTTCTTATCGTCCATGGCATCGCGGAACTGGTCGA
This sequence comes from Edwardsiella anguillarum ET080813, assembly GCF_000264765.2. GTDB lineage: Bacteria > Pseudomonadota > Gammaproteobacteria > Enterobacterales > Enterobacteriaceae > Edwardsiella > Edwardsiella anguillarum. The sequence continues at coordinate 2,320,711 of NZ_CP006664.1, forward strand.
CGGAGGCCAGGGTCACGGTGTCGCCCAGCGTGATGCTACCGCTGTCCGGCTGCTCCTGGCCGGAGATCATGCGGAACAGGGTGGACTTACCGGCGCCGTTCGGGCCGATGATGCCGACGATAGCCCCTTTCGGGATGCTGAATGAGAGCGCATCGATCAGCAGGCGATCGCCGTAGGATTTGGATAGGTTGCTGACCTCCAGCACTTTGTCGCCCAGGCGCGGTCCCGGCGGAATGAATAGCTCGCTGGTCTCGTTACGCTTTTGGTAATCGGTATTATTGAGCTCTTCAAAGCGGGCCAGGCGGGCCTTGCCCTTCGACTGACGCCCCTTGGCGCCCTGACGCACCCACTCCAGCTCTTTCTCAATGGATTTACGGCGGGCGGCTTCAGCAGAGGCCTCCTGCGCCAGGCGCTGATCCTTTTGCTCAAGCCAGGAGGAGTAGTTACCCTCCCACGGGATCCCCTCGCCGCGGTCCAGCTCGAGGATCCAGCCGGCGACGTTGTCCAGGAAGTAGCGGTCGTGGGTGATGGCGACGACGGTGCCCTCATAGTCGTGGAGGAAGCGCTCCAGCCAGGCGACGGATTCGGCGTCCAGGTGGTTGGTTGGCTCGTCGAGCAGCAGCATATCCGGTTTTTCCAGCAGCAGACGACAGATAGCCACACGGCGACGCTCACCGCCGGAGAGATTGGCGATCTTGGCATCCCAGGCTGGCAGGCGCAGCGCATCGGCGGCGCGCTCCAGCTGGTTATCCAGATTGTGGCCATCGTGGGACTGGATGATCGCCTCCAGTTCTCCCTGCTCTTTGGCCAGCTTGTCAAAGTCGGCGTCCGGATCGGCGTACAGGGCGTACACCTCATCCAGACGGGTCAGCGCCTGCTTAACCTCGCCCACGGCCTCTTCCACCGCCTCGCGGACAGTCTGCTCCAGATTGAGCTTCGGCTCCTGCGGCAGGTAGCCGATCTTAATCCCTGGCTGCGGACGTGCCTCGCCTTCGATATCGGTATCAACGCCGGCCATAATGCGCAGCAGGGTGGATTTCCCCGCGCCGTTTAAACCCAGCACGCCGATTTTGGCACCCGGGAAGAAACTGAGGGAAATATCTTTCAGGATGTGACGCTTCGGCGGGACGATTTTGCCGACGCGGTTCATGGTATAGACGTATTGAGCCACGTTGCTCTGAGCCTCTTGTTATCGGATGAATATGCTGCGGATCGATAGTGGATGCGGAGTGTAGCCCGTTCATCCACGGATAACAACGACCCGCGGGCAGGGGGTGGACAAAGCGCGAGTATAGCGTGCCATCGCGCTTTTTCCTTGCGATCTCTGTCGGTTCCAGGTGAATTCTCCCCGATTGAGTGCGTAAAGGATAAAAGGGATGGCGACAGGCCGTAGGCAACGTGTAAATGCGTGCAAGAAAAGCTGGATACGGGGAATGCTTTGCTAAAATCACTGTCATAGAATTTCAGACGGTTAGCCAACGCTCTACGCGGAGCGATGGAGATCATTCGGTGGACGCGCGGGGCGCGAGGGTCAGTAAAGGAAAGAGACACATGGTCATGGTGGGCAAATGGCGCTATTGGAGCGTCGGGCTGTGCCTGGCGCTGAGCGCGGCGGCGGCCTCGGCAGATTCGCTCGATGCGCAGCGCACGCGCTATCAACAGATTAAGCAGGCGTGGGACGGCAACCGGATGGACAGCGTCAATCAGCTGATGCCGACGCTGCGAGACTATCCGCTGTACCCCTATCTGGCCTATCGGGCGCTGACGCAGGATATGTCCCAGGTTAACGCGCAGCAGATTAAGGCCTTTTTGCAGCAGTATCCGACGCTGCCGCCGGCGCGCAGCCTGACGTCGCGCTATGTCAATGAGCTGGCGCGGCGCGAGGATTGGATAGGTCTGCTCGCCTTCAGTCCCCAGCCGCCGCAGCCGGTGGCGGCGCGCTGTAACTATTACTACGCCCAGTATGCCACGGGGCATGCGGAGGCGGCGTGGCGCGGCGCGCAGGCGGTCTGGATGAGCGGTCAGTCGCTGCCCGCCAGCTGTGATAGGCTGTTCGATGCCTGGAGGGGGGCCGGTGGGCTACGGGATCAGGCGGTGCTGGCCCGCCTGCGTCTGGCGCTGGAGAAAGGCAACGCAGGGTTGGTGAGATATCTGCAGCAGCAGCTGCCGACGAACTACCAGACCCTGAATACAGCGCTGACGGCGCTGCAGGCCAATCCGCGCAGCGTAGAGGCCTTTGCCCGCAGCGTCGCGCCGAGCGATTTTACCCGCGATATCGTGGGGGTCGCCTTTGCCTCGCTGGCGCGCCAGGATGCGGATGCCGCGCGGGCGATGTTGCCTACGCTGGTGCGACTGCAGCATATTCCGTCGAGTCAGCGGCAGGCTATGGAGGAGACCATTGCCTGGCGCCTGATGGGCAGTGATGCCAGCGCCGACGATCGCCGCTGGCGCGACGGCGTGATCCGCCGCAGCCATAATGCGGCGTTGCTGGAGCGACGCCTGCGCATGGCGCTGGGCGAGGGCAACCCGGCACAGGTGCGCGAATGGCTGGGACGTCTGCCGCCGTCGGTGCGCGATAAGGATGAATGGCGCTATTGGCAAGCGGTGGCGCTGATGGATGAGGGGAAGCGCAGCGAGGGGCAGGCGATTCTGCGGGCGCTGATCACGCAGCGCGGCTTTTATCCCATGGTGGCCGCCCAACGGCTGGGTATTCCCTATCCGCTGCAGGTGATGCGCGCGGTACGCCCGGATGCCGCCCTGGCGCAGGAGCCGGCGATCGCCCGGGTGCGCGAGCTGATGTACTGGAACATGGATAATACCGCGCGCAGTGAGTGGAGCGCGCTGGTTGCCAGCAAGCCTCGTCCCCAGCAGGAGGCGCTGGCGCGCTATGCCCTGGATCAGGGGTGGGCCGATCTGAGCGTGCAGGCGACGATTGTGGCTAAGCTGTGGGATCATCTACAGGAGCGCTTCCCGCTGGCCTGGCCGCAGGAGTTTCGCAGTGCAACGGAGGATAAGGGGATCACGCCAAGCTATGCCATGGCTATCGCCCGCCAGGAGAGCGCCTGGAATCCAGAGGCGCGCTCATCGGTCGGCGCCAGCGGCCTGATGCAGCTGATGCCGAAGACGGCGGAGCACACGGCCAAGATGTTCAGCCTGAGTCACTATCAGAACAGCAGCCAGCTGTTCGATCCCAAAACTAATATCGATATCGGTACCCGTTACCTGGAGTATGTCTACCAGAGCCTGGGGCGTAACCGTATTCTGGCGAGCGCGGCGTACAATGCGGGGCCGTCGCGGGTGAATACCTGGCTCGGCAACAGCGGCGGACGGGTCGATGCGGTGGCGTTTATCGAGAGCATTCCGTTTTCGGAGACGCGTGGCTATGTGAAGAACGTATTAGCCTACGATGCCTACTATCGCTATTTCATGCATCGCCCGGACCAGATACTGACGGATGCCGAGTGGGCGCGCCGCTACTAGCGCGCCGCGGCCTACATCCTGCGCGGGGTCTATGGTATGCTTGTACTCGTTGAATAGTTCAGCCGTAGGCAAGGTAGATCAGACGATGCAAAAGACAACGCCCGCGCCGGATCAGGCTCCCGCAGAGCCTGATGACTGGCAACGCTTCATTCAGCTCTTACAGCAGGCCTATCAAGAGGGGTGTCAGGAGCCGATGCTACAGCTGTTTCTGACGCCGGATGAGCGCGATGCATTAGCAACCCGGGTGCGCATCATTGAAGAGTTGCTGAAGGGGGAGATGAGCCAGCGTGAGCTGAAGAGTCAGCTGGGCGCCGGTATCGCCACGATAACCCGAGGCTCAAACAGCCTAAAAATGGCGTCGCCTGACTTTAAGCGCTGGCTGGTGCGTCAACTGTTGCCATCGACGCCTCAGGCGTAATGGGGCGGTGGCTCGCGGTGGTAGCCGGGCTCCAGCGCCGCCAGGGCTAACAGCAGTGCCTGGTAATACACGCTGGTGCGGCTGAGTCGCCCCTGGGTAAAGATGCCGATGGCGCCCTCCCGCCGATTAATATCCTCGATACCGCTCAGGCGTTGCATCTCATGTCCCAGCGTCTCTCCCTGTCGGATACCGTCCATGACGCGGTCCGGCAGCGTTAGGCTGGCGGAGCGGGATTCGCCGCGGTGGCAGCGGTTTTCCACCGACATCCAGGCAAAGGTCATATTATCCTCAATTCCCGCCTCAATGCCGACCCAAAAGTCTGCCTCTGGCCGCAGCTGACGGGCGCAGATGACGCGGTGACGCGCTCCGCTGCGCGTTTGCGTGCTGCCCAAGGGCTGCTCCGGCACGCCGCTATCGACGTCTATCCCTTCAATGCGGTATTGTCCGGCGCCAAAGGCCGCGTCAAATGCCAGCGTAATGGCCTGAATTTTTGCCGGATTGGTGGTCGCGGCGACAACATGGTACATACGGTTCCGGTTTCCTTTAAACGAGTGGGTATCGCGACTGTCCGGAGCGCAGCCGACGGCTGCGCGTGCGCGGCAGCGGGGCTCCGTGTAGCGATTCGGCCGGGAATATCCGGTCAGTAAGCATAGCAGTGGCTGAAGACAGCCCAGTATAGGTAAAAAAGAGATGAGACAGGTATATCTTATTCGTCACGGCGAAACGGAGTGGAACGTACAGCGGCGCATTCAGGGACAGTCGAACAGCCCGCTGACCGTGATGGGCGAACGGCAGGCGCGGCAGGTCGGCGCGCGCTTAGGCCAGATGGGCATTACCCACGTGATCGCCAGCGATCTGGGGCGCACCCAGCAGACGGGGGAGATCATCGCCGCGGCCTGCCGCTGTCCGCTGACGCTGGATGCCCGCCTGCGCGAGCTGAGCATGGGGGTGCTGGAGTCGCGTCTGTTGGCCTCGCTGTCGCCGCAGGAGGAGCAGTGGCGCCTGAGCATGCTGGATGGTTCGCCGCAGGGCTGTATTCCGCAGGGGGAGACCATGGCGCAGCTGGCTGAGCGCATGCAGCAGGCGCTGAACGATTGCCTGGCGCTACCGCCGGGGAGCCGTCCGGTGCTGGTAAGTCATGGCATTGCCCTGGGCTGCCTGCTCTCCACGGTGCTGGGGCTGCCGCCGTACGCTGAGCGCCGCCTGCGCCTGCGCAACTGCTCGCTGTCGCGGGTGGACTATCAGCAGAGCGCATGGCTGGCGAGCGGGTGGGTGGTCGAAACGGCGGGCGATGTGCAGCATCTGGCCCAGCCGTCGATGGATGAAGTGTTACGTTAGGACGACGGCGTGTGTCGGATGGGGATCAGGTACTCACAGCGCAGATTTTTTGGCGGGCGCTGGGTGGAGTCTATTAGGGGATAGAAACGCTCCACATCATAGCCGCGGCGACGGGTCAGATTCAGGGTCGGCAGGGCACTGTTATACAGGCTCATAATGAAGGCCTGGAAGTGCTCGGTCGGGCCCTGATAGCTGAATTTGGCATATTCACCGCCGGCCAGCTCGATAGACTGCACTTCGCGGGTGACCTGCTTGGGCAGCAGGTGCGGCTCCAGGGCCGTGGTATACATGATCGACTGCTCATCATCCTTGTCCGGGTTCGGATGAGAATGGTGCAGCCCATACAGCACCGGCGGAATATCGCGGATATCCTGCACCGCGTGTAAAAAATCGCGCCAGAACTGCGTGCGCAGCTCGGTACGTACGCGGCAGATCTGCTCCAAGGTACAGGTGTAGCTCTGGGTGACGCCGACCAGCGATAGGCTAGGCAGCGTGATGAACTCTGGCGTAGGGATAGTGTAATCCCCCAGACGGATCGGCGGGCGCATACCGTAGGCATGCCACTCCTCCGCCCTGCGATATAGCGCTGGTGTTTTGTTAAACTGCTTTTTGAAGGCGCGTGTGAACGTCTGCTGAGAGTCAAAGCGGTATTGCAGCGCGATATCCAGAATGGGCCGGCTGGTCAGGCGCAGCGCCGCCGCCGCGTTAGAGAGGCGGCGGGCGCGAATATAGGCGCCGATGGCCTGTCCGGTGACATCTTTGAACATGCGCTGTAAATGCCATTTGGAGTAGCCTGCCTTGGCCGCGACGTTGTCGAGGGTAAGAGGGTGATCGAGGTGTCCTTCTAACCAATTTAGCAGGTCATGAATAATATCGGCCTGATCCATAAAGCGTCCTTAATGCGGTGGTATACATAGGCTGCATACAATGTGCAGGGAAGCAACCATGATCCGACGAAACGTGCTGATTGCAATACGAACTTAAGGGCAAGCAGTATAATAAAAAAATGGCTTGTTATCTTTTCTATTCAACGTCGGCAAAGTAGTAACGACTGTTATTATAAAATTTCAGAGGTAAAGTAGTGAATAAATATTTTGTTGGCTTATGTGTCTCGCTGACGGCCCTGTGGGGTGCCTCGGTCCACGCCGAGGAGATCGGCTCTGTCGACACGGTATTTAAGCTGTTTGGCCCAGATCATAAGATTGTGGTCGATGCCTTTGACGATCCCGACGTGGAAAATGTGACCTGCTACGTCAGCCGGGCGAAAACCGGCGGAATCAAAGGCGGTCTGGGGTTGGCAGAGGATACCTCGGATGCGGCGATCTCCTGCCAGCAGGTGGGACCGATCGCGCTGAGTGAAAAAATTCGTAACAAAAAATCGGATGGCGAGGTGGTGTTTCGTAAGCGTACCTCGCTGGTATTTAAGAAGCTACAGGTCGTGCGCTTTTATGACAGCAAGCGCAATGTGCTGATCTATCTCTCCTATTCTGATCGGGTCGTGGAGGGATCGCCGAAGAACGCGATCAGCGCGGTGCCGGTGATGCCGTGGAGCGCGGCGCCGCAGGGGTAACATCGCATTCAAGCAAAAAAAAACAGGCCGACAGCGTCGGCCTGTTTGTTAACGATCAAGCGCGGCGCGATCAGTGTGCGATCTGCGCCTGCAGGAAGGCGGCGATCTCATCGACGCTGATCATCAGCTTCTCACCGCTGCGGCGATACTTGTACTCGATCTCGTTGTTATCGAGGTTACGATCGCCGATGACGACGGTATGCGGAATCCCGATCAGCTCCATATCGGCAAACATCACGCCCGGGCGCTCTTTGCGATCGTCCAGCAGGACCTCAATGCCCTTGGCGCGCAGCTCGTCGTACAGACGCTCGGCCACCTCTCTTACCCGGAACGACTTGTGCATGTTCATCGGCAGGATGGCGACCTGGAACGGTGCGATGGCGTCCGGCCAGATGATACCGCGCTCATCGTGGTTCTGCTCGATCGCCGCGGCGACGACGCGGGTGACCCCGATACCGTAGCAGCCCATGGTCATCAGCTGATTGCGGCCATCTTCGCCCTGTACGGTGGCGCTGAGCGCCTCGGTGTACTTGGTGCCTAGCTGGAAGATGTGCCCCACTTCGATGCCGCGTTTGATGAGCAGCGTCCCCTTACCATCCGGGCTGGGATCGCCTTCGACTACGTTACGGATATCGGCGACCTGCGGCAGCGCGGCGTCACGCTCCCAGTTGATGCCAAAGTAGTGTTTGCCATCGATATTGGCGCCGGCGCCAAAATCGCTCATCACCGCAACGGCGCGGTCGGCCACGACCGGCAGCGGCAGATTGACCGGCCCCAGGGAGCCCGGCCCGGCGTTAACCAGCGCACGGATTTCCGCTTCGTTGGCGAAGCTCAGCGGGCTAGCAACCAGCGTTAGCTTCTCGGCCTTCACCTCGTTCAGTTCGTGATCGCCGCGTACCAGCAGGGCAACCAGCGTATGGCCGCTCTCCTCGCTGGCGTGAACCAGCAGAGTCTTCACGGTTTTTTCGATCGGCAGGCCATGCTGTTCAACCAGCTCCGCGATGGTCTTGGCATTCGGGGTGTCCACCAGTTGCATAGGCTGGGTTGCCGCTGCACGACCGGTGGCCGGTGCCAGGGCCTCGGCCAGCTCGATATTGGCGGCATAGTCAGAGGCGGTAGAGAAGACGATGTCGTCCTCCCCGCTCTGGGCCAGCACCTGGAACTCATGGGAGGCGTTACCGCCGATGGAGCCGGTGTCGGCCTGTACGGCGCGGAAGTCCAGACCCATGCGGCTAAAGATGCGGCTGTAGGCGGCATACATGGCCTCATAGGTCTCCTGCAGGGACTCCTGAGTGGTGTGGAAGGAGTAGGCGTCCTTCATCAGGAATTCGCGGGAGCGCATTACGCCGAAGCGTGGGCGTACTTCATCGCGGAATTTGGTCTGGATCTGGTAGAAGTTCAGCGGCAGCTGCTTATAAGAGCTGATTTCATTGCGTACCAGATCGGTAATGACCTCTTCATGGGTTGGACCGAGCACAAACGGGCGATCGCCGCGGTCGACAAAGCGCAGCAGCTCGGGACCATACTGCTCCCAGCGCCCGCTCTCCAGCCACAGATCGGCCGGCTGCACCACGGGCATGGATACCTCGATCGCACCGGCGTAGTTCATCTCTTCTCGCACGATGTTTTCGACTTTGTTCAGAACACGCAAGCCGGTCGGCAGCCAGGTATACAGGCCGGACGCCAGCTTGCGGATCATCCCGGCGCGCAGCATCAGCTGGTGGCTGACGACTTCCGCGTCGGCGGGTGTCTCCTTGAGGGTGGAGAGCAGATATTGGCTAGTACGCATGAGTATGGTTCCGTTCGAACGAGCAAAAAAAAAGTAGTCTAGTTTACCAGTGCCTGCGAGGTGTCAAAAGAGAGCCGCAGGATTTTTTAGGCGCGGTGCCGTTACGATCGCAGGCGCCGCCTAGCGCGGATCGAGTCCCAGCACTTCGCAGACGCCGTTTTTTACCTGCCAGCGCAGGTTGAAATCCAGCAGGTGCACCGCATAAACCCGGCCATCCTCTTCCGCATGGCGGTAGGCTGGACGAGGATCCTGCGCCAGAACCTGGCGGATAAAGCGCGTCAGATGCGGGTAGTCCCGCTGCCGCAGGGCGATGTGCGCCTGTGCTTCGGAGCTGAAGACGACGGGCATATCGGCCGGCGGCGCCTGCTGGGCAAACCCTGCGCGCGCCTGCGGTTGGCTCTCGGCGAAGGGCAGGTAGGGCTTAATGTCCAGTACCGGAGTCCCGTCTACCAGATCCAGGCTGCCGAGCTGGAGTCGCACACCGTTGCGCGTCTCAATGCCGTGCAGTTCGACCAGAGACATTCCGATCGGGTTGGGACGGAAGGTGGAGCGGGTAGCGAAAACGCCCACGCGCGCGTTACCCCCGAGGCGCGGCGGACGCACCGTGGGGCGCCAGCCACCGTCCATGGTTTGGTGAAAGACAAAGATGACCCACAGATGGCTAAAGCTCTCCAGCCCGCGTACGGCATCCGGCTGATTATAGGGGGGCAAGAGCTCCAGCGTTCCTCCGCCGTCGCAGATCAGCCCCGGCTGACGCGGGATAGCGAATTTTTCCTTATAGGGTGAGCGGATGACGCCTATCGGCGCAAACTGAAAGTGGCTCATTGGGCTGAGGTTGCGATGCTAAGGGCGGAGCCGGTACAGGTGGCTTGGCGATAGCAGCCATGGCTCTGGCTAAGGATCTGGCAGCTGTGCAGCAGTACGGCGTTCGCCTTTAGCTGAGCGGCCTTATATAGCATGCGCTTACGCGCGGTAGTCAGGCTAGGGGCGCTATGGTGGGGGCGGGTCTGACAAACGCTGCCGCTGACTTCGCCGAGATCGCGAAAGGGTTTGCCGATCAGATCTTCAGCGCTCTCATACAGCGTAATCGGCGTCTGACGCGGCGCTACGGCGCGTGGCTTGGCGACGGTTTCCGGCGTTTTGTCTGCGGGCAGGGGCTTGATCGGGGCAGCCGGGCGAGACAGCAGAGAGCAGCCGCCCAGCGCAAGACTGGCCGTAAGCAGGCATAACGGTAATGCACGCATGGAAAATGTCCTGGGATTAATGGAATTGAGGAGTATTGAAACAATCTATAGCGCAAATGACAAGATGGGCAGAACGCCCATCTGGTCAAGCGGAGGGAGACTGCAAGAAATTACCAGCCTTTTACTGCCCCACCGTTAAAGATTTTGTTTGCTGCGTTATACACTTCATCAGACTGATAGGCCTGAACGAATTTTTTTACGTTCTCAGCATCTTTATTGTCTTCACGCGTGACGATCAGGTTAACGTAGGGGGAGTCTTTCCCTTCGACAAAGATCCCGTCCTTCGCCGGCGTCAGGCCAATCTGGCTGGCATAGGTGGTGTTAATGACGGCCAGTGCGATCTGATTATCGTCCAGGGAACGCGGCAGCTGGGGCGCTTCCAGCTCAACCAGCTTCAGATGCTTCGGGTTTTCAGTGATATCCAGCACCGTCGGCAGTAGGCCGATGCCATCCTTCAGCTTAATCAATCCTACGCTTTGCAGCAGCAGCAGGGAGCGACCCAGGTTGGTCGGATCGTTCGGAATGGCGATTTGAGCGCCGTCCTGAAGCTGGTCCAGTGACTTAATCTTTTTAGAATAGCCGGCGATCGGGTACACGAAGGTATTGCCGACCGCGACCAGCTTATAGCCTCGATCTTTAATCTGCTGATCGAGGTAGGGTTTATGCTGGAAGGCGTTGGCGTCAATATCGCCTTTGTTCAGCGCTTCGTTGGGCAGGACGTAGTCGTTAAAGGTCACCAGCTCGACGTTCAAACCGTATTTATCTTTGGCCACCTTCTGGGCGACTTCGGCAACCTGCTGCTCTGCGCCGACGATAACGCCGACCTTGATATGGTTAGGATCTTTCTCTTCCTGTCCACAGCCAGCCAGCGCCAGCGTGCCGAGTAATGTACCGACCAGTGCCAGGGACTTGAATTTCGTTGACATAGCATATCCTTCCGTATGTGATGTTGTGCTCTGCACGCTTGATTCTTTATTGTTTCCGTTGCTTATTTACGACTGATCGCCTTGACGATACGGTCACCGCTGAACTGGATCAAATACACTAAAACGACCAGCAATACTAATACCGTATTCATTACCGTCGCGTTGTAACCGATATAACCGTACTGGTAGCCGATCTGCCCGAGGCCACCGGCGCCGACTGCTCCCCCCATCGCCGAGTAGCCGACCAGCGTGATCAGCGTAATGGTCGCCGCGTTAATCAGCCCCGGCAGCGCCTCCGGCAACAGGATCTTGTTGACGATCTGCATCGGGGTCGCTCCCATTGCCCGCGCCGCTTCAATCAGGCCGCTTGGGATCTCCAGCAGGCTGTTTTCCACCATTCGGGCAATGAAGGGCGCAGCGCCGATGGTCAGGGGAACCAGCGCCGCCTGCAGGCCGATAGAGGTGCCAACGATCAGGCGAGTAAACGGAATCATCCAGACCAGTAGGATGATAAATGGGATGGAGCGAAAGATATTCACCAGCGCGGACAGCAGCTTATACAGCCGAGCATTTTCCAGAATTTGCCCCGGGCGCGAGGTGTACAGCAGTACGCCGACCGGCAGTCCGATGACAAAGCCAAAGAAACCGGAGACCAGAGTCATGACGACGGTTTCCCAGATGCCGCGAACCATTAACCACATCATTGCCTCAGACATAACCCAGTACCTCAACTTTCACGTGATGCTGTTCAAAAAAGGCGATAGCGGCTCGGGCATCGGCATCGTCGCCGTGTACTTCGGCCAACATAACGCCAAACTTCACTCCGCCGGCATAATCCATCTGGGAGCTGAGAATGCTGATGTCGACATTGAAACGCCGCACCGCCTGTGAAATCAGCGGCGCATCGACCGACTGGCCGGTAAACTCCAGGCGTAGCAACGGCTGGCTATCGGCGCCGCGGGTGGGCGTCATCCGCTTGGCGAAGTCATCCGGGATATCCAGATGCAGCGTGGCGTGGATAAACTGCTGGGCCAGCGGCGTCTTGGGATGCGAGAACACCTCGCCGACGCTGCCCTGTTCGATCAGCTTTCCCTGACTGATGACGGCAACCTGATCGCAGATACGCTTGACCACGTCCATCTCATGGGTGATCAGCAGAATGGTCAGCCCCAGGCGGCGGTTGATATCTTTCAACAGCTCCAGAATCGCGCGGGTGGTAGCCGGATCCAGCGCACTGGTGGCTTCGTCGCATAGCAGCACTTTGGGGTTACTGGCCAATGCTCGGGCGATAGCCACGCGCTGTTTCTGACCGCCGGAGAGGTTAGCGGGGTAAGCATCGCGCTTGTCTGCTAGACCGACCAATGCCAGCAGTTCGGTAACCCGGCGCGCGATCTCATCGCGCGGTACGCGATCCAGCTCCAGCGGCAAGGCGACGTTGCCATAGACCGTTCGCGAGGAGAGTAAATTGAAGTGCTGGAAAATCATGCCGATTTGGCGGCGCGTACGCGTCAGCTGTCCGGTGCTCATCGCCGTCAGATCCTGGCCGTCGACGCAAACCTGCCCCTGCGTTGGACGCTCGAGTAAATTGACGCAGCGGATCAGGGTGCTTTTACCCGCGCCGGATGAGCCGATTACGCCGTAAATCTGTCCGGCGGGCACGTGCAGCGACACATCGTCCAGCGCGCTGATACGGCGCTGTCCCTGCTGGAATACCTTGGTGATATGAGTGAGTTTGATCATTTTTATATTTTTTCTTCGCCGTGGCCTGGGCCGTCATCATCAGTGATTTGAGTCACGTTATACGCTGGAGTGGATGTTAAGGCGTCTAGACGTCTAAGTCAACCGGTGAACGGTCAGTATGGCACGCTCTTTTTTCCGTGGAAACGTGCGATACTGTGCGCCGATTTCTCGTTTTAAGGAGTAATAGGTAAATGGCCCAGCAGATTCCTGCCATTTTTCTCGATCGTGACGGCACGATGAACGTCGATCACGGCTATGTACACGACAGCGACGACTTTCAGTTTATTGATGGCGTGATTGACGCCATGCGCGAACTGAAGGCGATGGGGTTTGCCCTGGTGATGGTGACCAACCAGTCCGGCATCGCCCGCGGGATGTTTACGGAGGATCAGTTTATGCACCTGACTGAGTGGATGGACTGGTCACTGGCCGATCGCGGCGTGGATCTGGACGGTATCTACTATTGTCCGCATCACCCGCAGGGTACGGTGCCCGAATACACACAGGCGTGCGACTGCCGTAAACCCCAGCCAGGCATGCTGCTGGAGGCACAGCGTTTTCTGCATATAGATATGGCGGCCTCATATATGGTCGGCGATAAGCTGGAGGATTTACAGGCGGCGCAGGCGGCCGGCGTGGGAACCAAGGTTCTCGTGCGCAGCGGTAAACCCCTGAGTGCGGACGGCGAGGCGTTGGCGGACATTGTGTTGGATAGCCTGGCGCAGCTACCGCAGGCGATTAAAGCCCGCCAGTAGTCGTTTATTTCTCCGCTTTGGTCGAAAATGGTGCAGGTGATAAAAAAGTTGAAATTAAGACTTGTCTCGTCGCGAGAAGTCCCTATAATGCGCCTCCACTGACCGGGAACAACGACCAACTCGTCGCCCAGTCAGGCAGAGAAAGCAAAAATAAATGCTTGACTCTGCGGGTGAAAAGCGTAATATGCGCAGCCCACGCCGGTGATAACTCAACGGGTTTTCACGGCGACGCTCTTTAACAAATTATCAGACAATCTGTGTGGGCACTCGCAAGATTCGTATTAAGCATTCCTCGGAATGCCAAAATATTTAAAGTCTTGAAGAGTGACAGCAGTTAATTCATTGCGAATAAACAGTTTAATTTCTTTGAGCATCAAGCTTTTAATTGAAGAGTTTGATCATGGCTCAGATTGAACGCTGGCGGCAGGCTTAACACATGCAAGTCGAGCGGTAGCAGGGAGAAAGCTTGCTTTCTCCGCTGACGAGCGGCGGACGGGTGAGTAATGTCTGGGGATCTGCCTGATGGAGGGGGATAACTACTGGAAACGGTAGCTAATACCGCATAACGTCGCAAGACCAAAGTGGGGGACCTTCGGGCCTCATGCCATCAGATGAACCCAGATGGGATTAGCTAGTAGGTGGGGTAATGGCTCACCTAGGCGACGATCCCTAGCTGGTCTGAGAGGATGACCAGCCACACTGGAACTGAGACACGGTCCAGACTCCTACGGGAGGCAGCAGTGGGGAATATTGCACAATGGGCGCAAGCCTGATGCAGCCATGCCGCGTGTATGAAGAAGGCCTTCGGGTTGTAAAGTACTTTCAGTAGGGAGGAAGGTGTGAACGTTAATAGCGTTCACAATTGACGTTACCTACAGAAGAAGCACCGGCTAACTCCGTGCCAGCAGCCGCGGTAATACGGAGGGTGCAAGCGTTAATCGGAATTACTGGGCGTAAAGCGCACGCAGGCGGTTTGTTAAGTTGGATGTGAAATCCCCGGGCTTAACCTGGGAACTGCATCCAAGACTGGCAAGCTAGAGTCTCGTAGAGGGAGGTAGAATTCCAGGTGTAGCGGTGAAATGCGTAGAGATCTGGAGGAATACCGGTGGCGAAGGCGGCCTCCTGGACGAAGACTGACGCTCAGGTGCGAAAGCGTGGGGAGCAAACAGGATTAGATACCCTGGTAGTCCACGCTGTAAACGATGTCGATTTGGAGGTTGTGCCCTTGAGGCGTGGCTTCCGAAGCTAACGCGTTAAATCGACCGCCTGGGGAGTACGGCCGCAAGGTTAAAACTCAAATGAATTGACGGGGGCCCGCACAAGCGGTGGAGCATGTGGTTTAATTCGATGCAACGCGAAGAACCTTACCTACTCTTGACATCCAGCGAATCCTGTAGAGATACGGGAGTGCCTTCGGGAACGCTGAGACAGGTGCTGCATGGCTGTCGTCAGCTCGTGTTGTGAAATGTTGGGTTAAGTCCCGCAACGAGCGCAACCCTTATCCTTTGTTGCCAGCGGTTCGGCCGGGAACTCAAAGGAGACTGCCAGTGATAAACTGGAGGAAGGTGGGGATGACGTCAAGTCATCATGGCCCTTACGAGTAGGGCTACACACGTGCTACAATGGCGTATACAAAGAGAAGCGACCTCGCGAGAGCAAGCGGACCTCATAAAGTACGTCGTAGTCCGGATTGGAGTCTGCAACTCGACTCCATGAAGTCGGAATCGCTAGTAATCGTGGATCAGAATGCCACGGTGAATACGTTCCCGGGCCTTGTACACACCGCCCGTCACACCATGGGAGTGGGTTGCAAAAGAAGTAGGTAGCTTAACCTTCGGGAGGGCGCTTACCACTTTGTGATTCATGACTGGGGTGAAGTCGTAACAAGGTAACCGTAGGGGAACCTGCGGTTGGATCACCTCCTTACCTGAAAATACGAAATTGTGTAGTGCTCACACAGATTGTCTGATAGATGTTCGAGCAAACGCGTCTGCGAAGCCGACCCTTGTGTCCCCTTCGTCTAGAGGCCTAGGACACCGCCCTTTCACGGCGGTAACAGGGGTTCGAATCCCCTAGGGGACGCCATTTGCGGTATCGGGTGAAAGACGGTGCCAACAGTATTGCAAAACGGACTTACGAGTCATGTTTGCAATATTTTGCTCTTTAACAATCTGGAACAAGCTGAAAATTCGAAAACAATCGAATTGCTTTTAATAAGTGATTCGAGAGTCTCTCAAATGCTTACAGCACGAAGTGAAACATCTTCGGGTTGTGAGGTTAAGTGACTAAGCGTACACGGTGGATGCCTAGGCAGTCAGAGGCGATGAAGGACGTGCTAATCTGCGATAAGCGTCGGTGAGCTGATATGAAGCATTATTAGCCGGCGATGTCCGAATGGGGAAACCCAGTGCAATCCGTTGCACTATCGTTAAGTGAATACATAGCTTAACGAGGCGAACCAGGGGAACTGAAACATCTAAGTACCCTGAGGAAAAGAAATCAACCGAGATTCCCCTAGTAGCGGCGAGCGAACGGGGAAGAGCCCAGAACCTGAATCAGTTTGTGCATTAGTGGAAGCGTCTGGAAAGTCGCGCGATACAGGGTGATAGCCCCGTACACGAAGGTGCACAGCTGTGAGTTCGATGAGTAGGGCGGGACACGTGTTATCCTGTCTGAATATGGGGGGACCATCCTCCAAGGCTAAATACTCCTGACTGACCGATAGTGAACCAGTACCGTGAGGGAAAGGCGAAAAGAACCCCGGCGAGGGGAGTGAAATAGAACCTGAAACCGTGTACGTACAAGCAGTGGGAGCATCCTTCGGGGTGTGACTGCGTACCTTTTGTATAATGGGTCAGCGACTTATATTTTGTAGCAAGGTTAACCGAATAGGGGAGCCGTAGGGAAACCGAGTCTTAACTGGGCGTCTAGTTGCAAGGTATAGACCCGAAACCCGGTGATCTAGCCATGGGCAGGTTGAAGGTTGGGTAACACTAACTGGAGGACCGAACCGACTAATGTTGAAAAATTAGCGGATGACTTGTGGCTGGGGGTGAAAGGCCAATCAAACCGGGAGATAGCTGGTTCTCCCCGAAAGCTATTTAGGTAGCGCCTCGTGAACTCATCTTCGGGGGTAGAGCACTGTTTCGGCTAGGGGGTCATCCCGACTTACCAACCCGATGCAAACTACGAATACCGAAGAATGTTATCACGGGAGACACACGGCGGGTGCTAACGTCCGTCGTGAAGAGGGAAACAACCCAGACCGCCAGCTAAGGTCCCAAAGTCATGGTTAAGTGGGAAACGATGTGGGAAGGCATAGACAGCCAGGATGTTGGCTTAGAAGCAGCCATCATTTAAAGAAAGCGTAATAGCTCACTGGTCGAGTCGGCCTGCGCGGAAGATGTAACGGGGCTAAACCATGCACCGAAGCTGCGGCAGCGACGCTTAGGCGTTGTTGGGTAGGGGAGCGTTCTGTAAGCCGTTGAAGGTGGCCTGTGAGGGCTGCTGGAGGTATCAGAAGTGCGAATGCTGACATAAGTAACGATAAAGCGGGTGAAAAGCCCGCTCGCCGGAAGACCAAGGGTTCCTGTCCAACGTTAATCGGGGCAGGGTAAGTCGACCCCTAAGGCGAGGCCGAAAGGCGTAGTCGATGGGAAACAGGTTAATATTCCTGTACTTGGTGTTATTGCGAAGGGGGGACGGAGAAGGCTAGACCGGCCGGGCGACGGTTGTCCCGGTTTAAGCGTGTAGGTGTGATGACCTGGCAAATCCGGTCATCTTTAACACTGAGGCGTGATGACGAGGCACTACGGTGCTGAAGTGGTTAATGCCCTGCTTCCAGGAAAAGCCTCTAAGCTCCAGATAACACTGAATCGTACCCCAAACCGACACAGGTGGTCAGGTAGAGAATACCAAGGCGCTTGAGAGAACTCGGGTGAAGGAACTAGGCAAAATGGTGCCGTAACTTCGGGAGAAGGCACGCTGGCATGTAGGTGAAGTCCCTTGCGGATGGAGCCGAAGCCAGTCGAAGATACCAGCTGGCTGCAACTGTTTAATAAAAACACAGCACTCTGCAAACACGAAAGTGGACGTATAGGGTGTGACGCCTGCCCGGTGCTGGAAGGTTAATTGATGGGGTCAGCCGTAAGGCGAAGCTCTTGATCGAAGCCCCAGTAAACGGCGGCCGTAACTATAACGGTCCTAAGGTAGCGAAATTCCTTGTCGGGTAAGTTCCGACCTGCACGAATGGCGTAATGATGGCCAGGCTGTCTCCACCCGAGACTCAGTGAAATTGAACTCGCTGTGAAGATGCAGTGTACCCGCGGCAAGACGGAAAGACCCCGTGAACCTTTACTATAGCTTGACACTGAACATTGAACCTTGATGTGTAGGATAGGTGGGAGGCTTTGAAGTGTGGACGCCAGTCTGCATGGAGCCGACCTTGAAATACCACCCTTTAATGTTTGATGTTCTAACCTGGCCCCGTGATCCGGGGTAGGGACAGTGTCTGGTGGGTAGTTTGACTGGGGCGGTCTCCTCCCAAAGAGTAACGGAGGAGCACGAAGGTTAGCTAATCCTGGTCGGACATCAGGAGGTTAGTGCAAAGGCATAAGCTAGCTTGACTGCGAGAGTGACGGCTCGAGCAGGTGCGAAAGCAGGTCTTAGTGATCCGGTGGTTCTGAATGGAAGGGCCATCGCTCAACGGATAAAAGGTACTCCGGGGATAACAGGCTGATACCGCCCAAGAGTTCATATCGACGGCGGTGTTTGGCACCTCGATGTCGGCTCATCACATCCTGGGGCTGAAGTAGGTCCCAAGGGTATGGCTGTTCGCCATTTAAAGTGGTACGCGAGCTGGGTTTAGAACGTCGTGAGACAGTTCGGTCCCTATCTGCCGTGGGCGTTGGAAGATTGAGAGGGGCTGCTCCTAGTACGAGAGGACCGGAGTGGACGCACCGCTGGTGTTCGGGTTGTGATGCCAATTGCATTGCCCGGTAGCTACGTGCGGAAAAGATAAGCGCTGAAAGCATCTAAGCGCGAAACTTGCCTCGAGATGAGTCTTCCCTTGGACCTTGAGTCCACTGAAGGAACGTTTAAGACTAAGACGTTGATAGGCTGGGTGTGTAAGCGTAGCGATACGTTGAGCTAACCAGTACTAATGATCCGTGAGACTTAACCTTACAACACCGAAGGTGTTTTTAGAGAGACGAATTTAGCTTGTTCAAGATTGGAACCGATGGCCAGTGATGGCGGTTGGTGAAACAGAATTTGCCTGGCGGCGATAGCGCGGTGGTCCCACCTGACCCCATGCCGAACTCAGAAGTGAAACGCCGTAGCGCCGATGGTAGTGTGGGGTCTCCCCATGCGAGAGTAGGGAACTGCCAGGCATCAAACAAACGGAAAGACCCCATGCGCAAGCATGGGGTCTTTTTGTTTATCTATCGTTTTATAGCCTAATCCCGCTGCACGATGTTAGATGCGCTTATCGTAAATGGCAGCATACTAAGTTATATGGATGTCAGAATTTAAGCCTCAGTAGGTTATCGATGTGGTTCGCCGATGGGGAAGACGGTGCAGTTCGCTACGCGAAAGAGAGTAGGATAAACGCGTTAGCGTTTGAACGTCGCGAGCGACGGCCCGCAGGGTGGTTCACTTAGTGAACCATAAACTGCCAGGCATCAAATAGACGGAAAGATCCCATGCGTAAGCATGAGGTCTTTTGTTTATCGGGCTGTTGTCGGGCAGTGGGCGACTCCCGAGGCGAACCGCGGCGCCGGCCGTGTATCTGAATGCCGCATGCGCTGGCCCGCCTTAAGGGATCTTCTTATCGCCGCCGTTTTCTGCAGGTGCGGATGGCGTAGGAGATTGTGCCGGAGGGCTAAACCATTTCTCCTGGCTGACCCATATCGCCTCCTTAGGCTGCATGACAAAGTGCGGAGACATAATTTGGACGCCAAAGCGGTTAAATACATCCAGAATATGGCCGTGCAGCGTGCTTTTTACCTGTGCCGGCGTCGCTCCCGCGACAATCTCTGCCCGTAGCTCATAGCTGACATACCAGTCCTGCAATTCGTTCTGCCGGATCGCGGGTTCGACATCGTGCTGTATTCCCTCGGTTTGCTGCAGCGCCAGTAGCAGCATGGCGTGAACTTGACGCCAGGGAACATCGTAGCCGATGGTGACCCCGGTACTGATAATAATCCCGCCGTGAGCGGCGTGGGTACTGAGATTGACGATCTTGCCGCTGGCGACGACGGCGTTGGGGATCGTGACGTCAAAGCCTTCGCGGGTTTTCAGCTTGGTCGCCAGTATGCCAATATCATCAACAAAGCCGTCATACTCCCCTATGCGAACATAGTCCCCCTGGTGCAGGGCGCGTGAATAGATCAGGACCAGGCCGCTCATGGCATGGCTGACCAGACCCGCCGAGCCCAGCGTGATCATCAGTCCAAAAAAGACGCTGACGCCCTTGAACGCCAAGGTATCGGCGCCGGGGAAGAACGGGTAGGCCATCGACAGGGCGAACATCCAGATGATGACGCTGAGTAGGCGGCGGGTAGCCTTGATGGTATCCGGGTAGAGTCCCGGCAGCCTGAGGCGCCCGCTCTCCACCTGGCGGAACAGCAGGCGCAACAGGCGCTGGATCAGTAGCGCGATCGCGGCGATCGCGGCCAGGCTCAACAGATCCGGCAGCGCGGCGATCAGATCCTGTAACAGCTGTGCCGCCGCTGCCAGGCTAAAGCGATGAAGCGAGTAGCCCCAGTAGCGCGTGGCGGGAAATAGTTTTAAGGCCCATACCAGCCAGATATAGCTCGCAATGGCGCATCCCAGCAGCAGGAGTGCCGCTGATATGCGGCGCTCAAGGCTGCCAACGTAGCTGCGTAGGCGATAGGGAACCCAGCCGCGATGCTGCATGATGAGGATATCGAAATGGCTGCGGATCCGTTTTTGCACTCGCCGCGCTAGCCACAGCAGCGCCAATAGCAGCGCACTGCCGCCGGCGAATCGCAGCGCCGCGAGCGCCAGATAGTGCGTCGAATGCTGCTCTATCAACGCCCCGCGCAGATTTTCCAGCCGCTGCTGTATGCGCTCTGCCGCCTGATCCAACGACAGGTCGTCGCCAACGTCCAGATCCTGCTGGGCTAGCAGCAGCAGCGGTTTTCCATTGATAGAGAAC
The DNA here is from genome assembly GCF_000264765.2 of Edwardsiella anguillarum ET080813. Lineage (GTDB taxonomy): Bacteria > Pseudomonadota > Gammaproteobacteria > Enterobacterales > Enterobacteriaceae > Edwardsiella > Edwardsiella anguillarum. The sequence continues at coordinate 2,341,151 of NZ_CP006664.1, forward strand.
AGGCGCACCGGCTGACCATAGCGCTGAGTCGGGGTGATCTGCACCGGCGACAGCAGATCGCCCGGCGCGATCTTCTGCAGATCTTGCGCCGCCTGTTTGACCCGCTCCTCCGGCGTCGCCAGGCCAAAGTGAGCCTGCAGCATCACGATCGGCTGCTGTAGGATAGTGACGGTGCGGGCCTGCTCGGCCTCGTCCGGCGCCAGGCGTGGCTCGGCGGCGCTAAGGGCTGCGCCCCACATTAGTGACAACAGCGGCAGGATAACGCGCAGGAGACGAACCATCGCATCTATCTCGGTGACGTTCAGATGCTATGAGTATAAGCGCGGCCTGTGCAAAGCGTGCGGCGGGAGATAAAAAGGCCTCCGGAGTGGGAGGCCATGAGATGGGCGTTACAGAATGCGGCTGATGAGGCGATCGACGCGAATACGGCGCAGGCGGCGGATCAGCTTGCGCACTTTCAGCGGATATTGCTGGATGGTTTCCAGATCCTCATAGCTACGCACGGCCTGGGTATGACGGCGGATACACTCCAGTTCGTGCTGACGCTGATGCTGGATCTCGCCCTGCGGATCGTGGATTAAAATCGCATTCTCCAGATCCAGACGCCAGGCGCGCGGATTGAGATTGTTGCCGGTGATCAGCTGCCAGCGATCGTCGACCCACATGCCTTTCAGATGATAGGTATTGTCATCGTCGCGCCACAGGCGCACGGTCAGCTGCCCGTTATCGAGGTAGGGCTGGAGCCGGCTGATAAAGCGCCGCAGGTTGATCTCATACAGATAGGGCAGTGCGCCGATGATCTTGAATGGCTCTTCTTCCGGAATAAAGAAGTCATTGGCCTTCTTGTCCCCGACGATGATTTCAACCTGTTTTCCCTGGCGCAGCAGAAAGATAATATCGCGCACCAGCGGGGCTGGCAGGTTGAAATAGGGAGTACACAGCGTGAGCGTCCGCTCAGTGCTGCAGATAAGGTGGTGAATGGTCTTATTCAGGATATTCTGCTTACCCAGACCGGCCAACGGCGTCACCGCCAGCTCTTCGTTCCCAGCCTCTGCCGGCACCTGATAGCCACTATCGCGCAGCGCATGGCGGAACTGGCGGGTTTCATTACGGATCTCCGGGCTTTTGGGGCGATCGCAGCGATCCAGACGCTGTACCGCGGGGTTGCTCAGCAAGGTGGACTGAACAAATTGGCACATAACCCCGGCCAGGCGCGGATTTTGGATAAAGTGGTAGCGATCGTAGCGGTACTTGTCATGACGGTGCAGGTAGACATCGTTCAGGCTGGCGCCGCTGTAGATCACCCGATCGTCGATGATAAAACCTTTTAGATGCAGTACTCCCAGAGCCTCGCGCGTGTTGACCGGCACGCCATAGATCGGCACGATGACATCAGGGTATTCGCTGGCCATCCGGCAGTACCAGTCAGCATTGGTGTTGCTGGCCTCTGCGCCGATGCGGCCGCGCTGTGCCCGGTGCCAATCGACCAGAACGAAAATCTCCAGCTGCGGACGCTGCCGTTTAGCCTGATAGAGCGCATTTAACACGTCCCGGCCGCCATCGTCATTTTCCAGGTACAGCGCTACCAGATAGATCCGCTGAGTTGCCTGGCCGATGGCCTCCAGCAGCGCCTGACGGAATGCCGCTGGCGAAAACAGCGTTTCTACCTCACCGACCTGTTGCGGGAGTTTGGGCAGTTGAGCAAGGTGTTGTTGATGTTTGGCTCGCTTAAATTTGGACAACATCACAGTGCGCTTCTTCTCTTGTCGTAGTGCAGCGCGGGCGGTTGCACACGCTCAGTTTAACCAACGGAATCGGACGATAATAACACTAGTTTTATCCCGTTGCGTATGTTTTGCCACGATTTGTCGAAATTGTCTCAGCATTTTTCGCTGTCTGGCAGCGTACTGTCCGACAGCGATAGTGAAAGATTGACTATCCCGTCCTCCAGCAGAATTTCCACCTGAAAGCCGATTTTACGCGCCAGCGCGATCATGCCGCGGTTGGTTGGCATGGTGATGCCCTGTAGACGTCGTAGCTGGCGCTGACGCGCATAGCGGATCAGTTTATCCAGCAGGATAGAGCCTAAGCCCAGGCCGTGACGATCGCTGCGCACCAGCACGGCGAATTCTGCGTCGGTATTATCGGGGTCGATCAGCGCGCGGGTGACGCCGAGGATCTCCTCGCCCTGCGGCGTGGACTGTACCGCGACGAATGCCATCTCCCGCTCGTAGTCGATCTGGGTCATCTTAGCGAGATCTTCATGGGTAAACTCATTGATCTCACTGAAGTAACGATAGTAGAGGTCCTCTTTGCTGACGCGCTGGATAAACTGCTGAAGCAGGGGCTCATCCTCCGGGAGGATCGGGCGCAGCAGGGCGTCGCCGCCGTTTTTTAGCCGGATGGACTCCTTAAGCCGGTACGGATAAGGACAGATGGCAAGCCGGGTTGGTGCCGCGTGCCGATCGAGTAGCTGCAGTGAGACATCCAATAGGGTGAAGGTGCTCCCGCAGGCCAGCAGCGGATGAATTTCCAGACGCTGGATCGTTGGACAGTCGACGATCAGGTGGGATACCTGCACTAGCACCTGACTGAGCCCGGCGATATCCAGATCGGCCAGCGGCGCGCGCCGCCGAATATGGCCGCGCTTTTGCGCCTGGACTATCAGGTAACGGGCTAGGTTCATATTCAGCGGGGGGAGCGCCGCCGCGGCATCCCGCTGGGCATCCCACTCGGCGCCGCCTTCACCCAGCAAAATCAGCGGGCCGAAGACGGCGTCGTTCTCCACGCAGATACGTAGCTCCTGCGCCCCGATACGGTTGGCCGTACCCTGTACCAGAAGCCCTAAGATCCGCGCCTGGGGATAGGCCTGACGGGCTCGGTCGAAGATCGCATTGGCGGCCTGCTCGACCTCACGCGCGTTGCGCAGATAGAGCATGACGCCCTGAACATCCGAGTTATGGGCGATATCGGGGGAGCGCAGCTTAAGGGCGACGGGATAACCGATGCGCTCGGCGATATGCACCGCTTCGGTACTGTCGTTGGCTATCCAGCCCGGCAGGGTATCCAGGCCGTAGCAGGCCAGAATATCGCGCACCTCATGGGTATCGAGGCGGGTGACGCCGTCGGCCTGCGCCTGTGCCAGCAGACGATGAGCCAGCGCGGTATTGGCCGGCAGACTGGCGGGCAGGGCCGGGGTTTCCATCAGCTGCCGCTGGTTGCGCCGGTATTCAACCATGTGCATAAAGGCGGTGACCGCCCCCTCGGGGGTGCGATAGGTCGGAATGCCCGCCTCGCTGAAGAGACGGCGGGCCTCTTGAGAAGTGTTTTCTCCGCTCCAGTTGGTCATCAGCGTCACATGGCGGGCTCGCGGGTGTGCGCTCAGCGTTTCGATCAGGGCGCGAGCGGTTTCGGTTGCCGGCGCAGTCGCGCTGGGTGCGTGCTGGATCAGCAGCGCATCGTAACAGCGGCTGTCGAGCAGGCGCTGTAGCGCGGCCTGGTAGCGGGCCGGCGTAGCATCGTCGCGCAGATCGATCGGACCCTGTAGGTAGGTCTCTGCCGGCAGCGCCGCGCACAGCGCGCTGTGCAGCGCATCATCGCACGGGGCGGGATGGCCACCGCGGCGCTGTAGCTCATCCAGCGCCATGGCGATCGGGGCGGCGCCGTTGCCGACGATCAGCAGCCGCTCTCCGCGCAGGGGATGCATATGGCTGAGGGTTTCTACCGCGGAAAACAGCTCGTGGGTATTTTGCACCCGCAGCAGCCCGGCGCGCTGAATGGCGGCGTCGTAGGCGATATCGAGCCCCGCCGCCTCGCCTAGCACGCGTCGCGCCTGCGGAGTACGCCCGCTTTTAATCACCAGGATCGGTTTGTTGCGCGCCGCGCTGCGCGCGGCCGACAGGAAGCGCCGCGCATCGTGCAGGTGTTCGAGATAGAGCAGGATCGCACTAGTTTTAGCATCCCGCGCCAGATAGTCCAGCAGCTCGTCGACGTCGGTGTCCAGGCTATCGCCTAGCGCTACAAAGAGAGAGAAGCCGATCTCACGCTGGCGAGCCCAGTCGAGAATGGTGTTAGATACCGCCGCTGACTGGGAGATAAAGGCCAGGCGCCCTGGCAGGATCGGTACCGGGGAGAAGCTGGCGTTAAGCTTTTGCCAGGGCGCCAGCAGCCCCAGGCTGTTGGGGCCCAGCAGTCGTACACCGTAGCGTAAGGCGAGGCTGCGTAGCGCGTCGGCCTGTGAGGCTGGGGAGGCGATGACGATGGCGGCTCGGCAGCCTTTCGTGCCCAGTTCGGCGATCAGGGCCGGGGTTCGCTGGGCGTTGGTACATAGGATGGCCAAATCCGGCACACAGGGTAAGTCGGCGATCGTCGGGTAGGCCAGCACGCCGCAGACGGCCTGATAGCGCGGTGTCACCGGCATTATCGGGCCGGGGAATCCTCCATTGAGCAGATTCAGCATAACCAGATGGCCGTTGCGTCCCGGCTGATTGGAGGCGCCGATGACGGCGATGGATTTGGGGCGTAACAGGGATTCGAGACTGCGTTGGCTCATGCCATCCTCCTGTGCGGTTTACCCAGCGGCTGATCGCGGCGAAATGCGCCAGATGGCATGATTCTAGAGGCTTTACTCCACGGCTGCAGCGACGGGCACCTGAGGGTGCGATTTACCTAGCAAATATTGCTGACGGAAATGGTGAAAGTGCTGCAGCAGTCCCTGCGATGCCAGCCGATCGTCCGCCAGCGCCAGCAGCGCAGCGGCGACTTCGGCGGTGCAGTACTGTTCTGGGCGATGAGCTTCCCGTAGAAGATAGCCGGGTGCCTGTGCCATGTTGATGGAGAAGACCGGGAACCTGTCCAGATAGGGGCTTTTGCGGAACATTTTGCGCGCCTCCGGCCAGGTGCCGTCCAGCATGATAAACAGCGGGCGGCGCTCATCGTGTCGTACCTCGGTGACGACGCGCTCTGGCTCAGCGTAGCTTCCCGGGAAGACCACGTATGGCTGGTAGGCAGGGTCATCGAGCAGCTGCAGCAGCTGCGGATCCGGCTGCGTCCTGGACCAGCCGTAGGCCAGGGTATCCGGCAGGACATCGGCGATCAGACGCCCGGTATTGCTGGGCTTCAGCGGCTCGGTATCATACATCATCAGGCAAAAGCGGCTATGGGCCGGGTAGCTGGCCAGCGTATCGCACAGGCAGTGGATCTGCGGTAGCAGGCAGCGCTGGCAGCGCTGCACGCGGCAGCCGCGTGCGTGAAATGGACGGGTTGACTGGCTCAGGCGCGCGGTGCGTAGGCGCAGTACGGCATTGGCGGACATGGTGTTCTCAGGGGTGAGCAAAACCGCTATTTTAAACAAGCCTCGTCACCGGGTACAGCGTCAAACGGCCCCGCGCGTGGGCCGTTTGGTTGATCTTGGGATCAGGCCTGCTTGGCCAGCTGCTCATCCAGCCAGGCTTCAAACGGCGCCTGGGGCATCGCGCCATTGAGCATATCTACGCGTTGGCCGTTGCGGTATAGCATGATGGTCGGGATGCTACGAATGCGGAAACGGCTGCTCAGCGCCGGCTGATCCTCGGTATTCACCTTGATACAGCGCACTTCGCCAGCCCGCGCCGCGGCGACGGCGGCGAAGACGGGGGCGAATCCCTGGCAGGGGCCGCACCACGGCGCCCAGAAGTCGATCAGTACCGGCAGGTCATCCTGCAACAGTTTATCCAGCGTCTCTTCGCTGGCGTTGACGATGGCGCCGTCAAACAGGGCATGGCTGCAGCGGCCACACTTTGCCTGTTCGCTGCGGCGATCGTCGGGAATACGGTTGGTTGTATGACAGGCGGGACAGACAGTGTTCATGATTATCCTCAGACATAAAACGGCGAAACTACAGTCGGGACATCCTCTGGCGTTTCAGCTAGGTTAAACATTATTGTGCTGTATGATGGGGACCACAATCAGATTTACCCAATGACTATAATAGATAGCAGCTTTTATGCTTGGCATATGGCAACGCGTACTCACATCAGGTAATCTTCGCGCCTTGCGCGTAGGTGGAGAAAGTAATGAGCGACTCTTTGAATGGTAAAAACGGTAAAGTAAAAGTGATGTATGTTCGCGACTCGGACGCTGCCGATGATCGTCAGTCGCGTGCCCCCGCGAAGGGTCGTCCGGGTGCGCGCGGCGACCGCAGCCGCAGCGATCGTAATGACCGTGGCGATCGCAGCCGCAGCGATCGTAATGACCGTGGCGATCGCAGCCGCAGCGATCGTAATGACCGCGGCGACCGCAGCCGCAGCGATCGCAGTGACCGCGGCGATCGCGCAGCCCGTCCGGCGCGCAGTGAGAAGGGCGGCGGTGATCGTTCACCGTGGCGTACGGTCTCTCTGGGCGATAACGGTGGCGTAGGCGCTGAAAGCGATCACGGCGGTATCAGCGGTAAAAGCTTTATCGATCCGGAACAACTGCGTCGTCAGCGCGCCGAAGAGACGCGAGTATATGGCGAGAATGCCTGCCAGGCACTGTTTGCGAGCCGTCCGGAGGCCATCGTTCGTGCCTGGTTCCTGCAGGCCGTAACGCCGCGTTTCCGGGATGCCCTGCGCTGGATGGCGGCTAACCGCAAGGCTTACCATGTGGTGGACGATGCCGAGCTGACCAAGGCGTCGGGGACCGATCATCACGGCGGCGTGTGTTTCCTGATTAAAAAGCGTCGCTCTCTTGATGCGCAGCAGTATCTGGCCAATCAGGCAGAGGATGCTGTGGACTGCGTGCTGGCGTTGGAGAATGTGGCCAACCCTCATAACCTGGGCGGCATTATGCGCACCTGTGCGCACTTTGGCATCCGCGGGATCATTGCCCCGGAGAGCGCTGCGCTGGAGTCTGGCGCAGCCGTTCGTACCGCCGAGGGCGGCGCGGAGCACGTACAGGCGATCGACGCTGAGGATTTTTCTGCGACGCTGGATACCTTCCGTCGCGCCGGCTATACCATTGTGACGACCTCCAGCCATAAGGGGACGACGCAGCTGCACCGTGCGACGCTGCCGGCGAAAATCGTGCTGGTGGTAGGGCATGAAGGCGATGGCTTGTCTGACGGCACGCTGCAGCAGGGCGATCTGAGCATCTCTATCGGTGGCACTGGCAGCGTTGAAAGCCTGAATGTGTCAGTTGCCACGGGGATTATGTTGGCCGAATGGTGGCGACAGAATGCGCGTTAATTGACGTGACCTGCATAAAAAAGGCCGGATATTCCGGCCTTTTTTCTTGGTTTGCGATGAGTTGCGACGCTTACTCTTCCAGATCGCCGCAGAAGCGGTAGCCTTCGCCGTGGATAGTGGCGATGATCTCCGGTGTGTCCGGCGTGGATTCGAAGTGCTTGCGAATACGGCGGATCGTGACGTCGACCGTACGATCGTGCGGCTTCAGCTCACGGCCGGTCATCTTCTTCAGCAGCTCGGCGCGAGACTGAATCTTGCCCGGATTCTCGCAGAAGTGCAGCATGGCGCGGAACTCGCTGCGTGGCAGCTTGTACTGCTCGCCATCGGGGCTGACCAGCGAGCGGCTGTTGATGTCCAGCTCCCAGCCGTTAAAGCGATAGAGCTCAACGCTTTTACGCTCTTCGGTTCCGCTGCCCAGGTTCATGGTGCGGGAGAGCAGGTTACGGGCACGGATGGTCAGTTCACGGGGGTTAAACGGTTTGGTGATGTAATCATCGGCGCCGATTTCCAGGCCGAGAATTTTGTCCACTTCGTTATCGCGACCGGTCAGGAACATCAGCGCGACATTTGCCTGTTCACGCAGTTCGCGCGCCAGTAACAGGCCGTTTTTCCCAGGCAGGTTGATGTCCATGATGACCAGATTGATGTCGAACTCAGACAGAATCTGATGCATCTCGGCACCATCATTGGCTTCATGAACGATATAACCTTCCGCTTCGAAAATACTTTTTAACGTATTACGAGTGACGAGTTCGTCCTCGACGATCAGAATGTGCGGGGTCTGCATGTTTTGCTACCTAAAATTGCCAACAAATAGAAAAATAGGGGGTGTACAGCAGTCCGGGAACCCAGAACACCAAATTATGGGCGGCTTAACCGCGGGGCTCTAGTGACTACGGTACGTAAACTCGTTCTTGATGCACTTTCCATCAACGTCAACAACATCGCTAGGTTGGTCAGGGGGTGTCACTCCCTACAGCCCCGGTGGTGCCAAAAGCGGCGCACATCCTAACCCTATTAACAGCAATATAACAGCGCATGCGTCAAATGCCACCTAACAAAACTATCCTTTGTTGACATATATCAAGTCCAATTGTAGCACGTTAACAGATTTGTGAAAAACACTTACAAGTTTGCGTGCTTAATGACTATCTCCCGGAGATCTTCTCCCCTTGCTGCCCGCACGGCGGTGATAGCGTATTCGCGGCTATTTTTAATTTTTATTGTAGCTTAACTGTATGAATATAATGATAATGCTGCAGCGTTTTCTGCGAAATTTACGTTTGGCCATCAATTGCTGGAAATTTTTAAGAAGAACGTTATTTAACAAACTGAAACGTTATTTTTTGTTAAAAATGTGTAACTAAAAGCGGCGTGGAAAAATGATGTCTCGCGGGGTAGAGTGTGCGCCTAAGTAACAAAATGGGCTCTAAGCATGCAAATTCATATCGTCCTGGTCGCTCCGGCCAGAGCTGAAAACGTGGGGGCTGCGGCGCGCGCGATGAAAACCATGGGGTTTACCTCGCTGCGCATCGTGGACAGTCAGGTGGACGGCGAACCGGCGGCGCGCTGGGTTGCGCACGGCGCCGGTGATATTCTGGACGGTGCTCGCCACTTTGATACCTTGGCGCAGGCGCTGGAGGATGTTGACTTTAGCGTCGCGTCGACGGCCCGCAGCCGCGCGCGCTTTCACTACTATTGCACGCCGCAGGAGCTCTGCACGATCTTGCAGGAGAAGCAGCGCTGGATGGCCAGCTGCGCGCTGGTGTTTGGCCGCGAGGACTCCGGCCTGACCAACGATGAGCTGGCGCTGGTGGACTTGCTGACCGGGGTGCCGATGGCGGCGGATTATCCGTCGCTCAACCTGGGGCAGGCGGTGATGGTGTTTTGCTATCAGCTCTCCTCGCTGATGCAGGTACAGGCGGCCCAGGCTCCTGCGGCGCAGGAGGAGCAGTTGGCCGCGCTGCGCGCCCGTACCGATCGTCTGCTGACGACGCTGGGCGTCGACGGGGATACCAAGCTGAGCGACTGGCTGGATCAGCGCATCGGTCTGTTGGCCCAGCGCGATACCGCAATGCTGCACCGTCTGCTGCATGATATCGAATCCGCGCTGGAAAGGTCCGTGCCAGGTAAGAAAATGTAAAAAGGGTAATAATGGGAAGTTATGGCCATTTTTTATTGTTATATCGTGATGATCTGGCGAACCCCCATTGTTTTATTCTTTGAATTTCTATTATTTAGATATTCATGCTGTATAAAATTGACTGAGATCGGTGTCGCAAAATAGAAAACGATTGACTCCGCGCTGGCTTTGCTTTAACCAATATAGGGCAGACACAGGAATTTAATTGGACAGACGATGCGTAACTTCAGCCTGAATATCACCACAACAATTACCACCACCGGAACCACAGGTAACGGGGCGGGCTGACGCATACAGAAAAGTGAAAACGAAAAAGCCCGCACCTCACAGTGCGGGCTTTTTTTTCGGCCAAATTCGGAGAGAGTCAGATGAGAGTATTAAAATTCGGTGGCACGTCGGTCGCCAACGCGGAGCGGGTCTTCAGCGTTGCCGATATTTTGGAGAGTAAGGCCTCACAGGGACAGGTCGCCGCCGTGCTTTCCGCCCCGGCCCGTATCACCAACCATCTGGTTGCGCTGATTGAACGCACCATCGCTGGGCAAGATATCCAGCCGATACTCGGCGACGCCGAGAAGATTTTTAGCGATCTGATCGATGGCTTAGCCCTGGCGCAGCCGGGCTTCGACGCCGCGCCGCTGCGTCTGCGGGTGTCCCAGGAGTTTGGCCAGATCCGTCAGGTGCTGCACGGCATCGCCCTGCTGGGTCAGTGTCCGGACGGCGTCAACGCGGCGCTGATTTGCCGCGGAGAGGCGCTCTCCATCGCGATCATGGCGGCGCTGCTGCGGGCGCGCGGACGTCCGGTGACCGTGATCGATCCGGTCAACAGCCTGCTGGCCCGCGGTGGCTATCTGGAGTCCAGCGTCGATATCGCGGAGTCCGCCCGCCGTATTGCCGCCCAGGTGATCCCGACCGACAGCCTGATCCTGATGGCGGGCTTCACCGCCGGTAACGAGCGCGGCGAGCTGGTGGTGCTGGGGCGCAACGGCTCAGACTATTCGGCGGCGGTGTTGGCCGCCTGCCTGCGCGCAGAGTGCTGTGAGATCTGGACGGACGTTGACGGCGTCTATACCTGCGATCCGCGTCTGGTTCCAGACGCCCGTCTGCTGGAGTCGATGTCCTACCAAGAGGCGATGGAGCTCTCCTACTTTGGCGCCAAGGTGCTGCACCCGCGCACCATTGCACCGATCGCCCAGTTTCAAATCCCCTGCCTGATCAAAAATACTGCCAATCCACAGGCGCCCGGCACCCTGATCGGCGCGCAGCGCCGCGCCGACGACGCGCTGCCGGTGAAGGGGATCACCCATCTGAACCATATGGCGATGCTCAACGTCTCGGGCCCGGGGATGAAGGGGATGGTCGGCATGGCGGCGCGGGTCTTCGCTGTGATGTCGCGCAGCGGTATTTCCGTGGTGTTGATAACCCAGTCCTCCTCTGAATACAGCATCAGCTTTTGTGTACCGCAGGGGGAGCTGGCGCGGGCCTGCCAGGCGCTGCAGGATGAGTTCTTCCTGGAGCTTAAGGATGGCCTGCTGGAGCCGCTGGATGTTATCGAGCATCTGGCGATCATCTCGGTGGTCGGCGACGGTATGCGGACCCAGCGCGGCATCTCGGCCAAGTTCTTTTCGGCTCTGGCGCGGGCGAACATCAACATTGTCGCGATTGCGCAGGGCTCCTCTGAGCGCTCGATCTCCGTCGTGGTGAACAATGATGCGGCGACGACCGCCGTGCGTGTGACGCACCAGATGCTGTTCAACACCGATCAGGTGATCGAGGTGTTTGTTATCGGCGTGGGCGGCGTGGGGGGCGCGCTGCTGGCGCAGATTGAGCGTCAGCAGGCCTGGCTAAAAAGTAAGCATATCGATCTGCGGGTGTGCGGCATCGCGAACTCCCGAGCGCTGCTGACCCATGTACACGGTATCGATATGGCGAACTGGCGCGGGGCGCTGGAGCAGGCCTCGCAGCCGTTTAACCTGGGGCGCCTGATGCGCCTGGTGAACGAGTATCACCTGCTGAATCCGGTGATCGTCGACTGTACCTCCAGCCAGGCGTTGGCCGATCAGTACGCTGACTTCCTCGGTAATGGTTTTCACGTGGTGACGCCGAATAAAAAGGCCAATACGGCTTCCCTGGATTATTACCGCCTGCTGCGTCAGAAGGCGGCGGGCAGCCAGCGCAAGTTTCTCTACGATACCAACGTCGGGGCCGGGCTGCCGGTGATTGAAAACCTGCAAAATCTGCTGAGCGCCGGCGATGAGCTGCAGCGGTTCTGCGGCATTCTCTCCGGTTCGCTGTCGTTTATCTTTGGCCGCTTGGAGGAGGGGGCGACCTTCTCACAGGCAACCCGTGAAGCGCGTCAGCTGGGCTATACCGAACCGGATCCGCGTGACGATCTCTCCGGCATGGACGTGGCGCGCAAGCTGCTGATCCTGGCACGTGAGGCGGGATATGCCCTGGAGCTGGACGATATCTGCGTCGAGCCGGTGCTGCCGGCGGCGTTCGATGCCCGCGGTGACGTCGATACGTTCCTCGCCAATCTGGCGCAGGCGGATGACGCGTTTAGCGCGAGGGTCGCCGCTGCGCAAGCGCGTGGCTGCGTGCTGCGCTACGTCGGCGAGATCGATCAGGGGCGCTGCGCGGTGCGCATTGCGGAGGTGGACAGCGATGATGCGCTGTATAAGGTTAAAAATGGCGAAAACGCCCTGACGTTTTACAGCCGTTACTATCAGCCGCTGCCGATGGTGCTACGCGGCTATGGCGCGGGTAACGATGTCACCGCCGCCGGCGTCTTTGCCGATCTGCTGCGGACCTTGTCATGGAAGCTGGGAGTTTAACATGGTGAAAATATATGCGCCGGCCTCCATCGGCAACGTCAGCGTCGGTTTTGACGTCCTGGGCGCCGCGGTAACGCCGCTGGACGGCACGCTGCTGGGCGACTGCGTCAGCGTGGAGGCCAGCGACCGTTTTGCGCTGCACTGCCGCGGACGCTTCGTCGACAGTCTGCCGGCAGCCGCTCAGGAGAACATTGTCTATCAGTGCTGGCAGCGCTTCTGTGAGGTGACGGGGCGCGAGCTCGCCGTCGAGATGGTGTTGGAAAAGAACATGCCGATAGGCTCAGGCCTCGGCTCGAGCGCCTGCTCCGTGGTGGCGGCGCTGGCGGCGCTGAACCGTTTTGCCGGCGATCCGCTGGATGCCCAGCGGCTGTTGACGCTGATGGGAGAGCTGGAGGGGCGTATTTCCGGCAGCGTCCACTATGACAACGTCGCGCCCTGCTATCTGGGCGGTCTGCAGCTGATGCTGGAGGCGCAGGGGATCATCAGCCAGCCCGTGCCCTGCTTTGACGACTGGCTGTGGGTGATGGCGTATCCCGGGATCAAGGTCTCTACCGCCGAGGCGCGCGCCATCCTACCGCCGCACTACTCACGCGGCGACTGCGTGCGCCACGGCCGCCATTTGGCGGGGTTCATTCATGCCTGCCATACCCGCCAGCCGTCGCTGGCCGCGGCGCTGATGCAGGATGTGATCGCCGAACCCTACCGCTGTGGCCTGCTGCCGGGCTTTGCCGATGCCCGCCGGGCCGCCGGTGAGCTGGGCGCGTTGGCCTGCGGGATCTCGGGCTCCGGCCCGACGCTGTTTGCCGTCTGCGATGATCCGGCGGCGGCGCAGGCGGTGGCGCAGTGGCTAACGCAGCACTATCTGCAGAATGAACAGGGCTTTGTTCACATTTGCCGTTTGGACACGGCGGGCGCACGACAACTGGGATAAACCATGAAACTGTATAATTTAAAAGATCACAACGAGCAGGTTAACTTTGCGCAGGCGCTGGTGCAGGGGCTGGGGCGCCAGCAGGGACTGTTCTTTCCCCATGCGCTGCCCGCCCTGGCGCGGGCGCAGATCGATACCCTGCTGGAGCAGGATTTTGTAACCCGCAGCGCGCATATTTTGGCGGCGTATCTGGGGGATGAGTTCCCCTTTGAGACGCTGCGCGATCGGGTTCAGGCCGCCTTTGACTTTCCTGCGCCGGTGGTGCCGGTCAGCGATGATATCGCGGCGCTGGAGCTGTTTCACGGGCCAACGCTGGCCTTCAAGGACTTTGGCGGGCGCTTTATGGCGCAGATGCTGCAGCAGGTCGCGGGGGAGCGGCCGGTGACCATTCTGACTGCCACCTCCGGCGATACCGGCGCCGCGGTCGCCCATGCGTTTTATGGTCTGAAAAACGTCCAGGTGGTGATCCTTTACCCGCGCGGCAAGGTCAGTCCGCTGCAGGAGAAGCTGTTCTGTACCCTGGGCGGCAATATTCGCACGCTGGCGATTGAGGGCGACTTCGATGCCTGCCAGGCGCTGGTCAAACAGGCGTTTGACGATCAGACGCTGTGCAGCGAGCTGGGGCTAAACTCGGCTAACTCTATCAATATCAGCCGGCTGCTGGCGCAGATCTGCTACTACTTTGAGGCGGTAGCCCAGCTGCCGCAGGCGGCGCGCAATCAGCTGGTGATCTCGGTGCCGAGCGGCAACTTCGGCGATCTGACCGCCGGGCTGCTGGCGCAGTCGTTGGGGCTACCGGTGAAGCGTTTTATCGCCGCGACCAATGCCAATGATACCGTGCCGCGTTTCTTATCCAGCGGTGTCTGGCAGCCCCATGAGACCGTCGCGACCCTCTCCAATGCCATGGACGTCAGCCGTCCCAACAACTGGCCGCGGGTGGAGGAGTTGTTCCGGCGTAGGGTGTGGCCGCTGGGCGCACTGGGGTACGGGGCGCTGAGCGATGCGCAGACGGCGGCGGCGATGCGTGAGCTCGCGGCGCTCGGGTATGTCAGCGAACCCCATGCCGCTATCGCCTACCGGGCGCTGCGTGACAATCTACAGCCCGGCGAGTATGGCCTGTTTCTGGGTACCGCCCATCCGGCCAAGTTCCAAGAGTCTGTCGAGGCGATCCTGCAGCGGAGCATCCCGCTACCGCAGGCGTTGGCGGCGCGGGCTGAACTGCCGCTGCTGTCACAGGCGCTGCCCGCCGATTTTTCCCGTCTGCGGGCGGCGCTGCTGGGACGCCCATGATGCTCGCTCCCCCGCCGCTGTGCGGGGGAGAAGGACGGTACGGCGTAGTAAGGCGAGGGGTCAGAGGGCGGGGGATATCGCCGAGTGGCGACGGGTAAACAGCAGCTCGCGCCCTTGGCGTCCCTGCGTTTCACCGGCAAAGGCGTAGCCCTCCAGATCGAATGCCTTGAGCTGCTCCGGATCGCGCAGGCGCGCCTGGATAATAAAGCGGCTCATCAGCCCGCGCGCCTTCTTGGCGTAGAAGCTGATGACCTTCATGCTGCCATTCTTCTCATCCATAAAGATCGGCTTAATTAGCTCGCCCTCCAGCGCCGCCGGTCTGACCGCCTTAAAGTATTCGTCTGAGGCCAGATTAACGACGACCCGATCGCCCTGCTGCTGCAGCTGCTGGTTGAGCTGCCGGGTGATGCTGTCGCCCCAGAAGGCGTACAGATCGTTGCCGTACGGGGTGTGCAGACGGGTTCCCATCTCCAAGCGGTAGGGCATCATCAGATCCAGCGGGCGCAGCACGCCGTACAGGCCTGACAGCATGCACAGGTGCCGTTGGGCAAAGTCAAAGTCCTGCTCGCTGAACGTCTCCGCCTGGAGTCCGGTATAGACGTCTCCCTTGAAGGCCAGGATCGCCTGACGGGCATTTTCCGGCGTGAAGCGGGGCTGCCACTCGGTGAAGCGGGCGGCGTTCAGTCCGGCCAGCTTGTCGCTGATTTTCATCAGCGAGCCCAGCTGCGCCGGCGTCAGCGTGCGCACCGTCTGCATCAGGGTTTCGGCCTGCGCCAGCATCTGCGGCTGGGTATAGCGCTGGGTGGCCAGCGGAGAGGTGTAATCCAACGTTTTAGCCGGAGAGATAATCGTCAGCATAGCGGCGTCCTGCAAAAGAAGATGAGTGACCTCGTCTACTGTAGCAAACTGCGCCGGCGGCGGGGAGAATTGCTGTGATAGGGGGAGGCGACGCTCCCCCTTGGCGATCACTTACTGCCGCGGTGGTTTTTCCCAGATACCGGGCTCAACCTGCTGCTGGATCTCGGGATACTTACTGAGGTCCAGCGTCGGCAGTAGTCCCAGACGGCGCTGGTGGTTATAGTCACGCGCCAGCTTGAAGGCGACGCCCGACAGCAGCAGGATGGCGATCAGGTTGGTTATCGCCATCAGGGCCATGGAGAGATCGGCCATTTTCCAGACGAGGGGTAGCTCCGCCAGCGCGCCGAACATCACCATGCCCAGCGTACACAGGCGCAGGAAAACCAGGCCGTGCGGATGGTTGTGCTCCAGAAAGATCAGATTGCTCTCCGCATAAGCATAGTTCGCGATGATCGAGGTGAAGGCGAAGAAGAAAATGGCGACGGCGATAAAGATGCCGCCCCAGTCGCCGACGGCGGAGGAGAGCGCCCGCTGGGTCAGCTCAATGCCGCTGATGGTGCCCGGCGCGGCGTCCAGGACGCCGGAGGAGAGGATGATGGCGGCGGTCGCGCTGCAGATAACCAGCGTATCCATAAAGACCCCCAGCATCTGCACGTAGCCCTGTGAGGCGGGGTGCGGCGGATACGGGGTGGCGGAGGCGGCGGCGTTGGGCGCTGATCCCATGCCGGCCTCGTTGGAGAACAGCCCGCGCTGGATCCCTTGGGTCATCGCCTGAGAGATGCCGTAGCCGATGGCGCCGGCGGCGGCCTCCTGCAGGCCAAAGGCGCTTTTAATCACCAGCAGCAGCACCTCTGGCATTCGGGCCAGATTGTGTCCCATCACCCAGAATGCCAGCAGCAGATAGGCAATCGCCATGACCGGCACCACCAGTTCGGCGGTTCGGGCAATCGAGCGCAGGCCGCCAAAGATGACGACGCCGCACATCAGCATCAGCGCGATGCCGACGTACAGCGGCGGAATATGGAAAGCAACGGCCGTCGCCTGCGCGATAGAGTTGGCCTGCACCGCGTTGAAGACCAACCCAAAGGCAACCAGCAGAAACAGGGAAAACAGGATCCCCATCCAGCGCATGCCGAGCCCCTTTTCCATATAGTAGGCCGGACCGCCGCGGAAGTTGCCCTGATCGTCACGGGTCTTGTACAGCTGTGCCAGGGTGCTCTCAATAAAGGAGGTGGCCATGCCGATCAGGGCGATGATCCACATCCAGAAGATGGCGCCCGGTCCACCGGCGGTCAGCGCGATAGCGACGCCGGTCAGGTTACCCGTGCCGACGCGTGCGGCCAGGCTGGTACACAGCGCCTGAAAGGAGGAGATACCGCCGCTGTCGGCCTTGTTGCTGTTCTTCAGAACAGAAAACATGTGGCCAAAATGGCGAAACTGAATAAAACCGGTGCGGAACGTGAAATACAGGCCAGCGCCGATCAGCAGATAGATCAGTACCGAGCCCCATAAGATGTTGTTGATAAAACTAATGAGATCCGTCAATGCGTGCTCCTCTTTTATTATGTCATCTCCCTGATGATACGGTACGCACCGCCGCCCGTTGCGCAACGCGGCGCGATACCGTGCCGATAAAGGCGGCAAGAATGTAGCATGATTTTTAATAGGTAGGGCAGAATATTCGCGTTAACGCTTGCTCTGTAGTCATTGTCACTGGGTAAACGGTTGCCCAACAATTTACGGCCAGAATGTGGAAAAACGGTGCATTTCCCTGTGCTGTTTCCTCCATTGCGCAACGCAAACAGCGTGTTATCATCGGAGCAGGCACGTCACAAGCTCATGCACAATTTGTTAGCGCTTTCGCCTTTGCGCAAGGTGATACCCCTGATAGCGGCGAGGTATTAGGCCGTAAGCGACGGGGGAGATAACAATTGGCGTATCAAGCTGGTTAATACACCAAAATGGGAACGCTAAAATGACCGATAAACTGACCTCCCTGCGTCAACTGACCACCGTTGTCGCTGATACTGGCGATATCGCCGCGATGAAGCAGTATCAGCCTCAGGATGCCACGACGAACCCCTCTCTGATCCTCAACGCCGCGCAAATTCCGGAATACCGTAAACTGATCGACGATGCCATTGCCTGGGCGCGTGCCCAGAGCGGCGATCGCGCGCAGCAGATCGTGGACGCCTCAGACAAGCTGGCGGTAAATATCGGTCTGGAGATCCTCAAGCTGATCCCGGGCCGCATCTCCACGGAGGTGGACGCCCGTCTCTCCTATGACACCGAAGCCAGCGTGGCGAAGGCGAAGCGCCTGATTAATCTGTATAACGATGCCGGCATCAGCAACGATCGTATCCTGATCAAGCTGGCCTCAACCTGGCAGGGCATCCGCGCCGCGGAGCGTCTGGAGAAAGAGGGCATCAACTGTAACCTGACCCTGCTGTTCTCCTTTGCTCAGGCCCGGGCCTGCGCCGAAGCCGGTGTGTTCCTGATTTCACCGTTTGTCGGCCGTATTCTTGACTGGCACAAGGCCAACGGTGGTAAGAGCGAGTTCGCGCCGGCGGAAGATCCGGGCGTGATTTCCGTTACCGAAATCTATAACTACTATAAGCAGCATGGCTATGAAACCGTGGTGATGGGCGCCAGCTTCCGCAACGTCGGCGAGATCCTGGAGCTAGCCGGCTGCGACCGCCTGACCATCTCCCCGTCCCTGCTTAAGGAGCTGTCTGAAAGCGCGGGTGGCGTCGAGCGTAAGCTGGCCTATCAAGGTGAGATCAAGGCTCGCCCGGCGCGGATGAGCGAGGCCGAGTTCTACTGGCAGCATAACCAGGATCCGATGGCGGTCGAGAAACTGGCGGACGGTATCCGCAAGTTCGCCGTTGACCAGGGTAAGCTGGAAAGCATGATCGGCGCGCTGCTGTAAGCGCGTTTTGTCGAATATCCCGAACACCCCGGCCGCGCGTGTGCCCGGGGTGTTCTTTTTTTATCTGCCGCGTCGCAGCGGTGGGCTCAAGGCGGATAGCGGTGCGCTGACGCCGATAAGCGAGGTGAAACATGATGCAGCTCCATGATATGGGCTTGTTTCGTCAACAGGCGCTGATTGACGGGGTGTGGTGCGATGCCGATAGCGGCGACGTCATGACGGTGATTAACCCGGCGAACGGGGATACGTTGGGCAGCGTACCGAAGATGGGGGCGGCGGAGACCCGACGGGCGATCGAGGCTGCCGCCCACGCGCTGCCGGGCTGGCGCGCCCGTACGGGGAAGGCACGGGCGCAGATCCTGCGCCGCTGGTTTGATCTGATCCTGGCGCATCAGGACGATCTGGCCCGGCTGATGACCCTGGAGCAGGGTAAGCCGCTGGCGGAGTCGCGCGGCGAGATAGCCTATGCGGCGTCGTTTATTGAGTGGTTTGCCGAAGAGGCCAAGCGGGTCTACGGCGATACCATCCCCGCTCCGCAGGGCGATAAGCGCCTGCTGGTGATCAAGCAGCCCATCGGCGTGACGGCGGCGATTACGCCGTGGAATTTTCCTGCGGCGATGATCACTCGCAAGGCCGGGCCGGCGCTGGCCGCGGGCTGTACCATGGTGCTGAAGCCCGCCAGCCAGACCCCCTACTCTGCGCTGGCGCTGGCGGAGCTAGCGCTGCGTGCCGGGGTACCGCAGGGGGTCTTTAGCGTGGTGACCGGCTCGGCCGGGGCGGTGGGCGATGAGCTGACCGCCAATCCGCAGGTGCGTAAGCTGAGCTTCACCGGATCGACGGAGATCGGGCGTCAGCTGATGGCACAGTGCGCGCACGATATCAAGAAGGTCTCTCTGGAGCTGGGCGGCAATGCGCCATTTATCGTTTTTGATGATGCCGACCTGGATCAGGCGGTGGCGGGGGCGATGGCCAGTAAGTTTCGTAATGCCGGCCAGACCTGCGTGTGCGCCAATCGCCTGTATATACAGGAGGGCATTTATGAGCGCTTTGCCGAGAAGCTGTGCCGTGCGGTACAGGCGTTGAAGATGGGCAATGGGCTGGATGACGGCGTGACCGTCGGTCCGCTGATCGACGGCCGGGCGCGGGCCAAAGTGGAGGAGCATATTGCGGATGCCGTGGCGCGCGGCGCCCGTATCGCCTGCGGCGGTCAGGCCGATGCCCGCGGTGGGAACTTCTTTTGCCCGACCGTTCTGCTGGACGTGCCCGCCGATGCGCAGGTCGCGCGCGAGGAGACGTTTGGCCCGCTGGCACCGCTGTTTCGTTTCCGTGACGAAGATGAGGTCATCGCCCGGGCCAATGCGACGGAGTTCGGCCTGGCCTCCTACTTCTATACCCGCGACGTGGGGCGGGTATTCCGCGTCGCCGAGGCGCTGGAGTATGGCATCGTCGGCATCAACAGTGGGCTTATCTCCAATGAGATGGCGCCGTTTGGCGGGGTGAAATCCTCAGGGCTGGGCCGGGAAGGCGCCAAATACGGCATTGAGGACTATCTGGAAATTAAATATTTGTGCCTCGGTCTGTAGAAGCGCGGCGCGCCGTTAATCGCGGCGCGCCAGCGTACGCTGGCAGTTTTCTGTGCCGTTTCCCCATCCCCTTCCGCTCGATAAATTTTGCCTCTTCGCGGCGATGGCGCTAACGTTTTGCCAGAGCATCCATTACGACATCGTAGATTGCCGACAGAGGAGATTGGGTCATGTGGAGAAAACATTTCGCCGCCATCTTTCTGGATATGGACGGCGCGCTGCTCGACAGCGACGGTCATGCGGAGCAGGTATGGGAGCAGTGGGCGCATCAGCGCCAGATAGACCACGCCCTGCTGCGTCCGCGCATTTATAGTCAGCGGGTACAGGAGACCCTGCGCCAGCTGGCGCCCCGCTACAGCGATGAGGTGGAGTGCCAGCGTCTGGAGCAGGCGCTGCTGGCCGCGGTGCGTCAACGGCGTAGCCGTCTGCGCCAGGACGCCACCGCGTGGCTGGCGACGCTGGGTGAAACGCCCTGGGGCGTAGTGACGCAGGCCGGGCAGCCGCGCGCCGCAGAGCAGATTGCCCACAGCGGCATGTGCCCGCCGCCGTTGGTGATCGGCGCAGAGCAGGTCAGCTGCGGTCGTCCCGATCCCGAACCGTATCTGCTGGCCGCCAGCCACTATGGCCTGGATCCCCGCGACTGCCTGGTCATCGAAAGCGACGAGGTCGGCATCCGTGCGGCTCAGGCCGCGGGAATGACAGTCATCGCCCTGAGCCACCGTCGGCCTCGTCACTCTTTACAGCGCGCGGACGTGGTGATCGGCGGCTGGCGTAGTATCATCCTGCATCCACAGCCGGAAGGCATCGTCGTTGAGGTTATTGCATGAATACACTACGCATCGGTTTAGTCTCGATCTCTGACAGGGCATCCAGCGGTGTCTATCAGGACTTGGGAATCCCGGCGCTGGAGGCCTGGCTGGCCAGCGCGTTGGCCACCCCTTATACCCTGGAGACCCGACTGATCCCGGACGAACAGCCGCTGATCGAGCAGACCCTGTGTGAGCTGGTGGATGAACGCGGCTGTCATCTGGTTCTGACTACCGGAGGTACCGGCCCGGCGCGGCGCGACGTGACGCCGGATGCCACGCTGGCGGTCGCCGATCGTGAGATGCCGGGGTTCGGTGAGCAGATGCGTCAGATCAGCCTGCGCTTTGTGCCGACGGCGATCCTGTCGCGTCAGGTGGGGGTGATCCGCAAGCAGGCGCTGATCATCAATCTGCCGGGTCAGCCGAAGTCGATCCGCGAAACGTTGGAGGGGCTGAAGGATGCCACCGGCGCGCCTGTGGTACACGGGATTTTTGCCAGCGTCCCGTACTGTATTCAGCTGCTGGAGGGACCCTATGTGGAAACCCATTCTGCGGTAATAGCAGCATTTAGGCCAAAAAGTGCCCGGCGCGAAACAATCAACTGAAGTTAGCGCCATTGCAAGATAAGATTCAGAATGACTGGTATGTCTGTGACTAACGTTATATTTCTATTTTTGCAACACAACATGAACAATCAGTGTCACAAAAATAGGGCCGTCAAGACATATGGAATTGTACAATCATCGTCGTCTGAACCATCAGGACTATAAAACGCTGGCGCTGGCCGCTTTGGGTGGGGCGCTGGAGTTTTATGACTTCATCATCTTCGTGTTTTTCGCCGCCGTGGTCGGCGCGCTGTTTTTCCCGCCGGACATGCCGGAGTGGCTGCGTCTGGTGCAAACCTTTGGCATTTTCGCCGCGGGGTATCTGGCGCGTCCGCTCGGCGGAATTATCATGGCGCACTTCGGCGATCGCATTGGCCGCAAGCGTATGTTCTCTCTCAGTATTCTATTAATGGCGCTGCCGACGCTGGCGATGGGGATGCTGCCGACCTACCAAACTATTGGTATCGCCGCGCCGCTGCTACTGCTGTTGATGCGGGTGCTGCAGGGGGCCGCGATCGGCGGTGAGGTCCCGGGCGCCTGGGTTTTTGTGGCGGAGCATGTCCCGCCGCAGCGCATCGGCTTTGCCTGCGGGGTTCTCACCTCGGGGCTGACGTCCGGTATTCTGCTGGGGTCGCTAGTGGCGACCTGGCTGAACAGCTGGCTTACGCCTCAGGAGGTGCTGGCCGGGGGCTGGCGTATCCCCTTCTTCTTGGGCGGGCTGTTTGGGCTGATGGCGATGTACCTGCGGCGTTGGCTGCATGAGACGCCGGTATTTTTGGCGATGCAGGCCCGTCGGGCGCTGGCGGCGGAGCTGCCGCTGAAGCAGGTGGTGCGCGATCACCGCCGGGCGGTGGCGGTATCGATGCTGTTGACCTGGCTGCTGTCGGCCTGCATCGTCGTGGTGATCCTGATGACGCCGAGCCTGCTGCAGACGCAGTATGGCCTGCCTGCGGCGCTGACCCTGCAGGCTAACAGCGTGGCGATTGTGACGATGACCCTGGGCTGCGTATTGGCGGGTGGGCTGGTGGATCGCGTAGGGGCGGGGCGGCTGTTTATCGGTGGCGGCCTGCTGCTGGCGCTGTGCACCTGGCAGTTCTTCAGCAGCCTGTCGCCGCAGATCGAACCGGCTCAGCTGTTCTGGCGCTATGGACTGGCCGGTTTTAGCATCGGCACCATCGGCGCGGTGCCCTTTGTGATGGTCTGTGCGTTCCCTGCTGAAGTGCGTTTCAGCGGGATCTCCTTTTCTTATAATCTGGCGTATGCGGTTTTTGGTGGCCTGACGCCGATCGCGGTGACCCTGCTGCTGACCCTGACGCCGCTGGCGGCGGGTTGGTATGTACTGCTGCTCTCGCTGCTGGGCGTGGCGCTGGGATTCTATTTTCAGCGCTCTCCGCTGCGGGCGGCGCAGGGGGAGGCGCGGCTGTCGCACTAGCCGGCGCGCGTTGCTACGCGCGGTGTAAAACAGGATACAAAAAAGGCTTCCTACAGGAAGCCTTTTGCGTGGTGGCGCGGTTAGGCGTGCTTAGCGCCGATCGGCAATACGTCGCGGCCATACTGCTCGTTAATTACCTCGGCCATCGCCAGATAGATAGCGCTGGCGCCGCAGATAATCCCTTCAATGCCGGCGATGTGCAGCACGCTGGCATTCGCCGTGATGTTGCCATAGGCCAACAGGAAGAACAGTACGGTCAGGCTGGCGAAGACAAACTGCAGGACGCGGTTGCTGCGCAGGGTGCCAAAGAACATAAATAGGGTAAAGATGCCCCACAGCGCCAGGTAGGCCCCCAGTGACAGGGCGTCGGTGGCCTCGGCCAGCCCCATCTTCGGCAGCGTCAGCAGTGCCACCAGGGTCAGCCAAAAGGCGCCGTAGGCGGTAAACGCGGTCAGCCCAAAGGTATTGCCCTTCTTATACTCCAGCAGTCCGGCCAGGATCTGGGCGATACCGCCAAAGAAGATCCCCATCGCCAGAATAACGGAAGTCAGCGGAAAGAGCCCTGCGTTGTGCAGGTTCAGCAAGACGGTAGTCATCCCAAAACCCATCAGACCCAGGGGGCCGGGATTTGCCAACTTGTTGGTGTGCATAAAGCCTCTGTAATTATAGAATGTAGAAACGGGCTTGGGCCCGTAGGTACGTGCGCCGGGCCGCCACAACGGCCGCTGTTCCCGAGCGCGCGGCATAATAAAGAGGCATCGCACAAGAAACAATCTCTGGTAATAAAAAATCCGTTTTTTTTTGCATCTTCCCCCTTGATGCCCGCGTAGGCGACCCCATCTTAGTAACATCGAAGTTGTTACCCTGTTCGGCAAATGTGGTGAGAACGGTGGTTGAAATGCGAAAACTCGCCCCCACCTAAGGTAACAACGAGCTTGAAAACCGAATTTTTAGTGGAGACGTTCGATGGGTAAAATCATTGGTATCGACCTGGGTACAACTAACTCTTGTGTAGCAGTTATGGATGGCGGCAAAGCCCGCGTGCTGGAGAATGCTGAGGGCGATCGCACCACGCCTTCCATCATCGCCTATACACAGGATGGCGAAGTTCTGGTCGGCCAGCCGGCAAAACGCCAGGCGGTCACCAACCCGCAAAACACGCTGTTTGCGATCAAACGTTTGATCGGCCGTCGTTTTGAAGATGCCGAAGCACAGCGCGATAAAGACATCATGCCCTACCAGATCGTGGCAGCCGATAACGGCGACGCCTGGGTAGAAGTGAAAGGCCAGAAGATTGCACCGCCGCAGATCTCGGCTGAAGTCCTGAAGAAAATGAAGAAAACGGCGGAAGATTTCCTGGGTGAGTCGGTGACTGAGGCGGTCATTACCGTTCCGGCTTACTTTAACGACGCGCAGCGCCAGGCGACCAAAGACGCCGGCCGTATCGCCGGTCTGGATGTGAAGCGTATCATCAACGAGCCGACTGCGGCTGCGCTGGCCTACGGCATGGACAAAGGGGTGGGTAACCGCACTATCGCGGTCTACGACCTGGGCGGTGGTACTTTCGATATCTCCATCATCGAAATCGATGATGTCGACGGCGAAAAGACCTTCGAAGTTCTGGCGACCAATGGTGATACCCATCTGGGCGGGGAAGACTTTGATAGCCGTCTGATCAACTACCTGGTTGATGAGTTTAAGAAAGAGCAGGGTATCGACCTGCGCAACGATCCGCTGGCGATGCAGCGCCTGAAAGAGGCCGCAGAAAAGGCGAAGATCGAGCTCTCTTCTGCTCAGCAGACCGACGTGAACCTGCCGTATATCACTGCAGATGCCACCGGTCCGAAGCACATGAACATCAAGGTGACCCGCGCTAAACTGGAGTCCCTGGTTGAAGATCTGGTTGCTCGCTCCATGGAGCCGCTGAAGGTGGCCCTGAAGGATGCCGGTCTGTCCGTCTCTGACATCGACGACGTGATCCTGGTGGGTGGTCAGACCCGTATGCCGATGGTGCAGAAACAGGTTGCTGATTTCTTCGGTAAAGAGCCGCGTAAAGACGTTAACCCGGATGAAGCTGTGGCCATCGGTGCAGCCGTTCAGGGTGGCGTGCTGGCGGGCGATGTGAAAGACGTACTGCTGCTGGACGTTACCCCGCTGTCTCTGGGTATCGAAACCATGGGTGGCGTCATGACGGCGTTGATCTCTAAGAATACCACCATTCCGACCAAGCACAGCCAGGTGTTCTCGACCGCAGAAGACAACCAGTCTGCCGTGACCATTCATGTCCTGCAGGGTGAGCGTAAGCGTGCGGCGGATAACAAGTCTCTGGGTCAGTTCAACCTGGATGGCATTCAGCCGGCGCCGCGCGGTATGCCGCAGATCGAAGTCACCTTCGACATCGACGCCGACGGTATTCTGCACGTCTCCGCTAAGGATAAGAACAGCGGTCGCGAGCAGAACATCACCATCAAGGCTTCTTCTGGTCTGAGCGAAGATGAGATCAAGCAGATGGTGCGTGACGCCGAGGCCAACGCCGAAGCGGATCGCAAGTTCGAAGAGCTGGTCCAGGTGCGTAACCAGGCCGATCAGCTGGTGCACGGCACCCGTAAGCTGGTGGAAGAAGCGGGCGACAAACTGCCGGCGACCGACAAGAGCGCGATCGAAGAGGCTGTGAAGGCGCTGGAAGCGGCCAGCAAGGGTGAGGATAAGGCGGATATCGAAGCCAAAATCCAGGCGCTGGTACAGTCTTCTGCCAAGCTGCAGGAGCTGGCGCAGCAGCAGGCCCAGGCCGGTGAAGCGCAGGCGGACACCAGCGCTAAGAAAGATGACGACGTGGTTGACGCCGAATTCGAAGAAGTGAAAGATAAAAAATAATCGCCCTTAAGCGGGCATGGTAACGGCGGCATAAGCCGCCGTTATTCACCGGCACGGGCGTCGAGGAAACTCAACGCCCGTGCCTCTATGTTAGGGGCAAAGCAACCGAAATGGCGAAGAAAGACTACTATGAGATTTTGGGCGTATCCCGTGAAGCGGATGAGCGCGAAATCAAAAAAGCCTATAAACGCCTGGCCATGAAGTATCACCCTGACCGTAATCAGGGCGACAAAGAGGCCGAGGACAAGTTTAAGGAAATCAAAGAAGCCTATGAAATCCTGACCGATGCGCAGAAGCGTGCGGCCTACGATCAGTACGGTCATGCGGCGTTTGAGCAGGGCGGCATGGGCGGCGGCGGCGCCGGTGGTTTCGGCGGCGGTGCGGATTTCAGTGACATCTTCGGTGACGTGTTCGGCGACATCTTCGGCGGCGGTCGTCGCCAGCGCGCGGCGCGCGGCGCGGATCTGCGTTACAACATGGATCTGACGCTGGAAGAGGCGGTACGCGGCGTCACCAAAGAGATTCGAATTCCGACTCTGGTTGAGTGCGACGTCTGCCATGGCAGCGGTGCCAAGAAGGGCAGTGAGCCGATTACCTGCCCGACCTGCCATGGCGCCGGTCAGGTGCAGATGCGGCAGGGCTTCTTCACCGTACAGCAGCCTTGTCCGCACTGCCACGGGCGCGGTACCATCATTAAGGATCCGTGCAACAAGTGTCACGGCCACGGCCGGATTGAAAAATCCAAAACCCTGTCGGTGAAAATTCCCGCCGGGGTCGATACCGGCGATCGCATTCGCCTGGCGGGCGAGGGCGAGGCCGGTGAGAACGGGGCGCCGGCCGGCGATCTGTATGTACAGGTGCAGGTGAAGGCACACCCGATCTTCGAGCGGGAAGACAATAACCTGTTCTGCGAGGTGCCGATCAACTTTGCGATGGCGGCGCTGGGTGGCGAGATTGAGGTGCCGACCCTGGATGGGCGGGTTAAGCTGAAGATCCCGGCCGAGACGCAGACCGGCAAGATGTTCCGTATGCGCGGCCGGGGCGTGAAGTCGGTGCGCGGTGGGGCGCAGGGCGACCTACTGTGCCGCGTGGTGGTCGAGACGCCGGTGAACCTGAACGACAAGCAGAAACAGCTGCTGCGTGAGCTGGAGGAGAGCTTCGGCGGCCCCGCCAGCGATAAGAACAGTCCCCGCTCCAAGCGTTTCTTCGACGGAGTGAAGAAGTTCTTTGATGATCTGACGCGCTGATACTCCGTTCGTTCTGCGTATTCAATCCAATCCCCGGGCAGCGCGCTGCGCCGGGGATTTTTTATTGCGCGCGCTGAGCTCAATTTTGTGCGCGTGCCGAGCTCAGTTCGTTAATGGTGCCTGTTTTATAAAAAATAGTTCTATTTTTCCGAATTATATACGAAAAATAAATTACTTTTTTCGAGCTATAAGAGGGAGTATGCTGATAATAAGAGTTTCCTATCTTCTTTGTTTCAGTAGCTTGGATGAGTGCAATGATAAAGAGTTTGCAGCGTTTCGTCGGCAGTGATGCCTTTGGCGGCGTGATTTTGATCATCGCCGCCGCGCTGGCCATGATCCTGGCCAATACGGACTGGACTAGCCATATCTATCAGGCCTTCCTCAACACGCCGGTTGAGGTGCGCGTAGGTAGCCTGCACATCAATAAAAATATGCTGCTGTGGGTTAACGATGCCCTGATGGCAATATTCTTCCTGATGATCGGTCTGGAAGTGAAGCGCGAGCTGGTGTGCGGTTCGCTGGCCAGCACCCGTCAGGCGGCTTTCCCGGTGATCGCCGCCCTGGGTGGGATGGTGGTGCCGGCGCTGATCTATTTGCTGTTTAACGGTCAGGATGCCGTTGCCAGCACCGGCTGGGCTATCCCGGCTGCGACCGATATTGCCTTTGCTCTGGGGGTATTGGCGCTGCTGGGGAACCGGGTGCCGCTGGCGCTGAAGGTGTTCCTGCTGGCGCTGGCCATCATCGACGACCTGGGCGCTATCATCATCATCGCGCTGTTTTACACCAGCGATCTGTCGATCCTGTCGCTGGCGGTGGCCGGGGCGGCGATCGTGGCGCTGGCGCTGTTGAATCTGTTTAACGTGCGTCGCGTCGGGCTGTATATTTTGGTCGGTGTGGTGCTGTGGACCGCGGTGCTGAAGTCCGGCGTCCATGCGACGCTGGCCGGCGTGGTGATCGGTTTCTTCGTTCCGTTGAAAGAGCAGGATGGCCAGTCACCGGCGCGTTCGCTGGAGCATGCGCTGCATCCGTGGGTGGCCTATATGATTCTGCCGCTGTTTGCCTTTGCCAACGCCGGGGTCTCTCTGGATGGCGTGACGCTGTCAGGTCTGTTCTCTCTGCTGCCGCTAGGAGTCATCGCCGGCCTGTTTATTGGCAAGCCGCTGGGGATAAGTCTGTTCTGCTGGCTGGCCGTTAAGCTGAAGTTGGCCACGCTGCCGCAGGGGACCACCTTCAAGGAGATTATTGCCATCGGCGTGCTGTGCGGCATCGGCTTTACCATGTCCATCTTCATCGCTTCGCTGGCCTTTGGCGATGCGGATCCGGCGCTGGCCGTCTTCTCGCGCCTGGGGATCCTGCTGGGCTCCTCCCTGGCGGCTATCGTGGGCTATCTGCTGCTACGGCGGGTGCTGCCGGCGCAGAAAGCGGCGGCGTAACGGCCGCGTTATCCGCTACATGTCCACCGCGGGGTCGCTTTTGCGACCCCGCTCTCGTATAGGGGGGGAGGGCGTGCCGTTACAGATCTATTGATGGCATGATATCTATCGATCTAACTGCTATCTTATTACTTAGTTAAGGCTCCCTTGCTGCCGTCGGACGGGGATTCGTCTGAGGGACTGCGGCGGCAACTCACTAGGAGTGCGCATAAGTGCGTCTGTCACATATAAATTTCAATCATCTCTATTACTTCTGGCAAGTGTGTAAAGAGGGGTCGGTGGTCGGGGCCGCTGAGGCGCTGTTTCTGACGCCGCAGACCATTACCGGGCAGATTAAGGCGCTGGAAGAGCGCTTAGGCGGCAAGCTGTTTAAGCGTCAGGGACGCGGCCTGGTGCCTTCTGAGCTGGGGCAGCTGGTGTTCCGCTATGCCGATCGCATGTTTATGCTCAGCCAAGAGATGCTGGATATTGTGAATTATCGCAAAGAGTCCAGCATGCTGTTTGACGTCGGCGTGGCCGATGCGCTCTCTAAACGGCTGGTGAGCCAGGTGCTGGAGACCGCGGTGGCCGATCATGAGCAGATCCACCTGCGCTGCTTTGAGTCGACTCACGAGCTGCTGCTGGAGCAACTGAGCCAGCACAAGCTGGATATGATCCTATCGGATTGCCCGGTGGACTCCAGTCAACAGGAGGGGCTGTTTTCCGTCAAGCTCGGCGAGTGTGGCGTCAGCTTCTTCTGCCGTCAGCCGCTGCCTGAGATGCCATTCCCGACCTGCCTGGAGCAGCGTAAGCTGTTAATTCCGGGGCGGCGCTCTATGCTGGGGCGCAAGCTGCTGAACTGGTTTAACAGCCAGGGGTTACAGGTGCAGATCCTCGGCGAGTTTGATGACGCCGCGCTGATGAAGGCATTTGGCCTGTATCACGATGCCATTTTTGTCGCGCCGTCGATTTATGCGCAGGAT
Organism: Edwardsiella anguillarum ET080813; assembly: GCF_000264765.2. GTDB lineage: Bacteria > Pseudomonadota > Gammaproteobacteria > Enterobacterales > Enterobacteriaceae > Edwardsiella > Edwardsiella anguillarum. The sequence continues at coordinate 2,370,277 of NZ_CP006664.1, forward strand.
ATGTACGCTAACGTGCAGGACAATATCCGTGAGGTGGGACGTATCGACAATGTGCAGGAAGAGTATTACGTGATCTTTGCCGAGCGGATGATTCAGCATCCGGCGGTACAGCGGGTATGCAACAAGGATTTTTCAGCGCTGTTCAGCCGCTAGGCATTCCGCCTCAGAAACAAAAAAACCGGCCGAGGCCGGTTTTTTATAAAGCTTACAACGTAAGGCAGATTACTGCATTGCGTTGATCTGAGCGGTCAGATTCGCTTTATGACGAGCAGCTTTATTCTTGTGGATCAGGCCTTTGTTTGCCTGACGGTCAACGATCGGCTGCATGTCGTTGTACGCTGCCTGAGCAGCTGCTTTGTCGCCAGTAGCGATAGCTGCGTATACTTTCTTGATGAAAGTACGCATCATGGAACGGCGGCTAGCATTGTGCTTGCGACGCTTTTCAGACTGAACGGCGCGTTTCTTAGCTGACTTGATATTAGCCAAGGTCCAACTCCCAAAATATTCTATAGAGGACAATTCAAAGGCCGAGGAATATGCCCTTTCAGCCTTCTTTTGTCAATGGATTTGTGCAAATAAGCGCCGCTTGTAGTGGCGACACCCGTGCGTTTCAATGGCGCCGAATTTTACCAGCTTTGTTGTGCGGAATACAGCGTTTCAGGTGATTTTTCCCATCATGGCTGTCGGACGACGACGGACGGGGGGCTAAATCACCGTCGCGGCCGCGCAGGTGGCGGTGATGCCGCGCCGGGCGGGAGAGAAATCCGCATTCATGTATTTAATCGTAGGCTTAACTCCGGTATGGTGAATCAATCCCGTTAAACACCCGACAATCGCCGGTTAACCTTAGTCGCTGTACAAGGTATAATCCGTCGATTTTCACTGTTTTGAGCCTGATATGGAGCTAATTCGCGGCATTCATAACCTACGCGCGCGGCATCGTGGCTGCGTGTTGACCATCGGCAACTTTGACGGCGTGCACCGGGGACATCGGGCGCTGCTGGCGCGTCTGCGTCAGGAGGGCGAGCGTCTTGGGTTGCCGGTGATGGTGATGATCTTCGAGCCCCAGCCGCTGGAGATGTTCGCGCCGCAGAATGCGCCAGCCCGCTTGACGCGCCTACGGGATAAGTGCCGCTATCTGGCCGACGCCGGGGTGGATGCCGTGCTGTGCGTGAGTTTTGACCGCCAGTTCGCCAGCCATTCGGCTCAGGACTTTGTGAAACACCTGCTGGTCGAGCGCCTCGGGGTGAAGTTTTTGATGATTGGCGATGATTTTCGCTTTGGCGCCGGGCGTGAGGGAGATTACCACCTGCTGCAGGCCGCCGGCAAAGCCTATGGGTTTACCGTCACCAACAGCCTCAGCTTCTGCGTCGGCGATCGGCGGGTTAGCAGTACCGCGGTGCGCCACGCGCTGCGCCACGATGACCTGGCGTTAGCGGAAAGCCTGCTGGGCCATCCCTATCGGATTGCCGGGCGGGTGGTTCATGGCGATGCGCTGGGGCGTACCATCGGTTTCCCCACCGCCAATCTACCGCTAAAACGGTTGGTAGCGCCGGTAAAAGGCGTTTACGCCGTTGATGTTTATGGACTGGGTCCCATGCCTTTGCCGGGCGTGGCCAACATCGGTACCCGTCCGACCGTCGCTGGCATACGCCAGCAGCTGGAGGTCCATCTGCTTGATGTGACGATGGATCTCTATGGGCGCCATATTGATGTGGTGCTCCGCGCAAAACTGCGCAATGAACAGCGTTTTGATTCGCTTGATGCACTGAAGCGGCAAATCGCCCAAGATGTGGTGGCTGCCCGCGAATTTTTTGGGCTGACAACACCGGTCCAGAGCCTGATGGCTCAATCCCAATAGCCGAAAACGGAACCGAAATCGAAGATGAGTGACTACAAGAATACCCTGAATTTGCCGGAAACAGGGTTCCCGATGCGCGGCGATCTGGCCAAGCGCGAGCCTGGCATGCTGCAACACTGGTATGAGCAGGATCTGTACGGGATTATCCGTAATGCTAAGCAAGGCAAGAAAAGCTTCATTCTGCATGATGGCCCGCCGTATGCGAACGGCAGCATCCATATCGGTCACTCAGTCAACAAAATTCTGAAAGATATTATTATCAAGTCCAAGGGGCTCTCTGGCTACGATTCGCCCTATATCCCCGGCTGGGACTGCCACGGCCTGCCGATTGAGCTGAAGGTAGAGCAACTGATCGGCAAACCGGGCGAAAAGTACAGCGCGGCTGAATTCCGTGAGCAGTGCCGCGCCTATGCCGCCGAGCAGGTCGCCGGGCAGAAAGCCGACTTTATCCGTCTTGGCGTGCTGGGCGATTGGGAACATCCCTACCTGACTATGGACTATGGTACCGAGGCCAATATCATCCGTGCGCTGGCGCGCATTGTGGATAACGGCCACCTGATGAAAGGGGCCAAGCCGGTGCACTGGTGTCCGGACTGCGGCTCTTCGCTTGCCGAAGCGGAAGTGGAGTACTACGACAAGGTCTCGCCGTCCATCGACGTTCGTTTTGCCGCCGTCGATAAAGCGAAGGTGCTGGCAAAGTTCGGCGTCAGCGAGGCGAAGGGCGATGTGAACGTGGTGATCTGGACCACCACCCCTTGGACGCTGCCGGCCAACCGTGCCGTGGCGCTGCATCCGGAGCTGGAGTACCAGCTGGTGCAGGTGGAGGGCGAATGCCTGATCCTGGCCGCCGAGCTGGTCGAGAGCGTGATGAAGCGCGCCGGCATCGACCACTGGCAGGTGCTGGGTAGCTGCAAAGGGGAAGACCTGGAGCTGTTGCGCTTCCGCCATCCTTTCATGAGCTTTGATGTGCCGATCATCATGGGCGACCACGTTACCTTGGACGCCGGCACCGGTGCAGTGCACACCGCACCGGGCCACGGCCCGGACGACTACGTCGTCGGTCAGAAATACGGCCTAGAGATCGCTAACCCGGTTGGTAGCAACGGCTGTTATCTGCCGGGCACCCATCCGGCGCTGGACGGGCTGTTTGTCTTTAAGGCCAACGACGTCGTTATCGACCTGCTCAAGGACAGCGGTGCGCTGCTGCACGTAGAGAAGCTGACCCACAGCTACCCCTGCTGCTGGCGTCATAAGAGCCCGATTATTTTCCGTGCGACGCCGCAGTGGTTTATCAGCATGGATCGCCAGGGGCTGCGCAGCCAGTCGCTGGCTGAAATCGATCGCATCGAACGGCAGGGGCTGGATGAGCAGAATCTCAGCGGCTGGATCCCGGCCTGGGGCAAGGCGCGCATCGAGTCGATGGTGGCGAACCGTCCTGACTGGTGTATCTCTCGCCAGCGTACCTGGGGCGTGCCGATGGCCATGTTGGTTCATAAAGAAACCCAAGAGCTGCATCCGCGCACCACGGAGCTGATGGAAGCGGTTGCTCAGCGTGTCGAGCAGGCGGGCATTCAGGCCTGGTGGGATCTGGACATTCGCGATCTGCTGGGCGATGAAGCCGATCAGTATGAGAAAGTGCCGGATACGCTGGACGTGTGGTTTGACTCTGGCTCAACCAGCTATTCGGTGGTGGATGCCCGTCCGGAGTTCGGCGGCCACAGCCCGGATATGTACCTGGAAGGCTCCGATCAGCATCGCGGTTGGTTTATGTCCTCGCTGATGATCGCCGTCGCCATGAAGGGTAAGGCGCCGTATCGCCAGGTGCTGACCCACGGTTTCACCGTGGATGGGCAGGGGCGTAAGATGTCCAAGTCCGTCGGTAACGTCGTCAGCCCGCAGCAGGTGATGAACAAGCTGGGCGGCGACATTCTGCGCCTGTGGGTCGCCTCGACTGACTATACCGGTGAAATGGCGGTGTCGGATGAGATCCTCAAGCGTTCCGCCGATGCCTATCGCCGCATCCGCAATACGGCCCGCTTCCTGCTGGCTAACCTGAACGGTTTCGATCCGCGTAAGGATATGGTGAAGCCGGAGGATATGGTGGTACTGGATCGCTGGGCGGTCGGCTGTGCCAAGCAGGCGCAGGATGAGATCATCGCCGCCTACGAAAACTATGATTTCCACGAAGTGGTGCAGCGCCTGATGCAGTTCTGCTCGGTCGAGATGGGCTCTTTCTATCTGGATATCATCAAGGATCGCCAGTACACCGCCAAGGCTGACTCCGTGGCTCGCCGCAGCTGTCAGACCGCGCTGTACCATATTGCAGAGGCGCTGGTGCGCTGGATGGCGCCGATCCTCTCCTTTACGGCCGATGAGATCTGGGGCTATCTGCCGGGTGAGCGCGCACAGTTCGTGTTTACCGAAGAGTGGTACCAGGGGCTGTTTGGTCTGGATACCGCGGAGCCGATGAACGACGCCTTCTGGGCTGAGCTGCTGAAGGTGCGCGGCGAGGTGAACAAGGTCATCGAGCAAGCGCGTAACGACAAGAAAGTGGGGAGCTCGCTGGAGGCCGCCATCACGCTGTATGCGGATGAGGCGCTGGCGACGCAGCTGGATAGCCTGCAGGACGAGCTGCGCTTCGTGCTGATCACCTCGGCGGCGCGCGTACAGCCGTTGGCTCAGGCCTCCGCTGATGCGGTGGCCAGCGAACTGGCCGGGCTGAAGGTGGGCTTGAGCAAGGCCGCCGGCAGCAAGTGTCCGCGCTGCTGGCATTACTCGACCGCCATCGGTCAGGATGCCGCGCATCCTCAGCTGTGCCCACGCTGTGTCACGAACGTGGCCGGTCAGGGCGAAGAGCGTAAGTTTGCATGATGCGCAGACCTATTCTTTCAACCGGACTGCGCTGGCTGTGGATCGTCGTTGCCGTACTGATTGTTGATTTGGGTAGCAAGCAGCTGATCCTCCAGCATTTTATGCTGGGGGAGACTCTGCCGCTGTTCCCGTCGCTCAATCTGCACTATGCGCGGAACTATGGCGCCGCCTTTAGCTTCCTGGCCGACAGCGGCGGCTGGCAGCGCTGGTTCTTTGCCTGCATCGCTATTGCCATTTGCGTAGCCTTGCTGGTCATGATGTACCGCAGCGCGGCCTCGCAGCGTCTGAACAACATTGCCTATGCGCTGATCATCGGTGGGGCACTGGGTAATCTGTTCGATCGTCTGTGGCATGGCTTCGTCGTCGATATGATCGACTTTTACGTCGGAAACTGGCACTTCGCCACCTTTAACCTGGCGGATACCGCTATCTGTATCGGGGCCGCACTGGTGGTGCTCGAGGGCTTTTTGCCGCAGCGGGACAAGGAGAAAAAGTAATGCCTCAGGCTCAGGCGACAAGCGCGGTACTGGTGCATTTTACGCTGACGCTGGAGGATGGCTCCCTGGCGGAGTCGTCGCGCGAGCGCGGTCAGCCGGCGTTGTTCCGGCTCGGCGACGGCAGCCTCTCCCCGGCGCTGGAGGCTCAGCTGCTGGGCTGCAGAGGCGGCGATCGACGGGCGTTCACCTTAGCGCCCGCCGATGCGTTCGGCGAGCGCAGCGATGATCTGGTGCAGTTTTTTCCTCTGGGACAGTTTCGCGACAGCGGAACGCCGCAGGCCGGCGCGGTGATCCTGTTCACCGCCGCCGACGGTGCCCAGATGCCGGGGCTGGTTCGTGAGATCGTCGGTGAGTCGGTAACGGTCGATTTTAACCACCCGTTGGCGGGGATGCCGGTGACCTTTGACCTTGAGGTGCTGGCGATCGATCCGCCGCAGGGAGATGAACATGCGCATTCTGCTGGCTAACCCGCGCGGTTTCTGTGCCGGGGTCGATAGAGCGATCAGCATCGTCGAGCGTGCATTGGCTATCTATGGCGCGCCGATCTATGTCCGTCATGAGGTAGTGCATAATCGTTTCGTGGTGAACGATCTGCGTGAGCGCGGTGCGGTGTTTATCGAGGAGATAAGCGAAGTCCCCGACGGGGCGATCCTGATTTTCTCTGCGCACGGCGTCTCCCAGGCGGTACGCGCAGAGGCGAAGGCGCGCCACCTTACCATGCTGTTCGATGCCACCTGCCCACTGGTGACCAAGGTCCATATGGAGGTGGCTCGGGCCAGTCGCCGCGGTACGGAGGCTATCCTGATCGGTCATGCCGGTCACCCGGAGGTGGAAGGCACCATGGGGCAGTACAGCAATCCTCTGGGGGGCATGTATCTGGTTGAGTCACCGCAGGATGTCTGGCAGCTGCAGGTGAAAGACGAACGTAACCTCTGCTTTATGACCCAGACGACGCTGTCGGTCGATGACACCTCTGAGGTGATAGACGCCCTGCGGGCGCGTTTCCCGGCGATCGTCGGACCGCGTAAAGACGATATCTGTTACGCGACCACCAACCGTCAGGAGGCGGTGCGTAGTCTGGCGGCGCAGGCGGACGTGGTGCTGGTGGTCGGTTCGAAAAACTCCTCCAACTCTAACCGTCTCGCGGAGCTGGCGCGTCGGGCAGGAAGGCCGGCTTACCTTATCGATAGCGCTTCGGATATCCACGATGCCTGGCTGAGCGGCGTGGGCTGCGTGGGGGTGACGGCCGGGGCATCGGCGCCGGACGTGCTGGTGCGAGAGGTCATCGACCGCCTGCAGACGCTGGGCGGTTCGGCGGCGCAGGAGATGCAGGGGCGGGAAGAGAATATTGTGTTTGAGGTGCCGCGCGAGCTGCGTATCGAGGTACAGCAGGCCGATTGAGCCGCGGGGCCAAGGGAACAACAAACGGGGTGCCGGATGGGCGCCCCGTTTTTCGTTGTGCTATGGCATCGTGCGCGGGGACTCAGCGTATGTTGGTCGGCGCCGTCAGGCGGGCTTCGCCGATTTTATGCTGCAAGATGAAGTAGCCGGCGTAGGCGGGAGAGGCGTGGGCCGGAATATCTAACTTCGCGACATTCAGCGCATATACGGTGATTTGGTAGTTATGGGGCTTGGCGCCCGGAGGAGGACAGGCGCCACCAAAGCCGCTATAGCCAAAGTCATTGCGCAGCTGAATTGCACCTTTGGGCAGATCGCGGCTCTCTTTCTCTCCGACGTTTTGCGCCAGGCTATGCACCGAGGCGGGGATGTCGATCATCACCCAGTGCCACCATCCACTGCCCGTCGGGGCATCCGGATCATACATGGTGACGGCAAAGCTCTTGGTGCCTGCTGGCACATCGCTCCAGGTCAGCGCCGGTGATTTATTCTGTCCGGTACAGCCCCAGCCATTAAAAATCTGCACGTTTTGTAGCGACTTACCATTGTCAACCGTTGGGCTGCTGAGCGTCATAGCCTGGGCGCTGAGGCTAAGTCCCCCGGCAACCAGCAGGCATGCGAGTGCTTTCTTGGTAAACATAGAGCGATCTCCTAGGGAGGTGAGTGGGAACGCAGTGAATGCGTTTGATCATAGTCCCCAGCGGAGAAATTGCCAGTTATGTTAGAATATTTTTATTATTTTCAGTGCGTTATGTAATATTGGTGCCATGGGTGTAACCCGATATTACCGCAGCAATACCGAGTTACGCCGGGGGCACGCGCTCGGCAGCCTACTGATCTTCCTCGCGCTGGCAGAGATCGACGGCGCGTACGATGGCCTGATAGCCGGTGCAACGGCACAGGTTGCCGGAGAGGCCGCGGCGGATCTCCTGGTGCGTCAGCGGGCGACTGCGCGGTTTCGCCAGCAGGGCATGGGTCGCGACCACCAGTCCCGGGGTACAGAAACCACACTGCACTGCGCCGGCGTCGACATAGGCCTGCTGGATCGGCGAAAGGCTGTCGGCTCGGCCCAGCCCATCGGCCGTGACGATCTGCTTACCGTCGGCCCACAGCGCCAGGTACAGGCAGCTGTCGGTTGCCACGCCATCGATCAATACGCTGCAGGCGCCGCACTCACCGACACTGCAGCCCTGCTTCACGCTGGTTAGCCCGTGCTCGCGCAGCATTTCCAGCAGCGACATCGCCGGCGACACGCAAAACTGATAGGTTTTCCCATTGATCTGGCAGGTGATTTCAACCCATTCTTTGACATTCATAGTATCTCTCCTCCCGCCCGCTGCACGGCCAGGGTAATGGCTCGCTGCGCCAGGGTACGGATCAGGTGTAAACGGAATTCCTTTTCGGCACGCCAGGACGAGCGCGGCGAAACGTCACCGGCGACGGCGGCGGCGACGGCGGCCAGCGTCTGGCGGCTCAGCGGCTGGCCGTCGGCGCAGGCCTCGGCCTGCGGGCAGCGGATCGGCGTCGGTGCCGCGACGCCGTAGGCCAGGCGCAGCTCGCTGAAGTGCCCAGACTCAATGCGGCACAGGGCTGCGCAGCCGATGGTGGCGATATCCATCGCGCCGCGCATGGCGTACTTGATATAGGCGCTGCCGGCGCGGCGGTGATCGTCGGGGTGAAAACGGAAGGCCAGCAGGATCTCGCCGGGGCTCAGCGCCACCTTCCCCGGCCCGGTATGAAAGCCGTCGATCGGACGGATCGTCACGCCGTCGGGCGTCAGGATCTCCAGCTGAGCCTTGAGCGCGACGCTGGGGGCGGCGGAGTCTGCGCTGGTGGCGCCGTTGCAGATGTTACCGCCGTAGGTGGCGACGTTGCGGATCTGTGGGCCGGCGATAGTGGCGGCGGCTTCGGCCAGCATCGGCAGGTGTGCCTGGATCTGCGGGTGTTCGATGATCTGGGTAAAGGTGGTGCCGGAGCCAATGCGTAGGGTGCCATCCTCTAGCGTCGTAATGCCGCACAGCTCGGGTAGCCCGTGGATATCCACGATATGGGCGTACTGCGCGTTATGGTGGTGCAGCTGGATCAGCACGTCGGTGCCGCCGGCTAACAGACGGCTGTCCGGGTGGGCCAGCATCAGTTCGCTGGCGTGGCGCGCGCTGGTGGCGCGCAGATAGCGTTTAATATCATACATGTCGCATTACTCCCTGATCAGTCCGGCCTGCACAAATTCGCGATACAGCGTTTTGGGGGTGATCGGCAGCGCATTGATCGCGACCCCCGTTGCCATGCGAATGGCGTTGCGGATCGCCGGTCCAGGCGAAATGATCGGCGGCTCCCCCAGCGCCTTGTGGCCATAGGCCGACTGCGGCTCCACCGTTTCGACGAAGGCGCACTCCAGATCCGGCAGATCGACACAGGTGGGGAATTTGTAGTCGAGCAGATTCGGGTTGCGTACCACGCCGCTCTTCTCATCGATGATCATCTCTTCGAACAGCGCCCAGCCGATCCCCATCCCCATACCGCCGTGAACCTGTCCCTCCGCCAGCTGCGGGTTGAGGATCCGCCCGGAGTCATGCAGATTCAGGATGCGGTTAATGGTGACCTGGCACAGCGCGATGTCGATGCTGAGATCGACAAAGGTGCAGCCGAAGGCCGGGGGATTGGTGGTGGTTTTATGGGAGACCTCGGCCAGGATCTGTGCGCCGATCTCCTGGTGGTAGTAGGCCTGCATGGCGACGTCGGCGACGCTCATCAGCACCTGATCCGGCTGCATCGCCATCACTACGTTACCGTCGCACAGGGTCAATCCCCACTCCGGCTGGTGACTTATCAGCGCCGCGTGCGCCAGGATTTTCTGACGCATGATCTCCGCCGAGCGGCGGATCGCCGGGGCGGCGACATAGCTTTGCCGTGAGGCAAAGGCGCCGGGATCGAAGGCGGTGATATCGGTATCCTGAGTTGAGATCACCCGGATCTGTTTAAAGGGGATCCCCAGCGTTTCCGATGCCATCTGGGCGAAGACGGTATCGGATCCCTGGCCAATTTCGGTAGCGCCAATCTGCAGGTTTACCGTCCCGTCCTGATTGAGCAGCAGACGGGCGCCGGCGATCTCCACCCCGACCGGATAGGTATTGGAACCATAGCTGAAACAGGCGACGCCGACGCCGCGCCGCACCGGCGCATCGGCCGACTGGGCCATACATTCGGCGCGGCGCCGATCCCACTCAAACAGACGGCGGCCTTTTTCCAGGCACTCTGTGAGCCCGGCGCTGTAGATGCTCTTTCCGTTAACCGGGTTGCGGTCGCCCTGACGCGCAACGTTGCGCAGACGAACCTCGAGGGGATCGAGATCGAGGCGGGCCGCGGCGTCGTCCATCAGGCACTCCAGGGCGAAGTCGACCTGTGGCGCGCCGTAGCCGCGCATCGCACCGGCGGCGGGCAGGTTGGTATATACCGTATCAGCGCAGTAGCCAAAGGCGCTGCGGGGATAGAGATAGCTGATTTTATTGGCACCGGCGGCGGCAATTGAGTGGCCGTGAGAGGCATAGGCGCCGGTATTGGACAGCACCGTCAGACGGTACCCCTCCAGCTGACCATCCCGGCGCATACCCAGCCGGGCATCGATGCTGAAGGCGTGGCGGGTGCGGGTGGCGACGAAGCACTCCTCCCGGCTCAGGCTGACCTTGACCGGTTTACCGCCGAGGCGCTGGGTTAAAAAGGCGGCCATGGGCTCTTCCAGCACATCCTGCTTATTGCCGAATCCGCCGCCGACGTAGGGCTTGATCACCCGGACGTGCGACCAGGGGAGACCGAGGGCCTGGGCGACGGTGCGCCGGACAATCTGGGGAATTTGGGTGCTGGAGACAATGACGATGTGATCGGGCTGCTCCATATAGGCATAGCAGGTCACGCCCTCCATGTGGCAGTGCTGCACCACCGGCGTCTCGTAGTGACCCTCCAGCTGCAGATCGGCGGCGGCGATGCGGGCTTCTGGCTCTCCGGCGTCGATCTCGCTGTGGCGCAGCAAATTGCCGCCGGGGTGAATGGCCGGTGCTCCGTCGGCCAGGGCCGCCTGTGGCCGGGTGATCACCGGCAACGCATCATAGCTGACCTGTACCCGCGCCGCGGCGCGCTCGGCACTGAGCAGATCGCGGGCGACGACGATGGCGACGCCGTCGCCAAAGTGGCGCACGTGGCCGGTCAGCAGATGGCGATCGGCGATATCCCGTTTGCCCGGCTCCAGCGACCAGGCGTGGCCGGCGGTAGGGAAGGGGGCTGAGGGGACATCGTGAAAGGTGAAGACGGCTTCTACGCCGGGCATGGACTCCGCTTCCCGGGTATCGATGGCGGTGACGTTACCGTGGGCGATACGGCTGCGCACGTAGCAGGCATGGAGCATGCCGGGCATCATCATATCATCGGTATAACGCGCCTGTCCGGTGACCTTGGCTTCGGCATCAACCCGCCGCAGCGGCGATCCTAAAGACATAGTATTCTCCTGTGGGGAAATAAGCCTGGGGGATAGTTCAAGGCAGCAAGATATGCGCCACACTCATTGAGCAGAGGAGATATATCCTCATAAGTGTGAGTCGGATCGAGATATCCCAAGGAAATTATGACGCTATAAGACAGGAAAAAACTGGCTGTATATCACTTTGAGAGCATGACGGGTATTTTTGATAGTTTTTCTCTCAAAGTGATAGGGGGTTCCTTGGGAAAGAACGCTGTGATAATTGCATATTCATGCAGGCTGAGGTGCGATGGCCGGCCATCGCCGATGAATTTTTGCATCATCACCGATTTTTTCTGGCTCAGGGCCGAGACAGCCGTTAACCTGAAAAGCCACCAAATAGAGGGGCCGTGCGGCACGCGGCGAGCTACGCGACGCCGACGGACAGCGAAGAGAGCATCATATGGGAGACGGAAGATGGCAGAACAGATTCGGGTAGCGATCGCCGGTGCCGGCGGTCGGATGGGGCGTCAGCTGATTGCGGCGGCCGCGGCGATACCCGGCGTGACGCTGGGGGCGGCGCTGGAGCGGGAGGGCTCCGGCCTGCTGGGGTGCGACGCCGGCGAACTGGCGGGCTGTGGTATGACCGGTGTGACGGTCGAGTCATCGCTGGAGCGGGTCGCGGGGCAGTTTGATGTTCTGATCGACTTTACCCGTCCCGAAGGAACGATGGCGCATTTGGCCTTTTGTCAGGCGCACGGTAAAGCGATGGTGATCGGGACTACCGGTTTCAGCGAGCAGGAAAAGGCGGTCATTGAGGCGGCTTCACAGCATGTCGCCATCGTGTTGGCCGCCAACTTCAGCGTGGGGGTGAACGTGATGCTGCGCCTGCTGGAAAAGGCGGCGCAGGTGATGGGGAGCTACTGCGATATTGAAATCCTTGAGGCGCATCATCGCCATAAAGTCGATGCGCCCTCGGGAACGGCGCTGGCGATGGGTGAGGCGATCGCTGGTGCGTTGGGCCGTAGCCTGGAAAGCTGTGCGGTCTATACTCGCCAGGGGCACACCGGGGAGCGGGTTCCTGGCAGCATCGGTTTCGCGACGCTGCGCGCCGGCGATATCGTGGGCGAGCATACCGCCATGTTCGCCGATGTCGGCGAGCGTCTGGAGATTACCCATAAGGCGTCTAGCCGTATGACATTTGCCAGCGGTGCCATGCGAGCGGCGCTGTGGCTCGGCGCACAGCAGCCAGGAATGTACGATATGTGTGATGTTTTGGCTCTGGATACCTTATAAAAGGCCTATTCTTCGACAGATATCATGGTTGCTATGTTGTTTAATGTGATGAAAATAATGGTTTTTTCATCACATTTTTTATTTATGGTGAAAATTTACATCTAAATTTATCAGTATGGCGATTTTTGCTATTTACCTTTTATTTCACCCCGCTGCGCCGCCCGCATCTTGATTTTTTCAGTGAAAAAACGCATTATAGCGCCGTTGCCTTTGATATCTGTGTCCGGCAACCGTTTTCTCCTTCCATAAAATTGGTGTTTTTAATCATTTGGCATTAAAAACACATTCAGATTTGTAAAAAACACAAAAAACTCTCCTTTCATCTGGACAATGGGCGGATGCGTCATTAGAATGCGCGCAATTTGTCAGAAATTCGCCGCAGTGGCAGTTTTTGCGATTGATTCACGATGCAATATCTGAATTAATATGCATATATTGTGACTGAGTATTCCTTTGGAGGGTGTTTTGATTAAGTCAGCGCTTTTAGTTCTGGAAGACGGAACCCAGTTTCACGGCAGGTCGATCGGAGCAGACGGATCGGCCGTGGGGGAAGTGGTCTTCAATACCTCGATGACCGGCTACCAAGAAATTCTCACCGACCCCTCCTATTCCCGTCAGATCGTCACGCTTACCTATCCCCATATTGGCAATGTCGGCACCAACGCCGCCGATGAAGAATCCTCCGCCGTGCATGCTCAGGGGCTGATCGTGCGCGATCTGCCGCCGATCGCCAGCAACTTCCGCAGTCAAGAGACGCTGCCGGACTATCTGCGTCGTCACCGCGTGGTCGCCATCGCCGATATTGATACCCGTAAGCTGACCCGCCTGCTGCGTGAGAAGGGGGCGATGAACGGTTGCATCATCACCGCGGAGAGCGGGAGTGAGCCGGATGCGGCGCTGGCGCTGGAGAAGGCGCGCGCGTTCCCCGGCCTGAAAGGGATGGATCTGGCCAAAGAAGTGACGACCCAGGAGCCCTATGAGTGGCGCCAGGGTAGCTGGACGCTGAAGGATGGGCTGCCGGCGCCCTGTGAGGATGCGGCGTTGCCCTACCACGTGGTGGCCTATGACTTCGGGGTGAAGCGCAATATCCTGCGGATGCTGGTGGATCGCGGTTGCCGCCTGACGGTGGTGCCGGCTCAGACGCCCGCGCAGGATGTGCTGGCGCTGAATCCGGACGGTATTTTCCTGTCCAACGGCCCCGGTGATCCGGCCCCCTGTGACTATGCCATCGAGGCTATCGCGACCTTCCTGCACGGCGAGATCCCGCTGTTTGGTATCTGCCTAGGGCACCAGCTGCTGGCGCTGGCCAGCGGCGCACAGACGGTAAAAATGAAGTTTGGCCACCACGGCGGCAACCATCCGGTGAAGGATTTGGATCATGACCGTGTGATGATCACCGCGCAAAACCACGGTTTTGCCGTTGATGAAGCGACCTTGCCGCCGACGCTGCGGGCGACCCATAAGTCGCTGTTCGACGGCTCGCTGCAGGGCATTCACCGCACCGATCGCCCGGCGTTCAGTTTCCAGGGACACCCGGAGGCCAGCCCAGGGCCGCACGATGCCGCCCCGCTGTTCGACCATTTTATGATGCTGATTGAAAACTACCGCCGTACCGCCAAGTAATCAGGGAGCCTGAACAACCATGCCAAAACGTACTGATATTAAAAGCATCCTGATCCTGGGCGCCGGGCCGATCGTCATCGGCCAGGCGTGCGAGTTTGACTACTCCGGCGCGCAGGCCTGTAAGGCGCTGCGCGAGGAGGGCTACCGCGTCATCCTGGTTAACTCCAACCCGGCCACCATCATGACCGATCCGGAGATGGCCGACGCGACCTATATTGAGCCGATTCACTGGGAAGTAGTGCGTAAGATCATCGAGAAGGAGCGTCCTGATGCGGTGCTGCCGACGATGGGCGGCCAGACGGCACTGAACTGTGCCCTGGAGCTGGAGCGCCAGGGGGTTCTGGCCGAGTTTGGCGTGACCATGATCGGCGCGACGGCCGACGCCATCGATAAGGCTGAGGATCGCCGGCGCTTCGACCAGGCGATGAAGAAGATCGGCCTGGATACCGCGCGCTCCGGCATCGCTCACAGCATGGAAGAGTCGCTGGCGGTGGCTGAGCAGGTCGGTTTCCCCTGCATTATCCGTCCATCGTTTACGATGGGGGGTACCGGCGGCGGTATCGCTTACAACCGCGAAGAGTTTGAAGAGATCTGCGCGCGCGGCCTGGATCTTTCGCCGACCAACGAGCTGCTGATCGATGAGTCGCTGATCGGCTGGAAAGAGTATGAGATGGAGGTGGTGCGCGATAAGAACGACAACTGCATTATCGTCTGCGCTATCGAAAACATTGATCCGATGGGGATCCACACCGGCGATTCGATTACCGTCGCACCGGCGCAGACCCTGACTGATAAAGAGTACCAAATCATGCGTAACGCCTCGATGGCGGTACTGCGTGAGATCGGCGTGGAGACCGGCGGCTCCAACGTGCAGTTTGCGGTTAACCCGAAAAACGGCCGCCTTATCGTCATCGAGATGAACCCGCGCGTATCGCGTTCTTCCGCGCTGGCCTCCAAGGCGACCGGCTTCCCTATAGCCAAAGTTGCGGCCAAGCTGGCGGTGGGCTACACCCTGGATGAGCTGATGAACGACATCACCGGGGGACGTACGCCGGCCTCGTTTGAGCCCTCTATCGACTACGTGGTGACCAAGATCCCGCGCTTCAACTTTGAAAAGTTTGCCGGTGCTAACGATCGCCTGACCACGCAGATGAAGTCGGTGGGTGAGGTGATGGCGATTGGCCGTACCCAGCAGGAGTCGCTGCAGAAGGCGCTGCGCGGGCTGGAGGTCGGGGCGAGTGGTTTCGATCCCAAGGTGAATTTGGACGATCCGCAGGCGCTGACTAAGATCCGACGCGAGCTGAAAGATGCCGGCGCCGAACGTATCTGGTATATCGCGGATGCCTTCCGCGCCGGCCTGTCGGTGGATGGGGTGTTTAACCTGACCAACATCGATCGCTGGTTCCTGGTACAGATCGAGGAGCTGGTGCGTCTGGAGGAGCGGGTTGCCGACGTGGGTATCAATGGCCTGACGGCCTCCTTCCTGCGTCAGCTGAAGCGTAAAGGGTTCGCCGATGCGCGTCTGGCCCGTCTGGCCGGCGTGGCGGAGAGCGAGATTCGCAAGCTGCGCCATAAGCAGGGGCTGCATCCGGTGTATAAACGCGTGGACACCTGCGCGGCCGAATTCGCGACCGACACGGCTTACCTTTACTCCACCTATGAAGAGGAGTGCGAGGCTAACCCGACGCACGATCGCCCGAAGATCATGGTGCTGGGCGGTGGCCCGAACCGCATCGGTCAGGGGATCGAGTTTGACTACTGCTGTGTGCACGCGTCGCTGGCGCTGCGTGAGGATGGCTATGAAACCATCATGGTCAACTGTAACCCGGAAACCGTCTCTACGGATTATGATACCTCTGACCGCCTCTACTTTGAGCCGGTTACGCTGGAGGATGTGCTGGAGATCGTCGCCGTCGAGCGTCCGCAGGGGGTGATCGTACAGTACGGCGGCCAGACGCCGCTGAAGCTGGCCCGGGCGCTGGAGGCCGCCGGCGTGCCGGTTATCGGCACCAGCCCGGACGCAATTGACCGCGCCGAGGATCGCGAGCGCTTCCAGCAGGCGGTGAATCGCCTGGGGCTGAAGCAGCCGGCCAACGCCACCGTCACGGCCATTGAGCAGGCGGTGGAGAAGGGGGCTCAGATAGGCTATCCGCTGGTGGTTCGCCCCTCTTATGTCCTCGGCGGTCGGGCGATGGAGATCGTCTACGATGAGAGCGATCTGCGGCGCTACTTCCAGACGGCAGTCAGCGTATCCAACGACGCGCCGGTGCTGCTAGATCACTTCCTGGACGATGCGGTCGAAGTGGACGTCGATGCCATCTGTGACGGCGAGCGCGTGCTGATCGGCGGCATTATGGAACACATTGAGCAGGCGGGGGTGCACTCCGGTGACTCCGCCTGTTCGCTGCCGGCCTACACCCTGAGTGCGGAGATCCAGGACGAACTGCGTCGCCAGGCGGAGAAGCTGGCGATGGAGCTGTGCGTGCGGGGTCTGATGAACGTGCAGTTTGCCGTCAAAGACAACCAGGTGTACCTGATTGAGGTCAACCCACGCGCCGCCCGTACCGTTCCCTTCGTCTCCAAGGCGACCGGCGTCCCCTTGGCCAAGGTGGCCGCTCGCGTGATGGTGGGGCAGACGCTGGCGCAGCAGGGCATGACGGAGGAGGTGATCCCGCCCTATTACTCCGTCAAAGAGGTGGTGTTGCCGTTTGCCAAGTTCCCCGGCGTCGACCCGATTCTGGGGCCGGAGATGCGCTCTACCGGCGAGGTGATGGGGGTGGGGCGGACCTTTGCCGAGGCCTTTGCCAAGGCGATGCTCGGCAGCCAGTCGCAGGTGAAGACCCCGGGACGCGCCCTGCTGTCGGTCCGCGAGGGCGATAAGCACCGGGTGGTGGATTTGGCGGCCAAGCTGCTCAAGCAGGGCTTTGAGCTGGATGCGACCCACGGCACCGCGGTGGTGCTGGGGGAGGCCGGTATTAACCCGCGTCTGGTCAACAAAGTGCATGAGGGGCGTCCGCACATTCAGGATCGCATCAAGAATGGCGAGTACACCTATATTGTGAACACCACCGCCGGGCGTCAGGCGATCGAGGATTCCAAGCTGATCCGGCGCAGCGCGCTGCGCTACAAGGTGCACTATGACACCACGCTGAACGGCGGCTTTGCTACGGCGATGGCGCTGAACGCGGATCCGACCGAGCAGGTGATTTCGGTACAGGAGATGCATGCCCGCCTGAAGTAACGGCGCGGCGTGGCGTAAGGCCCGGCGACGCCGGGCCTTTTTGTTGCCGGCCGGGCGGCCCGGAAACTTGCCGCCGTGGGATGAGGCGGCAGGTTACGCGACGTGCGGCGTTGTGGCACAATAAATCACCGCGGTGCGGGTGGTCTGCGCCGCGGGAGCGTTGTCAGCGGTGCTGAGCCGCTGAGCCGCTGAGCCGCTATGACGGGATCACCCTGACAGGAGTCGATTGTGGAGTCTGATCGCCAGCGGGAGATAACCCGCCTGTGTATTCACTGTGCCCTTTTCCTGCTGCAGCACGGCGCCGAGAGCATGTTGGTCGAACAGCTTTCTACCCGGCTGGGGCTAGCGCTGGGTGTAGACAGCGTAGAGAGCTCTATTTCGGCCAACGCGGTGGTATTGACCACTATTAAGGATGGCCGCTGCCTGACGTCGACGCGCAAGAATGTCGATCGCGGCATCAATATGCACGTAGTGACCGAGGTGCAGCATATTGTGATTATGGCTGAGCACCGCCTGCTGGACATGAGCGATGTGCGCCGCCGGTTGGAGCATATCCGCCCGCTGCGCTATCCGCGCGCGCTGGTGGTGCTGATGGTCGGTCTCTCCTGCGCCTGCTTCTGCAAGCTGAACGGCGGCGGCTGGGACGGTGCTCTGGTGGCCTTTTTGGCCAGCGCGGTGGCCATGTACGCCCGGCAGCTCATGACACATCGCCAGCTTAACCCGCTGATTAACTTTTGTATTACGGCCTTTATTGCCACCTCGGTCTCCGGCGCCCTGCTGCAGCTGAGTGCGTTTGCCGAGACATCGCTCATCGCCATGGCGGCCAGTATTCTGCTGTTGGTTCCGGGGTTCCCGCTGATCAATGCGGTGGCAGATATGTTTAAAGGGCATGTCAACACCGGGCTGGCCCGCTGGGCCATGGCGACGCTGCTGACCCTGGCGACCTGTCTCGGCGTGGTGATGGCGCTGTCGCTGTGGGGGCTACAGGGATGGGCATGATGACGTTACTCTTAGCATTATTACAGGATATGCTGCTGGCAGCCGTCCCCGCGTTGGGGTTTGCCATGGTGTTCAATGTGCCAAACCGGGCCTTGCGCTACTGCGCGCTGCTGGGGGCTATCGGCCACGGCTCTCGTCTGCTGCTGATAACGCTGGGGCTGAATATTGAGTGGGCGTCGTTGATGGCGGCGATCCTGATCGGCATTATCGGTATCCAGTGGTCGCGCTGGCTACTGGCGCACCCCAAGGTGTTTACCGTGGCGGCGGTGATCCCGATGTTTCCCGGCATCTACGCCTATCGGGCGATGATCGCCGTGGTCGAGATCTCCCGCAGCGGCTATTCCGAGCCGCTGTTCGCCAGCATGGTCACCAACTTTCTCAAGGCCTCTTTTATCGTGGGCGCGCTCTCCATCGGCCTGTCATTACCGGGAATATGGCTATATCGTAAGCGTCCCGGCGTCTAATTGACTATTGTTCAGCTTTACTGCGGAATTTTACGTTGCATATAGATTTACCCGTCGCAGGCTATCGACGCCTGCGCGGCCATTCCGTATAGTGTGCGCACTTTTTCTCCCAGACAGGACAGACAAGCATGATTATCAGCCTGATCGCCGCACTGAGCGCGGATCGTGTGATCGGTTTAGACAATGCGATGCCGTGGCATTTGCCGGCCGATCTTGCGTGGTTTAAGCGTAATACTCTGGCAAAACCGGTGATCATGGGGCGTAAGACCTATGAGTCCATCGGGCGTCCGCTGCCGGGGCGGCATAACATCGTGATCAGCCGCCAGGCGGGCAGCGACGATCGCGTAACCTGGGTGACGACGCCGCAGGCGGCGCTGGACGCAGCTGCGGAGGCGCAAGAGGTGATGATCATCGGCGGAGGCAGCATTTACAGCCAGTTTTTGCCGCAGGCGAGCCGGCTGTATCTGACCCATGTGGACGCTGACGTCGCAGGGGACACCTATTTTCCCGACTATGCGTCGGATGAGTGGCAGACGTGCTTCAGCGAGTTTCATGACGCCGATAGCGACAATTCACACGCCTATTGCTTTGAGATCCTGGATCGCCGTTAACCGGCGCTGCGCCCTTTCTCTGCGCGTTCTCCGCGCTTTTTATCATGTCATCATCACGTCGTTAACCCTACGCAGCCCCTCTGCGGCGTGGAGTGGGCCGAGGTGGCCGTCACGCCGGGAAAATATCGCCTGCATCGTCTCCCCAGTAAGCGCTCGCCGCTACGCCGTCGCCCGCGGCTAGCCGCGCGGGCGGCATGAGGCCGTTACGTGGCGGCGAGGAAAGGGGTCGGGCTATTCCGCTTTGGCGTGGCGTGATGCGCGGCGAGAGGGCACGCTGAAGCTGCGGCGATCCTCCCAGCGCAGGGCCGTCAGGGTGCCGCCCCAGCAGCACCCGGTATCCAGGGCATAGACCTGCGGCGGCGTACCGCGCCCTTCCAGAGAGGCCCAGTGGCCGAAGGCGATGCTGTAGCCAGCCTCGCGCACCGGGCTGTCGAGATCGAACCAGGGGCGCAGCGGCGCCGGCGCATCGTCCGGCGCATCCTTGCAGATCATGTCCAGCTCGCCGCCGGGGAAGCAGTAGCGCATCCGGGTCAGGGCATTGGTGGTAAAGCGCAGGCGCGCCAGGCCACTGAGCGACTCGCTCCAGTTATTCGGCATATCGCCGTACATGGCATTGAGAAAGAAGGGGTAGCTGTCGCTGGCCAGCATGGCTTCCACCTCGCGCGCGCAGCGCTGCGCCGTGGCCAGATCCCACTGCGGGCTGATGCCCGCGTGAGCCATCACCAGGCGCAGATCGCTATCGGCCTGCAGCACCGGCTGGCGGCGCAGCCAGTTGATTAGGCTGTCCGCATCCGGCGCCTCCAGCAGCGGCGTCAGTTTATCCTTGGGTTTATTCCGGCTGATGCCGGCATAAACGGCCAGCAGGTGTAGGTCATGGTTACCCAGCACCAGGCGTACGCTGTCGCCAAGGGATTTGACATAGCGCAGTACCGCCAGAGAGTCGGGGCCGCGGGCGACCAGATCGCCGGTCAGCCACAGCGTGTCGCGGGCGGGATCGAAGCCCGCCAGGGAAAGCAGGTCGCGCAGTTCATGGTAGCAGCCATGAACGTCGCCAATAAGCAGTGTCGACATAGAATCAGTTAATCAGGCTGGGAATGGCCAGGCGGAAGACCGGAATGGCGATACGGAAGGTGTGTCCTTGATGGTCAACCATTTCGTAGTGCCCCTCCATGGTACCGCAGGGCGTTTCGATGATGGCGCCGCTGGTGTACTGAAACTCGCCGTTGGGCAGGATCAGCGGCTGTTCGCCGATGACCCCTTCGCCCTGGACTTCAGTCTGGCGGCCGTTGCCGTTGGTTATTAGCCAGTAGCGGCGCAGGAGCTGTACGTTAAAGCGGCCCAGATTACGCAGAGTGACGGTATAGGCAAAGACGAAGCGCGCCTCTTCAGGCAGCGACTGCGATCCGGCATAGACACTCTGTACCTGAACGATGATACGGGGTGCATCGATCATAACGTAAGGCTCCTGTTTGCACGGTTACTGAGCCTGTGGGTGTTCACACAGCCAGTTGGCCAGTCTGCAGTAGTCTGCCACTGACAGCGTTTCTGCTCTGCGTGCCGGATCGATTCCCAGCGCGCTGAGCTGGTCGGCGCTGAACAGATGGCCAAGACTGTTGCGGACGGTCTTGCGCCGTTGGTTAAAGGCTTCTGTCGTGATGCGGCTCAACACGCGTACGTCGCTGACCGGGTAGGGCAGCTCACGGTGTGGGATCAGGCGAACCACGGCAGAATCCACCTTCGGTGCCGGGCGGAAAGCGCTGGGCGGCACTTCCAGAACCGGGATCACCTGACAGTAGTATTGCGCCATAACGCTCAGACGGCCATAGGTTTTGCTGTCTGGTCCGGCGACAAGGCGGTTAACAACCTCTTTCTGCAGCATAAAATGCATATCGCCGATGGCGGATGCGTAGCTGAACAGATGAAACATCAGCGGGGTGGAGATGTTATACGGCAGGTTGCCGAACACGCGCAGCGGCTGGCCCGCCTCACGCGCCATCTCGCTGAAGTCGACGGTCATAGCATCTTGCTGACGAATGGTCAGCTTACGGCTGATAAAGGGATGGGTAGACAGACGCTCGGCCAGATCCCTGTCCAGCTCGATGACGGTCATTTTGTCCATGCGGTCGGCGACCGGCTCGGTCAGCGCACCGAGGCCCGGGCCGATTTCGACCACGGCCTGGCCCGGAAGGGGGTTGATGGCGGACACGATGCTGTCGATCACGAATTGATCGGTCAGGAAGTTCTGTCCAAAGCGTTTACGGGCCAAATGCCCCTGGTGCACTCTACTGTTCATTGCTGTGGTTGGTCATCTCTATGGCAAGATTTAATGCGGTGATAAAGCTGCCGGGCTGCGCCTGACCGCTGGCGGCCAGATCCAGCGCGGTGCCGTGATCTACCGAGGTGCGGATAAACGGCAGCCCCAGCGTGATGTTGACCGCGTGGCCAAATCCCTGGTATTTGAGTACCGGCAGTCCTTGATCGTGGTACATCGCCAGCACCGCGTCGGCGTCGTCCAGGTATTTCGGCTGGAACAGCGTGTCGGCGGGCAGCGGGCCGGTGAGGTGAATACCGCTGGCGCGTAGGGCATCAAGGGTCGGGATGATAATATCCAGCTCCTCTCGCCCCATATGCCCGCCTTCACCGGCGTGTGGGTTGAGTCCGCAGACGTAGATATGCGGCTGGCGGAGGCCAAACCGGCGGCGCAGCTCGGTGTCCAGAATGGTGATGACCTCGCGCAGCGTCTGCGGCGTGATCGCTGCGGGAACCTCCCGCAGCGGTAAGTGGGTGGTCGCCAGCGCGACGCGCAGGCGCTCGCTGGCCAGCATCATTACGACGCGCGGGCAGCCACTGCGATCGGCGAAGAACTCGGTATGCCCGGTGAAGGGGACGCCGGCATCGTTAATGATCCCTTTGTGCACAGGGCCGGTCACCAGCGCGGCAAATTCGCCGCTCAGGCAGCCGTCGCAGGCGCGCGCCAGCGTGGCGACCACATAGTTGCCGTTGGCGACGCTGAGTCTACCGGGGATAACGTCGGTCTCTAGCGGGATCGGCAGCACCGTCAGGGAGGCCGCCTGCTGCGCCTGGGCCGGCAGCGCCGGATCATAGCGGCGCAGCGTTAGCGGCAGCCCCAGCGCGCGGGCGCGCGCCTCTAGCAGGCTCGGATCGGCGCATACCACCAGCTCGGCAGGCCAGGGTTGCTGCGCCAACTGGACGATCAGCTCCGGTCCTACCCCGGCCGGCTCGCCGGGGGTGATGACAATGCGACGAATCGGTGCCATGGGATTACTGGGCTCCGTTTGCGCTGTTGCCCAAGATCTTCACATAGGCCGCCGCGCGTTGCTCCTGCAGCCAGGTCTGTGCTTCTTCGGCAAATTTACGGTTAAACAGCATGCGATAGGCGCGCTCTTTCTGGGCCTCGTCGGTGCGATCGACCTGACGGGTCCCCAGCAGCTGGATCAGGTGCCAGCCAAAGTTGGAGTGCACCGGTTGGCTTATCTCACCCTTGTTCAGCTTCATCAGCGCATCGCGGAAGGCCGGATCGTACATGGACGGTACCGCCCATCCCAGATCGCCGCCTTTCTGCGCGCTGCCCGGATCCTGTGAATACTCTTTCGCCGCCTGCTCAAAGGTGATCTGGCCGGACTTGATCTGGGCGGAGAGCGCCTCTAGCTTGGCGCGTGCCTGGGCATCGCTCATGACCGGCGAGGTGCGTAGCAGAATATGGCGCGCGTGCACTTCGGTGACGGAGACGTTGGCCTGATCGCCGCGCAGGTCGTTGACCCGCAGAATATGGAAACCGACGCCGGAGCGGATAGGCCCGATGATATCCCCTTTCTTGGCGCTCTGCAGGGCTTCAGCGAACAGGGTCGGCAGCTCTTGCAGGCGCCCCCAGCCCATCTCACCGCCTTTCAGCGCCTGGGGATCGGCGGAATAGGCCGCCGCCAGCTTGGCAAAGCTGGCACCCTGGTGCAGCTGCTGGATCAGAGACTCCGCCTGCTGCTGGGCCTCGCTGACCTGCTGCTGGGTCGGATTCTCCGGCAGCGGAATCAGGATGTGGCTCAGGTTAACGGCGGTTTCACCGCTGTTCTGGCTGCCGATTTGCTTGGCCAGCGCATCCACCTCCTGCGGCAGAATGGTGACGCGGCGGCGCACCTCGTTATTACGGACTTCGCTGATCAGCATCTCTTTGCGGATTTGGGCGCGGTAGGTCTTGTAGTCGAGACCATCGGCTGCGAGGCGGCTGCGCAGCTGCTGCATGCTGATATTGTTCTGCTGGGCGATGCCGTTAATGGCGTTATCCAGTTCGCTGTCAGAGATCTCCAGCCCCATCCGCTTGGCCATCTGCAGCTGCACGTTGTCCATGATCAGCCGCTCAAGGATCTGATGGCGCAGAGTGGCATCGTCCGGCAGCTGTTGACCGGCCTGCTGGGCGTTGAGCTTTACCGACTTCATCATGCCGTCGACGTCGCTTTCCAACACGACGCCGTTGTCTACGATAGCCACGACTTTATCGACGACTTGGGGGGCCGCAAAGGCGGTATTGGCGCACAGCGCCACGCCGAGGATCAGCGTTCTCCAGTTCTTCATAACTATCCCATTGTATTAATCCGCCCACGGCGGGTTTAGGTTTTACCTGACAGCCGACAGCCTGTGGCTAACGGTATTATCTGCATTTTTGTACCGTTAGACCACGCATTGCGCCAAATGTTAGAAGGCGCGTTGATAAGGCAGAATGCCGGAGTGCAGCATCTCTGCCGTGCCCAGGCTGTAGTTCTGGTTCATCCCGCGCAGGGCAAACTTGAACGAGAACTTGTTGTCATACTTGCTGTTCTGGGTCGCGCTGTCCCAGCTGTTGATCTTGCGCTCATAGGTGACGCCCACCGACCAGCAGCAGGTATTGTACTGCAGGCCGGCGATGGCATCGGCGGACTGCTTCGCCTTGGTGTCATAGTAGTAGCCGGCGACCATCGCCCAGCGATCGGCCAACGGCAGACTGCCGATGATCCCAGCCTGGCTGATGCCCTGGTTGTAGATGGCATTGTTGGCGTAGCTTGGCAGCATGGAGGTGATGTACTCCGGGCTGGCGTAGCGATAGCTGAGCTGCAGCACGCTTTCGGCGTCCTTACGGTACTCCATCACCGCGTTGCCCAGCGCCACGCTGTTCAGGCGGGTATCATACTGCAGGCCGCCGCGCAGACCCCAGTTATCGGTCAGCTTAAGGTAGCTGTCCCCGGCCCATACCAGGCTGCCGGTGTTGTTGTGGCGATCGATATTGGTGGTCTCATCGCCGGTGCGCGACGGTGAGAAGTAGTAGATCTGTCCGATAGAGGCATTGAAGCGTTCGTTCTGCTCGTCATCGTACAGGCGGGTCGTCAGGCCGGTGGTGACCTGATTGGCCGAGGCGATGCGGTCCAGGCCGCTGTAGCTGCGGTCGCGGAACAGGCCGGTATAGTCAGTCTGCAGCAGGGTGGAGTCGTAAGAGTAAATGTCGCTCTGGTCGCGGTACGGAATATACAGATACTGGGCGCGCGGCTCCAGCGTCTGGGTATAGCCGCTCAGCAGGGTGGCGTCGCGCTCAAAGACCATCTTGCCGTCGATCTTAAACTCCGGCATCACGCGGTTGACGCTGTCCTTCAGCTGCGTCAGGTTGCCTTGGCTAGGGACATCCTGCTGATAGTGGGTCGCCATCAGCTTCGTTTCTGTATTGATACTCCCCCAGCGGTTGGACAGCGGCAGCGACAGGACCGGCTCGACGTGGTAGCGATCGGCCCCGGGCAGGTATACGTTGTCATTGGTGAACTTGACCGCCTGGCCATACAGGGTGAAGTCGAACGGCCCCAGATCGTTTTTGTAGTAGTTCAGATCCAGCTGCGGTGCGGTGCGGTAGGCGTTGACGTCCCCTGCGTTGGCGAACACCTGGAACTGGGTAGTCGAGAGCGTCGCATTCCAGTTGGTCTCGGCATAGCCCAGGGTAAATTTCTGCGTGGCGTAGCCGCTGGTGCTGGATCCGTAGGAGGAGCTCAGGTCGGTGAAGTAGTAGGGGTCGCTGACCTTAGTGTAATCGACGCCGAAGCGCCAGTGGTCGAGTACACCAGAATGACGCCAGTAGAACAGCCAGCGATCGCGGTTCTTCAGATCTTCCAGCGCCTGCCCGGTGATCCCCTGATTTTTACGATCCTGCTGGAACTGCCGGTCGTTGCCCAGCCAGTCAAACTCGACCAGACCCATGCCAAATTCGCTCAGATAGCGGAATTCGTTTTGCAGCTGCAGACCGCGTTTTTCCATGTAGTGCGGAGTAAAGGTCGCGTCGGCCTGCGGGGCGATGTTCCAGTACCAGGGCAGGGTAAACTCTATCCCATCGCCGTTGGAGTAGTTGACGTTGGGGATCAGAAAGCCGGAGCGGCGCTTGCTGCCGGTTGGAAACTGCAGATAGGGGCTGTAGAAGACCGGAACCGGCCCGATCTTAAAGCGGGCGTTCCAGATCTCGGCCACCTGCTCCTGACGATCCTGAATGATCTCGGATCCGGCGATGCTCCAGCTGTTGTCACCCGGCAGACAGGAGGTAAAGGTCCCGTTATCCAGGATGGTGTAGCGGTTAGCGTCGCGGGTCTTCATCAGATCGGCATCGCCGCGCCCCTGGCGACCGACAAACTGATAGTCGCCGCGCCAGACGTTGGTATCTTTATTATTCAGGTTGGACCAGGCGCTGGGGCCCTGCAGCCGGATCTGACTGTCCGCGTAGTGTACATTGCCGATCGCGGTCACGGTGCGCAGCGGATCGGGCTGTCCCTGGATCGCTTTCTGATCCAGCTGAACCTTGTCGGCGGTCAGGGTGCTATTGCCCTGCTGAATATCGACGTTGCCGTGGAACAGGGCGTTGTTCGGGTAGTTGGCTTCGCTCTTATCGGCGGTGATGTGTACCGGAAGGCTATTGATATCGCCGGAAACCAACGGTTTGTCATACACGGGAACGCCGATCAGGCACTGTTCGGCGAGGGAGGCCAGCGCATGCTGACTGTAAAGCGCTGACCAGACGAGGGTGGCTATCAGCGTGGGTATACTTTTTTTCATACGCGGTGTCAGGGATTCCGTCATCAGAGGCGTCTTGCCGCAATCGGTCAGAGACTATCTTACCCGTCAGCGTGGCGCTAGTGTTAAATTGTGGCTCAGCGTCGCTGCCATTAGGTGTCAGAATAAATGACAGGTATGATAAAGCAAATTATGTCCCACGACATGATGAATTGAGGACGATATGCGCTATTGGGGTAAATTAGTAGGGGTGCTGCTGGGCCTGATGGCCGGGATCGGTTTCTGGGGCGTTGTGCTGGGCTTTTTGATTGGCCATATGTTTGATAAGTCGCGCGCGATTAAGCGTCAGGGCTATTTTGCCAATCAGCAGCAGCGCCAGGGGCTGTTTTTCCGCACCACCTTTCAGGTCATGGGGCATCTGACAAAGTCGAAGGGGCGGGTGACGGAGGCCGATATTCAGGTTGCCTCCATGTTTATGGATCGCCTGAACCTGCACGGCGATGCCAGGCTGATGGCGCAGCAGGCCTTTCGCGAGGGCAAGGAGTCCGGCTACCCGCTGCGGGAGCGCCTGCGCGAACTGCGTAGCGTCTGCTTTGGTCGTATCGATCTGATCCGTATCTTTTTGGAGATCCAGCTGCAGGCGGCGTTCGCCGATGGACAGCTGCACCCGAATGAGCGGGCGGTGCTGTATGTGATCGCCGAAGAGCTGGGTTTTTCACGTGCGCAGTTCGATCAGTTTCTGGGCATGATGGAGGGCGGGCGCCAGTTTGGCGGCGGCTACCATCAGGCGGGAGGACAGCAGGGGGGATTCTATACGCCGCCCCAGGGGCCGACGCTGGAGGATGCCTGTAAGGTGCTGGGGGTTGCGCCGAGCGCCGATGCGACCACGATCAAGCGTGCGTATCGTAAGCTGATGAGCGAGCATCACCCCGATAAGCTGGTGGCTAAAGGGTTGCCGCCGGAGATGATGGAGCTGGCCAAGCAGAAGGCGCAGGAGATCCAGGCCGCGTACGATCTGATTAAGAAAGAGAAGGGATTCAAGTAGCGCAGAGGACGTCGCGTTTGCTGTCGGCTCACGATGATACGGCCCGCGAAAGCGGGCCGTATTTTTCTGGGTGCGGCTAAAAGTCCGCCTCGCAGCGGAAGTGCATCGGGGTGGCGAAGGCCGGATGCACGATGCGTAGCTCCTGGGCGTGCAGCAGCAGACGGGAGGCTAACGCCAGCGCCTGTGGCGGCGCATAGAAGCCGTCGCCGAGGATCGGATGGCCGAGGGCCAGCAGATGGACGCGCAGCTGATGCGAGCGGCCGGTGATCGGCGTGAGCAGAACCCGGGCGGTGCCGTCGGCGTCGCGCGCCAGCACCTGATACTCCGTTTGCGCCGGTTTGCCCTGTTCGAAGCAGACCTTCTGCTTGGGGCGGTTGGGCCAGTCGCAGATCAGCGGCAGGTCGATCACCCCCTGCTCCTGCGACGGGTGTCCCCAGACCCGGGCGACGTAGTTCTTTTTCGGCTCACGTTCGCGAAACTGGCGCTTCAGCTCCCGCTCGGCGTCCTTGGTCAGCGCGACCACCAGTACTCCGCTGGTGGCCATATCCAGACGGTGTACCGATTCGGCGCCGGGAAACTGCGCCTGAATTCGGGTCAGGATGCTGTCCTGGTGCTCAGGCAAACGGCCCGGGACCGACAACAGCCCGCTGGGCTTATTAACCACCATGATGTGTGCGTCCTGGTACAGCACGTGCAGCCAGGGCTCGCGTGGCGGATCATAGTGCTCCAGCGCCGGGGTAGCGCTGGGCGGCAGCGCGCCGCCCACGGGAGTGCGCCGTCCCATTACTGGTGTGACACCACGATGAGACGTAGGGCATCCAGACGCCAGCCGGCCTGGTCCAGCGTTTCCAAGACCTTCCGACGGGTGAACTCCAGGGTTTCCAGCTCATCGTCACGGATATTGGGGTTCACCGCCTTGAGCGACTCCAGGCGCGCCAGCTCAGCGCTCAGCGCCTCATCGGCCTCACGCTTGGCGGCGTCGATCAGCGCCTGTGCCTGGTCTGCTATCCGCGCTTCACCAGACTGCAGCATGGCGTGCACATCGGGCTGTACCGCATTGACCAGCTTGCTGGCGGTATGGCGATTGACGGCATTCAGCTGGCGGTTGAAGCTTTCGAACTCCACCTGGGCCGCCAGATTGTTCCCCTTGGCGTCCAGCAGCATACGCACCGGCGTCGGCGGCAGGAAACGGGTCAGCTGTAGCTGCTTCGGTGCCTGGGCCTCGACCACGTACACCGCCTCCAGCAGCAGCGTACCGACCGGCAGCGCCTTGTTCTTCAGCAGAGACACCGCGCTGGAGCCGGTATCGCCGGAGAGGATCAGATCCAGGCCGTTGCGCATCAGCGGGTGCTCCCAGCTGATGAACTGGGCATCTTCGCGCGACAGCGCCTGTTCGCGATCGAAGGTGACGGTGCAGCCATCCTGCGGCAGGCCCGGGAAGTCAGGCACCAGCATGTGATCCGACGGGGTCAGCACGATCAGGCTGTCGCTGCGATCCTCCTGATTTATGCCGACGATATCGAACAGGTTCAGCGCAAAGTTGACCAGATTGACGTCGTTATCCTGCGCAGCGATGCTCTCGGCCAGCGCCAGAGCCGCCTCGCCGCCATTGGAGTGCATCTCCAGCAGACGATCGCGCCCCTTCTCCAGCTGGCTTTTCAGCGTATCGTGATCGGTGCGGCAGGTTTTGATGAAGTCGTCAAAGCCATCCAGCTGGGTCGGTTTGGCCAGGAACTCCAGCAGGGTGTCATAGTAGCGGTCGTAAATGGTCCGGCCGGTGGGGCAGGTGTGCTCAAAGGCGTCCAGTCCCTGATGATACCAGCGGATCAGCACGGATTGCGCGGTGCCCTCGAGGCAGGGAACGTAGATCTGAATGTCGCGCGCCTGACCAATACGGTCCAGACGGCCGATGCGCTGCTCCAGCAGATCCGGGTTAAACGGCAGATCGAACATCACCAGGCGGTTGGCAAACTGGAAGTTACGGCCTTCGGAGCCGATCTCCGAGCACAGCAGCACCTGAGCGCCCTCCTCCTGCGAGGCAAAGTAGGCCGCGGCGCGGTCGCGCTCAATCAGCGACATCCCCTCATGGAAGACGGCGGCGCGGATCCCCTCACGCTCGCGCAGCAGCTGCTCCAGATGGATAGCGGTGGCCGCCTGGGCGCAGATGACCAGCACCTTCTCATCACGCTGGGTCAGCAGGAAGTCGAGTAGCCACTCGGCGCGCGGGTCAAAGTTCCACCAGGTGGCGTTTTCCCCTTCGAACTCCTGGTAGATCCGCTCCGGATAGAGCATATCGTTGGCCTGCGCCTCGACGCTCTTCTTGCTGCCCATGATGCCGGAGACTTTAATGGCCGTCTGGTACTGCGCCGGCAGCGGCAGGGTGATCTGGTGCAGGGTACGCTGCGGGAAGCCTTTAACCCCCTGACGGGTATTGCGGAACAGAACGCGGCTGGTGCCGTGGCGATCCATCAGCATGCGTACCAGCTCGGCGCGGGCCTGCTGGCTGTCCTCACCGTCGGCGTTGGCCGCCTTCAGCAGCGGCTCGATATCTTGTTCGGCGACCATCTCGCTGAGCATGTTGAGCTCATCCTGCTGCAGATGACCGTCGTTCAGCAGCAGGGTCACGGCGTCCGCCACCGGACGGTAGCGCTGCTGCTCGGCGACGAACTGTGCGTAGTCGTGAAAACGGTTGGGATCCAGCAGGCGCAGGCGGGCAAAGTGGCTCTCCTGACCCAGCTGTTCGGGGGTCGCGGTCAGCAGCAGCACCCCGGGGATCTGTTCGGCCAACTGCTCGATGACCTGGTATTCGCGGCTGGGCGCCTGTTCGCTCCAGGCTAGATGGTGAGCCTCATCGACCACCAGCAGATCCCAGCTGGCGTCGGCCAGCTGCTCCAGACGCTGCCTGCTGCGGCGGACGAAGTCGAGAGAGCAGATAACCAGCTGTTCGGTTTCAAACGGGTTGCTGCTGTCCTGGGCGGCCTCCGCATAGCGCTCATCGTCGAACAGTGCCACGCGCAGGTTAAAGCGACGCAGCATTTCGACCAGCCACTGGTGCTGCAGGGTTTCTGGTACCACGATCAGTACGCGTTCGGCGCGGCCGGAGAGCAGCTGCTGATGAATGATCATGCCGGCTTCGATGGTCTTGCCTAGGCCGACCTCATCCGCCAGCAGAACGCGCGGAGCGTGGCGCTGGCCGACGTCGCGGGCGATATGCAGCTGGTGTGGGATCAGGCTGGCGCGCATGCCGCGCAGGCCGCTGCAGGGCAGGCGAAACTGCTCACTCTGGTATTTACGCGCGCGATAGCGCAGGGCGAAGCGATCCATGCGATCGATCTGGCCGGCAAACAGGCGATCCTGCGGTTTACTGAAGGTCAGGCGGCTGTCGAGCAGCACCTCGCGCACCGCCACCGGGTTTTCGCCGCTGTCGCTGCGGCTGCCGATATAGGTCAGCAGCCCCTCATGCTCCTGTACCTCTTCAACGCACAGCTGCCACCCTTCGTGGGTGGTGATGGTGTCTCCCGGGTTAAACATCACGCGGGTGATGGGGGAGTCATTGCGGGCATACAGACGGTTTTCGCCGGTCGCGGGGAACAGCAGCGTCACCATGCGCGCATCCAGCGCCACCACGGTACCCAATCCAAGTTCGCTTTCCGTATCGCTGATCCAGCGTTGACCTAAGGTAAAAGGCATAGATTATCGACTCAACTCTTTGTTCTTGTTTACATAGTGATCTGGAGGCTATCTCAATAGGCGGTGTTGTCGCCCTGGCCGATTGGGATAGGTTCCATGACGACCGCCGCGCAGCGGACGCCTGCATAATTTGGGCATAAATCAACCGCATCACGGCCTGTCGGCAGTGAAGTCGGCGTTGTATGGGGGAAAGGGCGATATGGTAATGGATGGCGATGCATTCGTCACCCCCTGAGTGGGAAGATTCTTATATTCCCTCGGCGTTAAAACAGCCCCAACTGACCGGTTAGCAGGGTCTCAAAGTCATCGCCGAGGAAGGGCAGAATGGCGTCGGCGACCGGCTGCAGCTGGCGTTCCAGATAGTGCTGATAGTCCGCCGGCGCATCGACACACTCCAGCGGCTGTGGGCCGCTGCGGGTGATGATGTAGCTTATCCAGCCGCCGTTTTGATATTGCAGCGGGCGTCCAAGGCGGTGATTGTAGTCGTCGGCCAGACGCGCGGCGCGGACGTGCGGCGGGACGTTGCGCTGATACTCGGCCAGCGGGCGCCGTAGGCGCTTGCGGTAGATCAGCTGGTCGTCAAACGCCCCCGCCAGCAGGCCGTCTGCGTAGCGGCGAATCACATCGCGGTAGCTCTGGCCGAGAAACACCCGGCGATAGAGCTCCTGTTGAAACCGCTGCGCCAGCGGCGTCCAGTCGCTGCGCACCGTCTCCAGCCCTTTAAACACCAGCCGATCGCCGCATAGCCCGGCATAGCGCTTTTTGCTGCCGAGATCGGCGCCGCGCAGGGTGGGCATCAGAAAGCGGCGATAGTGGCACTCATACTCCAGCTCCAGCGCGCTCTCGAGCCCGTATTGTCGTGACAGGTGCTCGCGCCACCAGGCGTTGACCCGCTCGGCCAGCGCCTGGCCAATGGCTGCGGCCTGGGCCTCATCGTGCGGCTTACCCAGCCAGACAAAGGTGGAGTCCGTATCGCCGTAGATCACCGTGTAGCCCTGCGCCTCGATCAGGCTGCGCGTCTGGCGCATGATCTCGTGGCCACGCAGGGTAATGGAGGAGGCCAGGCGGGGATCGAAGAAGCGACAGGCGCTGGTGCCCAGCACGCCGTAGAAGGCGTTCATCAGGATCTTCAGGGCCTGCACCAGCGGCGCATTGTCCAGGCGTTTGGCCGCTTCGCGTCCCTGCCACAGCTGGCGCACAATCTCCGGCAGGGCGTGGCGGGTGCGCGAGAAGCGGGCACCGAGAAAGCCGGGCACGCTGTGTGTGTCATCAGGCTGCTCTCCGCCGCTGGCCAGTCCGACGGGGTCGATCAGAAAGGAGCGGATAATCGCCGGATACAGGCTCTTGTAGTCCAGCACCAAAACGGAATCATACAGCCCCGGGCGCGAGGCCATAACAAAGCCGCCGGGGCTGGCCTGCGGCGCCACCTCGCCCAGGGAGGGGGCGACATACCCCAGCCGATGCATGCGCGGCAGATACAGGTGGCAGAATGCGGCCACGGAGCCGCCGCTGCGATCGGGGGCCAGCCCGGTCACGCTGGCCCGCTCCAGCAGAAACGGCATCAGGGCGGTGTGCGCAAAGATGCGCGTCACCAGTTCGCAGTCCCTGAGGTTATAGTGCGCCAGCGCCGGTTTATCCTCACGGAAGCGCCGCGCGATCTCCGCCATTCGCCGGTAGGGGTCGTCCAGCGCCTTGCCTTCGCCCAGCAGGGTCTGCGCCACGCTGTCCAGGCTGTAGGAGGGAAAGTGCCAGAAGGCGCTTTTCAGCGCCTCGATGCCATCGATGATCAGCCTGCCGGGGGCGCTGGCAAAAAAGTGGCCGGCGCGAAAGCCGTGCTCTCGCCACTCCAGCGGCGTCGCCGCGCGTCCCAGCAGCAGGGGAACGCCTTCGCGCTCGGCGTGGCGCTGCAGGATCCGCAGATCGAACTGTACCAGGTTCCAGCCGATGATGGCATCGGGATCGTGGCGCGCCATCCAGCGGTTGAGGGCGTCGAGCAGCGCGGCGCGGCTGGCGACGTACTCCAGCGTGAAGTCCAGCGCCTGCGCGTCGCCGTTGGCGGGACCCAGCATATAGACGATGCGTTGATCGCCGCCGTGCAGGCCGATCGAGTAGAGCTCTCCCTGGGGGCTGGTTTCAATATCCAGCGACACCGTACGCAGCGTCGGGCGGTAGTGAGGATGGGGTTTAATCCGGGTCTCTGCGCCCCCTGCGTCGCCGCAGAACCACAGCGGCGCATTGATAAAGCGCTCCATCAGGTAGCGATCCGCGGGCCGGATATCGGCCTCCAGCAGCGGGATCCCCTGTTCCCCGAGGCGCCTTTCGATCTGCTGAAGCCGGCGGTAGCTGTGGCAGTACAGCGCCAGTACCGGCCGGTGATGGAAATCGCGCAGCGCTACCGGCCGTAGCTCGACGTCGGGAAAACCGCGCAGGAGGCGCTGCGCGGCATCACGCTGCGCGGCGTCCATAAAGGCCACCGCTGGCTCCGGCGGCAGGGTAATGCAGCAGGGGCCGCGCTCCGTGGCCAGCCATAGCGTAACGCAGACGCCCTGCGGCGTATCGCGCCAGTGACGGGTAAGGATAAAACCAGCTTGGGGCGTATTCACTCGGCGGGCTCCCGGAGTAAAGGGCTGGCGGTGGTCAGGCCGCGATTCGAGCGGCGTTCCGCTATGCGCCGCACACCGTCGGGCTATTGTGCAGGGGATGGCGTTCGCTGTCCAACGCCGGACGGCCTATTCGGCCTCTCCCGGCGCCTCTCGCCCCAGCAGGCGCGCCGCGGCGACCGACCCCGCCAGCAGGGCGACGGTCGGGCCATCGTATGCGACATGACCATCGTCAATCACCAGGGTTCGCGGCGCGATGCGCGCCGCATCGTCCAGGTTGTGCGACACCATCAGCAGGGTCAGCAGCCGCTGGCGGCAGATATCATCCAGCAGCGTGAGCATTTCGGCCCGCAGGGCGGGATCCAGGGCAGAGAAGGGCTCATCCAGCAGCAAAATCGGCTGGCGGCGCAGCAGGCAGCGCGCCAGCGCGGCCCGCTGACGCTGGCCGCCGGAGAGCTGGCTGGGGAGCCGCGGCAGGTAGTCGCGAATACCGACCAGTTCGGCGATATCCGTGAGCCGACGGCGCTGGTCATCATCAAGCCGCAGCCCGGGATCCAGCCCCAGCCCCAGATTCTGAGCGATGGTCAGGTGGGCGAACAGATTGTGCTCCTGGAATAGCATGGATACCGGGCGCTGAGACGGGGGGGCGCGGCGACAATCGATGCCGTTGAGGTACAGATCGCCGCTGCTCGGCGCCAGAAATCCAGCGATGAGGCTCAATAGGGTGCTTTTCCCTGCGCCGCTCGGCCCCAGGATGGCGATGCGCTCGCCGGCGGCGACGTGCAGGCTGAAGCTCAGGGTCTGTTGCTGATAGCGGTAGTTCAGATTATCCAGGCGGATCATGGCGATTTTCTCCCGGCGGGCAGGCGCTCCAGCAGGCTGAAGAGGGTCAGACAAAACAGCAGTAGCAGCAGGGCGGTGACTGCGCCGTCGGCGCTGCGGTAGGCGCCGAGCTGTTGATACAGGTAAAAGGGCAGGGTGCGGAACTGCTCGCTGCCAAACAGGGCGACGACGCCAAAATCGCCCAGCGAGAGGACGCAGGCAAAGGCCAGCGCCTGCGCCAGCGGGCGGCGCAGCGCGCGCAGCTCAATCCAACGCAGGCGATTGAGGCCGCCGATGCGCAGCGACAGGCACAGCGGGTCATAGCGTTCGGCCAGATCGCGCATGGGATATTCGAGCACCTTCATCGCGTAGGGGATCGCCATCAGCGCGTTGGTCACCATCACTAACAGCCCTGGCGATGTGGGCAGGCCGATCGTGGCGTTGAGCAGCAGGAAAAAACCGGTCGCCAGCACGATGCCCGGCATGGCCAGGATCAGCATGCCGCACAGCTCCATTCCCTGCGCCCGCCAGCGCTGGCCGCGCAGGTTCAGCTCGCGGCTGCTCCACAGCAGCATCATGGTCAGCGAGACCGCCAGCGCGCCGGCGCCCAGCGCGATGTACAGCGAGGTTCCCAGCGCCTGCCACAGGGCCGGCTGTCGCAGGACGCTGCCGAGCGCCTGGTTTAGCCCATCGACGATCACCGCCAGCAGCGGCGGCAGCAGCAGCAGCAGGGCGAGGCCTATCGTCAGCGTATCGCTGAGTTTCAGCCTCAGCGAGTCGCGTGTGTCGCGCCACCGCATACGCCGGGTGTGCCCGACTGGCAGAATGCCGGAAAGCCGTTGGCTGAGCAGCACCAACCCCAGGCAGCATCCCAGCTGTAGCAGGGCCAGCTGAGCGGCGCGCGCGGGGTCATAGTCGTAGCTGAGCGCCTGATAGATGGCCAGTTCGATGGTGGTGGCCTGAGGACCGCCGCCCAGCGAGAGCACCGTGGCAAAGCTGGAAAAGCACAGCATGAAGATCAGCGCCCCGGCGGGCGGCAGCTGGCGGCGCAGGTAAGGCCACTCGATGAAGCGCAGGATCTGGCGGGGCGACATGCCCAGCTGGGCGGCGAGCTGGCGCTGTTCAACCGGGATGGACTCCAGCGCCTGCAGCAGCAGGCGGGTGGCCAGCGGCAGGTTGAAGAACACGTGGGCCAGCAGGATCCCCTGCAGTCCGTAGGGGCTGAAGCGATAGTCAATGCCCAGCGTCTGGCACAGTAGCGCCAGCCATCCCTGACGGCCATACACGCTCAGCAGCCCGAAGACGGCCACCAGCACCGGCAGCACCAGGGTCATGGCGCACAGGCGCAGCAGCAGCGCCCGCCCGGGAAAGCGGCGGCGGAACAGCGCCTGGGCCAGCGCGATGGCCGGCAGCAGCGACAGCAGCGTCGAGAGCAGCGCCTGCCAGAAGCTGAAGCGAACCACATGCCACAGATAGCTATCCCGCCACAGCGCCGCGGGCGCGGCGGCGGGGGCGCTATACCACAGTGCGCCGAACGCCAGCAGGGCGATCCCCAGCAGCAGCGCGGCGGCTAGCGCGCCCGGCCAGAGCCAGCGGGGGATCAGCGGCTCAGGGCGCTTTGCCATGCGCGGATCCATTCAGCCCGATGCTGTGCGACGTCGTCGGCGGTAAAGCTGAGTGTCTTCTGCGGCGTGGGCAGGGCGGCGAAGGCCGGCGGCAGCGGCACCGCCGTCGCCGGATACATCCAGTTGCCGGTCGGGATGGCATTCTGGAACGGCGAGGTGGTAATGAACTGCATAAACTGGTGCGCCAACGCCGGCTGCGGGCTGTGCTTCAGTACGCCGGCGACCTCGACCTGCAGGTAGTGGCCTTCGTCAAACATCGCCGCAGCATAGCGATCGCTGTGCTCTTCGATCTGGTGGTAGGCCGGCGAGGTGGTATAGCTCAGCACCATATCCGCCTCTCCCTTCAGGAATAGGCCGTAGGCCTCGCTCCACCCTTTGGTGACGGTGACGGTTTTTTGCGCCAGCTTCTGCCAGGCGGCCGGCGCCTGATCGCCATACACCTTCTGCATCCATAGCAGTAGGCCCAATCCCGGGGTGCTGGTACGAGGATCCTGATAGATAACGCGCCACTTCTCTGGCCCTTCGACCAGCTGTTTCAGGCTGGTAGGCGGATTTTTAACCCGCTGGCGGTCATAGACAAAGGCGAAATAGCCGTAGTCGTAGGGGACGAAGGTGGTATCGTGCCAGCCACCCGGCACCGTCAGTGCTCGGGTATCGGCCTGGCTGGGGCTGAATAGCCCGCTTTGCCGGGCGGCGGTCAGCAGGTTGTTATCCAGCCCCAGCACGACGTCGGCCGGGCTGTTTTTCCCCTCCATCCGCAGGCGATTAAGGATGGCGACGCCGTCCTCCAGCGGGATCAGCTTGAGCTCACAGTGGCAGGATTGTTCGAAGGCCTGCTTGATCTTGGGCCCGGGCCCCCAGTCGGCGGCGAAAGAGTCATAGGTGTAGACGGTCAGGACAGGTTTGCCGGCCGCCTGCGCCAGCAGCGAGACCGTCAGTAGGGCCAGAATGGAAAACAGTTTTTTTAACACTTTGCACTCCCTTGGTGGCGGTGGCAAAGGTCTTTGAGCAGCAACGGGCTCTCTCAAATCCCTCCGCCGGCATTAACCGGATCAGGTTCGACGGGTATGCTCTCAGCCCGGCGATCCGCCGGGCACCCCGTTGAGACGGCGCTTATTGTAAAGAGCGCGTGCGTGATTAGAAAGACGTTTGTTAACGGGAGACGGCCGGAGGATGCTCCGGCGGGGCAAACCAGGCCGACTTGAAGTCAAACCAGCCCAGCGTATTCATCCGCACCCCACGCATGC
The DNA here is from genome assembly GCF_000264765.2 of Edwardsiella anguillarum ET080813. Classification (GTDB taxonomy): domain Bacteria; phylum Pseudomonadota; class Gammaproteobacteria; order Enterobacterales; family Enterobacteriaceae; genus Edwardsiella; species Edwardsiella anguillarum. The sequence continues at coordinate 2,407,646 of NZ_CP006664.1, forward strand.
TGTGCTGGCCGTGCAGCTTGAGCCAGTGGTGAAACAGTGGATGCAGCTGATGCCGCTGCACTAGCTGCTGACTCCACTCCGCCACCGGCAGACGCTGTTCACGCCAGCGGTGGGCCTCGCTGGCCAGATCCAGCCCGGAGCAATGGCTCAGCAGCGGAAGTTCGTACAGCATGGCAAAAATGGAGAACTCCAGCGGCAGATAAAAGTTGGCGCTGCCCAGCCACAGATCGCTCTCGGCGGCGCCCTCGTGCCAGCGGGGATAGTCGATCTCCTGCATTTCCAGCGTGACGCCGTGTGCCGCCAGCAGCGGCTGCAGCGCCTGATAGAGGGCGTGGAACTCCGAATGCTCGCTGTAGAAGGTGATACGCAACTGAGTCAGCTGCGGGGGCTTGGGGCGATTGCTGAGCATCTTGTTGTGGTGCCAGCGCGGCAGCAGGCCGTAGGCGGGAGACCAGTAACGCTGGTGCAGGTGGCTGGCGTTGTTCAATAGGGCGATGGGGTTGATCGTCTGACACAGCCAGGCGCGCACCGCCGGATCGCGCATCTGTGCGCTGCGCTGGTCGAACAGCATAAAATAGCAGCCCTCCTCCAGGCGACTCTCCAGCTCGTCGCCGCCGCTGCCGTCGGCCTGCAGCTGCACGCCGGCGTGAACCAGCGCCTCGGAGATTTCCGGCAGCACCCAGATATTGACCTCATCGATCAGCGCCCGGTAGCCAAAGTAGCCGTCAAAGGCGCGGATCTTCAGCTGGCTTTCCGTGTTGCGTACCACCTGATAGGGGCCGGTACCGACGGGGAGGCGGGCAAAATCGCGCATCTCCTGCCACTCCTGCGGCAGGATCATGGCCGGGACGCTGCCGAGCAGCCAGGGAAGCCAGGCATCCTCCGCCCGCAGATGGATATCGATGACGTGTGGGGTGGGGGAGGCGACCTGCGCGATATGGCGGAACAGCGGCAGCGTGCACAGGCGCTCCAGCGAGGCGATCACGTCGGCCATCGTCAGCTCGCGCCCGTGGTGAAAGTGGATCGCCGGGCGTAGATAGAAGCGCCAGTGCAGCGGGGTCAGCGGCTGCCAGTGGTGGGCCAGATCCGATTCGAGTTCCCCGTTTTCCTCATTTATGCGGGTGAGGCCGCTGAAAATCTGGCGGGCCAGATGGGTCTCCGAGCGGCGTAGCGGCGAGGCGGGCTGTAGCCCGAGCAGTGGGCGGTAATAGAGGATTCGCAGGATATGGCGTCCCTGGCGGAAGCTGCGCCCTAGCTGCGCCAGCAGCATCTGGCGCGCGCTGTCGCGATCGCCGACCAGCTGCACCAGCTGCTCAAAGTGATCCTGCTCCATCAGCTCTTCGGCGCGCAGCTGCTGCACCTCAAGGGCGCTGCAGAGAAAGGCGAGGCGTGAACGTTTTCCGCGTCCGCTGACGGCCTGCCAGCTCAGCCAGCCTTGCTGCTGCATGGCGTTGAGCAGGGTACGAACGTGGCGACGTGAGCAGTTTAGCGCCGCGGCCAACTCGGCCAGCGTGGTATCACAGCCGTTGCCCTGACAGTGCTGCCACAGGCGAATAAACTGATGCTGCAGGCGCGGGGTGGCCATAAATGGGGATCTCTTGTCTGAAAGGCATCTATTTTTCTTTCCCTATATTACGCAGATACTGTCGGCAGATGAAAGAGGGTATCTCTCCGACATCGAAGAGTGTTTCTGAGTAAAGGTGCTTTTCACCGGCCAGCGATCGTCGATCGCTGGCTTTTTTCTGTTTTCCGTCGGTTGCGGCGGGAAAACAGGGTACTCTGTGGCGGCGTTGATGTGATAGAGCCAGCGCGGTGCTTCGGCTACGGCGTCGGCGTTCGCACAGCGCGCGCGACCTGCGCCGGGCCGACGCGGCGTGGGCGGATTCCCACAGAGTAAGATAATAAAAGGATGGCACCCTATGGATAAACTGACGCCGTTAAAGCCTCTGCCCGCCCTGATTGCGCTGGCGATGACCCTGACCCTTTGGTTTATTATCCCGGCGCCGGCCGGCGTGAGCGCCAATGCCTGGCAGCTGCTGGCGCTGTTCGTGGGCACCATTGCCGCCATTATCGGCAAGGCGCTGCCTATCGGCGCGGTTTCGGTGGTGGCGATTGCGCTGGTGGCCCTGACCGGGGTGACCGCGCCCGGAAAACCGGCGGCGGCGTTGAACGACGCCCTGAGCGGCTTTTCCAACGCCCTGATCTGGCTGATCGGCATTTCAATCATGGTCTCGCAAAGCCTGAATAAAACCGGGCTGGGGGAGCGGATCGGCTACTGGTTTATCGCGCTGTGCGGCAAACGCACGCTGGGTATCGCCTATGGTCTGGCGTTGGCGGAGACCTCGCTGGCGCCGGTAACGCCGAGTAATACCGCCCGCGGCGGCGGGATCATTCATCCGATCATGCGCTCGATCGCCGATAGCTTTGGCTCGTATCCGCAGCCGGGATCGACGGAGAAAATCGGCCGCTATCTGTCGCTGGTCAACTACAACATCAACCCGATCACCTCGGCGATGTTTATCACGGCAACGGCACCCAACCCATTGATTGTCAACATTATCGCTAAAGGAACCGGCCATGAGTTTGAGCTGACCTGGGGCGCCTGGGCGCCTGGGCGCTGGCGGCGCTGTTGCCGGCGCTACTCTCGCTGCTGCTGATGCCGCTGGTGGTCTACTGGCTTTATCCGCCGCAGATCCGCCATACCCCAGATGCCCCGCGCTTTGCCCGCGAACGCCTGCGGGCGCTGGGGCCGATTTCTCTGGCCGAGAAGATCACGCTGGCGGTATTCCTGCTATTGCTCGTGCTGTGGGCGGATATTCCGGCCTGGCTGCTGGGCGATGGCTGGTCGGTCAATGCCACCACGGCGGCCTTTGTCGGCCTGGCCATCCTGCTGTGCAGCGGGGTGCTTAGCTGGGATGATCTGCTGAAGTGCAAAGGGGCGTGGGATACGGTGATGTGGTTCGCCGCGCTGGTGATGATGGCGACCTTCCTCGGCAAACTGGGGCTGATAGCCTGGCTTTCCCAGAGCGTCAGCGCGCTGATCGATGGCATGGGGATGCACTGGGTCGGCGGTATGCTGCTGCTGACGCTGGTGTATGTCTATGCGCACTACTTCTTTGCCAGCACCACGGCGCACATCACCGCCATGTTCGCCGCCTTCTTTGCCGCCGGTCTGGCGCTGGGCGTTCCGCCGGCGCTGTTTGCGCTGGTGCTGGCCTTCTCCTCCTCGCTGATGATGTCGCTGACCCACTACGGCACCGGCACCGCGCCGATTATCTTTGGCTCCGGCTATGTCACGCTCGGGGAGTGGTGGAAGACCGGGTTTATTCTCAGCGCCGTGAACCTGACGCTGTGGCTCAGCGTCGGCAGCCTGTGGTGGCACTGGCTGGGCTATTGGTGACGCGCCGCCCTTCGCAGGTCTGCGGCGGGCGGCTTTGCCCTAATTAGTCGCTGCCGATAAAGCCGCCGGTCTGATGAGCCCACAGCTGGGCATAGATGCCGTTTTGCCGCAGTAGTTCCCGGTGGCTGCCCTGGGCGACTATCCGCCCGTGGTCCATGACGATAAGGCGATCCATGGCGGCGATGGTCGAGAGGCGGTGCGCGATGGCGATAACCGTTTTCCCGGCCATCATCTGCGCTAGGTTGTCCTGAATGGCGGCCTCGGCCTCGGAGTCGAGCGCGGAGGTCGCCTCGTCCATGATGAGAATGGGCGCATCCTTGAGCAAGACCCGGGCGATGGCGATACGCTGGCGCTGTCCACCGGACAGCTTGACTCCGCGCTCGCCGACCTGGGAGTCATAACCGCGCTGGCCCGTATCGTCAGCCAGTTGGCAAATAAAGTCATGCGCCTCCGCCCGCCGGCAGGCCGCGATCATCTCCGCCTCGCTGGCCTGCGGATTGCCATACAGCAGGTTTTCGCGGATTGAGCGGTGCAGCAGGGCGGTATCCTGGGTGATCATGCCTATCTGTCGGCGCAAAGAGGTCTGCGTAACCTCTGCGATGTTCTGGGCATCAAGGGTAATGCTGCCCGACTGCAGGTCATAAAACCGCAGCAGCAGATGCATCAAACTGGACTTTCCGGCCCCGGAGCGGCCGACAAGGGCGACCTTTTCACCGGGGCGGATGTGCAGATCCAGCCTATCGAACAGCGTCCGTCCGCCGGGGTAGCCAAAGCCGACGGCGTTAAAACGAATCTCGCCGTGCGTCAGGCGCAGCGGTACAACCCCCGGTTTATCGGCGACGTCGATGTCGTTGGCGACGGTATGGATGCTGTCGATGACCTGCCCGATGCTTTCAAACAGCGCGCGTACCTCCCACATAATCCACTTGGACATGCCCTGTAGACGCAGGACAAGACTGATGCCGACGGCGATGACGCCGACGCTGACCGCCTGCTGCTGCCACAGGGCGATAGAGAGCGCCGCCAGGGAGAACAGCAGCAGATAGTTGATGACATCCACGCTGAACAGCAGCCCGGTCAGGGTACGCATCTGACGGTATACCGTGGCCAGATAGCGCTGCATGGCGTGTCGGGCATAGTCGCTTTCGCGCTGGTCATGGGAAAACAGTTTGACGGTGGTGATGTGGGTATAGGTGTCCACGATGGTGCCGCTCATCATGGACTGCGCGTTGGCCTGCTCGCTGGCGATACGCCGCAGGCGCGGCAGGAGACGGATCTGAATCAGGGTATAGGCCGCCAGCCACAGCAGCAGGGGGAGCAGCAGCAGCGCATCGACGCTGGCGATCATGACCAGCACCGAGAGCAGATAGACCAGAATATAGATCAACAGATCGACCATTCTCATGACCACTTCGCGCACCGATTGGGCACTTTGCATCACCTTTGCCGCCACCCGCCCGGCGAAATCACGCTGAAAAAACGCGATGCTCTGGCCGAGGAGATAGCGGTGTACCTGCCAACGGATGGCCATGGGGTAGTTCCCCAGAATACTTTGGTGCAGCAGGTTCGAGTGCAGCCAGGCCAGTAAGGGCATGACCGCCAGCACCAGAATCGCCATGACTATCAGGCTGGGGCGTTGATCGGCCCAGAAGGTGGCGCGCTCGGCGCGGCTCAGCAGATCGACCAGCTCGCCCAGGTAGCGTAACAGCGTGACTTCGCAGACGGCGACGGCGGCGCTGAGCAGCGCCATGGCGCAGAGCGGACGTTCAAAGCCGCGGGTGTAGTGGCGACAGAAGCCGAACAGCGTCGCCGGCGGTTTTTGGGGATCCTGTGACGGGAACGGCTCCGTCAGTCGTTCGAACCACTGAAACATGGATAAACCCTGGATGGCACGCAGAGTTGCCAAGTGGAAAAGGTGAATATAGAATGCAAATGATAATAAAAATGGTTATCAATTGGTATCAATTCATCACAAGGGAACGCCATGTTTTCGCTAACCAACTTGGAGGTTGTGCGCGGGGGACGCGAAGTCCTGGCTATCGAACAGTTGACGATCCCAACGGATCGTTTGACGGTGATTCTGGGACATAACGGGTCCGGTAAATCGACGCTGGTCAGCCTGCTGGCCGGTCAGCTGCACCCCGACGGCGGCCAGATCGCTCTGGATGGGCAGGTGTTGTCATCCCTCTCCGCCGGCGCACTGGCGCGGCGGGTGGCCTTTTTACCGCAGAAGCTGCCCGCCAGCGCCGGGTTGACCGTGAGGGAGCTGGTGCGCCTGGGGCGCTTCCCCTGGCGTGGCATGCTGGGACGCTGGCGCCGTGAAGATCGACAGCTCATCGACGCGGCGATGGCTGAGACCGGGGTGACCCCCTTTGCCGAAACGCTGGTGGATACGCTGTCCGGCGGGGAGCGCCAGCGGGCGTGGGTCGCCATGCTGCTGGCACAGGCCTCGCCGCTGCTGATCCTCGATGAGCCGACCTCGGCGCTGGATATCCAGCATCAGTACCAACTCATGGCGCTGCTATCGGCGCTGCCGCGCGGCGTCTTGGTCATTCTGCACGACCTGAATCTGGCGCTGCGCTATGCCGATCACGTGATTGCCCTGAAGCAGGGGCGCGTGGCCTTCGCTGGCCCGGCGGCGGCGTTGGCCGACGAGCGGCGCCTGTCCGAGCTGTACCAAACCCCGATCCGCCTGACGGATCACCCGCATCCTGCCCCCGGGGCGCCGCCTCATAAAGTTGCTATCGTATGTGCTTGATGTTTAATTTTATTTTTAGATTTTTTGCGCCGTTGGCGCTGCTACTCTCCCTGTTTTCACCCAGCGCGCAGGCGCTGACGGTCAGCGACAGCCGCGGTACTCATCAGCTACCGGCCGTGCCGACGCGAGCCGTGGTGCTGGACTGGGATCTGCTGGAGCAGACCATCGAGCTGGGGGTGACGCCGCTGGCCGCCACCGATCTGGACAGCTACCGCGAATGGGTGGCACAGCCGCCGATACCGGCGCAGACGCAGAGCGTCGGCAGCCGAGAAGAGCCGAATCTGGAGCGCATCGCGGCGCTGAAACCCGATGTGATCCTCGCCAGCGAAATGCAGCAGGCGCTGCTGCCGCGCCTGATGCAGATTGCGCCGGTGCTGTATTACACCAATTTTTCCGCCGCGGACGATCACGCCGCGGTGGCGATAGCGCAGTTCCGCCAGCTGGCGCAGGCGTTTGGTCGTGAGGCGATCGCGGAGCAGAAGCTGGCCGCGATGCAGGCCCGCTTTCAGCATTTATCACGGGCGCTGCGCGCGGCGTTTCAGGGCCAGCTCCCCGCCGTCACGGTGATGCGCTTTGCCAGCACGACCTCAACCTACCTGTATACCACTAACTCGATGCCGGTCTATGTCCTGCGCCAGCTGGGGATCTCGCCTGCGCTGGCGCCGCCGCCGGCGCGCTGGGGGATTGTCCGGCAGCCGATCGCTGGGCTACAGCGGGTCGGCCAAGGCTACGTGCTCTACTTTTTGCCTTTTCATGACGCCGCGCGCCTGGATGCGACGCAGCTATGGCAGGCGATGCCGTTTGTCCGCGGGCAGCGGGTGAGCGCCGTCCGTCCGGTCTGGAGCTATGGCGGCGCGATGTCGTTACAGTATGCCGCAGAGGCGATGGCGGAAAGCCTGATGGCGCTGGCGGCGCAGAAATGAGCGGCGCAGTAAGGCTGGCGGCGCCGCTGCTGCTGTTGACGCTGGCCGTGGCATCGCTGCAGTGGGCGCAGCCGCTGACGCTGCTGCAGCAATGGCAGCTCCTGCTGGCCCCGCAGCAGGCGCAGAGTCTCGATGACATTCTGTGGTTGTACTCGCAGCTACCGCGTCTGGCGATCACGCTGTTGGTGGGGGCAACGCTGGGCCTGGCCGGCAGCGTGATGCAGCAGCTGACCCAGAATGCGCTGATGTCGCCGCTGACGATGGGCACCTCGTCGGGGGCATGGCTGGCATTGGTGCTGCTGGCGGCATTCTGGCCTGGGCAGCAGGCGCAGTGGGGTGCCCTTGCCGCGATGGGGGGCGCTTTGCTGGCCTTTGCCCTGATCGTGCTGATCGCCGGGCTGGACAACATGACCGGCCTGCCGATGGTCATCGCCGGCATGGTGATTAACATTCTGCTCGGTGCGCTGGCATCGGGGGTGCTGCTGCTACAGCACCCCTATGCGCAGAACATCTTCCTGTGGGGCAGCGGCGACTTGGCGCAAAGCGACTGGGGGTGGGTGCGCTGGCTGTTACCCCGCCTGACGCCGGCCCTGCTGCTGCTGCTGTTCGCCCCGCGGGTGCTACAGCTGCTGCGCCTGGGGCACCAGGGGGCGCAGGCGCGCGGCGCGGCGGTGGTTCCGCTCTTTTTTGCGCTGATGCTGCTGACCATCTGGCTGGTCTCTGCGGCGGTGACGGCCGTCGGGCTGATCGGTTTTATCGGCCTGCTGACGCCCAACATCGTGCGGGCGCTGGGGGTGCGGACGCCGCGGGGCGAGCTGTATGCCAGCCTGCTGGGCGGAGCGCTGCTGTTACTGCTGACCGATGCGCTGGCGCAGGGGGGGGCGCTGTGGCTGGGGCAGCTCTTGCCGACCGGCGTGGTGGCCGCCGCTATCGGCGCACCGGCGCTGATCCTGTTCAGCCGGCGTCGCCTGAGCGCGCCGGATGGCCTGGGGGCGCCCCTGATATCGGCCCGCGGACGGGTTTCGGCGTGGGTTGGCGCGGCGTTGACGACGCTTGCTGCGTTGGCGTTGCTCGGCTACCTGACCTACCAGCCGGAGGCGGCGGGCTGGCCCTTTGCCTGGCCACAGGCGTATCAGTGGGCGCTGCGCTGGCCGCGGGCGCTGGTGGCGTTGAGCTGCGGCGGGGCGTTGGCGCTGGCCGGCGTGCTGTTACAGCGTCTGATGTATAACCCGTTGGCCAGCCCCGATCTGCTGGGCGTCTCCTCCGGTGCCACGCTGACGCTGGTCTTGGCGATGCTGTGGTGTGGCCAGACGCTAACGGCCTTACAGCAGTGGGGCGTCGGCCTGGCGGGCAGCCTGGCGGTACTGGCGGCACTGATGGCGCTGGGGCGTCGCCAGCGTTACGCCCCGGCCAGCGTGATCCTGACCGGTATCGCGCTGACGGCGCTGTTGCAGGCGCTGGTGCAGTTTTTCCTGGCGCAGGGAGGCCAGGACAGCTACCGCATTTTGCAGTGGCTGGCGGGCTCCACCTATCGGGTGACGGCCGTGCAGGCGCTGCTGCTCTCTACGCTGACGGCGCTGCTGCTGCTGTTGGCGCTGTTTGTCGCGCGCGCCCTGACGCTGCTCTCCATCGGCCGCGCCTTTTCCCAGGCCCGCGGGTTGAACGGCGCGAGGGCCACGGCGCTGCTGTTGGCGCTGGTGGCGCTGCTGTGCGCCATTGCGACGGCGGCGATGGGCCCGGTGGCCTTTGTCGGCCTGATGGCGCCGCACCTGGCGCAGATGCTGGGCGCGCGGACGGCCAGGGCGCAGATGGGGCTGGCCGCGTTGCTGGGGGCTGCGACGCTGCTGTGGGCAGACTGGCTGGGGCAGGCCTTACTGTACCCCCGTGCGATGGCGGCCGGGACGCTGGTCGCCATCGTCGGGGCCACCTATTTCCTGCTGCTGCTGATCGCTGGGCGCCTGACGCGCCGCCGTCTTCAGCGCGTCACGTAGCGGTACGATCCGCGGCGCTGACCCACGCAGCGAGTACGGCGTTTTGGGTTGTTTTTACGTAATGATTATAAAAATCATTTTTATTTTTGTTTTATTTATATAAGGGAAATTATGTCATCACTGCGTTTATCCCGCATGGGCATGGGCATGGGGCTGTTGGGCGCAATCTCGCTAGGCTGCACGTCTGCTGCGATGGCGGAGGAGAGCGCTCGCCCGACGGATGAGATCACGGTTAGCGGCTCGCAGGTTGCGCTGGGCGACAGCTATGAGGGCGGGCAGGTCGCGCGTACTGGGCGACTGGGTATGCTGGGTAACAGCGATTTTATGGATGCTCCCTTTACCCTGACCAGCTACACCTCGGCGTTGATTGAGCAGCAGCAGGCAGTCAGCGTGGCCGATGTGTTGCAAAACGATCCCACCGTGCGGGTGGCCAAGGGATTCGGCAACTTCCAAGAGCTGTATATGATCCGCGGTTTCCCGGTGTACTCCGATGATATGACCCTGAACGGGGTCTACGGGATTTTACCGCGTCAGTTTGTCGCCGCCGAAATGCTGGAGCGGGTTGAAGTGCTGCGCGGTGCCAATACCTTCCTGAACGGCGCAGCGCCCGGCGGCAGCGCCGTGGGGGGGATGGTGAACCTGGTGCCGAAGCGGGCGGGATCTATGCCGCTGACGCGGGTCACCGGCGGTGTGCAGGGGGATGGCCAGGGCTACGCGGCGTTGGATGTGGCCCGGCGCTTCGGTGACGATGAGGCCAACGGCATTCGGGTTAATCTGGTCGGACGGGACGGTAAGCGCGCGGTCGCCCGAGAGAAACAGCGCCTCGGCGCGATCTCCATCGGCTTCGATCATCGCCGTGACCGGCTGCAGCTATCGGCGGACATCGGCTATCAGGATCACCATATCGATGCGCCGCGCCCCAGCGTCACGCCGGGGGGGCCCACGCTGCCTGCGGCGCCGTCGGCCAGTAAAAACTATGCCCAGGACTGGACCTATACCGATGAGAAGCAGCTGTTTGGCGTCGTGCGCGGTGAGTATTTACTGAACGACAGCACCCGTGTCTGGCTGGGGGCGGGGGCGCGGCAGGGTAAAGAGCATAACCTGTTGGCTAACCCCACGGCCGATGGCGATGGGGTGCTCTCGGCTTTCCTGTTCGAAAACGTCAGGCGGGATAACGTGTTGTCTGCCGATGCCGGCGTGCGTCACGATCTGACCACCGGCGGCGTCAACCATACGCTGGTGCTCTCCGCGGCGGCGTATCAGCTGCGCTCCAAGAATGGCTGGGCCATGTCGTCCACGTTCAGCGGCTTTGGGACGCTGAATGACATGGCGTCGGTGGCCCGCCCGGAAGCTAGCTTCTTCGGCGGGTCGCTCAGCGATGCGCGGGAGACGGAGCGTAACAGCAGCCACAGCGTGGCGCTGGCCGATACCCTGGGCATACTGGAGGATAAGATCAAGCTGACGCTCGGCGGCCGCTGGCAGCGCCTGGAAACCCGTTCTTATGACTATGATAGCGGCGCCCTCAGCGGTCGCTATGGGAAAAACGCCCTGACGCCTTTCGTCGGTGCGCTGTACCAGCCTTCGCTGGAGGTGGCGCTGTTCGCCAACTACGCCGAGGCGCTGCTGCCCAGCGGGGTGGCGCCGGCAACCAGCAATGGCGTCACGGTAAGCAACGCCGGCCAGGTCTTTGCCCCGTTCCGCGCCCAGCAGATCGAGGCGGGGGCCAAGTATGACAATGGCATGTTTGGGGCGTCGGTCAGCCTGTTCCAGATTACTCGTCCGGAGTTTCGCCTGGACGATACCACCTATACCGATAATGGCGAGCAGCGTAACCGCGGGATTGAGCTGACGCTGTTTGGTAAACCCCATGATCGCGTCACGATGCTGGGGGGCGTAACGCTGCTGGATGCCCGGCAGCAAAAGAGCTCGCTCGGCGGTCAGGACGGGAAGCGAGCGATAGGCGTACCGGCGGTTCAGGCAAATCTGAACCTGGGCTGGGAGACGCCGTTTATCGACGGGCTGGCGCTGGAGGGGCGCGCGGTCTATACCGCCTCACAGTATGCTGATGCCGCCAATACCCTGTCTATTCCGGCGTGGGTACGCGTCGATTTGGGGGCGCGCTATGCGCTGAAGCTCGACGGTCATGACGTGACGCTGCGCGCGCGGGTCGAGAACCTGAGCGATAAGCGCTACTGGTCGTCCGTCGGCGGTTATCCGGGCAGTAACTATCTGGTGCAGGGCAACCCGCGCACCTTTATCGTCTCTGCCAGCTACGACTTCTAACCCAACGGCGGCCGGGTGATGCCCGTGCCGCCGCGGTCGTTAACGCAGAAACGCGGGTCGACGCGCTTCGTAGTCGTCGATCGCCGACGCATGCCGTAGCGTCAGGCCAATGCCGTCCAGGCCGTGGATGAGACAGTGGCGGCGGAACGGGTCCAGCGTAAAGGTATAGCGCGTGTCGCCCGCCTGCAGCGTCTGCTGCTCTACGTCCACGCTAAATGCGATGCCGGGCGATGCGCTGACCAGGGTAAACAGCGCCGCTATCTGTGCCTCGTCGAGGATAATGGGCAGCAGCTGGCTGTTAAACGCATTGCCGTAAAATATATCGGCAAAGCTGGGGGCGATAACCACACGGAAGCCGTAGTCGGTCAGCGCCCAGGGCGCGTGCTCACGCGATGAACCACAGCCAAAGTTTTCCCGCGCCAGCAGAATACTGCCCTGTTGGAACGGGGGTTGATTCAGGACGAACGCCGGGTTGGGCCGCTCCCCTGCCTCGTCCAGAAAGCGCCAGTCGTGAAACAGGTGGCGGCCAAATCCGCTGCGGGTCACCTTCTGCAGAAACTGCTTGGGAATAATGGCATCGGTATCCACGTTGGCGGCGTCCAGCGGGACGACGATACCGGTATGGCGGGTGAACTCAGTCATGGGCAGGCTCCTGAAACTGACGAATATCGGCAAAGTGGCCGCAGACGGCGGCGGCGGCGGCCATGGCCGGGCTGACCAGATGAGTACGCCCGCCGCGCCCCTGGCGTCCTTCAAAATTGCGGTTGCTGGTTGAGGCGCAGCGTTCACCGCTGCCCAGGCGGTCATTATTCATCGCTAGGCACATGGAGCAGCCCGGCAGGCGCCATTCAAAGCCGGCCTCGGTAAAGATTTTATCCAGCCCTTCGGCCTCGGCCTGCGCCTTGACGGGCCCTGAGCCGGGAACCACCATGGCCTGCACGCCCGGCGCGACCCGGCGCCCGCGGGCGACGGCGGCGGCGGCCCGCAGATCCTCAATGCGGGAGTTGGTACAGGAACCGATGAAGACCCGATCGATGGCGACGTCGCTCATGCGCGTCCCCGGCTGCAGATCCATATAGGCCAGCGCTTTGTGGGCCGAGGCGCGGGCGATGGGGTCGGACAGCGACGCCGGCGAGGGAATGGGCGTATCGATGGCGATAACCTGGCCGGGGTTAGTCCCCCAGGTGACCTGAGGGGCAATGTCATCGGCCTGCAGGGTCACGGTGCGATCGTAGCGCGCATCCGCATCAGAGCGCAGAGTGCGCCAATGGTCGACGGCCTGCTGCCACTGTGCGCCCTGTGGGGCAAACGGCCTCCCCTGAAGATAGGCGAATGTCGTCTCGTCCGGCGCGATCAGGCCGGCCTTGGCACCCAGCTCGATAGCCATGTTGCACAGCGTCATGCGCCCTTCCATGGACAGCGCCTCCACCGCCGGGCCGCAAAACTCCACCACATATCCGGTGCCGCCGGCGTGGCCGAGGTGCCCGATGACCGCCAGCACGATGTCCTTGGCGCTGATCCCCTCGGCGCATCTCCCCTGGATGACGACCTGCATCGTACGGGCGCGGTCCTGCTTCAGCGTTTGGGTCGCCAGCACATGTTCTACCTCTGAGGTGCCGATACCGAAGGCCAGAGCGCCGAAGGCGCCGTGGGTGGCGGTATGGGAGTCGCCGCAGACGATGGTGCTCCCCGGCAGGGTCATGCCTTGCTCCGGGCCGATAACGTGGACGATCCCTTGGTGAGGGTGGTGCAGATCGTACAGCTGGACGCCGAACTCACGGCAGTTAGCCATCAGGGTTTCCATCTGAACCCGGGCCATCTCGCCGCAGGCGCGGATGTCGCGGCTCTGGGTGGAGACATTGTGATCCATGGTGGCAAAGGTATGCTCCGGCCGACGTACCCGGCGCCCCTGGGCGCGCAGCCCGTCGAAGGCCTGCGGTGAGGTGACCTCATGCACCAGGTGACGATCGATATACAGCAGCGGGGTCTCGCCGGGCATCTGATGGACGATATGGGCGTCATACAGCTTTTGATACAGTGTTTTGCCCATGCTTAGGCCTCCTGTGTAATCAGTCGGGCGATGGCGTCACCCATTTCGTCGGTGGAGACCGCCGGCGTGCCGGCGGCCAGATCCGCGGTCTTAATGCCTTGGGTCAGCGCCTGGTTGACGGCGCGCTCAATCGCCGCTGCGGCGGTCTCGGCGGATAGGCTGTGGCGCAGCAGCAGCGCCAGCGACAGGATCTGGGCTATCGGGTTGGCCAGATTCTGACCGGCGATGTCCGGCGCCGAGCCGCCTGCCGGCTCATACAGACCGAATCCCTGCTCATTCAGGCTGGCGGAGGGCAGCATCCCCATGGAGCCGGTCAGCATGGCGCACTCGTCGGAGAGAATATCGCCGAAGAGGTTGCTGCACAGCAGCACGTCAAACTGGGCGGGGTCTTTGATCAGCTGCATGGTGGCGTTGTCGATATACATATGGTTCAACGCCACCTGGGGATAGTCCTGCGCTATCTCGCTGACCACTTCGCGCCACAGCAGTGAGCTTTGCAATACGTTGGCCTTGTCGATGGAGGTCACCTGCGCGCGGCGGGAGGCTGCGGCCTCAAAGGCCAGGCGAGCAATGCGTTCGATCTCAAAGCGGTAGTAGACTTCAGTGTCGAAGGCGCGCTGATGCATGCCATGTCCCTCACGCCCCTTGGGCTGGCCGAAGTAGATGCCGCCGGTCAGTTCGCGGACGCACAGAATGTCGAAGCCACGGGTGGCGATATCGGCGCGCAGCGGGCACAGGGACTCCAGCCCCGGGTAGAGGCGCGCCGGCCGCAGGTTGCTGAACAGCTTAAAATGTTTGCGCAGCGGTAGCAGGGCACCCCGCTCCGGTTGGTCAGCCGGCGGCAGATGCTCCCAGCGCGGCCCGCCGACGGAGCCGAACAGGATCGCGTCGGCCTGCTCGCAGCCGCGCAGGGTCGCCTGCGGCAGCGGGGTGCCGTGGCGATCGATGGCGATGCCACCGATATCGTATTCGCTGGTGGTGATACGCAGCCCAAAGCGGCTGCGCACGGCGTCCATGACCTTATTGGCCTGCGCCATGATTTCCGGGCCGATGCCGTCGCCGGGCAGTACGGCAATGTGATGGGGGTGGCTCATAGTAACAGGGCTTCCTTAATGGGTAGATGACGTTGAGATTGACGGGGCGGGCGAGTGCAGCCGCTGGCGCTCCTGCTCGACCTGACGGGCGCGCCAGATATGGTTCAGCACATGGATCAGTGCCTGAGCAGAGGATTCGACGATATCGGTCGTCAGTCCGACGCCGTGAAAACGCCGTCCCTGGTGTTCGGCGACGATGTCCACCTGACCCAGGGCATCGCGCCCCTGGCCTTTGGCCGACAGCTGATACTTCACGATATCGACCGAGATGCCGGTGATGCGACTGATGGCCTGATAGACCGCGTCGACCGGTCCGTTGCCGGTCGCGGCTTCGGCGCGGGTTTCAGCCCCGCAGATCAGCCGCACGGAGGCGGTGGCCATGACGCTACTGCCGGACTGCACGCTGAAGTACTCCAGGCGGAAATGGTCCGCCTCTTCCTGCTGGCGATCGATAAAGGCCAGCGCCTCCAGGTCGTAGTCAAACACCTGACCTTTTTTATCGGCCAGGCGTAAAAAGGCCTGGTACAGACGCTCCAGATCAAAGTCGTTGCCTTCGCAGTAGCCCATCTCCTCCATGCGGTGTTTAACCGCGGCGCGCCCGGAGCGGGAGGTCAGGTTCAGCTGTGTCTGCGGCAGACCGATGGACTCCGGCGTCATGATTTCGTAGTTTTCGCGGTTTTTCAGCACCCCGTCCTGGTGAATCCCCGAGGAGTGGGCAAAGGCATTGGCGCCGACCACCGCCTTATTGGCCGGTATCGGCATATTGCACAGCTGGCTTACCAACTGGCTGGTGCGGTAGATCTCCTGATGGCGTATGCCGGTGTGTACCCGCAGCAGATCCTGGCGGGTACGGATCGCCATGATCACCTCCTCCAGCGCACAGTTACCGGCGCGTTCGCCGATGCCGTTCAGGGTTCCTTCCACCTGGCGGGCGCCGGCCTGGATGGCACTGATCGAGTTGGCGCAGGCCATGCCCAGGTCATCGTGGCAGTGTACGGAGATAATGGCCTTGTCGATATTGGGTACCCGTTCAAACAGGGTATGGATAATGCCGCCGAACTGATAAGGGGTGGTATAGCCCACCGTATCCGGAATGTTGACGGTTCTGGCGCCGGCGTCGATGGCGGCTTCGACGATGCGGCACAGATTATCGATGGGGGTACGCCCGGCGTCTTCACAGGAGAACTCAACGTCGTCGGTATAGCGACGGGCGCGCAGAATCGCGTGTCGGGCCATCGCGATGGCATCATCGAACGAGCGGCGCAGCTTGGACTCCAGATGCAGCGTGGAGGTAGCCAGAAAGGTGTGAATGCGGAAGGCGTCGGCCGCGCGCAGCGCCTCGGCCGCGGCATCGATATCGGCATCGACACAGCGGGCCAGCGCACACACCCGGCTCTGCTTCACCCGTTGCGCAATGGCGCGTACCGAGGCGAAGTCGCCGGGGGAGGAGATGGGGAATCCTACCTCCATCACATCGACGCCCATGCGCTCCAGCGCCAGGGCGATCTGCAGTTTTTCCTTCACGCTCAGGCTGGCCTGCAGGGCCTGCTCCCCGTCGCGCAGCGTCGTATCGAAAATAATTACCTGTTGGTTCATCGTTCCGTTCCTCGGCGTCGTTCCCTGTGTGATGCGCTGCGCGGTATTTTGCTAAAAAAAAACCCGCGCTATTGCGCGGGCTTGTGGAGTCTGTGGGTGAATTCTAGCGGTAACCTCCACCCATACGCCATCCGCGCAGTGCCTCTGCGAGAATAATAAGTAGTAGGTTCTGGCGTATGAACATCATGGGCGTATCCGTCATATAATCACCGTTGGTTATAAAGTGATACTGGATAGTTTTTAGCTTGTCAACAGGCAATGACGCGAGACGCAGTAATACTCGGCAGTACACATTGGTATTATGTATTAAATAAATTATCAAAATTAGGATTATCTATTGTCTTATGCGGATAAATACTCATGAATGGGTATATGCTGATGGGGATTTTTAAAAATAATGAAAGCATACCATCTTATTGTCATTAATTATTTATTTTAACTTCTTTGAAAATTAAGCACAGCTACATTATTAATCTGTAAAATATTTTTATTATGAGGCATTATGGCTATTTCTTTTATGTTACAACTTTATATTTATAAATTCATATAATGAAGTTTTGCTTTTGATAATTTCAAAGAATGTATTTACCGGCTGTCAACGCTGACAGGATTAGGCTAAACACGCAGGGAGGTTATAATGACAGAGCGGCATGAACATCCGATGATACCGGCGGAGTCCCACAGCAGCGCGGAAAATAGCCTGCGCAACGTCGATCTGAACCTGCTGACGGTCTTTGATGCCGTCATGCAGGTGCAGAGTATTACCCGCGCGGCGCGTTCGCTGAATATGACGCAGCCGGCGGTGAGCAATGCGGTGGCACGTTTAAAGCTGATGTTTAACGATGAGCTGTTTATGCGCTATGGGCGCGGCATCCGCCCGACCAATCGCGCCTATCAGCTGTTCGGCCCAGTACGCCAGGCACTGCAGATTGTGCGCAATGAGTTGCCCGGTGCCCGCTTTAAACCGGAAAGCAGCGAGCGCGTGTTTAATATTTCGATTACCAGTCCGCTGGATATATTGCTGACGGCGAAGCTGCTGCAGCGGATAAAAGCGTATGCACAGCATGTTCAGGTGAGCTTCGATTCGTTGATCAATGAACAGATAACGCGGAAATTACGCTATCAGGAGAGCGATTTTCTCATCGACTATCAAGATCTCAGCGGCGATGAGTTTTGTTGCGAAGCACTGTTTGACGATGAGTTTGTCCTGGCGGTCGCCGGACAGCATCCGCGTATCGGCGAGACGTGTTCCCTGCGCGGACTATTGCTGGAGTCCCATGCGGTGGTCAGTATTAATCAGTTTTCCAGCGTCAGTCGCTTTTTTTATTCCCATTCGGATCTGATCCGCCAAATAGCCTATCAGGGAACGGACTTAAGCAGCGTATTAAGTATGGTGTCGAAAACCGATATGGTCGCCATCGCGCCGCGCTGGATGGTGGAGCAATATGCCGACTACCTGCAGCTGCGGGCCGTGACGCTGCTGGATCTGGAGAGTCAGCGTACCTGCTTTTTCAACTGGCACCGGGCCTCTGAACGCGATAGCGCCCACGTATGGCTGCATCAGCTGCTGAGCGAGTTTGCCCAGCAGGGGCGTTAAGGCGAGACGGCAGCTATCGCTGCCGTTTTCTTATTATGCAGTGGATTCTGTCGCCCGTAAGAGCTCCTGCTCATCGGGTTGACAAACGTGAATATCGCGAAAATCCACGGTAGCGCACACTTTTACCCTCGATAACGGTTGATTCATGCACAGGAAACGGTAGACTGCGCGCGAAAATCAGTGCACAGCTGTACGCTGAAAATGAGTGTGCGGGTGGGCAAATGTCGCGGCAGATACCGCGTTCTTGCGATGAATGGACGAATGATCAAAGCGTTAGATAATTACCATCTGGTAGCTCGTATTCAGGGACAGATTGCCAACTCACCCAACCGCGTGGCGCTGCGCGACTGGTCGCCGGCGGCGGAGGTCGCTTACCGCTGGCGCGAGGTCGGGGAGCAGGTCTCCCGGCTGGCCTGTGCGCTGCTGGCGCTGGGCGTAGAGGTACAGGAGCGGGTGGCCATCTTTGCCCATAATTCGGTGGCCTGGTCGCTGGCCGATCTGGCGATCCTGCATCTGCGGGCGGTCACGGTGCCGGTCTATGCGACCAATACGGCGGCGCAGGCGGCCTATATCCTCAATGATGCCAGCGTTCGCATCCTGTTTGTCGACGGTCAGGCCCAGTATGACGCCGCGTTGGCTCTGCGCGATAGCTGTCCGCAGCTGACCCGTATCATCGCGCTGTCGGATGGCATCGATCTGCGCGGCTGTGCGATCGCCTGCCATCTTCACGGGATCGCACCCGTCGGCGATGACGCCAGCCTCGCACGGTTGGCGCAGCGTATCGACGAGGCCTCGCTCGACGATCTGTTTACGCTCATCTACACCTCCGGCACTACCGGTGAGCCGAAAGGGGTGATGCTGGATTACCGGAGTCTGGCCGCTCAGCTGTATCTGCATGATGTCCGTCTGAACGTCAGCGAGCAGGATGTCTCTCTGTGTTTCCTGCCGCTCTCCCATGTCTTTGAGCGCGCCTGGAGCTTTTATGTGATGCACAGCGGTGCGCAAAACGTCTATCTGCACGATACCAACCTGGTGCGGGAGGCGATGTCGGCGGTACGCCCGACCATGATGTGTGCGGTTCCTCGTTTTTATGAAAAGATTTTCAGCGCGGTGCAGGCCAAGGTCGCCCAGGCGCCGTGGCTGCGGCGCCAGCTGTTTCGCTGGGCAGTGTGGTGTGGCGAGCAGCGCTTTTTAAGCGAACGCGCGGCGCGTCCCCAGGGGCATCTGATGACGGCGATGCACCGTTTGGCCGATCGGCTGGTGCTGGCGAAGCTGCGTGCGATTTTAGGCGGGCGGGTACGCTTTTTACCGGCGGCCGGTGCCAAGCTGGATGACAATGTGATCCTGTTTTTCCAGGCGCTGGGGTTGAACATCAAGTATGGCTATGGCATGACGGAGACCTGCGCGACGGTCTCCTGCTGGGAAGAGCAGGACTTCCGCTTTGGGTCTATTGGCCGTCCGCTGCCCGGGATCGAGGTGCGCATCGGTGAAGATAATGAGATCCAGGTGCGCGGGCCTATCGTGATGCGCGGCTATTTCAATAAGCCGCAGGAGACGGCGCAGACCTTTACCGCCGACGGATGGCTGAAGACCGGTGACGCCGGCGCGCTGGATGCACAGGGACACCTGTTCATTACCGAGCGGTTGAAGGATCTGATGAAGACTTCCAACGGCAAGTACATTGCCCCCCAAATGGTGGAGGGGACGCTGGCGCGCGATCGCTTTATTGAACAGGTAGCTGTGATTGCCGATGCGCGCAAGTTTGTTTCTGCGCTGATCGTTCCCTGCTTCGACTCGCTGGAAGAGTATGCGCGCTCTATCAACCTCAAGTATCACGATCGCCTGGAGCTGCTGCGCCATAGTCATATCGTTGAGCTGTTTGAGCAGCGTTTGATGGAGATGCAGAAGGAGCTGGCCAAGTTTGAGCAGGTCAAGCGCTTTACCCTGCTGCCGCAGGCGTTCTCTATGGAGCTGGGCGAGCTGACACCGACGCTGAAGCTGCGCCGTAAGATTATCCTGAGCCGCTATCACCAGGAGATCGAGTCCATGTATCTGGATCGCTAGGGTCGACGCCGACGCGGTACACGGCTTTTCCGTGCGCCGCGGATCCCGCGGGCGTAGCGCTCATGATTAACCTCTGAATTTTTCCCGCTTCCAATCATAAGCTGGCGATACTTAGGCCAGCTTTCAGTTTTTTATCCGTCGGATATTGCCCGCCGCAGTTTTCTCTCCACCGCAGCGCAGTTCTCTCCCCGCCGACGGTTTGCTCCATAGGAAAAGTGACGTTAATGTAACCAGACGGCGAGGCGATGTCCTGCCGTCCCGCGCGGCCCTGGTGCCGCCTTGGTTGAGCCACGTAGGGGAGGCAAAGGCAATGGAGATGTTATCAGGCGCCGAGATGGTGGTGCGATCGCTGATCGATCAGGGCGTCAAACACCTTTTTGGCTATCCGGGCGGTACCGTGCTGGATATTTATGACGCCCTGCATACGGTCGGGGGGATTGAGCATATTCTGGTTCGGCATGAGCAGGGGGCGGTGCATATGGCTGACGGCTATGCGCGGGCCACCGGGCAGGTGGGCGTCGTTCTGGTGACCTCCGGCCCGGGGGCGACCAACGCCATTACCGGTATCGCAACGGCCTATATGGACTCCGTCCCGCTGGTGGTGCTGTCGGGTCAGGTTCCCACCTCGCTGATTGGCAATGATGCCTTTCAGGAGTGCGACATGGTGGGGATCTCCCGTCCAGTGGTAAAGCACAGCTTCCTGGTAAAGCAGAGCGAAGAGATCCCCGCGGTACTGAAGAAGGCATTTTATCTGGCCAGCAGCGGGCGTCCCGGCCCCGTGGTGGTCGACTTGCCCAAGGATATCCTTAACCCCGCGCAGAAATACCCCTATGCCTACCCGCAGCAGGTGAGCATGCGCTCTTATAACCCGACCTGTCAGGGGCACCGGGGGCAGATCAAACGTGGCCTGCAGGTGCTGCTGGCCGCCCGGCGTCCGGTGATCTATGCCGGGGGCGGGGTGATCGGCGCCGGCTGCCACGAGGCGCTGCGCGCGCTGGCGCAGCAGCTCAATCTGCCGGTGACCACCTCGCTGATGGGGCTGGGTGCCTTTCCTGCGTCGCATCCGCAGAGCCTGGGGATGCTGGGGATGCACGGTACCTACGAAGCCAATATGGCGATGCACCATGCCGATGTCATTTTTGCCGTCGGCGTCCGCTTTGACGATCGTACTACCAACAATCTGGCCAAGTACTGCCCCGATGCGACGGTGGTGCATATCGATATCGATCCCAGCTCGATCTCCAAGACCGTTACGGCGGATGTTCCCATCGTCGGCGACGCCGGCAACGTCCTGGGGGCGCTGCTCACCCTGCTGGCGCAGGGCGACTGTCGGCAGGATTTCGATAGCCTGCGCGACTGGTGGCAGCGTATTGAAGTCTGGCGCGATCGCCAGTGCCTGCGCTACGTCAGCGATGGTCAGCGGATCAAGCCACAGCAGGTGATCGAAACCCTGCACCGTCTCACGGCGGGCGAGGCCTATGTGGCCTCCGACGTCGGTCAGCATCAGATGTTCGCCGCGCTCTATTACGGCTTCGACCGGCCGCGCCGCTGGATCAACTCCGGCGGGCTCGGCACCATGGGCTTCGGCCTGCCCGCGGCGCTCGGCGTGCGTCTGGCGCTGCCGCAGGCCACGGTGCTGTGCATCACCGGTGACGGTAGCATTCAGATGAATATTCAAGAGCTGTCGACGGCGCTGCAGTACGATCTGCCCATCGTGGTGGTCAATCTGAACAACCGTTTTTTGGGCATGGTGAAGCAGTGGCAGGATATCATCTACGCCGGGCGTCACTCTCAGTCCTATATGCAGTCCCTACCGGATTTTGTGCGGCTGGCCGAGGCGTACGGCCACGTCGGTATCGCCATTCGCAGCGTCGATGAGCTGGAGACAAAGCTGCGCGAGGCGCTGAGTATCCGTGACCGGCTGGTGTTTGTCGACGTGACGGTAGATGAGACGGAGCACGTGTACCCGATGCAGATCCGCGGCGGGGCAATGGATGAAATGTGGCTGAGTAAAACCCAGAGGAGCTGATCATGCGGCGGATTTTATCGGTGTTACTGGAAAATGAATCCGGCGCGCTGTCGCGGGTCGTCGGGCTGTTTTCCCAGCGTGGTTACAATATTGAGAGTTTGACGGTGGCGCCGACGGAGGACGCCACGCTATCGCGGATGACCATCCAGACCAAGGGCGATGCCAAGGTACTGGAGCAGATAGAGAAACAGCTGCACAAGCTGGTGGATGTCCTGCGCGTCAGCGAGCTGGTGCCCGGGGCGCACGTGGAGCGCGAGATCATGCTGGTCAAGCTGCGCGCCAGCGGCTACGGGCGGGAGGAGGTCAAGCGCAGCACCGACATTTTCCGTGGGCAGATCGTCGATGTGACGGCGTCGCTGTATACGGTGCAGCTGGCCGGTGCCAGCGATAAGCTGGATGCCTTTTTGGCGGCGGTTCGCGAAGTGGCTGAAATTGTTGAAGTCGTGCGTTCGGGGGTGGTTGGCGTGGCCCGTGGCGATAAAATAATGCGCTGACAGACGTTGAGTGTACGCGGTGTGACCGCGCTGGGGCCCGGCTATGTGTCGGGCCTCTTATTTTTCCGTTTTTGCTGACGCCTTTCAGCTAAATCGGTTGCTCCCTCGCCGTTTATGCGCTTAGATCGCACAATACAGCCTGGACAGCCAGGTCGACGCATTGGCTGTCACCGTAAGGCGATTGCCTGTAAGGGGGATAATGTGAAACTGGATGAAATCGCGCGTCTTGCAGGTGTCTCGCGAACGACCGCCAGCTATGTGATCAACGGGAAAGCCAAGCAGTACCGCGTCAGCGACAAGACGGTCGAGAAGGTGATGGCCGTCGTGCGCGAGCATAACTACCATCCTAATGCGGTGGCCGCCGGGCTGCGCGCGGGGCGAACCCGCTCCATCGGTCTGGTG
Source organism: Edwardsiella anguillarum ET080813 (assembly GCF_000264765.2). Taxonomy (GTDB): domain Bacteria; phylum Pseudomonadota; class Gammaproteobacteria; order Enterobacterales; family Enterobacteriaceae; genus Edwardsiella; species Edwardsiella anguillarum. Next base: position 2,430,327 of record NZ_CP006664.1, read on the forward strand.
ATCCCAGATCTGGAGAATACCAGCTATACCCGCATCGCTAACTACCTGGAGCGCCAGGCACGCCAGCGCGGCTATCAGCTGCTGATCGCCTGTTCTGAGGATCAGCCGGACAACGAGATGCGCTGTATCGAGCATCTGCTGCAGCGTCAGGTCGATGCGATTATCGTGTCGACGGCGCTGCCGCCGGAGCACCCTTTTTACCAGCGCTGGGCCAACGATCCTCTGCCGATTATCGCGCTGGATCGCGCCCTCGATCCGGAGCACTTTATCAGCGTGGTCGGCGCCGATATGGACGATGCCGAGATGCTGGCCGCCGAACTGCGGCGTTTTCCGGCCCAGTCAGTTCTGTATCTGGGGGCGCTGCCGGAGCTCTCCGTCAGCTTCCTGCGCGAGCAGGGGTTCCGCAAGGCGTGGCAGGGTGACGAGCGCCCGGTGAACTATCTGTATACCAACAGCTATGAGCGAGAGGCGGCGGCGGCGGCGTTTAGCCAGTGGCTGCAGTATCATGAGATGCCGCAGGCGCTGTTTACCACCTCGTTCCCCCTACTGCAGGGGGTGCTGGATGTCACGCTGAAAAAGCATGGCCATCTGCCGAGCGATCTGGCCATTGCGACCTTTGGCGATAACGAGCTGCTGGATTTCTTGGACTGTCCGGTATTGTCCGTCGGCCAGCGGCATCGCGATATTGCCGAACGGGTACTGGAGCTGGTATTGGCCAGCCTGGACGAGCCGAGAAAGCCGAAGCCGGGGTTAAGCCGGATGCGGCGAATTTTGCTGCAGCGCGGGCGCCTAAACCGGCAGTAAACAAGATAAAAAAACCGGGGAGACCCGGTTTTTTAGCTTTAGATACGTCGACTTGCCTGTCTCGCTGTAAATGGCCTGGTTCTGTTTTAACTCCAGGGTGGTAGTGATAATCACTGTAATGCTGTTATTTTCTGAATTTTATTGCTGTATTTTTCGTTTTTTGTGGATTGTATAACTTGGTGCTTGATATTTTACAGCGTTGAGTTTTGCGGCAACTTAACTCGATTTGCCCTGTATCTGCGCCTCTTAGCGCTAAGCTCCGCCGAGCTGATAAAGAGGATTATCTTATTTTTCAGGATATTTCAGGAATAGTCTTAAAAAATAGCGCTATCGCTCAAAAGTAGAGCTAATGCGTTTTTTAGGTAAATTACTGCTTTTAGTAAAACGGTGTAAGCAAGGTGAGGAATGTTGCGTGACTGGGGGCGGTATCACGGCGTTACGTTATTAATCAACGAAGAAAAAGAGGACTGAAAAATTCAGTAAAATATTTGACGACGAAAGAGATTATTATTGCTTAGAAAGTAAGATAAAATGTGTTCAAATAATATCTTCGATCTATGATTAAAACTTAATTCATTGAAATTTATTGATATTTTTAATTATCTTTCGCAGGGTTTTTAGTCAGATTGTTCTGCTGTTATAGCCGTTTACAGATGATTTATTTGTGTGCACATTGGTTAAAATGAGAGCTGTATTGCAAAAAATGAGCAAAGTTTAACGTTTGGTTATGTAGGGGGTTTTTCTGTTATTTGGTATGGCGGATTTAAATTTCCTCTAATTTATCATGGTGTTAATTTCCATTTTTGGCGATCGGAATTTTCTTGCCTATTTTGTTAAAACCCCACGTTGATAAAAATATTGCCAAACCGCGCCCGCTCTGGCTTGACAAGGTTTTCCTCCCCTCCGTAAACTTCTTAGCGTGGGAATTTGTGGGATAAAGTGGTGATATGGGGCATCAGGGAGTCACTCCGGCATGTTTCGAGGCGCAACAACCATCAATCTCGACAGTAAGGGACGTCTGGCGGTACCTACCCGCTACCGGGACTTATTGATTGAGGAAGCGCAAGGTCACATGGTATGCACCATCGATCTCCATCACCCCTGTCTGCTGCTTTATCCTCTGTCACAGTGGGAAGTGATCGAACAGAAATTATCCCGTCTGTCGAGTATGAATCCTGCCGAGCGCCGGGTGCAGCGTCTGCTGCTGGGTCACGCCAGCGAATGTCAGATGGACGGCGCCGGACGCCTGCTGATTGCCGCGACGCTGCGGCAGCATGCGGGGCTCCACAAACAAGTGATGCTGGTGGGCCAGTTCAATAAGTTTGAGCTGTGGGATGAAGAGACCTGGTATCAACAGGTCAGGGAAGATATTGAGGCTGAACAGTCCGCAACGGAGATCCTCTCCGAGCGTTTACAGGATTTGTCGTTATAGTCATGTCGGAAAATTTTCAACACAAGACCGTGTTGCTTGATGAGGCGGTAGCAGGCCTTAATCTGCGCAGTGACGGTATTTACATTGATGGCACCTTTGGTCGCGGTGGTCATTCCCGTCTCATTCTCTCCCAGCTGGGGGCGGAGGGACGCCTTATTGCCATCGATCGCGATCCGCAGGCCATCGCCGCCGCCGCGCAGATTGATGATCCGCGTTTCTCCATCGTCCATGGCCCGTTTTCGGCGCTGGCAGACTATGTGCAGGAAATGGGGCTGAGCGGCAGGATTGACGGCATACTGCTCGATCTGGGGGTTTCTTCGCCCCAGCTCGACGATCCCGAGCGTGGATTCTCCTTTATGCGCGACGGGCCGCTGGATATGCGTATGGACCCATCGCGCGGTCTCTCTGCCGCACAGTGGCTGATGCAGGCGGAGGAAGATGATATCGCCTGGGTGCTGAAGACCTTCGGTGAGGAGCGCTTCGCCAAGCGTATCGCCCGCGCCATCGTGGAACGAAACCGCACGGAGCCGCTGACCCGTACCCGTGAGCTGGCGGCGCTGATCAGCGAGGCCAGCCCGTTTAAAGAAAAACATAAGCATCCGGCAACGCGCAGCTTTCAGGCCATTCGCATTTACATCAACAGCGAGCTGGATGAGATTGAGCGGGCGCTGGAGGGGGCGCTAGTTGCGCTGGCGCCCCAGGGACGCCTGTCGGTGATCAGCTTCCATTCGCTGGAGGATCGTCTGGTTAAACGCTTTATTCGCCAGCACAGCCGTGGCCCGCAGGTCCCCAAAGGGTTGCCGCTGACGGAGGCGCAGCTGCAGGCGCAGGGCGGTCCGCAGCTGAAGGCGCTGGGGAAACGGATGCCGGGTGAGCGCGAGGTGGCCGATAACCCACGGGCGCGCAGCTCGGTGCTGCGGGTGGCGGAAAGGATCGCGAGATGATTGGCAATGAGCGCCATTCGCTGATTTCCATCATCGGTGGCGATCTGCTGCGCCACGGTAAATTACCGGTGCTGCTGTTTATCGCCGTGCTGGTCTCCGCGCTGTCGGTGGTGACGACGACCCATAAAACGCGCCTGCTGACCGCAGAGCGCGAACAGCTGGTTCTGGAGCGGGATGCGCTGGATATCGAGTGGCGCAACCTGATTCTGGAGGAGAATGCGCTGGGCGATCACAGCCGCGTTGAGCGCATCGCGACGGAAAAGCTACAGATGCAGCACGTGGATCCCTCTCAGGAAAATATTGTGGTCCAACAGTAAGATAACTGATCGATGACGAGCAGGTAATCAAGGAATCAATGAAAGCAGTGCGATCGGGGAAGATACGGCGTCAAGAAGAACAGGCCAGCTTTGTCAGCTGGCGTTTTGCGTTGCTGTGCGGCTGTATCCTATTGGCGCTGCTTGGGCTGCTGGCGCGCGCCGCCTACCTGCAGGTGATCAGTCCTGAACACCTGGTGCGAGAGGGGGATGCCCGCTCCCTGCGTACGCAGTCGATCCCGACAGCGCGCGGCATGATCAAGGATCGCGCCGGACGTCCGCTGGCGGTCAGCGTGCCGGTGAATGCCATCTGGGCCGACCCGAAAGAGGTGAACGAGCACGGAGGCATCACGTTGGATACGCGCTGGCAGGCGCTGGCCGATGCGCTGGAAACGCCGCTGGATAAAATGGCCGCGCGGATTAACGCCAACCCGCGCGGGCGCTTTGTCTATCTGGCCCGCCAGGTGAATCCGGCGATGGGCGAGTATATTCACAAGCTTCGTCTGCCGGGTATCTACCTAAAGCAGGAGTCGCGGCGCTACTACCCGGCGGGGCAAGTGACCGCTCACATCATCGGCGTGACCAATATCGACGGCCAGGGGATTGAGGGGGTTGAAAAGAGCTTCGATCGCTGGCTGACCGGGCAACCCGGTGAGCGTACCGTGCGCAAGGATCGCTTTGGCCGGGTCATCGAGGATATCTCCTCGGTCGATAGCCTGGCGGCCCATAACCTGTCGCTGAGCATCGATGAGCGCCTGCAGGCGTTGGTATATCGTGAGCTCACCAATGCGGTGGCGTTCAACAAGGCCGAATCGGGCACCGCGGTGTTAGTGGATGTTAACACCGGTGAGGTGCTGGCGATGGCCAATAGCCCCTCCTATAACCCGAACAACCTTACCGACACGCCTCAGGAGGCGATGCGCAACCGCGCTATCACCGATATCTTTGAGCCGGGATCGACCGTGAAGCCCATGGTGGTGATGACCGCCCTGCAGCGCGGCATCGTCAGGGAGAACAGCGTGCTGAATACGCTGCCTTACTATGTCAACGGGCATGAGATTAAGGACGTGGCGCGCTATGCCGAGCTGTCCATTACCGGTATTTTACAGAAGTCGAGTAACGTCGGTGTTTCCAAGCTGGCGTTAGCGATGCCGTCCTCGGCGCTGGTGGATACTTACTCCGGCTTCGGGTTCGGAAAACCGACCAATTTGGGGCTGGTCGGGGAAAGCAGTGGCATATACCCAAAAAAACAACGGTGGTCCGACATTGAGAGGGCCACCTTCTCTTTCGGATATGGGCTAATGGTAACGCCGTTACAGTTAGCGCGTGTCTATGCAACCATCGGCAGCATGGGGATTTATCGCCCCCTGTCGATTACCAAGGTGGATCCGCCGGTGCCCGGCGAGCGGGTATTCCCCGTCGCGCTGGTGCGTAGCGTGGTGCACATGATGGAAAGCGTGGCGCTGCCCGGAGGCGGCGGTGTCAAAGCGGCAGTAAAAGGTTACCGGGTCGCCGTTAAGACCGGTACGGCCAAGAAAGTTGGGCCCGACGGGCGCTATGTGAATAAATACATCGCCTACACGGCCGGTATTGCACCGGCCAGCAATCCCCGATTTGCCCTGGTTGTGGTGATTAACGATCCACAGGCGGGGAAATATTACGGTGGTGCGGTATCTGCACCGGTCTTTGGCGCCATCATGGGCGGCGTACTGCGCACCATGAACGTTGAGCCGGATGCGTTGCCCACGGGTGATAAGAGCGAATTGGTGAACAATAAAAAAGAGGGTTCAGGTGGCAGATCGTAATTTGCGCGCGCTTTTGGCTCCTTGGGTTGCACAGGCCCCGGAGCGCGCTTTGCGGGACATGACATTGGACAGCCGCGTAGCGGCTGCAGGCGATCTGTTCGTGGCCGTCGTCGGCCACGCGGCGGACGGCCGCCGTTTTATTCCGCAGGCCATTGCGCAGGGCGTCGCCGCCGTTATCGCTGAGGCCGAGGGCGAGGCCGAGGACGGCAGCGTACGCGAGCTGCACGGCGTGCCGGTAGTGTATCTCAGCCATCTCAACGAGCGTCTTTCCGCGCTGGCGGGGCGTTTCTACGGTCAGCCGGGCGCCGATCTGCGCCTGGTGGGCGTGACCGGAACTAACGGTAAGACGACAACCACCCAGCTGCTGGCGCAGTGGGCGCAGCTGCTGGGCGACACCGGCGCCGTGATGGGCACCGTCGGCAACGGCCTGCTAGGGCATGTCTATCCCAGCGAAAACACCACCGGCTCGGCCGTCGACGTGCAGCACATGCTGCGTACGCTGGCCGATGACGGCGCAACGCTGGTGGCGATGGAGGTCTCCTCGCACGGTCTGGTGCAAAACCGGGTGCTGGCGCTGCCGTTTGCCGCGTCGGCCTTTACCAACCTGAGCCGCGATCACCTGGATTATCACGGTGATATGGAACACTACGCACAGGCGAAATGGCGCCTGTTTTCGACCCATCACAGCGGTGAGAAGATCGTCAACGCGGACGATGAAACGGGGCGACGCTGGCTGGATAAGCTACCGGATGCGGTGGCGGTGACCGTCACCGGCGCCTTGCCCGAAGGCTGGGCGGGACGCTGGCTGGTCGCGCGTTCGGTGGTGTATCACGACGGCGGCGCGACGATCGCTTTCGACTCCAGCTGGGGAGAGGGCTCGCTGAACAGCCGCCTGATGGGCGAGTTTAACGTTAGTAACCTGCTGGTGGCGCTGGCGACGCTGCTGGCGCTCGGCTATCCGTTGGCGGCGCTGTGCGCCGCGTCTGGCCAGCTGCAGCCGGTCTGTGGGCGAATGGAGGTCTTCCAGGCGCCCGGTAAGCCTACGGTGGTCGTTGACTATGCCCATACGCCGGATGCGCTGGAAAAAGCGCTGCTGGCCGCGCGCCTGCACTGTCAGGGAGAGCTGTGGTGCCTGTTCGGCTGCGGCGGGGATCGCGATACGGGCAAACGTCCGCTGATGGGGGCGATAGCCGAACAGTATGCCGATCGGGTGGTCGTGACCGATGATAACCCGCGCAGTGAAGAGCCGCGGGCGATCATTAACGACATTCTCAGCGGTATGCTGGATCCGGGACTGGCGATGGCCATCCCCGGGCGTGCCGAGGCGGTGACCGCGGCCGTGATGCAGGCGGCGCCGCAGGATGTGATCCTGGTAGCCGGCAAGGGACATGAGGATTATCAGCTGGTCGGCAACCGCCGTCTGGACTATTCCGATCGGGTGACGGTAGCCCGTCTGCTGGGGGTGGTAGCATGATCGCCACGACGCTGCAGACCCTCGCCGACGCCATCGGCGCGACGCTTATCGGTGCGGATGGCCCCGTGGCGGCGGTGACGACCGATACCCGTAAGCTAACGCCGGGGTGCCTGTTTATCGCGCTGCAGGGCGATCACTTCGACGGGCATGACTTTGCAGCCCGGGCGCTGGAGAGCGGTGCCGGCGCGCTGCTGGTTAGCCGCCGTCTGGCGCTGGATGTGCCGCAGCTGTTGGTGGCAGATACCCGTTTGGCGCTGGGGCAGCTGGGCGCCTGGGTGCGCCGTCAGGTTCCGGCTCGGGTGGTGGCGCTGACCGGATCGTCGGGCAAAACCTCGGTAAAAGAGATGAGTGCGGCGATCCTCGGCCTGTGCGGCAACGTGCTATACACCGCCGGTAACTTGAATAACGACATCGGCGTGCCGCTGACTCTGCTGCGCCTTGAGCCGCAGCATGACTTTGCGGTGATCGAGCTGGGCGCCAATCACGTCGGCGAGATCGCCTATAGCGTGGCGCTGACGCGTCCGCACAGCGCGCTGGTCAATAATCTGGCGGCGGCGCATCTCGAAGGGTTTGGCTCACTGTCCGGGGTCGCCCGGGCCAAAGGCGAGATTTTTGCCGGTCTGCCGCCACAGGGAACGGCGATCGTGAACGCCGACAGCAACGATTGGGAAAACTGGCAACATGCGCTGACAGAGCAGCGCGTGTGGCGTTTTTCCCCGCAGGCGGGCGCGGGGGTAGACTTCTACGCCAGCGCCGAGCGCAGCGATGCGGCGGGAACCCACTTTACCCTGCATACCCCCGTGGGACAGTGTGATGTGCTGCTGCCGCTGCCCGGTCGGCATAACATCGCCAATGCGCTGGCGGCCGCGGCGCTGACCCTGTCGGTGGGGGCCTCGCTGGCGCAGGTACAGCAAGGCCTGGCCGGGCTGCAGGCCGTGCCGGGACGGCTGTTTCCCATCCGTCTGGGCGAACAGCAGCTGCTGCTGGATGACAGCTACAATGCCAACGTCGGCTCAATGAGCGCCGCCGCGGAGGTGCTGGGCACGATGCCCGGCTACCGGGTGATGGTGGTCGGGGACATGGCCGAGCTGGGCGCGGAGGCCGAGGCGTGCCATCGCCGCGTCGGCCAGGCGGCCTGCGCGGCGGGGATCGATAAGGTGCTGAGCGTCGGCGGACTGAGCCGACTGATCGGCGAGGCCAGTGGTTGTGGCGAACATTTCATGGATAAAGGAGCGCTGATTGAGCGCCTGAAACACCTGTTATGCGAACATGCGGCGATCACCATTCTAGTAAAAGGCTCACGTAGTGCCGCAATGGAGCAGGTAGTACGAGGCGTATCTGTGCAGGAAATGCAGGAGAATCAATCATGTTAGTCTGGCTGGCCGAACATTTGGTCAAATACTTTTCTGGCTTTAACGTCTTCTCCTATCTGACGTTTCGCGCCATCGTCAGCTTGCTGACCGCCCTGTTTATCTCCCTGTGGATGGGGCCACACCTGATCGCCTGGCTGCAGAGGCTGCAGATTGGCCAGGTGGTGCGTAATGATGGGCCGGAGTCGCACTTTAGCAAGCGCGGCACGCCGACCATGGGCGGCCTGATGATCCTGACCTCGATTACCATTTCGGTTCTGATGTGGGCCTATCCCTCTAACCCCTATGTTTGGTGCGTGCTGTTTGTGCTGCTGGGCTACGGCGTCGTGGGCTTCGTCGATGACTACCGTAAGGTGGTACGCAAGAACACCGATGGGCTGATCGCCCGCTGGAAATATTTCTGGCAGTCCGTGATCGCGCTGGTGGTGGCATTCACCATGTACAGTATCGGTAAGGATACGCCGGCTACCCAACTGGTGGTTCCGTTCTTTAAAGACATCATGCCGCAGCTGGGGCTGCTGTACATCCTGCTGAGCTATTTCGTGATCGTTGGCACCAGCAACGCCGTCAACCTGACGGACGGCTTGGATGGCTTGGCGATTATGCCCACGGTGTTTGTGGCCGCGGGCATGGGCCTGGTGGCCTGGGCGACCGGCAACGTCAACTTCGCCGCCTACCTGCATATTCCCTACATTCGTCACGCCGGCGAATTGGTGATCGTCTGTACTGCGATCGTCGGCGCCGGGTTGGGATTTCTGTGGTTTAACACCTATCCGGCGCAGGTCTTTATGGGCGACGTCGGCTCCCTGGCGCTGGGCGGCGCACTGGGCACCATTGCCGTGCTGCTGCGCCAGGAGTTCCTGTTGGTGATCATGGGCGGTGTTTTCGTGATGGAGACCCTGTCGGTGATCCTGCAGGTGGGCAGCTTTAAGCTGCGCGGCCAGCGCATTTTCCGCATGGCGCCCATCCATCACCACTATGAGCTGAAGGGCTGGCCGGAGCCGCGAGTGATCGTGCGCTTCTGGATCATTTCGTTGATGCTGGTGCTTATTGGACTGGCAACCTTGAAGGTACGTTAATATGGCTGACTATCAGGGGAAGAGGGTCGTTATCATCGGGCTGGGGCTGACGGGCCTCTCCTGCGTCGATTTCTTTATGGATCGCGGCGTGGTACCGCGGGTGGTTGACACCCGCGCAACGCCGCCGGGGCTGGATAAGCTGCCGGCGAGCGTCGAGCGTCATCTGGGCAGCATTGAGCCGTCATGGCTGATGGACGCCGATCTGATCGTCGCCAGCCCGGGGATCCCCCTCTCGTCGCCGGCGCTGGATCGGGCGGCGCAGGCGGGCGTGGAGATCGTCGGCGATATCGAGCTGTTTTGCCGCGAGGCGCAGGCGCCGATCGTGGCGATCACCGGCTCTAACGGTAAAAGCACCGTGACGACGCTGGTCGGCGAGATGGCCCGTGCCGCAGGCTGGCAGGTCGGGGTCGGCGGTAATATCGGGGTGCCCGCCCTGACGCTGCTGAAGCATGAGTACCGCCTGTATGTCCTGGAGCTCTCCAGCTTTCAGTTGGAGACCACCTCCAGCCTGAGGGCGGCGGCGGCGACCATCCTGAACGTCAGCGAAGATCACATGAACCGCTACCCGCTGGGGCTGCAGCAGTATCGGGCGGCCAAGCTGCGCATCTATGAAAACGCCCGGGCCTGCGTGGTCAACGCGGACGATGCGCTGACCATGCCGATCCACGGCGCCGATACGCGCTGCGTCAGCTTTGGCGTCGACGTGGGCGACTACCATCTCAACCGCCAGCAGGGCGAGATCTGGCTGCGCGTTCGCGGTGAAAAGATTTTGAATACCAAGGAGATGCAGCTCACCGGCATCCATAATTACACCAATGCCCTGGCGGCGCTGGCGCTGGCGGACGCCGTTGGCCTGCCGCGCGCCTCCAGCCTGCGGGCGCTGACGACGTTCCGTGGCCTGGCGCACCGTTTCCAGCTGGTGCTGGAGCACAGCGGCGTACGCTGGATTAACGATTCGAAGGCGACCAACGTGGGTAGCACCGAGGCGGCGCTGAAGGGGCTTCATCTGGACGGCACGCTGCACCTGCTGCTGGGCGGTGACGGCAAGGGGGCGGACTTTACGCCGCTGCTGCCGTATCTGCAGGGCGATCGTATCCGCCTGTATTGCTTCGGCCGCGACGCCGGGCCGCTGATGCTGCTGCGACCGGAGGTTTCCCGACGCTTTGATATCATGGAGCAGGCGATACGCGCGCTGGCGCCGCTGACGCGTGGGGGGGATATGGTGCTGCTTTCACCGGCCTGCGCTAGCCTGGATCAGTTTAAAAACTTCGAACAGCGCGGCGATGAGTTTGCCCGCCTGGCACGGGAGTTCGGCTGATGCGTTTGCGTCTCGCGCTGCCTCGCCCCCGCCTGCCGCATCTGCGTCTGCCGCGTTTTTCCCTGCCGCTGATGGGTGGGATGCTGCGCCTGCGCGACTGGGTGATGGGCGCTGGCGAAGCCGACAGTGCCGGGGTGGTGCTGTATGACCGGACGCTGCTGTGGCTGACCTTTGGGCTCGCGGCGATGGGCTTTATCATGGTGACGTCGGCGTCGATGCCAATCGGACAGCGCCTGGCGGACGATCCGTTTCTGTTTGCCAAGCGCGACGCGCTTTACCTGACGTTGGCCTTCGGCCTCGCTATGGTGACCCTGCGCATTCCGATGGAGTTTTGGCAGCGCTGGAGCAATGCGATGCTGCTGCTGTCGGTGGCGATGCTGCTGGTGGTGCTGGTGGTCGGCAGCTCGGTTAACGGCGCCTCGCGCTGGATCGCGCTGGGACCGCTGCGTATTCAGCCGGCGGAGTTCTCTAAGCTGTCGCTGTTTTGCTATCTCGCCAGCTATCTGGTGCGCAAGGTCGATGAGGTGCGCAATAACTTCTGGGGCTTCTGTAAGCCGATGGGGGTGATGGTGGTGCTGGCGGTGCTGCTGCTGGCGCAGCCGGACCTGGGAACCGTGGTGGTGCTGTTTGTGACGACGCTGGGGCTGCTGTTCCTGGCGGGGGCCAAGCTGTGGCAGTTCCTGGCGATCATCGGCTCGGGGATCTTCGCGGTGATCCTGCTGATTATCGCCGAGCCCTACCGTATGCGACGCGTAACGTCGTTCTGGAATCCGTGGGCCGATCCGTTCGGCAGCGGCTACCAGCTGACCCAGTCGCTGATGGCTTTTGGCCGCGGCGAGTTTTGGGGGCAGGGGCTGGGAAACTCGGTTCAGAAGCTGGAGTATTTGCCGGAGGCGCACACTGACTTTATTTTCTCCATCCTCGGCGAGGAGCTGGGCTATTTCGGTGTGGTTCTTACGCTGTTAATGGTATTCTTCGTCGCTTTTCGTGCGATGTCCATCGGACGGCGCGCACTGGAGGCCGATCAGCGTTTTTCCGGCTTTCTGGCCTGCGCCATCGGCGTCTGGTTCAGCTTTCAGGCGTTGGTTAACGTCGGCGCGGCGGCCGGCATGCTGCCGACCAAAGGGCTGACGCTGCCGCTGATAAGCTACGGCGGCTCCAGCCTGATTATTATGTCTACGGCGCTGGTATTTTTGCTGCGCATTGATTATGAAACCCGCCAGGCGAATGCCCAGGCGGTGGTTAAGGGGTCACGATGAGCGGCGCGGCGAATCATCAAGGAAACAAACGGTTGATGGTCATGGCCGGCGGTACCGGAGGACACGTGTTCCCGGGGCTGGCGGTGGCGCACTATCTGCAGGCGCAGGGATGGCAGATCCGCTGGTTGGGTACCGCGGATCGCATGGAGGCGCAGCTGGTTCCACAGCACGGCATCGAGATCGATTTTATTCAGATTTCGGGCCTGCGCGGCAAAGGGATCAAGGCGCTGCTCGGCGCACCGTTCCGCATTGTGCGTGCGGTGCTGCAGGCGCGGCGAATTATCAAGGCGTACCGTCCCGATGCGGTGCTGGGGATGGGGGGCTATGTCTCCGGCCCGGGCGGTCTGGCCGCCTGGCTGTGCGGCGTTCCGGTGGTGCTGCACGAGCAGAACGGGATCGCCGGGTTGACCAACCGCTGGCTGTCCAAGATAGCTAAACGGGTACTGCAGGCGTTTCCCGGTGCCTTTCCCCATGCGCCGGTGGTGGGAAATCCGGTGCGTGAGGATGTGCTGGCGCTGCCGGCGCCGGCGCAGCGGATGGCCGGACGCACCGGCCCCGTTCGGGTGCTGGTGGTCGGCGGCAGCCAGGGCGCCCGGATCCTGAACCAGACGCTACCCGCGGTGGCGGCGCGTCTCGGGGAGCGGGTGACCCTGTGGCATCAGACCGGGAAAGGGGCCCAGCTGTCGGTCGAGGCGGAGTATCAGCGCCTGGGGCTGCAGGAGCATCGGGTAACCGAGTTTATTGACGATATGGCGGCGGCCTATGCCTGGGCCGACGTCGTCGTATGCCGATCCGGCGCATTGACGGTCAGCGAGATCGCCGCTGCCGGTTTACCGGCGCTGTTTGTGCCCTTTATGCACAAGGATCGTCAGCAGTACTGGAATGCGGCGGCGCTGGCACGTACCGGTGCCGCCAGAATTATTGAACAGCCCGATTTTAGCGTCGATGCGGTGGTGGAGACGCTGGCGGGCTGGGATCGCCCTACGCTGTTACTGATGGCGGAAAAGGCCCGGGCGGCGGCGATCACCGATGCAACCCAGCGGGTCGCCGAGGCGATCTGCGACGTGGCGCGTTAATATCAACCCGGGTGGGGAGACCGACTCGGACAGTGAAAATGGATTAAAGTGAACAAGACAGTGAATACTCAACAGCTCGCTAAACTGCGTACCATGGTGCCGGAGATGCGCCGTGTCCGGCACATTCACTTTGTCGGCATCGGCGGCGCTGGCATGGGCGGTATTGCAGAGGTGCTGGCCAACGAGGGTTATCAGATCAGCGGCTCCGATCTGGCGCCCAACGCGGTGACCCAGCAACTGAGCGAGCTGGGCGCGCAGATCTATTTTAACCATCGCCCGGAAAACGTACGCGATGCCAGCGTTGTGGTCGTATCGACCGCGATCGCCGCCGATAACCCGGAGATTATCGCCGCCCGCGAGGCGCGTATTCCGGTGATCCGCCGCGCGGAGATGCTGGCGGAGCTGATGCGTTTCCGCCACGGTATCGCCATTGCCGGAACCCATGGCAAGACCACCACCACGGCGATGGTCTCCAGTATTTATGCCGAGGCCGGGCTGGACCCGACCTTTGTTAACGGCGGTCTGGTGAAAGCGGCCGGCACACACGCCCGCTTGGGTTCCAGTCGCTATCTGATCGCCGAGGCCGATGAGAGCGATGCCTCGTTTTTGCATCTGCAGCCGATGGTGGCGATCGTCACCAATATCGAAGCCGATCATATGGATACCTATCACGGCGATTTCGAAAACCTGAAGCAGACCTTTATCAACTTTCTGCACAACCTGCCGTTTTATGGCCGGGCGGTGCTGTGCATCGACGATCCGGTGATCCGCGAGCTGCTGCCGCGCGTCGGGCGCCAGGTGACCACCTATGGCTTTAGCCAGGATGCCGATGTCCGCATTGAGGAGTACCGCCAGTGCGGCGCCCAGGGAACCTTCTTCCTGTGTCGTCAGGATCGTCCACGCCTGGCGGTGACCCTAAATGCACCAGGTCGCCACAATGCTCTGAATGCGGCCGCCGCTGCGGCGGTAGCCAGCGAAGAGGGGATCGACGATGAGGCTATCCTGCGCGCGCTGAGCGGGTTTCAGGGCACCGGGCGTCGCTTTGACTTCCTGGGGGAGTTTAGCCTGCAGCACGTCAACAATAAGCCGGGCAAGGTGATGCTGGTGGATGACTATGGACATCATCCGACGGAGGTAGATGCCACCATTAAGGCCGCCCGTGCCGGTTGGCCGGATCGCCGCCTGGTGATGGTTTTCCAGCCGCACCGCTTTACCCGTACCCGCGATCTGTATGATGACTTTGCCAACGTATTGTCACAGGTAGATGTCCTGCTGATGCTGGATGTGTATCCTGCCGGCGAGCATCCGATCCCCGGCGCGGATAGCCGCTCGCTGTGTCGCACCATTCGCGGGCGCGGCAAGCTGGACCCGGTGCTGGTGTCGGAGCCGGCGACGTTGGCGCAGACGCTGGCGCAGTTCCTGCAAGAGGGTGACCTGATTCTGACCCAGGGCGCCGGTAATATTGGCCGGGTGGCGCGGGTGCTGGCGGAGTGCCGCCTGCAGCCGTCCGCGGTAACGGAGTAAACGACGATGGCAGAAAAAGTAGCGGTATTGCTGGGCGGCACCTCTGCCGAGCGCGACGTCTCCCTGCTGTCGGGGCAGGCGGTGCTGAAAGGTCTGAAAGAGGCCGGTATCGATGCTTATCCGGTTGATACAATGCAGTTTCCTGCAACACAATTACGGGAAGCCGGCTTTGAGCGGGTATTTATCGCCCTGCACGGCCGCGGCGGTGAAGATGGCACCCTGCAAGGGGTGCTGGAGTTTCTGCAGCTGCCCTATACCGGCAGCGGTGTGATGGCATCGGCGCTGACCATGGATAAGCTGCGCTCCAAGCAGGTGTGGCAGGCCGCCGGGCTGCCGGTGGCACCCTACGTTGCCATCAGTCGCGAGCAGTTTGACGAGGGGCTGACCATGGATACGCTGCGCGAGATTAACGATCTCGGCCTGCCGCTGATTGTGAAGCCCAGCCGCGAGGGATCCAGCGTCGGTATGAGCAAGGTCAGCGAGCCGTGCGAGTTCGATCCGGCGCTGGTCGAGGCGCTGCGCCATGATGACGAGATCCTGATCGAAAAATGGCTCGCCGGTCCAGAATACACCGTGGCCTTTATCGGCGATGAAATTTTACCGTCGATCCGTATCCAGGCTGCCGGCGCGTTCTATGATTATGAGGCCAAGTACTTATCGGATAAGACCGAGTACTTTTGTCCCAGCGGATTGAGCGATGAGCAGGAGCAGGCGCTGGCGGCGCTGGTACGCCGCGCCTATAAGGCGCTGGGATGCAGCGGCTGGGGACGGGTGGATGTGATGCAGGATGCCTGCGGGGAGTTTTGCCTGCTGGAGGTTAACACGGCGCCGGGCATGACCAGCCACAGCCTGGTTCCGATGGCCGCCCGTCAGGCTGGGATGAGTTTTTCGCAGCTGGTGGTGCGGATTTTGGAGTTAGCGGATTGATATGTCTCAGGCAGCCCTGAACTCGCGGGAACCGAGCGGTTCACCCCGTAGCCGCATCCGTCTGCGGCGCAGCAACGGGATGCGTCTGGCAGGGATGTTGTTTCTGCTGTTGGTGCTGGCCGGTATCGGCTGGGGTGGCTGGATGGTCGTCAACTGGATGAAGGACGCCAGCCGGATGCCGATGTCCAAGCTGGTTGTGACCGGGGAACGCCACTTTACGCGCAACGACGATATTCGCCAGGCGATCCTGGCGCTGGGTCCGCCGGGGACGTTTATGACTCAGAATGTGGATGTGATCCAGCAGCAGATAGAGCGTTTGCCGTGGATTAAGCAGGCCAGCGTGCGCAAGCAGTGGCCGAATGAGCTGAAGATCCACGTAGTGGAGTATGTCCCGGTGGCGCGCTGGAACGATTTGCGTTTGGTGGACAGCGACGGCAAATCGTTCAGCGTTCCGGCCGACAGAACCGGCAAACAGCCATTGCCGCTGCTGTACGGGCCGGAGGGCAGTGAAATGGATGTTCTGGAAGGTTATCGCGCGATGAGCAAGACGCTGGCGAAGGATAACTTTACGCTGAAGATGGTCTCAATGAGTGCCCGTCACTCATGGCAGCTGGGGCTGGATAACGATATCCGTCTGGAGCTGGGGCGCGAAGATGTCGCCGGGCGGCTGGCCCGCTTTGACGAACTCTATCCTGCGCTGCAGCAGCAGGCCCAGGCCACGCATCAGCGTGTCAGTTATGTGGATCTGCGTTATGACAGTGGCGCTGCGGTAGGCTGGGCGCCGGCGTACATCGATACGCCGCCGGCCGGCGCGAATCAGCAACAGAATCAGCAACAGAATCAGGCACAGGCTAAACAACAATGATCAAGTCGACGGACAGAAAACTGGTAGTTGGGCTGGAGATCGGTACGGCAAAAGTCGCTGCGCTGGTAGGGGAGGTTCTGCCCGATGGCATGGTCAATATTATCGGCGTGGGCAGCTGCCCGTCGCGCGGCATGGACAAGGGTGGCGTTAACGATTTGGAGTCGGTGGTGAAATGCGTGCAGCGGGCCATCGATCAGGCGGAGCTGATGGCGGACTGTCAGATATCGTCCGTGTATCTGGCGCTGTCCGGCAAGCATATCAGCTGCCAGAACGAGATCGGGATGGTGCCGATCTCGGAGGAAGAAGTGACCCAGGAAGACGTGGAAAATGTGGTGCATACCGCAAAATCAGTGCGCGTTCGCGATGAGCACCGGGTTTTACATGTGATTCCTCAAGAATATGCCATTGATTATCAGGAAGGGATTAAAAACCCGGTGGGACTGTCCGGCGTGCGGATGCAGGCCAAGGTTCACCTGATCACCTGCCATAATGATATGGCGAAGAATATTGTGAAGGCGGTGGAGCGCTGTGGTCTGAAGGTGGATCAGCTGATTTTTGCCGGTCTGGCCTCCAGCTATGCGGTGCTGACGGAAGATGAACGTGAGCTGGGCGTTTGCGTGGTGGATATCGGCGGCGGCACCATGGACATGGCGGTCTAT
Organism: Edwardsiella anguillarum ET080813; assembly: GCF_000264765.2. Taxonomy (GTDB): domain Bacteria; phylum Pseudomonadota; class Gammaproteobacteria; order Enterobacterales; family Enterobacteriaceae; genus Edwardsiella; species Edwardsiella anguillarum. Next base: position 2,447,177 of record NZ_CP006664.1, read on the forward strand.
ACCGGCGGTGCGCTGCGCCATACCAAAGTTATCCCCTACGCGGGTAACGTGGTGACCAGTGATATCGCCTACGCCTTCGGCACGCCGCCGACGGATGCCGAAGCGATTAAAGTGCGCTACGGATGCGCGCTGGGCTCGCTGGTCAGCAAAGATGAAAGCGTCGAGGTTCCAAGCGTGGGGGGACGCCCGCCGCGCAGCTTGCAGCGTCAAACGCTGGCTGAGGTGATCGAGCCACGCTATGCCGAGCTGCTGAACCTGGTCAACGATGAGCTGCTGCAGCTGCAGGAGCAGCTGCGTCAGCAGGGAGTGAAGCACCATCTGGCGGCAGGCATTGTTCTGACCGGCGGTGCGGCGCAGATCGAGGGGCTTGCCGCCTGCGCCCAGCGTGTGTTCCATACCCAGGTACGCATCGGGCAGCCGCTGAACATCACTGGTCTGACGGATTATGCTCAGGCGCCGTACTATTCCACGGCGGTTGGGCTGTTGCATTACGGCAAAGAGTCACACCTGAGCGGTGAGGCCGAAGTCGAAAAACGTGCCTCAGTTGGCAATTGGTTTAAGAAAATCAATGGCTGGCTGAGAAAAGAGTTTTAATGTTTGAAAAAAGGGATCATTCTACGCGTTAATGATTCCGTAGCGACAGGCACAAGACGGAGAGAAACTATGTTTGAACCAATGGAATTAACCAATGACGCGGTGATTAAGGTCATCGGCGTCGGCGGCGGCGGCGGCAACGCCGTTGAGCACATGGTGCGTGAACGCATTGAAGGCGTTGAGTTTTTTGCGGTGAATACCGACGCACAGGCCCTGCGTAAGACGGCCGTTGGCCAGACCATCCAGATCGGCAGCGGCATTACTAAAGGGCTGGGCGCTGGCGCCAATCCGGAGGTCGGACGCAACGCGGCGGAAGAAGATCGTGAAGCGCTGCGCTCTGCGCTGGATGGGGCCGATATGGTCTTCATCGCAGCCGGCATGGGCGGCGGCACCGGCACCGGCGCTGCGCCGGTCGTGGCGGAAGTGGCAAAAGAGCTGGGCATCCTGACCGTTGCCGTGGTCACCAAGCCGTTTAACTTTGAAGGTAAGCGTCGTATGGCGTTTGCCGAGCAGGGTATCGCCGAGCTGTCCAAGCACGTCGATTCGCTGATCACCATCCCCAACGATAAGCTGCTTAAGGTGCTGGGACGCGGCATCTCCCTGCTGGATGCCTTCGGCGCGGCCAACGACGTGCTGAAGGGGGCGGTACAGGGTATTGCCGAACTGATCACCCGTCCGGGCCTGATGAACGTCGACTTTGCCGACGTACGTACCGTGATGTCTGAAATGGGCTACGCCATGATGGGTTCCGGTATGGCCAGCGGGGAAGACCGTGCGGAAGAGGCGGCAGAGATGGCGATCTCTTCTCCGCTGCTGGAGGACATTGATCTGTCCGGTGCCCGCGGCGTACTGGTTAACATCACCGCGGGCTTTGACCTGCGCCTAGACGAGTTTGAGACCGTCGGTAACACTATTCGCGCCTTCGCCTCTGACAACGCGACGGTGGTTATCGGTACCTCTCTCGACCCGGATATGAACGATGAGCTGCGCGTAACCGTCGTGGCCACTGGTATTGGCATGGACAAGCGTCCGGAGATCACCCTGGTGTCCAATAAGCAGGGGCAGCAGCCGGTGATCGACCAGCGCTACCAGCAGCACGGCCTGTCGCCGCTGCCGCAGGAGAGCAAGCCGGCCGCGGCCAAAGTGGTTAACGATCAGAGCGTGCCGAGCGGGAAAGAGTCTGACGACTACCTGGATATTCCGGCTTTCCTGCGTAAGCAGGCCGACTGAGTATTGGGGATCTCCGCTCTTTGTGCTAAACTGTCTTGCCGCCTTTAATGTATAGTAATTATCATTTAGAGGTGGTTAGGACGGATAAACACTGCGAGATAACACGATGATCAAACAACGGACCATAAAACGTATCGTTCAGGCGACGGGTGTCGGGCTGCATACCGGCAAGAAAGTCACGCTGACCATGCGCCCGGCTGCGGCAAACACCGGGATCATCTATCGTCGCACTGACTTGAATCCTCCGGTCGATTTCCCGGCTGATGCCAAATCGGTGCGTGACACCATGCTCTGTACGTGCCTGGTTAATGAGCATGATGTGCGTATTTCTACCGTAGAGCACCTGAACGCCGCTCTGGCGGGGTTAGGGATCGATAACCTGGTTATCGAGGTCGACGCGGCTGAAATTCCGATCATGGACGGCAGCGCCGCGCCGTTTGTCTTCCTGCTGCTGGATGCCGGAATCGACGAACTGAACTGCGCCAAGAAATTCCTGCGCCTCAAAGAGGCCGTGCGGGTCGAGGACGGTGACAAGTGGGCCGAGCTGGCGCCGTATAACGGCTTTAGCCTGGACTTCACCATCGACTTCAACCACCCGGCCATCGACGCGAGTACGCAGCGCTATAGCCTGGACTTCTCTGCCGATGCGTTTGTGCGTCAGATTAGCCGTGCGCGTACCTTTGGCTTCATGCGCGACATTGAGTATCTGCAGTCCCGTGGCCTGTGCCTGGGCGGCAGCTTTGACTGCGCCATTGTCGTGGATGACTACCGCGTGCTGAACGAAGACGGCCTGCGCTTTGAGGATGAGTTTGTGCGCCACAAGATGCTGGATGCTATCGGTGACCTGTTCATGTGCGGGCACAATATCATCGGCGCCTTTACTGCGTTCAAGTCCGGCCATGCGTTGAACAACCGTCTGCTGCAGACCGTGTTGGCGAAGCAGGAAGCGTGGGAGCTGGTGACCTTTGAAGACGGTGAGGAGATGCCGCTGGCGTTCCGCGCACCGTCAACCGTTCTGGCCTAACCAACGGGCTCAGGAGCGGCGCTTCTTATCACGACTGGCTGTGTCGGTACTCTCTCCGGCCAGCGCAGCCAGTCGCTCTAGTTTTTTACGCAATCCCTCCGGGCTTTGACCGGCTAGCCAGCGCAGCTGCTGTGCGCTTTCTACGCTCAGCGTGCGCATTACCGCCTCCTCCTGCGCACTCTTCTGCCTTTCCTGTGCGAACGACTGCGCATTTTTCCCACTCTGACACATCAGGGCGGGATTAATCCTGATGTCGATCGACGACAATGATGGTAAAATCTCTCCCCTGAGTGCGGAAAGTAGACTGCTCTGCTCATAGCGCAGGCGCATCAGCCAACTGGCGTTGGCGACTTCCAGCACCAGAATGCCCTGACGAAAGTTGGCGACGCGGCAAAACGGTTTCAGCGGCGCCGGCAGCAGGGCTTGTACTGCCCGATCGAGTCGGAGTAATGCCACTGCGCGTTGCTGAACGTTTTTGAGGATGCCGTCAACGGCGGCGTTGTCATCCAGCAGGGTATCCAGGGATTGTGGGCGACTATCACGCATAAATACGGCTCCGCGGCTATTAGGGCTATTGATTCGGTACGGCATGTGATTGGTATTCTAAAGCGTTGGCGACAGTTTGGCAGACGTTATTTTTGGCCGCATCTCCTGTGGGGGATGGTGGCGGCGACGCTTGGCGTTCCGTCGCTGGCCAACGCTGAGCAGCCGCGCCCCTCTGCGCAAACCATTACCCTGCAGCGGCTGATCGCCGCGCATCACAGCCATGTCTCCCTGCAGCTGCTGTCCGGTAAGCGCCGGGGACAGGGGGTTGATTACTGGCATCAGTACGCGCTGCGTATCGCCATCCGTCAGCTGAGCAGTCGCCTGACGCCGCCGCACGCTCAAAACTGTCTATCTGCAGAGCAGCAGCGCCAGCACCTGGTGCTGCTCAGCTCGCTCAGTTCACTACTGACCCGTCAGCCTACGCTTTATGCTACGCCGCTGCACCCGTGGCCGTCGCGCTACGCGCCGTCGTCCCATGGGCACCTCCCGGCGCTGTGGCTGGCCCGGGTTCAGGGGATCCGCGCCGGTCCCGCTATCGCCGCCTGAGTTTACCGTTTCCCTTTTTGTCCGCGTTTTGACCCGGGTGGTTTGGGCCACCCATGAGAGATTGTATAACTATGTTAATTAAATTATTGACCAAGGTTTTTGGCAGCCGTAACGATCGTACCCTGCGCCGCATGCGTAAAGTGGTTGAGCAGGTTAACCACATGGAACCGGCGATGGAGCAGCTCAGCGATGAGCAGCTGAAGGCGAAGACCGTCGAGTTCCGTGAGCGTCTGGCGCAGGGCGCCGCGTTGGACAGCCTGCTGCCGGAGGCGTTTGCCACCGTCCGTGAGGCCAGCAAGCGCGTGTTTGGTATGCGTCACTTCGACGTGCAGCTGCTGGGCGGTATGGTACTGAACGAGCGCTGCATCGCAGAGATGCGCACCGGTGAAGGTAAAACCCTGACGGCGACCCTGCCGGCCTACCTGAATGCCCTGACCGGTAAAGGGGTACACGTGGTGACCGTCAACGACTATCTGGCCCAGCGTGACGCCGAAAACAACCGCCCGCTGTTTGAGTTCCTCGGCCTGAGCGTCGGCATCAACCTGCCGGGCATGGCGGCGCCGGCCAAGCGCGCCGCCTATGCGGCCGACATCACTTACGGTACCAACAACGAATACGGTTTTGACTACCTGCGCGACAATATGGCGTTCAGCCCGGAAGAGCGCGTTCAGCGCAAGCTGCACTATGCGCTGGTGGATGAGGTGGACTCCATCCTGATCGATGAAGCGCGCACGCCGCTGATCATCTCCGGTCCGGCAGAAGACAGCTCCGAGCTGTACATCAAGGTCGACAAGCTGATCCCGCACCTGAAGCGTCAGGAGAAAGAGGATTCCGATACGTTCCAGGGCGATGGACACTACTCCGTCGATGAAAAGACCCGTCAGGTTAACCTGACGGAGCGCGGTCTGGTGCTGATTGAAGAGCTGCTGGCCGGCGCCGGGATTATGGATGAGGGCGAATCGCTGTACTCCCCTGCCAATATCATGCTGATGCACCACGTGACTGCGGCGCTGCGCGCCCACGCGCTGTTTACCCGCGATGTGGACTACATCGTGAAAGAAGGTGAGGTCATCATCGTCGATGAGCACACCGGTCGTACCATGCAGGGGCGCCGCTGGTCAGACGGTCTGCATCAGGCGGTGGAGGCCAAGGAAGGGGTTCAGATCCAGAACGAAAACCAGACGCTGGCCTCCATTACCTTCCAGAACTACTTCCGTCTGTATGAGAAGCTGGCCGGGATGACCGGTACCGCCGATACCGAAGCCTTCGAATTCAGCTCTATCTATAAGCTGGATACCATTGTGGTGCCGACCAACCGCCCGATGATCCGTAAGGATTTGCCGGATCTGGTGTACATGACCGAGCAGGACAAGATCGCGGCGATCATCGAGGATATCCGCGAGCGTACGGCCAAAGGGCAGCCGGTGCTGGTGGGTACGGTCTCCATCGAAAAATCTGAAATGGTCTCTCATGAGCTGACGAAGGCCGGCATTGCCCACAGCGTGCTGAATGCCAAGTTCCATGCCAAAGAGGCCGATATCGTTGCTCAGGCCGGTCAGCCGGGCGCGGTCACCATCGCCACCAACATGGCCGGCCGCGGTACCGATATCATGCTTGGCGGCAGCTGGCAGGCAGAGATCGCGCTGTTGGAGTCGCCGACCGAAGCGCAGATCGAGGCGATTAAGGCGGCGTGGCAAACGCGTCACGACGCGGTGTTGACCGCCGGCGGTCTGCACATTATCGGCACCGAACGCCATGAGTCGCGCCGTATCGATAACCAGCTGCGCGGCCGCTCCGGTCGTCAGGGGGATGCGGGCTCCTCCCGTTTCTATCTGTCGCTGGAAGACTCCTTGATGCGTATCTTCGCCTCTGATCGCGTGGCCAACATGATGCGCAAGCTGGGGATGAAGCCGGGCGAGGCCATTGAGCACCCGTGGGTGACCAAGGCGATCGCCAACGCGCAACGTAAGGTGGAAAGCCGGAACTTCGATATTCGTAAGCAGCTGCTTGAGTACGACGATGTGGCCAGCGATCAGCGCCGCGCCATCTATACTCAGCGTAACGAGCTGCTGGACGGCGGTGATGTGGTCGATACCATCAACAGCATCCGTGAGGATGTCTTTAAGGTGGTAATCGACAGCTATATCCCGCCGCAGTCTCTGGAGGAGATGTGGGATGTCGCCGGGCTGGAAGAGCGTCTGCGCAATGACTTCGATCTGGAGCTGCCGATTACGGCGTGGTTGGATAAAGAGCCGGAGCTGCATGAGGAGACGCTGCGCGAGCGTATTCTGACGATGGCGGTGGAGCGCTACCAGAGCAAGGAAGAGGTGGTTGGCAGCGAAATGATGCGCAGCTTTGAAAAGGGCATCATGCTGCAGACCCTGGACTCCCTGTGGAAAGAGCATCTGGCGGCGATGGACTACCTGCGTCAGGGGATTCACCTGCGTGGCTATGCGCAGAAAGATCCCAAGCAGGAGTACAAGCGCGAATCCTTTGCCATGTTTGCGGCGATGTTGGAGTCCCTTAAGTATGAGGTGATCAGCGTGCTGAGCAAGGTGCAGGTGCGGATGCCGGAAGAGGTCGAGGCGCTGGAGCGCCAGCGCCGCGAGGACGCCGAGCGTCTGGCCCGTCAGCAGCAGCTGAGCCATCTGGACGATCAGAGCGCGGCGGCGCAGGAGATGGCGTCTCAGACCGGCGATCGCAAGATCGGGCGCAACGATCCCTGCCCGTGCGGCTCCGGCAAGAAGTATAAGCAGTGCCATGGACGCCTCAATGCCTGATCGTTTGGGCATTAGGTGATCACCGACAGGGAAGCGCAGTGCGCCTCCCTGTTTTTTTATCTTACGGGTACTCCGTGCTCAAGGAGAGGTAGAGATGACCCAGTCGCTACCGACGCTGCAGATTGCCGTCGGAATTATTCGCAACGCACGGCAGGAGATCTTTATTGCCCGGCGCCAGTCCGGCAGCCATCTGGCCGGTCTGTGGGAGTTTCCCGGCGGTAAAATCGAGCCGGGAGAGCACGCCCGGCAGGCGCTGACGCGTGAGCTACAAGAGGAGGTGGGGATCTCGGTAGCGCCGGCGTCAGCGCAGCTGCTGCGGCGTATCGAGCATACCTTCAGCGATCGGCGGGTGGTGCTGCACTTCTTTTTGGTCGGCGCCTGGCAGGGGGAGCCCTGTGGCCGGGAGGGGCAAGAGACCCGCTGGGTCGCGGCGGCCTCGCTGTGTGCCGCCGATTTTCCTGCGCCAAACCGGGCGATAATCGAAGCGCTGCGCGCCCAGGGATAGCGCACAAAAAAAGGCGCCTATCGGGCGCCTCAATTGCGGTGAGCGAGGGGACGAAGCCTCAGCGGTCGTCTCCCTCACTCCACTCTTCGCTGTCGGAGTGGGTCGCGTCGCTGGCGATCCGCTTCTCTTCGTTGGCCCATTCGCCCAGATCGATAAGCTGGCAGCGTTTGCTGCAGAACGGGCGGTAAGGACTCTGCTCTCCCCAGATAACCGCGCTGCCGCAGGTCGGGCAGGCGACGGTGATGATCTCGTTTTCCATTGCTAACTCCCTAAGGCCGCCGCTCAGCAGCAGGCCAGATTGAACGACAGGCGATCCGGCACCACGCCATGCTCGCTGTCCAGCGGCAGAAAGCGAATGGCAAAGCGGCTCTTATGGCCGGAAACCTGCGGATAAATTTGCAGATCCAGCGCCAGCTGAATACGCAGCATGTCGGCGCCGTCGGCATTATCTTGGTAGAAGCCGTGTAGGCTGGTCATCGGCTTAAAGGCGGCGGCCTTGCGCAGCAGATCCAGCACCAGCGTCAGGCTGTCCGTCAGCGGTGCCAAGGAGGCTATCCAGGCGTCGATCTGACGATCGCGCGCGGCCTGATCCAGGCTCAGCCACAGGTAGAGCGTCGGCAGATCAAAGCTGCAGCAGCCACCGGGGATCCCTAGCCGCTGGCGGACCAAGGCGACCAGGCGATCTTCGCGCAGCGTCTGGCCGATACGGGGCGCTGCCATCAGGACGGCGGCCTGTTGCTTTAGACGCTGGCTCAACGCATGGATCATCTCCTGATCGACGCCCGGTGCGTTGAGCCACTGCATCAGCTTGCGCTGCTGGCGCTCCAGCTCTTTGAGCAGATCGGTTCGCACCTCGCCGCGCTCCAGCACATCAAGCAGGTCGGACAGGGTACGAAAGAAGGTGAGGGCACCGCTGGTATCGCGCTGCGGTCGATGCTGCAGCAACTGCTGCAGCAGAAATTCCAGGCGCAGCCAGGTACGCATTTTTTCATTGAGCGGGTATTCAAACAGTATGGTCGGAGCGGCGTCACTCATGCTTGTGATCCTGTCGAGGCGGCGGCCGCCTGCGCGAGCGCCAGATAGAGGCGATGCAGGGCGGCGACCTGTGGGGCCAGCGCATCGGCGGACCCGCTGTTATCAATAATATCATCGGCGTAGGCTAGGCGCTGCTCCCGGGTGGTCTGGGCGGCGAGGATACGCTGCGCCTGTTCATGGCTGAGACCATCGCGCGCCTGGGTACGCGCCAGCTGCTGTTCGACGGGCAAATCGACGACCGCGATACGATCCGCCTGCGCCGTGAGGTGATTCTCGATCAGCAACGGCACCACCCATAGGGCGTAGGGGGCCGCTACCTGCGCCAGCTGACGCTGGGTCTCCGCCTGGATCAGCGGGTGCAGCAGGGCGTTAAGCCAGGCTTTTTCCTGCGGCTGGGCAAAAACGATATGACGTAGGGCGGTGCGATCCAGGCTGCCGTCCGCCCGTAAAACCCGCGCGCCGAAGTGGGCCGCAATCTGCACCAGGGCCGGCTGTCCCCACTCGACCATCTGACGGGCGATGACGTCGGCATCGACCAGCGGCACGCCGAGGCGGGCAAAGGTCTCAGCCACGGTGGATTTACCGCTGCCGATACCGCCGGTGAGAGCAACTGTGTATGCCATGAGGAGATCCTGCGAGACTGTGCGCGGGCGTGAGCTGCGCGGAAAAATCGGCGAACCTGCGGATCATAATGGACCTGACGGTAAGTGCAAGTCACGCGTGCGGCAGAAGACGATACCGAGAGGATGCTGAGGCCGATTATCGTGGGTAAATTCAGAACAGTGTACCTGAAATTTTGTTGAAAAAGCAGACTTGTCGCCGCGTTATTCCTGCGTATGATAACGTCACTGGAACTGGCGTCATACAGCAGCCAATCGTTTGTATGATCACATTTTCTCTAATATTGTCGCCATTAACCAGGAAAGTATCTCATGCGCATTGAAGAAGATCTGAAGCTGGGTTTTAAGGATGTCCTGATCCGCCCGAAGCGTTCTACGCTGAAAAGCCGCTCTGATGTTGAGCTCGCCCGCGAGTATCGCTTTAAGCACAGCGGCTGGCAGTGGTCAGGTGTTCCGCTGATCGCGGCCAACATGGATACCGTCGGCACATTTAGCATGGCGCGGGTGCTGGCCGGTTTTGATGTGCTGACCGCCGTGCACAAGCACTACAGCGTGGAGCAGTGGCAGAGCTTTGTCTCCAGCGTCGGTGAAGAGACGCTGCGCCATGTGATGGTCTCGACTGGGACCTCCGAGGCGGACTTTATCAAGCTGCGTCAGATCCTCGCGCTCTCCCCGTCCCTGAAGTTCATCTGTATCGATGTCGCCAACGGTTATTCCGAACACTTCGTTGACTTTCTGCGCAGGGCGCGCGACGCCTGCCCGGACAAAGTGATCTGCGCCGGTAACGTGGTCACCGGTGAGATGGTGGAGGAACTGATCCTCTCCGGGGCCGATATTGTCAAGGTGGGCATCGGCCCCGGCTCCGTGTGCACCACCCGGGTCAAGACCGGCGTCGGCTACCCGCAGCTCTCCGCCGTCATTGAGTGCGCTGATGCCGCGCACGGGCTGGGCGGGCAGATCGTGTCTGATGGCGGCTGTACCGTGCCGGGCGACGTGGCCAAAGCGTTTGGCGGCGGCGCTGACTTCGTGATGCTGGGCGGCATGCTGGCGGCCCATGAGGAGTGCGAAGGACGCATTGTCGAAGAGCAGGGGCGCAAGATGATGCTGTTCTACGGTATGAGCTCGGCCTCGGCGATGAACCGCCACGTCGGCGGCGTCGCAGACTATCGCGCGGCGGAGGGGAAGACCGTTAGCCTGCCGCTGCGCGGTCCGGTGGAAAATACCGTGCGTGATATTCTGGGCGGCCTGCGCTCTGCCTGCACCTATGTCGGGGCGTCGCGTCTCAAAGAGCTGACCAAGCGTACGACATTTATCCGGGTGGCCGAGCAGGAGAACCGTGTCTTTGGCCGGGCCGATTGAGCGCCTGCGCCGCGAGCTCTGCCCTGTATCAATAACGCCGGCGATCGCCGGCGTTATTGCATTACATTGCCCAGATGCAGAATCGGCAGGTACATGGCCAGCACCAGTAGGGCTATCAGGGCCGCGCTTATCATGAGCATGGCCGGCTCCGCCAGTGAGGCCAGCGTCTCACCGCGCCGCTGTGCGCTGTGGCGATAGAACTCCCCCAGATGGCGACTGACAGCGGCGAGGCGCCCCGCGGCCTCACCCTGGCGGATCAGCTGTCGGCACTGGGGCGGAAAAAGACGCGGATCGCGCAGGGCCGCTGAGAGCAACTCTCCCTGACGCAGGCGTAGCACGCCGGTATGCAGGGCGCGGCGATAGGCTGCCAGCGGTAGAGAGCGGCGGCAGCAGTTTAGCGCCGCCGGCAGCGTGATCCCGGCCTGTAGCATCAGTGCCAGCATCTGAAACAGCTGCGCGAGGGTGACATCGCGCAGCAGAATGCCATAGCCCGGAAGGCGCAGGGCGAGGTGCTGCAGCGCGCCCCGCATCCGTGGGCCGCGGCGGCGCAGCGCGACCAGCGCGAGTCCGGCCAGCGGGATACCCGCGGCCATCCAGTGCCACCCCCGACGCAGGGCATCGGCCAGCGTCAGGAGTTGCTGGGTCAGCCAGGGCAGCGGCGCATCGAGCGATGCGTACAGCTGGGCAAACTGCGGCAGCAGGGTTAGCAGCATGCCCAGTGCGATCAGCAGCGCGACCGACAGCAGGAACAGCGGGTAGCGTAGCGCACGCAGCAGGCGTTGGCGCAGCGCGTGCGCCTGCTGCTGCTGGTGGGCCAGCTGGCGGCAGACGTCGGCCAGCGCACCACTTTGCTCCGCCGCCGCCAGAGTTCGACCGTACAGCGCGGGAAAAATGGCGGGCTGCCCGCGCAGCGCCTGGGAGAGTGTCAGCCCATCGGCAACCTCGCGGCTCAGCTGATGGATCAGCGCCCGCCACTCGGCGTGAGGGTGCCCGTTAGCCATCAAATCCAGCGCCGGGAGCAGCGGTACCCCGGCCTCCAGCAGATCGGCCAACTGGGTAATAAAGTCACTGCAGGCGCCGCCATGCCAGCGATAGCGCAGCGGGCGACGGGCGGTGACGATGGCGAGGGGCAGGACGCCGTGCGCCGCAAGGTCGCGGCGCAGATGGCGGCGGCTGAGGCTGAGCCGCGTTTCCATCCATCCCCTGCCATCCCGATCGAGGAGCCGACAGTGATACAGCCGGGGCTTCACGCCTGCGGTCCCAGCACCCGTAGAACCTCCCCCCAGGAGGTCTTGCCCTGTTCGGCCAGGCGGTGGGCCGTCGTGTGCAGCGGGATCATCCCCTGCGCTTCGGCCAGCTGCTGCAGCCGGGCGCTGTCAGCGCCGCTGCGCATGGCCTGGCGTAGGGTGGGCGTCGGCGTCAGCAGTTCAAACAGGGCGCGCCGGCCGCGGTAGCCGCCGCTGCAGTGGGCGCACTCGCCCGGCAGCCAGCTGGGACGAGTGGCGCCAGGCTCCCGCTGGCGGCAGTGGCGGCACAGGCGACGTACCAGACGCTGGGCGATGACCAACAGCAGGCTGTCGGCCAGCAGATAGGGCGCGATACCCAGCTGTAGCAGGCGGGTCAGGCTCTGGGTGGCGCTATTGGTATGTAAGGTCGAGAGCACCAGATGTCCGGTCTGGGCGGCGTTAACGGCGATATGCGCGGTGGTTTCATCGCGGATTTCCCCGATCATGATGACGTCGGGATCTTGGCGCAGCAGGGCGCGTAGTACGGTGGCGAACTGCAGCCCGGCGCGTGGGGCTATCGCGGTCTGATTGATGTTGTCCAGCGGTGTTTCAATGGGATCTTCAACGCTGCAAATATTGAGCGTCTGCGCGTTCAGCCGGCGTAGTCCGGCGTAGAGGGTCGCGGTTTTTCCGCTGCCGGTCGGTCCGGTCACCAAGATCAGGCCCTGGGGCTGCGCTAATGCCTGAGCCAGCGTCTGACGCTGTGTGGGGCTCAGCCCTAGCCGGGCTAGGCTACGGGGCGTTTCCCGGGTGCTGACCTGGCGCAGCACCGCTTTTTCACCGTGCAGCGTCGGGAGCGTAGAGAGGCGAAAGCTGGGCGTTTGCTCACCCAGGGGGATACGCAGTTGGCCGTCCTGAGGCAGGCGTCGCTCGGCGATATCCAGACCGGCCAATACCTTCAGGCGAGTCACTAAGCGGGTGAATTGCAGCGTGGGGTAGTCCGTCAGCGGGTGTAGTACCCCGTCGATGCGCAGCCGTACGTGTCCCCGGGTCTCCTGCGGCTCCAGATGGATGTCGGAGGCGCGTCGCCGCAGCGCATGGAGCAGCAGCTGCTCCAGCTGTGGGGCGGTTTGGCTATCCTCCGTGGCGGGATACAGCGTCTCTTCCTCCTCTGACTGCCGGCGGCTCAGGGGGCGCCACTGGGCATCCAGTCCGGTAGCAAAGCGGATGGCTTCCAGCAGCGCGGCGGGCGCCTCGTTCAGCCCGCCGACGATAATGCTGTGCCGATCCTGATGCAGCAGACGGCAGCGATAGCGGCGGCAGAGTCGCTGGAGATCGCTCATGGTCTCTCTCCGCCGTCGGTTTCTCGCAGGACGCTGCGACAGGCCTCCAGCAGCGCGGCGTTATTATCTTCGCTCTGGCAGCGCTGTTGCCAACGCAGAGTGCCCGCGCTGCGATCTAGCATTGGCGTTAGCGTCACCCGCAGACCGGCCAGCGTCTGCTGGCCGCTCAGCGAGATAATGCCCGCATCGACGCTCAGTGTGCTGACATAGGCCGACGGCGGAAACGCCGCCAACCCCAGCTGCGCTTCGCTGCAGGCGGCAAGGCTGCCCTGCTCCAGTGCACACAGTTCGACCTCGGTGCGATAGGGGGTGACCGCCTGCAGAACATCCGTCATGGCCGCTTTTTGCAGGTAGCGTTGATAGGCCGGTACGGCTATGGCGCCGAGAATGGCGATGATAGCGATTACGATCATGAGCTCCAGCAGGGTGAAGCCGTGCTGTGATGACATAGATACCTCCACGGGTTGCGTTTGGAGAGTGTGCCCGAGCGGGCCGCTGCCGACGAGCCGCGCTGACGCAGGCTGCGCGCCGCGCCGTGGCTTAGCTGTATCGGTTGCGCCTGTGTCCATCGTCGGTGCGGCGTGTGCTATAGAATGGGGCGGCGTTTTTCAGTGGCTTCTCGCGGGGAGGAGGCGGCGCGAGCGGCGAATCATGCTACCCTGTAGGCAGTTTGAATCGCGGGAGGTCGCGTTAGTGATGCAATTAGAGCAGGGGTGGCTGACGGGCGCGCGGCGCGTGCCGTCGCCACATTGTGATGCGCGTCCGCAGGGGGAGCGTCCCTCCCTGCTGGTGATCCACAATATCAGTCTGCCTCCGGGAAAGTTCGGTGGCCCCTATATCGACCACTTGTTCAGCGGTACGCTGGCGTGTGACGGCGATCCTTTTTTTGTCGGTTTGCAGGGGCTGCGGGTCTCTGCGCACTGCTTGATCCGGCGTGATGGGGAGATTGTCCAGTATGTGCCCTTTGAACGCCGGGCGTGGCATGCCGGCGTATCACGCTATCAAGGGCGCGAGCGCTGTAATGATTTTTCTGTGGGCATTGAGCTGGAGGGGACGGATACGCAGGTGTATACCCCGCAGCAGTATCGGGCGCTGGTGCGGATCAGCGCGCTGTTGATGCGTCACTATCCGATGTCACCGGCGCGGGTGACCGGCCATAGCGATATCGCCCCCGGGCGTAAAACTGATCCCGGCCCGGCGTTTCGCTGGGATGAGTACCACCGTTTACTGCGGGCGGCGTTGGCCGGATCCGCAGCTACACCCGATCGTCACTGAAGAGAGAGCTACCGGAGATGACGTTATTCTCGCTACTGCTGGTTTTGGGCTGGGAGCGGCTGTTTAAGCTGGGGGATCGCTGGCAGCTGGATCGCTGTCTTGTCCCGCCGTTTGCCCGCATAAAGCGGGTATCGCTGGCTAAAACGCTGCTGCTGCTATTGCTGTGGATGCTACTGATCGGCGCGCTACTCCAGGGGATTAAGGGGCTGTTTTTCGGCCTGCCGACGCTGCTGATGTGGGTTTTCATCGGGCTGCTGTGCTTTGGCGCGGGGGCGATTCGCCGCGACTATCGCGCCTATATGAAAGCGGCGCGGCGGGGAGAGCAGGATGCGATGACGCAGATGACGGCGGAGCTGGCGCTGATCCCGGGGCTGTCGGCCGATACGCGTCCGGAGGTCCGCCTGCGTGAGCTGCAGAGCGTGCTGGTGTGGATCAACTATCGCTTCTATCTGGCGCCCCTGTTCTATTTTGTGATAGCCGGGCCTTACGGCCCGGTGGCGCTCGGCGGCTATGCGCTGCTGCGGGCCTATCAGACCTGGCTGACCCGCCAGGCCGACCCGCTGATGCGCGCGCAGGCCGGGATCGATCGTCTGCTGCACTGGGTCGACTGGATCCCGGTGCGGCTGGCTGGGATTGCCTACGCCCTGCTGGGGCACGGTGAGCGTGCGCTGCCGGCCTGGCTGGCATCGCTGGGCGATCTGCGGAGCGGCCAGTACCAGGTGCTGACGGGGCTGGCGCAGCTTTCGCTGGCACGCGATCCGCACCTGGATGGGGTAAAGACGCCGCTGGCGGCGGTGACGCTGGCGCGGCGCATTACGCTGGTGTTGATCGTGGCGGTGGCGCTACTGACCATTTATGGTGCGCTGCTCTAGCGGGATAAGCGACCGCGTGCGATAGGCGAAAAAAAACCGGCGCGAGAGATAGCGCCGGTTTTTTTATTTGGCAGCGCCGCGCGCTAGTCGGGGAGGCGTGCGCTGTGTTGCCGCGAACGCTGTTTGATGGCATAGCCGACGGCCAGTACGACCAGCCATAGCGGGATTAACAGTACCGAAATCTGGATCCCCGGGGTAAGGAACATAATGACCAGGATGGCGGCCATAAACAGCAGACACAGATAGTTGCCCGCCGGGTACCAGAAGGCGCGGAAACGGGGAACCACGCCTTCGCGGTTTTTCTGCGCCCGAAAACGCAGATGCGCGACGCTGATCATCGCCCAGTTTATCACCAGCGCGGAGACGACCAGCGCCATTAACAGCTCGAAGGCTTTGCCCGGCATCAGGTAGTTAATCAGTACGCACAGCAGGGTGGCCGCCGCTGAGAGGCCGATCGCCACTACCGGGACACCGCGCCCGTCCACCTTGAGCAGTGCCCGCGGGCCATTCCCCTGCTGGGCCAGGCCGAACAGCATACGGCTGTTGCAGTAGACGCAGCTGTTGTAGACCGACAGCGCCGCGGTCAGCACCACGATATTGAGGACGGTGGCGACCAGGTTACTGTCCAGCGCGTGGAAGATCATGACGAACGGGCTGCCGCCCTCGACCACCTTACCCCACGGGTAGAGGGAGAGCAGGATCGCCAGAGAGCCGATGTAGAAAATCAGAATGCGGTAAATGACCTGATTGGTCGCCTTGGGGATGCTGCGCTGCGGATCGTCGGCCTCCGCAGCGGTGATCCCGACCAGCTCCAGACCGCCGAAAGAGAACATGATCACCGCCATAGCCATGACCAGCCCCATGACGCCATTGGGGAAGAATCCGCCCTGATCCCACAGGTTACTCACGGCGGCCTCGGGGCCGCCGTGCCCGCTGAACAGCAGCCAGCCGCCAAAGAGGATCATCCCGATGATGGCGACCACCTTAATAATGGCGAACCAGAACTCCAGCTCGCCGTAGATTTTGACGTTGGCCAGATTGATGGCGTTGATCAGCAGGAAGAAGACTGCGGCGGAGACCCAGGTCGGGATGTCCGGAAACCAGTACTGTACATAGATGCCCACGGCCGTCAGCTCGGCCATAGCGACCAGCACATACAGCACCCAGTAGTTCCAGCCGGAGGCAAAACCGGCAAAGTCCCCCCAGTATTTGTAGGCAAAGTGACTGAATGAACCGGCCACCGGCTCCTCGACCACCATTTCACCCAGCTGGCGCATGATCAGAAAGGCGATAAATCCGCCGATGGCGTAGCCCAGCAGCACCGATGGCCCGGCCATTTTAATGGTTTGTGCGATCCCTAGAAACAGCCCTGTGCCGATGGCGCCGCCTAGGGCGATCAGCTGTATATGGCGATTCTTCAGGCCACGGTGTAGCTGCTCGCCGTGTTGCTCACTCATATCTCTTACCCTCATCCGGCTCTGTTCAGGGATACTGCCAGCGCCATTCTGTCATTATAACAATACAAAAAACGTAATTTTATTTTTACATTGAGAACATATTAAAATCTGTTCTGAATCTACCAACGAACTGAGAATAATGGTAAGCGAAAAAAAATGCATCCGATTTCTTGTGCCGCTGTGGCTGGAATGGGGGGAAGGCGCGTTGGGCCTATGCCGCAGACCGTCTGTGCATGGGGGCGGAGACGCTCTGCGGCCGTATCGCAGCGATGGACGATAGGTGCGTTGCCCGTTCTGTTTTTCTATTCATTTATTTTGTATATAAATGCTTGTAGTGACTGGTTTTCACGCTTCAGCTCGCGTGACTCGCCGTTTATAAAACGTTAACTTCGAACGCGAAAAGGTAAAAAGTAATACCCTTACTTGGTTATCACGCTGGTGTTTTATTGATTATTGATTGTTAACAAACGCGACATTTCATGATTTACATCAATAGTTGTATGGACAAGTGGTGAAGATTTTGTTACTTTGAGGTCATGTTTTTGAAATTGGTAATACCAATTTACTTTGCGGTTCTCCGATGAGAACGTCACCTACGCTCAGAGAAGACATTGCCACATGGCCTACAGCAAAATCCGCCAGCCCAAGCTATCCGATGTGATCGAACAGCAATTGGAGTATCTGATCCTGGAAGGAACGCTGCGTCCCGGGGAAAAGCTGCCGCCGGAGCGCGAACTGGCGAAGCAGTTCGATGTATCCCGCCCCTCTCTGCGCGAGGCCATTCAGCGCCTAGAAGCCAAAGGTCTGCTGCTGCGCCGTCAGGGTGGTGGCACCTTCGTACAGGCCAATCTCTGGCAAAGCTTCAGCGACCCGCTGGCAGAGCTGCTCGCGGCCCACCCGGAATCCCAATACGATCTGTTGGAGACCCGCCATGCCCTGGAGGGGATCGCGGCCTATTATGCCGCGCTGCGCGGCACCGACGAGGACTTTGTTCGCCTGCATGAGTGCCATCTGGCGATTGAAAACGCCCAGGCCGCGGGGGATCTGGACGGCGAGGCCGATGCGGTGATGCAGTATCAGGTGGCGGTGACCGAAGCCGCTCATAACGCGGTGCTGCTTCACCTGCTGCGCTGCATGGCGCCGATGCTGGAAAAGAACGTAAAACAGAATTTCGAGCTGCTCTATGCGCGTCGCGAAATGCTGGCGCTGGTCAGCGATCACCGGGCCAGTATCTTTGCGGCCATTATCGCCCGGGAGCCAGAGCGTGCACGTGAGGCATCACACCGTCATCTGGCCTTTATTGAAGATATTTTGCTGGAGATGAGTCGCGAGCACAGCCGCCGTGAGCGCTCGCTGCGGCTGCTCCAGCAGCGTAAGGATTGAAAATTGGTTCGTGCGTAGTCCTTCGGGGCACGCGCGCCGATGTTAACACTAGGCAACTCACCGATTGGGCCTGTCTTCGTGCGTTTTGGCAGCAGAGCGCAGGAAGACAGGCTCCAGACAACCCATTTAGACAGATAAGGAATACCACCATGTCAGATCGTTTACTCAATGACGTGGATCCGATCGAAACCCGCGATTGGCTGCAGGCGATAGAATCGGTCATCCGTGAAGAAGGCGTAGAGCGCGCGCAGTATCTGATCGATCAGGTACTGAATTCCGCCCGTCAGGGCGGCGTTAATCTGCCTTCCGCTGCGCTGGCCCACAATTACGTGAACACCATAGCTCCGGAAGATGAGCCGGCCTATCCGGGGAATCTGGAGCTGGAGCGTCGTATCCGTATCGCCATGCGCTGGAATGCGGTGATGATCGTCCTGCATGCGTCGAAGAAAGATCTGGAGCTGGGCGGTCACATGGCCTCCTATCAGTCTTCCGCTACGGTTTACGAAGTGTGCTTTAACCATTTCTTCCGCGCCCGCAACCAGAAGGACGGCGGCGATCTGGTCTACTTCCAGGGTCATATCTCTCCGGGGATCTATGCGCGCGCCTTCCTGGAAGGACGCCTGACCGAGGAGCAACTGAATAACTTCCGTCAGGAGGTTCACGGCACGGGGCTCTCTTCTTACCCGCATCCGAAGCTGATGCCGGAGTTCTGGCAGTTCCCGACCGTCTCCATGGGCCTGGGGCCGCTGGGCGCGATTTATCAGGCTAAGTTCCTGAAGTACCTGAACCACCGCGGTCTGAAAGACACCACGGCGCAGCGCGTGTACGCCTTCCTCGGCGACGGTGAGATGGATGAGCCGGAATCCAAGGGCGCCATCACCATTGCCACCCGCGATAAGCTGGACAACCTGTGCTTCGTCATTAACTGCAACCTACAGCGCCTGGATGGCCCGGTGACGGGGAACGGCAAGATTATCAACGAACTGGAAGGCATCTTCGCCGGTGCGGGCTGGAACGTGATCAAGGTGATTTGGGGCTCCCGCTGGGATGCGTTGCTGCGTAAAGATACCAGCGGCAAGCTGATCCAGTTGATGAATGAGACCCTGGACGGTGACTACCAGACCTTCAAGTCAAAGAATGGTGCCTATGTGCGTGAACACTTCTTTGGCCGCTATCCGGAAACCGCGGAGCTGGTCAAGGACATGTCTGACGATGAGATCTGGGCGCTGAACCGCGGCGGCCACGATCCGAAGAAGGTCTACGCCGCCTTTAAGAAAGCCGAAGAGACCAAGGGCCAGCCGACGGTGATCCTGGTGCATACCATCAAGGGCTATGGCATGGGTGACACCGCCGAAGGCAAGAACATCGCCCACCAGGTTAAGAAGATGAACATGGATGGCGTGCGTCACTTCCGCGATCGCTTCAGCGTACCGGTGGCCGATGCCGATCTGGAGAAGCTGCCGTACGTCACCTTTGACGCCGCCTCCGAAGAGGCGCGCTATCTGCACGAGCGCCGCGCCGCGCTGCAGGGCTATGTTCCGACCCGTAGCCCGACCTTCAGCGAGCGCCTGGATCTGCCGGCGCTGGAGGACTTCTCCGCCCTGCTGGAAGAGCAGAACAAAGAGATTTCGACCACCATCGCCTTCGTGCGTGCGCTGAACGTGATGCTGAAGAACAAGTCCATCAAGGATCGCCTGGTACCGATCATCGCCGACGAAGCGCGCACCTTCGGTATGGAAGGGCTGTTCCGTCAGATTGGGATCTATAGCCCGAACGGCCAGCGCTATACCCCGCAGGACCGCGAGCAGGTGGCCTACTACAAAGAGGACGAGAAAGGACAGATTCTGCAGGAGGGGATCAACGAGCTGGGCGCCGGGGCATCCTGGCTGGCGGCAGCCACCTCTTACAGCACCAACGATCTGCCGATGATCCCGTTCTACATCTACTACTCCATGTTCGGCTTCCAGCGCATCGGCGACCTGTGCTGGGCGGCGGGCGACCAGCAGGCGCGCGGTTTCCTGATCGGCGGCACCTCCGGGCGTACCACCCTGAACGGGGAAGGTCTGCAGCACGAAGATGGCCACAGCCATATTCAGTCTCTGACGATCCCGAACTGCATCTCCTACGATCCGGCCTATGCCTACGAGGTGGCCGTGATCATGCACGACGGTCTGGAGCGCATGTACGGTGAGAAGCAGGAGAACGTGTACTACTACATCACCACGCTGAACGAAAACTACCACATGCCGGCGATGCCGCAGGGCGCTGAAGAGGGTATCCGCCGCGGGATCTACAAGCTGGATACGCAGTCTGGCGACAAGGGCAAGGTTCAGTTGCTGGGCTCCGGCTCTATGCTGCGCCACGTCCGCGAGGCCGCGCGTATCCTGTCTGAAGAGTATGGCGTTGGCAGCGATGTGTACAGTGTGACCTCCTTCACCGAGCTGGCGCGCGATGGCCAGGACTGCGAGCGTTGGAACATGCTGCATCCGCTGGAGACCCCGCGTGTACCGTACATCGCTCAGGTGATGAGCGATGCGCCGGCCGTGGCGTCTACCGACTATATGAAGCTGTTTGCCGAGCAGGTACGCACCTATGTTCCGGCCAGCGATTACCGCGTGCTGGGCACCGATGGCTTCGGCCGTTCCGACAGCCGTGAAAACCTGCGTCACCACTTTGAGGTCGATGCCTCCTACGTGGTCGTGGCGGCACTGGGTGAATTGGCAAAACGCGGGGAGATCGCCGCTTCCGTGGTGGCGGACGCCATCGGCAAGTTCAATATCGATCCGGAAAAAGTAAACCCGCGTCTGGCATAAGAGGTACGGAATAATGGCAATTGCAATCAATGTACCGGACATCGGTGCGGATGAAGTAGAAGTCACTGAAATTCTGGTGAAAGTTGGTGACCGGGTCGATGCGGAGCAGTCGTTGATCACCGTTGAGGGCGACAAGGCTTCAATGGAGGTTCCCTCGCCGCAGGCCGGCGTGATCAGTGCCATCAAGGTTGCGGTGGGCGATAAGGTCACAACCGGCTCTCTGATCATGGAGTTTGAGGCGGCAGATGCCGCCCAACCGGCGGCCCAGGCACAGCCGGCAGCGGCTCCGGCTGCCGCCGCGCAGGTGCGTGACGTTCAGGTACCGGATATCGGCGGCGATGAAGTGGAAGTCACCGAGATCCTGGTGAAGGTCGGCGACAGCGTCAGCGCGGAGCAGTCGCTGATCACCGTCGAAGGCGATAAGGCCTCGATGGAGGTGCCGGCACCGTTCGCCGGGGTGGTTCAATCCATCACGGTTGCCACCGGTGACAAGGTGAAGACCGGCTCGCCGATCATGACCTTCAGCATCGCGGGTGCGGCCTCTCCTGCCGCGGCAGCGCCGGCCGTCGCGCCCGCCGTACCGGTGGCCCAGGCCGCCGCCAGCCAGCCGATCAGCGTGCCGGATATCGGCGGCGATGAAGTTGAGGTCACCGAAATTCTGGTTAAGGTCGGCGACAGCGTCAGCGCAGAGCAGTCGCTGATCACCGTCGAAGGCGATAAGGCCTCGATGGAGGTGCCGGCGCCGTTCGCCGGGGTGGTCAGCACCATTACGGTCAGCGTGGGCGATAAGGTGAAAACCGGCTCGCCGATCATGACCTTCAGCGTGGCGGGCAGCGCGCCTGCGCCGTCGGCATCTCTCCCCGCGGCCGCGGCGCCGGTAAGTGCGCCGGTAGCCACCGCGCCTGCGGCGGTACAGGCGCAGAGTGAGTTCACCGAAAACGCCGCCTATGTGCATGCGACGCCGGTGATCCGCCGTCTGGCGCGCGAGTTTGGCGTTAACCTGGCCAAGGTAAAAGGCAGTGGACGTAAAGGCCGCATCTTGCGTGAAGACGTGCAGGCCTATGTCAAGGAGCTGATTAAGCGCGCTGAAACCGCGCCGGCGGCGGCAACCGGGGGCTCTCTGCCGGGTCTGCTACCGTGGCCGAAGGTGGACTTCAGCAAGTTCGGCGAGGTGGAAGAGGTTGAGCTGGGGCGTATCCAGAAGATCTCCGGCGCCAACCTGCACCGCAACTGGGTGATGATCCCGCATGTCACCCAGTTTGACGAGACCGATATTACCGAGGTGGAAGCGTTCCGCAAACAGCAGAACGTGGAGTCCGAGAAGCGCAAGCTGGGGGTTAAAATTACCCCGCTGGTGTTTATCATCAAGGCGGTGGCCAAGGCGCTGGAGGCGATGCCGCGCTTTAACAGCTCCCTGTCTGAGGATGCCCAGCGTCTGACGCTGAAGAAGTACATCAACATTGGCGTCGCGGTCGATACGCCGAACGGTCTGGTGGTTCCGGTGCTGCGCGACGTCAATAAGAAGGGAATCATCGAGCTGTCGCGCGATCTGGCGGAGATCTCAGCCAAGGCGCGCGCCGGTAAGCTGACCGCCGCGGACATGCAGGGCGGCTGCTTTACCATCTCCAGCCTGGGCGGTATCGGCGGCACGGCGTTTACGCCGATCGTCAACGCACCGGAGGTGGCGATCCTGGGGGTATCCAAGTCGTCGATGAAGCCGGTATGGAATGGGAAAGAGTTTGCGCCGCGCCTGATGCTGCCGCTGGCGCTCTCCTATGACCATCGGGTGATCGACGGTGCCGACGGTGCCCGCTTTATCAGCTTCATCAACAGCGTGATGTCTGACATCCGCCGCCTGGTGATGTAAGCCGAGGGCCGGCGCATGCGCCGGCCTTTTTCTTAATTCGCGGTATGGCAGGCGCTGGCTCGCGTCAGCCATGCCGTCAGAGGCAGACGTCGACGGATCATCCCTTTACAGAATTATTAACATTTCTGTAAACTGTGGGACGCGACGGGTGTCCCGGCGGAGGCCGCAGCGCCGCGGTAATGTCAGCCCGTGGGGCGGCGGACGGTCGGTCTGGGTGCCATCGCGGTGCATCCACGCCGCCGGAAAAACAATAAAGAGGTCATGATGAGTACTGAAATCAAAACTCAGGTCGTGGTACTTGGGGCGGGCCCGGCAGGGTATTCTGCGGCGTTCCGCTGCGCGGATTTGGGGCTGGAGACCGTTATTGTCGAGCGTTACTCCACCCTGGGCGGGGTGTGCCTGAACGTCGGCTGTATCCCCTCCAAGGCCCTGCTGCACGTGGCTAAAGTGATTGAAGAGGCCAAGGCGCTGGCGGAGCACGGTATCGTGTTCGGTGAGCCGAAGACCGACATTGACAAGATCCGCACCTGGAAAGAGAAGGTGATCGGCCAGCTGACCGGCGGCCTGGCCGGTATGGCCAAAGGCCGTAAGGTGCGGGTGGTCAACGGGCTGGGTAAGTTTACCTCGGCCAATACCCTGACGGTTGACGGGGAGGCGGGGCAGACGGTGATCCATTTTGATAATGCGATCATCGCCGCCGGCTCCCGTCCCATCCAGCTGCCGTTTATCCCCCATGACGATCCGCGCGTATGGGATTCAACCGACGCGCTGGCCCTGAACAGTGTACCGCAGCGCCTGCTGGTGATGGGCGGCGGGATTATCGGCCTGGAGATGGGGACGGTATATCATGCGCTAGGATCCGAGATCGACGTGGTTGAAATGTTCGATCAGGTGATCCCGGCTGCCGATAAGGACGTGGTGAAAGTCTTTACCAAGCGTATCGGCAAACGCTTTAACCTGATGCTGGAGACCAAGGTCACCGCCGTGGAGGCCCGTGAAGACGGGATCTATGTTTCCATGGAAGGCAAGAAGGCCCCGGCAGAGGCGCAGCGCTATGATGCCGTGCTGGTGGCCATCGGTCGCGTGCCGAACGGTAAGCTGATCGACGCCGGGCTGGCCGGGGTTGAGGTGGATGAGCGCGGTTTTATTCACGTGGATAAGCAGCTGCGTACCAATGTGCCGCACATCTTCGCCATCGGCGATATCGTCGGCCAGCCGATGCTGGCGCACAAAGGGGTTCACGAGGGACACGTTGCCGCAGAGGTGATCGCCGGAATGAAGCACTACTTCGATCCGAAGGTGATCCCCTCTATCGCCTATACCGAGCCGGAGGTTGCATGGGTTGGTCTGACGGAAAAAGAGGCGCGCGAGAAAGGCATCAGCTACGAAACCGCCACCTTCCCTTGGGCGGCCTCGGGGCGCGCCATCGCTTCTGACTGTGCCGACGGTATGACCAAGCTTATCTTCGATAAAGAGTCCCACCGCATCATCGGCGGGGCGATTGTCGGCACCAACGGCGGCGAACTGCTCGGTGAGATCGGCCTGGCCATCGAGATGGGCTGCGACGCGGAAGACATCGCCCTGACGATTCATGCCCACCCGACCCTGCATGAGTCCGTCGGCCTGGCGGCTGAGGTTTATGAAGGCAGCATCACCGATTTGCCGAATGCGAAGGCGAAGAAGAAATAATCGCGTGAGATAACGCAAAAACGGCTCCCATCGGGAGCCGTTTTTTTTTGCCCGTCACTGCCGTCAGTCATAGCGAAAGCCGATAAAAAAGGCCAGGGCCGGTATGCAGATCCCCAGTCCCAGTGAGCAGAGAAAGTAGTTCATTCCCCACAGAAAGCCATCGTGATCCAGCATTTCCTGCCCGCTCAGGCCGCTGTCCAGCGCCAGCGCGTTTTCGCTGTGGCTGACCTCGATAAGGTAAAACAGCGCGCCGACGGCCAGTAGTAGGGAGAGGATTTGCAGCAGGGTCAGGCAACGCGAGTGCGTGGTCGTCAATGACATCGTCGCCTCCCAGGCCGCTGAAAGCGTGGCATGATACAGAAAAATCGCCGGGGGTAAACGTAAAACAGGTCAGATCTGTGCGTTAATCGTACGTTTTGCCTGGTCAAAAATGGTTTTATGCGGTTATGTTACTTTTTTGTAAACCATTTAACACGGTGGCTGAATGCTGATATGCTGAAAAGGCTATCCGGGTATCCGACAGGCGGTCAGGCGATGGGTTAGGGCACGGCACGCTACCGGCATCCCGGTATCTACAATGACAATGAGAGCGAGGAGTCGAGTCGTGCTAAAAGAATACCGTGAGCACGTCGCCGAGCGGGCGGCCCTGGGTGTGGTTCCTAAGCCGCTGGATGCGGCACAGATGGCAGCGCTGGTTGAGCTGCTGAAGTCACCGCCGGCGGGCGAAGAGGCCCTGCTGCTGGATCTCTTGACCAACCGGGTGCCGCCGGGCGTCGATGAGGCTGCCTATGTGAAGGCGGCCTTTCTGGCCGCGCTGGTGAAGGGCGAGGCCCACTCGCCGTTGGTCAGCGCCGCCAAGGCGCTGGAGCTGCTGGGAACCATGCAGGGTGGTTATAACATTCATCCGCTGATTGAGGCGCTGGATAACGCGGCGCTGGCGCCGATCGCCGTCGGCGCGCTGTCCCACACGCTGCTGGTTTTCGACAGCTTCCACGACGTAGAGCAGCGCGCGCGCGCCGGGAACCCGTTTGCCCGCCAGGTGCTGCAGTCCTGGGCCGATGCCGAATGGTTCCTGTCCCGTCCGGCGCTGGCGGATAAGCTGACGGTGACCGTCTTCAAGGTCAGCGGTGAAACCAATACCGACGACTTGTCTCCGGCGCAGGATGCCTGGTCCCGCCCCGATATTCCGCTGCACGCGCAGGCGCTGCTGAAGAACCCGCGCGATGGCATCACCCCGGATCAGCCCGGCGCCGTGGGGCCGATCCGTCAGCTGCAGGCGCTGGCCGGGCAGGGGTACCCGTTGGCCTACGTCGGCGACGTGGTGGGCACGGGATCCTCGCGTAAATCGGCGACCAACTCGGTGCTGTGGCTGATGGGGGAGGACATTCCCTTCGTGCCCAATAAACGGGCCGGTGGCGTCGTGCTGGGCGGTAAAATCGCGCCGATCTTCTTTAACACCATGGAGGATGCCGGCGCGCTGCCGATCGAGGTGGACGTCAGCCAGCTGCAGACCGGTGAAGCCATTGATATCTACCCCTATCAGGGGGAGATCCGCCGTCATGCCGACGGCTCCCTGCTGGCGACCTTTGTCCTGAAGACCGAGGTGCTGCTAGATGAAGTGCGCGCCGGCGGACGTATTCCGCTGATCATCGGCCGGGCGCTGACGGCGCGTGCGCGCGAGGCACTGGATCTTCCGCCCAGCGATGTCTTTCGCCAGCCCAAAGCGGTCAGCGACAGCGGCAGGGGGTATACCCTGGCGCAGAAAATGGTGGGGCGCGCCTGCGGCGTGGCCGGCGTACGTCCCGGTCAGTACTGCGAACCGCGGATGGCCTCCGTCGGCTCACAGGATACCACCGGCCCGATGACGCGCGATGAGCTGAAGGATCTGGCCTGCCTGGGCTTCTCCGCCGATCTGGTGATGCAGTCCTTCTGCCACACCGCCGCCTATCCCAAGCCCATCGATGTGCAGACGCACCATACGCTGCCTGACTTTATCATGAACCGGGGCGGGGTGGCGCTGCGCCCGGGCGATGGCATCATCCACTCCTGGTTGAACCGGATGCTGCTGCCGGATACTGTGGGCACCGGCGGCGACTCCCATACTCGCTTCCCTATCGGGATTTCGTTCCCGGCGGGGTCCGGCCTGGTGGCGTTCGCCGCCGCGACCGGGGTGATGCCGCTAGATATGCCGGAGTCGGTTCTGGTGCGCTTTAAAGGGCAGATGCAGCCGGGGATCACCCTGCGCGATTTGGTCCATGCCATCCCCTACCACGCGATTCAGCAGGGGCTGCTGACCGTCGAGAAACAGGGGAAGAAGAACATCTTCTCCGGACGGATCCTGGAGATCGAAGGGCTGCCGCAGCTGAAGGTCGAGCAGGCCTTTGAGCTGGCCGATGCTTCGGCGGAGCGTTCGGCGGCCGGCTGCACCATTAAGCTGGATCGTGAGCCGATCGTGGAGTATCTGCAGTCCAATATCGTGCTGCTGCGCTGGATGATCGCCGAGGGCTACGGCGATCGTCGCACCCTGGAGCGGCGCATCCGCGCCATGGAGAAATGGCTGGCCGATCCGCAGCTGCTGAAGGCGGACGCTGACGCCGAATATGCCGCGGTGATCGAGATCGATCTCGACGCGATTAAAGAGCCTATTCTGTGCGCCCCCAACGATCCGGACGATGCCCGCCTGCTGTCACAGGTGGCCGGGGCGAAGATCGATGAGGTCTTTATTGGCTCCTGCATGACCAATATTGGCCACTTCCGCGCCGCCGGTAAGCTGCTTGACAGCCATCAGGGGCAGCTGCCGACGCGACTGTGGGTGGCGCCGCCGACCCGAATGGACGCCGCGCAGCTGACGGAGGAAGGGTACTACAGCGTGTTCGGCAAGAGCGGCGCGCGGGTAGAGATCCCCGGCTGCTCTCTGTGCATGGGCAACCAGGCACGGGTGGCCGACGGGGCGACGGTGGTATCGACGTCGACGCGTAACTTCCCGAACCGCCTCGGCACCGGTGCCAACGTCTATCTGGCATCGGCCGAGCTGGCGGCGGTGGCGGCCCTGCTGGGTCAGCTGCCGGACGTCGCGCAGTATCAGCAGTTTATGGCGCAGGTGGGGGCGTCGGCGGCAGACACCTACCGCTATCTCAACTTTAATCGCCTGACGCAGTATACCGAGAAGGCCGGGCAGGTGATCTTCCAGACCGCGGTATAAGCGCGTCCTCAGGGCGATTGCGGGGGAGTCCGTCTGTGCGGGCTCCCCCCTTTTTATTACCGGTGTTACATAGCATTGCATGGCGTCGACATAACTTGACGTTTAACCTCGTAACCTAACGTTATTGGGCCGATGCGGGGAGAGTGGAGATGAAAAAAGGCTGGATGGATCAACTACAGTCGCTGCTGGGCGACGCTAAGCGCGGCGGCGGCGAAGGGCTGGGTAAACTGCTGGCGCCGGCGGCGCTCGGTGGCCTGGCCGGCGTGCTGCTGGGGAATAAATCCGCGCGTAAGCAGGCGGGAAAGCTGGGTAAGAATGCCCTGCTGCTCGGCGGCGGCGCTGCGATCGGTGCCCTGCTGTGGAACAAATACCGCGAGCGGGTGAGAGAGACGCACCGCGATGAGCCACAGTACGGTCAGCAGAGCGCACCGCCCGATGCGCGCGCGCGGCGTCTGGTGCAGGCGCTGGTGTTTGCCGCGAAAAGCGATGGCCACATCGATGCTCGGGAGCAGCAGGCCATCGACGATGCTATGACGCGGCTGGCGCTGGGCGATGAGGCGCGCGTTTGGGTGCGCCAGGCGCTGGAGCGTCCCCTCGATCCACACCTGCTGTCTCGCGAGGTACAGGACGAAGAGGAGGCGCTGGAGATTTATACTGTGAGCTGTACGGTCATCGACATCGACCATTTTATGGAGCGTAGCTATCTGGATGCGTTGGCGCAGGCGTTGGGCATTCCATCGGACGTAGCGCAGGGGCTGGAGCGTGATATTGGCGCCGGGAGTGCATAGCCGGCGGGATGCCCGCCCCTATTGACCCCCTGGGGCTTTTTTGCTGAAATCGCTCGCCACACAGCGCGGAGACCCAGTCTCCGCGTTATTTTTTGCAGATTGCGAGCCGGATTTCAGGCCGCATCACGGCGCTGGGTTACACTGAAAAAGAGTCCCCAGATGGGGCTGAGAGGGAGGGCTGGCTGTGGATTATGAATTTCGCCATGATATTGGAGGCCAGGTGATCGCGCTGTTTTCGATGGGGCATGAGGCCGTCGGGCACTGGCTTAATGAAGAGGTCAAGGGAGATTTGGCGCTGCTGTCGCGCATCGAGCAGGAGGCCGCGGCGCTGAAGGGTAGCGAACGGCAGTGGCAGTTGGAGGGGCATGAGTACACCCTGTGGCTGGACAGCGAAGAGGTGATGGTGCGCGCGAACCAGCTGGCGCTGGAGGGCGATGCGCTGGATGACGGTATGCGCTATTACGATGAAGAGAGCCTCTCGCTGTGCGGGCTGGAGGATTTTCTACAGGTGCTGGCGCGCTACCGCAGCTTTATTCAGCAGCGCTAACCGTGGCGGGCCGTCGCGTCCGTCCGGCGGCTGGCGCTCCAGCACAGCAGTGAGCCCACCACCACCAGCAGCACGCCGGACCACAGGCTGGCCGGCGTCGACGCCGCCAGCCATAGCGCGGCAATGGCAATGGACAGCAGCGGCGTAAAGTAGGAGAGGGCGGCGACCAGGGTGGCGTTGCCCTTTTTCATGGCCTGATCCCAGCACAGATAGGCGATGGCGGTGCTGCCGCTCATCAGCAGTAGCTCGCCCAGCGCCGCGCGGGTGATGCGCAGCGGAGGCTGCGGCGTCAGCAGCCATAGTAGCCACAGACACAGGGCCGTCATCAAGAGAAACAGCGGCAGGGCACCGCGGCTGGGCTGATAGTAGCGCAGTAGGTTGGAGTAGATGGCCCAGGCAAAGGCGGCGCCGCAGGCCAGGGCGTAGGCCAGCGGATTGCCGCTCAGATTGCGGTACAGGGCGGCGGGATCGACGCCGGCGTCACCGCCGACGACCCAGACGACGCCGCTGAAGGCCAGCAGCGCGCCGGGCCAGAGCCACCAGCGTACGCGCAGCCCCAGCAGCGGGACGGCGAACAGCAACGTCAGGCTAGGCCACAGGTAGTTGATCAGCCCCAGCTCCAGCGTCTGGGCCCGGTTATCCGCCAGACCGATGGCCAGGGCGAAGGCCACCATATAGAACACGAACAGGGCACCGCAGCCGAACAGGTATCCCGCTCGCTGACCGCGTACGGCAGGTTTTCCCGCCGCGCACCATACCAGCAGGCCGCTCAAAGAGTAGATAGCGGCGCCCGCGGCGGTAGGGCCGAGGGTCTCGGCCAGGCTACGCGTCAGGGCTACGCTCATGCTCCACAGCAGAATGGCGCACACGCCCAGTAATGTCGCTCGGTGTTTCATGGCCATCCTCCCTGTTATGCCCAGGCGCTGACTGTAGCATGTTTATGTTATAGGGCGCAGGAGGCGGGAAGGTGAAATGATTTCACATAGGCAGGCGCTGAACGCGGCGGCGTATCGCGCGCCGGTGAGAGATCAGTTAGCGTAGGCCAGCAGTCCCAGCGAGTCGCGGGCCAGGTATTTGCACTTGGTTTCCACCGGCATGGCGATGCGGCTTAAATCGTGGTAGCTCTCTTCACCCAGCTTTTTCATCTTCTTGGTGTTGTAATTGCTCATATCCCAGCCGTTGCGGCTGGCAAAGAAGACAATCGCCCGCTTAATCTGATTGTTGGGGAGGTCGTGGTAGCCACAGTCATTTTTCAAATAGACGAAAATGGCGGTTAAATCAGCCAGATCTTCCGCCTGCATCTCATCCAGCGCTCGACTGGAGGTCGTGATACTGAGTAAGCCCAACAATAGCACTAGCAGAGAGGATTTTTTCATACCGGAAAACACGATTTGTTATTGTGCTATGACGGTATCATATTTCATCGGTATGACTACAGTCTGATATTCACTTTTAATATGTAATTGAGGCGGATTTTATGCCGCTCGGCGCGCGGGCATGTCGGGGGGCTTTTCGTACCTTAGGGCAGCAGACCCGTTTAAGTCGCCACCTCGGCCTGCTATACTCTGCGCCCTTAACAAACCGCGCTGTTTTGTGCCGAGGAGTGGAGCCATCCGCCGGGCGCAGGACAGATTGATTTTGCCGTCCGCCCACGCGACGGCACGCACGCAGGGTAAAAGCGATGAAACATACCGTAGAAGTCATGATCTCTGAACAGGAGATCAAGGCACGCGTAGCTGAACTGGGACGCCAGATCTCCGATCATTACCGTAACAGTGGCAAAGAGCTGGTGCTGGTGGGGCTGCTGCGCGGCTCCTTCATCTTTATGGCCGATTTGTGCCGCCAGATCAGCGTACCGCATGAAGTCGACTTTCTGACGGCCTCCAGCTATGGCAACGCCATGAACAGCTCCCGTGATGTCAAGATCCTCAAGGATCTGGATGAGGACATCCGCGATAAGGATGTCCTCATCGTTGAAGATATCATCGACTCCGGCAATACCCTGAGCAAGGTGCGCGAGCTGTTTAGCCTGCGTGGCCCGAACTCGCTGGCCATCTGCACGCTGCTGGACAAACCGAGCCGTCGCGAGGTCGCAGTTCCGGTGGAGTATATCGGTTTCTCGATCCCCGACGAGTTCGTGGTGGGCTTTGGCATCGACTACGCTCAGCGCTATCGCTATCTGCCCTATATCGGCAAAGTTACCATGCTGGAAGAGTAATTCCGCGTAGCGGTGAAAAAGGCGACCTGGGGTCGCCTTTTTACTGCACGTACGGTCATCTGTACGGAAAATTAATACGTTGAACGGAAAGCGTTTTTTTATTAACCCGCGCGGATTAACCTTCCTGGTTCTGCTGCTGTAGCAGCTTGGCCATGGCGTTGCGGTAGCGCACTTCCAGACTCTCACGGCTGATGGTGGTAATGTCCAGATCGTGCAAACGACCGTCCTGCAGACCGTAGACCCAGCCATGGATCATCACCTTCTGCCCGCGTTTCCACGCCGATTGCAGAATGGTGGAGTGTCCCAAATTGTAGACCTGCTCAATCACGTTCAGCTCGCACAGCGTATCCATGCGCTTTTCCGGCGGCAGCTCACCCAGCAGGGTGCTGTGCTTGTACCAGATATCGCGGATATGCAGCAGCCAGTTGTCGATGAGCCCCAGCTCCGGATTGGTGACGGCGGCTTCGACACCGCCGCAGCCCAGGTGACCGCAGATGATGATGTGCTCAACCTGCAGCACGTCGACCGCATACTGCACCACGGAGAGGCAGTTCAGGTCGGTATGAATAACCAGATTGGCGACGTTGCGGTGTACAAAGAGTTCCCCCGGCTGTAGACCGGTCAGCTGCTCCGCCGGCACCCGGCTGTCCGAACAGCCAATCCACAGAAAGCGCGGACGCTGGGATTCTGCCAGCTTGGCGAAGAAGGTCGGATTATCCTCCTTTACCTGCTGTGACCATGCCTGGTTGTTGGCGATCAGTTTCTCGATTTCTTTCATGAAGGTTAATCAGCTGTAACGGGAAAGAGGCCTAATATAGGCCAATCCACGGGCTTTGGAAATCGGAACAGTGGGCCGCGCGGGCGTTTACTCGATGCTGAATCCGACGCCGTGGTGCGCGTTGAGCGGGATATCATGGGGCGTGATCCGCTGCAGTTTGGCCCGTAGCGTCTTGATATGGCGCTCGACGCTGCGCTCGCCGCCCTTCTCATTCAGCGGGCGCAGCAGATCGTTCAACTGGCTGCGGGAAAACACCTTTCCCCGTCCCTGCAGCAGCGTTTTCAGCAACAGGTATTCGCAGTGGTTCAGCTGTAGGGCATGGCCAAAATAGTGGGCACAGTCGCGGCTATCGTTAAGGGTAAAGTTGCCATAGCACTCCAGGCGGGTCGCCTTGGTGCCCATCTTTTCCGGATGCGGTAGCAGCGTACGCATACGCACGCAGATTTCACGGGCGGAAAAGGGGGGAATAATGACGGCGCTGTGCGGCAGCGCGGCAGCGCTGGCCTGCGCGGCTTCCCCGGGGGCGCCGGCCAGAAAGAGCAGCGGTAGCGCGGGGTGGCGCTCCTGCAGGTGGCGACCCAGCGCCAGACCACTGCCGTCGGGCAGCGTCAGCTGAATGATAGCCAAATGCGGGGATTGCTGTTTAAGGGCGTCAAGGGCGGGCTGGATATGGTTAAACCAGCATACATTAAACCCTTCCGTTTCCAGCGTATAGATCAGCGGGTCAGCGGCGGTGGCCCGATCTTCGATAAGCCAAATTAACGGTGGCACAGGATGTCTTCCACGACAGGATGAATCGTTGCATCATAGCAAAGTCGACCCGCCGCTGGCAGCTGGTGATTTCAGACAACACGCCATATAACATATAATCATGCAGAAAGAACCCGTGGGGGGAGCCGTTTTGCCGCGCCCTGGGGGTTTCTGCGTGCACCGCGCGGTGTCCAAGGCAAAACGCTTGATGTAAGGTTAACCCATCGCCATGACGAATGCTCTTGAGCTATCTCAGCTTACCAAAACTTATGCCGGCGGCGTTCAGGCGCTGCGTGGCATCGATTTAACCGTAGAGGCCGGCGATTTTTATGCGCTGCTGGGGCCAAACGGGGCAGGAAAATCCACTACTATTGGCATTATTAGTTCGCTGGTGAATAAGAGCGGCGGGCAGGTGAGCGTATTTGGCTATGATATTGACCGCGATCTGGTCAATGCCAAACGCCAGCTGGGGCTGGTGCCGCAGGAGTTTAACTTTAATCCGTTTGAGACCGTATTACAGATCGTGGTGAATCAGGCCGGTTACTACGGCGTGACGCGCCGCGAGGCGATGCAGCGCGCCGAGCGCTACCTGAGCCAGCTGGATCTGTGGCAAAAGCGCAATGAGCGCGCCCGGATGCTGTCGGGGGGGATGAAGCGTCGCCTGATGATCGCCCGCGCTCTGATGCATCAGCCAAAGCTGTTGATCCTGGATGAGCCGACGGCCGGGGTCGACATTGAACTGCGCCGGGCGATGTGGGGCTTTCTGAAAGAGCTGAACGCTCAGGGAACCACGATTATTTTGACCACCCACTATCTGGAAGAGGCGGAGATGCTGTGCCGTAATATCGGTATCATTCAGCACGGCCAGCTGATAGAGAATACCTCGATGAAGGCGCTGCTGGCGCAGCTTAAGTCGGAGACCTTCATCCTCGACCTGGCGGCGAAAAGTCCGCTTCCCCATCTGGAGGGATACCAGCACCGACTGTGCGATACCACGACGCTGGAGGTGGAGGTGCTGCGCGAGCAGGGACTCAACGGAGTATTCAGCCAGCTGAGCGCCCAGGGGGTCCAGGTACTTAGCATGCGCAATAAGGCCAATCGGCTGGAGGAGCTGTTTGTGTCGTTGCTCAACGGTGAACAGGAGAAGCAGTCATGAGGCGTTTGTACTGGGTGGCGCTGTGCAGCATCTGGAGCAAGGAGGTTCACCGTTTCGGCCGCATCTGGGTACAGACGCTGGTGCCGCCGGTGATCACCATGACGCTGTATTTTATTATTTTCGGAAACCTAATCGGTGCGCGCATCGGTGAGATGCACGGATTCAGCTACATGCAGTTCATCGTGCCCGGGCTTATCATGATGTCGGTGATCACCAACGCCTATGCCAACGTGGCCGCATCGTTCTTCAGCGCCAAGTTTCAGCGCAGCATTGAGGAGCTGCTGGTGGCGCCGGTGCCGACTCATGTGATCATCGCCGGTTACGTGGGCGGTGGCGTGGCGCGCGGGGTCTGCGTCGGCTTTCTGGTTACCCTGGTCTCGCTGTTCTTCGTGCCGCTGGTGGTAAACAGCTGGCTGGCGGTGGTGATGACCCTGCTGTGTACGGCGGTGCTGTTCTCCCTTGGCGGGCTGATCAATGCGGTGTATGCGCGCACCTTCGACGATATCAGCCTGGTGCCGACCTTCGTGCTGACGCCGCTGACCTATCTCGGCGGGGTCTTTTACGCCCTGAGCCTGCTGCCGCCGTTCTGGCAGACGGTCTCCAAGCTCAACCCCATCGTGTATATGATCAGCGGGTTCCGCTATGGCTTCCTGGGGATTCACGATGTGCCGCTGGCGCAGACGTTTGCCGTTCTGTTGGGATTCATTGGTGTACTCTATCTTATGGCCTGGTACCTGATTGAGCGGGGGCGCGGCCTGCGCAGCTGATCGCGCGGTATCATACGGCACCTACCGTATATCCTGGGGACGGTGCCGTAAAATTCATCATTTCTGTCTGACCTCACACTCCTGAATCGCCGTTATCACCGATTGCTGCCTGCGCTGCCGTTTCCTGTTACACCATCATCATCAAGGGTGCTTACGTCTGACCGGTGCGCCGGCGGGCGGTGACGAGAGGATAGACTGCATGCTGGGTATCGTATTCGCCGGACACAGCGGTTTTAGCAGCGGAATGCTGAAGGCCTTAACCCATCTGCAGGGTGCCCGGCCGCCCCAGTGTGTGGGCGTGGAGTACAGCGACGGCGTGAGCGCCAACATGCTTAGCCGTATGATGTGCGATGCGCTGCATCAGGTGGACAGCGGCGATGGCGTGGTGATCGTGACGGATATTCTCGGCGCGCCGCCGTTTCGCGCCGCCGCGCTGATGTGCCATAAACATCCGCACTGTGAGGTGGTGGTCGGGGTGAGCCTATCGGCGCTCGCGGCGCTGTGGCCCCAGCGTACGCAGAGCGACGCCGCCGGGTTTCGCGAAGCTCTCCTAGCGCAGACCCAGCGCCACGCCACCAGCCTGTGGCATGAGCAGCGCCGTCAGGCCGCGCTGTTTACGCCCCCGTCCTCCGGTGCGTAGGCGCCGCGCGGCGGCGCGTTCGGCCGTCGACAATCTCTGCGCCATTGCGCAGAGATTGTCTTTGCTTGCGTTGTGATAGACAACTTGCGCTAATATATAAAAATGTGAAGTTGATCGGTCAAACAACACAACTTTCATTCCCGCATTTCTCTCCGCTTTCCTTTCGGTTTCTGCGCAATCGTCCGCTTAACAACGGCGTCATGCGGGATAACGCTCCGGGCGACGCTGCGGCGGCGCCGTGGGCCAAGTCTTTCGGTTGGCAATTAATCGAAAGAATTTCTGTCACTATCTGCTGGAAAAACAAGGTGTAACTGCGATCACACCTGATCGGTGATTCCTTTGCTGTAATTCGATGGTCGCGGTACGAGACGGGTTATCTCCGACCTTGGCCGCGCGAGGAGGCAGAATGGGCATCGATACCGTAAGGCGCCGTGAGCAGATCATCGATAGGCTATGCCTGGAGGGCAGTGTACGGGTGGAGCAGCTACGTCACCACTTTGGCGTCTCCAGCGTGACTATCCGTAACGATCTGCGCTACCTGGAGCAAAGGGGATGTGCGCTGCGCTCTTACGGCGGCGCCATGCTGAACCAGCAGTTTGTCTTCGATCGGCCGCTGCAGGACAAAGGGCGCCTGAACCGCGACGTAAAGTCGCGTATCGCCGCACGGGCGGCGGCGCTGGTGCAGGACGGCGATACGCTGATCCTCGACTCCGGCTCCACCACGGCCCAAATCGCCCCCTTTCTTAAGGCACACCGCCATCTGGTGGTGGTGACCAACGCCTTGAATATCGCCTGTGAGTTGACGGGGTATGAGCAGATCGACGTGCTGGTTTTGGGCGGCAGCGTACGTCCAAACTCCTACTCCCTGTATGGGGCGGCCGCCGAGCAGCAGCTGCGCCAGTACCATTTCGATCGGCTGTTTCTGGGGGTCGACGGCTTTGATCTTAGCTGCGGTATCACCACGCCCCATGCGGGGGAGGCGCAGCTTAATCGGGTCATGTGCGACGTGGCCAGCGAGATCATCGCCGTCGTGGATGCCAGTAAGTTTGGCCGGAAAAGCTTTTGCACCATCCGCGGCGCCGCACAGATCCACCGAGTGATCACCGACAGTCGGATCCCGGAGGGGTATCACCGCGCGCTGTGCGATTTAGGGGTGGATGTGATCATCGCCGACGGGTGACGGCGCACGCCCTATCTTCTCTGTTTTCGCTATGCAGCGTAGCCGGATGCCGGCTGTGCCGGGGCGGCTTTACCCTGGCGAAGCCCACCGCTACGCCCTGACTCAATCTGAGGAGTAAACGCATGAGTGATGAGGTACTCGGCTATTCCCCCGCGTGGCTGCAGGCGCGCGGCGCCTGGCATACGGCCCGTGAAATCGCACAGCAGCCGGCGCTGTGGCAGGCATTACACCGCGAGCTGAGCGAGGCGCAGTCGCGTTGGCGTCCCTTCCTTCAGGCCGTGCTGGCGCAGCCTGCGCTGCAGATTGTGCTGTGCGGAGCCGGATCCTCCGCCTTTGTCGGGCGAGCGTTGGCCCCCTGGCTGCGAGAGCAGTGCGGCCGTGATGTGGTGGCCTACGCCACGACCGACATTGTGCCATCGCCGCGGCAGTATCTGGATCCCAGGCGTCCCACGCTGCTGGTCTCCTTTGGTCGCTCCGGCAATAGCCCGGAGAGCGCTGCGACGCTGGCGCTGGCCGATCGTTTACTGCCGCGCTGCCATCATCTGCTGCTGACCTGTAATCCGGATGGCGCCCTGGCGCGCTATGCCGAAGGGCGCGCTAACGCATGCTCGCTGATCATGCCGCCGGGATCCTGCGATCGGAGCTTTGCGATGACCTCCAGCTTCAGCTGCATGATGCTGGCCGGCGCGCTGTTGCTCGGTCCGCTCACGCTGGCCCAAAGCGCGGCGCCGCTGCAGCGGACGGCGGCGCTGTGTCAACGCGCGCTGCCGCGATGGCTGCCGACGATCAAGACGTTGGCCAACGGTGGTTTTCAGCGGCTGGTGGTGCTGGGTAGCCGCAGCTTTAGCGGCGTGGCGGAGGAGGCGGCGCTGAAGATGCTGGAGCTGACGGCCGGACGCATCGCGACCCGCCATGACTCCACCATGGGGCTGCGTCACGGGCCCAAGTTTATGGTCGGGTCCCAGACGCTGGTGGTCGCGATGCTGAGCGCCGAGCCCTACTGCCGCCGCTATGACCAGGATCTGCTCAAGGAGCTGCAGCGTGACGCGCTGGCCCTGCGCTGCGTTGCGCTGAGCGGCGATGGCACGGGCGCGCTGGCGCTGGCGTGCGATCTGGACGATCTGTGGCTGATGTTTCCGTTCCTGCTTTACCTGCAGACGCTGGCGCTAGAGACCGCTCTGGCGCTGGGGATCACGCCGGATAACCCCTGCCCGAGCGGAGAGGTTAATCGGGTGGTGCAGGGCGTCGTCATTTATGAGTATCCCGTAGCGCATTCAACCATAGCCACGATGGAGGTGTGATATATGTCAAACCCGAACATCCTGATGACCCGTATCGATAACCGGCTGGTGCATGGACAGGTCGGGGTGACCTGGACCAATACGCTGGGCGCCAATCTGGTGCTGGTCGCCAACGACGCCGCCGCCGCCGACCCCGTCCAACAGAACCTGATGGATATGGTGGTGGCAGAGGGCGTGCAGACCCGCTATTTCACCCTGCAAAAAACCATTGAGGTGATCCACCGGGCCGCGGATCGCCAGAAGATCTTCATCGTCTGCAAAACGCCGCAGGATGTGCTGACGCTGGTGCGCGGCGGGGTGCCCATTCACTTCGTCAACGTCGGCAATATGCACTTTGCGCAGGGAAAGCGCCAGATCCACAAGACGGTGTCGGTGGACGGCGAGGATATCGCGGCGTTCCACGCGCTGGCGCAGCTTGGCATTCCCTGCGAGATCCGCCGGGTGCCGGATGAGGCGGGGGAGTCGATTCACCCGCTGTTGGACTGAACGCAGGAGGTAAACCATGTTAACCGATGCATTGTTGATAGGGCTGTTGGCCGGTATCGCCGGTATCGACCTGTTCGACGGACTGACCCACCTGCACCGTCCGGTGGTGATCGGGCCGCTGGTCGGGCTGATTCTGGGCGATATACAGACCGGCCTGCTGGTCGGCGGGACGCTGGAGCTGGTGTGGATGGGAATGGTGCCTCTGGCCGGCGCTCAGCCCCCCAACGTGGTGATCGGCGGCGTCATTGGCACCGCGTTCGCCATTTTGACCCACGCCGATCCCAAGGTCGCCATCGGGGTCGCGGTACCCTTCTCCATCGCGGTGCAGGGCGGCATTACCCTGCTGTTTACCGCCTATTCGCCGATGATGCACCGCTGCGATGAGATGGTGAAGCGGCTGAACTGGCGTGGGGTGGAGTGGGTGAACTACGCCGGGCTGCTGATTCTATTCTGCTTCTACTTTATCGTCGCCTTTTTGCCAGTCTATTTCGGGGCCGATGCGGCCAGCGCCATGGTGGAGAAGGCCCCGACCTGGCTGCTGGAGGGGCTGGCCGTTGCGGGGGGAATGATGCCGGCCATCGGCTTCTCTCTGCTGATGAAGACTATGATGAAGAAGACCTATGTGGCCTACTTTATTCTGGGCTTTATCTCCGTGACATTCCTGAATATGCCGATTATCGCGGTGGCGCTGGGCGCGCTGGCTATTGCGCTGATCGATTTCTTTAACCGTACTCGTAATGAAGCCGCGCCGGCACAGCGTCCTGCCGCGCGCCAGAACCAGGAGATGGAAGAAGATGGCATTTAACGATAGCGATGACGCGCTGGTAGCTAAGGCAGAAAAGCGGATGACGCAGGCGCTGGCTACCAGCCAGGTCGAGAGCGACGAGTATGTGGATCAAACGCCGGGGCAGGCGCTGAGCCGCCGCGATATCAACATTATGGCGCTGCGCTCCCTGCTGCTTCAGGCTTCCTTTAACTATGAGCGTATGCAGGCGGGCGGCTGGCTGTATACCCTGATCCCCAGCCTGCGCAAGATCCATCGCAATCCGCAGGATCTTGCCAACTCAATGAAAATGCACATGGAGTTTATCAATGTGCACCCCTTTGACGTCACCTTTCTGTCTGGGCTGGTGCTGGCGATGGAGCGCGGCAAAGAGCGCGTCTCGACCATCCGCGCGGTGAAGGTGGCGCTGATGGGCCCCCTGGGCGGCATCGGCGACGCGCTGTTCTGGTTGACGCTGCTGCCTATCTGCGCCGGCATCGGCGCCTCGCTGGCGCTGGAGGGGAGTCTGTTCGGGCCGCTGGTGTTCCTGCTGCTGTTCAACTCGGTGCACTTTGCCCTGCGCTTTGGGCTGGCGCACTATGGCTACAGCGCGGGAACCAGCGCGCTGGCACTATTGAAAACCCATACCAAAAATATCTCTCACGCCGCCTCGATCGTGGGCATGACGGTGATAGGCGCGCTGGTGGCCTCTTATGTTCACCTCTCGACGCCGCTGGTGATGTACGCCGGCAAGGCGACGGTGGCGCTGCAGAAGGATGTGTTGGACAAGCTGATGCCCAACCTGCTGCCCCTGTGCTTCACCCTGCTGGTGTACTGGCTGATGAAGCGCGGCTATTCACCGATCAAGCTGATCGGTGTGACGGTGGCCGTGGGTATCGTGGGCAAGCTGATCGGCTTTCTGTAAGGGGGCATCATGCCGGGGCGCGACCGTGGCGGTTTCGCCAGCGGCCTGCAACAGGGCGTTGAGCGGGGAACGGCGTCCCGCGCAGCATCAGGCGGCCGACGCCCCGATGGCGTGAGTATGGTCGGGCTGCCGCAGCCGCAGCGCGGCGGCTCTGGTCGAAGATCATGTGCGGCCGGCGACAGAGAGGATGCCGGCGCGCGGGGGACTTGGCGCCGCGGCGTTATTTTGCCGCAACCCCAGACGCTAGCGATCCGCCTCAATAGATGCGCGTGGGAAACAGGCCGTACGCGCGCGAGGCCGATGAGATCCGCCGCTGCGCCAGCGCAGAGGGAGCGGTAGCAGCATATTGATTTGAAAAGGCGTTGTCGTTTTGGTCGCCTGTCGCCGCGCGTGCTATGCTGAAGATATTACCCACCGGGCAACGGATGCCCCGCGCTGATTCTTTCATGTATAGGCACTTATTATTGGCGGGCCTGCTGCTGCTGGCCACGCTCTCTGTAGCCCGGGGCCAGCCCGCGGCGGGCGCTGACACGGCGCGCTATATGGTGACGCTGCGCGACAGTGAGATTTACTCTCCGGTTGGCGATCGCATCATTCCCGTGGGGCGCCTGAAGCGGGGGCTGCTGCTCAATGTACAGCCCGCTGACAACGGCTATTTCATCTTTCGCTTTGGCAACGCCAGCGGATTTATTGCCAGCGATAGTCTGGCGGCGTCGACGCCGCCGCTGCCGGCGGCCCGCGACGTCGCCCTGCTGCATAAAAAGAGCCCGGACTATTTGCTGACCCTGCACCCGGTCATGGTCTATGACCGCCCGGAGAGAACGGCGGCGCCGGTCGCGAGTCTGACGGGAAATCTACGCTATCCTATCTTGGCCAGAGAGACGGACGCGGCGGGCTGGCGCTGGCTGGTGATCAACCTGGGCGGACGGCTGGCCTATGTACGCGCCGATCGGGTTGAGCTGGACAACGGCATTCCGATCCTCACCTATCACCACATATTGAAAAACGAGGAGAACCACCGCTTTCGCCACACCTCGACCACCACCTCGGTCCAGGCGTTTGATGCGCAGATGGCCTATCTGCGCCAGGCGGGCTATCTGACCATTTCGCTGTACCAGCTGGAGGGGTATCTGCGCGGCAATGAAAATCTGCCGGCGCGCGCGGTGGCGCTGACCTTCGACGACGGGCTCAAGTCGGTCTACCGCTATGCCTATCCGATCCTGAAGAAAAACGGCCAGCGGGCGACCGCATTTATTATTTCGTCGCGGATTAAGCGCCACCCGCAGCCCTGGAATCCCAACGGCCTGCAGTTTATGAGTCTGGCGGAGCTGCACACGATTCAGTCGGTATTCGATGTTCAGTCCCATACCCATTTTCTGCACCGTCTCTCCGCGGATAAACGGCCGATCCTGTTTCGCCGTAGTCAGCATAATATCCTGTTTGATTTTGAGCGCTCGCGCCGGGCGCTGACGCAGTTTACTCCGCGGGTGCTGTATCTTTCCTACCCCTTTGGCGGCTTTAACCGCCAGGCGATTGAGGCCGCGCACCGGGCCGGTTACCACATGGCGGTGACCACGGTACGCGGCAAGGTGCGGCGCGGCGATAATCCCTACACCCTGAAGCGGCTGTATGTCCTGCGCACTGACTCGGTGCAGACCATGGCGCGCCTGATCGCCAATCAGCCACAGGATGTGCCGCCGGTCGATACGCCGGTGCCGATTCGCCTACCGCCGCTCATGCAGGCGCTGATCCCGCTGGATTGAGTCCGCGGCATCGGGGCCGATGATGGCCAGACACACGGGGAGCGCCGCCGCGCCGGGCTGGGCAATAAACGCTGTCTGGTGATAGATCTGTGGCTGCAGCGTCGGCCAGTATTGCCATACGGATGTAAAGGCCTCCCGGGTACAGCTCATGCCGATCTCGCCGACGAGCAGTACGCCGCTGCGCTGGATTTCCGCCAGGGTCAGCCCCGGGGTATAGACGTTGGGCGGCCGAGGCGTATCCACGACCCAAGGCTGAATCGTCCGGGGGCGATCGGCGCCGTAGAGGATCAGCCACTGATGCAGATAGCCGCCGCCCACCAGGCGCAGCGGTGCTGCGCTGTGCTGGTGCCAGAATTGCTGGGCCTGTGCGCTGAACGTCTTGACGCCGCCCCACTGCGCTCGGCAGTCCCGCAGGTTGAGGTGATAGACCAGGAGATATCCCAGGAGAACCAGCGGCGCCAGCGCCAGTAAACCGCGAGTGAGACGGCGCAGGGACGGCGCCGGCAGATCGTGGATGGTCGCGCAGAGCAGGGGGAGTGCCGGGACCACAAAAGGCTGGAGCCACTCGATGACCGGCTCGCCGCGATACAGGCTGAGCCACAGGTAGATCAGCGCCAGTGGGAGTAGAAATAGCAGGAGCAGGCTTCGGAGGGGGCCCGACGGGGGCCAGCGCAATCGTCCGCCGCACAGGTATACCAGAAGGGCAAGCAGTAGACAGGGGTAAAATACGGACAGCAGCGCGACGGTGGCGCGCAGGTTCAGCTCTGGCCGTATCTGCCTGCACACCCAGTATAACGCGGAATATTCATGGGCGATCAGCCACAAGACGTTGGGAATAATCAGCAGCAGATAGAGCGCAATGGCCAGCCAGAAATAGGGCTGACGGTAGAGCCGTCGGCGATCGGCGCAGAGCAGGGTTAGCCAGAACAGTGCGCCCAGCGGTGCCAGCGTAGAGTATTTCGCCATCGTGGCCAAACCGGCAACCAGGGCAAAGAGCGGCCACACCCAGCGGGGCGGGTCGCTATCAAGCGCCCGGGCAAGGATGAAAAATAGCCACGGCCACAGGGCGACCAAGAGATAGTTATCGTTATAGGGCAGGATGTCGACGTTAATGATGCCGGAGAGATTGAGCGCCATCAGGGCCAGCCAGGCCAGATCTTCCCGCCCGCTGAGGCGGCGTGCCAGCATCCACACGCCCAGCATGCCGGAGGCGACAGCGGCAAAGTGGATGGCGTACCAGTAGCCGTCCGGCGCTAGCGTGGAGAAATAGATCAGTGGCTTCATCATCATCCCGACGAGCCACGGGTTTTTCGGCGATCCCCACTCGCCGCTTTGTGCCCAATTTACCGCTTCGACGGCATCATAGGGGAGCGCGGGACTCAGCCATAGAGCGACGGGGGTCCAGAGCGCGACATAGAGGAATAGCCACAGGATCAGCCACGGTGGAGGGGCGGCGCGTGGCCAGCGGGGTGTTGTCATGACTGGCGCCCCCTGAATATCCGATGTTGCTATTCGCGGCGCCGTAGGGCCGCGGGACGGTGCGCTTGCTGGGAAGCGGCCCGTTAATTATGGGCGAGAGTGGTGGGAAAAGCGAAAAACGAACCGCTGCGGACGCGCGCCGCAGCGGAGCGAGATCAGGCGACCTGTACCGGAACGGATTTGGCCAGACGCTTCATGTGGTTGGCGCCTTCGAAGTAGGCCACCTTGGGGTGGTGCGTGCGGGCCTGCTCATCGGGCATCTGAACATAGCTGCAGATGATCAGCGTGTCGCCGACGCAGGCGCAGCGGGCGGCGGCGCCGTTGACTGAGATAATTTTAGAGCCGGGCTCGGCGGCGATGGCGTAGGTGGAGAAGCGCTGGCCGTTGTCGACGTTATAAATATCGATAGCCTCATATTGCAGGATACCGGCCGCGTCCAGGAAATCCTGATCGATTGCGCAGGAGCCTTCGTAATTCAGGTCGGACTGGGTGACTTTCACGCGGTGCAGCTTACCCTGCAGCATTGTACGTACCATAGTGTAATACCTGTAATCATCGTAATGGAGCCGATGTACGGCCCGGTAAAATAGTATGACGTCAACCACCATGTGACTGCGGAGGTTGACGTCATGGTTGCGCATTTCGCCGCCGCTGTCTAGCCGCCAGGCGCTAGGCGTCGGCGTTAAAGGCAATGCGCACGTTGTCGATGAGTCGGGCCTGTCCAAGCCAGGCCGCCATCAGCACGATCGCCGTACGGGTATCGACGTTGACGTCGCCCAGCGTGTCGGCGTCGCGGATAAACAGCTCATCGGGGCGGAAGCCGGCCTGGCGCAGACGACCGGCGGTCTGCTCCAGCAGGGCCTCCA
Source organism: Edwardsiella anguillarum ET080813 (assembly GCF_000264765.2). GTDB lineage: Bacteria > Pseudomonadota > Gammaproteobacteria > Enterobacterales > Enterobacteriaceae > Edwardsiella > Edwardsiella anguillarum. The sequence goes on from NZ_CP006664.1 coordinate 2,490,950, forward strand.
GATCGCGCTCGCCGTTCTCCAACTGACTGGCCAGCTGCATCATGATGTTGTACAGACGGGGCGCCAGGCGGCGCTCATCGCTATCGAGATAGCCATTGCGCGAGCTGAGCGCCAGCCCATCCTCGCCGCGGACGATGGGGACGCCGACGATCTCAATGCCATAGCCCATGTCCGCGACCAGCTTGCGGATCAGTTGCAGCTGTTGATAATCCTTTTCACCAAAGCAGGCCAGATCCGGCTGCACCAGATTAAACAGCTTGCTGACGATGGTGGCGACGCCACGGAAGTGACCCGGACGGCTGGCCCCCTCAAGAATGGTCGAGAGCGCGGGAACGTCGACGTAGGTCTGCTGCGATACGCCCTGGGGATAGATCTCCTCGGCGGCCGGGGCAAAGACCAGATCGACCCCGTGACGGTTCAGCTTTTCGCAGTCCTCCTGTAGGGTGCGCGGGTAGCGCGCCAGATCGTCCGGGCGATCGAACTGCATCGGGTTGACGAACACCGATACGATCACCACGTCGGCCCGGGCGCGGGCCTCGTTGACCAGGGTCATATGCCCCTCATGCAGGTTGCCCATGGTCGGAACCAGCGCAATACGTTTCCCTTCCTGGCGCCAGCGGCGTACTTCGCGGCGCAGCAGAGGGACAGTCTCAATAATCAGCACAGCTCGTTCTCCAACAGAAAAGTCGGGCGGCCCGCCTGGGCCGCCGTCCAGAATTCGGATCAGTTAAAGGTATGCTCGTCGGCGGGGAACAGCCCCTGCTCGACGTCACTGATATAGCGGCGCACCGCCGCGCGGATATCGCCTTCGACCGCGAGGAAATTTTTTACAAAGCTCGGCATGCGCCCGCAGCTGATCCCCAGCGCATCGTGCATGACCAGGATCTGGCCGTCGGTATCTCTGCCGGCGCCGATGCCGATCACCGGAATACGCAGCGCCTCTGTGATCTTCTTGGCAACCAGGGCTGGCACACACTCCAGCACCAGCATCTGGGCACCGGCGCCCTCTAGCGCCAGCGCGTCGGAGAGCAGCTGATCCGCTGCATCCTGATCGCGCCCCTGCACCCGGTAGCCGCCGAGGATATTGACGGACTGCGGCATTAGCCCCAGATGTCCGCACACCGGCACCGCGCGCTCTGTCAGCATACGCACGCTGTCGCACAGCCAGGCGCCGCCCTCCATCTTGACCAGATTCGCCCCGGCGCGCATCAGCTCGGCGGCATGGCGACAGGCCAGCTCCGGTGTGGCATAGGACATAAACGGCATATCGGCCATCAGCAGACACGCCGGCGCGCCGGCGCGCACCGCGCGGGTATGGTAGGCGATATCCGCTACGGTTACCGGTAGCGTGGTCTCGTGGCCCTGCAGGGTCATCCCCAGCGAGTCTCCGACCAGCATAACGTCGATCCCCTGCTCGGCAAACAGCCGGGCGAAGCTGGCATCATATGCGGTGATCGTGGCGAACTTGTGCTTCTCCTGCTTACGTTTACGCAGGTGTGATAGCGTGGTTGGCGTCATCACTGTCTCCGATTGTCGACCGGCCGCGGGCCGGACTGGTAAGGTTGGGCGGTGCACTGCGGGCACCACTGTGGCGTATTCTACTGCAAGAAAATCGTTTGCGGTGGAGGAAGATCAAGCAAATGCGTTGCGTGCAGCGCGCGCTGCGGCGAGAAAGGCGGCCCGCGGCGCGGGCCGTCTGGATCAGGCTGGCGGGTCCTGCGCGGGCAGGGCGATCAGGGTGTCCGCATCGTGCAGGCGGGCGATGACATCGCGTAGCGCCTCACCGTCGGGAAAGCGCAGATCGGGGGCGATCTCCGCCAGCGGCACCAGCATAAAGCTGCGGTTTTTCATGTCGTAGTGGGGCACCGTCAGGCGCGGGCTATGGATAACCTGCTCACCAAACAGCATGATATCCACATCCAGCGTACGCGGCCCCCAGCGCTCGGCCTTGCGCTCCCGCCCCTGCAGACGCTCAATGCGCTGCGTGCAGTCCAGCAGGGCCTCAGGCGATAGCGCTGTCTCCAGCGCGACGGCGGCGTTGACGTAGTCAGGCTGATCCTGTGGCCCGAGGGGGCGGGTGCGGTACAGGGAGGATGCGGCCAGCAGACGGCACTGCGGCAGCGCCGCCAGCGCATGAATGGCCTGCCGCACCTGACGGTGCGGTTCGGCTAAGTTGCTGCCCAGCGCGAGGTAGACCGGAGTCATGCACCGCTGCCTTCGCGGCGCGGCGTTCTGCGGCGCGGTCTGCGACGGCGGCGGGCGGCGTTACCGTCGCCATCGTCGTCCAGGGTGTTGACCATAGCCTTTTGCTGGGAGACGCTGGCGGTCTGGAAGGAGCCCCACCAGTCCGCCAGACGCTGCAGCTCGGCGCTGTGTTCGGCCTCGGCGCGCAGCGCCAGCAGATCGTAAGCGGCGCGGAACTTAGGCTGCTCCAGCAGTTTGTGGGCGCGCTTACCCTGGCGGCGCGACAGGCGCAGCTGCAGCGTCCAGATATCGCGGATCAGGGCGGTGATGCGCTTGGGAATCGCCAGAGAGCGGCACTGCTCATCCAGGATATCGTTCATCGCCAGGGCGAACGCATCGTGATAGGTCAGCCCCCCCTCTTGGGTAAGCTTTTGCGCCAGCTCGATCAGCGGATACCACAGCATAGCGGCAAACAGAAACGCTGGGTTGACCCGCATATCGTTCTGAATTCGGTGATCGGTGTTCTTCAGCACCTGCGCCAGAATCTTCTCCATCGGGCTATCGCCGTTGGGGGTAAAGTGGCGGCAGATCACCGGGAACAGCGGTTGGAACAGATGGTATTCGCGCAGCTTCTGATAGGTTTCATAGCCATAGCCCGCCTGCAGCAGCTTCAGCGCCTCTTCAAACAGGCGTGCGGCGGGGATATCGCGCAGCAGCGATGCCAGATGGGCGATGGGCGCCGCCGTCTCCGGGCTGATGGACATCTGCAGCTTGGCGGCGAAACGCACCGCCCGCAGCATGCGCACCGGATCCTCCCGGTAGCGAGTCTCGGGATCGCCGATCAGGCGAATTTGCCCGGCGCGCAGATCGTTCAGGCCGCCGGTATAGTCACGGACGCTGAAGTCGGCCACGCTGTAATAGAGGCTGTTAATGGTAAAGTCACGCCGCTGGGCGTCTTCTTCAATATTGCCGTAGACGTTGTCGCGCAGCAGCATGCCATTTTTGCCCTGCTGGGCAATATTCTTGCCTTCATCGGCATGCTCGTGGTGGCCGCGGAAGGTCGCAACCTCAATGATCTCCGGTCCGAACATGACGTGCGCCAGACGAAAACGGCGCCCGACCAGGCGGCAGTTGCGGAACAGCTTACGCACCTGCTCCGGCGTGGCGTTGGTGGTCACGTCGAAATCTTTCGGGCGTTTGCCCAGCAGCAGATCGCGGACGCCGCCGCCGACCAGATAGGCTTCATAGCCTGATTTATTCAGACGGTACAGAACCTTCAGCGCATTTTCGCTGATTTGCTGGCGCGAGATTGTATGCTGATCACGCGGGACTACGCTCAGATGGGCGGACTCCTGCTCCGGTACGCTGTCCGTCTCGCGATTTAGCACTCTACGGCAAAAGTTGGCGACTCGGGTAAAAATGGTACACCTCGATAGTGTCTGGTAAATAGCTCCGTCATCGCTCAGGCGATCGCGCCAACGTGGGCGCGCTGAGGCCGATGGGGCATGGTGTGCAGAAAAATAAGCGGCTAATCATAGCTCACGCAGGGGAATTTGAGAATGGTGCAGACGGAATCGTTGTCGGCTGAGTGACCTGAAGCGGCACTTTTTCCAGTCGCCAGTGGGCTACCGCCTGGGTTAACAGCGCCTCCGTGCTCAGATCGCGCAGCGCCGCGTCGGGCGTCTGCCCCAGAAACGTCAGCGCCTGTAGCAGCAGCGGGCGCGGATCGCCGAGCGGTATCGGCTGGGCATGATTCTGCTTGGAGAGCTTGTTGCCGTCGTCGTTGAGCGCCAGCGGCAGGTGTAGATAGGCCGGCGCCTGCCACCCCAGCTGGCGATACAGCGCTATCTGACGCACCGTCGGCGCGATCAGATCGGCGCCGCGGACGATTTCATTGACCCCCTGGAAGTGATCGTCCGCCACCACCGCCAGATTATAGGCAAACAGGCCATCTCTACGGTGGATGATAAAATCCTCGCGCGCCAGCGCCGCATCGGCGTCGAGCCAGCCGTGCAGGCGATCGTGAAAGCCGTATACCGGTTGGATCTGGCGCAGGCGCAGCGCCGCACCGGACGCCCCTTGCCCCAGATCGCGGCAGTGCCCGTCATACAATCCTCCTAGCGCGTGAATGCGTTGGCGGGTACAGGTGCAGTAGTAGGCCAGCCCCTGGCGGTGCAGCTGATCCAGGATGGCGCGATAGGCCTCATGGCGCTGCGACTGGTATAGCACCGGGCCATCCCAGCGTAGGCCATAGTGATCCAGGGCGCGCAGGATACGGTCGGCGGCGCCGGGGACTTCGCGCGGCGGATCGATATCTTCAATCCGGACCAGCCAGCGGCCGCCGCAGGCGCGCGCGCGCAGATAGCTGCCGAGGGCGGCAATCAGGGAACCAAAGTGCAGATCGCCGGAGGGGGAGGGCGCAAAGCGGCCGACGTACTCCGGGGGAGTGGGCAGGGAATATGACATGATTAACAGCGACGTTTACGCCGGAAACGCTCCGGATCGTGGGTGCGCACGCCGCCCGCCGGTGTCCGCTGGCCGGCAGCGTACCAAGGAAACGGGGCCCGGAGATGCGGGCCCCCCCCGTTAGGGCTTTAGCCTGCCATCTGCTTTTCGCGGATTTCGGCCAGGGTCTTACAATCGATGCACAGATCGGCGGTCGGGCGGGCTTCCAGACGGCGGATACCGATCTCAACGCCGCAGGATTCGCAGAAACCGAAGTCATCATCTTCGATTTTCTGCAGCGTTTTCTCGATTTTTTTGATCAGCTTGCGCTCGCGATCGCGGTTACGCAGCTCCAGGCTGAACTCTTCTTCCTGGGTCGCGCGGTCGGCGGGATCCGGGAAGTTGGCAGCCTCTTCCTGCATATGGGATACGGTACGATCCACTTCATCCCTGAGCTGGTTACGCCATGCCTCAAGAATTCGCTTAAAGTGCGCCAGCTGGGCGTCGTTCATGTACTCCTCGCCCGGCTTTTCTTGATATGGCTCCACCCCAGCAATGGCGAGAATGCTCAAGGACGACGGTTTACGGTTTTGCCCTTCTTGCATGCTGCTTCTCCTAATAACACGCATTAGCGATCCCCAAATGGGGGAAAAAATCAGGCCGCTATAAATAACAGATGCGGTAGAGGTTGGCAATTATTCCTGTCTACGGCTTGACAAGGGTGTGAAGGGCGGCGTATTTAGCCGTGTTTCATCCTTTCCCACCGCATATTGCCGACGATTTACCGCCGCGCGGCGCGCCTAAACCGTCACCGGCAGCGGCTGCGTGAGCCGGATGCCGGCGGGGCCTACCTGCGCGCCGTAGCAGAGAATCTCCACCCCGAGATCGCTCGCCTGGGCCAATAGTTGCGCATAGCGGGGATCGATGTGGCGGGCCGCCCGCACATGCGTAATCCCGCTGTGCAGCACGGCGAAAAACAGCACCGCCCGCACACCGCTTTGCACCTGATGCTGCAGCTCGCGCAGATGCTTTTGCCCCCGCTCGGTGACCGCATCGGGGAAGTATCCGCACGCCGCCTGCAGCAGCGTGACTGACTTCACCTCAATATAGCAGTCGGGGCGATCTTCTGCCTGTAATAACAAGTCGATGCGGCTATTTTCTGCCCCATAGCGCACTTCGCTGCGTATTTTAGTGTAACCGGATACTTCGCCGATCCGCTGCTGTGCAATCGCCTCATGCACCAGCGCGTTGGCGCGCAGGGTATTGACGCAGATCCAGTCTCCGGCCTGGGTATGGGTGAGCTCCCAGCTTGACGGATATTTGCGCTTAGGGTTGTCCGAGGTGGAGTACCACACCGTATCGCCCGGCGTGGCGCAGCCGGTCATCGCGCCGGTATTGGCGCAGTGCAGGGTGATGATCTGGCCGTCGGGACGGCGTACGTCGGCCAGAAAACGTTTATAGCGCTTGATCAGGATGGCGCTCTGTAGGGGAGGGGTGAACTGCATGGTGGGGCTCCTGTGGGTTAGTCATCGCGCCGCAGGGGCCAGCTGGCCAGCGGTTGATAGCGGGTGCGTCCCTGAGCCTGCTGCGAGCTGAACAGGGAAAAATGGGTGACGTCGAACGTCCAACGAAAGGTCGCCGCGGGGATCGCGATCGCCTGATAGGCGTGGCGCAGCAGCGTAACATGGGGATGAAAGGGGTGCGGGCTCTGGTAGCAGCCGCTGCGCGCCGCCTGTGAGCGGAGCAGATCTGCCAGCTGGATCAGCCCGCGCGGCGCCCGTCGCATACCCAGCCAGACCACGCCGGGGCGTGGCCACTGGCCGGCGTCATCTAGCGTCAGGCTAAAGGGCGCCTGATGGATACGCCCGGCTAGCGTCTGCAGACGCTGCTGCTGTGCGCTGCCGACGTCGCCAAGAAAAGCCAGCGTCAGATGCAGGTTGGTGGCGGCGATCGGTCGTCCCGCCTGGGAAGAGAAGTGCTCGGCTCGCCACTGGATCAGCGTTTGCTGCAGCGGCGGCGGTAGCGGAATGGCAAAAAAAAGGCGTTGCTGCATGGTGGTTTCCCGTTAAGCGCATCGCCCGATGCTACAATGCGCGGCAGAAATTGTTAATACGCTGGGGCGAATGGCATCGGCGCCGTTTACCCCGTCGCGAAAGAGAGTGGAGTCTACAGTGTCCTTATTACCCGTTGCCGCGGTGCTGCCCGATCTGCTTGCCGCCCTGCAGTCTGCCTCCCGGGTGCTGCTTAACGCCCCGACTGGGGCGGGAAAATCCACCTGGCTGCCGCTGCAGCTGCTGCAGTCTCCCTGCCTGAATGGGCGTATCGTGATGCTGGAGCCGCGGCGTTTGGCTGCGCGGACGGTGGCCAACCGGCTGGCGCAGCAGTTGGGCGAGCCGCTGGGCGAGACGGTTGGCTACCGGATGCGCGGAGAGCATCGGGTCGGTAAAAATACCCGTCTGGAGGTCGTGACGGAGGGGGTTTTGACCCGCATGCTGCAGCGCGATCCGATGCTGGAAGGGGTGGCGCTGGTGATCCTCGATGAGTTTCATGAGCGTAGCCTGCAGGCGGATCTGGCGCTGGCGCTGCTTTTGGATGTACAGGCCGGGCTGCGCGACGATCTGCGGCTGCTGATTATGTCGGCGACCCTCGACGATGCCCGCCTGGGGACGCTGTTGCCGGATGCGCCGACCATCGTCTCTGCGGGGCGCAGCTATCCGGTGGCGCGTCACTATCATCCCGTTTCCCCCCATGAACGCATTGAGCAGGCGGCGGCCGCCGCGGTGCTGAGCCTGATGAACCGGGAGAGCGGCTCGCTGCTGCTGTTTTTACCCGGGGTGGGCGAGATCCGCCGCTGCGCGGCGCTGCTGGAGGAGTGCGTCGCCGAGGATACCGACATCTGTCCCTTATACGGGGCGCTGTCGCTGGCCGAGCAGCAGCAGGCCATCGCGCCTGCGCCGGCGGGGCGGCGCAAAGTGGTGCTGGCGACCAATATTGCGGAAACCAGCCTCACTATCGATGGCATTCGTCTGGTGGTCGACAGCGCGCTGGAGCGCGTCAGCCAGTTTGACGTGCGCAGCGGGTTGACGCGGCTGGTGACCCAGCGGGCGAGCCAGGCGTCGATGACCCAGCGCGCCGGGCGCGCCGGGCGTCTGAGCGAGGGGATTTGCTGGCATCTGGTATCGGCTGAGCAGGCCGAGCGGGCCAGCGACTATGCCCAGGCCGAAATCCTGCGCAGCGATCTGAGCGCGCTGTGGCTGGATTTGCTCAGTTGGGGCTGTCGGGATGCGCAGCAGCTGACGTGGCTTGACGCGCCGCCGGCCGCGGCGCTGGGCGCGGCACAGCGCCTGTTGCAGCAGCTGGATGCGCTGGATCCGCAGGGGGGACTGAGTGCGCTGGGGCGGGAGATGGCCCGCACGGGCAGCGATCCGCGCCTGGCGGCGATGCTGTGCGCCGCCCGCGACGCCGGCGATGCCGCGTTGGCCTGTGCCGCCCTGCTGGCGGCGATTGTCGAGGAGCCGCCGCGTCAGGGGAGCGCCGATATGCGCCAGGCGCTCTACCATCCTCAGTCACACTGGCGTCAGCGGGCGGCGCAGCTGGTTAAGCGTGTGGGAGGGCGGCGGGCGGAGGCCGATCTGGCGCAGGCGCCGCTGTGGCTGGCGCATGCCTATCCCGACCGGATCGCCGCCGCGCGCGGGCAGGATGGGCGCTATCTTCTGGCCAACGGACTGGGTGCGGCGCTGGAGGCGGACGATGCGTTGGGGCGGATGGCGGGGCTGATCGCCGCCTCGCTGCTGCAGGGGGCCTCCGGCGGCGAGCCGCGGATTCTGCTGGCGCTGCCCTGCGATCTGGCATCGCTGGCGGCCCAGCTGCCGCACCTGGTCAGCGAAGGCACCGGCGTTGAGTGGGATGAGGCCAAAGGAACCCTGCGCGCCTGGCGCCGCGTCCAGTTGGGGCGCCTGGTGCTGCGTGCGCAGCCGCTGGCCCGTCCCGATGAGGCGACGCTGGCGCAGGCGCTGTTGGAATGGGTGCGTACGCAGGGAGTGGCCGCGCTGGGGTGGGACGAGGCGGCGACGCAGCTGCGCCTGCGTTTGATCTGTGCCCAGCGCTGGCTGCCCGAGCATGCCTGGCCGGCGGTGGATGATGAGAGCTTGCTGGCATCGCTGGAGCAGTGGCTGCTGCCCGCGCTGTACGGCGTCCGCGATCTGCGGGGGCTGCGTCAGATCGATCTGGCCGGGGCGCTGCTGCGACTGCTCGACTGGAACACGCGTCAGCGGCTGGATAGTGAGCTGCCGACTCATTACACTGTGCCGACCGGATCGCGTCTAGCGATTCGCTATTTTAGCGATAAGCCGCCGACGCTGGCGGTGCGTCTGCAGGAGATGTTCGGTGAGCGGGAGAGTCCGCGTATCGCGCAGGGGCGCGTCGCGCTGGTGCTGGAGCTGTTGTCTCCGGCGCAGCGGCCGCTGCAGATCACCCGCGATCTGGCGGGATTCTGGCAGGGCGCCTATCGTGAAGTACAGAAAGAGATGAAGGGGCGCTATCCCAAGCACGTCTGGCCGGACGATCCGGCCAACGCGCAGCCGACCCGGCGCACCAAGCGACATTAATTTTCAGAGCGTTCCCCCTGTTATTTGCGGGGGACACAGGCGCATATTAGGCGGCTTAGGCCGTATTACAGCCGGAGAAACAGGATATGTCTGGGGACGATCGCCAGCCAATCGGGCGTAAAGGTAAAAAACGGGCGGCGCAGCCGCCACGCGGAGAGCCTGCGCGCCGTCGCCGTCGTTACGACGAGGATGACTACGACGAGGATGACTACGACGAGGATGACCAGGCGCGTGGGGAGAGTGATGATGGTGGATATGATGATGACGATGATGAGGGTGATGTGGCGCGCAAACAGGTAAAACGTTCCCGTCGGCGCCGCGTGCTGTGGCTGCTGTTTCGTCTGGCGCTGGTCGCGCTGGTCGTCATTGGCGCCTATGGGGTCTATCTCGATCAGCAGATCCGCAGTCGTATCGACGGTAAGGTCTGGCAGCTGCCGGCCGCCGTGTATGGTCGGATGGTCAGCCTTGAGCCGGGGATGAACTACAGCAAGAAAGAGATGGTCAATCTGCTGGAGGGCATGCAGTACCGCGAGGTGAGTCGTATCACCCGTCCCGGCGAGTTTACCGTCTCGGGCAGCAGTATCGATATGCTGCGCCGCCCCTTTGATTTTCCTGATGGAAAAGAGGGGCAGATCCACGCTCGCCTGGTGTTTGATGCGGATGGCCTGAACGAGATTGTCAATCTGGAGAATAAGCGCCAGTTTGGCTTTTTCCGTCTCGATCCCCGGCTGATCACGATGCTGCAGTCGCCCAACGGCGAGCAGCGTCTGTTTGTGCCGCGCAGCGGCTTCCCGACGCTGCTGGTGGATACCCTGATGGCGACGGAGGATCGCCACTTCTATCAGCACGACGGCATCAGCTTCTACTCCATTGGCCGTGCGCTGCTGGCCAACCTGACGGCCGGGCGTACGGTGCAGGGGGGAAGCACCCTGACTCAGCAGCTGGTGAAAAACCTGTTCCTGAGCAACGAGCGCTCCCTATGGCGCAAGCTTAACGAAGCCTATATGGCGCTGATCCTTGACTACCGCTACAGCAAGGATCGCATTCTGGAGCTGTACCTCAACGAGGTGTACCTGGGACAGAGCGGCAACGATCAGATCCGCGGTTTCCCGCTGGCCAGCCTGTATTACTTTGGCCGTCCGGTAGAAGAGCTGAGCCTGGATCAGCAGGCGCTGCTGGTGGGCATGGTCAAGGGAGCATCGCTGTATAACCCGTGGCGTAATCCCAAGCTGGCGCTGGAGCGGCGCAATGTGGTGCTGCATCTGTTGCTGGAGCAGAAGATCATCGATCAGGATCTGTACAACATGCTCAGCGCCCGCCCGCTCGGGGTACAGCCCAAGGGGGGCGTCATCTCGCCGCAGCCTGCGTTTATGCAGCTGGTGCGCCAGGAGCTGCAGGCTAAGCTGGGCGATAAGGTACAGGACCTCTCTGGGGTGAAAATCTTTACCACCCTCGATCCTGTCTCGCAGGACGCGGCGGAGAAAGCCGTCGAGGCCGGTATTCCGGCGCTGCGCGCGGCGCGCCACTTAGACGATCTGGAGGCGGCCATGGTGGTGGTCGATCGCTTCAGCGGCGAAGTGCGTGCGATGGTGGGCGGTGCGCAGACCCAGTTTGCCGGCTTTAACCGCGCGATGGACGCCCGTCGTCTGATCGGCTCGCTGGCCAAGCCGCCGACCTATCTGACGGCGCTGAGCGAGCCGGCTAGCTATCGCCTAAATACCCCGCTGACGGATCAGCCGGTGTCGATCAAGCTCTCCAACGGCACCTACTGGGAGCCGAAAAACTACGATCGTCAGTACCGTGGACAGGTGATGCTGATGACCGCGCTGGCGCAGTCGCTCAACGTACCGACGGTGAATTTGGGCATGGCGCTGGGGCTGGACAGGATCAGTGCGACCTGGCAACAGCTGGGCGTCCCGAAGAGCGTCATTGATCCAGTTCCTGCCATGCTGCTGGGCGCGATCAACCTGACACCGATGGAGGTGGCCCAGGCCTATCAGACCATCGCCGCCGGTGGTAATCGGGCGACCCTGTCGGCGCTGCGTTCGGTGATCGCCGAGGACGGCACTGTCCTGTATCAGAGCCTGCCCCAGGCGCAGAGCGTGGTGGCCCCGCAGGCGGCCTACCTGACGCTGTATGCCATGCAGCAGGGGGTGGTGAGCGGAACCTCGCGGTCGCTGTCGGGTAAATTTGGCCGCTACCATCTGGCGGCTAAGACCGGTACCACGAACGATCTGCGCGACAGCTGGTTTGCCGGTATCGACGGGAAGGAGGTCGCGATCACCTGGGTTGGGCGCGATAATAACGGCCCCTCCAAGTTGACCGGGGCCAGCGGTGCCCTGACCCTGTACCGCCGTTATCTGGAGAATCAGACGCCGCTGGCGCTGGATCTGGTGCCGCCGCAGGGGATCAGCATGGTAGGGGTCGATGACGCCGGTAATTTCCAGTGCGGCAGCGGGCGTACCCTGCCGGTCTGGACCGACGATCCGCAGTCGCTGTGCAGTGCGCCGCCGCCGGCTGCCGCTGGCCAGGGGCAGAGCAGCGACGGTGTTGCCAGTTGGATCAAGGATATGTTCGGCCGCAACTGAGCCGGATAGCACAAGCGCATAAGAGCACAAGGCCTCCCTCGGGAGGCCTTGTTTATAATGGGCGAGATTAGAAATTATATTGAATGCCGACGCCCAGCTGGTTATCGGTATCAATGTTGTTATAGCTGCTGAACTCGTTATCTTTCAGCAGATTCATCTTATATTCAATGTAGGTCACCATGTTTTTGTTCAGCGCAAACTCGGTGCCGACGCTGATGTAGTTGACCAGGCTGCCAGACGCGTTTTTCTGCGCCGCGTTGTCGCTATTAAGGTTGAGGCCGCGCGACAGCACATAGCCCAGAGAGGGACGCAGGCCGAAGTCGAACTGGTATTGGGCCACCGCCTCGAAGTTCTGGGTCTTCTTCGCGATCAGGTTATTTTTGTTGAAGGGGGTCATATTGCGGGTTTCCGCGTACATGGCTGCCAGGTAGATATTATTGGCATCGTATTTGGCGGCGAAGGTCCAGGCCTCGGCGTGCTCGCCCCTTGCGCTGCCCTGCGTTCCCGATGACTGGGCGGTGGTGCGATCGGAGCTGCTATAGGCCGCTGCTAGAGCGATGCCGAAAGGCAGCTCATAGGTGGCGGCGATCCCGGCGCCGTCGCCGTTGTCACGCCGCGCAGAGGCGTCGCCGCGGTTGCCGGTGCCGCTCTGAATATCGCTATCTTTAATCGTCCCCTCGTTCTTGCCCTGGTACTGCAGGGTGATATTCAGCCCCTCGATCTGGCCGAAGAAGTCGCGGTTGCGGTAGGTGAGCAGGTTATTGGCGCGACCGGTCATGTAGTTATCGGTCTTGGTATAGGAGTCGCCGCCGTAGACCGGGAATACGTTGGTAAAGTCTTCCACACCTTTAAGCACGCCGTTATTACGGCCATAGTCCAGCGAGCCGAACTGGGCGATATTCAGTCCCACGAAGCCCAGACGGGTATAGCTTTCTGGCGCACTTTCGTTGCGGCTGGCTTTCGCCTGGAACTCCCAGCGGGCATAGCCTGTCAGCATCGAGTTAACCTGGGTTTCCCCCTTAAAGCCGATACGCGCATAGCTGTCATCTCCAGCGCCGTCACCGGAGTAGAACTCTCCGGCGAGACGGCCATAGATATCGACCTTATTGCCATTTTTATTATAAACCTCAGCCCCATGCGCTACGCCCGCCGCCACTAATGCCGGAATAACCACTGCAAGGTATTTATATTTCATATCTTATCCTTGATGAGTAATAATTATTTTAAATGGATGGCTAATAATGGTGTTATAACCAAGGGCAGGATAATCGCTTGACACCAAAAATGGCACGATGACTCATTTTAATCTTATTGCATAATGTAATTCATATGTATGTAGCTCATGGGTAATCTATTTATTTTGTTAATTTATATGCAAATGGATTTATTTTATTGATTGTTTTGTGGTGGTGCTGGTGAGAGCGTACATCCCCGGCGGCGGGGATGCCTCTTGGATGATGGGGCTAAAGTGGGGGAGTGATTATTTTTGGGCGAATCTGATTTCAGAGAGGATTGATACTGCGAATGTTTAAATATAAAAATAAACTTTGAATAATTGGATATATATTATTGTGCTTATTGCTTCACTAAAAATCGTGGATATCTTGCTGGTGTTATATTTTATTTTGCTGGGTTATTTCGCAATAAATATTGAATAGTATTTAAATGTAGGGTTTATATTTTATCCGTGTCGATGAATAAAAATCTGGTGAATATACTTAGAGTTACATTTTGTTACATTTGGCGTGCAGGCGCACACCGGGAAGCGGGGAGGGATCTTCCCGGCGTGAGCGATGCGTTAGAAAAAGGAGGAGTCGTCGTCGTCGCCGCCAAAGAAGCCGTCGTCCTGAGGATCGGAAAAGCCGCTATCCTGGCCAAAACCGCCGCTATTATCCTGACGCCAGTCGGCATCGTTCTGGCCGCTGTCCTGAGCATCGGTGTTCTGAGCGTCATTGCCCAGGGTCTCATTGCCCCGATCGACGTCGCTGTTGGTGGCCTCCGGCGCGGGGGTGTCCTCAATGATATTGACGATCTCTTCTGGACGGCTCTGGTGGAACAGTCCGGTCAGCATATTGGCCATCACCATCCCCCCGGCGACGCCGGCCGCGGTCTGCAGCGCACCGCCCAGGAAGCTGCCTGCACGGGAGGGGGCTGCCGTCGGCTGCTGGCCATAGCTGGGCGCCGGCTGACCATAGCCCGGTTGAGCATAGTTGGCAGCGCCAGGGATCGGTTGGCTACCCAGCGGCGTACGGGCAGCTGTCGGCGCAGCGGATGCCGGGGCATCGCCGCTCTGGCTGCCGCCGCCGAACAGGCCGGCGAGGAAGCCACCGCTGCTACGCGGCTGGCTCTGGAGCTGACTGATCTGCTGCTGCAGCTGTTCAACCTGCTGATTGAGTCGCTTGAGCGCGGCCTCCTGGATCAGCATGGCCTGCGCCATGTAATACGGGGCGGCCGGCTGTTTGGTCAGACAGGCCTGGATCAGCCGCTGTGCGTCGGCGTCGCGGGGACCGCTGCCGGCCTCAGCCTGCTGCAGACGGGAAAAAAGACCTTCAATGATACGTTGTTCTTCAGTTTGCATAATCTGCCTCAACACAGCGCCCGCCGCAGCGGGGTCGATAACGTTGGTGACCGGTAAAATGGAAATGGCCCGTACAATCCCGTCCCGTCGGATCCGGGACGGGATTGCAGCGCACCGTGCTCAGGGGCGAACGGCCGCCGGCTCTCTGAGTAATGTAATGCCCAGATACAGCAACGCAATCCCCCTTTACCTAAAGCCACATTGCCTGATATTTCTCTACATTAGGAAGCCCGCAGCGTATACAGCGGCGGTGGGATCAGCGGGTCAGCTGCTCCAGCAGCGGCAGCAGGATCCTGACCCCCTCGCGGGTGCGGGCTCGGATCCGTCCCGGCAGGTGCCGATCCAAATATTTCATATTGTCGTACTGGGGCTGATGCCAGCTGGTGCCCTGTGCAAACAGGTTGCCGCCGTGGCGCGTCTGGCGCGTCGGATCTTGGCTATCCGCGGCAGAGAGCAGCAGCAGTGGAAGCCCGGCCTGAGAAAACAGCGCCATCCCCTCGTTCTGGGGCGTGGACTGACCCAGCGCCGCGCTGTCGCCGCGTGCGATGCGGATACCGTCGCGTTTGGCTAGCTGTAGCAGGCGATCGCGGCTGCGCTCGGCCAGCGCCTGAGCGTTGCTGGTGGCGAGCAGCCTGTCGCCGCTGATCAGGGAGTCTATGCCGATCACCAGCAGGGTATTTTTCTTCTCCTCCTGTGTCATACGGCTAAGGTAGTTTTCGATCCCCTTGCCGCCGAGCTCCTGCGCACTCAGCGCCAGAAAGCGAATGCCGACCTGGGTTTTTATCGGCCGCAGGCGCTCGGCCAGCTCCAGCATGACGCCGACGCCGGAGGCGTTATCATCGACCCCCTGGAGCGTCAGCCCGCCCAAGTTATGGTTAACGTCGTCATCGCTCTGCGGAGTAAAGGTATCCAGATGGGCGACGATCAGGATCTGCTGAGCGCCGTGGCC
Source organism: Edwardsiella anguillarum ET080813 (assembly GCF_000264765.2). Classification (GTDB taxonomy): domain Bacteria; phylum Pseudomonadota; class Gammaproteobacteria; order Enterobacterales; family Enterobacteriaceae; genus Edwardsiella; species Edwardsiella anguillarum. The sequence goes on from NZ_CP006664.1 coordinate 2,506,301, forward strand.
CGCTTTTGCGGCGATCACCGAGGTGGCTGTAACGTTGTGCCAGCTGTTTTTACCGTTGCTGTCGCGGTACAGATAGCGGGTCTTAAAGTCGCGCAGGTTGCTGTCATAACCCATCTGACGGAAGCGCTGGTTGACATAGTCGGCCATCATCAGCTCGGCGGGGCTGCCCGCCATGCGGCCGGGGAAATAGGTGGCGATATGGCGCACTTCCTGATCGGCGATTTTTCCAATGGGCTGGTGGGTCTGGGCGCTGACCGGCGCGACGAGCGCGCAGCCCAGGCAGAGCGCGGCCAGGGAGAGAGAGTATCTGCAGCGGGAAAGCATGAGTCGGGCGTCCTTTGTATCGGTCTGTCGATGGCGCGTCACACGTCGGCAGGGGCATTCATCTGCCAAATATTATCGCCTGTGGCAGGGGATTAAACAATTTCTTGCGCGGACAAAGGGGGAAAAATAGCGGGAGTAAGGCCGATGAGAAGGGGATATAACGTCTCCCCTAGGCGTCATGCCTCCGTATGGTGCAATTTAGGCGGCGGAGAGCGCCGCCGGACGCCTCGAGAGGGAGAACAATTGGTAACAAATTTGGCCGTGCAAATGTTAGACGTTTTGGCCCTCGGCGGTATTATCAGCGCATATGCCAGCGTGAGTCTGAGGCCGTACGGCTCTGGCATTCGGTGTTGCGCCTGTCGGCCCTGTTTTGCCCGGCGCGCAGCGGTGAGGCCGATCGCCTTTCCGCGTATGTGAACGCTTTGCTGCCGCAGGATTCGGGTATGCTGATTAATGCCGCCAACAGGCCGGCCGATGAACTGACCACCGGCGAACGCGAAGATCCCTCTTACGCCTTCAGCGGCGGTGTGTTGGGATTTGTTTTCTATTGGCTGGCGTTCGCGCTGCCCTTTGTCGTTTATGGCACCAATACGCTGCTGTTTATGCTGTATACCTGGCCCTTCTTCCTGGCGCTGCTGCCGGTATCGGTGCTGGTGGGGATTCTGATCCACCGTTTGCTCTCCGGCCGTCTGCTGTTCAGCGTGCCGCTGTGCGCCCTGCTGGTGGTCACCCTGTTCTGGCAAACCTTTTCTCTGCTGAGCGGCTGGTAAGCAGGGGGGCGTTGTCCGGCGTTCGCGCCCTCGTCGGCTATCACACGCGCTCGCCGTTTTCTGAAAATACGTTGGGATGGATATATTCCGTGACGATCAGGAAACGATTAAGGCAGAGTGTATGACGGCCATTACCCGGGGGCCCCCCTCGCCGGCGGTGGACACGCAGGGCGCCGGCGCCTGATGCTGCGAGATAAGCCTATCTTTTCGGCTGCGATCCGCCGTGGGGCGATACGCTTTTTTACATAACTTTATCGTTACGCATACCCCGGTTCCTCCACTTTCCTATGTTATGATGCGCCACTTGAGCATTTTATACGGTTTCTCAGACAGTATTGTGGTGACGGATGACGAACTATCTGCATTTTCCCAGTTTTGACCCGGTGATTTTCTCCATCGGTCCGGTAGCGCTGCACTGGTATGGCTTGATGTATCTGGTGGGCTTTGTCTTTGCCATGTGGCTGGCGGTGCGCCGGGCCAACCGGCCGGGCAGCGGCTGGACCAAAGACGAAGTCGAAAACCTGCTGTACGCCTGCTTCCTCGGGGTATTCCTCGGCGGGCGCATCGGCTATGTCCTGTTCTATAACCTGCCGTTGTTTATCGATAACCCCCTATATCTGTTTAAGGTCTGGGATGGCGGCATGTCTTTCCACGGCGGTCTGATCGGGGTGATCCTGGCGATGCTGTGGTTTGCCCGTCGCACCAAGCGCACCTTCTTCCAGGTGTCTGACTTTATTGCGCCGCTGGTGCCGTTTGGTCTGGGCGCCGGGCGTCTGGGCAACTTTATTAACGGCGAGCTGTGGGGCCGCGTGACGCTGGATACGCCCTGGGCGATGCTGTTCCCAGGCTCCAGCAGTGAGGATATGCAGCTGGCAGCGACCCACCCGCAGTGGCAGGCGGTGTATAACCACTTTGGCCTGCTGCCGCGTCACCCGTCTCAGCTGTATGAACTGTTGCTGGAGGGGGTCGTGCTGTTTATTATCCTGAACCTATTTATTCGCAGGCCGCGTCCGATGGGCAGCGTCTCCGGACTGTTCCTGGTGGGCTACGGCGCCTTCCGTATTATCTGTGAGTTTTTCCGTCAGCCCGATGCGCAGCTTGGCCTGTTTGACGGGGTGATCAGCATGGGGCAGATCCTCTCCATACCGATGATCGTGGTCGGCGTTATCATGATGGTGTGGGCCTATCGTCATTCGCCGCGCGCGCAGGCGTCCTGATTTTTTTACGTAGAGAGTTTGAGGTGACATGAAACAGTATCTGGATTTGATGAGAAAAGTGCTGGCAGAGGGGACACCCAAGGCCGATCGTACCGGCACCGGCACCCTGTCGATTTTTGGCCATCAGATGCGTTTCAATCTGCAGCAGGGTTTTCCCTTGGTGACCACCAAGAAGTGCCACCTGCGCTCGATCATTCATGAGCTGCTGTGGTTCCTTAACGGGGAGACCAACGTCAAGTACCTGCATGAGAATAACGTCACTATTTGGGATGAGTGGGCTGATGACAACGGCGATCTCGGCCCGGTATACGGTAAGCAGTGGCGCGCCTGGGGCTGCACCGACGGCCGCCAGGTGGATCAGATCAGTCAGGTGATGGAGCAGCTGCGCCAGGATCCCGACTCGCGCAGGATCATCGTGTCGGCCTGGAACGTGGGCGAGCTGGATCAGATGGCGCTGGCGCCTTGCCACGCCTTTTTCCAGTTTTATGTCGCCGACGGCCGCCTCTCGTGCCAGCTGTATCAGCGCTCCTGCGACGTCTTCCTGGGGCTGCCGTTCAATATCGCCAGCTATGCGCTGCTGGTTCATATGATGGCGCAGCAGCTGGATCTGCAGGTCGGCGATTTTGTCTGGACCGGCGGGGATACCCATCTGTACAGTAACCATATGGAGCAGACGGCGCTGCAGCTGACCCGTGAGCCGCGTGCACTGCCGCGTTTGGCGCTGGCGCGCCGTCCCGCGTCGATCTTCGACTACCGCTTCGAGGACTTCATCATCGAAGGTTATGATCCGCACCCGGCGATTAAAGCCCCCGTCGCCGTGTAATGCGCAGCGACGCATACTCCTCTGTAAACGCCGGCCCTGTGCCGGCGTTTTTTATTGGCGTCAGCCGTATCCCGCCGCGATAGCGCTTGGCCTGCCGTCGTCGCCAGCTTAGGCTGGATGCCGCCACGGCGAGGGCCGCCGTGCCATCGTGCGAATGGGGGCGGTCATGCGGGAGGCGCCGCGGGGATACACCCTGCTGGAAGTGATGCTGGTCTGTGGCGTGCTGGCGATGCTGGCCGCCGCGGCGCTACCGCTCTGGCTGCCGCGCCGCGATCAGCAGCGGATGCTGGCAGAGGGGCTACGCCTGCAGACGTATCTGCTGACGCTGCGCGAGCAGGCCTTTCGCAGCAACGGGGGGCGTCCTATCCTGTTTCGCCGCGGCCGCGGGGGAGTGGCCTGCCTGGTGGCGCAGCCGCAGGACGACTGTCGCGCCGCCGCGGCCTTTATACCGATAGCGCCGCTGCGCCTGGAGGCGCAGATGTCTGCCGACGCCGGGTTTTACGGCGTCCGCAATACGGCGCGTCCAGGGCATCTCCGCCTGAGCGATGAGCGGCGTGCCGTCCGGGTGATCTGGTCGGCGCAGGGGAGGGTGAGGCTGTGCGCAGAGTATGGAGTGTCGGCGCTGACGGCGTGCGATGTCAGCGGGGAATGAGCTTGCTGTCGATCATGGTGGGACTGTTTCTCGGCGCGCTGGTGATGTCGGCCACCCTGCGCCTGGTCAGTGAACTGCGGCGTCAGGGGCTGGCCGCTCAGCGTCAGCTGCAGCGCATGGAGGAAGCGGCGGGGCTGCTGGATCGGCTGGAGAAGGATCTGCGCCGCAGCGGATTTTGCGCGGCGCCCTGTCGCCGTCCGGCGCCGCCGGTGCAGATAGCCGCCGTGCGCGGGGAGCCAGGCGGCTCTTGCGTGCTGCTGGCCTACGATCTGGACGGCGATGGCGCCGTCGAGGAGGCTGAGCGCTTTGGCTGGCGTCTGCGCCAGGGGGCGCTGGAGGTGCGGCGCGGTGCCACGCTCTGTGACGGCGGCGGCTGGGAGCGGGTGAGCGATGAGCGGCGCTGGCGGATCGATGCGCTGCGTATTGTCCGTCGCGCGGCGACCTTTCAGCTGACCCTGAGCCTGGCGGAGCGGCGATACCCCGATGCGCCGCTGGTGCTGCGGCAGTGGCTGGCCGCACCGAATCTAGCGCGGCCAGCCGCCCCGTGAGGCGTCAGCGCGGCGCGGCGCTGTTGGGCACGCTGCTGGCCGCGCTGGCGCTGGCATTGGGCTGGGTGCTGGCGCAACAGGCGCAAACCACGGCGCTGCTGCAGCGTAGCGCGGCGCAGCAGCGATACTGGTACGCCGAGGTGCAGGCCGATCTCTGGCTGACGCGGGCGCAGCGCCTGCGCTGGCAGGCCAGGCCGTACTGGCAATGCCGGGCGCTGGCGCCGTCGTGGTACGCCTGCATTCGCGCACTGGATGCGCAGCGGGCGCTGCTGTGTGTGTCTGGCCAGCCGTCTCCGCTGACCTATCCACTGGTTCGGGTACGCTATCTAGAGGGAGAGGCGCATGAGCGGGATCAACGATATCGGGCGCTGCCCGGCGGCTGGAGCGACTTTGTGCCCGCGGGGATCGTCTGCCCTGCAGCAGGGGAGCACGCTGGTTGAGGTGATGCTGGCGCTGCTGCTGACCAGCGTCGGACTGATGGGGCTGGTGCAGACTCAGCGCACGCTGCTGCATGCGCAGCGGGCGCAGGAGCAGCGTCAGGAGGCTTGGCGCTATGCACGCGGCGCGCTGGCGCAGGCGACGCTGCCGCTGCAGGCGCCGTCGGAGGAGGGGGTGCCGCCGGGGTGGAGCCGGACGCTGGGGCTGCGCGCCGCGGGATCCTGTCGTCTGCTGGTGTGCGAGCTCACCCCGCCGCGGGGGCGGCCTGTCAGCCTGGCAAAGTTGATTTGCCCTTAGCGGGCGATCGCGGTAGCTTTGGCGCACACCCAACAGGCCGCGCAGCAGGGCGGGCCCCACCGGAGAGGCTATGTTTACCGTTTATCACTCCAATCAACTGGATGTTCTGACGCAGCTGATGGCGGCGCTGATGCAGGGGCAGCCGCTGGAGACGCCCTTTGCGCGCGAGGTGATCCTGGTGCAAAGCCCGGGGATGTCCCAGTGGCTGCAGATGGAGCTGGCGCGCAGCTTCGGCATCGCCGCCAATATCGACTTTCCGCTGCCGGCCACCTTTATCTGGGAGCTGTTTACCCAGGTGCTGCCGGATATCCCGCAGCGCAGCGCCTTTAGCAAAGATGCCATGACCTGGAAGCTGATGTGGCTGTTACCGCAGTTCCTCGATCGCCCGGCGTTTGCCCCGCTGGCGCACTATCTGAGCGACGATACGGATCGGCGCAAGCATTTTCAGCTGGCGGCGCGGATTGCCGACCTGTATGACCAGTATCTGGTCTACCGCCCCGAGTGGCTGCAGCGCTGGGAGCAGGGTGGACTGATCGAGGGGCTGGACAGCGCGCAGCAGTGGCAGGCGCCGCTGTGGGTGGCGCTGCGTGACTATACCGAGCAGCTAGGCCAGCCCCAGTGGCACCGCGCCAACCTATATCAACGCTTCATTCAGGCGCTGAAGGCGAGCGACGGCGCCCCGCCGGGGCTGCCGCGCCGGGTCTTTATCTGCGGGATCTCGGCGCTGCCGCCGGTCTACCTTGAGGCGCTACGCGCGCTGGGTGAGCACATTGATGTGCATTTGATGTTCACCAATCCCTGTCGTTACTACTGGGGCGACATTCAGGATTACGCGTTTCTGGCGCGGCTGCAAAGCCGACGCCGCCGCGACTACCTGCTGGCGCAGTGCAGTCTGGGCGATAGCCAGAGTGCGCTGTTTCGTGTGCCGGAGCAGGCCGCTGCGCTGTTTAGCGAGGAGGGCGAGCAGGCGTTGAGCAATCCGCTGCTGGCCTCCTGGGGCAAGCTGGGACGCGATCATATGTATCTGCTGGCCCAGCACGGCCCACAGGAGGTCAGCGCCTTTGTTGACCTGGCGCAGGATACCCTGCTGCAGCGCATCCAGCGGGATATGCTGGAGCTGGAGGATCACGCCTGTATCGCTGCCGCTGCGCCGGCGCTGCAGGATAGTCGGCAGAAGCGGCGGCTGGCGTCGGACGATCGCAGCATCAGCGTACACGTCTGCCACAGCCCGCAGCGCGAGGTTGAGGTGCTGCACGACAGCCTGCTGGATATGTTCGCCGCCGATGCAACGCTGAGCGCCCGCGACGTGATCGTGATGGTGGCCGATATCGACAGCTATGCGCCTTTTATTCAGGCCGTCTTCGGCAATGCGCCGGCTGCCCGCTATCTGCCCTTCGCAATCTCGGACCGCAGCGCCCGCCAGCTGCATCCGGTGGTGCAGGCGCTGCTGGCGCTGCTCGATCTTCCCCATAGCCGCTTTAACGCCGAGCAGGTGCTGGCGCTGCTGGAGGTGCCGGCGCTGGCGGCGCGCTTTGATATCGACGATGACGGTATCCGGCTGTTGCGCCACTGGGTGGAGGAGTCCGGGATCCGCTGGGGGCTGGACGATGACGCGGTGCGTGACTTGGCGCTGCCGGCGACCGGTCAGCATACCTGGCAGTTTGGCCTGACGCGCATGCTGCTGGGCTATGCCATGGACAGCCGCAGTGGAGAGTGGCAGGGGGTGCTGCCCTACGATGAGTCCAGCGGGACGATCGCCGAGCTGGCTGGGCAGCTGGCGCAGTTTCTGGCGGCGCTGCGCGATTGGCGTCAGCGCCTGGGGCAGATGCAGACGCTGGCGCAGTGGCAGCCGCTGTGCCGGGCGCTGCTGGATGACTTTTTTGTCACCGACGCCGATAGCGAAGCGGTGTGTGCGCTGATCGAACAGCAGTGGCTTAAGCTGATTGAAGAGGGACTGGCGTCGGCCTATCCCGAGACGCTGCCGATCACGGTGCTGCGCGACGAGTTGACCGCCCGTCTGGATAATCAGCGCATCAGCCAGCGCTTCCTCGCCGGGCCGATCAACTTCTGCACCTTGATGCCGATGCGCTCAATCCCGTTTAAGGTGGTGTGTCTGCTGGGAATGAACGACGGCGTTTATCCGCGTACCCTGGCGCCGCTGGGGTTTGATCTGATGGCGGGGAAAGCGCAGCGCGGCGATCGCAGCCGGCGTGACGATGACCGCTACCTGTTTCTGGAGGCGCTGCTGTCGGCGCAGCAGCGGCTGTACATCAGCTACATTGGCCGTTCGGTCCAGGATAACAGCGCACGCTATCCCAGCGTGCTGGTCAGTGAGCTGCTGGAGTATATCGCCCAGAGCCATTGTCTGGCTCAGGATGTGGCGCTGGACGTGGACAGCAGCGCCGAACGGGTGATGGCGCATCTGTGCCATACGCACCCGCGGGTGCCGTTTGATGCCGAGAACTTCGATCCGCAGGGCGAGTTCCAGAGCTACGCCAGTGAATGGCTGCCGGCCGCCTGCGGGCAGGGGATCGAGCATCCGCCGTTTGCCGCCCGGCTGGCGCCGCTGCCGTTGGAACACCTGACGCTGGATATGCTGATCCGCTTTTACCGTCATCCGGTCCGGGCCTTTTTTCAGCAGCGTCTGGGGGTCAGCTTTATCCGTGAGGAGAGTGAGCTGCCGCAGGAGGAGCCCTTCACGCTGGATGCGCTCAGCCGCTATCAGATCAACCAGCTGCTGCTTAACCGCCTGATCGGTGGCGATGAGATCGAGACACTGTATCGCCAGATCCGCGCTGCCGGAGCCCTGCCCTTTGGCGCTTTCGGTGCGCTGTGGTGGCAGGCGCAGTGCGACGAGATGACGCAGCTGGCGCAGCGGGTCGGCGATCTGTTCCTGCCGGGGGAGAGCCTGGAGATCGACCGTACGCTGGACGGATGCCGCCTGACCGGCTGGCTGCCGCAGGCGCAGGCGTCAGGGCTGGTGCGCTGGCGCCCCGCAGAGCTGGGGGCGACGGACGGGATCGTGCTGTGGATAGAGCACTTGCTGTTCTGCCTGGCTCAGGGGGGCGGCGATAGCTGGATGTTTGGGCGCAAGAATACGACGTGGCACTTTGCCGGACTCGATGCGGCGCAGGCCGAGCGTGAGCTGGTGCGCCTGATCGAGGGCTATCGCGAGGGGATGCAGGCGCCGCTGCTGCTGACGCGCAGCGGATGGCAATGGCTGAAGTGCTGTTATGATAAGGAAACGGGACAGCTACAGACGACGGACGATGCTCGGCTCGCCAAGGCGCACGGCAGTCTGCTGCAGGCGTGGAACGGGGATGCCTTCAGTCCGGGAGAGGGGCAGGATGCCTATCTGCAGCGGGTGGTGCGCACGTTGGATAACGCGGCGCAGCGAGAGCTCGAAGCACAGGCGCAGCGCTTTTATTTACCGCTGCTGCATCATAATTTGGCGTGATCCTCCGCGACGGCGGGGAGCGGGCAGGCGGGTGCGTTTTCGGGGGCACCCAGGACAGGGGCAAGAGGGGATAGGACGTGATACGTAGACAAAGTGCGACCATCGTACTGTGGATATTACTGCTGTTTTGGGCGCCGCTCGGCGCTGCCGCGCAGGGCTGGCAGCCGCTGGCGCAGAGCATCAACAAGAGCGCCGGCGATCCGCGCGCCTATCAAGCCATCCGCCTGGATAATGGCATGAAGGTAGTGCTGGTCTCCGATCCACAGGCGCCGAATGCGCTGGCGGCGCTGGCGCTGCCGGTGGGATCGCTGGACGATCCGGACAGTCAACTGGGGCTGGCCCACTATCTGGAGCATATGGTGCTGATGGGGTCAAAACGGTTCCCGCAGCCGGACAATCTGTCGGAATTCCTGAAAAAGCACGGCGGCAGCTATAACGCCAGCACCGCTTCATACCGCACCGCCTACTATCTGCAGGTGGAAAACGATGCCCTGGCCCCGGCGCTGGACCGCTTGGCGGACGCCATTGCCGAGCCGCTGCTGGACAAAGGGAACGCCGATCGCGAGCGCCACGCGGTGAATGCCGAGCTGACGCTTGCGCGCTCGCGCGACGGTTTGCGCATGGAGCAGGTCTCTGCCGAGACCCTGAACCCGGCCCACCCCAGCGCCCGCTTCTCCGGGGGGAATCTGGAGACCCTGCGCGATAAGCCGGGTAGCAGTCTGCATCAGCAGCTGGTGGCGTTTTATCAGCGCTACTACTCCGCCAATCTGATGGTGGGGGTGGTTTACGGTAACCAGCCGCTTCCCGCGCTGGCGTCGCTGGCGGCGTCGAGCTTTGGCCGCATTCCCAATCGACATGCGACGGTCGCGCCGATCGATGTGCCGGTAGTGACACCGGCGCAGCAGGGGATCATCATTCACTATGTCCCGGCTCAGCCGCGGCGGATGCTGCGCATTGAGTACCGCATTCCCAACGATAGCGCGGCGTTCCGCAGTAAAACGGATACCTATATCAGCTATCTGATTGGCAACCGCAGCAAGAATACGCTGTCCGACTGGCTGCAGCACCAGGGGCTGGCGGAGTCCGTTAGCGCCGGCGCCGATCCGATGGCAGATCGCAACGGCGGGGTGTTCAATATCAACGTTGCCTTGACTGAGAAAGGGGTGGCCGAACGGGGCCGGGTGATCGCGGCCGTCTACGACTATCTGCGCCTGCTGCGCACCCAGGGCATCAAGCAGAGCTACTTCGACGAGATAGCGCATGTGCTGGCGCTCGATTTCCGCTACCCGTCGGTGACGCGCAATATGGGATACGTCGAGTGGATGGCTGATATGATGCTGCGGGTGCCGGTCGAACACGTCCTGGATGCGCCCTATCTGGCCGATCGTTTCGATCCCAAGGCGATCGCCGCTCGCTTGGACAGCATGACCCCGCAGCGTGCGCGCATCTGGTTTATCGGTTCCGATGAGCCGCACAATAAGATGGCCTACTTTGTCGATGCCCCCTATCAGGTTGAACGCATCACGCCGACCCTGCTGGCGCGCTGGCAGCGCGACGGGCGCGATATCTCCCTGTCGCTGCCGGCCCTGAATCCCTATATTCCGGATAACTTTACCCTGATTAAGCCGGTATCTCCGACGCCAGCGTATCCGCAGCCGATCGTCTCCCGTCCGGGGCTGCGCGCGCTGTATATGCCGAGCCGCTATTTTGCCGATGAGCCCAAGGCCGATATCACCCTGGCGCTGCGTAACCCGCTCGACAGCGACGATCCGCGCGGCCAGGTGCTGTTTGCCTTGACGGACTATCTGGCCGGACTGGCGCTGGATCAACTCTCTTATCAGGCGTCGGTGGGCGGCATCGGTTTCTCTACCGGCTATAGCGATGGCCTGCTGATCAGCGCCAGCGGTTTTACCCAGCGTTTGCCGCAGCTGCTTAGCGCGCTGCTGGAGGGCTATGCCGGATTTACCCCGACGGCGGATCAGCTGGCGCAGGCTAAATCCTGGTACAGCCAGCAGTTGGACGCCGCCGACAAGGCCAAGGCCTTTGAGATGGCGATGCAGCCGGTACGCGCGCTTTCCAGCGTGCCCTATGCCGAGCGCGCCGCGCGCCGCGCCATGCTGCCGTCGATAACGTTGGACGATATCCTAGTCTACCGTCAGCGGCTGATCCGTGCGGCGACCCCGGATCTGATGGTGGTCGGTAACCTCTCTGCTGAACAAGTACGCCTGCTGGCGGATCGCATCAGCGCCCAGCTGCACTGCAGCGGCACCCATTGGTGGTATGGCCGCGACGTGGTGGTCGGCGGAACATCGCTGGCGACGCTGGATAGGCCGGGCAGCAGCAGCGACTCTGCGCTGGCGGCCGTCTACGTGCCCACCGGCTATGATGAGATTCAGGGCATGGCGCGCAGCCAGCTGCTGAGCCAGATCCTGCAGCCATGGTTTTACGATCGGCTGCGCACCCAGGAGCAGCTGGCCTATGCGCTGTTTGTCTTCCCGACGTCGGTTGGCCGCCAGTGGGGGCTGGCCTTCCTGCTGCAGAGCAGCAGCCGGGCGCCCGACTATCTCTATGGCCGCTATCAGGCCTTTTATGCCCAGGCGGAGCAGCGGCTGGCCGCGCTAAGCGAGGCGGACTTCAGCCAATATCGCGGGGCGCTGGTGACCCAGCTGCGTCAGCGGCCGCAAACCTTATCCGAGGAGGCCGACCGTTTCCAGGGGGACTTTGCCCGCGGCAATCTGAGTTTTGATACCCGTGACAGGCTGATCGCCGCGCTGGAGGGGCTGACGCGGGCCGATCTGCAGCGCTTCTTCCGCCAGGCGGTGCTGGCGCCGCAGGGGCTGGCGCTGCTGTCGCAGGTTATGGGACAGAGCACCCAGGGACAGTATGCCCAGCCGGCCGGCTGGGCGCGCTACCCGGACGCCAGCGCGCTGCAAAAGACGCTGAAGATAGAGGTGACCCGCTGATGACGCCGTCGACTCCGCCGGCGCCGCGCGCGCCGATGCCGACGCAGACTCTGGATCCGCTGACCCTGCCGCTGCGCGGCGCCCGTCTGATCGAGGCCTCCGCCGGCACCGGGAAGACGTTTACCCTGGCCGCGCTCTACTTGCGTCTGCTGCTGGGCCTGGGCGAGGAAAACGCCTATCCGCGCCCGCTGGCGGTAGAGGAGATCCTGGTGGTGACCTTTACCGAGGCTGCCACCGAGGAGCTGCGCGGCCGCATCCGCAGCAATATTCACGCGCTGCGGCTGGCCTGCCTGCGCGGCGAGAGCGGCCATCCGCTGTTTGCCAGCTTGCTGGCGCAGATAGCCGATCGAGCGCTGGCGGCCTCTCTGCTGCTGGCGGCGGAGCGGCAGATGGATGAGGCCGCCATCTACACCATTCATGGCTTCTGTCAGCGCATGCTCAGCCACAACGCCTTCGAGTCCGGGGTGCTGTTTCAGCAGACCCTGCTGCAGGACGAGCTGCCGCTGCGCCGTCAGGCCTGCGCTGACTTCTGGCGTCGCCACTGCTATCCCCTTTCCGCCGATCTGGCGGCGGCGGTCAGCCAGCTATGGAGCGGTCCAGAGGCGCTGTTGGCCGAGCTGCAGCCCTATCTGTCCGGCGAGATGCCGCTGCTGCGTCCGGCGCCCGACGCGCAGGAGACGCTGGCGCAGCGTCATCAGACCCTGCTGGCCCGCATTGAGCGGGTCAAGGACGCGTGGCGGGAGCATGCGCACCAGGTGGCCGGCCTGATCGCCGCCTCGGGCGTCGACAAGCGCAGCTACAGCAGCCGCTATCTGCCCAAGTGGATGGATGAGGTGTCGGCCTGGGCGCAGGCAGAGACCCGTGACTATCAGCTGCCGTCGTCGATCGCGCGCTTTGCACAGGCGACGCTGCTGGAGAAAACCAGCAAGGGGGCGCCGCCGTGCCATAGCGTATTCTCGGAGATTGAGTCGCTGCTGGCCGAGCCGCTGTCGCTGCGCGATCTCATGCTGGCGCGTGCGCTCGGTGAAATCCGTGACGGCGTACAGCTGGAGAAGCGGCGCCGGGCTGAGCTGGGCTTTGACGACCTGCTAACCCGGTTGGATCAGGCGCTGGGCGGTGCGGGCGGCGCGGCGCTGGCCGCGGCGATTCGCCAGCGTTATCCGGTGGCGATGATCGATGAGTTCCAGGATACCGACCCCCTGCAGTACCGTATCTTCCAGCGGATTTATACCGCAGACGACGCCAGGTCGACCGAGATAGCGCTGCTGCTGATCGGCGATCCCAAACAGGCGATTTACGCCTTTCGCGGCGCGGATATCTTCACCTATCTGCGCGCGCGCGCGGCGGTGGACGCCTGCTATACCCTGGAGACCAACTGGCGCTCGGCGCCTGGCGTAGTACAGGCCGTCAACGCGCTGTTCTTACGCCTGGAGGCGCCGTTTTTGTTCGCAGAGATCCCCTTTGTACCGGTGGACTCCGCCGCGGCCAACGCGGGACGCCGGCTGACGATCGACGGTGAGCCCCAGTCGGCGATGGCGCTGTGGCTGTATGATGTTCCCGGCTGCACAGCGCAGGAGTATCTGCAGACGATGGCGCGCCGCTGCGCGGCGCAGATCCGTGACTGGCTCAGCGCCGGTCAGCGGGGCAGCGCGCGACTGACCGGCGGTGATGACGGCGAGGCGGGACGCGCGCTGTGCGCCGCCGATATGACCATCCTGGTACGCAGCCGCCACGAGGCGACGGTGATGCGCGATGCGCTGAGCGCGCTCAATATCCCCTCGGTCTATCTTTCCAACCGCGACAGCGTCTTCTCGACACCGGAGGCGCGCGACCTGCTGTGGCTACTGCAGGCGATCCTGACGCCGGCCCAGAGCCGAACCCTGCGCAGCGCGCTGGCCGTAGGCTTGCTGGGGCTGGATGCGGCGGCGCTGGACGCGCTGAGTCAGGATGAGCGGCGCTGGGATGCGGTGGTGGATGAGTTTGACGGCTATCGCCGTCAGTGGCAGCGCCGCGGGGTGCTGCCGATGCTGCGAGAGCTGATAGGGCGCCGCCGCCTGGCGGAGAACCTGCTGGCGACCGCGGGGGGCGAGCGCCGCCTGACCGACGTTCTGCACCTGGGCGAGCTGCTGCAGGAGGCCGCGGCGCAGCTGGACAGCGAGCCGGCGCTGGTGCGCTGGCTGGCCCAGCAGATCGACAGCCCGCAGCCGCAGGCGGAAAGCCAGCAAATGCGTCTGGAGAGCGATCGCCATCTGGTGCAGGTGATCACCATTCACAAATCCAAAGGGCTGGAGTTTCCGCTGGTTTTCCTGCCCTTTGTGGCGACGTTCCGCCGTCAGCGGCAGGGGCTGTACCATGACAGGGCCACCCACCAGGCGGTGTTGGATCTGTGTGCGGACGATGATGCGCTGGCGCTGGCGGATCAGGAGCGACTGGCGGAGGATCTGCGCCTGCTGTACGTCGCCGTGACGCGTGCCGTGTATCACTGTGCGCTGGGTATCGCCCCGCTGGTGTCTGGAAATCGCCGTAAACAGGATGAGAGCGATCTGCATCACGGCGCTATCGGTTATCTGCTGCAGCGCGCCGAGCCCTGCGATGCCGAAGGGCTGAAGCAGGCGTTGCAAACGCTGTCGAATGACCAGATTCGCCTGGAGATCCTCTCTCCCGGCGAGGGAACTCCGTGGCAGGCTGAGCCGATACCGCCGCGCGCGCTCTGCGCCCGCCGCTTTACCCGTCGTCTGCAGGATGATTGGCGGGTGACCAGCTACTCCGCGCTGCAGCAGCACGGCGCTAGCACCTATCTGGAGCTGTTGCCGCGCCTGGATATCGATGCCGCCGGCGAGAATCGCACGGCGGCGGCGACGATCTTCAGCGCCCACACCTTTCCGCGCGGCGCGGCGCCGGGAACCTTTTTACACGGCCTGCTGGAGAAGTTGGACTTCGCCGCGGCGCCGGATCCGGCGTGGCTGGCCGAGCAGTGCCTGGCGCAGGGGATCGATTTGGCGTGGGTGCCAACGCTGGCGCAGTGGCTGACGCAGATCCTGCAGACGCCGCTGGATGAGAGCGGGCTGACCCTGAGCGATCTGGCCCCGTCGCAGCGCCAGCCCGAGCTGCAGTTTTATCTGCCGATTGCCCGCCCGCTGCGGGCGGAGGCGCTGGATGCGCTGATCCGCCGCCACGATGCGCTGTCGGCGCAGTGTGAGGCGCTGGCGTTCAGCCAGGTCGAGGGCATGCTGAAGGGCTTTATCGACCTGGTTTTCTGCCACCGGGGGCGCTATTACCTGCTGGACTATAAGTCCAACTGGCTGGGTGAGGATCGAGCAGCCTATACTCCCCCGGCAATGGCGGCGGCGATGATCGCGCACCGCTATGATCTGCAGTATCAGCTGTATACCTTGGCGCTGCACCGCTATCTGCGTCATCGGCTGGTGGATTATGACTATCAGCGCCACTTCGGCGGCGTCTTTTACTGTTTCCTACGCGGCATGGCGGGCGCTGAGCCGGGGCAGGGGGTCTTTGCCTGCCGCCCCGAGGAGGCGCTGGTCACGGCGCTGGATGCGTTGTTTGCCGGGGAACAGGAGGATAGCGATGCGTGAGTCCCTACTCTCCCAGATGGCGCAGCAGCGTACGCTGCGCCCGCTGGATCTGCAGTTTGCCACGCTGTTGGCCGGGCCGCAGCAGCTGCACCTGGCGCTGGCCGCGGCGCTGGTTAGCCAAGAGCTGGCCGCCGGGCATGTCTGCCTGCCGCTGGCGGCGCTGGATACGGCGACGCTGAGCCAGCGCTTTCCGCAGCAGGCCGATGCCTGGCCTGCACTGCTCGCGGGATGGGACGTCGCCCGCTGGCGGGACTACCTGCTGGCGCAGCCCTGTGTCAGCGGCGGCGAGAGGGCGACGCCGCTGGTGGTGAGCCACGATTGCCTGTATCTACAGCGGCTATGGCGTGATGAGGGTACGGTGGCGGCCTTTTTCGCCGACGCCTGTGCGCAGCCGCGGCGGGTCGATGAGGCGCTGGCGTTGGTGCTGCATCGCCTGTTCCCGACTACGGCCCAGCGCCCGGACTGGCAGCAGGTGGCCGCGGCCGTGGCGGTGACGCGCCGGGCGTCGGTGATCTCCGGCGGCCCCGGCACCGGTAAGACCACAACCGTTGCGCGCCTGTTGGCGGCGTTAGTCGCGCTGGCGCCAGGGCGGATGCCGCGCATTCAGCTGGCGGCGCCGACGGGTAAGGCGGCGGCGCGTCTGGGCGAGTCGCTGGGGCAGGCCTTGGCGGCATTGGCGCTGGCACCGGATCAGCTACAGGCGATGCCGCGCGAAGCGCTGACGCTGCATCGCCTGCTGGGTGCCCGCGCAGACAGCGCCCGCTTGCGCTATCACCGGGATAATCCGCTGCATCTGGATGTGCTGGTGGTGGATGAGGCTTCGATGGTGGATCTGCCGATGATGGCGCGGCTGATCGAGGCGCTGCCGCCGCAGGCGCAGCTGATCCTGCTGGGAGATCGCGATCAGCTGGCTTCGGTCGAGGCCGGCGCGGTGCTGGGGGAGCTGTGCCGCTTTGCCGAATATGGCTTCAGCGCCGCGCGCGCGGCCGAGCTGAGCCGGCTGTGCGATGCGCCGATCCCCGCCGGAGAGACGCAGCCTGCGGTCGCCCTGCGTGACGCCATCAGCCTGCTGCGTCACAGCTACCGCTTCGACGCCCGTTCAGGGATCGGGCAGCTGGCGCTGGCCGTCAATCGGGGCGATCGCCGGATGGCTATGGCGTGCCTGGCGGATCGCTTTGCCGATCTGCATTGGCATGAAATCGCTCAGGATGAAGACTACCAGACGCTCTTAACGTGCTGTCTGGCGGGGTATCGCCCGATGCTGGAGGGGATCCTGCGCGGAGAGGCGCCGGCGCAGATCCTGGCCGAGTTTGCCCGCTTCCGTCCGCTGTGCGCCCTGCGTGAGGGCCCCTTTGGCCTGCATGGCCTTAACGACCGTATCGCCCTGACGCTGCAGCGGGCGGGGCTGATCCGGCGCACGCATGAGGGGCAAAAGCACTGGTATGCTGGGCGTCCGGTGATGATCACCCGCAACGACGCCAGTCAGGCGCTGTTTAACGGCGATATCGGTATTACGCTGGGCGATGAGCAGAGCGGCTGGCAGGTGTGGTTTATGGGCAGCGACGGCGCGCCGCGCGCGGTACAGCCCAACCGGCTACCGCCCCATGAGACGGCCTGGGCGATGACGGTGCACAAGTCGCAGGGATCGGAGTTCGACCATACGCTGCTGGCGCTGCCGACCCAGCCGTCGCCGGTGGTGACGCGTGAGCTGGTGTATACCGCCATCACGCGGGCGCGGCAGCAGCTGACGCTCTTTGCGACCCGGCCGGTGCTGGAGCGGGCCATTCGCACGCCGACCGAACGGCGCAGCGGGCTGATGGCCCGTCTGCTGGCCGCCGCCGATTAAGCGGCATGTGGCGAGGCACCCGCGCAGATCGCCCGGCGGGGCTACAGCTCGGTCAGCAGGATTTTGGAGCGGCGCTGGTAGTTGTACAGCGCCTGCTTCTGCTGCGGCAGCATATCGACCTCGACCGGCTGGAAGCCACGTTCTTGAAACCAGTGCAGGCTGCGGGTGGTCAGGACAAATAGCTTCTCCAGCCCCATCTGACGCGCCTGGGCGGTAATTCGCTGTAGCAGCTGCTCTCCGCGCGCTGAGCTGCGGTAGTCCGGATGCACCGCCACGCAGGCCATTTCGCCCATACGCTCCTGGGGGAAAGGGTAGAGCGCGGCGCAGGCGATAGTCAGGCTATCGCGCTCGATCAGGGTAAAACGCTCGATCTCCCGCTCCAGCTGTTCGCGCGAGCGACGCACCAGGATCCCCTGCTGCTCCAGCGGGCGGATCAGGGCCAGAATACCGCCGATATCATTGATGTTGGCGCGACGGATCTGCTCTGCGCTCTCCATCACGATCTGGGTGCCGATGCCGTCGCGCGAGAACAGCTCCTGCAGCAGGGCGCCGTCTTCCAGATAGCTAATCAGGTGGCTGCGGCCTACGCCGCTGCGGCAGGCGGCGATCGCGCCGCGCAGAAAGCGCGTGCTGCTCAGGGCCCCCTCACCGGTCTCCTCCAGCGCCGCGACGCGCCGTTCGGCCTCGTTGGGCAGCAGCTCGGCGGCGATGCTACCGTCGTCGTTGCTGACCCCCTGCGCGGCGCAGAAACCGATCAGCTTCTCCGCCTGCAGCTTAATGGCCAGGTGGGTGGCGATCTCTTCGGTGGTCAGGTTAAAGCTCTCTCCGGTGACCGACACCGCCACCGGACCGAGCAGGACGATGGCACCGGCGTCCAGCTGGCAGCGCAGGGCGGCCTCATCAATGCGGCGAATGCGCCCGCTGTGACAATAGTCCACGCCGTCATCGACCCCCAGCGGCTGGGCGATGACAAAGTTACCGCTGACCACGTTGATATGCGCGCCGGCCAGCGGCGTATTGCTCAGGCTCATCGACAGGCGCGCGGTGATATCCAGCTGAACCTGGCCTGCGGCCTGCTTGACCAGCGCCAGCGTACGGGCATCCGTGACCCGGGTTTGCTTGTGGTAGCGAGGATCGCAGCGCTGCTCTCGGAGCAGCGTATCGATCTGCGGGCGGGCGCCGTAGACCACGACCAGACGAATGCCCAGGCTATGCAGCAGCGCGATATCGTTGATGATGCCGACGAAGTTCGCCTCGGCGATGGCCTCGCCGCTCAGCATAATGACAAAGGTCTTGCCGCGGTGAGCATTGATGTACGGCACCGAGTGGCGAAACCCCTGAACCAGTTCTGTGCTGCGCTCCTTCATAATCGTACCTTTGTGAATATCTATTCGCTCATTCTGTATTTTTATTCTGCAATTGAGCAAAAGGCAAGCGCCAAATTGTCCGCGCGGGTTCGCCGCCGCGCGGGTAAGGACATAGATTGTTAAATCTCTATTCAGATTTTCTAATGACATCCCCAGACGGTTTCGCTAAAGTTTTGCCCGTCTTTTCCCGGCGCCGGGGCGCCGGAGCGGGTATTTCAGCGTTGTTCCCTGGGGTTACATGACAGATTCCAACCATAGCCTAACGCGCCGCCGCCTCTTGCAGGCTGCCGCGGCCACTTGGTTCCTTAGCGTCAGCCGCGTCGGCTTCGCGGCGTCCGCACAGGTGATCGCCGTGCGTGTATGGCCGTCGTCGACCTATACTCGGGTCACGCTGGAGTCGAGCCAGCCGCTCAAATACAAGCAGTTTGCGCTCAGCAACCCCGATCGTATCGTGGTGGATATTCAGGGGGTGCATCTCAACAGCGTCCTGAAAGGGATCGGTCATCAGGTGCAGGGGGGCGATCCCTACCTGAAGCATGCCCGGGTCGGCCAGTTTGATCAGGATACGGTGCGTCTGGTGCTGGAGCTGAAGCAGAACGTCAGCCCGAAGGTGTTTACCCTGTCGCCGGTCGCCGAATTTAAGAACCGCCTGGTGGTGGATCTCTACCCGGTCGCCGGCTCTCCCGCCGCGCGGGCGGACGATGAGGATGACCCGCTGCTGGCGCTGCTGGAAGATTATAACAAGGGGGATCTGGAGCGCTCTCTACCCAAGGCCGGGCCGCAGAAGGGCAAGGCCGGGCGCGACAGACCCATCGTCATTATGCTCGATCCCGGCCACGGCGGCGAAGATCCCGGCGCCATCGGTAAAAACCGCACCCGGGAGAAAGACATCGTGCTGAAGATAGCCCATCGCCTCAGCGCGCTGATTAAGCGTCAGCCGAATATGCGGGTGTATATGACCCGCTATGAGGATGTGTTTATCCCGCTCAAGGTGCGGGTGGCCAAGGCGCGCCGTCAGCGCGCCGATCTGTTTATCTCCATTCACGCCGATGCGTTCACCAGCCGGACGGTGCGCGGTTCGTCGGTCTTTGCGCTGTCGACCAAGGGGGCGACCAGCACCGCCGCGCGCTATCTGGCACAGACGCAGAACGAGTCGGATGAGATTGGCGGGGTGAGCCGCAGCGGCGATCAGTATCTGGACCACACCATATTCGATCTAATGCAGACGGCGACCATCAACGACAGCCTGAAGTTTGGCCGCGAGGTGCTCGATCGCCTGGGGCGGGTCAACAAGCTGCATAAGAATCGCGTCGATCAGGCCGGCTTTGCGGTGCTGAAGGCGCCGGATATTCCGTCAATTCTGGTGGAGACGGCGTTTATCAGCAACGTAGAAGAGGAGCGGCGTCTGCGCACCAGCGCATTTCAGCAGCAGGTGGCCGAGTCGATTCTGGCGGGGATTAAGGCCTATTTTGCCAGCGGAGCGCAGCTGGCGAAGCGTTGACGGTGAAGCGGTAGGCAAGGACGGGCGCCCCGCCGACTGTGGGCCGGGCGATAAAAACAAAAAAGACACCGGTTAAGGTGTTTATTGTCGATGACGAAATTGGTTGCGGGGGCCGGATTTGAACCGACGACCTTCGGGTTATGAGCCCGACGAGCTACCAGGCTGCTCCACCCCGCGTCCGTCATACTGCTATCACATTGTCTGCTGCACACAATTGGTTGCGGGGGCCGGATTTGAACCGACGACCTTCGGGTTATGAGCCCGACGAGCTACCAGGCTGCTCCACCCCGCGTCCGTCATACTGCTATCATATTGTGTACTGCGCATCGGATTGGTTGCGGGGGCCGGATTTGAACCGACGACCTTCGGGTTATGAGCCCGACGAGCTACCAGGCTGCTCCACCCCGCGTCCGATGAGGGCGAATAATACACGCCATCTGGCGGGATGCAAGATTTTTTTGACAAACATCACCGATCCGCGATGTGTTCGCGGGAATATTCATCATCTTGTTTTAATTTTAATCATGATATGGATGTGGGTGATTTTTTTATTCGCTCTAATTCCTTTCACGATAGGGGTTTGTTATGGTTCGCCGGTGGTAACCGATTGCAAAAAAGAAGGCGAGAGATGAAAGGGCGTTGGGGAAAATACGCGGTATGTGGGTTATTGGTGGCGCTGATGGCCGGGTGCTCCTCCCGGCCGACGGATCGCGGTCAGCAGTATAAAGATGGCACCCTGAACCAGCCGCTGGCGCTGGTTAACCATCCGAATGCCAAGGGTAAGCCGGTTAACGGCAAAGACTTTGTGGAACAGGTGGACGCCATCCGTCAGGCCTCGCCGTCGCTGTATGGCCGCCACGTCGGTAATTTTGAGGCGGTGACCGAATGGCTGATGGCTGGGGCCGATACCCGTAAACTCGCGCAGTTTGGCCTGAACGCCTACCAGATGGAGGGCGTAGATAACTTTGGCAACGTGCAGTTTACCGGGTATTACACGCCGGTGGTGGAGGCGCGCCCCCATCCCCAGGGGGCGTTTCAGTATCCGCTGTACCGCATGCCGCATAAGCGTGGTCGCCTGCCGGCGCGCTCGGCCATCTACGATGGCGCCCTGGATAACCGCGGGCTGGAGATCGCCTACAGCAACTCGCTGATGGATAACTTTATGATGGAGGTGCAGGGCAGCGGCTACGTTGACTTTGGCGACGGCCAGCCCCTGACCTTTTTTGGCTACGCCGGCAAGAATGGCCATGCTTATCACAGCATCGGCAAGGTGCTGATCGATCGCGGCGAGGTGGCCAGGGCGGATATGTCGATGCAGGCGATCCGCCAGTGGGCCGATGATCACAGCCGCACCGAGGTGCGCGAGCTGCTGGAGCAGAATCCCTCGTTTGTCTTCTTTAAGCCGGAGCAGTTTGCACCGGTAAAAGGCGCCAGCGGCGTGCCGCTGATCGCCAAGGCCTCCGTGGCGTCGGACCGTTCGCTGATCCCGGCGGGATCGGTGCTGCTGGCCGAAGTACCGCAGCTCAACGCGCAGGGAAAATTCACCGGGCGCTACCAGATGCGCCTGATGGTGGCGTTGGACGTGGGCGGCGCTATCAAGGGACAGCATTTTGACATTTATCAGGGGATCGGTCCGGAGGCCGGACACTGGGCTGGCTACTACAATCACTATGGCCGGGTCTGGCTGCTGAAAACGCCGCAGAGCGGCGCGCCGCTGTTTAACGCCTACCACCCGCAGCGCGCTAGCCACGACGGCGGGCAGATGCTGGTACGTAACTGAGGCGCGCGGGATAGGGAACGTAGGGGCATGCGTGCCCCTTTTGTT
Source organism: Edwardsiella anguillarum ET080813 (assembly GCF_000264765.2). GTDB lineage: Bacteria > Pseudomonadota > Gammaproteobacteria > Enterobacterales > Enterobacteriaceae > Edwardsiella > Edwardsiella anguillarum. Next base: position 2,527,922 of record NZ_CP006664.1, read on the forward strand.
TTTCTCGCTATCCCCTATACTGCCCGGCAGTTTTCACGCTTGATAGGGGACCTCCCATGACTGCACCATTTTCTGACGCCTATTGGCAACGCTTTAGCGGGATTGCGCGTCTGTATGGCCGCCCGGCGCTAGAGGCGTTTGCCGGTGCCCACTTCTGTGTCATTGGCCTGGGCGGCGTTGGCTCCTGGGCCGTAGAGGCGCTGGCGCGTAGCGGGATCGGCGCCCTTACGCTGATCGATATGGATGATGTCTGCGTGACCAATATCAACCGGCAGATTCAGGCCCTGCGCAGCACCGTCGGACAGCCTAAGGGCGAGGCACTGGCCGCGCGGATCCGGGAGATTAACCCCGAGTGCCGGGTGACCTGCGTGGATGACTTTATTACTCCGGATAACGTGGCCGCGCTGATCGATGGCCGCTTCGACTATGTGATCGATGCCATCGACAGCGTACGACCCAAGGCGGCGCTGCTGGCGCACTGTCGGCGCAACAAGATCCCACTGGTGACCACCGGCGGCGCCGGCGGCCAGATCGATCCGACGCGCATTGAGGTGGCTGATCTGGCCAAGACCATTCAGGATCCGTTGGCGGCCAAGCTGCGCGAACGCCTGAAGGCGGATCACCGCATCGTGAAGAACAGCCGGGGAAAGCTGGGCATCGACTGTGTCTTCTCCAGCGAGGCGCTGGTCTATCCGCAGCCGGATGGCAGCGTCTGCGCGCAGCGCAGCACCGCCGAGGGGCCGAAGCGCATGGACTGCAGCGCCGGGTTTGGCTCGGTGACGATGGTGACCGCCAGCTTTGGCTTTGTGGCGGTCTCCCATGCCCTGAAAAAACTGCTGGCTCGCCGCGCTCAGCGCGCCGCGTCGGCATAGCGGCGGGCAATCGCTGCAACGCCCTGCGCCAGGGCCTGTAGCCCGCTGCTGCGCGAGGCGCTCAGCTGCGCCATGACGTTGAGTTCGCCAAACAGCGCCAGCGGATCGCTCTCCAGCGCCTGAGCGGGCGTTTTCCCTTCGACGGTGGTCAACAGGATCGCCAGCAGCCCCTTGACGATGCGCCCTTCGCTGTCGCCGTACAGATGCAGGGTGCCGTCTTCCAGCCGCTCTCCGTCCAGCCAGACCCGGTTTTCACAGCCTGCGAGCTCCGCCTGCGGGCAGCGCAGTGTCTCATCCAGCGGCGGCAGCTCGCGCGCCAGCATGATAATCTGGCGGTAGCGATCTTCCCACTGCGTCAGTCCGGCAAAGCGCTGACGCAGGGTCTGTGCGGTGATCTGACGGCCAAAGGGGTGCGGTGCCTTCATAGCGGATCCTCGTTAAGCAGTGAAACGGCGCGGCCGACGGCCTGCACCAGCGCCTGGACATCGGCAGGGGTATTGTAGGGGGCGAAGGCGGCGCGCAGCGTGCCGCTGACGCCAAGGGCCTGCATCAGCGGCGCCGCGCAGTGTACGCCGCTGCGTAGCGCGACGCCCTGCTCGGCGATCAGGGTATTGAGATCGCTGTGGTGGATCCCGGCAACGTTAAACGCCAACAGCGCGCTGTTGGGCGCCCGGTAGCTGATAAAGCCGGGCAGCAGACTCAGCGCCGCCTCCGCCTGCTGCGCCAGCGCGACGCAGTGGCGCTCGGCGGCGGGGCGATCGATCTCTGCCAGCCAGTCGAGGGCGGCGGCAAAGCCGAGCACTCCGGCAATGTTGGGGGTGCCCGCCTCGAAGCGGTGCGGTACGGCCTGCTCCGTAAAGCCGTTAAAGTCGGCGTGGGTCAGCATCTTTCCGCCGCCCTGCCAGGCGTGCATCTCCTCCAGCAGCGCGCGTTTGCCGTACAGTACGCCCAGCCCGCAGGGGCCATACAGCTTATGGGCTGAGAAGGCGTAGAAATCGGCGTCGGCGGCGTGCACATTAAGGGGATGGTGTACCACCCCCTGCGCACCGTCGACCATGACGGCGCAGCCGCAGGCATGCGCCTGGTCGATCGCCTGCGCCAGATCCGGGCAGCCGCCGGTGACGTTGGACATTTGCCCCAGGGCCAGCAGGCGCGGGCGCGATTCGAGCAGGGCCGGAAGCCGGCTGAGGTCCGGCAGGCCGCGCGCATCGACCGGTAGGCGGACGACCTGAGCCTGGCACTGCTCGGCGACCATCAGCCATGGGATCAGATTTGCGTGGTGCTCGGCCTCGCTGACCAGGATCCGATCGCCGGGTCGCAGGCGCGGCCGCAGGTAGCTCTGGGCGACCAGGTTGATCGATTCGGTCGCGCCTTTGCTCCAGATAATTTCATGTTCATCGGCCCCGATCAGCGCCGCCGTCTGACGCCGGGCGTTCTCAAAGCGTTCGGTAAGGCGTCGGGCCGCCGCGTGCTGGCTGCGGTGCACCGTGGCGCCGTGGCCGGTGTAATAGGCCTGGATGGCCTCCAGCACCGCCCGCGGTTTCAGTGCGGTGGCGGCGCTATCCAGGTAAACGCTGTCCGCTTCCAGCGCGGGGAAGTCGCGGCGCAGCGCCATAAAGTCAAATGTCATAGGCGGGATCTCTGTAATACGGCGCGGAAACGGGACGTGAAGCGGCTTCAGGATTAACAGGATTAATCCGAGAGCGGGCTCACAATTTACCGCGGCCCGCGTTGAGCGGACCGGCGCGCGGGCCTTAATGGCGGGCATTTTAAACTGGTAAAGGGCGATGATGAAGCGATTGTATGCGCTTTTCCGCGCCGCGGCGCCGAAAAAAAAGCACCGCAACGGGCGGTGCTACTAAATCACTATGGACAGACAGGGTAAATGTACAGGAAGTGAAAAACGGCAGGGGCTTACGCCGCTACCACGTCTGAAAGGTGTCAGACAACTTGCAAACACAACATCACAACCACAAAGCCAAAAGCATTCCTGAAAAGAGTCATTCCTGCTTTTTCGTTCCGGCCTGGGAAGTGTCGCCACTATAGGTATTTGCTGGCCTATCCTCAACGGACAAATTATAATGGCTCGGATAAAAAAAACTAATGTGTAAACATCAGGTTAACAGTTGGTAACCATTTGATAACAAGTGACCCGATATGTCGAAACGATTACCGCCTCTGAATGCGCTGCGCGTCTTTGATGCTGCCGCCAGACATCTGAGTTTTACCAAGGCCGCCGAGGAGCTGTTCGTGACACAGGCGGCGGTCAGCCATCAGATCAAATCGCTGGAGGATTTTCTGGGGCTGAAGCTGTTCCGCCGCCGCAACCGCTCGTTGCTGCTGACGGAAGAGGGGCAGAGCTATTATCTTGATATCAAAGAGATCTTTTCTGCGCTGAACGAGGCTACGCGCAAGCTGCAGGCGCGGAGCGCCAAGGGGGCGCTGACCGTAAGCCTGCCGCCGAGCTTCGCCATTCAATGGCTGGTGCCGCGCCTCTCCGGCTTCAACAGCGCCTATCCTGGCATCGATGTGCGTATTCAGGCGGTGGATCGGGAGGAGGGCAAACTGGCGGACGACGTCGACGTCGCCATTTTCTATGGCCGCGGTCACTGGCCGGGGCTGCGGGTCGAGCGGCTGTATGCCGAATATCTGATGCCGGTCTGTTCGCCCCAGCTGCTGCTGGGGGAACATCCGCTAAAAGATCCGGCCGATCTGGCTTATCATACGCTGCTGCACGACACATCGCGCCGCGATTGGCTGGCCTATACTCGGCAGCTCGGCCTGCAGCACATCAACGTGCAGCAGGGGCCAATCTTCAGCCACAGCGCGATGGTGGTGCAGGCCGCCGTACACGGCCAGGGGATTGCGCTGGTCAATAATGTGATGGCGCAGACGGAGATCGAGGCCGGGCGCCTGGTCTGCCCGTTTAACGATGTCCTGATCAGTAAAAACGCCTTTTATCTGGTTTGCCAAGACGCGCAGGCAGATTTGGGTAAAATAGCCGCTTTTCGCCAGTGGATACTGGCCAGGGCCGCCGGTGAGCAGGAGAAATTCCGCTTCCGCTATGAATCGGATGGCGCCGGCGTGCGCCAGGAAAAAGGGTGAAAAGGTCGCGTAATGAGTAGCCGTTCCATGATTTTATTCGCCGCTATTAGCGGTTTTATCTTTGTGGCGCTGGGCGCATTTGGCGCCCACGTACTGAGTAATACGCTGGGGGCCAAAGAGATGGCCTGGCTGCATACCGGACTGCAGTACCAGGCGGTGCATACGCTGGCGATCCTGGGTCTGGCGGCGCTGATGCTGCGCCGCAGCAATCTGTGGTTTTACTGGAGCAGTGCCCTGCTGGCGCTGGGAACCGTGCTGTTCAGCGGCAGTCTTTACTGTCTGGCGCTATCGCAGCTTAAAATTTGGGTGTATATCACACCGATCGGCGGCACCTGCTTCCTGATTGGCTGGGTATTGATGTTGATTGGCGCGATGCGCATGGGAAAGAGGGCGGAACGCCATGAATAGACTTGCTTTGTATTGCCGTCCTGGCTTTGAGAAAGAGTGTGCGGCGGAGATCACCGATAAGGCGGCGGCCCTCGAGGTATACGGTTTTGCCCGGGTGAAAGAGAACAGCGGCTACGTGCTGTTTGAGTGCTATCAGCCAGACGATGCGGATAAACTGGCGCGCAAGCTGCCGTTCCGGGAGTTGATCTTTGCCCGTCAGATGCTGGTGGTCGGCGAGCTGCTGAAGGATTTGCCGCCGGAGGATCGCATCGCGCCGATCTGCGGCATGCTGCTGGGGGTTATCGATGGCGGCGGTGAGCTGCGCGTCGAGGTGCCGGATACCAACGAAAGCAAAGAGCTACTGAAGTTCTGCCGTAAGTTCACCGTGCCGCTGCGCGCGGCGCTGCGTGAGCAGCGTACCCTGCTGCGCCAGGAGAATCCCTATCGTCCGGTGGTGCACGTGTTGTTTATTGCGCCGGGCTGCTGCTACGTCGGTTACTCGTATAGCGATAATAACTCGCCGTTTTATATGGGGATCCCTCGCCTGAAGTTTCCCGCCGACGCCCCCAGCCGCTCTACCCTCAAGCTGGAGGAGGCATTCCACGTCTTTATCCCTGCGGATGAGTGGGATGAGCGTCTGGGCAGCGGCATGCGCGCCGTCGATCTGGGGGCCTGCCCCGGCGGCTGGACCTATCAGCTGGTGCAGCGCAGCATGATGGTGCAGGCCATCGACAATGGCCCGATGGCGCCGAGCCTGATGGATACCGGGCAGGTGACCCATCACCGCGCCGATGGTTTCCGCTTTACGCCGGAGGGGGATAACGACTGGCTGGTGTGCGATATGGTTGAGAAGCCGGCCAAAGTCTCGGCGCTGATGGCGCGCTGGCTGGTCAACGGCTGGTGTCGGGAGGCGATCTTCAACCTGAAGTTACCGATGAAGAAGCGCTATGAAGAGGTGAGCCAGAATTTGGCCACGCTGGCGCAGGTGCTGAAAGAGAACGGCATCAACGCGCAGATTGCGGCCAAGCAGCTGTATCACGATCGTGAAGAGGTGACGGTGCACGTTCGGCGCATCTGGGGCGCCATCCCCGGCCGTCGCGACGAGCGTGAGTTCCGCCGCCGCGAACAGCGCGATTAATCCCCGCGCCGCCGCTCGGCGGCGGCTACGCTCGGCCGTTCAGACGCAGCTGCTGCAGATTGCCGTGCAGCGCCAGGTCGGTCTGCAGCGTTGCGACGCGGCGGCAGATCTCCGCCGTCTCCCGCTGCTCGCTTAGGCGCTGACGCCAGCGTTCGGGCGCCTGTGCCAGGCGCTGATAGAGTGTCTCCAGCGATCCAAACTCCTGCAGTAGCGCAGCGGCGGTCTTGGCGCCGATGCCGCTGACGCCGGGGATCTTACTGCTGCCGATCCCCGCCAGCCCCCAGAAGTCCGTCAGCTGCTGCGGCGCTACCCCAAACTCGCGCTGTACAAACGGCAGATCCAGCCAGCGCTTTTGAAAATAGTCGCGGATTTGGATCTGCGGCGAGAGCAGCTGGCAGTAGCCTTTGTCGGTCGAGACGATCGTCACCCGATGTCCGCCCTGCGCCACTTTGTGCGCCAGCGTGGCGGCTAGATCGTCCGCCTCGTTGCCGGGGCTGTGCCAGCAGGCGACGCCCAGGGCGGTAAACGCGGCACGCAGGCTCTCCATCTCCTGCGCCAGGTCGTCCGGCATCGCCTGACGGCCGGCCTTATAGCCGGGGAGCAGTTGATGACGCCAGCTTTCTGCGCGATCGTCTTGGTCAAAAACGGCGACGGCGTGGCTGGGGGTGGTATGTCCCAACAGCTGACGCAGCGCCGCGCTGCAGGCGTCGCCGCAGGGAGAACCCTGCACGGCGTGAATGCGGCGGATCAGATTGAGGGCATCGACGATTAACAGATGGATGGACATAGCGATTTAACCGGATTAGCGGGGCGGCGGCGGCGCGCCCCGGGGTAAAAACTCAGCGGACGATCTGGTAGCAGGGCACATAGGCCGAGCCGGGCAGCTTCATGCGCTGCTGGGCGACAAAGCCCTGCAGCAGACGGTCCATGTGCTGCATCATCTGCGGATCGCCGTGCAGCTTGAACGGCCCGTGCTCGGCGATGGCGCGGATCCCCGCCTCTTTCACGTTGCCGGCCACGATGCCGGAGAAGGCGCGGCGCAGGGCGGCGGCAAGCTGCTCCGGCGACTGATTGGGATGCAGGTTAAGGTTGGCCATATTGTCGTGGGTCGGCGCAAACGGCATCTGCAGATCGGCGCTGATCTTCAGCGACCAGTTAAAGCTGTAGAAGTCGCCGCTCTGGCGCCGGTTCTCTTTCACCCGCGGCATGGCGAGCTTCATGCGCCGCGCCACTTCGGCCGGATCGTCAATGATGATCTGGTAGTGGCGGCGCGCCTGCTCGCCCAGCGTATTGACGATGAAGTCATCCAGCACGCGGAAATAGTCGGCGCTCTCCTGCGGCCCGGTCAGGATCAGCGGCAGTACCTGGCTACGGTTTTCCGGATCCATCAGGATCCCTAGCAGGTACAGCAGCTCCTCCGCCGTGCCTACGCCGCCGGGGAAGATGATGATGCCGTGACCGAAGCGGACAAAGGCCTCCAGCCGCTTTTCGATATCCGGCATGATGATGAGCTCATTGACCAGCGGATTGGGCGGCTCGGCGGCGATGATCGAGGGTTCGGTCATGCCGATGAAGCGTCCCTCATGGTAGCGTTGTTGGGCGTGGCCGACGGCGGCCCCCTTCATCGGCGCCTCCATGGCGCCGGGCCCGCAGCCGGTGCAGACGTTCAGCTCGCGCAGCCCCAGCTGATTGCCGACCTGGCGCCCATACTGATACTCGATTTCACTGATGGAGTGGCCACCCCAGCAGACGATCATGTTAGGTTCATCGCCAACGTGCAGTGAGCGGGCGTTGCGCAGTATCGAAAACACCAGGTTGGTGATGATGGTCGGGTTTTCCAGATCCAGCGCCTGGGCGCGCTGGGCGCTCATCAGCTGGCCGTTAACAAACAGAATATCGCGCAGGACCGCAAACAGGTTAGCCTGCAGGGCCCGGATGATCCGCCCGTCGACGAAGGCTTCCTCCGGCGGGTTGACCAGCTCCAGCTTGACGCCGCGTTCACGGCGTAACACGTTGATATCAAAGGTTTCAAAGCGAGACAGCAGCTCGGTGCTGTTGTCCGTTTTCGCACCGGAGTTGAGCACGGCAAGGGAGCAGTTACGGAACAGGCGGTACAGGTCGCTGCTGGCGGTGCGCTTCAGCATGTCCACTTCCATCTGTGACAACAGATCCATCGATCCCAGCGGGCTGATGTGTGTAATCAAAATCTCTCCTAGGCATCCAAACGATGCGGTTACCGCGTCGCCGTGGGGCGTTGCTGCGGCCGGCGTCTTACTCTGGGCGGCGTGCATGGGCGCCGCGCCGTACCGTTTTCACCTTACCGTGCGCGCTGGCGTCTTGCCAAGACTATCGGGGAAAAATGCCAAAAATCAACGCCTCTCCGCAACTATTGGCGCGCCAGGCGCCCGCAGGGCGGCTGAAACGGGACGTTGCTGCGCCAGGGGTTGATATCCAGCCCGCCGCGCCGGGTGTAGCGGGCGTACACGCTGAGCGCCTCTGGCTGGCAGAAACGCTGAATATCGTTGAAAATCCGCTCCACGCACTGTTCGTGGAACTCATTGTGGTGACGGAACGAGACCAGGTAGCGCAGCAGCGCCTCGCGGCTGATGGCCGCGCCGCGGTAGCGGATCATCACGGAGCCCCAGTCGGGCTGATGGGTTATCAGGCAGTTGGACTTCAGCAGGTGGCTGACCAGCGTCTCGTCGACCTGGCGCGTCGGATCGGCGGCGTTTTCCAGCAGGGTGGCGTCGAAGCTGTAGCTGTCGATGCTGATGGGTTGGTCATCGATGCACTCGCCGGGGAGCGCGGCGATGGGCTGGCCTTCAACCTGCGACAGGCGCAGCAGGGTGACGCTGACACCGCCCTGGGCACAGTGGGCCAGATCGTGCTGTAGCGTGCGCTGCACCGTGTCCCAGTCGGCGAAACGGGTTTGATTAAAGCTGTTGAGATAGAGCTTAAAGCTCTTTGATTCGATCAGATTGGCGCCGTAGGCATCCAGCGCGACCTCGGCCAGGGCGACCTGCGGCAGGCCGTTGGCGTTGAGCCAGGAGAGCTCATACAGGGTCCAGATATCGGCGCCGTGGAACGGCAGCGCGTCGGGGTAGAGCCCCAGCGGTTCGCGGTTCATGCTGCGCGGTACGGCCTGCAGCAGAGAGGCATCATACTGGTCGCGGTATTCGGTGGCCTTGCCCAGGGTCAGGGAGGTGAGCGCCGGGTTCTCTTGGTATGACATACGGTTAACCTGTGGTGAAAGCGGCTGTGCGCGGTGCGACAGCAGGGTACAATGGGAAACCGGCGCAGAGGCCGGTCATCGCTTGCCGCAGTTTACCACCGCTAGGCGGTATCCCGTAACTGTGGGCGCGCGTCTCTGCGCTGCGCCGATGCGATGGCGCGTGATGGGATACCGCCTCAAGAGACAGAGAGAAGATTATGGAGCATCAGGTTTCCGCCGCCCTGCGCGAATTTACTCAGCGCTATGTGGCGCAGTGGCAGCAGCAGCACGGTGACTGGCCGTCCAGCCATGCGCTGTACGGTATTCCGTCCCCCTGCGTGGTCTACAGTCGCGACGACTGCGTATTCTGGCGTCCCGAGCCGGGGCGCGGGGAGGATCTGGAGGGGATTGGCCGGGCGCTGGATATCCGGCTGCATCCGGCGCTGGCGCCGTTTTTTACCACCCAGTACGCCGGCGATATGCGCGCGCGCTGGAATGAGATCGAGATGGATCTGGTGCAGGTCTGGAGCGAGGAGGACCTGCAGCGCCTGCAGGAGAACCAGATAGGCCATTTGGTCACCCAGCGTCGTCTGAAGCTGTCGCCGACCCTGTTTCTGGCCAGCACGGCGGATGAGCTGAGCATGGTGACGCTGTGTAACCTGAGCGGCAGCGTATTGCTTGAGCAGTTTGGTAGCCCGCAGCGGCGTGTGCTGACGCCGACGCTGGCCGAGTTCCTCGCGGCATTGCAGCCGCTGGCGCAGGAAGTAGGGTAACGGCGGGTCGGCGTGTGAGAGATCTCTTACACGCACTGTAAGAGATCTCGTTTTATTATCTGATTATTTTGCGAAGCGCCGTCGTAAATTCGATAGTTATCATGATATTAAAATTCAAAGATTACGTAAGTATCACATATGTAAGACAATATCCCCATTGCTAAACCTACGAAAATCGGCGAAAGTAATTACATCGAAAGGGACGTCGCCGGAGTAAGGACACATCAGGATGATGTTGTCTCAGGATGAGGCGAGGACCCGCCCAGGACGGGCGAAAGGATGTACCGCAGGACGTCGGTCAGGATATTTCAGGATGAAATAAGGGACACCTCCAGGAAGGAGACTGAGAGCCGGTTTGGATGGCCGGTGTGTCAGGATGACTGAGGGATATCGCCCGGATGGCGAACAGGACGCAGGCAATGGAGTGTCCGGAAAAGGAAATCCGCAGGGAAAAGTTTTCACGGATGAGCAGGGAGCACGTTGTGTAGCGGGACTGCTATAAAACGAATCAGGGGGTGCTGCATGGCAGCACCCCCTCTTTTTTGCGTCCGCTTTTCCCCCCACCCGGTTTGGGCGCGGCGCCGTCGGTGGTATGCTGGCGCGATTTTCCCACCAGACCGCAAGAGAGTCCGTCATGAGTGATTACGCCATCGTACACGGCCATTTACAGCAGATCGAAGCCCAGATGCGCGCGCTGTCCCTGTGGCAGGCGCAGGCGCCCGCCGCCGATGCCCTGGCCAGCCAGGAGCCGTTCTGCGTCGATACCCTGGAGGCGGCCGAATGGCTGCAGTGGGTCTTTTTACCGCGCATGCACGCCCTGCTGCTCTGCAGAGCGCCCCTGCCGCAGCGGATGGCGATCGCCCCCTATATTGAGATGGCCTACCCGCAGGAGCTGGCGCGAGTGGCTCCGCTGCTGGCGGCGCTGCAGCGCCTGGATCGGCATCTCGGCGGCGATCCGCGTTAGTCGGGGGATCCGCCGCGCAGCGCGCCAGATTGCGCCACCGGCAGGTTATGCTGTAAGGTGCCGCGTTTTTTCTTTTTGTCGGGTATCGGGATGGAAATTATTTATCAGGATGATCATCTGGTGGCAATCAACAAGCCTGCCGGGTGGTTGGTTCACCGTAGCTGGCTGGATCGCAAAGAGAAGGTGGTGGTGATGCAGACGGTGCGCGATATGCTCGGGCGCCATGTCTATACCGTTCATCGCCTGGATCGGCCGACCTCCGGGGTGCTGCTGTTGGGGTTGTCGAGCGAGGTGGCGCGTGCGCTGGCCCAGCAGTTCGAACAGCATCAGATCCATAAAGTCTATCATGCGGTGGTTCGCGGCTATCTGCAAGGGGAGGCGCTGCTCGACTACCCGCTGACGCCGGAGCTGGATAAAATCGCCGATCGTTTCCGTTCCCCCGATCGCGCTCCGCAGCCGGCGCAGACCCACTACCGGGGGCTGGCGACGGCGGAGGTGCCGCTGGCCATTGGCCGTTATCCGACGTCACGCTTTAGCCTGGTCGAACTGATGCCGCAGACCGGCCGCAAGCATCAGCTGCGCCGCCACATGGCGCACCTGCGCCATCCGATCATCGGCGATACCGCGCACGGCGATCTGCGTCAGAATCGCGGCGTCGCCGCCCACTTTGGCACGCCCGGTTTAATGCTGCACGCCAGCGAACTGCGCCTGACGCATCCGGTGACCGGAGAGGCGCTGTGCCTGCGGGCCGGCCTGGATCTACGCTGGCAGGCGCTGATGGACGGACTGGGCTGGCAAGCCTATCTCCCTGAACTTGATCGGGTTGAGTTTACGCCCGATTGCCCTCAGGATAGAGCAGATGAGACAGAGACGGGCCAAGAGGCCTGACAGAAGGAGTGGGCAATGGCGCAAGTGGGCATTTTTGTGGGAACCGTATACGGTAACGCGCTGATGGTGGCGGAAGAGGCGCAGGCCATTCTGCAGCAGCAGGGACACCAGGTGATGCTGTTTGAGGAGGGGACGCTGGCCGACTGGCAGCGCTATGCCCAGCAGCATGTACTGGTGGTGACCTCGACCACCGGGCAAGGCGACCTGCCGGACACGCTGGCGCCGCTGTTTGCGGCGCTGCGCGATGGGGTGGGGCAGCAGGCGGCGCTGCGCTATGGGCTGATCGCGCTGGGCGACAGCGGCTTTGCCCACTTCTGCGGCGCCGGACATCAGTTTGATGCGCTGCTGCAGGCGCAGGGGGCGACCCGCCTGGGTGAGCTGCTCGAGGTAGATGCCCAGCAGGCGCCGGAGCCGGAAACGGTCACCTCACCGTGGGTCAGCGCCTGGGCGCTGCGCTTGGGCGAGTAGGCGCGGTATGGCGTCGCCGTCGCGGCGCTATTTGCCGGTGAGCTTCTCCAGGTCGGCCTCGATCTCGGCGATCTTATTGGCGACCACGCTCTCCAGATGGCGCAGATCGTCCAGGATTTTGCGCTTCAGATCCTCCTCTTGACGATCGCGCAGGCACAGGCGATCCAGCTCCTCGATGACATAGCGCAGGTTGGGGCTGATCTCGCTGATCTCCCGCACCCCCTGGCTGTCGTTGTCGCTCAGAATGGTTTTACGCTGGCGTGGGTATTTGAACTTCACGCTCTTGGCAAAGAATTCGCCCTTATCCTTACGAAAGTAAATCTTCAGAATGTCGTTGTTGGCCTCCTGACGCAGGCTATAGCGATCGATCTCTTCCGGTTGGGTGATCCCCAGGCTTTTCAGGTTGTCATACATAGCGGCACCTTTCATGCGTTAACGCGTCGGCTCCGTCAGAGCGTGCTTCTGGCGGAATGAATACAGCCGTGGTTTTTATGGGTCATTTTTTGACAAATGACAAAGAGCGTAAGGGCGGTGAAAGTATACATGCGGTGAGCCATTTTGCCTGTGATACCTGAGGAATTATTGCACTCTTTGTCGGCGCTGGGGCGAGCGGTGGCTTGGTGTCCAGGCACAGGCTCCAGCGCAGTTAGCTGCGGGGGCTGTGAGCACTGGCTCTGTGGCGAGATTGAGCACCGCCCCTGCGGTAATGGGGCTGGAGCGGAGGTTCGCGGCCGCCCGGCGTCAGGCCGAGCGGCTGGGCGAGAGGGGATCAGTCGATGGTGCGCAGCAGCTCGTTGATGCCGACCTTACCGAGCGTCTTGGCATCTACCTTCTTGACGATAACCGCACAGTACAGGCTGTAGTCGCCGCGTTTGGAGGGCAGGTTGCCGGAGACGACCACGGAGCCGGCCGGTACGCGACCGTAGTGAACCTCGCCGGTTTCACGGTCATAGATCTTGGTGCTCTGTCCGATGAAGACCCCCATCGAGATAACCGAGCCCTCTTCCACGATGACCCCTTCGACCACTTCAGAGCGGGCGCCGATGAAGCAGTTATCTTCGATGATGGTCGGGTTGGCCTGCAGCGGCTCCAGTACGCCGCCGATGCCGACGCCGCCGGAGAGGTGAACGTTTTTACCGATCTGGGCGCAGGAGCCGACGGTGGCCCAGGTATCGACCATGGTGCCTTCGTCAACGTAGGCGCCAATGTTGACGTAGGAGGGCATCAGTACGGTATTGCGGGCGATGAAGGCCCCCTGGCGAACGGAGGCCGGCGGTACGACGCGGAACCCCTCGCGCTGGAAGCGGGCTTCATCATAGTCGGCGAACTTCATTGGCACTTTGTCGTAAAAACGGGTTTCCGCGCCTTCCATCAGGCGGTTGTCGTTGATGCGGAAAGAGAGCAGCACCGCCTTCTTCAGCCACTGGTGGGTAACCCATTCGCCGTTTATTTTTTCCGCAACGCGCAGGGCGCCGCTGTCGAGCAGGGCGATGACCTGGCTGACCGCCTCACGGGTGATGCCGTCGGCGTTGGTCGGCGTGATCTCGGCGCGGCGCTCAAAGGCGTTTTCGATAACTGTCTGTAACTGCTGCATCCTGTCTATATTCCCCTCGTAATATCAACCGTTCCGCCGGGCGCCGGATCGGCGCGGCGGGTGCGTAAAAAAATCTACCCTTTATCGGCGCTAAGCAGGGTTTCTGTCAACCGTTGCGCCAGCTCCCGCTGCATTTCAGGCGTTAATGCGCGCCGTTCGCCGTCGGCCAGAATAAACAGATCTTCGACCCGCTCGCCAATGGTGGTAATGCGGGCGCCGTGCAGCGAGAGCCCCATTTCGGCAAAGATCTCGCCGATGTGTGCCAGCAGTCCCGGACGATCGAGCGCGACGAGCTCCATGTAGCTACGCCGGGCGTTATGGGCCGGCAGAAAGCTGACCTCCGTCGGAACGCTGAAGTGGCGTAGACGCGCCGGCGCGCGGCGCGCGCGCGGAGGGTGATAGTGCGGCTGCGTCAGCGCGTGCTCCAGCGCCAGGCGGATGGCGTCGTGGCGATCGGGCGCCAGCGGGCTGCCGTCGGGCTCCAGCACCACGAAGGTGTCCATGGCATAGTTATCGCGATTGGTGAAGATCTGTGCGTCGTGTACGCTGAGATTGCGTCGATCCAACTCACCGGCGACGGCGGCAAACAGGTAAGGCCGATCGGGGCTGTAGATGAAAATTTCGGTACCGCCGCGCGTGGCATGCTGACTGACCAGCACCAGGGGGCCGTCGCCGCGGTGGCACAGCAGGTGGCGGGCGTGCCACGCCAGCTGGCTGGGCGTATGGCGCAGGAAGTAGTCTGCGCGGCAGCGGCCCCACAGCTGCATCAGTTCCGGTTCGTCGATGTTGTCCATCCGCAGCAGCGCCAGCGCCTGCAGCCGGTGATGGCGTACCCGTTCGCGCATGTCCGGGCTGCTGTGCATACCGCGGCGCAGCTGTTTTTCGCTGGCGAAGAACAGCTCGCGCAGCAGGCTCTGCTTCCAGCTGTTCCACAGGTTTTCGTTGGTCGCGCAGATGTCGGCGACCGTCAGGCAGATCAGATAGCGCAGCCGGGTTTCGCTGTGCACCTCCGCACAGAAGTGGCGAATGACCTCGGGATCCTGAATATCGCGGCGCTGAGCGGTGACCGACATCAGCAGATGGCAGCGCACCAGCCAGGCCACCAGCTGGGTTTCGCGCGTGTTAAGGCCGTGCAAACGGGCAAACTCCAGCACGTCGTCGGCGCCGAGCAGGGAGTGGTCGCCGCCGCGTCCTTTGGCGATATCGTGGAACAGGGCGGCGAGCAGCAGCAGCTCCGGCTGCGGCAGGCGCGGGTAGAGCTCGACGCACAGCGGGTGGCGCCCATGGTTATCCCGATCGGCAAAGCTCTCCAGCTTGAGCAGCACCCGCATGGTGTGCTCGTCCACGGTGTAGGCGTGGAACAGGTCAAACTGCATCTGGCCGACGATCTTTCCCCACTGCGGCATATAGGCCCACAGGACGCTGTGATGGTGCATGGGCAGCAGCGCGCGTCGCACCGCGCCGGGGTGGCGCAGGATCGCCATGAACAGGCTGCGCGCCTCGGGTAGGGCGCACAGGGGCTGTTTCAGATGGCGGCGCGCGTAGCGCAGCTGACGCAGCGTGGTGGAGTAGATGCCCTCGATCTCCGGATTGCGCGCCATGGCGTAGAACAGGCGCAGAATAATCACCGGATCGTGGCTGAAGGTGTCCGGATCGCGCAGATCGATCAGGGGGCCGCGCAGCTGGAAGTAGTCATCGAGAATGCGCGGTTTTTCCCGGGTGTCCAGTGCGAGGATCGCCTCATCGAACAGCTGTAACAGCATCTGGTTCAGCTCACGCACCCGCCGGGTCATGCGGTAAAACTCTTTCATCATCTTTTCGATGGGCGCGTTGCCTTCGCCCTGATAGCCCAGCAGGCGGGCGACGCTGAGCTGACGATCGAACAGCAGGCGGTTGTCGTAGCGGTTGACCACCAGATGCAGGGCGAAGCGGATGCGCCACAGGAAGCTGCGGCATTCGTTCAGCTCGTCGGCCTCGGCCTCTGTCAGGTAGCCGAAGCCGACCATCTCATCGAGGGAGGTGGCGCCAAAGTGACGATGGGCGACCCACAGCAGGGTGTGAATATCGCGCAGGCCGCCGGGGCTGGCCTTGATATCCGGCTCCAGATTATAGCTGGTGCCGTGATAGCGCCGGTGGCGCTCGCGCTGTTCGTTCACCTTGGCGTGGTAAAAGCGCGGCGAGGGCCAGAAGTCATCGCTGAATAGCTGTTTTTGTAACTGGAGAAACAGCGCGACGTCGCCGCTCAGCAGACGGGATTCGATCAGGTTGGTGGCGACGGTCAGATCGGCCAGCCCCTCGCTCAGGCACTGCGCCAGGGTACGAACGCTGTGGCCAACCTCCAGGCGCAGGTCCCACAGCAGGGTTATCAGCGCGCCAATCTGCGCCTCCTGCGCCTGCGCCAGCGGCTCGGCGCTGAGCAGCAGCAGGTCGATGTCCGATAGCGGGTGCAGCTCAGCGCGGCCATAGCCGCCGACGGCGATCAGCGCCAGGCCGGGCTGGCTGTCGAAGCCGTAGCTGCGCCACAGGCGCACCAGCAGACGGTCGAGATAGTGGGTTCGGGCGGCAACCAGCGACTCGGCGCTCTCGCCGCGGCGAAAGGCGCCGTCCAGCCAGCGGCGCAGCTGCTCCATGTGGGGCTTCAGCCCGGCGCAGGTCAGCGCGTCGGCGGGGAGGGTGTCCGGCGATACGGGCGGCAGGGCGTCTGATTCGCCGTGCGATAACTCGGCCATAGGCAGTCCATTGATAAAAAAGCCGGCATAAGCCGGCCTAGGTTATCTGCGTGCTGCAGTGAGACGCCCCCGCAGGGGCGGGCGCGCACTCACTGGGCGCTCATGTCGTGGGCGATCACCCGCGGTAAATCGTGCTCTTCCTCGCGCAGCGTCAGGATCTCGCAGCCGCTGTCTGTGACAACGATAGTATGCTCGTACTGCGCGGACAAGCTGCGATCCTTGGTTTTTACCGTCCAGCCGTCCTTCATCAGGCGGATGCGGTAGTCACCGGCGTTGACCATCGGTTCAATGGTGAACGTCATGCCCGCCTGCAGCACCACGCCGCCGTCGTCGGCATCGTAGTGCAGCACCTGCGGCTCTTCGTGGAACACTTCGCCAATGCCATGGCCGCAGTACTCTCGCACCACGGAGAAGCCGTTTTCCTCAACGAATTTCTGAATGGCCTTGCCGAGGCTGCGCAGACGGATGCCCGGTTTGACCATCTTCAGCGCCAGATACAGACTCTCCTGGGTGATGCGGCACAGGCGCTCGCCGAGGATGGTCGGCTTGCCAACGATAAACATCTTGGAGGTATCGCCGTGCCAGCCGTCTTTGATCACGGTGACGTCGATATTGACGATATCGCCGTCCTTAAGCGCCTTATCGTCGCTTGGGATACCGTGGCAGACCACCTCATTGACCGAAATGCAGACGGATTTCGGGTAGCCGTGATAGCCCAGGCAGGCGGAGATGGCGTGCTGTTGCTGTGTGATGTACGCATCGCACAGGCGATCCAGCTCGCCGGTGGTGACGCCGGGCACCACGTGCGGGGCGATCATTTCCAGCACCTCGGCGGCCAGGCGGCCAGCGATGCGCATTTTTTCGATGTCTTGTGGTGTTTTCAGTGCAATAGCCATAGGTATTCTGTCCACGGACGTCGCCGCAGCGACAATGAGAAGCAATGTCTTCTATGGTAACAGTCCCGCTACGCCCTGCCAAATGGCAGCAGGGTGGCTGGCTCAAAATGCAACAAAAGGTGGAGTCTATCGCGTGTTTATGGTATAAAGCGCGCCGCAGTTCCCGTATGTCCGCAAGGCGTACGCGGAAGCTGTAAATCTCACTTTGTGTTATTTGCATAAACAACACACACGTATCGGCACATGTGCCGGGGTGCCGTCGGACGCGAATGCGTGCGGTGGTCGGCGTCATGGGATACGTGGAGGCATAACCCCAATTTTTATAGAGGTCTAATCATGGCAACTGTTTCCATGCGCGATATGCTCAAGGCTGGTGTTCACTTCGGTCACCAGACCCGTTACTGGAACCCGAAAATGAAGCCGTTCATCTTCGGTGCTCGTAACAAAGTTCACATCATCAACCTTGAAAAAACCGTACCGATGTTCAACGACGCTCTGGCTGAGCTGAGCAAGATCGCCTCCCGTAAGGGCAAGATCCTGTTCGTTGGTACCAAGCGCGCAGCAAGCGAAGCGGTAAAAGACGCTGCCCTGAACTGCGATCAGTTCTATGTGAACCATCGCTGGCTGGGCGGTATGCTGACCAACTGGAAAACCGTTCGTCAGTCCATCAAGCGTCTGAAAGATCTGGAAACTCAGTCTCAGGATGGCACCTTCGACAAACTGACCAAAAAAGAAGCTCTGATGCGTACCCGCGAGCTGGACAAGCTGGAAAACAGCCTGGGCGGTATCAAAGATATGGGCGGTCTGCCGGACGCGCTGTTCGTTATCGATGCCGATCACGAACACATCGCCATCAAAGAAGCCAACAACCTGGGTATCCCGGTATTCTCTATCGTTGATACCAACTCCGATCCGGACGGCGTTGACTTCGTTATCCCGGGTAACGATGACGCTATCCGCGCTGTGACCCTGTACCTGAGCGCCGTGGCTGAAGCCGTGCGTGAAGGCCGTTCTCAGGATCTGGTTGCCCAGGCTGAAGAAACCATGGCTGAAGCCGAGTAATAAGGACAGCTCGCAGGAGCCCTTATTAACCGGTATTCATATGTTGGTTAGGGGGCCTATCATGGCCCCCTTTCTTTGTGGTCTATTCCGCAAAGATGTCATCTCTAGAACAATCGTCTGGCGCAGAGGCTCCCTCTGGGCGAGATAACCGAGGAAAATACAATGGCTGAAATTACCGCTTCCCTGGTAAAAGAACTGCGTGAGCGTACCGGCGCAGGCATGATGGAATGTAAAAAGGCACTGGTTGAAGCTAACGGCGACATCGAGCTGGCCATCGACAACATGCGTAAATCCGGCCAGGCCAAAGCGGCCAAGAAAGCCGGCCGTGTTGCCGCTGAAGGCGTGATCCTGACCAAGGTTGCCGCTGACGGTAAATATGGCGTCATCGTTGAGATGAACTGCGAAACCGACTTCGTTGCCAAAGACGCTGGCTTCAAAGCGTTTGCCGATGAAGTTGCCGCCGCTGCCCTGGCTGACAAAATCATCGATATCGATACCCTGAAAGCGAAGTTCGAAGAACAGCGTACTCAGCTGGTTGCCAAAATCGGTGAAAACATCAACATCCGTCGCGTGTCTGAACTGACCGGTGACCTGCTGGGCACCTACAGCCACGGCGCGCGCATCGGCGTTATGGTTGCCGCTACCGGCGCTGACGAAGAGCTGATCAAGCACATCGCCATGCACATCGCCGCGAGCAAGCCGGAATACGTTAAGCCGGAAGACGTACCGGCAGACGTGGTTGCGCACGAGCACCAGATCCAGCTGGACATCGCCATGCAGTCTGGCAAGCCGCGCGAAATCGCTGAGAAGATGGTCGAAGGCCGTATGCGTAAGTTCACCGGTGAAGTCTCTCTGACCGGTCAGAGCTTCGTTATGGATCCGAGCAAGACCGTTGGCCAGCTGCTGAAAGAGCACAACGCTAACGTGACCGGCTTTATCCGCTTCGAAGTAGGCGAAGGCATCGAGAAAGTCGAAACCGACTTCGCTGCAGAAGTTGCCGCGATGTCTAAAGGGGCCTAATCCCCTTTGACGACAGAGCCGCCGTGAGGCGGTTCTGTTTTATCCGGCCAGACTTACTTCAATGAGCGGTCAGGGGCGCAGACCGTACATTGAAATACCTCCGACTAATTAATTGACTGTTTCTTAGGACTCAAACACCATGGCTACCAATTCCAAACCCGTTTACCAGCGTATTCTGCTTAAGCTGAGCGGCGAAGCTCTGCAAGGCTCAGAAGGTTTTGGCATCGATGCGAGCGTGCTGGACCGCATGGCGCAGGAGGTCAAAGAGCTGGTTGAATTAGGCGTGCAGGTGGGCGTGGTGATTGGCGGTGGCAACCTGTTCCGCGGCGCCGGTCTGGCGCAGGCGGGGATGAACCGAGTGGTCGGCGACCACATGGGGATGCTGGCGACGGTGATGAACGGCCTGGCGATGCGCGATGCGCTGCACCGTGCCTATGTCAACGCCCGTCTGATGTCGGCCATTCCGCTGAACGGCGTATGTGACAACTACAGCTGGGCGGAGGCGATCAGCCTGCTGCGCAACAACCGCGTCGTGATTTTCTCCGCCGGCACCGGTAATCCGTTCTTTACCACCGACTCCGCCGCCTGTCTGCGCGGGATCGAAATCGAAGCCGACGTCGTGCTGAAGGCGACCAAGGTGGACGGCGTCTATTCGGCCGATCCGATGAAAAATCCGGACGCCACGCTGTATGAACAGCTGAGCTATCAGGATGTGTTGGAGAAAGAGCTGAAGGTGATGGATCTGGCCGCCTTCACTCTGGCGCGCGATCATAATCTCCCGATCCGCGTGTTTAACATGAATAAGCCGGGTGCGCTGCGTCGCGTCGTGATGGGCGAACAAGAAGGTACGCTGATCACCAAATAATGCGCTGCGTGCATGCGGAACAGCCGGCACGTCCGGCTGCCGTATTGCGCCGGTCGCATTGAAAAACGCTTGGCCTTTGGTGCACAATTCACTCTACTAACCACAACCACCGTTTTCAAGGGTTCGCAACGTGATCAACGAAATCAGAAAAGATGCCGAAACGCGCATGGACAAATGCGTCGAGTCATTCAAGGGCAATATCAGCAAAATCCGCACCGGCCGTGCACATCCCAACCTGCTCGATGGCATTCAGGTTGAGTACTACGGCACCGCGACGCCGTTGCGTCAGCTGGCCAACATCGTTGCGGAAGACTCCCGTACGCTGGCCCTGACCGTATTCGATCGCAGCATGTCCGGGGCTATCGAAAAAGCCATCCTGACCTCCGATCTGGGCCTGAATCCCGCCTCTGCCGGCACCGTGATCCGCGTTCCGCTGCCGCCGCTGACGGAAGAACGCCGTAAGGATCTGATCAAGCTGGTACGCTCTGAGGCCGAATCTGGCCGCGTTTCCGTGCGTAACGTACGCCGCGACGCCAATGATAAGGTGAAGGCGCTGCTGAAAGACAAAGAGATCAGCGAAGACGAAGATCGCAAGTCTCAGGACGAGATCCAGAAGATCACCGACCTGATGATCAAAAAGATCGATGCGGCGCTGGCTGACAAAGAAAAAGAGCTGATGGATTTCTAATCCCGCCGCGGCAGCGGCATCCCCCTGGGGCGGCGCCATGCGCGCCGGCCGCTG
This sequence comes from Edwardsiella anguillarum ET080813, assembly GCF_000264765.2. GTDB lineage: Bacteria > Pseudomonadota > Gammaproteobacteria > Enterobacterales > Enterobacteriaceae > Edwardsiella > Edwardsiella anguillarum. The sequence goes on from NZ_CP006664.1 coordinate 2,548,636, forward strand.
CGCAGCACCTCTGCGGTGGGCGCTCTCCTCGCCTGCCGTTTCGGGAATAAGCGTCGCTTCGGCGGCGCTTTTGTTTGTGCGCCGCCAGTGCGCCTTGGCGACGGCGCAAAATTCGCTGGGGAGGTGCGCTGGCTTAGCGTATCCTGTAGCGATTTGACCCAGTAATTCAGAGTATCCTCATGAAGACGCTGACCATTTTAGGTTCAACCGGCTCCATCGGCACCAGTACGCTGGCGGTGGTGCGGGCCAATCCCGGCGCGTTCCGCGTGGTGGCACTGGTGGCAGGCAAGAACGTTGATGTCATGCTGCAGCAGTGCCGTGAATTCTCCCCCCGCTATGTCTGCATGGCCAATGAAGGCGCCGCCGCCACGCTGCGCCAGCGCCTGTTCGAGTGCGGCCTTGGCGCGATTGCCGTGATGAGCGGGGAGCACGCCGCCTGTGAGCTCGCTGCCCTGGATGAGGTCGATCAGGTGATGGCGGCGATCGTCGGCGCCGCGGGCCTGCTGCCGACGCTGGCGGCGATCCGGGCCAACAAACGGGTGCTGCTGGCCAACAAAGAGGCCCTGGTGACCTGCGGGCGTCTGTTTATGGAGGCGCTGTCCCACAGCCAGGCGCAGCTGCTGCCTATCGACAGTGAACACAACGCCATTTTTCAGAGCCTGCCGACGGCGGTACAGCAGCAGCTGGGCTTTGCCAGCCTGCGTGAGCACGGGGTGACCCGTATCGTGCTGACCGGCTCCGGCGGTCCGCTGCGTCAGCTGCCGCTGGCGGATTTTGATGCCGTCACGCCGGCGCAGGCCTGCGCGCATCCCAACTGGTCTATGGGGCGCAAGATCTCCGTCGACTCCGCCACCATGATGAATAAAGGGCTGGAGTATATTGAGGCGCGCTGGCTGTTCAACGCCTCGGCGGAGGAGATGGAGGTGATCGTTCACCCGCAGTCGGTGATCCACTCCATGGTGCGCTATCGGGACGGCAGCGTGATTGCCCAGCTGGGGAATCCGGACATGTGTACGCCGATCGCCCATGCTATGGCCTATCCCGACCGCGCGCCGAGCGGCGTTGAGCCGCTGGATTTCTGCCGCCTGGGCTCGCTGAGCTTTGAGGCGCCGGATATGGCGCGTTACCCCTGTCTGCAGCTGGCTATCGAGGCGTTTGCCGAGGGGCAGGCGGCGACGACGGCGCTGAATGCGGCGAATGAAATTGCGGTTGCCGCCTTTCTGGATGGGCGTCTACGCTTTACTGACATCGCCCGGCTGAACCGCGGCGTGGTGGAGCAGCTGCGCTGCGCTGAGCCGGACTGCGTTGAGGCGGTGCTGGCGATTGATAGCGCTGCCCGCCAGGCAGCCCAGACGCTGAGCGCGCGTTTTTCCCGCTAAATTTGCCCGGCCGGGTGCGCTGATTTGTGGCGCTAACGGCATGATGATATAGTCTGCGCCAGTTTTTTGCGCGTGCGCCGCAAAAAGAACGGCGTGAGGGCGGGGAATGATCCCCCCGCTCGCCGGCGTCGGGTGTGCGCGGCAGTCTGAGTTGAGATGATTGGGGGGCCGTGCTGATTCACGGCCTTATTTACGCAGGAGTGACCGTCGCCGCAGGACTGCGCGCGGCGGGATGGACACGTTGAGGCCGCCCTGCTGGCTTGTTGAGGAAAAATTTACACGTATGTCATCCACACAACCAACTGTGATGAGCGACGCTGCCTCTGTTCCCCGGCATGTTGCGATTATCATGGACGGCAACGGCCGCTGGGCCAAACGTCAGGGTAAAATGCGTGTATTCGGACATAAGGCCGGCGTTAAGTCGGTGCGCTGTGCGGTGCGTTTCGCTGTCACCCGGGGAATTCGGGCGCTGACGCTGTATGCCTTTAGCAGCGAAAACTGGAATCGGCCGCAGCAGGAAGTGTCGGCGCTGATGGAGTTATTTGTCCGTGCACTGGATAGTGAAGTCAAACGACTGCATAAGCATCAGGTGCGGCTGAAGGTGATCGGTGATATCAGCCGCTTTAGCCCGCGCTTACAGGAGCGTATTCGTCGCTCAGAGCAGATGACCGCCGAGAATACCGGCCTGACACTGAACATCGCCGCCAACTACGGTGGGCGCTGGGATATCGTTCAGGGGGTGAAAACGCTGGCAGAGCAGGTGCGTCAGGGGACGCTGCTGCCGGAGGCGATCACGGAGTCAATGCTGGGTGAGCAGATCTGCCTGCATGAACAGGATGCCGTGGATTTAGTTATCCGTACCGGAGGCGAGCATCGGGTCAGTAACTTTCTGCTGTGGCAAATTGCCTATTCAGAATTTTATTTTACTGACGTGCTGTGGCCTGATTTTGATGAAACAACCTTTGAAGGTGCACTGAATGCATTTGCACAACGCGAGCGTCGCTTCGGGGGAACGACACCTATCAACGCAACCGATGCGTCATAGGGGGAACTTTTGCTGAAGTCGCGCATTATTACTGCATTAATTTTGGTCCCGGTGGTGATTGCCGCCCTGTTCTTGCTGCCGCCGCTGGGATTCTCGCTGGTGACGCTCGCCGTCTGTATGCTGGCCGCCTGGGAGTGGGGACAGCTGGCCGGTTTCGCCAGCCGCAATCAGCGTATCTGGGGCGCCGTGATCTGTGGGCTGGTGCTGGCCGCCATGCTGCTGGGGATGCCCGAGTTCACCCGCAGCGTGCATCTGCCGCTGATCGCCGGCTCGCTGTGGACTGCCGCCGTCTGGTGGATTGTGGCGCTGGCGCTGGTGTTTTTTTACCCTCGCTCGGCCGGCTGGTGGCGTCACTCGCGTGCGCTGAAGGTACTGTTTGGCATCGTCACCATTCTGCCCTTCTTCTGGGGGATGGTGGCGCTGCGTCAGTATGGCTATGAGGCTAACCATTATCGCGGCGCCTGGTGGCTGCTGTATGTCATGTTCCTGGTATGGGGAGCCGACTCCGGCGCCTATATCTTTGGCAAGCTGTTCGGCAAGAACAAGCTGGCGCCGAAGGTGTCGCCGGGGAAAACTTGGGAAGGATTGATCGGCGGGCTGATGACCTCTGCGCTGATCTCGTGGCTGTTTGGGCGCTATGCGCCGCTGGATGTCGATGTCCGCGTGCTGTTGGTCTGCTCAGTCATCGCCGCGCTGGCCTCTGTGCTGGGCGATCTGACGGAGAGCATGTTCAAGCGCGAGGCGGGTATTAAGGACAGTAGCCACCTGATCCCCGGCCACGGCGGCGTACTGGATCGCATCGATAGTCTGACGGCGGCGGTGCCGGTATTTGCCTGCCTGATGCTGTTGGTTTTTGGCCAGGCCTAAACGGGTAAGGGAGGAGCGATGGGTGGCATCCTATGGAGTGTACTGGCGTTCTTGGTGGCGCTGGGCGTACTGATCACGGTACATGAGTTTGGCCACTTCTGGGTCGCGCGCCGCTGCGGCGTGCGGGTCGAGCGTTTCTCCATCGGCTTTGGCAAGGCGCTGTGGCGGCGGGTCGATCGTCAGGGGACCGAATACGTGGTCGCGGCGATCCCGCTGGGTGGCTATGTCAAAATGCTGGATGAGCGGGTCGAGAGCGTGGCGCCGGAGTGGCGCCACCAGGCGTTCAATAACAAGAGCGTGCTGCAGCGCGCCGCGATCGTCAGCGCCGGTCCCATCGCCAACTTCGTGTTTGCCATCATCGCCTACTGGCTGGTCTTCGTCATCGGGGTGCCCAGCGTGCGTCCGGTGATCGCCGATGTGACCCCGGATTCTATCGCCGCCGCCGCCCATATTACGCCGGGAATGGAACTGAAGTCCGTTGACGGTGTCGATACTCCGGACTGGGAGTCCGTTCGACTGGCGCTGGTGGGGCAGATCGGCGACGGCAGCACCACGCTCGGCGTGGGGCCGTTTGGCAGCCACCTGGTGAGTGAAAAGACCCTGGACCTGCGCCGCTGGCAGTTTGATCCCGAGCGTCAGGACCCGGTCGTCTCGCTGGGGATTATCCCGCGTGGCCCGACCATTGAGCCGGTGCTGGCGGAGATACAAAAGGGGTCGGCGGCGCAGAAAGCAGGTTTACAAGTAGGGGACAGGATAGTTAAAGTCAATGGCGTCCCAATACGCGGCTGGCGTGATTTTGCGTTGCAGATCCGCGATAATCCCGACCGCGCGCTGGCACTGGATGTCGAGCGGGCGGGGCAGCCGGCGTCACTGACGCTGACGCCGGAGAGCCGGCGCGTGTCGCGCGGGCTGACCGAAGGCTTTGCTGGCGTGGTTCCGCAGGTAATCCCGCTGCCGGAGGAGTATCAAACCATTCGCCAGTATGGGCCGTTCGTGGCACTGTATCAGGCGACGGACAAGACCTGGCAGCTGATGAAGCTGACGGTCTCCATGCTGGGTAAACTGATTACCGGTGATGTAAAGTTGAACAATCTGGGCGGCCCTATCTCCATAGCACAGGGAGCGGGGGCGTCAGCTGAGTATGGCTTGGTGTATTACCTGATGTTTTTGGCGCTGATCAGCGTCAATCTGGGGATCATCAACCTGTTTCCTTTACCGGTTCTTGATGGGGGACATCTGCTGTTTCTTGCGCTGGAAAAGCTCAAGGGCGGTCCGGTGTCCGAACGGGTTCAGGCTTTCGGCTATCGCATTGGCGTGATTTTGCTGATGCTGTTTATGGGGCTTGCACTTTTCAATGATTTCTCGCGGCTGTAATGGGCGGGATTGTTAGGAAGAACGCATAACAACGATGGCGATGAAAAAGTTGCTCTTAGCGTCGCTGCTGTTTGGCAGCGCAACCGTATACGGTGCAGATGGTTTCGTAGTGAAAAATATTCATTTCGAAGGACTGCAGCGGGTCGCCGTCGGTGCGGCGTTACTTAACATGCCGGTACGCGTAGGCGATACCGTCTCTGATGAGGATCTGAGTAATACCATCCGCGCGCTGTACGCCACCGGTAACTTTGAGGATGTGCGGGTACTGCGTGATGGTAACAACCTGATTGTGCAGGTTAAGGAACGTCCGACCATCGCCAGCATTACCTTCTCTGGCAACAAGTCAGTGAAGGATGAGATGCTGAAGCAGAACCTGGAGGCCTCCGGGGTTCGCGTCGGCGAGGCGCTCGATCGCACCACGCTTTCCAGCATTGAAAAAGGGTTGGAAGATTTCTACTACAGCGTCGGTAAATACAACGCCACCGTGAAGGCGGTGGTGACGCCGCTACCGCGCAATCGCGTCGATCTGAAGCTGGTGTTTACCGAGGGTAAATCGGCACAGATCCAGCAGATTAACATCGTTGGCAACCATGCGTTCAGCAGCGCCGAGCTGCTGGGGCACTTCCAGCTGCGCGACGATGTGCCGTGGTGGAACCTGATGGCCGATCGCAAATACCAGAAGCAGAAGCTGGCCGGCGACCTTGAGGCCCTGCGCAGCTACTATCTGGATCGCGGCTATGCGCGTTTCGCCATTAATTCGACCCAGGTGAGCCTGACGCCGGATAAGAAAGGGATCTACATCACCATCAACATCACCGAAGGCGATCAGTATAAGCTGGAGGGGGTGGACGTCACCGGCAATATGGCCGGCTACAGCGCCGAGATCACCCGCCTGACCAAGGTGGAGCCGGGCGAGCTGTATAACGGTGCCAAGGTCACCAAGATGGAGGATGAGATCAAGCAGCTGCTGGGGCGCTATGGCTATGCCTATCCGCGCGTGCAGACGCAGCCGGAGATCAATGACAAGGACAAGACCGTTGTCCTGCATATGAACGTCGATGCCGGTAACCGCTACTATGTGCGTCAGATTCGCTTTGTCGGCAACGACACCAGCAAAGACGCGGTACTGCGCCGTGAGATGCGCCAGATGGAAGGCTCTTGGCTGGGCAGCGATCAGGTCGAGCAGGGTAAAGAGCGTCTGAACCGTACCGGTTACTTTGAAAACGTCGACGTGGAGACCCAGCGCGTACCCGGCACGCCGGATCAGGTCGATGTTGTCTACAAGGTGAAAGAGCGTAATACCGGCAGCTTTAACTTCGGTATCGGCTACGGTACCGAGAGCGGCGTCAGCTTCCAGGTCGGAGTACAGCAGGATAACTGGCTGGGCACCGGCAACGTGGTGGCGATCAACGGTACCAAGAACGATTACCAGACCTATGCCGAGCTGTCGCTGACCGATCCGTACTTTACGGTGAACGGCGTCAGCCTGGGCGGCCGCCTGTTCTATAACGATTTTAAGGCCAACGACGCCGATCTGTCTGACTATACCAACAGCAGCTATGGCTTTGACGGCACCCTGGGCTTCCCGATCAACGAGAACAACTCGCTGCGCACCGGCCTGGGCTATGTACACAACGACCTGTCCGACATGCAGCCGCAGGTGGCGATGTGGCGCTATCTGCGCTCCGTTGGTCAAAATCCGAGCGACAGCCAGCGCGCCAGCTACAAGGCCGATGACTATACCTGGACCGCCGGCTGGGCCTACAATAACCTGGATCGCGGCTTCTTCCCGACGGCCGGTAGCAAGGCCTCGCTGAACGGTAAGATCACGCTGCCGGGCTCCGACAACGAATACTACAAGCTGACCTTTGACAGCCAGAGCTATTTCCCGATCAACCAGGATCGTACCTGGGTGGTGCTGGGACGTACCCGCCTGGGCTACGGTAACGGCTTCGGCGGCAAAGAGATGCCGTTCTATGAGAACTTCTACGCCGGCGGCTCTGGCACCGTACGCGGCTTCCAGTCCAATAACATCGGTCCGAAGGCGGTGTACCTGAACAGCGATGGCAGCGTGGATCAGAACAAGACCGGCGACAACGACGCGGTGGGCGGTAACGCCATGGCGGTCGCCAGCCTGGAGCTGATCACCCCGACGCCGTTCGTCAGCGAGCAGTATGCCAACTCTCTGCGCACCTCCGTATTTATGGATGCCGGTACCGTCTGGGATACCAACTGGGATCAGGCCGCCTACCCGACGCTGCCGGACTACAGCAAGGCGACCAACGTGCGTCTGTCGGCCGGTATCGCGCTGCAGTGGATGTCGCCGCTGGGGCCGCTGGTGTTCTCCTATGCCCAGCCGGTCAAGAAGTATGAGGGCGATAAGGCGGAGCAGTTCCAGTTTAATATCGGTAAAACCTGGTAACCGGAAACGCGATTATCCGCAGGAGGCACTGTGGCGCGGCGACGCCGCCGGCGCAGGCCTCCGGATATAAAGGCGCGGGGATGTCCCCGCACCCTTTTTGCATATGCTCCGCTCAGCGCGTTCTTTTCTCTGGACGTGGTGAGACACGATGGGTCGGCGCCTGTGCAGTGACGTGTCATTGACACAACTAGGTGATGGTAAGGAGTTCAAAGTGAAAAAGTGGTTATATGCGGCGGGTCTGGGCGTAGCGATGGCTGTTTCCGCCAATGTGCAGGCTGCTGAAAAAATTGCCGTAGTGAACGTTGCCGGCGTTTTCCAACAGCTTCCGCAGCGTGATGCGGTGGCGAAGCAGCTGGAGAGCGAGTTCAAAGGCCGTGCCACCGAGCTTCAGGGCATGGAGCGCGATCTGCAGAGTAAAATGCAGCGTCTGCAGCGCGATGCTTCCACCATGAAGGCCAGTGAGCGCACCAAGATGGAAAAAGAGATCGCCGCACAGCGTGAAACTTTTGCCCGTAAGGCGCAGGCTTTTGAACAGGACAACCGTCGTCGCCAGATGGAAGAGCGCAATAAGCTGCTGAGTCGTATCCAGGATGCCGTACGCAGCGTAGCGAAAGACAAGGGCTACGATATGGTTATCGATGCCAACGCGGTGGCCTATTCTCAGTCTTCTGACGACATCACTGCTCAAGTATTGAAACAGGTTAAATAAGGCATGGCTTCAATTCGACTGGCTGACCTTGCTCAGCAGTTGAATGCCGAGCTGCACGGTGATGGCGATCTCGCCATCACCGGCGTGGCATCGATGCATTCAGCACAAGCGAACCAGATTACGTTTCTGTCCAACAGCCGCTACCGTGAGCAATTGGCTGCCTGCCAGGCCGGCGCCGTGGTGTTGACGCAAGCGGATCTGGAATTCTGTCCGCAGGCGGCGCTGGTAGTGAAGAACCCCTACCTGACCTACGCCATGATGGCGCAGATCATGGACACGACGCCGGCGCCGGCGAGCGGCATCGTGCCGAGCGCGTCAATCGATCCGACGGCGACGCTGGGCAACAATGTCTCCATCGGCGCCAATGCGGTGATTGAGGCGGGCGTAGCGCTGGGCGACGACGTGATAATTGGCGCGGGCTGTTTCATCGGTAAGTTTACCCGGATCGGCGCCGGGAGCCGCCTGTGGGCCAACGTCAGCGTTTACCACCAGGTCGAGATCGGTGCGCAGTGTCTGGTGCAGTCCGGCACGGTGATCGGCAGCGATGGCTTTGGCTATGCCAACGATCGCGGCAACTGGGTGAAAATTCCGCAGCTGGGCAGCGTGCGCATCGGCGATCGCGTCGAGATCGGCGCCTGTACCACGATCGACCGCGGCGCCCTGGATGACACCGTTATCGGCAACGGCGTGATTATCGATAACCAATGTCAGATTGCGCACAACGTCATGATTGGTGACAATACAGCGGTTGCCGGCGGTGTTATCATGGCCGGCAGCCTCAAGATTGGACGCTATTGTCAGATCGGCGGCGCCAGCGTGATTAATGGTCACATGGAGATTTGCGATCAGGCAGTGGTGACGGGGATGGGCATGGTGATGCGACCTATCACCGAACCCGGTATCTACTCTTCTGGCATTCCGCTTCAGCCAAACAAAACGTGGCGTAAGACGGCTGCGCTGGTGATGAATATTGACGAGATCAATAAGCGTTTGAAGGCCGTAGAAAAGAAAGTCCACAGCGATTAATGCCCGCCGGGCCCGTGGCCCAATTCGATTTGCGGCCTGCATCATGTCCCCTGAAGGAGTGAGGCAGGCCGTGTTGTTTGACATCCGTTTTTACAGGAAGAGTATTTTGACTACTGACACTCATACTCTCAATATTTCAGAGATTTTAGAGCTTCTGCCGCACCGTTTTCCGTTCCTGCTGGTGGATCGTGTGCTGGATTATCAAGAGGGCAAATTCCTGCGTGCAGTGAAGAATGTCTCCTTCAACGAGCCATTTTTCCAGGGACACTTCCCGGGCAAGCCGATTTTCCCCGGGGTGCTGATCCTCGAAGCCATGGCGCAGGCCACCGGTATTCTGGCATTCAAGAGCGTGGGCAAACTGGAGCCGGGCGAACTGTACTACTTCGCCGGTATCGATGACGCCCGCTTTAAGCGTCCGGTTCATCCGGGTGACCAGATGATCCTGGAAGTGGAGTTTCTGAAAGAGCGCCGCGGCGTGGCTCGCTTTAACGGTGTTGCCAAGGTTGACGGCAAGATCGTGTGCGAGGCGTCCATGATGTGCGCCCGTAACCGTGAGGCCTGATACGTGATTGATCAAACCGCCTTTATCCATCCCAGCGCTATTGTCGAAGACGGTGCGGTGATTGGCGCCGGTGTTCACATTGGCCCGTTCTGCTACATCGGTTCGCAGGTTGAAATCGGCGCGGGCAGCGTGCTGAAGTCCCATGTGGTGGTCAACGGGATCACCAAGATTGGCTGTGATAACCAGATCTATCAGTTCGTCTCCATCGGCGAAGTGAATCAGGATCTGAAGTATGCCGGCGAGCCGACCCGGGTTGAGATCGGCGATCGCAACCGCATTCGCGAGAGCGTCACCGTTCATCGCGGTACGGCGCAGGGCGGCGGTCTGACCCGTATCGGCAGCGATAACCTGCTGATGGTCAATACCCATGTTGCCCATGACTGCGTCATCGGCAACCGCTGTATTCTGGCCAACAACGCCACGCTGGGCGGCCACGTCAGCGTGGACGACTTCGCCATCATCGGCGGGATGACGGCCGTACACCAGTTTTGTGTGATCGGTGCGCACGTGATGGTGGGCGGCTGCTCCGGCGTCGCGCAGGACGTGCCGCCGTACGTGATTGCCCAGGGTAACCACGCCACGCCGTACGGCCTGAACCTGGAGGGGCTGAAGCGCCGTGGCTTTGAGAAGGATGCCCTGCAGGCGATTCGTAACGCCTACAAGATCCTCTACCGCAGCGGTAAAACCCTGGAAGAGGCAAAGCCGGAGATCGAAGCCCTGGCTCAGCGCCAGCCGGCGGTGCAGCTGTTCGTCGATTTCTTTGCCCGCTCCACCCGCGGCATCATCCGTTAGTCCATGGTGGCGTCAGCGCGGGGCCCACGCCCGCTTACCATTGGTCTGGTCGCCGGGGAGACCTCCGGCGATATTCTCGGTGCCGGCCTGATCCGCGCACTGAAGGTGCGTCACCCCGACGCCCGCTTCGTCGGCGTGGCGGGGCCGCTGATGCAGGCCGAGGGCTGTGAGGCCTGGTTCGAGATGGAAGAGTTGGCGGTGATGGGCATCGTCGAGGTGCTGGAGCGTCTGCCGCGCCTGCTGCGCATTCGCCGCGAGCTGACCCGGCGCTTTACGGCGCTGCGGCCGGACGTGTTTGTCGGTATCGATGCGCCGGACTTCAACCTGACCCTGGAAGGCCGCCTGCACCAGCGCGGCATTCGCACCATCCACTATGTCAGCCCCTCCGTCTGGGCCTGGCGTCAGAAGCGGGTGTTTAAGATTGGCCGCGCCACCGATTTGGTGCTGGCCTTCCTGCCGTTTGAGAAAGCCTTCTACGACCGTTTCAATGTTCCCTGTCGCTTCATCGGCCATACCATGGCCGATGCGATGCCGCTGGCGCCGGATCGCGCCGCGGCACGTCAGGCGTTGGGGATCGCCGCCGATGCGCGCTGTCTGGCGCTGCTGCCCGGCAGCCGCAGCGCCGAAGTCGAAATGCTGAGCGCCGATTTTCTGCGTACCGCGCTGTTGCTGCGGCAGAGCTATCCCGATCTACAGATCGTGGTGCCGCTGGTCAACGCCCGGCGTCGCGCGCAGTTTGAACGGATCAAGGCGGAGGTGGCGCCGGATCTGCCGGCGCATCTGCTGGACGGTCAGGCGCGCAACGCCATGTACGCCAGCGACGCGGCGCTGCTGGCGTCGGGAACGGCGGCGCTGGAGTGCATGCTGGCCAAGTGCCCGATGGTGGTGGCCTACCGCATGAAGCCCTTCACGTTTTGGCTGGCGCAGCGCCTGGTAAAAACCGAGTTTGTCTCTCTGCCCAACCTGCTGGCCGGCCGTCGGCTGGTCGAGGAGCTGCTGCAGCACGAGTGTCAGCCGCCGCGTCTGGCGCAGGCGCTGGCGCCGCTGCTGGCCGACGGCGCACAGACTCAGGCGCTGAAGCAGACCTTTTTACAGCTGCACCGCCAGATCCGCTGCGGCGCCGATACGCAAGCCGCCGAGGCGGTGCTGGCGTTAGCCGCTGACCCCCGGGAGTCCTCCAATGAGTGATATTTTTGTCTACCCCTGCGCCGACCGCATCGCCGGCGTCGATGAGGTCGGCCGCGGGCCGTTGGTGGGCGCGGTGGTGACGGCGGCGGTGATCCTGGATCCCGCGCGTCCGATTGCCGGGCTGGCCGACTCCAAAAAGCTGAGCGAAAAGCGGCGCTGCGCGCTGTATGACGAGATCGTCGAGAAAGCGCTGTGCTGGAGCCTGGGCCGGGCAGAGGCGGAAGAGATCGATCGCCTCAATATTCTGCAGGCCACGATGGTGGCGATGCAGCGCGCGGTGGCCGGGCTGGCGCTGCAGCCGGACTTTGTCCTGATCGACGGCAACCGCTGTCCGGCGCTGCCGATGGCGGCGCAGGCGGTGGTCAAAGGCGATAGCCGGGTGGCGGAGATCAGCGCAGCGTCGATCCTGGCCAAGGTGACGCGCGATCGCGAAATGGCCGAGCTGGATTGCTGCTATCCCGAATATGGCTTTGCCCAGCACAAGGGCTATCCTACCGCACTGCACCTGGAGCGCCTGGCTGCGCTGGGGGCCACCGAGCATCACCGCCGCAGCTTTGGGCCGGTGAAGCGGGTGCTGGGCCTGTAGTCTGTCACCTCTCTCTGGGATGACATCGTTTTCTGGTATTAAAAGGTAATCGTTCGATGGCGGAACCACGTTTTATACATCTGCATGTGCACAGTGACTACTCGATGATCGACGGGCTGGCGAAGACCAGTCCCCTGGTCAAGAAGGTCGCCGCGCTGGGGATGCCCGCCTTCGCGATCACCGACCATACCAACCTGTGCGGGCTGGTCAAGTTTTATGGCAGCGCGCACGGCGCCGGGATCAAGCCGCTGGTCGGGGCCGATGTCCTGGTCCGCAGCGAGACGATGGGCGATGAGCTGTCGGCGCTGACTCTTCTGGCCTGTGATAACGAGGGCTACCAGAATCTGACCCAGCTTATCTCACACGCCTACCAGCGCGGCTATGGCGCAGAGGGGCCGACGATCGATCGCGATTGGCTGATCGCGTACCGCGCCGGGCTGATTTTGCTCTCCGGCGCCCGCCACGGCGACGTGGGTAAGCTGCTGCTGCGCGGTAATCAGACGCTGGTCGGTGAGTGCGTTGACTTCTACCAACGGCACTTTCCTGATAGCTACTTTTTAGAGTTGGTGCGCACCGGACGCCCCGATGAGGAGAGCTATCTGCACCTGGCGGTGGAGCTGGCGCAGCAGCGTGATTTGCCGCTGGTGGCGACCAACGACGTCCGCTTCTTGGAGGCCTCGGACTTTGACGCCCATGAGATCCGCGTCGCGATCCACGACGGCTATACCTTAGACGATCCCAAGCGCCCACGTAACTATAGCGCTCAGCAATACATGCGCAGCGAAGAGGAGATGTGCGAGCTGTTCGCCGATCTGCCCGAGGCGCTGCAGAACAGCGTAGAGATTGCTAAGCGTTGTAATGTGACCATCCGACTCGGCCAGTACTTTCTGCCGCAGTTCCCCACCGGGGAGATGTCGACGGAGGATTTCCTGGTGAAGATGGCGCACGAGGGGCTGGAGGAGCGTCTCACGTTCCTGTTCCCCGATGAGGCGGACCGTGCCCGACTGCGCCCGCCTTACGATGAGCGTCTGGAGATCGAGCTGAAGGTGATCAACCAGATGGGCTTCCCCGGTTACTTCCTGATCGTGATGGAGTTTATCCAGTGGTCTAAGGATAACGGGGTTCCGGTGGGGCCGGGGCGCGGCTCCGGCGCCGGCTCGCTGGTGGCCTATTCGCTGAAGATTACCGACCTCGATCCGCTGGCCTTCGATCTGCTGTTCGAACGTTTTCTTAACCCGGAACGCGTATCCATGCCCGACTTTGACGTCGACTTCTGCATGGAGAAGCGCGATCGGGTGATCGATCACGTCGCCGATATGTATGGCCGTGAAGCGGTATCGCAGATCATCACCTTCGGTACCATGGCGGCCAAGGCGGTGATCCGCGACGTGGGACGTGTGCTGGGTCATCCCTACGGCTTCGTCGATCGCATCTCCAAGCTGGTGCCACCGGATCCTGGCATGACCCTGGCCAAGGCCTTCGAGGCGGAGCCGCAGCTGCCGGAGATCTACGAGGCGGATGAAGAGGTGCGGGCGCTGATCGACATGGCGCGCAAGCTGGAGGGGGTCACCCGCAACGCCGGTAAGCACGCCGGTGGGGTGGTGATCTCGCCGACCAAGATCACCGACTTCGCGCCGCTGTACTGCGATGCCGAGGGGAATCACCCGGTCACCCAGTTCGACAAGAGCGACGTGGAGTACGCCGGGCTGGTGAAGTTTGACTTCCTGGGCCTGCGTACCCTGACCATCATCAACTGGGCGCTGGAGATGATCAACGCCCGCCGTGCGCGCCAGGGGCTGGAGCCGGTGGATATCGCCGCCATTCCGCTCGACGATCAGAAGAGCTTCGATATCCTGCAGCGCGCGGAGACCACGGCGGTATTCCAGCTGGAATCGCGCGGGATGAAGGATCTGATCAAGCGTCTAAAGCCGGACTGCTTCGAAGATATGATCGCGCTGGTGGCGCTGTTCCGCCCCGGCCCGCTGCAGTCGGGGATGGTCGATAACTTTATCGACCGTAAGCACGGGCGCGAAGAGCTCTCCTACCCGGACCGTGAGTGGCAGCATGAGAGTTTGAAGCCGGTGCTGGAGCCGACCTACGGCGTGATCCTGTATCAGGAACAGGTGATGCAGATAGCCCAGGTGCTGGCCGGCTACTCGCTGGGCGGCGCCGACCTGCTGCGCCGTGCGATGGGTAAGAAAAAGCCCGAGGAGATGGCCAAGCAGCGCTCGGTGTTTGAAGAGGGCGCCAGGAACAACGGCGTCAACGGCGAACTGGCGATGCACATCTTCGACCTGGTGGAGAAGTTCGCCGGCTATGGCTTTAACAAGTCGCACTCCGCCGCCTATGCGCTGGTCTCTTACCAGACGCTGTGGCTGAAAACCCACTATCCGGCCGAGTTTATGGCGGCGGTGATGACCGCCGATATGGATAACACCGAGAAGGTGGTCGGGCTGGTGGATGAGTGCTGGCGGATGGGGCTGAAGATCCTGCCGCCGGACATCAACAGCGGGCAGTATCACTTCCACGTCAACGATGAGGGCGAGATCGTCTACGGTATCGGCGCCATCAAAGGGGTCGGGGAAGGGCCAATCGAGGCGATCATCGAGGCGCGCAACAGCGGCGAACAGGGCTATTTTAAGGATCTGTTTGATCTGTGCGCCCGCACCGATACCAAGAAGCTGAACCGTCGGATGATGGAGAAGCTGATCATGTCCGGCGCCTTCGATCGCCTGGGGCCGCACCGCGCGGCGCTGATGAGCTCGCTGAGCGATGCGCTGAAGGCCGCCGAGCAGCACGCCCGCGCCGAGGCCATCGGACAGGCGGACATGTTTGGTGTGCTGGCGGAAGAGCCGGAGCAGGTAGAGCAATCCTATGGCAGCGTGCCGCCCTGGCCAGCCCAGATGGTGCTGGACGGCGAGCGCGAGACCCTGGGGCTGTACCTGACCGGCCATCCGATCACCCAGTATCTGAAAGAGATCGAACGCTATGCCGGCGGTGGCCGTCTGAAGGATATGCATCCGACGGATCGTGGTAAGATGACCACCGCCGTGGGGCTGGTGCTGGGGGCCCGGGTGATGACGACCAAGCGCGGTAACCGCATCGGAATGTGTACCCTCGACGATCGATCCGGCCGTCTGGAGGTGATGCTGTTCACCGATGCGCTGGAAAAATACCAGCATTTGCTGGAGAAAGACCGTATCCTGATCGCCAGCGGACAGGTCAGCTTTGATGACTTCAGCGGCGGCCTTAAAATGATCGCCCGCGAGTTAATGGATATCAGCGAAGCCCGTGAAAAATATGCACGTGGACTTGCCATCTCGCTGACTGACAGGCAAATTGATGATCAGCTTTTAAACCGTCTCCGTGAAGCGCTGGAACCACATCGTTCGGGGACGATCCCAGTACACCTGTATTATCAGCGTGCGGATGCGCGGGCCCGGGTTCGTTTCGGTGCAGCCTGGCGCGTGACGCCGACGGATCGCCTGCTGCTCGATCTGCGCACGCTGGTGGGATGTGAACAGGTGGAACTGGAATTTGACTAATATAGGAATACTATGAGTCTGAATTTTCTGGATTTTGAACAGCCGATTGCCGAACTTGAAGCGAAGATCGATTCGCTGAACGCTCTCAGCCGTCAAGACGAAAAATTGGATATTAATATCGACGAGGAGGTTCAGCGCCTGCGTGAGAAGAGCGTTGAGCTGACCCGTAAGATTTTTGCCGATCTGGGAGCCTGGCAGATTGCCCAGCTGGCGCGTCATCCGCGCCGCCCCTATACCCTGGATTATCTTCAGCATATCTTCACCGACTTCGATGAGCTGGCCGGCGATCGCGCCTACGCCGACGACAAGGCGATTGTCGGTGGCACGGCACGTCTGGACGGCCGTCCGGTGATGGTGATTGGCCATCAGAAAGGGCGCGAGACCAAAGAGAAGATCCGCCGTAACTTCGGCATGCCGGCGCCGGAGGGCTACCGTAAGGCCTTGCGCCTGATGGAGATGGCCGAGCGCTTTAACCTGCCGATCATCACCTTTATCGATACCCCGGGCGCCTATCCGGGGGTGGGGGCAGAAGAGCGCGGTCAGTCTGAGGCTATCGCACGTAACCTGCGCGAGATGTCTGGGCTGAAGGTGCCGGTCATCTGCACGGTGATCGGCGAAGGCGGTTCCGGCGGCGCGCTGGCTATCGGGGTTGGCGATAAGGTCAACATGCTGCAGTACAGCACCTACTCGGTGATCTCACCGGAAGGATGCGCATCTATCCTGTGGAAGAGCGCCGACAAGGCGCCGCTGGCCGCGGAAGCGATGGGCATCACCGCGCCGCGCTTACAGGAGCTGAAGCTGATCGATTCGGTGATCTCGGAGCCGCTGGGCGGCGCCCACCGCGATCCGCAGGCGATGGCGGCGAGCCTGAAGGCCCAGCTGCTGTCCGATCTGGGGGAGCTGGATACCCTAGAAAAAGAAGAGCTGCTCGACCGTCGCTATCAGCGTCTGATGAACTACGGTTACTGCTGATCCCCCTACCGTGGTATCCCTTTACATCAAGCCCGGAAACGGGCTTGATGCCTTTATTTTCTGTATGTTTTCCCTCGTCAGGCGCTAACGCTTTTATCGCGCCCACGGCATAATCCGCAACACTTTATGGGACCTCGGGAGATATAGTGCAGCTCAATCGTCTTCATCATGTCGCCTTGATTGCGTCAGACTATGCACGCAGCAAGGCGTTTTATTGTGATATCCTCGGTTTTTCCTTGGTGCGTGAGCATTACCGCACTGAGCGTGACTCATGGAAGGGTGATCTGGCGCTGAATGGCGTTTATACACTGGAGCTGTTTTCTTTTCCTGCGCCGCCGCCGCGGGTATCCGCGCCGGAGGCCTGCGGTTTGCGTCACCTGGCCTTCAGCGTTGCGAACCTGGGGGAGGCCGTTGCGCATCTCGCCAGTCACGGCGTGACGTGCGAGACGATACGCCGTGACGAATATACCGGACGCTGCTTTACTTTTTTTCGCGATCCGGATGGATTACCGCTGGAGTTGTATCAGGAATAGTTGGCGAAGAAAACAGTTTCGGTGGTAAATTAATAGATGGCGTGTAGGTGTTACTTTAAGCACTATGTTAGTATGGCACGCTTCAGACTTTTCTCTCCGGGCAATTAGTACACTATGCAAGAGCAAACTTTCCGCGTAGGCGAGTGGTTAGTACTGGCAGCAGACAATAAAATCACCCGCGAAGGACGCGTGTTGGTACTTGAGCCCAGACTCATCGACATGTTGAGCTATTTTGCTCATCATCCTGATACGGTGTTGAGCAGAGATGAGCTGATTGATAATGTATGGAAACGAAATATCGTTACCAATCATGTTGTTACTCAGTGTATCTCCGAGTTGCGCAAGTACCTGAAGGATGGGCGTCCCGAAGCACCAGAGTATATCGTGACCGTGCCGAAGCGTGGCTATAAGCTGGTTGAGTCGGTTATCTGGTGTGGGGAGGAGAGTCTCGAGCTGCCGGCGGCGGCGGCTCTACCGGTAGAGACGCCGACTAACCCTGCGGTGACCGACGTGAGTGCGCCGCTGGGGAGTGTTGGCCCCGCATCTGCCGCGGAGCCTGGCGCCGTCGCGCCGCCCTCGGCGTCTGCTGTAGCTTCTGTTGCGCAACCAGCGCCGCCGCGTGATGCGCCGGTGCTGCCCGTTGCGCCCGCCGCGCAGAAGACGCCGCGGCGCGCCAAGCGCTCCTCATTCTGGGTCTGGGTGGCCTTTTTGGTGGCGCTGGCGCTGTGCGTGACCTTTGTTGGACTGGCGGTGTTCAGCAACCGGGTGCCGGTAGCGCCTCAGCCGATGCTGCTTAATCCCCGCGATATTGATATCCGTATCCAGGGCGGTAACAGCTGCAGTAACTGGACCAATCAGCTCTCCTATGTGATTGGGCTGAGTGAGGAGCTCACTCAGGGACTGAATACCTACTCCACCTTCCTGGTTCACGATCAGACCAACTATAACTATGGCGGCCAAAGCAGCTCAGGTAAGTCGCTGTACATCGAGTTTGTCAATCAGCGCCACTATCGGGCGCAGCAGTGTTTCCTCTCGGTTCGCCTGATCGACAACGCGGATAACTCGGTGATGCTGGAAAAGCGCTACTTTATCACGCCGGATAACCTGCTCAGCGTTCAGAAGGACTTTATCAATAGTATCTTTACCGTGCTCAAGGTCAGCATGCCCCCTTCGCTGGAGAAGCGTTATGAGGCGCTGATGCCTACGCACAGTCAGATGCTGCAGCAGTATTACCAGGCCCATCAGCTGCTGCTGCAGGGCGACAGCGAATCACTCAATCAGGCCAACCGCCTGTTGACGCAAATTATTAAACAGGATCCCGACTTTGTGTATGCCAAGGCGGAAAAGGCGCTGGTCGATATTCTACTTAACTCCTATCAGCCCCTCAGCGCGCCGCAGCTGGCGGCGCTACGCCAGGAGATTAATGACGTAGAGCACAACCCGCTGCTGCAGGGGACTCCGATCATTCAGCAGATTTATACCGTCGACTATCTGGGGCAGGGGAAGGTGGATCAGGCTTTCTCCGCGATCAATAAGGGTATTGAGCTGGAGATGTCCTGGATCAACTATGTGTTGCTGGGCAAGGTCTATGAATTGAAGGGGCAAAATAACCAGGCGGCGGATGCCTATATCACCGCTTTTAATCTACGCCCGGGTCACAACACGCTGGACTGGATTAAAAATGGTGTATTCCAAACTAATATTGAGCGCGTTGCACCTTACCTGCTCAATTATGATGCAGAGAAGTCTGAATAGATTTGTATAATGATTAACCACACCCGCCTTCAGCGATGAAGACGGGTTTTTTTTTACCCCATGATCTCCCGGATAAAACCTCAACATCACCCGGCGATTTGCTTTTTTGACTCCATTTGTGTGATGAAAGCTCTGAGCATTTTGTTGGTATTTTAGCGTGTTTTTTGCGCTGTTTCTTCATGTCAACATTGTGTCAACGTATTGTATTGTAAGGTTTTATATGAATTCCCTTGATGTTTTTTTACCTTCACCTAAAAAACATCAAGATGTCATTTATTGCGACACGCTGAGAATTTAACTTTACCTTTAGGACTTTGCTTTCCGGGGTCATTACTATGCCTGCCATCAAGTCGGGTACTCGCCAGACATCAGTGAGTAAATTCGACTTATCTGAAAATTAATCAGGAGCAACTTGACCATGTCATCGAGCAAAAAAATCGGGCTTATCGCCTGTACCGGTGTAGTCGCCGGTAATATGATGGGGAGCGGCATTGCACTTCTGCCTGCAAACCTGGCGAGTTTAGGTTCCATCGCCATTTTCGGCTGGATCATTTCTCTGGTTGGTGCCATGTCTCTGGCTTATGTCTATGCCCGATTGGCTACCAAGAACCCGCAGCAGGGTGGCCCTATCGCCTATGCCGGTGAGGTTGGTCCTGCTTTTGGTTTCCAGACCGGTGTTCTTTATTACCACGCTAACTGGATCGGTAACCTGGCTATCGGCATCACCGCCGTCTCTTACCTGTCCACCTTCTTCCCGCTGCTGAACAGCCCGGTACCGGCGGGTATCGCCTGTATCGCCATCGTCTGGATCTTCACCTTCGTTAACATGCTGGGTGGTACCTGGGTGAGCCGTCTGACCACCATCGGTCTGGTTCTGGTACTGATCCCGGTTGTGGGCACCGCCATCGCCGGCTGGGCCTGGTTCGATCCGGCTGTTTATCACGCTAACTGGAACACCTCTGGTGGCACCGATACTCACGCCGTTGTTAAAAGTATCCTGCTGTGCCTGTGGGCGTTCGTTGGGGTTGAATCTGCCGCGGTCAGTACCGGCATGGTTAAAAACCCGCAGCGCACCGTTCCGCTGGCAACCATGATGGGTACCTGCCTGGCCGGTATCGTCTACATCGCCGCAACTCAGGTTATCGCCGGTATGTTCCCGGCCAGTGAAATGGCTGCCTCCGGTGCGCCGTTCGCCGTCTCCGCTTCTGCGATGGTCGGTCACTGGGCTGGTCCGGTTGTTTCCGCCTTCACCGCCTTCGCCTGCCTGACCTCTCTGGGCTCCTGGATGATGCTGGTTGGCCAGGCCGGTGTCCGCGCCGCCAACGACGGTAACTTCCCGAAAGTTTACGGTGAGATGGATAAGAACGGCATTCCGAAGAAAGGCCTGCTGCTGGCTTCCGTGAAAATGACCGTACTGATGGTGCTGATCACCATCCTGAACGCCAGCGGCGGTAAAGCCTCTGACCTGTTCGGTATGCTGACCGGTATCGCCGTACTGCTGACCATGCTGCCGTACTTCTACTCTTGCGTTGACCTGATTCGCTTCGAAGGCGCCAACGTTAAGAACATCATGAGTCTGGTCGCCGCCGTACTGGGTTGCTGCTTCTGCTTCATCGCCCTGATGGGCGCAGGCAACATGGAGCTGTCCGGTACCTTCATCGTCAGCCTGATCATCCTGATGTTCTACGCACGTAAGATGAATACCCGCAAGGCACAGAATACTGAGAACAACAGTAACGCCGCGGCATAAGTAAATAAGTAAGACTATTTAGTAATCATAACGATTACACACAGCAAGTAATTTAACGACTTTATCCAGCCTCTCTCTACTGCGACACAGTCCTGCCGAACGGCAGAGAGAGGCCCGCATTTTGCCTGGAGAATTAAAGTATGAATATTATTGCCATCCTGAATCACATGGGTGTTTACTTCAAAGAAGAACCCATCCGTGAACTGCATAAGGCACTGGAAGCACAGAATTTCCAGATCGTGTATCCGAACGATCGTGAAGACCTGCTGAAGCTGATCGACAACAACGCACGTCTGTGCGGCGTCATCTTCGACTGGGATACCTATAACCTGGATCTGTGCCGCGACATCAGCGAGATGAACGAGCACCTGCCGGTTTACGCTTTTGCCAACACCCACTCTACCCTGGATGTCAGCCTGAGCGATCTGCGCCTGAACGTTGAGTTCTTCGAATATGCACTGGGTGCTGCCGAAGACATCGCCCTGAAAATCCGCCAGAGCACCGATGCCTACGTAGACGAAATCCTGCCGCCGCTGACCAAGGCGCTGTTCAACTACGTTAAAGAAGGCAAGTACACCTTCTGTACGCCGGGCCACATGGGCGGCACCGCGTTCCAGAAGAGCCCGGTAGGTAGCCTGTTCTATGATTTCTACGGCGCCAATGCCATGAAATCTGACATCTCCATCTCTGTCTCTGAGCTGGGCTCTCTGCTGGACCACTCCGGCCCGCACAAAGAAGCGGAAGAGTACATCGCACGTACCTTCAACGCTGAACGCAGCTACATGGTGACCAACGGCACCTCTACCGCCAACAAGATTGTCGGCATGTACTCTGCGCCGGCCGGCAGCACCATCATGATCGACCGTAACTGCCATAAATCGCTGACTCACCTGATGATGATGAGCGACGTTACGCCGATCTACTTCCGTCCGACCCGTAACGCCTACGGCATCCTGGGTGGTATTCCGAAGAGCGAATTTGCTCGTGAAACCATCGAAGAGCGCGTGAAGAACACCCCGAACGCGACCTGGCCGGTACACGCCGTAGTGACTAACTCCACCTACGACGGTCTGTTCTACAACGCTGAGTACATCAAGAAGACCCTGGATGTTAAATCCATCCACTTCGACTCAGCCTGGGTGCCTTACACCAACTTCAGCCCGATCTACAAAGGTCTGTGCGGCATGAGCGGTGGTCGTGTGGAAGGCAAGGTTATCTATGAAACCCAGTCTACTCACAAACTGCTGGCGGCCTTCTCCCAGGCATCCATGATCCACGTTAAAGGTGACATCAACGAAGAAACCTTCAACGAAGCGTTCATGATGCACACCTCTACCTCTCCGCACTACGGTATCGTAGCTTCCATCGAAACCGCCGCGGCGATGATGAAGGGTAACGCTGGTAAGCGTCTGATCAACGGTTCTATCGAACGTGCCGTTCGCTTCCGTAAAGAGATCAAACGCCTGCGTAGCGAGTCTGATGGCTGGTTCTTCGACGTATGGCAGCCGGAGCACATCGACGAAGCGAAATGCTGGAACCTGGATCCGAAAGAATCCTGGCACGGCTTCAAAGACATCGATGAAGACCACATGTTCCTGGACCCGATCAAGGTGACTCTGCTGACCCCGGGGATGAAGGAAGATGGCACCATGGCGGATACCGGTATCCCGGCCTCCATCGTTGCCAAATACCTGGACGAGCACGGCATCATCGTTGAGAAGACTGGCCCGTACAACCTGCTGTTCCTGTTCAGCATCGGCATCGACAAGACCAAGGCGATGAGCCTGCTGCGCGGTCTGACCGACTTCAAACGTGCCTATGACCTGAACCTGCGCGTTAAGAACATGCTGCCTTCACTGTACCGTGAAGATCCGGAGTTCTATGAAAACATGCGTATCCAGGAACTGGCCCAGGGCATCCACGCGCTGATCCAGCATCACAACCTGCCGGATCTGATGTACCGTGCCTTCGAAGTGCTGCCGACCATGGTGATGAACCCGCACAACGCATTCCAGATGGAACTGCGCGGTCAGACCGAAGAAGTTTACCTCGAAGACATGATCGGCAAAGTTAACGCCAACATGATCCTGCCGTACCCGCCGGGAGTTCCGCTGGTAATGCCGGGTGAAATGCTGACCGAAGAAAGCCGTCCGGTTCTGGAGTTCCTGCAGATGCTGTGCGAAATCGGTGCTCACTACCCGGGCTTCGAAACCGACATCCACGGCGCCTATCGCCAGGCTGACGGTCGTTACACTGTGAACGTTATCAAAACTGAACAGAAGTAATTGATGACCGAGGGCGCCCCGTCAGGGGGCGCCCTTTATTTTTACCCTCCGTTCTATCCCCCGCGTCAGGGAGAATCTATGAAAACACCCTCACAACCGCGCGCAATCTACTATGTCGTAGCGCTACAAATCTGGGAATATTTCAGCTTTTACGGCATGCGTGCGTTACTGATCCTCTATCTCACCCACCAGCTCGGGTATAACGATACCCATGCATTCAGCCTGTATAGCGCCTATGCATCGCTGGTTTATGTCACGCCTATTCTGGGCGGTATCCTGGCCGACAAGCTGCTGGGCAACCGTGTGGCCGTGGTCACCGGCGCCGCGCTGATGACGCTGGGACACGTCGTTCTGGGACTCAGCGCCGTCTCTCCGTTCTCTCTCTATCTCGCCCTGGCCATCATTGTGTGCGGCTATGGCCTGTTCAAATCGAATATCAGCTGCCTGCTCGGCGAACTCTACTCTGCAGAGGATCCGCGCCGTGACGGGGGCTTCTCCTTACTGTATGCGGCGGGAAATATTGGCTCGATCATAGCGCCGATTGCCTGTGGTCTGGCCGCCGAACAGTACGGTTGGCACGTCGGCTTTGCGCTGGCGGGGATCGGCATGTTTGCCGGTCTGGTGATTTTTATGTGTGGACATCGCCACTTCCGCCATACGAGCGGCGTGAACAGTCAGGCGTTGCAGGCGCGCAGGGCCGTGTTGCCCAACTGGAGCTGGCTGCTGCTGGGGCTGCTGCTCTCCCCGCTGCTGGTCGCCGTCCTGTTTTGGCGCGACTGGTCCAGCTATGCGCTGGCGCTGGTCTGCG
Source organism: Edwardsiella anguillarum ET080813 (assembly GCF_000264765.2). GTDB lineage: Bacteria > Pseudomonadota > Gammaproteobacteria > Enterobacterales > Enterobacteriaceae > Edwardsiella > Edwardsiella anguillarum. The sequence goes on from NZ_CP006664.1 coordinate 2,572,234, forward strand.
CGGCGGCGATGATTATCCTGGGCAAAATTTTTCGCCGGGCCACGCCCGAACAGCGTCGTGGGCTAATCCAGATAGTGATCCTGATGGCGCTGGGTACGCTGTTCTGGGCCTTTGCCCAGCAGGGCGGCAGCTCTATCAGCCTGTTTATCGACCGCTTTGTGAATCGTCATCTGCTCTCCTTCACCGTGCCGACGGCGCTGTTCCAGTCCGTGAACGGCTTTGCCGTGATGGCCTGTGGGGTGGTTTTGGCCTGGCTGGTCAGCGAGCGTAGCGGCGGTAACCGTATTTTGCGCATCTGGGGTAAGTTCGCCCTGGGGCTGGCGTTGATCAGCATCGGCTTCGGTATTTTGACCTTCAACGCCCGCTGGGCGGCGCAGCATGGACAGGCATCCATGGGGCTGACGGTGCTGGGGCTGGCGGTGATGGGCTGCGCAGAACTGTTTATCGATCCGGTCGCCATGGCGCAGATCACGCGCCTGACGATCCCTGGAGTGACGGGCGTCCTCACCGGGATCTATATGCTGGCGACCGGATCGGTAGCCAACTATCTGGCCGGGATCATCGCCAATCAGACCGCTGAATCCAGCTTTGCCCACGGCGGAGAGGCGCTCACCCACTCGGTGATGGCCTATGCCAAGGTGTTTAGCGATATCGCCTGGGGGGCGCTGGGATGCGTCGCGCTGGTGGCCGTGATTTGGCTGGTCAACTTGCTGCTGGTACGGCGCGCTGCGCCGCAGGCGGTGTCAGAGTAAAATCGGATATCGGGGATGCCGCCCGCGCGGCGGCATCAAACGGCGCGGAGACCGACGGCGTTTGCGCCGGGGAACGCTTCCCGGCGCGGCGTGGAGAGCAAGGGGCTTGCTTCTCGCGGAATTGCTGGTTAACGTGCTGATACTTATCGATGCAGGGCGGTGAAAGCCGCAAATACTTCCATGAATACCCTAGATATCCAGAGGCACATTGCCGACAGGCTGGCCGGGCGCCGGCATCTGTTGGTTGCCTTTAGCGGCGGCCTGGACTCCACGGTGCTGCTGCATGCGCTGGTACAGCTGCGCGCCAGCCGTCTTCCCCATTTACGCCTGCGGGTGGTGCATGTGCACCATGGACTGAGCCATTTCGCCGATCAGTGGGTCGACCACTGTGAGTCGGTGTGCTATCTGTGGCAGGTGCCGCTGCATATACTGCGCGTTCAGGTCGATACTCAGCGCAACAGCGTGGAGGCCGCGGCGCGTGATGCCCGCTACCGGGGGATTGCCGAGCTGATCGACAGTCATGAAACCCTGCTGACCGCACAGCATCTGGACGATCAGTGCGAAACCTTCCTGCTGGCGCTCAAACGCGGCAGCGGCCCGACCGGCCTGTCGGCGATGGCGCAAAGCATGCCGTTTTTCGCCTGCGAACAGCTGCGTCCGCTGCTGGATATTTCCCGTGAACAGCTCATGGCCTATGCGCAGGCGCACGATCTCTCCTGGGTCGAGGATGACAGCAATACCGATGCCCGCTTCGATCGCAACTTCCTGCGTATGCGCATTGTGCCGCTGCTGCGTGAGCGTTGGCCCCATTTTTCAGAGGCCGTGGCGCGCAGCGCCAGCCTGTGCGCCGAACAGGAGCAGCTGCTGGACGAACTGCTGATGGAGTCGCTGCAGGCGCTGATGAGCGAAGATGATGCCCTGAGCATCGACGGCCTGCTGCCGCTCTCCGAGGCCAAACGCTATGCGCTGCTGCGGCGCTGGATCGCCTGCTTTGGGGTGATGATGCCGACGCGCGAGCAGCTGCAGCGCCTCTGGCACGAGGTCGCGCTGGCCCGTGAGGACGCCGAGCCGCAGCTGCACCTGGCCAAATGCCAGGTGCGTCGCTTCCGGCGTCGGCTCTACCTGCTGCCGCCGCTGCGCTCGCTGCGCGACGAGGTGCTACGCTGGGATCTGCGTAAGCCGCTGACGCTGCCCGATGGGCTGGGGGAGCTGCAGATTGGCAGCCGGGGCGTCTGCGTGCGGGCTCCGGCGCCCGACGAAGCCGTCACCATCCGTTTTTGTGCGCAGGGAGTGCTGCGCATCGTGGGACGCCGCCACTCCCGGGCGATAAAAAAAATCTGGCAGGAGATGCATATTCCGCCCTGGGAGCGTGAGCGCACCCCGATGCTGTATTATGGTGAGCGTCTGATCGCCGCGCTGGGCGTATTTGTTACCCAAGAGGGGGTGGCGCCGGCCGGGGAAACGGCGTGGAATATTCACTGGTCTAAGGACTGGATGTAGGGTACGACAACGGATTTCTCAGGAGGATAGCGATGAAACGGGGTGTGATGGGGATACTGGCGCTGGCGTTGCCCCTGGCGGCGCAGGCGGGCGGCGATGCCGCCGCTGGACGGCAGAAGTCTGCATCCTGCGCCTCCTGCCACGGGGTTCAGGGGCAGGGGCTGACGCCGATCTATCCGCCGCTGGCCGGGCTGAGTGCGCAGCGCCTGGTGGAGGCGATGCAGGAATATAAGGCCGGGACGCGCCACGGTGGGCAGGCGGGGATCATGTCGGCCTATGTGGCGCGCCTCAGCGGGCAAGATATGGCGGATCTGGCGGCGTACTATGCTAGCCTGACGCCGCCGGCGGCGCCGTAATGGCGAGTCGGGGCCCCGTGGGGCCCCGACTGAATGGGAGAGTGCACGTCGCTACGACATGCTGATGGTGACGGTGCCCAGCGTCGGGTGGCTAAAGCGGGCAATGTGATCCAGACGGAGCTCGCGCGGCTGGCCTTGGCTGGTGACCAGCAGATACTCCACGTGCTTGCGGGAAATCAGATCGCTGGCCTGTCCTTCGAGCGCTTCACCGTCGCGCAGAACGATCTGCAGAACCAAATGGTGCTGGCAGGCGAGCTCCAGGCTGTCGTAATCATCGCAGTTGATGGGTTGATACTCTTCAGTCGTCGACATAATCACTCACCAATAAGTTCGCGGCGGCATAGGCCGCCTGTTCCCTAACGGCCGGTGGCAGCTGTTCATCGGCCGCAACCGCATCCAGTGCCTTTAAGGCACACCCTACTGCATCGGGGATATAGCCGAGGTCGCCGCTGGCGATCTCGGCATATCTACGCCGAACCAACGCAGAGTATTGTTGCAACGTCTTCTCCTATAGAGCGTAACCCGGTGGCGTTATCCTGCGGGTGAGCTGGGCTTACCTGCGGATAAATCTCCATTTTGACTATATCACAGGGTTGCTCCGGCGGCAGCGGGGCGCAACGGCGCCCGACGATAAAAAGTGTGCTTTTCCCCCGGCATGGATTCGTGCCGGGCGGTAAAAACGGGTAAAATGGCGTAAAGATTCGAAATGGGGAAACGCATGGCACTGAAGGCAACCATTTATAAGGCCAACGTCAATATTGCCGACATGGATCGGCACCACTATCAGGATGCCGCGCTGACGCTGGCGCAGCACCCCTCCGAGACGGAGCAGCGCATGATGCTGCGCCTGCTGGCCTGGTGCTGTCATGCGGATGAGCGGCTGACGTTTACCAAGGGACTTTGCGCAGACGACGAACCAGAGCTGTGGCTGCGTAACGACTACAACGGCGTGGATCTGTGGATTGAGCTGGGCCTGCCGGATGAGAAACGTCTTAAAAAAGCCTGCTCGTTATCGCGCCAGGTGGTGCTGTATGCCTATAGTGAGCGGGCCGCACGGGTCTGGTGGCAGCAGAATCAGGCGCGGCTGGCGACGCTGCGCTCGCTGAGCATCTATTTTATCGATGATGAGGCCCTGAGCCGGCTGGCGGCGCTGGCGACCAGAACCATGGATTTGCAGGTGACGCGCCAGGAGGGGCAGCTGTGGGTTTCCGATACCGCGCACAGCATCGAGATCGCGCTGGATGTCTGGCAGCAGGGTAGCGTCTGAGATGCTGTATATCAACGCCCGCCTGGCGATCCCCGAACGGGAGATCTCGCTGAGCGCCATTCGCGCGCAGGGAAACGGTGGGCAGAACGTCAATAAAGTGTCCAGCGCCATTCACCTGCGCTTCGATATTCGCGCCTCCAGCCTGCCGCCGGTTTACCAGCAGCGGCTGTTGGCCATGCAGCACCATTTGATTACGGATGACGGCGTGGTGGTGATCAAGTCCCAGTCATTCCGTACCCAGGCACAGAACCGCGACGATGCGCTGGCCCGCCTGGCGGCGCTGATCCGTCAGGCCTCAGAGGTGGCTAAGCCGCGCCGGGCCACGGCGCCCAGCCGCGGCGCGCGTCGTCGGCGTACCGACGATAAAACACGGCGCGGATCGCTGAAGTCGCTGCGCGGCAAGGTCATTCCGGGTTAGAGCGCTTTTTTCGCGCTGCCGCAGGGTCGGCGGCGCCGGGGGACATGCAGGTCGCCCGCTTGATATTGCATTCGTTTGCACAGTAGGAGAGAAACTGTGAAAAAACTGGCTATTTCGCTGTTGTTGGCGGCGGGGGTGATCACCCTGTTTGGGTGTCATGCGCGTACGCAGTACGCTGAACAGCCTCTGGTGCCGATGGCGCAGAGTTTTCAAGGTACGCTGCCGTGCGCCGACTGCGGCGGCATGGAGATGTCGCTGTTCTTGGACAAGGACGGCAGCTTTGTCCTGAAATCGATCTACCGCGCTAGTCGCGACGGCGATCAGAGCTTCGCCGAATACGGGCGCTGGCAGCGCACCGCCGATCGCCTGGTGCTGATCGGCAGCGACGGCGAGAAGCGTTACTTCCGTCCGGTCGGGAATGACATGCGCCTGCTGGACACCAGCGGCAATGAGATCGACTCGCCGTTCAATTACACGCTGAAGGCGGCCACCTCGCCGCTGCCGGTGACGGCGATGAGCGTGAAAGGGATGTACCGCTATATGGCGGATGCCGCCACGTTTCACGACTGCGCGACGGACAACGTGTATCCGGTGAGCAGCACCGTCGAGCTCGAGCAGGCCTATATTAACGCCCGTCCGGCGCCGGGACAGGCGGTTTACGTGGAGATGAAGGGGCACTTTGCGGTGCTGCCCTCCATGGAGGAGGGGCAGGTGGCGAAAACGCTGGTGCCAGACGGCGAGGCCCGTTTCGACGCCCGCGGCCACTGCCGCTGAGCGACGCGGGCGGCGGCCCGCTTACAGGACGTCGCTGTGGTACAGTCGCACAAACTTGTCCCACAGCTGCTCTTCGCTTTCGGCGTGCGCCGGATCGCGGATGATGGTGTTATCGATCGGGCAGACCTTGATACAGGTCGGCTCGTCGTAGTGACCGACGCATTCGGTGCAGCGCGCCGGATCGATCTGGTAAATCTGCTCCCCCATCGAGATCGCCTGATTGGGGCACTCCGGTTCGCACATGTCGCAGTTGATGCACTTCTTGGTAATCAGTAACGCCATTCTAGTCACTTAAGAAATATAATTTAAATATCATGCAGATAGCGTGATTAACTTCCTCTGCGCGATCGCGTATGCGCGTATTTTTGCACACTCCCCCGCACATTGAAAAACCTTTCTGCGCCGGTTACTCCAGCGTCTTGACTAGCGCGCAGCTGTTGCGAATATGCAGGCAGGCGTGCTCCGCGTTCTGCTGGACGATCCCCATATACAGCAGATCCGTCAGGGTGCTTTGCGCAATACGTGAGGAGATGGCGGTGGTCTGATCGGCGTGGGCATCGATGACGGTATACAGCGTCAGCGACGCCAGATCCTGTAGGGGATTGGGGGAGAAGCCGGTCAGGGCCAGCACCTGGGCGCCGCGGCGGCGGGCCGTTGCGGCGGCCATATTGACCTCTTTGCGTTCGCCGCTGTAAGAGATGGCCATCAGGAGATCCTGCGGCTGCATGGCCTGGGCACAGACTATCTGCACATGGGCATCCGATTCGGCGTAGGCCGCCAGGCCAATCTGCATCAGCTTATTGGCGAAGTCCTTGGCCACTAGGCCGGAGGCGCCGAGGCCGGTAATAACAATGCGCCGGGCGCTGAGCAGCATGCGCAGCGCCTGCTGCAGCTGCTCCTCATGGTTGATGGTCAGGGTGGACTGCAGCGCCGCGATCTTTTCCGCCATCAGCTTTTCGCCGACCACCTTGAGCGGATCGTGGCGTAGAATACCGTGATGGAGCGCGGCCTCGTTAGCCGGCGCCTGATGGCGCAGCAGATGGGCCGAGATATCCTGCTTTAGCGCGGGAAAGCCGCGGAAACCCAGCTTTTGGGCGAACTTAACCACGCTGGACTGGCTGATACCGAGCGTATTGGCCAGCTCCTGAGAGCTTAGCTTGCCCAGCTGCTCCGGCGAGGAGAGGATAAAATCGGCCAGCTTACGCTCGTTTTGTGCCAGCGAATGATAAAGCTGTTTTATTCTCACCAAGCTGCTCATAAATGTCCCCTTTGCATGCGAGGGGATAGTTTGCCATAGTGTCAGCCCCATGAGGCGAAACCTCGCTTGCTGCATAAACTCCATATCATGACGTCATCGTCATAATTTGTCAGCGCGAGCGACATAGACCCGACGCGGGTAACGGGAGGCGGTCGTGATACATCAGCGGGAACATTCTGTACGCAGGCAGGTCTTTTTTGACCTGGACGGTACGCTGCACCGCCAGGATCTGTTTGGCTGCTTTCTGCGTTTCATGCTGTGGCGTCTGCCGCTGAACTGGCCGCTGGTGCTGCTGTGCCTGCCGCCGGTGGGGCTGGGGCTGCTATTCGCCGGGCGGGCGGCGCGGCGTCCGGTCAGTCTGCTGCTGTGGAGTATGACCGCTGGTCGCTCGGAAGGGCGCCTGCGGGGGCTGGAGACGCGGTTCGTGGCGCAGTTTCGCCGCCGGGTTCAGCCCTTTCCCCTGGTGCGGGCGCGTCTGGATGACTATCTGGCGTGCCCGATGACGCAGGTCTGGCTGCTGACCGGTTCGCCCGAGCAGCTGGTGGAGCAGGTGTATCGCGACAGCGGCATTCTGCTGCGCGTGAGGCTGATAGGCACCCGGATGCGCCGTCGCTTCGGCGGCTGGACGCTGACGCGCCGCTGTTTGGGGCGGGAAAAGGTGCGCCAGCTAGAGCGCTGTCTCGGGCGTCCGCTGCAGCTGTACAGCGGCTACAGCGATAGTCGCCAGGATGATGTAGTGCTGAGTTACTGTCGCTTTCGCTATCGGGTCGATAAGGAGGGCGCGCTGCGGCGCCTGCCTTAATCGGATGCCCCGCCGTCGGCGGGGCCGGGGATCACAGCGCGGCGCGGAAGATCGCCACGATCTCCGCATGACTGGCCTGGATCGGGTTGGTTAGACCGCAGGCGTCCTTCAGGGCGTTGTTGGCCAGGGTGTCCAGATCCTCTTCACGCACCTTCAGCTCGCGCAGACCCGCCGGGATCGCCACGTCGTGGGCCAGGCCGCGGATGGCGGCGATGCAGGCTTCGGCGCCCTGTGCGTCGTCCATATCCTGAACCGCGACGCCCATCGCCGCCGCGATATCCTTCAGACGCCCCGCGCAGGCGCGGGCGTTGAAGCTCTGTACGTGGGGCAGCAGTATCGCATTGCAGACGCCGTGCGGCAGATCGTAGAAGCCGCCCAGCTGGTGTGCCATCGCATGGACATACCCCAGAGAGGCATTGTTAAAGGCCATCCCCGCCAGAAACTGGGCATAGGCCATGGCTTCGCGCGCCGCCATATCGTCGCCGTCGCGGACGGCGTCGCGCAGATGGGCGCTGATCATCGTGATGGCCTTCAGCGCGCAGGCGTCGGTGATCGGGGTCGCGGCGGTAGAGACATAGGCCTCTACGGCGTGGGTCAGGGCATCCATTCCGGTGGCGGCGGTCAGCCCCTTCGGCATACCGCGCATGAGCTGCGGATCGTTGACGGAAAGGATCGGGGTGACATGCTTGTCGACGATGGCCATCTTAATGTGACGCTGTACATCGGTGATGATACAAAAGCGCGTCATTTCAGAGGCAGTACCGGCGGTGGTGTTGATGGCGATCAGCGGCAGCTGCGGGTGCTGTGAGCGATCGACCCCTTCATAGTCACGGATATCCCCGCCGTTGGTCGCCACCAGTGCGATGCCTTTGGCGCAGTCGTGGGGCGAGCCGCCGCCCAGCGAAATCACGCAGTCGCAGCCGTGCTCGCGCAGCAGCGTCAGCCCTGCGGCGACGTTATCGGTGGTCGGGTTGGGATGCGTGCCGTCATACACCGCGCTCTGAATGCCTACCTTGGCCAGCAGCGCCTGTACGTCGCCGACGACGCCCAGACGACTGAGCACGCTGTCGGTGACGATCAGCGCCTGGTGGTAGCCGTACTCTTTCATCGTCGCCGCCGCCTCGTTCAGGCAACCGCGACCGATCATATTTACACTGGGAATGAAAAACGTTGAGGTCGTCATCGACAACTCCTTTTATGTTAGTAAATTAACAACCAAGATAGCCTGCCAATGAATTATTACAGCGATCCCGCGCACGAAATGATGAAAATTAAATGTTTAGAAAGCTAACAGTTAAGGTTTTTTTGTATTAAATTGCCATAATTAGCCGATATCGTTGCTATTTTATACTCGTTTAAAGCGGTTTTTTACTGAGTGGATAATAAGTCGGCATTCACCGATGCGGCAGCGCGGCGGCGGCGTGACAGCGGACCGCCCCCGCGCAGGGTGTTATTATTTTACCATTTGCTGGTGCTTGGCGACCTGTTCCAGCCCGCCCGCATTGACGGCGTGGCGGTAGCCCATCTGCTGCAGCAGCGCTTCCGCCTGGCCTGACTGGCGCCCGCTGTTGCAATACAGATGCAGGGTATCATTCTTGTCCTGGGTCAGCGCGCCGATGCGCTGCGCCAGGTTTTTGAGCGGAATATTGTGGGCGCCCTTGACGTGCTCCTGCTGGTATTGCTCCGGTACACGGACGTCGATCCAGTACTCTGCCGCCCACAGCGGGGCGGATGTCGCCAGCAGGCCGGCCATCAGCAGGCCCTGTTTCATGCGCCGAATTTGTGCAAACATCCAGATATCTCCTGAGAATGATTAGGCTATGCCCTTTTGCCCCATCGATACGGCGGGCAGGTGCCGGCGTATCATACGCCTGCGCCGCAGCGGCTGTCCGCTTCCGCGCGGAGAAATTGGGCGATAGCGCTAATTAGGCGCGGCGGGCGCGCAGGGGCTGTGTATAATGCGCGCCGGAAACAGAGAGGGGAAACGTGTGACGCAACGCGATGACAGTTACTGGATGCGCCATGCCCTGCAGCTGGCGGAAAAGGCCCGGGCACAGGGCGAGGTGCCGGTCGGCGCGGTTCTGGTCTTGAACGATCGGGTGATTGGCGAGGGGTGGAACCGGCCTATTACCCGCCACGATCCGACCGCGCACGCCGAGATCATGGCGCTGCAGCAGGGGGGGGCCGTCATGCAGAATTATCGTCTGCTGGAGGCGACACTGTACGTGACCCTGGAGCCCTGCGTGATGTGTGCCGGGGCGATGGTGCACAGCCGCATCCGGCGGCTGGTGTACGGCGCGCAGGATCTCAAGACCGGCGCGGCGGGATCGCTGCTGGATGTGCTGGGGCACCCGGGGATGAATCACCGGATCGCGGTGTGCGGCGGCGTGTTGGCCGACGCGTGCGCGGCGCAGCTGAGCGATTTCTTCCGCCAGCGGCGGGCGCAGAAAAGGGCCGAGCGCGACGCCCGGCGCGGCGCCCACGGCGCCGGCGCGGAGTAAGGGTGGCCGGCTCAGCTCAGCGCGGCCCGAGCAGCGCTAGCTGGGTCGCCTCTGCCGCCTCTCGCTTCTCCTTCTCCTGCAGGTAGCCGCGCAGGCTGACGGTATAGCGGCGAATGTTTTCGACGTACTGATAGGCCTCGTGCCCACGCGCGTAGCCATAGGTCAGCCGCTGGTAGTATTTCTTTTGGCTCAGCAGCGGAAGACGCTGTTTGACATCGGCCCAGCTGTCGGGATTGGCCCCCTGTTTTTGGGTCAGCTGGCGGACGTCCAGCATGTGTCCGTAGCCCATATTATAGGCGGCCAGAGCGAACCAAATCCGCTCATCCTGCGGAATGCTCTCCGGCAGCCTCTCCATCAGCCGCTCCAGGTACAGCGAACCGCCGGCGATGCTCTCCTCCGGATCGAGGCGATCTTTCACCCCCAGCCCCTCGGCGGTGGCGCGGGTCAGCATCATCAGCCCGCGTACGCCGGTCGGCGACGTGGCCTGGGGATTCCAGTGTGACTCCTGATACGAGATCGCGGCCAGCAGCCGCCAGTCCATTTTGCGCGCATGCTGGGTAAAAAAGTCCTGCAGTGACGGCAGCACGCTATCGATAGCGGAGAGGAACGTACGTGTATCGACGTAGTCGAAGCTGCCGACGTGGCCGATATATTTCTCCTCTAGGCGCGCCAGGGTGCCGTCTTCAGCGCTCTGGCTGAAGAAGTCCAGCATCGCCGCGTACAGGCTGTCATCCTCGCTGCGGTTGAGATACCACATGACCGGCTCTTCATCGCTGATATCGAAGGCGACCGCCACCTGCGGGTGGATCCGCTGAAACAGGGAGATCGCCATCGAATCCGCCACCGTATAGTCCAGCTTGCCCTCGGCGACCTGCTTAAGCAGCTCGGTTGCCGACAGGCTGTCGCTGCTCTGCCACTGCAGGTCAGGGTACTTTTGCTGGCGGTAGTGCTCCAGGGTGGTGATATGGGCCGACCCGGACTGTACCATCAGGGGACCGCTGAGATCGCCCAGGTTACGCGGGCGCACCTTGCCCTGGCGGTAGACCAGCTGCTGGGAGACGGAGTAATAGGTCGGCCCGGTGCGATAGCGATGCAGCCGCGCGCTGCTGTACAGCAGTCCGGCGGCGACCATATCGGCATCCTGTCCATCCAGATCGTCAAACAGACCCGGCAGCGTGGGGCGCACGGTGACGCGCAGCTTCACGCCCAGATAGTCGGCGAAGCGTTTGGCCAGTTCATAGTCCAGGCCGGAGATCGCATTGCCCTCACGCTGATAGGTGAGCGGCGAAACGATGGTGCTTACGCGCAGCTCTCCCCGGTCGAGGATCTGCTGTAGCTGGTTTTCATTACCGCTGCGCCACGGAATATTGGGCCACAGCGCCAGCGCCAAAAGCGCGGAGACAATACCGATAAGGTAATAATTATATTTTATACGTTTCAAATAGTTATCCCATGACGGTCTAGCGGGATGCGGTTGCTGGTGTTAAAAGTGGAATAAAGGTAAAGCCAATCAGGCAGGCGCATTTTGCTTAACAAAACGCCAGTGTGCAACTTTAACCGCATTATTGGGCAATAAATGAGCCGATCGCGCTCTTTACAAGAAAGGCTACGCAAACGGTTTCGTCGGCGCGGGAGATTCACTATAATGGCGCCCGGTTTCCCCCTGTTTCGCCCATTGAGGCGGCTGTAAACAGCTTCCTCGCAGACGAGAGAATCAAATCATCATGGAAATTCTGCGCGGCACCCCCGCTTTATCGGCCTTTCGTGTTAACCAGCTGCTGTCTGCCTGCCGCGACGCGTCCCTGCCCGTCGACGCGATTTACGCCGAGTACATTCACTTTGCCGACGTCAGCGCGCCGCTGGATCCGGCGGCGCACGATACGCTGCGCCAGCTGCTGACCTACGGACCGTCGCAGGCTGCCCGCCCGCAGTCAGGACGGCTGCTGCTGGTCACGCCGCGCCCGGGCACGATCTCTCCCTGGTCATCTAAGGCGACGGATATCGCTCGCCACTGCGGGCTGGCGCAGATCCGCCGGCTGGAGCGCGGTCTGGCCTACTACATTGAGGCTGGGGCGCTGGATCAGGCGCAGTGGCAGACGCTGTGCGATCTGCTGCACGATCGCATGATGGAGCAGGTCTTCACTGAGCTGGCGCAGGCCGAGCAGCTGTTTATGCAGCATACGCCGCAGCCGGTGCAGTCTGTGGATATCCTTGGCGGGGGGCGGACTGCGTTGGAGGAGGCCAACCAGCGCCTGGGGCTGGCGCTGGCGCAGGATGAGATGGACTACCTGCTCAACGCCTTTACCCGTCTGGCGCGTAACCCGAGCGACGTCGAGCTGTATATGTTCGCCCAGGCCAACTCGGAGCACTGCCGCCACAAGATCTTCAACGCCGACTGGGTTATCGACGGGCAGCCGCAGGAGAAATCGCTGTTCCAGATGATTAAAAACACCTACCGGCAGACGCCGGAGCATGTCCTGTCCGCCTATAAGGACAACGCGGCGGTCATGGAAGGCTCCGCGGTGGGCCGCTTCTTTGCCGACGCCGACAGCGGCTGCTATGACTTCCATCAGGAGCCGGCGCACATCCTGATGAAGGTGGAGACCCACAACCACCCGACGGCGATCTCGCCCTGGCCGGGGGCCGCGACCGGCTCCGGCGGGGAGATCCGCGACGAAGGGGCGACGGGGCGCGGCGCCAAGCCGAAGGCGGCGCTGGTCGGCTTCTCCGTCTCCAACCTGCGCATCCCGGGGTTCGAACAGCCCTGGGAGCAGGACTTCGGCCGTCCGGCGCGCATCGTCAGCGCGCTGAATATTATGACCGACGGACCGCTGGGCGGCGCGGCGTTTAACAACGAGTTTGGGCGCCCGGCGCTGCTGGGCTATTTCCGCACCTATGAGGAGCGGGTCGACAGCCATAACGGCACGGAGCTGCGCGGCTACCACAAACCGATCATGCTGGCGGGCGGCCTCGGCAATATCCGCGCCGAGCACGTGCAGAAGGGGGATATCGCCGCCGGCGACTGCCTGATCGTGCTGGGCGGTCCGGCGATGAATATCGGCCTGGGGGGCGGTGCCGCCTCGTCGATGACCTCCGGTCAGTCCGATGCCGATCTCGACTTCGCATCGGTGCAGCGCGATAACCCGGAGATGGAGCGCCGCTGCCAGGAGGTCATCGACCGCTGTTGGCAGCTGGGCGATGCCAACCCGATCCGCTTTATCCACGACGTGGGCGCCGGCGGTCTCTCCAACGCCATGCCGGAGCTGGTGAGCGACGGCGGCCGCGGCGGCCGCTTTGAGCTGCGCGACATTCCCAACGACGAGGCGGGCATGAGCCCGCTGGCGCTGTGGTGCAACGAGTCGCAGGAGCGCTATGTCCTGGCGGTGGCGCCGCAGGATCTGGCGCGCTTTGCCGCCATCTGCGAGCGTGAGCGTGCCCCCTATGCGGTGATCGGCGAGGCGACGGAGGCACGTGAGTTGATCCTGAGCGATCGCCACTTTGACAATCGTCCCATCGACATGCCTCTCGACGTGCTGCTGGGGAAAACGCCGAAGATGACGCGCACGGCGGAGACTCTGCGGGCCACGGGGCATGCCCTGGATCGCGCCGGTATCGTGCTGGCCGAGGCGGTGCGCCGGGTGATGCACCTGCCGGCGGTGGCGGAGAAAACCTTCCTGATCACCATCGGCGATCGCAGCGTGACCGGCATGGTCGCCCGCGATCAGATGGTGGGCCCGTGGCAGGTTCCGGTGGCCGACTGCGCTGTGACCAGCGCCAGCCTGGACAGCTACTACGGCGAGGCGATGTCGCTGGGAGAGCGCGCCCCGGTGGCGCTGCTGGATTTCGCCGCCTCGGCTCGCCTGGCGGTGGGGGAGGCGCTGACCAACCTGGCGGCCTGCCACATCGGCGATATTAAGCGGATCAAGCTCTCCGCTAACTGGATGGCGGCGGCGGGGCATCCCGGCGAGGACGCCGGCCTGTATCAGGCGGTGAAGGCGGTGGGTGAGGAGCTGTGTCCGGCGCTGGGGCTGACCATCCCGGTCGGCAAGGATTCGATGTCCATGAAGACCCGTTGGCAGCAGGAGGAACAGACGCGAGAGATGACCGCCCCGCTGTCGCTGGTGATCACCGCGTTCGCCCGGGTGGAGGACGTGCGGCGTACGGTAACGCCGCAGCTGCAGCCCGCGCAGGATAACGCGCTGTTGCTGATCGATCTGGGCGCCGGCCGCAACGCGCTGGGGTGCAGCGCGCTGGCGCAGGTGTATCGCCAGCTGGGGGATACGCCCGCCGACGTACGTGATACGGCGCAGCTGGCGGGCTTTTTTAGCGCCATGCAGGCGCTGGTGGCGCAGGGGCTGCTGCTGGCCTACCACGATCGCGGCGACGGCGGGCTGCTGGTCACCCTGGCAGAGATGGCCTTTGCCGGCCACTGCGCGCTGGATATCGATATCGCCGCGCTGGGCGACGACGCGCTGGCGGTGCTGTTCAGCGAGGAGCTGGGGGCGGTGATCCAGGTGGCGCGCCGCGATCTGGCGGCGGCGCAGGCGCTGCTGGCCGAGCACGGTCTGGCGGCGGTCAGCCACGAGATAGGTCGGGCGCTGCCGGGCGACCGCCTGCGGATCCAGCGCGGTGGACAGGCGGTGTATGACGAGAAGCGCTCTACGCTGCGCGCCTGGTGGGCAGAAACTACCTGGCAGATGCAGCGTCTGCGCGATAATCCCCTCTGTGCCGATCAGGAGCATCAGGCCAAGCTGGTGGAGGAGGATCCCGGTCTTAACGTGAGCCTGAGCTTCGATCCGCAGGAGGATATCGCGGCGCCCTTCATCGCCCGCGGCGCGCGTCCGCGCCTGGCTGTGCTGCGGGAGCAGGGGGTGAACTCGCACGTCGAGATGGCCGCCGCGTTCCATCGCGCCGGGTTTGAGGCGCAGGATGTGCACATGAGTGACATCCTTTCCGGGCGGACGATGCTCGAGCCATTCCAGGGGCTGGTGGCCTGCGGCGGGTTCTCCTACGGCGACGTGCTGGGCGCCGGAGAGGGCTGGGCCAAGTCGATTCTGTTCAACGCCCGCGCACGTGACCAGTTCGGCGCCTTCTTCCTGCGTCCGGATACGCTGGCGCTGGGGGTGTGTAACGGCTGCCAGATGATGTCTAACCTGCGTTCGCTGATCCCGGGCGCCGAGCTGTGGCCGCGCTTTGTCCGCAACGCGTCCGAGCGCTTTGAGGCCCGCTTCAGCCTGGTCGAGGTCAGCGACAGCCCGTCGCTGTTCCTACAGGGGATGGTCGGGTCGCGCCTGCCGATCGCCGTCTCCCACGGCGAGGGGCGGGTCGAGGTGCGCGATGAGGCTCACCTGACGGCGCTGGAGCAGCAGAGTCTGGTCGCGCTGCGCTACGTCGATAACGTTGCGCAGGTTACCGAACGCTATCCGGCCAACCCGAACGGCTCCCCCAACGGGATCACCGCGCTGACCACGCGGAGCGGGCGGGCAACGGTGATGATGCCGCATCCGGAGCGGGTATTCCGCACGGTGAGCAATTCCTGGCACCCCGCCGAGTGGGGCGAGGATGGCCCGTGGCTGCGCCTGTTCCGCAATGCGCGGCGCGCGCTGGGCTGAGCCGCGCGGCGGGATAGCAGGCGGCCTTCGGGCCGCTTTTTTTCTGCCGTTTCCCGCGCAGCGGTTGGCGCGGCGCTAGGATTGATCCTAATATTACAAAATATTAATCGTGGCCACTTTTTATTTTGGGTGAGTTATGTAACCATATTAGTGGTTGCTCATTCGGCCCTTTATGTCAGCGCCAGTCATGGCCGGCTCCATAAAACATCGAATGACGCCATTAGCACGGTGCCTACCGTCCGGAAATATCGATAACAGTCGCTTCGGCGCTTTATCAGGCACAGGACGACACGTTGAGTGAGGCGCCACCTATTCTGCCCTGTGCCGATAAGGCGCAGGCCGCGCGACGGGGCCGCTGCCCCGTCGGCACGCCATCAGGCCCGCCGGTTACCCGCCGCCGGGCTTTTCCCGTTATGGCCGTTCGGTTAGCCTGTGGCGACCCCCTTTGACCTTTGGGAGTGATGCCGTCATGCCGTGGCCCCTGTTTCCCCGTTCGCTGCGCCAGCTGGTGCTGTTGGCCTTTCTGCTGGTGCTGCTGCCCCTGCTGGTGCTGGCCTATCAGGCCTACCAGAGTCTGAATCACCTGAGCGCCCAGGCGGCGGATATCAACCATACCACCCTGAGCGACGCCCGCCGCAGCGAGGCGATGGCCGCACTGGCGCTGGAGATGGAGCGCAGCTATCGTCAGTACTGCGTGCTGGGGGATGAGACGCTGGCGGCGCTGTATCAGCGTCAGCACGCCCAGTACCGTCAGCTGCTGGAGCGCCACGCCGCGCTGCTGCCCGACGGCAGCGACTACGCGCAGCTGGATAGCCTGCTGCGGCAGCTGGCCGCGCCGCGCTGCGCAAACAGCCTGCCGCTGGCGAGCGCCGACGGCCAGCTGGCTCAGTTTTCCCGCGCCAACGGCGCGATGGTGCAGGCGACCCGTAACGTGCTGTTTGGCCGAGGTCAGCAGCTGCAGCAGGCGATCGCCGAGCGCGGCCGCTATTTTGGCTGGCAGGCGCTGGTGCTGTTTCTGGTCAGCGTACTGCTGGTGGCGCTGTTTACTCGTATGATCATCGGCCCGGTGAAGGGCGTAGAGCGCATGATCCGGCGCCTGGGCGAGGGACTGAGTCTGCAGGCGTGTCCCCCTTTTCGCGGGCCGCGTGAAATCCGTACGCTGGCGCAGCGCATTCTGTGGCTCAGCGATCGGCTGGCCTGGCTGGAGTCCCAGCGCCATGAGTTTTTGCGCCATCTCTCCCATGAGCTGAAGACCCCGCTGGCCAGCCTGCGGGAGGGCACTGAACTGTTGGCGGACGGGGTCGCCGGGCCGCTGAGCGCGGATCAGCGCGAGGTGGTGACGATTCTGGATGACAGCAGCCGTCGCCTGCAGGTGCTGATCGAGCAGCTGCTGGACTATAACCGCCGTCTGGCCGATGCGCCGCCGGAGTCCGCTCAGCTGGAGCTGGCCGCGCTGCTGGAGCGGGTGGTCGCCGCTCACCGCCTGCCAGCGCGGGCTAAGAATATCCAGACCCGCTACGCGCTGGATGAGACCCGCTGCCGCGCGCAGCCGGTGCTGCTGGAGCGGGTGCTGGAGAATCTCTATTCCAATGCGGTGCACTATGGCGCGGAATCCGGTACCATTTGGCTGCGCACTCGTAGGGACGGGGAGCATCTGGTGATCGAGGTCGCCAACAGCGGTACACCGATCCCGGCCAATGAGCACGCGATGATTTTTGAGCCTTTTTTTCAGGGGAGCCATCAGCGCAAAGGCGCCGTCAAGGGTAGCGGCCTCGGTCTGAGCATCGCCCGCGACTCGCTGCGCCGGATGCACGGCGATCTGCGCCTGATCGCCGACGATGAAGCCGACGTCTGCTTCCGCATTGAACTCCCGATAGCGAGATAACACCAAGCATGAGTATGTGGTTCTTACCCCCTCCGTTTCCCCCGATCTGCGGCCGTCTGCGGCGGCGACCGCCTGCTCTCCTGTGGCTGATGACGCTGCTGCTCGGCGGCTGTAGCCACGGCGGCGATCGCGCCGTGGAACCCTCCGGGGGGCGAACCTGCGCCGGTACGCCGGTGATGCGCGACTATCAGCACGCCGCCTGCGATGCGCTGTGGCAGGAGCACTCCCCCCAGGCGATGGGGAACGGCCTGTACTGGCTGCGCGCCATGACCTGCGCAGAGCGCCTGAACCGAACCCAGGCGCGGGCGCAGGCGCATCGGCTGGGCGGGGAAAGCTGGCAGGCGGCCCTGAAGCAGAGCCTGTTGGTGGGACGCACCGATCCTAGCGTAGCCGAACGCCGTCAGATCCTCGATCGCCTGGCGAGCCTGGACGGCCAGATCCCGCCGGCGCTGCAGCCCCTGGTGCAGCTGTGGCGCGCCCAGCAGGCGCAGGCGATCGCCCTGCAGGAGGAGCGGACCCGCTATCAGCGGCAGCTCTCCGCCAGCGAGACGCAGCTGGAGAGCCTGCGCGATGAGCGGCAGCTGCTGCAGGTGCGCCTGGATGAGACGCAGCGTAAGCTGGAAAACCTAACCGATATTGAACGTCAGCTGTCATCGCGTAAGCAGATGGTCCCGGAGGTGAAGGGAAGCCTCCCGGCGCCGGCCGGCGGCGACACGAGCAAGGAGCCCTAACGGATGACATCCGCCCACTCTGCCAGCCTGCTGCTGGTCGATGATGATCCCAGCCTGCTGAAGCTGCTGGGCATGCGCCTGAGCAGCGAGGGGTTTCGGGTAACGACCGCCGCCAGCGGCCAGGAGGCGCTGCGTCTGTTGGCCCGCGCTCCCATCGATCTGGTGATCAGCGATCTGCGGATGGACGAGATGGACGGCCTGGCGCTGTTCAGCGAAATCCAGCGGCGTCAGCCGGGGCTGCCGGTGATCATCCTGACCGCCCACGGCTCGATACCGGACGCCGTGGCGGCCACCCAGCAGGGGGTCTTCAGCTTCTTGACCAAGCCCGTCGATCGCGATGCCCTGTACCGCGCCATCGACGATGCGCTGGCGCAGTCGATGCCGCAGGGGGGCGATGACGCATGGCGTCAGGCATTTGTGACCCGCAGCCCGCTGATGCTGCGTCTGCTGGAGCAGGCGCGAATGGTGGCCCAGTCGGACGTCAGCGTCCTGATCAACGGCCAGAGCGGGACCGGCAAAGAGCTGCTGGCGCGGGCGATCCACAGCGCCAGCCCGCGCGCCGGAAAGGCCTTTATCGCCATCAACTGCGGCGCGCTGCCGGAGCAGCTGCTGGAGTCAGAGCTGTTTGGCCATGCCAAGGGCGCCTTTACCGGCGCCGTCAGCAGCCGTGAGGGGCTGTTTCAGGCCGCCGCCGGCGGCACGCTGTTTCTGGATGAGATCGGCGACATGCCCCTGACGCTGCAGGTGAAGCTGCTGCGGGTGCTGCAGGAGCGCAAGGTCCGCCCGCTGGGCAGCAACCGCGACCTCGATATCGACGTGCGCATCATCTCCGCCACCCACCGCAACCTGCCCAAGGCGATGGAGCTGGGGGAGTTTCGCGAGGATCTGTTTTATCGTCTCAACGTGGTCTCCCTGCGTCTGCCGGCGCTGAACCAGCGCCCGGAGGATATTCCGCTGCTGGCCGCCCATCTGCTGCGCCAGGCCGCCGAGCGCCATAAGCCGCTGGTGCGCGGCTTCTCCAGCGGTGCGATGACGGCGCTGATGAGCGCCAGCTGGCCGGGCAACGTGCGTCAGCTGGTCAATGTCATCGAGCAGTGCGTGGCGCTGACCACGGCGCCGGTGATCGGCGAGGCGCTGGTGGAGCAGGCGCTGCAGGGCGAAAATACGGCGCTGCCGACCTTTGTCGAGGCGCGCCACCACTTTGAGCTGCACTACCTGCGTAAGCTGCTGCAGATCACCAAAGGAAACGTGACCCATGCGGCGCGGATGGCCGGTCGCAACCGTACCGAGTTTTATAAGCTGCTGTCGCGTCATGAGCTAGATCCTAATGATTTCAAAGAGTAATCGTCTAATTTTCTCTCACGCGGCGGGTATCGCCCGCCGCTGCCGCTAAACAAAGTCGCCGGAATGATTTACACTCCCTGCGGATTTTTATCAGTCAGGCTGCGGTATGCCGCGTGCGGCGCCCTGCGGCATATCGGACAGTGAGTATTTATGAGTCGAACCCTCTCCATCGCACTGGCCCAGCTGAATCTGCTGGTCGGTGACATCGAAGGCAACGCCGAGCGTATGCTGGCCACCCTGGCGCAGCAACAGCAGGCGGGCGCCGACGTCGTGATGTTCTCTGAGCTGGCGCTCTGCGGCTACCCGCCGGAGGATCTGCTGTATCGCGATGATTTTCATCAGCGCTGTCAGAGTCAGCTCGCGCGTCTGCAGCAGGCCTCCGCCGGGATCGCCGTGATCGTGGGCCACCCGTGGCGCGACGGCGATCGCCTGTATAACGCCCTGTCGGTGTTTGCCGAAGGACGCCTGCTGGCCCGTTACTACAAGCAGTGTTTGCCCAACTACGGTGTGTTCGATGAGAAACGCTACTTTAGCGCCGGGGATACCCCGTGCACCGTCACCCTGAAGGGCTACCGCCTGGGGCTGCTGATCTGTGAGGACGTGTGGTTTGATGCGCCGGTCGATGCGCTGGCCGCCGCCGGGGCCGAGGTGCTGCTGACCATTAATGCCTCGCCATATAACCGCGAAAAGCCCTACATGCGCAATACCCTGCTGGCGGATCACTGCCGCCGCACCGGCCTGCCGCTGCTGTACCTCAATCAGGTGGGCGGGCAGGATGAGCTGGTGTTCGACGGCTGCTCCAAGGCCTTTGACGCCAACGGCGCGCTGACGCACCGTCTGGCCGCCTTCGACGAGCAGGTGACCCAGGTTCGCCTGGACGACGGGCGCCTGCTGCCGATGGCCTCGCCGGCGGCGGCGCTGCCACCGCTGGCGCAGATCTATCAGGCGCTGGTGCTGGCGGTGCGTGACTACGTCGGGAAAAACGGTTTCCAGGGCGCGGTGCTGGGGCTGTCAGGGGGGATCGACTCCGCGCTGACGCTGGCCATCGCGGTGGATGCGCTGGGCAAAGAGCGGGTGCAGGCGGTGATGATGCCGTTCCGCTACACGGCCGACATCAGCGTCGCCGATGCTCAAGCGCAGGCGCTGACGATGGGGGTCGAGTTCGACATCCTCTCCATCGAGCCGATGTTCGATGCCTTTATGGGACAGCTGGCGCCGATGTTCGCCGGTACCGAACGCGATACGACGGAGGAGAACCTCCAGGCGCGCTGCCGCGGCGTGGTGCTGATGGCGCTGTCGAACAAGCGCCGTCGTCTGGTGCTGACCACCGGCAACAAGAGTGAGATGGCGGTCGGCTATGCTACGTTGTACGGCGATATGGCCGGCGGCTTTGACGTGCTGAAGGATGTACCGAAGACGCTGGTGTTCCAGCTGGCGCGCTACCGTAATACCTTGACGCCGGCGATCCCGCAGCGGGTTATCGACAGGCCGCCCTCCGCCGAGCTGGCGCCGGATCAGGTCGATCAGGATAGCCTGCCGCCCTATGATATTCTGGATGCCATCCTGCAGGGCTACGTCGAACAGGACAAGTCGGTGGCGCAGCTGGTGGCCGACGGCTTCGATGAGGCGGTGGTGCGTAAGGTGATTCGTCTGGTGGATATCAACGAATACAAACGCCGTCAGGCCGCCGTGGGGCCGCGCATTACGGCGCGTAACTTTGGCAAAGATCGCCGTTATCCGATTACCTCCGGCTTTGGCCGCAAAAACTGGTGACTGAGGAGCTGTGATGAAAAAAATTGATGCGATTATTAAGCCGTTCAAGCTGGATGACGTGCGTGAGGCGCTGGCTGAAGTCGGTATTACCGGGATGACGGTAACCGAAGTCAAAGGATTTGGCCGCCAGAAGGGACACACCGAACTGTACCGCGGCGCGGAGTATATGGTGGATTTTCTGCCCAAGGTGAAGCTGGAGATCGTGGTGGCTGACGATATCGTCGATACCTGCGTTGAGACCATTATGCAGACGGCACAGACCGGCAAGATCGGCGACGGCAAGATTTTTGTCTACGACGTAGCGCGGGTCGTCCGTATTCGCACCGGCGAGCAGGACGAAGAAGCCATCTGATCACCGAGGCGCGGCGGCAGCCCCCGCTAGCGGCGCCTCCGTATCCGGCGCCGCCGACCGTTTACGCCTCCGTTCCCGCCGTGTCGCCTCCTTGCCCTCCGCGGGGCGGTATTTTGTTCGAGTATAATCATTTTTCGTTCGAAAAAGAAAATAGCGCCGCGCTGGGAAAGCGCGTCCGCCTTGCTTCTCGTCGCCTGGTCAATCCGTTACACTGCTAGGGTATCCGTATTGAACTCATTGATGAGGCGTGCCCATGTATCAAGATCTGATTCGTAGCGAGCTGAACGAAGCGGCGCAGACACTGAATAATTTCCTGGCCGATGAGGCCAACATCCTGGCCATCCAGCGGGCAGCTCAGCTGCTGGCTGCCTCCTTTAAGGCCGGCGGTAAGGTACTCTCCTGCGGCAACGGCGGCTCCCACTGCGATGCGATGCACTTTGCCGAGGAGCTGACCGGGCGCTATCGGGAAAATCGCCCTGGCTATCCGGCGATCGCTATCTCCGATCCCAGCCATCTCTCCTGCGTCAGCAACGACTTCGGCTATGACTATGTCTTTTCGCGCTACGTCGAGGCCGTAGGGCGGGAAGGGGACGTGCTGCTGGGGATCTCGACGTCGGGCAACTCCGGCAACATCATCAAGGCCATCGAGGCCGCGCGCGCCAAGGGGATGAAGGTGATCACCCTGACTGGGAAAGACGGCGGCAAGATGGCCGGCAGCGCCGACGTGGAGATCCGGGTGCCGCACTTCGGCTACGCCGATCGCATCCAGGAGATCCACATCAAGGCGATCCATATCATGATCCAGCTGATCGAAAAAGAGATGGCGTCAGCCTGACGGTAATGGGGCAGGCGGCGCCTGCCCCGCGATAAGGAGCGGCAATGTGTGAACTGCTGGGCATGAGCGCCAACGTGCCGACGGATATCTGCTTTAGCTTTACCGCGCTGGCGCTGCGCGGTGGCCGTACCGGTCCACACAAGGATGGCTGGGGGATCACCTTTTACGAGGGGAAAGGCTGTCGGACCTTTAAGGATCCGCAGCCCAGCCACAGCTCACCGATAGCCCGCCTGGTGCGCGAGTACCCGATCAAATCCTGCGCCGTCGTCTCCCATGTGCGTCAGGCTAACCGGGGGGCCGTCTCGTTAGAGAATACCCATCCGTTTACCCGCGAGCTGTGGGGGCGTAACTGGACCTTCGCCCATAACGGACAGCTTGAGGACTATCTGTCGCTGCCGACGGGGATGTATTGCCCGGTAGGGCAGACCGATAGCGAATACGCCTTTTGCTGGCTGCTGCATCGATTACGCGAGCGCTATCCGACGGAGCCGGAGAGTGCCCCGGACGTGTTCCGCTTTATCGCCGAATGCGCCGATGCGCTGCGCGCGCGCGGGGTGTTTAACATGCTGCTGTCGGACGGTCGCTATGTGATGGCCTACTGCAGCACCCATCTGCACTGGATCACCCGGCGCGCGCCGTTTGGCAAGGCGACGCTGGTGGATGAGGATGTGGCGATCGATTTTCAGGCCGAAACGACGCCGAACGACGTCGTCTCGGTGATTGCGACCCAGCCGCTGACCTGCGATGAGTCCTGGCAGCGCATCGCGCCGGGGGAGTATGTCCTATTCTGCCTGGGTGAACGCCAGGCGTGACGGCGCATCGCTGCCCGGCAGCGGAGCGTTGACCACGTAGCGGCCATCCTGCACGTTGACCTGCGGCGGCAGCGCATGCTGGGCAAAATACTGATAGCCCGGCTGCAGCTGGCGCCAGAAGCCGATGTAGCTGGAGTTACGGTGGCGCTGCATGTTTCTGTCGGTCATCCGGAACGGATAGATATTGATATTGACCAGCGTCTGGCCGCGGCGGAAGGCGCTCTGTACATAGCGATAAATTTCCGAGATGCCGTCGTTGGTCATGGCATAGCAGCCGACCGATACGCAGTCGCCGTGGATCATCAGGTATTTACCGGAATAGCCGTGGGACTGATCGAAGCTGTTCGGGTAGCCGATGTTGATGGCCTGATAATAGCGGCTATCGGGCTTCAGGTGACGGGCGTCGATTTGGTAGAAGCCCTCCGGGCTCTTAAAGTCCCCTTCGGTGCGCTTGGGACCCAGACCGCCGGAAAACTTACAGATCGGGAAGCTTTTTACCAGCTGGTATTTGTCCTGTACTTTGGCATACAGCTCCAGCTGACGCTCTTCCTTGAAGATTTGAATATAGACCTGCGATCCCAGCAGACTATTGACGCCGCTGCGCGGCGTAGTACCGGACTCACTGGCGGACGATTTGCACGCCGCCAGCGGCAATGCCAGGCATATCGCCAGCATGGCAACTATCTTACCCATTTAAGACCCTGTCAAAGAGAGTAATACCAAGAATTTTTAGGATAAGGTCGATTGACGCTCCCCAAAGTGGGCACAGTGTAATCCAGAGCCGAAGGGCATCGTGAGCGTTTTTTTTGTTCACGGCGAGGAAAGCGATGCGGCGGTGTCTCACGCTCTTTTTTTATAACCAGAGGTGTGAATTCCCCCGCTGATTATATCTATTTTACAGGATTGGACGCCGACGGGGCCTTGTCCTCATAATGTGCGCCATTGATCAACGGTGCGCCGCGTGGCGCACCCCGTAAGACAGGCTATAGGCATGATGAAACATCTCTCAACCGGACGCGGGCTGACGGCCCGCTTTCTCGCGCTGCTGACGGCGGCGCTGCTGCTGAGCGGCTGCGGCCCGACCCAGGTGGATCTCACCGGGAAAACCATGGGCACCTACTATGCGGTTAAATATGTCGGCGTGGACGGCGCCCCGGCGCCGACGGTGGTTCAGGCGGAGATCGACCGTCGCCTGGAGCGGGTCAACGATCAGATGTCCACCTATCGCCCCGGCTCGGAGCTGAGCCGCTTTAACCAGAGCCGCACGGTGGGCGTGCCGTTCCCGGTATCGGCGGACACGGCGCGGGTGGTGAAAGAGGCGCTGCGCATCAACAAGCTGACGGACGGCGCGCTGGATGTCACCGTGGGGCCGCTGGTCAATCTGTGGGGGTTCGGCCCGGAGGGGCGGCCGGATCGTGAGCCTGCGGCGGCGCAGATTGCGCAGCGCCGCGCCTGGGTCGGCATTCAGCACCTGTCGCTGCAGGGCAATGCCCTGGTGAAGGATATTCCCCAACTGTACGTTGACCTGTCGGCGATCGCCAAGGGGTATGGGGTGGACGTCGTCGCCGAATATCTGCAGTCGCTGCATATTGAGAACTATATGGTCGATATCGGCGGCGAGGTACGCACCAATGGGGATAACGGGGAGGGCGTGCCGTGGCGTATCGCCATCGAAAAACCCTCAACCGA
Organism: Edwardsiella anguillarum ET080813; assembly: GCF_000264765.2. Lineage (GTDB taxonomy): Bacteria > Pseudomonadota > Gammaproteobacteria > Enterobacterales > Enterobacteriaceae > Edwardsiella > Edwardsiella anguillarum. The sequence goes on from NZ_CP006664.1 coordinate 2,596,895, forward strand.
TGCCCAGCAGCGGGTGCAGACGATCATCCAGCCGGGACGGATGGCGATAGCGACCTCCGGCGACTATCGCAACTATTTTGAGCAGGATGGCCAGCGCTTTTCCCACGAGATTGACCCCAATACCGGGCGCCCGGTAACGCACCGTCTGGCCTCGATCACCGTGCTGGCGCCGACCTGTATGACCGCCGATGGCCTGTCCACCGGGCTGTTTGTGATGGGGCCGGATCGCGCCATGGCGCTGGCCAATCAGATGAATATCCCCATCTATATGATCGTCAAGGGTGAACACGGCTTTGAGGAGCGCGCCTCGGCAGCCTTTGACGCCTATCGGGCGCCGAGCCCGAGCCAACCCTAGCCGCGGCGCCATCTCCACGGGCGCGGATACCACGCCCCTGTCGCATTCTCAGCTCGCCTAGACGCCGGCATGGGGCTGGCCGCTGTGCGCCGTGCTGCGCTGGCTGTAGGCGTGCAGCAGCAGGGGCAGCGCCACAAAGGCGGCGGTGCCGCCCAGCAGCAGCAGGACGTAGCGCGCCGGTGAGCCGACCGGGATCTGATCCGGTGGGATAAAGCTCAGCACAAAGGCCAGCAGGGCGGCGACCAGTCCGACGCCGGCCACCAGCCAAACCCCGGCGTTGCCACCGGGGATCCGATAGGGACGCGGCGTATTGGGCTGGGTGTAGCGCAGGGTGATCACCGCCGCAAACATCAGGATATACATCAGCAGATAGAGAATGGCAGCCAGCTGGCCCAGGATTTGAAACGCGGCCTGCACGGACGGCAGGCAGACCAGCATGATCGCCATCAGGGTAACGATGGCGCCCTGCAGCAGCAGAATATTGCGCTGTACGCCGCTGCGGTTGCTTTGCTGCAGCAGCGACGGCAGATACCCCTCTCGCCCCACTTCAAACAGGCCGCGCGATGGTCCGGCGACGATCACCGTGACCTGTCCCAGCACCCCGACGGCGACCATCAGCGCGACCACGTGGCCGAGCCAGGGGACGCCGAGCGAGCTAAACAGCAGGTCATAGGCTACCAGCAGGCTCTGTACCAGGTTGATGCGATCGGCGGGGATCAGTGCGCTGATGGTCAGCGTACCTAGCACCAGTACCACTACGGTCAGCAGCGCACTGATCCCGATAGCCAGCGGATAGTTACGCGATGCGTTGTTCAGCTCGCGTACGTGGACGGCGTTGATCTCCATCCCGGAGTAGAACAGAAAGACGCTGGCGGCCAGCACTAGGTTATGCAGATGGGTAATGTTGGGAAACAGCGCGTCCCACCCCAGAGTAAAGTGCACCGGGTTACCGCGGGCGATGTAGAGGATGCCGCAGCCGATCAGGATCGCCGCCGGGATCAGGGTCCCGATCATCCCGGCGATGGCGCTGATGCGTGACGCCGAGCGGACGCCGCGCAGGTTAATCCAGGTCGCCAGCCAATAGACGACCAGCACGACGCCCAGCGTATAGACGGCGTTGGAGGCCAGATGGGCGTCGGCGCCGGGGAGGGGCAGCGCATAGGCCAGCGCGACGGCGGTAAAGATCAGCATGGTGGGAAAGCAGATGGTGGTTGCCAGCCACTGTAGAAAGATGGCCAGCAGGCCATAGCGATCGCCAAAGGCCTGGCCTATCCAGCGAAAAACCCCGCCTTTCTGTGGCCAGCCGGTGGCCAGCTCGGCGGCGCACAGGGAGACCGGCACCAGGAAACACAGGGCGGCGAACAGATAGAGAAAGACGGCGGCCAGCCCGTACTCGGCCTCGGCCGCCAGTCCGCGCAGGCTGACCACGGTGGTAATGTTCATCATGGCGAAGGTGCCAGCCCCTAGGCTCACCGCCGCCAGCGCAGGCTTGCTGCTCGATTGCGAATTCATGATAAGGCACTCACGCTAAAGGGCCGCACGGGGCGGCCCGGGTGTGGCGGTTACTGCCGATCGGCGTTGGCCGGTTGCCAAGAGGGCTTGCGGCAGGCGTAGACAATCAGCGGAATAACGAAGAAGCAGACCGATCCGATCATCAGGATCAGGATATAGCTGCCCGGATTACCGACCGGGATCTGGGAGGGGGGAATGAAGCTGAGGACGAAAGCCACCAGGGAGCCGATAAAGCCGGCGCCGGCGATAACCCACATCCCCAGCGCACCGCCGGGGACCCGATACGGACGCGGCGTGTTGGGCTCTTTATAGCGTAGGTAAATTGCGGCGGCGAACATCATGATGTACATCAGCAGATAGAGGATGGTCGCCAGCTGTCCCAGGATCTGATAGGCGGACTGCACGGAGGGCAGCACCACCAGCAGAACGGAGATGATGCTGACCACGATGCCCTGGAAGATCAGAATGTGCTGCTGCACGCCGTGGCGGTTGGTCTTCTGTAAAAAGGGCGGCAGATAGCCGGAGCGGCCGACCTGCAGCAGACCGGTGGACGGGCCCGCGACGATGGCGGTAATTTGCCCCAGCACCCCGAACGCCAGCATGGCGGCCAGAACCTCGCCCAGCCAGTGCAGGCCAAAGTGGTCGAACAGCGCGTTATAGGCGATGAGCAGGCTCTGCACCAGGTTGATTTGCTGTTTGGGGATCAGGGTGGCGATACACAGGGTGCCGAAGACAAAGATAACGACGGTGGCGACGGCGGCGCTGATGATAGCCAGCGGATAGTTGTGCGACGGGTTGTCCACCTCGACCACGTGGACGGCGTTGATCTCCATCCCGCCGAAGAACAGGAAGATGCTGGAGGCCAGCACCAGATTGTTCAGGTTAGTCAGGTCGGGGAAGAAGTCGGCGGCGCGTGCCACAAAGTGCACCGGATTACCGTTGAGGACGTATACCAGCGTCAGCACCATCAGGATGATGGCCGGGATGATGGTCCCGATAAGCCCGCCCAGCGTCGCCAGCTTGGCGGAGGATTTAATTCCGCGCAGGGCGACCAGGGTGGCCAGCCAGTAGACCAGCAGCAGGATCACCACGGTATACAGCCGGTTGGCGGCCAGGTGGGAGTCGACGTCGGGGTGCGGCCCGATGAAGGCCAGCGACACGGCGGCGAAGATCAGCACCGTAGGAAACCAAATGGTGGTCGCCACCCACTGTAGATAGATGGCGACGAACCCCCAGCGGTGGCCAAAGGCTTCACCGATCCAGCGGAAGACGCCGCCTTTCTGCGGCCAGCCGGTCGCCAGCTCGGCGGCCACCAGTGAAACGGGAATTAAAAAGAAAACGGCGGCAAAAAGATAATAGAAGGCGGATGTAATACCATACTCGGCTTCGGATGGCAGACCACGTAAACTGACCACCGTGGTGATATTCATGATTGCCAGCGTCATAATGCTGAGCTTGGCGGAAGGTTTCCCTTGCGTCGTGGAGTCCGATGTGGAGGCCATAAATGCTCCTTGATAAAACCTGATTTATGCGTGTTTCATGGGTCAGCGATGCGAAAATAAAGAGGCATATAGGCCGGGATAACCCGGCCTGTGCATATATTGATGGCGGTGTCCTGCGGCGGGTTATACGCATCGATATGATGCCCCGTCGCGGAACAGTCGCGTGGCATTATTTAATGCCAAGCACCTCATTACGTGCGGCAGTGACGCAATCTACAACGTGCTGCATAATTTCATGGGTTAAATGAACATTCATCGGATACACTTTCAGGGCAAATACGGTTGCATCCGGGTCGTGCGCGTCGCGGTTATATTCAGTCACCCGGAAGCCGGTGCTGAAGCTCATGTACGGAGTATATTGTCCGTTGATTTTCTTACCGCTACGGAACCACTCGTAAAGTTTATTACCGACGTCCATGGTTAGTTTGTTATTGGCGATCAGCTGAGATTTGTAGGACGGATCGCTGAGCTCATGCTGATATTGCTGATGAGCCATAACGCCTTCCGGGTAAATACGGAACAGCGTTACCAGGCTGTAGTCATCGGGGTTGACGCAGACGGTGGCGGCATTTTCATGCAGCAGGTTACGCAGGTAATACTGGTTCTCCAGAATCCCGCCCATGATGGCCTGGAAGCCCTCATAGCCGAAGTATTTCATCGTGGCCCAGCCAGCCAGCGCGCCGGTCGCCGCACGGGAGACCTCCAGCGTGTAGTCCAGCGGGTTGTACGGGGAGCGCGGCTGCAGATAGGCGGAGCCCGGACGTTTCAGGATGCTTTCAAACTCCTCTGCGTTGCGGTAGGTGAAGCAGCTGCTGGCGTAGGGGGTAAAGCCGGCTTTATGGAAGTCAAAGCCGATAGCATCAGCGTACTTCATGTCCTGCAGCGCGCGGCAGTTGGCCTCGATGAACGGCAGCAGCTCTTCGGTGAACTGCAGCGGGTTCTTGGCAAAATCATATTTCTTAAAGGCCAGCCATGACCAGCTGGTGACGGCATCGCAGTACAGCAGCGCCTTGCCGTAGGGGGCGGCGTTGGGGTATTGATCCAGCAGCTTACGTACCCCGCCCACCGGGTCAAAGGCGTTAGCGTCGGTGGTCCCCATGGTACATACCACGGAGGCAACCGGGATTTTCTTGGCCTGCAGCGATTTCAGCACCGCCTCCAGGTCGTTCAGATCCATCGCGTTGGTGTCAGGATCGGTCTTGATGCGGATGATGTTGTCCATCCCCAGGCCCATCCAGTCGGTGCTGTTCAGCATCGTGTAGTGTGCCTGCTGAGAGCACAGCACCTTGGCATCGGTACGGACGCCGCTGTGGCGGGAGTTCGGCAATACGCGGGTCAGCGCATATTTAACATGGTAGGTCCAGCAGCCTGAGCCGCCGTAGGTGTACAGACAGCCGGCGTGTTTGGCGTCCCAGCCGACCATGTTGGCCAGCATCCCGGCGCTTTCCAGCTCGGCGCGGTGAACGTTCCAGGAGTATTCCCCTTCCAAAATATTCGGGGAGAAAATTTCTGACATCACGGCCGCGATAATAGAGGCGGTATTCGCCTGCGGGATCACGTTACACATGGTCAGCGGATGGCCCCAGTTAGGCAGCCCTTCAAACAGAGCGCTGGTATCAGCAATGACCTGGTCGCTGCTACTCATTTTATCGGCCATTTCAATGTCTTTGACTTTATCGAAATCGATAGTCAAAGCCGGATTCTGTCCCAAATAGGCGGGGCCGCCGTCGGCAGGACGTAGCTTATTCAGCTGTTCAATGGCTTTGGCTATCGATTTGGTTAAAGGATCATGATCGTCACTGAATGCAGACGGAAATGCAGAGCGCATCTCTTCGCGGTATTTTGTCCACTGTTTGTCATTATTACAGTTACACGTTTTCATTTTTAATGTCCTTGATATGGTCTCTATCACGTGAGTGATAAGCCGTAGACCCATTTTTCGCTGGTATGACATCACAGCGCAAAGGAAAACGACTCAGGGAATGTCACTAAAGCCTATATTGCATGTATTAACTCTGTTTTCTGGAAACAAAAATCCCAGCTGTATTAAAACAGCGTGTTGTACTGTGTTGAGCGCGTTGATTAAAATAAATCATGCTTGGCTCAGCTAACGTTTTTAATTCTAGCACCGCAGCTGCAGTCATCATGAAATAAAGAGTGTAAACACGACAAAAAGCCGATCGCGATGTAAAGTGGGCCAATCCTTTTATAATACAAATTGAACTATATTGTGAGTGTACTATTACGTGATGGTCATCCCAATTGTGGCGCAATATCATGATTATGCAAATCCTGTGCCTGAATATTTAAACGCTTTTGGTTGCTAGTTTCGTATGAAACAGAGTTGGTGATATATGAAACATTATGCAATGGTTGTTTTTAATTATTATGAATGATAATTGTGCTGAGGATATTTTGCGTATATTTAATATCACCCTGCTGTAATTAAAACGTGCTTAGAGTTTAACGGCGTCATTATTTATGAACGGACGGGAACGGTTTTCCCGGCAGGCCATGCCCCACCGCCTCCTCACGATAGCGCGACGGTTGAATCGACTCAATTGTGCTGTATACTTATACAGTGCAACTGAGGCGTGGGCAGGCTGATGGGTAAGATCATTCACATCGATATGGACTGTTTTTTTGCGGCGGTCGAGATGCGGGATTTTCCGGCGCTGCGCGAGGTGCCGCTGGCCATCGGCGGCAGCGGCGAGCGGCGTGGCGTGATCAGCACCGCCAACTATGCGGCACGGCGCTACGGTGTCCGCAGCGCCATGCCGACGGCGCAGGCCCTGAAGCTGTGCCCCCATCTGATGCTGCGTCCAGGGCGCATGGCGGTGTATAAGAGCGTCTCTGGTGAAATCCAACGCATCTTTCAGCGTTACACCCCGTTGGTCGAGCCGCTGTCGCTGGATGAGGCCTATCTGGACGTCAGCGACTGTCCGCTGCACCACGGCTCGGCCACGCTGATAGCCCGGCAGATCCGCGCCGATATCGCCGCCGAGCTGCGGCTGACGGCCTCGGCCGGCGTCGCTCCGCTGAAGTTTCTGGCGAAAATCGCCTCTGACATTAACAAACCCAACGGCCAATATGTGATCCCGCCGGAGCAGGTCGATGCCTTTGTTCAGGCTCTGCCGCTGGCGAAGATCCCCGGCGTGGGGAAGGTGACCGCCGCCCGTTTAGCCGAGCTGGGGCTGCATACCTGCGCCGACGTGCGCGCCTACGATCTGGCCACGCTGCTGCGCCGCTTCGGCAAGTTTGGCCGCGTGCTGTGGGAGCGCAGCCTGGGGCGCGATGAGCGCGAGGTCAACCCCGCTCGGCAGCGTAAATCGGTAGGCGTGGAGAAGACGCTGGCGCAGGATATCGGCGACTGGGCGGCATGCCGTCAGCTGATCGAGCAGCTGTATCCCGAGCTAGAACGGCGGCTGGCCAGAGTCCAGCCGGATCTGCGCATTGCCCGCCAGGGGGTAAAGCTCAAGTTTGCCGACTTTCAGCTGACCACGCAGGAGCACGTTTACCCCTATCTGGATCGGGACGATCTGCTGGCGGTGGCGCGGCAGGCGTGGGATTTGCGCCGCGCCGGACGCGGCGTGCGTTTGGTGGGGCTGCATGTGATGCTGCCCGACCCCGGGCAGCAGAAGCAGCTGTCGCTGGACATTCTTTGAGCCCGGCGCGGCTTTATCGTCGTTCTTGCGGGCGCTTCAAACTTTTATGACACCATTGCTTTTATAATTCCGTCGGTTGACCCTAAAGGAATCTAAGTAATGGATATTATTGACCGTTTTATTAGTTACACCCAAATTAATACCACCACCGATCGTGAGAAAGGGGCCCAGGGCATCATGCCGTCGTCGCCGGGTCAGCGGGTGCTGGCGCAGCGCCTGGGAGAGGAGCTGCGCGCGCTCGGCCTGCAGGAGGTGCAGGTCAGGGAGAATGCCATCGTCACCGCGACGCTACCGGCTAACTGCGATCGGCCGCTGCCGACGGTGGCCTTTTTTGCTCATCTGGACACCAGCGCCGAGCAGAGCGCCGATACCCACGCCCAGGTGCTGCCTTACCGCGGCGGCGATCTGTGTCTGAACGCCGAGCGGCAGATCTTTCTGCGCCAGAGCGCGTTTCCCGAGCTGGCCGACTACGTTGGCGATGATCTGATCGTGACCGACGGCACCAGTCTACTGGGGGCGGACGACAAGGCGGCCATCGCCGCCATCATGAACGCCCTGCAGCACCTGCAGGCCAACCCGCAGATTGCCCACGGCCCGGTCAAGGTGGGCTTTGTCCCGGACGAGGAGCAGGGGCTGCGCGGCGCCAAGGCGTTCGATACCGAGGCCTTCGGCGCTGACTTTGCCTATACCCTGGACTGCTGCGGCATCGGCGAACTGGTGTGTGAAAACTGGAACGCCGGCGATGTTGAGGTGATCTTTACCGGCGCCTCGGCGCACCCGATGTCGGCCAAGGGCAAGCTGAAGAACTCGCTGCTGATGGCCCATAAGTTCATCGCCATGCTGCCGCCGGGCGAGGCGCCGGAGTACACCGAAGGGCGTGAGGGTTACTACTGGGTGAAGCAGCTGTCGGGCAACAGCGCGCGTACCGTGCTCAAGCTGGATATCCGCGACTTTACCGACGCAGGCTATCGCCAGCGGATGGCGTTTATCCGCCAGCTGGCGCAGAGCTGTGAGGCGCTGTGGGGCGAGGGGAGCGTCGTGGCCCACCTCGCTGATCGCTATGCCAACGTGGCCAACAGCCTGCAGGGCGCCGCGAGTTTCCCGGTGGAGATCGCCCTGCGCGCCTACCGGCGCTGCGGTATTACCCCGCGCCCGGTGCCGATGCGCGGCGGCTATGACGGCGCGGTGCTGTCGCAGAAGGGACTGCCCTGTCCCAACCTGTTTACCGGCGCGCATAACTTTCACTCCATCTATGAATACCTGCCGGTGAAATCCCTGCGGGCGGCCAGCGACGTGGTGGTTGCGGCGATCGTCGAGACCCACGCCCACTTCAGCGCAGAGGAGACGGCATGATCCAGGTGATTATCGCGCTGCTGGTGATCGTGGCGGTGGCCCGCCTGATCCTGCGCGGCTATAAGGCGGAGCCGGTGCTGCTGGTGGCCGGCCTGCTGCTGATGTTCTGCACCCAGCTGGCGGGCTGGGGCAGCGTGTTGCCGAAAGGGGTGGCCACGACCGGGATCGCGGCGCTCGACCCCTTTGAGGTGATGCGCGATCTGTTCAGCACCCGGGCGGCGGATCTGGGGCTGATGATCATGGCGCTGATGGGCTTTGCCCACTATATGGATCACATCGGCGCCAACGAGGCGGTGGTGCGGGTGGTGACCCGCCCGCTGCGTCGCCTGCAGTCGCCCTATACCCTGCTGTTCTTCTCTTACCTGCTGGCCAGCCTGCTGCAGCTGGCCATTCCGTCGGCTACCGGCCTGGCGGTATTGCTGATGGGCACCATGTTCCCCATCATGCTGGGGCTCGGGCTGTCCGCCGCGTCGGCGGCGGGGGTGATCGCGACGTCGCTCGGGGTGGCCTATACCCCGACGGCGATCGACGCCATCCGCGGCGCCAAGGCCGTTGAGATGGATGTGGTGGAGTATGTGCTGTACCACCAGGGGCCCGCGGCGCTGGCGACGGTGCTGGTGGTCGGCATCTGCCATGTCTTCTGGCAGCGCCACTGCGATCGGCGCGCCGGCACGCTGCCGCAGGCGGCGGTACGGCAGCAGGAGGATGCGCCCGCCCGCTCCCCCGCCTTTTATGCGCTGCTGCCGATGCTGCCGATTCTGATGGCGGTCGGCTCCTCCAAGCTGTTTGTCAGCGGCATCAACCTGAATATCGTCACCATCGTGATGATCGCCATGGCGATCTGCATGCTGATCGAACTGCTGCGCCTGCGCGACTTCAAGTCGGTGTGCGACGGGTTTAGCCACTTTCTGAAAGGGATGGGGCAGGCGTTTGCCGGCGTGGTTGGCCTGCTGGTGGCCGCCGGGGTCTTTGCGCACGGCATCAAGGTGATCGGCGCCATCGATCAGGTGATCCTGCTGGCCGAACACGTCGGGCTGCCCCCCTTCGCCATGGCCATTGTCTTTGCGCTGGTGACCTTCGCTGCCGCGATTATCATGGGATCGGGCAATGCGCCTTTCCTGGCCTTCGTGGAGCTGATCCCGCAGATCGCCAGCAGCATGGGCGCCAACGCGGTGGCGATGATCCTGCCGATGCAGCAGGCCTCCCATATGGGGCGCGCGCTGTCGCCGGTCTCCGGGGTGGTGATCGCCGTCTCCAGCGGCGCCAAACTCTCGCCCTTTGAGGTGGTGCGGCGTACCTCGGTACCGCTGATCGCGGGCTTTCTCTTCCATACGGCGCTGATCGGCCTGTTCTACTGAGTATTGGCGTGACGCGCCAAGGGTGAGAGCGCATCGGTGCGATGGGGCCGCAGAGTGAAGACGGCGGCCTCTTTTTTTGCCTGCCGTAAAGCGGACTACACTGAGATCATCCGAGGGAGAGAAGGAGAGCGTCGATGAAAGCGTGGCCAGCGCTGTGCGCCGTCCCCCTGGCGCTGTTGCTGGCGGCCTGTCGCTCGCCGGCCCCGCCGCGCGGCGTCGAGCCGCTGCGGGGGTTTGACGTCGCGCGTTATCTGGGCATCTGGTATGAGGTTGCCCGTCTGGACAACCGCTTTGAGCGCGGGCTAACGCAGGTGAGCGCCCACTATGCCTTACGCGAGGATGGCGGCATCAGCGTGCTCAACCGCGGCTACGATGCGCAGCGGCGGCGCTGGCGTCAGCGTCAGGGCAAGGCCTACTTTATCACCGGGCCGACGACGGCGGCGCTGAAGGTCTCCTTCTTTGGGCCGTTCTACGGCGGCTACAACGTGATCGCGCTGGACGATGACTACCGCTATGCGCTGGTCTGTGGGTCAAACCGCCGCTACCTGTGGATCCTGTCGCGAACGCCGACGCTTCCGCCCGCGGTCAGGCAGGCGTATATCCGCCGGGCGGGCGCGCTCGGGTTTGCGGTAGAGCAACTGCGGTGGGCCGATGGGTAGACAAAAAAATCCGCGCGCCCGAGGGCGTGCGGATGAAGTGTGGTTCGCCGCGTCGTCAGTCGCGCGGCGTTCGTCTGCGCGGGATCAGGCTTTTTCCGGGATCGCCTTCAGCAGGGCGGTCAGCAGTTGCCAGTAGCGGCCAACGCTCGGGATGTTGACCTGCTCGTCCGGCGAGTGCGGCCCGGTGATGGTCGGCCCAATGGAGACCATATCCATCAGCGGATAGGGTTTCTTGAACAGACCGCACTCCAGACCGGCGTGGATCACCATGATGTTTGGCAGGGTACCGAACAGCTTGTGGTAGGTGTCGCGCACCAGGTGCATCACCGGGGAGCTGGCGTCCGGCTCCCAGCCCGGGTAGCTGCCCTTGGCCTCTACGCGGGCGCCGGCCAGCGCGCCCAGCGAGGTCAGCTGGCTCACCACGGCGTCTTTACCGCTTTCGTTCAGGGAGCGGATCAGGCAGATAACCTGCGCCTCGCTCTCCGCCGTGGTGACCACGCCCAGGTTAAGGGAGGTTTCCACTACGCCCTTGACCTCGTCGCTCATGCGGATCACCCCGTTCGGCGTGCTGTTCAGCAGCGCGATAAAGCGGGATTGGCTGGCGGCGTCCAGCGGCAGCAGCGCGCTTTGCGCCGCGTCGACCGTGACGCGCGGGCTCTTCTCAACGGCGCTCAGGTCGTGTGCGACGATCGACTGGAAGTGCTGCGCCAGCGCCTGCAGACGATCGAGGTTTGCCGCCGGCAGCGCCAGGGTGGCGAAGGCTTCGCGCGGGATGGCGTTACGCAGGGTGCCGCCGTTGATGTCCAGCACCCGGGCGCCCAGCTCGTCGGCGTGACCGGCCAGGAAGCGGCCCAGCAGCTTGTTGGCATTGCCCAGCCCCAGATGGATGTCGCCGCCGGAGTGACCGCCCTTCAGCCCTTTGATGCTGAGACGAACCACGCTCAGGCCGGCCGGCATCGCTTCACGCTGCAGCGTCAGGCTGGTGATCACGTCGATGCCGCCGGCGCAGCCCATGTAGACCTCGCCTTCCTCTTCGGAGTCGGTGTTGATCAGGACTTCACCCTGCAGCCAGTTGGGCTGCAGGCCGAAGGCGCCGTCCATGCCGACCTCTTCGGTCATGGTCAGCAGCACTTCCAGCGGGCCGTGAACCACGCTGTCATCGGCCAGCACCGCCAGCGCAGAGGCCATGCCGATGCCGTTATCGGCGCCCAGGGTGGTGCCGCGCGCTTTAACCCAGTCGCCGTCGATATAGGCCTGAATGGGATCGCGGGTAAAATCGTGGTCGGTGTCGTTATTCTTCTGCGGAACCATGTCCAGGTGTGCCTGCAGCACCACCGGAATGCGTTGTTCCATGCCGCGGCTGGCCGGTTTACGCAGCAGGATGTTGCCTACCGCGTCGCGCTCGGCGTGGATCCCTTTCTGGCTGGCCCAGGCCATGATGTGGGCGGCCAGCGCTTCTTCGTGGTAGGAGGGATGCGGAATGGCGCAGATATCGGCAAAGATCTGCCACAGCGGCTGTGGCGACAGTTGAGACACTTCAGACACGTTAAGTCTCCTGATATACGGTTGTGCTGTGAGGGTGCATGCCCGAGTGGGTGTCATGCGATCAAACGCGGGCGTAATGGGTTGCGCACCGCCGCTGGCCGCAGACAATATGCGCGGCACAGCCAGATTTTCAGAGAATACCACCATATTGACCCGGTGGGGCAGGCTTTGACATCAATTTGCCCCTGGGAGGCCGGCTTTGGCATCTATTGGGCAGGGCGCCGGGGCGAAAGTGGCGATGGCGGGGGGCGAATAGACGCACTGCGGCACAATTAGCGCGAGCGCGGCGGCGCTTTGACATCACGGGGCTGGTTTTTATCGTGGCAGGTCACTATAATCTCGCGCAACCTTTTTTCCCCCCGACTAATTTATAAGCCATTTAACAGTTTGTTATCATTGGCTGGGATATGTTTTATGAGCGAAAAATACGTTGTGACCTGGGACGTGCTGCAGATGCATGCGCGTAAACTGGCTGCCCGCCTGCTGCCCGCCGAACGCTGGACCGGGATCATCGCGGTAAGCCGCGGCGGCCTGGTGCCCGCGGCTCTGCTGGCGCGTGAGCTGGGTATCCGCCACGTGGATACCGTCTGCATCTCCAGCTATGACCATGATAACCAGCGTGAGCTCAAGGTGCTGAAGTGCGCCGAGGGCGACGGTGAAGGGTTTATCGTGGTAGACGATCTGGTCGATACCGGCGGCACCGCCAAGGCCATTCGCGACATGTATCCCAAGGCGCACTTCGTGACCCTTTTCGCTAAGCCGGCCGGCCGTCCGCTGGTGGACGACTACGTGGTCGATATCCCGCAGAATACCTGGATCGAGCAGCCGTGGGATATGGGCGTCAGCTTCGTCGAGCCCCTGAGCAGCCGTTAATTCGTCCGCGCTTTTCCCTGCGGCGCCCGGCTTTATGCCGGGCGCCGTTGTTTTTGGCGCGCGTCCTGCGTTGCCAATTTCTCTTCGGCTCGGCATGATAAACGGTGCTGCCGTACCGCCTATAATGACAGGGCTGCCCGGCAGTTTCCGTTAGCAACCTGTCTATGGAGGCCATCGTTCCGCTATGAGCGAATCAAACCAACCCCGCGCCAACCTGTCGGAAACGCTGTTCAAACCGCGTTTTAAACACCGCGAAACGTCCACGCTGGTCAATCGCGTCGCCGGCGCGGCGCTCCCCGGCATCAACAGCGCGCTGGATGGCCGTTCGCAGGCGAACTGGTATCGCATTATTAACCGGGTGATGTGGGCCTGGCGCGGCGCCGATCCGCTGGAGGTCGAAATGGTGCTGGCGCGCATTGCCGCCAGCGACGCCGAGCGCAGCGATGAGCGACTGCTGGACACCGTGGTGGGCTACCGCAGCGGCAACTGGATCTATGAGTGGTCTCACCAGGCGATGGCGTGGCAGCAGCGCGCCCAGCAGGAGCCGCAGGCGTCGCGCGCCGGAGAGATGTGGCTGCAGGCGGCCAATCTGTACAGCATTGCCGCCTACCCGCACCTGAAAGGGGACGATCTGGCCGAGCAGGCCGAGGCGCTGGCCAACCGGGCCTACGGCGAGGCCGCCCGCCTGCTGAGATATGAGCTGCGAGAGCTGACCTTCAGCGTGCCCGGCGGCAAGGCGATTACCGGGTTTCTGCACCTGCCGGACGGCGGCGAGGCGGGGCCCTATCCCACCGTGCTGCTGTGCGGCGGCCTCGATATGCTGCAGAGCGACTGCCACCGCCTGTTTCGCGACTATCTGGCGCCGGCCGGAATGGCCATGCTGACCATCGATATGCCGTCGGTAGGCCTCTCATCCCACTATACCCTGTCGCAGGACTCCAGCCGCCTGCACCAGGCGGTGCTGCAGCAGATGGCCGATCTGCCCTGGGTCGACAGCACGCGGATCTCGGCGCTGGGCTTCCGCTTTGGCGCCAACGTGGCGGTACGCCTGGCCTACCTGGAGCCGCGCCGCCTGCGCGCCGTCGCCTGCCTGGGACCGGTGGTGCACCATCTGCTGTGCGACGGCAACCTTCATCAGCGGGTGCCGCCGATGTATATCGACGTGCTGGCCAGCCGCTTGGGCATGGCGTCGGTGTCCGATGCCGCACTGCTGACGGAGCTGCGCTGCTATTCGCTGAAGACCCAGGGGCTGCTGGGGCGCCGCTGCCCCACGCCGATGCTGGCGGCCTATTGGGAGCGCGATCCGTTCTGCCCGCGCCAGGAGGCGCAGCTGATCGCCAACTCCTCCGCGCAGGGGGAGCTGCTGGCGGTCTCCTCATCGCCGCTGTACCAGGGGTTCGATCGTGCGCTACGTCAGATTTGTGAATGGTTCAAGAAGCACTCATATTAATTTAATTGCTTAATTTGGCGGTTTTGTTAAAAGAGGGTAACCGTAATAAGGAGATTGCTTAATGACATTACCCCAAGGCTACCCCAAAGGACGATTGATCAAAAAATTCATGGCGCTGGGACCTTACCTGCGCGCCGATCAGTGCGCTGACAACCGTTTTTTCTTTGACTGTCTGGCCGTATGCGTCAACGTCAAGCCGGACCCGGAGAAGCGTGAGTTCTGGGGCTGGTGGTTGGATCTGCAGGCCGAGGGCGAGCGTTTTCACTACCGCTATGCGCTAGGGCTATACGATAAGGCCGGACGCTGGCAGACGCTGGAGATCGCCGATCGGCAGGTGAGCGAGCGCTTACTGCAGACCCTGACCACCTTCCACGGCAATCTGCAGAGCCTGCTGGATACCCTTTCGATGTCGCTGCACCCCGCCGACGACGACTCCCTGCGGCTGAGCCGCGCCGAACGCTGATTTGGATCATACGCAACGCCTTTTCGTCGGCTTTGCGTATGCTTTTACCCCCCGCCTGTTGGCATAATGGGCTACGCCTGATAAAAATGCAGGCGGGGCGAGGCGGCGCCGCGGGCGCCGCCGTCTCCACGTTAGCGTGCCGGGAACCACGGTTCCTCTCTTTATTCTGTGAAAACACAACGGTTATAGAACATGACGAGTGGCAGTCAGACCCTGGTGGTAAAACTGGGCACCAGCGTGTTGACCGGCGGCTCCCGCCGCCTCAACCGCGCCCATATCGTAGAATTGGTCCGGCAGTGTGCCCAGCAGCACGCCGCGGGACACCGTATTGTGATCGTGACCTCCGGGGCGATCGCCGCCGGGCGCGAGCACCTGGGCTACCCGGATCTGCCGGCGACCATCGCCTCTAAGCAGCTGCTGGCGGCGGTGGGGCAGAGCAGCCTGATCCAACTGTGGCAGCAGCTGTTCGCCATCTACGGCATCCATATTGGTCAGGTGCTGCTGACCCGCGCCGATATGGAGGATCGCGAACGCTTCCTCAACGCCCGCGATACCCTGCACGCCCTGATGGACAACCGTATCATTCCGGTGATCAACGAAAACGACGCGGTCGCCACGGCGGAGATCAAGGTGGGTGACAACGACAATCTGTCGGCGCTGGCGGCGATCCTGGCCGGGGCCAACAAACTGCTGCTGCTGACCGATCAGGCCGGGCTGTTTACCGCCGATCCGCGCCATAACCCGGCGGCAGAGCTGATCCGTGAAGTGACCGGTATCGACGATGCGCTGCGCGGCATCGCCGGCGACAGCGTCTCCGGGCTGGGCACCGGCGGTATGACCACCAAGCTGCAGGCCGCCGACGTGGCCTGCCGCGCCGGGATTGAGGTGGTTATCGCCGCGGGCAGCCGTCCCGGCGTGATCGGCGAGGTGATCGACGGAATCTCCGTCGGCACCCGCTTTCACCCCCTGCAGACGCCGCTGGAAAACCGCAAGCGCTGGATCTTTGGCGCCCCGCCGGCCGGTGAAATCGTGGTGGACGACGGCGCGCTGGAGGCGATCGTCACCCGCGGCAGCTCGCTGTTGCCCAAGGGGATCCGCGAAGTGAGCGGTGACTTTTCCCGCGGTGAGGTGGTGCGCATCCGCACGCTGGACGGGCGCGATCTGGCGCACGGCGTCTCCCGCTACAACAGCGATGCGCTGCGCATGATTGCCGGCCACCATTCGCTGCAAATCAGTGCGATCCTCGGCTATGAATATGGCCCGGTAGCCGTACATCGTGACGATATGATCGTCAGCTAAGGAGCCATCATGCTGGAAGAGATGGGTAAGGCCGCCAAACGGGCCTCATATCAGCTGGCGCTGCTGAGCAGCGCCCAGAAAAACCGGGCGCTGGCGCTGATCGCCGATTGCCTGCAGCAGGAT
Organism: Edwardsiella anguillarum ET080813; assembly: GCF_000264765.2. Taxonomy (GTDB): domain Bacteria; phylum Pseudomonadota; class Gammaproteobacteria; order Enterobacterales; family Enterobacteriaceae; genus Edwardsiella; species Edwardsiella anguillarum. The sequence goes on from NZ_CP006664.1 coordinate 2,613,052, forward strand.
AGCGCGGCCATTTTACAGGCCAACGCGGAGGACGTCGCCCAGGCGCGCGCGGACGGCCTGAGCGAGGCGATGCTGGATCGTCTGCTGCTGACCGAATCCCGCCTGGCGGCGATCGCCGCCGACGTCCGCCAGGTATGCAGTCTGCACGATCCGGTCGGTGAGATCATTGATGGCCGCCAGCTGGACAGCGGCCTGAGGCTGCAGCGCCGCCGCGTCCCCCTGGGGGTGATCGGGGTTATCTATGAGGCGCGCCCCAACGTCACGGTGGATGTCGCCTCGCTGTGCCTGAAGACCGGTAACGCAGTGATCCTGCGCGGCGGCAAAGAGACCTGGCGCACCAACCGAGCGACGGTGGCGGCGATCCGCCGAGCGCTGGAGCTGGCCTGCCTGCCGCAGGACGCGGTGCAGGTGATCGAGAGCCCGGATCGGGCGCTGGTCAGCGAACTGCTACGCCTGGATCGCTATGTCGACATGCTGATCCCGCGCGGCGGCGCCGGGCTGCACCGGCTGTGCCGCGAGCAGGCGACGATCCCGGTGATCACCGGCGGCATCGGCGTCTGTCATATCTATGTCGATCGCGGCATGGAGATCGACGCGGCGCTGACGATCATCACCAACGCCAAGACCCAGCGCCCCAGCACCTGCAATACGGTAGAGACGCTGTTGATCAACGCCGCCATCGCTCCCGCCTTTATGCCAGCGCTCAGCGCGCAGATGAAGCGCGCCGGCGTGACTCTGCACGCCTGTCCGCGCGCGCTGCCGCTGCTGCAGGACGGCCCGGCGACGACGGTTGCGCTGGATCCGCAAGCGCTGGACGATGAGTGGCTATCGCTGGATCTCAGCGTGGTGCTGGTGGACGATCTCGATGATGCCATCGACCATATCCGCCTCCACGGCACCCAGCACTCGGACGCCATCCTGACGCGTGACATGCGCGCGGCCGAACGCTTTGTGAATAGCGTGGATTCGGCGGCGGTGTACGTCAACGCCAGCACCCGTTTCACCGACGGCGGCCAGTTTGGCCTGGGGGCGGAGGTCGCGGTGAGCACCCAGAAGCTGCATGCGCGCGGCCCGATGGGGCTGGAGGCGCTGACCACCTACAAATGGATCGGCTACGGCGACGATCTGGTGCGCGCCTGATCGCGTTGCAACGGCTCCCTCTATTGGTGAGCCGTTGCATTAACTTCAGCCTATCAATGTGGGCTCGATCAATCGGCCACTTTCACTAACAGCTTGCCGAAGTTGTTGCCCGAGAGTAGCCCCTGTAACGCGGTTACGGCCTGTTCTAGCCCCTCGATAACATCCTCCCGATACTGGATCTGGCCTTGAGCTAGCCACAGGCTCATCTGTTGATAGAAGGCCGCATAATGCTGACCGAAGTCTTGGCCGATGATAAACCCGCGGACTAACAGCCGTTTTCTCAAGATGGTACCCATCAGCATCGGTAAGCGATCGTCGAGATTATCGCTCGTCACACTATTGTATTGGCTGATCAGGCCACAGAGCGGCACGCGAGCCAGGGTGTTGAGTAACGGAAGCACCGCATCGAAGACGGCACCGCCGACATTCTCATAGTAAACGTCGATCCCGTTCGGACAGGCCGCACGCAGCTGGGCGGGGAAGTCGGGCGCGCGGTGATCGATGCAGGCCGCCAGACCGAGGGTATCGCACACGTAGCGACACTTCTCCGCGCCCCCGGCGATCCCGACGGCTCGGGCTCCGCGTAGATGAGCCACTTGGCCAACGACCGAGCCGACTGCGCCGCTCGCGGCGGAAACCACCACCGTCTCACCGGGCTGTGGATCGCCGATGGCGGTCAGCCCCATATAGCCGGTGAATCCCGGCATTCCCAGCACGCCGAGTAACCTGGTGGGGTGCGCCATCCCCGCAGGGACCTTCTGCAAGCCGTCGCCATCGGAGAGGGCATAATCTTGCCAGCCGCTTTGCGCCAGCACCCACTCCCCAGCCTCATAGTCGGGGTGGTGTGAGCACTCGACCCGACATAGGGTGTGGCCGACCATCACGTCACCCAACTGCATGGCGGGAGTATAGGAGGGGCCATCGTTCATCCGTCCCCGGATATACGGGTCGATAGAGAGGTAGAGGGTACGCAGCAATAGCTGCCCCTGGCCGGGGTGCGGGATGGCAGCCTGCTGTAACTGGATGTCCTGCTCCGTCGGCATTCCACAGGGTCGCTGGCGTAGCACGAGACGCCGATTCGTCGTTCCTGTCTGTGTCATCATTTGCTCCTTTGTTGCCGTGTTGTAGGGGCTAACAGGGACAGCCTAGAGCAAAATCGAGTAGGGCAAAGTGACGGCGTTGACGCTATCCCGGCCCATAGCATAAACGGTGCATTGTCGAGTAAATAACCATTTGTTTTGCCAGCTCTTGACGCTCCTTTGGTTTTTCACTATGGTATCTCCCGCACTTCGGGCAACACGCCCAACTCCCTCAGTGCCGATATAGCTCAGTTGGTAGAGCAGCGCATTCGTAATGCGAAGGTCAGGAGTTCGATTCCCCTTATCGGCACCATATAAAACAAATGGTTAGCTTAGATGATAAGCTAACCATTTGTGCTTTTTGGCTTGGGGTACCACATGGGGTACCACATTTAGCAAACGGTAGGCACATTACTGTATCCACTTACCTGGCCACCGGCAGGTCCTCCCAGCGTGTGGTGTAACAGGGGCTCAGGTGCTCTTGTCGCATCATCCACTCAGGCGACCCCGTACCTTGGCTGGCAAAGCCTACTCGCCCCAATCCCTTGGCTTTGATCTGGTCCATCACTGCCATCAGCGCATCCGATTGAGCGGAAGACGGGGCAAACAGATCGGCCTGTTGTTGCCCCTTGGGGGTGAACTCACTCAGCATGACGCCCCCCTTCTGATAGCGGTAACCATTGCGCCAAATCTGCGGTAGCAGCACGTTCACTTGCTGCAGCAACAACCGGGTGTCATCGCTAGGGCAAACTAGCCGAACGCCAGCCTGCTCACTGTAGTAAGGCCTTCGCTCATCAAAGGGGCTGGTCCGCACGAACAGGTGCACCCGCTGGCAACACATCCCCTCGGCCCGCAGCTTCTCGGCTGCGCGAGCCATAAGCCTGACAACGCTTGGGCCATTTCTCCACGGTCAGTCACGCGCTCACCAAAGGAACGGCTCGAGAGGATCTGCTGCTTCGCCGCCGGTTCAACGGTCAGCTCTGTGCAAGGCAGGCCACGCAGCTCCTGTACGATCCGCTCGACCACCACGCAGTATTGGGCGCGTAACCCTTTGGCGTCGCTAGCCACCAGGTCAGCAACGGTGTTGATGCCTTGTGCCACCAACTTGGCTCCCAAGCGCCGTCCTATGCCCCACACCTCGTCCACCGGGGTGATAGCCATCAGCCGGGCACGGCGCAGCTCGTTACGCAAGTCCACGACGCCGCCCGTGGCAGGCCACTTCTTGGCTGCATAGTTGGCCAGCTTGGCGAGGGTCTTGGTGGGGCCAATCCCGACCCCTACCGTGAGGCCGGTCCACTGCCACACTCGCTGTCGGATCTGTTGTCCATAGGCTGTCAGGTCCCCGGCAAACGACTCCGACAGTGACAGGAATGCTTCATCGATGGAGTAGACCTCCAGCTCGGGGGCCATGGTCTCCAACGTGCTCATCACCCTGCCAGACATGTCTCCATAGAGTGCGTAGTTGGAGCTGAATGCCACCCCGCCATGCGCCTCGAACTGCTCGCGGATCTTGAAGTAGGGCCCGGCCATCTTGATACCCAGCGCCTTGGCTTCGGGGCTGCGCGACACCACGCATCCATCGTTGTTGGAGAGCACCACGATCGGGCGGCCACGCAGCTCAGGGCGAAACAGCCGCTCACAGCTGGCGTAGAAGTTGTTTACATCAACGAGCGCTATGGCCATCACGCTGCCTCAGATTGCCAATCACATGGGTGACCACCCCGAACAGCTCTAGGGAGAGGCTCATGCTAGGGTCGATAGGTGCGAACGCCGGATTGGCTGGCAACAGCCGCAACCTCGGCTTGAGCTGCAAGGTCTTTACCGTGAAGCCGCCATCGAGTAGTGCAATCACCACATCTCCATGGCGCGGGGTCAGGCTCTTATCGACCACCAACAAGTCACCGGGAAAGATGCCGACCCCGGTCATGCTCTCCCCCTCGGCACGCAGATAGAAGGTTGCTGCAGGGTGCGACACGCAGTGGGCGTTGAGGTCCAACTTTCCTTCCAGATAGTCGCTGGCTGGACTGGGAAAGCCGCAAGAGGCACGGTGCAAGAACAGCGGGATGGTCACCTCGACGGGTGATGGGTCTGGGGTTAACAACTTCATAGCAACAACACCTGTTTTTATATACAGGCATTATAGCGTGCCACCTTTGAGCCAGCGCAAGTCCCGCATGCCACTGATGGCGTACCATGGCGCCAACAAATGACAAAGAGGTCAGTATTGGTCACAGTCTGTGTGCCCTACCGAAAGAGCAGCAAGAACGGGTCGAGGTCATGCGGTATGGAAGGAGCGCAACGGTCACTTGGCCAGCGCAGAAAGCGAACCAACATCAAGGTGAACTGGATCGCGACTTTTCGAGCAAGTAATCAAATATAAATGAAGTTAATTCTATCTAACTGAAAATGTGATATCAGTGTATGCGGTGAAAACTTGTGCATGGTGTGGAGCCATTTTTGGCGAGATGTTTTACGATTCCCTGGCACAGTTAACCATCCAGATACATGCCTGAAAAACGGACTTTGTAATATGAGCACACACTTTGTAGATTGGAAAAATTCCTTTCCAAAATTAGCCTTCTAGCAAGTATCGATTTGGCCGAAAAATGCTTCCCACGTACATCCACAACATCCCAATGACAAAAGCAGTATTGGTGCGATACTTCGAGTCGATAGCTTTGCCTATTGTAGGGCTAGAGACAGATTTTCTCTTTCAAGCACTTGAAGCGAAACTATGCAGACCGTCCCATGCCTCCGGATTTTTTGTTCAACTTAACCAAATACCTTGAGACTGGTGGTGTCGATAGTAAAGCGGTGGTGGGACATTTGGTACAAGGATAGTGTCGACAACATGTGTGCCTCCGATGGCAGGCATCGTCTACCGCAGTGACTCATTGGGGTTAGTCTGGTGTGAGGTCAGAGTACGGGATCTGTATTCTTGGAATGAAAATTATGTTTTTGCTAAATGGTGTGGTGATCTTGATTGATGTGATGCAAGGCATAGTTGTGCGATGGCCAAGTTGGTAAACTGCAATCTGAATAGATGTTAGTTTGGTAGCCATGAGTCAGAGCAGTTTAAAAAATCGCCATCATACTCGACGTTCAACTTATTATAGTTGGAGGCGTAACCCGACTTTTATTAAGGTCCAATACATGTTCAAAAAATATCATGTGTTAAGGGGGATATAGGTATGTATCATACCTATAACGCTGTTTATAATATATATTTTTGTTGCTCTTATCAAAATAATGGATTTACTGATGGCCGTCAGAAAGTACTTGAATTACTTTATTAGCGATCTTGTTAAATTAGCGAGCGATAATCAGTCAGATACAGAGATACTCCACGCTATCCTTGAGGAGCTTTCTTTTCGGAAAAAGTCTCTGGCGCGAAGAGAGTTGACCGACGAGATCCATGGATATCTGCAATCTACAGTTGCGCCAAGGCAGACCGTTAGCTTCCGCCAATCATCGCTTGCTGAGAAATTGCCGAAGTTAGAAGTAAATCAAGCCGAGAAAGATATTCTGACCGGCAAGTTCAATACGAGTGAAATCCCAAACAGATACCGTCGAGCAGTTCTAAATACCACGCATATGCATAATTTTCGCAAAGAAAATCTACTAAGAATGTATCTGGACGGCACATGTGGAATCGATGCATCAGCGATTCGCAAAGTAATAGAGTTCTTTCTTCATGGTGATATTGTCGTGCAATCCTCTCAGACAGCAGAGAAAAAAATGACGACAGCATTCATCAATACTCATAAACTTAATGATGTAGCATTCAGTGATGATGTTTCAAATATTGGCGTCGGCAAGATAAATAAAATAGAGAATGAAATAGTTGCAAATAAATCTGATTTCTATCAGGCTGCTCTTGATAAGTGTGTTATTTTAAGTGCCCCACCAGGATGTGGAAAAACATATAGTATCGTAGAGCGACTGGCAAATCATGTCATGTGTTTGAAAGAGCCTTACGATGCGAAAAAAATATTGGTTTTAAGCTTTACTAGAAACGCAGTCAAAGAGCTTAGGCTACGCCTAGAAAAACGGAACCAGAGCGATCTAATTGGGAGCCTAGATCTTGTTCGAGTCATGACGTTTGATGCCTTAGCTTACAGTATTTTACAGGCCATTGACTCAGATCTACCTAGTGACGATTTTGACGCTAATATCCGTATGGCAAAGTCGATAATTATGCAGGAAAAGATTGCTAACGTTGAAGTGCTAAAAACTGTTAAATGGATTTATGTCGATGAGTATCAGGATCTGGTCGGATGTCGTGCGGATTTTACTATTGAACTAATGAAGTTAGCTTTAACACGGGACGGTGCAGTTTCTCTTTTGGGCGATCCTTGTCAGCAAATTATGAATTTCCAGCTAAAGCACCGCAACGAGACCACCAACGATGCCTTTCTACACCAATTTAAGTGTCTCGCTGCCAAGCAACTTCTGCAATACAGACTTAATGAAAGCTATCGATTTATTACCACTGAACAAAAAGAAAGGGTAAAGCAAATAACAAGCCAGCTTGTGTCTGAGCATATAACAGAGATCAATAGCCATGACTATGCGCAGATGGTTACGCTAGACGAAATTAATGAAGGGGATGCGGTCCTATGTATGCGTAATATCGACTGCTATTTAATTTCACAACAACTCACTCAACGGGGATTTTCAGTCAGGCTCCAAGCTGGATGTGATAAATCAGAACTACCAATATGGCTTTATCGAGTGTTCGCAGGCTGGCGTCAGGAAATAATGTCAGTAGAACTTTTTCTGCAGAAATGTCAGACTATTTTAGGCCATAATGGCGAAGAGGAGCTGGATTATCTTTGTCGGGCCGGAGTTGTGATGAATAACAATGTTCTCGTTAACAGATTAGTTCAGAATGCAGAAAAATATAGTGCCATAAGCCCAATTGTTGCATCGAATCAAATTATAGTTTCTACCGTGCACAAAGCTAAAGGTTTGCAATTCCCTAGGGTATTCTTCTACAGCAATAACACTCATTTTAGTCGTAATGGCGATTCGATGAACACGTTCTATGTTGCTGTGACGCGTGCTGAACAATACTTCTTTATATTAAATGACAGCGCAATTAAAGCTGTACGTTGTACTCGTGGTGGAATGTATATTGTTGGTCAAAGCCTGTTGCTGGAAGGAATAAACGATATCGATTTTAAATCGTTTATTCCTGAACCTGAAACATTTAGCTCTGGGTATATTGACTCGATGCTCAGAGGGGAGGTTCGATATTTTGTCAGCTATCATGAAAATAAGACATGGTTGTTTGCCGAAATGAATAATAAAACGACTATACGTCTGTATCGGATGCCAAGGCTTGAAAGAAATTATTGGATCCAGAACCAGAATCGATATTATTTAAATTTTTCGCTGGTTGAAATGTCGACATTTGTATATTCTGGCGATTCAGAGTTGATTGAAAAGATTGTCGGGCCGACCTACTTATTGCCGTTGCCTGTATTTAAGGGACTATGGGAGATATAGAATGAAAAATATTCATCAACAAGCACGAGAAAAATTCCTGTCTGAAGTAAAACGGCAAATGATTGGCCCTTTTAACGAGTCAGAATGTATCACAGTAGCACCGTGGGATCTGTATCATACTGGGATGATCTGGCCTGCAGGAAGTAAAATTCAATTTGAAGAATGTGAGGAAGAGAAGCAGGAAGGTGAGGATGATGTCGAAGGATTTATGGATCTTGTTAATGCTTCTAGTCAGAGTGCGATTGGTTTTACTTTCTTTGTCAGTGACTCTACTTTCTCATTATTATTAGCACTAGAATATGCAATCTATACAGAAAGTATCAACAATAAAGAGATTAGTTGGTGCAGAATACCATTTTCTCATGAGCTGACTATTAATGTCGATGCGTTAAGCAACGGATCACATAGCATTATTTTAAACGATGATAATGTCGTTGTAAGAGCCCGAGCGAAAAAGGTTAAAGATCGAATCGCATTAACCGTTACGTTGATCAATCAAAAACCGATAACTCCTTGCTATGGAGAAGGGGTTTTATATCAGGCGGAGATGAGTATTGTTGCAGAGGAATTATTACCAGCTCCGGTTCTAGACCATATCGTCAATAATGACCCTGAATTCTGGCAGCACGAATTACTCTATCGAAATTCTGCCAATTTTGCCACTGGTCACGGTTGTGCTGTTCACTGGGCTGGGGAGCACCCTAAGCGTATCACCTCATGCTGGTTACCAGTGCATGAAGTGCTTAAAGCTTCGCCTGAAATAGAAGATTTAAGTAATACGCCTCTACTCAATATGAAATTTATTATTGAGTCCGATGATTCGATGTTGCTTGAACATCTGGCGCTGATCCCTGAAAAATACCGCGCTTGGATCCGTGAACAGACCATTCGGGTAGAGTCAATTGTGAATGCGTTTTCGGGAGAGAGGCGCGAAAAAATTCATGCCGTGGCGTTGCAAAATTTGCACGAGTGCCAAAAACAAAGTGACAGAATGGTGGAAGGCATTAGTTGTTTATACAACTCGGCTGCGCTAATGCGCGCCTTCCGCCTTGCGAACCAGACAATCCGGAAGAGCATTGAACTTAGCACGTTGAGAAAACAAGGCGTGATGAATTTCGAACCTCGATGGCGCCCCTTTCAGTTGGCATTTTTGTTGCTGTCGCTACCTTCGTCTATTGATCGTAACCATCCCGATCGCGAAGTTATGGAATTGATTTGGTTCCCAACCGGAGGGGGAAAAACAGAAGCCTATCTTGGGCTTACGGCTGTTTTAATGTTTCACCGCTATCTGACGGCGAAATCGCCCCAAGAGGCAGCCGGTACAGTTGTAATGACACGATACACACTGCGTTTATTAACCATACAACAGTTTGAAAGGGCCGCTCTCATGATTTGCGCTGCCAACATTATAAGGGGGGAACAAGCCGATCTCCGGTCGTTTAAACCATTTGATATTGGCCTATTTGTCGGTGGTGGTGCAACACCAAATACGCTGGAAATTGCCGGTAAGCTTCTTCAGGAGCAGACCGACGCTCCAGAAACTACCTTGCCGGTGCAAAGTTGCCCCGTGTGCGGTGCAACGTTGTCGACCAGTCATCAGACGATTCGTGATGGGGCTTTGTTGACTTGGTGCAGCGACGTCTCCTGTATTCATGGTTCGCCAGATATGCCTTTGCCGCTGATTTTTGTTGATGAGCAACTTTATGCTTCACCACCTACTTTTTTGATTGGCACGGTCGATAAATTTGCCAATATGCCTTTTACGCCAGATATGGCACGTCTGTTTGGTCGGGGGACTACCACCGCGCCGTTACAACTTATTATCCAAGACGAATTACATCTGATTAGCGATGCGCTTGGCACGGTGACTGCTTTATTCGAAACGGCCATCGATGAAATAGCCAGTGTAGATGGAAAACGGGTCAAAATTATTGGTTCGACAGCAACAATCCGACGAGCAGAAGTACAGGTCAGAAAGTTGTTCAATCGTGAAGTCATGCAGTTTCCGACCCCATGTCTTGATGCGGATAACTCCTTTTTCTACCAGAGTGATAAGCAGAATCCTGGACGGTTGTATGTTGGACTGCATGCACAAGGTCGTTCACCAAAACATACTCTTGCTAGACTTACTGGCAACTGTCTGCAGGCAGCGCAGTATGTAGAAAAAAATGCCCGTGACTATTTCTATACGTTGGTAATGTACTTCAATAGCCTCAGGGAGTTAGGGGGCTCACTGCTATTATTACAGGACGATATTCCCCGTTACCTTGAGGTAATAAAAAAAGATGAGAATATCGATCGGCGTATTATTACAAGATTTACAGAGTTAACCAGCAAGCTGAGTTCAGCTGAAATACCTCAGATTCTTGATGACTTAAATGAATGCTGGCCTGCTAGTGCTACTAGTCAAAAAGAACCGATAGATGCAGTGCTTGCTACAAATATGATTTCGGTCGGGGTAGATGTTTCACGCCTAGGGGTGATGATCGTAAATGGTCAGCCTAAAAATACCTCTGAGTATATTCAGGCATCCAGTCGCGTCGGACGCGATACTGGTAAAGCAGGAATCGTATTTACCTTGTATAACTGGACTCGTCCCCGTGACCGTTCCCACTATGAGAAGTTTCAGGTCTTCCACAGTGCATTCTATCGTCATGTTGAGTCATCAAGTGTTACGCCGTTTGCCTCGCGAGCGCGAGATCGGGCACTACACTCCATTCTTATCGCTATGGTGAGATTAACAATTCCTGAATTTGCAGATAATAAAAGTGCAATTAGAATACATGAACCTGCGTTGAGGCAACGAGTCAGAGCATTGATAGGTGTTATTTGCGCGCGCGTTAAAACAACAGAAGCAGAAGAGGCAGACGATACGCGCCAAAATCTGGAAGATATTTTATATGACTGGATGGAAAAAGCTCGTATGACAAGCAAACTCAGCTGGGTTGGCCACCAAACCGACAGTAATGCGCTTTTGAAAAATAAAGTGAATGGGGAGGACCCTTGGGAAATGCAACGCTCAGTACGAGATGTAGAAGCGCAGGTGAAGGTCAGCATGATGGTGCAGGAGTAGACAATGGGCGGATTTCGTAATAAACGTGCACCGGCAAAACGGAAATTGCCGACAGGGACAATCAACCTTAGCCAAAGTGTGACAACATTTGGCGTTGGCGCGCTGATTGAGGTGCGTTCACAGCAGGGGCGACGTACCAGAACTGCATCTGCAATCATTAGCGGTCTAGATATGTGGCGAGAGGAGAAACTCGACACTATAGCTGAACCTGATCTATGTCGCTTATTAGGTGTCACTGAGCTGAAGGCTCCGCCAACAGATATATCTGGCATTTCACTGCCTGCGCGCCGTTTTCCGCGCTGGCTAGAGTGCAATCAGTGTCACCGTTTAGGCATTGTGGGGGAACAGTTCGATGAGCGGCCCGATGGGATACCTGCGTGTTCAAGTAACGACTGCCAAGGATGGGGGGCGCCAACCCGTTTGCTGAGTGTCTGCTACAGCCACGAAGAAGGGCATCATTGTTCCGACTATCATATCGATGATTTCCCGTGGGTGTACTGGGCACATAAAAACACCAAGTCAGGTGTCTGTGAAGCACCTAGATTGCGGATTAGAACGGTAGGAGATAAAACTGGTCTCGATGGTCTGAGTGTTATCTGTACCTGCGGGGCCAGCAATTCTCTCAAGGGGGTGCTAGGTGCCAAGGCACTAGGTAATATACCTTGCAGAGGTAATCAGCCTTGGCTTGGTATGAGCAATGGTTGCATACGAAACTTGCGTGCGTTACTGCGAGGTGCTTCTAACGTCTATTTCCCAGTCACTGCATCGACTATCTCTATTCCGCCAAACTCAAGCCGGCTGATGCAACTGCTGAATAGCACACGCTTTTCAGCGTTTGTGACCTTATACCGCACGGGCCAACAAACAGCAGCGGTAACAGCTGGACTTCTTAGCACTCTCCCAGAGTTTTCCGCGTTTTCATCTCAAAAAATAGAAAATGCGCTCGCATCATTTAATCAGGTTGGCAGCTCGCGTTCAGAACAAGAGCGTAAAAGAGAAGAGCGCGATGCGTTACTTGCTGACTATCCCGGTCCTGAAAATGAAGAGAACGAGCCACACGATGATTTTGAGGTCGAAATTGTGGGTGGCGATGCATTAGATGCGGTTTGTGACGGAGTTTTCAGCTTTATAAATACCGTCTCTCTTGTGCATCGTTTGCGTGAAGTGATTGCTTTCAGAGGGTTTACTCGTCTTGAGAGCAGTATCACGATAAACCGCTTCACACAGCGCTGCGCACCAATCGCAAGGGAAAGAAAATCTTGGTTACCAGCGATAGAGAACCGGGGAGAGGGGATTTATATTGAGCTTAACAACGCTTCCCTGAGGAAGTGGGAAGAACATCCCGATGTCATGCGGCGAATTGGCGTGTTGATGCAAAATTATCATCGCTCATCGCTTGATGGTTCACAGGACGGTGGTTATCAACCTGACGCTAGACTGGTGCTGATACACACGCTCTCGCATCTATTGATCCGCCAGTTATCACTTGAATGCGGCTATGCAAGCGCTTCGCTAAAAGAGCGAATTTATTGTTCCCCAGAATATTGTGGTGTGCTGATCTCAACTTCATCTGCTGCTTCGGATGGTACTTTGGGAGGGTTAGTCCGTCAGGGTAAACCTTCTAACTTTGCCTCCACACTAATCAATGCTTTGCAGTCCGCAGCATGGTGCTCATCGGACCCTCTGTGTATCGACAGTGAGGGCCAAGGCACCGAGGCTCTTAACCTTGCAGCATGCCATGCATGCGCGCTCATCTCTGAAACGTCCTGTGAGCTACGAAATGTTTTTCTCGACAGGGCACTTGTAATTGGCACGTTGGAAAAACCAGAGATAGGCTTTTTATCTACACTATTAGTTTAGACTTGAAAAAACCACGCAATCGCGTGGTTTTTTCTGTTAACATTAAATAGATGTGGGTTTTAGGGATGAAGCGAAAAAGTGCTAATATAAATCATTGGCACTTTTGCCTATCCAACTTTTGTGCGAGTTTTAATAAACGCGTCAGCTTTTCTAAGATCTTGTATCTATATCTCTCAGCTTGGATTACTCAATTATTAATGCTCGCCATAATGTTGTTTGGAACTGGCGTATAGGATGCGTGTAGCATCGAATGTTGGCAGAACATTTCCCTTTGCCAAAAACCAGAGTTTTTGAGAGTGACTTCTTACTTTCAATCTAGGGAAGGTGCGAACAAGTTCCTGATATGAGATCATCATATTCATCCGGAGCGCATCCCAGAGGGACATCATGAGCCATCAACTCACCTTCGCCGATAGTGAATTCAGCACTAAGCGCCGTCAGACCCGAAAAGAGATTTTCCTCTCCCGCATGGAGCAGATTCTGCCATGGCAGAATATGACCGCTGTCATCGAGCCGTTTTATCCCAAGGCGGGCAATGGCCGACGGCCCTATCCGCTGGAGACCATGCTGCGTATTCACTGCATGCAGCATTGGTACAACCTGAGCGACGGTGCCATGGAAGATGCCCTGTACGAAATCGCCTCCATGCGCCTGTTTGCCCGATTATCCCTGGATAGCGCCCTGCCGGATCGCACCACCATCATGAATTTCCGCCACCTGCTCGAGCAGCATCAACTGGCCCGTCAATTGTTCAAGACCATCAATCGCTGGCTGGCCGAAGCAGGCGTCATGATGACCCAAGGCACTTTGGTGGATGCCACCATCATTGAGGCACCCAGCTCTACCAAGAACAAAGAGCAGCAACGCGATCCGGAGATGCATCAGACCAAGAAAGGCAATCAGTGGCACTTTGGCATGAAGGCCCACATTGGTGTCGATGCCAAGAGTGGCCTGACCCACAGCCTAGTCACCACCGCGGCCAACGAGCATGACCTCAATCAGCTGGGTAATCTGCTTCATGGAGAGGAGCAATTTGTCTCAGCCGATGCCGGCTACCAAGGAGCGCCACAGCGCGAGGAGCTGGCCGAGGTGGATGTGGACTGGCTGATCGCCGAGCGTCCCGGCAAGGTAAAAACCTTGAAGCAGCATCCGCGCAAGAACAAAACGGCCATCAACATCGAATACATGAAAGCCAGCATCCGTGCCAAGGTAGAGCACCCGTTTCGCATCATCAAGCGGCAGTTCGGCTTCGTGAAAGCCAGATACAAGGGGCTGCTGAAAAACGATAACCAACTGGCGATGTTATTCACCCTGGCCAACCTGTTTCGGGTGGACCAAATGATACGTCAGTGGGAGAGATCTCACTAAAAACTGGGGATAACGCCTTAAATGGCGAAGAAACGGTCTAAATAGGCTGATTCAAGGCATTTACGGGAGAAAAAATCGGCTCAAACATGAAGAAATGAAATGACTGAGTCAGCCGAGAAGAATTTCCCCGCTTATTCGCACCTTCCATAGGTGTCGATACCATAAATATTCATTTAAAAAATACTAGGCTAGTACTTTACTAACACGAGATCTGGCCTCCTAGGCAGAGTGGAGGCATGTAGTCTGAATTGAAATTCCCTCTAATTCAATAAACTGCGGAGTATCTGACCTAGCTTTGTATATTTTATTTGCATTCCTGACATCAGGCGAGAGCGTGCCTTTGTACCAGTCATTTTCATTTGGTTTTTTAGTGATGTGTTTTTCATGTAACCATATGATAGATTGCTGTTATCCTCGTTTATGGATACAATTGCATCTCCATCTGTATCATCATAATGGAATAACTGACAATGTCACTAATTACACCTATGGGGCCACTTGATAGACTTGAACTAGAGTCGGATGAGTGTTTGCAAAGTTTACTGCGCCATGACAAGCACCAAATGCTGGAAGGGCTGATAGTTGAAGGATATTTCAGACAGTTTGTTGAAATTTTACACGACATTGGAATCATCACTCTCCCTATAGCATTGGTTAAATCATCGTATAAGGATTCCGTATGTGGCTGGAAAAAACCAGCATGGTGGTTGTGGATATATGATGAAAATTTTCAAGATAAAATCTCTCTGAAAGAGAGGCTTTATTCCAAAAAACATGTCCTTATTGAATGCACCTATGATCGGAAAAATTTTGATTTCATCCTAGATAGCTGGAATTCTCAAGAAGTCAAAGAGCCTGTTCAGCAATACATGATGAAGAAGCGTAACATACCTAGGTTGCAATATCATGCTCCAGCTGAAAGAGTGAGTAATGATAAGAGGTACATGCAAGCTTTCTGGGGAGGACTTAAGGGTATTTATAACGAAAGGCTATTCAATGATGTCGTTCTACATCGTCTTTTCAAAAACTGTGTGATAAGTCCCTTTTTCACTGCACTATGGGATGTCGATAACATCGTATCATTTTCTGATGGAAGGTTGATGCAGTTTGAAGTAAAACATAAATATCCGTTTTATAGAAATAATCGTTTATATTTTGGTTTGAATTTTGGTCAGTTGAATGTGATGAAGGATTTAGCCAATATGGGAATTAATACACTCCATATGGTTATGGTGAAACCAAAGTGGAATGATGAATTGAGTCCTGGTTATTTATTGCAAGACCCATCATTGCGAAACAAGGTACTTCTTATTGCGTATCGTATTGACTCGAAACAATTGGATGAACTTGGAAATCGTAATTGTGAGACTAGTGACTACAAGACATCATTTGATGGGAATAAGAAGTTAAAGTATATTGATGTACCTGTTGAAAAATTTCATGTTATTGGAACACTTGATACATCTATTGCTACGCTAGCTCAGAATATAGTCCTTGCAGCTAATGGTTCGCTTTCTAATCCTGTAACGGCAAAAATGCTAGAAGATTCAAGAGTTAATGAAAAAATTGAGGCCTGAACCGCCTCGTATTATCGAGATTGAAAAATCCTTTATTGTTGCAGCAAAAAAGGATTTTTCTACTATGAATGCAAAAACGTTACTTCTGAACTATAGATGAGCCACCTTGATCTGAAAATGATAAATTATCAGAGTACAAGGTGGTCAGAACAATTCAATAAGTATCAAACGTCAACAAGATTAAAAATCTTCACATCATCATACAGCGAATAGACAGCCTTGCGGATATCGTTAACTCGCCACTGTGAACGCCGCTTGTTCTTTGACACATCATCGGGCACATATTTTGGTGCAGGATCTAGGAAAATGACACCATCATTGATCGCTTTGAGAAGATGCTCTGCTGATGTCCGCTGACATAAGATTACCTTGGGCTCAAAGATAACCTTGAATTCATATCCAAGTTCTCTCTCAGCTTGATCTTCATTCGCCGTCTTACTTGCCGAGAGGTACACCACATCATTGTGTTTTACCCCCCAAGTATTCATCAGACGAGTCAAACTCCAGCCTGCTGCAACCTTTCCTGTATCATCTTCAAGAACGACCTCAACGGCATTCAGTTTGGATGTCAATGAAGTAGAGCTGTCATATGGAAATGCTACTTTATCTCCATTGTCATCACGTACCCAGTCAGACTTTTTATCGTCTGGGTTGGCTGGGCGATACTCACGAATTTTTAGTGTCAGACCGGTCTTTTTATTGCGCTCATTGGCACGATGAACACCTGTCAGCCGGTATTCGCTCTTCCCCGCCGGCTGATAGCCATACATCATCATGAACTTTGCAAAATCATCTGTGTAAGGACCGAAATCCGGCTCTGGTGTGAAGAGCGTCACTTTTTCTTGAGTATGGGTTTTCAGCTCGATCCCGTTAATATCACCATCTTTGTCCGAGTTAGGGACGATGCCCAAGGCATGTTCCAGTGTATACCCACACACTTGGGTACCAGTGAACGGGAGAGTGTTCCCATATGCATCTAGTCGACATCCCTTCCGTGGTGTTTTTACTACACCGTATAATTGCTTGAGTAGAGTACTTCTGTGGTCATGCTCGATTGTTATCTGTTTGCAAATGCGTGACCCTTCCATCCCCGGCAGGGCTGCCACATCTGCAGCAAAACTATCGGTATAGTTGAGAAGCACAAGTGCAATACATGCCCCACCTGGCAGACTGCCAAGAACAAGAATGCGTTTACATTCCGGATTATCCTTCATGAAACTAACTGACAACGATTGGGGCATGTCGTTTTCTACACTGATGAACCCTGACAGGCGCGCCTCGGGATATTGCGTGTAGATAATAACTTTGACGTTTTTGGCCTTAACCAAAGTTCCATCACGCTTGCACCATGAGAAGTCGTTGAATACCCCTTCCGGGATCAGGCTACCCGGAGTAGACGAGTCCTTGGTGCTGCTGAAACTGGGTCCGCGTTCGGCCAGCGTAATGTCAAAAAGGTTGTACAGCACGCTGAAGTCACTAGCGAAATAAATCTGATTTTTGTCATTTGCGTTTTTCGGCAGTGGTTTAAGGATAGCTTTTTGGATGCCGAGGCTTTTCAACATAAGAGTCAAATCGTTCACTGATGTGAAGAAGTGTTCGAATGCTGATGGAAAGTGAGTTTTGGCAGTCATGTCCGAGCTCCTACGTTGGAAAAGTAGGAGTATCGTAGAATGGAAAACCTTGGTGCATCAACAAAAAGATTCTAGAAAAAAATCAACCAATTGATTTTGTTGGTTTTATTTTTTTATTGCTTGGTTTTATCTGGGGTTGCCCCTAGTTTTACTGAACCACCAAGGCCCCAAAAGGGTTCATCCAATCAATTTGGTTTTTTCGGGGGATTTGACCATACTGGTCGGCTTGGCCAACCCATAGCACGGCAGTGCGCATCCATATTGCCCATGAGAACGATTGCGTTGATGGATTGATGCGACAGTATGTCGGAGAGTAAAGCTAAGTGCTGCACAACGTCCTGCTTGGCTTCGAACGGTAGTTAAGTTTCAGGCTCAGCATATGCTTGGGATTTCGGCAGCCCTATGTGGTGTTTGATGAGCCACTCTAGGCTGCCTGATTTTTGAACGGCGCAGTATTTCAGAGTTGATCTCGCCTATCATCTTGTTTGTTTTAAACAAGAAGAAAACTCTATAACGTCTCTTAGCGAGCCAGAGCATAAAATGTTCTCTACACGCTGTTCGTCTTCATAATAAAAATCAACAAGCTCGTATGTAGCATTATCTTCGTTTTCAAAAATAACAGTCCCTTTAGTTAGAGAACCTTTTATTAGCCACGCTTGATAAACCCAATCTGCTGACAGCCCGATCATACGAAAATTAGTATTTAAGGCATTGAGTGTTTTTGACTTATCCATAACGTACCCCATCAATATAATTAACAGTAAGTAAATGCCAAGTAGGTATTAGTTTTAAATGTTTAATAAAAAACAAAGAAAATGCCCATCATCAAGTTGATGGGCACCCCGATAGATATAAAACAACTAATTTTATTAGGCCTTATTTTTAGACTTTAATAAAAGTGGTTTCATCATCTTAGCCACAGCAGCAAACACAGGGACAACTACCGAATTGCCGAATTGCCGATATGCTTGTGTATCGGAGACTGGTATTCTGAAGTTGTATTCTCCCGGCTGTTCAAACCCCATCAATCTGGCACATTCCCTAGGTGTCAGACGACGTGGGCGTTTTTTCTGGTTCTGTTCATTATTGAAGTCTACCTCTGCCAGCTGCATATCCCAGCCACGATCAATTAGGATTTCTGAACCATCCTTGTGATAGCGGGCTGATAGGGTTCTAGCAACGGTTGCAGGATTTTCAGGATCGACGAGTCCATAGCCAAAGCCATTACCTTTTGCTTGGTGTTTCTTGGCATATTGATAAAGATACGACCACAGCTTGGGTGTCAAGATGTATTTAGGATCAAGCCGCTCAACGGGTTCGAGCAAGTCGGAAAAATTAATTCTCTTTGCAGGAAATAGCTTGGATATTTCCTTCAGTGAGAAACCTTCGTGCAGATTTAAATCCTTTCTAAATCCCACGAGAACGATTCGTTCTCGGTGTTGCGGAATAAAATGTTTTCCATCGATGATCTTGGGATCATTTGGGCCATTTACATCAAGATCAGCAATCCAATAACCCAGTTCAGTCAGGGCCTCCTTGATTACTCTGAAAGTATTGCCCTTATCATGACTTTTAAGGTTCTTGACGTTTTCTAGGACGAACGCCGTTGGACGCTTGGCATCGATGATCCGTGCGACATCAAAGAACAGGGTCCCTTGAGCCTCGCACTCGAAACCATGGGCACGGCCAAGCGAGTTCTTTTTGGATACACCGGCCAAGGAAAATGGCTGGCATGGGAAACCAGCCAGCAGCACATCATGATCTGGGATCTCCTTGTCAATATGAGCATAAACAAAGTCACGGTTTTCATTATCCGGCATAGTGATTTCACGGATATCGGAGTTGAACTTGTGATGCTCTCTGTCACAATACCAGTTGGCTTTGTAGGTCCTGACTGCTTGCTCGTTCCACTCACTGGTAAATACACACTGGCCGCCAATGTCCTCGAATCCTTTTCGGATGCCACCAATGCCGGCGAATAGGTCGATAAATTTGAAATCGTAGTTTCCGTGATGCTTGGGTGGTGAAGGCAGCAGTCCTTTCAGCATCTCGGTTTCGTTATGCGTTAGTGGCTTTTGTTCAACTTTTCCGTTGAGCCAGCGATTTAGTGCCTCGCGGGTCCATTCGCTGTCGCCCATTTCACGTAGCTTCTCAGCGATTTGTTTCTGATCATAGATTTCAAGGACCATTTCCATGAGATGACGGTCTTCTTTAAGGCTAGGATTTTGATAGTTCTGGATTTCATCCAGGGAGTTGGGCTGCAATGCAATGTTCATGGTCGAATCCAGTCTTCAGTAATTGTGGGGGAGTCTATCACTCATTTGACCCAGAGGTATAGTTTCACTGTAAAGAAAAACAGTGCTTTTGGCGTGGTGTTACCTACTCCAGCAGATGCAGCTTGTTCAGCTCGGGGGTATAGCGATGCACCCCGAGTCCGGTGATAAGACGGGTCATGTTCGGTGATTCCAGTGATGCAAAGGGCCAGCCTGTGAGGGCAGGCCCTTTATGCTGTGTGCGGATGAACAAGATTGTGGGACGTCAACGAGTGCAGTCTGCGGTCTCGTTGATAACCGGCTTGCAGTTGAGTCGGTCCCGCAGGTGCCGCGAGCCGTATTGGGCTACCAGCCGGTCTATGGCCATCTGGGCGCAGGCCGCTCTGCTGGGCTTATTCTCAGGCATGGCGTAACGCGCGGTCAGCCAGCCACCGAGCAGGGCTATGCGGTAGCCGCTCGGGATGTGGGTGAGCGAGGTGCCTATCCCCCTCCCGTGAATGAGGAAGGGCACAGCCTGACCGCCGATGTCGATATCCATGCGCTGCCCCTTGAGCTCGAAGGTGGTGAGCTCGCCAGTTTGCGGATGTTTGCCGGGCACCTTGATGG
Organism: Edwardsiella anguillarum ET080813; assembly: GCF_000264765.2. Taxonomy (GTDB): domain Bacteria; phylum Pseudomonadota; class Gammaproteobacteria; order Enterobacterales; family Enterobacteriaceae; genus Edwardsiella; species Edwardsiella anguillarum. The sequence continues at coordinate 2,633,170 of NZ_CP006664.1, forward strand.
TGATGTTCTTAGCCATGTTACACCTCCGGCTTGTGTTCAAAGTGGTGGGTCACAACGCCCGCCTCCGGGTCGATACTGATAAAGGCTGGGGCTTGCGGGTGGTACCGATAGAGCCGCGTCAGCTCGGCACGAAAAGCCTCGACGTTCGGCGCAATCACATGGCTGGTATCCCCTTCGGCGTAGGTAAAGGTCTCCAGCTTCTCTTTGTTAATCCAGATACCAAAGTACCAGGCGTCTTCCTCGGTATCGTATTGCTGCCAGCCCTGGGCCAGCAGCGTGCGGTCGTAGTAGTAACGGTCCGCTTGATGGCTGCCTCGGTCGATGCGGCAACCGGTCACTGTGAGCTCAAGCGGGATACGCCCTACCTTCAGAGCCTTCTTGACCCGGCGCAGGAGTGTGAGGGCCTTGGTTCTGCTACGGCCATTACCTAGCGGGTGTGGTTGTCTGGCCCGTAATGCCAGGTGGGTCATTATCTTCGGCGCGGTGTTGTGGTTCAGCTGACCGATGGCAGTGGTGCTCTGCCGAGCAGTCAGGGTCTTGTAATCACGCAGGTCGTGCATGGTTGGGTTCCTTAAAATGTAAACAGCCCCTCGGCGTGAGGGGCTGTACGGGGTCTTGTGTGTGCTGGTGGCCGTGGCTCAGGTGTGACTACTCCAATCCGGCTTGTCATTACTACCGTGGTTGACGTAGGCTCCGACAATTACCCGTTGCCACTCACCGACCGGCTGACCCGCTGCATTACAGGCACAGCGAAAACGAGCAAAGTTAATCTCTCGCGGCAGGTGCTCACGCATATCCCGTGGACTGACAAAGAGCGTGGTCTTGTGCAACACCGGGTTGGGGGCCACCAGCGGGCCACCAATACGCCGCCCCTCTACATCGTGGGCATAGGCAAAGCCCGGCAGCATCAACTGCTGACTGATGAGCTTGGCGAGTGCTGGATGGGCACACATGGCCTCCGCTACGGCGGCCTGGCTAAAGCTGTCGTTGAACTCAATCATTGTTATTTCTCCCTTTCTGCAGGTGCTCGGTAAGCCGTTGCCAGCAGCGCAAATTGTTCGACCAGATAGCTGATACTGATGCCCAGTTCATCGCTGACCCCATCCCCGAGACGGTGATGCAGGTATGCCATGTCATCAGAGATACGTTGTGCTATCTGGGCGGTTGAGCTCGGTGGTGAGCTTGTCACTGTCAGAGTGATGGAATGGTTCATCACATCTCCCCCCAAGGGGCTTGCTCCCACAGTGACAACCGGGTCAGCACGTCTTGCGCGAGAGCCTGTTGCAACTGCTGTATTACCTTCACAAGCCGAGGTGCCTGCTCAGGGCTCCCGCTCCATTCACTCGATTGGTACAGGGCGCAGCAGGTGAATTTGTACAGCGCCACCAGCTCGCTATCGGTGAGTGGTGCCTGGTGGTAACGGTGGGCAGGTTTAAATGGACTCAGTTTGGTAGAGCAGTGCTGGCGCGGTTCCTTCTGGTCCTGCTGACGCCCTAGCTGATAGCGATGCCAGACCGCCCGCCGATTGGCGAGCATCATCAGTTGTACTAACCGATCTACCCGCCACGTCCAGGTACTGGTGGTGTCTGCTGGCGGTAGCCACCAGAGGGAGCGCAGCAACTCAAGGGTGTAGTGCGGTGGCATCGGGGCATTGCAAAAGCGGTGTAACTGCACGGCAAAGGCAAGGTAATCCTGGCGATCGATCATGAAGGCAGACATGGGGTGACTCCTTGAAATGCAAAAGGCCACCTTCGGTGAGGTGGCCTTGTGGGTGAGGTCGGGATATCCGGATCATTGTGTTGGCGCTGATGATCCGGTTTTGGGGATGCTGGCGTTATTCGTGTGCCTGCTCTGCGTCTGGGTGAGCAGCATCAAACAGGATGGCGTAGAGCGCACAATCAATGCCGTTGACGGCATCGTGATGCGGGTAATAGGGCGGTACATCTCTGGAACGCTCGAAGTAGTCGCCAAAGCAGCTAAGACATTCGCGTATCTCGATGGTGGAGCCATGCAGCAAAGTCTCTTCAAATTGCTTGGCATAAACCTCGTCATCACGAGCCTTGGTGAAGGCCTTTTCCAGCAACGTCAGCGCATCCTCATTACTGGTGGTTTTCAGGCAATGGCGTAGCTTCTCGAGCGTTTCCTCAAGGGAATAGGGATTGGGTAATCGCATGGTGCTTGTTCCCTCTTGGCGTTGCTAATGACGTAGCTGATGGAGCAGCGCATCGATAGCCTCGATACAGTCAGCTAGGGTGAGCAGGTAGCCATTGGGCAGGTGAGCCACGATAGCGGGCTCGGCCTGCATCTCGACGTTGTCTGCCAGCCAGCAGCGCAATTCGATGAGGATGTCGAGGGCGGTGAGGTGGGTTTTGCCTTGGGGCTGGTTCATAGCTGACCTCTTTCGGCCATCGAGACTACGCCCTCAGCACCGACCACTAGATGGTCAAGTAATCGCACATCGACCAGTGCCAAGGCCTCTTTGAGGGCTTGGGTAAAGACCCGGTCAGAGTGACTGGGTTCCGGGTCACCGCTGGGGTGATTGTGCACTGCAATGATGGCGCCACTGTTGAGTATCAGGGCCCGCTTGACCACTTCCCGTGGGTAGATGTTGGCGCTATTGAGGGTGCCGCGAAACAGCTCCTCAAAAGCTAGTACGCGATGCTGGGAGTCAAGGAACAGTGCGCCAAACACTTCATGCTCCCGCTCTTGCAGCAGGGTTTGTAATCGCTCGGCGGCCTCGGTGGTGCTGGTGATGGCAGTGCCTTTGGCCAGTCGCTTGCGAGCAATCTGGTTGGCGATGCGCAGCAGGTCTTGCTCTGTCACGGGTTCGGTGACGACATAAGTGCCGGGGCATTCCCCGGCTTTCAGCTTGTGGTAATGCATAGTGGAATTCTCCAAATAAACAAAACCCCGGCACGCATGAAGCATGTCGGGGTTAAAGGTAGAGCGGTTGTTGGTTCACTTTGAGGGTAGTTCAGTTGGCCTTGGTGGCGGCTTCTGCTCCTGCTCCGGCTCCGGCTCTAGGGGCACGCTTCACCGGCATCAGCGGTCCGGGGACCAGTATGGTGAGCGAGATAGCGAGTGCCACACTCAGCCGTTCTGCCAGTTGGTAGGCCGGTCCTATGGTGTCGTAGTCAGCTACCCAGGTAGCCAGGGCCAGCTCGCTTGCCTCCATCGCTCGCAGGTAGACACTGTAGCCGTGTACGGTCAGGCCACTGTCACGCACCACCTGCGTCTCGCCATCTCGATTGATGGCTTCCAGCTCAACGGCTATCGGTTGTTTGGGCATCGTGTGCCTCCTCTTGGGGTAAGGGGTCACTCTCCACACGGTAGCCGTGGTGGATGCAGGTACGCTGCAGGTCACTCAGAAAGCTCCCTAGTACACGGGGTTGCTCGGTGAGAGAAACCGGTCCTGCTTGGCAGCGCCAGAAACAGCGACGCGTGGGGTCCACGCATATTTCATCGATAGGCTGGCTCATGGTGCGCCAGTCCTCGGCATTGGTGAGGGAGAGCAGTTGCCACTTCACCCCAGACCAGCGCAGATGCAGCGTGACGGTGCGGGCGTTTAGACTACCTGGGGTCAGGTGCAGCAACCAGCGCTCGCCCTGGCGAGCAGGTATCAGCTTGGCCTTGGCGGCGACTAGCCCTAACCACTGGCGCGAGGTGTGGGACAGAGGCAGTTCGTTAGTCATCACACACCTCCTAATCCCCACTGACCGTGACGGTGAAATACCCCAACTGGGCGTAGCTAATGAAATTGCGCTGCCACAGGGCAAACAGCTCCCGTGCTTCCACGCCGGGCAGTGGTCCCCAGCCTTGCAGATAGTGCTCGTCGCAAGAGAGGTTGAAGTCGAGCTCTTTGCAGAGCTCGGCATCCTGGCCTAGCCCCTGGTAACTGAAGTCGGTGATGTAATCGAATACCCAGCCGTGCAATCCCCGAATAAGCCGCAGCTCTACCGGATGGACGCCACCCGTCTCGGCACTGTAGCCGGGGCTGCGAAAGTTAAAAGTCAGGGTCGAGAGGTCGGTGAGGTCGAGCTGTTGTTCCCGCACGACGCTGCGCAGTAAGTCAGGCAGCTCGGGCGAAATCGGCAGGGCCATCCCTGCCAAGTGAAATGGCATGGTTATCATGGAGTGTCCTTTTTGTATCGAATGTGGGGCCCGTCAATCCCTGAACCAGCGCCAGGCGCGGTAGAGGCCGTAGGTGGCTGCCAAGGGGGCCGCCAGCGAGGTGGCCGAACTCCCAAGCAGCGCACCGACTGCGGCGGTCACAGCGATAGTTGCTGATGGGTTCAGTGCCGTGCTGGTGGCCATGCCAGGCAGGGCTGCAAGGGTGGGCTGATGGGCCACAGTGCGAAGCGCCTGATGTGCGATACATCCCGTGGCAATGAGCTGGTTAATCTGCTTGCTGTAGTGAAAGCCCTCGATACACCAGAGCACGAAGTGCTCGCAGTTGTTAAAGAGCGTGCTGTAGTGCGCCTCTCCAAGACGGGAGTAAGCGCGGTCGATACTCTCCTTCCGGTTGAACGCTCGTGCGCGATGGTGCTGGATGCGATAGCCCCGCCCTTGGCTAAACTCGGCAAGGGTGGTGATAGCTATCTGACCGGAATGTATACCGGCACTGGCCCCCTGGTAGTGGATGACCTGATGGTCCCCCAGATAGAGACCGTGGTGCTGGTAACCGGTTCGGGGGGAAACGAGGTGGTCCCCTGATTGTGGTAATGGCATGAACAGTTCCTTAAATAAAATGCGGCATAAAACAGAGGGCACCCGAAGGTGCCCTGATGGTGATGAATGTGTGGTGGCTGGTGGTCAGGATTGCTTGCGCAGCGTCAAGCTGTTGGCATCCCATACCCAGCGCTGACGAGGATTGCCGGGCAGGTCGAGGAGGAAACCGTTGGGTTCGGAGGTCAGCTTGCCTTCATCACTACAAGTACCAAAAGGCGATGAAAGCATGGTCAATGCCCCCGCCTGAACGACCGCTAACTGATAGAGCACCGGGCATGCCACACCGCCACTGTGCAGCTCAAACAAGACCGCCTGCCCGTTGGCCAGCGGCAAACGGTGCGTGAGTTTGATGGCGTCATATTCATCGGTGCGCAGCAGCACCTCACCCCCATACCGGATCTCGATACTGTCATCGTCATTTTTCACTATGGTCAATGACGTGGTACTTGATGCAGCTGACGCAGGTGCAAAGGAGGGCTCGAAGTAACGACTGCCATCTGAATAGGTCAGCATAAAACCGTTCAGTGAAACCTGCTGGGTGATACTGGGAATGAGCTGTGGCTCATCTTCATCCAGCGGCATCAACATGATGCGTTCCCCTTTCGCGGTCTCTATCCAAAACTGCATGCTGGCGAAATTGAGGGTGCCCTCAACGTTGGCCGGTACCCGTTTAGTGACTGTTGGCACAGTGAATTCAGGCGCAGCCCAGGTCGGTAAAGCAAACAGCGATAACCATGTGCACCACAGTGCCAGTCTGATTTTTTCTGTCATGTCACTCTCCAGACAAATTATTCAATGGTGTAAGAGGCATTGCCCAGATTGGTGAAGAGGGTCACCTCTCTCAATCGGCACGGCTCGGTCATGACCAGCCGCCAGCTTTCGGTGTAATTGAGCTTGAGTGGGAAATGGGTTCCTCCCACCGACCCCATCAAGTCATTGCGCAGCATCACCCGGCATTTACTCTTGCCGCCATTAATCAGCACTTTCTGAATGGTAACTTGATCGTTGAGCGAGGTGACGCGTATCTGTGGTCTTCCGATGGCGGTGTACTCCACTTCCAGACTGAACTCGGGGCCATTAGCGGATGCAGTATCGCAAGCGCTCAGTAATAGGCCACAGGCCAGCAGCAAGGGATAAAGCAGTGTGCGATTCATGATCTCTCCTTAATAAAAATGGCAAAAGGATGCCTGACCGACGAGGTGAACCTCTCGGCCTAACGGGTGCAAACGTAATGAGTTAATGGTGGTGCGGGCTGATAGCCAAATGCCACCAAGTGGATGGAGTGAGGTTAGGTCGTGTCGAACTCCTTTCGATGTTGGGGTGACTATTTCAATAAATTAGATCTAATGGGATGATCCTCATCGCAAAGGGTCCTTAATGTCAATAAAAGTCCATAGTCAACTATCAGGGTTGATTGGAGGACTTATGACAAACATCAACTCTGAAGAGCTGGCCAAGAGCGTGGGCAAAGCGATTGGGCGCCAACGCCAGCAGGCGGCGCTGACTCAGGAGCAAGTGGCAGAGCACTTGAAGATAGGTATGGAAGCCGTCTCCCGAATGGAGCGAGGCCTCGTGGTGCCGACCGTCGTGCGGCTCGCTGAGCTGGCTCAGCTGTTTGGCTGTGAGCTTGCAGACTTTCTGCGTGAGACCAGCAACCGCCCCACCGAACAAGGCATTGTGCTCAGCCAGCAGTTGGCCAAACTCGATACAGCTGACAGAGCGCTGGTGCTGGAGGTGGTTGATAAGCTGGTAGCACGACTGGCGCCTTAATGACTCACAGTGCGCATCGATGACAGACCGATGGGATACTAGGACCGATAACTTGGGAGGCCGCAATGGCGTTCCCAAGCGGACTTACGGCGATCTTTGCTTGGTGTCTCCTGATGATATCTATCTGAGATTGTATTCAATCGCACTGACTGCGATGATAAGCTCTGTACGGGTACTTATAGCGTAGTAATACACCTAAATTACTTTACCTTAGCGTCCTTTACTAAAAGGGCCGGAGTATAAATAAAACAGAGGAATATCTGTGGTTCGCCCTCTTCGCAAAAGCAAACTTGATGGAACCTTGTACTCCCGTCGTGAAATTGTTGAAGCTGAAATTCAAGAGTTGGCAACCGTTAGCCAAGCGGAACTTGAATACAGAACGTCAATTCTCTCACCTACCGATCCCTGCTTTGTTTCATCAGAAGCATTAGTGCATCTTGTTCGGAATTTGGAAGAAGGGGGGCATCGAAAGAAGCTAATCGAATTCTTACTCCAACGAGTTTACTATCGTCTTCCTCGCGCTGAAAATTCAGATGAATCAACCCTCTCACTTACCAAGGCAAACATCCGAGATGATGTTGTAGACCGATTCATCGATCTATTACTTAGTGACAGGTCGTCGTACGACGACCGGCTGGACTACTACGAGATCAACTTCAATTCGGCCATCGCGAAAGACCGTGCGGATGCTAGCAATCGCCATTGGAAGCATGAAAATCGGAGTGAAGAGTTATTCACAGATGATGTATCTCTTGCTGCTGGGGCAGCAATCAGCGGCTATGATCCTTTTGACCCTCACGATCTCGATCAAAAATCTTACCGGCTACAGCTCGACAATGCGATTGATGGTCTACCTGAAATCCAAAGAAGAATCATCGAAATGCTCCTTCAAGACATTCCCATCGACTCTCAAGAGCCCTCTGCCGTTACCATAAGCAAAGCGTTGGGCAAGAGTGAGAAGACTATCCGTACACACCGTGACAAGGCCTTTGCAACTTTACGATTGCGCCTTGAACGCAAGGGGAAACAGTGATGACTAAGCGTTCGCCTATTTCTAGCGAAGACGTCATGAACGCTTTCGCGATGGATTTCGAGCCTAAGACTGACATCCTCAAACAGTATCTAGCTGACTATCCCCAGTTTGCTGCCGATCTTGTCGATCTTGCCAGAGAGCTTTCTCGGGAAATCGACGAGGACCTTCCGTTGAGCGTGCAAGAGCTTGCCGCCATAAGCGCTAAAATGGATCGGCTCCGCGAGTCCACAGTCACGGTAGAAACGCTGCAGACTGCTTCGCCAAAGATCTTCGCTGCCGCAGCCAAAGCTCTCGGAATACCCATACAAGTCGGCGTCGCCATTCGCGAGCGACGAATAGATGTTGCGACGCTGCCAAGCCGGTTTCTCACACGTTTAGCGAACGAGTTACAAACATCAGTAACTGTTATTCAGTCATTTCTCCTTTTGCCTGCGCAGGTCTCATCAGTTCGTTCAAACAAGTCCGATGACAAACCCGCCTTAGCCGAAAAAGTCCCGCTTGAACGCCTTTTAAGAGAGGCGGGAATGGATGAGGCAAGCATTTCAAAGCAACTGCTCGACGATGAGTGACCATGGACCCAATAGAACTTGCTCGACAGTACGCGAAACACTTGCATGATGAAGCTGTCCAACACGGCAGCGATCCATGGTCTCCTTATCGGTTCGCCGAAGACATAGCGGAGAAGCTGGGCATCTTGGTTGAAAGATGCGTCCCCGGTGCTTCAATCCTCGATGGGGCACGCGCAACGTTTGATGCCGCCTTGCCGCTGATTGTTCATGAGGACTTAGGAACTCCGTTCGAGCAAGCCTTTCTCGTAGCTCATGAAGTCGGGCACGCCGTGCTTGGCGACGGTGAGGAAGAGGAAGGGTCAGCATTTCAAATCGATCCAACACGAACCTCTGAGGTCTCGCCAGTTGGGATAGAGCGAGTGGTCGATTACAGCCGACGGCAGCGCCGAGAAGTCCAGATGGACCTCTTCGCGAGAGAGTTGCTGTTGCCAAGGTCGCGAGTCTTCGACTTGCACGTCACTCAAGGGAAGACCTGTTCGGAGATTGCAAACCGGTTGGGGGCTCCCTTCGAGGTCATCGCACAGCAGATGCTTGATGCGCTTTTGCTCCCCCCAGTGCCAGTAGTTGCAGCAGAAGCGCCTGTCGAAATTCCACTCAACGAGAAGCAACAAACAGCAGCCAACCATCGCGGGGCTGCGTTCCTTCTCCAAGCAGGGCCAGGCACCGGGAAGACCCGTACGCTGGTGGCGCGAGTTGAGAGCTTATTGGATGAGGGGGTTGATCCAAGACGTATCCTTCTCCTAACCTTCTCGAACAAGGCTGCTGCGGAGATGTCCGAGCGGATTGCGCTGAAGCGGCCGGCGGAAGCCGCAGCTCTTTGCATCGGAACCTTCCATAGCTTTGGCTTGGACATCCTCAGACGATTCAACGATCGATGTGGCCTTCCGGTCGATCCCCGCCTAATGGACCGAACCGAAGCAGTAGAACTGCTTGAAAACGAATTTCCTCGGCTAGGTCTGACCCACTATCGCAATCTTTACGATCCATCCCAGACAGCTGCGGATATCCTGACCGCGATCTCACGAGCCAAGGATGAAGTTGTTGATGCGGCGGCCTATCTTGCGCTAGCCAATGCAATGGCTAACGCGGCGAGTAACCCGAGCGAAGTGGAGGCTGCGGAGAAAGCAACAGAAGTCGCCAAGGTCTACGCTTGCTATGAAGAGCTCAAAACACTCGCTCAATGTGTCGACTTTGGTGACCTAGTTATGCGCCCGGTTCAACTACTGGAGAGCGATGAAGCCGTTCGAAGGCAGTTGCAGAGCGACTATGACCACATTCTGGTCGACGAGTATCAGGACGTTAACCACAGTAGCGTTCGGCTTCTTACGACACTGAAGCCGTCAGGTAATAACCTCTGGGTGGTGGGGGACGCCAAGCAGTCAATCTATCGGTTCCGCGGCGCCTCTTCGTTCAACATGGCCCGATTCGGTTGCCAAGATTTCCCTGGAGCGGTACGGGACAGCCTGAAAATCAACTACCGTTCCACCCCTGAAGTTGTCCATGCTTTTTCTGCTTTTGCTGCAGGTATGTCCGCAGCTGATGGAGAAGAGGCCCTTGAGGCGGATAGAGGCCCAAGCGGAACGCTGCCCGAAATCATCACAGTGAACAACGCCCCCCTGCTGACTTCGGCCATCGCTGATGGCATTCAAGAGCTTAGTAAGTTGGGCTATCGGTATCGGGACCAGGCAGTTCTTTGCCGGGGTAACGATCGACTTTCGGAAATTGGACGTGAGCTCGAGCGCGCCGGCATTCCAGTGCTTTTCCTAGGCAGCCTGTTTGAGCGCCCGGAAGTAAAAGACCTTGTCGCGGTGCTATCACTACTTGTGGATCGGCGCGCGATGGGGATGATTCGGACGGCTTGTTGGCCAGAATTCGCCATGAGTTTGGAGGATGTAGTTTGTGTCTTTGAACATTTACGAGGTACCGACGCGGAACCTGGCGCTTGGCGACTTAGCATTCCAGCTGAACTGACACCTGCTGGTCAGGCAGCTCTGTCTTACCTCAATGCAGCTCTTGCAGGCTTCGACGCGACCTCCCAACCTTGGATCGTGCTGGCAACCCTTCTGCTCGACCGGACTAGACATGCTGCCCGCATTGCGTCTTCAGCCTGCGTCTCGGACCAGGCTCAGGGCATCGCAATCTGGCAGTTCATGAACTTCGTTCGGGCGCAGCCGAACGGCCAGGGTCTCCCGATCCAGCGGCTTTCTGATCGCGTGAGGAGACTGCTGCGCCTTCGGGACGACAGAGATTTGAGGCAGCTACCCACGGCAGCCCAGGGGATTGATGCGGTTCGCCTGATGACTATCCATGGCTCGAAAGGGTTGGAATTTCCAGCGGTTCACATTGCCGGCGTCAATAAGGACTCCATCCCAGGGGCACTTCGGACATCAAAGTGTCCCCCACCTGCAGGCATGGTCGCAGGTGGTCAAGGGAGTGCAGAGGACATTGCACGGGCGGCTCACAACGAAGAGCAGGAGTGCTTGTTCTACGTCGCAATGTCCCGGGCGAAGACACGCTTGGCGTTTTACGGAGCGACCTCAACATCGAATGGGCGTGCCAGGCCGCTATCGCAGTTCCTGGATCGCATTGGTCCAGTTCAACGGCGTGCCGTCACGCCTACTACGGTATTACCTCCTGCCCCGGACGATACGCAAATACCCATCGTCTTCTCGGGAACCCCGCGGTTCAGCTCAGATGCGGTCGCGCTTTACGAATCGTGTGCACGGCGATTCCTCTACACACACTTGCTTCAGGTGGGTGGCCGGCGCTGCATGAGTTCATTTATGCATATGCATGAAGCGATTCGTGAGGTCTACCGGAAGATCGTCGCGCAGGGCAGCTCTAGTGCTGAGTGGGAGGATCTGCTTTCTCAGGCCTTCGCGGCTCAGGGGCTTCATGAACATGGCTATTTCGATGACTACCGTGAGATAGCCTCCACCATGCTCCAATACTTCCAAGCATCGAGGGCTGGCGCGCAGGTTGAAGCTCCGACCCCGCTGCGAATTGTATTAGACGGCCATGAGATCGAAGTAACACCGGATGATGTTATCGTGAAAGACGGAAAGCGGGCCATACGTCGGGTAAGAACTGGCCATGCGCCCAGCCGTGACAGCAAGGACGTCGGTGCAGCTGCATTTGTACTAGCGGCCCAAGCGGAGTTCCCGGGTGCCGAGCTGGAACTGGTCTACCTAGCTGATGCTGAAAGCAAGCCGTTGAAACTCAGCCCCAAAGAGTTGAGCAATCGCCAAGAAAAATTGGGCGAGATTTTCCGCGGCATCCGAGGCGGCCAGTTCCCAACAAATACTTCGGACGCCACTTGCCCGAACTGCCCGGCCTTTTTCGTGTGTGGCGCAGCCCCCTATGGAACCCTCTTAAAACAATTCTGAAAAAAGTTTACCGGCGGCAGTCACTGGGTCCGATTAGAGAGTTGAAGGCAGAACAAACTCTGTCGCAACACTTTAGAGGACCATATGAAAAACTATCCGTTTGACGACGTTGGTGACGCGATCCGTGAGGATCGTCCACTGCGAGAGGCCGGCGCCTATCGCATCCGCTTCGGCTTGGAAGGACTGACCTTCCGCAACATCGACGTGCCTGACCCGGTACCCACCGGTCGGCAAATCTTGGACAGCGCGGGGCTCGATCGCCGAAGCGACTATCTACTCTACGCACTTCTCACCTCGGGCGATTTTGAGGACGTCCGTCTCGACGAGACAGTGGATCTGCGAGGCAAGGGGGCTGAGCGCTTCATTGCATTCAAGTCCGACCGAGCCTTCAAGTTCTCCTTGAACGATCGCCAGATGGCCTGGGGTCACCCGGAGCTGTTGGGCAGCGTTTTGTATGACCTAGCCGACGCCTCGCCCGAAGAGGCCATCTTCTTGGAAGTACGGGGCGGCGAAGACATCCTCATCGAGCCGGATGACAGGATCAATCTCGACAGCCCTGGCATTGAGCGGTTTATCACCGCCCTCAAGCCGCAAAAGGGCTACGTCATCGTGGTCAATGCTGTCGAGGAGATTGTGCCGGACAAGCATGTCACCTTCGAGCAGGTGGTCAAGTTGTCCCATCCAAACGCGCCGGCAGAGACCAACGTCAAGTTCTCGATGACATACCGCAATGCTGCCTCGCACCCCCATGCTGGTGAACTCGCTGAGGGTGGCTCCGTTGAAGTCAAAAAACAGGGGACAATTTTCAATGTCACACGCACTGTTCAGTCTTAATGCCGATCTGGCCCGGCTGCGTACGGAGGGCTACTTCGTTCGCATTCAGGGGAGTCTCCTAGTCATGCTGGAAGTGCCCTATGTCGACGCTCAATGTCGTGTGCGTACCGGCACGCTGGTGTCCAACCTTGACTTGGCTGGGGATCGGACGCGCAAACCAGAGACACACGTAATCCACTGGGACGGCGACTTCCCCTGCAGCGCGAATGGAACGCCCTTGCCAGGCATTTCCCATGCGTCGCCCAACACCGACCTCGGTTACGGGCTCACCGCAAGGCACAGCTTTTCCAGTAAACCCAATCCGGATGGCTACCCGGACTATTACACTAAGATGGCTACCTACGCGACCATCTTGGCCGGCCCTGCGGCCGTCCTGCAGCCCGGAGTCAGCCCACGGCTGATCCGTGGTGCTGACGATGAGAATGAGCCCAGCGTCTTCAACTATCTCGATACAGCATCCAGCCGGGTAGGCCTAGGCGCGCTATCTAGCAAGCTGGAAGGTGAGGTGGTGGGCATCCTCGGCGCTGGTGGTACCGGTGGGTACATCCTCGATCTGGTCGCGAAAACGCCGGTGAGGGAAATCCGGATCTTCGACGATGACGATTTTCTTTCCCACAACGCGTTCCGCGCGCCCGGGGCTCCATCGCTCGAGGAGTTGCGGGACGCCCCCAAAAAGGTGCACTACCTGAAGGGCATCTATGAACGGATGCATCGCGGGATCGTGGCTCACCCCGTGAAGATGAAAACGGAGACGCTGGGGCTGCTTGACGGCATCACATTTGCGTTCATCAGCATGGATGCGGGTGAGGAAAAGCGGGCCGTGGTGGCGAAACTCGAAGCACTTGGTGTGCCATTCATCGACGTCGGGATGGGGCTTGAACTTAGCAACGGTAGCTTGGGCGGCATTCTGCGGGTGACAACGAGCACGCCGGCGAAACGCGAGCATGTCCACGCAGGGCGAATTTCTTTCGCTGGTGGCGGAGGTCAGGACGTGTACGCATCCAATATCCAAGTGGCCGACCTTAACGCCTTGAATGCTTGTCTCGCAGTCGTGAAGTGGAAAAAGCTCTGCGGATTCTATCGCGACCTAGAGAGCGAGCATCACAGCACGTACACGACCGATGGGAGCATGCTGCTCAACGGAGATCAAACATGATTCGCTATCAGACTCTGGAACATCGTTTTGTGCGAAATGTTCCACGCGAGCTGGAGCCAGGCATCTTGTATATCTCGATGGACTATGCAACCGCAGTGCACTCATGCTGCTGCGGTTGCGGGGACCGCGTGGTGACCCCATTCACCCCGACCGACTGGCGAATGACGTTCGATGGAGAGTCCATCTCGCTCCAGCCCTCCGTAGGCAACTGGAATCAGAAATGTCGGTCGCATTACATCATTCAGCGAGGACGTGTTTTAGAGTCGGGACCTTGGTCGCAAGGCCAGATAGAGGCGGAACGCTTACGCGACAAAAAAGCCAAAGCAGCACATTACCGTGTCTTGAATGAATCATGTACTGAGTTGTCGAATGCTATTCCTCCCCGAGAACAGTGTTCTCCTGCCCAGTCAATTAGTATCTGGGCTCGACTTAAAGCATGGCTTCAACGCTGACTGTAGATTTAGAGCGATAAGCTTACAATCAGTTTCGAAAGTGCCGAGGGGTATCGTTTAACATTGATTCGGATTAGCCGGTGAATTTCATCCTCTGCTTGAACCGATATGGGAGCACTCCAATCTTGAAGAGCTTACAGCGATGAGACTTATGTAGCATCGCTGTAGCTATTCTCTGGTCTGTACTTGGAAGAAATTCGGGTCGAGGAAAAGGCACTGGTTAGTGCGCTCGTACAGGAGCTGGCTGATCAAGAAAAACAGGTGAGGACTATCGCGTTAGCCCCCTAGTTCGACCATACATTGGTTAAGCAGTAAGCCTGCTACTCTGCATTGTCTACCAGCAAGTGATCAAATCTATCACACCGTTGACAAGGCCCAGCGTCCTAAAGCGTATAATGTGTCCTTTCCATACCAACCAACTTGACCACGACAAAAAGAAGGACAGAATATCCCTTAAAACTATCGACTCTCCTCCTCTCTCCTTGGCCTGCCAAGGCGAGGTTGGCGTGATGGTCTCTCCATACGCCCGAAGGTCCGACGACCGGCTGGCAATATTGCCAGTATTTGCGTATCCAGCTTGGTCAGATAACTCAGCGCATTAATCAGGTGTATACGCTTGACTGTATCGCTGTAGTGCACCATCCCAATCCCATCAGTACCCCATCTCTGATATTCCTCCCGCCTGACCTGGCAGTTGTAATAGATCCCGTTATTGTCGGTTATATCCTCCCACAGCCCCCCTATCGCTCTACTCAGCGAGATATCTTGTTGGTGTACAGCCCCATTAAAAATGAACGTAATGTGGGTATGGAAACGTCTATCAACACCGTACTCCAGTTTCCAGATATAGCCTACCAACGCAGGATATTTGTTCTGTATTCGACGAAGGTAACAACGCAGGTCATTCGTCACGAGGTCTAGCGTGAGCTGGTCGTAGTAGTCTTCGTGATAGCCGATATCCAATCGGATGACTAATAGCTTGGCATGCTGGTCGAATAGGCTATTAACACACGTCGCTATACTGCACTGATTGCGGCTCTGAACGCGTTTGAGGTTATTGAGGCGCTTACGGTGCGCCTTACTCTTGAGCTCTCTTAGAAACGCATACAGCGCGTTATTGATATCCCTGGCTAATTCGTCACCGACATCACTATCGAGAGATCTCTCATGGATGAGGTGCAATCCATAAACCTCTCGCATATGCGTTAGGAATAGCGCTACCGTTGGATGCGCTGACGATACCTCCTCATGACAATAAAAATAATCACACACGGTATCCAACGCATTAAAGAGTTTGGTTGATTGCCTACGGTCAATGCAAGTGATGCGTGACTTACCTGGGGCTGAATCAACAGCCCTGACAATAGGAAGCGTTGTATTTTGGAGCAGGTCTGTTATGGATAGGATATCTAATAGTCTGACTGAATTAAACATGGTGGCCTCGCTTAGGCAGGAGTAACCCTACGCTGTGTTATAGACACACGCGTATATAGGGGCGATTGGTGGAGTGGTATTGGCTAACTATGCTGGTGGTAGCATGACCACCACATGAGGGTGGTGTAATGGTACGCGATAGTGGTAATGGTTATTGGGTGTATATGGGTGGCTGTACATAGCACAGGAATAGTATTGAATAGAAGTAATGTTTAATAATAAATAAACCTAAACGCGATATGCCTACCTCACCTACAAAAATACCAAAAAACATATATAAGAAGAAATGGCTATTTTATTAACCCATTAACCTATCAAGATATGATTTATAACACTGAAAGTTATGGAGCTCACTAGGGATGAAAAAAGAGCATTCAAGACTGGCTGCGATGAATAAGCCAGCTATCAACATCGTGTTCAAACCAACCAATAGAGGACTGACCTATCTTGAAGGGTTTGGGGAATGTCTCGTCATAACGAGGGGACTTGGGATTAAGCCAGTCATAGATAGTAGACCTAGACATGCCAATCTTGTTGATGAGGTCTTTGATGCGCAGGACTTTGATGGTGTTGTTCATGGTGTACTCCTGATGATGTAGTGGGTTGTTTCATCAGAAGAGCGGGCCAGTGAAAAAAAAGATGGTAGTTCAGCGAGCTGAGTGGTCATGATGCCAAATACAAGTATGTGCCTTCATATTGGTAGCTTTCTATGGTTTGGAATGGTCACCCTCTCGGTGCACATAGGTAGCGATAGCCGGAGTAGTAGCCATAGGTAGGAGCATGCACATAGCCCATGGAGAATGAGTGAAAATTCAGATGAGCTTCGTTTTGCCATGCAAAGTCACTTCCCATGTTAAGTGTGATCATGGTTATGTACCGTGATTTGTATCTAAGTGTGCGAAGCGGACATCTAGAAGTCCGCCATTTACTTCTTTGCATTTTTATCGTGATATTCAGCCGGAGTTATGGTTATTTGATAGACAAGTAATTCATCATCACAGCTAGTGACGTAAAAGGAGAATACTCATGACTGACGAAATTGATGTGATAGCAAAAGAAGAAAGGAGGAAGGTAGATAAGGGAGAAACAGAAGAGATACTTAAAAAGTTTTCAATTTATGAATATAGTGACTCCCTACTGAAAGCAGCTAAAAGAAATAGGACATATGCCCATATTGCAGCTACGATCAGTAGAGGTTTTATGCTCAAAACATCTGAAATTGATGACTATAGACTTCGTTTTATAAAATCTCTTGGGGTGAATAGACGCCATTACCTGAAAAAAAGTCGGATTGTTTCGGGTGACGCTGATTTCTTTGAGCGAATTTTTATGTTGCTTAGATATATTGGGACTATTCGAGAATACAGTTATTACCACTTGCCTATGATTGGTCGGCGGATTTTTGAAATAAGTAATTTGGAAGATGAGCAGAGTGTTAACAAAGCATTCGAACTAATAAAGGATAGAATGGCAAGTCAAAAAGACTTATTGCCTGTGTATAGTGCGGCACAGAAGAAAGAGATTAGAAAAATACTTAGAAGGCTAATTTCATCAAATATTAATGCATTTATTTCAGATGAAGATTTTGAGAGGCATTTCAATGTGCACCCTGCAGTGCCATATTTTATTAAAGCTATAAAGTTTCATAGGCTGTCAATTGGTTGCGATACTGATTTCAATGAATATTACTCAGATGATGTTATTGGTGGGTTGGTAAGCTTTCTTAACGTTGTCTTTGACTCGAATAGCTATAAAGAAAGTGTAAGGGTGAGAGTATTTAATGTTGAGCAAAATATTAAATCCATCTTTGGCTACGTAAAAGAAAAAGAGGAAGGGAAAGCTCGTTATGTGGTCAGGTTTAGCTTGGGTTTCAAACAAAAAATAGAGAATATGTATGCTAAAGATGATGACATCCATATTGAGTCAAGCAATGTAGCTACACAGCCTGAAAAAAAAGGCTTGGATAAGGAACCATTGAAAATTGCTTCCCAAACCGAAGGCTTCAAAGATAAGCTAGAAGAGTTAGTAGAAGGACGGCGCAAGCTTTTCATAAACTGCTCGAGAAATCGATTGTTTAGGCATGTAGATGGATATATTTGGAAGTTGGACTATTGCTCTGTCAGAGGATACTACATGCATGTTTTTTTGTTTTTAGGTCGAGGGTGGGAGCATAAACTTGACATAAGAGAGACGATCGGGCAGCTCTGGAAAAGTACTATCATAAAAGACGGCGAAGGGGATGTTTTTGCTTATCCTGGAGATCGGTATGAGTTTGATTTGATGGATGGTGGTAATAGTAGCCATGCTTTATATGAAGAGTTAGAATCTCTATTTAGGCAGGATATTTTAGCCCATGTGGACACAATCCTTACAAATGGTAAAAAAGCACGTTCTTTTGGTAAGGGAGCGCAACGCAAGCCAGTAAGGAATAGATCTAAATATAAACTTTAGCAACAGCCCAAGGATGAAAGTAAATCCACAAAATTTAGCAATGGATTACTCAAGCACGCTAAAAAACTAAATTCGCAGCTTTTGGCGTTATACTTTCATGGCTCGAGCGAAGTATTGCTCATATCTGTGCTTTCTGGCTGGCCAGAGGCGATAAGGCTGAGCATTCCAAGTGGCAGAAGGTCTATCAGGAGCACCTGCAACAGACCACCTGACAGGCAGGACTAATGGCCAAGGAAGGCGCCGCATCAGCTATGTGCCCATCAGGTGGCTGCGTAGCATATCAGGCTAAACAGGCTCATAGAAGGAAGCGGCCATCGGCCGCTTCCTTCTTAGGTCTGATTGAGCTGAAAACTCAGCGTTTACCGAATGTCCCTTGGATTACGTTCCCCATAACATCAGGTGATTTTTCTACTTCATGTTGGGCTATTTGATGTTTCACAATATCCCCCCACCGAAGAAATAAACTCCTCAGTTTTTCAGGGTTACGTAAAGCACCCGCCTGATAAGTTCGCAGGAGTTTGTCACTGATCTGGTGGTTCAGCATATGCTCTATCTCTAGAGGTCCTGCACCAAGTTCAATTCCACAGCAGTTTGCAACACTGCGCCGCAGGTCGTGTACGCTAAAAGGCTCAAGTTCAGCCAGCTTACGCTTCTGTAGCCGGTCAAGGGCGCGCATAAGTGCGTCACCAGTGATGGCATGACCCAGCTTCGTCGTCGATTCGAACACATATGGACTGGTAGAGGAGGTTATCATTCGCTGCTCTGAAATGATTTCCTGAGCCAAAGGTGACAAGGTCACCACATGCGGGCGCCCATTTTTGGTTTCCGGGATCGTCCAGCGATCACCATCCAAGTGTGCCCATTGCATCGATATCACTTCACCTCG
Source organism: Edwardsiella anguillarum ET080813 (assembly GCF_000264765.2). GTDB lineage: Bacteria > Pseudomonadota > Gammaproteobacteria > Enterobacterales > Enterobacteriaceae > Edwardsiella > Edwardsiella anguillarum. The sequence goes on from NZ_CP006664.1 coordinate 2,651,869, forward strand.
ACGAACCGCGCTCAATATGACGATTTTAATTGCATTGGCGACACTTCCAGAAAGAACAGAAGTCGTAGCAATGCCACGGCCACCAGCTGTTAACGCTCCGCCACCTTCAACGCCCTCTTCTAATGCATGCCACAAGGCTCGTAATTCAGAGATTGGTAGCCAACGCTCTCGAGGTGGATTGGGGGTCGCATTGTACACTTTGGGTTTGAGTGCCAACGTGGGGCTAATCTCGATAAGCTGTCGTCGCATAGCCTCCTCCATCACCTGGTTCATTATCCCCATTGCTTTGCGGAGCCCTTCCAGAGAGACCTTCTGTAGCTTCTGATAGTGTTGGTGGAGGACGGCCATGGTGATATCGCAAATTCGATATTTACCAAGGACCTTTTGCAAGTGTGTTTGGTAAATTCGACGATAATCAGTGACAGTTCGAAGGCTAATCTCTGATCGAACGCCATCACGGCGTTTTACGCTGGCTTTGTGGCTAAGCCATTGCTCAAACAGTTCATCAAGCACGAGCATCTGTTCGTTCTTTTGTTTAGCCTCTGCAACAACCTGACGGGGATCGATGCCCTGTTTGACTTGCCCCACCGCAACACAATGTCGCTCACGAGCTTGAGCAAGTCCCATCGCAGGGTATAGTCCAAGGACCATGGTTTGTTGCTTGCCAAGTAGCCTAAATCTATACACGAAGCGTTTTTGCTTACCGGCCCGAACCTCGAGTGATAACCCGTTACCATGTTTAGAGCTGATAGCAAATCGGGTTGCGGTTGCACCTTCTTTAAGCTCTGCTGCCGCGACTTGTCGATCTTGAGAAATCATCCTAAAACCTCGTATTGGGGTACCACATGGGGTACCACATTTGGCATCGTATAGGGTTGTATGTCGTTGGACAAGAGTGAATTCGAAGTGAATTTAAGCGATTGAATTTAAAGTGAATAAATTTATTTTTTTGGATTTATCAAGACAGGGTTGAACGTGAGTTTATTGACTTCGTAATGCGAAGGTCGTAGGTTCGACTCCTATTATCGGCACCATTTCAACTTCCTCAAACGTCCGTATTAATCTGTAAATCATCTGATTTATAACGTTTTTTATTCTTTTAAATCCATAGTAGTCCGTAACCATCCAGTAGAATCCGGTACTGAGTGTGTATAGGATTGTGTATATGTTCCTGTTCGGTCGTGGATTCCTATACACAGGCCTTTAAACGATATGCAGATTCGTCGCGCAAAGCCTGAAGCTAAAGCCTATACACTCGGAGATGGTCAAGGCTTGTCATTGCTTATAGAACCTAATGGAAGCAAGAGCTGGCGGTTCCGTTATCGTTTTGCTGGTAAACCCAAAATGATCTCGCTTGGCGTTTATCCAACGATCACCCTTGCCGAATGCCCGTTCTCGTCGTGACGATGCCCGAAAACTGGTCGCTGAAGGAAAGAATCCGAGTGAGGTTCGTAAAGAGCAAAAGCTAGCTCTGCAAACAGAGTCAGAGAACGCCTTCGAAAAGATAGCCAGAGAGTGGCATCAACTTAAATCGGCTAAATGGTCGGCAGGATATGCCTCTGACATCATGGAAGCGTTTAAGAACGATATTTTTCCTTATGTCGGAACAAGGCCAGTGGGAGAGATTAAACCGCTAGAGCTGCTGAACGTTCTGCGTAAAATTGAGAAACGAGGTGCGTTGGAGAAAATGCGCAAAGTGCGGCAGCGTTGCTCCGAAGTGTTTCGCTACGCAATTGCAACGGGTAGGGCGGAGTACAATCCTGCGGCTGAGCTCTCCAGCGCTCTCGAAGTACACCAATCCAACCATTTCCCATTCCTAAAAGCTGATGAGATACCCGATTTCCTGCGTGCTTTGGATAGTTATACCGGAAGTCGGCTGGTCCTGATTGCCACGAAATTACTGATGATTACGGGTGTTAGAACCATCGAATTACGAGCGGCATTATGGTCAGAATTTGATCTAGATAACGCTATTTGGGAAATTCCCGCTGAAAGGATGAAAATGCGCAGATCACATCTTGTGCCATTGTCTGTTCAGGCGTTAGATTTACTCAATGAACTCAAGATCATGACAGGGAACTATCGTTATGTTTTTCCGGGGCGGAACGATCCGAACAAGCCTATGAGTGAGGCGAGTATTAATCAGGTTATCAAGCGTATTGGTTATGGTGGGAAAGTCACTGGTCATGGTTTTCGACATTCCTTATCCACTATCCTACATGAAAAAGGATATGATTCGGCTTGGATAGAAATACAACTTGCTCATATAGATAAGAATAATATCAGAGGCACATATAACCACGCTCAATATATTGATAAACGTCGGGGTATGATGCAATGGTATTCAAATTACATATTGGTTAAGGAATAATTATGGACAATCCACGCAGTGCTATAGGCGCAATCAAAGGCTATTTCTATCAGTTTGATAAGACTATTCTTGAATTATTGAAACGCTCCGATAAAGATGTCATTTGTATTGAGGGGGTTGAAGATATTGATCTTAAGACTGCCGATGACAATACGGCTATACAATGTAAATATTATGAGAGTACAGAATATAATTCATCTGTCATAGCGCCACCTATTCGCTTAATGTTAAAAGATTTCGCAGATAGAGTTTTTAACAATAGAGAGTCGTACAAATATACATTGTATGGATATTATTCTAAAGGGCATGATAAACTAACCCTTCCATTGACAGTTGAGTATTTGAAAGATAAGTTTTTGATATATCATGAATATGAAAAAAAAGATAATGATAAAAAAGGTGATGAAAAAAGGATAAAGAAAACAATTGAAGTTCATACGGCCTTAGGTCTTACTGATCAGCACCTATCAGATTTCATCAATTTATTGACTATTGATATACACGCGCCTTCCTATGATGAGCAAATAAAAGATGTATTAGATACCATTAAGGATATTTATTCATGCAATTCATTTGAGGCTGAATTTTATTATTATAACAACGCAGTTTCACTCATAAAAAAATATTCCATATTGAAAGGTGAGGAAAATAGAAGGATCTTGCCTTCCGACTTTAAAACTCGGATAGATAATAAAAGTATTTTATTCGATATATGGTTCTCAATATTTAAGTCAGAAACTATTTATTGTAAGGAGTTAAGAGCGAGATATTTTCCATCGGTAATGAATACTAGTAATTTTGATCGTATTTTTATTATTGAGGATAACGGCTATAAAATTAATGATGTAGTTGAGTTAATAGTTGTCATTTTAAATAGATGGTCTGCTACCAGTATAAAAATAAAAGAAGAGAATAGATTTTGCCCATATATTTATATTCATGGGATGTCTTCCTCTGATTTATTAGAGTTGAAGTTAGCATTAAGGGCGTCAGGATATCCACCGATGGATGGATATGATTTTCATGGAGCAACTTTTAATTGTGAATCATTAATGAGAGATGTTAATGATATCTCATTTTACAAACTTAGGTTTATAAATGATATTAATGTTATAGATGATATTTTATCAAGATCAACTAGAAAAAAAGAAATCTATCAATTCTATATAAATGCACCTATTTATGATTATGAGAGTAAGCAAAATAAGGTTGTTAAAATACAGGTTAAATCATTGGAAATGTGCAAGAGGATATTAAAATGACTGAACATGATTTGAATGATATTAATGCTGAGGTTATATCTGTTTATCCAAATAATATTAAAATTCTTGTTACCGATCTTAATGATTTTAAAGATGGCCAAAATTTAAAAGTTGGTTCATATATCAATGTTCCATCTGATGATGGGACCATGATGCTTATTGGCATTATTGAAAACTTCTCGATTGAAGCTAAAGAGAGTGGTGAGAGGAAGTATCTTATACAAGCTAACCCACTAGGTATCATCAAAGATGGGAAGTTTGAGCGTGGTGGTGATTCAATTGCATTACCGCCTAAAGAGGCAGTGCCAGCAACAGATGATGATATTAGAAAAATTTACAACAATTCTGTAGAAAAAAATAAGCAATTTGAGTTTTGCTCTCTTTCATATAACGACAATATTAGAATTCCATTAGATGGTAACAAGTTTTTTAATAAACATATTGCCATAATAGGATCGACAGGTTCTGGTAAATCGCATACTGTCTCTAAAGTAATACAAACGGCTATAAATGGAAAAAGTGGAGATTTTAGTTTAAATAATTCACATGTTATTATTTTTGATATTCACTCTGAGTATCGCTCAGCTTTTCCTGATGCTAATTTTTTAGATGTTAATAATTTATGTTTGCCATATTGGTTACTAAACAGTGAGGAATTAGAGGAGATTCTGTTAGATACCGGTGAAAGAGATAACTATAATCAGTCGTCGGTATTTAGAATGTTGGTAACTGCAAATAAAAGAAAACACAATCCATCTTTATCGAAAGTTTTTTATGATAGCCCTGTATTTTTTGATATAGATGAAGTTGAAAATGCTTTAAAAAACCTGCGAGATGAGACCAAAAATTCAAAAGCAAATGATAGATATATGATCATTGGTGAGTCTGGTGAAGCAGATAAAAAGGGGGATAGTTTAACAACCCAAGATTGTGGTTGCCAACTTAATGATGCTGATCGTATTGATAAATATTTTGAGAAAAAATTTAATTTCTACAACACTAAAAACTCGAATATAACAAAAGGGTTTTATGCTGATGGGACTTTAGATAAATTTATTTCTCGATTCTCAGAAAAAATCAATCAGGATAGGTTATCATTTCTTTTCTCTGAGAAATCTAGAAATAATAAATTTGAAGATGTTATTAGGAGTTTGTTAGGAGTAAGAACAACACCGGGTGATAACAGGAATGTGACTGTTATAGATTTAAGTGGAATACCTTTTGAGGTTTTGAGTATTACGGTTTCTTTAATATCTAGACTGATTTTTGAATATGGTTATGTCTATAAAAAAATGAAAGAGGCCAATGGTGAAAATACTGATTTTCCCATTCTTTTGGTTTATGAAGAGGCCCATAAATACGTTCCAAATAGTGAGCTTGTTAGATATAGATCTTCTAAGAAGTCAATTGAGCGTATTGCTAAGGAAGGCCGGAAATATGGGGTCACCTTACTTCTTGCCAGCCAAAGGCCATCCGAAATATCTGAGACTATATTCTCTCAATGTAATAATTTTATAGCGATGAGGTTAACTAACCCTGTAGATCAAAATTATGTCAAGAGACTGCTCCCTGATACACTTGGAGCTATTATTGATACTTTACCTTCCCTTAAGGCTGGTGAAGCTTTAATTATTGGGGAGTCAATTGTTTTGCCTTCCATAGTTTCTATTGATCTATGTCCCGAGGATAAGCAACCATCTTCAAATGACATAAGATATTGGGAAGTTTGGAAACAGCAATGGCATAATGTGGATTTTTCAGGTGTCAAAGACCATTGGCTTAAATAACTTTAAAATTTGTCAATTTGGGATTCTCTAAATACCTCTTGTCTACTTGCCGCTTCCGAGCGGCTTTTCCTTTGCCTTCATCAGGCTGCCTCAGAAGCCCTTCAAGCCCTCGAACATAGCTCCACCACTCACCGACACTCTCTTGAATCCGCGCGCCGCAGTGACGCGCTCAGGCCGTAAATTAAATACACATGTTAATGTTGGCGCGCAATGCTCTCCCCGCCTCGCCTGCCCGCTTCATGGGGCGCTTTTAATGCAGATGCATGAGACGGCGCAGGGCGCACCAGGACTGGCGCGGCGAGGGTTAGAAAATATCGTAAGGCGCATGCAAAACCATGCACGCTATGCATGCATGGCTTTTTAGAGAAAAAATGCGGGGATTTACGGCGATTTTTTTATGCCGGGCACTGCTGTTCCAGTGCGATTTTTCGGTGCATAAATTTCAGGTTTTCGGCAGGCGTCGTGCGGCTGATGGCATCCTGTCGGGCGGCTGTTTCTGGCCGTAGTCCCGCACTGTTTAAAATATCCCGACTGGCCTCGGCGTACTCAATGGCCGGGCTGATGGTCATACTGACGGCCAGCGCTTCCCGCAGGTATTCCAGTGCCCGATCGGCGACCCGTGTGCGTAACAGCTCCGGTTGATGATTCAGTCCCATTAACTCCGGTGCCAGCGCACTGAGCAGCTCGGTGCCGTGACGTTGCATGAAGCTGCGCAGCTCCGTACGCACACTGACACGCAACAGTTCATCATGGGCATGTAGGTATCGATCGGCGTGTTGATTCATCTCCCACTGTTTCACGGCGATCAATTCACGCAGATAGGCCAGGCGATCGCCAGACTTGCCGCTGCTATCGGCCTGTAGGCTAGCCATCTCTAGCGTCGCCTTGGTCCATGCCTGACGGCTATCCTGCCAACGTGTTTTGGCCGCTTGGCACGCCATTGCCGCTTTTTGTAATGGGGTTGTCGTCATGTTGGTGTTCTCGGTTAATGTGAAAAGGGAGAGCGATAGCAACCGGATACCCGGCGCGGCTCCGCCTGTGGTGCTGGCCGTTCTGCCGTTACCGGCTTGGCTGGTTGATGGATAATTTCATCGATGGATTCCAGCGTGCGGAACGTCGCCGAGCAGTGAACATTGGTGCACTGGTGATAGCGCTGCTTGACGTTATCCGATAAGTATCGGCTGCTGCGGGTATGGGCGGATTTCCCGCAAAAAGGACAATGCATCATGCGATCAGCCCCCGTGCCTGAAGCTGGGCTTTACGCTGCTGCATTTCTTCGTAAAAACGCATGCTCTGTGCCGGTGTTGCGGCGAGCTCATAGTCCATATGGGGGAACGGGCTGGGCGATAACCCTATTTTGTACAGTACCGGCTCATCGTTTAAACGGATCTCATATTGGTCTACTTGCGCTTTCAGCCAGCGACTGATTTCTGCCAGAACCTCTTGTTCGGCTGATTCAATGTCATGATGGCCAGCGCGATAGCGTTGTTGTTGCAGGGCGAAAATTTTGAGCTTGATTGCCCGGATGAGTGCAGGGGCTCCCTGTGACAGGGTGGTCTCAAACTCGCGCTGCACGTAGTCGTTTAACAGCGAAAAGTGTGCATCACGGTAGGCTTTCGCCGAGCTGCAACATGTGCCCTTTTCCTGATCGAGTTCATAAGCCAATACCTCGGCAGCGTTCTCACACTCTTGCATCAGCTCCCGGCGGGCGACACGCTCCATATGCTGTTGCTTGAGCGCATCGGTGAGCACGGCGCCATTGCGCAGGAATTGCTCGCGCCAGGCTTGCGTATCATCGAGGCCCGTTTGTTCCAGACGGGTTTTCTGCTGTTTGGCCTGCTCGATGGCATGCTGGATTTCATCCATCCGGTGCACGTTATCCAGATGATGAGTTTTGGCGCTCTCCAGCACTTGGAATGCCTTATCCAGCACGGCGGGGATCGCCGTCTCTTGTTGGGGGTGAGTGGTCGGTTTCATGGTCTTCTCCTGCTGCGTTATCAAGGTGAAATCATTCTGCAACGCACCACACAACCACACGAGCGCTCACGGTTGTCGCAGGGATGGCACAAACAGAATCGGGCAGAACGGCAATCAGGAGGGCTAGCCAGAGAAAGGGTCGGGTAAGCTTCTCTCTCTGTTTGTTTTTCTATAAATAACTGTTCACTACTATTCACTATAAAGAAAAAGATAAGTAATACAGTAAATTAAACAGTGAACAGTTGAGATGAAACTATTCACCGACTGTTCACTACTGTTCACCGTTGACGATGCTCTGCTCTATGAGTCTCCTTTCATTATTTATAGTTATTTCGGGTAGATAGAATAATTAATATTCATTACTCAGATATCGGTATGGTAAATATAGGTAAATAATGGGCAATATAGGACAGTCATCATTTTTGTATAAAAATCACTCTGTTGTGTAGTGGGACACTACAACATCTCTTGTTGCCCTGCGTAGAAATATTCACAAAATAGAGAGCTACCCGAAGCCGGACGGACACGACCGGATTTGTATGGATTTTATGAGGTAGCCCTATGCACACTGCTTTTTCTTCCCCGTCCTCAGCCCCTGCCGCCCCGATGATGCCGGTTCCTGATTCGGTTCAGGAACGCTTTATCCGTCTGCCCGAAGTGATCCACCTTTGCGGGTTGTCGCGCTCAACCATTTACGATCTCATCAGCCGCGAGGCCTTTCCGAAACAAATCTCGCTCGGCGGTAAAAATGTGGCCTGGGTACAGTCGGAAATCACTGCGTGGATGGCCGATCGTATCGCCGACCGTAACCGGAGCTACGACGCATGATGATCCTCGCACCGCAAAACCCCCCTTTTTCTGGCTTGCGTCTGTTGGCTGTTTTTGGGTATAGTTTTTCCGCTGTCGCAAAATCGGCAGCCGGGCGTAGGAACCCGAGTTACTCAGTGGCGACACCAGACGCGCCAGGCGTCTTTTTTTGCGTCGTTGTCCAGGTACACCCATTTTCTGGGCTGTGGTGCTTACACCGTGGCCCAAGTCAGATAATGGTGGCCCGGGCGGGGCAGCCTTCGGGCTGGCCGGTATCCATTGAGGCCGGTATTCCTACCCCCGTTCGGGTCACCACCCATGAGCGTAGGAACTCCGGTGGTGGCATTTACCGCTACTCAATGGAGGTTGCCATCATGGCTACGATCCTCACCCCGTCACACCCGCAGTTTGTCTTTGTCTTCGCCGCTGTCCGCCGCGCCGATCGTCATTCCCATATCTGTATGCTGCGCACCGTAGCTGATAACGAACGCAGTGCCCGCCGTTCCCTTGCCCGTGAGTATGTCCTGTCCTTTGCCGGTCGCCTGCCGGTGACGGGGGTGTACGCATGAAGCATACCACTATCGCCTTGCAAGACCTCGAATGCCTCGATCACCTGCGCAATGTTGGCCAACTGGTCGGTGAACTGATGCAAGAGCGGGCATGTATAACCGTTCAACGTAACCCGGAGCAAAATCTCCAGCTCACCTCCCTGATATACCTGATGACCGCCCAGCTCAATAGCGTGGTCGAGCGCTGTAACCAGCATTGGCTTGCCGGGGAGGACAATGTATGACTACGCCATTACCGCCTGTCCTGCGTGCCGCGTTGTACCGCCGTGCCGTTGCCTGCGCCTGGCTGACCCTGTGCGCGCGTCAGCACCGCTATCAGGCATTCACCCTCGATACGCTGGAAAATGCCATTGCCACCGAGCTGGAGGGCTTTTACCTGCGCCAGCACGGCGAGGAGAAGGGCCGCCAGATTGCCTGTGCGTTACTGGAAGATTTAATGGAAGCCGGACCACTCAAGGCCGCCCCGTCACTGTCCTTTCTCGGCATTGCCGTGATGGATGAACTCTGCGCCCGTCACATTAACGCGCCGGTATTGCACTGAGGGAGAAAACAACAATGGACATGAACGTTACGGACACCGTTAATCTGGCGCGCGGCCACTGGTTACATATTTTATCGGCGCTGGGGATGAAGATAAGGAAAAACCGCCATCAGCCCTGCCCGATTTGTGGTGGTGATGCGCGTAGCGACCGCTTTCGCCTTGATGATCTGGAGGGGCGGGGTACGTGGTACTGCAATCGGTGTGGTTCAGGAGACGGGCTCAGGCTGGTCGAAAAGGTGTTCGGTGTGTTGGCCGTAGAGGCCGCCGATAAGGTGAATGCGGTGATCGGCAACCTGCCGCCGGTTGCCCCGAAGGTGATTGCGGCCGCAGAGGCCGGAACGGAGGCCGACCGCAAAGCGGCGACCGCGCTGGCCGTAAAACTCATGGAGAAAACCCGACCGGCCACAGCTCAGGGATAAAATCGCCCGGGAGCTGGTCGTCATCGTGCGCCAGCTCATGCAGACGTTCAGGGACCCGATGACCGCGCGCACACTGCTGCAGTCGCAGCAGAACTCCGACGAGGCACTCTGCATCAAGCGCGACGCCGACCCGACGTTTGATTTTTGTGGTTATCTGGAGGCACTGCCCGAGCCTGACGGTATGTATATGGGAAATGCGAATATCATCCCGCGACAGCCGCGCCTGTATCTGTATCACGCCTATCTGGTGTACATGGAGGCCCATGGCTACAGGAACGCACTCAGCCTAACCATGTTCGGCAAGGGGCTCTCAGCCATGCTCAAAGAGTACGGTCTGAATTACGATAAACGGCGCACAAATCAGGGCATGCAGACCAATCTCGCGCTCAGGGAGGAAAGCAACGCCGATTGGCTGCCGAAGTGCGATGAGCCCACCGCGACATAACCTACCCGGACCGGCATTGCTGGTCTTTTTTTATGTCTAAATCGGCAAGGTGAGAAACGGAGGATCGCCATCTAGTAATTGCTATCAATTGATCAAATGATTAATATTATTTTGATTCTTGTTGAGGGGGGGGCGTGGAATGCTTTTATTTTGTCACATGTTTTTTTGACAATATCAATAGTCAACGAATCAACTTCTTTACGGGAAATGTTTATTAAATTACTTGATGGTAACCCTATTCGAATCGATTGCGAGAAACTCAATGATTAAGGAGAACAATGATGAATACTGGTGATGACAGAATCAACCAAGAGTGGATAGCGCTGAACGCAATAAGAGGCATGGTAAAAATCGCTTCAAAAGGTAGCATGAGTAAATCTACATACGACAATGCGTTAGATTTGGGAGGGGTTCTTTATCCTGAACTACTCGGCCCTGACAATAGTCTTTTAAGACGGGAGCGTGAGAGTGATACCACTAAGGAAGGTGCGAATAAGCGGGGAAATTCTTCTCGGCTGACTCAGTCATTTCATTTCTTCATGTTTGAGCCGATTTTTTCTCCCGTAAATGCCTTGAATCAGCCTATTTAGACCGTTTCTTCGCCATTTAAGGCGTTATCCCCAGTTTTTAGTGAGATCTCTCCCACTGACGTATCATTTGGTCCACCCGAAACAGGTTGGCCAGGGTGAATAACATCGCCAGTTGGTTATCGTTTTTCAGCAGCCCCTTGTATCTGGCTTTCACGAAGCCGAACTGCCGCTTGATGATGCGAAACGGGTGCTCTACCTTGGCACGGATGCTGGCTTTCATGTATTCGATGTTGATGGCCGTTTTGTTCTTGCGCGGATGCTGCTTCAAGGTTTTTACCTTGCCGGGACGCTCGGCGATCAGCCAGTCCACATCCACCTCGGCCAGCTCCTCGCGCTGTGGCGCTCCTTGGTAGCCGGCATCGGCTGAGACAAATTGCTCCTCTCCATGAAGCAGATTACCCAGCTGATTGAGGTCATGCTCGTTGGCCGCGGTGGTGACTAGGCTGTGGGTCAGGCCACTCTTGGCATCGACACCAATGTGGGCCTTCATGCCAAAGTGCCACTGATTGCCTTTCTTGGTCTGATGCATCTCCGGATCGCGTTGCTGCTCTTTGTTCTTGGTAGAGCTGGGTGCCTCAATGATGGTGGCATCCACCAAAGTGCCTTGGGTCATCATGACGCCTGCTTCGGCCAGCCAGCGATTGATGGTCTTGAACAATTGACGGGCCAGTTGATGCTGCTCGAGCAGGTGGCGGAAATTCATGATGGTGGTGCGATCCGGCAGGGCGCTATCCAGGGATAATCGGGCAAACAGGCGCATGGAGGCGATTTCGTACAGGGCATCTTCCATGGCACCGTCGCTCAGGTTGTACCAATGCTGCATGCAGTGAATACGCAGCATGGTCTCCAGCGGATAGGGCCGTCGGCCATTGCCCGCCTTGGGATAAAACGGCTCGATGACAGCGGTCATATTCTGCCATGGCAGAATCTGCTCCATGCGGGAGAGGAAAATCTCTTTTCGGGTCTGACGGCGCTTAGTGCTGAATTCACTATCGGCGAAGGTGAGTTGATGGCTCATGATGTCCCTCTGGGATGCGCTCCGGATGAATATGATGATCTCATATCAGGAACTTGTTCGCACCTTCCCTAAGGAATATCGTCAAAAAGCTGAGCTCAGATCAATAAAAAATGAGTTCCCTATTACTGCGCTGGAACTTGTTTTGACGGATATTGAAGATTACGAATCACTCATATCAATAGCTAGAAAAAATAGAGGTGATAAACAAAAATCCGATCAACTCAAGAGGAGATTGGCTCAGCTTTTAAAAGCAAAATCTGAACTGGAGATAAAATCACACTCTGAAAATCAACTGATTTTTAGAGATGCTTATAATGCCGAGAGAAATCTTCCTGAATTATCTAAGGGGCATGCTTATAAAGACTTTGAATTGCCCGATGGTAATTATCTAAGGCTTCGTGTGCTACATCCAGATAGACCGGAGCATATTACTGGCGCAGATATAATATATGAGCGGCATAATGAGAAGTCAGGAAAGATAAGTGTGGTCATTGTTCAGTACAAAATATGGGAGGATAAAAAATTATACATATCAGATAGTAGAATGAGAGATCAAATAGATAAAATGAGAAAGTTTACGTGTGGAAATGATATTTGTTCTCTTCAAAAAGGAGATAATACTTATAGATTCCCTTGTTGCGCAGGATTCTTGAGACCAACTGACAGGTTGCAACATGCAGATCAAAAATTTATTTCCACGGGTGAACACCTACCTATCTGTAGAATAAATGACTGTAAATCAGTAGGAAAGCAAGGTGGTGAATTACTTGAATATGATAAAGTAAAAGAAGTATCTCTTTCTGCTGAGCTATTTGAAGAACTATTTAATAGGGGAAAGGTCGGTTCTAGAGAACTATCACGTGATGAGTTGGAAGTATTGTATAAGAATGCTTCGGTTATCGATGCACATGATACAGTCGTCATCTACGCACAGGAATTTTAAATGTCGACTCAAAGGTATACAGGTACACTTTTCTATTTAAATGAAAAAATGAGAATAGTACTTATATCTATCGCCAATTATGAATGATGTTGAATAAGATTGGGAGTAAGAAGATTGGTCAGCACTACAGGTGCCCCCCTTCATACTTAATAGAAGGCCATTTTTCTGTATGGTAGCAACAGTGAACAGTAAAGTGTTCACTGTTCACCAACCATTCACCACATAACTGTTTGAATATTAATTGAAAAAAGGCATTGTGAATAGTGTGAACAGTTTTCCCCAAAAAAAGTTTTTTTCTGTTCTTTAATTTGTATGAAAAATGAACTCGCCTGCCAATATGTATAGGAGTGTGTATAGATTTATTCTTCTATTTAATTTTTATAAATTAAATCATAATGTTACTATGTTTTATTGGTTCCTGTTATCTTCGCCATTCTCCGCCAAGAATGAGTCGATTTAAATGGTGTGCTGCGTCAGGTGATTCGGTGCGAGGTAGACCCTGCACACGATTCTGTGTAAATGCCTTTTTTAGACATGACCGTCCAGGCGGTCACCGAACTTGATAATAAAGCGACTTATCGCCATGCGCCGGCCCCTCAGCGGCATAGTCCATTTCTGTGACGCCGCCTGGGTTGCCAGCCACACCACCTTTTTCACTGTGTCATCCATCGGGAGCACCTTACGCTTTTTGATGGCGTGTCTGATCACGTTGTTTAGCGACTCGATGGTATTGGTCGTGTAGATCACAAGGTGGATGTCCGCTGGGTAGGAAAAGGAAGTGGTCAGGTTCTCCCAGTTGGCCTACCCGCGGCGTCTTATCTGCGGATCTCAGTTGCTCCAGTCGCTGGAGAGCGCTTCCAGCGCCTGCAAGCCTGTATCTTCCGTGGGAGCTTGGTCGATAGCTTTCAGGTCACGGGTGACGGCCTTGTACTCTTTCCCGGAGGCAAAACGCAGGCGGTTGTGCATCCTATGCATGATACATAATGGGATATGCTCCTACGGATACGCTGTATTAGGCCGCCAATACCAGCGATGAAAGCGTCGTTCAGTCCGTGATGCTTCTGCTCCGTCAGCACGCTTAGCCAGAATTCGGCGCCTTCATTTTCGGCTATCCACATCCCCGACAATGCTTTCTGGCCTTTGATATTGATACCCAGTGTTAGAAACACCGACTTATCGAGGATACGACTATATTGTCGAACGTTTAGAGAAATATTATCAAAATAAACAATTGGATCAGCTGAAGCCCGCGGCCGGTGCTGCCATGCGACAGCTGCGCATGACAGCATCGGCTCTCTTTGAGCGTCGCGCCGCTTCGACACAGATTTTCCTCAGCAGGCGATCGAACTGGTTGAGATTCTAAGGGGGATGATGTTGGCCAGTTGGTTAGTCAGAGCCGGCAACTGTTTTTCGTTCATAAATCAATCGGTATTTAATGTTGGATTGAACATATCAAAATCAATCAATTAGACAAATATATGCGCGGGCTTACCGATATCTGTGAGACTCAATAAATTTTTTTTCTTTGAGGTGTATTACCCTAATTTACATTTATCAATAATTTAAAAAGAGATGGAACAACTTAATCGAGCCATTGCATTACACCAATTACTATTGGATTTTCGCTACCCCGTTCCACGCTCAGTCATTCTGGAGCGGCTTGAGTGTTCTGCCAGTACCTTCAAACGGTTACTGGAATTGTTGCGAGACCGCTATCAGGCACCAATCCTATGGGATCCGGTCGCCCGAGGTTATCGTTACGATACCGATGATGGCCGATTTACCTTACCCGGTGTCTGGTTTACCGCATCAGAAGCCTTCGCCCTGTTGATGGCCAATCGTCTGCTACAAGATGTGCAGCCTGGACTACACCAACAGGGGCTGGCGCAACTGCAGGAGCGCATCGGCACATTACTCGGCCCCCAGTGGAAGGGTCAGGCAGACCGGCTGCGAGTTGAGAGCATAGGGCGCCAGTATGTAGCACCTGAACTCTTCCTACCCCTGGTGCAGGCCCTGTTTGCTAGGCATCGACTCCAACTCCACTATCGTGCAACCTCGCATCAGGCCGACATTCGGTGCGTTTCTCCCCAGCGCCTATGCTGGTATCGGGACAACTGGTACTTGCTCGCCTGGTGCCACGAACGAGAGGCACTCCGCATCTTCGCTTTGAGCCGCATTACCGAACCCCTTGAGCTTGATGAGACCGCCTACGACAGCGAGACGCAGGAGCTGGACGCACTCTTTTCCAGTGGCTATGGCATCTTTGTAGGCAGTACCTTGCAGCAAGCCGAGCTACGCTTTGATCCCAGCGTGGCCCCTTGGGTCAGAGATGTGCAGTGGCATCGAGATCAAATTCAGACATTAGAGCAGAGCGGCCATATTCGTCTGAGCTTTCCCTATGCCGATCAACGCGAACTGGTGCGTGACCTGATGCGCTTTAGCGGTGAGATCGACGTGCTGGCACCACCGGAGTTACGTCAGTGTGTGATAGCCGCCATGGTGGCGGGATTAAAAAAACATGGAGCAGGGACATCAGTAGTCCAGCCCCTGAGCCAGTGGGGGGAAGATAATGGCTAAGGTGATAAAACAAAGGGCGACTGCGATATGATAAACCGAAGGCGCAAAGCGGCGGATACGGAGTCACCGATCGCGGCTGTCCCCTTTGAATTGTGTCCGGCTAAGACCTATAAAGATCGGCAAGGCGTACCCCATTTGGGGCGGAGTGTGTTTAACCACTGTCAGATAGTGGGGCAAACGGCCAAAACTTTGCTGGAGCGGATACCCGCGACGATTCGACACTCACTCTTTCCACCCGGGAGTGCACTCCAGGCCGCTCTTCACGATATCGGTAAGGTCAGCCCCGTATTTTTCCTCAAATTACAGTGTGCGGTGGAGGGGGATCACTCCTCTTGGTTACAGCGAATGCCCCAATTTCGCGCAATACAGGAGTGTGAATGGGGGGGCCATGCTGGCGTCAGCGAGTTGGCCCTCGCCGCAATCACAAGCAACCCGTTTGTACCTAGCATCGCTGGGCAGCACCACGGCTTTAATCCGCCCGAGGTGATGTTGACGGCCGATGCGCCGCCTTTGGGAGGAGAGCCCTGGCAGACAGAGCGCTGCAAGCTGGTGGCGGCGTTACAACGGGCAATGGGGGAAGCGATCCCCATTATCACGACGCCGGCGCAGGCCAGAATATTGGCAGGGCTGACTACCGTAGCGGATTGGATTGGCTCTGGTCCTCACTTTGAAGATCCTGCCATCCCCTGGCAACCCAGAATAGGGCAAGCATTAGATGATGCCGGGTTTGTATTGCCTCAGGTACGTCATGGGCTGACCTTTGGTGATATTTTCACTGCTGAGGATGGGACTCCCTATCAACCCAATGAGCCTCAGCAGCTTCTCCACCAGCATAGCCAAGGCGTCGGTGTTTATGTGCTTGAGGCGCCCATGGGGCTTGGTAAGACCGAGGCGGCGCTCTATGCAGCCTACAAGATGTTGGAAGAGGGAAAGGCCACAGGCATCTATTTTGCGCTGCCCACTCAGCTGACATCTAACAAGCTGTTAGACCGCTTCAATGGCTACCTCAAGCAGATCCTGACCGCAGAGAGTCCACACCGTCACTCCCTACTGCTTCATGGCAGCGCCTGGTTGGTAAATCAGGAGTGGGGCGAAGAGGGTAAACCCGGCCGCAGCTGGTTTGACAGTGCCAAGCGTGGCCTGTTGGCACCCTTTGCCGTGGGTACCCTCGATCAGGCACTAATGGCCGCCATGAACGTCAAACACGGTTTTGTCAGGGCCTTTGGCCTGGCGGGCAAGGTGGTGATCCTCGATGAGGTACACAGTTACGATGCTTACACCGGAGTGATCCTCGACGAGCTGATCCGACTACTTCGCACCCTGCATTGTACTGTGATTATTCTCAGCGCTACGTTAAGCCAGGCTCGCCGCAGTGAGTTGCTCGGGCAGCCGGCACAGCGAGATGCCTACCCGCTCATCTCGGTATCACCAGGTATCACGCCATCACCGTTGCAAGAGCTCCCGGTGACACCGGAAGCATCCCGCGCAGTTCACCTGCAGTGCAAGGCCATGGCGGATCAGACTGTATTAGAGGAAGTGCTAAAGCGAGCGGCCCAAGACCAGCAGGTGCTGTGGATTGAAAATACGGTAGCTGAGGCACAGGAGCGTTATCTCGATCTGGCTGCCAGAGCCCAAGAGCTGGGGGTAGCCTGCGGTCTACTGCACTCTCGGTTTACCGCACTGCATCGGCAAAAAAACGAGGCTCATTGGGTTGGCTGCTATGGCAAAGTGGGCAGAGCTGCTCGCAGGGAGCAAGGGCGCATTTTGATAGGCACTCAGGTGCTTGAGCAATCACTTGATATTGATGCCGATTTTCTAGTCAGCCGCATGGCGCCTAGCGATATGCTGTTTCAGCGTTTGGGTCGCCTCTGGCGCCATGAACAGACACCTAGGCCGCCAGAAGCCAGTAGAGAGGCCTGGATCCTTGCCCCAGACCTTGATACAGCGCGCCAAGATCCCTATCAGGCCTTTGGTGCAACAGCCCACGTCTACTCACCTTATTTGCTTTGTCGTTCTTTAGAGGTGTGGCTTGTGCAGGTGAAGGAGGGGATGGTCTCCTTGCCTGACCATATCCGCACGCTGGTGGAGTCCACCTATCGGGAACGCGACGAAGATGACGCGATGGTGCGCTGGAAACGAGAGCTCTTTGAGGGTTCGCACCGGCGTAAAGGGGTTAATACGCTTCGGCAGCTGGCGCGACTTACGCTCTCCAAAGGAGGCAAGACCCTGCCCGAGGCCAAGGCACAAACCCGCTATAGCGAGCAAGAGAGCGGTAACTTGTTGCTCCTGTCGGGGCTATCTCTGAACAACCACGATCAGGCTACAACCCTGACCTTTCTCGATGGTGAGCAGATCATTATTCCATGGCATGGACATCGCCTTACTCCAGCAGAGTGGCGAGGCCGTGCGGCACGAGTGACCCAGCATCTAGTCAGCTGCCGTTTAAGCCAGCTGCCCCGGCCAGCGGAGCGGCTCTGGTGCCAAAAAGTAGGCCTGGGCCATGTACTGTATCTCGGCCATCCGGATCAGGATGACGCCGCTATTTCTATTGCCCTGGTCGCTACAGATCATCAATTACATGCTGTCGATGGGTGCTCCGCCCCCTTAAGCGATCGCCTCTCTTATCGCTATCGGGATGACATCGGTCTCATCATTACCCAATACAAGGAGTAAGCCGTGGAACATCGCTTCAATCTGATCGACGAACCCTGGATACCGGTGGCCGATAAAGGACGGGTCGGGCTTAAGGATATCTTCACCCACCCCGAATACCGGATGTTGGGTGGTAATCCGGTGCAAAAGGCTGCCATTTTGAAGCTACTGCAGGCTATCGCCCAAGCCGCGACGACACCGAAAGATATGGCGGCGTGGCAGCAACTGGGTTGGCAAGGCATGGCAGAGCGGGTCTGTCGCTATCTAGCCCAGTGGCACGATCGCTTCTATCTCTACGGCCCGACCCCTTTTCTTCAAATGCCTGCCATTGCCAAAGCCGCTATCAAGAGTTTTGGCACCGTGCAGCCCAATGTGGCGACCGGCAATACCACGGTGTTGACCCAGTCCCAAGCTGAGCAGCCGCTCGATGATGGCGAGCGGGCGCTGCTATTGATCACCCAGATGGGGTTTGCGCTGGGGGGGAAGAAGACCGACAACAGCGTAGTGCTAACACCGGGTTACACCGGTAAGAGCAATGATAAAGGGAAGCCATCAACGGGCAAGCCAGGCCCCTCTGTTGCATATATGGGCTTACTGCATAATTACTGTTTGGGCACATCATTGCTAGAGAGTATCTGGCTCAACCTCTTTACCGAGGCTGAAATTGCTGATCTCACTCTTTATCCATCTGGCTTGGGTATAGCGCCTTGGGAGAAGATGCCAGAGGGGGAGGATTGCCAAGTTGCTAAACAGCTCAAGGGCTCTCTGATGGGGCGGTTGGTTCCATTGTGCCGCTTCTGCTTATTGGCCGATGAGGGACTGCATTACTCCGAAGGTATTGCACATGGCAACTACAAAGAGGGCGTCTTCGACCCTTCAGTGGCGATCGATATTAGCGGTAAGGAGCCCAAGGCGCGCTGGGCAGACCCCGAGCGCCGTCCTTGGCGCGAATTGACCAGCCTGCTCGGTTTTATCGATCAAGGAGGAAAATCGCTTGATTGTTATCAGATTAAACTGGCTTTGCGCAAAGCTAAAAAGCAGGTAGCTCACTTTGCTATCTGGTCTGGGGGATTAAGGGTCAGCAGTAATGCCGGTGAACAATATGCCTCCGGTTCAGACGATATGGTCGAGTCGCTTTGCTGGCTCTCTCCTAGCCACGTTAACGCGCTCTGGTTTAACCGTTTTCAAACCGAGATAGGCCAGTTAGATGGGCTGGCCAAGACCCTTTACGGCTGCGTGATAGGCTATTACAAGGCACAGATGATGGAGGGTGAGTCGCTCGCCAAACAGGCGAGCAACCTTTTCTGGCAGCTCTGCGAGCGTCAGAGTCAGGCTCTGATCGATGGTTGTGATGAGGTAAAGGCTCGACAACAGCTGCGCCGTCAATTTGCCCGCTATACCACTCAGGTATTTGACCAGTTTTGCCCCCATCAAACGGCGCGTCAGATGGATGCCTGGGCCAAAACCAAGCCAAACCTCTCCGCCTATTTGCAACAGGAGCAATCATGAATACGCAACCGCAAGCCTCACAGCGTCGCGAGGTGGATTTTGTCGCCTACCTCTGTCAGCGCTGCCAAAACGACAAGGGATTTGCCGCCCGGCTGCGCCGTGCCGATAACCCTGCTACCGAGTATCAAAGTTGGGACACCCTCGCCGCCTTCGGGATCAATCTGGAGTGGGCCGAAGAGCGCCAGCCATTTGCCCTGATTGCCGCCGCCGTGGCACGCAGCGATCAGGCATGCAATGGTACCTTGCCACTGGGGCAGGCGATAGCCCTCGCTTTTAGCGAGGGGCGCGAGAGCGATCAAGCCAAAGCCAGGCTACGCCGCCTGCTTGCCTGTGACGATACCGAAGAGGTATGCCGCATTTTGCGTCCGTTGTTGACGTTGATCCGGAGTCGGGTCAATCAACCCCTCGATTACGCGGCGCTGCTGGTGGACTTACGCTGGTTTCATCGCAGTGCAGATCGCGCCAAAGCACGCTGGGCTCAACAGTTCTACGGCCGGCAGGAAAAGGAGATAACAGTATGACCCTCTATGCCAGCGTGTTACGCCTCGATCGGGCCGCAGTGAAAGCGCTGCGAGTGACCGACCTCTACTCACTACACCGGGTGGTTTACACACTGTTTGAGGACGTACGTTCAGAGATGCAAAAGCAGGCCAGCGTACCAAGCGGAATCCAATGGGTCGATAAAGGGGGAGATCACCGTTGTCGCCAGATCTTGCTGCTCTCGGACCGCCTTCCTCAAACCGGTGAATACGGTGAGGTTGAATCACGTCCGCTGCCTGACGATTTTCTAGCGCATCGTCACTACCGCTTTGCCGTTACCGTCTCTCCGACCAGACGCGATAACCAGAGCCGTCAACTCAAGCCAGTGAAAGGGCGAGAGGCTATTGCCGACTGGTTTATCGAGCGCGCGGCCACAAACTGGGGCTTTTATATCGACCCTGAGCGTATTCAGGTCGATGACGTGAGAGTGGCCCAGTTCAAGGGCAACGCTGAGCGAGCTATCACGCTGCAGCAGGCAACCCTGAGCGGTTATCTCACCGTGACCGACCCCGAACGTTTTGCCATGAGCGTAGCCAACGGAGTGGGCCGTGGCCGCGCCTTTGGCTGTGGCCTGTTGCAAGTCGTTCCCCTTATCGAACTCCCTCTATTCTGACAAGGAATCATCATGAATAACGCGCTGAAAAATACCCGTATTGAGTTTCACATCCTGCAGTCTTTTCCGGTTACGTGTCTGAACCGGGACGATGTAGGAGCCCCCAAAACGGCCGTCGTCGGTGGCGTCACCCGCGCCAGGGTTAGCTCCCAATGCTGGAAGCGTCAGGTGCGTCTGGCCATGCAAGCGTTTGGTATTAAGCTGGGTATTCGCACTAAAAAGGTCGCTGATCTTGTCACAGAACACTGCATCAAACTGGGTGCAGCACAGGAGCCTGCTCAGGCGTGTGCGAGCAAGATTGCCGAGCTATTGGCCGATGATACCTTGCTGTTTATTAGCGACAGTGAGGCTGAAGCCTTAGCGGATTATGCTAGAGAGCAGGAGTTCGATTCTAACAAGATCAAAGATAAAGAGCTGGCTAAGCGGGCTAAAAAAAACCTCAACCCAGCCCTGGATGCGCTCGATATTGCTCTCTTTGGGCGCATGGTTGCCAAGGCCGCAGACATGAATGTCGAAGCCGCCGCCTCTTTCAGCCATGCCATCTCGACTCACAAGGTGGCCAATGAGGTGGAGTTCTTCACCGCGCTGGATGATCGGCAAGACGAGCCCGGTTCGGCCCACATGGGGGGTCTGGAATTTAACTCCGCTACCTACTACCGCTATATCAGCCTGGATCTGGGGCAACTCGCCGACACCATGGGTGGGGATGAACTCAATAAAGACCAGTTGAAACAGGCCATCGCCGCCTTTACCAAGGCGCTGTTTGTCGCGGTTCCCGCGGCTCGTCAGACAACCCAGTCCGGCGCCAGCCCGTGGGAGTTTGCCAAGGTGCTGGTTCGTAAAGGACAGCGCTTGCAGGTGCCCTTTGATGAACCTGTAAAAGCCGCTGGTCGTGGCTTTTTAGTCCCCAGCGTAGCAGCACTCAAAGGCTATATCAGCAAGAAAGAGGCGCTCACCGGCAGCCTGTTTGGCAAGCTGGGAGATTATGAGTGGGGTGAGGACGAGGCATTCAGTGTGGATCACCTGATCGCTAAGTTACAAAACCATGTGGAGTAAGTCATGAGTCAACCTTACCTGTTGCTATGGCTGGAGGGGCCGCTACAAAGTTGGGGACACGACTCCCGCTTTGGACGACGTGAGACCCTGCCTTTTCCAACTAAGTCCGGGGTACTCGGGGTGGTCTGTGCCGCCTTGGGCGCGAGTGGCCCTCAGACATCCCTACTTGCCCAATTTGCCGATCTTGATATGCAGGTCCACAGCTTTGCTCGTCGTGACAAGAATGGGGCGCTCGTGCCCCGAGAGCCTTTGTTACGCGATTTTCATATGGTGGGCAGTGGTTACGATGACAGGGACCCTTGGCAGAGTCTGCTGATCCCCAAAACCCGTGAAGGAAAGAAAGCGGTGGGGGGAGGCATAAAGATGACCTACCGCTATTACCTGCAAGACCAGGCGTTTGCTGTACTGCTCCAGACTCCTGCTGGCCTGTTAACCGAGGTCGTCCTGGCTCTGCAAAATCCGGTCTGGGATCTCTCCCTCGGCAGAAAAACCTGCGTGCCCAGCGAGTTTATCTTTCAGGGACAATTTGCCAACCGGGATGATGCGCTGACAGCCGCCCTCAATCTGGCCGAGCAGAAGCAACGAACCCAGGACTTTATGGTGGTCCAGGGTGCTACTGAAGGGGGAGAACTGCTGACATTAAACGATGTTCCGCTGCAGTTTGGTCAGCATAAGCGTTATCGGGATCGGCAGGTGACGCTAATAAACGAGGGCTAAACCATGAGTCGTGGTCAGCGTCTATTCGTCAAGATCACCCGGGAGTCTCTACCTCAGGTTAAGGATAAATACCCCTTTATCTACCTAGAGCGCGGGCGCTTAGAGATTGATGATAGCAGCTTAAAGTGGCTCGATGCCGAAGGGCAGGTTGTACGTTTACCGGTAGCGACGCTCAACGCCATCCTGTTAGGCCCTGGAACCAGCTTGACTCATGAGGCTGTTAAAACGGCTGCAGCGGCCAACTGTGCTATCTGTTGGGTGGGTGAGGATAGTCTGCTCTTCTATGCGGCGGGTTTTTTACCCACCGCAAGTACGCGCAACCTCCAGCATCAGATGCGGCTAGCCTGTAATAAAAAGTCATCCCTTGAGGTAGCTCGCCGCATGTTTGCCTATCGTTTTCCCGATGCGGATTTGGCAGGTAAGAGCCTCAAGGAGATGATGGGCATGGAGGGTAGCCGGGTACGCGCCCTATATCAGCAAAAGGCCCAGCAATATGGGGTTGGTTGGCGAGGGCGTCAGTATATTCCGGGAAAGATGGAAATTAGCGATACAACCAACCGAGTGCTCACTTCAGCTAATGCTGCTCTCTACGGCATCCTTTGCTCGGCGTTGCATGCCATGGGTTATTCCCCGCACATGGGGTTTATTCACTCAGGTAGCCCGCTGCCTTTCGTCTACGATCTGGCCGATCTTTATAAAGAGAACCTCTGTATCGATCTTGCCTTCTCCCTGACGCGTGAGATGGCGGGTCGTTATGAGAAGGCTCTGGTTTCATCTCGTTTTCGAGAGCGGGTGATAGAACTGAATTTGCTCGCGAGTGTAGCCAGAGATATACCACAGCTACTTGGAGGGGCAAATATTGATGCTGATAGTGCTAGCTAACGATTTACCTCCAGCAGTTCGAGGACGAATGAAACTTTGGTTTATTGAACCGCGGCCAAATACCTTCGTTTCCGGTATCAAGGATTCGGTTGCTGACACAGTGATCGAATACCTTTATCAACACTGCTCACCGGCAGCGGGTGTGGTGATATTTAAAAGCATTGCTAGAACACCGGGATATCAGATCCATACCATAGGATCACCGACTAAGACGCTCTGTGAGATCAATGGCCTGCAGTTGGTGATAGAAAAGCGACTCGAGCAGTAAGTTAACCACAATATGTAGTTGGTTTAGTATGCTCTTTAACAATATAATGGGGTCTTCCCCACGTCCGTGGGGGTGTTTCCTCGGCATGATTACCGATAGCGATAAAGCTGCTGTCTTCCCCACGTCCGTGGGGGTGTTTCTTCCGGGCAGGACGACCACTTCACGGCTGATGTAGTCTTCCCCACGTCCGTGGGGGTGTTTCTGCTTATGGAGCCGGAAACATGCGCGTACTAAAGTCTTCCCCACGTCCGTGGGGGTGTTTCTGCAACTACTCAACATCGTAGCGCCGAAAGGAAGTCTTCCCCACGTCCGTGGGGGTGTTTCTCAGCAGCACACCAATGATCCACTCAATGTGACGTCTTCCCCACGTCCGTGGGGGTGTTTCTCTGGCCCACGAAAAAACACCCTGGCGCCGGGGGTCTTCCCCACGTCCGTGGGGGTGTTTCCGTTTGGTGATGTTAGTTGCGCTGATCGTCTCCGTCTTCCCCACGTCCGTGGGGGTGTTTCTCGCCGACAGCGCACTCAGCGCCGACGCGGCCTGTCTTCCCCACGTCCGTGGGGGTGTTTCTCGTTGAGCCAGTCTTTTTCCATGTATGTGCCGGTCTTCCCCACGTCCGTGGGGGTGTTTCCGACGCTTTAAGCTCTACACCGGTCGCCTGAGCGTCTTCCCCACGTCCGTGGGGGTGTTTCTGATTGATGGCTGTGTAGCGCGGTTACGTAAATGTCTTCCCCACGTCCGTGGGGGTGTTTCCAATCGGCAACGATCCAAAATGGTTGTCATGAGGTCTTCCCCACGTCCGTGGGGGTGTTTCCGTACAAGGCGCTGTTAGCCGGAACCAAATTGCGTCTTCCCCACGTCCGTGGGGGTGTTTCTCTCACACCTATCTGTCCGGCAACATCGAGTGCGTCTTCCCCACGTCCGAGGGGTGTTTCCAAAAGTCAGCCAGTGAACCGTCTCGGTTTTGTGGGAGAGCGTTAAGTCCGGGAGTTCAGGCTGCCATAGCCTCGTTCCCGATGGGAGCGTAATACACTTTTTCTGCCTCAGCGGGTGGGATGTGACTCAGCCGCTCAAGCAACCGACGATTGTTGTACCAGTCCACCCACGCCAGTGTGGCCAGCGCCACTTCCTGCCAGTTTCTCCAGCTCTGTCGGTGTTTTGTACAGACCGTTGATACTTTCGGCCATGGCATTATCATAAGAGTCACCCGTACTGCCCGTTGAAGCTAGAAGCTCCGCCTCCTGTAGCCGCTGTGTGTACGCTAGCGATACGTACTATGAGCCTTTGTCGCTGTGATGAAGGGGGGCTGATGGCCGACGGGCCCACAGCGCCAGCTCCAGCGCGTCCAGTACGAACGCTGTCTCTTGGTCAGTGAAGCCTGGATCGCCAGTGGGGGTTCCGCCGGTGTCAGAAGCATCGCCACGATGGTCACTATGAAGGCCGTAAAACTCGGCCGATGGCTGGCCGGGCGGGTGATGAAGGAACTGGGTATCTCCAGTTGTCAGATGCCGGGGCATAAATACAAACGAGGGGGCAATGAGCATGTTGAACCCCTAATCTTCTTGCTCGGCAGTTTACCGCCACAGCGCCAGACCAGGCCTGGTGCGGCGATGTGACCTACATCTGGACGGGCAAGCGGTGGGCTTATCTGGCCGTAGTGCTGGATCTGTTCGCCCGCAAACCGGTGGGCTGGTCGTTACCGTATTCACCAGACTCAGACCTCACCATAAAAGCACTTCAGATGGCATGGGCGTTACGAGGACGGCCATCTGGCGAGTGATCAAGGGAGCCATTATACCAGCCGTAAGTACCGGTAGGTGTTGTGGCGCTACCGGATCACACAGAGTATGAGTCTGCGGGGAAACGGCTGTGATAACAGTCCGATGGAGCGGTTCTTCCGAAGTCTGAAGAGTGAATGGGTGCTGACGACGGGCTACAAAAGCTTCGGGGAAGCACGGTCATCCATAGCCCGGTATATCACGGGGTACTACAGTGCTCTCAGGCCTCACAGGTATAACGGCGGCTTAACGCCAAATAAATCAGAGTGACTGTTTCATGAACAGTCAGGTCGTGTGGCCAAAATTAGTTGACCACTACACAGTTAACCCTCTTCAGACTGAGCTCGTTTGATTCCTAGCGTTCTCTGTTCCGCTGTAAGTTTTTTTCAAAACGGACTAATCCGGCCATCATTGTTAACGTGGCTTTACCAACTGGCATTGTCAGGTCGAATTTTTCACGCAACCTAATAACCTTCTCCCCTTGGCCTGTAGTATCTCAAGGGTTGATAGGTCGTCAATCATGTTACATTCGGTTCCGCACGAACAGGTTGGTCAGGGCCTGTCGCCGAAGGCGAGTCATACAGAGGTTCAGTTCTGGTAAAAGGGGAAGTATGTGGCGCAGCATCCGCGCATGAGTATAAGCACACCAACAATCCGCCCGGACCAGAGGATTTCAATGTCGTCGAAGATGTTTTCCCGGGCTAGCTCCCGGGTTTTATAGCGGCGTTTTCCGTAGTACTTTTTTTTCAGTGAACTGAAGAAGGATTCGACCACGACACTGATGCTCCGATGTAAAGAGTTGACGATTTGCATATGCAAAATCTGAAAAAGTCAGTGGATAGAGTTCGCGCACGATATAGTATTTTAAACATCTGATGATCTCTTTGGTTGGTAGTTATTTGCCAGTTCGCCTGTCTACACTGACTTTGTCACTCTGTTTACTCGATAAACTTTTACCGTATATATTATATGAGGCATGATTAGAGTCTTACATTATATATATCAAGATGGCTCGAGTAGAGAATTTCGTTTCCATTGAGATGCTAAAACACGATGTCAATATATGTGGCTATTAACTCATAATAATGAAGGCTGTTCTTTTGCTCTTTCTTTTTCGACTCACTTAAACTTAAACAGTATGTGATTAAAATCATATCATGCTTTTGTAAAAAATCACGACTTATTCCTAATAAATTAAAGTCAGCAAGGAAAATAAAATCCTCATTTGGATTGTCGCAATAGCAAGAGAATTTATCATTTCCGATAAATTTATGAAAGTATAAAATTGCGGTGTTTTGCATCTTGGTTAAACTTGACGTAGCCGAAATCTCTTGCTCTATATATTCCATGTAAACCTCTGTTCATCTATGTGGGAGATACAGATGCACATGCTACTGAAACCTGTAATATACAGCCAATTATTTCGTGTTTTAAAAAAGAATATGTATTCATAATTGATAAGATTATAGCCTCCGCTACGTAATCGACATGAGTGCTTGGTTGCCATCAGCTATATTGACGGGGATTTAATGGTTACAATGGTTTTGTTGAATAAATCAAATTTCGGGTGGGTTTTCCGGCTACCAGCCTGATTCTCTGGTGAAAATACGTTGCCTGTTGCTCCATGTTCGTACCATGGATCCTATGTTGCCTGACCTCTGTAGGCCCACAGCGTCAGTAAAACTCCCAACAACGGTTTTCGCGATTCCAGCGATTGAATGGTGATTATAATCTATTATCTATTTCCACCGCGCATGACTCCCGCTCAGTCGCTGATTCGCAACGCCGCGATTGTGCTCTGCATACTCAACCGGACAGTAACCCGCCCCTTTTCGGGGAGGAAGGGGGCTCTAATGTTCTTACGATGCAGTTTATCGTGACATAACCGGGTATTGTAAGTGTCATCAGCCACGGCTGACCTGATTTTCCTGTGAGTCTGTTGGATGAGTCCGCTGGGGCCCCTGAGTCGGTTCAACGAGAGGGGTAGCACAGATAATGTCATGTGTGTTCACATCAATGGTCAAATGCAGTTTCCGCCAGATGCGATAACGCTCTTTGCCAGGCTTTTGAACTTTCCACTCACCGTCACCGAAGATCTTCAGCACGGAGGCATCAATTACCCTATGCGTAATCTCACCTCGGCTGGGCGTTGTAAAACTGATGTTAACCTACCTGATACATTTACTGACACGACTGTAATCAGGGCTGTGCAATGGGATGTCCAGCAGGGAAAAATGGATCAATAAAGCCCGGTGCGACCCACTGGGTGAGTCGGAGTATATGCTTAATTGCCATGACGGCGACGATGGCAAGGTCAGAATAGCGCAGAGGTCGCCCCCGTGATGAGGGGGATACTGACTCATACTGGGAGGATCATCTCGTCATCCAACACAGGAAGTGATGGCGCCTCGGTTGACGGATGCTTTGCTGTCGTTACGCCAGTGGGTGGTCTGCTTTGCTACGGAACCAGCTGTGTTGCCGGATGGTACGTGATCTGATCTTTCAACTCAGCAGCAGTTCGATTTACTCAACAATGCCGATATGCAATATAAATAATAGGTAATTATGTGATTATTTAGATAATCGCACTTATATTGATTCAGATGACTATAATTCCTCGTCACTTTACTTCAGTAAATAACACAAATGGAGAGCGTATGAGAGCGAACTTGAATTTAGTCTTGAATAGCTATGATTGTGTGTCTGAGCTAGAGTGCTTATCTATTGAAATTGACATTCTTATGTCTGAGTTTATATATGCAAATAAGATAGAGAAAAGCGCCTTGCATGAGCACATATTCTTAACATATCTCCTATCAATACATCATAAAATAACATTATTGATACAAGCCAGAAAGGCGGAGAAGAGAATGGATGTAGTGTAACTCGAGTAACTGGTGATTATCTTACAATGAATAGACAAATTTAATTAATGCAGTAATTATATTTTTTGTTATTGTAAATTGAGTTATATGCAAAATAGTCATATTAACCATTTTGTATTGGTGGTAATGCTTTTTATTATTTGTTTATGATTCGTTTATGTTGTTAATAGTTTTTCATGTATAGTTCTTCGTTTTCTTCTTGAAGGGGGAGGGTAAGTGTCGGCTTTGATAATTAGAGGGGAAACCCTATATATAAATGAGGAAGAGCAAGCTCTATCCGCTAGTGAGGTTGCTTTGCTATATTTATTATATAGCAATCCAAATGTTATATTTGGAAGTGATGATATCATAAAAAAATGCTGGCCAGATCGTATCGTTTCTGCTGGCTCTGTTCCTGTATCAATAAAACACATAAGGGATACCTTAAAAAAAATAACAGAAAAACAAGTGATAATAACGCATAAAGGTAAAGGATACAGCTTTGATAATATTGCTGGATATATAAGTATAGACATGTGTGATATCAACCAGGGGGCTATTAGCTTAGCGTCTGACAGTAAATTCAGCGTAACTAAAATAAAAACACTATTTGTTATTGCTGTTGGCGCCATTTTTATAGTCGGTTTATTAGATTGGTTGAGTAATACGTTTATTATTGTTGATAATGATCTGGATGTTTCCTCTGGACATCTGGAAATGAGTAAGTATAAGAAAAGTTCAAATGGAGAAGTTATATTTCATGATGCAAATGGCAAAGTCATTCGGTGTAACAATGCGACATGCTTGGAAAGTAGTCATTAATTTCAAGGTAGTATTGATCGTTTTATTGATTTCTATCATCCTACTTGGTAAGGGGACATTCAATGGATATTTTAACGATACATATAATGAATCGAGAGGAGTTGTTGAGCACATAGATTTATCTATCAGTAACTATAGGTTCAAACTGGCTCACTTTGTGAGCGATGAAAATAAAAATTTACTCTTAGCTGAAGAGGAAGAAGGAGTGGCTATTAAATTGTTTAATGGTAAATACCATCTTCTCCCCTTACATTATCAGAAAACCTTTTCTGCTATTAAATATATTGCATCTTTTGATGAGCTAGGTAGCATTAGGGCATGTCTTTATGATTTTGATAAAAAATCTAGGAGGCGTGTGCTTTTTTTAGATAATGACAGGGGTGGTATTGTTTTAAATGGAAAGTCTGTATACCCGTCATCACTATTTCTCGAAGGAGAAGGGCACGATAATAGCTTCTTTCATTCCAAATAAACCATGAATCCAAATACCTTCATAGCTTTTATCACCTAGGGTACCTGGTCTATCCTGGTCTATCCTGGTCTATCCTGGTCTATCCTGGTCTATCCTGGTCTATCCTATCCCCTTTGGGCTATTGATTCGGATGGCGCATAGTTATTTTCATTATTATTTATTAATAATGAAAATAACTCATAATATAGCCCCACCCCTCTATTTTTATTGTAAATAACTTATTTTAATACTCGTCATGCCTTATGCTTTTGTGGCTATTGTAGAGTCGTTTTTTTTGAACATCTATCGAATTATCTAATGGAAGGGGGAAGGATGAATTGTAAAGTGAAGTGTGTATCCCAAGGCGAAGTATTAATTTATTTTATAGGCGTATGTCAGTATGAATTGTTTGGCGCGGAGTTGCTAATGGATAAGTTGGTTGAAAAGATAAATGGCGCTGGACTTAAATGTTGTCAGTCAATTGTATTGTTACCATCAGCCATGAAGTTAAAATATCTTGGTGAAACAATAAAGTTAATAAAAGATAATGGTATTCTTCATCAAGTTGATATCCTTCTCTTTGTTGCAAGTTCTGGTTGGGGCATTAAAGTTTTAAATAAAATGTTATCATTTCACTCAACGTATGAGCCGTTTTCATTGGATTCATATAAAATAAAAATGAGTAAAAATTTAAAACTTGTGGAGAGAAAGAGTATCAAAGCGGCTCATAATTCATTTGAGTCTCATTTACTATCATCCATTCTAAATGGGGGAGATAGTAGGGCATTGCCCAAGACAAGGCCAGAATCTAAGGCTTTTTCACAGAGAAAAGTTTCACTTATAAAGCAATATGGATTCCGGCATTTTAATCATTTTTGTATTTTTCTTCAAGGTAGTGAGTCTCTCATTAGAGATTTGTTTTTATCCTATTAGCATAAACGGATCATATCGCCTTGTTATTTTTTATGGTTGGAGTCCCTGTGTTACGCCATCTGAATTTTTTTAGCTTTGGCTTTAGTATTGTTGTGCGTATTTTATTTCTTGTGGCATTTGTTTTAATATTAACAACTAAAATGGTTGCTGCACAGTTACACCCATTACAACAGTTCGAACCATATATTCATGTATATACATTGAAAGTGGGGGATAGTGCTACATCTGTAGCGGAGAAATTTAACATTACCCTGAAACAGTTATACCAACTAAATAAGTTTCGTAATTTCGAAAATGGCTTTAGTCATTTGCAGGTGGGTGATGAATTAGAGGTGCCGATTCTTATTCTTCATCAAGAAGATAAATTCCTTTCATAAAGTGAAATGCATTTTTAAAAAAAAGGTTTGGAATAGCTTGAAAGCCATGATGATTGTATTGATGATAATAAACATTACTGCTTGTAAGTCTATAAGAAAAGAACAGCAAGAGGTTATTGTTATGAGAAAAGAGTCGTCAAGTTTTATATATAATAATATAAATAAGGAACTTGTTGCTTGGATTAAACATTTTGCAAAAATCGATAGTGATAAGCTATAAGCAAGCTTATTTGATATGTTATTACTATGGTGTTTATTTATGGTAAGTAAAACTCGGCTTATGACAGAGAAAATATTAACTGGTGATAATGTTCTACATGCTGCAATGGAGCGTATTGATTGGATCTTTAGAACATTTACATCAGTTTGCTTATCTTTTTCTGGAGGAAAGGATTCCACTATCCTTTTCCATCTTGTCGCTAATGTTGCCAGAAAGAAAAAACGTCGTTTCTCTGTATTATTCATTGATTGGGAAGCTCAATATGAGTGCACGATCTTGCATGTTCGTAAGATGCGAGATGTATATCAAGACGTAACGGAGAATTTTTACTGGATAGCACTTCCTTTGAAGACGGTAAATGGAGTATCTCAGTTTCAGCCTGAATGGGTATGCTGGGAGCCAAAAGTAGAGTGGGTCCGACAACCCCCAGATCATGCTATTGTAGATTCAGCATATTTCCCTTTTTATCGGCATGCCATGACATTTGAAGAGTTTGTGGTGGATTTTTCATCTTGGCTCGCTAGCACCAATAAATGTGCTGTCGCTATATTGACTGGTGTACGTGCAGATGAATCTCTAAATCGATTTATGGGGTTGGTATCGCATCGCAAACAACGTTATGCAGACGATAAGCCTTGGAGTACAGCATCTCCTAAAGGGGATTATTATACAATGTATCCTTTGTATGACTGGAAAGTCCGTGATATATGGATATATAATTCCAGAACTAATGCCATTGTTAATCCAGTGTATAACCTGATGTACAGGGCCGGTGTTTCATTACACAACATGCGCGTCTGTGAACCTTTCGGACCGGAGCAGCGCAAAGGGCTGTGGCTTTATCATGTCCTTGAGCCGGAAAGTTGGGCTCGCATGTGTTCCCGCGTCTCCGGATGTGTCAGTGGGGCCCTTTATGCTAATGAAACTGGCGCTTATTTCGCTCTACGAAAGCAGATATCAAAACCATCTCATCATACTTGGCGTAGTTATGCTATGTTTCTTCTGGATGTTATGCCAAGAAAGACTGCTGAGCATTACCGGAATAAGATAGCTGTATACCTGCGGTGGTATCAGACACATGGTTACCCAGAAGATATTCCGGATGAACAAATGAATGATTTAGGTGCTAAAGATATTCCATCTTGGCGAAGGATCTGTAAGACACTAATTAAGAATGATTTTTGGTGTCGGACGTTATCGTTTAGTCCAAACAAATCTAGATACTATCAGAGTTATTTAAGTCGGATGAAGCTAAGGAGAAAAGAGTGGGGGATTTTATGACGTTGGAAGAGTTGAGTAATATGATTCATCGGTATTTCAGACTAAATGAAACAGAAGATGAAAAAATTCAGGCACTAAACTATTTGCGCAAATTACTTCATGAGCTTAGCCCCTTTGTGTTAGAACCGGTAGATTGTATTCTGTGGGTGAGGGCTGATCAGGTAGTAACTAATGATTATAATCCTAATGTCATGGCCCCGGCGGAAAAGAAATTGTTAAAGCAGTCATTGGAGAAGGATGGATTCACTCAACCAGTGGTTGTGTCGGAAGAAAAAAACCATTATCTGGTCGTGGATGGGTTTCACCGTCAGTTATTGGGTAAAAATAAGGGAGGGGTCGGAGATAGATTGAGGGGGTGGTTACCTGTCACCTGTATCAGAGCAGAAAGAAAAGGGCAAGCAGCGCGTATCGCAGCCACCATTAGGCACAATCGAGCTAGAGGTAAACATCAAATAACATTGATGTCTGATGTTGTAACGGAGCTATCACAACTCGGGTGGACGAATGAGAATATTGCTCAAGAGTTGGGGATGGATCAGGACGAAGTCCTTAGACTAAAGCAAATTAGTGGATTGACAGAGCTATTTCAAGAGGAGGAGTTTAGTCCCGCATGGACTGTTCGTTAATATATGCAATGGCAATGGCAATGGCAATGGCAATGAGGGGGAAGGGGGGAGACTACGGCAAGATTTCGAAGCGTATCACACTATATAAAGATGCGTACTTCAAGTCATGATTTGTCCTCTGCTCACTTTAGGCTTCTGAGAAGCTAAGATTTCAGATAAAAGGATTATCTAAGAGTTATCTATTAAAGTAGAGTGATTACTTAAAGGTGGCGCCTACCCTATAAAATATCACCATGAACATTTTATTTGGCGACATAGTGACCTCGGCTGATTAAGTATATAAATAAAATATATTAGTACCTCATTGCCATAGGAGGATAGTAATCCTGCTGTGCATGAAAAGTTACCAATGACTTATATGAACCTTCTTGTTTGTCATTTTTATAAAAAACATGAGCGATATGTAGTCGTGAGTTATTTGTGATTGTATTCCCTGTGAGCACTGCCAGGTTAGCGACAACAATAGTATTGTTGACCTGCCTGATATCATTATTTCGATAAATTTAAGTGAAATAATGAGATATTATCACTA
Organism: Edwardsiella anguillarum ET080813; assembly: GCF_000264765.2. Lineage (GTDB taxonomy): Bacteria > Pseudomonadota > Gammaproteobacteria > Enterobacterales > Enterobacteriaceae > Edwardsiella > Edwardsiella anguillarum. The sequence goes on from NZ_CP006664.1 coordinate 2,685,294, forward strand.
ATTGTTACTCCATATGATACTTTCATAAGCGATTGGACTGATTTTTATTCCTTTCGATTAAAGGCTAGGCGATAGTCATGAGGGCGGTTTCAACAGGGTGATACATTATTCTTACATGATTGCTTTCGATAATATAACTAGGGATAAAATTAAACCTACTAAAGTTGTTAGGTTTTAAGTTATTGGCTTTAATGAGTTGCTAACTACTATCAATAGAGGTGAGAGGGGTTATGAAGAATTACATCACACAAGCTTTAACAGTAGTTTATATTATGGTTTTAATTGCGGTAACAATATATGCTTCATTAATAGATGCAGATATTGAGCTGTTTAGAAAAGATGTTAGTGGCGAAATAAAGAGAAATCATGCGGGAGGGTTTTCTGTCTCATCTAAAAATGAATGGGAGTTATGTAATATGAGTTATCTTTTTTGTGTAGGGGTTCTGGCAAGAGAACCATTTATTGACGCTGTTCCTGCATATGATTTATACATTAATGGAATGTATTATGCTAACACTAAATTTACCGCCAGTGAAATCAAAGGTATTTGCCGAGCTACAAACAATAATGTCTCATATTATTTCAAAGACTAACTTATCAAAATAACAGGTATGGTAAAGCATCATGAATATAAAATATAAGAAAAGGTTTGTTTTTATCTTTGCCGTTGTAGCTGCATTAGTGTTTTTTGTATCGCCCCCTTTTTTAACAATTAGAGATGTCCATACGCTATGGAACAATGTTTTTGATGGCGGTCGTGATTCAAATCATAACCATGAGAAATATAACGTACTAAACCCATTGGTTTTAAAGCAATATGATGGCAATGTTTTTACCTATATCAATCATATTGATCATATGCAGTGCATCGTTCTTGTTAGTAGTTTTATGTTTTATGTGAAGAATAGAGTTGGCACTTATGCTGAGACATGTATAAATAACTATTGTAGGAGTAATAGTCTGAAGTTAAATAATGCTTTGATTTTATTGGAGTCATGCAGTGAATATGATAACAATATTGTGATAAAATACTATAGAAATAAGTATTAATATGGTTGATGACGAGCTTGTTGTTTCCATTTGGTCTCTACTCCCCATTGCGATGGGGAGTAGACATATGTACTATCTTTTAAGATAACCTTTCTCATATCAGATATCGATGTTATTTTACACTTACTTTTAGAACGAAAAGGGTATCCGCGATACATGCTTGTTTTTTATTGATTTTTCGGACCTAGCATTGCTAGGTAAGATAAATAGTCATTTATTGATGTATCTTAGACGGTTATTCTTGATGGTTAATAGATTGAATCGGCTATTTTTGAGATCTCTAACCATAGATCGTAGCGCGTTACACTCATCAGATGATGGGCACTGCTAGCGGTTACGCGTAAAAATACCTGTTTTGCTTTACTTTTAATCTAAAACTCGTTTTTCAGGCGCAATTATCCAGTAACGGGGTCTGAAGCCATCGCTTTTCGCCATCAGATGACAGCCTGTCAGAGAGCATTTTTGCCGCGTGCTCGTCCACTCCTGCGCCGGTAAAACGCAGCTGACTTTTACACTGGATACCCTCGTACGGGGTGGTGCTCAGGAAGCCCTTCATCAGTACCGCGCGCACCTAGGTCGTTTCGGTTTTTCCCATACACACATCTTCAGTGCTTCGTAAACCTTCTGCAACAGCTGGCCCCGTTCGCGGTTGGCTAGACAATCGTAGTTCCGCACCATGTTAAAGTTCCGTGCCGGAATGTGGCTGACGTAACGCTGTAGCATTCCTCCTGGCTAGATTTTCTGGCGTGTGTTGCTGTGTGCGGTGATCGTAATACTGATATATACGCCACCGCCTCGGTAATGGCACTGCGGAGAGGCCGCCACCGGCGATCGCTTCGGGCGGCGTTTTTCAAGGCGCTGGCCCAGGTATTTCACGTTGTGCCAGACACCTCGGATCTTTTGGGCAAAGTGTCCCTTCCAGGCCCGTCGATATTGTGCATGCGGGTAATGGCGCCTCCCGTCTGCGTTACGGGTATAGTCGGGACCCGGTAGGTCATTGGGGGATTCGCGCATAGTTATCTCGCAGAAGGTGAACGACGGCGTTGCGCCAGATGGTTTCTACCTCTTTCTTTTTAAAGAACAGCAGTCGCCAGACGTGGTGTTTGATATCGAGTCCAGCGCGGGTAACGGAGACATGAATATGCGGGTGCTGATTTAGCTGCCGACCATAAGTATGGTGCGCGCAGAAGATATCCACTTCGATTCCCTGTTGGCGCGTCCCGCGGAGCATGGCGCGGGTGGTACAGCGGAAAAGCACATTACGCAGCGACCAGGTATTGTTGAAGAACGGCCATGGTAGGTGAGGTATGGTGACGGTGATTGCTGCCTATCACCGTCAGGGAGGACGTGCAGCTGTTCGGCGGCCTGGAGGTCACAGCTGTCGCAGGCTTTGGACTTGCAGTTCTGGCATAAGAAGCGGGCATGGCTACAGTCCGACGAGGCGCTGTCGTCGCGGCGAATATCCATGGCACAGGAGCTACCGGCGAGCATGCGCTCGACGACGAGTTTGATCCTGTTGCCGAGGGGCGCCATGTTTATCGGGATACCGGAGCCCGCCGCCCTGCGGGAGTAGAAGTTTTACGGGGCGCACCATGTACATGGTGCAGAGCCTGCAGTGCGGCCGCGGGCAGGAAAAGGGCATCGGCGCTAGTCGGCTCACGCCACAGGCGGGCTCATTTTATGCGGGTATCAACGCGACGGGGTATGCGTCATCGCGTGAGCGGCCGGGCTGTCAGGCAGCGCTGGCGTTGAGATGAGGCGGGATCTTAACGAAGGCTGATGGCAGCCTCGCTGCCGTGCTCGCGCCATAGGGGCGCTACGTTCAGATGAAGGTGGTGAACGTTTTGCTGTACTGTACTCGTTTATCAGTACCTGTCGGCTGAATGGGGGGCGCCAGAGGCGTGGCTGCGTTATGTTCTGGGACATATCCAAGACTGCCCGGTGAACCGGCTGCGCGACCTGCTGCCATGAATGGCAAAACTCACATCTGCATAAGCGTCAATACAGTACTTAATTAACGCTTATTCATTTACTTCCCGTTTGACGTCTTTTCTGAAAAAGAATAAAGCATACACGGGATGGTGGCAGATGAAAATGTTGCGCATTTCATAATCACTTTGTGATTTGACTATAATATTTGATTCTTTTGGGTTATGGTACTGCTTAATTGCCCTCTATACCAATCCGTTTACACTGCATTGAATCTAAGGTCTGCATCCTAAGCGCTTTACTAGATTGCTGTTCGCAAATATATTCCACCGCGTGAAATGCAATATTATATCTAGCCTTTTTATTACCAGAATATTTCTTCGAGTGGGTAGAGCATATGCTACAGCGAAAAGCTTATATAACGACGACCAAATCATACCATTATGCTCGGGGAACATTAGTGTGCTCTACAGCATTATTCGTAACCGCATTGGTGTTGGCCTTTCTGCCAGGTTTAAGCAGTTCGATAGAAAAAGAGAAAATCGAAACCAACACGCCCAGCCCCTCATCACTGTTTGACTGGACACGATACGAGTCATTTACAACTCGATATCAGTCAGATGAAATCCTGGTTGTCAGCAATTCATTGGGCCTCGTTGAAAATAGGTAATCATGCTGTTTTTAGAGGCGTCAATATGCCTATCATACTTGTGTATTGCTCTCTATCCTGATGTTACTCCACTGACTTTAGAGTGCTGCGCCCCTATTTTTTAAGGGGGAATAATATCTATTTATTCAACAACGCTACTCACGGAATGCTATTCGCAAAATTACCCCATTATAGTGCAGTTTAATATTATTTCTGGATATTCGTCAATGTATAAAACACGGCGGCAAAAAGTGAAATCAATCATAAATACAAATATATGCAATATCGTAAAATGCCTGCGGCGGCGGTTTATCCTTTGTGTAATATCGGGATTTCTTGGTTTGCTGCTTTGCTCTTCTACCTTTGCCAGCGGTATTACACTGGGCGCCACGCGCGTTGTTCACCCGGCTGATGCTGCGCAATCAACCTTCTCCGTCAGCAACAAGACCGATGCGTCAACCTACCTGATCCAATCCTGGGTGGAAAATGCCACCGGTGCCAAGACCAGCGACTTTATCGTTACGCCACCGCTGTATACCAGCGCGCCGGATAATGAAAATGTGCTGCGGATCGTCTCGTCTGGGGCCGCCCATCCGCAGGATAAAGAAAGCCTGTATTACCTGAACATCAAAGCCATTCCCTCCGTGGATAAAAAGGCGCTGGAGAAACACGAGGGCGGAAGCCTGATTGTGGCGACCCTGATGCAGGTGAAGCTTTTTGTTCGTCCTGCCGGCCTGACTCCGTCTCGGGAGAAGGCGGCGGACAAGCTGGAGTTTACCCGTAAAGGGGCCAACCTGAACATTCATAACCCCACGCCCTACTACCTGACGCTGATTGACATAAAGGTAGGAACGAAAGCCCTGCAGGATGTCATGGTGCCTCCCCGGGAAAGCGTATCACTTGCACTGCCTGCCGGCAGCGGTGGAACGGTGAGCTGGAGTGCCATCGGCGACCATGGCGAGCAGGATAAAGCACAACGGATTATTCCCTGAGGAATTTGGGGATGTCTGGCCATTTCACCTTTCGACTGAGCGTACTGGCGACCGCGCTGCTTTGTTCTCATGCCCAGGCCGAAGAAGCGCTTTGGTTTCCGCCCGAGCTGGTTTCTGGTGTGGCGGAAACGGCAGACCTGTCTCGGTTTGAGCGAGGAGAGCAACTGCCGGGCACCTACAGCGTCAGTGTTTTCCTCAATCAGGAGGCGCTCGGGGTGCGCGACATGGCATTTGGGGTTGCCGATACGCCGGAGAAGCGGGCCGGCATCACGGACAGTACCGGCCTGATGGCGGAGCTGACCCGACAGGAGCTGATTACTGCCGGCGTTCGTCCGGAAGCGTTTGGTGAACAACGGGTTGACGAGGGCGTTGCCGTCCAACCGTTGTCACCAGGCAGCATCATTCCTCAGGCAACGACACACTTTGATTTTCAGCGGATGCGTTTGGACATCAGCATCCCGCACAAGTGGATGCAAAAACATTCGCGCAACGGGCTCTCCCCGGAGCAATGGAATGACGGCATTGCCGCCGGCCTGCTGAACTGGTCTTTGAGCGGAGCCCACACGAAGGGACGCTATGGCGGCAGCGCCAGTTACTTTCTGCGGCTGAACAGCGGGGTAAATGTCGGTCCCTGGCGGTTGCGTGATGAACGCACGCTGAGTGAAAACCGCTACGCCTCATCACACAGCCGAGAGTGGCGTCATGGACGCACCTGGCTTGAGCGGGGGATAACCTCTTTACGTAGCACTCTGATGATGGGGGACATGACCACTGCCGGCAATATTTTTGATTCCACCGAAATACAGGGGATTAGTCTAAGGACGGAAGACGCCATGTATTCGGATATCGAACGGGGATATGCCCCGGTAATACGGGGGACGGCCCTGACAAATGCCCGGGTCAGCATTCGCCAGAATGGTTACAGCGTGTATGAGACCAATGTGGCTCCGGGGGATTTTGCGATTGACGACATCAACCCGGTGTACTCCAGCGGCGACCTCGAGGTGACAGTGACCGAGGCGGATGGGAACGTCCGCATCTTTACGGTGCCTTATGCCACCTTGCCGGTTTTGCTTCGGGAAGGGCGCGTGTCATACACCCTGAACGCGGGTCGATTGCATGAGAGCGGGCGGCGCGATGCCCGGGAGTCCGGCCTGATACAGGGCACCTTGGCCTGGGGGCTGCCCGGGGGTATCACGGTCTATGGCGGCATCCAGCTAACCCGGAAGTATCAGTCTGCGGCCCTGGGCGCCGGTATCAACATGGGGACATGGGGGGCGGTATCGGCTGATATCACGCATGCGGACAGCACCTTGGCTGACGACTCTCATCATCGCGGACAGTCCATTCGGTTTTTATACAGTCGGGGTTTTGAAAGTACGGGAACCACGTTCCAGTTGGCCGGTTACCGTTACTCCACCCGGGGATTTTACACCCTGGAAGAAAGTTACCGGTCATTCATGCGGGGTTGGCGAGGCGAAGAGCGCCGTGACACCTCTGGGCGACGACTCCCCCGCCCGGTGACGGATTGGTATGACCTGAAGGACAACCGCCGGGAGCGGATGGAGGCCAACGTGTCTCAGCGCGTGGGAGACCACAGTTTGCTGTATCTGTCCGGCAGCCGACAAACGTATTGGAACGGTAAGGGGGCGAGCACATCGTTGCAGTCCGGCTTTAGCAGCCAACTCGGGCCTGTCAGTTACAGCCTGAGTTACAGCGAGAACTACAGCTCGTCACTGCGAGAGACGGACCGGGGGGTGAGCCTGTCTCTGTCCGTTCCGTTGGACGCCTTGTTCTCCGGTGCGGGTAAATCCACCTATGCCTCATGGGGTATAGGTCATAACAGCAGCGGCGGCATGACACAGCAGGCTGGATTGAGCGGTACCGCTCTGGCGCGGGACAACCTGAGCTGGAGCCTCTCCCAGAGTTACTCCCGCCAGAGTGGCAACGGTGACAGTTTTCAGGTGGGGTATCGGGGAACCTATGGTGACATCGCCGCCGGCTACAGTCAGGGCCGTGACTACCGTCAGGTTAGTTATAACGCCGCAGGCGGCATCATCGTTCACCGCGGCGGTGTCACCCTCGGCCAACCGCTGGGGAGCACTTCCGTTCTCGTGTCGGTGCCCGGCGATGCCGGTGTGCCGGTGGAAAGCGGCTCCGGGGTTAGGACGGACTGGCATGGATATGCCATTCAGCCCTGGGTCAGTGAATACCGCGAGAATCGTATTGCACTTGATGTCGCGCATCTGGATGCGCGCACCGACGTTGAGAAACCGGTGGCGCAGGTTATCCCAACGAAAGGCGCAGTCGTCAAAGTGGAGTTTGCAGCAAAAACCGGGCTACGTGCCCTGATGACGTTGACAAAAGACGGTAAGCCACTGCCGTTCGGCACCACGGTGAGCGCCGGGGAGAGCACCGGCATTGTGGGTGACGGCGGTCAGGTATTCCTGTCCGGTCTTACCCCTAAAGGCTCGCTGACCGCGCAGTGGGGACGCGATGCCGGTCAATCCTGCAGAGCCTCATGGATACTCCCTGCGGCAGATGCGGAGGGCCTGCTGACAAGGGGATCGGCAATCTGTCGATGAAACCGAATTTTTAAACCATTGCGTTAGGCAGTAACACACTAAGGAAACACACAATGAAAAGCACCATCATGAAAAATGTCACCGGTCTTCTGGTTCTGGCTTCAGCCGTCCAGCCGTTTGCCTCTCAGGCGGGTGAGGCGTCTGCCACGGTAACTATTACGGCGACCGTGGATGCCACTGTGGCATTGGATGTTGCCAAAACATTTGACCTGAAAAACAAGAAAGACGTACAGACACTGGATATCAAGACGACGAGCAATGGCACCAAGGTCAAACTGGAAGTGTCCCAAGCCGAGGCGGCAGATGACCATATCGTGCTCTCCGCTGGCGAGGGCAAGGACAAGCTGACAATGAATGTGAAGGCCACCCTGGGGACTTCTACAGAAAAATTTAAGAGCGGCACCCTTTCAATAGAAGTTCCTGCGGCTACCACTCAACAGACAACAAAACTGAACCTGACAGCCCTGCCGACGGCGACGCAGGTCGCCGGGAAGTACAGCGGTACCATTACCGTGAAGGCATCGACGATGTAAGGCTGTCATGCCCCTGATTCGTCATCAGCTCCCTGATGCGGCGTGGTCTCTGGCCTATGAGTGGCTTTGCCGGCAATGGCGAGCGAGACCTGAGATGGCGCTGGCCACGGGAGCTCAGCGGTTTTGAGCGTTATCTGGAGAAAACACAGATAGGCCGATAACGGTTTTGACTGGCAGGGGCTATGGTTCGGGCCTGAGGGGGCTGCCCTGGCGCCCCGCGCCTAAATAACCATCATGAGCGAAGCCTGCGGCTTTTTGAGCAGGCCTGGAGAGGGGGCTGTCTGAGCATGACGCCCGGCTGCGGGTGCAGGTGTACGCGGCTCGATGGCATCGCTGGGCTGACGCCATATTGCTGGCTGCCTGATAAGGAATGAAAATGCGAAAAATTATGCTGTACGTTGCTATGGTGTGGTCGGTGCTCGCGGCTATGCCTTGTTGGTCTACTACCCTAAAGGTGGAAACATTGTCTACGGGGATGAGTGCGGGTGAACATTCAAATTATTGGGATAAATGGCTAGACCATTGGATCGTAATCGCCCCAGAGGGGTGCGTGATATCTAATATAAAAGAAGCCAAATATTTCGACGATAACCTTTTGTATAAGTACTGGGCTGACATGGCTATCGTGGAGGGTGAAGGTACTCGAGAGGTAACTCTATGGATAAAGGAGCAGAGGGAGCAGGGGTATGCTGACACTAGCAGGTGGAAGGGTGAGGTATACGTGAAGTGCCTCGGGCCCTCACGGAGGGTACAAGTTAAGAGCATTGGCTACTATAGAGGCTCGGAAAAAATGTGGGCGGGGGGCTTGGACTTCGACATAGACGTTACCGGTGGACAATCCGTAACCGCAGAAGTGAATGACCTGAACTTCCCTATATCTAATTACGGATGCACCGCGTATCAGACCATTGGGCGGGCCTCGTCTGATATAGCTTCACTTACCGGAACGATCGTCAAAAAGCCGAGTGAATCGTCGATCCAATTGGAACTGGCGTCTAAATCGGGTGAGCTGCGGGCGCGGATATGTAACACCGGTGTTGGTGCGGGACGCTACTCATGGATGGTAACGGCAACACTCGCAGTGAAGTGACATTGCGTTGTTAACGTCTAGGTGTTTCGCCCCTGCACACGATTCTGTGTAAATGCCTTTTGCAGACATGACCGTTCAGGCGGTCACCGAACTCGATAATAAAGCGACTTATCGCCATGCGCCGGCCCCTCAGCGGCATAGTCCATTTCTGTGACACCGCCTGGATTGCCAGCCACACCACCTTTTTCACTGCGTTATCCATCGGGAGCACCTTACGCTTTTTGATGGCGTGTCTGATTACGTTGTTTAGCGACTCGATGGTATTGGTCGTGTAGATCACCTTACGATCTGCCGGTGCCAGAAATATCGCCACGATGGTCACTACAAAGGGCGTAAAACTCGGCCGATGGCTGGCCGGGCGGCTGATGAAAGAATTGGGTATCACCAGTTGTCAAATACCGGGGCATAAATACAAACGAGGGGGCAATGAGCATGTTGAAATCCCGAATCTTCTTGCCCGGCAGTTTACCGCCACAGAGCCAGACCAGGCCTGGTGCGACAATGTGGCCTACATCTGGACGGGCAAGCGGTGGGCTTATCTGGCCGTAGTGCTGGATCTGTTCGCCCGCAAACCGGTGGGCTGGTCGTTATCGTATTCACCCGACTCAGACCTCACCATAAAAGCACTTCAGATGGCATGGGCGTTACGAGGACGGCCATCTGGCGTGAGAGTTCATGGATACCGACGACGGGCTATGAAAGCTCCGGGGAGGCACGGTTAGCCGTAATCCGTTATATCACGGGGTACTGCTCTCAGGCCTCACTGGTATAACGGCGGCTTAACGCCAAATGAATCAGAGTGGCTGTTCCACAAACAGTCAGGTCATGTGGCCAAAGTTAGTTGACCACGACACAGAGATGTTCAATCATCGCTGTGAGTCAGTTGCCTGTGGAAAATAGAGCTGATATAACCAATTAGTAGTGTTACCAGGAGTAATTCTTCTGAGTGATAAATAGAAACGCCGCATATTGCGGCGTTATATTTCATGGTTGCCATTACTAATTACACGAAATGGTGAATTTCATTATCGTTTTTGAGCCTCGTCGAACTGTAATAATATTATCACCAACGCCGTTATCGCAAGAAACTTTATTCTCATTTACAAAAACATTTCCAGAGCTAGCAATGATATTTAAATCTGGAGCTAGCGACCAATTTAACTCTTCTATGGGTCTGTTACCGCAATTAGGTACCGGTGTACTATCAAGCTTAATCGTAATATCATCCCTGTCTAATTTTATAGGGGTGCGGTGCATTGTATGACATTGATCATTCCATCTCCGCAGAGTCACCTCTCCTACAAATGGAGAAAAATGCACGACCTTTGTTTTACCGTATATATCAAAATTAGTTCGTACTTGCACCGTAATTTCCTCGAGAACATCATCTGTTAGCGTAAATCGTACTATGCCATTCTTATCTGTCTTTTTCGACCGTGAACTCAGGAAACCTGAAGAACTACTGATGTATACGTTTTCATTAGGAATGTTCTGGTTAGATTTATCTTTTACTTGCGCAGTAAAAGCTATCTGGTCTGTAGAATATTCTTTGTCTGCGGTGAGCGCATAAATCTTCGCTGAGGCGGCATCCGCTTTAAAGGTGACAGATGCTGTTTTGCCTTTTGTGTCAAATGGCGTCGTCGCGGTCACGGTAACGTTCTCAGCTGCTGTATCCGTCAGCTTTGCGTAAGCCACCCCGTTATCATCGGTCGTCACCGTATTCTTAGACAGTGTTCCACTGGTGGCCGCCAACGTGACCTTCACCCCCGGAACAACGGCGCCGGCAACATCTCTCACCACCGTAGTAAAGGTGATGGCATCCTTGCCATTATCAACGGCAACGTCTTTGTCTGCGGTGAGCGCATAAATCTTCGCTGAGGCGGCATCCGCTTTAAAGGTGACAGATGCTGTTTTGCCTTTTGTGTCAAATGGCGTCGTCGCGGTCACGGTAACGTTCTCAGCTGCTGTATCCGTCAGCTTTGCGTAAGCCACCCCGTTATCATCGGTCGTCACCGTATTCTTAGACAGTGTTCCACTGGTGGCCGCCAACGTGACCTTCACCCCCGGAACAACGGCGCCGGCAACATCTCTCACCACCGTAGTAAAGGTGATGGCATCCTTGCCATTATCAACGGCAACGTCTTTGTCTGCGGTGAGCGCATAAATCTTCGCTGAGGCGGCATCCGCTTTAAAGGTGACAGATGCTGTTTTGCCTTTTGTGTCAAATGGCGTCGTCGCGGTTACGGTAACGTTCTCAGCTGCTGTATCCCGTCAGCTTTGCGTAAGCCACCCCCGTTATCATCGGTCGTCACCGTATTCTTAGACAGTGTTCCACTGGTGGCCGCCAACGTGACCTTCACCCCCGGAACAACGGCGCCGGCAACATCTCTCACCACCGTAGTAAAGGTGATGGCATCCTTGCCATTATCAACGGCAACGTCTTTGTCTGCGGTGAGCGCATAAATCTTCGCTGAGGCGGCATCCGCTTTAAAGGTGACAGATGCTGTTTTGCCTTTTGTGTCAAATGGCGTCGTCGCGGTTACGGTAACGTTCTCAGCTGCTGTATCCGTCAGCTTCGCGTAAGCCACCCCGTTATCATCGGTCGTCACCGTATTCTTAGACAGTGTTCCACTGGTGGCCGCCAACGTGACCTTCACCCCCGGAACAACGGCGCCGGCAACATCTCTCACCACCGTAGTAAAGGTGATGGCATCCTTGCCATTATCAGCGGCAACGTCTTTGTCTGCGGTGAGCGCATAAATCTTCGCTGAGGCGGCATCCGCTGGTTTAACCTTGATAGTCGTCGCGGCGGGATTAGAGTTATTACCGTTGTTATCAACGCCAACCGCTTTAATCACGTATTCCTGCGCAGTATTAGCGAGTTTGGTGTACAGGTATGACGGCAGCGTTACTTCTAATTGGGTAAGCGACAGTTTACGAAATGAGCCGCCGTTAGCGAAGAACTCCACAGAAGCCGTCCATTTGACATCCCTTAGACCATATTTATCTTTAGATACCGTGAGCGGTAGTGTTATTGTTTCTGCAGCTTCAGCTGTGACCGTGTTTGGCAATGAGATTTCCAGCAGATCCTGCTTGCGATATTGCATCACGATTTCATTGTTACGGTCGACGAGTTCGTACGAACTACCCATCAAGCTACGTAATACCTTAACGCCGTCAATGCTAATTTGTTGCGCCCATGGCACACCAAATCGATAATTAACGTTGATCCCAATACGGCTAGCGTCTTTCCTACCCCCGGAGTACTCACCCTTCAGGGTAATCAGCGGGATTGGTGTATAACTCAAGCCAAATGTTAGTGCTTTTGGATTATCTTTCAAGTCATCAGCATGACTACCGATATTCAAACGAATACCTTCACCAAAATATTGCTCGTATTTAAGGCTGGCACCTAATTGAGGATATGACGGCAAATACGCTTCAGCACGAAGGTCAAAGCCGCTGGCTGGACGTTCATCATAATCTTTCATGGCGGATAAACGGGACTCATGCCAGTCTGTTAGACCATAGTAGCCATTTACTGCCAGCTTCATATAATCCGCCCACATCTCCCCACCGATACCTGCACGTGCATGTTTCCCCGCGTAACTATAGTCGTAGAAAGTATTGACGCCATACATCCAGTTGTTGATATGTTTTCGATAACCCACACCAATATTGACGTAGCGACTGTTGCCAACGCTGGCATGCAGCCCAAACTGCGAGAAAAGCAAACCATCCGAACTTTCTGTGATTGGGAGTAAAACATCACCAGAAATTTTATTATCAAAGGAAGCATTAATGCGTACGGTGCCTTTTTGATTTGCCCATGCGTTAATTTTCTCTTTTATTAGATCTTCACCAATGCTTTCTGCGTAATTAATAGATAAATTTTTGATGTTCTCACTAGACAGGATTCGTCCTGCCTGCATTACGACATCCGCAACTTTAGTTGCAGGAGTGGGCAGTTGCGAAGGAATTGACTCACCGCCACCAAGAGACGGTAATTTATGGGTGTTCTGATTTTTTTGAAAAATGGCTGAGTTTCCCCCGCTCACATTTCTAGATTCACTGGCTCTAACTACTGAACTAACAGAAAACAATAATGGGGTAATTGTTTGAATAGATATCATCACCCATGATGTTATATTCACTATTATTTTGGCTATTTGAGTGGGGAGTTTAGGTGTCATTATTAAAAATAAAAATTAGATGGATTGGGTTGATATTATGGGGAGAAATCAGTGGATTTGATCATTATTTCTGGTTAATTTTGCATTAATAATGCCGCGCAAACAAAAGAACAGCCCCTCAGAGGGGGCGTGAGGCGACCTTTATGTTTTGATAATGTGAGTGATGATGTCTGATGACCACGTCATGGCAGTAGACCCACTTGCATATGACATGACTCATCAAGGAGGTGCTATGACAACATAGCATAAAAAACGGATTATTGATTACTACGCTGTACTGGATGATCCTGCCCCCAAGATAAAGTGGAAACCATATGGTTATAAAATGGCGAACGAAGTTTTCCTGCAACAGCATTACGCGCCGATTATCAATTAGCGAAATATCGAGAGCAGACATTAGGCTAGCTTGATGTTTACTTCCTTTTTTATAAAGGGCTTTTGTTTAGAAACAACGTTCGAAATTAATCATAGCTTAAGGTTATTATTCGAAGTTAACTGACTATGCTGAGATTAACTGTCTTTAACTTGACCGAGTGAGGTCGGGAATCCTCACCGCCGTTAATGCCGCACTGACATTTAGGTCTAACCGCTGTATTTTTGAGTAAAACTGAGATGTTTGGAGAAAGAAACGGATAAAGGAGCCTCGCGCAAGGTACACGTTGTTGCAACGTGAGGGGGATATTACACGTTAGCGCCGGCAGGCTCCAGCAGCAGCTTGTAAAACGCCTCTGCGTCCTGCGGCAGCAAGCCAGGATGTTCTCGCCTGAGGGACTCCTGTCGGTGCAGCGACTGGATTGGCGTCGCTGTGCCGCTAACTGACCATTTCACAAATTGCTGATATGTGGAGTTGGCCATATTCCTCATGGCACACGACTCGAATGAACAGAATTACTAGGAGAATGGCAGGATTAATACCGTGGTTTGACTTAATCGGTGTAAGCCGGTTAATGCGATGCGCTAACATTAAACCCATAAAACATGGGGAGTTGGCATGAACGAGCTGTGGAAAGATCTGGAACGCTGGCTGCAGGCTCACCGCCCGGCGTTGCTGGACGATCTCAATTCTCCGGCCAGCGGGGCGGAGATTCGCGATCTGGAGCAGGTGATTGGCGCGTCGCTACCGGCGGATTTCACGGCCTGCCTGCTGGTACATAACGGCCAGAAGGGCCTCGGAGGCTGGCTGTTCGGCAGCTGGGAGTTCCTGTCGACGCAGAATATCCTAATGAGCTGGTCGGTATGGCGAGATCTGCTGGAGGAGGGTGATTTTGAGGGCAAGGTCGCCAGGCCAGCGGAGGGGATTCGGCCCGGCTGGTGGTTGCCCGGCTGGATCCCTTTTGCCAGCAACGGCGGTGGCGACTACCTGTGTCTGGATCTCACCCCTGCAGTTGGTGGGGACTATGGTCAGGTGATCAATGTATTTCATGACGTAGCGGACAGAGTGGTGGAAATGCGCAGTTTCTCCGCATGGTTCACGCGTTTTGTTGTTGATAAACGGGTCTAATTCAGGATGGGAAGAAGTATGGATAGGAACCTTTCTACGCTGCGGGAAGAACGCCTGCAGCAGCTATTCGAAGATTGCCAGATGCAGGTGATTGGGCAGATTATTGGGCCCTTTGGCCTATCGACTGCCATGTTTGAAGATAGAAATGGCGGCAACGTCACCACACTGCGTAATTTTGAACGTAAAGATGATGACTATGTGGCGACTGATTCTGATCGTGCTTTGCATGCGCATTCACGCAAAGACTACAACGCTGTGGTCAGGTCGGAGTATGAAATTGATACTGGGGCTAAAGCGAAAAACGCCGGCGCTAAGACCTGGGATCAAAAGCGTGCAGATAAAATTGGCCAGGGCAGGGATGAGTACACCGGCAGGCGTGTTTCTGCTGACGGAACCATTGAGCTCACAGACGGACGGATTGTCCGCGCCGAGCTGGATCACGTGGTCTCGCTGAATGAAATTCATCACAATGCTAAAAACCATCTTGCCATGGGGAAGGTAACCCAGGATGCAGAGAGCGGAGAGATGAGCGTCGATACCAGCCGTATCCGCGGCATGGCCAACGATGACGAGAACCTGGCGCTGACCAATCAGCCACTAAACGGCTCCAAGAGCGACGAAGATATGGTCAAATGGGCGGCTAAGGAGAGGAAGGATGGGAGAGACGGCGCCACCATCACCAACGCTGAAAAGTTTGCAGTCGACGATGCGTTGATGAAAGAAAAATATCAGCGTGCAAAGCAGCATATCGATAGCACAGCGAACCACGCCATGCTGAAAAAACAGACGGCAGAACTGTTGCAGACCGGCGGTAAGCAGGCCGCCATGATGGGCATGCGCCAGGCTCTCGGCGTGCTGCTTACCGAGTTGGTTAACTGCCTGTTCAACGAATTTAAGGTACTGGTTAAGCAGGGCGTTGCCGTTGGGAAAACGCTTTTTGAAGAGATCCGCCAGCGTCTGGTGCGGGTCATCGATTCGGTGGTAAAAAAAATTCCTGATGCACTAGGGCAGATGATTCAGGGCGGCGTCGGCGGATTTATGAGTAATCTGCTGACCTTCCTAATCAACAACTTCCTCTCTACCGCTAAACGTTTTGTCATGGTGATCCGCGAGGGGCTTCTGGGGCTGTTCCGTGCCTTTAAAATGATTTTTTTCCCTCCGAAAGAGATGACCCGGGATCAAGCGCTGCAGGAGGGGCTGAAGATTCTCACCGCAGTGGTGGTCTCATCGCTGGGGGTGCTACTGACCGAAACGGTAGCGACTTTTATGGCCACAGTCCCATTCCTCAAGCCGTTCTCAGACCTGATTACCCCGGTGCTGCTCGGCATCCTGACCGGCCTGACTTCTGCGTTTTTTGCTTACCAAATCGATCGTCTGTTTGATCGCTACCGCTACTCCCTGAGCGAAAAGTTTATGGACGAGCTACTGCAGGACGGAAAGCGGCGAGATAAGTTTGCCAATGAGTTAGCCACCCTGTCTGAACAGTCGCTGAGCAATATAGATAACTACCAGAAATCGATCTCGGTGTACCAGCGTATCGGTACCTCCTTAAGCGGGGCAGGTCTAGCTGCCAACGCCACGCTGGCCAGCCTGGAGCAGACTGTGGCGGAAACCGCTGAGCAGGTGGACAAAAGTATTGCGACTATCGCTTTTATTCGCGATAGCCAGTCAGAAATTGACGACTTTCTTAAAACCTGTTGAAAGGATCAGGGGTATGACATCTCCAAATAGCCAAGAACTCAGCATTATTGAGGCCTTTTCTTCTGCCACCATACCCGAACGCATTATCCGTGAGAGCAATATTAAAGAGCTTATCAATGCGATGACTGCGGAGCGGGGCGAAGTGCAATCGCACACCAGGCAGCTGGATGCGCTGCGCCGGCAGCAGAAAAACGGAAATTTTCTCAGTAACTGGTGGAACGATCTCGACGATAAAGTACAGGAGGCCCAGCTCGACCTGAACAAATCCATCGGTCGGTTGACCGAGAAGTCGTCGCAGCTACTGATCGTCAACACCGCGATCTCTAAGGTGCTGAGCGATCAGCAGCGCATTCTGCTAAGACAGCAAAATTTACTGAAGCAACAGACTGATAGCCTGGAACAGCAGAATCAGAGAATTCTCGACCAGCAGATATTGCTGGAGCAGCAGCAGCGTGAAATAAACAAGGCCAACCAAGGGCTGATGGAGGCCAAGGGGCTCACCCAGAAACAGGCGCAGCAGCTGGTTGGCTGTGTGAAACAGGTCCGTGAGGCAGAAAGCCGCATCAGCGCCACGAGTGATGCTCTGCAGCTGGAGGTTGAGCGGCGGTTGCATGATGCGGCAGAGCAGTATCTGGCACAGCTGGACAGCGCCATTACTGAACAGCAACGCCGCAGCGACGCCTTTGAGCGGCGGGCGACGGCCAGCGCTGCAGAATCCGCCCAACGGCTGCAGGATACGCTGGGAAACGTTCTGGCAGAGGCGACCCAAAATCACCAGGAAATTCAGCAGCAGATTGTCGCACTCACCGCGACCCAGCTACGGCAGGGTGAAGAGCTTAAGCAGCAGATGCAGCAAATGGCAGCAGAACAGTCTCAGCGGCTGTGCTCAGAGCTGGCTCGCTTTGCAGGTGAGAATGCCGCATTTCAAACAGGGTTAAGTGAGCAGCAACAGTCAGAGTTTAAGAGCGTGCAACAGAGGCTATCGCTACAGACGGCTGCGATGCAGCAACAGCAGCAGGCGCTAAATCTTGGCGAACTGAGGCTGCAGACTCTACGGGAGGAGTGCCAGCAGAAGCAGGAAACCGCTGAGAATCAGCTGATCGCTCAGCAAAAATCTGCTGATAGAACCCGTTTAATGCTGGGAGTTTTGGCGACCCTGACGCTGGCTTCGCTAGGGTGGCAGGCCGCGGTGCACTATGGGCTGGTTTAGATAAGTCGTGGGTGGGGGAAAGCCATGCTAAGGCGTTCCTCCACACTGATGGAACTGCTGAGAGGTAGTGTATTAGTCGCGACTTGATCTGACTCATCGCCTTGAAAGGTTTAGCATTACCGATTTTGATATCCGTGTCGTGTTCTGATACCCAATGCGCGGTAATTATCACACTTCGTATGAATAATTACCTCATTAAATATTACGCCAGTTTACTTAGTCTAGCTGAGGCGTATCAGTAATGTGTCGAAAACCGGATAAATTATGGGGGAATCCATGAGAGACTTTAAGCCCGCCATAGGAAGCATTCTCCCAGCTCAAGGTGCGTAAAATCCCATCTGGTTGCTATCGTATTCTATCAATTGCTTTAGCTTTCTGCACGCGGCTGTCTAATTACGCTGGTCCTGACTAAAAAAATTCCCGATGCCAAAACCGCATTCAGGCACAATGAATACTACTATGAGCAAAATGATAAAATCAGATATGCCAGAAGACGTACGTATTACCTGAGAGAGATGAGCCGTTACGGGGTGACCCATCCAAAATAGAATGTGTTTCACAAGCCATTTCCCGCGGCGGTGGCTGCAGAGGGATGGATAAGATGCCCCGAACACGCTTGGTATGAGTTAAGCAATTCTTATGTTTTCCGTTATCATCTGTAGCTCAACCACGGCGGTTAAATCCCTTTCTGTTTATCTAAAAAATATAATTGACTCCTTAGAATAGCATTTTAACTCTCTGTTGATTTTTTTAAGGAAAACATATGACTCGCATGTTTTTAACAATGTGGGTGGGTCTGTACGCTCTCTTGTGGAGCCTGGCTACAATCTTCCTGGATCCTACGGTGCCCTATGATGCAGTGGAAGCATTGAACTGGGCACAAAATGCCGAATGGGGATCGCCGAAAAATCCCTGGCTGGTTGGTATGGTATGGCGTCCGGCGCTGTGGTTTTCCGGTATCTCGCTGAGCGCCTATTGGTATATCACGCATTTTTTGGCGATCGCTATCGGAATGATTGGGTGCTGGTTTCTCGCAAAACAGCTGAGCGGTAGTAAACGGCTGGCCTGGATTGCATTATGCACACTTAACCTGTCAGGAGTCATTAATTTCGATATCATCAGTTATAATGATAACTATTTGTTGGTTATGCTGTGGCCATGGATGCTATTGTCCTTTTTCCTGGCGTTCACCCGCCATCCTGCATGGTGGATAATATTTGCATTTACGGCAGGCCTGGGGGCGATGGCTAAGTATTCAACGCTGGCATTTGTCGGTGCCGTGTTTGTTGCCACACTGGCTGTGCCAAAAATTCGGAGATGTTATCGCCAGCCTGTATTTTATCTGGCGCTGCTGATTGGCCTTGTGATGCTTGCTCCAAATCTATTCTGGCTGTGGGAACATGACTTCGCGGCGTTCAACTGGGTCGATACACAGATAGCGCGTCAGTTTAACCCTAGTTTATTTATAAAGCTACTCAGCATCTATTATCCGTTGCTGTTTTTATGGTGGATATTGCACTCGCAAAAGATCTCTCTCCAGTGGCCTGTTGACACAGATAAACGTATCCTGTTATTGGTCGTTTTAGTGCCTCAGGTATTGATTTGGCTATGGTTCTTGTTTCATCATGGAGGGCGACTAACCGAGTGGCTTCAGCCGTTTTTCATTCTGTCCCCCGCATTGGTTATCGCCTGCGTCGTTACTCCCGGTACGCAGTCACTGAAAAGGCCTGTTTTGGTACTAATGGGGACCGCAATTCTGGTGTTACTTGGCTATGCTATGGTTATGATAACCAATGTAGCTAATGCGGGGCGCAAAATGAGCGGTATTATCCCGTTTAGCCACAATGTGGAGAGGCTATGGCTAGAGCGCTATGCTACTCCACTGCGTCTAGTTGGAGGAGAGCATCTGGCTGAGTGGCTCATTTTTTATGGGGCGTCAAGGCCTGAAATCATCACGCCTTGGAGTAACAGCACTAAACCTAATATCTATAACGCAAATATCCGATTGGCCGATATTAAGCAATCAGGAGCATTACTGATAGGCCGGTCTGATAAAAATTGTACTTATGCTTCGTTTACTCGGGGATTAAGTCAATGGCCGTCTTTACAGCTTGATGCTATCAGTCAGATAACTTTTCAAGAAGATAGCAAACATAGCGGTTATCCTGTCTGTATTGGGTTTGTAAAACCGGACACTATTAAATGAAGGTTCTTCGGATAAAAATTTATAAATAGTGCGCCCATAAGCTTAAAAGTCGCCGCGGCTTAACTTATTAACAGCGCCTTAAATCAGTTGAAACGGTGTTTTTTCGATAAATACGCCGGTGAGTTTTCCTCGGCTATGGGAGCAGATGCTCCGTGAGATGAAAACTCACGATTGAAAATTAATGGCGAGAAAGTTAAAGCGATCGGAAACGCTACGCCTAGCTTAGCTAGCATCGCGACTGCTCCCCCCACAGTGTTCCAGCCAATGGAACCTGTCGGGCCATTGCCCATGGAGATAACGTTTGCCAGCAATCGCTGCGTTTGCCAGATCTATCACGCTGTCTAACAGATAACTGATGCCGGCATTTGCACTTGCTCCCAGTCTCTGCATCGCCTGAGTGTAAATAGCCCCATTTTAGTTCCAGACATTTTTTGAGATCTTGGCCAAATAATGGCGTTGTCGATATTCCTCCGGCGTCATATTGTTCAGTGATTCATGCGGGCGTTCATCGTTATATTCTGACAACCATCTTTCCGTGATTTTTATTACTTTATCCAGCTGGATAAATTCCAGTTTTACTGCATGTTTCTCTGCTCGTTCAGTCAGCACCAGTGAGATAAACTACGGACCATGGTTCTCAAAGCTCAGGTCGGCAAACATCTGTTTGAGACGTCGGTTCTCGTCCTCAAGAGCCTTGATCTTTTTAATATCAAAGGCCTCCATGCCACCATATCTGGACTTCCAGCTGTAGTAGATGGCTTCAGAAATACTAGCCTTCCGGCAGGCATCTTTAACGGTGCGTCCGAATTCAACCGATTTAATCACGGCGATGATCTGATGCTCAATAAAATGGGATTGACGCATAGCGTTCTCCTTCGTTGGAGGATTTATTATGCCGAAGGATCTCTAAATGTGAATGGCACGATTATGCGGTATACTTACGATACGTCGTCACCAAAATGACTTTTCGACTCTATAATCGTGTCGATAAATGCTCTTTTATGCCCATGTTTCAGCACATCATCGATATACATAATTCCGGTCTGAAAGGTGGAGAAGGCTTTTGCCATATCTAGCGGAACTAACCCGCGGTTTGTGGCTTCCTGCTCCAGCTGCAGCGGTAGAGGTAGAATACAGTGGCTCTGGCTGACCAGTGCGATGGCATTGGAGACTGAGAACACTTCAAAACGCACCCGCTCAGGCGGAATACTGCACAGTAAGGGATCTTCAAACTCACCTTCTTCCGACTCATGTCGTAGGACAACCCACTCACTCTGGCTGAGCCGCTTTTGGGAGATGTGCCGACTGGTTGCCAGAGGGTGATCCGGTGCGCAAAACAGCATAAAGCGGGTCGTAAAAATAGGGATGTAGTGAATGGCGGACAGGCGGTTGTCGGGGGCCGGTATTGCCCCTAAAGCAAGGTCACATTCCCCCTTGAGCAGATGCTGTTGTCCCATGGCGCTGTTGCTGTTTTTGATGACAATGCGTACATCAGGAAACTGTGCCATATAACGCTGCATCAGTTTAAACAGCACACCGTGGCTCCAGGCATGTCCACATTCCAACACCAGCGTTTCCCGGTGGCTGCGTTTGATGGTGTCGATATCCAGCATCGCCTGGCGATAATTTCGTTCCAGAAGGCAGGCATGCTGGTAGAGGCTATCGCCGTATACTGTCAGTGAAATTTTTTTTCCGTTGCGCACCAGAAGAGAGACATCCAGCGCGGACTCCAGACGCTGCATGTTTTGTGTGAGCGTCGGCTGGGAGATAAACAGATTTTCAGCGGCAGCAATGAATGTTTTTTTCTCAACCAGTACCCTGAACTGAGCGATGAGTTTATGTAAATGCAAGATGACTCCTCAGTACATCAGTAAAACAGGTCGATAGTAACCTGTCAGTACAGTGAAAGGATACTGTTGAGCGTGATGACCAACGCATTCAGACACAACGAACCGCTGATCAGGCTTTTTGCTAGCGCTGACGGAAGGGTACACAAGTCAGTATTACAGACGAGGGTCTGCTGGCGCCGGTATGAAACCATCACCAGCGCCACTGACAAGGCGACAGAGGCACAACTCAGCCCGATGAGCAGCTGGCTGCCGTGGCAGAAACATGCACGGGCGATGACCAGAGTCAGTGCCAGTGAGGAAAATGCTGTTCTGTGCCACGACAGCGATGTTCGCTCTGGCTGAAGTCCCTGATCACGGATCCGGCGAGTCAGAGTCATATCATCAGTCCCAGCATCACAAGAATGCAAAGTGCCAGCCCGCCACTGAGCCAGAGGAGCAGGCGGGGAAAGGGAAGATCTTTATCAAAACGCATCGCGTGCTCATTTTTGTGCCAACGATACCAGGCGTAGCAGGATAATCCTGCGGCGGTCAGGCTGAGTACAATCACCAGTCCTGTCCGGAAGGTGCCCGGAGTCAGCGTGGTGGCCAGTTGATCTATGCCAACTGACGCAGCCATAAAGGCCAGTGCCGTCCTGACCCACGCGAGAAAGGTGCGTTCGTTCGCCAGTGTGAAGCGATAATCCGGTGATTTTCCCTGTTGTGGTGATGCCATTTTATTGTCCTGCTTACTGATGAATTAATACTGAACCCGTGGTTTAAAGGGGGATGCCTGAACGCTGCCGCAGATATGCCCCGGCGCCGAGGAGACCCGGATTGTCATGGACAATTAAGTAAACCGGAATGTCCTGCACATAGGAGGTAAAACGCCCTTTATCTTCAAAACGCTGGCGGAACGTTGAGGCTTTAAAAAAGTCCAGAAAACGGGGCACTATGCCGCCGGCAATGTAAACCCCTCCGGTAGTGCCAAGTGTCAGCGCTAGATTACCGCCAAAGCGTCCCATGATGTCGCAAAAAAGGGTGAGCGCTCGTCGGGCATCATGGCTGCGGTTTGCCAGTGCCCGCTCAGTCACTTCCTCCGGCGACAGGCTCTCCGGGAGTCTACCGTTCGCGAGCGCAGTGGCCCGATACAAATTGACCAGCCCGGCCCCTGACAACACACGCTCTGCGGAAACATGCCCCATCTCCTGGCGCAAAATAGCGAGCACATCTCCCTCTTCTTTATTGCCGGGGGCGAGATCCACATGCCCCCCTTCTCCGGGCAGGCTTATCCAGCGATTATCCACCGGAATAAGGTGTGCAATACCCAGTCCGGTGCCTGCACCATAAATGGCAACGGGCTTTCCGGCGGCTGCCTCCTTGCCACCAAGCTGAATAAGATGCGCGGGTTTCAGAACCGGTACCGCCATCGAAACGGCGGTAAAATCGTTGATGACATCCAGCCGTGAAAATCCCAGATTGCGCCTTAGTGCAGTAACTGAAAATGCCCAGCAGTGATTGGTCATGGTGACATGGTCGCCGGTCACCGGGCAGGCGATGGCAATACATCCGTCATCCACCGGGGATGGAATATCGCGGAGATAGTCACGGATCAGGTTTTCTGGCCCCGGGTATGCCGTGACCCTGTATGTCTGCACACGGGATAGTTCTCCGGTGGTGAGATTGCACAATGCGAGGCGGGCATTGGTCCCCCCCACATCGGCCACTAACGCAAATGTTGTCATATTTCTGTGGCTCCGCACAGGTCTGAACCATCATGACCTATCAGGGCCATGATGGAGTTCCGTTGTGTTCAGTAAGGTTTGTTAAACAGCGAATACAGTTCCCGGGCGTAATTACCCTGCTCATAAAATGCAATGACAGTCTGTTTTTTGAGATGGCCGAGCGAATGACTGGCAGCCAGTTCACTCAGGAATGTCTCACCGCCGGGACAGGCGGCGATTTCCAGTAGCAGCGTCCGGGTATCCGGGTGCATGCTCATCCCGTTGAGTGGACCGAGATACTGCTGCATGACCTGGTTTCTCCGGGCATGCTCCTGTGACACATACCCGGCATGAATATCATCGATATTCACCGGTAGCCCCAGCCGGCGCCATTCATCTTCAGGTGCCTGAGCCTCCGACAGGGCAAGGGACAGCATGCGCATCATGGCCGCCTCACGCTCAGGACAACACAACGGGTGCTCTTGATTTTTGTCGAGCTGTAAATCAAACAGCAGATTCCCGTGTGCGTAGGAGCTGTAAAATCCGGCAGATCCGGGAATTTTCATTACCGGAATGTGGCCCGTGAACGGGAAGCCCGGATGCAGCGTAGCATTCCGCAGTTCTGTAGCATTAAACATACGGCGCATGCGTGTGGGCATTAGGGTGTATTCATACAGCGGTATGTTCTCAGGGCTCTGGCTTCCGCGCATATAAACGTAGCGGCCATCGGTGATGGACACATGTGCGCCGAAATAACCAAACAGGGCGACGGATTTGACCGGGCCAGGCTTAGTCAGCATGGGCAGCAAAGACTGACCGGTCATCTGTGGTGTCTTTTCAATGCCGAAGGCATCAAGGAGGGTCACCGCGACATCGTGCATCTGCGCGAGTTCATCTCGTGATTCTCCGGCGACCTGGCTGCATGGATCCCAGATAAAAAACGGGGTGTGCGCAATTTCGTTATACACCGGCATCACGCTTTTACCTGACCACTCTTTTTCACCAAACATAAAGCCATGGTCGGTGTTGATGATAAGCATGGTGTCCTGCCACATATCATGGGTATCGAAGAAATCGAGAACCTTACCCAGATATTCGTCACACATCAGCATCAGTGCCTGGTAATGTTTTTCACCATCGATGACTTTCTGCGGGTTATTGATACGTTCCGTGGAGCTGTATTCCGGCCAGTCATCCGTGTTGCCAACAAGTGCCGGATCAACCATCCGTTTAAACCTGTCCGGAACAAAAAAGGGTTCATGCGGATCAAAGCTTTCGATTTGCAAAAACCAGTTATCCTGCCGGTGATTCTCCGCCAGAAATTCCAGTCCGGCCTGATAACAGCGGGCCTGTGGGTAGTCCCGCTCCTCGTGCATATAGCTGCGGTTTATCTGGTCATGCTCAATCATATTGCGGCGTAGTGGCTCAGCATTTTTCCACGCGTCCAGTTTCTCCACACCGGTAAAGCCAATTTTTGCTTTCCACAGGTCGCCTTCCTGACCGCGGATAAACTCATAGCTATTATAGCGGTTGTGGTAGGTTGCGCCGCCGTCCTCCCAGTAGTGCTGGTGGTCAGTTATCAGATGGGAATAGATCCCGTGCTTTTTCATGATCTCAAAAATGGAGTCATCAAAAGGCTCCAGTGGCCCCCAGCTACGGTGGAGGAAGTTCAGACGCCCGGTATGCAGATCCCGGCGCGCAGGCATGCAGGGCATGGAGCCAACGTAGAAATTATCGAAGCGAACCGTTTTTTCACCTAGTCGCTGAAAGTTCGGCAGCGGATGCGCATCCGGGTTGTAAGGTGGCAGCTTGTTGCGGCGCAGGGTATCAAACATCAACATGACAACTTTCATATTTACTCTCCGGAACCCAGCAGTTTCATACAGATTTCTTTGTGATTTTTTCTGTTGAGGGAATAGAAAACCATAGCCAGCAGTGAGAGCAACTGACCACAGACCGGGGTCAGTACCATCAGCGTGGTCAGGCCGTGCAGTGCGCCATCTGTCTGGGTCGCGGTGCCCGGCATATAGCCAATCAAATCCAGCATCCAGCCCAGCACAAACGCCCCGACCGCCGAGCCAAATTTGTTGGAAAAGGTCAGGGTGGAGGAGGCGATCCCGGCAGCATTCTGTTTTGTCTTCCAGCGCAGTTCGTCGGCGCAGTCTGTGACCATCATCCAGGTAATTAGAGAACCGCCCTGGCAGAACGCCATCACGCAGGCCAACAGGACCAGGGTGTAGGTCACGTTATCCGGACTGAATGTCAGCCAGAGGAGCAGTGAAGGAATGATGGCAATAAAGCAGACTGTCACGAACGCGGTTTTGTTACCGTAACGGTGGACCAGCCATTTCACCACCAGATACATTGAAGCACCGAAAATCATATTCAGCAGAGCACCGGTCGCCAGCAGCTTCGTGTTATGCAATACCCAGGTATAGAACTGCACGGTGACCCCGGCGGTGATGGCTAAAGCTAGGGTATTGGCTGACGAGGCCAGTGCCAGACAGGCCAGTGAGCGGCTGCGAAATGCCAGTGACATATGTTTAAACACGGCGATAACGATATGGGTTTTATCGGTTTTTGCCCCATTGTTCATGGCGGCGTCATCACTCTGAATACGCTGCCAGTTATCCTGCCTACGGGCGCCATATGCACAGATCCAGAATCCCAGCGTGGTGACCACGCCAAACAGAAGCCCTAGATACTGATAGCTGTGAATATCGACGACGGCATGCCCTGCTGCATCTTTAGTCTGGCTGAACGCCGACAGAATATAGATGCCGCCGGCACTGACGATGAATTGGGCAATAATGCCGGTAAATTGTTTGAGCAGGACAATGTTACTGCGATCATTCACTTTATCCGTAACATACGCCGTCAGGGAGTGGTAGGGGATATTGGATACGGTGGAGACAATGGAATAGAGCATGTAAATACCGGCGATATATATCACTCTCCCGAAGGAGGAGAGCGCCGGAGAGGCAAAGACCAGCCAGGTGGTGAATCCCAGCACCGGAGCCGAGGTGATTATCCAGAAGCGATATTTCCCCATCCGCGTGCGGGTCCGGTCACCAATTGCACCCATAATGGGGTCGATAAAGGCATCAATCCCCCTGGCTGCAAGTGTGATAGCACCGACAGTGGCCGGATTGACACCGTAAATATCAGAAGCGTAGGTAATAAAGAAGACCAGCATGGCGTAGAAGCTGAGGTTGGAGGCAAAGCCACCGCCCACCGCGTAGCAGAGTCTATCAGAGAGGGTCAGTCGTTCCATTTTATTGTCCTGGTATTTTTTTATGGCCTCTCATAGATAAAGCACTCTCCGCGCCGGGGATAATAGTTTGCGTCATTGATGTATAGGAAAAACCTATATATTGGCGTGCAGGAAGACACGGTGCCTTTGCAACATGCTGTAATTGTTTGTTTTTATTTCATGGCAGAGGAGCGACGCATCAGAAGATGGCAGAGAAAACAATGTGCAGAAATGTGACATTGCGCGAAGTCTGTACAGGGGGAGGGGGTGCCCTGATACTTCCATCAGGACACATTGTTGGCTATGTTAACGGGCGCAACACTTTTTGAATTTCTTTCCACTGCCGCAGGGGCAGGATGCGTTGCGGCTGGCTGTCGGTGTGGTGTGATCTCCCTGCGCAAGGGCCTGCATGACAACCCGAGCCGGATAACCTGCCGCCAGTAAATCTTTCAGCAGATTCATTTTCCGCGTAATGTGCTTAAAGAAATGTTTGTAGCCAGCACACAGGTAATTGTGACCCGGTTTCCCTCCCGGCGACAGCGCAAAGCGGTGCTTCGGACATCCACCGTGACAGACAAACTGATATTCACACTGGCGGCAGTCTTGGGTCAGGGTGTCCTTTTTCGCATGGCCAAAAGCCATGGCTTGCTCGCTGTGGTTCAGCGTTCTGATGTCCTGCTGGTGGATATTACCCAGCAGATGCTCAGGGTAGACAAAGTGGTCGCAGTTGTAGAGATCGCCATTGGATTCCAAGGCAAACGCGTGACCACAGGTTTCAGCGTGCACGCACAACACCGGGGGCTGACCATTCCAGGCAGTTATCGCCACATCAAACATTTGCACGGACACCTGACCCACATCACGGCGTATCCAGATATCAAAAATCTGCCGGAGAAATTCGCCGTACTGCCATGCTGGAACGGTCCACGGGGCCAGAGCCGCGGCACTTTCACCGGGCATCACCAGATGCAGGGGGGCGTTGTCTGATGTGCTGATGCGCTCGACCAGCGGAATGAACTGAATATAGCGCGAACCAGCTGCCAGCAGGAACTCATATACCTCTGCAGCATGGCTGACGTTGTGCTTACCGACTACCGTTAGGGTATTAAAATCCACGTCGTGCTGTTTCAGCAGTAATAACGCTTTCATGACTCGCTCATGGGTGCCATGACCGGCCCGATTTACCCGATAACAGTCGTGAAGCGCCTGGGGACCATCAACGGACAGGCCTATCAGAAAATGGTGCCGGGCAAAAAATGCCGCCCACTCTTCATTCATCAACATACCGTTGGTCTGCAGGGCATGCTGTATCCGGCGGCCCTCGCCGTACTTCTCACACAGTGCAATGACCCTGCGGAAAAATGGCAGACCCATCATCGTGGGTTCACCACCCTGCCAGGCAAACAGCACGTCATTGCTGTTCTGCGCTTCAATATGCTGGCGAATATACGTTTCCAGCGTCTCATCTGACATCCGCCAGTTCTGTTGCCTTTCCGGGTACAGCGCCTCTTTTTCCAGATAGAAACAGTAACTGCAGTCGATATTACAGACAGAGCCAGTAGGCTTTGCCATCACGTGACAGCCATTCAGCGTCATGGGCAGGGATCCTTATTCAGACTATCTCAGTCAGACTGTGCAGAGCCAGAACCAGCGCGTCCAGCGCCAGGGCACTGCAGGTTAGTCGTGTTAACAGCATGACTTTCGACTCCTGCCATTGAGGTTGATAATGGAAGGCTAAAAACGTCATGTCTGACAGACAATGCCACGGGAATACCCCCTGAAACAACAAGCGTAAGGTCAGTATGACGATAACCGCTGCGAACAATTAGCAGGGACAGCACCAGCAATGAGAGCGCCGTGCGCTGCTCAGCCAATGAGGTTCACTCGCTGGAGGGTATTGCCGGTTGGCCCGATCGCGCACGACGATCGCGCCGTCGGCGATAGCCGACTGGGTGGTGCCGCGGGCGCGCTCATTCTGATTGGCACCCGCCAACAGGCTATTGGCCATATTGCCCGCGAACTGGCCGCCAATGCTACCGCCGGAGCTAAGGCCACCCCCCTGGTGCTGCGCCTTGAACTCAGCCCGGTTGTCGATATCGGCAAAGCCCAGGGTTCCGCTATCTAAGCGGTTGTTCTCCTGATCGGCCGCGCTGGCAATGGCCGCGCCGTCCAGCTGGGTATGATTACCCACGGTGATATCAAAGCCGCCTTTACCGGCAAAGATGCCGGTCTGGTTCTCCACCGAGGCATAGTCGCTGTGCATCTTATCGCGGCTGGCGGCGATACTCAGAGAGCCATTGCCGAAGCCGATGCTCCCCCCGGCGCTGAAGCTGGATTGCTTGGCTTCATAGTTATCCATCGCCTGCTCACTGCGTAGGGTCAGATTATTGCCGACATTCGCCACAACTTTCTCCCCCTGTACCTGCGCCCCTTTCAGGGTGGTGTCATTACCGCTGTTCAGCGTTAGGGTGTTGCCCGCGCTCACCGTGGTATCCGTGGCATAGCGGCTGTTGCCTTTTTCAAATACCGTAATCCGTCAGTACGGCAGCTTAAATCCGTCGCCGAGTAAATTATTCTCCACATCAATCTCTGCTAACTTTATAAAAAATCCTCACTTATTCCTTCTTTCTTGCAACCAAATTTTTATCCATATCCCCCCACCTAAAATAATCCCTCCTATATATCCAGATCTGAAAAATGATGTAAAAACACTCTCCCACTTAAATATAAAAACACCAGTTTTAAAAAAACTATTAATGATGCAACAAGCATCGAAATAATACCCAAAAATAGAAATAAAATTACACAAGAAACTATAAGGTACAGGAGTCGATAAAAACTATTTTTTAACATTGTTTTTATCCTTTTCATTAAGTACATCCTCTACAAAACCTCCTGTTTTTTCATTTATATAGCTTCCACTAGTTGCACCTATTAAATCAGATAAACTATCTTTGGCAACTGTCGATATCGCTCCTTTTATAACTGTTCCACCAATACCACCAGAAACTGAGCCCACACCAGCACCAATTGTAGCATTAGTTAGATCTTCTCCTTTAATCCCACTTCCAATCGCAGCACTTCCCATATTAATTATGGCCGTCGCCTTCCACCCTTGCCCTGTTGTGGCTGCAGATACTACGCCAGCCATAAGGGTATCAACATAACTAAATGGCTCATCACCACTCAGTTGAATACCGGTATTTACTGCCATCCCTATCGCCGCATTAACAGCCATACCTCCTTTTATTGTAATACCCAGCATACTGCCTCCGAACATTACAGGCGCATCACCAATACTGGCATTCGATTTATGGTAACCCCATGTGTTAATAATGCTTTGGGCCTGTGCCATAGCCTCAGAATCTGGATTGCGTTTTATGTAATCTTGCCCAGACAGCAACCCCTTAACCAGTTCCTGGGACACCGCCTGGCCATATTCTTTTTCCATTTCACTAGCGTAAATGCGTAGATAAGTCGCCAGCTCAGCTTGTTCCGCGCTGCTCATCTGTGAAGGATCTTTAAGATATTTTGAGATCAGCGCATCGCTGCGCTTATCGGCATTCTCCTGTTTAATAAGGTCATTCGCGGTGGCTAATGTCTTATCACCGTTTTTGATCTTTTCAATAACCTTCTCAAACTTGTCTGAAGATGTTTCACCCAGCAGATTATTCTCCACAATGACTCACCCACAGTTAAACTGATCATTTTTCTAACAAGTTGGCTATCCACAACATAAAACCTGCAAAGCTACCGATATATATACTTATTTTACTTAAAAATAAAACAACAATTGATGAAAAAGACATTGATATTCCTTTATAAAAAAAGAAAAAAATTCACCGCATACATATAAAATAACTCCTGTTAGAAAAATTGAAACTATGCTAACTACAATAAAAAAAATTAGAGAAGGAATGAATCTTAGTAGTTTCATTTATCATTTCCTTCTTGCTTAATTTTGTACCCTGTATACTTACCTCAAACTATTACGCCAATATAAGAACCAAGTTCCCACACTACATAACATAGAGCAATACGCACTTATCTTTAAAGCTCTCACAATATCAGCATACGAAAACAGAAAGTCGCCACCGATCCAATAAAAAGCAAATAATCTCATGAATAATAATATCACTACTGCCATAATAAATATGGCAAAAAACCATATGAGCAAGGTCATTAAAAATCGCAGAAGGAGAGATTGATGTCTCATCACTTACCCTCCTGCTGGTTTTTGAGCTGCTCCTGAATAATAGCTCCCGAGCCTTCTGAAGCGATTGAAGAACCTATATTCCCAGCGATACCAGGAACTGGATTTAGTGGTAAGGGCTTACTGACTCCCATTCCCATGTCAGTCCATTCCCAGTTTTTCCAATTAGGGTTAATTACTTTCTCTAGTGGCCCTTGGATGATTTTCCCTACGCCATATCCTATCGCTGATGAGCTACCACTCATAATTGCACCAGACAGTGGATCTTTGTCATCAATCCAGTTACCCAAAGCACCACCTGCCGCATTCCAGCCCCCGGTACCCGTCAGGCCATTACCCATGCTGAACACATTCACCCAGCCTGCAATGGCTGCATTAGCTGGGTCAATTGAGCCGTCTACCCAGTAACTAACTCCTGCATTCGCCCCAGCACCAAGTCCCCACATCGCCTGGGCACTCCCCGGTAATAGGGCGACGCTACCTGTCGCTAATGCAGCGGCATAGGCTTTGTTTTCGGCCAGCCCCCGCTTGCAGGCCTCTCCCGACGGATTATCACGACAGGATAGAACATCAGCACCATGCTCCCTGGCTTTTTCCGTCTGGAGCCATTCACTGCCACCCAGCAGATTATTCTCCACCGTCGTCTTACCCGACTGTGCGCCGGCGAGCGCGGAGGCACCCGCGTCGCCCACCAGACCGCCGGCCAGTCCGGCGGCAACGGTGGCCAGTGCTGAAACGGTCTGTTTCTCGGTTTCGCTGAGCTCAGCGACCGGTTTCTGGTATATCTCCGTGGCCAGCATGCCGACGATTTCGCCGGTGGCCGCACCCGCGGCTCCGGCAAGGGCGTTATTCCCCTGTGCCGCGGCAAGCGCCGCGTTTACCACCGCATGGGCCGCCACGTTGGCAGCCTTATTGACCTCTCCGCTGAGCGGATCGGTGGTCATCGCTTTCACCATTTCGGCAATATACGGCGCCGCGCCGCCTGCCAGCGCCGCCTGCAGGTTGTCGCCCGCCAGCCCCTGTACCGCCGCCGTGGCCGCCTGAATCGCCTGCTGGTATTGCCCTCCGGTGCCAAACCCCGAATCGCGCATGCCGGTGTTATACGCCCACTGCGCTACATCCTTCTCGGTAAACGGCTTACCGCCGGTCGCCAGCGCGGTGCGCGCCTGATCCAGGGCCGTCGGATCACGCCGGGCTTTTTCCCCGGCGATCTCGCCCTCTGTTCGTGCAATATCGGCCACCTGATTGCCAATCTCACCGAGCAGCTGGCTCTGCTGCAGGCGCCGCTGCGCTTTCTCCTTGTCGAAGATAGGGGAGAGAGGCTGGTGCGCCTGCTCCGTGTCGCGCGCTAACCCGGCGACATCCTGCTGCTGGTTGGCCCGATCGCGCACGACGATCGCGCCGTCGGCGATAGCCGACTGGGTGGTGCCGCGGGCGCGCTCATTCTGATTGGCGCCCGCCAACAGGCTATTGGCCATATTGCCCGCGAACTGGCCGCCAATGCTGCCGCCGGAGCTAAGGCCAAACCCCTGGTGCTGTGCCTTGAACTCAGCGCGGTTGTCGATATCGGCAAAGCCCAGGGTTCCGCTATCTAAGCGGTTATTGTCTTGAGCCTTTTCCTTTTTCACCATGACAGAGTACTCTACGTTTATTGAGCACTATTTGTATTATACTAATAAAGAAGCAACACTATCTTATTGTGATATTTTAATTAATGAGTAGGTTTGCATGAGGAGTAATGCTACAGCATTTTCATTGGGCTGTCTTATTGTGATATCGTATTGGTATATAGGAGTGTATAATTTATCTTTATTATTTTGCGTGTCATTAGAGATACTAATAAATAGTGACTCAATCGTAGCGCATCGTATTCTGAAAATATGCCAGAATCTATGATATCCAGATACTTCTGGATAACAGATTTACAATCTCTGTCAGAAGCCTTAGATTCGACCAGTCTTTTATCCAATGGTCGGGCTTTCTTATAACGTAGTTAGTTATTACCTCCCAATAATTGATGTGCGTGAGTTATTTTCTATTTGATATTTTTATAGTCTAGATTTTATCCATAAACCGATGCCGAGAGTCAATCCAATGACTCAGCTTTTTTCAATGAAGTTGAAAATATTTCTGCAAAATTAAACGCTAAGGCCACCGCCACTGACCATATTCAGGTATTCCCTGATGCTGTTTTCGATATCCAAGCGTTGTACTTAATCATATGAATTTAAAATAATTATTTTATTTTTTATTTTTTATTTTTGCTTTCACTTTCTGCTATTTTTGCTTTAATCCAAATGCCTATACCTAAAACCGTACCTGCAGAGACTCTTTTTCTTATCGCTACAATACCTTGATCTAACCAGTAAAAATTAAAATCATGATCATTCATTAAAGAATATTGCGTAACCTAACGCGGCAAAAAAATCAACTATAGAAATAACCGAAACTCAATAAATGATTAAAAAACCCAACAAAGCAGAATTCATTGATTTAAATATAATCATTTGCTTGTAATCTCATCTATTCTTTCTGTACAGTTACGCTAATTACTTAAGATATGACTGAGCCAACTATTGTGCCCCCTATAGCAGAAGTCGTTTTATCGATTACCTGCATCTTATCGCGGCTGGCGGCGATATTCAGAGCGCCATTGATAAAGCTGATGCTCCCCCCGGCGCTGAAGCTGGATTGCTTGGCTTCATAGTTATCAATCGCCTGCTCACTGCGTAGGGTCAGATTATTGCCGACATTCGCCACCACTTTCTCCCCCTGTACCTGCGCCCCTTTCAGGGTGGTGTCATTACCGCTGCTCAGCGTCAGGGTGTTGTCCGCGCTCACCGTGGTATAGCGGCTGTTGCCTTTTTCAAACATCATAATCCGTCAGTACGGCAGCTTAAACCCGTCGCCGAACGTATTATTCTTCACGTTTATTTCGCCAATACAAAAACCAAGTCACTATATTACATAAAAGAGAACAATATACACTTGTCTTTAGAGTTCTCGAAATATCAGTGAGCGAAAACAGAGAATCTTCACCAATCCAAAACAAATAATCTTATAAATAAAAATATCAATACTGACATGGCAAATATGGTAAGAAACCATATAGACAAACTCATAAAAAATCGCAAAGCGTCACAACCGACTCGCTGATATTTGAAGAGGATGAGCTACAACCTGATGCCGATTTAGCTCTACAGTTTCAGGCCATTGCTAATATGGCTCCTGAACAACAACAGGTTATCAAGCAGCTTTTAGAAGGGATGATTATCAAATATGAAGCAGAACGATGGTCATCAAAGATGAAGGGATAACCGATAATTAGCGCGGTGATAACAGGCGGCAACCCGTTATCACTGCTGACCACAACCAACTGACAAGGAGTTGATTTATGGCTAAGCGCGATTGTAAGTCAGAACCACACACAACTGAAACGCCACAACCGATCACCTGCTACGAGTTCTATAGCCGGGCCGTGTATCGTGCGATCTTTTTGCGCGGCGAGTGGGTAACGCAGGCGGGATTTAGCGACGGCATGCCGATTAAGATCCGGGTGATGCCGGACTGCATCGTGATCACCGCCCAGAACACCCGCGAGCAGTGGGGCTGTGCCGAGGGGCTGAGCGTTACTCGGTTCAGTAAGAAGAAAATGGAGCAGTGGATACAGTCATTTCCGGGGGTGCTTAACGACACCGGCGATCTGCCGGTGTTCACGCGAGGGGACGGGCATTTTGGGTAAGTGTGACGGCTGATAGGAAGATCCCGGCGCTGGGGCCGGGATTTCTTAATCAGTAGATTTGATAACTTATAATCTATTCTTATTGATTTCGTTCGTAGTTACTAAGACGGCTTGAATACTTGAGTCAAGATTATCTTCATCCAACCATGAGACACCCTTTCTTTTTAAATGAAACTTTATTGTTGGCAATAACGTTTCATCATCCAACGATACAATAACACTCAAACAGTTACCATAATTTTCATTCCATTTTTTGATTATTGCATTACAAAAAACAATTGAGTATTGCAAATACTTTTCATTTACATAATCTTCTATATGGATAGAGTTTACAAAACATTCGAAGGCAATTTCATCCTCGAAAACATCAGGAGTGACCGAGTTACAATAAGAAAATAGTTTTTTCGAAAAAAAACAACCATGTAACTCAACAAAACCTTGCTCAACAATCTCATTTAATTCATAAGGAAGATTGAGTTTTTCGATATCCTCCCAACAAATAGATTCAATCAGAGGAAGCATTAAATAGTTAACTAGCATCTTATTTCTCTCCCAAGTATTTAGTCATACCTTTATCTATAGCATTCTTAAAGACAGGATCGTTCAACTTATCATTTACACTTTTAGGTGCTTCAGGGAATTTTTGCGTAACAGGATCATAATAGTATTTATTGTTACTATTATCCTGGTAATGTATTTGTCCTGCTCTCTTTCCTGGCGCTGGGTTCTCAACATCAATTCTTTCTTTCCCTTTACCCATCCACAATGTCTTACTTGGAACAGTTGGGCCATTTATGCCGAGCATAGCACCATCTTTATTTAAGGTATAATTAGGCTTACCAGCCTTACTAATCCCCCCAAATACCGAAGCCGCTGCACCCGCAATAATGTCAGCCTGAATGTTATCCAGACCATACTCTTTCTGAAGTGCTTCCGAGACTTTACTGGTGGCGACGACCCCTTCCGCCTGCAACTGCTGCGCAAAGGTCGCTGTTAGATCGTAGACCATCTTAACCGGGATATCTTCACCCAGAGCGCTGTCTATCGCCTGTTTCACCGCAAGGCTGTCGGCCAGTACATCACCGTATTTCTGCTGGCAAGTTGCCGGGTTAGCCGCACAGTCACTGATGAGCTGATTCTGCTGGGCAGTACTTAACTCTTCATACTTCTTAATCACACCGCCGCAGTCACTACTACCAGCCTGACAGGACTTCATTTCGGCAGACCAGGCAGCTATCTGTTTACTGCTCAGATAGTTATTCTCCACCGTCGTCTTACCCGACTGTGCTCCGGCGAGCGCGGAAGCCCCCGCGTCGCCCACCAGGCCGCCGGCCAGTCCGGCGGCGAGGGTTGCCAGTGTTGAAACGGTCTGTTTCTCGGTTTCGCTGAGCTCAGCGACCGGTTTTTGGTATATCTCCGTGGCCAGCATGCCGACGATTTCGCCGGTGGCCGCACCTGCGGCTCCGGCAAGGGCGTTATTCCCCTGTGCTGCGGCCAGCGCCGCGTTTACCACCGCATGGGCCGCCACACGCCCCGCGCCGTCCGGGGTGCTCTGCTTGATTATCTCACTAATATACGGTGCCGCGCCGCCTGCCAGCGCCGCCTGCAGGTTGTCGCCCGCCAGCCCCTGTACCGCCGCCGTGGCCGCCTGAATCGCCTGCTGGTATTGCCCTCCGGTGCTAAACCCCGAATCGCGCATGCCGGTGTTATACGCCCGCTGCGCTACATCTTTCTCGGTAAACGGCTTACCGCCGGCCGCCAGCGCGGTACGGGCCTGACTCAGGGCCGTCGGATCACGCCGGGCTTTTTCCCCGGCGATCTCGCCCTCTGTCCGTGCAATATCGGCCACCTGATTGCCAATCTCACCGAGCAGCTGGCTCTGCTGCAGGCGCCGCTGCGCTTTCTCCTTGTCGAAGATAGGGGAGAGAGGCTGGTGCGCTCGAACTGTGTCGCGCGCTAACCCGGCGACATCCTGCTGCTGGTTGGCCCGATCGCGCACGACGATCGCGCCGTCGGCGATAGCCGACTGGGTGGTGCCGCGGGCGCGCTCATTCTGATTGGCGCCCGTCAACAGGCTATTGGCCATATTGCCCGCGAACTGGCCGCCAATGCTACCGCCGGAGCTAAGGCCAAACCCCTGGTGCTGCGCCTTGAACTCAGCGCGGTTGTCGATATCGGCAAAGCCCAGGGTTCCGGTATCGAGGCGATTGCTCTCCTGATTGGCCGCGCTGGCAATGGCCGCGCCGTCCAGCTGGGTATGATTACCCACGGTGATATCAAAGCCGCCTTTACCGGCAAAGATGCCGGTCTGGTTCTCTACCGAGGCATAGTCGCTGTGCATCTTATCGCGGCTGGCGGCGATACTCAGAGAGCCATTGCCGAAGCCGATGCTCCCCCCGGCGCTGAAGCTGGATTGCTTGGCTTCATAGCTATCAATCGCCTGCTCACTGCGTAGGGTCAGATTATTGCCGACATTCGCCACCACGTTCTCCCCCTGTACCTGCGCCCCCTTCAGGGTGGTGTCATTACCGCTGTTCAGCGTCAGGGTGGTGTCATTACCGCTGTTCAGCGTCAGGGTGTTGCCCGCGCTCACCGTGGTATCCGTGGCATAGCGGCTGTTGCCTTTTTCAAACCCTTTGCCTTTGCTGGCGCTGGCATTGACATTGAACCCCACGCCGTTGGAGCCGAAGGTTATCCCGACCCCCACGCTGCTACCCTGGCTGCTGTTTTTGCCGTCCACCGTCATTGTCTTGCAGGAATTTAAGATCAGCGCCATTGAGATAATTCACCAACGCCGCAGCATCTGGATCCTTCAGCTTTTCATCCAGCCGAATTTGTGATGGGTGTGCATCATTGGCTACATTGGTCGCCCCTTGAATAAGCTCTTCCCATGTAACACAACGAACGCCACCATCGGAACAGGCATCAACCAGTTCTTTGCTGTTTTTGTTGCTGATTTCGATATATTTCTCAACAACGGATTTGCAGTCACCACCTGATGCTTTGCAGTCGGATAGCTCTTTATCAAGTGCTCTGGCTTCTGTGCTACTCAAGAAATTATTCTCCACTTTCACTCTGATTTTTTACGTTTATTTTCTTCCATTTTAGCTTTACCCCAAATGCCGATACCCAGAACAGTACCAGCCGAGACTCCTTTTCTTACCGCCGAGATACCTTGAGCTAACCAATCAAAATTCAAAGCATTACCATTCGTTAAAAAAAAGAATACCGCAACACCCAATACAGCGAAAAAGATGGTCAAGGAAATAATTAAAGACCAATAAACAACAAAAAAAATCAATAATGAAATACTCGCCCTTTGAAATTTAATCATTTCTTACCTGCTTTATCTATTTCTTCTTTTACAGAACCACCAACTGCCTCAGATATGACAGAACCTACTACTGCGCCTCCTAGATCAGAAGTAGCTTTATCAACTACCTGACCGATTGCACCCGAAGTCGCTTGCCCAGCCTTACCTCCCGCCAATGAGCCAGCCCCCGCCCCAATCACTGAGCCAATAGGATTCTCACCTTTAACAGCACTCCCCACAGCAGCCCCGCCCATGTTAATAGCCGTAGAAGCGCCTATACTTTTTCCCGTGGTTGCTGCGGCGGTAACACCGGCAAGTATCGCATCAACATAGTTAAACGGATCTTTACCACCAAGTTGAACGGCTGTATTTGCACCCACACCTATCGCCGCATTGGTCACCACACCAGCCTTAATTGAGTTTGCCAACGGCCCCGTCCCAAATGCCAATATAGGGTCCCCAATACTCGCATTGGATTTATGATATCCCCATGCCCTCATTATATTTTGCGCCTCAGCCATTACATCAGAGTCTGGGCCTCGTTTTAGATAGTCGCTCCCTGAAA
This sequence comes from Edwardsiella anguillarum ET080813, assembly GCF_000264765.2. Taxonomy (GTDB): domain Bacteria; phylum Pseudomonadota; class Gammaproteobacteria; order Enterobacterales; family Enterobacteriaceae; genus Edwardsiella; species Edwardsiella anguillarum. The sequence continues at coordinate 2,723,569 of NZ_CP006664.1, forward strand.
GCAATCCATTGACTAGCTCCTGAGCAACACCTGTACCATATTCCGTCTCCATCTCTGCGGCGTAAATACGCAGATAACCAGCTAATTCGCTTCGTTCAGCGCTATTCAGTTGGGTAGGATCTGACACAAACTTTGCGATAAGTATGTCACTCCGTTTGTCTGCGTTTTCTAATTGAAGTAACTCTTTCGCCGTCGCTAACGTCTTATCACCATGCTGTATTTTTTCGATAATTTTATCTAGCTTGCTGGACGATTTTGTCCCAAGGAAATTATTCTCCACCGTCGTCTTACCCGACTGTGCGCCGGCGAGCGCGGAAGCCCCCGCGTCGCCCACCAGGCCGCCGGCCAGTCCGGCGGCGAGGGTGGCCAGTGTTGAAACGGTCTGTTTCTCGCTTTCGCTGAGCTCAGCGACCGGTTTCTGGTATATCTCCGTGGCCAGCATGCCGACGATTTCGCCGGTGGCCGCACCCGCGGCTCCGGCAAGGGCGTTATTCCCCTGCGCCGCGGCAAGCGCCGCGTTTACCACCGCATGGGCCGCCACACGCCCCGCGCCGTCCGGGGTGCTCTGCTTGATTATCTCACTAATATACGGCGCCGCGCCGCCCGCCAGCGCCGCCTGCAGGTTGTCGCCCGCCAGCCCCTGTACCGCCGCCGTGGCCGCCTGAATCGCCTGCTGGTATTGCCCTCCGGTGCCAAACCCCGAATCGCGCATGCCGGTGTTATACGCCCGCTGCGCTACATCCCGCTCGGTAAACGGCTTACCGCCGGCCGCCAGCGCGGTACGCGCCTGATCCAGGGCCGTTGGGTCACGCCGGGCTTTTTCCCCGGCGATCTCGCCCTCTGTCCGCGCAATATCGGCCACCTGATTGCCAATCTCACCGAGCAGCTGGCTCTGCTGCAGGCGCCGCTGCGCTTTCTCCTTGTCGAAGATAGGGGAGAGAGGCTGGTGCGCCTGCTCCGTGTCGCGCGCTAACCCGGCGACATCCTGCTGCTGGTTGGCCCGATCGCGTACGACGATCGCGCCGTCGGCGATAGCCGACTGGGTGGTGCCGCGGGCGCGCTCATTCTGATTGGCACCCGCCAACAGGCTATTGGCCATATTGCCCGCGAACTGGCCGCCAATGCTACCGCCGGAGCTAAGGCCAAACCCCTGGTGCTGCGCCTTGAACTCAGCGCGGTTGTCGATATCGGCAAAGCCCAGGGTTCCGCTATCTAAGCGGTTATTGTCTTGAGCCTTTTCCTTTTTCACCATGACAGAGTACTCTACGTTTATTGAGCACTACTTGTATTATACTAATAAAGAAGCAACACTATCTTATTGTGATATTTTAATTAATGAGTAGGTTTGCATGAGGAGTAATGCTACAGCATTTTCATTGGGCTGTCTTATTGTGATATCGTATTGGTATATAGGAGTGTATAATTTATCTTTATTATTTTGCGTGTCATTAGAGATACTAATAAATAGTGACTCAATCGTAGCGCATCGTATTCTGAAAATATGCCAGATTCTATGATATCCAGATACTTCTGGATAACAGATTTACAATCTCTGTCAGAAGCCTTAGATTCGACCAGTCTTTTATCCAATGGTCGGGCTTTCTTATAACGTAGTTAGTTATTACCTCCCAATAATTGATGTGCGTGAGTTATTTTCTATTTGATATTCTTATAGTCTAGATTTTATCCATAAACCGATGCCGAGAGTCAATCCAATGACTCAGCTTTTTCAATGAAGTTGAAAAGATTTCTGCAAAATTAAATTCTAAAGCCACGGCCAACACTGCATTTACCACCGCATAGGCCGCCTTATTGACCTCTCCACTGAGCGGATCGGTGGTCATCGCTTTCACCATTTCGGCAATATACGGCGCAGTGTTTCCCGCCAGTTCCCAGGCCTTTCGCCAAGTCGCTTTGCGCCTGTGCTATCTCTGCTGCTGTCGCGCCATTCAGGGCCATAAATTGCCCTAACGTTAAAGCAGCCTGACCGATATCCATCATGCCTTTAGGCATGATTTGTGGCGCAAGGAAATTATTCTCAACTTAAGCGCTTACGTTCATCAAGTTTAGATAAAATCCAACAACCTATACCCAAAGGAATCCCTCCGGAGAGTCCCATTTTTACTGAGTAGATAACATTAAGTACCCAATCAAACTCAAAAAGACCATTTTTATAGAAATAAATACAAGTAATCAGCAGTCTAATAAAAAATATAATTCCTGTAGAAATACAAACACAATAAATTATCAAAAAGTATAATAATCGAAGACCAACAGTTTGAATAAGTTTCATCTATCACTCCTGATTCTTCTTATTCAACAAATCTTGAGCCATGCTTCCAGAAGCCTCAGCTCCCATAGAACCGATTCCTGTACCAATCAAATCAGCAGCCTTATCTGATGTAATGGGTTGTAATTTATCAGTAACAACCTTACCGGTTCCTGCGCCAACGACAGCACCAACCCCGGCCCCGATCATCGCATTAGTTGGATCTTCTCCTTTGAGCGTACTGCCAACATAGGCACCACCAACGCTAATCCCTCCAGTGAGCACCGGACCTTTACCTTGTGTCAGTGCCCCGGTTCCTATCGCGATCAACGCATCAGTATAGCTAAATGGCTTGTCACCATTCATCGTAAGCTGAGTACTGATATTCGCTGCACCACCGATGGCACCACCGGTAGCGGCGGCTCCAGCGCCAACGGCTGCACCGGTTCCCATGGTGGCTGCGGTACTCATCATCAATGCCCATTTCTTCACCAACTCAGTAGCGGGTTGCGGTGCACCAGTTCCCAGTCCTCTCGCCAGCTCACTTTGTGCCTGGGCTATCTCTGCCGCTGAAGCTCCATTCTGCGCCATAAACTGCCCCAGTGAGGACGATGCCTGTCCGTAGTCCATCAGCCCCGATGGCAGACTGAGCGAGTTATTTTCAGTAACAACTTAGAAGCCTTTTAATTTCAATAACCGAGCTATCCACATCCCGCCCCCGATAAAGCTTCCGACACTGAAACTAATCTTACAAAGCAAAAATATATTTTCTTTAGTAAAATTTATTGGTATCCCTTTGAAAAAGTAGAAGAACATCTCCCCTGCTACGTATAAAGTAATTGATGTTAAAAAAATAGACACAATATTTAATACGATAAAAATAGCCAGATGCAGAAAAGCATTTTGTTTTCTCATTTTCTGCCATCCTCCTGAGAGGATTTCTGCTCTATAAACTTCCCACTGAGCTCTGAACCCAAGCTACCACCGATATCGCCAGCTATGCCTGGGAAATAACTAGGAGTCATTTCTTTTGAAAGCCCTAAATCTCCTTTAATATCAGTATACTTTTGCAAAGTCAGATTAAACTTCGGATCCCATCCACCTTTCAGCCAGTTAGCACCAGTATTAACGCCCCATGAAAGACCTTTACCAATGCCATAACCTGCGAAAGAACCGGCACCATTGATCAACGCCCCGGATGTTGGGTCTTTCCCTTCGAGCCAGTTTCCTAATGCACCTCCAGCCGCATTCCAGCCAACTGTACCTACAACACCATTTCCTGCGCTGATCACATTAACCCAGCCACCGATAATTGCTGTCGTTGGATCTATAGTTCCATCAGCCAGATAGTTGATGCCTGCATTAGCACCAGCCCCTAATCCCCATAAAGCCTGAGCACCACCCGGTAAAAGGGCAACGCTACCTGTCGCTAATGCGGCTGCATAAGCTTTATTTTCAGCTTGCCCCCGCTTACAGGCTTCACCGGAAGGATTACCACTACAGGAGAGGACATCCGCACCATGTCCCCTGGCTTTATCGGTCTGAAGCCACTCACTGCCACCCAGCAGATTATTCTCCACCGTCGTCTTACCCGACTGTGCGCCGGCGAGCGCGGAGGCACCCGCGTCGCCCACCAGACCGCCGGCCAGTCCGGCGGCAACGGTGGCCAGTGCTGAAACGGTCTGTTTCTCGGTTTCGCTGAGCTCAGCGACCGGTTTCTGGTATATCTCCGTGGCCAGCATGCCGACGATTTCGCCGGTGGCCGCACCCGCGGCTCCGGCAAGGGCGTTATTCCCCTGTGCCGCGGCAAGCGCCGCGTTTACCACCGCATGGGCCGCCACGTTGGCAGCCTTATTGACCTCTCCGCTGAGCGGATCGGTGGTCATCGCTTTCACCATTTCGGCAATATACGGCGCCGCGCCGCCCGCCAGCGCCGCCTGCAGGTTGTCGCCCGCCAGCCCCTGTACCGCCGCCGTGGCCGCCTGAATCGCCTGCTGGTATTGCCCTCCGGTGCCAAACCCGGAATCGCGCATGCCGGTGTTATACGCCCGCTGCGCTACATCCCGCTCGGTAAACGGCTTACCGCCGGCCGCCAGCGCGGTGCGCGCCTGATCCAGGGCCGTTGGGTCACGCCGGGCTTTTTCCCCGGCGATCTCGCCCTCTGTTCGTGCAATATCGGCCACCTGATTGCCAATCTCACCGAGCAGCTGGCTCTGCTGCAGGCGCCGCTGCGCTTTCTCCTTGTCGAAGATAGGGGAGAGAGGCTGGTGCGCCCGCTCCGTGTCGCGCGCTAATCCGGCGACATCCTGCTGTTGGTTGGCCCGATCGCGCACGACGATCGCGCCGTCGGCGATTGCCGATTGGGTGGTGCCGCGGGCGCGCGCCTGATTGTTGGCACCCGCCAACAGACTATTGGCCATATTGCCCGCGAACTGGCCGCCAATGCTACCGCCGGAGCTAAGGCCAAACCCCTGGTGCTGCGCCTTGAACTCAGCGCGGTTGTCGATATCGGCAAAGCCCAGGGTTCCGGTATCTAAGCGGTTGTTCTCCTGACCGGCCGCGCTGGCAATGGCCGCGCCGTCCAGCTGGGTATGATTACCCACGGTGATATCAAAGCCGCCTTTACCGGCAAAGATGCCGGTCTGGTTCTCCACCGAGGCATAGTCGCTGTGCATCTTATCGCGGCTGGCGGCGATACTCAGAGAGCCATTGCCGAAGCCGATGCTCCCCCCGGCGCTGAAGCTGGATTGCTTGGCTTCATAGTTATCAATCGCCTGCTCACTGCGTAGGGTCAGATTATTGCCGACATTCGCCACCACTTTCTCCCCCTGTACCTGCGCCCCTTTCAGGGTGGTGTCATTACCGCTGTTCAGCGTCAGGGTGTTGCCCGCGCTCACCGTGGTATCCGTGGCATAGTGGCTGTTGCCTTTTTCAAACCCTTTGCCTTTGCTGGCGCTGGCATTGACATTGAACCCCACGCCGTTGGAGCCGAAGGTTATCCCGACCCCCACGCTGCTGCTCCGGCTGCTGTTTTTGCCGTCCACCGTCTGGGTGTTTTGGGCCGATAGCAGGGTGATATCATGCTGGGCATCGAGCGCAATATCGCCGCCGGCCTGTAGCGCGCTGCCGGTGACGGCAATATTGCCGCTGTCGGGGGCTTTGCCGGTTGCGCTGACGCTCAGGTTGTTACCGGCGCTGACGCCGCTGCCCTGCGCCGTGGTCTGGCGGGTTTCGGTTTCGGACTTGGCGGCGCTGCTGCCGAAGGAGAGGTTAATCCCGATGGATGCGCCGCTGTCGCCCTGAGAGGCGTCAGCCAGGCGCGCGCCTTGTACTGCCTGAACCGCGGATAGTCCCGCTTTGATCGAATGCAGCGCTTTAATCCGGCTGTCATCCGTCTCTTTCGCCTGATTCGCCGTCTGTACGGCGGTATTCAGCGCGCTGCCTACCGTTCCGCTCAGGGCGAGCGTCAGCCCGCTCTGCTTCTGCTCGGTTTTGGTCAGCTCCGTGTGGGTGTTCTCCGCTGCGCTTACCGTAACGGACTGACCGGTCAGGTTGATATCTTTCTTCGCGATCACATCGCTGCCGTGCAGCGTAAGATTTTCACCGGCGCTCAGGGTGACATCGCCCCCGGTGCTGCCCAGGGTGCTGCCCTGGTGCTGCTGACTGTGGCTGTCCGTCGTCTGTGTCAGGGAACGTGTCCCGATGGTAAACCCGATGCCCCCGGAGCCCATCAGCCCGCTATTTCTCTCTGCGCGCAGGTGGGCCTCGTTACGCAGCTCATCCGCGGTGGTGACGGTGATATTTTTGCCCGCGCGGGCGCTCAGGTCGCCGTCCGCAATCACCTGGCTGCCCTCGGTCGTGAGGTTATCTCCGGCGCGCAGGGTAACGGTGTGGCCACTGAGCTGGCTGCCGGCCGCCCGTTGGCGCTGTACCTCGTCATGGGTTTCCAGCGACGACGCCGAAAGGAGACCTTTACTGTGCTGTTGGCTATGTTCAACCAAATCGGTCGCCACCGTCCCAGATTTTAGGGTTATATCCCGACCCGCCGCGGCCGTCAGGGCGCTATCCGCCGCCACCGTCGCCGCCGTGGCCGCGATATCCCGTCTGGCGTTGAGGGCGATGCTCCCGCCGAGAAGCTGTGTACCGACGTCGGCCTGCTCGCTGAGGCGGCGATAGTTATCCGCGCCCCAGTCGCTGTTTTCGGTGCGAGTGGTGGTCACCGTCGCCAGGGTGATGTCGCCGCCGGCGCTAATGGCGGTTTTAGCGTCTTTGCCCCGACTCTGAATATCTGACGCAGTCAGCGTGACGGAGTCTGTTGCGCTCATCGTTAGCTGGCCGCCGTCGTTCTGTATATACACGCCGGCAATGCGGTTGAGGTGTCGGTTGTCCTCCGTTCCCGTCAGGGTCGTTTCACTGCGGATATTTTCCGCATTCATGGTCAGGGCGCTGCCGCCGATAAGCGTGCCGCCGATGTTGCTGAGGCTACGCTGCGCGCTGAGCAGGGTCTCATTGCTGCTGATGGTTCCCTGGTTGAGGATATCCCCGGCACTTACCCGTAGCGCCGCTTGGCTGAGCATGCTGCCGCTGTTCACGAGCTGATCGTTAACGGTAAACCGCGTATTTTTACCGGACAGCAGCGCGCCGTCGGCGCCTAAATCCCCCGGCTTCAGCCGGGCATAAACCTGCGGCACCAGCACCGTTTCGCTGCTGCCGTCCGCCAGTGTCACGGTTTGCTCAACCAGCCATATGATATCGCTCGTCAGCAGCGCCATCTGTTCTGCGGTCAGCGCCGTACCCAGGGTCAAATTAAATTGTTTGCCAAAGGTGATACCGTTATTCATCAGCGCCTGGAACTGCTCCTCGTCACTGCGGTAATCGCCCAGATAACGCTGCCCGGCCAGCGTCACAATCTGCTCAGAGACCAGCTTCTGCTCGTAGTAGCCGTCCCCCAGGCGTTTGTGCATCTGCTGGTGATCGCTCAGCATGGCCTGCTGCATGTAATCGGTCGCCAGCCACGTTTTGTGGTTGGTGAAGCGCGGATCCGTCTCTACCAGGTACTGGCTGTCGCTGCCCGGCTGCACCCTAAACAGGTTATTCTTTGGCAGGGTCAACGGGGGATTCGCGCTGCGGATCACCGCCTCCACCTGCGCACCGTCCGTCGCAGACATTACCGGGAGCGTGGTGATGGCCAGCGGCGTGCGTCCGCCGCTGTCCCGCGTCTGAACGTCGGTCTGTGCATTGGCCTCCCATTTCTGCACCGCAAGGTCGATAGATGTGGTCAGCGGGGGAGGGGAGTAGTTTCCGCTCTCCTTTCCCTGGGATGTTTCTGTTCCGGCGAGGGGGCGCTTTGTCTTTTTGGGCCACCAGCGGGTCTGGGTTCCTGCGTCAGTCACAATATGGACGCCCGGCGTCGCGTTGTTTCGCAGGTCATGGATCGTCGCTATCAGCAGATCGCCTGCAATAACGCGACTGTCCTGATTCATCAGCGTGTCACCGTTGATGGTCAGCGTCATACCGGACTGAATAACCCCGGGCTCCGTCTTTATCACCTGCGTTTCCTGAATAACCCGGGTATATCTATATTCGTAAAACGAGTCATCGCTGCTGCCGTCTGGCATCACTGCGCTATGGACGCCATATTTATTTTTATGGCTGATATCAATATCCTTCCAGTCAAAACGCTGCGTGTATCCTTTCAGAACCCCCTCGTGGCGCTGCTGACGGCTGATTTCGGCAATCTGGGTTACCAGGTTGGTATTGATATTGTTAATCTCCCTGATATTCAGGGTCATATCTCCCTGCGACTCGAGGGTGGCGCCCATATTGTTGAAGCGATCTGCGCTGCCGGTGGCGCGGCCATTGGCATCTAGGCTACGTCCGATATTCAGCAGCCCTTGGCTATAAATCAGGCTCTCTCCCGCGTTATTCAGGGTCGCGCTGCCGATGTTCAGGCTGCTGCGGGCGGCGATTACCGCCGAGCGGGATTTATCCGCGGCGGCGGTGTTATTAATCAGCGCGGCCTGCAGCGCAATATCATCACCGTAGAGCCGGCCTGAGGCGGCATTGTTCAGGGTGCCGGCGTTAATCTGCGTCTTGATGCCGTCAATCAGTCCGATATTAGTGAGGGCATTGCGTACGCTCAGCGTGGCCTGATCGGCGCTGATTTCGGCGTCGCGGGTATTTATCAGCCAGGGGGCTTCGATGGTTAGCGCTGTTCCCCCTTGGATCTGCGCTGCGTTCTGAATGCCCTGATGTGCTGCGATCAGCAGGCTGCCGTTAGCCTGCACAGTGTGCTGGTTGCTGAACCGATCATTCAGCGTCAGGGCCATATCGCCGGACGAGAGGATATTCCCGTCACCGCTGAGTGTTCCGCTGTGAAGGGTCAGCGTCTGACCGGCCATCAGCGTGCCCTGCGTATTGGTGAGGCGCTCCGTGGTAAGGCGCACTTTTTCATCGCCGGCCGTGATGCCCTGCGTGTTGTCCAGCTCGCGGGTCGAGACGCTTAGCTGCCTGCCCGCGCGGATCTCTCCGCCGTGATTATCTGTTTTCTCGGTCACCGTCAGCCGCGTAGCCGCGCTGCCTTGAATTCTTCCGTGCTGATTGTGCAGAGCGTCGGCGCTGAGCGTCACGCTTTGTCCAGCGATGACCCCCTGTGCGTTGTCCAGGGTGTGCCGTACGGCCAATGTCAGCGCACCGCTGTCTCGCTGTATCAGGGTACCGGCGCGGTGTGACAGAGAATGGATCTGCGCGCTGATACCGCGAGCGGACGTTTCACTGTTATCCAGTTGATAGCTCCCGCCTTTCATTATCAGGTTTCCATTGGAGCGCATCTCGCCCTCCTGGCCGTTAAAATCCGCTGTGGCGATGCGGACAGCGCCGTCACCGGCGTGCTGAATGCGCCCGCGCCGGTTATCGATCCTGTCTGCGCTCAGCGTGAGATCGCGACCGTTGGCGGCGATCGTCCCGCCGTTATTGATTATCCCGTTCTTATGCGTCAGCGTCAGATCCTCTGCGCCTATCTGGATAATCTGCCCCTGCGTGTTGTCCAGCCTGCTACTGCTCAGCGTCAGTGCGCCGGCGCTCAGCCTGCCGCTGTGGTTATCAATTCCGTCCGGCGCCGCCGCCGTCAGTGCGTCGGCGGCGGTCACCGTCGCAGTTTGCAGATCCAGCCGAGTGGCCGAGCGCAGCGTGACGGCGGCGGCGGCGGTGTGGCTGCCCTGCAGTGAGGCAGCCTGTGCCGATACCGCCACATGGTCATGCGCGAGCTGCAGCCCGTTCAGGGTGGCCGCGTTCGCGGCGTTCAGAACGAGATCGCCGCGCCGAGAGAGCCTGCCGTCTTGATCGACGCCGGCCGCCACAACGGCCCCCATCGCGTTATTCAGCGCCCGGCTGTCAGAGGTGATATGGCGCCCCGCGAGGAGCTGTTTCCGGTTATCCATATCCCCGGCCGTTTTCAGCTGAATATCGCGCCCGGCGCTGATGGTGCCCGCGTTGGTGACGCTATCCGTCAGCGTCACCTTCAGGTCCGCGGCGGCGGTAAGAATGCCGCTATTCTGCAATTTACCGTCGGCGCTCAGGCTCAGTTCGCCAACCTGTGCCCCGATGATGCCCGCGTTACGCACGCCAACCCCATGTTCCGTGCCGACCAGCTTAATTTTATCGCTGTACATGCCGCCGACCGCCGCGACATCCAGCGCAAAGGCGGGCACGTCGCCCTCTGGCTCTCTTTTCCTCACCACGTTGCCCTGCGCATCGGTGATATTATGTCCGGTGGTAATGGTCAGATCCTGAGCATGCAGCTTGGCGTTGACCTCCACCGCGCGGCCGATCAGTCGGGTGTAGTCACTTTGCGCGTCGTTCATGCCGCCGCCGGTGATGGCAATCTGGCCTTTGTCCACCGCAAACCCCGCGACTCGCCCTTGCTCCAGCAGCGCCTGCGCGGCGGCCATCGTGGTCTGCCCGGCATTGATAAAGCCACAGCCGCTGCAGGTGATCCCGGCCGGGTTGGCAATGATCACATCCGCCCGCCTGCCCGCCACCTCAATAAAACCGTTGAGCTGGCTCGCGTTGGCGCTGTTGACCTCATTGAGAATGATCTTCGCCTCGCCTTTTGCCAGCCACGGGTTGGCGGTGATCATGCCGCTCAGCTGCGTCTGCGTATGGATTGCGCTGTTATTGAGGATGGCACCTTTGCGATCGACATCGAACTGGCGGTAGTGATTGTGGGATACCCCATCGCGGTTTGGGGTCTGAATATTCACCTGCGGCGTACCGTTGGCGGTGGAGAGCACGGACGGTTGCCGATTGCCGGGCGCCGCGCCGTCCGCCACAATACCGCCGGCGCTGGCGGGCAGGGCGATCCAGCCCAGCAGCAGCATCGTAGTCAGACGCAGCGGGGAGATGACGGCCGTCAGCGATGGGGTATCCACGCCGCGCGGCGCCCGGGCGTTATCCGCGCTATGATTTTTCGCTAACTCGGATACCACCATCATCATCTGGCGGGAGTGATTAAAAACGACACGATAGCAGCGTTTATTCATGGGTTATCACCTGCATCTTCAGCTTGGTCATCGGCACAGTCATCACGTGTCTCCGTCAGTACTGCCAGTTCACCGAAAAATTAACGACCGCATTGTCCGTCTTGAAGCCGTCCGGTTTGGACAGCGGCGTGCCGACAGAAAAATCATATGAAAGCCCCGCGGGGTAATAGCCGCCCCTCAGGCCGATCACGCCGCCGGCAAGGGTTTGCCCGATAAGTTCGCTGCGGTTATGGCCGTCCACCCGGCCGTAATCTGCGCCGATATACAGCTGCTGCTGCGGCAGCGGGGTCTGCCAAGATAGCGTGTTACGCAGATACCAACCGTCGTCACTGTTCAGCGTGCGTTCACCATCAAAACCACGCACGCTCCAGCGATTGCCGATGGAAAACTGATCCTGCGGCGTCAGCGGCGTCGCGCTCAGCTGGCGCAGGTATTCACTGTGTAACTGAAACTGCTGTTCACTCACCGAGAAGGGGAGCGTCAGCGATGCGGAGAGCTGTAAAATACGGGAGAGTGCGGTGGCATAGTCTTCGCCGTCTCGAGCGCGGTACTCCTCAAACGCGGGAATGGCGCCGAACCAACGGGTGCCGCGCTGATAGCTCCCGCCCACATCCAGAATGGCAGAGGCGAAATACTGTCGGTGCGTCACTCCTACTCGCCAGCTGCTGGTGCGGCGTTTCTGGCTCTCAATTTCAGTCTCTTGAATAAAGTTGCGGGTCTGGCGCAGATCCACGCCATAGTTCAGGGTCGTTTTGCCCGAGGTGTTGCGATACAGCACATTGCTGAGCTGCATATTGATATTTTCACTGCGCCCTTTATAACGCGCATCGCCATTGAGCAGCGCCACGGTTTGGACGTAATCATATTTACTCCCCGTGAATACCAGCTGCCAGTAACCGAACGGTACAGAATAGTGCGCGCTGTAGTTGGTCGATGCTTTCGCGTCCGTAAACAGCAGGTCCCGGGTGGCGGTGACATAAAACAGATCGCTGAGGGAGAGCGGATTATCCAGGGCTAACATCATCCCTCCCTGGTTTTTTCCGGCGCTCTCCGTGCCGGTATTATCCACCCACAGATTAACCCGCCACATTTTTTTCTGTTTGCGGGTAATGACGATATCGCTCTCCCCCGGCTGATTGCCGGGATGCAGCGCCACCGTGGCGTCGACGCTCGGCAAACGCTGTAAATTCTCCAGCCCCTGTTCGATATCCCGCAGATCCAGCACGTTTCCTTCACGGGCAGGCATGGCGCTATAGCGTGTTGCATAGTCATCCGAATCTTCGGTAAAACGCACCTGACGTATGCGCCCTGGCACCACGGCCAGCGCGAGGGTACCCTGCGTCAGATCCTGCTGCGGCGCCAGCACACGGGTCGTTACCCAGCCGTGGTCAATAAGGCGGTTTTGTAGGGTGGACATCAGCAGGTTAATCCCCTGCACACCCAGGCAATGACCGATCGCCTGATTGGCGAGGCGGGCTAAGGGGAGCCAGTGGGGTAATGCCTCGGTGCCGCTGAGATGAACCTGCGAAATAGGGAAGCAGGGCGTCTCACGCGGAAACTCGCCGTTAACGGCGGGCAACGTCGGCGGCGCCAGGTGGATATCTGGCGCCACCGGCGCCATCTGCTGTTCAAGCGCCTGCTGACGCTGCTGTTGGTGGATAAAGGGCTGCCCCGTCAGCGGCGCTGCTATTGGCGCGGCCTGAGATGAAAAGGCGCATGCCTGTGCAATTGCAGAAATAAATAAAATGTTTTGCCTGGCTTTTATAGCCATTCGAGGGCGAGGTGTTTTGCCAAGACAATAGGAATATGAGTTTTGCATTTATCGTTAGTTATATTTATTCTAGTGATAAGAGGAAGCGTTTTACATTATTATCTGCGCTGAGTAGCTAATGAAATAAACGCTGGCCGGTGATGACTGGAATTATTAATAAGTAATTGGCGTTAAAATGCAATGGGTCGACGCTTTTTCAGACTTATCGCATTATAAAAACATATCTATTATATGGTGGGTATAATTTTTTGATATTACTTGAGGCCATTGTCGGGGAATAATGGCGGGCGTCGCGGATTGGGGGGCGGTAATATGTTCGGTGAGTTTATTTTAATTATGGTGGCTGTGCCCGCTATACTCCAGAAATATAGCGGTCTCTCGTCGGGCTAGGGGATATAAACCCCGCCGCTTGAGCACCCTGCGATCTCGGCAATGTTCAGACGGGATCCGCGCCGGCCATCTAACGCGATAAGCGACGTCGATCGCGATAAACGGCGCCGGAAAAGCGCGGGCGGCACCTCTCTCATTTACGCTTGGTCGCCGGGGCTAAGGTGACGCCGCGGCGTCATCGCGGCCGCAAACGCCGGTTGGCCGTTTTTATGGCGGGAGATATCCGGCGGCGCGGCAGGGCAAGACGCTCCGGAGAGACGCTCGCGCCAGGTCGGCCCGACGGCGCCGCGCGGATCCGCGCCGGCAGCGCTGAAACGCTCCCTGGTCGGATCCGCCGGATGCGACATGCTACGCCCAGCGCTTAATGATGATGGAGGTGTTGATCCCGCCGAAGGCAAAGTTGTTGCTCTGCAGGTACTCGCAGTCAATGCGGCGAGCTTCTCCCATGATGTAGTCCAAGGCGCCGCACTGTGCGTCCGGCTGCGTCAGGTTGATGGTCGGCGCAAACCAGCCTTCGCGCATCATCTGTAGACTCATCCAGGCCTCCAGCGCGCCACAGGCGCCCAGCGTGTGGCCAAAGTAGCTTTTCAGTGAGGAGATCGGCACGCTATCGCCGTAAATCGCCGCGGTGGCCTGGCTTTCCGCAATATCGCCGCGGTCGGTGGCGGTGCCGTGGGCGGAAAGGTAGCCAATATCGCGCGCGCTAAGGCCGGCCATGTTCAGCGCCTGCTGCATACAGATCTGCATGGTGTCGCGCTGCGGCTGAGTGATGTGCGCGGCGTCGCAGTTGGTGGCAAAGCCGACGATTTCACCGTAGATGGTCGCGCCTCGCGCTTTAGCGTGCTCTAACGCCTCCAGCACCAGGGTTCCCGCGCCTTCGCCAATCACCAGCCCGTCGCGCCCTTGGTCGAACGGGGAGGGGGTGGTTTTGGGCTCGTCGTTACGCTGGCTGGTGGCGAACAGCGTATCGAACACCGCCGCTTCTGAAGGGCAGAGCTCCTCTGCGCCGCCCGCCACCATCACGGTCTGGTAGCCATGGCGGATGGCTTCCCAGGCGTAGCCGATGGCCTGGCTACCGGAGGTGCAGGCGCTGGAGGTGGGGATCACCCGTCCGCGCAGGCCGAAGAACAGCCCGGTATTCACCGCCGTGGTGTGCGGCATCATCTGCACGTAGGTGGTGCCGGTGATGTTGTTGGTGTGCTTTTCGGTCAGCATGGTGGCGAACTCACTCACCGGGCCGGTGCTGCCGGTGGAGGAGCCATAGGCAATCCCCGTTTCACCGTTGGTCAGCACCGGATCGTCGATCAGCCCGGCCTGCTCCAGCGCCAGTTCGCTGGCGCGGGTCGAGAGCAGCGAAACGCGACCCATCGAGCGAATGCGCTTGCGGGTATAGTGCGCCGGCGGGATAAAGTCGTCGATCGGTGCGCCGAGCAGGGTATGGAGGCCGTCATAGACCTGCCACTCCGGCATTTTACGCACCGCATTCTCATAGCCGAGCAGGCGGCGGGAGACGGCATCCCAGCTCTCGCCAAAGGCGGTTACGCCGCCCATTCCGGTAATCACCACGCGACGGGTCATAGCATTCCTCCGTTGATGGAAATGACCTGTCGGGTCACGTAGCCCGCAATGTCAGACATTAAATAGCCGGCAAGCCCGGCCACCTCATCGGCCTGACCCATGCGTTTCATCGGGATCATCGCCATCGCCTCTTTCAGCGCGCTCTCCTCCATCGCGATCATCCCGGTCTCAATCAGCCCGGGCGCGATACAGTTGACGGTGATTTTGCGCTTGGCGAGCTCAATTGCCAGCGCTTTGGTGGCGCCGATGATCCCCGCCTTCGCCGCGCTGTAGTTCACCTGGCCACGGTTGCCCATCACGCCGGAAACCGACGACAGGGTAATGATACGCCCGCCCTGGCGCAGGCCGATCATCGGCATAATGCACGGGTGAATGACGTTGTAAAAGCTGTCGAGGTTGGTATGGATCACGCGGTCCCAGTCGTCGTCACTCAGGGCCGGAAACGCGCCGTCGCGGGTGATGCCCGCGTTGCTGACCACGCCGTACCATGCGCCGTGCCGGGCGATCTCCTGCTCCAGCACCTCGCGGCACTGCTCGCGGTGGCCGACGTCAAAGCTGAGCAGGCGCCCGCTGCCGCCCGCCTGCTGAATGGCGGCCAGGGTCTCTTGTGCTCCCGCTTCGTCGCGGTGGTAGTGAACGCCTACGGTAAAGCCGTCGGCGGCAAGCTGACGGGCAATCGCACGTCCAATTCCTTTACTGGCCCCGGTGACCAGTACTGAGCGACTCATGCGCTATCCCCTTTATTAAAAAGCGTTATTAATTCTTCAGTCGTCGGCTGAAAGGTGTTGATGCGTCCGCTGGCGAGCGGGACGCCCTCTGCGCTGATGGTGCACTCAAAGCTGCCAAAGCGCTGATCCTGCATCAGCAGCTTCACCGCTATCTCCAGCGTGGTCTCGGCCGGAAACCCCCCTGCGGCGCACACTAGCTCGCGCGCGCCGAGCACCATGCCGAGCGCAATGCACGCCTCACCGACCTGCTGACGGTGCCAGCCCGACCATACGCCGACGGTCTGCGCCATCAGCTCCAGCGCATACCAGCCGGGGAGCTGATCGTGGGTATCGACAAACGGCGCCAGCACGCCGCGGCGGCTGACGGTGACCCGGCAGTGCGCCGTGCTGTCTGTGACGTTGACCACCTCTTCCAGCAGCAGCATCGGCGCGTCGTGCGGCAGATAGTGGGCGGGGGGCAGATAGTGGCTCATGATACGCTCCCCAGCAAAATGCTGGCGTTGTTACCGCCAAAGGCAAACGAGTTGGACAGGATCACCGGCCGGGCCAGCGGCTGCGCCTCGCGCAGGATCCCGCAGGCGGGCAGCGACGGGTCAATCTCGCCGCGGCTGAAGTCCTGCGGCGGCAGCGGCAGCCGCATTTGCAGAATCAGCGCGGCGATCGCCGCCTCGGTGATCCCCGCCGCCCCCAGCGTATGTCCGGTTAAGTGTTTGGTCGAGCTGCATGGAATATGCTCGCCAAACAGGTCGTGCACCACCTTAGCTTCGATTTGATCGTTGAGCGGTGTGGCGGTGCCGTGCAGGTTGATATAGCCCACGTCGTTCGGCCGCAGTCCGGCGTCGCTCAGCGCCTGCGTAATCGCCCGGATCGCCCCCTCTCCCTGCGGATGCGGCGCCGAGATATGCCAGGCATCGCTGGATTCTCCCACGCCCAGCAGCGCAATTGGCTGCGGCTGGCGCGTGAGCACCATTAGCGCTGCGCCTTCACCGATGGTAATGCCGCAGCGGTCGCGGCTAAACGGCTGGCACTGCGTGGGGGAGAGGGACTCCAGGCTGTTAAAGCCGTTGATCGGCATCCGGCTCAGGGTGTCCGCGCCGCCGACGATCGCCACGTCGGCAAGCCCGGCTTCGATCAGGCGCCGGCCGCTGATGATGGCCCTGGCGCTGGATGAGCAGGCGGTGGAAAGGGTGAACGCCGGGCCCTCCAGCGCCAGCCAGCGGCTGAGGAAGCGCGACGGATCGCCCAGCTCCTGCTGCGGATACTGCCAGTGCGGGCTCGGTTGCCGGTTCAGCGATAGATTGACGTGCGTGTCGCCCTCGTCAAGCCCCGAGGTGCTGGTGCCCATCACCACGGCGATGCGATCGCGACCGTAGCGCGCGATGGCGTCATCCACCTGCGGCTGGATCTGCGCCAGCGCGGCCAGGAGCAGCTGGTTATTGCGCGAGCGGTGCGCGGCAAAACGGTCGGGGATCGGCGGCAGCGTGGCGTCCACGCCGCCCAGCACCGCGTCAGGAAAGCCCTGCAGCCAGCCTGCGCGCGGACGCATGCCCGGGGCGACGCCGCGGGTCAGGTTGGCCGCCGCTTCTGCGGCGTTGCTGCCCAGCGCATTAATCATGCCGATGGCAGAAATGTAGATCATCTCACTCACCCAGATATTGAATGGTAATGTGGTATTTAAAGGCGTGCTGTTCAACGCTGACAGGCTCGCGTTTCCCCTTGCGCTGCAGATAGGTTATCTCCGTCACCAGCGCGCCGCGGGCATCGCGCAGCTCACGTTTATCACCCTTGTCGATGAGGGTCCAGCCTTTTGGCAGCAGCGGCTGCCAGTCGCTAATCGGCCAGTGGCTCAGCATTACGTCTGCCAGCACCTGACTCGCCGGCGGCAGCTGCGGCACGACGATCGACTGTTCGGTGTGCAGCCCTGTCTCATCGTAGGTCAAGAGGAACAGGCGGATGCCGACGGAGGAGAGCCCCGCCAGGGTCAGCCTTTTATCGTCGGCGTTGAGCATCACCAGCAGCGACTGGGTCTTGCCGTTAAAGCTGCCGGTCAGCAGCTGCTGCACGTTGACCGCCGGGGCGATCCCCGGCTTTGGCAGCGTTACGCGTGCGCCCGGCTCAAGCCAGGCCTGGGGGCGGCCCTGGCGTTCCGGGGTCGAATGGCTACAGCCTGCGAGGGTGAAGGCAGCCAGCAGGGCGACGGCGCGCCAGAAGGGAGAGGTTATCATCGTTTTTCCCGTTTTTTGTCCGGCATGGCTAGCGGCGCGAGCAGGTAGGCGGTGAAAATACCGCTCACCAGCACGAAGCCGAAACTGCTGATAGCCTGGGTGGCGCTGAAGATCAGCATGCCAAGGGTTAATAGGGTGGTCAGCATCGCAAGGGTAATCGCCAGCAGGGAGGTCAGCGGCGTACCGCGCGGGTTACTGAAGAACAGGGTGTAGTTGATGCCGATGCCAAGCACCAGCACCAGCGCCAGCAGCGAAAACAGGTTTAGCGAATGGCCGCTGAACGACAGCGCGGCCAGCCCGCAGCCGAGCGACAGTACCGATGGTACCAGGCTTATCAGCCCCTTGCGCAGGCCCAGCCGCGCCACCGCGCCGCAGGCGATCACCGCCAGCGCCACGCCGAGCAGCCCGGTCAGCAGGATCCGGTACTCGGCAAACAGCGCATCGAAGGTCAGCTTACGATCGACCCACGCCACGCCGGGCTGCTTCGCCGCCAGCGCCGCCAGCGCATGGCTGTCGCTGACGCCGTCCGCCGGAATCAGCACCCCGCTGGCGCCGTTCGGCAGCGTCAGCCACATCAGGCGCCAGCCTTCGCTGGCCGGGCTTTGCAGCCAGGCGTCGACGCTGACGGTCATCGGGCTGAGGTCCGGCGCGACGGCGCTGAGCCCGGCGCTTTGCAGCGTATGCTCGACCGTCGGCGCCGCCTCGCGCAGCAGCTGAAGATCCCGCTGCTGACGCGCCAGCGAGTTCAATGGCACGCTGCGGTAGCGCTGCAGTATCCCGTCGCGCTGCGCCGCCTCCAGCGCCGGGATAAAGGCCTCCATGCGCGTCAGGGTTTGCTCCGGCGTATCGCCGTAAACCACAAACCACTTCTGATCGACGCTCTGTCCGGTCAGGCGGGTGATGGCTTTCTCCTGTGCCAAGATCGACGGCGGCAGCGCCTGTAGCTGCGAGATATCATCATTGACTTTCAGCTGCGCCAGCCCGGCGAGGGAGAGCAGCGTCAGCGCCGCCGGCAGCCCAATGCGCAGCCGGTTGTCGCGTCGCCAGGCCGCCAGCCAGCGCAGCAGCGGCACCATGGCGGGTACCGGACGCACCGGCAGCCCGCGGCAGAGCCACGGGTGCCAGAGCAGCACCGTCAGGCAGGCGGCGCTCAGGCCGACGGCCGCGAATACCGCCATCTGGCGAATCCCGGGGAAGGGCGCCAGCATCATGATCAGGTAGGCGGCAACGGTGGTGAGCAGCGCCAGCAGCAGGGCGCTGCGTACCTTTAGCAGGCTTTGCCACGGCGTATTCTCTGCGCCGTGGACCATCCGTTCGGTAAGGTAATAGAGCGTATAGTCAGCCGAAATGCCGATGATGCTCATGCTCATCACCAGCGTCATCAGGTGCAGCTCACCAAACAGCAGCAGCGTCACGACGCTGCCCGCCAGTGCGCCGATGCCAATGGAGATCAGGCACAGCAGCAGCGGGCGCAGGGAGCGGAAGGTGATCACAATCAGCAGGATCACCCCCAGAATGGTCGCTATGCCGAGGGTCGAAATATCGCGTTTGGCCTGCTGGCTGGCATAGTCGCTGTAGAACACCGTCCCACGCGCGAGCAGCCGCGCCTGGGGATAGCGGGCCTGAAGCTCGCGCTCAAGCGTGTTCAGCGTCGTCACCAGCCGGTGAGTTTGCTGCATATCGAAGGAGTTGCCCGCCAGTTCGCCGTGCAGTAGATACCAGTAGCGGCCGTCCTCGTCCTGGGTCATCAGCCAGCCGTCCTTCAGCTGCAGGCGCTGGCTGTTCTGCGCCATGGCCAGCTGCGATCCGCGCATCAGCATCAGCGGATCCTGGCTGAGTTCTTTGCCGCTCACGCCGGAAAACGCCGAGTAGATCTGGGCCAGGATCCACTGCGCCTGCGCTTCGCCGCCGTTTTGCAGGCGCGCGCGGGTGGCGCTGTCGATCAGCGCGTTGCGGTGAGTCCAGAAGAACTCGCCCCAGGCCCGCTGATCGGCCGCGTCCAGCGGCCCCTTCACCCCGCGGAGCGCCGGCGATTTTTGCAGCGCGTTAAGCCACGCCTGCGCCACGCTGGGATCGGCCGTTTTCCCCGGGCTTACCAGCCATACCAGCTGGCGATCGAGGCGCTGCATAAAACCGTCGTTGAGCGCCGGGGGCAGCGTCCCCAACGCGTGCGTGGGCAGCATTGCCAGCACGCTGCTGTTGATGCGCGACTGCGGTAGCAGTGCGAGCAGGGTGCCCAGCAGCGCCAGGCACAGTATTCCCCACAGCAGCGCCGGGCGGCGAGCCTTATTGGGCGGCAAAGCGTTGGCGTTCGTCATGGGTCAGCGTTGCGGGCGTCAGTTGGTGTTGAGAGAGCGCGATATCGGTGCGATCGCCCTGTTTATCGTTCAGCTGGATGGTGTCCAGATAGGTGTTTCCCGCCAGATCGATAGTGGCGAAGATCTTATCCAGCGGCGTGGTGACAGGCGTTAGACGCAGCGTCCAGCGGCCCTGGCCCCGATCCTGGAAATCAATGCGGAAGTTCTGCTCCAGCACCTTCCGGTCGGCCTGGAACAGGGCACGCAGCAGATGGTTAAACTGGAACATCTGCGGGTTATCCTCCGCGGTGATCACCTGCGGCGGCTGGTGATTGATCACCTGTACCATCCGCGTGTCATCGAGCATCAGCCGCATCGGGAACGGCGTTTTCTGATCCCACAGCAGGCCGGTGTCGCGGGCGATCAGCATCTCGCCCTGCGATCGCAGGGGCTGAGGCAGCCCTTTAATCGTCCGGGTCTGCTCGAAATGGGCGCGCACCACCGGCTGTTCGGTAAAACGCTGCTGCAGGTCGTCCAGGGTGACGGCGCTGACGAACGGGCTCACTAGCAGCAGGATAACGGGCCAGAATCTCATGGTGTGACTCCCATACGTTCAAACAGGATCGCCGGGCTGACGAAGCACATCTCCCGGCTTTGCTCTTCCACCGCCACTTGAATGGTGTAGCCGGTGGTGGTGCGCTTGCCGCTGGCGGCGTCGAAAATCTGATAGCCGATGCGCAGGCGGTTCTCAAACTCCTCCAGCGTTGCGCGCACGCGAAAACGCTGCTCAAAGGTCAGCACGTCGCGGTACTTCACCCGGGTGTCGACCACCGGCCAGACGTAGCCGGAGGCTTTCATCTGCCGGTAGCCGTAATCAAACTGGTTCAGCAGCGCCTCGCGGGCGATCTCAAAGTAGCGAAAATAGTTGCCGTGCCATACCACGCCCATCATATCGACGTCGTGAAATGGGACGGTCAGCTCAACTTCGGCGGTAAAGCGGGGATCGCTCAGCACCCTTTACTCCTTATCGGCGGCCTCTGGCAGCTGCCAGAAGTCAAAAAAGTTAAACCAGTCCAGCGGCGACAGCAGCGCGTAGTGTTCGAGGCGCGCGGCGTAGCGGTGGATGGCCTGCTCCAGCGCGGCCTGGCGCTCGGCTCGCGGCAGCAGGAGCGGGTCGGCAAACGCCTCGCAGTGGATATGCAGCCTGCCCTGTTGATACAGGGCGAAAATCAGCAGCACCGGGCAGCGCAGAATTGAGGCGAGAATAAACGGCCCCTGGGCGAATGGCGCAGGCTGGCCCATAAACGGACTCCAGGTCACCCGGAAGTCGCCGCCGCGCTGTGGGTTGACCGCAACGCGATCGCCGACGATAGCGACCCATTCACCGCGATCAAGCTTCTCTTTCAGCATAATAGCGGTTTCCGGGCCAATATCGTTCACCGGCAGCAGATTGACCCCGGCCTGCGGCGCCATCTCTTCCATTATCTGCTTAAAGCGCTGGGCGTTTTCACTGAACACCAGCGCGTTGATGGTGATGTCTCCCCTCATGCTCGCCAGCGCCCGGCAGGCTTCGATATCGCCGAGATGCGAGGCCAGCAGCAGTTTACCCTGGGGCTTATCGAGCGCCAGCGCGGCTTCGGCGCCGGGGGCGAACACCACGTCGCGCCCAAAGTGCAGTTCGCCGCGCCAGCCGGCGACTTTATCCAGCATGGCGTTAGCGAAGCGCAGGAAATGGCGATAGCTGTTAAAGGGTTTGGGGACCGGCATCTGGTGCAAGGCGAGCTGCCGGCGTACGCGCGCCAGCCAGTTCTGCGAGGCGTGACGGGCGCGGGCGGCGGTCAGCCAGTAGACGCCCACCACCGGCCAGAGCAGAACGGTAAAGGCGTTGCGTCCGAGCCGGCGCCAGACGGCGAGCATAAAGCGCATGCCCCACAGGCCCCTGACCTCTTTCTGCTGCGCCCAATGCGCCGTCCGGCGGCGGCGCAGCAGGGAAGGTATGCGCGGCAGCATGCCGAAGAACAGCCGGGCGTGCATCAGGGAGATGCGCAGGTTGTCTTTCAGGGCGTCGAAATGCGACAGCCCATCAGCGGGGTAAGTCACCCGGGTGGGCAGAAAATGGCTGGTGTTACCCTGCCAGTAGAGGCGCACCATCACCTCGATATCGAAATCCATACGCTTGCCGATATTCACCTGGTCCGCCAACTGCAGCGTCGGGGCGACCGGGTAGACGCGAAAGCCGCACATGCTGTCTTTAAGCTGTAGCGAGAGGGTCTCTATCCAGACCCAGACGTGAGTAATCCAGCGTCCATAGCGTCGCGAGCGGGGGATCGACGCATCATAGATCGGCTGGCCGGAGATCAGCGACTGTGGGTGCTGCTGTGCCAGGGCTAGCATGCGGGGAATGTCTTCAATGGCGTGCTGACCATCGGCATCGACCTGCACCGCGTGGCTGAAGCCCTGCTGCTGTGCCGCCTGTAGGCCGCGCATCACGGCGACGCCTTTACCCGCGTTCTGGGCGAGGCGCAGCAGCGTCACGTCGGGCCGCGCTGCTGCGAGGGTTTCCAGCGCCGTGCGCGTGGCCTCGTCGCTGCCGTCATCGACAATGATGCACGGCAGGGAGAACGGCGCGAGGCGCGCCAGCACCGTCGGCATCATCGCGCCGTGGTTATAGCAGGGGATCAGCACGCAGGGGGAGAACGCTACGGGCATAGTCGAATCTTCCCACTGCTGGCGGTGTGGCGCGCGTCGCCCTCATGGCGCTGGAAGCTGAAGCTCAGCGTCTGCTTTGCCGGCAGCCAGTGCAGCGCCAGGGTGACGGTGGCGCCGGGCAGTAGCGGCGCCTGAAACTTTACGTTCTGAATGCTGTGAAAATGAAAGCCTGGCGCCAGCAGGGTCGTGGCATAGTGCATCGCCCACTCCAGCTGGGCGACGCCGGGTAGCAGCGGTTGAATCGCAAAATGACCCTGAAACCAGAAAAGGGTCGGATCGAGATAGAGTTCGATCTCCATCGCTCCACCCGGCGCCTGCAGGCGCTTAATTTCATGCGGTTTCATCAAATAACTCCTGTAGCTGGGCATAAACGCGCTTGTTCATACTGTTGACTGGGATCTCATCCAGTACCCGCCAGTAGCGGGGGATCGCCACCGGCTCAAGCCATGGCCGCAGCGCCCGGCGCCATGACAGCGCCAGCGCTTTGCCGTGCGTTTCCTGCCAGCGCTGGCGGAGCGCATCGTCAAGAACCAGCAGTACGCCAATGCCCTGGCGCCCTCCGCGGGTGATGGACAGGGCCGCCGCCTCGCGAATGCCATCGAGGTCGGTCAAGCGCCGCTCTATCTCGCTCAGTGAAATGCGTTTTTCTTCAATTTTCACCACGCGTCCGCGACGTCCGGCAAGGCAGAAGCGCCCGTCGTCGCCGAAGCGCAGCACATCGTCAAGCAGCAGGCCGTCAGCGTCGGCAATCAGGGGGGATCTCGCGCGGAAGGCGTCGCCTTCCGGCGTTATTTGCACGCCGGGGAAGGGGAGCCATGGGACGCTGTCCCGCTGGCGGTGACGCCAGGCGAGGATCCCGGTTTCGGTGCTGCCGTAAATCTCATCCGGCCAGATGCCGAGCCAGCGCTGCGAGCGGGTAACGTCGCTCCAGGGCAGCATGCCGCCTGCCGAGAGCAGCATGGCGAGCGGCGGCGGCGTCAGCTGGTGATCGAGACGCTTAAGGAACGCCGGGCTGCTGACGAAGAGATAGCGGTGGCGCGGGCTAAGCGCCACCAGCTGTTCAGCGTAGTGGGTCATCGCAGCGTGCAGCGGCAACCCCAGCGCCATCGGTAAAAAGATGCGGAAGGTCAGGCCGTAGAGGTGCTGTGGCACCACGGAGGCGACTACCCGGCAGCCAGCGAGACGCCCGGCAAAGCGGGCGCCGAGCAGCGCGGCTTCCGCATCAAGGGCGGCGATGGACTTCACCACCCGCTTAGGCTGTCCGGTAGAGCCGGAGGTGAACAGCGTCACAAAGGCATCGGTGGGTATCGGCGGTAGCGCGGCGGCGGACGTACGGCCGTCGTCAGCCGAGTGAACCCGCAGGTGCGGGCCGTGCCAGTCCAGAGGGCTTTCGCTCAGTACGCCGTCGAACAGCGCGCGCTGTTCGTCCAGCAGCGAGGCGCGGCAGTGGCCGGGAATCACCGGGGTTTTCCCCGCGTGTAGCGTCGCCAGCAGCGCCACGATAAACAGATAGCTGTTCTCAAAGCACAGCGCCCAGCGCTGACCCTCCTGCTCACGCAGGGTCGCGAGCAGCGCGGCAACATCGTAGCGCAGCTGGCCCAGCGTCCAGCTGCGATCGCCAAGCCAGGCGATGACGGTTTCGTCACTGCGCGAGGCGCTGAGCCACTGCGACAGGGGAAGCGTCTGATTCATTGAGTATCTCGTTTCATGACCCGGCGGCGAACCAGCCATTCGCCGACCATCAGTGTGCCCATCAACAGATAGGAGACCATACCGTTCCAGGCGGTCCACATCCGCATATCGCCATACAGGGCAGTAAAGAGCGCGATAGCGCCGTTAAAGAGGAAGAAGAGGCACCAGATCTGCGTTACGCGGCGGGTGTAGCGGACACCCTGCGGCGGGAGATCGGGGGTACGCAGACGCGCCAGTCGCTCGACGAGCGGCATTGCGCTCCACAGGGAGCCGCCGAAGACGCTGAGCATCACCGCATTGACGACCACCGGATAAAACAGCAGCAGCTGGTGGGTTTTCAGCAGCGCGCTGGCTGCGCACAGCACAATCCCCGCCAGCGCCACGCTCTGCATGACAAAGCGCATCGGCCCGGCGTTCCGTCTCGCCTGGCGTAAGCGTAAAACCAGCAGCAGCGCCAATACCGGCAGCAGCCAGCGCAGCGCGTTGTGCGCCAGCCCAAACCAGATAATAAAGGGCCAGGCCAGCAGCAGCGCGCCGGTCGCTACCTGAATGACGGGTAGCCCTCTGAAGCCTCGCATGGGATCAGGCGTCTTGCATCAGGCGCTCTACGGCGTCGACGACATCCTGCACCGTACGGACGGCTTTAAACTCTTCCGGCTTGATTTTCTTGCCGGTTTTCTTCTGTAGGTGGACTATCATGTCGACGGCATCGATGCTGTCCAGCTCCAGATCCTCATACAGGCGCGCCTCTGGCGTGATGTCTTCCGGGGCGATTTCAAACAGTTTAGTGAGAAGCGTGGCGACTTCCTGGTAGATAGCGTGTTGTTCTGTCATAGCGGGCTCGTTATCAGGCGCGTTGTGAATGAATAAAAGCGGCCAGCGTCGCCACGGAGTAGAAATGCTGGCGCATCTCTTCGCTCTCGGCGGACAGGACGATGCCGTACTGATTTTTCACCGCCAGACCCAGCTCTAATGCATCGATAGAGTCCAGACCTAACCCATCCCCGAACAGCGCGGCATCGGTGTCGATGTCATCGGTGCTCAGCTCGTCCAGATTTAACGTGTTAATAATGAGATTTTTAATTTCAAGGTAAAGCGCTTGCATCATTAATTCCTGAAAGAGGTGTTTCAACGATTTGTAATTTATTTAAAAGATGCCGGTTAAGCTGCCTTGCCGCCAGCGCCGGTTCTTGTGTTTTCGCATCATAATAATCGGTAATGTAGAGCCGTTCACCCACCGTCACGGTAAACCGCGGTTTGCTGGGGGGCACGTTATACCATTTGCTCTGTTTATCGAGTAGGCGTTCGCTACAGCGAATCGTCACAATGCGCAGGTCGCTGTTACAGCGTATGGCGATATTGGCCGCGCCGCGCTGCAGCGACATGTTTTCTCCCGGACGGGTACGGGTGCCCTCCGGAAAAATGAGAATGGTGTCGCCCTGCGCCAGACGCCGTCGGCTTTGCGGCAGCAAGGCGTCAGCCTGGCTATTGACCAGGTAGTCCGCGGCGCGGATAACGCCGCTGATAAAGGGGTTGCTCAACAGGGCGCTCTTCACCAGACAGTCGGTTTCCGGCATCACGGAGGCGATAAGCACGTAATCGATCAGCGTCGGGTGGTTCGCCACCACCAGGCAGCCTTGTTCCTGACGCAGCAGCGCGGCTCCCTCGATGTGGTAATCCAGCGTCCCGGTCAGCCTCGCCACCCGCAGAAAGAAACGGAAACTGAGGGAGATGCTGCGCCGGGCGATGCGCCGACGGGTATTATTGTTGCGCACCACGAGTAACAGGAGGTTAAACCAGACCAGCGACAGCAGCAACCCACCTACGCCAAACAGCGCGAAGCACATTCCGGTCATCAGCAGACGCCAGAATTGACCGAGGCGGGTGACCAGACTCATTGCGCGCGGCTCCAGCGCCACTGCCGGTTATCGCCGGCCAGCGTAAAGCATGGGGCATCATTAAGCACATGCTGTAAAAACAGCAGGCTTTGCGGCAGAGCCGTCTCTGCGCTGTCGTCTGCGCGCCGCGAACTGCACCGCAGCGCATCACCGGCTTCAAACACCAGCGCGACGGCGTAGGCCCAGGTCGGCATCTGTGTCGGCAGCTGCGGGTGATAAAACGCCGGTAAATTACCGTCAAAGTCGACCATCAGCACGCGCTGATAGCCCGCCTGCAGCAGGCAGATGACCTCGCACAGCCCCTGTTGAAACGTATCACGCCCCGCAGACAGCGATGAAGTGACCACCGGGTGCTTCGCCGCGATGGTCAGGTTGCCGACCGCGGCGTTGTGTACCGACATGGTGAAATCCGTGGGCGAGACCGCCTGTTCGGTCGCCAGCGCCTGCAGGATACGGTAGTTGCGCTCCAGCTCCCCATGGCGGCTGGTGTAGAGCACCGCGTCGATGTCATGCCGGCGCAGCATGGCCAGGCCGCATTCGACGGCGAGTTTGCTGCCGGAGCTCAGTCGCCGGGCGGTCATCATCGGTAGTTCAGTCAGTTTTGCCTGAGTCGCGCGGGGATCGATGGCAAAGGGCTGCTGTGACCACTGCTGCCACTGTGACGTTTCGCTCAGTCCTGGCGCTCTCGCCTGCCAGTCGATAAGGTTTAGTGCAAATTTCATCAACGCATGTCCGCGGTAAGTCGCGGCCCAAGCAGCATCAACCTTGACGCTGAAAGCCGCCGAATATTAACGTTTCTCGCATATTAATAAAGTATGCCCAACGCCGAGATTATCGAGGCGCTGTTCTACCCGGAAACCGGCTATTTCCAGATAGCGATAAAACTTTTCAATGCTGTAAAAACGGCTGTTGCCATTGGCCAGACAGGTAAAATAGAGCGATGAGGCGTTCAGGCTAAACGCGGCTGCTTCAAATCTCTGCGTATCCCAGAAGAGCTCCATGATGCAAAGTCGGGCTCCGGGTTTCATCACGGCGGCCATACGCGTCAGCATGGCGATAATCTGCTGCGGAGAGAAGCAGTCGAGGAACTGGCTCATCCACCAGATATCTGCCTCGCCGGGGAGCGGCGCATCGCTAAGCATATCCACGGCGTGGAAGTCGATGCGATGTGATAATCCTGCATCCTTAACATGCTGGCGGGCAAGCTCAATTTGCGGAGGCAGATCGAGGATCGTTACCGCGACGTTTTCGTCGTATTGACAGCAGCGCAGCGCCCACTTACCGGTATTTCCACCGACATCGTACAGGACTCCGGGCTGACTTGCGAAGATATGCGGTAGTACGGCGTTAAATGCGACGTCAGAATAGTAGTGATCGAAGGCAAACCAGCTTTCCCGCGCCGGGGATGGTAGCTGCGACAGCACCGGGTAGATGGTCTCGGCGTCGCTGAAGACTTTGAGCCCGGAGGGCTTCTCCGTCTTTAAGGCCTCCTCCAAGAAAAAAAGCCCCTGATAGCAGACGTCCTGAGTGAAATCCATATTCACCCGCGTCATTGCGTCGTGCAGCAGGAAGTGGCCCACTTTCGACAGGTAGTAGCGTTGATCCTTGCTGATGACGATACGGCCACTGAGTCCCATATCAAGCAGGACACTCACCGCATATTCGCTCAGCGCGCCGTTAGTGACGATGTCGTCGAGCGTTGCCCCCTGCGTTCCTTGCCGATCAAGATAGGCTAACACCCCGGTATTTCGCAGGTTGAGTGCGGTTTGAAACAACATGGGCGCAAATGCAATGCGCTGCGCTTCCGTGATGGCGTCGAGGGCGCTGAGAGAGTCCTTATCGTACATAATATAGGTAGCTTATCCTGAGCAAAAAGTCATCAGGCCATTGCTGGCCCAACGTTAGTGCAAATTATTGAACCGCGCCGGAGGCGAGATTGAGCTGAATATCTTTGTTGAGGTTATGCACCCAGCGATTATAGGTTTTGTGAATTTGACCGCCGGAGGCTTTCAGGTTGAGGCTGCTGTCGTATTGGATGCTATAGCCGGTAGCCGAGTAGGTGATGCGCACTTCGGCAACGTGGCCGCGGCTCTGTTGACGTGCATGAATTACGCCTGGACCCGCCGCGTTCATGACCCACTGGCGCTGTACGCCCGCTTTAAGAATGGCATTTTTAACCTGAGCTTCGGTATGACCGGCGCTGACGGTTGACTGTACGTTATCAATCGGTACGGTGCGCGCGCAGCCTGCCAAGGCTCCCATGACCGCGAATGCGGCTACCCATTTAGCTATTTTTTTCATATATACTCCGTCTTTGTATTATAAATCCGAATTACACATATTGTATCACTTTGATGTAAATAAAAACAAATATTAATATCAATACACATTAAATTTGGGATTACTCCCAAGAGGGATATAGGTATTAACAATGCTTTTCCATAAATGTATTGATGAGATTACTCGAGGGCGTAATGGCGCCTCAGCGGCGGGTGGGGGATATTAACCGGGTGATATAATTTGATTTCTGGATGGTTAATAGCGCTTTGACCGTTGCTGTTTTCCCCCGAGGCTTTTGGCTTTGTTTTGATAAAAGATTTTATTCTTTTGATATCAGAGGTTTCATCTCATCGTATGTTGCTTTCTATCTGGAATATAAGGCTGCAAATATTTTCGTCGCGCGGTAGATATCTTTGACGGTACGCGCGTAGGCGAGAGACTTTAGCACGCTAATGAGGCGGTGTTCGGTGCGTCGGGCCTCATGCCGGATGTTCCCCTGTGGGAACCTAGGCAACCTGCCGGAAAATCCTAACCGTGGATGGCTCGATAAAACGGGCTGTCTACCGTCATTTCATTATCCTGCCAAGGTTATAATTGTGGGGGTGGCGCCGGCTCAGTTTTTTGATGAGTTAATTTGCAGCGATATTTTCGGGTGGTGTGGAGCATATTGACTGCATTTTTATTGTCGCGCTGAGTTAGGCCGCCGTATTGGTTATCAACAGCCGAGGGGGAGCGACATGCGAGTCGGTGTCCCTGAATCATCCGGGCTATAGTAACCATCAGTTTCCACAACCTATCGAACGATGGCTCGCGACGATCCGCGCGATGGGGGATGGACTCTTATCCCGCCCTTACTGACTGCTGACCCCACCACCTACGGGCCGGATGTCCATGGCCCGGATAGCGTAAAATCATTCATGGGGAGCCGGTCAGGTCATCAGATCGGTGCGAGGCCTTGGGCTATTTTGCCGGTGCCCTGCCTCACCGTTCCCGCGACCCCAGAAGCCTGAGCGGCCGTTTTGGCGGCGAGGCGTTTATCGTCTTGTGCGGCGCAGAACAGACCTGTGGCGTATTGCGCGGCTGGGTAAGCTCGCGAAACGCTAGATTACGGCAGCGATCGGGCGTTGCCGGGGCATCTCACCGTCGATATCGGCGGTATGCCGCTGCCCCGGCAGAGCGTGATCCCGCCCGATTTCGATGCCCAGGTGCATCATGTCGATAAGAGGCTATATCAGGCGAAGAACCGTGGCCGTCGCTGTCTAAGGCGCCGCGAATTGAAGACGCAGCAGGAGGTGACGCCGCCTGCGCAAGAGCGCCTCCGTGCGCCCGTTTGGTGAGAGGCGCTTTCTGGCTCGCTATTCTGTTCTCCTTTATTCGCCTTGCGTTAGCTGAATACCGGCAATAGGTTGAGCGCCTTGCCGAACCAGCAGGCGATGACCAGCAGGCCAAACAGGATCACTAGCACGGGGATGACCTTGCCACCCCAGACGGTAAACAGCTGCTGCGGGAACTTCTGGCGTGATTTCAGCCCGAGGATGGCGGGCACGATGACCGCCCAGATGGTGGCGCATAGCCCGGCGCCGCCGATCCCATAGAGGAAGCCGTTGGGGAACAGCAGATAGAGCAGCGCCGGCGGGATGAAGGTCAACAATACCGTCTTGAGGCGGCCGACAGACGAATTGTCGATGTTAAATAGATCGGCCAGGTAGTCGAACAGCCCCAGGGTGACGCCGAAGAAGGAGCTGGCGACGGCAAGGTTAGAGAATACCAGCAGAAAGAACTCGATCACCCGGCCCGGCGTGGTGCCGATGAACGATTTCACCAGTGAGTCGACGTTGCCGCCCGCGGCGATGATATCTTTAAACGCCTCGCGCGGGATGTTGCCCATGGTGCAATACAGCCAGAACAGGTAGATCACCAACGCCAGGAGCGAGCCGAAGACCAGGCTCTTGATCAGCTTATCCTTACGCTTGCCATAGCAGATGATCAGGCTGGGAATATTGCCGTGGAAACCGAACGAGGCGAGGCAGACCGGCAGCGCCATAAAGATATAGGGGAAGTAGTGGTTGCGCTGGTCCATGCCGGCGGTCGCGTCGGTGAGGGTGGCGTAGTCGACGCGGAAGAAAAACGAGCCGAAGACGATGACGAAGGCGAGGATCTTGATGCCGAGAAACAGTGAGGTGATCCGGCTGGCCGCCAATGAGCTGAACCAGAGTACCGCGCCAACGAACAACGCCGTGGCGATGCCGACCAGGCGAGGATTAACCTGATGGCCTAGCTGCATGGCGATGGTTTCGCTGAGGATCGCGCCGTTGGCGGAGATATAGGCATAGGTCAGAATATACAGGACGAAGGCAACGGTGATGCCGTTAATGATATTCCAGGTGTTACCGAGGAGATCTTTGGTGATGGTATTGAAACTGGAGCCAATAGGGTAATTTAAATTTGCCTCGAGTAATAAGAGCCCAGAGTGTAGCATGGAAAACCAGGTGATGATTAAAATAAAAGCACCCCAGAAAAACCAACTGCCGGCCAAATCGACGGGTAAGGCAAACATTCCGCCGCCGATAACGGTGCCGGCGATAACCATAATTCCCCAAAATGCAGAATGCTTGTTTTTAAACTCCGGCTCCATAAGATTCTCCTCTTATTCAGAGCGTGATGATTTCTTGTTGGCGGAGAAGAGCCTACGCATGGTGCGCAGGCCCCTATTTTTGGTTTAGACTTCTTTTAATTTGGCGGTGAAGTGGCGGAGCACCTTCGGTTCGTAAATAAATTCCAGTCCTTTAATATTTTTGGCGCTCTGCTTGATCTGTTGGAATGCCTCGATAATAAAGTCCATGTGCGTCTGGGTATAGGTGGCGCGCGGAATGGTCAGGCGCAGCAGCTCGGCGGGGCAGGGCAGCTGTTGACCGGTTTTCGGGTCGCGGCCGAGTAAGAAGGAGCCGATTTCGACGGCTCGGATACCCGCAACCTTATACAGTTCACAGGCCAATGCCTGGGCCGGGAACTGCTCGGCGGGGATATGCGGTAACAGCTTACCGGCATCGACGAAGGCGGCGTGGCCCCCAGCCTGCTGGCAGGTGATGCCGATCGCCTCCAGCCCATCGACCAGGTATTGCACCTGGGTGATGCGGTAGGCCAGCCAATCCTGGTTCATGCCATCGTGTAGCCCGACGGCCAGGCGCTCCATGGCGCCCCCCTCCAGGCCGCCATAGGTCGGGAAGCCCTCTTGCACCACACACAGCGTGCGGCATTCGGTGTAGACATCGAAGAAGCGCTCATCTTTAAAGCACAGCAGGCCGCCCATCGGCACCATGGCGTCTTTCTTCGCCGACATGGCGAGCATATCGGCAAACTTGTAGGTTTCGCGGGTGATCGCGTCAATGCTCCAGTCGCGGTATTCCGCCTCGCGTTGCTGGACGAAGTAGGCGTTTTCGGCGAAGCGGGCGGAGTCCATCACCACCGGAATCTCGTATTTCTGCGCAACGGCGTACATCGCCTTCAGGTTGGCGATGGAGACCGGTTGGCCGCCCGCCGAGTTACAGGTGATCGTCGCCACGATATACGGTACGTTGTTGGCCCCGACCTCGCGGATGCCTTGCTCCAGCTTGTCGATGTCGAAGTTACCTTTAAAGTCATGGCGTGCGGCGGTATCGAAGGCCTCTTCGATGTAGACGTTGCGGATAGTGCAGCCGTTGATCTGGCTATGGCCCTGGGTGGTATCGAAGAAATAGTTGGAGAAGGCCACCATCTTGTTTCTATCCAATCCCTTCTCTTGCTCACGCTTCTTGATCAGCACCGGAATATAAATTTGCTCGGCGCCGCGCCCCTGGTGGGTGGGGATGGTGTATTGATAGCCAAAGATCTGCTTAACGGCGTCGACCAGCGCGTAGTAGCTGCGGCTGCCGCTGTATGCCTCGTCGCCGCGCATCATCGCGGCCTGCATATTCTGCGTGACGGCGCCGGTGCCGCTGTCGGTCAGCAGATCGATAAACACGTCTTCGCTATCCAGCAGGAAAGGGTTCATCCCCGATGCGGCGATCGCCTGCTCGCGATGCTCGCGAGTCGTTCTTTTTACCGGTTCAATAACGCGAATACGGAATGGTTCTGGTAAATGTTTAAAGTTATCCATTTTGCTCACCCTTTTAAATATACAGGTAGGGAGTGTTCTTTTCCGGCGGAGAAGAACACTGTAGATAAATAAAATATATAGCGAAGCGGAGCGGACATAATAAAACAGTTATGCCGTGGTGCACGTTCGCATAGAGTCAATCCCGCATGGCGTTATCCTATGCGAGTTTGCCAAAGGTGTCAGGATGGGAGATTAGGAAAAGAATTCGACGAGGATGGTGTCGAGATTAAACCACTTGCTAGGAATATTTGTTTCACATAGTTTTTTCATGATATGCAAACATCCTTAGTGAACGCTGTGACTATAAAATGCACACGGCGACTTTATTTGTCTATTGTTATATTGGTTAATTGTGATGGGATTCACGCGCCATAATTTAACTCAGGTATTTTTCAGGCCAAGCCGGTGTGGCGGTTATCGTTGGCATGGCGGGGTAATTTCTTGGGTGATCATCATCGGTGGAGCACCGCGGGGAATATGACGCCGCGTCGCCCCCACCCTGTATAGCGCCTGTTATGTCACACCAGTTTTTGAGCGGGCGGGCGCGGCGTGGATCGTGCTGGTTCCGCCGCCGATATTGCTCAGGGGGATAGCGAAGTGTTGGCGCAGTGGAGGGATAAAGGCGCGGATGTTGGCATCGCTGCGCGGCGGCGGTCTGCTCCGGGTCGCGGCGGCGGATCTCAGCGCTGCGCTCCCCGCTGCGCCTGCTGCTGTAGCCAGCCGATAAAGGCGTCGATTTTGGGCCACTGGCGTCCCGGCAGGGTGGTGGCATAGTAGTGCTGATGGCACTGTAGCGCCATTTGGCCGAAGGGGGCGATCAGCTCGCCGCTGTCGAGCCGCTTTTGCACCAGCCGCTTACGCCCCATGGCCACCCCGATATGGTTCATCGCGGCGATGACCGCTAGATCGGAACGGTCGAATCCAATGCCGGCGGCGGGCGGCAGGGGGACGGCAAAATGCTGCGCCCAGCCGAACCACTCATCGGTGCCGGAATCGTTGCTCCAGGCCTGCCTGTCGTGCAGCAGCGTACAGTGCTGCAGATGGTGCGGCGCGTTTAGCAGGTTGAACTGCCGGGCGTAGTCGGCGCTGCAGACGGGGAGGATGGCCTCATCCATCAGGAGATGGTGGCTCAGCTGTGCCGAGGGGGCGTCGTCAAAATAGATGGCCACATCAACCCCCGACCACTGCAGGTTGACGTTGTCATTGCCGGTCAGGATCGTCAGCGAAATCGAGGGGTAGCGCCGGGCAAAGTCGCCCAGGGCGGGCACCAGCCAGCACTGCGCGATGGAGGGGCGGGAGTAGACCGTCAGGGTGCCGGAAAGACGCTGGTTTTTGATGTCCAGGAGCTCCTGGTTCAGGACATCCAGCGATGACTTTAGCGCCCAGTATACCCGCTTGCCCTCCGGCGTCAGCTCGACCTTTCGGTGCGAGCGCACGAACAGCAGAATAGCCAGATCGGCCTCCAGCTGGGTGATCTGATGGCTGATGGCGCTGGGACTCAGGGAGAGCTCGGCCGCGGCCAGGGCGAAGGACTGGTGACGGGCGGCGACCTCAAAGGTATGGAGCTTGGCAAGCTGCCAGCCGTTAAGGGGGCGGTTTCTGACTTCTCGTAGCGATTCCATGGCGTCATCAGGCAGGGTGCGAAGGAAGGGAGTGTAAAGAAATTTGCTGCATATT
The DNA here is from genome assembly GCF_000264765.2 of Edwardsiella anguillarum ET080813. Taxonomy (GTDB): domain Bacteria; phylum Pseudomonadota; class Gammaproteobacteria; order Enterobacterales; family Enterobacteriaceae; genus Edwardsiella; species Edwardsiella anguillarum. The sequence goes on from NZ_CP006664.1 coordinate 2,757,758, forward strand.
TCATCATATTGATGAGCGTTTCTGACTTATTTTCTATTCCCAGCGTTTTATTTGATGTCGGTCACGCCATTGCATCTGTTTTCCTCATGTGAGCCGCCAATTATATCGTTTGTCAGCCGATGCGGTTTCTTTGTTCAATAGCACCGGGTTAATTACAGGGTAAGGTGAGATATGCACTCGCAAATTTGGGTTGTGGGCACGCTGCTGATCAGCATCGTGTTAATCGTACTGACTATCATAAAATGTAAACTGCACCCGTTTCTGGCCCTGCTGCTGGCCAGTTTCTTTGTCGGCACCATGATGGGAATGGGGCCGCTGGATATGGTTAACGCCATTGAGAGCGGTATTGGCAGCACGCTGGGGTTCCTGGCGGCGGTGATCGGCCTGGGCACCATCCTGGGCAAGATGATGGAGATCTCCGGGGCGGCAGAGCGTATCGGCATCACCCTGCAGCGCTGCCGCTGGCTCTCTACCGATGTCATTATGGTGCTGGTGGGGCTGATCTGCGGCATTACGCTGTTTGTGGAAGTGGGCGTGGTGCTGCTGATCCCGCTGGCGTTCTCCATTGCTAAGAAGACCAACACCTCACTGCTGAAGCTGGCGATCCCGCTGTGTACCGCGCTGATGGCCGTGCACTGCGTGGTGCCGCCGCATCCGGCGGCGCTGTTTGTGGTGAATAAGCTGGGCGCGGATATCGGTACGGTGATCGTCTATGGTCTGCTGGTTGGCTTAATCGCCTCGTTGGTCGGCGGGCCGCTGTTCCTGAAGCTGGTCGGCAACCGCCTGCCGTTTAAGGCGATCCCGGCAGAGTTTGCCGATCTGCAGGTGCGCGATGAAAAGACGCTGCCCTCGCTGGGCGCCACGCTGTTTACCGTATTGCTGCCGATTGCGCTGATGCTGGTAAAAACCCTGGCCGAGCTGAATATGGCGAAGGCGGGATCGCTGTATACGCTGCTGGAGTTTATCGGTAATCCGATAACCGCCATGTTTATCGCCGTCTTTGTCGCCTATTACATTCTGGGGCTGCGTCAGCATATGGGGATGGGGACGCTGCTGAGCCAAACCGAAAATGGCTTCGGCGCTATTGCCAATATCCTGCTGATTATTGGCGCAGGCGGTGCGTTTAACGCCATTTTAAAAAGCAGTGGCTTGGCGGACAGCCTGGCGCTGATCCTCTCTAACCTGCATATGCACCCGATTTTGCTGGCCTGGCTGGTGGCGCTGATCCTGCATGCGGCGGTGGGGTCGGCGACGGTGGCGATGATGGGGGCCACGGCGATCGTGGCGCCGATGTTGCCGCTGTATCCCAACGTCAGTCCTGAAATCATCGCGATCGCCATCGGCTCCGGCGCGATTGGTTGCACGATCGTTACGGACTCGCTGTTCTGGCTGGTGAAGCAGTACTGCGGAGCAACGCTGAACGAAACCTTTAAATACTATACGACCGCAACCTTTATTGCGTCGATTATTGCCCTGGCAAGCACCTTCTTGCTCTCTTTCATTATCTAAGTATCAAGAGACGTATGATGACGAACATTAATATGACCTCACTTATTGCCCAGTATCCGTTGGTGGCCGATCTGGTGAATTTACGGGAAACCGTCTGGTTTAACCCGGCGACGACGACGCTGGTGGAAGGACTCCCCTATGTTGGTCTGACGGCGCAGGACGTGCAAGATGCCCACGATCGCCTGGCCCGCTTTGCCCCTTATCTGGCCAAGGCGTTTCCGGAGACGGCGGCGACCAACGGTATCATTGAGTCCGAACTGGCGGCGATCCCGGCCATGCAGCGGCGTCTAGCGCAGGAGTACGGCCAGCCGATCGGCGGTCAGCTGCTGCTGAAAAAAGACAGCCATCTGCCGATCTCCGGCTCCATTAAGGCCCGCGGCGGCATCTATGAGGTGCTGGCGCACGCAGAAAAGTTGGCGCTGGAGGCCGGTCTGCTGACGACGGATCAGGACTACGGCATCCTGCTTACCCCGGCGTTTAAACACTTTTTCAGCCAGTACAGCATCGCCGTTGGCTCCACCGGCAATCTGGGCATGTCTATCGGCATTATGAGCGCCAGCCTGGGCTTTAAGGTTACCGTTCATATGTCGGCCGATGCCCGTGAGTGGAAGAAGGCCAAGCTGCGTAGCCACGGTGTGACGGTGGTGGAGTATGACGAGGACTACGGGGTGGCGGTAGAGCAGGGACGTAAGGCGGCGGAGTCCGATCCCAACTGCTTCTTTATCGACGATGAGAACTCCCGCACCCTGTTTTTGGGCTACGCGGTGGCCGGCGAGCGGCTGAAGGCGCAGTTTGCCGCGCAGGGGCGTACGGTCGATGCCGATCATCCGCTGTTCGTCTACCTGCCGTGCGGCGTCGGCGGCGGTCCCGGTGGGGTCGCGTTTGGCCTGAAGCTGGCCTTCGGCGACAACGTACATTGCTTCTTTGCCGAGCCGACCCACTCTCCCTGCATGCTGCTGGGGGTGTATACCGGTCTGCATGACGCCATCGCCGTGCAGGATCTGGGGATCGATAATCTGACGGCGGCGGATGGACTGGCCGTTGGCCGCGCCTCTGGCTTTGTGGGGCGGGCCATGGAGCGCCTGCTGGACGGCTGCTATACGCTCGACGATCAGAGCCTGTATAACATGCTGGGCTGGCTGGCGCAGGAGGAGGGCATTCGTCTGGAGCCCTCGGCGCTGGCCGGTATGGCGGGACCTGTCCATGTCTGCGCCTCGGCGGAGTATCCGCGGATGCACCACTTCGGCGAGCAGCAGCTGGCGCAGGCGACCCATCTGGTGTGGGCGACCGGCGGCGGCATGGTGCCTGAACGCGAGATGGCGCAGAACCTGGCGAAAGGACGCTGACGCGCGGGCGGCTGTCCGGCGGCGTTTCGTTGCCGGGCGGCCGCGCTTTTAACGCCCTGCGGCGTCGGTAACGCGGCGCCGCCGTTTTTCGGTTTACGGCCTCGCCGCGATCATTTTTTGCCCAGGCGGCCTGCCACCCTTTCCAGCTTTATCATTAAACAGAGCGTAATGGCTACCAGCACAATTGTCAGCGCCGCGCCGTCGGCAATATTGCCGCGGTCGGTCAGGCTAAAAATAGCGACGGGCAGTGTGGACCACCCCGGCGGGTAAATCATCATCGTGGCGCCCAGCTCCCCCATCGAGAGCGATAAGCTCAGCGCCAGCGCCGAGATCATCCAGGGCATCAGCAGCGGCAGCGTGACGTGGCGCATACGATACCACGGCGTTGCGCCGAGGCTGGATGCCACATGTTCAATGTCTGCCGGCAGGCGGGCTAACCCCGTGGAGACGTTGCTGAAGGTAAAGGCCGAAATCAGTACAAAGTGGGCGGCCAGGACAATCCATAGTGTTCCATTCATCTGTAGCGGCCCTTGGCTGAACGCGACCAGAATCCCCAACCCCACGGAGACCGAGGGGATAGCGCTTGGCAGGTAAAACGCTAGGCTGAGCCATTTTTGCGCCCTGGCGCTGTATTGGCGCAGGGCCAGGGCCGCCCATACACCGCACAGCAGGGCAAACAGGCTGGCGCAAAAGCCGACCACCAGACTGGCCAGCAGGGCGTCCCATGCGGCGCCGCGAAACGCATTCACAAAGTGCATCAGCGTGAATCCGCTGGGCAGAATGCCGTTCCACTGCTGGCTGAGGCTGGACATCAGAATGACCAGCAGCGGAAGAAAGAAGATCACGGTAAAGAGCGTCGTTGCCACGACGCCGGCGGCGATGCGCCCTTTGCGAGACCAAATCAGCATGGTTGGCTCCTTAGGTGGGTGCGCGAGACGGCCAGGCGATACAGGGAAAACAGCCCCAGCGAGAGCAGAATATTGATCAGCGCAATCATACAGGCGACGCCGTAATCCGACTCCAGGATGGCTTTGCTGTAGACCATCATCGGCAGCGTATTGACGCCCTTGGCGCCAATAAACAGCACAATGCCGAACTCATTGGTCGTGAGCAGCAGGCACAGGCTGCCGCCCGCCAGCAGGGCGGGCAGCGCCGCCGGAAAGATGACTCGGGCTATTATCTGGTGCGGGCGGGCCCCCAGGATGCTGGCGGCCTCCAGCTGACTTTTGTCGATTTGCCGCAGGGCGGCCATCAGCGGGCGCATGACCAGGGGGGTAAAAACGGTTATCTCGGCGAGGATCACCCCTTGCAGAGAGTAGAGAAAGCTTACCGGCGGTAGCTCAAAGCCGAACAGCTGCATCAGCGTGCCGTTGAGTAACCCGGCGGAGCCGTAAATAAAGGTAAACGCCAGGGTGATAAGGAAGGTTGGCAGGGCGATAAACGTATCGACGACCCGGCCGATCAGCTCGCTTCCCGGAAAAGGGATAAAGACCAGGATAAGCGACAGCACACTGCCCAACAGAAGGCAGCCGGCGGTGGCGAAAAAGGCAATTTGCAGGGTATTGATCAGCGCGCCGGTAAAGCGCCTGGACTCCACGACCTGCCAGAGGCTCTCCAAGCCCATTCCCCCATGAGGCGTGCTCAGGGCCTGCTCTGCAATGAGCAGCAAGGGGTAGAGAAACAGGGTCGCCAGCACCAGCAGCGGCGGCGCCAGCCAGCGCAGCGGGCGCAGCACGGGGCGGGATCTTTCCAGTGTCATAAAAAGCGACATCGTTATACCTCAATGAGAACCGCATCGTCAGGCTCAAACCACAGCGCCAGGCTGTCACCGGGCTGTGGCATGGGGCTGACCTGGGTCATGACTATACGTACGGACTCTCCCGCCACATCGCACAGCAAATGGGTTAAGTCGCCCTGCCAGTGTACCGACTGCAGCGTGGCGTTCAGGCGGTTGCTGTTCGCCGTGCGCGGCGCCAGGCTGATATGCTGCGGGCGAATGCACAGCAGTTTGTGGTATCCATGCTGACCGCCTCGGCTAAAGGCATTGATGATGGCGCCTGCGCAGCTTACGCTGACCATACCGGGCGTCGGGGTGACGCTCAGGGCCGTAGCCGGGATAATGTTCGCCCGCCCGAGGAACTCTGCCGCAAAACGATTGGGGGGGTGGTGATACAGCGAGCGGGTTTCGCCGTGGGCTATCATGGTGCCGTCTTTCATTATGCCTATCTTATCCGCCAGCGTGAGGGCTTCGGTCTGATCGTGGGTGACATAAAGGATGGTCAGCTCGGGCAGCTCTCGGTGTAAGCGGGCTATTTCTTCCACCATCGTGTGGCGGATCTGCGCATCCAGCGCTGACAGGGGCTCATCCAGCAGCAGCACGCGGGGGCGCACGGCAATCGCCCGGGCAATGGCTACGCGCTGCTGTTGGCCGCCGGAGAGCTGGTGGGGATAACGGGCCGCATAATCGCTCATCCCGACCGTCCTCAGCGCGTCGTTGACGCGATCGTTAATCAGCGCTTTAGGCTGCTTTTGTGCGCGCAGTCCAAACGCGACGTTATCCTCTACCCGGAGGTGGGGAAACAGCGCATAGTTTTGTACCACCATCGCCAGACCCCGTTTATACGGCGGCAGGTGGGTAACGTCGGTACCGCCAATGACAATACGTCCGCCCGTCGGCTGAACAAAACCCGCCAGCGCCCGCAGCACCGTCGTTTTTCCCGAGCCGGAGGGGCCGATCAGCGCCAGGACCTCGCCTGGTTCAATGGTCAGTGAAAGCGGTTTAAGAACTACGTTGCCGTGGTATGCCACGCGCAGGGCGTCAAGGGTAATACCGGAGGCGCCCTGCTGCGCCGGTGTTGGGATAGCGGTGGATTTCATCAGCATAATGCTTACTCGCTATCGGTCACTTTATGCCAGCGGGCGATGTCGGCTGACAGCGAACGCGCGACCTCATCCCAGTCCGGCTGCCAGCTTTTCACGCCCTCAAGCATGGCCTTGGCCATCATATAGTTGGCATCCTGCGGTGACACATCGCCGCGTACCGGCATTCCCCAGGAGAGGGCGCTGACGCTGGTTTGCGCCTCCTTGCTGAGCAGGAAGTTAATTAGCTTTTTGCCGTTCTCGCTTTCCGGCGCACCCTGAACCAGGCCGATGACATACGGAATCGATAATGCGCTGCGCTCCCCCTTGGCATCGGCGGGCCAGAAGATATTTACGTTCGGGTTGCGCTGCATCTGCGCCAGGTTCATCTGTAAGTCGCCGTTGGCGACGTAGAGCTCGCCTTTATTGACCAGGGCGGTGAGCTTGCCGGTCGAGGCAGACGGGCCGATGTTATTGGCCTGCAGCTGGCGGAGATAGTCAAAACCGGCCTCTTTGCTGCCAAAGCTGTGAAAGGCCTGGAGCATCACGGCGGTGCCGTCAGCGGCCTGACCGGGCGTGGAGTACTGCAGCTTGTTTTTGTACTTGCTGTCGAGCAGATCCTGCCAGCGTGCCGGGGCGGTTTTCAGCCGCTGGCCGTTGTAGATAAAGCTCAGGTAGTTTTGCACCAAAGGGGAGTAGCGATCGTTGGCGCCCGGGATCTGCTCCGCGGCATCCGAGGTAAAGCCGGCCAGCAGGTTTTCGGCGGCGGCGCGCTGAATAAACGGCGGGGCGGTTACCAGTACGTCGGCCTGTGGGTTCGTGCGCTCTTTCGCCAGCCGTTCAACCACAACGCCGCCGCCGCCCTCCACGTAGCGGACGGTGATCCCGGTCGCTTGGGTAAATGCCTTAAATTGCGCTTGATACCAGCTATTGTCCCCATCATGTAAACCATCGATAGAGTAAACCGTTACCGTAGAGCCTGCCCATACCGGCGCGGCGGCAAGGGTGAGAGCGGAGAGCAGTGCGAGTCGGGAGCGTTTCATCGAGATAGCCTCATTGCATGCGTTAAACTCATCTGGCCTATACCAGATTTTCGCTGTTACGCTAAACGGCTTTTATGACAATACGATGAAGGCACGCTATTTTTCGCCGCCGCAGCGGCAGAGCGCGGGCGGCGTTGGGGAGACTAAGGGGCGGTATCTACCTCAATGCGCAGGCTGTCGTGACGCCAGTATTCGATGTCCAGATCGAGTATGCGGCCATATTGGTCATAGTTGAGGCGGCGTAGCAACAGCGCGGGCCGCCCCTCCATCACGCCCAACGCCTGGGCGGCCTGAGGCGGCATCGCCGTGGGGTAAAATGACAAATGCATGCTGGTATAGCGCAGGCCGTAGCGCTTCTCATATATCTCCGTCAGGCTGCCGTTGAGATCGTATTGCAGCAGTTCGGGCACCCGGGCCGGCAGGCAATGGTTTTCGCAATAGCAGATAGCCCGATCATCGGCATAGCGCAGGCGGGCCAGCAGGTAAATTTTATCAACGGACTGCAGCTGTAGCGCGGCCCGTGCTCCCGCGGGTACATCGGTCACTATCCCATTGAGTAGCCTCGTTTTTGGCTGGCGTCCCTGCTCACGGCAGAGCCGATGGAAATTGGTGTTTTGGGTGGGGTCCAGCCATAAGCGCTCCGGCGTCACGAACCAGCCTCGCCTATCGGCACGCCAAATGATCCCGCTGGCCTCTAACTGCGCCAGGCTTTCTCGGATGGTAATGCGCGTGGTGTTAAAGCGCGCACATAGCTCACGCTCCGAGGGCAGCTTATCGCCGCTGCTTAATGCGCCGTCCCGAATACATGCCTGCAGTTCGGCCTTAATCAATAGATATTGAGGTGTCTCGCCGGGAATAGATTTCATGGTGACTCACTGCCGTTTTTCCTGCCGTCATTATACAGACGTTGATGAATTTTTTGTTGCAACCCGATTTTCCCTTTGACCCTGTGCCGTAAAGATCGTCATGATAAATGTAAATCTGGTATAGACCAAAGGCAAATAACATGACTTCACGTAACTATCTGCTGCTGACGCCCGGGCCGTTGACCACCTCGCGTACCGTGAAAGAAGCGATGCTGTTCGACAGTTGTACCTGGGATGATGATTACAATCTGGGGGTGGTAGAGCAGGTTCGCCGCCAATTGACCGCGCTGGCAACGGCGGAGGCGGGCTATACGTCCGTACTGCTGCAGGGCAGCGGCAGCTATGCCGTTGAAGCCGTGCTGGGCAGCGTGATTGGCCAGCACGGCAAGGTGCTGATTGTCAGCAACGGCGCCTATGGCGCCCGTATGGCAGAGATGGCCGAGCGTATGGGGATCGCCCATCATGTGTATGACTGCGGCGAGGTGGCAAGCCCGGATCCCCACGCCGTTGAGGCGATCCTTAAGGATGACGGCGCGATAACCCATATTGCGATGGTCCACTGCGAAACCACCACGGGAATATTGAACCCCATTGCGGCGCTGGGCGCGCTGGCCCGGCGCTATGGTAAGACCTATATCGTTGACGCAATGAGCAGCTTTGGCGGTATCCCGTTGGATGTCGCCGCGCTGGGGATCGACTTTCTGATAAGCTCCGCCAATAAATGTATTCAGGGGGTTCCCGGCTTTGCCTTTGTTATTGCCCGTGAGGAGCAACTGGCGCTGTGCGCCGGCCGATCCCGGTCACTGTCGCTGGATCTGTATGCCCAATGGGTCTGTATGCGGGATAACCACGGTAAGTGGCGTTTTACCTCCCCGACCCACACCGTACTGGCGTTTGCCCAGGCGTTGAAAGAGCTTGCCGAGGAGGGCGGCATTGCCGCGCGCTATCGGCGCTATCGCGATAGCCAGCGTCAGCTGGTGGCCGGTATGCAGAGGCTGGGATTTACCCCGCTACTGGAGGCCGCGCTGCATTCGCCTATCATCACGGCATTTTATTCCCCCACGCATCCGCAGTACCGCTTTGACGACTTTTATACCCGCCTGAAGGCGCAGGGTTTTGTTATCTATCCAGGCAAGGTGTCACAAAGTGACTGTTTCCGCATTGGCAACATTGGCGAGGTCTATGCCGCGGACATCACGGCTTTGCTGAACGCTATCGATAATGCCATGTACTGGCATAAATAAGGAGCATGATGAAGCGTATTAATGCAGTGATTCTTGACTGGGCTGGGACCACGGTCGACTTTGGCTCTTTTGCGCCGACGCAGATTTTTGTCGAGGCATTCCGCCAGGCATTCGGCGTTGAGATTACCCTTGACGAAGCGCGGGTGCCAATGGGGCTGGGCAAGTGGCAGCATATTGACGCGCTGGGTAAGCTTCCCGCCGTGGCCGCCCGTTGGCAGGCTAAGTGGGGGCGAGCCATGACGGCCGACGATATCGATGCCATCTATGCGGCGTTTATGCCGCTACAAATCGCGAGCGTTGTCAATTTTGCCGCCCCCATTGACGGCGTTGTCGACACGGTGGCGCAGCTGCGGGCCGAGGGGATCCGCATTGGCTCTTGCTCCGGCTATCCCCGCGCGGTAATGGAGAAACTGGTTCCCGCCGCCGCGGCCTATGGTTACTCGCCCGATAACTGGGTGGCGACCGACGATCTCGCCGCCGGCGGGCGCCCAGGCCCCTGGATGGCGCTGCAGAATGTGATTGCGCTGGGGATAGACTCCGTTGCCCACTGCGTGAAGGTCGATGACGCAGCCCCGGGGATTGTAGAGGGAATCAATGCGGGCATGTGGAGCGTCGGGCTGGCGGTATCCGGTAATGCGTTTGGCGCAACTCGGGAGGCGTTCTTGGCGATGCCGGCGGCGGAGGTTGCGCAGCGCCGCGAACGGGCCGCCGCCAAGCTGTACGCCGCCGGTGCGCACTATGTTGTGGATACGCTGGCAGACTTGCCGGGCGTGATAGCGCAAATCAATGCGCGCCTGACGCGGGGCGAGCGGCCGTAAGCGGGTTGCGTTGGCGTGATTCGCCGAGCGTGACAAGGGCATCGGTGTGGTGCCCTTGTCTGTTTCTGTTATCCGTGCCGCTGTGGCTCAACGGTGAGCGAGCGGCCATCGTTGGCGCTGGATGCCTCTTTATCTGAAACGCTGGTTTCACCGCCCTGCGGGTTATTCTCCCGCGGCATGCTGACCGAGGGCACCGTGGCGCAGCCGTTGATGAGTAACAACAGTGTGGAAAGAAGAACATATTTCATCTTGCTATAAACGCCCTTTTAGCGTTTGGATTCATGTCGCTCAGTATCGACGGTGATTATTCCGCCCGCGTATTTAGCTTAACATGGGCGCCGACGCTATCGGCGGCGTGGATTTTTGACGGGCCTGCGTTTTCCTGCGGCGACCTGGCCATGGGCGTTGTCCCGACACGGTATGGGGATGACGATTGGCGCCGTGCACCCTGCCGTAGCATGACCCTGTACGTCTCGCCTCATTATTTATCTACTGATCATCCTACCCATAAGGAATAATTATCGGTGTTTTAATTCCTATGGCTAATACGTTGAGGAATACCGCTATAGATTTATCAACGACAATACAACCAGGGGCGCTTTTAGGGCGAAAACTTATAACGTTTTGTTTAAGGATTTAACTTTTCGCCGTGGGGTAGACTGCAACTATTCCCCTACATGCAGGAGCGACCGGATGAGCGGCGCAAAGGTAGTGAATGTCCATCCGCTATGGCTACGGCTGTGTCACTGGATTAATGCCATCGCCATCTTTTTAATGATCCTGAGCGGATGGCGGATTTATGACGCCTCACCGCTGTTTGATTTCTATTTTCCCAAGCAATACACCCTGGGGGGATGGCTGGGCGGTGCCCTGCAGTGGCACTTTGCCGCCATGTGGCTGTTTGCCCTTAATGGCGTGGTGTATCTGACCATCAACGTGATCGGCGGCCGTTTTCGTCGGCGCTTTTGGCCGATATCGCTGCGGCAGCTGGGACAGGATATGGCAGACGCGCTGCGCGGCCGCCTGGCCCATGACGATCCGCGCCATTATAACGCGGTGCAGAAGTGTGCCTATCTGTCGGCCATCGGCGCCGCCATCGTACTGCTGCTTTCCGGTCTGGTGCTGTGGAAGTCTGTGCAGTTTCCGCTGCTGCGTGGGCTGCTGGGCGGGTATGAGGCGGCGCGCTATATCCACTTTTATGCCATGGCGTTCGTGTGCGCCTTCCTCGTGGTGCATGTGGTGATGGTGGCGCTGGTTCCTAAAACGTTGCTGGCGATGTTACGCGGACGCTAAGGAGCGACGATGAAGAAGAGCAACATCGATTTATCCGTCGGTGATGGTGATGCGCTGGTGAAGGAGGCGCAGCGTCTGGTTGCCCGCCGCCTGGACGGATCGTCGCGCCGCCGTTTTCTGCAGCAAGGCTTGACGCTGGGCGGCATCGCCCTGCTGACCGGGTGCGATCTCAGCGAAAATCCCGACGTAGAGAGCGTTCTCAACCGTATGTCCCGGTTTAACGATCGGGTACAGGGCTGGCTATTCAGCGGGCAGCGCCTGGCGCCGGAGTATACGCCGAGCGAGATCACGCGCCCTTTTCCCTTTAATGCGTTTTATGGCGAGGAGGAGATTCCCGACATCGCGGGAGATGACTATCGGCTAGAGGTTCGCGGGCTGGTGCGGGATACCCGGAGCTGGCGCCTAGCGGAGCTGTATCAGCTGACGCAGCATGAGCAGATTACCCGCCATATCTGCGTTGAGGGGTGGAGCGCCATCGGGCGCTGGGGCGGCGTGCGCTTCGCTGACTTCCTGCAGCTGATCGGCGCACAGACCCAGGCGAAATACGTTGGCTTTCGCTGCGCCGATGACTATTACACCAGCATTGATATGGCGAGCGCGCTGCACCCGCAGACCATTATGGCGCTCTCCTGGGATGGGCAGCGGCTGCCACCGGAGTATGGCTATCCGATGAAGCTGCGTATTCCGACCAAGCTGGGCTATAAAAATCCAAAGCATATCGTTTCCATAGAAATAACCAACCGATTCCCCGGTGGTTATTGGGAAGATCAGGGCTACAACTGGTTTGGCGGCAGCTGATCTTTTTAATGCAGTACTTCCTCAAATAAGATAAGGATGGAAAAATGAAAAAAGTAATCGCAACGGTACTGGCGGGTTCTCTGATGATGGCCTTCTCCGCAGCCTATGCCGCAGACGGCATGGCCAAAGATAATATGGGTCATGATGGCATGAAGCAAGAGAGCGCGATGTCCCATGATAATATGGGTAAAGATGGCATGAAGAAAGATGGTATGAAGAAAGATGGCATGAAGAAAGATGGCATGAAGAAAGATGGCATGAAGAAAGATGGTATGAAAAAAGACAGCATGAAAAAAGATAGCATGGCCAAGGATGAGATGAATAAAGGTATGTAACCCCGCGCCAGCGGCTTTATTTTATTCTGTGTCTTTCTACTACGCCCTATCGCCGCTCCCCCCGGCAATAGGGCGTTTTTCTATTAGGATATCTTGTGTCGCGCCGCGGGGGGGAGCCCCTGCGCCGTTTGACGGAGGATATTACGCACGTTGATACTGCTGGTTACCGGCAATATAGGTCTCTTTAATATTCTGTTTGCCCCCCATGATCATCAGTGCAAACAGCCTGTCTTCTAATGTAGTCGTATTATCCATACGCAGCTTTTGTATCTCATCGGTGTGCCAGTCGATAACCGTAAAGTCGGCCGTTTTCCCCGCGGTAAAATTCCCTACCTGCGCCTCAAGGCTGAGGGCAACGGCACCGCCGAGGGTCGCCAGATAAAATCCCATAAACGCTGACAGCGCGCCTCCCGCGAGCTGGGTGATTTTATAGGCCTCGCACAGGGAGTCTAATTGGCAGAAGCTGGTTCCCGCGCCGATATCGGTTCCCAACCCCACCCGAATGTGATGATTTTGCGCCCTGGCCAGATTGAATAGGCCGCTGCCTAAAAAGAGATTGGAGGTCGGGCAGAATGCGATGGCCGAGTCCGTTTTAGCGATGCCGTCCCACTCTGCGTCGCTGAGGTGAATCGCATGAGCGAATACCGATTTTTTCCCGGCGAGTCCATAATGGCGGTAAACTTGGAAGTAGTTTTCCTGCTCGGGATACAGCTCGGCAACCCAGGCAATCTCACTGTGGTTTTCACAGAGATGGGTGTGGACATAGGTATCTGGATATTTTTCTTTCAGCTTTCCAGCCAGACGCAGCTGCTCTGGCGTAGAGGTTGGGGCAAAGCGTGGCGTAATCGCATATTTCAGCCGGCCCTTGTTGTGCCATTTCTGAATCAACCGTTCGCTGTCTTGGTAGGCCGATTCTGCGGTATCAAGCAGGTAGTCGGGGGCGTTTCTGTCCATCATGACCTTGCCGGAGATCAGCAGCATATTTTTGCTCAGGGCCTCCTCAAACAGCGCATCTACCGACTGTGGGTGCACGGTGCCAAAGACCAGGGCGGTGGTGGTTCCATTGCCGAGTAGTTCATTGACAAAAATATGCGCAATGCGTTGGGCATAGGCCGGATCGGCAAACTTTTTTTCTGTTGGAAAGGTATATTTCTCTAGCCACTCCAACAATTGCTCACCATAGGCGCCGATCATTTCACTCTGTGGATAGTGAATATGGGTATCGATAAACCCCGGGGTAATCAGACAACCGGTTTTATCATCAATGTTTTTATAATTATACGCATCGCTATGATGGTAGGGGCGGCACTCAACGACTTTACCCTCTTTAATTATAAGTAATCCATCTTGAATAAATTCAAATGAGTCGCTGAGATTGTCTGTTTTTGCCGGATTACTAAAGAAATGGAGAAAACTAGAACGAATGGCTGATGTTGCTTGGTTCACAAGGATAGTCTCGTTATTGTTGGTGGAAGCATAAAATAATAGCATCGGTGGCAGGGACGTTTATCTGATTCGATATTATGTTGGTGTTTGGTTTATTTTTATATGGATGGGCGGCACTGGATCTTTTTTAGTGCGCCGGCGCGATTGTTTTCGCCACGGATATCAATACGGCCGGCGCTGGCGCCGTGCGGCAGAGAGACTTCCGCCGGGATAAAATAGATCAAGAGACGATACTATCGCTAAGGCTATGAATGGCTTCATCTAGCTGCAGGCGATGGTCCGCGTCGTTAAAGCATGCGTCCGGCAGCAGCTGTATCAGCTTGCCCAGCGATTGCAGGAGCCGATAGCGATCCAGCTCGGCCTGCGGCGGTAACATTTCGGCCAGCGTATCGGCGTTAAGCCAGATCTGCTCGATCAGCTGTACCACGAGCAGCATGAGCCCTTCACCGCTAATGGCCGGCATGCCCAGCGCCGCGGCGGCGCGATCGCAGTAGTCCTCTAGGCCGAGCAGACGCAGTAGCTGGCGCAGATCGTCAATGACGGCGGCCAGATGGCTGCCGACGATCGGCTGGCCGCTGGCGGAAAGCGCGTAGGCTAAGAGGTGCAGCATGGCGCGTATTTTTTTGCGGCGCTGCTGCCGCTCTCCTAGCAGGTTCAGCCACTGGGAGATCTGGCGGCGGGGGGCCAGCGCGCGGTGATAGAGCTGGAGTAGCTCTTGGCGCAGGCCCGGCGTCACGGTGCCAAACTCCAGCGTGGCAAACAGCGCGATGGCCGTTTGATCGTCCGCCATCAGGCTGGCCAGCGCCGCCTCCATTCTGCTGCGCAGCCTGGCCCCCGGCTGCCGGTGGGCCAGCCAGGCGGCCAGATGCAGGGCGGCCGCGCCGGGTGCCGGATACTGCGCCTGCAGGGCGCTCAGCAGCTGGGGCGCGTGCTGCCAGGCGTTGTCGTCGTTCAGATCGCTGAGATCCTCCTCCGCAACCATGGCCACCTCCGCCACCAGCTTGTGCATGAGCACCCGCTCACGGCTGCTTGACTCCTGCTCTTTGCCGTTGCGCAGTTCGCGCAGGCGTCCCCCCAGCGCAAAGCTCAGATCCTCCTGGGTCTCCTCTAAGGCATCACTCTGGCTTTCACTCAGCTCCACCATCGCCTGCGCGATGACGGATGCGCTGTTATCCGGACCTGGCGCGGCATGCGGTACGAGCGTCTGCCGTTCGGTGGGAGCCAACGAGGCGGAGTGAATGTTAAGCATATTGCCTCCCGCCGCAGGTATCCCTGAGCAGCTGCAGCAGGCGTGACTGCTGTGCCTGGCTATCCAGGTGAATGCGCAGCAGCCCATCGTCCAGCAGCGCCTGACCCTCTTGCAAGGTGGGATCGGCGGTGACGGCGATCCGTGGGCTGTCGGCCCAGGCGGCCTGGGCGTGCGCCATGGCCGAGGGCGGTACGCTCAGGGTGAGACGTCCCTGAGCGAAGCGACGGATCACCAGCTGATTGACTCTCCGAATAAGCAGCGCGTTCTGGTCCTGTTTCCCCAAGAGCTCCTCGATGGCTTGGGCCGTCAGCTGACGCCAGCGCTGCGCGAGCTGATCGGCCAGATGCTGCTCCAGATCCTGCTCGTGGCACAGCCACTGTACGGCGGCGGCGATGGCCTCCTCCTGCTTTTGCCGGGCCAAACGCTCCCCCTCCCGCAGCGCCTGCTCCCGCACCTGCTGCGCCTGCGTCTTGGCCTGGGCCAGAAGATCATCGGCCGCGGCCCGTATCGCACCGGCGTGATCTTCAGCCTGGCGCAGCGATGCGGCGATGGCGCACTGCGCCTCTTCCCGCTCTTGCAGGCGCTGTGCCGTGAGATACCCGTGGCCCGGCAGGGCGCCGGGGAGGGTCGTAAACGGAAGGTGCAGCGGATTGTTCATAGCCACCTCGCTAGCTTTTGCAGTATGGGGATGGGCGATCCCGCGGGGGCCGCGCCCTGGGACGGGGGCGCGTAGAGTCGGCAGGCGCGCAGCGCAGGATCCGGCGCCTGACTCAGCCAGGCGCTGCCGAGCTCCCTGGCCCGCTGACACAGCGACGCGGGCGGTAGGGCCTGCGGCGCGGCGCCATAGGGCAGCAGTACCTGCAGCTGTCCGATGCTGAGCGGATCCAATGCGTCGGAGAGCGTCTCGCGGTAGGGCTTGAGCAGCAGCAGCCCTCCGGCCTCCAGGGCCCAGAGCCCCATGGCCAGCAGCAGCGTCGCGCGGCGCTCGGCGCTGGACAGCAGATCGCCGGATAGCGGTGTCAGCGTGGGCGGCAGACCGCTTTGCCCCAGGCGCTGGCGTAGCAGCGTATCAAGCGCAGGCCGCGCCAGCGGGCTATCACGGTAGATCGACTGCCAGCAGTGCAGCCCCAGCGCCCCCCACCATGCAGGATCGATGATGTGCCCAGGCTGGTGCCAGATCTGGTACAGATGCTGCCGAGCGGGGGTCATGGTGTGCTCCTTGCGGGGCGTCGCAGCCACAGGAGCAGGCTAACGAGCAGGCCAAACAGGAGGGTGCAGGCTGCGGCGACCAGCGCCTCTTTGGGCAGCGGGTGGCCGTACAGCGTGATTTTATGATCCTCCGTCGCGACGGCGGCCGGAGGCTGATAGCGGTATTCTGCCCGCTGCAGGGTCACGCTGATGCGATCCGGCGCGAGCCCTGGAATACCATTGTGGATGAGGGCCCGGATCTCCGCCTCTCTGGCGGGGAGGTTGATTTCGGGGCTGTATTTAATGAAGACCGCCGCGGAGGCCTGGGGCGGCGCCTCGCCGACGATGATGCGCGGCTCAGCTACCGAGACCTCGGCATTAATGACGCCATCCATGCTACCAAGCATCTTTTCAATTTGCTGGCTTTTAAGAAAGTTGAGCTTGGCTTCCTCCTGTTCGGGGGAGGTAACCAGCTGTCCGCTGGGAAACAGCTCCTGCATGGTGACGGTTTTACGGCGCGGCAGGCCGTTTTGGCGCAGCACCTCGACGGCATCGACAAAGCGCTCCCGCTCGACCAGCAGGGTTACCCCCTCTTTTTCCACCCGCTTATCGGCCGGAATGTTGTTGTAGATCAGCAGGGCCATCATCTGATTCGCCTCTTTTTCATCCAGCTTGCTGTACAGCTCGCTTTTACATCCGCTCAGCAGGGGCAACAGGCCGAATAGCAGTATCCATGGAATAATTTTCATGACGGATTCACCAGCTTATTGATGGATTGGGCCACGGATCCCGCGACCTTGGCGGTCAGGTCGACCCCGACGGCCAGCTCATTCAGGGTGCCCTGGATCGCCAGCAGGGAATCCGGCGAATCGCCGGCCTGCGGCGCGTTCATCAGGGCGGCAAAGCGCTGCTGAGCGGGCAGGGGAACCGGATCTTGCGCCTCTGCCGTTCCGCGGGTCAGCGCCTGTCCGATAGCATTAATGGCATCGATATTCATACCGTTTTCTCCTGAGTGGTGGGCGTAAGCAGCGCGCGCAGCGGCAGGCAGTCGTCCGGCGGTAACATCGCCAGGCGGGCCGAGGCCGCCTTCCTGCGCCCCAGTCCGAACAGCAGAATGGCTTCGCAGCGGGTAATCTGGTCGGGATCGTCGATCCAGTCGGGCAGCGCATTGAGAATGTCGTGCATTTCGGCCCGCATCCCGCAGTTAACGGCGGCAAAGCCCGCCTCAACGACGAGGCGGGGGACAGACAGCGTATCCATGGCATTACCCTATTTTGCTGATGATGCTCATCATCATGTCTTTGACGGTTTTCATGACCGAGCTTTGATAGCCGATCATGACGGAGTACTGCTGCATGGCAAACTGGGCTTTCAGCATGGCCTGCGGATCGTTGTTGACGCTGCCGGAGGTGATAACCGTGTGCGCATCGTTAGACATGCGGGAAACCTGATTGCCCAGCTGAGAGACGATATCCTCAATGTTCATATAGGCTCCTTACCGTGTTTAGCCGGCGCGGTGGTGAAGGCTGGCCCGGCGCACTTCGCTCGGCGACTGACTGAAGTGGCGCCGAAAGCAGTCAGAGAAGTGGGCGGCGTTGCAGAATCCGGACTCCAGCGCTACGTCGATCACCTTTTTGGAGGTGGTTTCGAGCAGCTGACGGGCATGGCCCAGGCGCTGGCGCAGCAGCCAGCGTTTCGGCGCCATCCCAAACTTATCGTTGAACAGCTGGTTGAACTTACGCTGCGACAGGCCGAAGAGATCGGCATAGCGCGCCACCGGCCAGGGCTCGAGCCGATGGCGATAGAGCGTGTCGAACAGGTCGGCATCGGCGGTCAACAGCGATCGCAGCAGGGTCGACGTCCGCTGACACTCCAGGGTCAGGCTGTAGGCCAAGACCAGCCTGAGCATGGTTTCATCATCGGCATCCGCGAGCCGCAGCAGCGTTTTCAGCAGGCCCGGCGCCATGGCGATGGGTAACGGCTGAGGGGGAGATACGGGGTCCGGGCCGCTGTACATCAGGTGCTGCAAGTCCCGGCAGATGCTGTGCAGAAGATTGCACGGATAGCTAAATAGCCGGGTATGCCGGGTCGATGCGATGCCGGGAGGTCGTGAGTCAGCGATCAGCAGTACGCCGGGCTCCGGCAGGAGCGCGATGTTATCTGGACCGGTGACGAGCAGTAGATGCAAATTGGGCATGAGGTGCTCCTGACTGAGGTACTAAGGCCATCATAGCGACCGGGTAAATTTCCCCTATCGGGTCATCACCTGAGTTAGCGGCGATCAGGTGCTCTGATGCAGGGTCCACAGGGTATCGATGACGCGTACCGCGGCCAGACACGACTGACGCTGACGCTCCAGGCGGGCGTACTCGTCGGCGCTGTGCGGCTGGCGCAGGGCCAGGGCCAAACGCCGCGCGGCCTCATTGAGGCAGTCGATCAGGCGTTGGCGCTGGTGTCCGTGCGGATCCTGGCGAAGCGAATCTTCGAGATGCGTTAGGGTTGGCATAGGGAGCCTCTCAACGGGAGTGTAGGGGGATAAAAACAAGGCGCAGTCGACCCGCCAGCGAGACGCCGCTGGCCGTAACCTGGACGATGCGCATGCCTTGGCTGAGCGGTGCGCCGGGGAGCAGCCGCATGCCGTTGCTCAACTGCAGATATAGGGCATCATCGGCGCCGCCGACGCCGGCGATCGGCGCGGGCAGGAGATCGCCGGCGTCGAACTCTCCCGCCATACCGATAAAGCGCAGGGGCAGCGTATCTCCCTCACCCTGCCGGTTGAGGCGCTGAAGTAAACTGTTCAGGCGCGCCTGTTGCGGCGGCGCAATGTGCCCTGAAAGCAGCCAGGCGTGCTCGGTGCGCCGCGCGCTGATGCCCTCCAGCAGCCCCTCGGTACGCAGGGCATTGATCAGCCGTGCCAGCGTCTGTGCGCCGCTGTCCGTAAACTGCCAGCGTCCCAGGCCCGGCAGCCGATCCAGCGCCTGGGCCAGGGGAGCGCTATTGCCCTGGAAATCGCCGTCGATGGCGGCGTCGCCGTTATCCTGCAGTGTGATGATCATATTCTGATAGCCATAGCTATTCAGCAGCGCCCGTAGCGCCTGGCGCAGCGTATCGTTACACACGGCCTCCTGCTGCAGATGGATGCCGCTGGCCTGCAGGCGCTGACGCAGCGCCGCCAGGCGCCCGCTCTCCTGGCAGTGGCCGCGCAGCAGCAGATCCCCGCTGCTCTGCCAGATGGCCTGTAGCCCCGGCTCACTTTGCAGCGCCTGCGGCAGCCATGAGCGCGGGGAGGGGGGCGTCGGCGTCGCGCTGGGCCAAAGGAGACCGATGATCCCAAGCGTCGGCAGCAGCGCGCCGAGAAGGGGATACAGCAGCATGGCGCGGCGCCCGGCGCGGCGTTTGGCCATCTGCGGCAGCGGCGTATCGCTGTCACCGTCGGTCAGCGCAAAGTGGATGCCGGCGAGATCGATTCCCTGATTTAACGGCAGGCGTTCGCCGTGCCAGGGGCGGCCGCCAACCCAGCAGGCGGTAGGGGTAGCGAGGCTGACGCCCTGGGCGGTGACCGATAGCGAGGCGCTACCGCCGCTTTCCAGCGCCAGGTGCAGATCGTTCTCCTCGCGCCCGCCAAGGGTAAACTCGCCTGCGGGCAGCCGCAGCGCCTGTCCCCGTAGGGGGCCATTGAGCAACGTAAGCTTGAAGCAGGTCTCCATGGTTACCTCACATCTGGCGGGGCTCGGCTTTAATCAGAAACAGACGTACTACGCTGTGTATCTTGCGATCGGTGCTGCGGAACAGTCCGCCGATCAGGGGAATGTCGCCCAGCAGCGGAATTTTGCGGACGCCCTGCGTGTTTTCATTCTGCACAAAGCCACCCAGCAGCAGGGCCTGCCCCAGATTTAGCGTCGCCTGAGTGGCGATCTCCGCGTTTTGCACCTGGGGCAGGGACTCCGCCTGGCTGAGCGGTGCCCCCTGGCGTCCGTCTTCGATATTGAGGATCAGCAATATCTTATTGCCAGCGCTCTCCCGGATAAGGCGCGGCGTAACGCGCATCAGCGCCCCGGCGGTAATCGCCTCCAGCTTGGGGTTCTTCTCGCTTCTGAGCTTGGTGTAGAACGTGATGCTGCGATCCAGCACCGCCTGCACATTGTCCAGCGTGACGACCGAGGGGCGTGAAACGATCTTGGCCTTGGACTGCTGCTCCAGGGCGGAGAGGCGCACCATAAAGCTGCCGGAGTTGGAGATCAGCGAAGAGAAGCTGTCGGCGTTGAGCCCGCCGCTGTTGAAGCTGACCTGACCGCCGCCGATGCGCGCGGAGGCGGACCAGTCAATGCCCAGTTCGTTGATATCCCCGGCATCCACGTCGATGATAGTCACGGAGATCTCGATCAGGGTCGGGCGTTTGTCGAGCTGTTGGATAAGCTGGCGGTAGAGCGCCATATTCTGTTTACGATCGCGGATTAATACCGCGTTTTGGCGCAGGTCAGCCGAGAAGGTGGGCAGGCCGCTGCCATTGCTAGGGGGGGTGCCGCTCTTGCTGTCGGGAAGCGGCATGGCGTGTCCCTGCGCCATCTCGCGCAGTACCGATACCAGCCCAGGGACGACGACGCTCTGGCTGCGGTAGGCGTAGCTGGTGTCGCTGGCGTTGGCATACTTGAGCGGGAAAACGGCGACGGTTTCACGGTTTTGCTCCAGGTTAAGATCCTGCTCGTCCAGCTGTTTGGCCAGGGTCGTCACCTGGCTGAGGCAGGCGGGGACGCCGTTGACCTGTAGGGCGTTGGCGCTGGCGACCTGGCGGACCTGGCAGGCATAGCCGTCCAGCAGCCCGCTGCGTTGTAATAGGCGTTTGAGCACGGATCCCGCCAGGTAACTGGGCGCCAGCGTGGCCTGCTCCATCTCCTGAGCCTTATAGATATACAGCGTATTGCCATCGTAGTAGGGCAGCAGCTGGTACAGCCGGCTTAGCTCGGCCAGTATTGTGCCGCGCGGCGTATCTCGGAGCTCGCCCGCATAGGACTCGGTGATGCGGGGGCTGACCACCACCGGCACGCCGGAGTTGGCGCCAAGATCGCGCAGCACAGAGGCCAGCGTGGCGCTCTGGCTGGAGACAAAAAAGGGGGCGCCGCGCCAGGGGATGGGCTGCGCCAGGCTGGAGGCGGAAAATCCACCGCAGAGTAAGAGCAGTAGGACGATGATTCTCATGCATACCTCCCAATGAACGGGCCTGTGGGATGCGGCTCCCGAACCGCGGGCATCAGTAGCCCCGCCATCGCCAGCTGCTGCTGCAGTAAAAGATCGAGCTCTGCCTCCGTCAGCAACGGCGGATAGCGACGCAGGAGCCAGAACTGCTCCTGCTCAACGTAGAGCGCGTCGTCCAGCGTTTCCGGGCTCGCCGCCAGCAGCAGGCACGCCTGGCTAGCCTGCGCCAGCGGCCATGCGATCGTTATCGCCACGCACATACCGCTGGCAAAATAGCGTCCTTTCAGACGCCTACCCTGCAGGGTACCCGTGAGGCTCTGCTGCCCCTGGGACCAGTCGGCATGGCTGAGGTACATCGCCAGCTGCTGCAGCGCCTGGCGGGGATTCAGTTTTCTGTTCATGTCATCAGGGTAAAGCGGCGGCGTCCCGCTGCGTATCGGGTGCATACCTGAATTGATGGGCAAGGGCCGCGCGGGCATACCGGCCGCAGGGGCGCCGCCGGTATGTTCATGAGGCGAGAGGGTGGGGGTCAGGCAAAGCTGTAGCGTCGCGTCGGCGGCGCAGACCCGGCGCCGCTTTGACTGAGGGTTTGGAGGAGAAATGCGCGGGTTTTCTCCAGCGTTGCCAGCTGCGCCGATATCCTCCGTTCATCGGCATCGCGGTCGGCCCGCTGTTCGCTCTGGGCTATCTCTACGCGGCCCCAGGCCCGGCCGGCGCTGATCTCATGGACGCGCTGAACGATGCCATGGTGGGTCTCGTTGGTTTTAATCGCGTTAGCGCTGATCTCTATCATCGTTCTGCCCAGGGTCAGCGCCGGGATCGTGGTTTGCAGGGCGAGAGGGGCGGCGACGGGAAGAAATCCGCTGACGGCGACGGTGCTGACGGTAACGGCGCTGCGCGCCAGCAGTGAGCCATAGGCGGCGACCTGGCGTGCCCTTTCGTCGCTGGCGCCGCCGGTTTTCCCTAGCCAGTGGATCGCGTTGCCGATAGCGTCGCTGCCCATGGCGAGTCCTCCGCCGCCATTTTTTTTGTGGTTCCAGTCATAGGCTGCACAGGCGACATCGCCGACGGCGAGGGTGAACCCGACGCTGGCCAGCGTCAGCAGGGGGACGCCGGCGCCGGCGGTGAGTCCGGTGATCAGCGCGGCAGTGATCAGCACGGCGCTGGCCGCGACCAGGGTGAGCACTTTGGCGACAAAGGCGCGTTTCGCCATCTCGACGCCGCAGGCCTTGGCCTTTTGCTCGGCCTCCTGCGCCTGTGCCCTGAGCTGATCCAAGGGGATTGGGGCGCCCGGCGCCCGGCTGCGCGGCGCCTCAATGCCCAGCAGATCGCACTGGGTTGCGATATCCCTGCGGCCAGGCGCGGGCTCACTCCTCGGCGTTGCGGAGGGCGGCAGCGGTGCTTCGGTGAAAACGCCGTTGATCATCATGGCTTCCTTAAGGTTGATTAAGCGTATCCAGCAGGTCCTGTGCCCGCTGACGCAGAGGTGTATAGCGTGGGTTGGCGTCGGCCTGGCCATAGCACAGCGCAATCGTGGCATCCAATGCATCCATGGCGGCGTCAGGCTCTCTCAGCGCAAACAGGCACTCCGCCATATGAAACGGGGTAAAGGGATCGTTAGCCTGCAGCGCGAGGGAATAGCTAAAGAGGGTCAGCGCCTGGCGATACTCCTGCTGCTGCAGCAGTACGCAGGCAAATGCGAAGGTAAAGCGCCGTTCCAGCGGCTGCTGTAGGGAGAGAAAAGCGAACGTGGCCGTCGCCTCGTGAATATCGCCGTCGTTCAGGGCCTGGCAGCCGCGCGCATAGCTGGCCTCCATTTCATCCTGGCTGGCGCCGCTGAGGGGACGCTGGGTTTCCTTCCCCTCAAGCAGCGCCAGACAGCGACGCGCCACGTTTTCAGCCTGGGCGGAGAGCGATGCGGACGTCATAGTGTTCTCCAATTGATATGATATATTATTACATTATCAGGGCCTTTCCTCCGGGGCTTTGGCAAAGCGGGGCGGCTTTGGCTTTTGGCATTATGATTTCGGGGAGCCGGCCATTCTCCCCTGCGGCGGAGCGCTGGCCGGCGTTGATTGGGCGGTTAACGGCAGCGATAGCGCAGCCACAGCGCATCATCCAGACGTATGGGCTGCGCGCCTTCCGCCAGCATCACATCCGTCAGGCGCCGTCGCATCCTATCCAGCGCCCGATCGTGGGGCGCGGGCAGGATCATGGCATCGATATAGCGCAGCAGGGGAAGCGCGCCGATGAGGCGGCGCAGGAGTCCCATCAGGGCGATAACGGCCTGCCCATCGTCATTGCGGGCGGTAAAGTCACAGAGGATCAGACGTTCCCCCTCCTGCCGATAGGTGAGGTGAAAACGCGGGGTTTCGATGCGCTGCCCCATGAGAAACTCGCTCTCCAGGAAGTGCGCCGGCGCCGGGTGTAGCCCCTCTGCCACCATGAAACGGCTGACGTCATCCATCGTGTCACCTCCTTCAGGACATGCGTACGCTGCTGGCAATACGCTCGTGGGCCTGATTCAGGGTGGTCAGTATCTCGCGCAGATCGCCGGAGACTCTGAGCGCCTTTTCCTGCGTTTCATCCGCCCGCTTAAGCTGCTGGGCAGCCAGGCCGTGCTGATATTCGGATAGCGCCTGCTCCTCCTGCGCCTGACGGGACATATCATTGACATAGCCGACGCCGACGATCCCCTGCGTCATGCTGTTAACGCCATTGCTAATGGTATGCGCCTGTTCGCCGAACGCGCCGCCAAAGGCCTGGGCGATG
The DNA here is from genome assembly GCF_000264765.2 of Edwardsiella anguillarum ET080813. Lineage (GTDB taxonomy): Bacteria > Pseudomonadota > Gammaproteobacteria > Enterobacterales > Enterobacteriaceae > Edwardsiella > Edwardsiella anguillarum. Next base: position 2,781,717 of record NZ_CP006664.1, read on the forward strand.
CCGCCGAGGATTTGTGCGATAGCCTGGGCCTGCTTGGCCTGAAAGTCTTTATCGATGGCATCCACTCGAGTGTCATACGCTGTTTGTTGCATCTTGAACGCGTTGCTTTGCTGCGTCTGCTGATATTGGCGCAGCACATCGCGCAGCTTCCCAAACAGCTCTCCAAGCTGAACCATCAGCTCATTCAGCTGGCCGATGGCGTTGCCGCCGCGATCCCCCGAAACGTAGCGATGGCTGTCCGGTGGGGTAATGCCGTTAACGCCGAGGCTGCCGCTGTCGATGGTACTCATAGTCTGCTCCTTGGTTCAGGCGATATTGGCGGCGATGCTGCTGAGCATGGCGCCGCTCTTTTGCTGGGTATCCGCCGCGGCGGAGAGGGCTTTGCCTGCCCCGTCCATCAGGCTGCCGATATTCTCTTTGGCGCGTTTTTTGATTTTTTCAAACTCATCCAGCATGAACTGCATAAAGTCGGTCTCATTGATCAGCTGCTGGATGACTTTCTGGAGCTCGGCCCGCTCCTTGGTGATAACGCCTTGGTAGACGCCGTTAACGCTCTGCAGGGTGCTGCGGGTGGCTGACTTCGCATTGTTGGCCACGCTGTCGATGCAGGCGCCGACGATGGCTTTGATGACCTCGCGCTGCACCTCTTTAATGACCTGCTTGCTCAGCTCCTTGGCCGATATCTCGACGCCGGATTGGAGCGCTCTTTTCGCGGCGGTCTCGACCGCCCGCGTGACCATTTGCTCGATGGCCTGCTTGCTGAACGCCTCCAGGAGATGGCCCTGGCCCAGGAAGCGAGCGCTCTGCTCGGCCAGGCTGCGGGTGACCTGCTCGGAGACCTGTTCGGCAACCTGCTTGCCTATCTCTGCAGCCGCGGTCTTTATCGCGGCCTCGCTGCCCTGGGTCACGGCGGTATGTAGCGCTTCGCCGGCCGCCCCCTCCATGACGGTTTCCGTCGCTTTGGCGATGGACTTGCTCGCCATGACTCCGCGCCCGACGCTGACCAGATCGACGGCCATGCCGGCGATCTCGAAGGCCAGCTGTACCTTTCCGGCGACGTCGGCAATAGACTGGTATTTTTCCGCATTGTCCTTATCGATCAGCGCCAGGGTTTCGCAGGCGGCTTTCACCAACCCGGCGCATCCCGCCGCCACGTCCATGGCGCCGCCGGCAAAGTCGCCGATTAGGATTTTGCCGATGCCGCTGACCACCTCGGCGATGGAGACGATCCAGTCGACGATGGCGGAGAAAATCCCCGCTTTCTGCGCCTTGGCCTGATCCTCGATGGATTTCTCCACCTGTTTACGCAGATCTTCATTCTGGCGCAGACGTAGGCTTTCGGCGCCGTGGGTGCGGATCTCCATGGCCAGCGCTTTGAGATTGGCATTGTCGCCGAGCGCCTTGACCCCCAGCAGAGAGGCGGCTAGCGTCATCGCCTCCATCGGCGTGCGCTCGATATCGGTGACCGTCAGCGGCTTGCCGTCGACGCGGGGGCCAAAGATGTCCAGAATGCGGTTCAGTGCGCCCTCTGCGAGGCGCAGCGTCACGGGCTGACGGGGCGCGGGCGGGCGATGAAACTCGCGCTTAGGGTCGTGATCCTGCTGACGCTGAGGGGGGGGACGCAGCGGATCCAGTGCGCCGGCGCCAATCTGCGGGTGATCGTGCTGTGACTGCACGCTGTCGTTTTGCGCGCTGCCCCCCAGCGGCGGCGTGGTATAGCGGGTCTCAGTGATATTGTTCATGGCTGTGTCTCCTCGGTCACCGGTGTGAACTGACGCAGTATTTCCCCCTTGATCGCCTGGTACTGCGGCTTGGCGGCGCACCATTTCAACGCCGCGCTGAAGGCCTTGCCGGCCAGCGCCGTCTGCCCCATTTGTCGATAGCTGAGGCCCGCTAGATAGGCCGGCTGGGGGTCGTCCAGCCGCAGCAGGCCGGCCTGACCGAAGCAGAATACGGCCTGATCGTGCTCCTCCAGGCGCTGACAGCACAGCCCCAGGGAGAGCCAGTACTCGTATTGCCAGTGGGAGAGGCGGGCCAGCAGCAGGTAAAAGCGTTTGGCGCCGGCATAGTCCTCTGCGTCGAATAGCTGGCAGGCATAGCTGTAGACATGGTCAAGATCGTCGGGGGCGATATCCATCAGCGCCTGTAGGGTGCCACCCTGGTTGAAAAAACCATGCAGCGTAGCGAGATCGTCCTGTTCGGTCATCGTGGCCTCCTTAGCGGATATTCTGGGCGATGGCTTTGTTCATCTCGGCCAGCAGCGTCTGCATACTGTTGATGAGGCTGACGCAGACGTTATAGGACTGCATGGTCTTCTGGATCTGCAGCTGAGCCTGGGTGACGAAGTCGGAGCTGCGCCCCGAGTCGGTCTCCAGCGCGCCCTTAATTACGTCAAGCTCCCCCTTGTCCAGCCCCTTACCATCAGGGTGGCCGATGCTTTTCAGGTAGCTGTCGATGTCGCTGGTGGCGTTTTTACCGTCGTCTTGTACCGTGATATTGATGTTGTGATCGCGCAGATACTTGAGCACATCGGGCGGAAGATCGCCGGTATCGCCCGCTTTTTTGAACTTGGCGATGATGGCATCGATCTGATTGGCCACCTGCTGGGAGTTTCTGGCCCGGTCGGCCTTGGCCTTCATCTGGTCATATTTTCCCTGCGCCAGATCGGTGAATAGCGTCATGAACTGGTACAGCACGCTGATTCCTTCGGACATGATGCTATCGCCCTGACTCGCCATACGATCCAGGTCGTAACCGTTGGCGCCGATGTGGGTTACACCACCTTGGCTGTCGATATTGATGGACATAGTGCTCTCCTCTGATGGGATGGCGTTAGATGAAGTCATGCCCGATCGCCGGGGAGTGACCGGCGCCGCCGGGGCGTGACGGCGCCTGGCCAGCGCCCTGTCTCAGGGTGGCGCCAAGGGCGGAAAAGTGCGTTTGCAGACGGCTGATGCTGCTGTCGAGCTGCTGACGCAGCGGGGCTATCTCTTCGCGCATCGCGTGACTGAATCGCTCAAGCCGCTGGCGGGCCTGTGGGTCGCGGGGCGCGCGTTCATGGAGCGCGGCGATCTCTTGCTGTAACGCGTGAAAGGCGTCGATCTGTTCGCCAAGTTTGCGCTGACGCCGCTGTAGGTCTTGCATCAGTTGCAAAAGGGGATGAATGGCGTGTTGGCTCATAGTGAAACCTCCTATTGGCTACCGATAAGGTGATGCTAGAACGCCGTTAACGGGCGAACTTTCGAGAAGTTGCATAACGTTTGCTGTTTGGTCGTCGGGGTCGGGCTCTTTTGCGTCAACGTATTATCTGCGCTGATTTCGTGCGGGAGATATCGGGTAATTACCTGAATTTACGTTTGTTTTACTCTAGGATGGGGCTGAGGTGGGCCGTGCCGCCGGCCTGCGCCGGCGGCGCTCGATGGTTTGCGCGGGCGCCGGGGCGCCGCTCCCCCTGTGCGTCGTCCGCGCCGGGGCTATCCTTCCCGCGCATCGGGGACGGCCGATATCCGACGGGTGATCCGCACGGCCCAGCCATCGTCTAGCCGCAGTAGCGTTCCTTCCGCCCATGGGATGCCCCGCAGGGAGAGCTGCAGGCGCGGGTAGGCACAGGCGTTGAGCGGTGTCTCTAGGCCGGGCGCCCACTCTCCCAGGCTCTCCGCCTTGAGGCTGACGCGGCCGGCCTCGGCCAGGAGGCAGAGTTCGTCGGCGGCCGTGAGCGCGACCGTGGGCAGCGTTGCCCGTACGACGACGCCGCTCTCTGCGTCGTGGAGGCGTAGCTGCTCGGGGCTATCGGGGGAGGCGAGCCAGAAGCAGTCGGGCTGGGGAGCCATCCCCTGCAGCGGCAGCGCATCTCCGGGGGCGATCTTGGCCGCCTCTTCCGCCGAGAGCCAGCACCAGCCGAGGACTAACGGCAGCGTATGCTCCCGCTGCGCTGGCGGCGCTAGCGCCGCCAGCCAGCGCGTCAAGAGGCCGGGAGCGATCTGCGTAATATAGAGCGACAGGCGGGCGTCGGCGCGGGTAAAGGTGAGGCGCCAGCAGCGCTCTGGCGCCTCGGCCTGATGCAGGGTTGGCGAGGCCAATTCGGGCAGCGACGCCGCTTGTAGCCACGCATTCAGCGGTGAAAGCAGCCAGCCCGCAACCGCCGGGTGGAGATCGGGCTCAATTTGCGCCAGGGAGGGGGCCGCCAGCTGCGGCGCCAGCCAGCGACTCCACTCCGCGCCGACCCACAGCGCGATGGCGAGATCGTCACAGCGGCTCTCCAGGCGCAGCCCCGATCCCGAGGGGCGGTGTTGATCGGCCTGGATCCGCAGGCCGTTTATCTCAGCGCTGGCGTCGAGGCGGCTGAGAAAGAACAACGACTCACTGCTAAAGGGGGCGGCAAGGTTCATAGGCTGTCTCCACGGTTACGGGGATCCCCAGCAGGTCAGAGAGCGTGGCGCCGAGCGTATCGCCGGTCTGCGCCAGACGATCGCGCAGGGCGCCGGAGGGGGCAGACAGGCGCAGTATCAGCCGTCCGCCGTGCCATCCCGCCGTCACCATCAGTCCGGCGAGCGGACCGCTGGCTGCCCGCAGCTGCAGCCCCTCCGCGGACAGCGGCAGGGGCGTGGGGCGCGGGAGCGCCGGCAGGATGCCGCCGCCCGGCGCGCGATGCCCTGGCGTGTCCGGAGGCGTCGCATCGTCGGCGGCGCGGTGAGGCTCGGGGAGGGGCGCTGGCGGCGCCAGCAGCTGACGGAAACGCTCGGCGTCACGATCGGCGTCGGCGTCGCGCCGGGGGCGGCGTCCGTCGCGATCCGTGGCCGGGGCGTGGCCGGAAGTGGGCCCATAAGACGGCGTAATCATTCGCTCTCCTCCAGCAGTTTCAATTTTTCCTGTTCGCGCAGGTTGAGGCGCAGCTGCGTTTCGTGTTCACCGCGCAGCTGGCTGATGCGTCCCTGCTCCGCGGCCAGCGTGTCCAGCTCATGGCGCAGCCGCTGCGATTCGCTCTCCATGGCCGACTGGGCGCTGCGCAGGCGTCCCAGCGCCAAATGATCCAGGCAGCCCGTCTGCTGATTCAGGGTGCGCCAGCGGATCTGCAGCGCGGATAGCCGCGTCTGGAGCTGCTGCTGTCGCCGCCGTACGCTGTCAGCCTCATCGGCCAGCTGGGCCAGCGTGCTGCGCAGGCCGCGTTCGCGTAGCCGCTTGATATCGCGTAGCTGCGTCAGCATGGCTGGCCTACTGCGCTGTACAGCGCGCTGAGGGTGGCGGCCAGCGGGCAGCGTTCATCGGTTTTCTGGCACAGTAGAGTGGCGATGGCCTCCCGGCGGGCCATCGCGTCATCCGCGTCGGCATCCTGCCCCGGGCGGTATTCGCCCACCCGCACCAGCAGCGCGATCTCCTGCCAGGTCGCCAGGAGGTGGCGCAGGCGGTTGGCCGCCTGGCGGTGCTGTGGCGTAACGACCTGCGACATCACTCGGCTGACGCTGGCCAGAATATCAATGGCGGGATAGTGGCTGGCTTCGGCCAGGCGGCGTGAGAGCACGATATGCCCGTCCAGCAGCGAGCGGACCTCTTCGGCCAGCGGGTCGCTCTTTTGCTCTACCAGTACGGTATAGAACGCCGTAATGCTGCCGCAGGCGGCGGGGCCTGCCCGCTCCAGCAGCCGGGGCAGGCGGGCGTAGAGGCTGGGGGGATAGCCGCCGCTGACCGTCGGCTCGCCGGCGGCCAGCGCGATTTCACGGATCGCGCGCGCGTAGCGGGTCAGCGAATCGACCAACAGCAGTACGTGGTGTCCGCGATCGCGAAAGTATTCGGCGATGACGGTCGCGGTATCGGCGGCCTTGATCCGCTCCAACGCCGGCCGATCCGAGGTCGCCAGGATGACAACGCTCCGGGCGCGCAGTTCGGGGGACATGATCTGTTCGATAAACTCCCGCACCTCGCGTCCCCGCTCCCCGATCAGCGCCAAGATGACGACCTCGGCCTGGCTATTGGCGGCCAGCATGCCGAGCAGGGTGCTCTTGCCGCAGCCGGCCGGAGAGAAGATGCCCAGGCGCTGGCCGACGCCGACGCTGAGCGCGGCATCGATGGCGCGAACGCCCATCGGCAGCAGGGTATCGATAGGGGCCCGCTGCAGGGGATCTGGCGCGGGGCTCTCCAGCGATCGCCACTGCGTGGCCTGCGGCGGCGGTTTCCCGTCCGCCGGTTGCCCCAGCGCATCGATGACCCGCCCCAGCAGCGCCTCGCCGACGCCGATGCGGGCCTGCGCACCGCTGGGGGTCACCAGCATGCCGTTGGCGAGGCCCAGCGGCGGCTGGTAGGGCGAGAGCAGCGCCTGATCCCCCTCGATCGCGACCACCTCGGCCGGGCCGCCGTCGGGCAGGGTGCACTGTTCGCCAAGCCCGACCCCGGGCAGATGGGCGCGTAATAATGTCGCGCCGACGGTGAGCAGACGCCCCTCCAGGCGCTCTCCCGTCACCGACGGCAGGGTGGGGCTGCCGAGCAGGTCGAGGATCTTCTGAGTGTCAGGCAGCCGCATGGGTGTCTCCTATCAGCTCAATGTGCCCTAATACCTTGAGTTCCGCCTCATCGTCCAGCTCCTGAAACGAGAGTACGGCGGTGGTGAACAGCTCACGCTCGATCAGCTTACGGATAAATCGACGGATATCGATCGCGGTTACGATGGCCGTATTGACGGCGCCGCTGCGCTCCAGCGCCGCGTGGATCTCGGCCAGAATCGCCTGATTCTCCTGCTGCGAGAGCGCGGAGTAGGAGCCCGCAGAGGTCTGGCGGACAGACTCGCGCACCATCTGTTCAATCCGGCTACCGATAAGCCAGGCCTTGACCCAGGGCTGGCCGTGGCGCTGGCGCCCGATAATGTGGCGGCGTAGGGCCAGTCGGGCATATTCGGCCAGCATCACGGGATCCTTTTCCCGCGGCGCCCATTCGACCAGCGCTTCAAAGACGGCGCGCAGATCGCGGATGGAGACGCTCTCCGCGACCAGGCGCTGCAGAACATCGGCGACCCGTGCGACCGGCAGCTGGCGCTGCAGCTCTTTGACCAGTTCGCCGTAGCGCTGCTCCATCTGATCCATGAGATAGCGGGCTTCCTGGACACCGATGAACTCGGCGCCGTAGCGATCCAGTGCCAATGAGACGAGATAGGCAATCCGGTCATTGCCCTGATAGCGGTGCAGGCCGATGGCGGCGCTGCCTTCGGCCTGCTCCAGAGAGAGCCACTGCAGCGTGATCCCGCCGAAGGGGAGCGTCTCCCGGTGGTCGACCTGGCGCAGCGCGGGCGCGGCGAGATCGAGCAGGGCAAGGTGAGGAAGGGTCATCGAGAGCACCGGCTCCTGATACAGCAGCAGGGTAAACTGATCCGGGCCCAGGCCGTTATCTGTCTGGATCTGAATCTCCGGCAGCGGCAGACCCGCCTGCTCCAGCTTCTCCGCCCGCAGCGTGGCCAGCGCCTGGGCGAGGGAGGGATCGCGGGCCAGTGCGGCGGGCAGGCGCAGCGCGAGCGGCGTTGCGCCGATGAGCAGCGGCACGCCCTCCTGTCCGCTCTCGTCGCGCGGATCTGCGGTTTGGCCGGCGGCGAGCGGGGAGCGCTGCCGCTCTTTGCGTCTCAGCGCGTAGGCGATGGCGGCCACTCCCGCGCCAAGGCCGATAAAGATCAGGGTAGGGAAGCCGGGCAGGGCGGCAAACAGGGCCAGCACCGCGGCAACGATCCACAGCGCCTGACGCTGGCGCAGGATCTGCTCGGTGAGCTCACTGGCAAGGTTACGCCGGCTTTCCCCCGGGACCCGGGTGACGATGATCCCGGCGGCGATCGAAATGAGCAGCGCCGGGATCTGGGCAATCAGGCCATCGCCGACGGACAGGATGGCGTAGGTCGCCGCCGCATCGCCCGCGCTCATCTCATGCATAAACACGCCGACGCAGATTCCCCCGACGATATTGACCAGTATGACGATGATCGAGGCGATGGCGTCCCCTTTGACAAACTTCATCGCGCCATCCATCGCGCCATAGAGCTGGCTCTCTTTCTGAACCAGGGCCCGCTGGCGGCGGGCCTCTGTCGCATCGATAATCCCGGCGCGCATATCGCCGTCGATGCTCATCTGCTTGCCCGGCATCGCGTCGAGGGAGAAGCGGGCGCTGACCTCGGCCACGCGCTCAGAGCCTTTGGTAATCACGATAAACTGCACGACGGTAATGATGGCGAACACGATGAGGCCGACGGCCAGGTTGCCCCCCACGGCAAAGTTGCCAAACGTATAGACGATCTCGCCGGCATCGTGCTGCAGCAGAATAAGGCGGCTGGTGCTGATGGTCAGCGCCAGACGATACAGCGTCGTGATGAGCAAAACGGAGGGAAAGGCGGAGAACTCCATGGGTTCCCGGATGTAGACCGCCATCATCAGCAGGGTGATCGATAGCGTGAGGTTGATGGCGATCAAGATGTCTATCAGGGGCGTCGGCAGGGGAATGATCATCATGAAAACGGCCAGTAACAACATGGCCGCCAGAATGATGTCTTGGCGCGCGGTGATCTTGTGTAGCCAGCTATTGACCGTTTTCATGGGGATTCTCCATCACGCGATCGAGCAGGCGCCGTTGACGGCGCGCCAGCTCGCGCCACTGCTCGGCGCCGCTGTCAGGCGGCGCCGCCGCTGAAATCCACAGCGCATCGCCCGCCAGCCAGGCTCGCAGCGGGATCCCGCCGCCGGCCTCGGGCTGTAAGAGCTGCAGCAGGCGCAGCAGCGTCGGCTGCCGCTGCGGCACCGGTAGGCTGCGCGCCAGCGTTAGGCGCGCCCGCCCTTGATCCTGCTCCAGAAAAATACGGTCGCGATCCCGGCCCAGGGTCAGGCTGATCGCCGGCGGCTGAGGGGCGGCGCCCATCAGGCGTAGCCAAAGTTCGGTTTGCCGTTGCCACTGTAGGTCCATGAATATCCTCCGCGATCGTGATGCGCCCTCATGATGGCGGAGCCGTATTCAGTAAGGCATAGGGTGAATACCTGATGTCGCGTTAGCCCTGGGTTTTCCATGCAGGTCAGGTCTTTACCCGATGGGCGTCGGGGCGGAAGTGGGGAACACTGTCGGCAGATCCTAGAGGAGAACCCATCATGTCTCTGACAGAACAACCGGCGGAACTGATCGCGCTTCTGGTTACCCTCTCGCTGCTACCGCTGCTGATCGTAATGGGGACCTCGTTTTTAAAGCTGTCCGTTGTGTTTGCCCTGCTACGTAATGCGCTGGGAATACAGCAGATCCCCCCGAATATTGCGCTTTACGGTCTAGCGCTGATCCTGACGCTGTTCATCATGACGCCGGTCGGTACCGCCGTGCAGGCGCGGCTGGCCGATGCGCCTGTGGAGGCGCAGACAACGCTGCTGTCGCGGCTGTCCGACAATACGCTCGACCCATACCGTCAGTTTCTGCGCCAGCACACCTCCGCGACGCAGCTGCACTTCTTTCGCCAGGTGGCAACCAAGAGCTGGCCTGCCTCCGTTCGAGACCAGATCAGCGATGACTCGCTGCTATTACTGATGCCGGCGTTTGCCGTCAGTCAGCTGGTGGAGGCGTTCCAGATAGGCCTACTGCTGTTTTTGCCCTTTATCGCCATCGATCTCATCGTCTCCAATATCCTGCTGGCCATGGGGATGATGATGGTGTCGCCGATGACGATCTCCATGCCGTTCAAGCTGCTGGTCTTTATTCTGGTCGGCGGCTGGGACAAGCTACTGGGCCAGCTGTTGCTTTCGTACCGCTAAGGCCCGGGAGGCGCTATGGGAAAAGCACAGCTCGTGCAGTTGGCCAGTGAGCTGCTATGGCTGGTTCTGATCCTCTCTCTCCCGGTGGTGCTGGTCGCATCGTTGGTCGGCGTGCTGGTGGGGCTGGTGCAGGCGCTGACGCAGATCCAGGATCAGACGGTCTCTTTCGCCATTAAGCTGGTGGCCGCCAGCGTTACGCTGGCGCTGACCTACCACTGGATGGGCAGCGCGCTGTTTAGCTATGCCGGGAGAGCGATGGATCTGATCGCGCAGATGGGGGGCTGATGATGGCAGAGCTGAACCACTGGTGGCCGCTATTGGGCATCGCCATGATGCGCCCGCTGGGCATCATGCTGATCATGCCCCTATTCAATAGCGCGATGCTCGGCGGGGCCCTGATCCGCAATGCGCTGGCGCTGATGGCGGCGCTGCCGGCGCTGCCGCAGCTGGCGGCCCTGGTCCTGCCCAGCCCTCTGCAGGCACCGCTGCACTATGGGGGGCTGCTGCTGGGGGAGTTGGCCCTGGGGCTGTTGCTGGGATTTTCGGCGGCGCTGCCGCTGTGGGCCTTGAACATGGCGGGCTTTATTATCGACACCATGCGCGGCGCCTCCATCGCCGTGCTGTTTAACCCGCTGCTGGGCGAGCAGTCCTCGCCGATGGGGGTGCTGTTTTCCCAGCTGGTCGGCGTGCTGTTTATCGTAGGCGGCGGTTTTCATGCGCTGCTGGCCGCCCTGTTTTCATCCTATGGTGACTTGCCGCCGGGGCAGTATTGGCAGTGGGGACGCGGCTTTATTCCCCTGCTGATGCACCTGTGGCACCTGCTGTACGCCCTGGCGCTGAGTTTTTCCATGCCGGCGATGGTGATGATGGTTCTGGTCGACCTGGCGCTCGGCTTTATTAACCGCTCGGTGCAGCAGCTCAACGTATTTACCCTATCGATGCCGATTAAGAGCGCCATAGTGCTGCTGATGCTGATTATCAGCCTGCCTTTTGCCCTGGATGGCGTGCAGGCACTGTTCACCCGCTTTGACGGCGGACTGCTGCGCCAGCTAGCGGAGGTGCTATGAGTGAGAAAACGGAACAGCCTACGGCGAAGCGCCTGCGCGATGCGCGCGAGGAGGGGCAGGTCGCCAAGAGCCAGGATATCAGCGCGACCGTACAGCTGGCCGTCATTTTGCTCTGGATGGTGACGGAGGGGCCGGCGCTGTATGCGGCCATCGGCGGCTTCATCGATGCAACGCTGGCCACGCTGAACCTCCCGTTGCCCGACGCTATCGCGCTGCTGACCGGCAAGGCCGCCGCGCTGGCGGTGCGCTTTGTCTTCAGCCTGGCCGCGCTGTTGGCCGTGACGCTGATCTTAACCGGGCTGGTGGAGACCGGCTTTTTGTTTGCGCCGAAGGCCATCATGCCCTCCGCCGAGCGGATTAACCCACTGAATAACGCCAAGCAGATGGTATCCCTGCTCAAGCTGTTCGAGCTGGGTAAGATGGTGCTGAAAATCGTGATCCTCGGCCTGACCTTTACCTATTTTATCCGCGGCTATGCCGCATCATTTGCGCAGCTGGTGCGCGCCGACGCCGAGGCTGGTCTATGGGTCACCGGCAAAATGACCCTGTGGCTATGGGGGATCCTGCTGCTGCTGACGGCGCTGTTCGCCGTCGTCGACTACAGCATGCAGTACCGCCATCTGCGTAAGCAGCTGATGATGTCGCATGAGGATATTAAGCAGGAGTTTAAAAACGCGGAGGGGAGCCCGGAGATCAAGCAGCGGCGCCGGGAGCTGCACAGGGAGATCCAGAGCGGCAGCCTGGCCGATAGCGTCTCCAGCGCGTCGGTGGTGGTACGCAACCCTACCCACATCGCCGTTTGCCTGCGCTACTGCGAGGGGGAGACGCCGCTGCCGCAGGTGGTGGAGTATGGGCGTGGGGCGCGGGCGCGGCATATCGTGGCGCTGGCGGAGGCGCGGCGCATTCCCGTGGTGGAGAATATCCCACTGGCGCGCGCGCTGATCGCGACCACCTCTCCGGGCGATTACGTTCCCGAAGAGCTGTTTGTCGCGGTGGCCCAGCTCCTGCGTCTGCTGCGTGACGATACACAGGAGGAAGACGATGATGCGTAAATGGGTATGGGTGGGGCTGACGCTGGCGCTGCTGGCCGGGCGCTGCGCCGCGGCCCCGCTCAAATGGTATCGGGTGAGCGGGGAGGAGCGCGTCGCGTCGGCGCCGGCATCGGCGATAGCCGGCGGCGCGAGCTATGCGTCGCTGATTGGGCAGGTGGCGGGGAAGCATGCGCTGGATCCGCGGCTGATCCAGGCGGTGGTGGCCGTTGAATCCTCCTATCGTTATGATACGGTATCGGAAAAAGGGGCGATGGGACTGATGCAGGTGATGCCGGAGACGGCGGCCCGCTTCGGCCGTTTCGCGCTGCTGGATCCGCGCGATAATCTGGAGGTCGGTACGCGCTATCTGAGTACACTGCTGCGCCGTTTCAATGGGCGGCTGGATTTGGCGCTGGCCGGCTATAATGCCGGCGAGGGCGCCGTGCTGCGCTATGGGGGGACGGTCCCCCCCTATCCTGAAACGCAGCGCTATGTGCAGCGGGTGTTGGAATACTACCGTCAGCTGCGATCTGCTGTACCGGCGGCGCCCGCGCCACCGCCGGAAATGGGGGTGCATACGTCCGGAGGGGTCGGTAACCTTGGTCAGCTATGGCGCCTGTTAACCACTGGCTCTCCGGGCTCTTCGGCGTCCTCCCGCACATAAGGAATCCCCTATGTCCCGTCATATCTGGCGCACCTCCCTCTCGTTTCGCCTGGCGCAGATCCTCAGTGGATTTATTGCCCTGTTCTGGCTGCTGAGTACCGGCGTGACGCTGCTGCTGAACTTTGAGCAGACCAAGTCATCGCTGCAGCGGCGCTTGACGGCGACCGTGGCGGAAACGGTTTATGAGCTGAGCTCTGAGCTGCTGGACGTCAGCCGTGATGTGGATACGCTGATGCGCTGCTGGCACCGCCTGGACGACGGCGTTGCCTCTGGCGCCTACTATCTGACGGCGCGCTACATTCACGATATGACTGCGCCGCCGGATCCGGCGGCGCGCATCAGCCGCGCGAAGGCCTTTGTCGAAGCCTACGGCAGCGGTAGTCTGGGCAATCTGGTGGATACCTTCGTCCTGCTGGACGGCGGCGTGGTGCTCTCCAGCGCCGGCGGCCAGCCGACCGATACCCCGCTGCACATTGAGCAGATCCGGGCGCTGCGCGAGCAGGCCGTCGGCAACCACATCATCTGGAGTAAACCCTACCGCAGCGTCAGTGGAAACTGGCGGGTGATCGCGGCGAAGCGGGATTTGCTCACCGGTGCGCTGGTCGGCATGACGGTAAACCTGCACCCCTCCTTTAGCGCCGTAGAGAAAACCCCGGACGGTGAAACGATCGTGTGGCTCGATCGGGAGGGGCAGCCGATCATCCCGCTGTCCGCCGCGTTGCGTCAGAGCCTGCCGGCGTGCCAGCGCGAGATGGAGGGGAATTTTGATGAGGTCTTCTCCATCTGCCGCGAGGTCGCCCCGGTCGGCTGGAAGCTGCTGCTGTTTACGCCGAGCCGTCAGATTACGGACGCGGCATTTGCCGCGCTGCACCGCTATCTGCCGGTGGCGCTGCTGTTGCTGGTCGCGCTGGTGGGACTCCTGTACCTAGTGCTGCAGCGCACGTTGGGACGTACGCTGGCCGGTATTATGCAGCGTCTGACGCCCAACGTGGCGGTTGCCGATCTGCCGCCCCTGGTGGTGGCGGGAGAGGATGAGCTGGGGCGCATAGCGCAGGTCTATAACCGACTGCTGTCGGCGGTCAAGGCGCAGTATGCGCAGCTGGAGGCGCGGGTTGCCGAGCGTACGGTAGAGCTGGAGCGGGCGCGACGCCAGGCCGAGCGCGCCAGCGCCAACAAGAGCGAACACCTGAACAGCATCAGCCATGAAATCCGTACCCCGCTGAATGGGATTATCGGCGCGCTGACGCTGCTGGAGAACGGTGAGAATACGCCGGAGCAGCGTGATTTACTGGATACCGGGCTTAAGTGTTCGCGCCACCTGTTGGAGATCATCAATAATCTGCTGGACTTCTCGCGCATAGAATCGGGACAAATGGTGGTCAACCCAGAGTACCTCGATCCGCTGCCGCTGATCGATCAGGCGATGCTGACGGTGCAGGTTCCGGCGCTGGAGAAGGGGTTGACCCTGCACTGCCTGCTGGCGCCGTCGTTTCCGCAGACGCTGTATACCGACGGGCTGCGCCTGCGTCAGATTTTGATCAACCTGCTGGGCAACGCGGTCAAGTTTACCGCCCATGGCGAGGTGGTGCTGCACGGCTGGAGCGAGCAGGATCGACTCTGCTTCCGGGTGCAGGATACCGGCCCGGGCATCGATGAGGCGCGGATTAACGATATCTTTACCGCATTTCATCAGGTCGATTGCCACATCGCCGGCAGCGGCCTGGGGCTGCCGATCGCCCGCAGCCTGTCACGTCTGCTGGGCGGAGAGCTTTCCTGCGAGAAAAGCGCGATCGGCGCCCGTTTTCGTCTGACGCTACCGCTGGAGGGGAGCGGGAGCGTTCCCATCGCGCCGCCGGAGGATAAGGGTAGCATTGTCGCGCCGCGCTGCCTGCACCCACAGCTATCGGCCTGGGGATACCACCCCCTGGCGGGCGACAACCCCGATCTGGATGCGCCTGAGCTGAGCTACCTGCCCGGCCGTTTGCGGCAGCATTTGGACGGCGAAACGCAGGCGACCGGCGTACGGGAGCGGATGCCGGTATCGCCCTGGTCGCTGCAGGTGCTGGTCGTGGACGATGTCGATACCAATCAGGATATCGTCGGGCGTATGCTGCGCCAGCAGGGACATAAGGTGTATACCGCCTCTAGCGGCTCTGAGGCGCTGGTGCTGGGGCGTGGACACGTGTTTGATCTGGTCCTGATGGATATGCGTATGCCGGGGCTGTCCGGCGATGAAACGCTGCATCTGTGGCGGGATAGCGTGAACGGTATGCTCGATCCCGACTGCCCGATCATCGCGCTGACGGCCAATGCGCAGCCCGGAGAGCGCAAGCGGCTGCAGGACGCCGGTTTTAATGAGTATCTCACCAAGCCGGTGACCCCCGCGATGCTGTCCCGAGCCCTGGAGTACACGGCCGACATACAGTTAACCCGGGGTATCGAGCTGTCGCCTAACAGCGCAGGCGAGATACCGCTGCTCGGGCAGGATCCCGCGCTGCGGCGGCGTCTTCAGGAGGATGTCTTGCACTACCTGGCGCAGCTGACGCAGGCGGTAGAGCAGCAGGATACCCCTGCGGTGCGGCAGACGCTGCATACGCTAAAGGGGCTGGCCGGGCAGGGCGGTCTGACGCTGGTGTATGAGGCGGCTGCGCGCTGGGAGCAGGCGCTGGAGGGCGGGATGCCGATGCCAGACAAGGCGCTGGAAAGCCTATCCCGCTTGGTGCACAGTGAATTTGAGGTGGATTAAAACTCCAGAACTCCCAGGCGGCGGGCCCAGTTGCTCAGCTCCGCCGCGTTGTGGGCATCCAACTTGCGCATCAGGTTGAGCCGGTGGGTCTCCACGGTTTTCAGGCTGATGGACAGCAGCTCCGCGATATCCCGGTTACGCTTTCCTTCGGCGACCAGCTTGAGAATTTGCCGTTCACGCAGGGTCAGCGGCGGCTCCTGGGCCATATCGGACGAGGCCACCAGGGAGTCCAGCCTGAGGGCGGGATCGACAAAGGTTTTTCCCAGCGAGGCATGCTGCATGGCCGCCAGCAGGGTTTGCTGCGGGCTTTGCTTCAGGACATAGGCGAGCGCGCCGGCGGCGAGGGCTTCGCTGCCGCGCCGCGCCTCAGACGAGGCGGTGACGACGACGATGCGCATATCGCTCCAGCGACGCCGCAGCTGACGGATCACGTCAACGCCGTCCATGCCCGGCAGACCCAGGTCGAGTAAGACCAGATCGGGCGAGAGGCGCTGGCAGGCCTCATAAACGGCCAGCCCATTCGATACGGCGCCCACGACCCGGTAGCGGGGCTGGCTGTCCAGGAGATTACGGATGCCATCGGCCAGCAAGGCATGATCTTCTACGATCAGAATGTTCAGAGGTAAAATAGAAATCGTCATATTTAAGGGGTACTCCGAATCAGTGGCACACTGAAAACTTCATACAGCTCGCTCGGGGCATTTGAATAACCAGGGTTGTGCTGAACGCTTTTTTTTGCCGTCTAGGATTTTTCTACCACTTTTAGCGTATTGCATTTCTCGATATTCAAATTTCGGAGTGAGATTTTTAATCTATTCATTCCACGGTTTTTCAGCATTATTTTGGATAAACTGCGTCACGGTCAAGCAAAACTGCTGCCTTGGCTGAGCTAAGTGTAGGTTTTCAGGGGGGCGGTAATGTTTTTTGCACCGTAAGCGCCCTCGCGTTGAGATGCCTCATCATGTCGAAAATGAGCTAATTGATAGCATTTTGCGGCGATTGAGTCTGCTATTTTCAATCGTAATCTGTAGTTTTGCATGGGCGGATTGGTAAAATCATAGGTGAATTATAATAATAAATTCAGAAGTCTAGGATTTTTCTATTCACGTTATTATTTCCAAGTGACATATTTTTATCTGTCGATAATCTCAGGCCAATACCCGAAAGCATCTCAATAGCGGTACGGATAAAATCGCATTATGTTCCGGCTAACGGCCGGCGCCCCGTGTAACGCGATTGGGAGGTCTCTCCATGGTGAATGCTTTTACTTTATCCCCCGCGCTCAGCGGCAACACCGCGGGCTCTGAGTCAACGGAGAGCCTTTCTCGCAGCGTTAGCCGCGTGGCCGCGCTGTTTCCTGCCGAGAGACGCGCGGCGGCGGAAGCGCAGTATCATCAGCTGCTGCAGCGGGGGGATGACTCTCTTGCGGCGCTGGAGAGCGCCGCCGCGCTGCGCCAGCTATGTAACGCGGACAGCCAAAGCGCGGTGACGGTGGATTATGATGATACGACACAGGATTTCACGCTCAGTATCGATGGGCAGTGCATCAGCCGCCATCGGGACGCCCGTCTGCTCGAGCAGCTCAATCTGAGCGAGACATCGCTGCTGGCACCACAGCGTCTGGCGCTGTTTAGCGATCCGCTGCGGTTTTTCTGCTGGCTAAAAGAGCTGGGGTCACCGCATCAGACGACGGCGCTGAGCGCGCATGTGGCGCCCCATGACGGATCGGCGCTGATCCTGAGCGCCAATGGTCATGAGGCGCTGCGCCTTCCGCTCGGGCAGATTGATGAGCGTGCCTGGGCTGAGGCGCATCGTCTGTTCCCGACGCTGGCGGAGACGCGCCCGGCGGAGGAGCACCGCATTCTCGATTTGCGGCCGCCGCACGCGCCGGTGGCGCTGCCGCCTCCGGCGCCGCTGCGGGACGACGCACTGGATGACCTGCTGCCCGCGCCGATAGCGCTCGGCTCGTTGCTGCAGATGCAGCGCCATACGTTTAATCTCCTGTTCCGGGTGAAGGACATGCTGGTCGGGGGGCCGACCGAGCCAGCCTATCAGGCGCTGTCCCGACGCATCGAGACCCTGAATCACACGCTGGCGACGCTGCGTACGACGCTGACCACGGTGCGGCAGCAGAGTGAGACGCTACTCGCCCCTGCGGAGGCGCTGGGCGCGGAGATTGCCGAAGAGCAAAGGGCGCAGGAGGCGGTTCGCCAAGCGCTGCAGGCGGTGTTGACCGAATGCGCGGGGATCGAGGGGGGGCCAGAGGCGCCGCCGGTGATACAGCGTATCCGCGCACAGGCGCTGCATGTGGCCGATCGCCTGGCCGCGCTGGAACAGCGGATGGATGGGGTCGCGCAGAGTGAGTCCCCCACGGGTGAGCGGGGCGTATGGCGGGCCCGCCTGGCGCAGGTGAGCGCCCAGCTTGGCGATGGCGCCGGCGCTGTCGGCGACGACGATCGCCTGTGGCTGGCGCTGGTTCAGCAGGCGCAGGGAGAGGCGGGCGCCCCCGACGCGACCCGTTTACGCCAGGCGGTCGCTCGGGTGATGCAAAGCGGAGTGAGTCTGCCGGATACGGCGGTCGCCCAGCGTCTGCTGGCAGCCTGTTATCCCTACGTCGCGTCGCTCCGGGAGGATACCGCGGCGCTGCCGGCGCCGGATAGCCTGCTTATCGATCGGGAGCGCTATTCTCAACTGAGCGCCCTGCGCCGCACCACGCTGCAGGAGCGCGATCGCACCCTGCAGCTACAGCAGCTGCTCAGCGACGCCAGCCAGCAGGCGCAGGAAACCCTGCGGCGCGATCTGGATGAGATTAAGGGTAACCCGGATTACTTCAGCGCATTTAAACAGCGCAGCCAGGCGCTGGACGCGCTCGAGGACTATTTTTCCCGGCGCTGGTCGCCCGGCGTCGATACGGACGATAGCGATGGCGCTGCGGCGCCGATCCCCCATGAGCCGGCTTTGGAAGGCCTGCTGTATCTCTGTGCCCGCAGCGGCCCGGCCACCGTTAACCGCGATCGCTTGCTGTTGGATAACGACACGTTCGTCGCAGAGGATATTGCGGTGAGCGAGGCCGTGCTGCGGGAGTATCAGCGTTTGGCGCCCGCCGCGCAGGCTCGGGTCCAGACGATCGCCGCGGACTGCCTGCAGTTAGAGCATCAAATTGATTATCATAGTGAATTTCATCAGAACGCAGGGGTTAACTTCCCACAGGCGCTAGCGCAGGGCACGCTACGGGCGCAGTTTATGGCGGATCCTGAGGGCTATCTGGCCTTTTTCCAGCAGCGGGATCGGCTGCTGCAGCGCTACCAGGACAGCGTCGCGGCGCTGGCTTCGCAGCTGCCCGACGCCGAGGCCCCACACGGGGTGCTGAACCGGGCGCTGACGGAGATTAACGCCGAACGGCGGGTGATAGCGGCGCTGCTGCGCAGCGGAGAGACGCTGGCGGCCGTGGATAGGCTGGGGCACACTCTGGCCGCGCAAACGGCCACGTCTGCCCGGCTGGCGGCGGAGATCACGACGGCGGCCCAGCCGTTTGACGGCGCGCTGGCCACCATCAATCAGCAGGTGTATCAGCTGCGCAGCGCGGCCCTGAGAGCGATGACGGCGGAGACCGACGGGATGGTGCGTCAGCGCGATGCGCTGCGACAGGGAAAGGAGAGTGGGAGCGACGTCGTGTCGCAACTGGCGCAGCTTGAGCAGCGTATCGCCAGCAACAGCGCCGCCTTTCGCGTGGCGCTCTTGGCGCTGCAGCAGGAGCAGCAGCGGGCTGATGGGCCCGGCGGCGGCGGTTATCCCAAGGACATTTATTGGAGCAGCTGGCTGCTCGCGCAGATGGGAGACAAGGTCTCCTCGCTGCTGGGGGCGCGCATGGACAAGCCGCGGGATTTGCTGCTGCAGTACCAGCTGGCATTGAGCGGAAAAGGTATCGTCGCGGCCTCCCTGGAGCTGATGCAGGCGCTGCGCAAGCTGCCGACCGATCCCACCCAGGCGTTGACGGAGCTGGGATTTACCCCGAGCCAGCTGCTGGCCTGGGCCAGTGCGTATCCGCAGGAGCTCGCGTACCTCTCCAGCAATTTGGATCATACCTACCACGCGCTGGTCGCGACGGGATCGTCGACGCTCCTCGGCGATATGTTTCATACGGCCTGGCAGCGAGGGACGACGGCCAGCGTGATACAGGATACGCTGTTTGGCAAGCGTGAGCCGGTGGTGGGCGTGACGGACGCGAAGCCGATGCCGCCGGCTCTGATCATGCTGTTGAGCATGGCTGACTGGGCCCCCTATGCCGCCGGCGGCGTTAAGGGCATGCTGAGTCAGAATCTCGGGGGCGTGGTGGCCGGCGGTCTCGGCGGGGCCCTGTTTGGCGGCGGGGTGGCAACGGTGGCGCTGACCTCCATTTTGCAGTTTGTGGTGGGGGCGGCCCAGGCGCAGGCAGAGAAGGGGATCGCGGATAAGGTGGCCGAGCAGCGGCGAACCAACGTAGTCGTCAATGCGGTGCTCCGCGGGATGCAGCTGGACTCGTCGGCCAGTATCAATGAGCGTATTCAGCGCGTGACGGCGTATGCGATGCAGCGGGAGGCGTTACGCAGTGCGGGAACGATTGGCCGCGATCTCGCGGAGGAGGGGAAGCGGGGGGTGATAGGACGCATGCTCCAGGATATGTCCCTGACCTGGAAGCACGCCAGCGGCGCCCAGAGAGCGCTGTTGGTCGCGGCCAGCGTGGCTGCTCCGCTGTTGATCGGCGGCGTAACGCTGGGCTTTCTGGCGCTTGGGCCGCTGGGACTTCTGCCTGCCGGGATTATCGCCATCGGGGCCGCGTTGTTCAGCGGGGCGCTGACGACCGGCAGCCTGTGGAACTCGATGGTATCCTGGCTGATGCCCGAGCTGGGCCAGCGGGCGCAGCGGGAGATGAACGGCGACATATTGGAGAGGGCCTTGGCAAAGGCGCGTGAAGAGGCGGGGATACAGATGGCGAAAACGCTGGCGCAGATCGACGTGCGCGATCGGCACACGCTTGACGAGATACAGCGTCAGGGGGGTCAGCAGCTGACGCATCGGCTGGATACCCTGGCGGGTGAGCTGCGGAAGCAGACGGCGTTCGCCTCGCTGTCACCCCAGGAGGTCGGTGAGCAGTTTGACCTTGCGCTACGGCAGGCGGCGTCGGAGTCAGCGCCGCACCTGCCCTTGAATATGAAGGCGGAGGCCATCATACAGGCGGGGCTCAGCGTACAGCAGGCGGAGGAGATCCGCGATGAAATAGAGCAGGCGCTGTGGCAGCACAGCCCGCTGAGCGGAGAGGGGACGGCGGCGGCGATATAGCCGGGCATGCCGCTATAGAACGAGCGGGTTGGCAGGGACGCCGGGCGGCGCTGACGGTATCAAAAGCAACCCCCGGCATTGCCGGGGGCTGTGTCTGGATTTACGCCGCCGGGTCAGGCGGCGTCGCACCATTACTTAGCGCAGATCGTAGCGATCGGCGTTCATTACCTTGGTCCAGGCGGCGACGAAGTCGCGGACAAACTTCTCTTTATTGTCGTCCTGTGCATAGACTTCGGCATAGGCACGCAGTATTGAGTTGGAGCCAAAGACCAGGTCGACCCGGCTGGCGGTCCACTTCAGCGCACCGTTAGCGCGCTCGCGGATTTCATACAGATTGCTGCCGGTCGGTTTCCAGGTGTAAGCCATATCCGTCAGGTTGACGAAGAAGTCATTGCTCAGGACACCGATGCGATCGGTGAAGACCCCGACCTTGCTGCCGCCATAGTTGGCGCCCAGCACGCGCATCCCGCCGATCAGCACCGTCATTTCACAGGCGGTCAGGCGCATCAGCTGAGCGCGATCCAGCAGCAGCTCTTCGGCCGTGACCACGTAGTCTTTCTTCAGCCAGTTGCGGAAACCATCGGCCAGCGGCTCCAGAACTTCGAAGGAGGCTTCGTCGGTCATCGCCTGGGTGGCATCGCCGCGTCCCGGTGCAAACGGCACCTCGATAGCGACGCCGGCGGCCTTGGCGGCCAGCTCAATCCCCAGGTTACCGGCGAGGACGATGACATCCGCGACGCTGACGTTAAACTCGGCGGCAATCGGCTCCAGTACCGCCAGCACCTTGGCCAGACGGGCCGGCTCGTTGCCTTCCCAGCTGTTCTGCGGTGCCAGGCGGATGCGGGCGCCGTTGGCCCCGCCGCGTTTGTCCGAGCCGCGGAAGGTACGGGCGCTGTCCCAGGCGGTGCTGACCATGTCGGCGATGCTCAGGCCGCTGGCGGCGATCTTCGCCTTGACGGCGGCAACGTCATACTCGCTGCGGCCGGCGGGAACCGGATCCTGCCAAATCAGCGCTTCCTGCGGCACATCCGGCCCGAAATAGCGTGACTTCGGCCCCAGATCGCGGTGGGTCAGCTTGAACCAGGCGCGGGCAAAGACGTCGGAGAAGTAGGCGGGATCCTGACGGAAACGCTCGGCGATCTGACGGTAGGCCGGATCGACCTTCATCGCCATGTCGGCGTCGGTCATGATCGGCAGAAGACGGATGGAGGGATCCTCCACGTCGACCGGCTTGTCCTCTTCCGCGATCTGGATCGGCACCCACTGCCAGGCGCCTGCCGGGCTCTTGGTCAGGGTCCACTCATGGCCCAGCAGCATGTCAAAGTAGCCGTTATCCCACTGGGTCGGCTTGCTGGTCCATGCCCCTTCGATCCCGCTGCTGACCGTATCACGGCCAATGCCGCGGGTGGTATGGTTGTTCCAGCCCAACCCTTGTTCCTGCAGATCGGCGCCTTCCGGTGCCGCGCCCAGGTTGGCGGCGCTGCCGTTGCCGTGGCATTTACCTACGGTGTGGCCGCCGGCGGTCAGGGCGACGGTTTCCTCATCGTTCATCGCCATACGGGCGAACGTGACGCGCACGTCGTTGGCGGTTTTCTGCGGATCCGGGTTGCCGTCCACCCCTTCCGGGTTAACGTAGATCAGGCCCATCATGACTGCGGCCAGCGGATTTTCCAGATCGCGCTCGCCGGAGTAACGGCTACCTTCGCTGCCGCTCGGCGCCAGCCACTCTTTTTCTGAGCCCCAGTAGGTATCGATTTCCGGGTGCCAGATATCTTCACGGCCAAAGGCGAAGCCAAAGGTCTTCAGCCCCATGGACTCATAGGCCATGGTACCGGCCAGCACGATCAGATCGGCCCAGCTGATTTTGTTGCCATATTTCTTTTTAATCGGCCACAGCAGACGGCGTGCTTTATCCAGGTTGACGTTGTCGGGCCAGGAGTTGAGCGGTGCGAAACGCTGGTTGCCGGTGCCTGCGCCGCCGCGGCCATCCGCGATGCGATAGGAGCCAGCGGAGTGCCAGGCCATACGGACCATCAGGCCACCGTAGTGACCCCAGTCAGCCGGCCACCAGGGCTGGCTGTCGGTCATCAGCGCCCGCAGATCGTCTTTCAGCGCCTGGACATCCAGCTGCTTCAGCGCCTCTCGATAGTTGAACTGCTGTCCCATCGGGTTGGTTTTGCTATCGTGCTGATGCAGAATGTCTAGATTCAGGGCATTCGGCCACCAATCCTTACTGGCCATGCCCGCGGAGGTCATACCGCCGTGCATGACGGGGCATTTACCGCTAGAAAATTCGTTGTTATTTCCCATTTATCGCACCTTCAGTAAATTTATGGAGTACTGTTCAGGTCATTACTGCGGATAACCCATTGCGTGATGGATCGCTGCTTTCGTTTTATTCCTTAACGATTATACGTGCTAATGATTTTTTGTCCGGTCTGCATGCCCAATTTCTGAAATAGGAACAATCGATTAATCTATCGAACTTGATTGTTATTTCCTGTTAATCAAGCCCGTCAATACGTTTCCCTGCCCGATGACTTTTGCTTGGCAGCGCCGCTGGGGACGCGCTCAGTATCTATAGGGTGGCGCGTCGTGCGGCGGTGTGCCGATCGGGCCGTTTATCTGACGACAGCCGCAAAAGCGGCCGTCGCGCCTTCGGACGCCGTCGGTTTTTAGGACGATTCGGTAACGCCTTGCTACTCCGGTCGGTGGTGTTGGTAATAGATTCTGTTGTTTTGCCCATTTCATGGTGCTATTTGTTGTTATGGTTATTAAATTAGGTGTTTTGTGTTGATTTTCCCACTGATAATGTTCTTTTGTCCAGGTAGCAGGGCGCCGCTTGGCGCGCGGCGAGGGGGGCAGACAGGGCAGCCCCGCTGGGGTGAACCGATGGCACCGATAACATTCTGATGGAATATTTTTGTTTATCCGCATAAATTCATTTTTAGCTTCTTGGCGATTTAAAAATAGCTTTTTGGGAGGTGTTTAAATTATCGCCATAACATAAAGTTATTCTCTCTTTTTTTCTTGATTGTGGTCATGAAAAAATACGTTATTTTTATTTATCTGTATGAAATGTATAGGGTAAATATCAATTAAGAACATTGTACTTTATAAACTGTGAGCAATAACACATCCCCCCATAACCCTATTTAGTAGAGTTCAATACCACCCGCTGAGAGAATAAGTGCTAATGAATATGAACACCTTTATTCTACCCAAAACGCAACACCTTGTGGTCTTTCAGGAGGTCATCAGAAGCGGCTCAATTGGGGCTGCAGCCAAGCGTTTAGGAATTTCTCAACCGGCGGTAAGCAAGACCATCAGCGAGATGGAAGACTATTTTGGTATCGAGGTTATCATTCGTAAAAATACCGGCGTCACGCTGACCAGTGCGGGGCAGGTGCTGCTGAACTATTCCGAGTCAATCACCCGTGAAATGAAGAATATGGTCAGTGAGATCAATAGTCTGAGCTGTAGTAGCGTAGCCGATGTCGCCTTTGGTTTTCCCTCCCTGATCGGCTTTACCTTCCTGTCGCAGATGATTAAGACATTTAAAAGCGTCTTTCCCAGCGCGCAGGTGTCGATGTTTGAAGCTCAGCTTTCATCCTTTTTCCCGGCGATCCGTGATGGCCGTCTGGATTTTGCCATCGGTACGCTGAGCGACGATATGCAGCTGCAGGATCTGCACGTCGAACCGCTGTTTGATTCAGAGTTTGTCGTCGTCGCCAATAAGTCCCGCAGCGGCAGTGGCCCGCTGACGCTGGAGGCTCTACGGCATGAGCAGTGGGTACTGCCGCAAACCGATATGGGATATTATAAACAGCTACTCAGTATTCTGAATAAGCACCAGATTGACACCGCTAATATCATAAAAACCGACTCAGTCGTCACGATCTATAATTTGGTGCTCAATGCAAATTTCCTTACCGTGATCCCCTGCGATATGACGACCCCCTTCGGCTCAAACCAGTTTATGACCCTGGCGATTGAGGATGCGCTGCCAATCGCACATTATGCCGCAATTTGGTCAAAAAACTATAAGATTAAAAAATCCGCTCTGCTGTTGGTCGAGTTGGCTAAGCAGTATTGTCCAAGCCAGTGTGCCAAATATAAACAGCCCGTCGCCGCTGAGCAGTAGCACGTTAGATTAACGAATGTGGGTAATTAAACGATACCCACAGGATCAGTATTGTCGTTGGCTTTGAATATAAATTACTCTTATAGAGAGGATAGCATGCATATTACATATGATCTTCCCGTTAGCATTGATGATATTCAAGCAGCAAAAACCAGACTCTCCGGAAAAATATATAAAACAGGGATGCCGCGCTCTAATTATCTGAGCGAACGCTGTAAGGGCGAAATATTTTTGAAGTTTGAAAATATGCAGCGTACCGGTTCGTTTAAAATTCGCGGCGCGTTCAATAAGCTCAGCTCCCTGACGGATAGCGAGCGACGTAAAGGGGTGGTGGCCTGCTCTGCCGGTAACCATGCCCAGGGGGTTTCACTCTCCTGCGCCATGCTGGGGATCGACGGTAAGGTCGTCATGCCGACCAGTGCGCCCAAATCTAAGGTCGCGGCAACCAGTGACTATTCGGCAGAGGTCGTGCTACACGGCAATAACTTTAACGAAACTATCGAAAAAGTGAGCGAGATTGTCGAGATGGAAGGACGGATATTTATTCCGCCCTACGATGATCCGCTGGTGATTGCCGGCCAGGGGACCATCGGTCTGGAGATTTTAGAGGATCTCTATGATGTCGATAATGTTATTGTACCGGTCGGCGGCGGTGGGCTGATAGCCGGTATTGCCATTGCGATTAAATCGGTTAACCCGACCATCCGTATTATCGGCGTGCAATCGGAAAACGTACACGGTATGGCGGCGTCCTATTACGGCGGGGAGATCGCCTCTCACCGTACGGGCGGTACGCTGGCCGACGGCTGCGATGTCTCTCGGCCAGGGAACCTGACCTTTGAGATCGCCCGCGAGCTGGTTGACGACATGGTTCTGGTCAGTGAAGAGGAGATCCGGGCCAGCATGGTGGCGCTGATCCAGCGCAATAAGGTGATTACCGAAGGGGCCGGCGCCTTAGCCTCTGCCGCACTGCTGAGTGGAAAGCTCGATCAGTATATTAAAGGGCGCAAAAGCGTCAGCATCATCTCCGGTGGGAATATTGATCTCTCCCGCGTTTCGCAAATCACCGGGCTGGTAGGCGCCTGATTTTTTATGTGAGGATAAGATATGAGTAGCACTGACAGTGTCGTTACGGGTCAGGCCAAGGTGACCACGTGGCGCAAAACGGATACACGCTGGGTTTTAGGGTTGTTCGGCACGGCGATCGGAGCCGGCGTTTTGTTTTTTCCGATCAGCGCCGGTATCGGTGGACTGCTGCCGATTATTTTCATGCTTATTCTTGCTTTTCCCATCGCGTTCTTTTGCCATCGCGCGTTGGCCCGTCTGTGTCTGTCCGGGCACAGCGCATCGGATAATATTACCGATACCGTCGATCAGCACTTCGGCCATGTCGGTGGCGTGGTGATCACCTTCCTGTATTTTTTTGCCATCTGTCCGCTGCTGTGGATCTACGGCGTGACCATCACCAATACGTTTATTGCCTTCTGGGAGCATCAGCTGCTGCTACCGGCCATTAACCGCGGCGTGGTGGCGCTGGCGATCCTGCTGGTCATGGCGTTTTTTATCTACTTCGGCAAGGATTTAATGGTTAAGGTGATGGGATATCTGGTCTTTCCCTTCATTACCTGCCTGGTGCTGATCTCCCTGTCGCTGATCCCCTACTGGACGAGTGACATCTTTACCAGCTTTGACATGCACAGCCTGAGTCTGTTCGGCAGCCATGGCATTCTGGTAACCGTATGGCTGGGGATCGCGATTATGGTGTTCTCCTTCAACTTTTCCCCCATCGTCTCGTCGTTTGTGGTCTCCAAACGCGAAGAGTATGAGGCGGAGTTTGGCCGGGAATATACCGAGCAAAAGTGTGCGAAGATCATCTCGCGCGCCAGCGTGCTGATGGTGGTGGTGGTGATGTTCTTTGCCTTTAGCTGCCTGTTTACCCTGTCGCCGCAGGATATGGCGCAGGCTAAACAGCAGAACATTCCCATTCTCTCCTATCTGGCCAACCACTTCAGCTCGCTGGGCAGCGGGAAATCTACTTATGCCACCGTTTTGGAGTATGCCGCATCGATTATCGCCCTGGTGGCTATTTTTAAATCGTTCTTTGGTCATTACCTGGGAACCCTGGAGGGGTTGAACGGTTTGATCATTAAATTTGGTTACCATGGAGAGAAGTCACAGGCGCCGATGAAGAAGCTCAATATGATCAGCATGGTCATCATTATGGGCTCTACCTGGGTCATCGCATATCTCAACCCGAATATTCTGGATCTGATCGGTGCGATGGGCGCCCCGATTATTGCTGCACTGCTGTGTCTGCTGCCGATGTATGCGGTATGGCGGGTTCCTGCGCTGGCGAAATATAAAGGCAAAGCCTCTAACTATTTTGTCACGATTATCGGCCTGCTTACCATCCTGAATATTGTTTATCAGCTGATGTAATTCGGCGATCGGACGATGGGGAGTCATAAAATGGATGAGTATCCAGTCGTGCTGGTGATAAACAGCGGATCGTCTTCGATTAAGTTTTCCGTGCTGGACGCTCAGCGCTGTGAGGTGCTGCTGTCCGGCATCGCCGAAGGCATCAATAGCGGCAGCGCGACGCTGTCGGTGAACGGCGCGGCGCCGGTCGCGCTGGCGCAGCAGGGCTATGAGCCGGCGCTGGTCGCTATCTGCGCCGAGTTGGAGAAGCGCAGCCTGATTGAGAGCGTGGCCTTAATCGGCCACCGGGTCGCGCACGGCGGCAATCTGTTTCAGCAGTCGGCGATCGTGGACGATGAGGTGATGGAGAAGATTCGCCGGATCTCGCCGTTGGCGCCGCTGCACAACTATGCCAACCTGAGCGGTATGGTCTCCGCTCGACATCTGTTTCCCGGTGTGACCCAGGTGGCGGTGTTTGATACCAGCTTTCATCAGACGCTGGCGCCGGAGGCCTGGCTGTACGCCCTGCCATACCGTTATGCGCAGGAGTATGGCGTGCGGCGCTACGGTTTTCACGGCACCTCGCATCGCTATGTGTCGCAGCGGGCTCATCATCTGCTGGGGCTCGCTGAGGCCGACTCCGGGCTGGTGATTGCGCACCTTGGCAATGGGGCCTCTATCTGCGCGGTGCGCAACGGACGCAGCGTCGATACCTCCATGGGGATGACGCCGCTGGAGGGGCTGATGATGGGCACCCGCAGCGGCGACGTCGACTTTGGGGCGCTGGCCTGGATCGCCAGCCAGACCGGTCAGTCGATCGCCGATCTGGAGCAGATGGTGAACACCGAGTCGGGGCTGCTGGGGATCTCCGGACTGTCGTCGGATCTGCGGGTCTTGGAGAGGGCGCAGCGGGAGGGGCATCGGCGGGCCGATTTGGCGATCCGCACCTTTGTCCACCGCATTGCGCGCCATATCGGCGGGCACGCCGCCTCGCTGCGGCGTCTGGACGGCATCATCTTTACCGGCGGGATCGGTGAGAATTCGGCGCTGATCCGGCGGATGGTGCTGGAACATTTATCCGTATTCGGTATTACGCTGGCGCCGGATAAAAATAATCTTCCCGGTAGCGCAGGTGAAAGAATTATATCCGGAGAGGACTCAGCCGTTATTTGCGCAGTAATTCCTACCGATGAAGAGAGAATGATTGCTCTGGATGCACTGCGTCTGGGAAAAATGATGCCATCGATTGAATACGTATAATTTATTCATTGTTATCTAAAGAGAGTATTTCCATGAAGGTTGATATTAATACCGGCGATCGCGCGTATGCCGAGGCCTGGTATGGCTTTATAGGTACTGAATGGAAAAACGAAATAAACGTTCGTGACTTTATTCAGAATAACTATACGCCTTATACCGGCGATGAATCTTTTCTGGCGCAGGCGACGCCCGCGACAACGGCGCTATGGCAAAAGGTGATGGAGGGGATCCGCACCGAGAATGCGACCCATGCACCGGTCGATTTTGATACGAACGTCGCGACGACGATTACCTCTCACGGGCCGGGCTATATCGCGCGGGAGCTGGAGACCATCGTCGGTTTGCAGACGGATGCTCCCCTAAAGCGTGCGCTGCATCCGTTTGGCGGCATCAACATGATCCGCAGCTCGTTTAACGCCTATGGACGGGCGATGGATCCGGCGTTCGAGTATCTGTTCAGCGACCTGCGCAAGACCCATAACCAGGGGGTCTTCGACGTCTACTCACCGGAGATGCTGCGCTGCCGTAAGTCGGGGATTTTGACCGGCCTGCCGGACGGCTATGGCCGCGGACGTATCATCGGCGACTATCGCCGAGTGCCGCTGTACGGTATCGCCTATCTGGTGCGTGAGCGTGAGCTGCAGTTCGCCGCGCTGCAGCCGGCGCTGGAGCGCGGCGACGATCTGGAGGGGGTGATCCGCCTGCGTGAGGAGCTGGCGGAGCAGCGGCGGGCGCTGCTGCAGATCCAGGAGATGGCCGCCGGCTACGGCTATGATATCTCCCGTCCGGCGCGCAGCGCGCAGGAGGCGATACAGTGGCTGTACTTCGCCTATCTGGCCGCCGTGAAGTCACAGAACGGCGGCGCCATGTCGCTGGGACGCACCGCCACCTTCCTGGATATCTATATCGAGCGCGATCTGCAGGCCGGTGCCCTGACGGAGACCCAGGCGCAGGAGCTGATCGACCACTTCATCATGAAGATCCGCATGGTACGCTTTCTGCGCACGCCGGAGTTCGACTCGCTGTTCTCCGGCGATCCGATCTGGGCGACGGAGGTGATTGGCGGAATGGGGCTGGATGGCCGTACCCTGGTGACCCGTAGCTCATATCGCTATCTGCATACGCTGCATACCATGGGGCCGGCGCCGGAGCCAAACCTGACTATCCTGTGGTCGGAGGCGCTGCCGGTCAGCTTTAAAAAGTATGCCGCGCATCTCTCTATTCTGACCTCGTCGCTGCAGTATGAAAACGATGATCTGATGCGCCCGGACTTTAACAGCGATGACTATGGTATCGCCTGCTGCGTCAGCCCGATGGTGATCGGGAAACAGATGCAGTTCTTTGGCGCCCGCGCGAACCTGGCCAAAACCCTGCTGTACGCGATTAACGGCGGCGTGGACGAGAAGCTGAAGATCCAGGTGGGGCCGAAAATCGCGCCCCTGATGGATACGGTGCTGGAGTATGAGACGGTGATCGAAAGCCTCGATCGTTTTATGGACTGGCTGGCGGTCCAGTACATCAGCGCGCTGAATCTGATCCACTACATGCACGACAAGTACAGCTATGAGGCGGCGCTGATGGCGCTGCATGACCGCGATGTCTACCGCACTATGGCCTGCGGCATCGCCGGACTGTCGGTGGCGGTGGACTCCCTGTCCGCCATTAAGTACGCGCGGGTGACGCCGATCCGCGACGAGCAGGGTCTGGCGGTGGACTTCGCCATCGAGGGGGACTACCCGCAGTACGGCAACAACGACGATCGGGTCGATCGTATCGCCTGCGACCTGGTCGAGCGCTTTATGAAGAAGATCCGGGCGCTGCCAACCTACCGTCACGCGGTGCCGACCCAGTCGATTCTGACCATCACCTCCAACGTGGTCTACGGGCAAAAGACCGGCAATACGCCGGACGGCCGCCGCGCCGGGACGCCGTTCGCGCCGGGGGCTAACCCGATGCACGGGCGCGACACAAAAGGCGCCGTGGCCTCACTGACCTCCGTGGCCAAGCTGCCCTTTACCTATGCCAAAGACGGCATCTCCTATACCTTCTCCATCGTGCCGCAGGCGCTGGGCAAGGAGGAGACGGTGCGCAAGGATAACCTGGTCGGCCTACTGGACGGCTACTTCCACCATCGGGAGGCGGTTGAGGGCGGTCAGCACCTCAATGTCAACGTGATGAACCGCGATATGCTGCTGGATGCGATAGCGCACCCGGAAAACTACCCGAACCTGACCATCCGGGTCTCCGGCTATGCGGTGCGCTTCAATGCGCTCACCCGGGAACAGCAGCAGGATGTGATTTCACGCACCTTTACCCGCACGTTTTGAGGAGGATAACAATGCAGCGTAACACCCTGGCTACGGCACAGGCGCCGGGCGCGATTGGCCCCTATGTGCAGGGCGTTGATCTGGGCGGTCTGGTGATGACATCGGGACAGATCCCGGTCGATCCGCAAACGGGACGTGTGGCGGACGCGGTCGCCGAGCAGGCGCGCCAGAGCCTGGAAAATGTCGCCGCCATTGTCCAGGCCGCCGGACTGACGGTCGGCGATATCGTCAAGACTACGGTTTTTATCACCGAACTGCAGGATTTTGAGGTGATAAACCGAGTATACGCGGAATTCTTCGATGCCCACGGCGCCGCTTATCCCGCACGCAGCTGTGTGCAGGTTGCCGCGCTACCGAAAGCGGTGAAGCTAGAGATTGAGGCCATCGCCTGGCGCGGATGCTCCCGCTAACCCTCCGGCCGCCTGTCTTGGCGGCCTGTTTTTTTGAGCGCCGGCATCAGGTTTGCGGTGCCCGGCTTGAGATTTTCAGCATTAACGCGTAGTTTAGCTGCGCAACCCTGCCGTCACGGCAGGGGGTTATCTTGTCGGAGTGCCCTGTTGGGCTGAGACCGTTTATTCGGGATCCGCGGAACCTGATCAGGCTAATACCTGCGAAGGGAACAAGAGTTACACTGCTGCTGCATCGCCGTTAGGCGATCTCACCTCTTGCTTCATCCGTCGTCTGACAAGCCACGTCCTTATCTTAGGGAAATGAGCTATGTCCGGAACTCAATCACCCCATCGCGCCTCTGCGCGCGGCCTTGGCGGGCGGCTCCACCGCGCCCTGCTTTTCCCCGTGGCACGCCGTACGCTAGCCCACGGCGGCGCACGGTGCCTGCATCAGGAGGTGGTCTGATGTATCAGCCTGATTTTCCCCCGGTACCGCAGCGCTTAGGGCTGTATCCGGTCGTTGACAGCGTGGAATGGATCGCCCGTCTGCTGGAGGCCGGGGTACGCACCCTCCAACTGCGGATCAAAGATAAGGCGGAGGGTGAGGTAGAGGACGATGTGATCGCCGCCATTGCGCTGGGGCGCCGCTATAGCGCCCGGCTTTTTATTAACGATTACTGGCGGCTGGCTATCAAACACCGGGCCTATGGCGTCCATCTGGGCCAGGAGGATCTGACGGAATGTGACCTGGCCGGGATTAAGCGCGCCGGGTTACGTTTGGGCGTATCCACCCATGATGACATGGAGATGGATGTCGCGCTGGCAGTCCGTCCCTCCTATATTGCGCTCGGCCATGTATTCCCGACCCAGACCAAGCAGATGCCTTCCGCGCCGCAGGGGCTGGTGCAGCTGGCGCGCCATATTGCGCGTCTGGCCGGCTACCCAACCGTCGCCATCGGCGGCATCACGCTTGCCCGTATCCCAGAGGTGCTGGCGACCGGCGTCGGCGGCGTGGCTGTCGTCAGCGCCATCACCCAGGCGCCCGACTGGTTACAGGCTACGGCGCGGCTGCTTGAGAGGGTGGGCGCCGGTGATGAATGATCGCGATTTTATGCGTTACAGTCGGCAGATTTTACTGCCGGATATCGACGTTAGCGGGCAGTCCCGGCTGCTGGAGAGCCGGGTATTGATCGCCGGGCTGGGAGGGCTGGGCGCGCCTGCCGCGCTGTATCTCGCCGGCGCAGGCGTTGGCACGCTGGTGCTGGCGGATGACGATGACGTTCACCTGAGTAATCTGCAACGGCAAATCATGTTTAGCGCGGAGGATATCGGCAAGCCGAAGGCCGAGGCCGCCCGGGAGCGCCTATCTCGGCTGAACCCGGATATTACGCTGATCGCACGCCAGGAGCGCCTTGGCGGCGAAGCGCTGTTAAACGAGGTCCGCCAGGCGGATGTGGTGCTCGACTGCACTGACAACATGGCAACGCGCCAAGCGATTAACGCCGCCTGCGTTGCGGCCTCGACGGCCTTGGTGAGCGCTAGCGCCGTGGGGTTTGGCGGCCAGATGATGGTGTTGGCGCCCCCCTGGACGCATGGCTGTTATCGCTGCCTGTGGCCGGAGGATGCCGAGCCTGAACGCAGCTGCCGCAGCGCCGGCGTCATCGGCCCGGTGGTGGGCGTGATGGGGACACTTCAGGCGCTGGAGGCGATTAAGTTGTTGAGCGGCCTGGAGACGCAGCGGGGTGTCCTGCGTCTGTTTGACGCCCGCGCCAATCGTTGGCATACGCTGACGCTCCGGCGTGCAGAGGGGTGCCCGGTCTGCGGAGGCGATGATGAACGTGTTTGTCAATGATGAGGCCATCGTCTGCCCGCCGGCGTTAAGCGTGTCGGCGCTGCTGGCGCAGCTACAGCTGCCAACGGCCGGCATGGCGCTGGCGCTTAACCAGCATATTCTTCCGCATGCGCAGTGGCGGGATCATATCCTGCAGGAGGGCGACTCCCTTCTGCTGTTTCAGGTGATAGCCGGAGGCTGACATGTTGCGTATTGCCGATAAAACCTTTGAGTCCCATCTGTTCACCGGCACCGGTAAGTTTGCCTCGCCGCAGGTGATGCTGGAGGCGATTCGCGCCTCGGGAAGTCAGCTGGTGACGCTGGCGATGAAGCGGGTGGATCTCCGCGGACATCGAGATGCCATCCTGGCGCCGTTGCGCTCGTCGGGCGTGACGTTGCTG
This sequence comes from Edwardsiella anguillarum ET080813, assembly GCF_000264765.2. GTDB lineage: Bacteria > Pseudomonadota > Gammaproteobacteria > Enterobacterales > Enterobacteriaceae > Edwardsiella > Edwardsiella anguillarum. The sequence goes on from NZ_CP006664.1 coordinate 2,815,063, forward strand.
CCCAATACCTCCGGTGCGAAAACGGCGGAGGAAGCCGTCTTTGCCGCCAGGCTGGCGCGAGAGGCGCTGGGAACCCACTGGGTAAAGCTGGAGATCCACCCGGATGCACGCTGGCTGCTGCCGGATCCGATCGAAACGCTGAGGGCGGCGGAGAGCCTGGTGAAACAGGGATTTGTCGTGTTGCCCTACTGCGGCGCGGATCCGGTACTGTGCAAGCGGCTGGAGGAGGCCGGCTGCGCCGCCGTGATGCCCTTGGGCGCCCCCATCGGTTCGAACCAGGGGCTGGAGACCCGCGCAATGCTGGAGATAATCATCAGTCAGTCGATGGTACCGGTGGTGGTCGATGCCGGCATCGGTCTCCCCAGCCATGCCGCGCAGGCGCTGGAAATGGGCGCCGATGCCGTGCTGGTCAACACCGCGATAGCCGTTGCCGATGACCCCATCCGTATGGCCCGGGCTTTCCGCCTGGCGGTCGAAGCCGGTTTGCTCGCCCGCGCGGCCGTGCCGGGGGCCTGCAGCCAACGGGCTCAGGCCACCAGCCCGCTGACCCGTTTTCTGGAGGCTCGGTAATGGAGACCTTCAGCGCGCGTTGGCATCAGCTGGATTGGCAGACTGTCCGCCAACAAATCCATGACAAAACCGCTGCCGACGTTGAGCGTGCGCTTGGCGCGGCCACCCTGAACCGTGATGATATGATGGCGCTGCTTTCGCCCATCGCACAGCACTATCTGGAGCCTATGGCGCAGCGGGCCCAGCGCCTGACCCGCCAGCGTTTTGGCAACACGGTCAGTTTTTACCTACCGCTCTACCTTTCCAACCTCTGCGCCAACGATTGTACCTACTGTGGCTTCTCCATGAGCAACCGGATTAAGCGTAAGACGCTGGATCAAGAGGCTATCATGCGTGAGTGCCAGGCGATTCGGGCGTTAGGGTTCGAGCACCTGCTGCTGGTCACCGGAGAGCATCAGCAGCAGGTCGGCATGGCCTATTTTCGCCGGCACCTGCCGATGATCCGTAGCCAGTTTGCCTCATTGCAGATGGAGGTGCAGCCTCTGTCGCAGGCGGAGTATGCCGAGCTGAAAAGCCTGGGGCTGGATGGCGTGATGGTGTATCAGGAGACCTACCACCGGGCGGCGTATGCGCGTCACCATCTGCGGGGCAAGAAACAGGATTTCTTCTGGCGCCTGGAGACGGCGGATAGGCTGGGGAGGGCGGGGATCGATAAAATCGGCCTGGGCGCCCTGATTGGGCTCTCTGACAGCTGGCGGGCAGACTGTTATATGGTGGCCGAGCATCTGCTGTGGCTGCAGCAGCGCTACTGGCAGAGTCGGTATGCGATCGCCTTTCCCCGCCTGCGCCCGTGCGCTGGTGGTATTCAGCCGCTCTCCTTGATGGATGAACGGCAACTGGTGCAGGCCATTTGCGCGTTCCGCCTGCTGGCGCCGGATGTGGAGCTGTCGCTATCCACGCGGGAGTCGGCGCCGTTTCGCGATAACGTCATCCCATTGGCGATTACCCACGTCAGCGCCTTTTCCAAAACGCAGCCGGGAGGCTATGCCGATAGTGAGCCGGCGTTGGAGCAGTTCGCGCCGCATGACAACCGACACCCGCAGGAGGTCGCCCGCGCCCTGATCGCCCGTGGCCTGCAGCCGGTGTGGAAAGACTGGGACAGCTGGCTTGGGCGTACAGCGCCAGAGGGGTGAGCGTCGGCGCGGGCGGATGATGGCCACCCGTGGCGCGGGAGAGCAGAACCAACGGGGCGCTAGCGCCCCGTTAACCCCCTTATGCCAGCCAGGCGCGCCCCAGCCGGTCGGCCGCCAGGATCGCGGCGTACACCTGCGGCGGGGTCACCGTAAACGGCATATTGTGGATAGTTTCGCCCTCGGCGCAGCTGGCCTCGGCGACGGCCATGATTTTATCGTTCAGCTGCGGGCCCTCCTTGATGCCCAGCTGCGCCAGGGTGACCGGCAGTCCCACCTGGACGCAGAAGTCGAGCACGGTTTCGATCTGCTCACTGCTGCTGTTTTGCAGCACCAGCTGACACAGGGTGCCAAAGGCCACCTTCTCCCCGTGGTACATCGGATGGCACTCCTCCAGCACCGTCAGCCCGTTGTGGATGGCGTGCGCCGCCGCCAGCCCGGCGCTTTCAAAGCCCAGCCCGCTCAAATAGGTATTGGCTTCGACGATGTTGTCCACCGCCGGCGTAGCGACGCCGGCCTCGACCGCCAGCTTGGCCTTGTATCCCTCCTCCAGCAGCGTTTGATAGCACAGGTGCGCCAGCGCCAGCGCCGCCCGGGTCGACTCCCCGCCGGCCATGCTGATCGCGTGGGCGTCCACGCAGGCCTGCGCCTCAAAATAGGTGGAGAGGGCATCGCCCATACCGGCGACCAGCAGCCGTACCGGCGCCTTGGCGATGATCGCCGTATCCATCAGCACCATATCCGGGTTAGTCGGGTAAATCAGATACTCCTCAAACTCGCCCTGGTCGCTGTAGATCACCGACAGCGCGCTGGTCGGTGCGTCCGTAGAGGCAATGGTCGGCACGATCAGTACCGGCAGCGCCTGATAGTGGGCCAGCGCCTTGGCGGTATCCAGCGTCTTGCCGCCGCCGATGCCGATCACCCCCCGGCAGCCAAGCCGCTTCAGCTCGCGGCCCAGACGATCGATCTCGCTACGGCTGCACTCGCCGCCAAAGCGGGCAAAGTGCCCTTCGACGTCGGCCTGTTTCAGGCTGGTCGCCACCGTCTCGCGGGTCAGCCCCATGACAAAGTCGTCGGCGATGACAAACTGGCTGTCGGCCAGCAGCCGGGCATACTGTCCGATGGCGTGCAGTGCACCGGGCCCCTGAATGTACTTGGACGGTGATTGAATAACTTTTAACATCGTTACGCTCCTATCGGGAAGATCACGTCTGCTCAAGGCGCTCCGCCGGGCGAAGGCCACGCTGTCGTTGAGTATGGATCAGATAGTCAGGTTACGGCCCCTTTTTTGAGCCGGCAAGCGACGATTTTGTTATGCAACTATTCATCGATAACCGTGGCCAATTAATAGCGTCCGGCCTCTTACTGGCAAGCCACCCATTTTGCCAGAAGCGTTCGACAACCTCAGCATCACGCCACTTCCGGGAAGCGACGACGGGCTGTGATTGACGAGCATATGCCGATCGCCTTTCGCGCATTGCATCCGCAACCCGTCCTGAGGACGACGGCAATGGCGTTCATTGCCGTACGCGTTATCCATGCGCTTACGCTGCGTCTCCAGTGGATGCCAGGTTCTGTGCTCTGGGCGGCGCGATGCCATCGTTTTCCCGATCTCTGCGCGAATCTGCTACTTGTGGCCTGGCATATGTCACCCTAAGCAATTACCGTGACGCATTATATGACAGCGCCTTTGGGAATAGGCGCTACACGCAGACAGGAGGCTGTCCCGTTTAAGACGCGGCGGATCTCAACCAACCATATTTGATAAATATCGGAAGGGCTTCATCGGAGCGCAGCCAGGCTGCAAATTGGCGCGTTTCTACATCTGAGTCTTTACGGACGGTAATATTCATATCGCGCCATATCATATAGTCTGGTTCAATATTAACTACATCACCTATTCCTGGATTACTGATAGCCCAATCCGCCCAGGTTATCCAAACATCGGCTTGAGGCTGCTCTTCCAGAGCCTTACGGGCGCTCCCGCTATTGGGCGCAAAGAGGATGATATTTTTCCGTATGCCGATAACGGTCTTAATATCCCCTTTACGCCCCGCGATATCTTCCCATACCCCCGTGCCAGAGGTATTACTCGTACCACCGCCATCATTTACGATAATCCCAATTCCAGGACGAGATAGATCTTCAACTCCCTTGATATTTTTAGGATTTCCTTTTTTTACCAGCAGGATACTCTGCCGTAAGTACAGCGGCTCAATATCTTTCTCACTGAAGTTATTCTGATGATCGCGGACGATGGCCAAGGCCGATTGCTCAGAGGCACCAAATAGGATATCCGCATTCTTCTTTGCTGCATCATTCCACTTCGCCTGAGGGCCGTAGTGTACGGTAATCGGCACCCCAGTTTTTTGGGTATACTGTGCCGCCGCCGCCTGTAAGGCGACGTGGGGGCCTCCGGGCCCATACAAATTAATGTCGGCCGATGCAGCTGAAGAAAATGCAAAAACCATCGTTGCCAGAACTTTTTTCATAGGTATTCCTCTGATCTTTAGCGAGGAGATATGATAAGTGTTTTAGCCGTATCCCGATGTGTTATCACGAAAACGTTAAACTTTTAACATTTAATAACCCATAAAAAAATAAGGATATAAATAGGATTATTGGATAGATAAATAGAATGTCTATAGGTGATAATGATGTTACATCACTCGCCATCGGGCTATTTCACTGCGTCAGTCGAAGCACGTTCGATGATAGCCTAAGTGCCCGGCGTCCCGCCGGCAGTACCCGTTTTGCCAGAAGCGTGTGACAACCTCAGCATCACGCCACTTTGGCAAGCGACGATGGGCAGTGATTGACGAGTATATGCCTGGCGCCTTTCGCCAATTGCATCAGCAACCCGTCCTGAACACGAAGGCAACGGCGTTCATTGCGCTACGGTTATCGATGATGCGCTTACGCGGCGTTGCCAGTCGGCGTCGGGGCTTGCACCCTGGGCATTGCGCCGCCCTGTTTTCCCTGTACTCATCGCGGATCTTCCATTAGGGGGTTGTCCGACATTATCGATGGCGCTTTTCTGGCGGGGGCGACGATGCTCCATTGATGACACACGTTATTATGCGTCAGCGCGGGGAGTGAGTATCGGTGAGATTTATCTTATTGTTATACAAAATGAGGAATGATTTATTTTTTATTATATTATTCCAGGCTCTACTCCATTAGTATTAATTATGCCACACTAGCCGCTGGCGCTCCTGGCGTCATTCCGCTGGCCTTGCCCTGCGTGGCCTGAGTATGGCCTGGCTATTCCGCGCTCACCTCGTTTAGCTGCGATTTAATCTTGTCTAGGAATACTCTTGAATCGCGTTTATCAATAATGGCGCCATTTGCATTAAAATAATTCACATCGCTATAATCGCCGCCCGATGGAGCGCCACGCACAGCGGTTCCGGTTATTTCTTTTTATTTACCTCTGAATGAGTATATTTATATGCAACGCCATTATAAAAATGCCGCTATTGCCGGTCTGATCTCCCTTTGTCTGCTGTTGTCCGGCTGCGGCGCAGTGAGTACGGCGATTAAGAAGCGTAATCTGGAGGTGAAAACCCAGATGAGCGAGACTATTTGGCTGGAGCCGTCGTCCCAGAAAACCGTTTATCTGCAGGTGAAGAATACCTCGGATAAAACGCTGGACAATCTGCAGGCGCAAATCGCCGAAGATATTCGGGCGAAAGGCTATCAGCTGGTCTCCAACCCCGACCAGGCCTACTACTGGGTACAGGCCAACGTGCTACGGGCCGATCGGATGGATCTGCGCGAGGCGCAGGGTCTGCTGGGCCAAGGCTATCAGGGGGCGGCCACGGGGGCCGCGCTGGGGGCCGGAATCACCGCCTATAATACCGCCTCTGCCGGGGCGACGCTGGGGGTCGGGCTGGCGGCGGGCCTGATCGGACTGGCGGCGGATGCGATGGTTGAGGATGTCAATTATACCATGGTCACCGACGTGCAGATTGCCGAGCGTACGACGGCCAGGGTGCAGACCGACAATGTGGCGGCCCTGCGCCAGGGGACCTCCGGCGCCAAGGTGCAGACCAGCCGTGTTCAGGGTAATCAGCATCGCTATCAGACGCGTATCGTCTCCAGCGCCAATCAGGTCAATCTGAAGTTTGATCAGGCAAGACCGGCGCTGGAAGCGCAGTTGGCCAAGTCCATCGCCAGCATTCTGTAAGCGGGCCGTTGGGGCCGGCCGATCCTGCCCGGGCGGATCGGCGGGTCGTCGCGGGCGGCCTCTCTCTCTACGTTATCCCTACGCTCTCCCCGTAGTTGTCTCACGCCCTCCTCACGCTGCGCCTTCGCCGCGATCCCTTTTCCTCTCTCCGCGAACGCTCCGTTGCCTGTGCTCACAGCGTTAGCCGCCGGCTGGGCTCCGGGCCGAATCCGCGCAGCGTCAGGCGCGTGCCGTTCAGCTCTGCGATGGCGAAAGGAGAGGCGTCGGCGCCGTCGACCATGCCGCGTAGGGTAATAAAATCGGTGTGCTCCCGGCGCAGATAGCCACCGCGGTGATCGTGCCCGCTGAAGCAGGCGCGTACCCGATAGTGGCACAGCAGCTGGCTGACGGCGGCGTGGTTCCACAGGCTGTGGTGGGTTTCCTGCGCCAGGGGAAAGTGGCAGAAGACCAGAGCCGTTTCCGCCCGCCGCCGCGCCGCGTTCAGCTGCCGGTGTAGCCAGGTCAGCTGGGAGACGCCGACGGCGCCATTCCAGGGCTGGGCCTGCGGCGCCCCGCGCTGGGTCAGATGCGCCAGTAGGCGCTGCGCCCGGCGCAGATCGTCTCCGGCGGCGCACAGGCTGAGGTCATTGCCATCCAGGACTAACAGCCGTATGCCCGGCAGCGTCACGGCGTAATAGTGCTTGGGCAGCGCGAGGGGCGGCTGCGCCGCGGCCAGGTGAGCGGCAAGCGCGACGGCATCATGGTTACCGCTGACGATCAGATGGGGATGGCGCAGGGCGCGGTAGCGGGCCAGCAGCGCAGGATAGTCGCGCCAGTGGCGATCGACCAGATCGCCCAGCGTGGCGACAAAGGCCAGCGGCTGTCGGTTAAAGCAGGCGATGGCGCGGTCAAGCTTCTGCGGGCTGTGGCGGTAATAGCGCTCCCCGTCGGGGGGCGCGTCGGCGTATTGGGGATCGGCCACCAGGCCGAAACGCAGAGGCTCCCCTGCACGGTGATGGATAGGCGGGCGTCGGTATAGCGCGGCGGCCAGCCCCAGGCGCCGCCGCTGGGGCTGAGTGAGCAGGGAGGGCTGGGCATCGCGGTGCATCAGCGGATCCCCGCGCGCATAAAGGATTGCACAAAACGGCGCTGGCACAGCAGGAATAACAGCAGCAGCGGCAGGGTCGTCATCAGGGTGGCAGCGCCGATCAGCGCCCACTGTATGCCCTGTTCGGGAGCGGAAAAAAGCTGCAGACCGACGGTGAGCGGGCGGGCGCGCAGGGAGTCGGTGATCACCAGCGGCCAAAGAAAGTCATTCCAGTGAAAGCTGACCGACACCAGGGTAAAGGCGACGTAGACCGGCGTTGCCAGCGGGACGTAAATGCGCCACAGAATGCAGGCTCGGCTGGCCCCCTCGATGATAGCCGCCTCCTCCAGCGCCAGCGGGATCCCCTTAAAGGTCTGGCGTAGCAGGAAGATGGCGAACGCAGAGGCAAAGTAGGGCAGTGCGATGCCCCACAGCGTGTCGCGCAGTCCAAGGGCGCTGATGGTCTGGTAGTTGTTCAGGATCAGGACGTCCGGACTGATCATCAGCTGTAGCAGGATCAGGGCAAACAGCAGCCCGGCGCCGCGCGGCGCCATCCGCACCAAGGCCCAGGCCGCCAGCGTGGCCAGCAGCAGCTGGACGCAGACGATCAGGGAGACCTGCAGGGCCGTATTGATGAAATAGCGGCCGAAGGGGGCTGCGTGCCAGGCGGCACGAAAGTTCTCCAGCGTCAGGGGGGCGCCCGGCGAGAGGCTGCTCTGCTCGGCCGCCGGGTGCAGGGCGACCCAGGCGGCGACCAGCACCGGCAGCAGCCAGAGCAGGGCGCCGATCCAGATCAGCAGGGTGACGGCGCGGCGGCCCAGCGCATAGGCTCGCGGGCGGTAGGATAACGGCAGCGTGAGGGTGCTCATTGATACCAGGCTCTCCTGTCCAGCAGGGTGAACTTCATCAGCGTCAGCGCGGCGAGGATCGCCAGCAGGACGACGGTCATCGCGGCCGCATAGGGCAGATCCCAATAGCTGAACGCGGTGCGGTAGATGTAGAACAGCAGCAGGCTGGTGCTATTGTCCGGCCCGCCGTTGGTCATGGCGATCACCTGATCCGCCAGGCGAAAGGCATTCATGGAGGCGTTGATCAGTACAAATAGGGTGGTGGGCATCAGCAGGGGCCACTGCACCCGGCGAAAGAAGGTCAGCCGCGAGGCGCCCTCGATGGCGGCCGCCTCGCTCAGGCGCGGATCGATCTGCTGCAGCGCCGCCAGATAGAAGATCATAAAGAAGCCCGCTTCGCGCCATACTGAAACCGCCATCAGGCAGTACAGGGCGCTATCGGGATCGCCCAGCCAGTTCACCGGGGCGCAGCCCAGCAGCGCCAGCGCGCGGTTGAGCAGCCCCAGCTGCGGCGTATAGAAAAACAGCCATAGGTTGGCGATAGCGACCATCGGTAGCAGCGACGGCAGAAAAAAGGCCGTGCGGATGAGCGCGCTGCCGCGGGCGCGGCGATTGACCGCCAGCGCCATGGCCAGCGCCAGCCCCACCGCCAGCGGAATGGTCAGCAGGGCGTAGCGTAGGTTGTTGTACAGTGACAGCACAAAGGTATCGTCCTGCCACAGGGCGCGGTAGTGCTCCAGCGTGATACCGCCGCCGGGGTCGCTGCTGAGCAGGCTATCGCGCAGCGCCGCCAGCGCCGGGTAGTGGGTAAACAGCGCCAGCGGCGCCAGCGCCGGCAACAGCAGAAGATAGCCGTATACCTGGCGCTGCACTCCTGCGCGGCGGGCCAAAGAGACGTGGGCATGCATCATCCGTCGCTCCGTTTATTGGTAGCGCTGCAGCAGGCGATCGGCCTGGCGCTGGGCGTCAGCGAGGGCCTGCTGGGGGCTCTTCCCGCCGGTGACGGCGGCTTCGACGGCCCGGTTGAGCAACTCCTGCACCTGTACGCTGCGGTAGGTGGAGAGCTCCGGCTGGGAGTATGGGAGCTGATCGCGGGCGACGGTGGCCTGGGGGAACTGCTGTACATAGCGCTGCATGGCATCGGTCTGCCAGGCGGCCGGTGAAGTGGCGACATAGCCGGTGGCGATGCTCCAGCGCGCCGCCTGTTCCGGGGCGGAAAGCCAGCGGATAAAGCGCAGGGCCGCCTGGCGCTGCGCCGGGTTTGCCTGGCTGAACAGGTACAGGTTGCCGCCGCCGGTCGGGCTGCCGCGTCCGGTATTGGCCGGTAGCATGGCGACGCCGAAGGGGAATTTGGCGCTATTGCGCACCGTCGCCAGATTGCCGGTGGTGGTCACCATCATCGCCGTCTTGCCATCGATAAAGTCCTGTGGCGTCGAGCCCCAGTGAATGGCGCCCGGCGGCGAGATGGCGTGCTGTCGCGCCAGATCGCGCAGCCAGCTGAGCGCCTCGCGGTTGGCGGGCGTATCAAAGGTGACGGCGGTACCGCGGCGGTTGTCCAGCGTGCCCCCGTTGGTGGCTGCGATGGCCTGGAAGGTCCAGTAGCCTATCGGCGTGGACGGGATCTCTATTCCCCACTGGCGTACCTGGTTACCCTCGCGCAGGGTCAGGCGGCGGCCAAACGATTCCACCTGTCGCCAGCTCTGGGGCGGGCGCTCGGGATCCAGTCCCGCCTGGGCGAAAGCCTGCTTGTTCCAATACAGCACGACGGTAGAGCGTTGAAACGGGATACCGTAGATCTTGTCGTCAATGCGGCGAATAAAGGCCGGATAGAAGCTGTCTAGCCAGGCCTGGCCCGCCGCGTCATCGACCAGATCGCTGATGGGGGTGATGGCGCCGGCCTCCTTCAGCGAGTAGACCTCGATATCGCCGATCACCGCCAGCTGGGGCGGGTTGCCACCGCGAAAGGCGGTCAGCGCCTTGGTGACCGTGGTGGCATAGTCGCCGGTGTAGACCGGCTGAATGCGGATGTCGGGATGCTGCTGCTCAAAGTCGGCGACCAGGGCGTCGACGGTCTGGCTGACCTTGCCGCCGACGGCGATGGGGTAGTACATCTGGAGAGTCACCGGGGCCGCGCTGGCCACGCCGGCCGTCAGGGCCAGTAGGCTGGCCGCGGCGAACCGTGGCAGAGATCGTAGCATGACGTTTTCCTTATGGGGCAGAGAACGGATTAATGGGCAGCGTGAAGGGCAACCCGTGGTAAAAACGGCTGTTCAGCGTCGCGGCAGCGCGTGCCGCTGTCGCGGTGAAACAGATACTGGGCCTGGCGCGGCCAGCTCAGGCCGACGGTGCTGCCGGGGCTGAACCGGCGCAGCCCGCTCATGCTGACGGTGAGCTCGCCGCCGCACTCCAGCGCACACTGCAGCCAGGTCTCGGCACCCATATATTCGACGGCGCCGATCCTGGCGTCGGCTTTACCGGCGCCCAGGGCGGTCAGAGTCAGGTTTTCGGCGCGCAGCCCCAGCGTCAGCGCCGTCTGGCCATCATCGGCGCAGATGGGCTGGTGGCCCAGGCAGTGCCAGCCGCTGCGGCGGCGCAGGGGCAGCAGATTCATCGGCGGGGCACCGATAAATCGGGCGGCAAAGCTGCTGGCGGGATCGTGATAGAGGTTTTCCGGACGGTCGTGCTGGACGATGGCCCCCTCCTGCAGCAGGATGATGCGATCGGCCATGCTCATGGCCTCCAGCTGATCGTGGGTGACGTACAGCACCGTCAGCCCCAGGCGCTGCTGCAGGGTACGGATCTCGCGGCGCATGCTCTGGCGTAGGCGGGCGTCCAGATTGGAGAGCGGCTCATCCATCAGACACAGCCGGCGGCGGGCGATAACGGCCCGCCCCAGGGCGACCCGTTGCTGCTGTCCGCCGGAGAGCTGTGCGGGCAGGCGATCGAGCAGGGTATCCAGCTCCAGCAGGGCGCTGACCTCGGCCAGGCGGCTGGCGAAGTGACGCTTCTCCTCATGGCGCGCCCGCAGCCCGAACAGCAGGTTTTCACGGACGCTGAGGTGGGGAAACAGGGCGTAGGATTGGAACACCATAGACAGCTGGCGCTGCGCCGGCGGCAGGTGTTCTACCGGCTCGCCGCGCAGGTGAATGGTGCCGCTATCGGCCTGATCCAGGCCGGCCAGGGTACGCAGCAGGGTGGTTTTTCCACAGCCCGATGGGCCGAGAAGGGCGACAAACTCCCCTTCGTGGACGGAGAAGCTGATGTCGCGTAGGGCGGTTTTATCCCCCCAGGCTTTGTGAATATGGTGCAGCGTCAGGTAGCTCATGGCATTGGCCCGTCAGGAAATACGTGGCTTAAGCCTGCCAGCGCTGCGTGTCAGTTTCATGAAGGGAATATAACGCGGTGATGACGGCAGAGCGCCCAAACGGGGCGCTCTGGCGGCGCGGGGGGCGCTCCCCATCGCGCCCGGCGGAGAGGGGCTTAGGCGCGGGCTTCCAGCATATCGACCCACTGGGTCAGCGGTACGATGGCGCCGGGGCGATAGGTGAGCTGCAAGGCGCCCAGCAGCCGCACCAGATGGCTTTGCACCGCCGGCAGGTTTTCACGGACGTGGGGAACCACCAGAATATACTGCTCCAGCCAGCACTGCAGATTTTCGGCAAAGCCGCTGTTAAAATGTGCCAGCCACTGTTCGATGGCCTGTGGATTTCGCTGCAGGGCCTGGCTTACCTGCTCCTGGCTTTCGCTGACCGGAAAGACGAGGGTGCGCATCAGATTGAGCGCGTCGTCGCGATCGACCACCCGCAGCACGATAGCCGATGCGGCGTCGGGCAGCGCCTCTCCCTCCGCGGAATAGGCTCCGGGCGCTGACAGCGTAGCTGACTGAACCATGATAACTCTCCTTGAGAATATGAATATACTGGTTGATGACGGTATCCGTCACGGATCTGTTATCAAGATTAGCGCATCCTTTGTGGGGTTACCCGTCGTCATATCACACTGACATAATGGAATAAGCAGTGAGCCCCTCCAGTGCCGCGGCCGCTTATTTCTCCGGCGCCGTATTCTGCGCAGCGCCGCCGGCCTGACGCTAAAAATATCCCCGTATTTCAGTGGACAAGAGAGTGTGACAAATAGCACGTCTCCGCGCACCTGAGAGTATTCGGCCTATTTCGTCTTTCCTAAATCAAATTACCAATGATTCATTCTTTGAACGCAATCCATTGCCTATATCCACGGCGGGTGGCGCAGCACAATGTTTCGCAAAATAGGGGGATGGATAGCGATGTAATTATCAATTTGATTAGATTTGTATTGATTTATATTACAAATTGAGATTAATCTTAAAAACAGATTAGAAAGGATTAACTTTACGATGTTGTTTCGCCGTTCCATGCAGGGAAGATAACGATAACTCCACCGACAGATTGCCGTCGCCCGGGGGAATAATATGAATAAAAAAACGCCTTTCTGCCTGCTATGGGTAACGCTCTGGGGGATGTCGTGCGGCGCGGGCGCCGCGCCGTTCTGGGACAATACGCCGACCGATGAGTCGAGGCGCGCGCTGCAGAATAGCACGCGCGAAGTCAATTCACTGCTGGAGCAGCAGCGCCTTCAACGTCTGGAGAAGCAGCGCCAGGCGCGCCCCGCCGCCGCCGCGCCGGCCCAGTTGCGTGAAGACACGGCGTGCCTGCCGATCGGCGGTGTCTATTTAACCGGGATCACGCTGCTATCCCTGCGCGATCTCCGGACGCTGGACGCCTTGCCGGCGCGCTGCATCCGTAGCCGCGACGTCAATCATCTCGCGAAACAGCTGACCGCCCTGTATCTGGAGAAAGGCTATATCACCGCCCGGGTCCAGTTTCTGCGCCCCAACGCGCGCGGCGAGCTGGGCGTGCGGGTGACGGAGGGATTTATCGAGCGCATCGAGGGGGGCGATCGGGGCGTGAATCGGCGCTGGCTGTTCCCCGGCGCGATCGGTAAACCGCTGCGTCTGGCCTCTCTGGATCAGGGGCTGGATCAGGCCAACCGGCTGCGCTCTAACCACGTCAGCATGGACATTCTGCCCGGGGAGCGCGTCGGTGGTTCGGTGATCCGCCTGTACAACCGGCGGGGGCGTCCCTGGCAGGTCAGCGGCTCGCTGGACAACTACGGCCAGCAAAGCACCGGGGAGTGGGTGGCGCGCGGCAGCGCAACGCTGGACAGCCCGCTGGGGCTCTCTGACTTTGTCAGCCTGAGCGCGTCGACCACGCTGGCCCGGCCCTCGGCGCGCTACAGCCGCGCCTACATGCTGTTTTACTCACTGCCCTATGGCGACCTGACCTTCAGCGGCTTTGCCAGCTTCTCGGACTATCAGATGCACCAGTCGCTGCCGCATACCCGCATCCTGCTGGACGGGCAGGCCAGCCAGTACGGCCTGCGCGGCGATGCGGTGCTGCAGCGCAGTCAGCGTCAAATCAACACGCTGGGCGTTCAGCTGACCTATAAGCGCATCCGTAGCTATCTGCAGGATGATCTGCTGCGGGTCAGCAGCCCGACCCTGAGCGTAGCGGAGCTGGGCCTCAGCCACCTGCATATATTGTCCGGCGGCGTCGCCACGGGCAATCTCAGCGTGGAGCGGGGGCTGTCTATTTTGGGTGCCGATCGCGGACGTCAGCGCACCGGCGCCGAGGCGCAGTACACCAAGCTGAAGCTCGCCGCCGGTTTGAGCCAGCGGGTTACGCTGGCCGACGATGTCTATCTGTTCAGCTCCCAGTGGTATGGGCAATACAGTCGGGATCCGCTGCCGGGCGTTGAATGGGTCAGCCTCACGGAGCGCAGCGCGGTGCGTGGATTCAAGCGGGGCACGCTGTCGGCGGATAACGGATGGTATTGGCAGAACACGCTGTCGCGTCCCCTGAGCTGGCGGGCGTTCACCGTGACGCCGCGCATCGGTCTGGACGCTGGCCGCGTGCTGTCGAACGCGGGAGATCAGGGATGGCAGAGTGGCGTAGGCGCCGTTGCCGGCGTAACGCTGAGTACAGCCTCCGCGCAGCTCGATATTGAGGTCGGGCGCGCCAGGGCGATTTCAAATAATAACTTTCCGGGTCAATCGACCCAGCTATTAACACGGTTTTCCTATTCCTTTTAACTCGGCTTCGGCGTCCGCGGGCGCCGATATGAGGTAACCTCTATGGCATATCAACATTTTAAACTCTCTTCGGCGGGGCGACTGGCGACCATCATCGCCATCTCCTTTGTCGCCTGCAGCAGCTTTGCCGGCAATATTGTGTCGGATGGCGGGGCGCTTGGCCCCGGCGTGGCGACGGCGCCCAGCGGAGCCCAGGTGGTCAATATCGTCACACCGACGGATCGGGGGCTGTCCCATAACCAATATCAGGATTTTAACGTTAACCGTCCCGGCGCGGTATTCAACAACGCCCTGACGGGGGGCGAGTCTCAGCTGGCCGGCGCGCTGGCGGCCAACCCTAACCTGCACGGGCAGAGTGCCAGCGTGATCCTGAACGAGGTGATCAGCCGTAACCCCTCTCTGCTGCTGGGGCAGCAAGAGGTGTTCGGCATGGCGGCGGACTACGTGCTGGCTAACCCCAACGGCATCACCTGCGACGGCTGCGGCTTTATCAACACGACCCGATCGGCGCTGGTGGTGGGTAATCCGCTGGTCGAGGGGGGAGCGCTCAGCGCCTATTCGACTCTGAACAATGGCAATCGTCTGCAGATCGGCACGGGCGGGCTGTCGACGGACAGCGTGCTGGATCTGGTGGCGCCGCGCATTGAGAGCGCGGGTGCGGTCAGCGCCCGCGAGATCAACGCCGTCAGCGGCAATAACCGTCTAACGCGCGATCTCCACCAGATCGACGCGGGCGTCAATGGCACGGCGCTAGACAGCTATTATCTGGGCAGCATGCAGGCCGGGCGCATCCGCATCATCAACACCGCCGCCGGCAGCGGGGTGAAGCTGGCGGGCAGCCTGCAGGCGGATCAGGGGATTTCGGTCGCGGCGAAGGATCGTCTGACCCTGCAGTCCGCGGAGCTGCGCGGCGGCGATATCTCGCTGCAGGCGGGAACGCTGCGCGCCGAGGGCACCCTGTCCCAGCGCGATGAGCAGCGGGAGGGCAAGGATAACTACCAGAACTACCGCGGCGGGATCCACGCCAGCGATAGCCGCCGGGAGCAGAGCTACCGGCGCACGGTGCTCAGCGGCAAGAACCTGAGCCTGGTGGCGGCGGAGAGCAACCACCTGACCGCCACGGATATCAGCGGTGATGATGTGACGATCGCCGGCGGGGAGGTGCTGCTGGATGGCGCGTCGCTGACGCAGGAGCAGAAACAGACCGATAATCGCTGGTTTTACTCCTGGCAGCACGATGAAACGCGCAGCGACAGCCAGCAGCGTACGGTGGCGGGGCGTATCGATGCGCGCCATAACGCCAGCCTCAGCGCGACGCACGGCGATCTGCGGCTGCAGGGCAGCGAGGTCAGCGCCGGCCAGGATCTGCGCCTGAAGGCGAAGGGGGACGTGGCGCTGAGTGGTATACAGGAGCGCGATGAGCATCAGCTGACGGGGTATAAGCGCAACGAGGGCGCCGCGCTGAACAGCGGGCGTTGGAGTCAGCGCAGCAGCGAGGAGCGTCTGCATCAGACACGCCTGCGCGCCGGGCACGATCTGAGTCTGGAGGCCGGCGGCGATCTCAGCGCCCAGGCGGCGCAGATCCGGGCGAATAACGACGCCGGGATCGCGGCGGCGGGGAACGTTAACCTGACGGTGCAGAACGTCGCCAACCGTAAGACCGAGATCGACAACCATACCTACTGGGGCGGGATCGGCGGCGGCGGCGAGCGGGACAACAATCATAGCCAGGAGCGCAGCCAGGCCAGTGAGGTCGAGAGCGGCGGCCAGCTGACGATCTCGGCCGGGCAGGATGTGACGATCAGCGGCAGCCGGGCGCACGGCGGACGCGGCGGCGTGGTGCAGTCCCAGCGCGGCGACGTGATTATCGATCGGGTGGTGAACACGACGCGTGAGCAGGATAACAGCCGCCGCGGCGGCGCCTTTAACATCACCACCGCCTCGGAGAAGCGCACCGAGAGCCATGAGCAGGTGCGCGGCAGCCAGCTGGCGTCGGACGTGAACCTGCGGGTGAAGAGCGCCCGCGATATTCAGGTCAACGGCAGCCGGGTGGAGAGCGACGGAAAGCTGGCGCTGCAGGCCGGTGGTCGGGTCGATGTCGCGTCGGCGGCCGGCGTGGATACGCTGGAGAAAGAGAGTACCTCGCTACAGGTGACGGCGTATGCCAAGGCGCAGGGGGATAAACAGTATCGCGCCGGGGTTGGCATTGAGCACACCTCACGGCAGGAGGAGAGCCGCAGCGTGACGCATCGGGGCAGCCAGCTCCGCGGCGGCAGCGTCGAGGTGACGGCGGGAGATGACGTGGTGTTTAGCGGCGCGCACCTGCAGGCCGATGCGGGCGATGCGCAGATAAGCGGTAAGAACGTCGCCTTCGTGAGCGCCGAGGAGAGCAAAACCAGCCATACCCGTCAGACTCAGGCGGGGGGCGGAATGTACTACACCGCCGGTATTGATAAGGCCGGCAGCGGCTATGAGGGACACTATAGCCACAGCGATACGCAAAGTGAGCAGATCCGGGCGCAGGGCAGCAGCAGTAACGTCAGCGGTAATCTGACCATTACGGCGACGGATAAGCTGACGCAGCAGGGGGCGCACCACCAGGCCGGCGGCGTCTACCGGGAGCAGGCCGCCAGCGTAGAGCATCTGGAGGCCCACAACCGCGACAGCAGCCGCAGCCAACAGACCCAGGTCCATGGCGAAGCGGGTGCGAGCGTCGACTACAGCGCGGTGACCCGCCCGCTGGAGGGGGCGGTGAAGAAAGGCGCTAGCCTGGACGCCAACGGCGTAGTCAATGAGATTGGCACCATCGGCAAGCCGAATCTGGGGATCGATGTCGCCGCCAGCGGGGGCACCCATACGCAGAGCAGCAGCGATACCACGGCGCAGACCACGCAGATCCAGGCAGGGGCCATTCAGGTCACGGCGCGTGACGAGGTGCATGACCGGGGAACGCAATACCGGGCTACCGACGGCGGCGTCAGCCTGCGGGCGGATAGCCATCGTTTTGACACCGCCAGCGACAGCCGCAGCAGCCAGAGTGACGACGTTAATGGCGGCGCTAGCCTGCGCATCTACACCACGACCGGCAAGGATATCGGCGGTACTGCCCGTGGGCAGGGCGAGAATCGCAGCAGCCAGGCGCAGCACGTGACGGCGCAGACCGGTAAGGTGCAGGCGGCGAATGGCATCGATATCCAGCTGGGACAGGAGGGGCGCTATCAGGGAACGGCGCTGGACGGCGGCCGTGGCAAGGTGCAGCTCAACAGCGGGGGCGATCTGCGGCTGGATCAGGCGACGGACAGCCACAGCGTCAGCCACGCCGGCTATGATGCCCACGCCCGTCTCAGCGGCGATATGAGCGGCAGCAACAGCGGCAGCGCGGCGCTGGGCGGCGGGCAGGATAACGGCCAGCAGAGTGAAACTCAGGCGCATACGGCGCAGGTCCGCGCCGACGGCGGTGTGACCCTGAGCAGCGCAGGCTCCCTGACGCTGCAGGGCACGGAGGTCAGCAGCCAAGGGGATGTTACCCTCAAGGCCGATGAAAAACTGGATCTGGGCCAGGCGGACTCCGCGCGCCGTCAGCAGGGCAGCCTGTGGTCCGGCGAGCTGAGCGGCGGCGCCAGCCGCGGCAGCAGCGACAGCGCCGATAGCCGGGGAGGCTCGGTGGGGGCCAAGGCCAAGGTGGCGATGCAAAATGAGCAGCAGACGACGGCACAGGGCGCGCGCGTCAGCGGTGCCAACGTCACCCTGAGCGCCGGCGCGCAGGATAATGATGCGCTGCATCTGCAGGGGGCGCGGGTCACGGGGCACGATGTCGCGCTGAGTGCGAAACAGGGCGGAATCGTGCTGGAGTCGGCCAGCAACGTTCAAGAGAAAAACAATTGGGGCATCGATGCCTCGGGCGGCCTGTCCGGCCGTCAGAGCGTGAGCAAGGACGCTCAGGGGCAGGTCGATCCGGCCAGCCGTCAGAATCGCCATACTCTGAATACGGGGCTCAAGGTGGACGTCGATCGGCAGGCACAGACGACGCAGCAGAACAGCCAGATCCAGGCCGATAATCAGGTCACGATATCCAGCCAGGGGGATACGTCGCTGGCCGGCGCGCGGGTCGATGCGCAGCGTATCGGCGGCGAGGTGGGCGGCGATCTGCGTCTGGAGAGCCGCCAGGACAGCGAGCGCAGTACGCAGGTTAACGCCGGGCTGACCTTCAGCCACAGCAATGATGAGGGGGCCAGCAAGACGGCGAAGCTGTCCAAAATCGCGACGCCGCATCTCGCCGGCAAGGTACAGGACAAGCTGGAGGGCGCCATCGACAAGGTCAGCGATAAGGTGAGCGACGAATATAACGGTGCGGTACGCCGTTTGGATAAACGCCAGGACACCACCGGCAGCGTCAGCTTTAACAAGGCGAATGAGGCGGTGACGCTGCCGGAGACGCTGGCCGGTGAGAAGCCGCAGGGGGCGCTGTGGGATCGCGCAGCGCGCAGCGCCGGTAACGGGGTGAAATCATCGCTGACCGGCGCCCCCGGCGCGCAGGGATCGCTGCAGGCGGAGGGCAAGCGGGTGGATAACCTGTCGGTTACGCAGCAGTCCGGACTCTCCGGCCAGCAGGGCGTTACGCTACGGGTTGACGGGGAGAGCGACCTGACCGGCGCGACGATCGAGAGCCAGGCGGGACAGGTCGATCTGAACGGTAGCCGCGTGGTACAGCGCGATCTGGTGGGACACCGCTATCAGGGCAGCGGTAAGGGTGCGCTTCCGCTGAGCGTCGGTGGCTTGACCGAGGTGGCTAACAAGCTGGTCACTCAGGGTGAGCTGCCCCTGAGCGTCTCGACGGAGAGCCATCCGGAGAGCAGCCAGAGCGGGGTCCACAGTAAACAGTAAACAGTAAACAGTAAACAGTAAACAGTAAACAGTAAACCGGATAGCGGCGACGCTATCCTTCATCAGCGGCGGCCTGCGGGCCGCCGTTTTTAGCGCGGATAAACCTCAGCCGGCCAGCGTGCGCAGGCGCCCACGCGCGATGCCATGCACGGTGTAAGCCACCATCCACAGCAATAGCAGCGAAACCACAGCCAGCAGCAGCAGGGCGATCCCCTGACTGATCGGGCCGGGGTGATGGGCTGCATAGCGCAGCGCACTGCCCGCGCTGGAGGCCAGCGGAAAACCGACCGACCACCATGACAGGCGAAAAGGACAGGTGCGCGGCAGATTCTGGACGCGGCCTATCAGTACGCACAGCAGAAAGAGCGTCAGCATGTACAGCGCATCGGCAAACGCGTCGACCTGCCCAAGAGTGGTGACATAAGATGAGAATCCGACGGAAAAGGGGGCTAGTAAAATCAACAGTGACGGCTGCAGCGCAACGGGCAGCGGCGTGTCAAACAGGAGGCGGGAGAGGATCAGGGTAAACAGCGGCAGCGCGAAGAACAGCCCGATGGCCAGGGCAAACATCATCATCTGCGGATAGGTCTGCAGCTGCAGCGCAGGCATGGCCAGCGGTAGGTCGATGAGCCCGACAACCGGCACCATCCACGCCGGTGTCGCATGCGCCGTCTGCTGACGCTGGGACAGCCAGCGCGTTACGCTAAACCAGGCAAACCACACCATGCCGACGGCGCCTATCGCCCACACGGCCCGCGCCAGCGGCAGGCAGTAGTCGGCGATGATCATCGGTAGCAGCAACAGGCTGATCAGCGGCGTGCCGAATAGGTTACCGGCTATCGGATGGCGAAACTCAGCGCTGACGACGGCGGGGCTACCGATGATTTTGATGATGTAAGCGACGCTCAGCACGACAAAGACCAAGAGCGCGAACAGCCCAATTCCCTGGGCAATCCAGTGGGGCAGCCCAAAAAGTCGCCCAGCCAGCTGCCAGGCGGCGGCGAGGCCCGCAAGCCCCATCACGCTGCCAAACAGCGCAACGGGCAGGTGGTCTAAAGGGCTCCGCCGCGCGGCGTTAACCGGCGAACCCAGCGCGGCCAGGGTATCTTCTGTTTGTGCCATAAATGACTCCACGGTATTTTCTGTTATTTCGGAATAGGAATAGAAATAGGAATAGGACGATGAGTGGGGCAGATATTGCCTGTATTATTGTTTATGGAAATATATTTTATATGCCATCAGTGTATTATTTTGGCAAGCCTAGCCGAATAGCGCAATAAAGACAAATGCTGTATTTAATTAATCTATTTTTCTGAACTCAGAGACGCTAAAGCAATTATTTGCGCGTGGTGCACAGTGCAATATTTAAATAAAGGGTTATGATGCGGCGCCTGATTCTCAGCGTGTGGTGGGGCATCAGTCGCTAGACGCCTGATCCGTGCGCCCCGGCGGATGTCGCGCGGTGCCGCCACCCAGCGTCATAGCCCGCTGGGCGCGGGATGGCGTGGCCGACGATCATGGCCTGGTATTATTATTTTTTTGCATTATTGGCCTTGTGTATTCTTCTCCGTGTTTTTTATTACAACTTTCACCAACTGAATTGTTTTTTTTACATTTATTGACGCTACGGCCGGCGGCTTTTGTTAAGAATAGCCGCGCCCTCCCCCCTCTGCGCGGGCGGGCGGCGCGGCATGGCATATGCCCGCGCGTAACGACGATATCTGAATGAGGAAACGCTTTGAATACAGTTGCCAAAATCCCGCTGGCCCTCTTACTGCTTGCCGGTGCCGCCCAGGCACAGATGGCCTTTCCTCTGGTGCCGCCCCATATCGATGCCGCCTCCTGGGTACTGATGGACGCCCAGACCGGACAGATCCTGGCCGCCGGGAACCCGGATGCCCGGCGTAACCCGGCCAGTCTGACCAAGCTGATGACCAACTACGTGGTGGAGCGGGCGCTGGATCAGGGGCGGATCGGGCTCAACGATCGCGTATCGATCGGCGATGACGCCTGGGCGACCCGTAATCCGCTGTTTAAGGGATCGTCGCTGATGTTCCTCAAGCCGGGGGATCACGCGACGGTCAGCGATCTGATCCGCGGGATCATCATTGACTCCGGCAACGACGCCTGCGTTGCCCTGTCTGACTATGTCAGCGGGGATCAGGCCGATTTTGTCCGTCAGATGAACGCCTATGTCAATGCGCTGCACCTGCAGAATACCCACTTTGAAACGGTGCACGGTCTGGATGCGCCCGGGCAGTACAGCAGCGCGCGCGATCTGGCGCTGTTGGCCCGCGCCATCATTACCCATGAGCAGCCCTACTACCATTTTTATGCGGAAAAGAGCCTGAGCTGGAACGGGGTGACCCAGAACAACCGTAACGGGCTGCTGTGGGATCAGGATCTGCACGTGGACGGGATGAAGACCGGCCATACCGCCAGCGCCGGCTTCAATCTGGTGGCCACCAGCGTTGACGCGCGCGGTCAGCGTCTGATCGCCGTGGTGATGGGGGCCGACAGCAGCCGGGGGCGAGAGGAGCAGGCAAAGAAACTGCTGCTGTGGGGCGATCGTAACTTTGAAACCGTGCAGCTGGCGGCCAGCGATAAAGCGGTGACCCGTCAGCAGGTGCGCTATGGCCAGCAGCAGACCGTGGCGCTGGGCAACCCACAGGATATTTACTACACCCTGCCGAAGGGCGAGCTGCGCGACGTGAAGGTGGAGTACACCCTAAGCCATGACTATCTGAAGGCGCCGCTGGCGAAGGGCGAGGTGGTCGGGCAGGTGGACTACCTGTACGGCGGCAAGAAGATCGGCAGCTATGCGCTGCGAACGCTGACCCCCGTCGCCGAGGCCGGGTGGTTCTCCCGCCTGGAGGACTATATCGCGATTAAGATCGGCTGAAGGGGCGTAGCCCAGACCCACGCTGTCTGCGCGGCGGTCATTGTCGCCAATAGTTGAGGCAGATCCCATTTTTACCAGCAGCATACAAAAATCCAGTAAATGAGGCTTTTCTCTCCTGTCGGCGCGCGCGCCGATTGCCTATTGTGAGCGCAGATTGCCCGCACCCGCGGGCGTACCGTATCTGCATCCGTCTGCAAGGAGATCGCTATGCCAAACCGTATCTCGCGTTTAAAGGCCGCGCTGTTCGCCCAGCCCCGGGCCATCTCTCTGGAGCGGGCGCTGCTGTATACCGACAGCCACCGGCAGACGGAGGGGGAGCCGGTGATCGTGCGCCGTGCCCTGGCGACCGCCCATATTCTGGATAACGTGGCGATCGCCATCCGCGAGGATGAGATCGTGGCCGGCAACCGTACCGTGCAGCCGCGCGCCGGCATCGTCTCCCCGGAGATGGACCCCTACTGGCTGCTGGAGGAGCTGGAGACCTTTTCCCAGCGGCCGCAGGATCGCTTTGAGATCGACGAGCAGGATAAACGCCTGTACCGCGAGACGCTCTACCCTTACTGGGCGGGGCGCTCAATGAAGGACTTTATCAACGCGCAGATGACGGAGGCGGTGCAGCGCGCCGCCGCCAGTCAGATCTTTAGCATCAACCAGACCGATAAAGGGCAGGGGCATATCATTATTGACTACCCGCACCTGCTGCAGCACGGCCTGTCGGCGCTGATCGCCCGCCTGGATGCGGATTGCCGTCGGGCGCCGCACAGCGACTTTTACCGGGCCGCGCTGCTGGTGATGCGGGCGGCGCAGCGCCATATTCTGCGCTATGCGACGCTGGCCGAGGTGATGGCCGCCGCGTGTCGCGACGCGGCGCGGCGCGCGGAGCTGCTGCAGATTGCGGCGATATCGCGTCATAATGTCCACGAGGCGCCGCAGGATTTCCGCCAGGCCTGCCAGCTGTTCTGGTACTTCAACGTGATCCTGCAGTATGAGTCCAACGCCAGCTCGCTGTCCCTGGGGCGGTTTGATCAGTATATGCTGCCGTTTTATCAGGCCTCCCTGGCGCAGGGCGAGAGTGCCTCGCAGCTGCAGACGCTGCTGGCGGCGCTGTGGGTGAAGTGTAACGATGTGGTGCTGCTGCGCTCCAGCGGCAGCGCGCGCTATTTTGCCGGCTTCCCGACCGGCTATACCGCCCTGCTGGGCGGCCTGAGCGCCACCGGGCGCAGCGCGGTCAATCCGCTCTCCTTCGCCTGCCTGGCGGCGTACCAGGAGGTTTGTCTGCCGCAGCCCAACCTCGGGGTGCGGATCAACGAGCTGATCGATCGGGCGTTTTTGCTAAAGAGTGCCGAAACCATTCGTCTGGGCACCGGTATTCCGCAGATCTTCAACGACGAGGTGGTGGTTCCGGCCTTCCTCAACCGCGGCGTGTCGCTGGAGGATGCCCGGGACTATGCGGTGGTCGGGTGCGTCGAGCTGTCCATTCCTGGCAAGACCTACGGGCTGCACGATATCGCCATGTTTAATCTGCTCAAGGTGATGGAGCTGGTGCTGCTGGATAACGAGGGTAACGCCGCCCTGAGCTACGCGGATTTGCTGGCGCAGATCCGCGAGCGGATCCGCCACTATATTCGGCTGATGGTCGAGGGCAGCAATATCTGTGATATCGGTCACCGCGACTGGGCGCCGGTGCCGCTGCTCTCCGCTTTTATCAGCGACTGTCTCGACAAGGGACGCGATATCACCGACGGCGGCGCCCGCTACAATTTTTCCGGGGTGCAGGGGATCGGTATCGCCAACCTGGGCGATTCGCTGCACGCCCTGCGCGGCATGGTGTTTGAGCAGCGGCGCCTCAGCTTTGATCAGCTGCTGGCGCAGCTGAAGGCCAACTTCGCGACGCCCGACGGCGCGCAGATCCGCGCCCGGCTGATCAACCGTTTCGAGAAGTACGGAAACGATATCGATCGCGTGGACGATATCAGCGCCGATCTGCTGCGTTTTTACTGTAAAGAGGTGGAGAAATACCGTAATCCGCGTGGCGGACAGTTTACGCCCGGCTCCTACACCGTCTCGGCGCATATTCCCCTGGGGGCGGTGGTCGGGGCGACGCCGGATGGCCGGCTGGCCGGCGAGCAGCTGGCCGACGGCGGCCTGTCACCGATGCTCGGTCAGGACAGTCAGGGGCCGACGGCGGTGCTGAAGTCGGTCAGTAAACTGGATAACTACCTGCTCTCCAACGGCACGCTGCTGAACGTGAAGTTTACCCCGGCGACGCTGGAGGGCGAGGCGGGACTGAATAAGCTGGCCGATTTCCTACATGCCTTCAGCAAACTGAAGCTGCAGCATATCCAGTTTAACGTGGTCAGCGCCGAGACCCTGCGCGCGGCGCAGCGGCGCCCGCAGGCGTACGCCGGGCTGGTGGTGCGCGTCGCGGGCTACAGCGCCTTTTTTGTTGAGCTGTCGCGGGAGATCCAGGATGACATTATCCGCCGTACCGCCCACCCGCTGTGAGACGGCCCGCGCCGCCGGGGAGACGGCGTGCATCTTTAACGTGCAGCGCTATTCGCTGAACGACGGGCGCGGGATCCGCAGCGTGGTCTTTTTTAAAGGCTGTCCGCACCGCTGTCCGTGGTGCGCCAATCCTGAGTCGCTCTCCCCCGCGCCGCAGACGGTGCGCCGCGAGCAGCGGTGCCTGCGCTGTACCCCCTGCCTGAACGACGCCGATGAGTGCCCCTCTGGCGCCATGGAGCGTATTGGCCGGATCGTGACCCTGGCGCAGCTGGAGGCGGAGGTGATGAAGGACGCCGTCTTTTTCCGCAGCTCCGGCGGCGGAGTGACGCTGTCCGGCGGCGAGGTGCTGCTGCAGGCGGCCTTCGCCACCCGCTTTCTGACGCGCCTGCGCCGGCTGGGCGTGCGCTGCGCGCTGGAGACGGCGGGGGATGGGCCCGCCTCGCGGCTGCTGTCGTTGGCCAGCCTGTGCGATGAGGTGCTGTTCGATCTCAAGATCATGGATGCCGGGCGCTCGGCGCAGCTGCTGCGCCTGAATCTGCCGCGGGCGCTGGATAATCTGCGCCTGCTGCGTCAGCGTGGGATCCGGGTGATCCCGCGGCTGCCGCTGATCCCCGGCTATACCCTGTCACGGGAGAATCTGCGGCGGGCGCTCGACGCGCTGGCGCCGCTGGGGATCGACGAGTTACACCTGCTGCCGTTTCACCGCTACGGCGAAGGCAAGTACCGGCTGCTCGGCCAGCGCTGGGCGATGCAGGGGACGCCGGCGCCGACGCCGGAGCAGATCGTCCCGCTGCGGAGCATGGCCGAGGCGGCGGGCTATCGGGTGAGGGTTGGCGGCTAATCGGTGCGGCGCCGAGCCGCCGCTATGGCGCGTCTCTCTGGCTATGGTACTGGCGGCGATATTCGCTCGGCGTACGTTCGGTGCGCTGGCGGAACAGGCGGCAAAAGTCGTTGCTGTCGTCGTAGCCGCAGGCGTGGGCGATCGCCTTGATGGTCATCTCATACTCCTTGAGCAGCGTCTTGGCCTGTTCAAGGCGAACGTGATTCAGATAGTGATTAAAACCGCCGCCGTCGGCGCGCTGAAACAGCTGTGAGAGGTAGTTGGGCGCGCGCCGGGCGACGGCGTCGCGGCTCAGGGCGTTCATGTAGTGGCCGTCGATATAGTCGCGAATGGCGTTCAACAGCGCCTGGCTGCGCGGCGCGCAGGTGGCCCGCCAGCAGGTCAGTGCAGTGGCTGAGCAGCGCGCAGACGGTCAGCCGCGCAGTCGTCTGGACGGCGGGCTGCATGGCCTGCTCGTTCAGCGCCTGCAGTAGAAAGGTGCCGGTACGCGGCCCGCGCCGGGCGATCTGGGTCTGCTGCCGACGCTGGAGCTGCGTGCCATCCCACTGCCACAGGGTCAGAACGATCCGCTGCTTGGCAAACAGCAGGGTCAGCAGCGCGGCGCAGCAGGTTCCCGGCGATAGCGATCTCCAGGCGCGGCGGCTGCGCGGGCGCGGAGAGGGCGCTGGCGAACAGGATCTGTCCCAGCGCCAGGCGATCCTCCAGCAGGCGGCTCAGCGCCGGGGCTATCTCCAGAGGCATCGGGTTTCTCCATGGGGCAAACGCCGGCGGGCGGGGAGGCCGGCCGGATCCTCTCCGATTATCCGTTGCGCCAGAGGGGGAGGCAAGCCCGCCGCGACGGGGGATGACCGCCAGGATTGTCCTTGCTGGCGGCGGAATAAACAGGATAGTCTGAATGTCCTCCCGCGGCGGATCAGGGCGCCGGAGGGGTCATCATTCGTTCAACCAGGAGTCTCTCGATGGATATCATTTCAGCGGCGCTATCCCGCTACTCAACCAAGGTGTTTGACGCCGAGCGGAAAATCAGCCACGGCGATCTCGACAGCGTCAAGGCGCTGCTGCGTTTGAGCCCCTCTAGCACCAATTCCCAGCCGTGGCACTTTATTCTGGCGGGCAGCGATGCCGGTAAGGCGCGCGTTGCCAGCGCGACGGTGGGCACCTATGAGTTCAACCGGCGTAAGGTGCTGGAGGCATCGCACGTCGTGGTCTTCTGCGCGAAAACGGAGATAGATGAAGCCTATCTGCAGCATCTGCTGCAGCAGGAGCAGGACGATGGCCGCTTTGCGACGCCGCAGGCGATGGCGGCGCAGCATACAGGGCGCGCCTACTTTGCCGCCCTGCACCGCGATACGCTGCAGGACGCCGGGCAGTGGATGGCCAAGCAGGTCTATCTTAACCTGGGTAACTTTCTGCTGGGGTTGGCGGCGCTGAAGATTGACGCCGTGCCGATCGAAGGGTTTGACAGCGCCGCGCTGGATGCCGAGTTCGGCCTGTCGCAGCAGGGGCTGACCAGCGTGGCGCTGGTAGCGCTGGGCTACCGCAGCGCAGAGGACTTTAACGCCGCGCTGCCCAAGTCTCGTCTGCCGCTGTCAGAGATCCTGACCGAGTGCTGAGACGCCTTTCCCTCGCCCCTGCCGCCGTGGGGGCGGTCGCCCCGACGCGACATTTTAGCCGCTGCGCCTTTTTGTCAGACATTTTCCCCGCCGGGAGGACAGCGACAGACAATCGCGCTATAACGGAGAGAATCGCGTCCCGCCGGGGCGTCTGACTGGATAAGGGGAAGAGCAATGAAAGCGATCGCAATTCCGGGCAAGGTGCCCGCAACCCAGGAGTGGATAGCCGAGGTGGCACACGCGCTGCACGTGCCCGCGCTGGATCTGCAGGTGCACCGTTTCGCCGCCTGGCGGCAGCCGCAGGCGGCGTTCGATCTGCAGGCCGAGCTGACGCATATGCCGCACGGCCAGTGCGACCTGCTGCTGGCCAAATCTATCGGTACGCTGGCCTGTGTCCTGACGCCGGCGCTGCAGGGGCGTCAGACCGTCTTCATCGGCGTGGCGCTCTCCCTGTATAACGCTGAGCAGCGCCGGGCGCTGCAGACGTTGACCGCCCGCCAGCGGGTGCTGATTATCCAGCAGGAGGCCGATCCCTTCGGATCCTATGAGGCGTTGGCCCAGCTGGTGGGTGAGACGGCGCAGTGCCGCTGCGTTGCCGGAAACGATCATCTGTATAGCGATATCGATGAGCTGGGGCGGATCATCCGCGCCTGGCTGCAGTAGCCTTCTGGTCCGCGCCGGCGTCTGCGGCGCGGCCGTGCGTGGACTCAGGCCGGGCGCTCATTCAGCGCCGGGCGGATAAAGCCCCGGTGCCGGTCGAGCAGCGCCTGCGCCTCGGTGGCCGACAGGCCGGTCAGCACCATTACAATGGCGGTTTTACACTGCCGCTGGCTGCGCTCCAGCGCCTCGACGGCGCTGGCGCGATCGCACTCCCCGGCCTCCATCACAATGCGGATTTGGCGCTCGACCAGCTTGGCGTTGGTCGCTTCTACGTCCACCATCAGGTTGCCATAGACCTTTCCGCTGCGGATCATCGCCGCGCTGCTCAGCATGTTCAGGATCATTTTCTGCGCCGTTCCCGCCTTCATCCGCGAGGATCCGGTAATCACCTCGGGGCCTATAGCGCGCGAAATCATTTGATACGGATTTGAAAATCATTTGATACTAACTCAAACCGACGATCAGAATAACATTTGATACCAAATTAGCCGCTAAACAGCGGCTAATTTATACATCAATCACTCCTACGAGGTGGCTTCAGGTTTCGGGTAGGGCTGAACAGTGAACAATTTTGCATTTAACCGCTTTCGTGCTCGCTTGTTCAGAAACCGAATGTATCGGAACTGTTTAAAGCGGTGCGCTGTTGCTCGGCCAATGTTGGCTCGTAAGTACTCTCCGCGTTTACCTCCGCGGGAGATAGCGTTGCGGGCTATCTCGTGATACCACTCACCATCCAGCTCCCAAAATGTTGAATAATGGCACCCGATGTAATCAAAGTTGCTCGCTTGGTATACGACACCAAATCGCCCACATCGCTCATCAGCAAAGGACTGAACCCACATTACGCAGGGATATAGCAACTTGATCGCTTTAAGGGCATAACTAATGGCACGGGACTCTGAATTGCGCGGCATACAATCATGTAGCCATAAACGGTTTAACTCCATGTATTCACGGTTCCCCGTCCCCTCAACAACCCTTGAGCCACTGTTAGGATTTAATGCATATCCCCATTGCATTACTCCGACTAGCTCACGTCCAGAAAACACCCCCAGGTGCAGGTAAGAGTTATTCACAAACCGCTTACTGTAGTGCTTATTAGCAATGATCACGCGTGCCAGCCAACAGGGTATGGTTTCAACACGTAACTCATCTGAACCATACCCCACGACAGTATCACCGTATTTAATCGTTTTTGGGGGCGTAATAATTTTTGATGTTTTGGCTTTGATCCCCACTGTCTCTCTCTCTCTCCGTGGGGCACTCTGTAGTGCTCTGTATGGGGTTGTCCACCCTCAACTCATTAAATGCCTTGCAGCGAGGGCATTTTACCTGAATGTAATCGTAGGATGCTTTTGCCAGAAGCCGGTTACAGCGGCAGCACCGGATTTCTCTAATCATGTGATAGGCTCTCCCGAGTCAGTTGTTACCGAGAAAATCTATCAGCAATCGATCGGTGTTTATGATCGAAACATGGGAATTAATTTGTTTTAACGATCAACAACCACACCTCGGCAACTGGCCAACATCCCCCAAAAATGTTAAAATGACAAAGGAGTTGATATTATCGTGTATTGCTCATCTCTTTGCAGGGTGGTATTTATACAATGTTGAGAGACCGACGTCGTACAGTAGGGAAAGTTGTTTATATGAATACCCTTTGGCGAGAAGACGCCCCACCTGCTCCTGTTCATTGAGAGTTAGTGCTCGCGGTCGTCCACCAATTCGGCCTTTTTCCCTAGCGGCAGCTAAACCTGCTCGGGTGCGCTCAATGATCAATTCACGCTCCATTTCTGCCAATGCTGACATTATATGAAAGAAAAAACGCCCCATTGGCGTGCTGGTGTCAATGCTGTCAGTTAGGCTTAAAAACTCAATACCTCGCTCACGCAGCTCCGTTACCAACTCAACTAAATTTTTAACGCTACGCCCTAACCGATCAAGCTTCCACACTACCAGTGTATCACCTGTTTTTAGCACCTTTAATGCGCGCTTTAAACCAGGTCGAACAGCCGTTTTTCCGCTGATTTTATCTTCAATAATTAGGTCGCAATTTGCACAATTGAGCGCGTTGCGCTGTAAATCCACATTCTGGTCGATTGTTGATACCCGGATGTAGCCAACCCTTGCCATGAGAGTGCCTCCAACGATGTAAAAGAGGCTATTTTAAACGGTAAGCGTTTGGCTGATAGGTTTCTGTATAACCTTGGTTTGCAAGAAACCATCAATCTGGCAAAGGATGCATGTTCAAAGAGAGTTGTTAAAACGGTACGTAATGGTGAATTGTTAGCGAGCTGCACGACTCCAGGGTTTTACAGTATTTCCATTGATGATGCGAGCACTGTTGATGATTTCCCCAAGGTTCACGGAACTCCAATTTATAGCTATGGGGTGATGATAGTTATCAAAAATGATAACACCATTGAACAGTTATTTATTAGTCATAAGGGACATATTGCGACAAGACAGACCTGGTATGGGGTAGACCGTTATGAAATGTGGGTGGTCCAATATAGCAGCGTCAATAAACCGACGCATCCTGAGTTAGGATTGGGTGATTCAGCTTCAAAAAATATTGGCTCGGCTACGGGAACTGTAGCGGCAGGGGATGATGCCAGGTTTAATCACGCAATCGGGATTTCCCAATCATATCAGGTCATGACATCTTCACGAAAAATAGGCATCACGTATATAAATACTCAGACTAGACCGATAATTGTAAAAGTAAAGGCTCGCATTGATGCCAATGCTGAAATATCCATAAATGTAGATGGTGTCCAGGCTGCGGGTGGTGACGCGGCAAACGTGAATGGCGCTATTCAATGGGTTTATCCCAATGCCATAGTGCCACCAGGATCTTCATATGTTGCTTCAATTGCCAAAGGCTGGGGAGAGCTAATAGAGTGGGTGGAGTTACGATGAAATATTTTAAAGACAGCAATAATGTTATATACGCTTATGATGCTGATGGCTCACAGGATGAATACATCAAAGATGGCCTGATTCGCATTTCAGAGGATGAAGCGATATCCATCGTTAATCCACCACCAACAAAAGAGGATTTAATAAGAGAGGCTGCGCTTAAAAAAACATCTCTACTAGCTGAAATCGATACAGTCACAAAGTTATGGCAAACTCAATTAGCCCTAAACATTATTCTTGACTCAGATAAAGAAAAGCTCAAAGAATGGATGCGCTACGCACAATCTGTGGCAGCGGTTGACCCAGACGGCCTGCCTGAGTCATGGCCGGTAAAACCATCAGTATAAAAGCTACGCCCGCAATAATGCGGGCGCTCTGTTACTCTGGTATAGGCGGAAATGTTGCAGGCAATTGAGAGGTGTCTACTCGGTTGACGTTGACTCGGAATTTTTTCCAGGCTTTTAGCCTTGCTTCCTCTTCTGGCGTTGCTTCGCCTAGATCGACTGCATCCTGCAATGGAGCGATAGCTTTTGCAGCTCTGGCCAGTAGGCTTTGTTTCTTCCGTTCAGCCTGGTCAGTTAGTTCATCGGACGTATAGGTACGATGAGCGATACGTCCATCAATAAACTGCCACTCACCATCACTATCCGCCCCATCGGGTAATGAGGTCATTTCGACAACACTTCCACCATCGGGACAAATTGCACTGGCATCTTTATTAATGGCGCAAATTACCCCATCGGGGAGATATTTCACTTTGAAAGTATCTGGCTGAAATTGTGCTATTGCTTGATACCAGTCTCGCCCTGATTCATCATGCCAAAAAAAAGCCTCAAACTGTTCAGCAATTTCTTTTTGCTCGTCAGCTTCTGGCGCATATCGGGTTAGATTTTTCAAATGTAACATCATAGTCCCCCTACGTTATACCATGTTCCATTAATTAATTTTTGCAATGCTCGACGGTAGACTTGATCGGGAACGTCATCGCGGTTACCATTTTCAACCCCCGTAATTACATACGGAGGCTGATCGCTATATCCTGACCCCTGCCATATTTGGGAGCGCTCACAAGCTGATAATCGAATATCCTGCACTGTTTTCGTGTTAGGCATGAGTTCAACCCAACCACTTTCAAACCCATAGCCATCACGAGCAGAACGATAGCTGATACCACCATTTCTATAAGCCACTTTAAACTGTACTGCCGGACAACTTCCCCTGCCCATATTGAAATGAAGAATAAGGATTGAGGAGTCACCTAGCGATGCATCATAAATCCCGCTCGGTGCATTCCATGGCACGGAGTTAGCATCAGCGACTACTTCCCCTGTTGGCCCGAGGGCAAATGCCGAAACATCGCCAGCGGTTAGCGTAATATCGTTGGACAATGGATGATTGTTAATCCTGCGCGTGGATGGCACCGCATTACCGGCCTGATTAATGGTTTCTCGCAAACCAAGGTTATTGATAAAGCGCGCTTTATCGGGAATGTCTGCACCATGCTGGTTTTTCTGCATCGCGCCGATAATACGGCCATCATCACCAGCGGCTACCGTACCCGATGTTGTGCCGACATTACGGGTAGCGCTATTCCCGAGTTCAAGGGCTTTACGGGCTTCGGCCTTGCTCGGCACATCGTTTAGATTCTGGTCTTTTGCCAACGCGTTAACATCCGCTGGCCCGAGGCTGTCTTTTGTTGCCAGTGCGCCCAGTCCCAGCGCGTCCCGTGCTTTTTTCTGTGCAGCGGCACCCGCTTGGGCAATTTCACTCAGGCAGTTATTTTTCAATAATGCCTCATTGCCCACAATCACTTTGATTGCCAGTGCCAACTGGTTTAATTTGCTCTTATCCGGGCGCAGGCCTGCCACGTTCAAAATGGCGAGCAACTCGGCTTGCACGATGTTAAACCAGTCTTGCCCAGGCCAACTAATCCCCTTGGCGCCATCCCCTTCGGAAAACCAGCGTGGCGTGGTACTTTGTGCCGCCGACAGCGGAGGCATAGTCGCAATACCGCTATTATTATCTAAAAAATACATTTACTTCTCCGTCGGTGCGTCATACACATAACGAAACTCTTGCCATGCAGGTTTATAACGATTTAATAAACACTCCAGTATCCCGGCGTCATAAACCCGCAGCGGGGTGAGCACATGGTCAAGCACATTCATATTTCTATACGTGATATGGTCTTTTATCGTGATAATACTGACCCATTGACTCTCTGGCGCGGTTGTTATCTCGATGCGAAAACCATACTGTGCAGCTAACTCAATATAAAAATACCGATTCACACTAGGCTTTAAGCGCATTTTATTGGCGGCATAGTTTTGTCGCTCGGCCACGCCTGCATCGCCAATATCACAGTCGGGCAGCCCTAAAAATCGCTCCCAATCTGTCAACAGGAGCGTAGCCGAACTGGGGAAGCGCTCATGTAATAACTGGCGACCCGCTTCGCTAACTCGTGCTGATGATTGTGATAGCCCACCACACAGCGATGCTAGCGATGCCTCTGGCGCTTTATTCCATGCCTTACCTTCGGGTAACAACAACATTAACGCCCGCTGATGGGGGGTCATAACCATGTAATCTCTCCCAGCGTTAGCAGTTCCGTGTTACTGGCACTAGAGGATTCACTCGGTGAGCGTAGCTCAAAATCATTCAGCGTCATCACACCGGAGATCGCCCGCACATACGCCGAGACAAAAATAACATCCCCAGGCTTGGCCTCGTTATAAAACAGGGTCGATAACGCTTTTTTCACTGCTGCCTGATTCTCTGGTGTCTTGGGAGCAATGCGAATTTGAAAGTTAACCCGCTTAGGCGTCAGCTTCACCATATTAACGATAATGCCCTCAGGGCTCCCAGTCATATACCCCGTAGCCGGATCACGATGACCTGCGATATAGTCCTGTACTCGTTTTATATCTGTCTCAGTTGGGAATATATCGGGGTTATTATCCAGAACAAATGCGACACCTACTGAACCTCCGCCATTCAGCCGTGGTAGGCACCATGCACGGGTAACACCAGGGACCTCGCGTGCCCAACGCACATAGTCATATGCTGTGCCACCGCTGGGTGGGTACTGGACTCGAAATAATAGACGCGAGAGCAATTCTGCAACAGACTCGACATTTGCGCCGCCGGTTAATCCTCCGGGGGCGACAATAGCCTCAGATTGGATCCCCGCAACGGGTGTCACGAATGTTAATATTGTCCCCTCGGGACAATTTCCGGCTAACCCCGGCTCGACTGCCTCCAACGCCGCCTGGACAGTACCAGCATTACCGCTGATAGCCTTACTGACGCGAAACAGTGCGCCATCCGCGCGTTGTAACCGTGTATCAGCGGCGAGGTTCGCCGTATCATAGTAAGCCAGATTGACGGGGCCAGCGGCACGACTCGGTTGTTTGCGAATAACGCCCCAGAACGCGCAGTGCTTTAGCAGTTCATCTTCATCAGCATCTGAGGCGATAATTTGACGACTGATCCACGCCAAATGCTCATGCTCCATTGCGGATAACCCCGCCTGCGCATAAGCGATGGCGTGCACCGTGGTCTCACGTGAACCCGGCAGAGAGCCAGGCAAGTGTTGCTCGACATCCTGCTGCGTTTGAATAATCAACTGTGAAAGTGACGGTTGTTGATACGGCATTTAAAACCCTTTGAATGTTGCTTTAAACACAAATGGCGTTATGGCTCCATCCGGCAGTGTTAACCGGATAGCGAGATGCAGCACACCGTGGCGTGGCACTGTCGCCTCAACCTGTAGTGCCGTTATCAGTCCCGCTGTTTTCATCCAGGCCAGTGCCTCTTCGGCATAATTTTTTGCCCGGCGTAATACTGAGGTGAGCGTCTTTTCGCGGGACAATAGCCATAGACGGGAACCAATAGGACGACGGCGATAACTGTCTGCCCACCACCCGCGTCGGTCGTGGCTGCCATCTGGGAGCGCATCAGACGGCTCGGCTCGCCGGTCGGTAAACAGAGAGATAATCACATCCGTGGTCACACTGTTATCCGTCAAAAAATCCATGCCATTCATGGCGAACGTCCCGAGACCATCCTCCCAGATAATGGCAATACTCACTGTGGGCCTCCTGTAATGCTCTGGGTCTCTTGGTGGCGGTGGCCGCTATAACGAATACCTGCAATCACCGCATCGGACATCGTAAAGTCGCCCTTGGCGGAGCCGGTGCCATCCAGTTCGAAGTTGCCTAAAACATGCAGATTTTTCTGCACCTCAACATCACCGGTAAAAATGGTCTTAGGGGTATCGATGAGCACCTGATCGTCTGCATACACTTCTAGCGCCTTACAGGTGATGATGCAGCGGCCATCCTTGGTTAGCCGGATACGATGCCCCTCATAGTGATATAGCCCGGAGTCGCCCGCCGGTAGTCCGGTTGGGCGATAGCGCCGGTCTTCGGCAACCAGCACCACGGTTTGATCCCGCTGTGCTCCGATGCAGGCAATAATGGCTTCTGCACCAGAGAGCGGGACGCTGATTTGCCCGTATTGCAGTAACCGTTCTACATCATCGAGCGTTTCCCCCGCCAGCGCAGTCAGCTGCACGTTCTGCGCCTTTAAGCTGTCATTGATACCGGTTAACACTGCCCGTCCCAGCATCAGCTGAATGCGGCGCATCAGGGGGGCAAACATACGCTGTAACAGGGGGTCATTCATCCAGTTTTCCTCCCTGATTCAGCCAACTGTTAACCATCGCATCAATACCACCACCGGTGCTGCCAGCTCCGCTTCTGTCTGGCTCTGCCGGAACAATAAAGGCGTCCCGAGGTGCCAACGTGAGAGTGGTGGTTTCACCGCTTCGGATATCGAGAGCAAACTCGACACGACTTATCAGCAATGCCTGAACATCGACACCCACTCGTGCCGCACTGACTCGCGTCAACAGGTTCGGCTCCCAGAGTTTGCCGTTATCCCTAAACCACCCTCGAAGCTGGGCTGTAAAACTGATTGAACGGGCCAATGCCCGGCGCTCTTCGCGTAGCGCTCGTTGCCGTGCGCTGGCCGCATCAATTTTGTGATCGGCCAGAATGACGCGGGGGCGGTAGCGTGTGATCACATGGTCATCGGCCTTTCCCTTGGGTGCGGCAATGAGAGCCGCTGTTTTGGCATCGCCACTTTTACCACCGCCGCCACTATGGCCTTTAATTTGGTATTCGCTATAACGGTTACGCCAGTCATCGCTGTAATCACATGCCAGCAGATTTTCTCCCAGGGTGAGCGTATCGGTTTGTATATTCCCTGCTTGGGTAAAAACCAGATCGCCGTCGGCATTGCTGGTAACCAGGACACCACGATGCCGCGCGGCGCGCGTTAGGGCGTCGCTGACCGTTTCTGACAGCTCAAGCGTGAAGCTGGTGAACGGTTTGGCGGCAGTGGTATCGTTAAGAGCCCAGATAACCTTGATGCCAAAGGGACGGCACAAATCCTCTGCAATCTGGGCCAGCGTCCGGTTCCGCCACTGACCGCCAGCATAAATCGCCGAGCAGTCAACCAGATCCCCCGTTTTATCGCGGCCTTGTACCGAGACCGTGAGTGAGTCCTCGGTGATTTTTTGCTTTACCACATCGAGATAACCGGTGATCACCGTTTGCCCGTTAATGGTGAGTTTTAACGGTTGGCCCGTGCGGAAACTGTGCGGCGCGGGCTGTCCGGGCATCATAATGTCCAGCTCAAAATCCCCCGCCAAACGCTCAATAGAGCGAGTGACCCTGACTGAGATCCACCCAGTGAAAATGACCCCATCAATGAACAGCTCAACATTACTCGCCATCGAGGATCTCCACCTGGCTCCCGCCCAGAACAAAAGCCGGGTGACGAATACCATTACGACGTACAAAACGTTGCCATGCGCGCGCGTGTCCTGTACGCCGGTACAATGTGACCAGTGCAGGCTCTGTTCTGCGCAACGAAAACTGCTGGCTGGCGGGGAGATTGAGACCTCGGGTATTCATGTCATCAATCAATGCCAGTCGCAGGCGTTTTAACTGCATCGCACACGCTGTTTGCCCTAAATCCGATGTGTTGATCACACATTGATCCAGGGTGTCGCCAATATCCCGGCTTACCACATCAATGTCTCCCGTACTCTCCAATAACGGGGCGGTAATGGATGACCACCCGCTATCTGCAACGGGGGCAGAGGATGAGAGGCCATTCTGGGGTACATTCTCGCTATGCTGCGCGGATACGCGATCAATAGCGGCAGTTAATAGTTCAGAGGCCATCTGCACGCGGACAATAGCGGTCGCATTAATCAGGGTTTGTGATAACTGGCGGATCCCCGTTACGGTCGCGGGTTGTACACCATCAACGACCTGCTGGCGCGCTTGTCGTGTCAGGGTTTGCGTTAACGTGTCGCAGGTGCGGTAGATCTGCATCGCGGTTTCAGCCTGCTGCTGGCGGGCGGCGGCATTGTTACTGCTGCCACGTTCGGCAGTATTGATCCCGGCTTTTGCCTTTAATGCCAACGCGGGAAATTGCGTCATGGCCCGCAGCCCGGAGAAGATACCGGCAAAGGCTGTAGCCATACGTGCCGGGGTCGTGATAAGCGATGACACAGTGCCGCGCATGGCGGCCAGCGATCCCATAAATGATGAAATATCATGGCCTACACCCAGACCGGTGATCGCACTCTCGATAGCACCAATTTTATCGGTGACCGTATCGATAACGGCCTGCACATCGTGCAGGGAGGTGCTGGCAAAAGCCCAGGCATCACCCAAAGTATCAAACAGGGTATCTAGCGTACTTTTGCTCTGGAGGCTAACGGTAGAGGCTGTATCTTTACTGGCCTCCGGTGCGGTCGATGACTCCGCCGGAATGACCGTTATCGTAAACTCCACATAGTCCAGCTCATCGGCGCTATAGCGGCAGTCAAATGTATCAATCAGGACATTCAACGTGCCAAAGTCGGGATGGGATAACTCACCTTTCCCAGGAGCGTACAAGGCTTCACGCAGGCGTGCGCGCTGTTGCTGGGCCGTTTTACCCACCAGACACACCGTGAATGTAAACTCGGGGATTTTTGGGGCGATATCATCGGCACCGCCCGCCTCGCGCAGCGGGTATTCCCGTTTCGCAATATGGCGACCGCCTCGCTCGCGCTGCTCACGGGCGATCAGGAACGGGACACCGCGAAAGGAGCCTTTACCTGTTTCCGTCATCATCTACCTCAGTACGAGACAAAGTTATCACCGGTGTAAAAATCAACACCGAGCCCAAGGCCATTTTCTTTCACTTCGGCGCTTTGCATCCCCCAACCCTCCGGGGCAATCAGGCGTACAGCGGCCTCGGCTTTAGGTTGTTGTTGCGCCTTGGCATCATCACCGCGCCATTTACTGATAACACCATCCAACCAGCCCCCCAGGTTCTCGCCGAGATAGCTGCCCAGTGCCATACCTGCAACCGTACCGATTGGCCCGGCCAGAGAGCCGATAGCTCCACCCAACGTACCACCGGCGACACTACCGACAGCCCCGGACTTCTCCCGGCTGCTCGCCGTTTCATCCATCAGGATCGGCGCAACGGACAATGCGGCCATTGCCGGGCCTCCCAGACGCCCGAGTAAGCGTCCCCCGAAGCCTAGCGCACGGCCTAAGCCAGACCCCGCCAGGCCACCGAATAGACCAGCCACTTTTCCCAACCCGCTACGCGCAGCCCCCGAAATACCCGATAAAATTCGCCCCCCGGCCGCACCGGCCTTACCCATGCCAGGGATATGTCCTATCCATCCCGTAGCTCCGCGCCACAGTCGTTGTAATACACCGGGTTTTACCGCTGCGGGTAGCGCAGCCGGGGTGACCTTGACTCCACGGCCACGGCCTTTACCGGGGCCGCGTTTGCGTTTGCCATCGGCAGTGCTATAGATATCCCCGCCTGCGCCACCTAGCCCACCTGCAGGCCAGTTCGTTACAAATACATTCATCTGGGAGGGGAAGCCCATGCCCGGAAAGGCAAACGGCTCCAGCGGAGGAACGGCCCCACCGGGCGGTGCCGGGTTTTTCCGGTTACGTAGCCATCGATAAGCCCGGTAGGGATAGCGTACCGGCGCAGTGCCTATACGCCACGCTGGACGCAAAATGGCCCCACCGATGGCTCCGCCAATGCGTAACGCTTTTTGGGCAACATACAGCGCGATGATAGCCTTACCGGCAGTCATTGCACCGTTGGCAATCTTGTCGAGCACATCACCGAACCCGGCATCCCGTAGCTGTTGCAAGGTCGCGTTAACCTTTCCGAGTCCCTGATTAAACAGGGCGACGCCTTGCCGGGCACGGTCAAACAGCCCGGTGAATGCGCCAGCGGCGGCAGTGGCATACTGATCCAGCAAGCCTGACTTATCTGCGGCGTCATAGGTATCAAGAAAACCCCGTAGCTGGCCTTTCAGTACCTTAAAAGGGCCTTTATCCATAACCCGGCGAGAGAAGTCCTCCCAGGTATCGCCCATTTGTGCTGTTAGCCCTGTCCAGGAGTTCATGGCATTTTTTTGTGCGCCTTTGGCCTGTTCACGCAGTGCCTGGAACAACAGCGCAATAGACTTCGGCCCGAGTTTTCCTTTCTCGCCATCCTGTCGCACCTGTTTGACGTCCCGGCCTAACTTCTCTGCCAGCACCTGGTAGACGTTGATGCCATAGCCGGTCAGAATATTGGCATCCGCCGCCTGTATGCTTTGCCGGGCATACATCTGTTTCAACTGCATGGAAGCCCCTTGCGCAGCACTTAAATCCCAGCCGCGGTAGGCCCCCTGATCCTGCAACATGGTGATGAATTGCCGGGTTTGATGATCTGACATGCCAAACCCCATACTGGAGGTATACTCCTTCATCACGCCATCCAGACCCCAGGTTGAATCCTTGGCGTTTTTAACCGCCCAGGCTAACGTCTCCTTTACCCGTTTCTGATCGCCTTTATATTGAGAACTCAGTCCGATGGTGTAGTTTTCAAAACGGGAGGCCGGATCAATAAACCACTTATTCATGCCATAGATAGCCGCGCCTCCGGCCATCAACGCATACAGGCGAGACACGCCGCCATACGCCGCACCCGCCCGCGCCTCCAGCGCATCAAAGCCACTCGCCGCCTTGCGTAATCCAGTGTGCAGCAAGCCTACCGAGCGGGTAGATTGCTGCCCTAAGCGCCCAAGGCCATCCCCCAGGCCTCGGACACTGCTGCCCATACCACGCAGCGCTAACCCACCACGATGACCCATATTTGATAGGCTCTGTGACCACAAGCGAGCCTGCTGGGACACATTACCCAGTAGGTCAACGATGATGGAGGCTTTAAGCTGTTTTCCGGCCATAGTTAATCACGCTTCAATAGTTCGCTTGCCTGTCGGCAGTGTCGGTAGAGCTGACCCAACGGTAAGGTTAAGGCCCACTCCGGGCCAGATTTGGTCACCATGCCGAGGGTCAGGGCGGCTTTCTCAATCTGAGGCCGACACTGCATCCAGTCGCCCCGACTCTGCACTCAAGGCAGAAACCAGCGCGCTGTTGCGCAGGCGCTGTGCCAGAAGCAGGCGCTCTATGTCAGACTGCGATAATTGACGGAGCAACGTCATTGGCAACGGCCCATTGATCCGGCCAATGCGTGCAATCTGGCGGCGTAGCATTTCAAAACTGATCATCGCTGGGCTGCGTACCAACTGCGGCCCCTGTCGGGTATCCACCACGCGCTCGGCAGCCAGTTCGGCCTCAATGATGTCTTTCCCTGTCAAGTCGCGCAGCGTGACGTCATATTGCATTTCACGCTCATCGCCCTGGCCGAACGGCAGGCCGTCCTTGATTGCCAAGCACCCCTCCGCCAGTTGCCGTTTGACCTCGGCTACCATCAATGCGGTTTCGAGATCGTTGTCATCCAGCAGGCTCTCTAACTCGTCGATTTTTTCCGCCATGAGTCGGCTCCTTATGCAATGCGTTTGCTTTGAACAGCAGCAAACTTGGCGGAGATTTCTCCACCATCGGTTAATGAGGCAGGCTCTGTTGTCCAGGCCCCCGGCATCATGTGGGTCTCGCCGGTATCGGCGACAAACTCAATGGTGACATCCTCCCAGCTGTTGATCTCATCAACAGCCAGCACACCACCGGCGACGAACTTGGCATCAAGCGTGGCCTCTTTCGGTGTCCGGCTAAAGCCGTATACCTTGGGGCCTTTGATGGTCTTGCGTTCGTGTCCGCTAGGGGTAAATGTGGCCCCCTCCAGCGACTCATACTCCTGACCGTTAACGCGAATAATCGCTGTCCCCTGATATCCTTTACCCATATCGCCCTCTTATAGAATGAATTGCATCTGCTGCGCGTAGATACGGAACTGGTTAACCAAATCGGGGTTAGACAGAACATCCAGACGGTTCCGATCGTTTTTATTACGCTCAACGATCAGCGATGCTTTGAACTCATCAAAGTTTTCAAGCAGTCCAGCCTCTACCCATTCTTGAGCCAGCGCCAACAACTGGGTTTTCACAATTTTTGGTGTCGCGATAGCCTGCCCCGGCGAGATTGGCGTGCCGTCATCAGCCAGTTTGTGGCGCGGAAAACGCTGGGTAATGCGAACACGGGTCGAGTAACGCAGGTATGACAGCGTAGCGATGGTGTTCACATCGAGGTAGGACGGATCTGGATCACCGTAAGCATTGGTGCGATACGTGGTAATCTGGCGCTCAATTTGCACCACATCACCCGCTGCCACATCAACGGTCGCAATGCCGTCATACAGCAGCGTGTTACGCTCGGTCATCCCCAGACGGTCTTCTACTGCGGGTGCCATACGACGGATTAATGCCAGCGACTGCAACGGACGCGCGGGGTCAATAGCCAGATGTTTAGATCCCACCGCAGACAGCGTCGCAGCCCACAGGTATGAGGGTTCAGGCGCTTTCTGAATGCCGGTACAGGTCAGCAGAAAATCATTGCGAGCCTGCCCGAACGTAGTCATTTCACCCAGTGTGCCGGTATGAGCTGCCCAGGCAATACCATCGGACATTTTGACCGGCCCCCAACGGTCACGCAGCTCACTGCCCAACAGCTTTAAGTTGGCTGTATCCAGGTAAGGCATGATGACGTGCTGGTATTGCAATTCACCCATTGCGGCGATGGTCTCGGCCAAATCGGGGTTAGTTGC
Source organism: Edwardsiella anguillarum ET080813 (assembly GCF_000264765.2). Lineage (GTDB taxonomy): Bacteria > Pseudomonadota > Gammaproteobacteria > Enterobacterales > Enterobacteriaceae > Edwardsiella > Edwardsiella anguillarum. The sequence goes on from NZ_CP006664.1 coordinate 2,856,471, forward strand.
CTTGGTTTTCGGGTAGGCAATGGTTACCACAATGCCTTGAGGCGTCATTTCACCGTCATAGTAGTTCAGGCGAAGATCATGAATGGACAACTCAGAAATAAAACGGGCTGTCAACGTGACAACGCTTGTGGTTTCGTTAACATCTCCCCCGGACGGTGCAGCCGATACCGCTGTTACCGGCAGGGCAGGATTAGCATTGATGGCACTCGCCAGAGCATCCGCAATGGCCTTACCTTTCTGCTGGGCGGCTACGGAGACCCTTACACGAGTCCCGCCGATATAGACGCTCAATACGCCATCGGCTAACGCTGTACCGCTGATGGTGAGCGTACCAGCGGCACCGCTTCCGGTGCCATTCCCTTGAGCCATAACGTACAACACGGCGTCCGGGTTATCTTCCAGAAAAGCTTTAGCCATATTGGCAACCATCGAGCCTCGCCCCCATAGGGCGATCGCCTGTTTGTCTCGGGAGATCCGCACCGGCACATTTAATGCTCCAGTGCCATTGACCTTGTCGCCGCTCATATCGGCTTGCCCCAGCAACAGGACATTCACCAGTTTCTGAGGCGTCCCGGTCACCGCGCGTGAGTTATCAAACTCGATGTATGCCAATGGCACACGGATAGTGGTGCCAATGTCATTAAACGAAATCGTCATTGTTCATCACCTGATTGCGTGGGTTGGGATTGGGCGCGGCGCTTGCCTGCGCTCTCCGGGGTAGCCGCGTTCGCGTCGGCCTCTTCGGTGGCGCTATTCTCTTGCGAGACGTAAACCACATCGCCCAGGCGCAAACGGCGTAGCCAGTACGGGCTACGGGGTTTTTGCTCGCCGTGCTCGGCCAGCAGGGCCATCGTGACGGGATCGCGTACGGCACACCCCGGAGCCGGTTTAATAAAAATCTCATCGTTCATTTGGTGTCTCCTGTTGAGGTAAGGTGATATGTGCCTCACAAACCGGTGTCCCGTTGGGTTGCTGGAATGTTTGCCAGTGACGCAAAAACTCATCAAGCGACCCCAAATCGGTTTGCGGCTCAATCAGTTCCTCGCAGGTAAAATAGAGACCGTACAAGGAGACGCCGACGCCACCTTGCTTCTCGGTGTACAGATTGCGAGACTCGGTAAACTGCATCACACCGGTATCTCCTGGCTGAAACCCAGATATGCCACTGATGAGCCGCCCGACAATCTGGTATAGCCCCAGTCGTGAAACATCCACGCCATTGATCACATCGGCTACCACATACAGCACCCAGCGGCTCTCCATCCGCTGACGGGTACGCCCAGCGCCCGCACCTAACCAGACCACATACACCGCAGGCGGGGTCAGCAGCATGGTATGCAGGGCTTCCTCGCTCCAGTCGCCGGGGTGGGTGCCAACATGGCGCAACTGGTGCTCAAACAACGCATTAATCCGGGCAATCAGGGCGTTTTCGGTCTCGACAATCATCAGATAAACCCCTGTTGCTTACGGCTGAATACCGGCGCATCGGCCACCATCTGTGGTAGGTCGATCCCCTCTGGAGCGAGATTGTCTTCATCCACCCCGAGTTGCAGGTCACCGTTTTTCACCTCGTTAAGCCAGCGCAATGCGTCTTTATAGCGCTGGGTGGTTTGCTCCGTAGCCCGCTCATCGTTGAGGTAATAAAACGCAATGGCGCAGCAGTGCTGGGTCAGCAGCCGAGGAATGGCCGAGAGTGGCAACGCGTACCGCGCCGACAAGTACCCCTCAATCAGTGCGCTGGCATCCGTTAGCGCCCGATCGAGCTTCTCTGTATCCAACTCGGCAGTCCCCACCCGACGCAGCAGACTATTGAGCAAATCATCGCGGTAACGGACGCGCATATCAGCAACAGTGGCATAGTTCATGAGGCGTCCTGGTTGAGTGCCGCATCAATCTGGCTTTGGGTCACTTTGTCACCCAGAACGTCAACCACTGCGGCCACTTTGGGCTTGCCTGCGGCGGTAAAATGCGCCGGGTTGTCTGCCTCCAGCGCGGCAACGGCAGCGCGGATCCGGGTATTCATATCGCAGGTCGGAGTATCGGTGCCTGGATGTACCACACCCGCCACGCCGCCCTCATCATCACCAGTCGGCGAAAGTACGCGCACAACGAGGCATGGCTCAGCCTGTAATCGAGCCAGTTGCTCCGGTGTAACATCCACGGTCTGTTTGCCTTGAGTAAAGACCAGGCCTGCACGGCGGAACGTGGGGCGCGGGCAACAAACCGATACGGCAATACGTTCCGGATGCACAGCCTCAGTGTCTGGAGTACGGTTATTATCTTCTGGCAGGTTGCCCGCCAATGTCGGATCAATAGATTGCTTGTCCATCTCACAGTGCTCTCCGTTTGAAACGGGATATAAGGCGGCCTAAAGCCGCCTTAAAACCGGGTTACAGGAAATCAGCGACAAGTAACTTCAGCTTGCCTTTCATTTCGTTGGAGACCGTGGTGGTGCCATCGGTAAACAGCTCACGCTCCAACAGCTGCGTGGCCTGCTTCTCCAGTTCAGTCGGGACAACCAGATGCGTCGGCTTGATCCCCAGCTTGCGGCCACCATCAGCCGTGAAGGCGCGCATGGCCTGCCATCCCTGCCAGAGGTAGTCCAGGGTGAGCGGGGCTTTCATCATGTAAGCCATTTGCCAGAAGCCATAGCCGACATTGCGACGGGCTGAGGCACCAAAGACAAACTCGTTATCCGTAAAGGCTCGGCCCTCATCGACTTTGGTCTGGGCAACCAGCTCCAGCTTGCGGCGATCCTGAAAAATGAGCGGTTTGACGGCGCGGGAGCAATCCAGCAGGTAGAACGCCGGGCCGGTATAGTTGGTTTGCGAACCACTGGCCCCGACCTTGGCGGTAAACATGTTGGCTACGTTTTGCACATCGCCGCTACCATCAACCTTCGGGTAAACAGGATGGTCGGTATCAAAGAAATTTTGACCGTCATAACAGGCGTTTTTAATGCCATCGCGCAACGCCGCAAAGACCAGCTCATCCGGTTGGATCGCACCCGCCCGGCCCATCTCCTGAAACATCGGTGAGTAGATCCCGAGGTTGTCGTCCTCAAAATCATCACGGCTGATAGCAACCGTGCCCTCAAAGGTTTTGTTGGCGATGGTGTAGCCGTAGGCTTTCATCTTTTCGATGACACGCGCGCCGACCCATTCACGGAACTGCGGGAACTGCCCCAGCCAGCCGTAGGTGTTGGTCTTGGACGTTGACGGCACCGTCATGGCAATCTGTTGGTATTGCGACGGAGCCATGCTGATCCCGTTCTGAAAGTCGGCACGATAGCCGGTCATCAGCGCGGTGATCTGTGCCGGGGTAATCGGGGTAGGCATTATTTAGCATCCTCTTTCAGTTTCAGGAATTCTTCCGGGGTTTTCCCCAGCACGTTCGCCGCCTGCAAATCCTCCGCAGAAAGCGCGGCGGTGCTTTTTTTCGCCTCACTGGCCGCAGGAACGGTCGTGGTCTGCATGGCGGTCAGTGCGGGGATAGGCTGGCGCGTTGCCAACTGAGCAGACAGCGCTGCGACGCCAATTTGCCCTCCCAGGCGGCTCAGGTATTCCCGCTCGGATTTAAAGATGCGCCCCTCTTGCTCGGCCTTATCGATAACCTGCGTGATGGATTGCGCACCATGTTCAGATGACAGGGCAGCCAGTTGCGTGCGTAGGGCATTAAAGGTCTCGACTGGCACGTACTGGGTTAAGTCCACCGAACCTTGCGCTGGAGTCGTCCCTTTCAGGGTGGTGACCTCAGCCGACAGTGAGGCGACCTGAGTTTGCAGCCCGTCATGGGCATCGGATTTGGCTTTCATTGCCATCAGCGCAGACAGGGCAGCCGTTCCTTGTTCGGCGGTAACGTCGCCGCTTTCAGGAACGGTTACACCCAGCGCCGCCAGCAACTGGCGCAGCTGTTCATTCATGGGTTGATTCTCCGGTTGGGAGGAGGGAACAAAAGAAGCACTGAGGGCTGCAACGGCTTGCATACCCGTCAGGCCGGGGTCATTAGTCAGTGCAGCGACACGCACACCGATAATCTCGCCCGTATCCTCGTAGTACTGCAATACGGCGCTAAGATAGGCGTACTCCAGATTATCGATATGCTGGCGGGCGTTGGGTGTCCATTTAGGGCAAATGAAAACGCCTTGCCCTTCGCGCCACTCGATACCCTCGGGGCTAACCCAGCCTGCGGCCAGTGCCTGGATGCCTTTACTTTGGGTATGCAGGGTCTGGTGATCGTAATCAATCAGCAGCGGTTGTTTGAGAGCGGCTAGGCTGGCCCGGATACGGTTACAAGCCGCCGCGTCAACTAACCAGCCCTCGACGGGTTTCTCGGGGCGGCCATCGCGTGAACGCACCCGGCCTGCAGGTAGCAGCTGGCACCAGCCGTTTTCATCCGGTTTTACCAGGGCAGCACTCAGCGGGGCCAGGGCGATGTTATGGGAGCGTGATTTTGTTTTCATTCCCCCATTGTCAGGGGGATGGCGAATCGGGTGGATTTACCTTATGCCACAGGGAATACCTGAGCACTAGATAAAAAATGGATAACTACCAGTTAATGGACTAAATTACTCATAATTTATAATCAGGAATAGGGAGTATTTTGCATGGATTATAACACGCTACTTGGAATTATTGGCGGTTTAGGTATTGGCACTATATTAAACTCTATAATGTCCAATTTTTTAGCAAAAAAAACAAAGCAGAAAGAACGTCTTTATGAGGAAAAAAAGAGTGCATATTTAGGGCTACTATCTGCTATTCATAAAGCTGCTGCGATGCCATCTGAGACGACAGCAAAAGAGTATGCTTTATGGCAAACACATTGCTCTTTATTTGGGTCCCCCGAAGTTGCTCTATTTGCTCAAAAAATGATCGATACGAACGATGGCCCTAGCACAAAAAGGCATGAGGCATTTGATGGGCTAATACAAGCTATGAGATCTGATTTAGCTAAATAGTCCATTTCGAAGATAGAATAAGTTGCCTTAACCATCGTAGAAACATTTAGTACATTGGGGTGAGAGCGCCCCAAACTAGCCTCTTATCGTAAGGTGGGTTTGATACCCCTTTCAAACCCCTTTCAAAAACGCCGTGACGCTTTCAAAAACTTTTCCTAGTACAACGACGGGGATACAGTCACTTATCGCCGCTAAGGGCCATTTGCGCGCGTTTTTGAATAGCGGCGATAATCTCCTGCTCGCCAGCGCTATCCAATCCCATATAGGGCCGTGCGGTGATTGCAGCTGGGCCGGGAGCCATACCCGGCTTTCCGCCCCATTGATGAATCGCGGCGTAGGGTTTGTTGGAGCCGATAATCGCCCAGTTTGGGCCATAATCGGTGGTGACGCTGCGGGCGAGATCGCCCTGTAGCGTGAGGATTTTACCCGGCAGATAGCCGTGCTCTTCTCGCCAACGTCGCCAGGGATCAGACCAGGCAGCCCAGCTTTGCCTCTCAGGACTCTGTTCCCGCTCAAATGCCTGCTCTGTCGATGAGAGTAAGGCCCCGGCAACAACACGGGTAATGCCTCGGCCATCATCGCCCATTTTTATGAGTGTCCGAAAGGCACGCTGCAGGCGCTTTTGGTCAATGACGACCGCGAGATTTAACGTGCTCATGGTTGCTCCAATCCCCGGTTAATGGTTAACTATTGACTGATAGGCCGATGTACGCTTAACCGGTAAAGTCGGTGCCGCGTTAGTCACGTGGGCATGTATGCAGGTTCGATCCCTGCCATCGGCCTTAATTCAGACTCCCTTCCAATAGTTCAAGCCAGCCGCCGGCAATATCTCCTTGTAAGACCTGACTCTCGACCCGATAAGCATTGATCACCACATCCAGTTGGTCGGGATGCTTCTTTATGCCAAAAGGTGCATTTACCACGACTTTGGCAAGGCCATCTCGGCTGGCCACAACGTACAGCAGATTGTTGTGACGTTTATCCCACAAAACCGCCTGAGGATGGGCTAACAGACGAGGGAGCAGCGCCAGATCGTCTTGTGATAACGCTACGCCGCTACGTTGGTGTTTATCACTATCTATGTGCATCAGATTTTTTTCACTCATCGCCAGTAAGCGTGCCGGTGCCGTTCCGGTACGCACGGCCACAGCATCAGCGATGTGTTCACTCATAAACCCCAGCGTCTGAATACCGTTACCCGCACGCCGGGTCTCGGCGACACGGCGCGCCCACAGTGAAAAGGCCAACTGGCGAGCCGGACTGTTGTTCAGGATTTGAACCACCTGCTGGCGTAACGCCGGATCTTGTACCTCAACCAGTTTACGAATGAGCGACTGATCTGTACCAAATGCCGCCGAGCCAGGATTATATGACCAGCCCACATCCGGGGTCATTTTTACCCGGCCATTGTTAAAGGTAGTTGAGGCCGTTTTGAAAACTTCACCGGTGGTCTCATCAATACCCGCGTCCACGTCTTGTGTATGCAGGTAGCTAGCCCCGTAGCTGACACGCAACCCTAATGCTTTTAGCCTGGCGGCAGACAATGCCCGAACCCGGCAACGACAGCGCCAACCGTTCGGGGGGTAATGCGTTTTCCAAAACGGATCATCATAGCGGAATACCAGTCCGTTTAAGGCAGCATGTGCCGGACGTGTCCGGCTGTCCAGTACGGCCACATATTGCCAATAAGGATACAAATCCGCCGTATTTACCATTTGGGCGTAACGCCCGCTGTTATAGGCGGTACGGGTGTTCACGTCATAAATCAAGGCGAGGCGGCGGGCACTGCCCAATTGGATCTCGTTGGCATTACCCTGGCTATCCACAGCAATTTGCTTTCCCCACCATCCCAGCCGTTGCAGTCGCGGGGTCAGCGTCTTAATAAACTCATCGCGGGAAATCCCCTCACTGATCGCCCGATCTGTTTCCTCCCGGATAGACGTCAGCACATCCATTCTTACCGCTTTGGCCACGGTAAACATTCGGGCGTGTACATCAGCCAGTTGTTCGTACCAGTTCCAGGTGATGGCGTATCCTTTGGCGCGAAAATACGCCACGCTCTCCTTTGGCGGTAGGCGAGCGGCATAAGCCAGATCAATCGGTTGTGGCATCAAGCCTCCCCCAGACCTCGGCAGCAAAGACGGCACGGGTCAGCATGTCAATCAGGTCATCATCATTCATCTGCGGATACAGCGCCGCCGCCTGTTGCATTGCCGCCTCCGGGCCATGCTGGCGGATAGCGGTAATCAGCGGGGCCAATACGGGATCGATCGTGGCATTTAGCCCGGCAACATCCACATGCTCGGCCATGATATCCAACGCATCTTTAGCAGGCGGAGTCGGTACGGCGTCTTGTGCCGATAGCGGGGCCTGCGACGTGGGTAACGGTGTCGCCGCTGTGGCGGTAAATACCGGCTCATCATTCTGCGGTACAGGGATCCGCAGTTTGTCATGCAGCCAGGATACGGGGATAGGCATCCCCACGGCCAGCTTAGGGATAGCGTCGGCAAACATGGACATATCTTCCGGCTCCATCGTATCGAACGTGAAGCGCGGTAGGCGTGTTGGATCCAACGGTGAAGCGCTGTTAACCGCCAGCATGGGATAAATCAGATCACGGTTAAGGGTGGCAATCAGGTGGCGCAGGTCGGCATTACGAATATCTTTGCGCACCTCGTTATGCACCTCGCCCAACGCCCGGTTGCCGTTGGTATCGGTCTGACTGGTCAGCGTTGAGCCGAGGATTGCCTTAGAGATAGTCTTTTCGCCCCAGTTCATCATGGCGAGGAAAGGATCTGACTGGCCGTTCGCCGCCGTCGCAAAGTCCAGACTCATCCCCGCCGGGATAATCCCCCCGGCCCGGCGACCAATATCCATTACTGCTCGCATCAAGGCTGCTTTTTGCTCTTTGCTGGCACCGCTGGGATATTTACCCACCTTCAACGGTAAGCCGTAAATCTCCAGAAACTCGGCAAAATCCCGCAGACTGTAATTTTTGAAAATGAACGGCCAGATAAGGGTGCGCACCAGTCCTTGCGTCCCGGCATAGCCGGTTTTGGATTTAGCCTGATGACGTACCCAACCGAATGGCTGCAACGCCACACCCTGATAGCTGTCATCGCGCAGACGGATTTCGTGATAGTTATCCGGGTTGAGGCAAAAGAGTGCGGGATCGCGCCAATGAAGGGCGATCGGCCAACGCTGCTTTCCTAAGTATCCCCATTCGATTTCCTGCATCGAATAGCCTTTGAGGATCGCATCCGTGGCATCAAACAGCCCATCTTCAAACCAGGCGGCACTCTGCAAAAACTCACTCAACATTGCCGCATCTTTTTTCTCGGCGGCCAGAGCATTAGGCGGTGGCTCAATACGCCACGCCACACTCTGGATAGCCAGACGGCGTTTGCTCAACTCCGCAAACAGGTGCGTGTCTTTTTCTTCAAGATCTGCGGCCAAATCTGCCTGCATGATAAGATCGCCGCGTTCGGCAGCGCGCAGGCATAAAGCTGCCCGGTTAGGGGTGATCCCCGATGACGGATGCTCCGCCGCTCGGCTAGCAACCTGTGGCAGGTCTTCCCGCACAGATTGCATCTCCGGGTCAAAATCAAACGGCTGGCCGTTTATATCCAGAATTTTTCCCATTACCAACAGCCTCGCTCATAGTCGTGATAGTCATCATTCAGATCGTCGGTGGCTTCCTCTAGGGCACGTGTTCGTGCCGGGAGCGCCTGACAGGCGTCATCATCCAGCACAAATCCCTCCATGTAGGCAGCACGGTTCGCCATACACAACGCGACCGCAAAGTCACCGTGACGGCGGGCACCACTCGTCTTGGCCTCGCTGTCTTTGGTGCGCCCTTTATCTATCTGCGGGATACCGTTAACCACCTTGATACTCTGCAAATCGTCCAGGGTGGTCTGATGACGGGCTACCGTGATGTTTTGCGCTTCAAACTCACCTTTGAGCTTCGGCATCCACTCGGCATACCAACGAGGCGAAAGCATGACGCAATCCACCATTTCCGGGCCAAAATGCAGGCGAGCCGCCTCGGCCAGATAACCGCCGTTGCCGGTGGCGTCAAACGCCGCCCCAATCAGGCGCGGCAGGCGGGTGAGAATAAACAGCATGATTTGCCGCTGCTGCTCATAAGTGACGCGCCGCAGCTCGACGCGAAAGCATTCACGCTTGGTCAGCAACGGAGTGATCGCCAGCGGAACAAAACAGGTAAGATCGCCCACGCGTGCAAAGTCCTCGCCGAAACTGTGCGTATTGGCCGGGTCAAGAGCCTCCAATAGCGGGAGCAGGTTCAACTGGCACCAGTCATCGACGTCAGCTTCGCGCTGCACACTGCTCCACAGCTCAAAGTCATCAGGGGCCTCATAGCGCAAGATTGGGATATCCCGCGCCGGGGTCATCGCCGCCTCAATCAGTGGGCGGGACAGATAGGCTCCGCCGGATTTTTTCGGGATACAGCCATACTCTTCGTCGGCATCCTCTTTGCAGGGCGCATTCTTATACAGGTCATCGCGCCATTTTTTCTCGGCTTCCAGCGACCACGGCTGATCCGTGACGTAACAGATACGGCGGTATAATCCGTCATTGATGGCATCATCCAGCGTGATACGGTGAACGCTGTAATCCTTGCGCCCTTCGCGGGCATCCTGAATGTACTGATTAAACAGATTATCGACGCCGTTATGGGTCGATATCAGGCGCACGCGAGCCCCCCACATGGTCAGCGCCATTGCGGCTTTTAACAGTTCATCGAGGGCTTCATGGAAACCGGCTTCGTCAATAACCACATCGCCCTGCAAGCCGCGTAGGTTGGACGGGCGGGATGATAGCGCCTGAATTTTGAATCCGCTGTTGGGAAAGCGGATCATGTAGGTGAGGATTTCCTCTTTTTTGTCGCTATCCCAGAAGGTCTGCTCCCAGACGTCCGCCTTGGCTAGCTGGTTAAAAGCGCGGGCAAACAGCGCACAAGCCGCGATGTATTCCAGCGCCATTTCTTGCTTTGAGCCGACATAAAATACGTTACGGCCCCTCCGGCGGCGGGGCTTGGCCGCCGTGATCACATTGCGGCCCGCCTCGGCCCAGGTCAGGCCGGTACGGCGGGATTTCTCCGCAATGCAGATTTGGCTCTCATCATCAAACCAGCGCTGCTGATAGGCCAGAAAAACCGGCCCATTCTCAGGGTGGATCGCATTGATATCCGTCTGGATAGTGACGCCGAGCAGTTCGGCTTCTTCCTTCAGGTCAATAAGGCGCGGGGCCGTCAGCGCTTTAAGCGTTTTTTTTGACGTCATAGTGTTTACGCTTTCCCCAGCAGAACCATGCGGATCCGCTGCTCCAACGCCTCACTCATCCCATCCTGTCCGCGTAACTCCTCGCTAACCGCGTTGGCAGCCTCTTCGGCATACGCCAGGCGAATTTCCTTTTCGCGCTTAAGGTTGACCATCGCCGTATTTTCCAGACGCTGTACGGCCAGCATGGCGTTTTTCAGCAGATCAACATCAATCTCTGATTCAGGATCATTGGCCTGTTTCATCTGTTTGCGCATGGCCTTAAACAGCAAAGAGCGGCCCATCTCTAACACCAGTTTTGAGGTTTCGCCCGCAGGTTTATCGCCCAGTTCAGTCGTCAACGCTTTGGTCTGCTCGCGGAGTTCCCGCAGATCTTGCATCAACTGTTCATTCTCAGTTGCCAATCGGTTAAGGCCAGAACGGGACAACTTTTGTTCATCGGGTAAACCGGCATCCTCAATCAGTCGGTTTACTTCGGCCAAGATCTGCTGTTGGGTGATCTGCTTTTCACGCAGCATGTCAAACAGCGTCTTGCGAATAGCGTCAGGCAGGCGATCAATTTTGCTGGGGCGGCCACGCGTTTTCTTTTCCATGTGGCCTCCCTTATCGAGCGCGGGGCTTTTTTACACCCGGCACAACGACACGCCCCTCAGAGGCATCCTGTCCGCGAGCTGTCAGGTGTGCGACGTAATAGCCATTTGAAAGGGTTTCAATGCGGACTAATCCCTGCTCAGAAAGCCAGTGGATCAAGGTGCGTACCTTGTCGCGGGAAATGTTGTGGCCGTAAGCATCAAGGCAATCCTGTAAAACGGACTCGCCTAACTCCAGACCCCCCTCGGCCAGAGATCGCAGAATAACCAGGCGCTGATCCTGCGTCAGAATATCATCAAGCATTACTCACTCCGGTTGATGGTTTTTTCCAGCATCAGCTGGTTTTGATGGGATACTGCCCGCAGCGCGGCGTTGGTCTCTTTCAGATCGCCACGCAGTTCATACATTTCTTCTTTCAGGGCGTTAAACTCGGCCTGTGATGGCAAGTTGCCCTGCTGGGTTTCGATACTGCGCAGTCGCTCATCCAGCTTGCCAACGGCCTCTACGGTGGCGAACGAGCGGCGTAACACAAACAGTGCGACGGCATATACGGTGCTAATAATTGACAGCCCCTGTCCCCAGTAGTCTTTGAGAAACTCAAACACGCCGAACCTCCCGTAAACGCTGGCAATCAATACAGCACACCGCCGTTGGGACGATGGCGAGCCGCTGAACAGGAATAAGCTGGCCACAGTCCTCACATTCACGGCAAGCCGTCACGGGTAAGGCCGGGTGGGCCTTGCGGAGTTGGGCCGCTAAACTCTCCGCCTGAAAGCGCGCTTCAATTTCGGCAGCGCGGTCAAAATCATCCATCGCTATTTTTTGCTCATTGGGTGCCGCGAAAGCTCTATCTGACGGATCCCGGCTTTATCGGCATTGCAGTTTTTAATCACGGCCAGCAGTTGCAGGTTGTAATCCACACTGGCCCCGTAGGTGAATGGCTCTGGCGGCATTGGCGCGAGACAATCCGCCAACAACTCGTCAGGGATGGGGACGGGCGGCACCGGTACGTATTGCACGCGCGGCGTCCCGCACGCGGTCAGCGCCACGCTGAGGCACAAGGGCAGCAGCCGGGGCATCATTCGCCAGGGCTTCGCGCACATCTTGCCGGATGACGTCCATCTCTTGCTGGTTTTGTTTTTTCTCATCCCGTACTGCCTTGGAAACCGTGTTAAACAGCGTCATGGCCCGTTGCTGGTTTTGTAGAATAAAACGCGCCTCGTCGCGCTCTCGCCTCAGTAACGCGTTGTCTTCCTGCAAGGTGCCATTGTCGTGATAAAGAAAGGCAACAGCGGCCCCCAGACAGGCGATCACCGCAAACATAAACAGCGTTGCCGCATTCGCTTTTAGCCAAGCCACAAGACCCCCCGCAGAACCAGAACAAATACCAGCAACCCCAGCGTAACCACTCGCCAATATTGGCTTAATCGGCTTTCGGCAAGTCGAACGTACATAGCCACTCATCCGCATTGCGCCGATCACGCAGGCCTGGGAGTACCTCACCGCCTGCACGGATCCAGCGTGGATATTCTTTGCAGGAGGCGGGCATTTCCCCGGCGTTGATGAGCTTTAAGAGTGTGGACTTGCGAAATTTTCCAACCCCTACGTTGTAGATAAACGATGCCAGCGCCACACGTTGACCGTCCGTTAAAGGGGCTGTGACATAGCGATCAATCGCCTGAAATGCACCGCCCAGATCTTTTTCAAGCAAGGCCAGACATTCTGCGTCGGTCTTGTACATGCCGGGCTTAACGTCAGGGCCGGTGTGGCCGTAGCAGATGGTGGGGATTTTCACCGGATCCAGGTAGGTCGTGTTAACTTTCCCTTCCCAATAGCCGGTATAGGTTGCGGTGATCCCCAACAGACTGGCACCGGACAAAATGGCCGCGAGTAACTTTTTACGTAATGCAGGGGGGAGTTTGGGCATGAGGCTATCCGTTCGTCACAATCTGCGAACAGGATAAAAAACAGAGAGGTACTCAGGGGATTTGCATATGCCGGTGAAACTGCAATCCGCCCTCTGGAGGGCCGCCGATTGCACGCGGCGTGACTTAATGCGAAGCGAACAGATCGCGCTGGTAGCGGTTCATGTGCAGTTTGCGCTGGCGACTTATGATGCGATAAAACTGGGTCTGACCCAACCGGTATTTTTTCAACAGTGCGGTCATGTTCCGTCCATCATATTCCCGGTAGATTTTATCATCGCGCAGCGAGTTAAACAGCACCTCCCCATTAGGAAGATAGTAAGAACGCCCACCCATATAATGGCTCATTGCCGCAGCCAGCTTACGTGCCAGCTGGCGCGGTTCATGCGGGGTTTTAGCTTGCCGCTTGATTTCACACTCCAGCACATCGATCAGCGCGACCAGCATTTGCGGCCACTGCCGCTCCAACTCATTAACCGGAATTTCGTCCATATGGTCGAACAGCTGCTGCGCATCGGGATCGCCCTCAAATAAATCAGTTTGGATCTCAGCCATAGACACCTCATGATCGTTTATACAGTACAAGGTGCCATTATATAAAAAATCCCGCCGATTAGCGGGATTTTTGTCATCGTTTAGTTGCCCGGTAGCGCAAATAATCACGACAGAGCGCATCATAGCCACGCGGTGGATTGCCCGGCGGCATTGCCGACAACATGCAGCGTCGGTGCCATTTTTTAAGGCTTTCCAACACCTGCGCGGCCAGTTCACTGTCCCGATTTAACCAGGCAAGCTGTGCCACACCCAGACCGCCATTTAGCGTGGCTGTCGTACGCTTTATCCAGGCATTCAATGCAACTTCATCACCATTTTTAATGAAGCCCTCGTCGTGCATGGTGCGCCATATTGCACGAATTTTTGCGGGGATCGTCGCAGGCTTTATCCCCTTGAGCGGGGGTTTTGCGTGAGGTTTAAAGCCTCGGGTGTTAAAAGCATCGAGAACGTTTTTAAGCTCGTTGTCGGTCATATCGCGGCAACTCCGTTTACCCGGAACGGCTGCTATGAGGACGGCCCGATAGGTATCCTCGTCGAGGTGTAGATCACGGCGGGCGATATGGATTAACTTAATGAGGGACGTACGCTGCATGGTGTGTCTCCTAGCGTGTATACTACATTCAATAGTAATTGATAATGGAGATATATGAATGCGTATTGATTATGATGAAATGAAAAAAATCCTTAATATTTTCTTGGACTCTCCCCATGCATTTATCACATTAAAAGATACCGGAATCCTTGAGGTGAATGATGAGCAAGAGGAGATCCTTTTATTTACATTGTTATTAATGGTAGAGAATGGACTCATAAGTAATGATGAGTTAGAAACGGGCTCTCCATCATGCATTGGTATACACATGACAAATAGCACACCAAGAGTAAACTCCGCGCGAAAAATAAGGCTAACCCAGAATGGGCATGATTTTGCGAGTGCTTTAGCCCAAAAGCCAATTCTTGAGAGAATCAAGAAAGAGTTTGCTGACGCCCCCTTTGATGTTGTTAAAGACGTCAGCAAGAGTATGCTAGCTAAATTTTTTAAAGATAAGCTCGGCCTGGAGTAGTTTCTGGCTTAATCTCCATAAAACATCTAAGGCGGCAACAGCTGCCTTTTTATCATCACTATTTGCCAACATTTCACCCATGCCACTGGCTATAAACAAAGGCCGACATTCATCTTTCATTGTGATTTCATTAGGCATATAGCCTCCGATAGCATTTCTTTTATCATAAAAGACAGTTTTTACAAATGAGGGAAGATTACAATATCTCAACCATTGCTTAGTCATAGGTTAGCATCCCATGATGATTTTTAATCATTTCTTTAGCAACATCGACAGCATCATAATGGTGCCAGTTAAATTCATCATTCTCTGGTGAGAAGGACCATAATTCCACAGCAATTAAAGCAGCCTGATCGCCCAACTCCGACGATACTGCCTTCATCAATCGACGTCGCCAGAAAAAATATTGAACCCTCTGTAATAGATTATTCACACTCCCTCCCCAATAGCTCGCTAATTTTTACAAAAGAAAAACCACGAGTGCGTAGCCTTACAACCTCTTCGGCAATGGCTTTCTTATGTGAGTTCATCATGAATTACCCCTCCCAGCAGATTGTTCGATACGTTGCGCATCCCGAACACAAATCTGCGCGGCATACATCATGCGACCCATTGCCAAACGCAAGTGCGCAGCTGCCTGTCGGTTATGACTCGCTTTGCCAGACATGGATAAACCTTTAGCCATGCACATATGCTCAAGAGCCTCATCAATCAACTCGAATGGCGGTGGTATGAGTTGAGCAGGAGCACTTGCAGGTATTCCCAGTCGCCGGGAGAGGCGTGCTAATTTTCGCGATTTTTCGTTGTCCAACTCACCGCCAAAGCCATTATTCCGTAACTGCTCAATCATAATTTCAACGTCTGCGGCTTCCGATACCACCTTACCAATATTGGTGCGATGGTTGAGGAAACGGCTGATGACGGCGGCTAATTCGCTGGCCTCCTCGTTTAATACCAGCATTTGGGCGTCAAATCCCCAGCGAGAGAATGCTGCGTCATAGATTTCTTTCTTATCCATAATATTGCTCCGATAAATTTGGCGCGCACGAACCCATGACGCGAGCGCCAAATTAAAACAGGGTTTAACGTTCTTTTTTAAATGCCAGCGTCTTGTTCAAATGGGGTGATAGCAAAATCCTCTATTCCTGATTTTACAGAGATACCTGCCACACCCGCTACAGACGTCGGTTCGTTCAGGATAGCTTCTTTATTAACTTCCTCTTTAACTCTGATAAAACGCTCTAACTTGAGGCGTTTTAATGTTTCCAGAACCGAGTCCACCCCACGAATAGATACAGAGGGTGGGCGATTACGCCAGGCGACTTCACCCGTTACCATATTGGCTGTTTTTGTCTTGCCATTTTCTGTGAGTTCATCACGGTGAGACTCACACCAATTTTGAACCCCTTTAGAAAGTACCTCCAAGTCATTTTTAATCTTTTCTATTTCGGGTAAGCATCGCTGTGTAATTTGTGCAATATCGTCATTCATCAACGTTTCGAGGCGAACCGCCTCACGCTGGAGGTCACCGATTTTGCGGATATCACTCGCGGCCTCCGCTTTTGACTGCGGAACATATAGCGCTGCTGCGGATTTAATGCGCTTGGTTTTTGTTGCCATGACTACACTCCGTATTCTTTGAAATAAGTTTGGTATTAATAACTTCACCGCCACATGCGGCTACCGCACGATCGACCTCCATACTCACCAGCTTGATAATTTCACTGGATATTTCACTCATAGCAAGGGCATAGACAGCATCAAGCCCTTTCTTTTTGTCATTGATGCCATCAATAGATATGGTGACACCCACCTCAGTATTATGTTGAAGCCGCCCATCCTGTAACTTTGTTGAAGTATCGCCATCAACATGAAAATCAAAAACAACCCGCACCATAACTAGCTCCTTTTATTACAAGAAAGAATGATTGGAATGATCACAAAAAACACCAGTGCGATAAGATCATCATCTGACATTACCATTAATTACCTCAGCGATTTAAACGCTCCTTAATCAGTTTTGAAAAGTGCAATAGCGCGTCAACAGCATCATTCTGTGAATCGGCCTCCGGGATACCCGGAACATAAATTTCATGCCCGTTATACGAATGCCGTGCCAATACGATGACATTATCCATAATCTGTTGTTTATCGCCTTTGGCGATAGGTAATGCTCCAGGCGGAACACTGTTACCAAACTCAATCAAACCGCTAGCCCAGGCATAGGCGGTAATTTTCTGTGTCATCGCCTTTACTCCCAATAAACCGTGCAACCGTTGATTCTAACTGCATGAACGCGGCGACGTAGGCCGTCAGTTGTTACTGTGATTTCGATGGCTCCGTCAACGGGGGGATGCGTCATGCCTAATACCTCTACCGCTGGGCGCTGACGGTAACGCTTTGAGCGACCAATAACGGCACCTGTTGGCTCCACCATGCGACGAACGGCATTTACAGCATCAAACATATTTACAGGCATAATTAACCTCCTAACGCGATTAAGTCGGTATCAATATTCAGGTCTTTAAATGCAGCACGAATATTGGTCTCAGTTAGTTTCTCGCCATCTGCACTTGCCGTGATATGTGCAAGTCGCAAGGTATGCGATAGCACGCGTAATGCGCCGGGTTTCTCGGCAATGGCGTGCAATAACTTACGCTCTGCCTCGCCTTTGATATCCCAGGCATCCGCAATAGCATTAACATCGGCCTTTTTAGCCTTATGGATCCGTGATGGTTTAGCAATTCGACTAAACAACCGGGCCAATTCAATCGGACGGCGTCCATCACCGGTCATTTGTGACAATACCCGTAGATTACCAATTAGCACCATGCCAATTTTCGTCGCATCTTGCAGAGAACGCAGCTCCTCCAATGCCTCCATATTTAAATGATCTGCCTCGTCAACGATAACCAGGCCACTGGTGCCATTCATACGGCGGCGAATAGCGCGCGCCAATGGGCCTTTACGGCGAGGCGCATCGCTAATACCTAAAACCTCGGCTAGTTCGGTTAAACACTCCGTAACGGTGGCGCAGGAGGGGGAAGCCGTCATCATCCAAACGTTCGGCTTAATACTGTATTCGCGCGCCGCGACGGTTTTACCTACACCAGGGTTACCTGCAATGACGCTGATACACTCTGCTAACTGTGCAAACTGGAATACCGTCCAGATTTGGCGCACTGTTTGTGTTTCAACAAAGCGCGGAGGCTCGGCCAGTGTTGATTTTTGCTGGTAGTTATCCAGCCATACCTCGACGGCCTCCGCTACACGTCCATTATTCCCCTTGTAATTGCCATTGGCGAAAGCGGAGATCACCGCTACCGAGAAGCCGGTCTCGCTGGCAATTTGGGTCATAGTGGCTTTCTCTGCATCAACCATGTCACGGATAGTCTTGCTAATCGCATTAATATCGCTCATAATTCCCTCGTTTTATGATCTTTGTTGTTCCAGATAACCTGAGTGGCTGCTCGGGTTATTTTTTTGCTTAAATTCCGCTATTGCGTGCTTTCTGTTTGGCCAGCAATGCAACGCCTCGCTGGAATGCATCGTCGTCTTCTACATCTTCCACTTCCACCGTGACCGCTTTTAGGGCCGTATTTCCTATAGGGCGGTATACATTTGCTGGGAGCCACTCTGGCGCACCCGGTGCAGGTAACGTCTGTTGATTTTCGGCTTCGGCCAGTCGGATTTTTTCCTCGCCACGCTGGCGCATACCTTTGATCCGCTGCTGGCGGTTGTGATACGCCGCTGTAACCGGGAATGCCTCTTTTTTGTTGCCATCCCAAATCGCGTCACAAATCAGCGTGCCATCCATACGGCAGACAATAACTTTGGACGCATCATGTACGTCATAGCTCACCAACACCTGGCGGCCATGCTCATTGCGTAATGCTTCCGAGTAGTAAAGGTTATTGAATAACCTGACTTCACAACGGTTTACTGTTCGCTCAATCTGCGGCATAAACATATGGCGCAATTCGACGTTGGACAGCCATTCAAGCTGCGTACCCTCCTTTTCCAGCTTGTAACGCCGAAATTGTGCTGGTGTGAAATGCTCGCCATCACCCCGCTTAGGCAAGGATGAGTGGGGGCGATTGTTGTACCACTCAATCCCGTCTTCAATGGCGGCCACCATTGCGTCCCAAGAGGGCAAATCACGTAATGTCTGCTGTTGTTTGGCGGTTAACACCTTGCCCTTATCAACAGCGTTAAGCGCTGATTTAAGCGCTTTTCCCATACGCCGAACCGTGCTTTTATCTGCCCCGGTGCCGTAGTAGGTGGCAAATTGGCGCGCGATGCGCATCCCTAATGTGCGGTTAAGGCGCTCAATAATGCCCCGGCCCTGTGGGTTCTCTGGAATACCTAGCCGGTGATCGATACCCAGGCGAGGCAAAATACCCGTTATATCCGCATCAAATGCCGTATTAGTCTCACCACCACCATTATCTGAGTAATAAATCCAGGGCTTACCATTCTTCGCTATGCTGTAGCGCAGTGCATCGGCAACCGCGATCACACTCTCGGACAATGCCAGGCTCCAGCCCACGATGTAACGACAGCTACCATCGAGAATAAACGTCACCTCGGGTGAGAATGGGTTACCGTGGTCAGGATGCGCGACTTTAACCTTCATCCCATGACCATCGCCGATCCAGACATAATTCACCGGTAGGCAATTCCAGTCACGGCGGACAAAACCTTCAATCTGGCGAGCTTCGCTGCCCGTTATCCGGCCTTTTTGCTTCACCACCGCAGGTAGCTTGTCCATTGCATAGCGGATTGCATCATAAGAGGGCACAGCCGCCTGCATATCCGGCTGATCTGCATAGCGATCCATCCATTCCGCGACAAATGCCTCATAAGCCTCGGTCATCAAAATCCCATTGGGATCTCGCCAGTACTCCAGGAAAGCGGGGAGCCAGGCTATCTGCTCTGGCGGTACTGGCTGGCGCTTACCGGGAGCCAGCAAAACCAGACGTTCGGCAGCCGAGGAAGCCCGTTTATAGTCGGCAACCCAGCGCTTTAGCGTGATTTCACTCAGCGCACGGCTTTTTCCCTTTTTGGCATTGGCTTTTGCCGCAACCTCAGCGAGGCGCTTCGGCAATGCTCCCTCTTTGGCTTGCTTGACCAGCTCTCGGATAGCCTTAGCGCAGCTATAGCCTGGAATTGAACCCAGTTTTAACGCTTCTGCGACCAGCGCCATGCGAGCGTCAGCGGTTTCACGTTGTGCGGTGTTGAGTTCAGCCAGTTTTTGCTCCATCAGTGCCGGGCACTTGCGATAAAGGGCGATTTTTCCCTCATCACGACCTTTTCCCTGCGGTGTAACGGGAGCTAGGGCCGCTACTGGAGAAGTCATCATCTGTTTTACATAGCGAGTACGCACCTGCTCCTGGATAGCTGTCGGTAAGCAATCAATGCTGTACTCAAACGCCTTTGTGCCAGGGCGTTTCCGCTTCATGCCGTCACAAGCCCATTTGTTGAGTGCTGCACGAATTCCCTGCACTGTGCCAGGAAGTCCAGATATACCGACTAATTCATTTACAGAGACAAACATGATCACGCAGCCTCTCGTGAGTAACGGCTGGGCCAGATATCCTCAGGATTGACGCCTATTGCGGCGGCAATAATGCGCTCATATTTGGGACACTTTCTATAAAGCGCATTTTTTAGCGAGTCTTGCTTCAACCCTGCACCAAGGGAGAGTTCACGGAGGGTGAGCCCCTTGACATGGACAGCCGCTACAACATTAGCGGGGTGCCAGTCCTGCTTTACCACTTCATTTCTCATCATCGTTCGCTTATCCTTAAAAGTTATCTGTGCGGATAATCCCGCCGGATAATCTCTACAGATAAATAATTGATCACTACAAAAGAAAAGTAAAGCCTAAAAATCACTTTCTTTGGTTAAAAGTATCTACAAAAGGATAAATTGTTATGAATCATGATGTTATGAGAAAGGAAAGCGTTTTAAGTAAAGGTGATGATTTTTCTTTTCCCTTGATTCAAAAAGAAAGCATAAGAGCAAGGCTTAAGATGTTAATGAAGGGACGCTCTAAAAGTGCTGTAGCAAAGGCATGGGGGCTTCCGTTCTCTACTTTAAATAATTACTTTGAAAAAGATGCCATCCCATCTCTACAAGTAGCGAGTCAAATTGCAGAAGCAGAAGGAGTTAGCATCGACTGGCTTGCATTTGGCAAGAGCGGTGACTCCGTACCCGCTCCCGAGAGGCAGACTTGCACCCCGTTAACAATTTCTCAGGACGTTGTATTGCAACGTTTAATCGCCATTCTCAGTGCTCTTGACGTTGATGACGCGGAGGCGTTATCCAAGTTACTCGCTCTCAACGGTGCTCGCTATTTATCACGATTGCTAAATGCTGAGAACCAGAGTCTGCTGCGCTTAGAGGGGAGAAAACGTATAGCTGCATTGATGCTGGAAGATATGCCTGACGAGCGTGTCAGAGAGATTTTGGCTGAAATTGAAAACGATAAACAGGCTGCTGACGTTGTAAACGTAAAAGCGGGCTAGATCATGGATGTAAAGCCCGTCCTACCGCCAACAGGGTCAGACATGTTAGAATAAGCTTCATAGGGTTTTGAAAGTGTTTAAATCCCCTTGAAAGCAGTTTGAGTGAAGTATCAATAGTTTTCCCGATCGGGGCTATTTTTAGAAATCGGTATCAAAAGGCTGGATTCCCCATCAACAGCCTAACCCTTAGAAATCCCATCAGTTTTCACTTACTCCCGGTTGTTCCCACCAGTATCAAATATCTTCCCTAGTCATAGGCCGACGATCGGCGTCAGGAGGATATCGGCCAGCGGCGCCATCGGGCTGTCTGGGTTACAGCTCAGCGCCACGGTGGTCGCCCCGAGGTCGCGGGCGTAGCGCAGGGCGCCCAGGACATAGGGGGTGCGTCCGCTGGCGGCGATACCGACCACCACGTCGCGGGACGACAGCGCCAGGCGCTGCAGATCGTCCTGCGCCGCCTGCGGGTTGTCTTCCGCATTCTCTACCGCCTGCAGAATGGCCCGCTGTCCGCCGGCGATCACGCCGATCACCTGTCCTGCCGGGGTGCCAAAGGTGGGGGGACACTCGCTGGCGTCCAGGATCCCCAGGCGCCCAGAGGTGCCGGCGCCGCAGTAGATCAGTCGTCCCTGACGCGCAAAGGCGGCGCTGACGGCATCCACCGCCTGGGCGATCTGCGGCAGGATACGGGCAATGGCCGGGGCGACCTTACTGTCTTCGGCGTTGATCAGGTTCAGAATGTCCAGGGTGGACAGGGTATCGATGGCGGCGCTGGCCGGGTTACGGCGTTCGGTCATCATGGCGTCAAGGTTCAGGCTCATGGGCTCCTCTTTCTGGCTGTGGGTAGCGCGGCGCAGACGGCCGGCGCCGCGCGGTGACACAGCATAGCACCGTTGGGAGAGACCGGCGTTATCGCACATGATAACGCGCCGCGCCGGGGTATAATCAGCGCAGGTTTCGGGGCCGGCGCGCGCGGCGCGGCGGCGGAGCAATCGCGATCGCGGCGGAGAAAGGGCATGGAGCGGGTAGGCTATGGGCAGGGGCATAATATTGAAACCAAATGGCTGTACGATTTTTTAACGCTGGAGGGGTGTCGCAATTTTTCCCAGGCCGCCATGCGGCGCAATGTCTCCCAGTCCGCGTTTAGCCGCCGTATTCAATCGTTGGAGCAGGCCTGCGGCGTCGTGCTGTTCGACCGCGGCATATCGCCGTTGCAGCTGACCGAGCAGGGAAAAATTTTTCATTCGCAGGTGCGCAGCCTGCTGCAGCAGCTGGAGAGCAATCTGGCCGAGCTGCGTTCGGGGGGAGATCCGGCCCAGCAGCGGATCGCGATCGCGGCGGCCCACTCCCTGTCGCTGGGGCTGCTGCCCTCGCTGGTAAAGCGGATGCCGGCGCCGTTTAGCTATACGGTCGAGGCCATCGACGTGGACAGGGCCGTCGATACGCTGCGCGAGGGGAAGAGCGACTTTATCTTTTCCTATCATGACGATAACCTGCTTCAGACGCCGTTTGCCCACATTCATCTTTTCTCCTCTCAGCTGTTTCCGGTGTGCGCCACCGATCGGCACGGTCAGCCGCTGTACCGGCTGGATCAGGCCGATGCGCCGCTGCTGAATTACACCGCCAACTCCTACATGGGGCGGCAGGTTAATCGGGTGCTGGCGCGCGATACGTCGCTGAATTTTCGTACCGTCTTCGTCTCGTCGATGAGTGAGCTGCTCAAGCAGGTGGCGCTGGATGGCTCGGGGATCGCCTGGCTGCCGGGCTACGGCATCCGTCAGGAGCTGGCGCAGGGGCGCCTGGTCGCCCTCGATAGCCAGGCCCTGCTGATCCCGATCGATGCCTATGCCTACCGCCTGGATACTCGGATGAGCCAGAGCATGGAGCGTTTCTGGCAGCTGCTGGGCGAGCTGTTTAGCGTCAGGGCGGGGGAGATGGAATAGCTCCGCCCTGGGGCGGAGCAGACGCAGCGGGGTGTACTCAGACCACCAGCGGGGCGATGAGGAAGCCGAAGGCGACACCCGCGACGATCCCTCCCAGCCCCGGCAGCATAAAGGGGTGGTTGACGATGTACTTACCCACCCGCGTGGAGCCGGTGGTGTCAAACTCCATCGCCGCCAGCGAGGTCGGATAGGTCGGCAGCACGAAGACACCGGTGACGGCGACATAGGATGCCAGTATGGCCCAGACGGGGACGTCGAGCGCGATGGCCAGCGGAATGATCAGCGGCGTGGTGGCCCCCTGCGAATAGAGCAGCGCACAGGTTAGAAACAGCACCAGCGCCAGCAGCATCGGGTAGGCGCGCAGGACGTCACCGGCGATGAACTTGATCTGATCCATATGGGCGTCGACGAAGGTGGTGCCCAGCGTCACGATCCCCAGGATCACCGCCAGCGAGCTCATGCCGGAGCGAAACGTGGGCGTCATCACTATCGCATCGCCGTTGGTTTTACACAGCGGCACCATCAGGCAGGTGCAGGAGAGCATGCAGATGATGATGATATCGCGGGTGCCCATCGGCTTGCCGATATCAAAGCCGGGACGCAGCTGCGGGAAGGCCGCCAGGATCACGATGGCGACGGTCGCCAGCAGAAACAGGGCGACGGAGCGCTTGGCCTGCGGCGTATCGACGTTCTGCTTCTCCTGGTATTTGCTGACCAGCCCCTTCTGCAGACGCGCCAGGTACACCTCGTCATCCTGCAGTTCGCACCCCTGGCGCGAGGCGATCAGCGCGGCGACCATCGCGGCGACAAACGAGGCGGGCAGACAGATCGCCATCACCTGAATAAAGGTGACGCCGTTGCCCTCCATGATGGTCAGCATGGCGGCCATGGCGGCGCTGATCGGGGAGCCGGAGATGGCGATCTGCGAGGCGACGACGGAGCCGGCCAGGGTGCGCGATGGCCGGATACCGGAGTCTTTAGCGACCTCGGCAATGACCGGCAGCGTTGAGAAAACGATGAAGCCGGTACCGGCCATAATGGTCATGGACCAGGTGATGATAGGTGCGATGATATTGATATAGCGTGGATTACGGCGCATGAAGGTGCCAGCCAGTCGCACCAGATAGTCCATCCCCCCCGCGGCCTGCAGCGCAGAGGCGGCAACGACAACGGTCATGATAATCAGGATCACGTCTACCGGCGCAGAGCCGATGGGCAGGCCAAGGCCCAGCGTCAGAATGGCCAGCCCCAGCCCGCCGCACAGGCCGATGCCGATCCCCCCCATGCGGATCCCAAAGAAGATTGCGCCCAGAACAACGATGATTTCTAGCCATACCATAAAGGCCTCCAGAGGCAGTGCAATGCCGTTTAGCAGCAATAGTGAAGAAAAGGGGGCGGCGGCCGCCGCCGTGCGGGTTATTGCGTCAGGAGGTCGGTTTTTCCGACGCGTTTTTCATACCAGCGGATGCCGGCCCGCACCAGCGCACCCGTCGATTCGATATAGCGTTCTGGCTGCGCCCTTTGCGCCTCGGCCAGGATCACCGGCACCTCGGTACAGCCCAGTACGATGATCTGCGCGCCGCGGGCGAACAGCGCGTCGGCCTGCCGCTCCATGAGCCTGCGGGCACGCTCGGCGTCGCCGGCCTTGAGGGCGTAGATGCTTTCCATGACCTGCTCCTGCCCCTCGCGATCGGGGGCGATGCAGCGCAGGCCGTGCGCCTCGATGGCCTGCTGATACAGCCCCATATACAGCGTGGCGTTGGTGGCCAGCAGGCCGATGTGGCGCTGACCGCTGGCGCACACCTCGTTCAGGGTCGCCTCGACGATGTTGAGCAGTTCGACGTGACAGGACTGGCGCAGCTCATCAAACCAAAAGTGGGCGGTATTGCAGGGGATCACGATGCACTCGGCGCCGGCCTGTTCCAGGCGCTGTAAATAGTCGCGCATCGCCGGCAGCGGTGAATGGCCCTCCTGCATCAGCGCGGCGGTTCTGTCTGGAATATCTGGAATGGAGGAGATCAGCAGCGGAATATGCTGTTGATCGCTGCTCGCGCTGGTAAATGTGACGAACTTATTGAACATATCCACGGTGGCGGCTGGCCCCATGCCGCCCAATACGCCAATTAACCCTTTCACGCTGTTTCCCCCGGTTGACTGAGTACGCTGTCCACGGCCAGGGCGTGCCGAGGCACGTCATGGCGTCTTGACAGAATGCTAGGCGGCGAAGCGCCTTCGGTGGAAATGCAATAAAACGTGTATCAATGCAAATTACACATAGTATGGCTTGGTATGGATGGTGTAATAGTGGGCTATCACCTACTACAATGCGGTTTTGATAGGGTTTTATTGCGTAATGCGGTACAGCGGCGTCATGCGAAAAAGGCTTGATATATGCAAATAGTGCATAGTTTGCGGCGCTTGCGCGAGTGCCGTAGCCGGGCTGCGCCCGGTGCTCCGCGGCGGGCGCGATAGCGGAGATCGGCATAAAATAATGCTTATGGCTCAGCAGGATGAATGCGTTGCATTGTCTTAGGTGAGCTCTTACACTCATGACGGTTCGTTTACCATCCGCCCTTAATGTGAGGAGTCTGTCATGGATATTAAAATCAGTATCGCTGATACCAGCATTGCACACCTTTCTGCCACGGAATATGACGCCTACGTTGCAGAGCTGGGAGCGCGGGTGAAAGAGGTCTACCCGGAGAGCAGTCTGCTGATCGTGCATGACGGCGATGAAACGACGTTTACGGCAGAGGGCTTTCACGATAATGAGGAAGTGCGTATCGTGCTCCATGAGCTGCAGCAGGATGTGCAGCAGCACGGCCACTGGCGCAGCTGATCGCCCGCGTGATCTCGTAGGGAGCGGCGCTACCGCTCCCCGCCCTCAATCTCTCTTTGCCACACCGCCACACCGCCCCGTCCGTCCCCCCCGCGTCTGTCCCCATCTAAAAAGCCCGAGTGCGATCACGTTGCCCGCCTTTGGCCGTTGTCGGGCTAGCGTAATATATTTATATATATAGCGATTGGATCGACCGAGGAAGACGGAGTGAATATGAAATGGCGTGTGGGGTTAGGGATGGCGTTACTGTGGGGCTGGGGGGCACTGGCCGCCGCGGCAGAGCTGCATCTGTACGCCGGCGCCGGCCTGCGGGAGCCGGTAGAGGCAGTGGTCAGCGCCTTTGAGAAGCAGAGCGGCCACCGGGTGACGGTGGAGTACGGCGGATCGGGGCAGCTGCTGACGCGCATTAACCTGACGCACGCCGGCGATCTGTTTCTACCCGGTTCGGCCGACTATGTCGAGCGCCTGCGCGCTCAGGGAAGGGTAGCCTTCTCCGCGCCGCTGGTGCTGCATACGCCGGTGATGGTGGTGCGGCGGGATACCGGCGCTCAGGTGGAGACGCTGGCGCAGCTGGCGCAAAGCCCGCTGAGGATCGGGATGGGCGATCCGCACGCCATTGCGCTGGGGCGCAGCGGCGATGTGCTGCTGGAGGCCAGCGGATACGGTCAGGCGCTGCGCAGCAGGGTGGTGGTTCAGGCGACGACGATTAAACAGCTGCTGCTGTATGTGCTCAACGGCGACGTGGATGCCGCGGTGATCGGGCGGGCGGATGCCATGCGCCACCGCGATCGGCTGCGCCTGCTGCCGACGCCGCTCGGTGTGCCGCAGGAGGTGGCGACGATCGCGGTGCTGCAGGGCAGCGAGCAGGCCCCGGCGGCTCGGGCGCTGGCGGAGTACTTCGCCTCGCCCCAGGGGATCCGCGCGTTCACCGATCGCGGCTATTTGCCGCTGGCGAAGTAGCGTCCGGTGCGCGCGCTGGCGCTGCTGCCCCTGCTGCTGCTGCTGGCGCTGATCGTCGGTTCGCTGGCCTCCCTGCTGGGACAGATCGATCTTGCCATGCTGGCGGCGCTGCTGCGCGATCCAGAGATTCGCTTCGCGCTGGGGCTCTCTCTGTCGACGGCGCTGCTGTCGCTGGCGCTGGCCTGTCTGATTGCGCTGCCGGCGGCCTGGGCAATGATACGGGTGCCGCTGCCGGGAAAACGCTGGCTTAATCTGCTGCTCGATTTGCCGATGGTGACGCCGCCGCTGGTGACCGGCATCGGCCTGCTGCTGCTGCTGGGACATCAGGGGCCGCTGGGGGGCTGGCTGCCCGGGCTGGCGCAGCGGCTCTTTTCTCCGCTGGGGATCGTGATCGCCCAGACCTATGTCGCCACGGCGATTTTGCTGCGCAGCGCCGGCGCCGCCCTGGCCAGCATCGATCGCGCCTGGCTGGAGACCGCCCATAATCTGGGGCTGGCGCCGCTGGCGACGTTCCTGCTGGTGGAGATCCCGCTGGTGTGGCGCGCCCTGGTCAGCGGGGCGGTGCTGGCCCTGTCGCGGGCGCTGGGGGAGTTTGGCGCCACGCTGATGCTGGCGGGGGCGACGCGGATGAAAACGGAGACCCTGCCGATCGCCGTGTATCTGAATATCGCCGGCGGCGACTTCTCCGCCGCGGTCGGCTGCGCCCTGCTGCTGATCCTGCTGGCGCTTGCCCTTCTGCTGCTGCTGCACGGCGTGCGCCCGCCGAAGGAAAAGGGGACATATGCTGCATATTGATGCGCTGCACTGTGCGATCCTGCGCGGCGTCAGCCTGTCCGCCGCCGCCGCGGGTTGTACCGCCGTCTGCGGGGCCTCGGGCAGCGGCAAGACCACCCTGCTGCGGGCGATCGCCGGTCATCTGCCGTACCGGGGCAGCGTGTGCGTGGCGGGACGCCCTATCGATGGGCTGCCGCCCTGGCGTCGGCCCTGCCGCCACCTGAATCAGCGGCTGTATCTATTTCCGTTTCTCAGCGTAGAGCAGAATCTGGCGCTGGCGCAGTTTGCGACCGGGCGACCGCGCTGCGCAGAGGATCGCCTGTCGCTGCTCCGGGAGCTGGAGGTGGACCATCTGGCGCAGCGCTATCCCCAGCAGCTGTCCGGCGGCGAGCAGCAGCGGGTCGCGCTGGCGCGCGCCCTGGTGAGCGCCCCGCCGCTGCTGCTGCTGGATGAGCCCTTCTCCAGCCTGGACTGGCCCCTGCGCCGGCGGCTGTGGGGCTGTCTGCGCCGGGTGCAGCGCCAGCGCGCCATGACGCTGCTGCTGGTCAGCCACGAGCCGCGCGAGGTCGATGCCCTGGCCGATGCCTGCTACCAGCTACAGGCGGGGCGGCTGCGGCGCCTGACCTAGCGCGTCCGCGATGGCGTCCGGACGCCGATCGGCTATGCTGTGGACGGTGTGGACGGTGTGGACGGTGTGGACGGTGCTGTTGGTCTTGAGGGTGCGCGGGATGGATAATCGGATTCGGGTATTGCTGCTGCTGACGCTGGTCGGCGGGTTTGCCGATGCGGGCGCGTTTGTCCTGCTGGGTACCTTTACCGGCCATATCACCGGGAATGCGGTGCTGGCGATGATCTATTTGGCGCAGGGACGCTGGCTGACGCTGGGCTACTGCGCCGTGGCGCTGGTCTGCTTCCTACTGGGCACCTATTGGGGGAGTCGCTGGCGTCTGC
The DNA here is from genome assembly GCF_000264765.2 of Edwardsiella anguillarum ET080813. Lineage (GTDB taxonomy): Bacteria > Pseudomonadota > Gammaproteobacteria > Enterobacterales > Enterobacteriaceae > Edwardsiella > Edwardsiella anguillarum. The sequence goes on from NZ_CP006664.1 coordinate 2,884,863, forward strand.
GTCGGATGACGGACAGCGATACGCGGCGCATTGCGCCGCTGCTGTCGCTACAGCTGCTGCTGATGCTGGCGGGGGCAGGACTCTGGCGCTGGGGCTGCCCCAGCGGCTTTATTCTGCTGCAGGCGTTGGCGCTGGGGCTGCAGAACGGCGTGATCCAGAGCCTGCATACCACCAAGGTGCACTCGACCTACATCACCGGGATGTCGACGTCGCTGCTCAACAGCCTGGCGGCGGGGCGGGCGGCGCCGGATCGTCCGGCCCGTGCGACGCTGCTCTGCGGTATTCTGGGGTTTGTCGGCGGCGCATTGCTGGGGGGAACCCTGACCGACCGCTTTGGCGCGGTCGGTTTTATCGCGGTTGGTATACCGCTGCTGGCGGCCGCCCTGCTGAGCCGTCGCATCGCCGGGACGCCGGGCGGCTGACGACGCGGGGGGTTACAGGAACTCGGCGGCGCGGAATTTGGCCAGCGCGTCGGCCTTTTGCTGGGTCGTCATCGGGCGCAGCGGACGGCGCGGATCGCCGACGTCGATGCCGTGCAGCTGCATGGCGACCTTGCCCGCGGCGACGCCGCCATATTCGACCAGCACCCGGATGATGGCGATCACTTTATCCATGCAGCGGGCGACATCCTGCATATCGCCGCGGCGGAAGCTCTCCATCAGGCGCAGATAGAGCGGCGCGGCGTAGTTGTAGGTGCTGCCGACGGCGCTGGTGGCGCCGCAGGCAAGCCCGGCGGGCATAAACTCATCGACGCCGAACGGAATATCGAAGCGGCCGTTCTCTACCCGCAGGCAGCGCTGGTACTCATACATATCGCTGGCATTGAACTTCATGCCGCTCAGGTTGGGAATGCGCCCGGAGGCACTTTGTAGGAAGCGCTCCATGTCGATGCTCAGGCCGGACATGCTGGAGTGATAGTAATAAAAACCTTTATCCGGCGCGGCCTCGGCCACCAGCCGGCAGTATTCGACCAGGTCATCTACGCTGCCCGGTTTAAAGAAGCAGGGGCCGATCACGGAGGTCGCCATGATATCCAGGGTATTGGCATGACGCGCCAGCGTCACGGCGTCGGCAATGCTCAGCGCCCCGGTATGAACGATCAGATCCAGCTTTCCCTGACTGGCGTCGACCCAGCGTTCGGCGATGCGCATACGCTCTTCCACCGAACACTGAATACCCTCGCCGGTGGTGCCCAAGACATAGGCGCCGGTGACGCCATCAGCGATCAGGTGTTCGGCAATGCGGTCGATGACCGGGTAGTTAACGCTGCCGTCGGCCTTAAACGGGGTATGCGGTGCAGCGATCAAACCGGTTAGCTTTTTCATGCTAGCATCCTTTTGGAGTTATCTTGTTTTTTGGCTTTCTTGTATGGAGTTTGACTCCATTTTAGGGCGTCATACGGTGAGCTGCAACCGTCGCAGCGCGTGACGACGGTAGATTTTCGTTAAACTGTGAGCTCCTGCATTTTTTGCCCGCCGGGGCGCGGGCGGCCGTTCACGACAGCGCTTTAGCGCTCTGCAGCGCGTTCAGCGTCCGCAGCTTTTGCGCGGTAACGCGCTGCGGCTCCGCCTGAACCAGCAGGGTGTACAGCAGATCCAGTACGAACAGCTGGGCGGTCTTGGTGCCGATGGAGTCCCCCTGCAGCTTCCCCTGATTATTGCCGTTGATCAGGCTGATATCGGCATAGCGCATCAGCGCCGACCCCAGATTGTGGGTCAGGGCGATGGTGCGCGCGCCGGCCTCCTGCGCCAGCTTGAGCGCGTGTACCGTCTCCGGTGAAGCCCCGGAGTGACTGATGGCGATAGCGACATCCCCCGGCTGCAGCAGCGAGGCCTGCATGTACATAAAGTGGTTATTGCTGGTGCCGTTAACCCGGTAGCCGATGCGCATCAGCTTGTTTTTCATGTCTTCGGCGGTGATGCCGGAGGAGCCGACGCCGCAGATAAACAGGTAGTTGGCCTGACGAATCGCATCGACCGCCGCCTGTACCTGTGCCATGTCCAGCAGGTTCAGCGTCTCTGACAGGACGCTGTTGATGGCGGACTGCAGCTTGCGGCCAATGGTCGGTACATCGTCGCTGTCGATGATTTCGGCATCGAGCAGCGGGGTTTCCTCCGCGTCGCCGCGGGCGAGTTCAATCGCCAGGTCCAGCTTGAAATCCTGAAATCCTTTATAGCCGAGGGTGCGGCAGAAGCGGATCACCGTCGCCTCGCCGGACTGCGTGGCCTGGGCAAGCTGGGCGATGGAGAACTGGGTGACCTGCGCCGGGGTGCGCAGGATATAGTCGGCAATCCGTTGAGATACGCGGGTCAGGCTGTTCTGCATGGCAGAGAGCGTGTCGAGGATTTTTCCGGGCTGTAAGCGAATCTGCTGAGAGTCCTTCATGAGAGGGCGCCTTGATTGATGAACTGCACCGTCCAGCGGCGCTGCGGGATAGGAATTGGGATATGTAACGTTAAGCGTAGCAAATAACCACGTTTAAAAAAAGTCAGCCCGGCATGGACCGGGCTGGGAGAGAAGGGCACGCGTCAGACGCGTTCGCGATCCAGCGTAACCTGTTTGGCCGGCGCAAACAGCGGCGCGGCGAGCACGCCGACCACGACGACCGACATGGCGCCGACGACGCCGTAGAAGAAGAAGTTGAGGTCAGAGGCGTAACGCGTTAGTAGCACGGCGACGATGCTGACCAGGATCCCGCAGAAGGCGCTGCCGGCGTTGGCGCGTTTAAAGAAGATCCCCAGCATAAACAGGCCGGTCATGGGGCCGCCCATCAGGCCGATCAGGCTGTTGAAGGCATCCCAAATCTCGGACTCATTGGAGAGCACCAGCCAAATGGTGGCCAGGCTGCTCAGCAGGCCGGCGAGGATAATCACCAGACGGGCGATCTTCATCTTCTGCGGCGCGCTGCGCTCGTGACGGCTGAGCCGCACATAGATATCGGAGTTAAAGCAGCTGGAGATGCTGTTCAGGCTGCTGGAGATGCTGGACTGGGCCGCCGCGAAAATGGCCGCGATGATCAGCCCGGCGATGCCGCTGGGCATTTCGGTGACCACGAACAGCGGCAGGATCCCGCCGGTGTTAAAGCCCTTCGGCAGCAGCTGCGGATTCTGCTGATAGTAGACAAACAGCGCGGAGCCGATGGCGAAGAAGAAAATGGGGATAATCGCCACCAGCTTGGCGTTGGTGATCAGCGTCCGCTTGGTCTCCTCGATGGAGTCGGTCACGATGTAGCGCTGGACTACGTCCTGGCTGGCGGTAAATTGCTGAATATTGGCAAACAGAAAGCCTATCATCAGCACCGGAATGGTACTGTTGGTCCAGCTCCAGTGAAACTGGCTGTCCGGGAAGAATTTATCGGCGGCGGCGGTGACGCTGTAGATCTCGCTAATCCCGCCGTTCACCTTCCAACAGATCATGATGAAGATCAGCACGGCACCGCCGGAGAGCAGCAGCCCCTGGATCACGTCGGTCCAGATAACCCCTTCAATCCCCCCCATCCAGGTGTAGATGATGCACAGAATGCTGATCAGCAGCACCAGAACCACCGGATCGATGGCCAGGAAGGGACGCAGGGCCAGCACGGTCAGATAGGTGATAATGGCGATGCGGCCGATGTGGAACAGCATGAACGAGAGGCTGGCAAACAGCCGGCTGCGGACATCGAAGCGCGCCTCCAGATACTCGTAGGCCGAGGTGATTTTCAGCTTGCGGAAAAACGGAATGTAGAAGTAAAACACCAGCGGCAGAATGGCGATAGCCAGATACTGGCCGATGATGAATGTCCAGTCCGAGGTATAGGCCTTGGCCGGAATGGACATAAACGTGATGGAGCTCAAGGTGGTGGCAAAGACGGAGACGCCGGCGGCCCAGCCGGGAACGCGGCCGCCGCCGCGGAAGTAGTCATCCGCCGTTTTCTGGCGCTTGGCAAAGTACATCCCCACCAGCATCATCGCCAGCAGGTAGCCGAACAGGACGGCATAGTTAAGGAATCCGAAGTCATGAATCTGCATGTTTAATTCCTGCCATGGGTAAGGTAAGAGGGAGGGCGCTGACGGCGATAGTCCGGCGGGTGCGCGCGCCGCGGGGGGATATTGGATAGTGCATCACGCCGTCCTCCGTTAGGGTCGTTGTGTCGGCTCTGCGTCCTGGGGCAGAGGCGGGTCTTGTTGGTGTTTTGCTCCGTTATGATTATTTTTTCGGAGCGTTGCTTCATCAAGCGAAAAAATGGGGAAGTGTGAGGCGTCGCATAATGTGGTACGAAAATCGCTCTCTTATGTAGTGCAGCGCACACTTTCCCATTGATGAATTTAAAGATTACAGCCCTGTCTGTGCCGTTAGCGGAGCGCGCGGCGGCGCCCCGCAGAGGCGTTAGAAGTTGTACTGAAGCCCGACGCGGTAGCGCGTCTGGCGCGCATCGCTGTTGCTGTTGACGGCGACGTTGCCGACTTCGATATAGGGGGTAAAGGACGGATTTATCCGGTAAGAGAGGGCGACGTTGTGTTCATAATTGGTCTTTTTATTATCGTATTTAAGTGCGTCGCTATACATTTGGGTATAATCATATTCAACACGCCAATCATCAAATCGATAGCCAATATAACCATCCAGGCGGTTTGTCTGTTCGTCGTTTACGCCATCCTGCGTTTTTCTCGCATAGTCAAAACGGTAACGCCCGGCGATGTAAATACCGCTGTCAAAGCTGTATTGCGCTCTCAGGTAAGGCTTATAGATAGCGGTATCCGCGCTGCTCTCAAAAATAATGCCTGGCTGTAGCGTGATATTATCGGACAGCTTATGGCTATAGCTCAGTCCCATTTCAATAGCGTTGGTTACTAGATCGCTTAAAAATTTATCCTGCTCGCTATTTACGCCACCGGATTTTACGCTAGCATCAACGTAAAATCCTACGCCGCTGGCAAAGTTATGAATGATGGCGATGCGATCCTTATTAATGCGTGAGGCATCTGCATATTCATGGCGAAAGTCGATGGTGGTGGCCTGCGCGTTTATTGCAGAGAAAATGAGAGATAGCGCTAATGATATAATGGTCTTTTTCATTTTTCATTCCCAGAGATATTGAGTGGTTTTTGATTATTTATGGGTACAGCTAGTCGTCGCCGCGATAGAAGGGATCGCGGCACGGGTAATCGTTATCGGCGGCGGCGTATCAGCGTTCGATGATCAGCCTGCCGTCGCGCATGCTGAGCGTGATGACCGAATCGACCGCCTGGCCCTGTAGCGTCTCTCCGCCGATCAGGTAAAGGTGCTGGCCATCGCTGACGGAGACGCCGTAGCCCAGCGGGACAGGCAGCTCGCCAATGGCCTGCCAGCGCTCGCCCAGCTGGGCATAGATGGCCTGCTGCCAGTGCTTATTAAGCCCTTGATGGGCATAATAGTGCCGTTGGCGATAGTTGGCCCGGGCTCCGGGGAAGTTGGCGCCGCCCGCCACCAGCAGGGTTCCATGGCTGTAGCCTGCGTAGGCACCGGCCAGCCCCTCTTGAAGCGGCTCTCCCGGCGGCGGCGGCAGCGCACCTTCGCCGGTCCAGCGCAGCCGATCGTGGGACCAGGTGGCATAGTGGATCCGCTCTGTGCGCAGACCCGGCTTGATCTCGCCATTGATCAGCGTGATGCGTTCGCCGCTGCGCACCAGCGCCGAGCCCGCCGTTCCGGCAAAGGGGGTGACGCCGAGCGACTGCCAGCGTTGGCCGTCGGCATCAAATAGCAGCGCCTCCCGACTAAAGAAATAATCCTCGCTCGGCTTATCAAAATAGCGCTGAATAATATTATCAGAGGCTGGCTTATTATCTTTATTTTGATGAATGTCTCGGAGGTAACCATCAAATATTTGTTTGTTTACGCCGCCTAAAAATAGCCCCTGGGTGCGGTTGAGCGCGACGGCGGCGTGACCGACAAAGCCCCGTGGCGGATGCGTATCTATTTTTTGCCATTGATCGCTCTGCGGTATATAGCGATAGGTATCGGTTAATGCGGAGGGCGTCTCATCGTGCTGGCTAGCCTTACCGCTGCCGCCAAACACGTACAGGCTATTATTTAACGCCAGCGTCACCGCCTGATCCCGGGCCGTGCCAGGAAATGCAGCAATAGGCTCCCAGCGCTTTTCCTGGGCGGCCAAGTCCAATCGATACCAGGATTTATCGGCGCTGCCCAGCCCGATATAAATCGTGTTGTTGAGAATGGCGCCGGTGCCGCCTTTAAACGGCGTTGGCAGTACGGGTAATATCTCCGCATTTCCGGCAGGAATAATCAAGGCAGATAAAATCACGGCGGCCAGAAGACGGACGACTGGCTGCGTTAACCCAGGCATATAAGCTCCTTGCGATTAAAGTATCATGATGCGGTGGCCGTTCTGCCCGCGGGGTGGACGACGGACATGACAGGACGTTGTTGTAGTATTGCTCCATTATAAAATGATCTTTGGAGTTATACTTCAATCTGCTTTTGTGTGAAGTGTGAGAGAGTTCAAAAATGAATCCGTTGCTTTATTGTGCAGCGCCATCGGGTCGCGAACCCAACGGGTTTATAGGCATAGAAAAATCATCACTAATTATACTTCGCGTGCTAATATTGGGTAAATGTTATTAGTCTGCCGATGCCGCGCATCGCAATAGACACCGTGGTGATGCTAACGATCATGCCGATCTTTCCGCTCTCCCCCCTGACCGACCTGGTCGTTGGGGCTTCACTGTACTTTCCCCCGCTGTTTAAGGCGGTGGCGCTGGGACTGCTGCTGTGGCTGATCGTTCACCGCCTGCTGCGCGCCCAGATCTACGGCGGCGATATCTGGCATCCCACGCTGCTGGATCTCTCCCTCCTCGTGATATGCATCACCCTGGCGTTTGCCTTGCTAATCTGCGGATAGTCTTCGATGAAACTGCACTCCCTGAAATATTTTTTGAGCGTGATCGCCTGTGCCATCGCCCTGTGCGCCGGCGGATGGCTGTGGAACTACTACATGCAGTCGCCCTGGACCCGCGACGGTAAGGTCCGCGCCGAGCTGGTCAGCGTGACGCCGGAGGTCTCTGGGCGCATCACCCGCGTGGCGGTACGCGATAATCAGGCTGTGACCCGGGGGCAGCTGCTGTTCACGCTGGACAGCCAGCCGTTCATTATTGCCCGCGATCGGGCCAACGCGGCGCTGATGCGGGCGCAAAGCGATCTGGACAAGGCGCAGCACGAGGCCGCGCGGCGGCGCCGTCTGCCGGCGGACGCCATCTCCGCCGAGTCGCTGGATACCGCGCAGCTGAATGTTAAGGCGATGCAGGCCGCCTATCAGGTCGCCCGCGAGAGCCTGGCGCAGGCCGAGTGGGACCTGGCCCACGTGCGTATCGAGGCGCCGGCGGATGGCTTTATCACCAACCTGCGCAGCCGGGCCGGCAACTATGCCCACGCCGGCACGCCGCTGGTGGCGCTGATCGATCGCCATTCGTTCTATGTGATGGGATACTTTGAAGAGACCAAGCTGCGCCATATCCGGGTCGGCGATCGGGCCGATATCATGCTGTATGACGGCAGTACGCCGCTGCAGGGGCGGGTTGAAAGCATTGGGCGCGCCATCGACGATCAGAGCGCCGAGCCGGGCGCCGATATGCTGCTGAATGTGAAGCCCAACGTGCCCTGGGTGCGTCTGGCGCAGCGCGTGCCGGTGCGTATCGCCCTGGACGGCGTGGCGGCCGATACGCTGCTGGTTTCGGGCATGACCTGCACCATTACCCTGAAACCCTAGGGCGGAGTGGAATGATGACGCGCAACGGCGGTCTGTGGCAGCAGCTGCCCTGGGGAAAGGCGACGGCGGGGCAGTGGCGCTACGCGCTGCGCAATACCCTGGCGATGTGTCTGGCGCTGTGGATCGCGTTCGCCCTGGATCTGGATGAGCCCTACTGGGCTTTTACCTCGGCGGCGGTGGTCAGCTTTCCGACGGTGGGCGGGGTGATCGGCAAGAGCATCGGCCGGATTATCGGCAGCCTGCTGGGGGCGCTGGCCTCAATGGTGATCGCCGGGCTGTGCCTGAATGAACCCTGGCTGTTTACCTTTTGCATCGCGGGCTGGATAGCGCTGTGCACGTATGTTTCTAACCACTATCAGAACAACCTCTCCTATGCCTTCGCGCTGGCGGGCTATACGGCGGCGATCATCGCCTTTACCACGCCGAACAGCAGCGATACCATGCAGATATTCGATATCGCTCAGGCGCGGGTGTGCGAGGTGATCACCGGCCTGCTGTGCGGCGCCCTGATGATGATGATCATGCCCAATGACTCGGACGGCGCCAATCTGCTGACGTCGCTGCGGCGCATGCATCAGCGCTTGCTGGAGCATGCGCTGATGCTGTGGGCGCCAGCGCCGGGCAGCGATCTGCGCACGGCCCATGAGACGGTGATCCGCGAGATCCTCACCCTGAACCTGCTGCGTATCCAGGCCTTCTGGAGTCACTACCACTTTCGCCGCAACAATCATCTACTCAACTATCTGCTGCACCAGCAGCTACGGATGACCAGCGCCATCGCCATTATCCGTCGCATGCGGCAGCACTGGCCCGATGCGCCGCCCGCGCTGGAGACGGTGCTGACGCAGATCGTCGATGCCCTGCGGCAGCCGACGTGCGATCCCTACCGTACGGCGCGCCTGCTGGCGCCGCTGTACGCGAGCCCGACGTCGCGGGTGCGTCTGCAGGCCTTTGTCCGTCAGGTGCAGCGCTTTGTCCGCCTGTACCTCGGCAGCTTTCGCTGGCTGCAGCGGCTGGCTCAGAGCGGCAGCGAGAGTGCGGCGCTGACCCCACCGAGCACGCCGCCGCTGGCGCTGCATACCGATACGCTGGAGGCGGCCTACAATGCGCTGCGAACTTTCTGTACCCTGGTGCTGGGCTGCGCATTCTGGATTGAGACCCAATGGGATAGCGGTGCATCGGCGCTGGCTATCGCCGCGGTAACCTGCGTGCTGTACTCCGCGTCGGCCTCGCCGATGAGCAGCCTGATGACGCTGTTTAAGGCGATGATCATGCTGTCAGTCTTCTGCTTTTTGCTGAAGTTTGGCCTGATGATCCAGATAAATGATTTCTGGGTTTTCTGTCTCATTCTGGCGCCGATCCTGCTGACCATGCAGCTGCTGAAGCTGCAAAGCGCCCGCCATGCGGCGCTGTGGGGGCAGGTTATCGTATTTATGGGATCGTTTCTGATGGTGACCAATCCGCCGCAGTACGACTATGCCAGCGTGCTGAACGGCAGCATCGCCAAGATCGGCGGCGTGCTGCTGGCCGCGCTGGCGTTCCAGATCCTTCATCCTAGCTCCGATCGGCGTAAAGGTCGCCGGATCATCCGGGCGATGCGCCGGGACTTTATCGGGCAGCTGGCGGCCCACCCTCGCAGCAGCGAGGCGCAGTATGAGTCGCTGATCTATCACCGTATCAGCCAGCTGAACCAAAGCCGGGATGCCTTGGCCCGCCGCTGGCTGCTGCGCTGGGGCATGGTGCTGCTGAACTGTACGCACATCGTCTGGCAGCTGCGTAACTGGGAGGCGCGCGGCGACCCGCTGGAGCGAGTACGGGATCTCTGCCTGCACGGTCTGCACGGCATCATCAGCGAGGAGGGGGTCCAGCAGGCACACCTGACGCACACGCTGGCGCAGCTGGCGCGCATGAGTGAGCTGCTCGCCGCCCATCCTAACCCCAGCGCCCGCGATCTGGCCGGTGTTATCTGGCGCTTATACTGCGCCCTGAGTCAGCTGCAGATGGCGATGGACTAAGCCAGATAGAGCGCGTTGAGGCAGTCGTACTGCCGCTCCTGCGGCAGAAAACAGCGAATAAACAGCTGCAGATCGGTTTTTTCGCCGACGAACATCACCTGTAGACAGGGGGCATCGCTGATGCTGATGCGGTGCAGGGTGCAAAAGTCGCGCATCTCTTCACTGACGCTGAGCAGCGAAACCAGCAGGCGGTAGCGCGGCGGCGGCGGTACCGCCTGCTGTTTTTCTGCAATTTGATCGATTAGCGAGCGCAGACGTGGCCCGCTGTCCGAGCGCGGGTTTCCGGGCATGTGCCATCTTCGGGAGGCCATAGATCTATCCTGATATTGACTGTTTTTTGTCCTTAAATGACCGCTGCATGTCCCGCTGTGGCCGGCCTGCCAGCGGCGACAGACGCGTAGCCAGGGGACTCAGCGGTCGTGTTCCAGATAACCTAGCTATAAAAAGAGCATAGCCAAAAAGGGTGTCGGCGCCTGTATAGCAAGATTGCGGCGGCAGCGTCAAGGTGCTTTTCTAAAGAAAACTATCAATAAAAACAAATGGCTGTAGAAAGATATTAGGATTTTTCGCACGACGCGCTATTCGGGGCGTAATTGCCAGCATGCCGTGCGGGGAGCGCGGCGTTTTTTTGGGGGAACGTGTCGATTTAAATGAAATTAACCCTATTGGCGCCGCGGTGCGTGGGATCGTCTATTGCGCCGGCGTCCGCGGCGTTTTTTCGCGGCGCTTTTTCCCGTTGCGTAAGGCGCCCTGCCCATTCTGTGGCACAATAGCCCGTGTTTTTTGCGCCCGGATACGCTGGTCGCGGGGGAATGCCGCCGGCGTATCGCGTCAGGCGACGCCGCGCCGGGCCAGCGCGTTATTTTCATGCCCTCTTCGTCGTCGCATGCCGCGGCGTGGGGCGCGCAGGTGAAGTTGAGTGGAAAGTGAGCGAGATGAAATACAGTTGGATTTTGTTTGATGCGGATGAAACGCTGTTCCGCTTTGATGCCTATCAAGGGCTGCGCCTGATGTTTTCCCGCTTTAACGTCGATTTCAGCGTGGAGGATTACCAGGCCTACGAGGCGGTGAACCAGCCGCTGTGGGTAGATTATCAGGAGGGGCGGATCACCTCGCGCCAGCTGCAGGAGGTTCGGTTTGAGGGGTGGGCCCAGCGCCTCAATATGACGGCCTGCGCGATTAACGATGCCTTTGTTCAGGCGATGACCGAGATCTGCGAGCCGTTGCCGGGCGCCCGTGAACTGGTGCTCTCCCTGCGGGGCCGGGTGCGGATGGGTATCATCACCAACGGCTTTACCGCCATGCAGAATGAGCGTCTGCAGCGCACCGGTCTGAGCGATGCCTTCGCGACCCTGGTGGTCTCGGAGGAGGTCGGGGTCGCCAAGCCGGACGTGGCGATTTTTGAGCATGCCTTCGCCCTGATGGATAATCCCCCGCGTGAGCAGATCCTGATGGTGGGCGATAATCCGCACTCCGATATTCTGGGCGGTATCAATGCCGGTATTGATACTTGCTGGTTGAATACCCGCGATGAGCCGGCGCCGCAGGGGATCACGCCCAGCTACCAGGTCGGATCGCTGCGCGAGCTGCAGCAGATTTTACTAGCCTGATCGCGCTCACAGCGCCGTCTCCGGCGGGAGGCGGCGGGCTATGGGCACGCGCTGACGCCGGCGCGGCAATAGGCAATAGCCGATCGCCGTGCGTATGGCGCGGGGAATCCCAAACGGAGAGGGTGTACGGGCAGCCTGCCGAATGATGCCGCAGGTCAGCGAAGCGGGCGCCGCGATGGCTATCGGCGGCGTTGTGCGCGGGAAGAGAGTGCGGGAGTTAGCGCTGGCGCTGGGACTTGGCCCACTGTACTTTTTGCCAGTCTTCGCAGCAGTCGCTGTCGCAGAAGTTTCCCGTCGGGATCGGTGCGTGACAGTTGTAGCAATACCCGGTAGGCGCCATGCTGGGTTTGTGACGGTTGGCCAGCGCCAGATCGCGTTCCAGTTCTTCCAGCGCGCTGGCGTTGTCAAATTCGTCTGCCATAAAAATACCTCGTGTTGATGGATAGGTGATAGACCGGCGCCGATTATACCGATTTCTGGGCGCAGCGTGGAGTAGCGATAGTAGTATTCTCAGCTCCTTTTCGGGGATGGCATCCGATCCCACATTCGTTATATATTTACGTATATAACGAATGGCCGTGTGGATCGGGGGGAGAGGATGGGAAATAACCACTTTGGCGATGGAGTCATGGACGGCGTAAAGAGCTACGAGCCCTGCGGTGCCGGCGAGATGCGGCGCCGCTGCTTTGACTACCGGCGCGGCTATGTGTGCGGTTTCGCCTACAGCTTTGCCAAGCGCATCGATAATCGCTATATGGCCGCCTGTCGCGCCGGTGAGCTGGCCCGGCTGTACGGCCTGGAGCGCGACGCTATCGCCGAATTTTTTCTCAGCGGTGAGGATAGCCAGCTGCAGCGCTATTACTACACCGGCTATGAACGAATCTGATCCAGATCGTACTCTGCTGCAATGACGACGCATCGATGTTGGTGAGTCTGTTAGGCTATATCGACATTCATTATCGGTATTGACGATCGGATAGGAGAAAAAAATGACCGTATCAGCCCGCAATCAGTTACAGGGAACCGTTTCAGCCTTGGCGGAGGGGGCGGTGAATGATGAGGTGGAACTGACGCTGAGCGGCGGGGAGAAGCTGGTGGCAGTCGTCACCAGCGCCAGCCGCGACGCCATGGGGCTGGCGCAGGGCAAAGAGGCCATTGCGCTGATCAAGGCGCCCTGGGTGATGTTGGCTTCGGAAACCTGTGGCCTGAAGTTTTCGGCGCGCAATCAGTTCCCCTGCGAGGTCATGGCGCTGCAGCACGGTGCGGTGAATACCACCGTCGAGCTGAAGAGCGACAGCGGCCTGACGCTGGTCTCGATCGTGACCAACGAGAGTGCGGACAGCATGGATCTGCACGCCGGCAGCAGGGTGATCGCGTTGGTGAAGGCCTCCAGCGTGCTGCTGGCGGTGCGTCAGTAACGCCGCGAGCGCCAAAGATAAAAAAGCGCCCCGGGGGCGCTTTTTTTACGTTTTACGCAGCGACGGCGCGCGTAACGCGCGTTACTGTGCGGCCTCCGCATCCTGATACTGCGGCGGCGGCTGACGGAAGCGGCGGGTCAGCACGGCCAGATAGCCGAGGCCGATGGCCGCCCAGACCAGGCCCAGCGTCATGGAGCTGGCCTCGAGGTTCATCCACAGCACCCCGACGGTTGCCGCGCCGATCAGCGGTAGGATCAGGTAGGCAAAGGTCTCTTTCAGCGTGCGGTTGCGGCGCTCGCGGATATAGAACTGCGAGATAACCGACAGGTTGACGAAGGTAAAGGCTACCAGTGCACCGAAGTTAATCAGCGCGGTTGCCGTTACCAGGTCAAAGGAGACCGCAGACAGCGCGATGGCCCCGACCAGCAGAACGTTAAAGGCCGGCGTACGCCACTTGGGATGAATGTAGCCGAAGAAACGCTCCGGGAATACCCCGTCGCGGCCCATCACGTACATCAGACGGGAAACCCCGGCGTGCGCCGCCATCCCGGAGGCCAGCACCGTTACGCAGGAGAAGACCAGGATGATGGACTGGAAGAATTTACCGGCCACGTACAGCATGATCTCCGGCTGCGAGGCATCCGGATCCTTAAAGCGGGAGATATCCGGGAAGTACAGCTGCAGGAAGTAGGAGACCACGATAAAGATGATGCCGCCGATCAGCGCCGTCAGGAAGATGGCCTTCGGGATGACGCGTCCGGCGTCTGGGGTCTCTTCCGACAGGGAGCTGATGCCGTCGAAGCCGAGGAACGAGAAGCAGAGTATGGTGGCACCGGTGATCATCGGGATCAGGTGGGCATCCTCTGAGACGAACGGACGGCTGCTGAGCAGGGTGCCAGCGCCTTCGCCCTGCGTGATGCCGTGCACCACCAGGCCGAGGAAGATGATCATGATGGCGACCTGCACGATCACGATGCCGGTGTTCAGGTTGGCGACCAGGTTAATGCCGCGCAGGTTGAACAGCGTCATCATGGTGACCAGCGCCATGACGAAAATCCACGACGGAACGCCGGGGAAAATCGCTTCCAGGTAAATTTTGGCCAGCAGGATGTTGATCATCGGCATAAACAGATAATCGAGCAGGGAAGACCAGCCCACCATAAAGCCGACGTGCGGGCTGATCGCCTTCTGCGCGTAGGTATAGGCCGAGCCGGCAGACGGGAAGCGTTTAACCAGCTTTCCGTAGCTGATCGCCGTAAACAGGATGGCAATCAGCGCAATAGCATAAGAGGTGGCAACGTGACCGTTGGTCAGTCCACTGACGATACCGAAGGTATCAAAGATGGTCATCGGCTGCAGGTACGCCAGGCCCATCATGACCACCTGTACCAGGGTCAAGGTCTTGCGCAGCTGAACGCGGTTTTGTGAAGCGGCGGAATTAGCGGCCATGACGCAGTCCTCCCATGCTCTCGACGTTTTGATTTGATGAAGCGCAAAGCGGAGAGGTCACAGGAAAACTTCGTGTGAAGCGGTATGCTGGATATTCAAAGAGGGGATGGGATAAAGAAGCGCGAACGGAAAACGGCGCGCTTGCCCCATAGTCGCTGCTGCTGCAGCGCATACCGGTGAAGCCCGGTGCGAAAGCGAATGATTGCCCCATCTAGATTTCCTCAGTCAACATGCGGGGGAACCGCATAAATAGCTATTATCATGTCCGGTCGAAGGCCGGCCTCAGTCATCTACTTGATTTTCTGCACTACAAAAAAATAACCGACGTCCATTGGTCTTTACTTAATGACACAACGTAAAACATCGGCTATTCGCAGGGCGCGTATTTTGCCGCACTCAATCGGGGATGACAAGCGATGAATGCGATTTATTAAATTTATTTTTTGTCCGGCGGGATTCTTATTAACTTGTTGTTTTTTATTTGATTTATTTTATTCAGCGGCGCTAAAGATACGGATGACCGGGTTTAATCAGTTTGTCTGAAACAAATTGACATAAAACACCATTAGCGTACCGGATTTCCGCCGCCGATATCGGCGGCGGGAATCGATTTAGCCGTAGCGCCGCTGCGCCGCGCGCGCCAGTCCGGCGGTCACCGAGCCAAAGTCGTCGCCGCCGGCCAGCGGGATGCCGGGCAGCTGCTGCGCCAGGGCGCGGCGGATCAGCGGGGAGCGGGCGCTGCCGCCGGTCAGATAGATGACGTCCGGCGTGATAGCGCTGACCGCCAGCGCCGCGCTGACCTGTTCCTGAATCCGCGCCAGCGGCTGGGTAATGGCGGCCGCCAGCGCCTCGTCGTGCAGGGTCGTCTCCAGCCCCGACGCGATGAAATCCAGCGCGACGCGGCAGTGGGGCTGCTGCGACAGGGCGATTTTCCCCTCTTCGGCGCAGCGTACCAGCCGGTAGCTCAGGCGATCGCGATAGACCTGCAGCAGGCGCTCTACCTGCTGCGGCTGGCTGGCGTCGCGCAGCAGTTCGCGCAGTAGCCGCCCATTGGCTGCGCTGTAAAAGTCACTCTGCGCCGGAACATCGTTGATGGCGACGGCATTCCAGTAGGGCAGCGACGGTAGGGCGATCCCCTTGAGGGTGCTGCTGCCGGCGCCCAGCAGCGGCATCAGCTGACGAAAGGCCAGCATGATATCGAGATCGTTACCGCCGATGCGGCAGCCGCTGTGGCCCAGCAGGCTTTGGCTGCGATCCTGCATGGCGCGCCAGCGTGGCCCCATCAGCAGGACGGAGCAGTCGGTGGTTCCGCCGCCGATATCGACAACCAGCACCCGTCGCTCGTCGCTGAGGGTCGCCTCAAAGTCCAGTCCGGCGGCGACCGGCTCGAACTCAAACGTCACCTCGCGCAGTCCGGCGCGGCGCGCGGCGCGCTCCAGTATCCCCTGGGCCTGCGCGTTGGCCTCATCGCCGCCGCTGCCCTGGAAGTTGACCGGACGGCCGATGACGGCCTGATCGATGGGGCGCTGCAGAGAGGCCTCACCCCGGCGGCGAATGTGCACCATCATGGCGCAGACCAAATCTTCAAATAGGGCTATCTGCTGCTCTTTAAGCCCGGAGGCGCCCAGAAATGACTTCGGCGACTTTACAAAGTACACATCCTGCGGGTCGCGGTTGTAGCTGTGCAACGCCTGTAGGCCAAACTGCAGGCTGTCCGCATCGACGTGAATATCCTCTTCGCGATTGGCGGCGACGGCGCGCTGCAGCAGGCGCTGGTTCTCGTCGCTGCCGGTGGGGATGTGCCAGTGGCGGTGTAAGCATTCGCTGACCGCATCGCGCGTCGGTGCGCACAGCATTGACGGAAGGTAGGGCGAATCCTGCTCCAGCGGCAGCATACGGATCTGCTCGCCGTCCATGACCGCCACAGAACAGTTGGCGGTGCCATAGTCAAAACCAATATACATCGTTGTTTCCCATGCCGGTGAAGGGCGGCGACTTTACTGCATTGCGGCGTCCTCGGCAATGGGGGCGCTGTGGTCGGCCGTCGCCGCGGGCGGCGGCGCCCCGCGGCTCAGGTGCTTCAGCAGCTGGGGCAGCGTGAGCGTGGGGTGCACGCTGCTGCCAAACAACAGATCGATGCCCAGCAGGTTCAGGGTGGCCAGCGTAGCGGGCAGCTCGGCGGGGCCGGCGATGGTTTGCAGGCCGCAGCTGCGGGCCTGGGTATGCAGCAGCGACAGCATGACCTCGTCCATACGGTTGGCGTGGGCCTGCGCAACCAGTTCGCTGCTGGCGAGCAGGTACTCCACCGGGCTATGCTCCAGGCGGGCGATATTCTCCAGACGGCGTTCAAAGCCTTCGGCAATCAGGCGACAGCCGCAGTGATGCAGAGCGCTCAGCGCCGGGGCGGTTTGTGCCTGGCGGTCGATCAGCGCGCTCTCCTCCAGGCGCAGCAGCAGCTGACGGGCGGGCAGCGGGGAGCTGCGCAGCGTGTCGCACAGCCAGCTGACAAACGTTGGCTGACACAGGCTGGCGGTGGAGAGCGAAACGGCCAGCGCCAGCGGCTGTTGGCTTAAGGCGCGAGCGTGGCGGATCAGTAGCTGGCTGAACAGCCAGCGTTCGACATCCTGCTGACGCTGGTAGCGTAGGCAGGCGCTCGCCAGCGCGGAGGCGCTGAACGGTGAGCCGTCCGGGCGGCGCGCTTCGGGATCCAGCAGATAAAACATAATCTGCTGGGGGGCGCTGCGTGGACAGACGGCGCGCAGCAGCAGGGTTATGCGCTGCGCTGCCAACAGCTCGCTGAGCTGGGCGGCATCCGGCTCATGTACGCCGTGAGGGGCGCTGGGGAGCCGGTCGCCCTGATGGCAGAACGCCTGTCCGCGCCCGCTGCGCTTGGCCATATAGCAGGCGGCGTCGGCCTGGTTGATCGCCTCATCGGCGAGGGCGTTGCGGTGCCACAGGAGGGTTAGGCCCGCGCTGGCGCCAATGCGATACAGCCCCCCCTGCCAGTAAAAGCGGTAGGCGGCGATCTCATGGATCAGCTGATCAACCATGCGCTTTCCCTGGGCGATATCGCAGTCGCTGAGGATCATGGCGAACTCATCGCCCCCCAGGCGGGCCAGGGTGTCCTGGGGGCGCAGCAGGGAGCGCATCATCTGGGCGATGTTTTGCAGCAGGACATCGCCGGCGGCGTGGCCCGCGCTGTCGTTGATGGCCTTAAAGTAATCGAGGTCGAGGAAGACCAGGACGTGATGCCGCTGTGACTCGATAGCGGAGCGCAGCGCGCGGCGCAGGGCCTGCTCGAAGCTGACTCGGTTTGGCAAACCGGTCAACGGATCGTGCAGCGCGCTGTAGGAGAGCTGGCGCAGCAGGGTTCGCGTCTCGCTGACGTCCTGAAAAACCACGACATAGCCCATCAGAACGCCGTCGCTGTGGCGCAGTTCGGCGACCCGGCTCTGTACCTCGTAGCGTTGTCCGCTGCGGCTGACCAGGCGCTGGCAGTCGTTCTCCGCGCCGTCGCCCTCTTCGTCTGCAGGGCGCAGCACCGAGAGGGCGGCGCCGCTGACGCTGTCCTGCAGGGTAACGATCTGTCCAAGGGGGCGTCCGATCGCCCGGGTTTGCGCCCAGCCGGTCATCTTCTCTGCGCTGGGGTTCATAAAACGGATTATCTGCTGGGGATCGGTGCTGATCACCGCCTCGCCAATGGCGCTCAGGGTGATGTGTAAGCGCTCACGCTCCTGATGCAGGGTATCCAGCAGTCGCTGCTTTTGGCGCTCGTTATTTTTGATATCGTTAATCTCTTTCATCTGCGCCACGAAGTAGAGCGACTCCGCCTCCGCCTGCGGCGGGCGCACCAGCGAGACGGTCAGCAGCGTCCAGATAATGCGCCCGCTGCGGTGTACATAGCGCTTTTCCAGGGTATAGCTGTCGATATGGCCGGCCAGCAGATCGGCCAGCTGGCGCTTATCGCTCTGCCTGTCCGGCGGGTAGATCAGGCTGCGGTAGCGCAGACGCTGCAGGATCGCCGCATCGTAGCCCAGCATGCGGCACAGCGCCGGGTTGAACTGTATCCAGCGCCCGCGCAGGTCGATCAGGGCCGTGCCGATAGCGGAATACTCCATGACGTTGCGCAGCCGGGTTTCGTTCTCCTCCAGACGCCGGCTCTCGCGGCGGTAGGCATGCGTCTGGATGGCGATGGCATGGGCCGGCAGCAGCACCAGCAGGATCGGCATATACAACAGCAGGGGGTTTTCGCCGGCGATGGCATGACCGTTCATCTGGGCGCACAGCAGCAGCGCCGTGCAGCAAAAAATCAGGAACGCCGGCCACAGCGGCAGCGCGACGGCGGCCCACAGCAGCGGGATAAGAATAAAGGTAAAGGGGTACGGCAGCAGCGGCAGCGCATAGTAACCACTTACCAATGTTATCAAGAGAATAGGGAGCGTCTGTAGGGGAATGACGCGCCTCAGGCCGCCGGGTGGCCTGGCCAGCAGCCCGAGCGGAGTGAGCGCCAGCATCCCCAGCGCATCAGACATAAAGGCGAATCCGGCACCGCTGAGGAAGGCATCCCGGTGCAGTAGCGTGGCGACGCCCGCCGCCAGGATGGCGCACAGCAGTGGAATGGCCAGCACGGCGATCAGGATAAAGTAAGCCCATTGCATCAGGCTGCCCAAGGGGGGGCTCCCGTGTAGGCAGCGGCGCAGCGCCAGCGCGCAGAGCAGCGCCTGCAGCTGATCGATCAGGGCGTGGAGGAGCCCATAGTGCAGCGGAGGAAAATAGGTGGGGGATAGGAGCAGCGGGAGCAGGCTGCTGAGCAGCGAAATGCCCACCAGGCGGGGCCAGTCCCGCTGCCGGCAGTGAAACAGGATCGCGGTGGTCGCCGCCGTCGGCAGCCACAGCGACGGCAGCGCCGCGTCGCTGCGGATCAACAATAGGCTGACCAGCGCCAGCAGCGCGTTTACGGCGGCAAACAGCATCAGCTGCCACGGGGCAGGGTGTACCTCGTCGCGGATACACGGAGAATTGCTTGCCATATAACTGCCCCTGATAGCCAAAAAGTGTATCCAACGCACGGCCCGTGGAAGTGTCGCAGCTGCGGCCGTGAAACGATTTTTCTCAGTATAGTGTCGGTCTGTCGCGCCGAGGCAAAACCTAGACCTTAGTCGATTAAAAGCGGAGGCGAATCGCGGCCTCTCCCAGGCCGCCGCCGCGCTATGCGATGCCCCCTAAAAACAGCCGGGCCAGCAGCAGCAGCAGCAGGCAGGCGAGGCTGCCGCCCAGGGCGCCGATCAGCGCCATGCTGGCCTGCCGCTGCCGTCCCCCCAGCCAGGCCAGCAGGCGCGGCAGCTGAACGCCAAGCAGGGCGGACAGCATCATGGCCACGACGGCGATCAGCACCACCAGGCTGCCTATCTGCGCATCCTGGTAGTAGAGTCCGCCGATAACGCCGAGCAGGCTGCCGATGAGCAGCCCCTCCAGCAGCGCGACGCCCAGCTCACGCACCACGATCGGCGCCGCGTTGGCGCGCAGCAGGTGTCGCCGGTTTAGGGCCCGCTGGGCAACGGCGGCGCTTTGCCATGCGCCGCTGGCGCACAGGAGCATCAGCAGGGGCAGCAGCAGGGCCAGCATCGGCCAGTGGCCCAGCAGCGGGCTAAGGCCGGCGCTGAGCAGGGCGGCGGGCAGCGCCAGCGCGCAGATCCCCGCCAGCGGGAGCGCACGGGCGCGCAGGCTGCGGGTGATCGGGGCGAACAGATCCTCATCTTGACGCAGGCCGGCCAGGCGGAACAGGCGCTGCTCGTGGTGGCGCTGCAGGCACTGCGCCGCCTGGATCAGGTTAAACTGCCCCAGCAGCATGCCCTTATCGTCGGTGACCGGGACGCAGGCGCGCCTCTCGCGTATCAGCATGGCGGCGGCGTCGAGCGCATCATCGTCGGGATGCAGGCTCTGGGGCGGTGGCAGCATGATATCGGCGACGCGGCCATCCGGCGCGGCAGCCAGCAGGGTGCTCAGGGGCAGCTCGCCGCACAGGCGGCCGTTGCCGTCGGTGACAAACAGCCGATCGCTGCCGCCGGGCAGCGGCGGCCGCTGGCGTAGCCACTGCAGCAGCAGCAGTAGGGCCATATCCTGACGTACGCTGCGGGTTTCCGTATCCAGCGTCATCTGGGCACCGACGCTGTGCAGTGCGTAGCTCAGCAGGGTGCGTGCGCGGCTACGCTGTTCGCCCTCCATCAGGGTGAGCATGCGTCCGGTCAAGGGCTGCGGCAGCTGGCGGCCGAGCGTGATGCGGCGCTCCAGCGGTAGGGACTGCAGGGTTTGCAGCAGGGCCTTGTCACTCAGGGTGGCCGTCAGCTCTGGCCATAGGCAGGGATCGCTGTGGGCCAGCACCTGTGCCTGCTGGCCCTGGCTTAGCTGCGACCAGAGCGCCAGGCGCCGATCGCAGGGCAGGGCGCAGAGGATATCGCTGAGATCGTCGGCCGGCAGCGTGCGCGCCGCCTGGCGGATCTCGGCGCTGTCATCCAGCAGCTGCGGATCGTTGAGCAGATGGGGATCGTCCAGACGACCGAGCAGACCATCGCTAACGGCCTGCTCCGTCAGCAGGATCTGCAGAATACGCGTACGCGTCTGCGCACGCTGCTCTGCGCTGAGGGTAACGGTGGCGGACATCGTGACTCAATCCTTGTGATGGTTGATCAATGGGGTTAATGGGCGTTTTGCGGACAGCGGCGATCCGCCATTATCGGTTCCGCCGCCGGGGGACGCAACGGGGAGATCGCGGGGGCGTACGGGAACGCTCAGCGGCGGTCGTTGGCGTCGTTCTGGGTCAGGGGCTGCGATTGTTCTACGGAGGTGTTCTGTTGACTGCGGTGATGGTCCAGCGCGCCGATGGAGGCATACAGCAGACGGCCAAACAGAATGATGAAGCTTATCAGCAATACGATCCGGGTCATACGTATGTTGGTTCGTCGTTTCATCTTGTGGGTCATTATCATCATTAAAACGTAGGGTCTCTTATTCGAAATTATAGGGTGATTTAGGCACAGTAACGGGCGGGCGTCAATGGCCGGCGATGTCGCTATCCTCTCCCGGTGATCGCGATCCGGATATGATGATGAGCTCTATTACATAAAAAATATTGATGATTCTTGCGCCGTCGCCGGGCGCGCGCGATGTTTCGCCGCTGTCTCCCGCGGCGGCTGACGCATTTTTCTGCCGCGGTTTTCGTGATACCATCGCAGGGTAACTAAATAGGGCGATCGGGGCGTAACAGGGGTCCGCCGGCGAGTAGCGATGAGCGATAAGGGCAGTGATTAAGCCGTTTCCATGAAAGCAGATAAGCGTCGCACCATATCGGGCTGGTCCCGCTGGGGAGAACCGTTGCTGTTCGCCCTGCTGGTTATTCCACTCAGTATTTTATACTCACCGCGGGTGATCCTGCCAAACGGGCAGGCGTACCTTATCGCCCTGCTGCCCGCCGCCGCGCTGGCGCTGAGTTTCCTGTACGGTAGCCGTATGCTGGCGCCGATCGTGCTCGTGGCGCTGGCGACGCTCTATCTCGCCTATGGCGTGACGCCGCTGCTGGCGGTTGGGCTGCCCTTCAGCCTGACGTTGCTGCTCTGCTGGTGGGGCTATACCCAGCAGGTCGGGCCCCGCTGGCGCGCCGGGCTGGCCAAACCCCATCAGATGCTGCCGCGCCTGTTCTGGCTCGCCGGCATGTTTCCCCTGCTGTTCATTCTGTTGACCCAGATAGCGGTCACCATGGGGATGTTTTCCGGGCACTCTTTCTTTGCCGAACGGCTCCCCTTTTCAATGAGTACGCTGACTAACTACCAGGGGATGGTGCTGGGCGCGTTGGTGGGTGCCCCGCTCTATTATCACCTGCTGCGTCTGCTGCGCCGCCCGCGCTACTGGCAGGTGATGCGCCGCCGCTGCCGGCGGGAGCAAACGGGCGACGCCGCGGGGTGGGAGCCCTACCTCTGGGGCGGCGTCGTTGCCGTGATGATCGCCCTGCTGTGCATCCGCGCGCAGGCGCAGGGCAGCATTCTGTTTACCGACTATACGCTGACCCTGCTGCTGCCGGTGATGATTTTTGGCGCCATGCGCTATGGCTATCTGCTGAGTACGCTGGTCTGGTCGGTGGCGGTGATAATCCTGCTGCTCAACTATGAAGGCTATGTCGAGCCGGACGATCTGAGCCGCAATATCTGTTTTATTACCGCCATGCTGATCGTGTTTACCCTGACGGTGATCCTGATGGCGGCGATCAATGGTCGACAGCGCCGCCTGTACCGCCATATGCGTCGGGCGGCGATGATCGATCCGGTGGTACAGCTGCCCAACGTCGGCTGTCTGGAGCAGGATCTGCAGCGCTATGGCCGCTCGGTGCTGTGCTTCGTACGCATTTCCAGCCTGGATACCCTGTGCCGTACCTACGGCATGCAGGTACGCTTGAGCTATAAGCAGCGTCTGGCGGCCGCGTTTCGGGCGGCGCTGCACGCCGATGAGCGGGTGTATCATCTGCCCGGTTATGATCTGCTGATCCGTCTGGAGCCCGGGCGCGCGCAGCAGACGCTGCGCCACCTGGAGCAGGTGGCGCACGCCTTTCGCCTGCAGTGGAATGGGCTGCCGCTGCAGCGGCAGCTGGGGCTGAGCTACTGTGGCGTCCCGGGAACGGTCGAGGCGCTGTATAGCCTGATTGGTGAGCTGAGCGCGATGGCGGAGCAGTCGCTGGACAGCGGGCGGCTGGAGAGCCTGGCGCTGAATCAGCGCCGTCTGCAGCAGGGGATTGGCCGCAAGGCCGGCCTGCTGAAAACGCTGCAGCGCGCGTTGGAAAACGATCGCTTTATCCTGTCTGCTCAGCCCATCGAAGGCTTTCGCGGCGAGAGCTATCAGGAGATCCTGCTGAAGGTGGTCGATGAGCAGGGGAGCCACCTGAGCCCGGAGAGCTTTTTGCCGATCGCCGAGGAGTTTGGCCTGACGGCCACGCTCGATCGCTGGGTCTTGACCCATACGCTCGCCTTTATCGAGCGGCACCGGGCGCAGCTGCCCGGGATCCGGGTGGCCATTCCGCTCTCCTGCGCCGGGCTGAGTCCGCCGACGCTGCCGGCGCTGCTGGAGAGCGTGCTGGCGCAGTACCGCATCGAGCCCTGGCAGCTGCTCCTGACCTTCCGGGCGGACCAACTGGCGGCGCTGTCGCCTGCGCCGTCGGCGCTGAGCGCGCTGCGTGCCCTGGGGTGTCACGTCGCCCTGAGCGGCATCGACTTCGTGCACGCCGGAGGGCAGCCGGAGCTGGATGCCGATATCCTGCAAATGACGCCCGCGCTGAGCCGCCGTCTGGGAGCCGACAGCGCGGAGCAGTATATTGTGACAGCGCTGTGTCAGGTCGCCCACCTTCGGCGTCAGACGGTCGTGGCCCGGGGGGTGGACAGCAATGCCCAGCGCGCACGCCTGAAGCAGCTGGGGGTCGACGCCATTCAGGGGCGTCTGGCCGGGACGCCGATCCCGCTGAGCGCGCTCTTGCCTAGCGCGGAGACAGCAAAAGAATAGCGGCTTATCGCGTCATTTTATGTGCAACGGGGGAAAGCGATAACTCTCGATAGTTATCAGATTGATTCATCGCGGGTAACATGCCGACTCTTTCACAGTTTTCTTGACGCTGGTTACGCGATGTCTCCCGCTGTGCCATACAGAGGAAAATGCTTTTTGCCGGCGTTTTTTTGCGCTAACGCCCGCAGGGTACACCAGCGATGGGGGCAATTTATCTCTGGTCATACTCCAATAACTCCAAATCATTATCTGAACTGGTGTATTTATATGGAGAATGATTCCGCAGTTGAATTTAATCCTTGTCTTTTACTGGCGGTAACGTGTTTACTTATTACCGCTGTCGCCATATTACGCCTGTCGTGCATGGGGATCGTGAATGCCGTCGCCGTCAGGGCGCGGCAGGGCTGTGCGGCTCCCTACGGGAGCGCGTGCACGGTTTCCCCGCGGCGTGGTATGTGTGGATGTAAATGCGGTTAAGGACCTGGGCACATGCCGCCCTGACGCGATTCTGAGGTAAGCTCCCCCAGAGTAGTGAGAGTGATCTCTGTTGCCATCCGCAAGGAGTTTTCCCCCGCGATACCAAATAGTGACGCTTCCCAACCGCTGCGCGCCACCGGGCCGCCGCGCGCTGTGGACAGCGGATATATCCTAAGAATTAAGGCATCACGACATCATATTATGACGCATCGTTTAACCTCTAGAGATATCCTGGCGCTGGGTTTTATGACCTTTGCGCTGTTTGTCGGCGCGGGCAATATTATTTTCCCCCCGATGGTGGGGCTGCAGTCCGGCGAGCATGTCTGGATTGCCGCGCTGGGCTTCCTGATCACTGCCGTCGGTCTCCCGGTGGCGACCGTGGTGGCGCTGGCCAAGGTCGGGGGCGGCATTGACGCCCTCAGCTCGCCGCTCGGCCGTCGCGCCGGCCTGCTGCTGGCGACGGTCGCCTATCTGGCGGTCGGGCCGCTGTTCGCCATTCCGCGTACCACCACCGTCTCCTTTGAGGTCGGCATCGCGCCGTTGACCGGCGAGGGAACGTGGCCGCTGCTGGGCTATAGCGTGATCTATTTTGCGCTGGTGGTCGTGATTTCGTTGTACCCGGGAAAGCTGCTGGATACGGTGGGCCACGTCCTGGCGCCGCTGAAGATTGCCGCGCTGGCGATCCTGGGCATTGCCGCGCTGATCTGGCCCGCGGGCAGCTTGGTTCCGGCGACCGAGGTGTATCGTCAGATTCCGTTCTCCACGGGCTTTGTTAACGGCTATCTGACCATGGATACGCTGGGCGCCATGGTGTTTGGCATCGTCATCGTCAACGCCGCCCGCTCGCGCGGGGTCAGCGATGCCCGCCTGCTGACGCGCTACACCATCTGGGCCGGCCTGATCGCTGGCCTGGGGCTGACGCTGGTATACCTTAGCCTGTTTAAGCTGGGGTCCGACAGCGGCGTACTGGTGCCGGATGCCCAGAACGGCGCGGTGATCCTGCACGCCTATGTGCAGCACACCTTCGGCAACATGGGCGCCATCTTCCTGGCGGCGCTGATCTTCATCGCCTGTATGGTGACGGCGGTCGGTCTGACCTGCGCCTGTGCCGAATTCTTTGCCGAGCATCTGCCCCTGAGCTACCGTACGCTGGTGTTTATGCTGGGTCTGTTCTCCATGGTGGTCTCCAACCTGGGGCTGAGCCTGCTCATCAAAATCTCGATCCCGGTGCTGACGGCCATTTATCCGCCCTGTATTGCGCTGGTGGTACTGAGCTTTACCCTGCGCTGGTGGCACCGCGCGCCGCGGGTCTTTGTACCGGTGATGGCGGTCAGTCTGCTGTTCGGCATTCTGGACGCGCTGACCGGCGCGGGAATGGTGACGGCCCTGCCGGGGTGGATTCAGCATCTGCCGCTGGCGGAGCAGGGGCTGGCATGGCTGCCGCCGTCGCTGGCCATGATGGCGCTGGCCGGTCTGTTCGATCGCCTGCTGGGGCGCGCCCGGTCATGATGTAAAGCGTGGCCGTCATGAAATTGTTACAGTTGATGACGTGAACTGCGCCGGCGGCCACTCTATAATCATCGGTGTTTTTCAGCACGGGCGTCTGCGTCCGTGTTTTTTTTTGACAGGCGAATGGGTAACTCATCACATGCAACAACAAGCCAATAAGCTAAAGCGGGGGCTCAATGCGCGCCATATCCGCTTTATGGCGTTGGGGTCGGCGATTGGCACCGGCCTTTTCTACGGTTCGGCCGACGCCATTAAGATGGCGGGGCCCAGCGTGCTGCTGGCCTATCTGATCGGCGGCGTGGTCGCGTTTATCATCATGCGTGCCCTGGGTGAGATGTCGGTTAATAACCCACAGGCCAGCTCTTTTTCGCGCTATGCGCAGGACTATCTGGGACCGATGGCCGGCTATATCACCGGCTGGACCTACTGCTTCGAGATCCTGATTGTTGCGATCGCCGACGTGACGGCGTTCGGCATCTATATGGGGGTCTGGTTCCCCGCGGTGCCGCACTGGATCTGGGTGCTGAGCGTGGTGCTGATCATCGGCGCGGTGAACCTGATGAGCGTGCGGGTGTTTGGCGAGCTGGAGTTTTGGTTCTCCTTTTTTAAGGTCGCCACCATCGTGGTGATGATCCTGGCGGGCTTTGGCATCATTATCTGGGGCATCGGCAACGGCGGTCAGCCGACCGGTATTCATAACCTGTGGAGCAACGGCGGCTTTTTCAGCCACGGTGTGATGGGGATGATCCTGTCGCTGCAGCTGGTGATGTTCGCCTATGGCGGGATTGAGATCATCGGTATCACCGCCGGCGAGGCGGCCGATCCCAAGACGGCGATCCCCAAGGCGATCAATTCGGTGCCGCTGCGGATTCTGGTGTTTTACGTCGGCACTCTGTTTGTGATCATGTCCATCTATCCCTGGAATGAGGTCGGCACCCAGGGCAGCCCCTTCGTCCTGACCTTTCAGCACCTGGGGATTACCACCGCCGCCGGGATCCTGAACTTTGTGGTGATCACGGCCTCGCTGTCGGCGATTAACAGCGATGTGTTCGGGGTGGGCCGCATGCTGCACGGTATGGCGCAGCAGGGACATGCACCGCGTATCTTTGCCCGCCTCTCTCGCCACGGCATTCCGTGGGTCACGGTGGTGGTGATGGTACTGGCGCTGCTGGTGGCGGTATACCTGAATTACATCATGCCGCAGAACGTCTTTCTGGTGATCGCCTCGCTGGCGACCTTTGCCACGGTGTGGGTGTGGATAATGATCCTGCTGTCGCAGATCGCCTTTCGCCGCCGCCTGACGCCGGAGCAGGTCAAAGGGCTGGATTTCCCGCTGCGCGGCGGTGTGTATACCTCTCTGCTGGGGATCCTGTTTCTGGCCTTTATCATCGCGCTGATCGGCTATTTCCCGGATACGCGGATATCGCTGTACGCCGGCGCCATCTGGATCCTGGCCCTGCTGATCGGCTATCGCTTTGTCCGCCAGCCGGCGTCGCCGGACCTGGCGCAGTCGCTGCCGCCGGAGCACGTGGAGTGATACGCGCCGCGCGACGCTGAGCGCAAGAGAAAGAAACGGAGCCTAAGGGCTCCGTTTGTCGTTATAGAAGGGCTCCGTCTATCGTATCAGTGAGGGCGACGGCGGGCGCGGACTTCGCTCACACCGGTGAAGGGGTCGGCCGGGGCCTCCTCCCGCTCATCGCGCCAGGCGCCGTTGCTGCGCTGGCGCAGCGCATCGCGGACGTCGTGCAGGGTATTGATCATCTCTTCATAGTGCTGTGCGGCATGCAGGGCGTCGGGTGAGACGCCGTTGCCGCTGGCGCCGTGCAGGCAGCCCACCAGGATCAGGGCCGACAGCAGCGGCAGCAGATGTGTGCGTAGCCGTGTAAACAAAGCAAATTCTCCCGGTTAAAAACGTGCGTTGTCTTTGTATCCTAGCCACGGCGGGGCGTGAACCCCGTATTCATATCGTGAGAGAGATGGGGGCGCTTTGTTACGGCACGAAACATCTGCGTCGGCAACTGTCAGCTGAGGGTAAGGTTACCCCCGTCGTCTCGGGGCAGGTGCTGCGCGATGGCGCGCACGTCCGTACCGGTTGGCGTCTGGTGGATCCGCAGGCCAAACTGCTCGATGACGGCAAAGGTGTGATCGAAGATATCGGCTTGAATCCCCTCGTATTCGGCCCAGATAACGGTATTGGTGAAGGCGTAGATCTCAATGGGCAGGCCATCGGAGGTCGGCGCCAGCTGACGCACCATTAGGGTCATGTCCTTGCGGATACGGGGGTGCTGCAGTAGATAGGCCTGCAGATAGGCGCGTAGGGTGCCCAGATTGGTCATGCGACGGCCGTTGAGCGGCGAGTCCAGATCGATATGCTGCCGCTGGTTATCGTTGGCAATCTCCAGGCTCTTGTCGTGCAGATAGGGCTGTAGCAACGCGCTGCGGCGCAGCCGGGCCAGATCGTCATCGTTGAGAAAGCGAACGCTGGTGGTATCGATGTTCAGGCTGCGCTTGATGCGGCGCCCCCCCGACTCCGACATGCCGCGCCAGTTTTTAAACGAATCGGATACCAGGGCATAGGTGGGGATGGTGGTGATGGTATTGTCCCAGTTACGTACCTTCACGGTGGTCAGACCGATGTCGGTGACTGCCCCGTCGGCGCCGTACTTGGGCATCTCCAGCCAGTCGCCGAGGTGCAGCATGTCGTTGGCCGATAGCTGGATCCCGGCGACCAGTCCCAGGATCGGATCTTTAAACACCAACATCAATACTGCCGCCATGGCGCCGAGGCCGCTGATCAGCAGGATCGGTGACTGCCCCATCAGCAGCGAAATCATCAGGATGCCGATAAGGATCGCCGCCAGCAGCTTGGTGCCCTGAAAGATGCCGCGCAGCGGTAGCTGCGTGGCGACGGCGAGCTGATGGGAGAGATCCAGCAGGATATCCAGCAGGGAGAACAGGGAGAGCAGGGCGAACAGCAGGATCCACAGCTGGGCGGCGACGATCAGCGCATAGCCGGCGTCGGTGCCGGGGTGCAGCCAGAATACGGCCTGAATATTGACGATGATCCCCTGGAACATCGAGGCCAGGCGGTGGAAAAGCTTGTGCTGGGTCAGCGCCTTAATCCACATGTTCTCACTCTGCAGACCGCGCGCCTGCAGACGGGTGAGCAGCAGACGGTGCAGCAGCAGGTGAATGATCGCCGCCGTCAGAATAATCAGTCCCAGAACAATCACCAGCGAGGTCACATGGGTGAACTCAAAACCGAACTGCTCCAGCCAGCGCATTAATACTTTTTGCATGCAGGCTCCTTCATTTTTCTTGTGATGCATTGCGTGTGGTCACGGGCGCCGCGGCGCCCCTCCCGGCGTCGATGCGCGGCGAGGGCGGGCGACCCTGTGATAGGCTAACGGCTGCAGGCGAGCAGTCAACCGGTTTTCTCTTTATTTGACACTGACTTACAAAAAATCTGGCGCGGGTATCGCCTCATCCCCCGCGCTCATCCCCCTAAAATAGCGCGATAGGGGAGGCGCGGCCACGCTGGGCAGTGTCATGATCGCGGTATCTTGCTGAATGAAGGAAGGGAATCATGTTCAATGCCTGGCATCTGCCGGTCGCGCCCTATGTGCGTCGCCGCGGAGACGATCTGGTGGTGACGCTGCTACTGGCGGGTGAGGATCTGCCGCAGCGGGTGCTGCTGCGCTGTGAACCGGACAATGAGGAGTGGCTGCTGCCGATGCGCCGTTACCGGTGCCGCGCGGGCGTGTGCTACCGGGGCCGCCTTTCGCTGCGGGAGGGCGAACCGCTGCGGCGCTACTGTTTTAAGCTGCTGTGGGCCGATCGTCAGCGCTGGTTCACGCCCCTGGGGTTGCGGGAGACGCCGCCGGGTCAGGAGATGCAGTTCGCCGTCAGCATACCGTCGCCCTATCCCGAGTGGGTTGCCGACCAGGTGTTTTACCAAATTTTTCCCGATCGCTTCGCCCGCAGCGCCGCGGCGGAGACGGCGCCGGCCCCGGGCTGGCGCGACTGGGCGACGCCGCTGGACGATACGGCGGATGCCCACACGTTCTACGGCGGCGATCTGGATGGCGTCACCGCGCGGCTACCCTATCTCCGGGCGCTGGGGATTACCGCGCTCTACCTGAACCCCATCTTCAGCGCGCCGAGCAACCATAAGTATGATACCGCCGACTATTATCGGGTGGATGCGGGGCTGGGGGGCGATCCGGCGCTGATCCGGCTGCGTCAGGCCACCGCCCAGGCGGGTATCCGCCTGCTGCTGGACGGCGTATTCAATCATACCGGCGACACCCACCGCTGGTTCGATCGCCCGCGGCGCGGTGAGGAGGGCGCCTGCCACCACCCCGCGTCGCCGCAGCGTGAACGCTACAGCTTTGACGCCGACGGACGGGCGCTGGGCTGGAAGGGAGAGGCTTCCCTGCCCAAGCTGGACTATGCCAGCCCACGGGTGATCGACAGCATCTATCGGGCGGATGACAGCGTGATGCGCTATTGGCTGCGCCCGCCCTATGCCATTGACGGCTGGCGGCTGGACGTCATCCACATGCTGGGCGAAGCGGGCGGCACCCGGGGCAACCTGCATCATCTGGCGGAGATGTACCGGGCGGTGAAGGCCGAAAATCCCCAGGCCTACGTGCTGGGCGAGCACTTTGGCGACGCGCGCCGCTGGTTGCAGGCTGGGGTGGAGGACGGCGCCATGAACTATATGGGCTTTGCCCTACCGCTGCGCGCGTTTCTCGCCGGCGTGGACGTCGCCTACCAGCCCATCCGGCTCAGCGCGGCCCAGTGCGCTGAATGGATGGAGTCATATCGCGCCGGTCTGAGTCAGACGCAGCAGCTGTGTCAGTTTAACCAGCTGGACAGCCACGATACCGCCCGTTTTATTACCCTGCTACGGGGAAACCGTCAGCGGATGATGCTGGCGTTGACCTGGCTATTTACCTGGATCGGGGCGCCCTGCCTGTACTATGGCGACGAGATTGGCCTGGCGGGGGAGAACGATCCCTACTGCCGGGCGCCGTTTCCCTGGGATCCTGCGCAGTGGGACAGTGCGCTGCACAGCCTGTGCCGTCAGCTGGCGCAGATGCGTCGCCGACACGCCGCGCTGCGCCGCGGCGCCTGTCAGGTCATCTATGCCGATGGCGAAACGCTGTTGTTTATCCGCCGGCTGGAGCGGCAGTCGGTGCTGGTGGCTATCCAGCGTACCGGCGAGGGCGAGGTGCGGTTGCCCTGCACGCCGCTGCTGCCGACGGGGGCGTGGCGTGCGCTGTGCGGCGCCGGATGCCTGGAGGCCGGGGCGGAGACCCTGGCGCTGAGGCTTCCCGCCGAGAGCGCCAGCGTGTGGGTACTGAAGGGGTGAGCGGGCATAAAAAAAGCGACCCGTGGGTCGCTTTTTTGGGCGCAGGATAAACGATTACAGCTTAGCGGCGTTTTCAGTCAGGTACTTGGCAACGCCGTCCGGAGAGGCGCCCATGCCTGCTTTACCTTTTTCCCACTGGGCCGGGCAGACGTCGCCGTGCTCTTCGTGGAACTGCATGGCGTCGACCATGCGCAGCATTTCATCAACGTTACGGCCCAGCGGCAGATCGTTGACCACCTGGTGACGTACGATGCCATCTTTGTCGATCAGGAAAGAGCCGCGCAGCGCTACGCCCTCTTCTGGGTGTTCGATGCCGTAAGCGCGCATGATTTCGTGCTTAACGTCGGCAACCAGCGGGTACTGTACTTCGCCGATACCGCCCTTATCCACCGGGGTCTTACGCCAGGCGTTGTGAACAAACTCGGAGTCCATGGAGACGCCGACCACTTCCACGCCGCGCGCTTGGAACTCGCTGTAGCGGTGATCGAAGGCGATCAGCTCAGACGGACAAACGAAGGTAAAGTCCATCGGCCAGAAGAAAACCACGGTCGGTTTACCCTGAGTGAACGCTTTGAAGTTGAATTTATCAACGATTTCACCGTTACCCATCACGGCGGCAGCGGTAAAGTCGGGGGCTTGACGAGAAACCAGGACCATAATAACTCCCGTTAATAGTATTCAGTAGGTTATCGAATCTTTATCTGGCGCTAACTATACGAAGTTGTCGTTTGTAAATAAAGCGTGAAGCGCCAATCAATATGATAGTCAATGCCAATCAATTGTTACGAATAATGACCAAAAAATGGCCATCACCGCCGATGAGATGTCAAAACCATAGCGTAAAATACGATTTTAGCCACCCTTTATGTGCCCATATTGTTATGAAAATGCGCGTTTGGGAACATATTGCGCAGGCGCTACAGCGCCTTGGCGTACGCCTGGCGCATCATCTGGGGATAGAAGTGCCAGAACTGCGCCTCCAGACGATCGTAGTGACGTTCGATATCGCTGAACGATCCGCTCAGCGCCGCCAGCCGGGGACGGCGCTGCGCCATGCCGCTGAGCACCCTGGCGATAAACGGCAGTTCGGCATAGCGCTGCAGCCAGCGCTCTTGCCACAGGTGTTGGTTCATCGTGCGAAAGCGCGGCGGGGTTCCCTCGAGATGGGGCAGGATAGCGGCGCTGGCGTGGGCGATAAAGTCGGGCAGCGGCCGCTGCGGCTCCAGCGTTGACCAGTGGCGGGCTAGAAAATGGTCCCAGACGATATCCAGGGTGATCGGAGCGACTCGTCGATAGTCGTCGCCAAACCAGGCGCGGGCGGCGCGAACCTGCGGCAGGCTATCGGTCATGCTATCGACGCGGCGGTGCATGCGGATTCCGGCGCAGACGTCGGCATTATAGTAGGGCTTTGGATCGCCGCGGACAAAGTCGGCCAGCAGGTTGCCGAGCAGCGAACTGTCCGCTAGCGCGGCCAGGTGAAGGTGGGCGAGAAAATTCATCCGCTGAGTATACGGGAGCGCGCAGCGCAGAGCCAGCGTCTGCGCCGATGCGCGGCGCCGGGCCGCATGATCCCGGCCGTCCTGGGAGCCCCGTACCCCGGAGGGCCCCGCCGCCGCGCGCGGAAAAGCGCCTAATTTGCCGCCGGGCGGCATCTGCGGTTGCAGCCTCTCGTCGGCGGCTCTAGACTAAGCCGTTTTTCTTCTGCGTATTACCGTCAATCATATAGTGAAACCAAACCATGCGAGTGTCCGACTTTACCTTTGAACTGCCCGATGAACTGATTGCCCGCTATCCCCAGGAACAACGCAGCGGCTGTCGCCTGCTGTCGCTGGATGGTCCGACGGGCGCGCGGGAGCACGGGGTGTTTACGGATATCGTCGATAAGCTCAATCCGGGCGATCTGCTGGTGTTCAACAACACCCGGGTGATCCCGGCGCGTCTGTTTGGCCGCAAGGCCAGCGGCGGTAAGGTCGAGGTGCTGGTCGAGCGCGTACTGGATCGCGCCCGGGTGTTGGCGCACGTGCGAGCGTCCAAGGCGCCCAAGCCGGGCGCTGAGCTGCTGCTGGGGGATAACGAGGATATCCGCGCCACCATGCTGGCCCGCCACGATGCCCTGTTTGAGCTGGGGTTTGACGATCCGCGCGATGTGTTGACCATCCTCAATGCGGCCGGCCATATGCCGCTGCCGCCGTACATCGACCGCCCGGATGAGGAGGCGGATCGCGAGCTGTATCAGACCGTATATAGCTCACGCCCCGGCGCCGTGGCGGCGCCGACCGCGGGTCTGCACTTCGATCAGCCGCTGCTGGACAAACTGCGCGACAAAGGGGTTGAGATGGCCTTTGTGACCCTGCACGTCGGCGCAGGCACCTTTCAGCCGGTGCGGGTTGAGAGCATTGAAGATCACATCATGCACTCCGAATACGCCGAGGTTCCGCAGGAGGTTGTCGATGCCGTCCTGGCCTGTAAGGCGCGCGGCAATCGGGTGATCGCGGTCGGCACCACCTCCGTTCGTTCGCTGGAGAGCGCGGCGGCGGCCAGTAAGCAGGCGCTTATCGCCCCCTTCTTTGACGATACGCAAATCTTTATCTATCCGGGCTATCACTATCAGGTAATTGATGCTCTGATTACCAACTTCCACCTGCCGGAGTCCACGCTGATCATGCTGGTCTCCGCGTTTGCCGGGTATCGCCACACGCTGGACGCCTATCGCGACGCGGTGGCGCGGCAATACCGTTTCTTTAGCTACGGGGATGCCATGTATATTACCCGTAACCCGCAGGCTGAACAGGAGCAGGTGGTTTCAGCCTGATTTTTACGCGGCCCGCCGGCGTAAGCGGTGGGCCATTTTTCGCCCGATTACGGCGGCTAACGCCGTCGGGGGCCGGTTTCCCGCCGCGTCGGGTGCGCCGGTAGGGCATGACACCATCAGACTGTTTTTCTGATGACGGAGGTTTGAGTGAAGTACGAATTAGTCAGCACCGATGGACGCGCCCGGCGCGGCCGCCTGATTTTTGAACGCGGCGTCGTTGAGACGCCGGCGTTTATGCCGGTAGGGACCTACGGCACGGTAAAAGGCATGACGCCGGAAGAGGTGGCCCAGACCGGTGCCCAGATCCTGCTGGGTAATACCTTCCACCTGTGGCTGCGCCCGGGTCAGGAGATCATGAAGCTGCACGGCGATCTGCATGACTTTATGCAGTGGCCGGGGCCGATCCTGACGGACTCCGGCGGTTTCCAGGTGTTCAGCCTGGGAGCGATGCGCAAGATCAAGGAGGAGGGGGTCTACTTCCGTAATCCGATCAACGGCTCTCCGGTGTTCCTGAGCCCGGAAAAATCGATGGAGATCCAGTACGACCTGGGATCGGACATCGTGATGATCTTCGATGAGTGCACCCCCTATCCGGCGGACTGGGACTACGCCAAGCGCTCCATGGAGATGTCGCTGCGCTGGGCTAAACGCAGCCGTCAGCGTTTTGATGAGCTGGGTAACCAGAATGCGCTGTTCGGAATTATTCAGGGCAGCGTTTACGAAGATTTACGAGATGTATCATTAAAAGGGCTGGTAGAGATCGGCTTTGATGGTTACGCTGTGGGCGGCCTGGCGGTAGGTGAGCCCAAAGAGGATATGCACCGTATTCTGGAGCATGTCTGCCCGATGATCCCGCAGGATAAGCCGCGTTACCTGATGGGCGTCGGCAAGCCGGAGGATCTGGTGGAAGGGGTGCGGCGCGGCATCGACATGTTCGACTGCGTCATGCCGACGCGCAACGCGCGCAACGGCCATCTTTTCGTCACCGGCGGGGTGGTAAAAATTCGCAATGCGAAATACAAAGAGGATACCGCTGCGCTGGATCCCGAGTGCGATTGTTACACCTGTCGCAATTATAGCCGCGCCTACTTGCATCATCTCGACCGTTGTAACGAAATTCTGGGTGCCCGTTTAAACACCATCCACAACCTGCGTTACTATCAGCGTTTGATGGCGGCTTTACGCCAGGCTATCGAGGAAGGTAAATTAGAGCGCTTTGCGGCTGATTTTTATGGTCGCCGAGGTCGTACGGTTCCGCCGCTGGGCGCAGCCGACGCCGCGTCCTGATCCCGCCGTCGTGCGGCGTTAAGGGCGGCAGCGTAGAAAGGTTAGGCCGGTCGGGAAATGGATCCTGGCCGGTTTAATGCACTTACTGTGCTTTGGCAGTGTGTTGTTGCTATCTATAGTAATTAATGAGGGATATTTCGATGAGTTTATTCATTTCTGACGCTGTTGCATCTGCAGGGGCTCCGGCGCAGGGCAGTCCGTACTCTCTGGTGATCATGCTGGTCGTCTTCGGCCTGATTTTCTATTTTATGATCCTGCGCCCGCAGCAAAAACGTGCCAAGGAACATAAAAAACTGATGGAGTCCATCAGCAAGGGTGATGAGGTGCTGACCAACGGTGGTCTGATTGGCCGCGTGGTTAAAGTGGCCGACACCGGCTATATCGCCATTGCGCTCAATGACACTACCGAAGTGATCATCAAACGCGATTTCGTGACCGCCGTCCTGCCGAAAGGTACGATGAAAGCGCTGTAATTTTCGATTTTCCCTAAGGGAACTGCCGTGTTAAACCGTTATCCTTTGTGGAAGTACATCATGCTGATCGTGGCGCTGGTCATCGGTCTGTTGTATGCGCTCCCTAACCTTTATGGCGAGGATCCGGCTGTTCAAATCACTGGCGCGCGCGGTGTCGCCGCCAGTGAGTCAACACTGGTCCAAGTCCGTGATGTGCTTGAAAAACAGCATATCCCCAGCAAATCCATTGCGCTGGAAAATGGTGCCATTCTGGCACGCTTTACTGATACCGACATTCAGCTGCGGGCGCGCGAAGCGCTGGTCGATACGCTGGGTGATAAATATGTCGTCGCACTCAACCTGGCACCGGCTACCCCGAAGTGGCTGGCGATGGTCGGCGCCGAGCCGATGAAGCTGGGTCTTGACCTGCGCGGCGGCGTGCATTTCCTGATGCAGGTGGACATGGATACTGCGCTGAGCAAGCTGCAGGAACAGACCATGGATACCCTGCGTAGCGATCTGCGTGACAAAGGCATTCCTTACTCTACCATCCGTAAGCTGCCCGATCCCGCCAGCGGAGGCGTGGAGATCAGCTTCCGTGACGCCGCCGCCCGCGATGCGGCCAGCGATTACCTCTCTCCGCGCCACCGCGATCTGGTCTTCAGCAACGCCGGTGATACGGCGTTGAAAGCGGTGATGACGGACGATCGCCTGCGTGAGGCCCGTGAGTATGCGGTGCAGCAGAACATCAATATCCTGCGTAACCGCGTGAACCAGCTGGGCGTTGCCGAACCGCTGGTACAGCGCCAGGGCGCCGATCGTATCGTGGTTGAGCTGCCGGGTATCCAGGACACGGCGCGCGCCAAGGAAATTCTG
This sequence comes from Edwardsiella anguillarum ET080813, assembly GCF_000264765.2. GTDB lineage: Bacteria > Pseudomonadota > Gammaproteobacteria > Enterobacterales > Enterobacteriaceae > Edwardsiella > Edwardsiella anguillarum. Next base: position 2,921,429 of record NZ_CP006664.1, read on the forward strand.
GGCGCGACCGCGACGCTGGAGTTCCGTCTGGTCAACAGCAACGTGGATGCACAGGCCGCCGCCAGCGGTCGCGTGCCAGGTGACTCCGAGGTCAAATATACCCGTGACGGCCGCCCGGTGGTGCTGTACAAGCGGGTGATCCTGACCGGTGACCACATCACTGACTCCACCTCCAGCCAGGATGAGTTTAACCGTCCGCAGGTTAATATCTCCCTCGACAGCGCCGGCGGCAGCGCCATGTCTAACTTCACCAAGGACAATATCGGCAAGCCGATGGCGACCCTGTTTGTGGAATATAAGGACAGCGGCAAGAAAGACGCCAGCGGCAAGCCGATCCTGGAGAAACAGGAAGAGGTGATCAACGTGGCGACGATCCAGTCACGCCTGGGTAACAGCTTCCGGATTACCGGCATCGATAACCCGGCTGAGGCCCGTCAGCTCTCTCTGCTGCTGCGCGCCGGCGCGCTGATTGCGCCGATCCAGATCGTGGAAGAGCGGACTATCGGCCCAACCCTGGGGATGCAGAACATTGAGCAGGGGCTGGAAGCCTGCCTGTGGGGCCTGGTCGCCTCCATCGTCTTCATGGTGGTGTTCTACAAGAAGTTCGGTCTGATCGCGACCACTGCGCTGTTGGCTAACCTGGTGATGATCGTCGGGATTATGTCGCTGCTGCCGGGGGCCACGCTGACCATGCCGGGCATTGCGGGGATCGTGCTAACCCTTGCGGTAGCGGTTGACGCCAACGTACTGATAAACGAGCGTATCAAGGAGGAGCTGCGCAACGGGCGAACCGTCCAGCAGGCGATCCATGAGGGCTACAAAGGCGCGTTTTCCAGTATTATCGATGCCAACGTGACCACGCTGATTACCGCAGTGATCCTGTACGCCGTGGGCACCGGCTCCATCAAGGGCTTTGCCATCACCACCGCTATCGGTGTGGCGACCTCGATGTTTACCGCCATTGTCGGTACCCGCGCCATTGTCAACCTGCTGTACGGCGGCAAGCGCATCAACAAGCTGTCTATCTAAGGGGTTAGGGAATGGCACAAGATTATACCGTTGAACAACTTAACCATGGGCGTAAGGTCATTGACTTTATGCGCTGGGATTACGTTGCCTTCACGCTTTCCGGGCTGCTGCTGCTGGCTTCCTGTCTGGTGATGTACGTGAAGGGCTTCAACTGGGGCCTGGACTTCACCGGCGGGACGGTGATTGAGCTGACGGTGGAGAAAGCACCGGATCTCAATGCGATGCGTGCCGCTCTGGTGAAGTCAGGCTTTGACGAGCCGGTGGTGCAGAACTTCGGCAGCAGCCGCGACATCATGATCCGCATGGCGCCGATTAGCGGCAACGAGGGTCAGGAGCTGGGTAACCGGATCGTGGCAGTGGTCGAGCAGGTCATCGATGGCAATGCCTCCGTTAAGCGTATCGAGTTCGTCGGTCCGAGCGTGGGCAGCGATCTGGCGCAGGCCGGCGGCATGGCGCTGCTGGTGGCGCTGATCAGTATCCTGATCTACGTCGGCTTCCGCTTCGAGTGGCGTCTGGCACTCGGTGCGGTGCTGGCGCTGGCGCACGACGTGGTGATCACGCTCGGGGTGCTGTCGTTGTTCCACATCGAGATCGATCTGACCATCGTGGCATCGCTGATGTCGGTTATCGGCTACTCGCTCAACGACAGTATCGTGGTCTCTGACCGTATCCGCGAAAACTTCCGTAAGATCCGTCGCGGTACGCCTTATGAGATCGTGAACGTTTCGCTGACGCAGACCCTGAGCCGTACCATCATGACCTCGGCGACGACCTTGGTGGTAGTGCTCTGTCTCTACATCTTCGGTGGCGCGATGCTGAAAGGCTTCTCACTGACGATGCTGATCGGGGTCTCCATCGGTACCGTGTCGTCTATCTATGTCGCCTCGGCGCTGGCGCTGAAGCTGGGCATGAAGCGTGAGCACATGCTGCAGCAGAAAGTGGAGAAAGAGGGCGCCGATCAGCCTTCGCTGCTGCCATAAGCGATGCGAATGGCCGCCAAGGGCGGTCGCGCAGACGGAACAAATCCGCCATTACAGACCGTAATGGCGGATTTTTTTATGTCTGTAGCGCAATTATTGGTGTAAAGGCGGTAGCTGGCGGGGGTTTATACCCCCACTGAACAGTAGTTTTAGAGGATTGGGGGATATAGCCGGCGAAATATGCGTTTTATCGTGCGGTTGTGTGATTTTCCCGGCAAACGAAGGGCCCTCTCCCTTTGTTGTCGGCGAGGTTGGGGGTACACTATGGCGACCCCGAAGCCGTCCAGGAAGAGTTATGCACTGTCCGTTTTGTTCCGCTGTCGATACCAAGGTCATTGATTCGCGTCTGGTGGGCGATGGCTCGCAGGTGCGCCGCCGTCGCCAGTGTCTGGTTTGCAATGAACGATTTACCACCTTTGAAGTGGCCGAACTGGTGATGCCCCGGGTGGTCAAGAGCAACGGTGTGCGGGAGCCCTTCAACGAGGAGAAGCTGCGCAGCGGCATGCTGAAAGCGCTGGAGAAGCGCCCGGTGAACTCCGATGATGTCGAGATGGCCATCAGCCATATTAAATCTCAGCTGCGCGCCACCGGCGAGCGCGAGGTCGCGACCAAGATGGTCGGTAACCTGGTGATGGATGCGCTGAAGAAGCTGGATAAGGTGGCCTATATCCGCTTTGCATCCGTATATCGCAGCTTTGAGGATGTGCGGGAGTTCGGTGAAGAGATCGCCCGCTTGCAGGAGTAGCACATTCAGCGTAGGAACCGTGATGATGATGTCTGCAGCCCATTCCGATGAATTTTACATGGCGCGCGCCTTTGAGCTGGCGCGCCGTGGTCGTTTTACCACTACCCCTAACCCTAACGTCGGCTGCGTACTGGTGCGCGACGATCGCATCGTGGGCGAAGGGTTTCATCTGCGCGCCGGAGAGCCCCATGCCGAGGTCCACGCTCTGCGGATGGCCGGAGAGCAGGCCCGCGGCGCGACGGCCTATGTCACCCTGGAGCCGTGCAGCCATCATGGCCGTACGCCTCCCTGTGCTGACGCGCTGGTGGCCGCCGGCGTTAGCCGGGTGGTCGCGGCGATGCAAGACCCAAACCCCCACGTGGCCGGCCGGGGGCTATTCCGCCTGCAGCAGGCGGGGATTAGCGTGCGCCACGGATTGATGCTGGCCGAGGCTGAAGCCATCAATAAAGGCTTTCTGAAGCGGATGCGCACCGGTTTTCCCTATGTACAGCTGAAGCTGGGCGCCTCGCTTGACGGGCGTACCGCGATGGCCTCCGGCGAAAGCCAGTGGATCACCTCTGCCGACGCTCGCGCCGACGTCCAGCGCTACCGGGCGCAGAGCTCGGCGATTTTAAGCAGCAGCGCGACGGTGCTGGCGGACGATCCGGCGCTGACGGTGCGCTGGGCGTCACTGGATGAAGAGACCCAGCGCCTGTATCCGCGTGAACACCTGCGCCAGCCGCTGCGGGTGATCGTGGACAGCCATAACCGGGTAACGCCGCAGCATCGGCTGATAACACAGCCCGGCGAGACCCTGCTGGCGCGGGTTGACCCCGATATGCAGGCCTGGCCGTCGACGGTGAGCCAGCTGGCGGTACCGCGCCACGGCGAGGGGCTAGATCTGGTGCTGCTGATGATGCAGCTGGGTAAAATGCAGCTGAACAGCGTGTGGGTCGAGGCCGGGCCACGCCTGGCCGGCGCCCTGCTGCAGGCTGGACTGGTCGATGAGCTGATTGTTTATCTGGCGCCGATGCTGTTGGGTGATGCGGCGCGCGGACTGTGTCACCTGCCTGGGCTGGATCGCCTGGGCGATGCCCCGGCCCTGACGTTTAGCGACGTCACTCGGGTCGGCAACGATTTGCGTCTGACGCTACGCATGGTCTAGGCGGCGTCATCCCGCCCGACAGCGCGTGAGCGCTGACGTCGCGTTCGGCTGGGCGCGGCCGCCGAAATGACAATGGATCTGAGCAGAAGCGCAAAGAGTATGATAGAATCCGCCCCCCTGCGGGGTATAACTGACGTATGTTAAGGAAACCGTATGAAAACGATTCAAGGCGTTGTTGCTGCTCCCCAAGCGCGTGTTGCCATCGCGATCGCGCGCTTTAATCATTTCATCAATGACAGTTTGCTGGAAGGGGCGATCGACGCGCTGAAGCGTATTGGTCAGGTTTCTGACGAAAATATTACCGTAGTGTGGGTGCCGGGCGCCTACGAGCTGCCGCTGACCGTTCGCGCACTGGCGTCCTCTGGCCGTTACGACGCCGTCGTGGCGCTGGGTACCGTGATCCGCGGCGGTACCGCCCATTTTGAATTCGTTGCCGGTGAGTGCAGCTCCGGCCTGGCCAGCGTCGCGCTGAATACCGACGTACCGGTCGCCTTTGGCGTGCTGACCACCGAAACCATCGAACAAGCCATTGATCGTGCTGGGACCAAAGCGGGTAACAAAGGTGCGGAAGCCGCGCTGACCGCGCTCGAAATGATCAATGTACTTAAAGCCATTAAAGCCTGATTTATTAGTAAGGGGAATTCCGTGAAACCTGCTGCCCGTCGCCGCGCCCGTGAGTGTGCTGTCCAGGCACTCTACTCTTGGCAGATCTCTAAAAACGACATCGCCGATGTCGAATACCAGTTTCTGTCAGAGCAGGACGTGAAAGATGTTGACGTTAACTATTTCCGTGAGCTGTTGTCCGGTGTGGCAAGCAATGCGGACTATCTGGATGGCCTGATGGCACCCGTGCTGTCACGTCAGCTGGAGGAGCTGGGACAGGTTGAGAGAGCTATCCTGCGCGTGTCCATCTATGAGCTGAGCAAGCGTCAGGATGTCCCTTATAAAGTGGCCATCAATGAAGGCATTGAGCTGGCAAAAACCTTTGGCGCCGAAGACAGCCACAAGTTTGTCAACGGCGTATTGGATAAGGTTGCACCGCAGGTGCGTCCGAACCGTAAATAATTATCGCGGGTCGTCCGCTCGGCCTTATGGGGCCTGACAGCTACGCAACAGGCCGGTTTTCCGGCCTTTTTTTCGGCTGTGCGACCGGCCCGATCGCAGGAAACAAGCTATGGCACACGGTGAATTTGATCTGATAGCCCGTTACTTTAACCGTCGGTGCACCCCGCGACACGATGTCCAGCGTGGTATCGGCGATGACTGTGCGCTGCTGTCGGTGTCGGAAAAACAGTGGGTGGCCGTCAGCAGCGATACGCTGGTCAGCGGCATTCATTTCTTGCCAGAGATTGATCCGGCCGATCTCGGCTATAAATCCCTGGCGGTAAACATCAGCGATTTGGCGGCGATGGGCGCCGATCCTGCCTGGGTATCGCTGGCGCTGACCCTGCCCGCGGTGGATGAACCCTGGCTGCAGGCTTTCAGCGATGCCCTGTTTGAGCAGTTAGACTACTACGGCATGCAGCTGATCGGGGGAGACACAACCCGCGGCCCGTTGAGCCTGACCTATACCGTTCAAGGATTGGTGCCGGCCGGCCGGGCGCTGCTGCGCAGCGGTGCCCGGGTGGGCGACTGGATCTATGTCACCGGGACGCTGGGCGACAGCGCCGCGGGGCTAGCGCTGCTGCAAGCGCGTCTGACGGTGGCCGATGAGGCCGATCGGCGCTATCTGCTCGGGCGCCACCTGCGCCCGCAGCCGCGGGTGCTGCAGGGGCAGGCGCTGCGCGATCTGGCCAGCGCCGCCATCGATATTTCCGACGGGCTGATCGCCGATCTGGGCCACATCCTTAAGGCCAGCGACTGCGGGGCCCATCTGTACCTGGATAAGCTGCCGCTGTCGGCGGAGCTGATGCGCCACGCCGACGCCGAAACCTGTCAGAACTGGGCGCTGGGCGGCGGCGAAGACTATGAACTGTGCTTCACCGTGCCGGAGATGTACCGCGGCGCGCTGGATATGGCGCTCGCCCAGCTGGGGTGCCGCTATACCTGCATCGGGCAGATGGCGCCGGCGTCGGAGGGCATATGCCTGTGGCGCGGGGATCGTCAGGTGACGCTGGATATACAGGGGTTCGATCACTTTGGCTAAAACGACGAAGCAACAGCAGCGGGCGGCCAAGGCGCGTCTGCGGATGGGGAATCCCTGGCACCTGCTGGCGACCGGGTTTGGCAGCGGTCTGAGCCCGCTGGTGCCCGGTACCATGGGATCGATCGCCGCCATCCCGTTCTGGCTGCTGCTCGTGCAGCTGCCGCTGTCGCTGTATATCGTGGTTCTGCTGCTGAGCATTGCGCTCGGCACCTACCAGTGTCACCGCACCGCGCGTGATATGGGGGTACACGATCACGGCAGTATCGTGTGGGATGAGTTTGTCGGTATGTGGATCACCCTGATGGCGGTGCCGGCGCTGGAGTGGCGCTGGGTGCTGGCCGGGCTGGTGATCTTTCGGGTACTGGACATGTGGAAACCCTGGCCTATCCGCTGGTTTGACCGCAACGTGCACGGCGGCTGGGGCATTATGGTCGATGACATCGTCGCCGGGGTGCTGTCGGCGCTGCTGCTGTGGCTGGCCGGGTACTATGGCATACGCTGAGTCAGCGGCTGACGCGACGCGTCGGATGAGGTAACAAAGGGGCCGCAGCGCGGCCCCTTTTTGTCAGCTAGTGGCGGGCGTTAACACGCCAGCCAGGCCTCCAGCTGCGCGAGGATGCCGTCGGCGTCCAGCTGCAGATCGCGGCGGATCTCCTCCTGGCTGCCCTGGGGAACAAAGCTGTCCTGCAGGCCGATGTTGAGCACCGGTCGCGGCAGGCGTAGCTGCATCAGCAGCTCATTGACGCCGCTGCCGGCGCCGCCCATGACGGCGTTCTCCTCCAGGGTGACCAGGTAGTCGTGCTGCTCGGCCAGGCTGCGCACCAGCGCGTCATCCAGCGGTTTAACAAAGCGCATGTCGGCGACGCTGGCGTTCAGACGCTCGGCGGCCTCCAGCGCCTGCGGCAGCAGGGTGCCGAAGTTGAGGATAGCGATGCGCTCGCCGCGGCGGCGCAGGACGCCCTTACCGATCGGCAGGGCCTGCGGCGGCGTCAGCGGTACGCCGGTGCCGGTGCCGCGCGGATAGCGCACCGCCGAGGGCCCCTCGCGGTATTCATAGCCGGTCTGCAGCATTTGACGGCATTCGTTCTCATCGCTCGGGGTCATGATCACCAGATTGGGGATGCAGCGCAGGAACGAGAGATCAAAGGCCCCCTGATGGGTCTGTCCGTCGGCGCCGACGATCCCGCCGCGGTCGATGGCGAACAGCACCGGCAGCCGCTGGATGGCGACGTCGTGGATCACCTGATCGTAGGCTCGCTGCAGGAAACTGGAATAGATTGCGACCACCGGATGATAGCCGCCAATGGCCAGCCCTGCGCCAAAGGTAACGGCGTGCTGTTCGGCGATCGCAACGTCGAAGAACTGCTGCGGGTATTCGCGGGAGAAGCGCACCATCCCGGAGCCCTCGCGCATCGCCGGGGTGATCCCCATCAGCTTTTCATCATTGAGCGCTGTTTCACACAGCCAATCGCCGAAAATCTTGGAGTAGGTCGGCAGGGTTCCGCTGCTTTTGGGCAGGGTTCCAGAGGCCGGGTCGAACTTGGGTACCGCGTGCCAGCTGATGGGATCCTTTTCCGCCGGGGCGTAGCCCTTGCCCTTTTTGGTCATGATATGCAGCAGCTGCGGGCCCTTCAGGCCGCGCATGTTCTTCAGGGTGGCGACCAGCGCCTGCACATCATGGCCATCCACCGGGCCGATATAGTTAAAGCCCAGCTCCTCGAACAGGGTGCCCGGCACAACCATGCCTTTGAGATGCTCTTCGGTACGCTTGACCAGTTCTTTGATCGGCGGTAGCCCGGAAAGGACTTTCTTGCCGCCTTCGCGCAGGCTGGCGTACAGCTTGCCGGAGAGCAGCTGGGCCAGGTGGTTGTTCAGGGCGCCGACGTTTTCGGAGATCGACATTTCATTGTCGTTCAGCACCACCAGCATATCGGCCTTGATATCGCCGGCGTGATTCATGGCCTCAAAGGCCATCCCCGCGGTCATGGCGCCATCGCCGATGACGCAGACGGTACGGCGGCCCAGCCCTTCGCGCTCGGCGGCGACGGCCATGCCCAGCCCGGCGCTGATGGAGGTCGACGAGTGGCCGACGCTCAGCACGTCATATTCGCTCTCGTCCCGCCAGGGGAACGGATGCAGCCCGCCCTTCTGGCGGATGGTGGCGATGCGGTCGCGCCGCCCGGTCAGGATCTTGTGCGGGTAGGCCTGATGACCGACGTCCCAGATCAGCGAGTCGAACGGCGTGTTATAGACATAGTGCAGTGCCACGGTCAGCTCGACGGCCCCCAGGCCGGAGGCGAAGTGCCCGCTGGAGCGGCTGACGCTGTTCAGCAGATACTGGCGCAGCTCATCGCACAGCGTCGGCAAACTCTCTTTGGGCAACAGGCGCAGATCGTCGGGATCCTGCACCAGCGCCAGCGTTGGGTATTTGGCAATATCAAAACTCATTAGCGGCTCATGTCTGCGTATTCGTGTGACAACGCCCGTCGTGCGCACAGGCCGACGGAAATTGTTATTATGGCGTTAATTATCGCGCTCAACGATAAAACTGGCTAAGGATTTTAGCGCCTGCGTATCCAGGTTGTGGCATTGTTCAAGCTCTGCCAGCGCCTGCAGCGCCTCGTCCAGCAGCATCGCAGCCTTCTGCCGCGCCTGATCCAGGCCGAGCAGGGCTGGATAGGTGCTCTTGTCCAGCTGCTGATCCGCCCCCTGGCGCTTGCCGGTTTTGCTGCTGTCGCCCACCACATCCAAAATGTCATCCTGTACCTGGAACGCCAGACCGATGGCGGCGGCGTAGCGGTCAAGGGCCGGCAGGGCGCTCCGTCCGGCATCACCGCCGGCCAGGGCTCCCATGCGCACCGCACAGCGGATCAGCGCCCCGGTTTTATGGCGATGGATCTGTTCCAGCGCCGCCAGCGCCACGTGTCGCCCTTCTGCCTCCAGATCGAGCGCCTGACCACCGCACATGCCGGCGACGCCGCTGGCGTGGGCCAGCTCGCTCAGCATCTGTAGCCGGTCGCGATCGGCTACGCCGGGCATCGGGCCATCGGCCAGAATGGAAAAGGCCAGGGTCTGCAGCGCGTCGCCGGCCAGTATGGCATGGGCCTCGCCAAACTTGATATGGCAGGTCGGCTGGCCGCGGCGCAGATCGTCATCGTCCATCGCGGGTAGATCGTCGTGCAGCAGCGAGTAGGCGTGAATGCACTCAACGGCGGCGGCCGGTGCGTCCAGCGCCGTCGGCGAGCAGCCAAACAGGCCTCCGGTGGCGTACACCAGATAGGGGCGCAGGCGCTTGCCGCCCAGCAGGGTGCCGTAGCGCATGGCGCCCACCAGCGGTCCGTCGGCAAAGGGCAGGGTATCCAGCGCCTGGATCAGCGCCGCATCCGCCCGCTGGCGGCAGGTTTTCATCTGTTGTTCAAAAGACGCCATGGCTTACTCTTGTTCCGCATTGAAAGGCGATAGCGGGGCATCCTGATCGTCGCTGAGCAGGATTTTAACGCGCTGTTCTGCCTGCTGCAGGGTCTGCTGTCCCTGGCGGGCCAGGCGGACGCCGCGCTCGAACTCGCTGAGCGCCTCCTCCAGCGGCAGATCGCCGGACTCGAGGCGTACCACTATCTGTTCCAGTTCGCTAAGTGCCTGTTCAAATGCCGGTGCGGCGGGTGCTTTCTTGGCCATATTCTCTTTACTTGGTTGCTGGCAAAACGGCGGACGGGTCCGTGGCTCGGCAAGATTCTGCATCTGCCGGCGTACATGTTCGCACCGTTTTGGCTAACTTAGTGGTATACTGCGCGCCCTGTGCTCGGCACGGCGCTGCATTCTACAGAAAGCGCGCCCGTGCAGTGTAAGCCCTTTTAACGCATATCTCGACGACTATTAGCCACGACCGCCATGAAGTTTATCATTAAATTATTCCCGGAAATCACCATCAAAAGCCAGTCCGTACGCCTGCGCTTTATTAAAATCCTGACCGGGAATATCCGCAACGTGTTGAAACCGTTGGTTGAAGATGTGGCGGTAACGCGCCATTGGGATCATATCGAAGTTCGGGCCAAAGAGGAAAGCCGCCGCGACCTGGTTCGCGATGCCTTAACCCGGATCCCGGGTATTCATCACATTTTAGAGGTGGAGGATCATCCCTACACCGACATGCACGACATCTTTGAGCAGACGCTGGCGATGTACCGCGAACAGCTAGAAGAGAAAACCTTCTGCGTACGCGTGAAGCGGCGTGGTAAGCACGAATTCACCTCGATTGAGGTGGAGCGCTATGTCGGCGGCGGCCTGAATCAGAATATCCCCAGCGCCCGGGTTCGTCTGAATCACCCCGAGGTGACGGTTAACCTGGAGATTGAAGACGATCGCCTGCTACTGGTGCGCGGTCGCTTTGAGGGCCAAGGGGGCTACCCCATCGGTACCCAGGAGGATGTTCTGTCGCTGATCTCCGGCGGCTTTGACTCCGGGGTTTCCAGCTACATGCTGATGCGCCGCGGCTGCCGGGTGCACTACTGCTTCTTCAACCTGGGCGGCTCGGCGCATGAAATCGGCGTAAAACAGGTGGCGCACTACCTATGGAACCGGTTCGGCAGCTCACACCGGGTGCGCTTTGTCGCCATCGACTTTGCACCGGTGGTCGGCGAGATCCTGGAGAAGGTGGACGACGGCCAGATGGGCGTGGTGCTGAAGCGCATGATGGTGCGCGCCGCGTCTCGGGTCGCCGAGCGCTACGGCATTCAGGCGCTGGTGACCGGGGAGGCGCTGGGACAAGTCTCCAGCCAGACCCTGACCAACCTGCGTCTGATCGACGGCGTGAGCGATACGCTGGTACTGCGCCCGCTGATCGCCCACGACAAAGAGCATATCATCCGCTTGGCGCGCCAGATCGGTACCGAGGACTTCGCCAAGACCATGCCGGAGTTCTGCGGGGTGATCTCCAAGAGCCCGACCGTGAAGGCGGTGAAGGCGAAGATCGAGGCGGAGGAGACCCACTTCGATTTCGCGATCCTGGAGCGGGTGGTCGATGAGGCGCAGACGCTGGATATCCGCGATATCGCGCGTCAGACCGAGGCCGAGGTGGTGGAGGTCGAGACCATCGCGTCGCTGGAGCAGGGCGATGTGGTGCTGGATATCCGCGCGCCGGATGAGCAGGAGGCGAAGCCGTTGCAGCTGGCGGACAGCGAGGTGGTATGCCTGCCGTTTTATAAGCTGGCCAACGCCTTCGGCGATCTGGATCAGCGCCGCCGCTATGTGCTGTACTGCGATCGCGGGGTGATGAGCCGTCTGCAGGCGCTGTATCTGAAAGAGCAGGGCTACGACAACGTACGCGTTTACCGGCCTTAAGCGCTTCTCTCCTCTATGTTGCCGTCCAGCCTCGCTTGCAGGCTGAGCGGCAACGTCAACCCATACGCCTCCAGCAGCGTCTCATCACGCAGGATCTGCGCCGTCGCGCCTTGGGCTGCAATACGTCCACTGCAGAGCACCAGCGTTCGTTGGGTCGTCTGTAGGGCCAAATCGAGATCGTGGGTGGCGAGCAGCAGGGCGCTATTCAGGCTATTCAAATGATGGATCAAGGTACGACGTGCCTGCGGATCGAGCGCCGCGCTGGGCTCATCCAACAGGAGTAGAGCTGGATCCGCGATCAATAATGTGGCTAGCGCCGCGCGTTGCTGTTCGCCGCCCGACAGGTGATGGGGCGGCCGATCGAGTAGCGGCAGAAGGCCGAAGGTGGTGGCGATCTGTTGGATCCGCTGTTGATGTGCCACCTCACTCAGCGGACTGTCACCGATCGACAGCGCTAATTCCTCACGCAGCGATGGCAGAATCAACTGACACTCTTGGCGCTGGAACAACAGGCCTAGGCGTTGCCCCGCGCGCCGGGGCTGGCCGATGCAGGAGATCCCCTCCACCTTGATACTTCCTGCTCTAGGGGTCAAGCAGCCGCACAGGTGTAGCAACAGTGACGACTTGCCGCTGCCGTTGGCACCAATCAGGGCGACCTTTTCTCCATGGTGAATAGTCAGGTTGACATTACGTAGCACCGGTAATGCTTGATAGGCGACGGTGAGGTGTTCAACCTGGAGCAAGATAGACACGTTCTCCTCCTATGAATAACAGCAGTGTCAAGAGGATCAGGGCGAGCGTCATGCTGTCGCGCCGGCGCCAATGCAGATGTCGGCGGATGTCGTAGCGCGGCATTGCGGGTTTGCAGCACAGGGCGAGGCGAACATCCTCTGCATGGCGAGTGGCGTAGACCAGTACGGAGCCGAGCATACAGGCGTAGATCCACATCCTGGTGCGTAACGTTAGACGCTGACGCGCCGGCGCGCGCAGCTGCAAGGCTTGCAGGCTGGCACGTAGATAGCGCGCTAAGGTGCTGAGGTGGCGGAAGGTGAGTAGCAGCAGCGAGACGGTGTTGGCCGGTACGCGCATCCCCTGCAATGCGGCACCTAATGTTGTGGTATCGAGCCCGGCACAAAAGAAGAGTAGGAATGCCAGTGATACGTTGGATTTGAGGGTCAACAGCCATGCGAGTGTGATGCCTGGATGTAATGGTACCGCTAGTCCTGGGGGCCAGCTAGCGCCTGCGACGCTAAAGGGTAGGGTGAGCCAGAGAAATAGCATCAAGATATTTAAAGGAATAAAGGCACGATAGGCGCCCCGCGGCAGTGGGGTGAGCAGCAGAGCGAGTGCGGCCAGGGCACCCCAAACGGCGACGAATTGTGGGGTGAGGCTCTGTACTACGCCAGCGCTGACTAACAGCGCGCCACCGAGCCGGCAACGTGGATCCCAGCCATAGCGTGGCTTGGCCGAGAGCGTGGATCGAGGGGCGTTAAAAGAGAACATTAGCGGAGGCTACCGGTGAGCAGTTCGGGAGCGACCCGCTTCAGGAACAGAAAGGCAAACAGGGTGATCCCTCCCTCCAGCAGCGCCAGCGGTAGATTGGCGATGAACAGTAGCGTGGCCGTTGAGGCAAGGGTGGCGTGGCTCCAGGTGAGTGCCAGATAGATGAGTACGGCAGCGATGACGATGGGTAAGGCACCGCAGAGAAAGGCGATGCCAGACGCCAGCCGGCCGGGGCGTCGCAACCCAGGAGTCAGTGGCAGGCAGCCCAGTAGCGCTGCGCCGCCCATGACGCTGGCATTGACCCCGAGCGACAAGAGGCCACCGAATTGAAAGAGTATCGCCTGTAGTGCCAGGGCGATGAAGATGGCGGGAAAAGCGCTCCAGCCGAGGATGATCCCCATAACGCCGAGCAGAGTGAAGTGTATCGAGCTGGCCCCCAGAGGGATGCGTACCAACGAGGCCAGAAAGAAAGCGCTGCTCAGGACGGCGATACGCGGTAGCTGTTGCGTAGAGGTGTGCCGCAGCGCCAGCATTGCCAGTAGCGCGCTACACCCCCAGCCGGAAAAGATCACCGGTAGCGTTAAGATCCCTTCACTGATGTGCATGTGTGTTTTTCCGCCCATGGTGACGCGTCATATAGCCGACGGCGGCGTAGATATTAATGAGTAAGCTAACGCCGAGTAGCGCGCGTAACGGCATGGAGAAGCGGGAGAAGAGGCCGCCATTTAGCGGTTGGGGCTCCGCTTTGACCGCCTGTTGTGTCACTTTAAGGGGGTGATTGAGCGCATGTCCCATACCGTCGCGCATCTCCAGACGCCATTCACCACTCTGGTTGGGGACGAAGGCGAAGCGCCCCAGGCGATCGGTACGTCCGTTCTGATATTCGGTGGTGGCATTATCGGGTGCATAGAGTTTGATCTGGGCGAAGGGGGCGGCGTCACCGGTGGAATAGCCGAACTGTACCACTTGCGCCTGATCGCTGCTCAGATCGCGCACTAGCACGCTATGTGCACCAACCGGCGCGACCAGCGCCCCCAATAGGGGGAGTAACATCCAGATTGCGATAGAACGCATGATAATTTACCTCCTCTGCCCTGTTGCCGGTCATAACTCCGCTGGAGAACGTCACGTCGTTAATTCAACTGATGGTAATTTTTATTCTGCGATAGGAAAGACCAGAGTTGCCCGTAAATCATGTTTATTAATATCTGATTGGGATTGTGACTGCGTTATCCCGGCATGTAACAACCATAGCCCGGGTTGTGTAATGGTAAATTCGGCGATCCCTTGTGAATCACTTTGTTGATTGGCTAGATATGTCTTATATTCTTGGGAATAACCATCGTAAGTAATGTTGATAGTGCTCTGTAGTGGTTGGCCATCTAATAATGATTGAACTTTTACTTTTCCGTTTCCTTTAATGTCGGCAGGATTGGTGAGTAGGATTAACTCCAGTTTCTGTCCTAATACCTGCTGGTAAGTGGTATCTCCAGGGGTGGGGTTGAGTAGGGTCTTGGCGAACTTTTCATAGCGGTTAACGCTGATGACTTTTTTCCCCTGTGCTTCTAGGGTGGCACGATCGCCGGGTAACATACCTTCGGTAGTTTCACACCAGATCTGCGGTAGGCGGTGGCCAACCAGCAGCGCACTTCCTGCTTGTGGCAAGATGACTTGGGCATCAAGGGTATTGTGCTGTGGCTGTTCATGCAGAGGAAGAGGAGTACTCACTCCACCTTGATACAAGGCGAGGGTGACATCGCTAAGATTCTCCATTTCTTCATTCACCATAAATATATGGGAGGAGATTGCCTCGATGCGGACAGACTCACCGGCGCTCAGTTGGCTCTTCTCTGGCTTAATCAGAAACTCGTGAGCGGAGGCTGTATTCAGAATCAATAGCAGTCCTAAGGGAATAAGTAAGTGCATGGGTTTAGCTAGCATAGTAACCTCCCTTACGTCTTGTTGAGTTTAATAAATCATAGAGATGAATTTACTGGAAATAAATTGTGAAGAATAACCCGAACCTTTTAATGTAATTTTTCAGTGCGCGCAAGTACCCCTATCGAGAGAAGTCAACATAGAGAGCGGAGTAAATATAAATGTGTGATCGGTCAGGGCGTATGATGAATTAACAAAAAACGCATACATAGACGGGGAGTATATTTTCCTCGCTTCTGTCCATTTTTCCTAGGGTATTGAGTGCAGCCTCTGCAGCTCCCCGAACTGGCGGGGAGCGTCTGTACGGTTAGCGTTGGTAGTCGTGGATGCCGGCGGCGGTGACCAGCTGCGCCGCGATGGCGGCCGCTTTCTCTCTGCCCAGCAGAATGTCGATGATCTTCAGCGCAAAATCGATACTGGTGCCCGGTCCCTGGCTGGTCAGCAGGCGTACCCGCTCGTCATAGTAGGCCCGCTTATCCATCCATTTCTCTGCGGGGATCTGGGACTTCATGCCCGGATAACCGGTCATATTGGCGATGGGAAACAGGTTGTGGTGCTGTAGGATCAGCGCTGGGGCAGCGCAGATGGCGGCGATAAGACGCCCCTCCAGGTGCATCTGGCGGATCTTCTCGATCACCAGATCGCTATCGCGCAGGCACTCGGCACCGGCCAGTCCACCGGGCAGAATCAGGGCATCGAAGGGTTCATCGGCCACCTGGACCAGCGTGGTATCCGCCAGCAGGCGTACGCCGCGCGAGCAGACGATCTCCCGGTTGCCGTCCGGCGCCGCGCTGGCGCTGACGACCCGGATACCGGCGCGCACCAGCAGATCGATGGTGGTGACCGCTTCGGTCTCTTCACTGCCAGGTGCCAGACACACCAAGGCCGATACGCTCATAGGTTTGTTCCTTCCGTTTAATTAAATCAAAAAGCTGACGGTTTTCCGGCAGTGCCAGACCGTGGCTGCGGCCACAGCGGATCAGGTAGCCGGTGATGTAGTCGATCTCGGTATGGCGTTGGGCCTGAACGTCCTGCAGCATCGAGGAGTGGTTGTCGTGGGTCAGGGACATGCCTTAATGTAAATGGCTGGGCTCGCAACCGTGCAGATGGGAGAATTTGCGCCGGAAGGGATCCGTTTGGGAAACGGAAAATATTGTACGTTAAGGTTGATTTTTAAACAGGAAAGTTTTTGAACACGGCACCTGTTACAGGTGCCGCAAGGCGGGTTATGTTGAAGGGGGAGAGCTAGCTTGTGTCTTGGACTGCGCGGAATCCAGTTGGCGATAAGCCAGAACTGCTGAATATAGTGCGAGTAGACAGCAACAGAAGGCAAACATGAATATTGCCGGGTAACCAAAGATCGAAACAATCATCCCGCCTATCAAACCTGATATGAGGATACCAATGTCGAAACAAGATTCATAAGTGCTGAGAGCGAGTCCAATATTTTCATCAGGCATACTCTTTATGGCTGGTAATGCTAACAGTGGGTATACCATGGATAATCCGAAGCCTGTTAAGAAAGAACCCAGCATTGCTACCCAGGGAGTAAATGCCATACTGATTAGAAACAACCCCGTAGCCTCGACACAAAGAGAAAAGATGGTCATTCCAAGCCCGGAACTATCAGCTTTCCATCCCAGCGTAAGTCTTGAAAGAACGTAGCCCACGCCAAAAAGTGAGATGGCAATTGCAGCTTGTTCTCCCCAGTTGTTTTGCATAAATAGCAGGACTAGGAAGCCAGTGATAGATGCATATCCGATGTTAGCCAGAGAGAAACCGGATCCTGCTTTCCATACACGTTTGATGGCGTAGCCAAGAGAGACATGATTTGCTGTCGGAGAGACGGCGACCGGCTTAACTAACATGACAACAATAAAACCAAGAAGAGGTAATAAAGTCATAATTAGCGCAGATATATTCAGACCTGAATGACTATAAGACCAAGTGCCTACGAAATTGCCTATGGCAAGTCCCAGGAACATGGCGATACCTACCCAGGACATGATCTTGCCTGCATGAGATTTTCCTACTAGTCCGATTGGCCAAGTTCCACTACAAGTAAAAATAAGACTTTCACCAATCCCCATAAAGACACGGGAAAGCAGAATTACGCTATACGCTGCTTGGGAAGGAGGAAGTAAAATGAATGTCAGCCAGCAAATCAGCCCCGCCGAAACCGTTAATGAGAGACCCAGCGTCATACCTTTTCTCGGGCCATGGTTATCGGAATAGCGTCCAGCAAAAGCGCGAGAAAAGAGAGTGGCGATAGATTCTGTAGCAATAACTAAACCAACATAGAATGCTGAATAACCAGCAATTTTGTTGACATATAGCGGAAGAATGGCCAGCGATAACCCTAGACTAATTATAGCAAGAAAAAGAATGCTGGCCACCAATGTTGCGGCAATTAAGTTATTCTGGATTTTGTACATTCATGTAATCCTTATATATTATCTTATTTCCGGATATCATTAAGTTTCCATCCAAAAAAGATAGAATTGCACGATAAATCATCTTTTGCTCAACCTCAATGATAGCCTGGCGTAGGTCATTTTCTGTCATACCATTGTAGATCCTGACGGGTTCTTGATCTATAATAGGTCCTGCATCCACTTCCTCATTAATAAAATGCAAAGTAGCCCCGGTAATGCGTAGTCCCATATCTAGAGATTTTTGTTGAGCCTTATCTCCTGGTAGCGCAGGAAGTAAAGAAGGGTGTGTATTCATGGTGATTGAACCAAATTCCATAGCAAATTCCCTCGTAAAAATTCGCCTAAAACCTCCAAGAATAACTAAATCTATCTGGTTAGCACGTAAGATGCCTGCAATATGCTCATCAAATGCACTGCGTGAACTGAAATCTTTATGATTTACCATATTCACCTTACGCCCCAAAAAAAGAGGGTTAGAAGATGAGGTAAACTCTATATTATTTGTTATAATAACACTCAGTTCCGCAGTTATTCGACTTTTGTCCACGGCATTGATAACAGACTGAATCAAACTACCTCGTCCTGAAAATAGAAATGCTACTTTTTTCATAATTTAACTCGCTCTCTTAGAGTTTTGAATCTCGCATCATTTTCTATAGTGCTGTTCTTGGCAAATTGTCCATCGATAATAATTTCATTACCATCGATTAACACGTAGGAAGGATTTTCATTGTTTAATAACTTGAGCAACGAAACAGGAGTGTTAATGTAGTCAGTATCAATTTTTGATTTTTCAAAAAAAATTAAATCAGCTTTGTAATTACTTTTTATTTTTCCAACATTATCCAGCCCCAGTGTTTTTGCTCCACCTTCGGTTAGAAAATGAAGCGCTTTTGTTGCTGTTATTTTTTTATTAAAATCAGCGTCTCCATGGTGATATAATGCAAACATCGCATCAAATGTAAGGTTGTTGCCTGGATTTACCATTGCAGCGTCGGTTCCTAATCCGATATTCAGGTTATTCATCAGTTCAGCAAGTGGTAGCGTACCTGCGCCAACAAAACTATTACTAACGGGACAATGAATTATATTGGACTGGGCTTCTTTAAGCAGACTGATATCTTTCTCTGAAAGATGGCAGCAATGTACAAGAGTTGTGCTTTGATCAAGTATATTCAAGTCAGCTAACCGTTGAATACCGCTCTTTCCATACTTATGAATATGAAGTTCGACCTGAATTTTCCCTTCATGAACATGTAGGATGAATCTAGTATTATTCTTTTTCGCTATTTGATGCAACTCTAGAAGAAGTTGATCATCTGCTGACAACTCGGATGCCGTGGCTGGAGTAATGGAAATTAATAAATCCTGATATAACGAGAGAGCTGAATCAAACTTATCAAGTGCAGTCTCTACAGAACTATTTTGAGGACTATGCCCTTTTCCAACCCAAGTATTACTCTGGCAAAAATTCACTACACAACGGCATCCTATAAATTTAGCAGCCTTAATATCATCATCTGCACGACTTGTGAACAAGCCGAAAGTTGTTACGCCCTTTTGGATCCCAGAAGTAAGAGCCTTTAGCGCAGCAATATATTGACCTTCTGGAGTTTCTATTTTGTTATTTCTGTGAACAGAATCCAGAACTATATCAATTGGTGATGCATCAAGAATGCTACCATAAATTTCTTTACTGGGGTGAATGTGGGCGTTAACAAGGCCTGGAAACGCAATAAGGTGCTCTGACTCAATGACAGTAACATCGTTACTTACTGAAATGTTTTTTCCTGTTTCGATGATTATCCCGTCCACAATATAGATATCACCACTTATGAGTAACATGGTGACAGAATCGAGATATTTTATTCCTTTGAAAAGAGTCTTCCGTTTCACAAATTAACTCCTGCTGATGGTATAGAATTGCACCCAATAGCTATATTAACTAAATTTGGCGCCTATATTTATAAATTCATTGAATTTTGTTTTGCAATCATAGAACCCAGCGCACATCGCAGTGCAGTATTAAATTCATCTGAGCGAGTATACATCCCGTCACTAAGGACTCCGTTGGTTCCCAGTCGCTCCAGATCTTCCCGTGATACTGATACAAACTTTTCCAGTACTAAATCAGAAAGTTTCATGTTGCGTGATAGGCCATTGGCAACGTCATCTGGCAGCATGATTTTTCCGCTGCAACCATAAAACATTTTTCCGCTTGCAACATGTTTCAACACGGCCCAACCATACAGAAATGTTCCAAATGGGGTCGTTTCCGTGAGTCCCTCAAGAGCGATGATTAAATCAACCTCACGACCAAATCCAGCTTGAAAATTTTCGATACGCCTATGGCAACCAACCAATGCTTCTTCGTCTGAATCTGGTGTTTCACTCACATCGGAGGATACGGTATAACATCCTAACGAGAAATTACTAAACGCCAAACTGCATATTTCTTTGGTTGCTTTTATTTTTGCACTGTTTTCAGAGCATAAAGCAATAACAGGGTATTTATTCTGCATGTGACCTCACCCATTTAATAACAGATGTATTATTCTTTTCATTTAAAATATCAGAAAGCGTATCTTTTGCTGAGTCAATCAATGGCATTCTTTCCTGGTATTTATCTACTATCTTATTTTCGATTACCTCATGAGCTTTTTGCAGGGTTTTGTTGTATATCTGAGTGAAGGTTGTTTTCATTACAGTTGTACCTAAGTCTAGATCCGTCATTCCACTCTGACATAAATCTTTCCACATCAACTCATGTATAAAGGAAAAAAATCCCATGTCATAAGGTAGCCCAGTAATAACATCGGTGCTTCGGGATGTGGTTTCACAGTGAAGGGTATTGTTTTTTATATAGAACTGTATGCCAATGGTACAGGGGAAATCTTTTGTATCAGATTTATGGTAGCTCTGATTTATATTTATAATGGCTCGGCGGGTATCTCTGTTGGCCATGAGAACATGTTTAACCCAGTTATATTGGTTTCCATGATCTTGCACCGGCTCATAAAATAAATAATATCCATAGTTTGAATTTACATTACCATTCTCATCGGTCAGGCTCATCCAGAATTTTGATGCTTTCGCCAGCCCATCTTCAGCTTTCAAACTTCCCTGAAAGTACGCGACAAACTCTCTAGCCAGATACCTGATAGCCCCAAGTCTGGCGGTATGAAGTCTATTCATTGGTTGCTTTAATAAATAGTTTACACCGTATGCCTGCTGCGCATCACCAGCACGTGAAGAAATTAATTCTCCTTTTGAAAGAATATGATATATGCCACTTTTGACAAGTTCATCTACGGAATCTGCTGCAATTGTATGGAATTGATTACCAGAGATTATAGAATTACTTTTCATGATGCATCCTTTACCAAGAAAACACATGTTACTCGTTCAGAATAACGTCTATCTTTTTGTTGTCCATATCTTTTTAATTAAAATTTTAAGTATTGAAGTCTCTTTACTTAATTAATAACCTCATCAAATAGTAAAATAAAATATATTGACCTGAGATATATTTAGTATTGCCGGCTCCTTATTGTCTATACAGGGGTCAGTTTGGATATCGAAAATTATTGTACGCTAAGATTAATATTTTATATTTTCTTTGCCAACAAGAATAATGACCTGGAATTACTCATGGACGCAGCCTAATGGTGGACCATGGAAATGAAACTGGAGCACTTTAAGAAAGCCAGAAAAATCATAGCTCTTGTATAGATCAGTCACTCCGCTTCTGATTGATTTTCTCGATATAGTGCCTGAATTCGATATATCTGTGAGAGGCTGTAGTCCGTGGCATCTGCTGTTTCACTGATACTCAGGTTCTTCATCTGTGGTAGTACAGGATCTTTCTGATGTCGCTTCTGATCGGCCTGTTTACCCCGATATTTTCCCAATGTATGCGCCCGTTCAATTCCCTGTTTCTGCGGCTGGCGGTGGCTCAGCCAGTTTTTATGTGGCATTGCGGCCATCAGGTCGATAAGCATGTTATTGATGGCGGTTATCAACGGCATGGGTGATCGGGTCGGCCTGCGAAGGGGTTTTATCTGAAAGTGCCTGCCATGAGGTGGGGAAATCCAAGCTGACAATCCGCAGTTCATGTTGTTCTATCCGCTTTTTCAGCGTCATCCAGTCGCTGTTGCTGAGACGGATCAGGCGGTCTATCTGCTTGACCAGCAAAATATCATTGTGGTGACTGTCTATCAGTAAGGACTTCATTTGGTAAACGGAGCCCTTACTGATGGGGGAAGTAAATATTTGTGATCGCCTAGAGAGTATGATGAATTTATAAAAACTGCATACATGGTTAAGGCTTATATTTTTGCCAGATGGATTCTATTTTAGGTGGGGTATTGCCCCGCGACGCAGCGGCTCCCCGTGTGGTGGAGAGCCTGGAGGGCGGGTTAGTGGTAGTCGTGGATGCCGGCGGCGGTGACCAGCTGCGCCGCCACCGCGGCCGCTTTCTCTCTGCCCAGCAGAATATCGATGATCTTCAGCGCAAAATCGATACTGGTGCCCGGTCCCTGGCTGGTCAGCAGGCGTACCCGCTCGTCATAGTAGGCCCGCTTATCCATCCATTTCTCTGCGGGGATCTGGGATTTCATGCCCGGATAACCGGTCATATTGGCGATGGGAAACAGGTTGTGGTGCTGTAGGATCAGCGCTGGGGCAGCGCAGATGGCGGCGATAAGACGCCCCTCCAGGTGCATCTGGCGGATCTTCTCGATCACCAGATCGCTATCGCGCAGGCACTCGGCACCGGCCAGTCCACCGGGCAGGATCAGGGCATCGAAGGGCTCATCGGCCACCTGGACCATCGTGGTATCCGCCAGCAGGCGTACGCCGCGCGAGCAGACGATCTCCCGGTTGCCGTCCGGCGCCGCGCTGGCGCTGACGACCCGGATACCGGCGCGCACCAGCAGATCGATGGTGGTGACCGCTTCGGTCTCTTCACTGCCAGGTGCCAGACACACCAAGGCCGATACGCTCATAGGTTTGTTCCTTCCGTTTAATTAAATCAAAAAGCTGACGGTTTTCCGGCAGCGCCAGACCGTGGCTGCGGCCACAGCGGATCAGGTAGCCGGTGATGTAGTCGATCTCGGTATGGCGTTGGGCCTGAACGTCCTGCAGCATCGAGGAGTGGTTATCGGCGGTCAGGTTAATCACCTGCATCACATAGCTGTGCAGGGTCTCCTGGGTGGTGCGATAGCCCTCGGCCTCCATCACCTCGGCGATCTCAGCGATCAGGGCGTGAATGTGATCCTGATGGTGGGCCAGCGCGCCGTTATGGCAGCCATAGAGCACGCTGAGCGGATTAATCACGCAGTTTATCGCCAGCTTATTCCACAGCGCGGGCTGAATATTGTCGTGCCAGGCCACGTCGGGTAGGGCCCGGTGCAGAGTGTCGGCCAGCGCGCTGCAGGATTGCCCCGCCTCATTGAGCGGGCCGATATGGGTGATTCCCCCGGCGACGTGCCAGACGGTATGTCCATCGCGGCGTGCGGCGTGCGTCGTGCTTCCCTGCAGCAGGGGCTGGCGGGGGGGCGCCCGCAGTTCACCGAGCGCCCCCATGCCGTTGTGCAGCAGCAGCAGGGTACAGTGCGGGGAGAGTCGGGGCAGCAGCGGCGGTAGGGCGTTGGCGATTTGCCAGGCTTTCAGGGTCACCAGTAGCAGATCGCTGTGCGCCAGCAGCTCGGGGTCATTGGCCGGAAGCTGGCGCTGGTAGGTTAGCCCCTGCGGCGTGATCAGGTGGACGCTGCAGTCCGGCTGGGGAAGCCGTAGCCAGCCCTGAACCTGGTGTCCGCGCCGCGCCAGTGCTGACAGCCACAGTTTGCCCAGAGCGCCACAGCCCAGAACGGTTATCTTCATTACACCTCCACGGCATTTCCGTGCGCGCCGAAAACGCATGTTACCCCGTACAGTATAAACTTTTATGCCGGCCGGTGTCCCGTCGCCGTGAGCGGCGGCGGCCCGGCGATCTTGCATCATGGCGCTGAGCCGTTATCATGCACGGCATTATAGCGAGAGGAGAAGTAGCATGCCGTCATTCGATATCGTATCCGAAGTGGATCTGCAGGAAGTCCGCAACGCCGTAGAAAACGCCACGCGTGAGCTGGCGTCACGCTGGGATTTTCGTAATGTGGAGGCCAGCATTGAGCTGAATGAAAAGAATGAAACCATCAAGCTCACCACCATCTCTGACTTTCAGGTGAAGCAGCTGATCGATATTCTACGCGAGAAGCTGGTCAAGCGCGGCATTGAGGCCGGTGCGCTGGAGATCCCGGAGGAGTGTGAGCACAGCGGTAAGCTTTACAGCGTAGAGGCGAAGCTGCAGAAGGGCATCGACAGCGCCATGGCGAAGAAGCTGGTGAAGCTGATTAAAGACAGCAAGCTGAAGGTGCAGACGCAGATTCAGGGCGAACAGCTGCGCGTCACCGGTAAGTCACGCGACGATCTACAGGGGGCGATGGCGCTGGTGCGCGGCGCCGATCTGGGCCAGCCGTTCCAGTTTAACAACTTCCGCGACTGATCCCGGCGGGGCAGGCTCTGGCCTGCCCCCGGGGGTTACTCTCCCGGTTCTGCGGCGCGCTGCAGGAACGTTTCCAGCGCCTCGCGGCTGGTCACCTGGCTGTCGATCTTGATGTAGGCGGTATGCTCATCGGCGATCAGCATGACGTCGTTCACCCCCGGCTGCTGGCGCAGCTGGCTGGCCAGCGCGGCCCCGGCCGTCAGCGCCGGCGGCAGCACGATACGCAGGCTGCTGACGTAGGGCGGCTCCTTCATGGTCAGACTGATCACAAACCATATCACCGCCAGCACCGCACAGCCGGTAAAGATGGCTTCGGCCCCGCCGCGGGCGTAGACGATCCCGCCGAGAATACCGCCGATGGCGACGCCGATAAACTGGCAGGTGGAGTAGATCCCCATCGCCGTTCCCTTGTAGCCCGGCGGCGACTCCTTGCTGATCAGCGAAGGCAGCAGCGCTTCCATCATGTTAAAGGCGAAGAAAAATAGCTGAATACCCAGAATAATGCCCCACAGATGTAGCCCGGCGTACCACAGCACCACCTCGGCGGCGATCATCAGCACGATGCACAGCTGAAAAACCTGCTTCATCCGCCGCTGTTTTTCCGCGTAGACGATAAAAGGCACCATGGTGATAAAGGCGATCAGCATGGTGCACAGATAGACTTTCCACTGCTCATCGCGCGCCAGCCCCGCCTGCTCCATCAGCGGCGGCAGCGCGATAAAGCTGGACATCAGCACAATGTGTACGCACATGATGCCGGCGTTGAGGCGCAGCAGGGCCGGACGTATCAGCACGCTGCCGAAGGCGCCGCGGACCATGCTGGCGTCGCGGTTGAGCAGGTGGCTGGTCGGCGTGGGGATCAGGTACAGGGTAATGGCGATGCCGAGCAGCGCCAGCAGGGTGATCAGGCCGAACAGCCCAGAAAGGCCCAGCGCGTGGGTAATCAGCGGCCCGGCGACCATTGCGATGGCAAAGGTGACGCCAAAGCTGACCCCGATGAAGGCCATGGCCTTGGTTCTGTTTTGCTCGCGGGTCAGATCGGAGAGCAGCGCCATCAGCGCCGCGGCGATGGCGCCGGCGCCCTGCAGCGCGCGCCCGAGGATGACGCCCCAGATGGAATCGGTCATAGCGGCGACGGCGCTGCCGCAGGCAAAGATCAGCAGCCCGGCGACGATCAGCGGCTTACGGCCTATCCGATCGGAAATGATGCCAAAGGGGATCTGGAATAGCGCCTGGGTGATACCATAGATCCCGATGGCCAGGCCTATCAGGGTCTCGCTGGCGCCGCTGAGGGACATACCATAGGTTGTGAGCACCGGCAGCACCATAAACATACCCAGCATACGCAGGGAGAAGACGGTGCCCAATCCCCAGGTGGCCTTACGCTCGTCTGACGTCATGCGAAAGTCATTCATTACAACCTCAAGTCGGTATGGGGATTTTCCCGTGGTTTAGCACCGCGGTGCGGGCAGGGATTGGGCGCGGTAGTCGAGCCAGGCTCCCCACAGGATGCCTGAGACGCACAGGGTGAGCCCCAGCGTAAACAGCGGTTCAGACGGGATGCGCAGCGCGGGATCGTACAGGTATTGCGCCAGCAGGAGCAGCAGCCAGACGCCGATCAGCAGGACGCCGGAGAGCAGCAGGCGCAGCGCACGACGGTAGGCCAGTGGAGAGGCGTGGCGCGGACGAAAGCGCCCGGTCTCCTGGGCGTACTCCAGGGTGCGGCGGCACAGCAGCAGCAGCGCCAGCCCCGGCAGGGCGGCGATGACGGAGAACAGGTAGAACAGCGGCCAGCCGTGCAGCTCAACGAACCAGCCGGCGATGGGGCCGACGTAGACCCGCCCGACGGCGGAGAGCGCGGAGAGCAGGGCGAACTGGGTCGCGGAGAAGGCCCGGTTGCACAGGGTCATCAGCAGGGCGACAAACGCCGCGGTGCCCATGCCGCCGCACAGATTCTCCAGGAAGATGGCGCCGCCCATGGTCAGCAGGCTCTTATCCGTGACGGCCAGCAGCCAGTAGCCGAAGTTGGAGACCCCCTGCAGAATACCGAACAGCATCAGGGCGCGGAACAGCGACAGGCGCTGCATCAACATCCCACCCCACAGGGCGCCGACGATGGTGGCCAAGAGTCCCAGGGTCTTGTTGACCAATCCGACCTCGCCGGCGTCGAAGCCGACGCCGCGGATCAGAAAGGTGGTGCTCAGGCTGCCAGCGAAGGCGTCGCCCATTTTGTACATCACGATCAGCAGCAGGATCAGCCAGGCGTTGTCGCGCAGGAAAAAGTCGCGCAGCGGCGCCAGCACCGCCTGCTCCAGCGTGCGCGGCGGCGGGACATCGGCCTGCGGCTCCGGCGCCATCAGGGTGGCGGCGATGCCGATCAGCATCAGGGCCGCCATCAGCCAGTAGGTGGCCTGCCAGCCCAGATAGCGATCGGCCAGCCACAGCGCTAGCCCCCCGGATACCAGCATCGCCAGACGGTAGCCGAACACGGAGATGGCCGCCCCCGCGCCGCGCTCCTCCGCGCTGAGCAGATCGGTTTTGTAGGCGTCGAAGACAATATCCTGTGACGCGGAGCAGAATGCGACCGTGACCGCCAGCGCGGCCAGCCACCACAGGTGCCGCTCCGGATTGAGCAGGCCCATGCTGAAGATGGCGATCAGCAGCAGTACCTGGCTCAGCAACAGCCAGCCCCGGCGTCGCCCAAGCAGCGGCGGCGTGTAGCGATCCATCAACGGCGACCAGAGAAATTTAAAGACGTAGGCCTGGCCGACCAGAGAGAAGAAACCGATGGTTTTCAGGTCGACGCCGGCGACGGTCATCCACGCCTGCAGGGTGCCGGAGGTCAAGGCCAGCGGCAGTCCCGATGCGAAGCCGAGCAGCAATAAAACGGCGCTGCGGCGTTGGGTGAAAATGGCTAAATAGGCTGTTGGCATAGTCGGTATTTGCCGGTGCGCCACGGCGCACCGGTGTCAGGGGTTAACGGGCGTTGGCTTTGATAAAGTCGCTGATGCTGCTGTCCTGGGCCATATTGCTGACAATGTCGCTCAACGCATTGTTGACGGCGTTGGCGATCTTGCCATTGCTGGCGGTAAAGGCGCCCTGTTCGTTATAGCTGGCGCGGTAGGTCTTCACCAGTTTACTGCCGTTGCGCGCGGTGGCGATGATGGAGACATCGGCGTGGGTGGTGATGCTGTAGCGCAGGTTGCCTTCGCTGACGTCGGCATACAGACGGTTAACCACGATCTGCAGATCCACGGCGCCGTTCGCCCCGATCATATAGCCGCGGGCGGTCATCTGCTTCTCCAGGATCTCCTGCAGCAGGAAGCGCAGATCGCGCTGTGCCGTCAGGGTGACCAGCTGGCCGTCGCGGTTTACCTTGGCTAGCGCTTTGTCCTGACGCATGTCGGCGCCATTGATGCTGATAGTGATCCCCTGCAGCGTCGGATCCTGCTGCGGCAGCGCCATCTGCGGATTGATATTCAGGGTGGTGCTGTGGCTGGCACAGCCGGCCAGGGCGATGAGCGCCAGCAGAGGAATAAAGAATTTTTTTAGCATCGTCATTGTGATAGCCATTGTCTGGTGTTGAGTGATAACAGGCATAGTGTCCACTGTGCCGGGCACAGATTTTCATATCATATCATTGCCCCTGCAGAGGCGGGAGGCCTGCGACGGGGGATTTTCGCGGCGCGGCGTGGCGAGCGCCGGTCGTAGCGAAGATATCGTTTTTACCGCATTGATTATAAGGATTTATTTAGGGTTGAAAGCAGATTATACGTAACGTTAAATTACAGGCGGGAGTGCATAGAATGGTAAAAAGCGGCTACGCTTTAGGGTAGGAGGCGGGAAAGGTATACCGTTTAGCCCCGCGAAGGGCGGGTATATCGGATGCAGGTACTGCGCCTGTCGCCGCGATGTGCTCCCGACGCGTTAGCGTGTCATGTACCACTGCCGTTGCCGGATAAGGGGATGTCGTATGATGAGAGAGCAGATAGAAGCCAAACTGCGGGCGGCCTTTGAGCCGGTCTATCTGGATGTTGTGGACGAGAGCTACCGGCATAATGTTCCGGCCGGCTCGGAGACCCACTTTAAGGTGGTGATGGTCAGCGATCGCTTCCAGGGCGAGCGTTTCCTGTCGCGCCACCGTGCGATTTATGGCGCGCTGGCGGACGAGATGGCCGATGGGGTACACGCCCTGGCGCTGCATACCTATACCCGTAAAGAGTGGGCGGGGTTACAGGATACGGTGCTGGCCTCCCCGGTGTGCCGCGGCGTGGGCAGCGGCAGCGCACGTCTGGCCTGAGGGACGCACTCTCTGCCGGGCGGGGGGATGGCATCGGCGAGCGCACGAAGAAGAAGATGGCCTGCGGGCCATCTTTTTTATACCCTGTGTCGAGTCGGACGGGATAGCCCGGTGCGAAAATGTGAGGCGCCGCGTGACTTAATCCCGGCGGTTCTCGACTCCCAGTGCGCGCATCGCTATAATGTCGCGTCTATTTTTCCGGAATGGTATTCGGGACGCTTCTGAAAACAGGGAATGCGGTATACACCCGATGCGCTTCGGGTTGCATTGGCGCGGCGACGCAGTGGACTCTCTGAAACCTACTGAGGTAGGTGGCCGGGAGGGCG
This sequence comes from Edwardsiella anguillarum ET080813, assembly GCF_000264765.2. GTDB lineage: Bacteria > Pseudomonadota > Gammaproteobacteria > Enterobacterales > Enterobacteriaceae > Edwardsiella > Edwardsiella anguillarum. The sequence continues at coordinate 2,949,856 of NZ_CP006664.1, forward strand.
CGGGGAAGCCAGCGGCGATACGGCTTGAAAAGCGACGGGGTTACGTCTTGCGTCATCCCGCTTCAGAGTAAGTTGCGGCTCTCAGGCATGATGCAGAGAACGGCTTCTGGCGTTGACCGAGCACTGTGATTTTTTGAGGTATAAGATGCAAGTTTCTGTTGAAACCACCGAAGGCCTGGGTCGTCGCGTAAATATTACTGTTACTGCTGATAGCATCGAAAAAGCAGTAGAGAGCGAACTGCGTAATGTTGCCAAGAAGGCACGCATTGACGGTTTCCGTAAGGGTAAAGTGCCGATGAACATCGTCGCTCAGCGTTATGGCGCATCTGTACGTCAGGACGTGCTGGGCGATCTGATGCAGCGTAATTTCGTCGACGCGATCATCAAAGAAAAACTGAACCCGGTCGGTGCGCCGAAGTATGTACCGGGCGAATACAAACTGGGTGACGACTTTGCCTATGCGGTAGAGTTCGAGGTTTACCCGGAGATCGAACTGAAGGGTCTGGACACCATCGTGGTTGAGAAACCGCAGGTTGATGTCAACGACGCTGACGTAGATGCGATGATCGAAACCCTGCGTAAGCAGCAGGCTTCCTGGGTCGCCAAAGAGGGCGAAGTGGGCGCGGAAGATCGTGCGACCATCGACTTCACCGGTTCTATCGACGGCGAAGCCTTCGAAGGCGGCAAGGCGACTGACTTTGTCCTGGCCATGGGCCAGGGCCGCATGATCCCGGGCTTCGAAGACGGTATTCTGGGTCACAAAGCCGGCGAAGAATTCGCTATCGATGTTACCTTCCCGGAAGACTATCACGCTGAAAACCTGAAGGGTAAAGCGGCTAAGTTCGACATCGTGCTGAAGAAAGTCGAAGAGCGCGAGCTGCCGGAGATGACCGCTGAGTTCATCAAGCGCTTTGGCGTTGCCGATGGTTCTCTGGATGGCCTGAAGGCCGAAGTGCGCAAGAACATGACCCGTGAGCTGAAAAACGCCGTGCGTAACCGCATCAAGGCGCAGGTTCTGGACGGTCTGGTTCAGGCGAACGAAATCGACGTTCCGGCTGCGCTGGTCGACGGCGAAATCGACGTGCTGCGCCGCCAGGCTGCACAGCGCTTCGGCGGTAACGAGCAGCAGGCGATGGAGCTGCCGCGCGAACTGTTCGAAGAGCAGGCGAAGCGTCGCGTTATCGTGGGTCTGCTGCTGGGCGAAGTGATCAGCAAGAACGAGCTGAAAGCCGATGATGCCCGCGTTAATGCGCTGATCGAAGAGATGGCTTCCGCCTATGAAGATCCGCAGGAAGTGATCGAGTTCTACAGCAAGAACAAAGAGCTGATGAACAACATGCGCAACATGGCGCTGGAAGAGCAGGCGGTTGAAGCCCTGCTGTCCCAGGCTAAAGTCAGCGAAAAAGCGACCACCTTCAACGAACTGATGAACCAGCCGCAGGCGTAAGCCCCAGGCCATTAGGTTCGTGAGTATGAAAACCTTCGTCCCCGGGCGAAGGTTTTTTTTTATGCGGCGGCTTTATTTTATCTCATCCGCCCCCAGATCGTTTACATACTGTCTGCCTGATGTGCAGGGACGGCAGGGGAGAGCTGGATTGCGCATAGTCAATCCGGCCTATCTCAAGTAGAATCAAAACGTACCACTGCTGAAGAGATTTCTATAGGAGACGGTTAATGTCATACAGTGACCAGCGTGAGTTAGCACCGCACATGGCGTTGGTGCCCATGGTTGTTGAGCAGACTTCGCGCGGCGAGCGTTCATACGATATTTTTTCCCGTCTGCTCAAAGAACGCATTATCTTTCTGACAGGGCAGGTCGAGGACCATATGGCCAACCTGATCGTGGCCCAGATGCTGTTCCTGGAAGCAGAAAACCCGGAAAAAGACATCCACTTATATATCAACTCACCGGGTGGGGTGATCACCGCCGGGATGTCCATCTATGACACCATGCAGTTTATTAAACCGGATGTCAGCACCATCTGTATGGGACAGGCCTGTTCAATGGGCTCATTCCTGTTGGCGGCCGGCGCGCAGGGCAAACGTTTCTGCCTGCCCAACTCTCGGGTGATGATCCATCAGCCGCTGGGCGGCTTCCAGGGGCAGGCGACCGATATTGAGATCCATGCTAAAGAGATCCTCAGCATCAAGGCGCGCATGAATACCCTGATGGCCAAGCACTCCGGACAGCCGATTGAGGTTATTGAGCGCGACACCGAGCGCGATCGTTTCATGTCTGCACAGGACGCGGTGGAGTACGGTCTGGTTGACGCCGTACTGACCCAGCGCGTCTGATTTGTGCGGCGAACCGACCCTCATGCTGCCTGTCTGGCCATTCGCCGATATACTATAGTGATGCAAAGCGCCCACGGGCGCTTTCGTTCGGATATCGCTGTGAACCGCGCGGACCCTACATGCATTGATGGGACGTACGCCCGCCGTTGGCGGGACAGCTATTAAATGAAAGAGGTTTACTGATGACAGATAAGCGCAAAGACAGTTCAGGCAAGCTGCTGTACTGCTCTTTTTGCGGCAAAAGCCAGCATGAAGTTCGTAAGCTGATCGCCGGGCCGTCAGTGTATATCTGCGACGAATGTGTCGATTTGTGCAATGACATTATTCGCGAAGAGATTAAAGACGTAACGCCGCACCGTGAGCGCAGCGCGCTGCCGACGCCCCATGAGATCCGTCATCATCTGGATGACTATGTCATCGGTCAGGAGCAGGCGAAGAAGGTGTTGGCGGTGGCGGTATACAACCACTACAAGCGCCTGCGCAACGGCGACTCCAGCAACGGCGTCGAGCTGGGCAAGAGCAACATCCTGCTGATTGGCCCGACGGGCAGCGGCAAGACCCTGCTGGCGGAAACGCTGGCACGTCTGCTGGATGTGCCGTTCACGATGGCCGATGCCACGACGCTGACGGAAGCCGGCTATGTCGGTGAAGACGTTGAGAACATCATTCAGAAGCTGCTGCAGAAGTGTGATTACGATGTACAGAAGGCCCAGCGTGGCATCGTGTATATCGATGAGATCGATAAGATCTCCCGTAAGTCAGACAACCCGTCGATCACCCGCGACGTGTCCGGCGAAGGGGTACAGCAGGCGCTGCTGAAGCTGATCGAAGGTACGGTCGCCGCGGTACCGCCCCAGGGCGGGCGCAAGCACCCGCAGCAGGAGTTCCTGCAGGTAGATACCTCCAAGATTCTGTTTATCTGCGGCGGTGCCTTTGCCGGCCTGGATAAAGTGATCGGTCAGCGCGTGAATACCGGCACCGGCATCGGCTTTGGTGCCAAGGTAAAAGGGAAGGCGGACAAGGCCAGCGAAAGCGAGCTGCTGGGACAGGTAGAGCCAGAGGACCTGATCAAGTTTGGCCTGATCCCGGAGTTTATCGGCCGTCTGCCGGTGGTCGCCACTCTGAAAGAGCTGGATGAAGCGGCGCTGATCCAGATCCTGAAAGAGCCGAAAAACGCTCTGACCAAGCAGTATCAGGCGCTGTTCGGTCTGGAGGGGGTCGAGCTGGAGTTCCGTGACGAGGCCCTGACCGCTATCGCCAAGAAGGCCATGGCGCGTAAGACCGGTGCGCGCGGGCTGCGCTCTATCGTTGAGGGGACGCTGCTCGACACGATGTACGATCTGCCCTCCATGGAGAACGTGGAGAAAGTGGTAGTTGATGAGAACGTTATCGATGGCCAGAGCAAGCCGATGCTGATCTATGGTCAGCCAGAGGCGCAGGCCTCCGGCGAGTAACTCACCGTTGCCGCCGTCGCGCCTAGGCCGCCGACGGCGCGACGGGAGACGGGGTAAAATGGGGGATAGCATCCCCCATTTTTTTTCCGCGGGCCACAGCGTTGAATCCCGCAAATGTATCCCCATATACTCAGATAATCCTCTGGCGAAGCAGCCATTGTCCGTTGTGCGGCGCTGTTTCTCCATAACCTGGCGGAAGCTAAACAAAGAGAGAGCTCTATGAATCCTGAGCGTTCCGAACGCATAGAAATCCCCGTATTGCCGCTGCGCGATGTGGTGGTTTATCCGCACATGGTGATTCCGTTGTTTGTAGGCCGGGAAAAATCGATCCGGTGCCTGGAAGCCGCAATGGATCACGACAAGAAGATCCTGCTGGTGGCGCAGAAAGAGGCCTCGACCGATGAGCCGGGGATCAACGATCTGTTTACGGTCGGTACGGTCGCCTCCATCCTGCAGATGCTGAAGCTGCCCGATGGCACGGTAAAAGTGCTGGTGGAAGGGATCCAGCGCGCGCGCATTACCACGCTGTCTGACGGCGGCGAACACTTTGCAGCCCAGGCCGAGTACCTGGATACGCCGGAGATGGATGAGCGCGAACAGGAGATTCTGGTCCGCACCGCCATCAATCAGTTTGAAGGCTATATCAAGCTGAACAAAAAAATTCCGCCGGAGGTGCTGACGTCGCTGAACAGCATCGACGACGCCGCCCGTCTGGCCGATACCATTGCCGCCCATATGCCGCTGAAGCTGAACGATAAGCAGACGGTGCTGGAGATGTCCGACGTGGCGGAGCGTCTGGAATACCTGATGGCGATGATGGAGTCCGAGATCGATCTGCTGCAGGTGGAGAAACGCATCCGTAACCGGGTGAAGAAGCAGATGGAGAAGAGCCAGCGCGAGTACTATCTGAACGAGCAGATGAAGGCGATTCAGAAAGAGCTCGGCGAAATGGATGACGCGCCGGATGAGTTTGAGGCCCTGAAGCGCAAGATCGAAGCCGCCAAGATGCCGAAAGAGGCGCGCGAGAAGGCGGAGTCCGAGCTGCAGAAGCTGAAGATGATGTCACCGATGTCGGCGGAAGCGACCGTGGTGCGCAGCTATATCGACTGGATTGTGCAGGTTCCGTGGCACGCTCGCAGCAAAGTGAAAAAAGATCTGCGCAAAGCGCAGGAGACGCTCGACGCCGACCACTATGGTCTGGAGCGGGTCAAGGATCGCATCCTGGAATACCTGGCGGTACAGAGCCGGGTCAGCAAAATTAAAGGGCCGATCCTGTGCCTGGTGGGACCGCCGGGGGTGGGTAAAACCTCGCTGGGGCAGTCTATCGCCCGGGCGACCGGACGCCAGTATGTGCGCATGGCGCTGGGTGGGGTGCGCGACGAGGCGGAGATCCGCGGTCACCGTCGGACCTACATCGGCTCCATGCCGGGTAAACTGATCCAGAAGATGGCCAAGGTGGGGGTTCGTAACCCGCTGTTCCTGTTAGATGAAATCGATAAGATGTCCTCTGACATGCGCGGCGATCCGGCCTCGGCGCTGCTGGAGGTCCTGGATCCGGAGCAGAACGTCGCCTTTAACGATCACTATCTGGAAGTGGACTACGATCTGTCCGATGTGATGTTCGTCGCCACCTCTAACTCCATGAATATTCCGGCGCCGCTGCTGGATCGCATGGAGGTGATTCGCCTGTCCGGCTATACCGAGGACGAGAAGCTTAACATTGCCCGTCAGCACCTGCTGCCGAAGCAGATTGAGCGTAATGCGCTGAAGAAAGGCGAGCTAACGGTGGACGATAGCGCCATCGTCGGGATCATTCGCTATTACACCCGCGAAGCCGGGGTGCGTGCGCTGGAGCGTGAAATCTCCAAGCTGTGCCGTAAGGCAGTGAAGCAGCTGCTGCTGGATAAGTCGCTGCGCCATATTGAGATCAACGGCGATAACCTGAAGGATTATCTGGGCGTTCAGCGCTTCGACTATGGCCGCGCCGACAGCGAAAACCGCGTGGGCCAGGTCACCGGCCTGGCCTGGACCGAGGTCGGCGGCGATCTGCTGACCATTGAAACCGCCTGTGTCCCGGGTAAGGGGAAACTGACCTATACCGGTTCGCTGGGTGAGGTAATGCAGGAGTCGATTCAGGCAGCGCTGACCGTGGTGCGCGCGCGCGCCGACAAGCTGGGGATCAACCCGGACTTCTACGAGAAGCGCGATATCCACGTGCACGTACCGGAGGGGGCGACCCCGAAAGATGGCCCGAGCGCCGGTATTGCCATGTGTACGGCGCTGGTCTCCTGTCTGACCGGTAATCCGGTGCGCGCCGACGTGGCGATGACCGGGGAGATCACGCTGCGTGGCCAGGTGCTGCCGATCGGTGGGCTGAAGGAGAAGCTGCTGGCGGCCCACCGCGGTGGGATCAAGACCGTGCTGATCCCGGACGACAACAAGCGCGATCTGGAGGAGATGCCGGAGAACGTTTTACGCGATCTCGACATTCATCCGGTGAAGTGGATCGACGAGGTTTTGGCTCTGGCGCTGCAGAATTCCCCGTTTGGGATGGACGTGGTGACGGCGAAATAGTGATATATCGCAAAATACGTTGATAAAACATCGGCTGGCAGCGCACTTCGGGCTTGCCAGCCTTTTTTTGTCCGGCTAACGTAGAGCCCTGTCGGCCGTAGCAAGCGCCCGTGAAGCGCCTTGCCGGACAGCGACAGGCCTGATATAACAGCTGCGCAGCCGTACGGTAGGGAGAACGGTTTCCTGTACGGCGAGATTTCTAAAGGGGATGATAGAGTGAATAAGTCACAACTGATCGACAAGATTGCTGAGGGTGCAGATATTTCCAAAGCGGCAGCCGGTCGCGCGCTGGATGCGTTCATTGCATCCGTGACCGAAAGCCTGCAGGAAGGTGACGCCGTCGCGCTGGTCGGTTTTGGTACTTTTGACGTCCGCGAACGTGCTGCCCGTACTGGCCGTAATCCGCAGACGGGCAAGGAGATTGATATTCCTGCCGCGAAAGTTCCGGGTTTCCGCGCGGGCAAAGCGCTGAAAGACGCCGTCAACTAAGCCTATGGCGCGCTGCGCCGGGCGTCGGTGGGCGATGATTTCCATAAATCGCAAACAATCGACTGACGCCATGGCATAGCTAAGGTAAAATACAAGGCGCATCATGCTGATGCGCTTTTTTTATGGCGGGCAACTGCCTTCCCTGGACGCGGCGGTGCGATCGTCCGCCGGGGCAGCCTGAAGCCGTTAATCTATATCGTGTGCTGTGCGTATACGGGCTATGGCCTGGAACAAAGCGGAGTCACAACGTATTACCAACAATCACAGCGGAGTGTTGCCACACTATGATGGACAATTTACGCGCGGCCGCCAATCACGTCGTGCTCAAGGTTATCCTGGCTCTGATCATCATCTCGTTTGTGCTGACCGGGGTAGGTAATTATCTGATCGGCGGCTCCGGCGACTACGCGGCCAAGGTGGATGGCCAAGAGATCGGTCGGGCCCAGCTCGAACAGGCGGTGCAGAATGAGCGTAGCCGCCTGCAGCAGCAGCTGGGCGATCAGTTCTCCGTGCTGGCAGGAAACGAAGGGTATATGAAAGAGCTGCGTAAGCAGGTGCTTTCTCGCATGATCGATGATGTGCTGCTCGATCAGTATGCCAAAAAGCTTAATCTGGCGATCAGCGATGCGCAGGTAAAAGAAGCGATCCGCGCGATGCCCTATTTCCAGACTGACAATCACTTTGATAACGCTAAGTATCTGGATATGGTGGCGCGTCTGGGCCTGAGCCCGGACACCTACGCGCAGCTGATGCGTCAGCAGCTGGTGACCCAGCAGCTGATCCAGGGTTTCACCGCCACCGGCTTTACCCTGCCGGTGGAGGTCGACGCCCTGGCGGCGCTAACCATGCAGCAGCGTCAGGTCAGCCTGGCAACCATCGATATCAGCAAGCTGATGCCGCAGCAGCAGGTCAGCGACGCGGAGCTGCAGGGCTATTATCAGCAGCATCAGAGCAGCTTTATCGCCCCAGAGGCGGTCAAGGTTCGCTATATCGAAATGGATGCCGCGGCCATCAACGACAAGATGACGGTCAGCGATGCGGAGATTGGCGCCTATTACGATCAGCATAAAGGCAGCTTTAGCCAGCCGGCGCGCAGTGACTACAGCGTTATCCAGGTGAAGACCGAGGCGGAGGCGAAGGCCATCGCCGCTCAACTGGCCAACGGCGCTGACTTCGCGACCCTGGCCAAGGAGAAGTCTACCGATATTATCTCCCGTAAAAACGGCGGTGAGCTGGGTTGGCTGGATCCGGAAACCACGCCAGATGAGATCCGCGCGGCTAAGCTGAGCCATAAAGGCGATGTCTCTGCGCCGATCGCCTCCAGCGTGGGCTACCTGATCGTGCGTCTCAACGATATGCAGCCCGCGGTGGTGAAGCCGCTGTCTGAGGTGCGTGCAGAGATCGCCGACAAAGTGAAGCAGCAGAAGGCGCTGGATGCCTTCTATGCGCTGCAGCAGAAGGTGAGCGATGCGGCGAGCAACGACAATGATTCGCTGGCCGGGGCCGAAGACGCCGCCGGGGTGAAAGCGACGGAGACCGGCTGGTTTGCCCGCGATAGCGTACCGCAGGCGCTTGATTTTAAACCGGTGGTTCAGGCTATCTTCGACGGCTCCCTGTTTGGGGAAAACGGCACGCCGGGCAGTAACTCTGACGTGATCAGCGTCGAGGGCGATCGCGCCTTTGTACTGCGCGTCAGCGAGCACAAGCCGGAGGCGGTTAAACCGTTTGCAGAGGTACGCGATCAGGTGACGGAGCTGCTGAAGCGTCAGAAGGCGATTGCCCAGGCGCGCAGCGAGGGTGAGAAGCTGCTGGCCGCGCTGCAGGCAGGCAAGGGCGAGGCAGCGCTGAAGGCTGCCGGCCTGAACTTTGGCGCCGAGCAGACGCTGACCCGCGCTTCTGAGGATCGTCAGCTGACGGATACAGTCTTCGCCATGCCGCATCCGCAGACCGATAAGCCGGTGTACGGGCTGTCGACGGACCGTCATGACAACATTGAGCTGATTCGTCTGAACGCCGTGACGGCGGGCCATCTGTCGGCGGAGCAAATGAAGGCATTCGCCTCTCAGATGCTCACCGGTGAGACAGGGATCACCTTCGATGCCCTGATGGATAACCTGCGCGCCAACGCCAAGATCAAGCTGGGCGCGGCGGCAGATGTGCAGTAATTCCCATCGACGTAGGTAAGATGATGTAACAACAAAAGGCCGCATTCGCGGCCTTTTGCATATTGCACGCTCCGCCTTTGCCGGATCCCTCGCCGAGGGGCATCGTAAGGGTCGATATCCTCATCCCTAAGGAGCCCTGCCATGAATCCGTTAACTTTGCTGTTATCCTCCCCGCTCTGGATCGCGTTACTCTTTTTCCCCGCGGCGCCGCAGGCGGCCACGGCGCCGGCCGCTGCACCGCCCGCGGGCCCCGTCACGCACAGCGGCGGGGGCGCAGCGCGCGCCGAGCGTGGACAGGTGAATATCAATCAGGCGTCGGCGCAGGCGCTGTCTGAGGGGCTCAGCGGCATCGGCCTGGAGAAGGCCCGGGCGATCGTCGCCTTTCGTGAACAGCACGGCGCGTTTTCCCGTCTGGAGCAGCTGCTGCAGGTGAAGGGGATCGGCGCAGCGCTGCTGGAGAAGAACCGAGCGCGTCTGGCACTCTAGCGATAGTGCGGCACCGCGCCGGCGTTCGGCGGTGCCGCGTAGCCCCTGCGTTTGGCGCAGGACAGAGCAAGGGGGCGTTACTGCAGCCCGCTCTTGTGCTTCAGCGCGGCCATCACTGCCGCTGGATCGGCAAGATACTGCTGCAGGCCGTGGGCGCGCAGGTGGCAGGCGGCGCAGTGGCCGCAGCCATCGCCCTGAATGCCGTTGTAGCAGGTCAGGGTGTCGTGGCGCACCCGCGCCAGCTGACCATAGTAGTCGGCCAGCGCCCAGGTCTCGGCTTTGTTGAGCCACATCAGCGGCGTTTCGAAGCGAATATCGCGCGCCATACCCAGGCAGACGGCGTGATTCAGCGCCTGTACAAACTGATCCCGACAGTCCGGATAACCGGAGAAGTCCGTTTCACAGACGCCGGTGATCACGGCCTCCGCCTCAACCTGATAGGCATAGATCGCCGCCAGGGTCAGAAACAGCACGTTGCGGCCGGGGACGAAGGTATTGGGAATGCCGCCCTCGCTTTGGGTTGGCACGGGGATGTTGTCCCGCGTCAGGCTGCTGATGGCCAGCTCGTTGAGCAGGCCGACGTTCAACACCTTGTGGGCGCTGGCGCCCAGCTGCTCGGCCAGCCGGCGAGCCACGTCGATCTCGGCGCGGTGGCGCTGCCCGTAGTCAAAGGTGATGCAGTGGACATCATCATAGCGGTGCAAGGCCTGGATCAGGCAGGTGGTCGAGTCCTGACCGCCACTGAAAACTACTACGGCGCGTTTCATGCAATAACCTCAATTGTGCGCTAAAAGAAAATATCGTCCGTATGGTAGCCGCTCAGTCCGGCGATGAACAGCCTGCTTCCGGCGCCGGCACCCAGGCCTGAGAAAAGTCGAACCAGCCGTGTGCGGTCAATACGATGCCGTTGACCCGGGGCGGAACGCTGACCTGATAGCGATAGTTGAACAGCGGCGCCATATATCCCTGCGCCATCAGCGCGCCGTACAGCTGACGCAGCGCAGCCAACCGCTGTGCCTCAGCGCTGGCCTGCCGCTGGAGATTGAGGCGCGCCAGCGTATCCGTATAGGCGTTGGGCGGGAGGATCGCCTGCCACAGTCGGTCGGTGCGCGGCCAGTTATCCAGGGTGGCGCCGGGCGATTCGCCGATGCGCTTGTCCCCCAGGATAATGTCTGCCTGAGCCAGCTGAGCATCATCACTCCAGCGTTTTCCGCTGACGAGCTGCAGCGTGAGGTCGCAGCCGCAGGCGGCCAGGCGGATCTGTAGCCGGCGCGCCAGCTGATGTAAGGCTGACGCCGGGTAGCTGAGAAGCGTCAGGCGGGGCGGCAGCGGGCCGGGCGGCTCGGTAAACGCCGGGATCGTCCAGCCGGGCAGCAGCTCCTCGCAGCGCAAGGTGATCCCCTCCTCCTGCGACAGGGCGCTGAAGGTCTGCTCCTCGCGCATCAGGCCGAGCAGGCCGCGCGCCTGGCGCGGAGAGATGCGCCCCTGACGCAGGTTGATGGCCATGTAGCCAAAGCCCAGGCTGGTGCTGCTTTTTAGACGTCGGGTGTCCTGGGTTCCCTCATCTTGCCCTATCTGTATTCTGACCGCCCTCTGGCAGGAGGGGGGCGCCGTATCGGCCCCGGCGGTGATCCAGTATTCGATGGCGTGCAGATAGGGCCGCCGTAGATGGTAGCTCTCATACTGCTCTAGGCGCAGCAGGGTTGGACTGGCGCTGACCAGACGGAATGGCCCCGCGCCGATATCGGGCTGTTGCGGATGGGGCAGCAGGCACAGCAGGTTGGCCAGCCGGTGCGCGAGCCAGTAGTCGGGATGATGCAGGGTAAAGCGTAGGCACAGCGGATGGGGGCGGTCGATGGCGGCGACGCTGGCCAGCAGGGCGCCGGCCAGGGGATGGGCACAGAGGGCGCGCAGCGTCTCCAGAAGCTGCCCGGCGCCAATCGGTTGGCCGTGGTGCCAGCGCAGATCGCTGTGCAGTAAAAATTGCCAGCACAGGCCGTCGTCGCTGATCTGCCAGTGGTGGGCCAGATCTGGCTGCGGCGCGGCGTTGCCGGGAACGAATCGCGTCAGGCCGGCGTGCAGGGTGTGTGCCAGGTGCTGCTCGGCGCGTCCGCTCAGCCGCAGGGGCTGGATGGGCTCCAGCGGGCGGTAGTAAGGAATGCGCAGGGTGGGCAGCTCGGCCTGCCACTGGCCGCCGAGATGAGGCTGCAGATAGGGGGTCAGCTGGGCAGGATCGCGGGCCGCCAGCCGCAGGGCGCCCTGATGGTTGCCCTCGCGCAGCAGGTGCTCCATCAGCTGGCGGCGCAGCTGCGATACCGGAAGCAGGCAGCGCAGGCTGCCGCGCCGCCCGCGCCCGGCGCTGGCCTGCCAGCGGATCCATCCGGCCTCCTGCAGCTGGCCTAGCAGGGTCCGCACGTGGCGATCGCTGCAGCAAATAATGGCGGCCAGCTCGGCGACGGTGGCCGACACCGGCGCATCGCCGGAAAACTGGTACAGGCGTTGATATTGATTAAGGCGTTGCAGCAGGCGCATTAAGAAATCCTGAACTCTTTTTTCTAATTGTTCACTATTAGTTCCGTAAATGCCACGCGATACTGTCGCTCATGCAGTAGCGGTCACAAACGGAGGCGATATGCGTTTGGCAGCGTTTGATATGGATGGCACCCTGCTGATGCCGGATCACTGCATCGGTGCGGAGACGTTGGATACCCTGCAGCGCCTGGCGCAGCAGCGAGTCGTGCTCACCTTTGCTACCGGGCGTCATTTTTTAGAGGTCAGCCGCATGACTCGCCGCCTGGGGCTGCGGGGACACCTGATCACCGGCAACGGCACCCGGGTGCATGACCACGACGGCCAGCTGCTGTTCAGCCAGGATCTGGCGCCGGAGGTGGCCTATGAACTGATGCACGCCGACTGGAGCGATACCGCCTCGCTGCATCTGTTTCGCGACGATGGCTGGCTGACGGCCAGCGACTGCCCCGAACTGCTGGCGCCCCACCGGGCCGATGGCTTTGCCTACCGCCTGACGGATCTGCGTCGTCTGCCGGCCTACGGCGTCAGCAAGGTGTGCTTTATCGATCGTCATGAACGTCTACTGTCGCTGCAGCAGCGTCTGCGCGCCCACTTCGGCCGCGCCGTCGATCTCTGCTTCTCGGGTCATGACTCGCTGGAGGTGATCCCGCCGGGCAGCAACAAGGGCAGCGCGCTGGCGGCCCTGTGCGAGCGTCTGAATATTGGTCTGGATGAATGTATGGCGTTCGGCGACGCGATGAACGATCGGGAGATGCTTGGTATGGTCGGTCAGGGGTTCATCATGGGTAACGCGCTGACGCAGCTTCGGCAGGCCTTGCCGCACCTGCGGGTGATCGGCGACTGTCGCCAGCAGGCGGTGGCGCAACAGCTTTCTCTTTGGCTAACGCAATCTCACCTCACTATTCCCCCGAATCACTGAGGCTATTCAGCCAGCCGGGCTGCGTGTTTGACTGCGCGCGCCCGGTTTTCTTTTTATCTTTGCCTGCGCTACGGATTCGACGACGCGGGAAAAAGATTGATTATTGTTGCGTGCATTGGCCTAATTGGAGGAAATCTTTCTCCCGGAGCTCCCTATGCTGGATAAAATTGACCGTAGTCTGCTGAACATGCTGCAGCGGGACTGCACCCTCTCCCTGCAGGTGCTGTCAGAGGCGGTTAACCTGACGTCGACCCCCTGCTGGAAGCGGCTAAAGCGTCTGGAGGAGGAGGGCTATATTACCCAGCGGGTCGCGTTGCTGGATAAAGATAAGCTGGGCCTGGGGCTGACGGCGTTTGTGGCGATCAAGACCCAGCATCACAGCGCGGAGTGGTATCGCAACTTTGTGCAGCAGGTGGAGCATATGCCGGAGATCCTGGCGTTCTACCGCATGGCCGGAGAGTATGATTATCTAATGCAGGTGCAGGTGGCCGATATGAAAAGCTTCGATGATTTTTATAAGCGTCTGGTCAATGCGGTAAAGGGGCTGAGCGACGTCACGTCGAGCTTTGCCATGGAGCAGATTAAGTTTACCACGGCGCTGCCGCTGCGCGAGTAAGACGCCTTTTCCGCTAGCCCGTCCTCTGTGCTCGCCTTTTCTGTCTTCTGCCGATATAGCGCCCCCGACGCCGTCGCCGCCGTCGCCGGGGCGATCGCCTCCTTCCCCGGTGCCTGACCTGCACCACAGCCGACGCATCGCACCGTTTTGGTGCCGCCGCCGCTCCGCCGCCCACGCTATCCCGCGTGGGCGGCGGGATCTGTCGCCTGCTTTCTGGATTGGCATGACCTTTGCTCATAACTTTTGTGAATGAGTCCGGCGACAGAGGAGGGGCGTCATGAAGCTGGTGAGCGCGGTGATCAGGCCATTTAAGGTGGAGGCGGTGCGCGAGGCGCTGTCGGCCATCGGTATTCAGGGGCTGACCCTGACGGAGGTGAAGGGATTCGGCCGGCAGAAAGGGCACACAGAGCTTTACCGCGGCGCCGAGTACAGCGTCAATTTTTTACCCAAGGTCAAAATTGAGGTGGCGCTGGAGGATGAGCGACTGGCGGCGGCGATAGAGGCCATCTGCCAGGCGGCCTACAGTGGAAACACGGGGGACGGTAAGATTTTTGTCGCCGAGCTGACGTGCGTGGTGCGTATTCGCACCGGCGAGTGCGATGACGCGGCGCTGTAATGGCCTGCATGGGGGATGAGATGATGCGATTGTGCAGGGGGATGGTGGGCGTGGCGCTGCTGCCGGGAGTTGCGCTAGCCGGCGCGCCGCAGGTGGATCGGGCGGATAACGGCTTTATGATGCTAGCGACGGCGCTGGTGCTGCTGATGACCCTGCCGGGGATCGCGCTGTTTTACGGCGGCCTACTGCGCGCTAAAAACGTGCTGTCGCTGATGACGCAGGTGATGGTGACCTTCGCCGCCGTGAGCGTGCTGTGGGTGATCTATGGCTATACGCTGGCGTTTGGCCGTGGGAACGCCGTCGTCGGCAATCTGCACGCGCTGTTGCTCAGGGGGATCGGACCGCACGAGGTGACTGGCTCAATATCGACGCTGGTACACGTGGCCTTTCAGGGATCGTTTGCCTGTATTACGGTGGCGCTGGTGACCGGCGCACTGGCGGAGCGGGTCCGTTTTTCGGCGGTGCTGATCTTCGCCGTGCTGTGGTTTTCGCTCTCCTATGTGCCGCTGGCCCATATGGTCTGGGGCGGTGGCTGGTTGGCCGCCGATGGGGCGCTGGACTTTGCCGGCGGGACGGTGGTGCATATTAACGCCGCCGTAGCAGGACTGCTGGGCGCTCGCCTGCTGGGACGGCGCAGCGGCTATGGGCGGGAGTCGTTTAAGCCGCACAGTTTGCCCATGGTCTTTCTGGGCACCTCAATTCTGTATATCGGCTGGTTTGGCTTTAACGCGGGCTCCGCCGGTGCCGCCAACGATATTGCTGCGCTGGCATTTATCAACACGATGATCGCCACCGCCGCCGCCATCCTTTCTTGGGTCTTGGCGGAGTGGGGGCTGCGCGGGAATCCCTCCCTGCTGGGGGCCTGCTCCGGCTGTATTGCCGGGCTGGTGGCGGTGACGCCGGCGGCGGGCAGCGTGGGCGTCGGCGGTGCGCTGCTGCTTGGCCTGATCGCGGGCGCGGCAGGGCTGTGGGGCGTGGTGGCGCTGAAGCGCTGGCTGCGGATAGATGACGCCTGCGATGTCTTCGGCGTGCACGGCGTCTGCGGCATCGTCGGCTGCCTGGCGACCGGGGTACTGAGCGCCGCCCCGCTGGGCGGTACGGGCTATGCCAGCGGTGTCACCATGGGTCACCAGCTGTGGGTTCAGACGCTGAGCGTGCTGGTTTGCGTGATCTGGTCCGCGGCGGCGGCGCTGATTGCCTATAAGGCGGCGGATCTCTGCGTAGGGCTGCGGGTCAGTGAGGATCAGGAGCGCGAGGGGCTGGATGTGACTAGCCACGGGGAGAATGCCTATAACCGCTAGACGCGCGGCGCCGTGCTGCGGCGCCGCAGGGCGCTTAGTGCGCCGGATGCTGCCGAATAACCCCCTCCTGGGCGGCGGAGGCGACCAGATGCCCCTGGCGGTCGAAGAACTGTCCGCGAACTAAGCCGCGAGCGCCGGAGGCGGAGGGGCTGTCCACCGCGTACAGCAGCCAGTCGTCGAGGCGAAAGGCGCGGTGGAACCACATGCTGTGATCGAGGGTTGCCACCTGCATGCCGGGCTCAAGAAAGCCCTTGCCGTGGGGCTGAAGCGCCGTCGGCAGGAAGTTGAAGTCTGAGGCATAGCCCAGCAGGTATTGATGTACCCGCGGATCGTCGGGAAGGACGCCGTTGGCGCGCAGCCAGACGTAGCGCTGCGGCGGGCATACCTCGCCTTTGAGCGGGTTATGGAAGGTGACCGGGCGCATTTCAATGGCCTGCTCGCGGGTAAATGTATCGCGGACAGCCTCGGGGATCAGGTGCCGCAGCGAGCGGGCGATATCGGTCTCGCTGGGCAGCCCCTCGGGACCGGCGACCTGAGGCATGCTGCTCTGGTGTTCAAAGCCCGCCTCCTGGGACTGGAAAGAGGCCGTCATATAAAAGATGGGCTTACCATGCTGGATGGCGTTGATCCGACGGGCGCTAAAGCTGTTGCCGTCGCGCAGGACCTCGACATCATAGACGATCGGCATACGGCTATCGCCGGGACGCAGAAAATAGCTGTGGAATGAGTGTAGCTGGCGCTGGGCATCAACGGTCTGTTTGGCGGCATACAGCGCCTGACCGACAACCTGACCGCCGAAGACCTGGCGCAGTCCCAAATCCTCGCTCTGCCCTCGGTAGATACCCTGCTCAATTTTCTCTAGATTCAATAGATTTAACAGTTTCTGTAACGCCTGACTCATTGGTAATACCTTATTTTGTAACGGTGGGAGACCTCGGTAGCGCGCTGGCGCTGGGGCCCGGGGCGCCGATACGATGCTCCGCACGCAAGGGGAACGCCGGCGACGGGGCTATGGCTGCCAGCGCAGGCGCGCCAGGTCGAGCCGCCCAGCGGCATCGACGCCGATCCCTTCGGCCTGCAGCGCGCTGCGCTGGCGGGTAAAGCCCTCGCCGACCAGAGAGAGGGTGCCAAGGCGATTGACCACCCGGTGCCAGGGTAGGGCGCTACCCGCCGGCAGGGCGCGCAGGATGGCACCCACCCGACGCGCGGCGCGCGGGTGACCGGCCATCGCGGCTATCTGGCCATAGGTTGCGACTCGGCCTGCGGGAATGGCGGCGATACACAGCAGTACGCGCTGGCGGAAGTCATCCTGTACGGGGAGCGGGGTCGTCGTGGTCATGGCGCGATTATCGCTGTCCTATGGCGTTAGCTCAAGAGGCCTGTTTAAGAAAACAACGGTTGACGGGGGGCGCCTTGCAATTGGGCGTGGCATCGCTGATAATGCCTGGGCGCTGAGGTTATAGCGCTCGTTATGGGGGCCCTGTTGGTTCTCCCGCAACGCTAACCCGTGAATTCGGTCAGGTCCGGAAGGAAGCAGCCGCAGCGGGTGACGCGTGTGCCGGGATGTAGCTGGCAGGGCCCCCACCCAATTAAGCCGTGCTACTCCTCGCCGCTTCTTGCTTCTTGCTTCTTGCTTCTTGCTTGCCGTTGGCTGCCCGTGACTACACGGAGTTTATCGCTGAGATTTGCGACGGGCGATTGCTGGGCGGTGGGTTACGGGCGAAAACATACCTACCCGTGTAACGGTGGGGTATCAATAAAGAATAAATATATTAATAGTAATATAACTAATGTTGCCAGGGCGCCGTTGAAACGCCCGGAGCACTTAGCGGACGTATTGCCAGACTTCTGCCGGAATTTTGTCGTATAGCTTATTCATAGTTAATTCGGCTAGTCGATGATCTGCAGCAGAATAAAAAATTTCTAGTTCATCATCTGAAAGTTCGTATTTATTCTTTTCGATCACGCGTTCCAGAGTATCCAGCGTCGTGCATTTACGCAGCTTCATTAGATAATCGATCTTGGTCATCACAACATCCTATTATTGGACTAAACATGTAAGGCCGCATTGCGCTTTTCATGCGCCAGGCAGTATGCCACACGGCGTTTGGTACGCAGCCAGTGTCTGAGCGCCGTTTCACTGACGCTATAGGCACCAAACAGGGCGTAGGTTTCATCCAGATAATCATCCAGTATTTCGGCTAAATCCGAATGACGCGGATATTTGATCTTAAATGATTGTGCGACGCTGGCAATATGCTCAATCAGCTCGTTAAGCTGTAGGTTTACCTTTGCCGTCGGGTCGCTGACCCAGCCGTGATGGCTCTCTCCCAGGACATCTATTCCCTGATGATACAGAGAATCACACAGGTATTTTAACTCTGCGATGTCATGCTGATAAGAAGTATACTCATCCATAGTCAACCCCCTGCCGGAGCCGAGCCTGCTTTCCTGTAGCAAGGAATATAACAAATCGATGCAATAATCAAGCGGTTACGTAATGGCTATGACGAGTAACCCCAGTATCATAGCAAAGGCGCAGGGCAATGGGAAAAGTTTTGTGTTAGTAAGTATTTAAACTATACCCATCCTGATTAAGGATAACCCTCATTTAATGAATACGAAGAATGAAGAATAAATATTTTTAATGAGTTATCCCAGCGGGGCATATCATCCCACGGAATTAAGCATATTAATGTTTGTCCGGCGAGAGCTCCGGATACGGCGTGGGCAGGCGATGGATAAAAAAAGACCGCCCGCGGGCGGTCTTTTCATTTCTTATAACTATTTATTGTGCGGTTCAACCGGATGGTTGTGCTCAATATCCTCGCCGCGGCGGCCAAAGCGGCGGCGCACTACCACAAAGAACACCGGCACGAAGAAGATGGCCAGGATGGTGGCGGAGACCATCCCGCCCATGACCCCGGTACCGACGGCGTTCTGGGCTCCAGAGCCGGCACCGTTGCTGATGACCAGCGGCATAACCCCGAGGATAAAGGCCAGCGAGGTCATCAGGATCGGGCGCAGACGCATACGCACCGCCTCCAGCGTCGCTTCGACCAGTCCCTTACCCTCTTTGTGCATCAGGTCGACGGCGAATTCGACGATCAGGATGGCGTTCTTCGCCGATAGCCCGATCGTCGTCAACAGGCCGACCTGGAAGTACACATCGTTGGTCAGACCGCGCAGAGAGGTCGCCAGCAGGGCGCCGACGACGCCGAGCGGTACCACCAGCATGACGGAGAACGGGATAGACCAGCTCTCATACAGGGCGGCCAGGCACAGGAAGACCACGATCAGCGAGATGGCATACAGGGCCGGAGCCTGGTTGCCGGACAGACGCTCCTGATAGGACATTCCGGTCCAGTCATAACCGACGCCCGCCGGCAGCTTGGCGACCAGGGTTTCCATCAGCGCCATGGCCTCACCGGTACTCTTACCGGGGGCGGCCTCGCCCAGAATCTCCATGGAGGGCAGACCATTGTAGCGCTCCAGACGCGGTGAGCCGTACTCCCAGCGTGAGCTGGAGAAGGCGGACAGCGGCACCATCTGACCATTGCTGCTGCGCACGTACCAGTTATCGATATCGCTTGGCAGCATACGGAACGGGGCATCGGCCTGTACATAAACGCGTTTCACGCGTCCGCGGTCGATAAAGTCGTTGACGTAGGCCCCGCCCAGCGCGGCAGAGATCGTCTGGTTAATGTCGGCGAGAGAAACCCCCAGCGACTGCGCTTTTTCTTGGTCGATATCCAACTTGAACTGCGGCGTATCTTCCAGGCCGTTAGGGCGCACGCCGACCAGCAGGTCAGGGTGCTGCGCTGCCATGCCCAGCAGCTGGTTACGCGCTTCGGTCAGCTTTTCGTGGCCCAGGTTGGCCTGATCGATAAGCTCAAAGTCGAAGCCGGATGCCGTACCCAGCTCGACGATAGCCGGCAGGTTAAACGGATACACCATGGCGTCGTTGATCTTACTGAAGGCGCCCGCCGCCCGTTGAATGATCGCGGTAACCTTGTTCTGATCGCCCTTACGCTCGTCCCACGGTTTCAGACTGACGAAAGCCAGACCGTTGTTCTGCCCCTGACCGCTGAAGCCGAAGCCGCTGACGGTAAAGACTGATTCAACGTTATCTTTCTCTTTGGTCAGGTAGTACTGGGATACCTGCTTGAGCACGTTGTTGGTGCGCTCCTGAGTCGCGCCCGGCGGCAGCTGGGCCATGGTCAGCAGCACCCCCTGGTCCTCTTCCGGCAGGAAGGAGGTGGGCAGGCGGATAAACAGCACTCCCATGCCGACCACGATCAGCAGGTAGATCACCAGGTAGCGCCCGGTACCGCGCAGGATGCGGCCAACGCTGTCGGTATAGTGATGGGTGCTCTTTTCAAACAGACGGTTAAACCAGCCAAAGAAGCCGGTCTGTACGCCGTGATCGCCTTTGGCGATCGGTTTGAGCATGGTCGCACACAGCGCCGGCGTCAGGATCATCGCCACCAGCACCGACAGCACCATGGAGGAGACGATGGTGATGGAGAACTGGCGATAGATGGCCCCGGTCGAGCCGCCGAAGAAGGCCATCGGTACGAATACCGCGGAGAGCACCATGGCGATACCGACCAGCGCCCCCTGGATCTGCTCCATGGATTTCTTGGTCGCCTCTTTCGGTGGCAGCCCCTCTTCGGACATGACGCGCTCGACGTTCTCCACCACGACGATGGCGTCATCCACCAAGAGGCCTATCGCCAACACCATCCCGAACATGGTCAGGGTGTTGATGGAGAAGCCCACGATCTCCAGAATGGCGAAGGTTCCCAGCAGCACCACCGGTACGGCGATGGTGGGGATTAGGGTAGCGCGGATGTTCTGCAGGAACAGATACATCACCACGAATACCAGCACGATCGCTTCCAGCAGGGTCTTCACCACTTCGTCGATAGAGAGCTGAACGAATGGCGTGGTGTCATACGGGTAGACCGTTTTCAGGCTCGCTGGGAAGTAGGGGGCCAGCTTGGCCAGCTCCGTCTTGACGGCCTTGGCGGTATCCAGCGCGTTGGCGCCGGTCGCGAGCTTCACGGCGATACCGGCGGCCGGTTTACCGTTATAGCGGGCGATGGTGCCATAGTTTTCAGCCCCCAGCTCCACGCGCGCAACGTCGCGCAGCAGAACGCGGGAACCATCCTGTTGGACCTTAAGCAGGATCTTGCCGAACTCGGTCGGATCCTTCAGGCGGGTCTGCACAATGATAGAGGCGTTCAGCTGCTGGCCCGGTACCGGCGGGGTGCCCCCCAGCTGGCCACCGGCGATCTGGTTGTTCTGCACCTTAATCTGGGAGACAACGTCGACCGGCGTCAGGTGGTACTTATTCAGCTTGTTGGGGTCCAGCCAGATACGCATGGCGTACTGGGAGCCAAACAGCTGTACGCTGCCGACGCCCTGGGTACGGCTCAGGGGATCCTTAATGTTGGACGCCACATAGTCGGCGATATCATCCTGGCTCAGGCTGCCGTCTTCGGAGATAAAGCCCGCGACCAGCAGAATACTGCTGGAGGCCTTATCCACGCTGACGCCCTGCTGCTGAACTTCCTGCGGCAGGGAGGGCATGGCCAGCTGCAGCTTGTTCTGTACCTGGACCTGGGCGATATCCGGATCGGTACCGGCCTCGAAGGTCAGGGTGATGCTGGCGTTACCGGCCGAGTCACTGGTTGACGACATGTACATCAGGTTATCGATACCGTTCATGTTCTGTTCGATAACCTGCGTCACGGAGTTTTGCACCGTGGCCGCATCCGCCCCCGGATAGCTGGCGGAGATGGTGACTGCCGGCGGCGCAACGGTAGGGTACTGTGCGACCGGCAGGCTCATGATCGCCAATGCACCGGCCAACATCATGATGATGGCGAGAACCCAGGCAAAGATCGGACGATCGATAAAAAACTTAGCCATGTATTACTGGCTCCTTTTCCCAATATTATGCATTGCGATGCGTTTACTGCTGTGCGCCACTGGCCGCACCGTCGCTGACCGCTGCATTCAGTTTAGCTTCCTCTACTTTCACCTGCACACCCGGGCGAATACGCTGCAGACCGGATACGATCACCCGATCGCCGCTCTTCAGGCCGCCAGTGACCAGCCACTGATCGCCGATCGCCTGTGCGGCATCGATCGTACGCATTTCGACCTTGTTGTCGGCGCCGACCAGCATTACCGTCGCCTGGCCGCGGGGGTTACGCGTTACGCCCTGCTGCGGAACCAGCAGCGCATCGGGGCGGACGCCCTCGTCCAGGCGCGCACGCACGAACATTCCCGGCAGTAGGTCATTGTGCGGGTTGGGGAACACGGCGCGAATCGTGATCGAGCCGGTGCTCTCATCCACGGTCAGATCGGAGAACTCCAGCGTCCCTTTCAGCGGGTAGGGCTGGCCGTTTTCCATCACCAGCTCAACGCTGGCCTTACCGTTTTCCTGCTTGATCTGCCCGTTGGCCAGCTCCTGCTTCAGACGTAGAAAATCATTGCTGGACTGGGTCACGTCGACATAGATGGGGTCGAGCTGCTGTACGGTTACCAGGGCGTTGCTCTGGTTGGCGGTCACCAGGGCGCCCTCGGTGACGGAGGACTTGCCGCTCAGGCCGGTGATAGGCGAGGTGACTTTGGTATAGGCCAGATTGATGCGCGCGCTTTCAACGGCGGCTTTCGCGGCGACGACGGTCGCATCGGCCTGGCGTGCGTTGGCGACGGCGGTATCGTAGTCCTGCTGGCTGATATATTTGGTGCCCAGCAGCGGGGTGTAGCGTTTGACCGTCAGATGGGCGATGTTAGCGGCAGCCTCTGCCTTGGCCAGATCGCCGCGGGCGCTGTCATAGGCGGCCTGATAGGTCGCCGGGTCGATTTGATACAGTGATTCGCCGGCTTTTACCGTGCTGCCTTCGACAAAGTTACGCTTAAGGATAATACCGCTGACCTGCGGACGAACCTCTGCGATACGGTACGCAGAGGTTCGGCCCGGAAGCTCGGTTGAGACATTTAACGGCGCCGTTTTCAGTGTGACTACACCGACTTCGGGGGCAGGACGTTGCCCGGTTGCACCATTGTCATCATTACATCCTGTAAGAAGCAAACTGCCGGAAAACAGCAGTATCGCCGCCAGAGGCGTTAACCCTCTGTTTTTCTTCATATTATACCTCAAGAGTCCGAGTGCAAAATGGGTATGGAGCACACTGGTAAAAAACCCATTGCTGCGCTATAAAAAAACGCATGTTATGGTACATACATTCATCAATGCATGTAAGTCTTGATACTTTAAAAAACCAACGCCATGGCACGAAAAACCAAACAACAGGCCCAGGAGACCCGGCAGCAGATCCTTGACGCTGCCATACGAGAGTTTTCCGTACGCGGCGTTGCTGCCACCTCACTAAACGATATCGCCAACGCCGCAGGGGTTACCCGTGGGGCCATTTACTGGCATTTTAAGAACAAAACTGACATTTTCCACGCCGTCTGGGCGTTTATGGAGTCCAGGATCAGTGAGCTTGAGCTAGAGTATCAGACAAAGTTTCCGGATGATCCACTGCGTATATTACGTGAGCTCCTAATTTTTATTTTGGTCGCGACGGTGGTGGATCCGCAGCGGCGGGCGATGATGGAAATTCTGTACCATAAGTGCGAGTTCGTCGGCGAGATGCGGGCGCTGGGCGAACGGCGTAAAGTGATGTATCTGGAGAGCTACACGCGTATCGAACGGGTGCTGCAGCACTGTATCTTCCTGGAGCAGCTGCCGGCGAATCTGGATACGTTGCGCAGCGCCATCGCTCTGCGCAGTTATATGACCGGTATCATGGAGAGCTGGCTGTTTACCCCGGACCGCTTCGATCTGCAGCAGCAGGCGATACCGCTGGTGGATAACGTGATCGCCATGCTGCGCCACAGTCCGTTTTTGCGTCGCGACGCGGTGTGTGCGCCCAATGATACCTCTGTATGGGAAAGCGCTTTCCCAGCCACGCGAAACAGTGTTGATAAAGACGAGTAGATAACAATGCAAAAAATTGTCGTGATTGCCAATGGGGCCGGTTATGGCCATGAATCCCTGTTCAACGCGCTGCGCCTGGCGCTGGCGATGAAGGAGCAGGCGGCGGATATCGATCTGAAGCTGTTCCTGATGTCGGACGCCGTGACGGCGGCGCTGCCGGGGCAGAAGCCCCACGAAGGCTACAGCCTGCAGCAGATGCTGGAGATCCTGTGCGCGCAGCGCACGCCCATTCTGCTGTGTAAGACCTGCGCCGATGCCCGCGGCATTGCGTCGCTTCCGCTGATTGAGGGGGTAGCCATCGGTACGCTGACCGAACTGGCCGCCTGGACGCTGGCCGCCGATAAGGTATTGACATTCTAAGGCGTACGTCGTCGTTCATCTGGCGACGGCACACGCGTTACCGCCCGGCGTGGGGCTACGGCGCCGGGCAATTTTCTCCGATTATGCCTATTCTTGCTATTACAGCTTCATGTTACTCTAGGCCGCTTTTCGCGATGGGATGATGGCAAGCGCCACGCGGAATAGCGCCCAGGAAACCTATATCTTTCTTTATTGATAAAGTCTGCTTAATTTAACTATGACTCACGGCGTGTTATTACGGCCAGGCAAGGGCGTTGCCCTTTGGCGCGTTATTATTGTCACCCTGCTGCTTTCCCTGCTCTTTTGCAGCGCCTTTGCGCGGGCGCAGAGCGGCGATATCGATTCGCGCACCGAGGTGCAAAATCAGATCGATGCCCTGAACCGGCAGAAGAGCCTGTCGGCCAGCGATAAGCTGGTGCTGCAGGATCTCAACCAAACCCTTGAATATCTGGACGGCATTGAGCGCTACCGCAAAGAGAGCCAGCAGTTGAAGCAGCAGGTGCAGCAGGCACCGGGGAAACTGAATCAGGCGCTGGCCGGGCTGGAGGCGCTGCAGCGCAGCAGCGATGCGGCAGACGAGGCCAACTTTTCTGCTATGAGCACCCGCCAGCTGCAGAGCCAGTGGGATGATACCCTGGCCGAGCTGAAGCAGGCGCAGGACGATCTGGCCTCCTACAGCAGCCAGCTGATCGCCCTGCAGACCCAGCCGGAGCGTGCCCAGGCCTCTATGATGGCCAGCTCTCAGCAAATTCAACAGATCCGGAATACCCTGGCCGAAGGCACCCAGCTGCGCGCTAGCCAGCGTAACATGCTGAATACGGAGCTGGCGATGCTCAACCAGTCCCTGGATTATCAGCAGCAGAGCCTCGGGGACAACACTACCCTGCAGGATGTACTGCAAAAGCAGCGCGACTATGCTAGCGCCCGGATCACCAAGCTGGAGCGCAGCGTACAGCTGATTCGTCAGGCCGGCTATAGCAAGCAGCTGATTCAGTCTGAAAAAACGGCCAGAGAGGCGATCAATCCCGACGATGCAGCCCAGGACTTTAACCACAATCCCCTGATCGCCAAAGAGCTGGAGATAAACCGTGCGCTGAGCCAGCGGCTGATCGACGCCACGGAAAAGACCAATACGTTGGTGCAGGAGAATATCCGGGTTAAAAACTGGCTTGACCGTTCACTGCAGGCCGAGCGCAATCTGAAGGAGCAGATCTCGGTGCTGAAGGGCAGCCTGCTGCTGTCGCGTATTCTCTACCAGCAGCAGCAGAAGCTGCCGACGGAAAAGCTGAGCAACGATGTGGCGGCGCAGGTGGCCGATCTGCGCGTGGCCCAGTTTGATATCAACGCCCAGCGCGATGCCCTGAGCCAAAGCAGCGACTATGTGGCGGCGCTGCAGGCCGACAGTAAAGAAAAGCTGAGCGATGAGGCGATCGCGGCGCTGGAGGATTTGGTCGATACGCGCCGCGACCTGCTGGATAAGCTGAACAAACAGCTGGGCAGTGAGCTGACGCTGGCCATCAGCCTGCAGATCAATCAGCAGCAGCTGCGCAATGTGAACGATTATCTGCAGCATACCCTGACCCAGCAAATCTTCTGGGTCAGCAGCAATAAGCCGATGAACCTGGCCTGGTTTATCGGACTGCCCGCGGCGCTGCACACCCAAGCGGCGAACCTGCACATTGACTTCAAGCCGGCACAGCTGCTGGAGGGCTTTATCAGCTCGCTGTATCTGTTCATTCCCCTGCTGATCGGCACTGGGCTGCTGCTGTGGCGCCGTCGCGCCATCAACGCCCGCCTGGATAAGCTGGGCGATGAGGTGGGGCAGCTGAAGCGGGACGGACAGCTGCATACGCCGGAGGCCATCCTGCTGAATATTCTGCGCGGGCTGCCGGGGACGCTGCTGCTGCTGGCCGTCGGGGTGATGTTCTACCATACCGAAACCCAGATAGGTGGCCTGCTGTGGGTGATGTCTCTGCGCTTCGCGCTGTTTTGGCTGATCATCAGCACCACCTATCGCCTCATTTCGCCGGGGGGGATCTCCGAGCGCCACTTTAACGTGTCGCCGCTGGTCTGCGCCCATTACCGCCGCATGGTTCGGCGCCTGGGCTTCACCCTGATCCCGCTGATGGTATGGTGCGTGATCGGGGAGAAATCACCGCTGCAGCTGAACGAGGATGTGATAGGGCAGGTGGTGATACTGATCACCCTGGCGCTGCTGACGGTGTTTGTCTTTCCGCTGTGCCGCGATGCCTGGCGGGAGAAAAACTCCCACAGCGTGCGGCTGGTGCTGGTGACCCTGCTGGCGATCGCGCCGCTGATCCTGATGATCCTGACGGCCTGCGGCTACTTCTATACCGCCCTGCGTCTGGGGACCCGCTGGATCGAGAGCCTGTACCTGATGCTGCTGTGGGCCGTGGTCTACTCCACGGTGCTGCGCGGCCTGAGCGTGGCGGCCCGCCGTCTGGCCTATCGCCGCGCGCTGGCGCGCCGTCAGCAGAACGCCGCCGGCGCCTCGCGCGAGGGGGCGGAGGGGCTGGAGGCGATCGAAGAGCCGCCCCTGGCCATCGATCAGATCAATACCCAGTCCCTGCGTCTGACCACGATGGTGCTGTTTTTGATCTTTGGCTGCGTGCTGTACTGGATTTGGGCCGATCTGTTTACGGTGATCTCCTATCTCGACAGCATTACCCTGTGGCACTACAACAGCGGCAGCGGTGCCAGCCAGATAACCCAGGCGGTGACGCTGGGCAACCTGCTGTTTGCCATGATGACGGTGGTGGTGGCCTATATCATGATGCGCAACCTGCCCGGCCTGCTGGAGGTGCTGGTGCTGTCGCGTCTGCAGCTGCGTCAGGGGGCGTCCTATGCGATCACCACCATCCTGACCTATGCGATTATCAGCGTCGGGGTGATTATCTTCTTCGGCTCGCTGGGCATCTCCTGGGATAAGCTGCAGTGGATGGCCGCCGCGCTGTCGGTGGGCCTTGGCTTTGGTCTGAACGAGATCTTCGGGAACTTCATCGCCGGCCTGATCATTCTGTTTGAGCGACCGGTGCGTATCGGTGACACCATCACCATCGGCTCCTACTCCGGCTCGGTGAATAAGATCCGTATTCGCGCGACGACCATTACCGACTTCGATCGTAAAGAGGTGATCATTCCCAACAAGGCCTTTGTGACCGAGCGGCTGATTAACTGGTCGCTGACGGATACGGTGACCCGGGTGCTGATCAAGGTCGGCGTAGCCTATGGTTCGGATCTGGATAAGGTCCGGGAGATCCTGCTGCAGGCGGCGGGTGAGAACCCGCGGGTGATGGTGGAGCCGGAGCCACAGGTCTTCTTCCTGACCTTTGGCGCCAGCACGCTGGATCATGAGATGCGGCTGTACGTGCGCGAGCTGCGCGACCGCAGCTATGTGGTAGATGAGCTGAACCGCCGCATCGATCAGCTGTGCCGAGAGAACGATATCAACATCGCCTTTAACCAGCTGGAGGTGTACCTGCATAACCCGCAGGGTAATGAGGTGCAGGAGGTGAAGCGTACGCTGACGGATCCGCCGCCTGACTCACTGCGCATCTGATGGACGGCCGGGCGGCGGGCGTCCTGCGCCGCCGCTATCCGCTATCCGCTGTGGGCTGGGCTGCGCCAGCTTCTGCCGGTAGTCGCTCAGGACGATCTCCAGCGCCGCCAGGGCGGTATGCGCGGGGATCGCGTTACTCTCCAGCAGGTATATCAAATCGACGGCCAGCTTGACCTCGTCGCTCGCTTGCTCCAGTGACATGGGGCTCCCTATGATCGGATCTTACGGTAAATAAACAGCACCAGCATTGCACCGATCACCGACACAATTAGGCTTTTTAGATTGAAGCCCGCGGTGATATTCATATGGAACAGCAGGTTGCCGAGATAGCCGCCGAGCATGGCGCCGACGATGCCCAGCGCCACGGTCATGATAACTCCCCCGCCATCCCGGCCCGGCATCAGCCACTTCGCCAGTATCCCAACGATCAGCCCCAGTACAATCCACGCGATGATGCCCATGGCAAACGCTCCAGCATAGGTGATGGGCCGAACCCCTGTGCGGCCACCTTCCTCCAGTATAGATAAGGCGCCGGCGCTCAGCGAAATCCGTTTTCACGGCGTTCGATCTGTTTTTCGATCCGCCGCAGCGCCTGGCGGCAGCGCTGCAGCCGTCCCTCCATGGCGGCCAGCTCGCGCTGGATCTGCTGCTGCTGGGCCAGGGTCTGGCAGGCGGCTAAGCGCAGCTCACGCTCACGCACCATGGTTTGCAGACGCCGCTCATAGTCCTGGTGGCGCGCCAGCTCCTGGTACAGATCGCCCGCGCTCTCCGCCCGCTGCGGCTCTTGTCGCCGCAGCGTCTGGGTGGCTTGCTCGCGCTGTAGGGCGGCCATCTGCGCCAGCAGGCGCTCGGCGAGAAAGGCGACCTGCTGGCGCTGCCCGGCGCCGACGGCGCGCTGCAGGGCGGTGAAGTTATCCCGGGTCTCCTGCAGATAGTCTTTCAGCCGGGTGCCGTGGGTCAGGAATAGCGCCCGATCGAAGCGTGAGCGGGCGGCGGGCTGTTCGGCCAGCGGCGCCAGCGCCTGCGCCAGTCGCTGTAGGCGCTGCTCGAGCTGGTTGAGCATCTGTTGACTCGACATAACCTACCTTTAAATGATAGTAACCATAGCGCATGGTACTGGAGCGGCAGGGAGCGGAGCAAGCCAGAGAATGAAACGCATAATATTAATGGCGCTGGGGTGGATAGCTTTTGCCATGGGATGTCTGGGCGTCGTGCTGCCGCTGTTGCCGACGACCCCCTTTCTGCTGCTGGCGGCGGCCTGTTTTGCCCGTTCGTCGCCGCGTTTCCATCACTGGCTGCTATACCGCGCCTGGTGCGGCGCTTACTTACGTCACTGGCAACAGCACCGCGGCCTGCCGCCGGGCGCGCGCGGACGCGCGGCGCTCCTGCTGCTGGCGAGCTTTTCCTTCTCCCTGTGGCTGGTAGAGAGCGGCTGGCTGCGCCTGCTGCTGCTGACGCTGTTGGCCGCGCTGCTGCTGCTGCTGTGGCGCCTGCCGGTTATTGACGTACCGCAAGAAAAAATCCCTTAATCCGGCGATGTCGGTTGCAATTTTCCGGCAGTTTGCATAGATTTGAGCGTTTTCGTGCGCGGGTTACCTCCCTGTTCCGAGGGCGACGGCGATTTATGCCGGGCCATGTTTGGGGGGATTGTAGGTGGCTTGCGTTAGCCCGAACCCGGTGTTTATCAGGCAACAAGTTATGACCGCTACAGCACAACAACTCGAATTTCTTAAACAAAGCATCAAGACCATCCCTGACTACCCTAAGCCAGGTATCCTTTTCCGTGACGTGACCAGTCTGCTGGAAAAGCCCGACGCCTATGCTCTGAGTATCGAGCTGCTGGCGGCGCGCTACCGTACCGCCGGGATCACCAAGGTGGTGGGAACGGAGGCGCGCGGCTTCCTGTTTGGCGCACCGGTGGCGCTGGCGCTGGGCGTGGGCTTTGTGCCGGTGCGTAAGCCGGGCAAACTGCCGCGGGCGACGCTGGCGGAAAGCTATGCGTTGGAGTACGGCACCGATACGCTGGAGATCCATCAGGATGCCATCGATGCGGACGATCGCGTACTGATGGTGGACGATCTGCTGGCGACCGGCGGCACCATCGAGGCGACGACCCGCCTGATCCGCCGCCTGGGCGGCGTGGTGCACGACGCGGCGTTTATCATCGACCTGCCTGCGTTGGGCGGTGAGGCGCGTCTGAAAGCGATGAACATTAACTGCTACAGCCTGATCTCCTTCGACGGACATTAATCTGTAGCGCGCGTCATACGCTATCTCTCCGGGCCACCGCCAGTGCGGTGGCCCGGCTGTTTTTGCCGCCGCCGGGCGGCGGAATAAAGTGATGGGCATTGCGACAACTACTGTTACAATGATCAGATGATCGGGGCAGACGGGCGCCAGTGCTCGCCCTGCGCCATCAGTCCGACGCCGCTGGCCGTCTGTGGGACGGCCGGCGAATCTTCTTATTCTATCAGCGACGAATCATCAATGAGCTACCAGGTTCTCGCCCGCAAGTGGCGTCCACAAACCTTTGCTGACGTCGTGGGTCAGGAGCATGTCCTGACGGCACTGGCAAACGGGCTCTCTCTGGGCCGTATTCACCATGCCTATCTGTTTTCCGGTACCCGCGGGGTCGGCAAAACCAGTATCGCCCGTCTGTTGGCCAAGGGGCTGAACTGTGAAACCGGGATCACCGCCACGCCGTGCGGCGTCTGCGACAACTGTCGGGAGATCGAGCAGGGGCGCTTTGTCGACCTGCTGGAGATCGATGCCGCCTCGCGAACCAAGGTTGAAGACACGCGTGATCTGCTGGATAACGTGCAGTATGCCCCGGCGCGCGGTCGGTTCAAGGTCTATCTGATCGACGAAGTCCATATGCTGTCGCGCCACAGCTTCAACGCGCTGCTGAAAACGCTGGAGGAGCCGCCGCCGCACGTCAAGTTTCTGCTGGCCACCACCGATCCGCAGAAGCTACCGGTCACCATCCTGTCGCGCTGTCTGCAGTTTCATCTGCGTGCGCTGGATCATGAGCAGATCCGGGCGCAGCTGGAGAAAATCGCCCATGCCGAGGCCCTGACGGCGGAGCCGCGGGCGCTACAGCTGCTAGCGCGCGCCGCCGAAGGCAGCATGCGTGACGCTCTGAGCCTGACGGATCAGGCGATCGCCATGGGGCAGGGGCAGATTACCGCCGACGCCGTCAGCCAGATGCTGGGAACGCTGGACGATGAGCAGCCCCTGGCGCTGATCGAGGCACTGACTGCGGCGGATGGTGCGCTGGTGATGGCGCGGGTAGAGCAGGCCGCCGGGCGCGGCGTGGACTGGGAGAACCTGCTGGTAGAGATGCTGGCGCTGCTGCACCGGGTTGCGATGCTACAGCTGCTGCCCAGTGCGCTGGACAGCCAGTTTGCGGCGGTAGAGCCGCGTCTGCGCGAGCTGGCGCGGATGCTGCCGCCGGCGGATCTGCAGCTGTTTTACCAGATTATCCTCAACGGCCGTAAAGAGCTGGCCTTTGCGCCGGATCGGCGCATGGGGGCTGAAATGACCCTGCTGCGTGCGCTGGCCTTTCATCCTAAAGCAGTGATTGCCGAGCCGACTCCCGCGCCGGCGGCGGTGCAGGGCGGCGATATCCCCGTCGTCTCGGCCGCGACGGCACAGAGCGTCGCGCCGCTGGCGCCTGCACCGGCGGCGATGCCGCAGACGGTGAGCGCACCGCCGCCGGCGAACGCCGTGCCAGAGAGCACCGCGCAGCTATTACAGGCCCGCTCCCGCCTGCGGCAGAAGGCCGCCGGAGGGAGTGAGCCAAAAAAGAGTGAGCCGGCGGCGCCGCAGCGTGCGCAGCCGGCCTCTTCAGCGCTGGAGCGTCTGGCCAGCATAAGCGAGCGGGGCCAGCAGAAGATCGCGTCGGCGGAGCAAGCGCAGGCGTCGACGCGTAAAGAGGCCTATCGCTGGAAGGCGCAGAACCGTCCCGTAGAGGAGAAAGCGCCCAAGACGACGCCCAAGGCGCTGCGCAGCGCGCTGGAGCATGAGAAAACGCCGGAGCTGGCGGCGCATCTGGCGCAGGAGTCGCTGACGCGGGATACGTGGGCCCAGGAGCTGAGTCAGCTGCGGCTGCCCAAGCTGGTACAGCAGCTGGCGCTGAATGCGTTTCGTGAGTCTGCGCCGGAGGGAAGCGTGCTTCTGCATTTACGTTCGGCCCAGCGTCATTTAAACTCCGCCTCTGCGCGGCAAACGCTAGAGCAGGCCCTGAGCGACCACTATGGGCATCCGGTGGCGCTGAGCATTGTCGAGGATGATGATCCCCAACGGCGCACGCCGCTGGAGTGGCGTCAGGCTATCTATGAAGAGAGACTGGCGCAGGCCCGCGCATCGATTGCAGCGGATGGCAATATCCAGACCCTGCGGCGTCTGTTCGACGCCGAGCTGGATGAAGAGAGCATCCGCCCCGTTTAACCGCTGTGCCGCTGCGGCACGGCCCTACGAAAAAGAGAGAACGCTATGTTTGGTAAAGGCGGACTGGGCAACCTGATGAAGCAGGCCCAGCAGATGCAGGAAAAAATGCAGAAGATGCAGGAAGAGATCGCCCTGGTCGAGGTGACCGGTGAATCCGGCGCCGGCCTGGTGAAGGTCACCATCAACGGCGCGCATAACTGCCGTCGCGTGGAGATCGATCCCAGCCTGATGGAAGACGATAAAGAGATGCTGGAAGATCTGATCGCCGCCGCATTTAACGATGCCGCCCGTCGCATCGACAGCGAGCAGAAAGAGCGTATGGCCTCGGTTTCTTCCGGTATGCAGCTGCCGCCGGGCTTCAAGATGCCGTTCTGATGCAGACCAGCCCGCTTCTTGAATCCCTGATGGAGGCGCTGCGTTGTCTGCCCGGCGTCGGCCCCAAGTCGGCCCAGCGCATGGCGTTTCACCTGCTGCAGCGCGATCGCAGCGGGGGAATGCGCCTGGCGCAGGCGCTGACGCGCGCGATGTCGGAGATCGGTCACTGCCGAGACTGCCGTACTTTCACCGAGCAGGAGGTCTGTACTATCTGCACCAACGCGCGTCGGCGTGAGAATGGGCAGATCTGCGTGGTGGAGAGCCCGGCGGATATTCATGCCATTGAGCAGACTGGACAGTACTCCGGGCGCTATTTCGTGCTGATGGGACACCTCTCTCCGCTGGACGGCATCGGTCCACAGGATATTGGTCTGGACAGGCTGGAGGCGCGGCTGGGCCAGGAGGCGCTCAGCGAAGTGATCCTCGCCACCAACCCGACGGTCGAGGGCGAGGCGACCGCCAACTATATCGCGGAGATGTGTGCGGCGCACGGCGTACTGGCCAGCCGTATCGCCCACGGCGTGCCGGTGGGGGGAGAGCTGGAGATGGTCGACGGCACCACCCTGTCCCACTCTTTGGCCGGGCGTCA
Organism: Edwardsiella anguillarum ET080813; assembly: GCF_000264765.2. Lineage (GTDB taxonomy): Bacteria > Pseudomonadota > Gammaproteobacteria > Enterobacterales > Enterobacteriaceae > Edwardsiella > Edwardsiella anguillarum. The sequence continues at coordinate 2,982,676 of NZ_CP006664.1, forward strand.
CCCCGTGACGCGCTGATCCGCCAGGGGATACGCCGCCCGGCGTATCCCTGCCGCGATATCCACTCTCATTCACTCCGTCTCTACCGCCTGTCGCGGGTTATCTATTTTTTTACCCTTGAAAAGCGAATCCGCGGTCCCCATCTGTAACGCTATAACCCATTTTATCTGCGTGTTATCGATGAGAGGTAAAAGCGAATAATGAAAGGCCAAGAAACCCGTGGCTTCCAGTCAGAGGTGAAACAGCTTCTGCACCTGATGATCCACTCACTCTATTCCAATAAAGAGATCTTCCTGCGTGAGCTTATCTCCAACGCGTCCGATGCCGCTGACAAACTGCGCTTCCGTGCGCTGTCTAACCCGGATCTGTATCAGGGCGACGGCGAGCTGCGCGTGCGCATCAGCGTGGATCGCGACAACCGCACCCTGACGCTGAGCGATAACGGGATCGGTATGACGCGCGATGAGGTGATCGAGAACCTCGGCACCATCGCGAAGTCCGGCACCAAAGCGTTCCTGGAGTCCATGGGCTCCGATCAGGCGAAAGACAGCCAGCTTATCGGGCAGTTTGGCGTGGGCTTCTACTCCGCCTTTATCGTGGCGGATAAGGTCACGGTCCGTACCCGCGCCGCCGGCGCCAGCGCCGATCAGGGGGTATTCTGGGAGTCTACCGGTGAGGGCGACTACACCATCGCCGATATCGAGAAAGCCGAGCGCGGCACAGAGATCACCCTGCACCTGCGCGAGGGGGAAGATGACTTCCTGGATGACTGGCGCCTGCGTAACATCATCGGCAAGTACTCCGACCATATCGCCCTGCCTGTCGAGATCCTCAGCGGTGAGGGCGAAGAGGGCGAGAAGGCGTGGGAGAAGATCAATAAGGCTCAGGCGCTGTGGACCCGCAATAAAGCGGATATCAGCGACGAAGAGTATAACGAGTTCTATAAACACATCGCCCATGACTTCAGCGATCCGCTGGCCTGGAGCCATAATCGGGTCGAGGGCAAGCAGGAGTACACCAGCCTGCTTTACATCCCGTCCAAGGCGCCGTGGGATCTGTTTAACCGCGACCATCAGCACGGCCTGAAGCTGTATGTGCAGCGCGTGTTCATCATGGACGACGCCGAGCAGTTTATGCCGAACTACCTGCGCTTTGTGCGCGGTCTGGTGGACTCTAACGATCTGCCGCTCAACGTATCGCGTGAGCTGCTGCAGGATAGCCGCGTCACCCAGAACCTGCGTTCAGCGCTGACCAAGCGCGTACTGCAGATGCTGGAAAAACTGGCCAAGGATGATGCGGAAGCCTACCAGACCTTCTGGCAGCAGTTTGGCCTAGTGCTGAAGGAGGGGCCGGCGGAGGACGCCGCCAACCGTGAGGCGATCGCCAAACTGCTGCGCTTCGCCTCTACCCATAACGACAGCGCGCTGCAAAACGTGTCGCTGGACGACTACATTGGGCGGATGAAGGAAGGGCAGGAGAAGATTTACTACATCACCGCCGACAGCTATGCCGCCGCCGCCAGCAGCCCGCATCTGGAGCTGCTGCGTAAGAAGGGCATCGAGGTTCTGCTGCTCTCCGAGCGCATCGATGAGTGGATGATGAGCTACCTGACCGAGTACGATGCCAAGTTCTTCCAGTCCGTCAGCAAGAAGGATGAGACGCTGGAGAAGCTGGCCGACGAAGGGGACAGCGATGCGCAGAAAGAGGCGGATAAAGCGCTGGAGCCTTTCGTTGAGCGGGTGAAAACCCTGCTGGGCGAGCGAGTCAAGGAGGTGCGTCTGACGCATCGCCTGACCGATACGCCGGCGGTGGTCAGCACCGACGGCGATGAGATGACGACCCAGATGGCCAAGCTGTTTGCCGCCGCGGGACAGCAGGCACCGGAGGTGAAGTATATCTTCGAACTCAATCCGGAGCATGCGCTGGTGCAGCGCGCCGCGGAGCAGCAGGATGACGGGCGCTTTGCCCAGTGGATCGAACTGCTGCTGGATCAGGCCCTGCTCGCCGAGCGCGGCAGCCTAGAGGATCCTAACCAGTTCATCAAGCGTATCAACGCACTGCTGCTGGCCTGATAGCCAGACATCGCACGCAAGGGCGGCCCGTGGGCCGCCCTTTCTATTTGGCGCGCCGTCCTGCGGAGAGCGGGCTTTTTTACCGGCAATGGCGTCCGAACGACCAGTTTCACGTTTCAGCCGTATGCCGTCGCCTTGAGCCGGTGCCCGTTATAATGGTAAGGTTTAGCGTTTTTTAAATCTTAGGCAATAATTTGAGGGGAATTACGCGATGCGTATCATTCTGCTGGGCGCTCCGGGCGCCGGTAAGGGCACACAGGCACAGTTTATCATGGAGAAATACGGCATTCCGCAGATCTCCACCGGTGACATGCTGCGCGCTGCGGTGAAGGCAGGCAGTGAGCTGGGCAAACAGGCGAAGGCGATTATGGACGCCGGTAAGCTGGTGACCGATGAGCTGGTTATCGCGCTGGTCAAAGAGCGTATCGCTCAGGAAGATTGCCGCAGCGGTTTTCTGCTCGACGGTTTCCCGCGCACCATTCCGCAGGCGGACGCCATGAAAGAGGCCGGCATCAACGTCGATTACGTGCTGGAGTTTGCCGTACCGGACGAACTGATCGTCGATCGCATCATTGGCCGCCGCGTGCACCCGGGCTCCGGGCGTGTTTATCACGTTAAGTTCAACCCGCCGCAGGTTGAAGGTAAGGATGACGTGACCGGTGAAGATCTGATGACCCGTAAGGACGATCAGGAAGAGACCGTGCGTAAGCGTCTGGTGGAGTACCATCAGCAGACCGCGCCGCTGATTGGCTACTATGGCCAGGAAGCGCAGGCGGGCAACACCCGCTATGTGAAGATCGATGGCACACAGAGCGTCGATCGCGTGCGCGCCGAGCTGGAAAGCGTGCTGGGCTAATGTTGCCGGTGTCACGCGATGAAGCGGCCTGAGGGCCGCTTTTTTGTCGCCGCTATCCGGAGGGCTTGGCCGATGCCAGCGATTGGTGGGACGCCGCCGTTTATCCTTTACAATAGGGGCAAGCAAGTAGGGGAGCAAAGCGATGGTGGCAGAAAAAAATGGGGTACTGCTGGTGAATCTGGGCACGCCGTCGGCGGCGACGCCTGCGGCGGTCAAGGCCTATCTGGCGGAGTTTCTTAGCGATCGGCGGGTGGTGGATCTGCCGTCCTGGCAGTGGCAACCGCTGCTGCGTGGGCTTATCCTGCCGCGCAGGGCGCCGCGGGTCGCTCGCCTGTATCAGTCTATCTGGACGGCACAGGGGTCGCCGCTACTGTACTATAGTCAACGCCTGTGCGATGGGCTGCAGGCGCGCCTGGGTGGGGCGATCCCGGTCGCGCTGGGGATGAGCTACGGTGAGCCATCGCTGGATCGCGCGCTGTCTGCGCTGGCCGAGGCGGGGGTGACCCAGCTGACGGTGGTTCCGCTGTATCCACAGTACTCCTGTTCGACCAGCGCCGCCGTGTTTGACGGCGTGGCGGCCTGGCTGGCGCGCCAGCGGCGCATACCGGCGCTGCGCTTCGTGCGCGACTATGCGCAGCACCCGGCCTACATTGCCGCACTGTGCCAGCGCATCCGCCGCAGCGCCGCTGAACACGGACAGCCTGACACGCTGCTGTTTTCCTACCACGGCATCCCGCAGCGCTATGCCGATGAGGGGGATGACTATCCGCAGCGCTGTCTGGCGACCACGCAGGCGGTGGTTCAGGCGCTGGGGCTGACGCCGTCCCAGTATGCCGTCAGCTTTCAGTCACGCTTTGGCCGGGAGCCTTGGCTGACGCCCTATACCGATGAGACCGTGGTCGCCCTGGCTGCCGGTGGTACGCGCCATTTGCAGGTGATTTGTCCCGGTTTCGCCGCCGATTGCCTGGAGACGCTGGAGGAGATCGCGGTACAGAATCGTGAGGCCTTTTTGGCCGCCGGCGGCCGCCATTTTGCCTATATTCCGGCGCTGAACGATGATGACATGCAGGTAACGCTGCTGCAGCAGCTGGTCACGGTGCCTGCCGCGTAGGATGCCCGCTGACGCGGCCGGGGGGAGTGTGCTATTCTAGCCCGCTCCCTTTTCTTTTTGCCGATAACACAGATGAAATTCCCCGGTCAACGCAAGTCCAAACACTATTTCCCGGTTAATGCCCGCGATCCGCTGCTGCAAAAGACGCAGCATAATGAAATTGATAAAGCCTACGTCGTGGGTATCGATCAGACGCTGGTGGATATTGAGGCCAAGGTGGATGAGGCGTTTATCGCCCGCTATGGCCTGAGCCAAGGGCACTCGCTGGTGATCGAGGATAATGTCGCCGAAGCGCTGTACCAGGAGCTGTGTGACAGTAAGCTGATTACCCATGAGTTTGCCGGGGGCACGATCGGCAATACCCTGCACAACTACTCCGTGCTGGCCGACGATCGCTCGGTTCTGCTGGGGGTGATGTGCGAAAATGTCAAAATCGGCAGCTATGCCTACCGCTACCTGTGTAACACCTCAAGCCGCACCGATCTGGACCACTTGCAGGGCGTCGATGGCCCTATCGGGCGCTGTTTTACCCTGATCACCGATAACGGCGAACGTACCTTTGCCATCAGCCCGGGCATGATGAACCAGCTGCGTCCGGAAAGCATTCCCGAGGCGGTGATCGCCGGTGCCTCCGCGCTGGTGCTGACGGCCTACCTGGTGCGCTGTAAGCCGGGCGAACCGATGCGCGACGCGACCATGCAGGCGATCGCCTACGCCAAAAAGCACCATGTTCCGGTGGTGCTGACCCTGGGCACCAAGTATGTGATCGCCGACGATCCGCAGTTCTGGCGTGATTTCCTGCGCGATCACGTCACCATTGTGGCGATGAACGAAGAAGAGGCCCAGGAGTTGACCGGGCTGTCTGATCCGCTGGCGGCCTCGGACAGGGCGCTGGAGTGGGTGGATCTGGTGCTGTGCACCGCCGGTCCGGTCGGCCTGTATATGGCGGGCTATACCGAAGATGACGGCAAGCGCAAAACCCAGCATCCGCTGCTGCCGGGGGTGATCCCTGAGTTCAATCTGTACGAGTTCAGCCGGGCGATGCGGCGTGCCATGTGCGAAGCGCCGTGCCGGATCTACTCGCACATTGCGCCGTATATGGGAGGGCCGGAGAAGATCATGAACACCAACGGCGCCGGAGATGGCGCGCTCTCTGCGCTGCTGCACGATATCGCGGCTAATGAGTTTCACCGGACCAACGTGCCCAACTCCAGTAAGCATCAGCGTAGCTACCTGACTTACTCCTCCCTAGCGCAGGTGTGCAAATATGCCAACCGCGTCAGCTACCAGGTGCTCAATCAGCACTCGCCGCGTCTGACCCGCGGCCTACCCGAGCGGGAAGACAGCCTGGAAGAGTCCTACTGGGAGCGTTGAACAGCGCCTCTGTCTGCGGGCGGATGAGATGATCTTACGGAGATACGCCGGCGCAGCGCCGGCGTTTTCTTTGATCGGGTACGCTGTCATCTGCGCGGAGCCCGTGGCTAAATAGGACGCGAAAGGCTAGAAACGATCTCATTTACCCTAAGCGGAATACCCCTTTTCACTTTTTGCAAGCGTGCGTATAGAGCAATTTTCTTGATCGGCCGTAATATCATACAAATAAAAAATATGATGTAAAACAATGAATTGATTTCTTTTTTGCATTTGATCAAAATCTATTAAATTTAACTATCTTTAAAATTAATCAATCATTTATTTTTTATCAGTTTTATTGATTTTACTGTTTCCCATCGGACAATTAATCTTTGCGCAAGTTTTCAAATTAATAAAATAAATATTCCTGCTGTAATATCGGCAAGTGAATATATGCCCTGACAATATATTCTATATTGCAATTTGCATTGCGCCATATTAATAGCGCAGTGCCAATTTTTGCTATTTTAAATAAATCCTATTGCCTGTATTGGATTTATGTATTTCGGCATAAAGTCATCATGTTATGAGTTGTCGGGAATAATTTTTTCTCGCTGGCTCGCTATGCGAAATATATTCGCAGCCTCGTTCCGTGCCAACCTAGCGGTCGGATATTTTTAATTGATAAACGGAGTTATGATAATGAAGAAAATTTTACTGCCTGTTATGGCTCTGGCCGCTGCCGCTGTGAGTGGTCAGGCAAGCGCAGCTAACGGTAAAGTTGAGTTTACGGGTGAAATCGTTAATTCCACCTGTCAGGTAAGCAGCGACTCTCAAAATATCAACGTGTACTTGGGTAAATATCCGACCTCCGCGTTTAAAGCGGTTGGCGATAAGTCTGCATCCAAGGCTTTCCAGATCAACCTGGAGCAGTGTGAGCCGGGGAGCTACACCGTACGTTTCGATGGTAGCACCGTTGCCGGGCATCCTGACCTGCTGGCCGTCTCCAGCAGCGGCGCCACGGCGGCGGCGAAAGGCGTGGGTATCGAAATTACGGACGTTAATGGCAAACCGTTCCCGATCGCCGATCAGAGCCAGGGCGATGTGCCCACGGTGACGGTCGTTAGCGATAAGAAGGCGATATTTAACCTGCAGGCACGCTATCGCTCTTATGCCAACACCGTTACAGCCGGTCTGGCCAACGCGACCAGCCCGTTTACCATCGAATATAAATAATTATTCGTCGGAATATTCGGCCAGGGATGGTCCGTATAGAGGAATAAGATGAAACGAATCGTTGCCGCATTATTACTGGTGAGCGCTTTTGCTGCTCATGCAGGAATTCAGGTTGATGCTACTCGCGTTATTTATAATGGCGATGAAAAGTCAGCGTCACTGCCTATCCACAATGACAGCGCGGATGCCTATATGGTGCAGACCTGGCTGGATAAAGGGGATAGCACCAAGGTAGAGAGTAAGTTACCGATGGTGGTGGTGCCGCCGATTGTTAAGCTGGACGCGCAAAAATCGGCAATTTTACGCTTCATCTATTCCGGACAGGGTTTTCCGCAGGATCAGGAGACACTGCTGTGGGTGAACGTGCAGGAGATTCCGCCGACGCCCAAGCAAGAAAACGTATTACAGGTTGCCGTGCGTACGCGGATTAAGCTGTTTTATCGCCCGAGTTCGCTGCATACCACTCTGGATGAGCAGGTGCATAAGTTGCGCTGGCAGAAAGCGGGAAATCAACTGCTGGCCATCAACGACGGGCCGCTACACATCACCTTTGGCTCTGTACAGATGCAGGGCAGCAACGGCAAGCCCATCGCGGTCGATGCCAATATGGTTGACCCCCATAGCCGCCTGGCGATCGCCATTCCGGCGGGGGCTCGCGTCGGCAATACAGTCTCCTTCAGCTACATCAATGACTTTGGAGGCCGGACTGAGGTTAAGGACGCGGTAGTTCACTGACGGAGAGAAGCGGGATGGCGCAACAACAACGGACAGTATCACTGAAGACAGAGCCGACACGCTGGATGTGCCTGGCGTTTGCCGCCGGTAGCCTGTCCTTGGGGTGCAGCGCATCGGCCTGGGCCGAGTTTAACATGTCATTCGTTCACGGCAGCGAAAACGTCAACGCCGCTCAGGCGGTGGCTGAGGGCAACGCGCTGCCGCCCGGAGAGTATCCGTTTGCGATTTACCTGAACAAGCAGCAGGTCGACAACAAAGTTATCCGTTTCACGGCGAAAGAGGGCGCCGCCGCCCAGCCCTGCCTGACGGTGGAAGACCTGCTTAACTATGGGGTGAAGCTGCCCGATACGCTCACGCCGGGCAGCTGCGTTGACGTGGCCGCCGCCGTCAATGGCGCCACGCTCTCCTTCGATCCGGCGGTGCAGCAGCTCGACCTCTCTGTGCCGCAGGTCATGCTGGCGCAGCACGCGCGCGGCGCCATCCCGACGACCCTGTACGATCAGGGGATCAACGCCGCCTTTAGCAACTACAGCCTGAACTATAACCGCAACAGCAGCCAGCGTCAGAGCGGTCAAAACAGCGAATATACCTTTCTGTCCCTGAATAACGGTCTTAACCTGTGGAACTGGCGCCTGCGCAATAACATGACCATGAATAAAGTCAGCGGTCAGTCGGCACAGTGGGACAATATCGCGACCTGGGCGGAGACGGATATCGCGTCCTGGCGCAGCCGGCTGCAGCTGGGGCAGGCCAGCACCAATAATACCGTTTTTAATAGTATTCAGTTTCGCGGCGCCCAGCTTTCCAGCGTGGATGATATGCTGCCCGAAAGCCTGCGCGGCTATGCGCCGGTGGTGCGCGGCGTCGCCTCAACCAACGCCCGCGTCGACATTCGCCAGAACGGCTACGTGGTGTACAGCACCAACGTGGCGCCGGGGCCCTTTGAGATCCGCGATATCTATCCGCACTCCAACAGCGGCGACCTGCAGGTGACAGTCAATGAGGCTGACGGCACGCGTAAGCACTTTACTGTCTCTTACTCCTCCATCGCCAATATGCTGCGCGAAGGGATCTGGAACTACCAGCTGACAGCGGGTCGCTACCAGAACGGCGACACCCGCTATACACCCAACTTTATGCAGGGGACGCTGGCGCGCGGCATCGCCTATGGTCTGACGCCCTATGGCGGGCTAATCGTGGCGGATAACTATCGCGCCGCCGCGCTGGGCGTGGCCAAAAATATGGGCGAGTGGGGCGCCATCTCCATCGATGGCTCCTATTCTGATACGACGTTGGCCAACGGTGAGCGCGCCCGCGGACAGAGCTACCGTTTTCTCTACTCCAAGTCCTTGAACCAGATGGGCACCAACGTACAGCTGGCAGGCTACCGCTATGCGACGTCGGGCTATTATGACTTTGCCGATGCGGTAGAGGAGCGCAGCCGCTGGCGGCAGGGGATATACGAGAACAACTACTATAACCCGGGCGATGAGCAGACCGGGATCCCCGATCTGGACAATCGCAACCAGCATCGCGTGTATACCTCGCGCTATGCCAACAAGCGCGAGCGCGTGGATGTCTCCATTAACCAGCAGCTGTGGCAGGGGGCGACGCTGTATGCCAACGTCAGCAGCCAGAGCTACTGGGGCGGCGGTGGCCGGGATCGTACCGTCCAGCTGGGCTACAACGACGCCATTAAGCGCATTAGCTATGGCGTCTACCTGCAGGATACGCGCAGCCAGTACGGCTACGCCGATCGCAGCATCAACCTGTCGGTGTCGATCCCGCTGAACTGGGGACGCGACAACCATTCGGCCTCGCTGAACGTCAGCGGGACCCACAGCCGTCAGAGCGGAGATAGCTATAACACCGGCATCAGCGGAACGGCGCTGAGCGATCAGCGGCTGAACTACGCCCTGAGCACCGGGCATACCGAGTCGGCGGGGCAGAGCAGCGCGCTGAACCTGGGCTACCGAGGCGCCTATGGCAACCTGGACGGCAGCTATAGCTACAGCAACAGCTATAACCAGCTGGGGCTGGGGCTCTCCGGCGGCGTATTGCTTCACTCTGGCGGCGTGACGCTGTCGCAGCCGCTGCAGAATACGGTCATTCTGGTCGAGGCGAAGCACGCCAGCGGCGTTCGCCTGGATAACCAGAGCGGCGTGGCCATCGATCCCTTTGGCTATGCGGTCGTTCCCTCAGCGACGCCATACCGATTCAACGCGGTGGCGCTGCATACGCAGGACTTTGAGCCGGGCCTGGACGTGCCGGTGGCCAGCAAGCAGGTGGTACCGACGGAGAAGGCTATCGTGAAGGTGCGCTTCGATACGTTTTACGGCGTGAGCCTGCTGATCCATAGCCACCTCAACGACGGCGGCTATCCGGCGGTCGGCGCCAGCGTCTTTAACCAGCAGGGGCGTAACAGCGGAACTGTGGGACTTAACGGCGATCTGTATGTATCCGGGGCGCAGCCGGGCGAGAGGCTGACCCTGCGCTGGGGCAATCAGCCGGGCCAGCAGTGCGCGCTGGCGCTGCCGTCCGATCTGTCGATGCGGAATACCACGGCCGGCTACCAGGAACTCTCTCTCCCCTGTCAGACTCAATAAGGTGACGGATTAATGAAAAGCCTAAGTATAAAACAGGCGCTGGCATTCACGCTGCTGCTGCTGGGTCTCTGCGTCAGCCGCCCGGCGTCTGCGCTCTCCTGTCGGGAGGGCAGTAACGCATCGAGCTGGGTGCCCATCGGGAATATTTATCAGCGTATCGATATCGGGCGGCCGATTATCCTGTCCGCCGCCGACTTTACCGCCGGTAACCTGATTTGGCGTTCGCAGAACTTTACCACCACCTTTACCTGCTGGGATAACTGGAATACCGGAAGGGGAGAGCACGCCTACATTTACTGGAACCCGAAGGATGCGTTTGGGAGCCTGCACCGTTCACTGTCGGTTGGGGTCTCGATCAACGGGATCGACTATGATGCGATTAACCTCAAGCAGAGCGGCAGCCGGCCCAGCGGCCCCGATCTGGGCGAGGGGACATCAAACAGCGGCGGCGGTATTGCTAGACCGCGTACGCTCACCGTCAGCTATTCGGTGTACATCAAGGCCACCGGCATCAAGCCGCCGGCGGGTAACTTCCCGGCGCTGGGGCTACCGTCGCTGTTTCAGATTGACGGCGTGGGCGGCTTGGATGCGCGCCCCAACGGCAACTTTAACGCCTATATCTCCGGGTTGGATAAGATCCAGGTGATCCACTGCAACCCGCAGATCAGCGTGCTGGCGAATAACGGCAACAGCATCGACTTTGGTACGCTGAGCGCCGCTGGCGCCCGCCCGGGCGTTATCGCTCGCCAGATACCGTTCAGCATCAAGGCGACGCTGCTCGGTGGAGAGTGCGGCGGGCAGCAGCTACAGGCCAGCTTCAGCACTTTGAGGCCGGACGTCAGCGATCGATCGCTGATCCTGCCGGATACCAACCCAGGCGTCGGGATTTTCCTGACGAAGGCGGGGGATACCGGCGCGACGCCGATCCCGCTGCAGACCAATATCGATTTCGGCGGTCGGCTGCAGGATAAGCAGAATGAGGTGAGCGAGAACTTTACCGCCAATCTGAAATGGCTGACCAATCGGCCGACGGCGGGGCGCTTCCATGCGACGGCCAACATCGACGTCACCTTTAAATAGCCGGGTGCGCCCCCGTGGCGGGGAGCGCGAATCCGGGTCACCCCCGCGGCGGCTTTTCGGCCGCCGCCCGTCCGATCCTCTCCCTGTTTTAGCATGCGCTGCGTGCAACTCTAGAGCCTTTAATGCATTGTTAGGTGAGTTGCGTCACAATAACTGGCTGATTTACAACATAATCACCGCCTGATTCAGGGTAAGATAAGGGCGTTCGCCGCCGTGCCTTCCCCGTGGCTGGCATGAGCGGCGCGTTATTGTGACAAGGAGAGAGGGCAATGAAATTTACCTATCGGGGTGCCGCCTGCGCGATCGCGCTAACGCTGGCGCTGACGCCAGGCTGGTCGCTGGCCTGGGAAAAAGATAAAACCTATAACCTGACCATTCTGCATACCAACGATCACCACGGCCACTTCTGGCAGAGCGAGCAGGGCGAATATGGCCTGGCTGCCCAGAAAACGCTGGTGGATCGCCTGCGTGCCGAGATCGCCGCCGAGGGCGGCAGCGTGCTGCTGCTGTCGGGCGGCGATATCAATACCGGGGTGCCGGAGTCCGATCTGCAGGATGCCGAGCCCGATTTTCGCGGCATGAACCTGGTGGGCTACGATGCGATGGCCATCGGCAACCACGAGTTCGACAACCCGCTGAGCGTGCTGCGCCAGCAGCAGAAGTGGGCCGACTTCCCGCTGCTGTCGGCCAATATCTATGCGCAGGATAGCGGCAAGCGCCTGTTCCAGCCCTATCAGATATTCGATCGCCAGGGGATCCGCATTGCGGTGATCGGCCTGACCACCGACGATACGGCCAAAATAGGCAACCCTGAATACCTGAAGAACATCGAGTTCCGCCCCCCGGCGGCGGAGGCCAAGGGCGTGGTCGAGCAGCTGCGGGCCAGCGAGAAGCCTGACGTGGTGATCGCCGCGACGCACATGGGCCACTACGACAACGGCGAGCACGGCTCCAACGCTCCGGGCGATGTTGAAATGGCGCGCGCGCTGCCGGCGGGCTACCTCGATATGATCGTTGGCGGCCACTCGCAGGATCCGGTGTGCATGGCACAGGAAAACCGGAAACAGGCGAACTATGTCCCCGGTACGCCCTGTGCGCCGGATCGCCAGAACGGGACCTGGATCGTACAGGCCCATGAGTGGGGGAAATATGTCGGGCGGGCCGACTTTACCTTCCGTAACGGGGAGCTGACCCTGCAGCGCTACCAGCTGATCCCGGTGAACCTCAACCGACAGGAGAAGCAGGCCGACGGTTCGAAGACGCGGATCTACTACACCGAGGCGATCCCGCAGGATACGGCGATGCTGAAGCTGCTGACGCCGTTCCAGGATCAGGGGCAGGCCGCGCTGGCGGTGAAGATCGGCAGCGTAGAGGGGCGTCTGGAGGGGGACCGCAGCAAGGTCCGCTTTGAGCAGACCAACATGGGGCGCCTGCTGCTGGCGGCGCAGATGGAGCGAACCCATGCCGACCTGGGGGTGATGAGCGGCGGCGGGGTACGCGACTCGATGGACAGCGGCGACATCAGCTATAAGGATGTGCTTAAGGTGCAGCCGTTCGGCAACACCGTCGCCTATGTCGACATGAGCGGCGCGGAGCTGGAGAAATACCTGGGCGTCGTCGCCAATAAAAAGCCCAACTCCGGCGCCTATGCGCAGTTTGCCAACCTGAGCCTGACGGCGGACGGCAAGCAGGGCGTCAGCGGCGTGAAGATCGGCGGGAAACCGCTGCAGGCCGATCGGACCTATCGCGTGGCGCTGCTGAGCTTTAACGCCAGCGGCGGCGATGACTATCCCAATGTGACCCAGCATCCGGGCTACGTGAACACCGGTTTCGTCGATGCCGAAGTGCTGAAGGACTATATCCAGCGCCATTCGCCGATCAAGGCGGCGGACTATCAGCCGAACGGCGAGATCGTGTATCGCGATTAAGCGTCAGCGCCTACGCCGCACGTAGCGGTATTCACCTCTATAACGGCATGCGCGGCATGCCGTTCTTGATCGCCGCGAAGCCGGCCTCAGGCCGCGTCGCACTTGGCGATATCGGCAAAGCTTCCCTGCAGCAGGGCGGCGAGATCGGCGGCGGCCAGTTCAATGTCTAATCCGCGCTTGCCGCCGGAGACAAAGATGGTGTCGAACTGACGGGCGGGCGCATCAATCACCGTCGGCAGGCGCTTTTTTTGCCCCAGCGGACTGATGCCGCCGACCAGATAGCCGGTGACGCGCTGGGCCAGCGCAGGGTCGGCCATGTCGGCCTTCTTGGCGCCGAATGCCTTGGCGACCTTCTTGAGATCGAGCTGGGTGGCGACCGGTGTGACGGCGACGGCGAGCTTCTTGCTGTCGCCGTTCAGGGCGACCAGCAGCGTTTTATAGACCCGATCGGCGCTCAGACCCAGCTTGCGCACCACTTCGTCGCCGAAGTTGGTTTCATGGGGATCGTGCTCATAGGCGTGCAGGGAAAAAGCGATGTTATTTTTTTCCAGTAGCAGAACAGCTGGCGTCATTGGGAATACCTCATCATGCGTTTTGCCGCCAGTATATATCATACAAAAACGTTGACCAGCGCCGGACGACGGCATCGCGTGGATCGCGTGCCGCGGGAGAGCGTCAGGATCACTCGGTGGATAAGTTCCGGTGGATAACGGTTGCCAGCGCGGCGTGGCGATTGCTACCCTATACAGAAGACCGGGCCCCCCTGGGGGGACGCCCGGCATAATAATAATATCTGAAGTTCCTCTTTGACTGGCCAATAGCGATATTGGCCTTTTTTATGCGCCGCGCGGGCGGGATCAGGCAAACAGGCTGATGATCAGCACGATGATCAGGCCGACCACCGAGTTAACCAGCTCCAGCAGTCCCCAGGTCTTCAGCGTGTCCTTGACCGACAGATCAAAATATCCCTTAAACAGCCAGAATGAGGCATCGTTGATGTGCGTCAGGGTGTTGGAGCCCGCGGCGGTGGCCAGCACCAGCAGCGCCGGATTAACGCCGACCAGCTGACCCGTCGCCGGATCGAGTATGGCGGCGCTGATGATCCCGGCGGCGGTCATGGCAGAGACGACGCCCTGGCCGGTCGCCAGACGGATCAGCACGGTGATAAGCCAGGCCATGATATAGGGGGAGACATTGCCATGGGACATCAGCATACCGATGGTATCGCCGATGCCGGTATCGATAATCGTCTGCTTCAGCACGCCGCCTGCGCCGATAATCAGGATCACCATGGCAATGCTTTTTACGGCGTTCTCAAAGGCGTTCATCACCCACTGCATGTCGTGACCGCGTGCGGTGCCGAACAGCACAAAGGCGACCAGCATGGCGATAAACATGGCGATGGGCGACGAACCGATAAAGTTGACGACCTCCCAGGCAGGCGTCCCTTTGACCAGCCAGACGTTGGCAATGGTCGTTGAGATCATGATGATCGCCGGGATGAGAGGCACCAGAATCGAGATGCCGAAAGAGGGCAGGTTATCGCGATCGACCGGGACATCCTGCGTCAGAAAGGCCGGCGTCGGACGTTCAAGGTTGCCGAGAAACCTTGGCAGGATCAGACCGGCGCAGATGACGCTCGGAATGGTGACCAGAATACCGTAGATATAGACCATGCCCATATCTGCGCCGTAGGCGTTGACCAGGGCGACCGGCCCCGGCTGCGGCGGAAACAGTGAGTGCGCCGTTGTGGCGGCGGCGACGGCTGGGATTGCCAGCTTCAGGAAGGGGATTTTGGCCTCGGCGGCGATGACGATCACCAGCGGTGCCAGCATGATAAAGGCCACCTCATAGAACATCGCCAGGCCGAAAATCAGGCCAATGATGATCACGGAGAGCTGAACATAGCGCAGCCCCAGACGCGTCAGCAGCGTATGGGCTATCTGATGTGCGGCGCCGGAGTCGACCATCAGTTTACCGATCACGGCGCCAAACACCACGATGATCGCCAGCTCGCCCAGGGTACTGCCGAAGCCGGATTTCATGGTATGCAGCAGCGCCATGAGATCCATTCCGGCGAGCATGCCGACGGAGAGCGCTGCCAGCAGTAGCGCCACCATCGAGTTGATACGAAACTTGAGGTTCAGTACCAGCATCAGTCCGATGCCGAATACGACCCAGAGTATATTGAGAATATGCATAAAATCCCTGTCATTTGGTCAACCAATTTAAATTCGGCCGACATGTTATCTGTTTTTGGTTGACCAATGATGCGACGATTATCACACCACTTTATTTATTATTTAAGTGACTAATAGCTTGCTATATCTTTTGGCGCCGCCGTGGCGCAGTGATTTTTTCCTTTTTATTCAATTGATTGTGTTTTTATCGGGCTCATCAGGCGCGAGAGCTCCGCGATCGCCGTCATATTTTGGCGGGGAGACGACGCGCGGGACGGGATGCGGGCAGCTGAACCGATGTTATTTGATCCGCCTCGTTTTTCCGTGCGCCGCTGGCCACGCCGTCGGCGGGCGGTGGTATAGTTCGACGTTATATAATGGGAGCTGGCGAGTGCTATATGATGAAAGATCACAGGGTGCAACGGCGGCCCTATCAGGAGATCGGGGCGATGATCCGCGATCTGATCGCCCAGACGCCCTATCGTCCCGGTGAGCGCCTGCCGCCGGAGCGAGATATTGCCGAGAGGCTGGGCGTGACGCGTACCGTGGTGCGCGAGGCGCTGATCATGCTGGAGATTAATGGACTGGTTGAGGTGCGGCGCGGCGCCGGGATCTTTGTGCTGGAAGCGCCGGTGCAGAAGGAGAGCGTCTCGTGTAATGACGCCGGGCCCTTTGAGCTGCTGCAGGCCCGGCAGCTGCTGGAGAGCAATATCGCCGAGTTTGCCGCGCTGCAGGCGACGCGTGAGGATATTATCAAGATGCGTCATGCGCTGCAGCTTGAGGCGCTAGAGCTGGCCTCGACCGCGCCCGACGGGCCGGAGTGCGGCGATATGCAGTTCCACCTGGCCATTGCCGAAGCGACCCATAACAGCATGCTGGTGGATCTGTTCCGCCAGTCGTGGCAGTGGCGGGAGCACAATCCGATGTGGATCCAGCTACACCGTCATCTGGCGGATACGCACTATCGTACGGCCTGGCTGGCCGACCATCACCAGATTCTGGCCGCGCTGATCAAGAGGGATGCCCGGGCCGCCAAGCTGGCCATGTGGCAGCACCTGGAAAACGTGAAGCGGCGCCTGCTGGCATTTTCTGACGTCGATGATATCGACTTTGACGGCTACCTGTTCGACTCTTGGCCGCTGGACAGACTGACCCCCTGAGGGGCGGGCTCAGGCCGTTAGCGCATAGGGCGCCAGCAGATCCGGCAGCCCCTGCTCGCCAAACAGGTGCAGTGCGCCCACGGCCACCACATACTCTCCCGGCGGCAGGACGATCAGGCGCTGGCGCCAGGCGCGGTTACGCTGCACCATCAGCACGTCGGCCAGCGCCGGGCAAAAGGTCATCGGCAGCGGCGTCTGCAGCACCGGCGGGGGCGCTAGCCACCAGCCGATCAGCGTCTGCAGCAGGCGGGCATTGTTGTGCCAGTGCCGCAGGGTATCATCCAGCAGATCACGTCCCTGTTCGGGGAGCCGGTACAGCATTTCCAGCTGGGTATCGGCGCCCTCCAGCTCTACGATCGGCCGTTCTGCCCCATGGGCACAGTTCAGCAGCTGGCAGTCGATGCCAAATTCGCTGCACAGCCCCAGCTGTTGCGCTTGCTGCGCCTGCAGCAGCAGCGCGCAGCGCCACAGGGGAAAGTCATCCATGCGCTCGACGGCCAGGCCGGTTTCGCGGCAGCGTTGGCTGAGTGCGTCATAGCGCGCGGCGTCCAGGCGTGCCGACAGCGGCTGCGCCTGGGGCGGGCTGCTGATATCGCTGCCGGGGCGGGTGATATCGGCCTCGACGATCAGCGCCTGAGCCTGGCGCACGCGCTGAAGCAGGGGCGCCGGTAGCGGCGACATCGCGGCGTTGCCCATGTGAATGCTGGCGACCAGATGCAGCCGGGCGCCGTTGCGCAGGTTTACGTCAAGGGCCGGATAGGGGTAGCGTGGCGGCGGGAGCAGCCCGAGACGGGCGGCCAGGTGCCGTAGTCGGTTGAACATGATGCCTCCGGCAGGGCGCGCCGCCGGATTCAGGCAGCCGCCGTTACAGTGTGCGGTAATCTCTTCATGCTACCTGAGGACGAAAAAAAAGCACCGGCTTCCGGTGCTTTTTGTCTTCAGAGGTCGTTTAGTCCTTCGGGGTAAAACGCAGCAGGCGGTTGGCGTTGCTGACCACCGTGATGGAGGAGAGCGCCATGGCGGCGCCGGCGACCACCGGGCTGAGCAGGGTGCCGGTCAACGGGTAGAGTACCCCGGCGGCGATCGGAATACCCAGCGTGTTATAGACAAACGCGCCCAGCAGGTTCTGCTTCATATTGCGCAGCGTGGCCCGCGACAGCGCCACCGCATCAGCCACGCCGCTCAGGCTATGGCGCATTAGGGTGATGGCCGCCGTCTCGATGGCGATATCGCTGCCGCCGCCCATGGCGATGCCGACGTCCGCCTGCGCCAGCGCCGGGGCATCGTTAATACCATCGCCGACCATGGCGACCTTATGCCCTGCCTGCTGTAGCGATCTGATGGCCTCCGCCTTGCCCTCCGGCAGCACGCCGGCGATCACCTGATCTATTCCCGCTTCGCGCGCGATAGCCTGGGCGGTGAGTGGATTGTCCCCCGTCAGCATCACCAGCCGGTAGCCCATACCGTGCAGACGCTGCAGGGCGGCGACGCTGTCGCTGCGCAGCGGATCGCGAATCGACAGCAGCGCCGCGGCGCGACCGTCGACCGCCAGCAGCACCGGCGTGGCGCCCTGGCTGGCCTGCTGCGCCAGCAGCGTATCCAGGGCGTGGGTGTCGACCCCTTGCGCCGCCATCAGCGCCGCGTTGCCCAGCAGCAGGGTATGGCCCTCGGCTTCACCGCTGACTCCCAGCCCGCGCAGGGTGCGAAACTGGGTGACCGGCGGCAGCGTTTGCCCTTCGGCCCGGGCGCTGACGGCGCGCGCCAGTGGGTGGTTGGAGCCACTCTCCAGCGCGGCGGCCCAGCGGAGGGCCTGCGTTTCGTCGATGCCCTCCAGCGTATGGACGGCGATCACCTTGGGCATCCCTTCGGTCAGGGTGCCCGTTTTATCGAAGACCAGCGTATCCAGCTCGCTGGCGTGCTGCAGCGCATCGGCGTCGCGCACCAGCACCCCCAGCTCGGCGGCGCGGCCG
Source organism: Edwardsiella anguillarum ET080813 (assembly GCF_000264765.2). Classification (GTDB taxonomy): domain Bacteria; phylum Pseudomonadota; class Gammaproteobacteria; order Enterobacterales; family Enterobacteriaceae; genus Edwardsiella; species Edwardsiella anguillarum. Next base: position 3,000,961 of record NZ_CP006664.1, read on the forward strand.
ACTCCGGAGATGATGGACATCGGCGTCGCTAGCCCCAGCGCGCAGGGACAGGCGATGATCAGCACCGTCGTGGCGACCACCAGGGTATAGACCAGCTGCGGCTGCGGGCCGAAGAAGAACCAGATCAGCCCGCTGATGACGGCGATGGCGACCACCGTCGGTACAAAGACGGCGGAGATGCGATCCGCCAGCTGGCCGATGGCCGGCTTACTGCTTTGGGCCTGGCGGACCAGCTTAATGATGCGCGCCAGCGTGGTCTGGCTGCCGATGGCGGCGGCGCGGAACAGCACGCTGCCATCGGTGACGACGGTGCCGGCGTGCACCCGATCGCCGGCGCCCTTTTGCTGCGCGATGGGTTCGCCGGTCAGCATGGCCTCATCCAGCCAGGCCTCGCCGGAGAGGATCTCACCGTCGACCGGTACCCGATCGCCGGTGACCAGACGCAGGGTCATTCCCAGCTGCACCTCGGCTAACGGCACGTTCTTCTCGCCCTCGTCCGTCACCAGGCGAGCGGTCGGCGGCGTCAGATCCAACAGTCGTTCCAGGGCGCTGGAGGAGCGTTGGCGCGCCCGCGCCTCCATCGCATGCCCCAGGTTGATCAGGCCGATGATCATCGCGCTGGCCTCATAGTAGAGGTGGCGCGCCTCCGGCGGAAAAATCTGTGGCCACAGGTTGACGCTGATGGAGTACAGCCAGGCGGCACCGGTGCCCAGTGCCACCAGCGTATCCATGGTGGCGCTGCCGTTGAGCAGGCTACGCCAGGCGTTGCGATAGAAGTGGCCGCCGGCACCGATCATCACTGCCAGGGTGGCGATCCCGACGATAAGCCAGGGGATCTGGCTGTGCTCGGTTAAGGTCATCGAACCGCCGAACAGCCCCCAGGCCATCAGCGGCAGACCGAGCCCCAGCGCCACGGCGGCCTGCCAGCGGAAGGCGCGCACGGCTTTCTGCGCGCTCTCATGCTGACGGGCGCGGCGCAGCGCCTCATCTTGGATTATCTCCGCGCCGTAGCCGGCCTTCTGCACGGCGCTGACCAGCGCCTGCGGATCGCCGTGGCCGCTGACCAGCGCGCTGCGTTCGGCTAGGTTGACCCGGGCATGCGCTACGCCGGGCACCGCCTGCAGAGCGTTTTGCACTTTCAGCACGCAGCTGGCGCAGCTCATGCCGTCGAGCAGCAGCTGCACGCTGTCGTCGTCATCGCCGGCGCGCGGTGCGGCGTCGGCGGACGCGGTGGCTGCCGGAGTGGGATCGAGAGCCGCTGCCTGGGTTTCCGGCATCGCAACATCAGTGCTGGGCAGCGGCTCAGATTTTGGGTATGCACCCTCCACGGCCTGCGCCTGGTAGCCTGCCTGCTGCACGGCGGCTACCAGCGCTGCGTTGTCCGCCTGGCCATAGATGTCGGCTTGGGTGAGGGTCACCATGGCGGCGTCAACGCCGGGCACGGCCTCCAGCGCCTGGGTGACGCTGGCGATGCAGTGGCCACAGCTCAGGTCGCTGAGGCTGAGGCGGACGTCGGCATCGCCGGCCGGCGCGGCCTGGTAACCCGCCTGCTCGACGCTGTGAATAATATCAGCGGCGCTGGCGCTGCCGATCACCCGGGCATAGCGCGGCGTATTGACGATGGCCTGCTCGACGTCGGGGCGGGCCTCCAGCGCATTTTTTACTTTTTTAGCGCAGTTCATGCAGGAAAGCCCCTGCAGGGCGAATAGCTGTGTCTGTGACATGATGAGACCTCTCTCGTAAATGGTTACGCTCAGGGTGCGGCGCGATAGCCTGCCGATTGGCGTCGTCCTCAATTACGGTTAAGCTTAAACCTTCCCGCAAGGTTAAGGTCAAGGGGGACGGGTGAATATTAGTGAAGTGGCGAAAAAAACCGGCCTGAGCAGCAAGGCCATTCGCTTTTATGAAGAGAAAGGGCTGGTGACGCCGCCGCTGCGCGGGGAGAACGGCTACCGCCACTATGCGGCGACCCAGCTGGAGGAGCTGACGCTGCTGCGTCAGGCGCGCCAGGTCGGTTTTACGCTGGAGGAGTGCCGGGAGCTGATGGCGCTGTTCCACGACGAGCACCGCCACAGCGCCGAGGTAAAACAGCGCACCCTGCAAAAGGTGGCGGAGATCGAGTCACACATCCGCGATCTGCAGGCGATGCGTGACCGGCTGGCGGCGCTGGCACAGGCCTGCCCCGGTGACGATAGCGCCGATTGCCCGATCATTAACGATCTGGCCGGCTGCTGTCGCGGGGCGGGGCACAGGGGATAACCTCCAGCGTGATGCCGCTGACGGCGCGCACCTGAACGCACTGTCCGGCGGGCAGATCCTGTGCACAGGTGACGCGCCAGCTGCTGTCACCGAGGCGCAGGCGCCCATGGCCGTTGACCAGGGGCTGCTCCAGGAGCGCCCGTTGACCGATCAGCTGGCGACCGCGCTGGTTGAGGACGCTGTCCGCGCCCTCTTCCGCGGCGCCGCGGCGCTGCCAGCGCCACCACAATAGGGCGCTGATCACCGTCAGCAGGGCGAACAGGGTGAGCTGAGCCTCCCAGCCAAACGGCCACAGCCAGTGCAGCAGGCCGACCAGCAGGGCGGCGCAGCCGCTCCACAGGGCATAGCCTCCGGCGCCGAGCAGCTCGGCGGCCAGCAACAGTCCCCCCAGCGTGAGCCACAGACCGTGAGGGTTCTGCAGCAGATAGGCCATCATGGCTGGCAATCCTTGCGGCTGTCTGAACGCAGCAGTTCGCTGATCCCGCCGACGGCGCCCAGCAGGCTGCTGGCCTCCAGCGGCATCATGATCACCTTGCTGTTATTCGACTCGCCGATACGCTGCAGCGCTTCGGTATACCTCTGTGCGACAAAATAGTTGATGGCCTGCATGTTCCCGGCGGCAATGGCCTCCGACACCATGGCGGTGGCCTGCGCTTCGGCCTGGGCGGCGCGCTCGCGCGCCTCGGCCTGCAGGAAGGCGGACTGACGCTCCCCCTCCGCCTTGAGGATCTGCGACTGTTTCTCCCCCTCCGCGCGCAGAATCGCGGCCTGACGCACCCCCTCGGCCTCCAGAATATCAGCGCGCTTGGTGCGCTCGGCCTTCATCTGGGCGTTCATGGAAGCGATCAGCTCGGCCGGTGGGCGTACGTCGCGGATTTCAATACGGGTCACTTTGATCCCCCAGGGGTTGGTGGCTTCATCGACGATCTGCAGCAGGCGGCTGTTGATCAGATCGCGCTGGGAGAGCATCTCATCCAGCTCCATGGAGCCGAGCACGGTACGGATGTTGGTCATCGTCAGATTGATGATCGCCAGATCGAGGTTGCTCACCTCATAGGCGGCACGTGCCGGATCGATCACCTGAATGAAGCAGACGGCATCGATGGTGACGTTGGCGTTGTCTTTGGAGATCACCTCCTGGGAAGGGATGTCCAGAACTTGTTCCATCATGTTGATTTTACGGCCAATGCGATCCATGAACGGGATCACCAGATTCAGCCCCGGCATCAGGGTGCGGGTGTAGCGGCCAAAACGTTCAACGGTCCACTGATAGCCCTGAGGGACGATCTTTATCGCCGACCAGACGATAACCAGGGCGACGATCACCAGTACCGGAAAGACTGTGAGCATGTGTTTCTCCTTGAGTTGGCGGGCTGAGGGCGCGGCGGAGGGCCGCGCGGCTTAGTCCGGGAACGCCGTCAGTTCAAAAACGCCCAGCTGGCCGTGGCCGCGAATATCCACGCTGTGTGTCTGCGGGCAGGGCGTTTGCAGGATGGCGCTGTCATAGCGCGCCAGCTGCAGCGATGCCGTGGCGCCGAGCGGCGTCAGCGACAGGTCGCCCTGGCGGCAAAACAGCAGGATCGTGCTGGCGTGACAGCGCAGCGGGGGCATGGTGGGGCGAATATCCAGCCACTGCAAACGCGCGCCGTAGTGGCGCGGGTCGTAAATCAGGTTGAGATCGCGCACCGGGCCATCGCTCAGGTGACCGCTGACCCGGCTATCGCCGGAGAAGCGCACGATGTCATTGCCGCATAGCGGCGGCTGGGTTGAGCCGTCAATGGTCAGCGTCAGCCCTGACCCCTCGAGCAGCGATAGGATCCGCTGATAGCCGCCGTAGGCGGAGAAGGGGGCATCGCGGGTGACATCGGCCATTGAGAGTCGCCAGCGAAAGCGGGAGCCGCTGGCGTTGTCCTCCCGCATGATTTCACGCGTGGTGCCCTGACCGTTGTGCCAGGGCATGCTTTGGTAGTCGCTTAACCGGTGAATCTGCCACGGGGTCATCGCTGTCTGTCCTGTAAACGGGCCGCACGGCGGCATAACTGTAGTCTGTGGAGCGCCCTCGGCGCCCATCCATGCCCATCTATAATGTATAGCTATTTTGTGGGCAATGGCACGCGACAGGTCAAATAGTTGTGTCCGATAGCTGCGTTTATCGCGGCCGATGAGGCGGCGGCGGTTTGGCGTGCGCGGGGAAATCTGCCACAATGCCGCCCGTCCGAGGCGTCCTCAAACAAGGCAGAACACGATGCAGTATCCGATCAATGAAGTATTTCAGAGTTTACAGGGCGAAGGTTTTTATACCGGCGTTCCGGCGATTTTTATTCGTCTGCAGGGGTGCCCGGTCGGCTGCAGCTGGTGCGATAGTCAGCACACCTGGCATCAGCGCCCGGAGTGTCAAGCCGATCTGGCGCAGATCGTTGAAAAGACGGCGGAGAGCGAAGCCTGGGCCAGCGCCGATGCGGCGGCGCTGGTTGCGCTGTTACGGCAGCGGGGCTATCAGGCCCGCCACGTAGTGATCACCGGCGGCGAGCCCTGTATGTACGATCTGCTGCCGTTGACCACGGCGCTGGAGCAGGGCGGCTATCGCTGCCAGATAGAGACCAGCGGAACCCACCCGGTGCGCTGCAGCGCACAGACCTGGGTGACCGTATCCCCCAAGGTGGGGATGCGCGGAGGGATGGAGGTGCTTACCGACGCGCTACGCCGCGCCAACGAGATAAAACACCCGGTTGCGCGGGCGCGCGATATCGAGGCGCTGGATGCGCTGCTGGCGCGTTTGGACGGTGAGTTGCCGCCGGTGGTGGCGCTACAGCCGATCTCCTGTAAGGAAGAGGCGACCCGCCTGTGTATTGAAACGTGCCTGGCGCGCAACTGGCGCCTGTCCATGCAGACTCATAAATACCTGAATATCGTCTGAGTAGCGCGCCCCGCCGGAGAGCGGCGGGGCGCGTTGGCACTAGCGTCGGGCCGCGGGCGCCGAGCGCCGCGGCGTGTGGAGACCGACCGGTTGGGTCGGCGACGTCGGTTGGCGCTCCGGCCTGAGATCCATCTCAATCATCCATAGCTGCTCATTGATCTCCTCCTTGCGGGCATCGATCTGACGATAGTCTGAGTGAGGGCTTTGCGTCACGGTATACGCTCCTGATGGATTATTTGCCGGCGCATCATAGCGCGTCGGCGCCAGAGAGAAAGCAGGTAATGTCTGAAAACCGTATGCGTTCTCATTTCTTCTCTTTTTCTGCGCCGTCGGGCGCGGCGATAACGTCGAATAATCGTTTGCCTGGGGCCCGGGGGATGGCTAAAGTAGGCGGCTATTTTCACTGTGGGCGGGAAGTCAGCGAGGCAATATGCGCTGGCAAGGAGAGGATATGCTGCCATCAGCGGGCTGGTTAGGGCTCAGTTACTTTACCTATTTTTTCTCATTCGGCGTCTTTCTTCCGTTCTGGAGCCTGTGGCTGCAGGGGCAGGGGATCTCGCCGGAGTCCATCGGCATTCTGCTGGGCGCCGGGATGGGCGCCCGCTTCGTCGGCAGCCTGTTCATTACCCCGGCGGTCAAGAGAACCTCGCAGCTGCTGGTGGCGCTGCGTCTGGTGACGCTGATCGCCCTGTTCTGCGGCGTCGCCTTCATGCTGGGCAGCGCCTGGGCCTGGCTGATGGCGGTGATGGTGGGGTTCAGCCTGTTCTATGGTCCGCTGGTGCCGCTGACCGATGCGCTGGCGGCGACCTGGCAGCGCCAGATTGGGCTGGACTACGGCAAGGTGCGCCTGTGGGGATCCCTGGCCTTTATCGTGGGCTCGGCGGCGACCGGCGAGCTGGTCAACGCCTTTGGCCATCAGGCTATTCTGTATAGCCTGCTGGGGGGACTGCTGGCGATGCTGCTGGGCATGCTACCGCGCCCGGCACAGCCGCCTCAGGATGGCCCCGCCCATCAGACGGCGCAGGTCACCCCCTGGTCTATTTTGCTGCGGGAGCGTTCGGTGTGGCGTTTTTTGCTGTGCTGCGCGCTGTTGCAGGGGGCCCACGCCGGCTATTACGCCTTTAGCACCCTTTTTTGGAGCCGGGCCGATTACTCTGCGTCGCTGGTAGGATACCTGTGGTCGCTGGGGGTGGTGGCCGAGGTGATTATCTTTGCCCTGAGCAATCGCCTGTTTCGCCGCTGGACGGTGTCTGGCCTGCTGCTGCTATCCTGCCTTTGCGCGCTGCTGCGCTGGGTAATGATGGGGGCGACGACGGCGCTGCCGTGGCTGGTGGTGATGCAGATCCTGCACGCCGGCACCTTCACCGTATGTCATCTGGCGGCGATGCGCTTTATCTCGGCGCGTCAGGGCGGCGATGTGATCCGCTTGCAGGCGGTCTATTCGGCGCTGGGCATGGGGGGAAGCGTGGCGGTGATGACGGTGCTGGCAGGGGTGGTATATCAATACAGCCCCAGTGGCATGTTTTATCTGATGGCGCTGCTGGTGACGCCGGTGCTGTTCCTGCGCCCCGGCGTCCGCTGATCACTGGCCGCGGTAGGTGCAGCCGGCGGTGCAGGTCTCTTTGACTCGCACCGCGCTCAGCAGCGGCAGGCTCGGCTTGAGCTGATCCCAAATCCAGCGGGCCAGCACCTCGCTGGTCGGGTTTTCCAGCCCGGCGATCTCATTGAGATAGTGGTGATCCAGCTGATCATAGATCGGTTGGAAGCGCGCTTTCAGATCGGCAAAGTCCATTACCCAACCGGTGTAGGGGTCGACCTCACCGGTGATCTCTATGCGCACCAGAAACGAGTGGCCGTGCAAACGGCCGCACTTGTGTCCCTGCGGTACGTGCGGCAAACGGTGGGCCGCTTCAAACTGAAACTCTTTAAACAGGGTGGTTGTCATGGTGACGCCTCATAACCAAAAGAAGCGCATGGTAGCGCAAAGCGGCGCAGGGGGGTAGTTTGCGCCGTAGATCGGCCCCGATTGTGTTATTTAGCCTGCATTGTTGTGTTTTTTATTTGTTAAATTGAGGCGACCAACACTATGCTGGACGGCACCCTATTCCGCCGTCACAGGAGTGATGCCATGCCCTTTTCTCGCCCCGTCCCACCGGCCGAGATGCTGCTGTCCCAGCTGCGCGCCATCGCAGGCCCCGCCCGAGTATTAAGCGATACGCGCAAAATGGCGCGCTACTGTAAAGGCTTCCGCTCCGGTCAGGGCAGCGCGCTGGCCGTGGTGTTTCCCGAGACGCTGCTGGCGATGTGGCGGATCTTCAAGGCCTGCGTCGAGGCCGATCGCATCATTCTGATGCAGGCGGCCAATACCGGCCTGACCGAAGGGTCGACCCCCAGCGGCGACGACTACGATCGCGAGCTGGTGATCATCAATACCCTGCGTCTGGGCGGCGCTCAGCTGTTGGACGAGGGGCGCCAGGTGGTGGTGCTGCCCGGTACCACCCTGTGGCAGCTTGAGCGGCTGCTGAAACCGCTGGAGCGGGAGCCCCACTCGGTGATCGGCTCCTCCTGCATCGGCGCTTCGGTGATCGGCGGCATCTGTAACAACTCCGGCGGCGCACTGGTGCAGCGTGGTCCGGCCTATACCGAAATGGCGCTGTATGGACGGGTCAATGAACAGGGAGAGGCGGAGCTGGTCAACCATCTGGGCATTGCGCTGGGCGAGACGCCGGAGGCCATATTGACGAATCTGGCCCAGCGACGCTACGGCGATGCGGATGTCCAGCATGATGCGCGCCGGGCCTCCGACCACCAGTATGCGCAGCGCGTCAGGGCGGTGGATGCTGCCACGCCGGCCCGCTTTAACGCCGACGAGCGGCGCCTGTTTGAGGCCTCCGGCTGTGCCGGAAAGCTGGCGGTGTTCGCCGTGCGTCTGGACACGTTTCCCGCCGAGCCGCACCAGCAGGTGTTTTATATCGGCACCGATCGACCTCAGGTGTTGACCGAGCTGCGGCGGCATATACTGAGCCACTTTACCCACCTGCCGGTGGCCGCGGAGTATATGCATCGCGATACGTTTGATATCGCCGAGCGCTATGGCAAAGATACCTTTTTGATGATCGAAAAGCTGGGGACGGATCGGATGCCGTTCTTCTTCAACCTGAAGGGGCGGATCGACGCATGGGCGGAGCGTGTGCCACTGCTGCCGTCCCACCCGGTCGATCGCGCGATGCAGGCGCTGAGTCGTCTGTGGCCGGGGCATCTGCCGCCGCGCATCAGGCAGTACCGCGATCGCTACTCGCACCACCTGCTGCTGAAGATGGCCGGTGACGGGATCGAGGAGGCACAGCGGTGGCTGAGCGACTATTTTTCCCAGGCCGACGGCGACTTTTTTACCTGCACGCCGGAGGAGGGGAGCAAGGCGTTTTTACACCGCTTCGCCGCCGCCGGGGCGGCGATACGCTATCAGGCGGTGCATGATCAGCAGGTCGAAGACATTCTGGCGCTGGATATCGCCCTGCGGCGCAACGACGCGGAGTGGTTTGAACAGCTGCCGCCGGAGCTGACGCAGGATCTGTCGCACTGCCTGTACTATGGTCACTTTATGTGTCACGTATTCCATCAGGACTATATCGTGCGCAAGGGGGCCGATGCGGCAGCGATTAAGGCGAAGATGCTGGCGCTGCTGGATGCGCGCGGCGCGGAGTATCCGGCGGAGCACAACGTGGGCCATCTCTACCGCGCTAAGCCGCAGCTGGAGGCCTTTTATCGCCATCAGGATCCCACCAATACTCTCAATCCCGGCATCGGCAAGACCAGCAAGTGCCGCGGCTGGGGCTGCGACGGCGGCCACTAGGATGCGCCTCGCGGCCGTGTGCGCCAGCGACGCCCAGGGCCCGTTACGGGGTACGCCCTAGGCCGGCTTTTCATCCGTCGGCGAGCAGTACAGGCGGTGCAGGGTTTCCAGCAGGGTCAGCGTGCGCGGATCGTCAATGCGGTAGACGATCTGTTTGCCTTCGCGTCGAGTGGTGACCAGCGTCAGGCGGCGCAGCACCCCAAGCTGCTGAGAGAGGGTCGGCTGTAGGATCCCCGTCGCCGCCTCCAGCTCGCCGACGGCCGCCTCGCCCTGACTGAGGCGGCACAGCAGCAGCAGGCGATCCGGATTGGCCAGCGCGCGCAGGATCCGCGATGTGTCTGCCGCCGCCCGCTGCATCTGCCGGTGCATTTGAGATGTCGCCATCGTGCACTTCCTCACCAACGCTTTCTTATTTAATATTATATATTATTGTATAATGATGAGGGGAAGCTGGCAACGCCGAGCCGGGTCGCTGCCGGTCTGATAATCGGATTCGATGAGGTGAGCAGATGAAAATCGTAATTGTCGGCGGGGTTGCCGGTGGCGCATCCGCCGCGGTCAGGGCCAGAAGGCTGTCTGAGACGGCGCAGATCATCGTGCTGGAGCGCGGGGAGTATGCATCGTTCGCCAACTGTGGCCTGCCCTATCATATCGGCGGTGAAATCCCGCAGCGCGATAGCCTGCTGTTGAGGACGCCGCAGGATTTTCGCCAACGTTTCAACGTTGAGGTACGGGTGCGTCACGAGGTACTGTCCATTGATCCCCAGGGAAAAACCGTGGAGGTGCGCGATAGCGCCAGCGGGAAAACCTACCGTGAATCCTACGATCGCCTGCTGCTGAGCAGCGGCGCAGCACCGCTGGTGCCGCCGCTGCCGGGGGCGACGAGCCCGGGGGTATTTACCCTGCGCAGCATTAACGATATGGATGCCATTCTGGCGCATATTGCGGCGCGAGCGCCGCAGCATGCCACCGTGGTCGGCGGGGGCTTCATTGGCCTGGAGGTGGCCGAGGCGCTGCGTCAGCGCGGACTGGCGGTCACCCTGTTGGAGATGGGGCCTCAGGTGATGATGCCGGTCGATGGCGAGATGGCGGTGCCGCTGCACCAGACGCTGCGCCGCCACGGGGTGGATCTACGCCTGCGGACGGCGCTGCAGGCGATCGCCGCCGACGGAGAGGGCATGGCCTTGACCCTGAGCGACGGCAGCGTACTGCAGAGCGGGCTGGTGATCATGGCGATCGGGGTGAGGCCGGAAAGTCGCCTGGCGCAGGACGCCGGCCTGGCACTGGGCGCCAGCGGCGGTATTTGGGTGGACAGCGCGATGCACACCTCCGCGGCGGATATCTACGCGGTAGGCGACGCCGTTGAGGCGCCGCCCTTTGACGACGCCATGCCGCCGCTGGTTCCGCTGGCCGGGCCGGCCAACCGCCAGGGGCGCATTGCGGCCGATACCATGCTGGGGCGTGACAGCCGCTACCGCGGTAGCCAGGCGGCGGCGGTGTGTAAGGTCTTTGATATGACCGTCGCCAGCGTGGGGCTGAGTGAGAAGCTGCTGCAGCGCCAGCAGAGGGGCTATGAGAAGGTGTATGTGCATGGGCCTAACCACGCCGGCTACTACCCCCACGCGACGCCCATCAGCCTGAAGCTGCTTTTCGATCCGACCGATGGCGCCATTCTGGGCGCCCAGGCGATAGGTCAGGAGGGGGTCGACAAGCGCATTGATGTGATCTCTGTTGCCCAGCGCGCCGGGCTGAAGGTGGAGGATCTGGAGCACCTGGAGCTGTGCTATGCGCCGCCCTATAACAGCGCCCGGGATCTGGTCAATCAGGCGGGGATGCTGGCGGCCAACGTATGCTGCGGCGATACCGCTATTTGCCATGTCGTCGACGTACTGCAGCGCGATCCGGCGCACCAGTGTTTGCTGGACATCCGCACGCCGCAGGAGCTGAAGGCGCATGGAAGCTATCCGCAGGCGCTGCACATCCCGCTGGATGCGCTGCGCGAACGTCTGAATGATCTACCGCGGGATAAGGAGATCCTGATCGGCTGCCAGTCGGGTCTGCGGGGTCACGTGGCCTACCGTATGCTGGTTCAGCACGGCTTCCGCGCGCGTAATCTGAGCGGGGGCTATATCACCTTTGCACGGACGCTGGCGGCGCAGGCATAGCGCAGCGCATCGGGATTGTCCGCCTGGCGGACGATCCCGGCTTAGCATCGGCGCAGGGCGAAGCAAAAAGCGTGTTTTTTCAATGAGTGTATTTACTCACAAAAATAACCCCTGTGCGTTCAGGTTAAGTTTTATTTATCGATCTATTCATGGCGTTAGCCTAGACGCAATCACCGTTCTTTCCTTTCAGGCTGACGCTGAACTTCATGACTTATTATTCTGCGTTATCCCCCTTGCGCCGCCGGAGCGAGATAAGTCATGCCTACACGCAGACAGTCCATTATTAATCTGGATCTGGATTTATTACGCACCTAGGTCGCGGTGGCAGAGACGGTATGTCGTACCCTGCCGGTGGTCAGTCTAACGATAGGACAGGAGCGTCTAGCGGGGGCAGTCCATTAACGGCTCTAAGGTGTCTAGGGGGGCCCCGTAAGGGTACCCGACGGTAACGCGGAGCCAAAAGCGCATAATCAAGGCGGAGGCTGGCCTATATTTAAGCCCGACAATGCAAAGCATCCACTCCTGGCACGCGTCTCATAGGGCTGGGGCCAATTTCCCCCATTACGGCGTTACTCATCACGGTGCATTTTGGTCTAAAACCTCGCTGCTCGGGCCTTGCCCTGGGCTAAAATGACCGTCAGCGACACTCACGGCCCGTAACGGGACACGCCCTAGACTCCCGGTGACGATTGAGAATGTCTGACAATTTCACCTATCCGTTCTAGCAGAATGGCTAATGTGAATATATTTATCTTAACCGTATTGATTGTATGGTTTTTGATTACTACAGTTTTATTATCACTGTAGATGGCTATAGTGATACTTAAGCTTATATAAAAGGAGTCATCGAGATGAGTATTTCTTCGGTTTTACAAAAACATGCGTCATGTATGTATGAAACAAGTAATCATATGACTTTTTCTTCAACGGGTGATTCTCTCGCGCAAGCGATTTTACCTGATGTATATAAGTCAAATGTTGTAATGGTTAATAGCTTGATTAGCAGTGTCTTAGATAGTAAATTACCGACATTGACATTGCCACCTAATAATTGGAGTGAGTTTTGCAAAACCTATATTGAGGCGCAGTCAGATGCATTAGTCTGGGTGAACCAAGTTGTAGCCCGACTTGATAATGTTCCTCAAGATGTGCAAAGTTATCATCAAGATATTACCAATTTATTTGATGATGCTATTAGCATGGTAAAATGTATGGTTAATAATCCAGAGCGCCGCTCTATATATGTATCACTGCTTAACCAAGATTTAACCATTATAGATAATAAATTAAATATGGTCTTTGGTTTTGTTAAAGGAACTGTGGATGCTTTAGTCAACTTTAAAAATATTTTGCCTGAAATGGCTCAGCGGTTACAAAACTTAGCTGATCTGGCGAGTCAAGAGGAGAAGGTTGATCAACAAAAAATCGCAGAATTAAAAAAAGCAATTGATGAATTGAATAATGACATTCGTGGACTAACTGCCAGCATTGTTGGCTTAGGAATTGCGGATGCTGCGGCAATTTCTCTAGGGACTCTTGCTACAATCGTTGCATTCCCCATTGGTTCTGTAGTATGGCTTTTTTGTGCGCCAGCAATAGCTGTTGCAACAACTTTTATTATTTTAGACTCTTTAAAGATCAAAGAGGATAAAGCAAAGATTGAAGCTAGCCAAAGAGAGATGGATCAACGAACACAAGATGTATCAACGTTACATTTATTGGCTCAGAATTATTCTGAGTTAGCTAAATCAGCTGAATCTGTTCAAGATAATCTAGAGCAGATTTTAGATAATTGGAGTGAGCTAACTGGTGATTTTTCTGAATCAATAAAAAATGTCCAAGAGGCGGCTTTAGATGCAAAAAACTGTAACGATAATGAAATTATTAATGATCTAACACTGGCTAATAGCTGTTGGCAACAGGCTTACAAAGATGCAGGTAGTCTGACAATTAAACTTAACCATTCTGATGCTGTAATTGAGATAGGTATGAGTCAGGACGATATTAAAAAAGAATACCAATCAAGTAATGTTGTGGATATGGTGACTTATTTTAATAAGTATTCACAAAAATAAAGTTGAGGTTGATTTGTGATGTTTTTTTATGAAGGATAGACGGATTATAAAGGCGTGCTGGAACAGAGTACGCCTTTTTTATATAGAGGTGGGCCGACTGACGAGTTCTATATAAGTGTTTTCTGCTATATTTAGTTGGCTTAATTAATTGACAATATTGATATTTGATCATTTTGACATTATATTTATAAAATCATTTCAATTTGTTAATATCCATGCTGTGGCGTGTCGCTGGATGAGTTTATATTCATCTCTATTATAATTGTTGATTTCAATGATGTAATTTTAACGCTATGAGTTTTATGTTTAAAATAGCATGCTATCATCCTGCCGCAGGCGTTCCATATGATTGGAGTAGCATATTGTGAATATTAATGCCCCCCAATTTATTCCTGCATCAAGACAGTATCTCGTATGCATCAATGCCGTTTAACACCTATCATTGTGGGGGTTTATCCCATATTTCCTCTCTCCTTGGCCTCTGCTTGTAATGCAGGCCGAAAAGATAACAGAAAGTTTAATAATGTGGGGGGAGGCATTTTGCTAGGCTGCCGGAGGGACGACATAACATAGGAGCCCAGTGATGAAAAAAATGCTTTTACTTACCGCGATGTTATCTGCGATCGGCGCGGCGGCACAGGCCGCCCCGGTGGGCACGCTGAGCGTGCATATCCTGAATCAGCAGACGGGAAAGCCGGCCCCCGGGGTGGCGGTGATGCTGGAGAGGCAGGATGGCAGCGCGTGGCGTGAGATCGCCCGCGCCGCGACGGATGACGATGGTCGCGTCCGCTCGCTGTACCCGGCGGCGGCCGATATGGACCCTGGCGTCTATCGGGTGACCTTTAAAACGGGCGCCTATTTCCATGAGCGGGGCCAGGATACCTTTTTCCCGGAGGTGCCGGTTTTATTCCGGGTAACGCAGCAGAATGAAAAGCTGCATGTGCCGCTGCTGCTGAGCCAGTATGGCTACGCCACGTACCGCGGCAGCTAGCGTCGCCCGCGCGGCGTTCCGCCGCGCATTTACAATCTCCGGCGTGAGTATTATCCTGCCGCTGGATTAACCATGGGTTAATTACAGTATTTTGATGAGTATATGACTCGGGGTGCCCTTCTACGTGAAGGCTGAGAAATACCCGTATTACCTGATCTGGATAATGCCAGCGTAGGGAAGTCACGGTGTCTGACCGCGCCGCCTTCTTCACGCCGGTTGAGAGAGACGCCATGTTGACGCAACCCACTCCCCTGCCTGATGCGCTGTGCGCCCAGGCGCTGATGACCTTACGCCAGCGTACGCCGCTGGTTCACTGCCTGACCAATGAAGTGGTGCAAAGCCTGACAGCCAACGTGCTGCTGGCGCTGGGCGCCGCCCCGGCGATGGTGGTGCAGACCGAGGAGGCCCGCCAGTTTGCGGCGCTGGCCGATGCGCTGCTGATCAATATCGGTACGCTGTATGACGCGCGCGCCGACAGTATGCTGGCGGCGATTGAGGCGGCCAATCTGGCAGGAACCCCCTGGGTACTGGATCCGGTGGCCGTCGGTGCGCTGTGCTATCGCAGCGATTTCGCCCATCGTCTGCTGCGGTTGCGCCCGGCGGTGATTCGCGGCAACGCCTCTGAAATCCTGGCGCTGGCCGGCGCCCCTTCGCGCGGGCGCGGCGTCGATAGTCAGGATGATGCGCTGGCGGCGCTGCCGGCGGCGGCTGCGCTGGCGCGCGATAGCGGTGCGGTGGTGGCGATTACCGGTGCCAGCGATTACGTGACCGATGGACAAAACAGCTACCGGATCGACGGCGGCGATCCGCTGATGACCCGGGTCGTCGGTACCGGCTGCGCACTGTCGGCGGTGGTGGCGGCCTTCAGCGTATTGGACGATCGCCTGACGGCGGTGGCTAGCGCCTGCCGGGTGATGGCGCTGGCGGGTGAGCGGGCGGCGGCGCAGGCCAGCGGTCCCGGCAGCTTCACGCCCCATTTCCTGGACGCCCTGTATAGCCTCCAGCCCGCCGTCATCGCGGGGGAGGCGGCATGAGCATGAGCGCAGAACGGATTAATGCCCTGACCATCGCCGGCACCGATCCCAGCGGCGGCGCCGGGATCCAGGCCGATCTCAAAGCCTTTTCCGCGCTGGGCGCCTATGGCACCAGCGTCATCACCGCGCTGGTAGCCCAGAATACCCGCGGCGTACAGTCGGTTTACCCTATCGACGCCGGGTTTGTCCGGGAGCAGCTGGACTCCGTGCTGAGCGATGTGCGCATCGACAGCGCGAAAATTGGCATGCTGGCGAGCGCCGATATCGTCGCCTGCGTCGCCCAGACGCTGACGCGCTACCCGCTGCCGTACGTCGTTCTGGATACGGTCATGGTGGCCAAAAGCGGCGATGCGCTGCTGGCGCCGCAGGCCGTCAGCGCGATTCGCGAGCAGCTGTTGCCGCAGGTCTCGCTGATCACCCCCAACCTGCCGGAGGCCGCCGCGCTGCTGGGGGGCTCGGTGGCGGAGGATGAGGCGGCGATGGTTGCCCAGGGCGAAGCGCTGTTGGCGCTGGGGTGTCAGGCGGTGCTGATGAAGGGGGGGCACCTACGGGGCGGGGAGAGCCCCGACTGGCTGCTGACCCGCGACGGCGCCGCCGAGCGCTTTAGCGCGGCGCGCGTGGCGACGCGCCATACTCACGGGACGGGCTGCACCCTGTCCGCGGCGCTGGCGGCGCTGCGCCCGCGTCATGAGGACTGGCGCGCTACCGTTGCCGCCGCGAAGGCGTATCTGCAGGGGGCGTTGATGGCCGCGGACTCCCTGCAGGTGGGACAGGGCATTGGCCCGGTGCACCACTTTTACCGCTGGTGGTAAGCGGGGCTAGGCGGCGTGCTGCGCCGCCAGCGCATTCAGCACGGCGAGCCGCTGCAGGTGCTCGGCGTCGAAACGGTTGAGGGTGAAAAACGGCATCTCCGCGTCCGGGCGCAGCGCCAGCGCCAGCGCCGGTTTATCCTCCGCGCCGGCCAGCCAGCCGATCAGATAGCTGGCCTGACGCTGCGGGCTTTTCCAGCTCAGCAGCAGCGAGGGCCACGGGTTGGATTCGCTGGCGGCCCGCGTGGCGATGAACAGGCCATCGTACCAGCGCCCGGCGTAGTCACCGTCGTGCTCCAAGGTGTGCGGATCGCGCTGGAGCCACTGGTGCAGGCTGTGGATCCCGTCGCAGCTCAGGCTGCGCTCCAGCGCCTGCCACTGCGGATAGCCATGGCTATGCTGCCAGCAGGCGATGCCCAGATAGTCATTGATCTCCGCCCACCAGCCCGTCATCTGCTCGCGTAGCGTGGCATCGCGCACGGCGCGGTAGGGGACCAGTCGCCGATCGCCGGCGGCCAGATCCTGCAGGGCAACCAGCGGCAGGGTTTTCGGTTTACTGCGCAGGGTGGCCCACAGCAGCAGCTTAGGAATGCGCGGCGTAATGGTCTGCACGCTGAAGCGATACGCGTCGCCGACGGAGAGGACAACGCCGCTGGAGGTGCCGCGTTTGTCCTGATAGTTACGGATGATGACCAGCGGATTGAACGCCATCCAGCCGGTCAGGTAGCTCTCCTGCGGGCGATCGGCGTGGCCAAATGCGTCGACCCGCTGGCGGATGGCGGAGCAGTCCAGCGCATCAAGCGCGCCGGCGCTGGCGGCATCGTAGCGCTCGCGTGCGAGGGCGGGCAGCGGGGGAAGGGTAATCATATCGCTCATAGTGTGGTATCCAGAAAAACGTGGGCGGGCCAAGCTTACCCTAAAGCCCGGCGGCGGGGCCGATGCCAAGGTACTTTTCTGCTATAGATCAACTTTTTCAGATTGAGAATGACTGATAAAAATAGTAAATATTTTATTTATGAAACAGCTGCGGCGTAAATAAATGACGGTGCCGCGACCTAACTGAAGGAGTTACCATGAAAACGATCGCCGGGGCGCTGGCCGCCCTTCTGTTGGCCTACGGAGCGCCGGTAATGGCCGATGAGGCTATTCCGCCCTCGTTATCTGAGCTGATGGCCCAGCCGTCGTATCAGCAGAGCTGGAAGCAGGCGCTGCAGGGCGAGAAGGATCTGCCGTTGTGGGTGCGCAGCGGACAGGGAACCTCTGCGCCGCCGCAGACGCTGACCTGGCAGGGTAAGGCGTATCAGGTCGGCATGGTCTGTCAGCCGCACAACTGCGGCAACCGGCAGCTGTTTATCGCCTTCAGCGCTGATCGACGCCAGGCCTGGGCGCTGCGTGTAACGCTGCCGGACAGCGATGCTGCGATGCTGCAGCCCGCCAAGTATGCCCGCTTTCAGTGGCTGGGCAATCCGGACGCCTCCCTGAAGGCGCTGCTGATGCAGCAGGTAACGTCGCAGCCGGATTGGAAATAGCGCGCGTCACGCGTGCGCTGCCGCTGTATCAGCGTGTAATCCGGTGTAATTAATCGTAAATCCGTACGGCGTTCGCCGTGTGGAATGCTACTCTGCGCACAAGTTGACTTGATACGGTAAAGTGATGATGAAAACGAGACTCTTCCAGGCCGCCGCCGGCCTGCTGGTACTGTGCTCTGTTGCCGCTCAGGCTGCTGGGTATCAGGAAGGAAAACAGTATACCGACATGCCGAAAGCCGTGCCCGGCGCACCGGCGGTCGTCGAATTTTTCTCTTTCTATTGCCCGCCCTGTAACCAGTTTGCCAACGTTTACCGCATCGGTGAGGCAGTAAACGGGATCCTGCCGCCGGGGGAGAAGGTGGTGAAATACCACGTGAGCTTCCTGGGGCCGCAGGGAGCGGCGTTGACGGAGGCGTGGTCCGTCGCGCAGGCCCTCGGCGTATCGGATAAGGTGGAGAAGCCGCTGTTTGATGCGGTGCAGGTGAAGCGCAGCATTAACTCTCCGGCGGATATCCGTCAGGTATTTGTCGACTCCGGCGTTGCGGCGGCGGAGTACGACGCGGCGCTGAACAGTTTTGTCGTGAAATCGCTGACCGCGCGGCAGGAGAATGCGGTGCAGGCCTTTGGCGTGCGCGGCACCCCGTCGTTCTATGTCGCGGGTAAGTACCAGATTAAAAATGATGGAATGCAGGCGACCAGTATTGATGGCTATCGCAGCGAATATGCGGACGTGGTGAAGTTCCTGCTGGCTCAGGGTAAATAACGCTCCCCTCTGCCGATAAACGCCTGGGCCAGGAGCCCGGGCGTTTTTTTTGGGGCGTTTGCAGCGCGCCAATGGCGCAGGGGGGCGGGGTAAGACCCTAAAGACCCATGCCCCATACCGCCGCGTCCCCTTCTCTTTCAGCTCAGCGCCTCCGCGAGCCGCCGCTGGCGACATGAGCGGGCGGCATCGCGGCGGTGGCGGCGGAGCGCCTCAGGACAAGCCGGGGAAGGTGCCAATCTGGCCATATTCCCGCGCGGATGCCATTCGCATGGGGGCTATTTCGCCCCGCATCGGGATAATACCCTAAGTCCAGGGATATGACGTGCACGGGATGGGATGATTCGGGGATGCCTTTTTCCCGCGCGGGCAAAGCGGGGACGGGCGTCTTAATGGATTAATCGGACGCCGTCGCATTGTTTTTTATCAATGTCGCCGGCCTTCAGGTTGGCGCTGCTGCGCTGCATTTTAACCCTATCGCTTATTATCATAGGATATATCCGTATCGACAACGCGATAAGCCGGTTAACCGACGGGGGCGGACATCAACGCACCCGCGGGGCGCTGTCTATCTCAGCCTAGGCGCCCTTACGCTGAGAGGAGGATTCCCCTGCGGCACTCATTGCCAATCGCCGGCGTTATATCTTAATCGCTCGCCTTAATGTGACGGCCCCCTGACGCCCGTACGCGCTATTGTGCATCGTGCGCGGTTATGCACCATAGTATACATTTATTAAATAAATAGTAGGTGACAAATACTTGATATATATGCTTAGCGCCGGTGTTTTATCAGAAGAATACGATTTATCTCGCTGTTATGACTGAGTCTATTGAGTTATCAGTGTGAATGTATAAGCTGTCCTGAAATGGTCGATATAAAGAATGCCATTTAAAACATAAGGATAGTGTATTTGTATGGAGCGTTCTAATCACAGTAATTTATTGCATTTAAAGGGCTTCGATCTCAATCTGCTGACCGTATTTGAGATGGTGTTTTTACACAGCAGCGTCAGCCGTGCGGCGGCGGCGATGGGCACCACCCCCTCGGCGGTGAGTCAGTCGCTGCAAAAGCTGCGTCAGCACTTTGACGATCCGCTATTTATCCGCGCAGGCAAGGGGATTTCGCCAACGGCGTTGGGCGTTTGCCTGCATGATCAGATCGCCCAGGGGCTGTCGCTGATTGAAAATACCCTCAACGCGACGCTTTCCGCCAAGCAGCGCCGCAAGTTTGTCGTTTTCGCCCCCTGCTGCGTGGCGCTGCAGGTGCTGCCCGCCGCTGTGAGCGCCCTTGAGCGTCTTGGCGTCGGGTATGAGCTGCTGCACTACAGCGAGTATGCGGATTATCATCCGCATACCATTGCTGAGCAGCTGCTGAATTTTCGCAAGGCCGACGTGGTGTTCAGTACGACGCCGGTGACGACGCATGCGGTGCACTGCCTGCCGTTTACAAACGAACCGCTGGCGTTGGTATGCCGCGATGGACATCCGCGCCTCGGGGAGACGTGCAGCGAGGTTCAGCTGAGCGGGGAGCGGTTTGTGATCCTGCAGCGCGCCCATAGCGACGGGGATCGCTTTGCATTTCTACACGGCGGCCGGGTAGTTCTGCGCTCGGACTCCTTTATCTCGATACTGGGGGTGGTCAGCCATAGCGATTTACTGACGGTTTTACCGCGGGAGGTCGCGCTGCGCTACGGTGCGTCCTTTAATCTGCGGGTGGTGGAGACGGCATTTGCGATCCCGCCGATTCCGCTCTATCTCACCTATAACAAGCTTTCCCTACGCAACCCCGAGTTCCGTAACCTGCTTGACGTGCTGACGGACACCGTCTCCCTGGGGAGCATGGTGCCTCTGACGGCGTGAGCCGATACGCTCGTCTAGCGCCGCGCCAGCCCGTGATAAGGACCCACCCCGTAGGCCTATTTTTAGCTGAACGGATTCAGTTATTCCTGATTATTTCTACATGGCGTGATAAATAAGTAATCAGTAGCGATTGTTTTTTTAATTGGTTAGATACGAAATATCGATGAATATATTTCGTTGTAGGCTAAAGAGAATAGATGATTCATCACGTCGGCGCGGCCACATGATTTTTTTCATTAAAAATCATGTGGTTGAAATTATTTTGCCCGAATGGGATTATTCTTTGAAAAAAAGAAAACCAGCCCAAGGGAGATTGGGCCGGCAAGGAGGTGGTTCCTAGTATTGCTATTTCGTTATTGCTTTTTGTGTGGCAATAATAACCATGACGAGGTTACTTTAGTGTGATCGTCATCGGGTATTATCAAAAAAATAAAAAAAGCCGGAGTGATTCCGGCTGGGGCTGAACATTATTGGGCGTGAGGGTTACGGGTACTAGTGCCCTGTAGGTTACGCATGAGCAGGGCATAGGCCAGATCGATCTCCGCCGGTAGCGGAATATAGACTGTATGCCCGTTGCCCGGCGCGACGTCGGTCGGCTGGCCCTGCCTGTCGCGCAGATCGTCCAGGGTGAACTGAATATTGCCCTGCGGCGTCATCAGCTCCAGGCTGTCGCCGCGGGAAAACTTGTTTTTCACCAGCACTTCGGCATAGCCATCGCGGCGCTCACCGCTGAGCTCGCCGACGAACTGCTGGCGATCGGAGACGGAGTAGCCGTAGTCATAGTTCTGCTGATCTTCGTGTACGTGGCGACGCAGGAAACCTTCGGTATAGCCGCGGTGCGCCAGCGACTCCAGGGTGGTCAGCAGGCTGGGATCGAAAGGCTTGCCGGCCACCGCATCATCGATCGCTTTGCGGTAAACCTGCGCCGTGCGGGCGCAGTAGTAAAACGACTTGGTGCGCCCCTCAATTTTCAGCGAGTGCACCCCCATCTCCGTCAGACGTCCCACGTGCTGAATGGCGCGCAGATCCTTTGAATTCATAATATAGGTGCCGTGCTCGTCTTCAAAGGCGCTCATATACTCACCCGGGCGCATGCTCTCTTCCAGCATGAAGACCCGGTTGGTCGGCGCACCGATGCCTAGGGTGGGTTCGACCTGCTGCACCGGGATCGGCTGGTGCTGATGCACAATGTTGCCGACCTCGTCCTCTTTGCCTTCCTGCACCTTGTATTCCCAGCGGCAGGCGTTGGTGCAGGTGCCCTGGTTGGGATCGCGCTTATTGATATAGCCTGATAGCAGGCAGCGTCCGGAATAGGCCATGCACAGCGCGCCGTGGACGAACACCTCCAGCTCCATCTGCGGTACCTGTGCGCGGATTTCGGCGATCTCCTCCAGCGACAGCTCTCGCGACAGGATCACGCGAGTCAGCCCCATCTGCTGCCAGAATTTTACCGTTGCCCAGTTGACCGCGTTAGCCTGTACCGATAGATGAATCGCCATCGACGGAAACGCGTCGCGCACCATCGAGATCAGGCCAGGATCGGACATGATCAGGGCATCCGGCCCCATATCGATGACCGGCCTAAGATCGCGCAGAAAGGTTTTCAGCTTCGCGTTGTGCGGCGCAATATTGACCACCACGTAGAACTTCTTGCCCAGCGCATGGGCTTCCTGAATACCCAGCGCCAGGTTTTCATGGTTGAACTCGTTGTTGCGCACGCGCAGGCTATAGCGCGGCTGGCCCGCGTAAACCGCGTCGGCGCCATAGGCAAAGGCGTAACGCATGTTTTTCAGCGAACCGGCCGGGGACAGTAATTCCGGAGTAAACATAGATGACTCTCTTGTTCTGATCACAGGTCAGGCTGCAGCGTAGGGCGTGCCTCATCGTCATCCGTGCGCGCTGACGCCGCGCGCGGAGCGGAGAGCTGCCCCAGAGGCTTGCAGTAAAGGCGGGCATTATAGAGAGTTGGCGCGGGCAGTACAATCAAGGCCCCGCCGTGCCCGGAGCCTTGTCGGTGCAGCGCCCGGCAGAAAAGGGCCGGAGTGGTCTCCCGTCACTGCCCGCGGCTCAGATCGCGGATGTCGCGGGTCTGGGCATTCTTTTTAACGGACTGGATCCCTTTACGGGCGGCGCTTTCAGAGCTGTAGTGCTCGCTGTGGCCGATCACCTGATGGTTCTTGGCCTTGAGTAAAAAGTAGGGTTGCTCCCCTTCACAGCACAGCTCATACTGCGCCTCCTCGGCGGCGTTGGCCTGCACGGAGAGAATGCCGTTTTCGACCGAGGCGTGGGAGGCGTACATTTCACTGCTGAGGATCACCTCGCCGTTACCGGCCTTGAGGTTGAAATGAAACCGCCCATTAAGGGTGCGTTTGATCTCGTAATAGCCCATTGTCATGGGTATCTCCTTGCCTGTGTTACGATAACGAATCCGCCATCGCCGCGTGGCGAATGGCGGATTATGGCGGGATACTGTCCATAGTAGTATAGCGTTCATCAGCACGGCCGGCGGCGCAGGTGCCGAAACCGCATGTATCGCCGCGGCGGGGGAGGCCTCAGGCGATGACGCGGCAGGGGGCCCCTTCCCAGCGGTAGCCGACGCCATACACCGAGCGGATGAGCGGCTCGTCGCCCTCGACAGGTTCAAGCTTGCGTCGCAGATTTTTGATGTGGCTGTCGACGGTGCGGTCGGTGACCACCCGGTAGTCGTCATACAGGTGATTGAGCAGCTGTTCGCGGGAGAGGACGCTGCCCGGCTGGGTCGCCAGGGTCTTCAGCAGACGGAACTCCGCCTGGGTCAGATCCAGCGGCTGCTGGCGATAGCTGGCCTGAAAACGGCTTTCATCGATGAGCAGCGGCGCCGGCTCGGACAGGGTATCCTGCAGCCCGCAGCGGCGCAGGATCGTCTTCACCCGGGCGACCACCTCGCGCGGGCTATAGGGCTTGCAAATATAGTCATCAGCGCCGATCTCCAGCCCCAGCAGACGATCTATCTCCTCGATCTTGGCGGTGACCATCACGATCGGTACCTCTGAGGTGCGGCGGATCTCGCGGCACAGCGTCAGGCCGTCGACGCCCGGCAGCATCAGATCCAGCAAAATCAAATCGCAGAGATGCTCCTGCAGGTAGGGCAGCACCTCATCGCCCCGGCTCAGCCAGTGAGGGCGATAGCCGGCGGCGATCAGATAGTCGATCAGCAACTGACCCAGCTTGGGCTCATCTTCAACGATCAGGACGCGCGCCCCCTGCGGCTCGGGCATCAGCGGGGTGGTGGCAAGCATATTCATCGGTCTACTCCCGGTTAGGCATCATCAGGTTAAGGCTCGAACGGCGCCGGTGCACCGGCCAGGGGCATCGCGCCGCCGCCGGTGGCCGTATGGCTTTTACGGTGGTTCAGGTCTGCGGCTCCAGCGGCAGGGTTACGGTCATCGCGACGCCGCCCAGCGGCGAATGGCTGGCGCTCAGGCTGCCGCCGTGGGCGGCGACAATATTCTGACAGATGGACAGCCCGAGCCCCGAGCCCCCGCTGGCGCGGCTACGCGAGCCCTCCGCGCGGTAAAAGCGCTCAAAGATATGCTGCAGTTGCTCCGCGCTGACGCCCGGCGCGCTGTCCTGCCAGCACAGCGTCAGCGTATCGCTACTCTTTTGGCCCACGATCTGCAGCTCGCCGCCGCTATCGGTGTAGCGTAGGCTATTTTCCAGCAGGTTGTTAAACAGCTGCAGCAGACGGTCGGGATCGCCGAACACTCGGGCCGCGTCCGGCAGCCGCAGGGTCAGACGGATCCCTTTGGCGGCCAGCCGATCGCGAAACGCGCCGGCGGCGGCCTGCACTAGGGCGCTCGCCTCGATGGGGCTTTTACGGTAGGCCAGGGCGCCGGCGTCGGAGAGCGACAGCTGGTGCAGATCGTTGACCAGCTTGGTCAGGATGCTGACCTCCGCCTGCAGCGAGGTCAGCGAGTCGGGAGTGAGGCGTCGTACCCCATCCTGCAGCGCCTCCAGCTCTCCGCGCAGCACCGCCAGCGGCGTGCGCAGCTCGTGGGAGACGTCGGCCATCAGCGCCCGGCGGATCTGTTCGTTGCGCTCCAGCGTGATGGCCAGCTGATTGAAGTCCTGCGCCAGCCGCCCCAGTTCGTCGCGGCTGCTGACGTCGACGCGGGTGGCAAAATTACCGGCGGCCAGCTGGTGCATGGCGTCGATCAGCCGTTTGACCGGCGCCAGCATGCCGCGCGATAGCAGCAGGGTCACCGCCGCCGCCAGCAGGGTCGCCAGGGCGACGATAAACCAGCTGGTGCGGCGCTGCTGGCGATCAAAGTTAATATCGGTGTTGCGTGTCAGGCGCTCGGGCGGGGTCGTCAGCACCCAGCCGACGTCGCGCCCCTGATAGCGTATCGCGCTACGGATACCGTCGCTCGGCAGGCTCCCCTGCGGGCCGACCAGGCGCCGTCCTTTGGCATCGATGACCCAAAACGGGGTGCGCCAGCCGTGGGGGGGCAGGCTGCCGTGCAGATTGCTGCTCTGCTCGATATCGCGCATGATTCTAAAGATCATCCGCTCATTGTGACGCAGAAAGTTCCAGTTTCCTTCGCGGGCGTACAGGGTTTCCAGTTCGCTGGCCATCAGCTGCACCCGCTGCTCATTGCCGTGACGGATATAGTCGATAAAGCCGCGCTCAAAGCTGACGCGCACTCCCCAGTGCATGATGATCAGCACCAGAATACAGGTGGACAGAATGGCCAGAAAGAGTTTGGCGGAAATACCCAGTCTCATGATTTCTCCTCAGGGGGACATCGGTGACGCTGGCGCCGGCGCCGCTGGCCGTTTGCCGCCGGGGCCAAAAGCGGCGTCGGCCAGGCGATAATAACGGCGATAGCCCGATAGACCAAGATAAAGGCGCGCCGGACGAGCGGCACGCCCGCGGCGTGGCGGACGCCGAGTGATCACCGTCCGTGTGTGGAGCCCCGTCGGCGGCCGCGCGGTCTGCCGTCCACGGACGGATACGCGGCGTTCAGGCATCGCGCTCCGCCTTCGCGGGCTCAGTGCACCAGCGGCGACAGGGCTTTCTGCCGGCTGACGCGGGCACGCAGCCTCTCCATATACAGGTAGACCACCGGGGTGGTGTACAGCGTCAGGATCTGGCTGACCAGCAGGCCGCCGACGATGGTGATGCCCAGCGGCTGGCGCAGCTCGGCGCCGTCGCCGTAGCTGAAGGCTAGCGGCAGCGCGCCGAACAGGGCGGCCAGCGTGGTCATCAGAATCGGACGAAAGCGCAGCTGACAGGCCTGATAGATGGCGTCGCGGGCGCTTAGATGCTGCTCTCGCTCCGCCGTCAGGGCAAAGTCGACCAGCAGAATGGCGTTTTTCTTCACCAGCCCTATCAGCAGCATGATGCCGATCAGCGCGATCAGGCTGAAGGGCGCGTTGAACAGCATCAGCGCCAGCAGGGCGCCGACCCCGGCCGACGGCAGGGTCGACAGGATGGTCAGCGGATGGATATAGCTTTCATACAGTATGCCCAGCACGATATAGACCGTGGCGATGGCGGCCAGGATCAGGAGCAGCTGGCTGCTCTGCGCCTGCTGAAACAGCAGGGCGGTGCCGGCAAAGGTGCCGCGCAGGGAGGGCGGGGCGCCCAGGGCGGTCATGGCGCGCTCAATGGCATCGCTGGCGTCGGAGAGCGAGCCGTCCGGCGGCAGGTTGAAGGAGATGGTGGCCGCGGCGCTCAGCCCCTGATGGTTAACCGACAGCGGCGCGTTGGCCGGCAGCCAGCTGGCGAACCCGGACAGCGGGATCGGCTGCCCGGCCTGATTGATGATAAACATCTTATCCAGCGCCCGCTCATCCTGGGCGTAGCGCGGATCGACCTCCATCACCACGTGGTATTGGTTAAGCGGCTGGTAGAGGGTGGAGATTTGGCGCTGACCAAAGGCATTGCTCAGCAACGTGTTGACCTCGCTGACGTTGATCCCCAGCCGCGCCATGGTCGGGCGATCGTAGGTCAGCAGCATCTCTGCCCCCTTGTCCTGCTGATCGGTGCTGACATCGGTCAGCTGGGGCAGGGCGGCGAGCGCCTTGCGTATCTGCGGCTCCCAGCGGCGCAGGACGGCGAGATCGTCCGACAGCAGGGTGTACTGATAGCTGGCGTTGCCCTGGCGACCTCCCGCCCGAATATCCTGCACCGCCATCAGAAACAGGTTCGCGCCCGGCTCGTGGGCCAGCTTAGCGCGCAGACGGGCGATGACCTGTTGGGCATCCTGTTTACGCTCTCCCTGCGGCTTAAGGGCGATAAACATCATTCCGCTGTTGACGCGGGCGCCGCCGGTGAAGCCGGTGACGTTGTCTACGTCGGGATCGGCGCGCACGATGCGCATAAAGTCCTGCAGCTTACCGCGCATGGCCTGAAACGAGATGCTCTGATCGGCCTGAATAAAGCCCATCAGTCGCCCGGTGTCCTGCTGGGGAAAGAAGGTTTTTGGAATGCTGATATACAGCCAGATGTTTAACCCGATCACCGCCAGCAGCATCAGCAGAACCCAGCGGGCGTGGTCCAGCGTCCAGCTCAGGGAGCGGGCATAGCCCCGCTGCAGCTGTGCCGACAGGCGGCGTAGGAGGGTCGGGCGCGCACCACCACCGTCGCGGCGTGGGCGCAGCAGGCGAGCGCACATCATCGGCGTCAGGGTCAGCGCGATCAGCAGTGAGATGGCGATGGAGACCGACAGCGTGATGGCGAACTCATGAAACAGGCGTCCGGGAATACCGCCCATAAACAGCAGCGGAATAAAGACGGCGACCAGCGACAGGCTGATGGAGAAGACGGTAAAGCCCACCTCGCGTACGCCGACCAGCGCGGCGCGGCGGGGGTGCAGGCCGTTCTCGATGTGGCGGGCGATGTTTTCCAGAACCACGATGGCGTCATCCACCACGAACCCGCTGGCGATGGTCAGGGCCATCAGCGACAGGTTGTTCAGACTAAAGCCGCACAGATAGATGGCGGCGCAGGTGCCGATAAGCGAAACCGGCACCGTGACCGCCGGGATCAGCGTGGCGCGGGCGGAGCGTAGAAACAGGAACACCACCAGGATCACCAGGCCGATGGCGATAGCCAGCGACTGCTCGACCTCGCGCAGGGAGGCGCGGATGGTCGGGGTTCGCTCCTGTGCGATATCCAGGGAGACCCCGCCGGGCAGCAGCGCCCGCAGCGCCGGGAGGTCGCTGCGCAGCCGATCGACGGTTTCAATGATATTGGCGTCGGCGCTGCGGCGGATCATGATGAGGATCGCCGGCTGGCCGTTGCTCATTCCGGCGTTGCGGACATCCTCGACGCCGTCGCTGATCTGGGCGACATCCTGCAGCCTGAGCGCCGCGCCGTCGCGGTAGCGGATGATCAGCGGACGGTACTCCTGCGCCGTCATCAGCGCATCGTTGCTCTGCACCTGCCAGCGGCGCCCGTCATCGGCGACGGCGCCCAGCGGGCGGCGGACGTTGGCGCTGGCGATGGCCTGACGCACCGTATCCAGCGAGGTTCCCTGATTGAATAGGGCGTCGGGATTGAGATCGATGCGTACCGCGGGCAAGGAGCTGCCGCCGACCGAGACATCGCCGACGCCGTCGATTTGGGCGATTTTCTGCGCCAGACGGGTGGAGGCCAGATCGTAGAGATCCCCCTGGGTATACTGCGTCGAGGTCAGCGTCAGGATCGCGATGGGCGCATCGGAGGGGTTGGCCTTGCGGTAGCTGGGGCGCGCCGGCATGCCGGAGGGCAGTAGGCTCTGGGCGGCGTTCAGTGCGGCCTGGACATCGCGCGCCGCGCCATCGATATTTCGGTCGAGATTGAACTGTAAAATGATGCGGGTGGTGCCCAGGCTGCTGCTGGAGGTCATCTCATTGACCCCGGCGATGCGCCCCAGCGCCCGCTCCAGCGGAGTCGCGACCGAGGCGGCCATGGTCTCTGCCGAGGCGCCCGGCAGGGAGGCGCTGACCATGATCACCGGGAAATCCACCTGCGGCAGCGGGGCGACCGGCAGCAGGCGCAGGCCGAGCAGCCCCGCCAGGGTGATCGCCAGCGCCAGTAGGCTGGTGGCCACCGGACGGTTGATAAACAGGGCGAAGCCGCTCATCGCGCCGGGACTCCCCGCGCCGGGCGACGGGTGTTACGCGCCAGGCGATCGAAGGCCAGGTAGATGACCGGGGTGGTGAACAGGGTCAGGATCTGGCTGACGATCAGCCCACCGACCATGCAGATCCCCAGAGGCTGACGCAGCTCCGCCCCGACCCCCTGGCTGAACATCAGCGGCAGGGCGCCCAGCAGGGCAGCCAGGGTGGTCATCAGAATCGGGCGAAAGCGCAGCAGGCAGGCCTGATAGATGGCGTCGCGCGGCGCCATGCCCTGCGTGCGCTCCGCCGCCAGGGCGAAGTCGATCATCATGATGGCGTTCTTCTTCACGATGCCGATCAGCAGGATGATACCGATGATGGCGATCACATCCAGCGCCTGCCCGCTCAACATCAGCGCCAGCAGGGCGCCGACCCCGGCCGACGGCAGGGTCGAGAGAATGGTGATCGGGTGAATAAAGCTTTCATACAGAATCCCCAGCACGATATACATCGCCACGATGGCCGCCAGAATCAGCCACAGCGTGCTGTCTAGCGCGCTCTGGAACGCCAGGGCCGCGCCCTGGAAGTGCAGCGTCATGTCGGCCGGCATCCCGATAGCGCGTCGGGCGGCGTCGATTTCGGCGATGGCCTGCTCCAGCGTGTAGCCGTCGGGGACGTTGAAGGAGAGGGTCGCCGAGGGAAACTGGTCGAGGTGGTTTATCGCCAGCACGCCGTGGCGCTGCTCAACGGTGGCGATGCTGGCCAGTGGAATGGCGCTGCCGTCGGCGGCGGTCAGGTAGATGCGCTGCAGCGCCGTCAGACCCTCCTGATGGGCGCGCTCCTGCTCCAGCACCACCCTATACTGGTTGGACTGGGTATAGATGGTGGAGATCAGGCGCTGGCCAAAGGCGTTATACAGGGCGTTGTCAACGTCCTGCATCGCGATGCCAAGGCGGCTGGCGCTGTCGCGGTTGACGTTGACGTACGCCACCAGCCCCTGATCCTGCCAGTCGCTGTTCACCTCTTTCAGCATCGGCGACTGGGCGAGACGCGCCTGCAGGCGCGGCACCCAGGTCTGGAGCTCATCCAGCGACATGGCCTGCAGGGTGAAGGGATAGCGGGCGCGGCCCGGCAGGGTATCGATGGTCATGTCCTGTACCGGCTGTAGATACAGCGAGATGCCGCCGACCCGGGCCGCCAGCGCCTGCAGGCGGGGGATGATGCGATCGATGCGATCGCGGCGGTCGGCCAGCGGTTTTAAGACGATCTGCAGCCGCCCGCTGTTGAGAGTCGGGTTGACGCCGTCGACGCCGACGAAGGCGCTGACGCTGGCCACGTCCGGATCGCGCAGCAATGCTTCGCTCAGCTGACGCTGGCGCTCGGCCATGGCGCTGAAGGAGATCGACTGCGGGGCATACACCGTGCCCTGGATCAGGCTGTTATCCTGCTGCGGGAAGAACCCCTTGGGGATGATGAGGTAGAGCAACACCGTCAGCATCAGGGTGGCGACGGCGACGCCCAGGGTGAGCCGCGGATGGCGTAGCGCCAGGCGCAGCGCGCGGCCATAGCCCGCGATCAGGCGCTGGAATTGCCGCTCGCAGGCCAGCGAGAAGCGGTTTTGGCGCCGCAGGCTCTCCTGGCTCAGCAGACGGGCGCACATCATCGGCGTCAGGGTCAGGGAGACGACGGCGGAGATCAGAATGGCGACCGCCAGCGTGACGGCGAATTCGCGGAACAGCCGACCGATAATATCGCCCATAAACAGCAGCGGGATCAGCACGGCGATCAGGGAGAAGGTCAGCGAGATAATGGTGAAGCCGATTTCACCGGCGCCTTTCAGGGCGGCGCGCAGGGGCGGATCGCCGTTCTCCAGGTGACGCTCGATGTTTTCGATCACCACGATGGCGTCGTCCACCACGAAGCCGGTGGCGATGGTCAACGCCATCAGCGTCAGGTTATTGATCGAAAACCCCAGAAAATACATCGCGGCGAAGGTGCCGATCAGCGACAGCGGAACGGCGACGCCGGGGATCAGGGTCGCGGGCAGGTTACGCAGGAACAGGTAGATCACCATCACCACCAGCGCGACGGCCAGCAGCAGCTCGTGGCGCACGTCGCTGACGGAGGCGCGGATGGTCTGGGTGCGGTCGTTCAGGACGCTGATTTTGACCGAGGCGGGCAGGCTTTCGCGCAACTGCGGCAGCTGGGCCAGCACGGCATCGGCCGTGGCGATGACGTTGGCGCCGGGCTGGCGCTGCACGTTGATGACGATGGCCGGATGATTATTGGCCCAGGCGGCCAGCTGGGTGTTTTCCGCCCCTTGCTCGACGCTGGCGATATCGCGCAGGTAGACCGGTGCGCCGCTGCGGTAGGCGACGATCAGGTTCTGGTACTCCTGCGCCGATCTCAGCTGATCGTTAGCGTTCAGGGTGATGGCTCGGGTAGGGCCGTCCAGGCTCCCCTTGGGCGAATTCACGTTGGCGCTGGCGATGGCGCTGCGGACAGCCTCGCTGCTGAGGCCATAGGCCGCGGCGGCCGTGCCGTTCAGACGCACGCGCACGGCCGGGCGCTGGCCGCCGGCCAGGGTAACCAGCCCGACGCCGCCGACCTGCGCGATCTTCTGGGATATTCGCGTCTCCACCAGATCTTCGACCTGTGGCAGGCTGAGGGCATCGGAGACCACCGCCAGCGTCAGGATCGGCGGATCGGCGGGGTTGACCTTGCTGTAGATCGGAGGATAGGGAAGATCGTTCGGCAGCAGATTGGTCGCGGCGTTGATCGCCGCCTGCACCTCCTGCTCCGCGACGTCCAGTGCCAGCGACAGCTGGAACTGCAGCGTGATCACCGATGCGCCGCCGCTGCTCTGCGACGACATCTGCTGCAGGCCGGACATCTGGCCGAACTGGCGCTCCAGCGGGGCGGTGATCGCCGAGGCGGTCACGTCGGGGCTGGCGCCGGGATACAGGGTGACCACCTGAATGGTCGGGTAGTCGACCTGCGGTAGCGCCGACACCGGCAGGGCGCGGTAGGCGACCAGGCCGGCCAGCAGAATGGCGATCATCAATAGCGTGGTGGCGACCGGGCGCAGAATAAACAGGCGCGAGGGGCCGCCGCCGCGCGGAGCCGGGGAGGCGGGTGTCTGGCTCATGGCTGCGGGGTATCCCCGTGGTCCGCGGCGGCGTCATGGCGCTGTGCGGCGATGATGTCGACCTGGCCTCCCTCCGTCAGCCGATCGATGCCGTCGGTGACCACCTTGTCGCCCGCGTCGACCCCCTGTTGCACCACCAGCGCGTCGCCGTCGCGCGCGCCGACGCTGAGGCTGCGCTTATGCACCCTGTTCTCGGCGTCGACCACCCAGACAAAGCGCCCCTCGCGGCCGGTCTGTACCGCCGCCGCGGGAACCAGCAGCACCGGCGCCTGGCTGGCGACCTGCAGGCGCAGGTTGACGAACTGATTGGGGAACAGGCGATCGTCCTGATTATCGAAGCGGGCCTTGATCTTCAGGGTTCCGGTCGCGGTGTCTATCTGGTTGTCCAGGCTGAGCAGGTGGCCCGTCGCCAGGCGCTGGCGATCGCTGCGATCCCAGGCCTCGGCAACCAGCGTTCCCTGGCGCTGCAGCGCCTGCTGCAGGCGGGGAATATCCCCTTCCGGCAGGGTGAACAGTACGTCGATGGGGTGGGTTTGGGTCAGCACCACCAAGCCATTGGTGTCCGCGCTGCTGATATAGTTGCCCTCATCGACCTGACGGAGGCCGGCGCGGCCATCGCCCGGCGCCCGGATACGGCTGTAGTCCAGCTGTAGCTGGGCGCTATCCACGTTGGCCCGATCGCTGACCAGACTGGCCTGTGTCTGGGCGACCAGCGAAGCCTGGGTATCCAGCTCCTGGCGCGAGACCAAATTATCTTTGGCGAGACGCTGGTAGCGCGCTAGATCGCGTCGGGCGTTGTCCAGCAGCGCGGTATCGCGCGCCAGCGCTCCCTGGGCCTGCTGCAGCTGGATCTGGAACGGACGCGGGTCGATTTCAGCCAGCAGATCGCCGGCTTTCACCTGCTGCCCCTCCGTGAAGTGCAGCTTCATCAGCTGGCCATCGACCCGGCTGCGTACGGTCACGGTATTGGAGGCGGTGACGGTGCCCAGCCCGTTGAGGTAGCTGTCCTGCGCGGCGCGGCGTACGGCCGCCGCCTGCACGGGAACGCTCTGCGCCATGCCGCGCCCCGGTCTGGCGTCGCGCTGGCGCACCGGACTCTCGCCGGCGGACGGCGCAGAGGCGATATGCTGCCAGGCGAACGCGCCCAGCAGGAGCAGCAGAATCAGAATCAAGAGCCCGCAGAGCTTGGCGCGCCGGGAAGAGAGTGCGGATAGGACGCTCATGTGACGGTAATTCTCCTGCAGGCGCCCGATGGGCGGTATCCATGATGAAAAAGAGGCCGAGCGGGGCGTCGAGCGCAGCCCCGCATGACTGTAAGTGTATTGTAGCCGTTTGCGGCGGCGGCAAAATGGAGGAAATATGAAAATCGTGCGCCTCGCAATGGAAAACCGTCTCGCATCGGCGCTTTTTTAGCCGATCGTCGCGCGCGCCCGCGCTGGCGATCGCACCCTGAAGAAACGGCGCGTGACAGTCCCCGTTTTTTTGACCAAGATGAGACGACTACTCACGTTAAAGAGGCCACACTATGCTGAATGTTAATGAGTATTTTGCAGGGAAAGTGAAGTCGATTGGCTATGACAGCGGCAGTATCGGCCGCGCCAGCGTGGGAGTAATGGAAAAGGGCGAGTATACCTTTACCACGGATCGACCGGAGGAGATGACGGTGGTGACCGGCGCGCTGCGCGTGCTGATCCCCGGTGCGCCGGACTGGCAGGTGTTTACCCCGGGAGAGACCTTTTTTGTGCCGGGGCACAGCGAGTTTAACCTGCAGGTCGCGGAGCCCAGCGCCTACCTGTGCAAGTATCTGAGCTGATCGCCTGTTCATCTGACCCAGACGGCGGCATTCGCCGCTGGGTCGTATCCTATGCGCGCCAGCGCCGCTCACGCTCGGTTACTGCACCTGTCCTAGAATCCCATCTCACCATAGTGACCGTGGCGAAACTCCGTCAGCACCCGGCGTACGTAGGGCAGGGTCTCCTGCGGCAGCGCATCGGGGGCGAACCAGCTCAGCGCGGCGCACTTGTGCGGCTCCCGGTTATCGATGACGGCGTCGTCGTCCGCCAGATAAAACCACTGGTCGACATAGGTGCGATCGGCGCTGCGGCGGTGCAGGGTATAGACATGGCGCAGCGCGGCGGGATCCCGCGTCAGTCCGATCTCCTCCTGCGCCTCGCGCGCCATCGCCTGGCGCGCGGATTCGCCCGCTTCGACGTGCCCGGCCGGCAGCGACCAACAGCCATCGGCAAAGCCGGTATTGGCGCGGCGGGCCAGCAGAAAGCGGCCGTCGCGCTCCAGGATCAGGTATACCGCATGGTAGATCATCGCATGTTCAGACACGGTTGCCCCCCGGCGTTTACTGCGCCGCCTCACCGCCCAGGGCGGCGATCAGTTCGTCGATCAATACCGCCAGCTCGCCGGTCATCAGGGCGAAGTCGGCGTCAAAGCGCAGGGCGGCGTCCTCGCGATCGATATCTTCATTCTGATCGCGCAGGGTTTCCGAGAACTTCAGGCGCTTAATGGCGCCGTCGTCGGCCAGCACCAGCTGAATGCGTTCGCGCCAGTCCAGCGCCAGCTTGGTCACCAGCTTTCCGGCCTCGATATGCACGGCGATCTCGTCGCACACCAGTGCCTGCTGTTTGCAGCGGATAACGCCGCCCTCTTCTAGGATGGCCTTCAGCTCGGCCTCGTCCTGTAGGCTGAAGCCCGCCGGGGTGTTGCCGCTGCGCACCCATTCGGTCAGGGTCATCTCGATGGGTTTATCCAGCGTCAGCGGCACGACGGGCAGTGAGCCCAGGCTCTTGCGCAGCAGCGCTAGCACATCTTCCGCCCGCTTGGCGCTGGCGGCGTCCAGCATGATTAGATTGTTGACGCTGTCGATCCACAGCCAGGTCTGGTTAAAACGGCTGAAGGCGCGCGGCAGCAGGCTGTGCAGTACCTCATCCTTCAGCGCGTCTTTTTCGGTTTTTTTCAGCTTGCGGTGCTGTTCACCCTCTAGCCTCTCGATTTTGGCCTGCAGCGCCTGCTTCAACACCGGCGCCGGCAGGATCTTCTCCTCTTTGCGCGCACACAGCAGGATCTGCCCGTTGGCGCAGTGGGTCAGCGCGTCGCTGCCGCCGCCGAGGGGGGGAACCCAGCCGGTGCGCGACATATCCTGACTGCCGCAGGGGGTAAATGCCATGGCGCTGAGCTGGGACTCCATCTCTTGCGCCACCAGCGGAATTTCACGGTTCAGACGGTAAATTAACAGGTTCTTAAACCAGAGCATGAGGCATTTTTCCGGAAAAAAAGGTGGGAGTTAGCGGCGTCAATGATAGCGAATTCTCCCCGTTTCTTCACGGAAAAACTCCGCTACTATGGGCGACGGATGAGTGATACAGGAGAGGCCGATGCGTATCGGGATTGATTTGGGCGGCACCAAGATTGAGGTGCAGGCTTTGGGGGAGCGCGGGGAAACCCTGTTTCGGCGGCGGGTTGCCACCCCGCGCTATGACTATGCGGCGACGCTGGCGGCGATCGCCCAGCTGGTGGCGGACGCCGAGGTGCACTGCGGCCGGCGCGGCTCGGTCGGGGTCGGTATTCCCGGTACGCTGTCCCCGTTTAGCGGGCGGGTAAAGAATGCCAACTCGACCTGGCTGAACGGCTCGACGCTGGACGCCGACCTCTCCGCCCTGCTGAAAAGGGAGGTGCGACTGGCCAACGATGCGAACTGTCTGGCGGTATCGGAGGCAACCGACGGCGCGGCGGCCGGCGCCCGGGTGGTCTTTGCCGTGATTATCGGCACCGGCTGCGGCGCGGGGATTGCGCTGGATGGTCGAGTACACGCCGGCGGTAACGGCATCGCCGGCGAGTGGGGGCATAATCCCTTACCCTGGCAGGATGAGGCCGAACGGGCGGCGTCAGCGGCGGCGCCCTGCTACTGTGGCAAACAGGGCTGCATTGAAACCTTTGTCTCCGGCAGCGGATTCTGCGCCGACTACCGACGCCACGGCGGCGCGGCGCTTGACGGGACGCAGATCATGGCGCAGGCCGACGCGGGCGATGCGTCGGCCCTGGCGGCCATTGCCCGCTATGAGCAGCGTCTGGCGCGTGCGCTGGCGCAGACTATTAACACGCTGGATCCGGACGTGATCGTGCTGGGCGGCGGCATGAGCAACGTGAGCCGTCTGTATCGCACCCTGCCGGATCTGATCACCCCTTGGGTGTTCGGCGGCGAGTGCCACACCCCGATTCGTCCGGCGCAGCACGGCGACGCCAGCGGGGTACGCGGCGCCGCGTGGCTGTGGCCCGCGTAACGGCGGGATGGCCGGAGAGTTGCCATACTGGCAGGGGCGCCGCCGTGGCGCGAGAAGAGGGGAGACGATGGGTATGCCGGTCAAGATCGTGAGTCTGGCGGCGCAGCCGCTGTTCGCCCTGCGCGTGCGGGGGCCGTTTGCGCAGTCGTTGGGGCCGGGATTTGAGCGGCTGATGGCGTGGTCGACGCGTCATGGCCTGCGGGGGCAGTGGATGGCGCTGTACTATGATAATCCCCGCGAGGTCGCGCCAGACGCGCTGCGGGCGGACGTCGCCCTGACGACGGCGACGACGACGCTCCCGTCGGATGGCGAGGCGTCCGGGATCCGTCGGGACGTTCTGGCCGGGGGACTGTATGCGCTGGCGCAGGTGCGGGTCATCGATAATGACTTTGCTACGCCGTGGATAGCGCTGTTTGACCAGGCGCTGCCCGCCAGCGGCTATCGTCCGGACGGCGGCCCCTGCTTTGAGCGCTATCTGAGCGATGGCCGAGCCAGCAGTGAGTGGCTGCTGGAGCTGGGTGTGCCGGTCAGAAAAAGCTGAAAATGCCTCGTTTCCACCGCCGGGGCGCCGGAGCGACGCCCCGGCAATTGTAGTTTCGCCGCGGACGCGCGAATATAGGCGGACTTTGTCACAGTTTATTGCAATTAAATGAAACAGACCCTGATCTGCGATGGTGCATTGGCGCTGGCGCTGCCGTTCTGTCTGTTGACGCCCCATCCGCTGTGGTGTTGGCTGGCGTTGGTGAACCTGTGGACCCTGCTGATGTACGGCTATGACAAGCTGGCGGCGGTGCAGGCGCGCTGGCGTGTTCCCGAGCGCACGCTGCTGCTCGGCGGCGTCCTCGGCGGCTGGCCGGGGGGGCTGCTCGGCCAGGCGCTGTTCCATCATAAAACCCGTAAGGTGGCGTTCCGCAACGCCTTCATGCTGTCGGTGGTGGCCAACCTGGCGCTGCTGCTGATCCTCTGGTACTGGCTGTACGGGCGCTGGCTGCTGTAGCGGCACGCCGGCGTCCGCGCCGGCTTATGGCTCTCCGTCACCGCTGACGCGATAGCGACGGTCGAGGCGGCTAAAGCCCAGCCCGTTGATTTTCTTCACCCGGATCTGTAGTGGAATCCGCTCCTTCATCGCCTCGACGTGGCTGATGACGCCGATGGTTTTGCCGCTGGCGTTCAGGGTATCCAGCGCGTCCAGCGCGGTATCCAGCGTTTCGGCATCCAGCGTGCCAAATCCCTCATCCAGAAACAGCGAGTCGATGCGGGTCTTGTGGCTGACCAGATCCGATAGGGCCAGGGCCAGGGACAGGCTGACCAGGAAGCTTTCGCCGCCGGAGAGGGTGCGGGTATCGCGCCGCGCATCCGCCTGCCAGGTATCGACGACCTCCAGTTCCAGAGTGTCCCCCTCCCGGCGCAGCAGCTGGTAGCGCCCGTGCAGGCGCATCAGCTGGCGGTTGGCCAGATAGACCAGGTGATCCAGCGTCAGCCCCTGGGCAAACTTGCGGAACTTGTCGCCGCTGCTGGAACCGATCAGCTGATTGAGGTAGCTCCAGTCCTGATACGCCCGTTCGCGCTGAGCTATCTCGGCCAGCCAGCCCCGCTGGCTGTGGCGTCGCTGGGTGTCGCTGTGCAGCTGCTGCTGCAGTTCGCCCTGCTGCAGGCTGTGCTGGCGCAGCTGCTGCGTCAGCGCGCTACAGCGCTGCTCCAGCCATGGGTCGGCGTCGTCGGTGTGCAATTTCTGCGGGCGGGCCGCTTCCCCCTGGGCAACGGCCTGCTGCGCCAGCGCCAGCAGGGCCGCGCTTTGCTGGCGTTGGCGCTGGGCGTCGTCGCGCAGCGCCGTAAGCTGCCGCTGCTCCTCTTCCGTTAGCATCGCGGCCAGCAGAGCGGCGGCGTCGTCAAAGGGGGAGTCGGCCAGCGCGGCCTGCCAGCGCTGGCGCAGCGGCAGCAGGCGCTGGGTCAGCGTCTGCTGCTGCTGGCGGGCGGCGTTCAGCTCGCCCTCCAGTCGCTCATACTGCTGCTGCCAGCGCTGACTCTCCGCCAGCGCGGCGCTCTGGCGCTGCTCCAGCGCCTGCTCCTGGCGCAGCAGCTCGGCCTGAACGTCCGCGATCGGGCGGCCGTCGAGCAGGGCGCGCCGCTGGGCCAGCAGAAGGGCCCGTTGTTCATCCAACGCCTGGCGCTCGTGCGTCAGCGCCTCGTGGTGCCGCGTCTGCGTCGTCAGCTGCTGTTGCAGCAGGTGTAGCTGCTGCTCTACGCTGAGCGACTGGGTCTGCAGCTGCTGGTGCTGCTCCTGCGCCTGCTGCCAACGCTGCCACTCGTCGCGCCGCGCCGCCAGCCAGCGTTCGCTCTGTGCGGCGTCGGGCGCCGTCAGTCCGCCGGCGGCCAGATCGTCGTTTATCTGCTGTGTCAGACGCTGCTTTATCTGCTGTGTCAGACGCTGCTGCGCCTGTTCGGTCTGTTGCCACTGGAGCTCGCACTCCGCGCGGCGGGCCTCCTGGGTTTGCAGCGTCTGCAGCAGCAGGCTTTGCACATGCTGCTCCTGGCTCAGTCGCCCGCTGGCCTGGGTCAGGGCATCGCGCGCCAGCTGCAGGCGCTGTGCCCGGGCCTCTCCCTGGGCCTGCAGGCTGTCTAGCTCGCGGCGCCGCTGGGCGCAGCGCTGCAGGTAGTCGGCGAGGGCCGTCTCATCCTCCAGCGTCAGGGCTAGCCCCAGCGCGTCACAGCTCTGCTGCCAGCGCGCGCGCTGCTGGGCCAGCGTCTGCTGCAGCTGCTGGGCTTCGCTGTCCAACTGGGCGCACTGCGCCGTGGTATGGGCCACGCGTTCGCTCAGCGCGCCGCCCTCCCGTCCCAGGCGCTCGACCTCCTGGCTGAGGCGATCGCGGCGCCGTTGGCTGTCGCTGAGTGCCGGGGGCTGGTAGCTGGCCGCCAGCGGGTGATCGCGTGCGCCGCACAGCGGGCAGGGCTCGCCCTCGCGCAGGCTGGCGCGCTCCGTCTCCAGGCTGATCAGTCGCATCTGCAGCGCTATCTGCTGCTCCAGATCCTGTAGGTGCTGGCGCTTGTCCGCGTACTGACGCCGCTTCTCCGCGAGCTGCTGCTCCAGGATCAGCCGCTCGCGCTGCAGCGCGCCATCGCGCGCCTGCAGCGCCTGTATGCGTGCCATCTCCTGCAGGGCCAGCGGCTGCAGCGCGATCAGCTGCTGGCGATCGTCATCGCCTTGCTGCAGGGTCGTACGCGCCTGCGCGACCTGTTCGGCGGGGTGGTGGCGCTGCCACGCCAGCAGCTCGGCCTCCTGCGTCTCCAGCGTCTGACGCAGGCGCTGCTCGTCCTGCTGCAGGCCAAGCAGGGTCTCCTGGCGCGCATCGCGCTGGTGGCACAGGCGTTGTATCTCCTGCTGCAGCCGCTTCCGTTCGGCGGTCAGCCGTAGCCCGTCGTCGCTGAGTACGCCGCGGCGTTCCAGCAGCATCTGCCAGCGCGGCAGCCGTTCGCCCCACAGGGCGTGCTGCCGGTCGGCGTCCAACTGCCGCTGCAGCGTGGCCTGCTGCTGTCGCTGGGCCGTCTGCTGCGCGCTGAGCTGCTGTTGCTGCGCCTGCAGATCCTGCCGCTGGCGCTGACTCTCCTGCCACTGCTGCGACAGCCGCTGCTCGGCCTCCTCCTGTTTGCCCAGCGCATTGTCCAGTGGCAGCACCCGCTCGGCGATCAGCGC
The DNA here is from genome assembly GCF_000264765.2 of Edwardsiella anguillarum ET080813. Lineage (GTDB taxonomy): Bacteria > Pseudomonadota > Gammaproteobacteria > Enterobacterales > Enterobacteriaceae > Edwardsiella > Edwardsiella anguillarum. The sequence goes on from NZ_CP006664.1 coordinate 3,040,432, forward strand.
CTGCGTTTCGTCACGGCGCTGGCGCAGCTGCTGCCAGGCGAGCTGGGCCTGCTGTAGCGCCTGCTGCAGCGGATCCCGCTGGGCGGCCGCCGTCTGTAGGCGCGCCTCCAACTGCTGCTGTTGGGCGTCTGCCTGGCGCAGATCCTCCTCGGCCTGCGTCAGGCTTTGGTAATACGGCCGCAGCCGCAGCGCAGGTTCGGCGTGGGTCAGTTGCAGCAGCTGCGGCTGAAGGGCGAGCCAGTGTTGCTCGGCCTGTGCGGCCTGCGTCTGCGCCTGGCTCAGCGCCTGGCGCCGCTCCTGCTGGCGCCGTAGCCAATCCTGCTGTTGCTGTGCCTGCGTCAGCTGGGCGCGCAGCGTCTGCTCCTGCGCTTGGGCGTGGCTCAGACTGGCCTGCAGCGCCTCGCGCTGGGCCTCGCTAAGCAGCTCAACGCCGGCGGCGCGCTCGCGCAGTGCATCCAGATCGCTCTTGGCCTGCTTAAAGCGGGCGAAGACCGCCTCGGAGAGGCGCCCGTAGATCTCGGTGCCGGTCAGCTCCTCCAGCAGTTCGGCGCGTTTGCCCGCATCGGCGTTGAGGAACGCGGCGAACTCTCCCTGCGATAGCATCATCGACTTGGTAAAGCGGCCAAAGTCCAGGCCGGTCAGCTCAGCGATGGTTTTTAGCTTATCGCTGATTTTATCGCACAGGATCGTACCGTCATCCAGCCGCGCTAGCTCGGCGCGTATCGCCTGCAGCTTGCCGTCGGGGCGGTTGTTAGCGCGGCGCTGGCTCCAAAAGGCGCGGTAGCCTATCCCCTTTACCTCAAACTCCACCTCGGCCAGGGACTCGGCGGTGCCGCGGGTCATCAGCTCATTCTGGCTGGCGGAGATGGTGTCCAGACGCGGGGTTTGGTGGTACAGCGCCAGGCAGATGGCGTCCAGCAGGGTGGTTTTTCCCGCGCCGGTGGCGCCGGTAATGGCGAACAGTCCGCTATCGCAGAAAGGGGGGGCGCTGAAGTCAATTTTCCACTCGCCGCGCAGCGAGTTGATGTTCTTAAAGCGTAGGCTGAGGATCCTCATGCCTGCGTCTCCTCTGTATCGGGGTCCTGCGTTATCTCCTGCAGCACCTGCTGGAACAGCCGCTGCGCCCGCGCCTGTTGCTGGGGATCGCTCTCCTGCTCCAGCGCCAGGCGTCGGCTAAATACGTCGTCGGGGGTCAGCTCGCTCAGGGTCTCGCCGGCCTGCATGGTCAGGGCGCGCTGGCGCTGCTCACGGCTGCGCCGCAGCAGCAGGATCTCCACCGGCAGCGTCTCCGCCTGCTGCTGCAGCGTGCGTTCGCTTTCGCTGAGCCAGCCGTCGCTGTCGATCTCGATGTCCAGCCAGACCGGCTTGTCCGTCGCCAGGGGGCGCAGGGCCTCCATGGCCGCGCCAATCTCCGCCAGCGAGCCCTTGAGCAGGCGCATCGGCTGGCTCTGGGGGACGGGCAACTGGGTTATCTGCGGCGCGCTGCCATAGGCTAAGGTCACCAGGCAGACGCTTTTGCTGCTGCCCAACTCGTCAAAGCTCAGGGGGATCGGGGAGCCGCTGTAGCGAATATGCTCCGCGTGACCGACCCGCTGCGGGCGGTGAATGTGTCCCAGGGCGATATAGTCTGCCGGGGGAAAGGCGCTGGCCGGCAGGGCATCCAGCGTGCCGATATAGATATCGCGCACCGATTCGGAGCCGCTGACGCCGACGGTGGTCAGGTGGCCGGTGGCGACGATCGGTAGCGGCTGCGCCAGCGAGGCCTGCAGCGCCAGCGCACGCTGATACAGGGTGTGGTAGTGATCGCTGATGGCCTGCTGCAGCGCCTGCTGCTTCTCCGCGGCGGACTGGCCGGCGCGGCTTTGCAGCAGGTCGCGCGGTCGCAGAAAGGGAACGGCGCACAGGATGGCGCCGGGGCTGCCGTCGCGTCGTCGCAGCAGCAGCGGCGCATCGTCGGCGTGGGCGCCTGCGATCACCTGGGTATGCAGGCAGGCCAGCAGCTCGCGGGACTCGTTGAGGGTCGCCACCGAGTCGTGGTTACCCGCCAGGACGATCAACTGACAGCCGCGCCCCTGCAGCGCCACCACAAAGCGGTTGTACAGCTCGCGGGCATAGCTGGGCGGCGTTCCGGTATCGAACAGATCGCCGGCCACGATGATGGCGTCGGCCTGCTGCTGCTCGGCCTGCAGCAGCAGCCAGTCGAGAAACACACGGTGTTCATCGGCGCGGCTTTTACCGTAGAAGTGCTGGCCAAGGTGCCAGTCGGAGGTATGGATCAGACGCATGGTGTCCCTTGCTTGGCAACGGGGGCGCGCCCGCGGCGGCGGGCGGAGGATATGGTGGCCAGTATACCCGGCGCGGCAAAAGGGCGCCAACCCGTTGGCCGCCGCGGCTGGGGGGATCTCTTTTTTTTCATAAATCTGTCATAAAAATGACGCATAATTGCAGCGGATGACAATTAACCGGGAAGTCAGTATGACCATACGCATTTTAGTCGTAGAAGATGAAACGCCCATCAGGGATATGGTGAGTTTCGTTCTGGAGCAGAACGGCTATCAGCCGCTGGAGGCGGAGAGCTATGACGGTGCGTTAAGCCAGCTGTGCGAGCCTTACCCCGATCTGATTCTGCTGGACTGGATGCTGCCCGGCGGCTCGGGTATCCAGCTTATCAAGCAGCTGAAGCGGGAGCCGGCGACCCGGGATATTCCGGTGATGATGCTGACGGCGCGCGGCGAAGAGGAGGATCGGGTGCGCGGCCTGGAGGTGGGCGCCGATGACTATATTACCAAGCCGTTTTCGCCCAAAGAGCTGGTGGCGCGGATCAAGGCGGTGATGCGGCGCATTTCGCCGATGGCGCTGGAGGAGACCATCAACCTACAGGGGCTGAGCCTCGATCCCGTCTCGCACCGGGTGATGGCCAATGACATCGCGCTGGAGATGGGGCCGACCGAATTTAAGCTGCTGCACTTCTTTATGACTCACCCTGAGCGAGTTTACAGCCGCGAACAGTTGCTCAATCATGTCTGGGGCACTAACGTGTATGTGGAGGATCGTACCGTCGATGTCCACATCCGTCGTCTGCGCAAGGCACTGGAGGGCAGCGGTCACGATCGCATGGTGCAGACCGTGCGCGGTACCGGCTACCGTTTCTCCGCCCGTTTCTGATCGGCGACGGAGTTCTGACTGTGTTAGATAAACTCTCCTGGAAGACGCTGCTGTCTGAGCTGCTGCTGTGCTGCGTGCCGGCGCTGCTGCTCGGCGCGCTGTTCGGCCATTTACCCTGGTTTTTACTGTTGGCGCTGTGCCTGCTATTGATGTGGCACGGCTGGAATCAGCTGCGGCTCTCCCACTGGCTGTGGGTGGATCGCAGCATGACGCCGCCCAGCGGGCGCGGCAGCTGGGAGCCGCTGTTTTACGGGCTGTACCAGATGCAGCAGCGCAATCGGCGGCGGCGGCGTGAGCTGGCCTTGCTTATCAAACGGTTCCGCAGCGGGGCGGAGTCGCTGCCCGACGCCATTGTGATGCTGACCGATGAGGGCAACATCTTTTGGTGTAACCATCTGGCGCAGCATCTGCTGGGGTTCCGCTGGCCGGAGGACAATGGGCAGAATATCCGTAATCTGCTGCGCTATCCCGAATTCAGCCGCTATCTGGGCACCGCCGACTACGCCCGGCCGCTGACGCTGCACCTTAACAGCGGGCGCTATATGGAGTTTCGCCTGATGCCCTACAGCGAGGGGCAGATGCTGATGATCGCGCGCGATGTGACTCAAAAGCGTCAGCTGGAGGGCGCGCGGCGCAACTTTTTTGCCAACGTCAGCCATGAGCTGCGCACGCCGCTGACGGTGCTACAGGGCTATCTGGAGATGTTTGGCGACGATGCCATGCCGGCGCCGCAGCGCGAGAAGGCGCTGTTGACCATGCAGGCGCAGGCGCAGCGTATGGATGGACTGGTCCGGCAGCTGCTGGTGCTGTCGCGGATTGAGGCGGCGCCGGACATCGATCTCAGCGCGGTGGTCGATGTCCCGGCGATGCTGCATATGCTGGAGCGGGAGGCCAACGCGCTGAGCGACGGTCAGCACAGGCTGCACTTTAGCATTGATGACGGCCTGCGGGTGCGCGGCAACGAGGAGCAGCTGCGCAGCGCCGTCTCCAACCTGGTGTATAACGCGATCAACCATACGCCGGCGGGGACGCAGATCAGGGTATGCTGGCAGCGTACCGCGCAGGGGGCCCATTTTACCGTACAGGACAATGGGCCGGGCATCGCTCGGGAGCACCTCAGCCATCTGACCGAACGCTTTTACCGGGTCGATCGCTCCCGCTCCAGTCGCACCGGCGGCAGCGGGCTGGGACTGGCCATCGTCAAGCATGCGCTGCAGCATCATGAGGCACAGCTGGCGATCGATAGCACGCTCGGGCAGGGAACCCGCTTCGCGTTTACCCTGCCGTCCCATCTGGTGTTCAACGGCGTGCCGCCGGGCTGATGCCGCCGGGCTCGCGTGCGCACCGGCGCACGCTAGTCCTCCAGCTGCGCTTCGATCACCAGGCTCCAGCCGTCGACGCTGCGCCAGTACTCCTGCTCCTTCTCCACGTCCAACTGCACCAGGCTATTTTGCCGCAGATAGTGGGGCGGGAAGCGCAGCACCCATTGAAAGCCATAGGTCTCCAACTGCAGCGTATCGGGCGGCGCGGTGGACTGGCGCTGATTGTTGAGCAGGGTGGCCAGACGCAGGATCTGGATCAGCGGCAGATACTGCTTTTTCTTAAACAGGGTGAAGCGCGGCAGCTCCTCCAGCCGCAGCGCCTTGCGCTGGCTGCGCACCAGCGTCGCCAGCATCAGTTGCTGCTCCTGGGTGAAGCCGGGCAGATTGGTGTTCTGCAGGATATAGGCCGAGTGGCGCTGCATGCCGCTGTGGTTGATGCTCAGCCCCACCTCATGCAGCGCGGCCGCCCAGTTGAGCAGGGCCTCTAGCTGCGGATGCACCAGGCGCGGGTTTTGCACCATCCACTGTGCGTAGAGTTGCTGTGCGCTGGTCTGCACGCGCTGGGCCTGCTCACGGTCAATATTGTAGTGTTCGGCCAGGCTGCGCGCGGTGCGGCTGCGGATATCCTGGTGACGGAAACGCCCCTCCATCTCATACAGCACCCCTTCGCGCAGCGCGCCGTCTGACAGGCGCAGCTGCTTTATCGCCAGCGCGTCGAACACCCCGCACAGAATGGCCAGCCCCGGAACGAAGACCTGGCGGCGATCCTCGGACAGCCCCGGCAGACGCAGGCGATCGACGTGGTCGTAGCGCAGCACCTCGTCGCACAGCATCGCCAGGCGCGCCGGGGTGAGCAGCCCATCTTTCTCGCCCATGGCGATCAGAACCTCATAGGCCGCCTTAATGGAGCCGGAGGCGCCCAGCGCGGCGTTCCAGCCCTGAATGCGGTACTGCCAGGCCATGTTCTCCAGCTTTTGTGCCGCGGCCAGGCGGGCGCGCTGAAAGCCGGCGGCGCTGATGACCCCGCCGGCAAAGAACTGCTGGGCAAAGCTGACGCAGCCCATGCGCCGGCTCTCGACCAGAATCGGGTCAAAGTCCTCGCCGATCACCATCTCCGTGGAGCCGCCGCCGATGTCGATCACCAGCTTGCGGCCCTTCTCCGGCTGGGTATGGGCGACGCCCATAAAGATCAGGCGCGCCTCTTCATGGCCGGAGATGATCTCGATGGGGTAGGGGATCACCTTGGCGGCGCGCTTGAGAAACTCCTGAGCGTTGTCGGCCTGACGTAGGGTGTGGGTGCCGACGATGCAGACGTTTTCCGCCGGAAAGCCCTGCAGGCGCTCGGCGAACAGGGCCAGGCAGGCCAGGCCGCGCGCCATGGACTCCTCGCTCAGGCGCTGGTGTTGATCCAGGCCGTCGGCCAGGTGGACGCGCTGCTTTAGCCGCCCCAGCACCTGGAGCGCGCCGTTGACGACGCGCGCGATCACCATATGAAAACTGTTGGAGCCGAGATCGACGGCGGCGATCTCCTGCGGACGGGGCGAAGTGGGAATCAGCGGCATAGGCAGTCCGGTTCAGTCATGGGTCGGCGGCGCGGGGAGTTCCTGCGCTTGTTGGGCGCCGGCGTGTTCCAGCGCCCGAATGTAATCATAGATGGCCAGCTGTGAGCGCACTTTGCGGCGGTTGCCGCGCGGTACATAGCGATTGCTCAGCTCCCGATCGAGGTAGCGGGCCTTGACGGTATCGCTGAACTGCAGCTCCAGCAGATCCAGCACCCGCTGGCGCAGCTGGGGATCGAGCAGGCTCACCGCCACCTCAATGCGGTAGTCGATGTTGCGGGTCATCCAGTCGGCCGATGAGAGAAAGACCTGCGGATCGCCGTGGTTGTCAAAGACATAGACCCGGGCATGCTCCAGGAAGCGATCGACGATGCTGATGGCGCTGATATTATCGCTGACTCCCGGGATCCCTGGCACCAGCGCACACATGCCGCGCACCAGCAGGCGGATTTTCACCCCGGCGCTGGAGGCCGCGTACAGACGATCGACCAGCCCTTTATCCACCAGATTGTTGATCTTGAGGGTGATCCCGGCGCTCAGCCCGGCCTGGGCATGGGTTATCTCCTGATCGATCAGTTGATACAGCATGCGGCGTGAGTTCTGCGGGGAGACCATCAGGTGCTCAAAGTTAACCGGGCGATAGGGGTTTTCGATGAAGTTGAATACCCGGCGGACTTCGTTGGTGATGCGGGCATCGGCGGTCAACAGCGAATAGTCGGTGTACAGCCGGGCGGTTTTTTCGTTGAAGTTGCCGGTGCCAATATGGGCATAGCGCACGATGTCGTCGCCTTCGCGGCGCGAGATCAGGAACAGCTTGGCGTGGATCTTCAGCCCCGGCGCCGAGAAGATCACGTGTACGCCGGCCTCCGTCAGCCGCTTGGCCCAGTGAATGTTGGCCTCTTCATCGAAGCGCGCCTGCAGCTCCACCACCACCGTGACCTTCTTGCCGTTGTGGGCCGCATGGATCATCGATTCGATGATGCGGGAGTTCTTGGCCACCCGGTAGATATTGATCTTAATCGCCAGCACGCTGGGGTCGAAGGAGGCCTGGCGCAGCAGCTCCAGCACGTGCTCGAAGGTGTGGTAGGGGTAGTACAGCAGTACGTCGTGGTCGCGGATAGCGTCGAAGCCGTTACGGAAGCGGTCGAACCAGACGTGGCGCAGGCGCGGCAGCGGGCGATTGAGTAGATTGGCCTTACCGACGTTGGGAAACTTAATGAAATCCTTAAAGTTGTGGTAGCGCCCCCCCGCGATGACCGAATCGTAGGAGGAGATACCTAGCCGGCGGGTCAGCAGGCTGACCAGCTCGTCGGGCATGTCGCGCTGGTACACAAAGCGCACCGGCTCGGCGGTCAGGCGCTGCTTGAGGCTAGAGGACATCAGCTCCATCAGGCTGGACTCCATCTCCGTCACCAGATCGTATTCGGCGTCGCGGGTCATCTTCATCGAATAGGCGTTCAGGGTGTGGTAATCGAAGAAGCCACAGAATATGTCATCCAGGCAGTAGCGCAGAATGTTATCCACCAGAATCATTGGCTTGCGTCGGCGCGGCGTCTCCGGCGGCAGCATGATGAAGCGCTCGACCTTGTCGGAGGGGATCTCCAGCAGCGCATAGCGAGTCTGCTGGCCGCTGACGATCTCCACCGCCAGATAGGTGTAGTCATCCTTGAGGAAGGAAACCAGATCGGTCTCCTCATCGAGCATGATCGGCGTGATATGCTGGCGTAGATGGTTGCGGTAGTACTGCCGTAGCCATACCTGCTGGTTTTCGGAGAGCTGGCGTTCGTTGATCAGGAAGATCTGATTGCGTGCCATCTCCAGCAGCAGGTCGTTGTACAGGGAGTCGAACTCCTGATCGGCCTTGAGCACCTTGGCCTGGATCTGCTGCAGCAGGTGGCGCGAGCTGCCGTTATCCGTGCCTTGCTCCTCGCTGATCAGTATGCGGCGCTTCAGCTCGGCGAAGCGTACCTTATAGAATTCGTCTAGGTTGCTGGAATAAATGCCGAGAAAACGCATGCGCTCGATCAGCGGGTTGCTTTTATCGGCGGCCTCCTGCAGTACGCGCTCATTGAAGGATAGCCAGCTGAGCTCTTTGTCGATGTAGCGCTTTTCCTGCCCCATTGTGACTCCAGTACTAAAGCAAAAACGATCCGTCCCGCGCTGCGCGGGGCGGCTGCCCGGCGGTGATACCGCCGTGGACGGAACATTGCCCTACTATTATGGCGAGTCTGTGGTGGGAAAGTCCAACCGCGGAGCTATACGCCCGGCGCCGGCGCGCGGTACATGGCCAGATAGCGGTGCTGGAACATGCACATGCGGATGGCGTTGCGGTACTCGCCGTTGATGAAAAACTCGTGGATCAGCTCCCCCTCGACCTCAAAGCCCAGTTTGCTATAGATATGGATAGCCTTGTGGTTCTCTTTGTCGACGATCAGGTACAGCTTATACAGGTTGAGCACGGCAAAGGCGTGCTCCATGGCCAGCTGCGCCGCGCGGCTGGCGTAGCCGTGCCCCTGATGGGTGGGATCGATGATGATTTGAAATTCGGCGCGGCGGTGAATATGGTCTATTTCGACCAGCTCAACCAGCCCTATCTTGGTGCCGTTCTGCTCGACCACAAAGCGGCGTTCGCTCTGATCGTGGATATGCTTATCGTACAGTTCGGCCAGCTCGACAAAGGCGATGTAGGGCTCCTCGAACCAATAGCGCATCACGCTGGCGTTGTTATCAAGCTGGTGGACAAACGGCAGGTCTTCCCGTTCCAGGGGATGTAGCCTGACGTCGCTCTCGCTGGACATAATCGTTCCTCTCGTCGCAGGGAATGGGCGGCCGGGGCCGCCGGATAGGGAACGATATTATAACCGCTGTTTATGAATAACTGCAGGGGGCGACGGCGTCTGATACGGTCGCCGCGTGGTTAATCGCTGGCGTACCCCTGCGGCGGCAGCGCCTGTCCGTCCAGCCAGGCCAGGCCGTCGCGCTGGCGTAGACGATCGCTGCAGAACCAGGCGACCGCCAGCGGATAGATGGCGTGCTCCTGTACCTGTACCCGGGCGGCGATCCCGGCGACGCTGTCGTCGGCGAAGATCGGTACCTGGGCCTGCAGCACCACCGGGCCGCCGTCCAGCGTGTCGCTGACAAAGTGCACGGAGGCGCCGTGCCGGGTATCGCCATTGTCCCGCGCCCGACGGTGGGTATCCAGACCGGGGTAGCGCGGCAGCAGCGAGGGGTGAACGTTGAGCATGCGTCCAGCGAAGCGCTGGACAAAGGCCGGCGAGAGGATGCGCATATAGCCGGCCAGCACCAGAAGATCGGGGTGATAGGCGGCGATCTGGGCCGCCAGCGCCATGTCGAAGGCCTGGCGGTCGGGGTAGTCATCCACGCCCAGGGCGCACGTGTCAATGCCGGCCCGGCGCGCGCGCGCCAGTCCGTGGGCGTCGGCGCGGTTGCTGAAAACGGCGACGATCCGTCCCGAAATTCGCCCGGCGGCGCAGGCGTCGATCAGCGCCTGCAGATTGCTGCCTTGGCCGGAGATCAGCACGACGATACGCTTCATGGCAGTCCCCCTCAGCGCAGGATCTCGACCTGCGGTTCGTCGCCCTGTGCCTCGGCGATATGGCCCAGCAGCCAGGCCTGTTCGCCGCGTTGGCTCAGGTGCGCCAGCGCGGAGTTAGCCAGTGCCTGCGGCAGGGCGATCACCATCCCGACGCCGCAGTTAAAGGTGCGGTACATTTCGTGACGGCTGACGTTGCCGGCCTGCTGTAGCCAGTCGAAGACGGCCGGCCACTGCCAGCTGTCCTCGTCGATGACGGCCTTGGCACCGGCCGGCAGCACGCGAGGAATGTTCTCCCAGAAGCCGCCGCCGGTGAGGTGGGCGAGGGCGTGCACCTCATGGCTGGCGATCAGGTCTAGACAGGCGGCGACGTAGATACGGGTCGGCGCCAGCAGATGGTCGGCCAGCGGGCGCCCGGCCAGCATCGTCGTGCGCGGATCGCAGCCGCTGACCTCTAGGATCTTGCGGATCAGCGAGTAGCCGTTGGAGTGCGGCCCGCTGGCGGCCAGGGCGATCAGGGCATCGCCGGGGCGAACCTGACTGCCGTCGATAATCTGGGACTTCTCTACCACGCCGACGCAGAATCCGGCCACGTCGTAGTCTTCGCCGTGGTACATGCCGGGCATTTCGGCGGTCTCTCCGCCCACCAGCGCACAGCCGGCCTGTTTACAGCCCGCCGCGATCCCGCCGATGACGCTCGCCGCGGTATCGACGTCGAGCCTGCCGGTGGCATAGTAATCCAGGAAAAACAGCGGCTCGGCGCCCTGAACCACCAGGTCGTTGACGCACATGGCCACCAGATCGATACCGATGCTGTCGTGGCGCTGCAGGTCCATCGCCAGACGCAGCTTGGTGCCGACGCCGTCGGTGCCGGAGACCAGCACCGGCTCACGGTATTTTTGCGGCAGTGCGCACAGTGCGCCAAAGCCGCCCAGGCCGCCCATCACTTCAGGCCGGCGGGTCTCTTTGACGACGCCTTTAATTCGGTCAACCAACGCGTTGCCGGCATCAATGTCTACGCCGGCGTCTTTGTAACTGAGAGCGGTTTTGTCGGTCACTGCGTAAATCCCCATGGCGGTTAGGCGTGGTCCGTCGGCGGCGCGATGAGGCGTCCGCGAACCCTGCGGAAAATGTCAGGCGGCGCAATTCTAGCAGTCAAAGCAAACGTTTGCTATCCCGTTATGCCCGACGGTAACGTTTTCGCCCGTCAGGTAACAGAGTGTTTCTTTCTTGATTGAGATCATGCTTTTTTCTCTGGTAAGCGGGCGAAAAGGCGGTATAATCTCGCGATTTTTTTGGGCGCAGAACAGCTACATGGGAGAAAAAAAATGAAGATCGTTGAAGTGAAACACCCGCTTGTGAAACACAAACTGGGTTTGATGCGTGAAAATGACATCAGCACCAAACGATTCCGTGAACTGGCCTCTGAAGTGGGCAGTTTGCTGACCTATGAAGCGACCGCAGACCTCGAAACAGAAAAAGTAACCATTGATGGTTGGTGCGGCCCGGTCGAAGTTGAACAGATTAAAGGGAAAAAGATCACCGTGGTGCCGATCCTGCGCGCAGGGCTGGGCATGATGGAAGGGGTGCTGGAGCATGTGCCGAGCGCCCGTATTAGCGTGGTGGGGATCTACCGTAATGAAGAGACGCTGGAGCCGGTTCCCTATTTCCAGAAGCTGGTCTCCAACATCGATGAGCGTATGGCGCTGGTCGTCGACCCGATGCTGGCCACGGGCGGCTCCATGATCGCCACCATCGATCTGCTGAAGAACGCCGGCTGCCGCTCCATCAAGGTGCTGGTGCTGGTGGCGGCGCCGGAAGGTATCGCCGCGCTGGAGAAGGCGCACCCGGACGTGGAGTTGTACACCGCCTCCATCGATCAGGGCCTAAACGATAAGGGTTACATTATTCCGGGTCTGGGCGACGCCGGCGATAAGATATTTGGTACCAAATAACCCGTGAGCCGACTCGTTAGTCGGCTTTTTTTTGGCGTGACGCCGGGAGCGTCGCGCCCCTTTCAAACACCAACACTATCGATTAACGAGAGAGGAAATACACCATGACCCGTCGCGTCATCGGCGTCAGCGAGCGTCCGCCGCTTCTGCAAACGATTCCGTTGAGCTTTCAGCACCTGTTCGCCATGTTTGGCGCCACCGTGCTGGTTCCCATTCTGTTTAAGATCAACCCGGCGACGGTACTGCTGTTCAACGGCATCGGCACTCTGCTGTATCTGTTTATCTGTAAGGGCAAGATCCCGGCCTATCTCGGCTCCAGCTTTGCCTTTATTTCTCCGGTGATGCTGCTGCTGCCGCTAGGCTATGAGCTGGCGCTGGGCGGCTTTATCGTCTGCGGCGCGCTGTTCTGCCTGGTGGCGCTGATTGTTAAAAAAGCCGGTACCGGCTGGCTGAACGTGATCTTTCCTCCGGCGGCAATGGGGGCGATTGTGGCGGTGATCGGACTGGAGCTGGCCGGTGTGGCGGCCAATATGGCCGGCCTGCTGCCGGCCGACGGTGCCCGCGCCGACGGCACCACCATCACCATCTCGATGGTGACGCTGGCGGTGACGGTGCTGGGCTCGGTGCTGTTCCGTGGCTTTTTGGCCATCATCCCGATCCTGATCGGCGTGCTGGTAGGCTACGGGCTCTCCTTTTTCATGGGCGTGGTGGATATTACGCCGATCAAGGAGGCCCACTGGTTTGCGCTGCCGACCTTCTATACGCCGCGTTTTGAATGGTTCGCCATTTTGACCATCCTGCCGGCGGCGCTGGTGGTGATTGCCGAGCACGTCGGCCACCTGGTGGTGACCGCTAATATCGTGAAGAAAGATCTGATGCGCGATCCGGGGCTGCACCGCTCCATGTTTGCCAACGGCTTCTCCACCATGTTCTCCGGCTTTTTCGGCTCGACGCCGAACACCACCTATGGCGAAAACATCGGCGTGCTGGCGATCACCAAGGTCTACAGTACCTGGGTGATCGGCGGGGCGGCGGTGCTGGCGATTCTGCTCTCCTGCGTCGGTAAGCTGGCGGCGGCGATCCAGGTGATCCCGGTGCCGGTGATGGGCGGGGTCTCCCTGCTGCTGTATGGGGTGATCGGGGCGTCCGGGATCCGGGTGCTGATCGACTCCAAGGTCGACTACAACAAGGCGCAGAATCTGATCCTGACCTCGGTTATCCTGATCATCGGCGTCAGCGGTGCCAAGGTGCACATCGGCGCCGCGGAGCTGAAGGGGATGGCGCTGGCGACCATCGTCGGTATCGGGATGAGCCTGTTGTTCAAGCTGTTCAGCCTGATGCGCAAAGAAGAAGAGATTATCGAGCTGCCGGAGGATATTTAACGCCGCCGACGGGAGCCGGGCGGTGTCCGGCTTTCGTCTTTCCGCCTGCGCGCGTCGGGATGATGCGGGGCGGATCTGTCGCATACAATGTCCGCTTTTCTCCACGCTCCGTGGCTATGTTAAGCGCGTGATGGCGCGCTGCCGCCGCTGGCTATTCTCTTGATCCTGCTTCTTTTTATTTATCTTCCTCCCCGGAGAAGGTGGCGTTGGCGCCGCGTCAGTGGGCTCCCCGGCCCGTCAGGATAATTAACGGTAAAAAAGGAGTTATCCCATGCATGCACTCCTGCTGCGTCTGAACCCCCTGCTTCACAATGAGGATCTTGGTAAATTGCTGCTGCGTATCACGCTGGGCGGTCTGATACTGCTGCATGGCGTCAATAAAGCTGCCTTCGGCCTGACGGGCATCCATGCGCTGCTGGCGCCGGCGCTGATCGTGCTGGGGGTGCTGGTCCGGCCCTCGGCCCTGATCATGGCGTTTACGATGCTGTTCGCCTGGTATTTGGCCCACGTCGGCGATACCTTCAGCCTGACGAAGAGCGGTGCATCGGCGATCGAGAGCCTGCTCTATTACGGCGTGAGCGGCCTGGCGCTGGCCTGCCTGGGGGCGGGGAACTATTCCCTGCTGAAGACGGCCCGCTCCGGGGCGTGTCCCTGCGGGGGTTTTTAGCGCCGCGGCGTGATTAGCGCATGCCTGTGCGCATTTCTGTGTTAAACTGAAAACGTTTTTTGCAAGTTCATGTCTGAGGTGCATCTGAACACGCCCACCCAGCTTTCATTGCCGCTCTATCTGCCCGACGATGAAACCTTTGCCAGTTTCTACGCGGGGGAGAATGCCGCGCTGCTCGCTGCGCTGCGTAATGCATTACGTCAAGAGCACGGATCCTACATCTATTTCTGGTCACGTGAGGGCGGCGGACGCAGCCACCTGCTGCATGCGGCCTGCGCTGAGCTGTCGCAGCGCGGAGAGGCGGTCGGGTTTGTGCCGCTGGATAAGCGGGCCTACTTTGTCCCCGAAGTGCTGGATGGCATGGAGCAGCTGGCGCTGGTCTGTATCGATAATATCGAATGTATCGCCGGCGATGAGGCCTGGGAGATGGCCATCTTCAATCTGTATAACCGGATCCAGGAGAGCGGACGCACCCGCCTGCTGATCACCGGCGATCGTCCGCCGCGCCAGCTCAATCTGCGGCTGCCCGATCTAGCCTCGCGCCTGGACTGGGGGCAGATTTATAAGCTGCAGCCATTGGGCGATGAGGAGAAGCTGCAGGCGCTGCAGCTGCGCGCCCGTCTACGCGGCTTTGAGCTGCCGGAGGACGTGGGGCGTTTCCTGCTTAAGCGTCTGGATCGTGAGATGCGCACCCTATTTATGACCCTGGATCAGCTCGATCGAGCCTCTATCGCCGCCCAGCGTAAGCTGACCATCCCCTTCGTTAAAGAGACGCTGCTGCTGTAGCCGAGCGGCGATCTATGTCGCGCGACGGGCTTGCCCGGCGCCCAACTCTATTTACAGAATCTCCAGCACCTGCGGCGGCGGGCGGCCCAGGCGCGCCCGCGGGCCGTTGACCACGATGGGGCGTTCTATCAGCGAGGGATGTGCGGCCAGCGCGTCGATCAGCGCGGCCTCGTCCAGCGCCGGGTTGTCCAGATCCAGCTGCCGATACAGATCGTCGCCCCGGCGCATCAGCTGACGCGCGGAGTCAAAGCCCAGCGCGGCGATCAGGCCGCGCAGCGCGTCGGCATCCGGCGGCGTCTCCAGATACGGCACGATCTCGGGGTGGATGCCGCGCTCTTCCAGCAGCTGCAGCGTGGCGCGGCTCTTAGAGCAGCGGGGATTGTGATAGATAACGACGGAGGACATAGGGGCTCCTGTAGTTAGGGGAATCCCCCGGCGCCCGCGGTGCCGGGGAGTGGGCATCAGCGCCGCTGGTACTGTTTAAAGCGTTCCTGCAGCTGGCGCAGCTGATCGATTCGGGCGTCATAGCGCGCCTGTTTCAGGCTGCCGAGGGGCATCAGCGCGCTGGCGTTGCCCAACAGCCCGATAGCCTGCTGCAGTTCGCCGGTCAGTGCCAGCTGTTCGGCGCGGGCGGCCAGCTCCTCGTCGCGCAGCCCCTGTGCGGCGCTGGCTTGCGCCAGCAGATCCCAGCCGTTGACATCGCTGGGGTAGCTGTAGGTATAACGGTACAGCAGGCGAGAGGCCAGGGGCGCCTTCCCGCCCTGAATATAGGCGTTGGCCAGATTGATCTGCAGGACGGGATCGCTGCGATTTTTTGCTAGCGCCGCCTCCAGACGGGCGATGGCCGCCGCCGCCTGCTTCTGGCTGAGGTCGATATCGGTTATCAGGTCGATATACCAGACGTTGTCCGGATCGGCCGCCAGCAGCGGCTGCAGGGTACGGCGCGCATCGTCAGGCTTGTTGGCCTGAGAGAACAGAATGGCTCGCCCATAGCGCGCCGCCTGCTGCTCGCGTACGTTGCCGCGCGCCAGCGTATCCAGCATGTCGCTGCTGAGATAGCCGCCGTCGAGGTCGTTACCGCTGTACATGCCCAGGGTGCGAACCTTGGCCAGCAGGTAGTCGAGAGAGGACTGAACCGGGTGGGGGCGCATCTGGTTGGCGCGGTTGCGGGTATCGGTCAGGCGGCTGTCCGGCAGGGGATGGGTCAGCAGGATCTCCGGCGGCTTGGAGGAGTAGCGCGACTGGTCGGCCAGCTTTTGCAGAAAGTTGGGCATAGCCTGGGGGTCGAATCCGGCGCGCTGCAGCACCTGAATACCGATGCGATCGGCCTCCTGCTCATTCTGCTGGGTAAAGCTGATGATCCCCTGCTGGGCGCCCGCCAGGGTGCCGGTCAGGGCCGCCATGCCCGCCTGCGGGCTGGCCATCGCCAGCAGGATGGATCCGAGGGCGCCGACCCAGGTCAGCGGCGCAGTGCGCTGCTGCTCCTCCATCGCTCGCGCCAGGTGGCGCTGGGTAACGTGGGAGATCTCATGGGCCATCACCGAGGCCAGCTGACTCTCATTGTCGGTATAGCGGAATAGGGCGCTGTGCAGCACCACGTTGCCGCCGAAGAAGGCAAAGGCGTTGATGTCGTCATTGCGAACTAGATAGAAGTGGAACGGTGTCCGCACGCCGTCGGCGTGGGAAACCAGGCGCTCTCCCAGCCGGTTGATATAGCCGTCGAGCAGGGGATCGTTAATCAGCGGCGCGCTGGCCCGCAGCTGGCGTACGTAAAAGTCCCCCATCGCCAGCTCCTGATTGATGCTGAGGATATTACCGGCGGTGGTGCCGATATCCGGCAGCGATTGATCCTGTATGGCGGCGGCGTGCAGCGAGGGCGCGGCACCGAATAGCCCGCCCACCAGCAGCAGGGCGATAAGCGATCTGTTGAACCGTAAAGTCATGAGTGACGCTTCCAAAGCAACGATAGACATTTGACGCCGATCCCGGCGAAGAGTTCTTCTTCCCGCACCCGCTCTCTATTACACTAGGCCAGATAAAGGGCCGTGTCCTGCAATAACCTGATGGTTGTCCATTCTGCCACTATTGCCCGGCCGTGCCAAAACTTGTTGGTTATTATTTATCATATTGTTATATAACGTGATTTATGGAGCAGTCGCGCCGCGGCGCAGAATGAAGGAGTATAACCGTGCTTGAAATGCTGAGGCAGTGGTACCGGCGCCGCTTTACCGACCCCCAGGCGATCGCCCTGCTGACCATCCTGCTGGTGGGATTTTGCATTATCTATTTCTTTAACGGCATCCTGGCGCCGCTGCTGGTTGCCATCGTCCTGGCGTACCTGCTGGAGTGGCCGACCCATAAGCTGCAGCTGGTCGGCTGTTCGCGGCTATGGGCGGTCTGCGTGGTGCTGCTGCTGTTTATTGGGATTGTGCTGCTGACGATGCTGGTGGTGATCCCGATCGCCTGGCAGCAGGGGCTGGCGCTGATGAGTGACATGCCGAAGATGGTGACCCGCTTTTATGAGTATGCTGCCACGCTGCCGCGCCGCTACCCGGCCCTGATGGATGCGGGCATCATCGATGTAGTGGTGGAGAATCTGCGCGCGCGGATGGCGCTGATGGGCGAGTCGGTGCTGAAGTTCTCCCTGGCGTCGCTGGTCGGACTGGTCACGCTGGCCATCTATCTGGTGCTGGTGCCGCTGATGGTGTTCTTCCTGCTCAAGGATAAGGGACAGATGCTCAATGCGCTGCGCCGGGTGCTGCCGCGCGAGCGCGGCCTGGCCGGTCAGGTCTGGCTGGAGATGAATCAGCAGATCACCAACTATATCCGCGGCAAGGTGGTGGAGATGGTGGTGGTCGGCGTGGCGACCTATCTGGTGTTTCTGGTGCTGGGGCTGAACTATGGCCTGCTGCTGGCGGTGCTGGTCGGCGTCTCGGTGCTTATTCCCTATATCGGCGCGGTGCTGGTGACCATTCCTGTGGTGCTGGTGGCGCTGTTTCAGTGGGGGATGGGGGCAGATTTCTGGTCGCTGTTCATCGCCTATCTGGTGGTGCAGGGGCTGGACGGTAACGTCCTGGTGCCGCTGCTCTACTCCGAGGCGGTTAACCTGCATCCGCTAGTGATCATTCTGTCGGTGATCATCTTTGGGGGGCTGTGGGGATTCTGGGGGGTCTTCTTCGCGATCCCGCTGGCGACCCTGGTGAAGGCGGTGATCCACGCCTGGCCGGATGACTTCGGTAATGACTCGACGCCGGGCGCCAACGGGTAGCGCCTAGGCGGGCGCGGCGCCAGAGGGCGTCGCGCCGCGGGCGTTACGGGTGGCTGCGCAGGTACTCCAGCACCACGTCGCTGTGGTTGCTGGTTTTAAACCCCTCGAACACGTGTTCAATGCGGCCGCTGCCGTCGATCAGAAAGCTGATGCGGTGAATGCCGTCATAGGTTTTCCCCATGAAGGTTTTCTCTCCCCAAACGCCAAACAGGGCGGCGACCCGGTGCTCTTCATCGGACAGCAGGGTAAAGTTCAGCAGCTCCTTCTCCGCAAAGCGGGAGAGCTTTTCCGGTTTATCGGTGCTGATCCCCAGCACCTCTACGGCGTACTGTTTCAGCTCATTCATGCTGTCGCGCAGCCCGCAGGCCTGTACGGTACAGCCTGGGGTCATGGCTTTGGGATAAAAGTAGACCAGTACTCTCTGGCCCTGGAAGTCAGCCAGACCGATCTGCTCACCGTCTTGATCCAATAGGGTAAACTGTGGCGCGATGCTACCGGCTTGCAATGGACTCATTACGACTCTCTCCGTCTTTAACCGTCATGCTGAGAATAATTGACTACGTTGATGCTGCCCTGCGCGTTGAGCTCGAGACAGAGCTGGTTAAACGCGCGCTCGATCAGCGTGGGGTCTTGGCTGGCCGGGCTATGGGCGGTGATTTGAATATAGAGCTGTTGCTCATCGGAACCGTCGCGGGTCTGGGTTCGGGAGACCAGTTCGGCGATGTTCATGCGCTGTGAGTCAAACAGATCGGTAAAGCGTTCGATGATGTGCGGCGAGTCTTTGACTTCGACCTGCACCCAGACCGTGGCCGGCATGGTAGGACGCTCGTGCCAGGTGGTGCGCTTCATTACGATCAGCAGGTCCATCTCTACGCCTTTCAGCGGCAGGGTGGACTCTATCAGGGTGATCGCGTTCCAGCTGCCGGAGAGCAGCATGATGAACGTGAACTCTTCGCCCAACATCGCCAGTCGGCTGTCTTCAATATTGCAGCCACAGCTACTGACGTGGCGGGTAATATTGTTGACGATGCCGGGGCGGTCCGCGCCAAGGGCGGTGATGACTAGATAGTGTTGATTGGGCTGTGGCAAAAGAGTTCTTCCTGTATCGATAGTGGGTGTACCAAGGTAATCATAAAAAAAAGTATGCTACAAGCAATTAGCATTCAGATGTCTACTTGCGTTGGCAATGCTTTAAAACGTACCATGAGACGCCTGTTTTTAGAGGGGGGATGGACTATGTTCACGGGAAGTATTGTAGCGCTGGTAACGCCGATGGATGACAGGGGCAATGTCGATCGCGCGAGCCTGAAAAAGTTGGTCGATTACCATGTAGCCAGCGGGACGTCCGCCATTGTTGCCGTGGGCACCACCGGTGAGTCCGCCACGCTGAGCCATGACGAGCATGTCAACGTGGTTTTACAGACGCTGGAGCTGGCCGATGGCCGGATTCCGGTGATCGCCGGGGCGGGCGCCAACGCCACCGCCGAGGCCATTGCGCTGACCGAGCGCTTTAATCACAGCGGGGTGGTGGGATGTCTGTCGGTCACGCCGTATTATAATAAGCCGACGCAGGAAGGGTTATATCAGCACTTCCGTGCCATCGCCTCTTGTACCGATCTGCCGCAGATCCTGTATAACGTGCCGTCGCGCACCGGTTGCGATATGCTGCCGGAGACCGTGGCGCGTTTGGCGCAGATTGACAATATTATCGCGATTAAAGAAGCGACCGGGAACTTAAGTCGCGTTGGGCAGATCCAAGATCGGGTCAACGACGATCGCTTTATCCTGCTCAGCGGCGATGATGCGTCGGCGCTGGACTTTATGCGTCTGGGCGGAAAAGGGGTTATCTCGGTAACCGCGAACGTGGCTGCGCGCCAGATGGCTGAGATGTGCCGCCTGACGCTGGCCGGGGATTTCCATGCCGCACGCAGGCTAAACCAGAGCCTGATGCCGCTGCATCATGATCTGTTTATAGAAGCAAACCCGATACCGGTAAAATGGGCCACCAAGGTATTGGGACTGATAGCGACCGACACCCTGCGTCTGCCGCTGACTCCGCTGAGCGCCAGTGCGCGTCCGGCGGTTGAGCGCGCACTGCAGCATGCCGGTGTGCTGTAACTCTTAGGGAGATTGAATGGCTTACTCAGTACAAAAGTCGACGATTGCGACCCTGGTTGGCGTGTCGCTGGCGATGATGCTCTCCGCCTGCTCCAGCGATCAGCGCTATAAGCGCCAGGTCAGCGGAGATGAGGCCTACCTGGAAACGCCGGCTCTGCAGGAGCTGAAGGCGCCTGCGGGGATGATCCTGCCGCTGCAGAACAGCACCTACGATATCCAGAGGAGTAACGATAAGGGCGCCGTCGGCAAGGCGCTGGATATCCGTCCTCCGGCGCAGGCGCTGGCGCTGCTGAACGGTTCGCGCACCCAGTACACCAACGGCGCAGCGATCATGCTGGTGGAGAACTCAGCCGGGATGAGCGGGCTGTGGCAGCAGGTCGTACGCTCGGTGCAGGAGGATAACTTCCCGATTGCCAGCCGCCAGGATGCCAGCCAGTCGCTGACGACGGAGTGGATCGCGTTCAATCGCGCCGATGAAGATCAGCAGTACCGCGGCCGCTATCAGATCTCGGTTCAGCCGCAGGGATACCAGACGGCGATCGTGGTGAAGTCTCTGGCGTTGGAGCAGAGCGGAACGCCGGTGACCTCAAGCAGCGAGATCCAGCGCTATGCGGTGAATGTGCTGAACGACGTTGCCGGCAATCTGGATAAAATCCAGAGCGATCAGGCGAACGCGCGCGCTAACCGGAGCCTGGGACAGATCGACGTACAGAGCGGGGCCGACGATACCGGTCTGCCGCTGCTGATCGTGCGTGCGCCTTATGCCCAGGTCTGGGAGCGCCTGCCGTCCGTGCTGCCGCGCGTTGGCATGACCATCGGCGATCGCAGCCGCCCGCAGGGGACGATCGCCGTCAGCTACAAGGAGCCGGGCAGCAGCACCTGGGAAAGCCTGCGGGCCAGCGTGCCGGATCTGGCCAACGGCGACTATAAGATCCAGGTCGGCGATCTGGACAACCGTACCAGCCTGCAGTTCCTGGACAGCAAGGGGCAGCCGCTGACCCAGGCGCGTAACGACGCGCTGGTCAAGGTATTCCAGGCGGCGTTCGCCCGCCCGTAACCCGAACGGACATCGCGAAGGGGGCTAACGCCCCCTTTTTTTGTATTTTTTTCTCCACGCAATCGTTTGGCTGGCGTATAATGGCCCGCATCCTGCGGCGCTGTCTCGCCCGAACGCTTCGGTTTGTTCTGTTCTTAACCTATGGAGTATACAAATGCAAAAGCTCGCTGAGTTGTACCGCGGCAAGGCTAAAACGGTCTATGCCACGGAGGATCCGGATCTGCTGATTCTGTCGTTCCGCAACGATACATCAGCCCTGGATGGTCAGCGCATTGAGCAGTTTGATCGCAAAGGTATGGTGAACAACAAGTTTAATCACTTCATCATGAGCCAGCTGGAGGCGGCCGGGATCCCGACGCAGATGGAGCGCCTGCTGTCCGATACCGATGCGCTGGTGAAGAAGCTGGAGATGGTGCCGGTGGAGTGCGTGATCCGTAACCGCGCCGCCGGTTCGCTGGTGAAGCGTCTGGGTATTGAAGAGGGCATGCCGCTGAATCCGCCGCTGTTCGACCTGTTCCTGAAGAACGACGCCATGCACGATCCGATGGTCAATGAATCCTACTGCCGTACCTTTGGCTGGGTCAGCGACGAGCATCTGGCGCAGATGAAGGCGCTGAGCTACCGCGCCAACGAGGTACTCAGTCAGCTGTTTGACGACGCCGGGCTGATCCTGGTGGACTTTAAGCTGGAGTTCGGTCTGTATAAGGGCCAAGTCGTTCTGGGCGATGAGTTTTCGCCGGACGGCAGCCGACTGTGGGATAAGGCGACGCTGGCGAAGATGGATAAGGATCGCTTCCGCCAGAATCTGGGCGGGCTAATTGAGGCCTATGAAGAGGTGGCTCACCGTCTGGGCGTGCCGCTCGACTGAGCGGTGACGCGTCGAATGGAGAGACGACGGGGGCGCTAGCCCCCGTCGTCATTATGGTGCCAGCCCGGCCATGACGCACTCCTGCCCACGGCCGGTGTCCCCGATCCGGCGCGGTTTCGGGGTGATCCGCCAGGCGGTACCAATACGTCCGACCTGGCAGTGCGCGCTGTACAGCGGCATGGTGCCCCCTTGGCGGCGCGATCGGCAGAAAACGCGCGACCTGCGGTGCATAACGGCGCGCCAGCCCGGTAGTGATGTGACCGCGGATCCGCCGGGATCGCCCGGGGCACGGTTGTGCCGCGTCAGATCCATCCGTGCGCGGCCGTGAAAGGACAAGTTGCGGGCATCCGGTCGGCATGGCGTGGGGGGTGGCGCCTGTGCGGCGGAGAGCCGTGCCGACGGTAGGAAAAACAGACGGAAAGCCGAGCGCAGGCGCGTTTCTCCTTTGGGCCGAGGAGAAACGGACATGGCACGAGCCAGACCGCGCCGGGGCCGATAGGCCGCGGGTAGCTTGGCGATGATTGGTTATTTATTGTGATGTTATGGCGCGTCATGATCGTTTTGCGATCGCTTGTCGATGATGGCGCGCGGCAGTGCAGACGGCGGCGATGCTGGTATACTCAGGGATTCCCTTTTGCTGCCCTGGTGTCGCTATGCCGCTTTCCGCCTCTCTTCCTGCCATGTCCCGCGCCGGCGTGCGCCGCCTGCTGGTGATCAGCGGCGAGGCCGACTGGTGCCGACGGCGCGCCGCCCTCGCCCTCGCCCCGCTGGCCGATGCAACCTGGTGCGGCAGCCCGGCACCGGCGGGATGTCAGGCGCTGCCGCTGACGCAGATCCGTACGGTGTTGGGACGTGAGCTGGGGCACTGCGTGCTGGACTGGCATCCGGGCTGTCACGCGGAGGCGCTGGCGGCGCTGGCCGGCGCGTTACGCGCCGGCAGCTGGCTGATCCTGCTGACTCCGCCGTGGTCTGCCTGGGCGCAGCGTCCCGATGATGACAGCCTGCGCTGGAGCGAGCGCGAGCATCCTATCGCCACGGCGAATTTTGTTCACCATCTGCAGCGGACGCTGTCCGACGCCGACGGCGTCACGCTATGGCGCCAGGGGGAGGCGTGCCCGGCGCCGGCGCCGCTGAGGCGCGCGGCGTGGCGGGCACCGGATGGCGCGCCGACGGCGCAGCAGCGGGCGATACTGCGCACGCTGCGTACGCCGGCTGCCGTCAACGTGGTGCTGGGCCCCCGCGGGCGCGGCAAGTCAACCCTGAGCGGTATGCTGGCCGCCGAGCTGTGCGGTGACTGTCTGCTGACGGCGCCGGCCCGGGTCGCCGCCGAGCGGGTGCAGACGGCGGCGGGCGCGCTGCCGTTCGTGGCGCCCGATCTGCTGCTGCAGCGGATCGAGGCCGGGGAGGCGCTGCCCGGCTGGCTGCTGATCGATGAGGCGGCGGCGATTCCGACGCCGCTGCTGCAGCGCCTGATCGCGGCGTTTCCCCATGTGCTGATGACCACCACGGTGCAGGGCTACGAGGGGACCGGCCGCGGGTTTCTGCTCAAGTTTTGCACGGCGCTGCCCGATTGCCGTATCCATCGCCTCGATCGGCCGCTGCGCTGGGCCAGCGGCGATCCGCTGGAGGCGTGGCTGAACGCCGCGCTGCTGTTCAGCGATACCTGTGGGGCGGCGGCGCCGGTCAGCGCGCTGCGCTGGCTGGATCAGGAACAGTGGCAGACGGCACCGGCGCGGATGGCGGCCTTTTATGCCCTGCTGACCAGCGCCCACTACCGGACATCGCCGCTCGATCTGCGGCGCCTGATGGATGCGCCCGGTCAGCGCCTGTGCGCGGCGCTGGGCGAGGCGCGAGTTCAGGGGGCGCTGTGGCTGGTGGAAGAGGGAGGACTGTCCGCCGCGCTGGCGCAGGCGGTGTGGGCCGGTGAGCGTCGTCCGCGCGGCAGCCTGGTCGCCCAGTCGCTGGCGGCGCACGGTGGTGAGGCCGACGCTCCGCGGCTGCGATCCTGGCGCGTTAGCCGTATCGCCGTGATGCCGGCGCTGCGCCGGCGCGGCGTCGCATCGGCGCTGATAGCCGCGGCGCTGACGCAGGCGCGCGCGGGGGCGGTGGACTTTGTTTCGGTCAGCTTTGGCTATACCGATGCGCTCTGGGCGTTCTGGCAACGCAGCGGATTTACCCTGGTGCGCATGGGGACCCAGCGGGAGGCCAGCAGCGGTTGCTATACGGCGATGGCGCTCTGCCCGCTGACGGCGGCGGGAGAGGCGTTGACCCAGCGCTTGGCCCGGCGTCTGGCGCGAGATGCCCGTTGGCTGATGGCGCAGACCGGGCTCGCGCTCCCGCTGACGCAGCTGACGGCGGACCTGCCCGATGAGGCCGATCTGCGTGAGCTGGACGGCTTTGCCCATCACGCCCGCCCTTACGATAGCGCCTGTCCGGCGCTGCTGCGTTTTCTGGCCTGTCGACCGGCCTCTGCGCTGCCGCCGCTGTTGGCGCAGCTGTTGCAGGCGCAGGGCGATCTGGCACGGCTGCCGCCGCAGGGGGGCATCAGCGGACGGCGGGCCC
The DNA here is from genome assembly GCF_000264765.2 of Edwardsiella anguillarum ET080813. Classification (GTDB taxonomy): domain Bacteria; phylum Pseudomonadota; class Gammaproteobacteria; order Enterobacterales; family Enterobacteriaceae; genus Edwardsiella; species Edwardsiella anguillarum. The sequence continues at coordinate 3,064,694 of NZ_CP006664.1, forward strand.
TAATCGCCGCCCTGCGCCGGGCGCTGGCCGCCGCGCTGGCGGCGGAGGCGTAACGCCGTCGGCACACCCGGCCGTGGGGCTCGCGGGCAGCGTGGTTTTTCTCCTGTCGCGGCAGGCGTATAGTAGGTAACAAGAGAGTCCGCATGAGTGATTAGGAGCCGCGTATGGAACATCATCATCACGTTGTGCAACAGCCGGTGGGGGCGGCGCAGCAGCTGATTCTGCTGTTTCACGCCGTAGGCGATAACCCGGTCGCCATGGGGCAGATCGGGACGTATTTCGCCCAGGCGTTCCCCCAAGCGCTGGTGGTCAGCGTCGGGTCGCCTGAGCCGTCGCCGGATGGCGCAGGGCTGCAGTGGTATGCGCAAGAGGGAGAGGATGACGAGAATCGTCCGGCGCGTATTGCCTCCGCGTTGCCGCGGCTGATCGCGCTGGTGCGCTACTGGCAGCAGGTCAGCGGCGTCGGCTATGCCGCGACGGCGCTGGTGGGCTTCTCTCAGGGGGCGACGATGGCGCTGGAGGCGGTGCGCAGCGAGCCGGATCTAGCGGGTCGGGTGATCGCATTCAGCGGGCGCTTTGCTACCCTGCCGCAGCATAAGCTGGGCGATACGGTGGTGCATCTGCTGCACGGCAGCGAGGATCCTCGGATCGATCTGGCGCACGCGCAGGCGGCCGAGCGCCGGCTGCGCAGCACCGGCACCGATGTCACGCTGGATATTGAGCCGGTGGGACATGCGATCAACGCGGCCCTGATGGAGGCGGCGCTGGAGCGGATGCGCGCCTATATTCCACAGCGTTATTGGGATGAGGCGCTCAGCGGCAAACGCGGCGAGATCGTCGCCTACCGCTGAGGGGGGAGGGGCGTTACTTGCGCGGCGCCTTGTCCTGGCCTTTGTCCTTCTCCTGCCGGGGCCAGTCATCGTCGTCCCACTGCGCATTGTTGTCGCGGTGCGGCGGCAGCGGCGGGCGATCGTCCAGATAGCGTTTGGGATTGACGCGCATCAGCGCCTTGATCCCGTTCCAGATCATGCCGATCAGGATCAGCAGGATCACCCACCAATAGTCAGCCAGCCAGCTCATTCCTTGCTCTCCTGGGTACGGATATAACGGGAAAAAATCGCCTCCAGATGGGGCTCCAGCCAGTCGCGTCCGGCGATGTCGCGATCCTGCCAGGCCTCCCGCAGCACCGCCGGCGTCAGCAGGGATTCGGCCTGCTGGGCCAGCGGACGGTAGCTCAGATGCCAGGGTTCGGCGCCGACGCCTTCCTGCCCGCCGCCGAACGGGCGGTAAAAGCCGAACGCCGCCATGTGCGTATCCAGCCAGCGGGTAAGGGGGAACTGGCAGCCCGCGGGCTGATACTCCCATGGCTCCAGCTGGAGTCGGGTATCCGCGGGCAGCAGATCCGGATCGTAGACATCGAGATCGCTGCCCCAGTGGTGCCGGCTGGCGCCGGGCAGGGCGGACCAGCGCAGGATGGCCTGACAGCGTTCACCCGGCGTCAGGTCGGCCACCTGCAGCGGCTGGCTGTCGGCGTCCAGCAGCGGACGCTTTCCGTTGAACTTGTCATTCCAGATGGCCTGCTGACGCGCAAAGTCGCGAAAGCTGCTGGCGGGCTGCAGGTTCAGCCCATCGGCGAGCGCACGCCGCTGCATGGCGCGAAACGCGTCGGCGGCCCGCGGCTGCAGGCGGTGGTTGCCGCCGATGGACTCCAGGTGATCGGTGCTCAGACCGGTCAACATCGCCGGGGTGATCATGCGATGAGTTGCTCCATAATCCGTTGGTACATGCGACTGAGGCTCTGTAGGTCGGCCGCGCTGACGCATTCGTTGACTTTATGTATGGTGGCGTTAAGCGGCCCCAGCTCGACCACCTGGGCGCCCATGCGGGCAATGAAACGCCCGTCGGATGTGCCGCCGGTGGTCAGCAGGCGCGGGGTTTGGCCACCGTAGCAGGCGACGGCGTTGACCACCGCGTCGACCAGCTCGCCGCCCGGCGTCAGGAATGGCAGGCCGGAGAGAGACCAGTTAAGGGTATAGCGCAGGCCGTGGCGATCCAGCAGCGCCGCGACGCGTTGCTGGATCGACTCAACGCTTGACTCGGTGCTGAAGCGCAGATTGAACTGTACATACATATCGCCGGGGATCACATTATTGCTGCCGGTACCAGCGGCGATATTGGCAATTTGCAGGCTGGTCGGCGGGAAGAAGTCGTTGCCGCTATCCCACGCGATAGCCACCAGCTCCGCCAGCATCGGCGCGGCGCGGTGCACCGGATTGTCGGCCAGGTGAGGATAGGCGACGTGCCCCTGAGTGCCGTGCACGGTCAGATCGGCGGTGATGGAGCCGCGGCGGCCGTTTTTGACCACGTCGCCCAGACGCTGCTCGCTGGAGGGCTCACCCACCAGGCAGTAGTCAAGGCGTTCGCCGCGCGCCATCAGGGTCTCGACGACGCGGACGGTGCCGTTGACCGCGCTGGCCTCCTCATCGGAGGTGATTAAAAAGGCCAGCCGACCGCGGTGATCCGGCCTGGCGGAGACAAAGCGTTCGGCGGCGACCACCATGGCGGCCAGCGATCCCTTCATATCCGCCGCGCCGCGGCCGTACAGCATGCCGTCCTGCAGCGTCGGGGTAAACGGGGGATGGCGCCACTGGCGCTCATCGCCGGGCGGTACGACGTCGGTATGGCCGGCAAAGGCCAACACCGGGCCATCACCGCCGCGCCAGGCCCACAGATTGCGGGTATCGCCGTGCGGCATCGCTTCAATATGGAAGTCCAGCGCGCGCAGGCGGGCCAGCAGGATATCCTGGCATCCGGCGTCGTTAGGGCTGATGGACGGGCAGCGGATCAGCTGCTGCGCCAGCGTGAGAACCGGACAGACGCTCATTGTGCCTCCTCGGCGAAAAACTGCGCGTAGCGCTCTGGGGTGAACCCGAGCAGCAGCTGCTCTCCCCACTGCAGCAGCGGACGCTTGATCAGCACCGGAGAGGCGAGCATCAGCCGCGCCGCCGCCTCTGGCTGAGCGGCTTCGGCGCGGGTGGCCTCATCCAGGCCGCGCCAGGTGGTACCGCGGGTATTCAGCAGCGCGCCGACGCCGAGCTGCTCGATAAATCCGTTCAGCCGCGCCTCATCCAGGCCATCGCTGCGGTAGTCGTGAAAGCGATAGGGGATCTGCCGTTCATCCAGCCACCTGCGGGCCTTCTTAACCGTATCGCAGTTTTTGATGCCATAGATCACCGGCATCGGAGAGGACGACAGAGTAGTCATGACGCTATTACCTTTGTTATCGGGAGCTTCCATAATGCGGTAAATCCGCCGTGGGATCTACCCTTAGCGTGCAGCGCCTGGCTAGCGTAGCTGCCGTTTGGCCGAGGAGAAAATGCTGTCCCCAGAAGGGGGTTATGCAATGATTGATTTCAGTGATAAAAACATCAACTCCATAAAAATAAACACAATATTTTCATCATATTATAATGAATCGCTGCTTTTATCGTCACATGGCGCCGCTATGTTCCCCGTACTTCTATTTTATCGGGGACATCTCATGCATAACTTCTCTTTGCTGACATTATTGATGACATTGGGGCTACTCTCTCTGCCGCCAGCGGACGCGCGGCAGGATAACGTGCTGCGGATACTGACCTATAACACCTATTTTGATCGCTTAGATGAGCCGGCTATCACGTTGCCTTTTTTTATTAATGCCAATTATGATCTGATGGGGTTTCAGGAGGTTGAAACCTTACAAAGTCTGGATAACCGTGGGCGGCGCTATCAGCGCCTGCTGGAGCAGGCGGGGCTTGGGCACTTTAGCGCATTGGGCGATAGTGCGGTACAAACGCCGTTGCCCGCCCGTTTTGGCAACCTGATGCTGGCCGATGGGACGTTGTACTACGATATTGATTTGCAACAGCAGGTCATCAGTGCGCTTAATGGAATAACATTGGATGATGGCGTGCGTACCTTACTGGCGTCGGTTATCCAGAATGGCGTTCCTCTATCCGAGGCGCTGGGGCAACTGTTGGACAAGCCGCGGTCGCTGGTTAATCTGGTGAATGTGCTGTCAGCGCTGCGTACGCATCAGGTGCCTTTGGCCAATGTCATGATGAACCTGCCCTATGCGGTGCTGGAGCATGGCGTGGTGGATACGCCATTGTTGTTCGGCAGCCCACACCTCAGTTCTCAGGATGATTCCTCTTTTCGCCTCAATCAGGTTCAACTGCTCAATGCAGTTGCGCATGCAACACCGTTGCCGATTGTGCTGGCTGGTGACTTTAATGCCGGCGAATATGCGGAGCGCGGGCTGTTCAGCGTGGATGCGCAGGTGCAGCTGTTTAACCGCTATATACAGAACCCGGATTCATCGCCCGCCCAGTTTTACCGCACGTTGCTTGAGCAATATGCCCAAAGCAGGAAGCTGTTGAACGCACTGATTGATCGCGGGCAAGCGTTGAATGACGTTGAGGGGGCGTGGATCGCCGCACTGTTCCGAGCTGAAAACTATCCCGTGGATGGCAATCTGCCGCGCACTATGAATCTTTTGCGCCAGCGCTACCAGCTGTTTATACACGACGAAGAACGGGAGCCGTTTGCGCCTCATACCCTGAATGACGGCAGTGCGACCTGGCCGTCGGTTATGGATGATAATGCCCGCCGCGGCTGGGGAGCCTGGAGCCGTGGGCAGGTGGACTATATTGTTGTATCGCGCCCTTTTGCAAAATGGTTTTCCCTGGCGGACGACGCCAGCGATCCCTACAGTGGCATTATGCAGCTGGCGTTTAATCCCATGGATTCTACCTACCGTATCAATGATGCCTATTTTGCTATCGATGGCACGCCGATGAATGGGCAACGCGTTGTCGCGAGTGACTATGTGTCTGCCTCAGACCACGCGCTGGTGGCCCATACGTTACGCTATACTGGCCCTGCGCTACGCCTGGCAGGTGATGGGCGGCTCGCATTAATCTGGGGGCCTGAGGCGGCTAACTACACGCCACAGTCCCCGCTGTTTTTATTAACGCGCAACAACCACCGTAATGATATGTACCTGGGCAATCTGGCCGACGTGCAGGGGGAGCCGCTACCGCTGTTAGCGCAGCGGCCGGAGGTCATCAAACAGACGCCACTCTCCTGCGCATGGCGCAATGATGCCCATATTGGCGCGGCGGTGAGCCGCTATTGTCTTGACGATCACCGTATGATTGGCAACGTACGTGTGACCGGAGATGCTGTGTTACTGGTGGATGACGGGGAAGCGATGGGGAGACAACCTAAAGTTGGCCTTGCACGTCGTAGCACACTGGTGCTTGCCACCTCCACGCCTGACAATTTTCATCTGGCGTCGCTGAATCATGCTGGAAACCTGTGGCTGAGTGCCGCTACAGCTGGAAATCAGCTGATCGTCGACGGTGATTACCTGAGTGATGATGGTCTGCTGGGATTTGGGGTAAATGCACCTGGCGCTGATCTCCGCAGCGATAGCCTTACGCTGAACGGACCCAGCAGTGGCAATATACGTGTTGCTATTACCAGTAGTGAAGGGTTGGGGCAGCAGGCGGATGCTATCGCGCTTATTTCGCTGGCCGGGGAGAGTCAGGCAACGTTTGCATTAGCGCAGCGGACCGTGGCTGCCGCTTATGATTACCGTCTGGCTGAGCAGGCAGATGATGGACTGGGCCAGGGGAGACGTCGCTATTGGCTGACTAATCTGGCAGAGGATGGACATAGTACGTTAGTTCGCCCGGAAAGCCAGGGATATCTGGCTAATCTGGCGGCGGCTAATACCCTGTTTCTTCCTCGCTGGCAGGAGATGGTTTATCCGCACGCAGCCCGGAGCGCGGCCTCCAGCATGTGGCTACGCCAGAATGGGGGATATCGCTATTACCGCGATAGCAGCGGCCAGTTAGATACCCGGGGGTACCGTTATGCTGTGCAGTTGGGCGGAGAGGTTACTCAGTGGCAAGACGATCACGGTGATTACCGGTTGGGGGTGATGGGCGGCTATGGAACGTCGCACAGTATGAGCCGCAACCGCCTAAGCCAACGGCAGGCTGTGGCCAGTTTGGATAGCTATACCGCGGGAGTATACGTCGCCTACAGCCGCGATCCGTTGGGGTTGCAGGGGCTTTATTTCAATGGGGCGTTGCAGTATGTCTGGGGCGATAACCGGGTACAGGGAGAGCAGTTAAGTGCGCAACGCTATAATAGCCGGGGTTTTCTGGCATCCATTGAAGGCGGGTACGCCTGGCGTTATGCCATCAATGTCACACATACGCTCGCGCTGACGCCCCAAATTCAGCTGGCCCATATGGGGGTGAAAGGAAAGGATGTCACGGAGGCGGCGGGTACCCGGATTCGGGACGATAGTAACGGCGGCATGTATGCCCGGGCGGGTATCCGCGCTGCCTGGCAAATTGATATGGCCTCGGGCAATACGTTGACGCCGTTTGCTGAGCTGGGTTATCAGCATCAACCCGCCTTTGCGCTGATGATGGACAACGCCACGGTTGAGCAGGGAACGGTGAGCAATACACTACAGGTCAGTGTGGGTATCCGTGGGCATATTGACGGAGATCTGGGCTTTTCGGCCCAGTTGAATGGACAGGTGGGAGAGCAGCGTTACCGTGACGGTACGGCATCGCTGCAGATAGCGTATCGCTTCTGAACATTGTCCTGTAATCGCTATCCCAGTCCGGCATTTTGCCGGCAGGGATAAAATTTATCCGCATAAATCTTCACCGTAGGTAAAGGACGCGTTATCATGAGGTCGAATATAAATTCGACAACATAGAACTGATATTACGATGATTGATAAAGAATTGGATACCTGGAAGTCATTTATTGAGTTTATTTTGAATCAGCAAGAACGGCAACAATAGGCCGGCAACGCCCCTGACGGGGCGCTGCCGGTGTCGTTTCTGGCGTTATCCGCCGTTAATTATACCGTTTGGCTTTTCCGGGAAAGCGGCGACGTACCAAGATAAAGAACAGCGGAACAAAGTAGATCGACAGCAGGGTCGCGGCGATCATGCCGCCCAGCACTCCGGTACCGACCGCGTGCTGGCTGCCGGAGCCCGCGCCGTGGCTGAGGGTCAGCGGCAGTACGCCGAAGATGAAGGCCAGCGAGGTCATCAGGATCGGGCGCAGACGCAGGCGACACGCCTCCAGCGTCGCCTCCAGCAGATCTTTGCCGCTGCGGTTGAGTTCGTTGGCGAATTCGACGATCAGAATGGCGTTTTTCGCCGACAGGCCGATGATGGTCAGCAGCCCCACCTGGAAATAGACATCGTTTTCTAGCCCGCGCAGCCAGGTGGCGCAGACGGCGCCCAGTACGCCGAGCGGCACCACCAGCATGACCGAGAAGGGGATCGACCAGCTTTCATACAGCGCCGCCAGGCACAGGAACACCACCAGCAGGGAGAGGGCGTACAGCGCCGGCGCCTGGGCGCCGGACAGGCGCTCCTGATAGGACATGCCGGTCCACTCCAAGCCAAATCCGCTGGGCAGCTCGCTGACCAGCTGCTCCATTATTTCCATGGCGCGGCCGGTGCTGATCCCCTGCGCCGCCTCGCCGACGATTTCGACCGCCGCCTCGCCGTTATAGCGCTCCAGGCGCGGTGAGCCGTAGTCCCAGCGGGTGCTGGAGAAGGCGGAGAAAGGCACCATATTGCCCTGGTTATTACGGACATACCATTTGTTGATGTCGTTCGGCAGCATGCGATAGGCGGCCTCGCCCTGCACGTAGACTTTCTTCACCCGCCCCCGGTTGAGAAAGTCGTTGACGTAGGTCGAGCCCCAGGCGGTTTTCAGCGTGTCGTTGATATCGTCGATGCTCACGCCGAGCGCCTGCGCCTTGCGCTGATCGATATCGACCTGCAGCTGCGGACTGTCGTCCATCCCGTTATGGCGCACTCGGGTCAGCTCTGGCTGCCTGGCCGCGGCGGCCAGCAGCCGATCGCGGGCCTGCATCAGCGCATCGTGGCCGAGACCGGCGTGATCCTCCAGCTCCAGATCGAAGCCGGCGGAGCTGCCGAGTCCGGAGATGGCCGGCGGGCTGCTGGCAAAGACCCGCGCCTCGCGAATGTTGGCGAAGGCCCGACTGGCGCGCTCAATGATGGCGGCGGCGCTGTCGCCCTCGCCGGTGCGCTGATCCCAGGGCTTGAGACGCACGAACATGCGCGCGACGTTCTGGCCGTTGCCACCCGGGCCGGCGCCGACGATGGAGAAGACCGACTGCACGTCTTTGCCCTCGTCGACCAGCAGGTAGCTTTCGACCTTTTCCACCACCTTCAGAGTCTCCTGCTGCGTAGCACCGACCGGCAGCTGGATCTGGGTCATGAAGACCCCGCGATCCTCCTGAGGTAGAAAGGAGGTGGGCAGATGCAGGTACAGGGTGCCCAGCCCGCCGAGGATCAAAAGATAGAGCAGCATGCTGCGTCCGCCGTTGCGTACCACCCGGCCCACGCCGTTCTCATAGCGCAGGGCGCTGCGTTCAAAGGTGCGGTTAAACCAGCCGAAGAAGCCTTTTTTGGCGTGCAGCTGCGTCTTGCTGACCGGCCGCAGCAGGGTGGCGCACAGGGCGGGAGTCAGGATCAGCGCCACCAGCACCGAGAAGATCATGGCGGAGACGATGGTGATGGAAAACTGGCGATAAATCGCGCCGGTGGTGCCGCCGAAGAAGGCCATCGGCACGAAGACTGCCGACAGCACCAGGGCTATCCCCACCAGCGCTCCCTGGATCTGATCCATCGATTTGCGCGTCGCCTCCCGCGGCGAGAGCCCCTCTTCGCTCATCAGGCGCTCGACGTTTTCCACCACCACGATGGCATCGTCGACTAAGAGCCCGATGGCCAGCACCATGGCGAACATGGTCAGGGTGTTGATGCTGTATCCCATGGCAAACAGCACGGCAAAGGTTCCCAGCAGCACCACCGGCACGGCGATGGTCGGGATCAGGGTCGCGCGCAGGTTCTGCAGGAACAGGTACATCACCAGAAACACCAGGGCGATAGCCTCAAACAGGGTTTTGACCACATCCTGGATCGCCGCCTGGACGAACGGGGTGGTTTCGTAGGCGTACTCCACCTTCAGGCCGTGGGGAAAATAGGGTTCCAGCTGCGCCAGCTTGGCCTTGACCCGCGCATCGGTGGCCAGCTCATTGGCGCCGGAGGCCAGCTTAATGCTCATTCCCGAGGCCGGTTTGCCGTTGAAGCGCGACAGGTAGTCATACTTTTCGGCGCCCAGCTCGACCTGGGCCACGTCGCCCAGCGTCACCAGAGAGCCGTCGCTGTTCACCCGCAGCGTTATTGCGCGGAACTGCGCTGGCGTCTGGAGCTGGGACTGCGCCATCAGGGTTGCGTTGAGCGCCTGGCCGGGAACCGACGGGGAGGCGCCGATCTGGCCGACGGCGATCTGACTGTTCTGGCTTTTGATCGCGCTGACGACGTCCTGGGTGGTCAGGCGGAACTGGTTGAGCTTCGTGGGATCGAGCCAGATGCGCATGGCGTATTGGGAGCCAAACGCATCGACGCTGCCGACGCCGTCGATTCGGCTGAGCGGATCCTGCAGGTTACTGGCCACATAGTCGGCGATATCCTGGCGATCCATGCTGCCGTCGGTGGAGACGAAGGCGACCGTCATCAGGCTGCTGTCGCCGGATTTGCTGACGCGTATCCCCTGCAGCTGAACTTCCTGCGGCAGTTTACGGGTGGCGGCGCTGAGCTGATTCTGGACCTGCTGCATCGCCTCATTGGGATCGGTGCCGGACTGAAAGGTCAGCGTAATGGAGGCGCTGCCGCTGCTGCTGCTCTGGGAGGACATGTACATCAGTCCATCCAGACCGGTCATGTTCTGTTCGATGACTTGGGTAACGGTATTTTCCAGGGTTTGGGCCGATGCCCCGGGATAGGTGGCGCTGATGCGCACCGTCGGCGGCGCCAGATTCGGGTACTGCTCGATGGGAAGCTGGTGGATGGCCAGCAGCCCCGCCAGGCTAAAAATGATGGCGATGACCCAGGCAAAAATGGGGCGATCGATGAAAAATTTAGCCATACAGTAACCCTGGTTTATCTGATGCGAGGTGACGCGCGGCGGCAGGCCGTGAGGCGCCTGAACCGCATAGAATGATGCTGCACTGTATCCTGCGCCGCCGAAAAAAAAGTGGAGAAAAAATGGAAAAAACGTAAAAAATCGTGCGTTGGAACATGGCTGTCCTTCAGTTGTGCAAAAAACGCGCTGTGCCGCGCCGTCCGGCCCATATTTGCCCCGGGCGGGGTGAAAAGTTGTGCAATACTGGAATTCTCCTCTGCGCGAGCTGAGTCCGCGCGGGGATCACCAACGTCATCGCGCCGTGCGAGGGGTGTCGCGCACCGGGCGTCTGAAGGAGAAGAGATGGAGATCAATCCGGTATTTGCCCGTCGGCTGTATCTGTGCTGGCTGCTGACCCACGAAGAGAAACCCAATGTACCGCGTCTGATGCAGCTGACCGGCTGGCCGCGGCGTACGCTGCAGGATGTGCTCAAGGCGCTACCGGGGCTGGGGGTCACCCTGCGTTTCGTTGAGCAGGGCGTGCGTCATAACGATGGTTACTATTCCCTGACGGACTGGGGGCCCCTTGATGCCGGGTGGATCGCGCAGCATGTCGACGGGCTGTTGGCATGCCTGGATCAGCCGGTACAGGGCGAACCTGCGCGCCCCTAAGGGGCGCGATAGCATGCCAAACGGGCGCTGCCGTCACGCAGGCGGCGGGCCGGTATTTCCTCGGGGCGGCCCTATTCCCGCTATCAGCTGTTTTTGTACTCCAGGTACAGCACCGTGGCGGCCACGCGGGAGCGCACGTTGAGCTTGCGCAGCAGGTTGCGGATGTGCACCTTGACGGTCTCCTCCGAAATATGCAGCTGCGCGGCGATCTGTTTGTTGGACATGCCGCGGGCCACCTCCTGCAGGACATCCAGCTCGCGCTCGGTCAGGTCGGCCAGCGGATCGGCGATTTCGCTGCGGGTGCTAAGGTAGGCGATCACCGACTCGCTGAACACCGAGCGCCCCTCCGCCGCCTGGCGGATCTGGGCCAGCAGCGCCTCGGGCTCGCTGTCCTTCAGCAGATAGCCGTCGGCGCCGGCGTCGACCAGAGCATACACGTCGCTGCGGGCGTCGGAGACGGTCAGAATGATAATGCGGGCGTCGATACCCTCATTGCGCAGGGCCTTTAGCGTATCCAGCCCCGACAATCCCTTCATGTTGAGATCCAGCAGGATCAGATCCGGCTGGCTGCGTTCGGCCAGGGCAATGGCTTCGCTGCCGTTGCTGGCTTCGGCGACCACGCTGAAAACGCTGTCCAGCTCCAACAGCTGACGAACTCCGCGGCGCATCAGCGGGTGATCGTCGACGATCATGACGCGGAAAGGGGCGGTAGTTGATGTTGGATGTTCCATAACGAGCTCCCTGAAGAGGGGCGGTCATTGCCCGCCCGTAGTTTATTATTATAAATCAGATCCCGTCGCCGGTAGGGGGACGAAAGATCAAGGTTACCCGGGTTCCGCCGCCGGGGCCCGGGGTGATGTGCAGTTCTCCCCCAAGACGGGCGGCACGCTCGGCCATGATGGTCAGGCCATAGTGACCGGGCGGCTCCTCGGCGCTGGGCAGGCCAATGCCATCGTCGGTGACGCTGATCACGTTGGCGCCGTCGTCACGGCAGCAGCAGCTCAGGGTAATCTGCTGCGCCTGGGCGTGCTTGATCGCGTTGAGCGTCGCTTCGCGGACGATTTGCAGCACGTGAACCTGCTGCTGTGCGTTCAGTGACTGAGAGGAGAGCGCACAGTGTAGCGTAATCCGCGCGTCGGTCTGTAATTTTAGCGGCGCCAGTAGCTGTTGCAACGCTTCGCGCAGATCGGCCTCTTCGATGGTCAGCCTGAAGGTGGCCAGCAGTTCGCGCAGCTGGCGATAGGCGTCGTTGAGCGCCTGATCGAAGTCGCGGATAATCGCCTGCGCCGGGTGGTTGTCGGCGTCGGTTGCCCGCCGCAGCAGGGTTATCTGGATACGCAGGAAAGCCAGCGCCTGGGCCAGGGAGTCGTGCAGCTCGCGGGCGATGGTGGCCCGCTCCTCCATCAGCAGCAGCTGCAGCTGCTGCTTTTGCGCCCGATTGAAGTAGACCCCGCGGCTGAGCATGTTGGCGACGTTCTGCATCAGCTGCATCTGCGGAGACTGCCGTGCGGGCCAGCGCAGCGCACCGAGCGGCTGCCCGTCTAGCATCAGGGGCAGCTCCCGGGTCGGCTCGCGTTCATCCGTGGAGCCGCTGGCGAGCAGCCAGCGCCCCTGGCCGCTGTCGATCACCTCCAGCTGTAGGAAGTCGAGCGCCTCACTGCTGCGCACGATGTTCAGCACCTGTTCAAAGCTGGGCTGGGTTATCTGGCTGACGGTCAGCGCTTGCGAAGCCTCAAACAGCACCCCCAGGGTGCGGTTGGCCTGAGTCAGGCTCTCGGTCTTCTCCTGCACTTTCTCTTCAAGGGAGCGGTACAGCTTCTCCAGCTCACCGGACATGCGCACGAAGGCCTTGGAGAGCACCCCCATCTCATTGGGCAGATTGACGTCCAGCTGCAGCGGGGCGAAGTGGCCGTTTTGCATGCGGATGCTGGCGGAGACCAGCTTGTTGAGCGGCGCGACCACCTCGCGGCGGATGGTGCGGATGGAGAACCAGACCAGCCCTATCAGCGCCAGCAGCCCGACCAGGCTTATCAGCACCACCTGCTCCATCTTCTGTTCGGCATAATGCTGCAGCACCAGTACGAAATGGTCGATCTGATCGACATAGTGGGCGACGCCGTGCAGAAAGGCTTGGCTATGCCCCTGGCGCAGCTGAATGTCCAGCTCCTGCCAGGTATCCAGCAGCTGGGTATATTCGTCGCGCACCGACGCCGGCACATAAAAGCGGGTGAGCTTTTGCAGCGCCGGGGCGTGCAGCGACTGGCCGTACTCCTGCAGGTGACGGGCGATATCCTGGGGCTGGCTAGTGAGATCGTAGGCCAGACGATAGCTCTGCATACGCAGCGAGCCGGCAATATTGACCGCCTCGGCATCGTTGATGCTGCTGGCGACCGTCAGCAGGGCGATCCCGGTCGACAGAACGGAGAGGATCACCATGGCGATCAGGGCGCGCGCCAGGGTATTGGTCACGGAGCGTTTTACCAACACGGCTGTTTTCCTCATCGGTGCACGGCGACGGTGACGTGCGGCCATGCGCTGTATATTTAAGTAAATAGCGAATAACGCCGGGAGAGTGGACACAATGCGTGAAAGCGGCCAGAAAGGTTTGATCCTGCGCAATTATTCCCCCCATTTAACCCAAAAGAGGAATTATCAGCTGCGATGGAAACCGGATACTCAATAGCATAAGCCCCATAAACGCGATGCCTTTATTAACAGATAAATTAAGCGCGATAAACCGTTAAGCGCTTTTTGGCCCGCGAGGTCACTTTTTACCCGATGGATGAGCAATGTCACAGGAGCGCGCGATGACTACCCTGTCCCGACGCCATTTGCTGCGTGGTCACTGGCATCATGCCGCCGCGCAGGTGCGCCCGCCGTGGTCTGTGAACGGGTCGGCCTTTATCGCCGGCTGCAGCCGTTGCCATGCCTGTATTGCCCAGTGTGAAAGCGGAGTGCTGGTCATCGGCCAGGGCGGCTTTCCCTCCCTCGATTTTTCCCGCGCGGAATGCACCTTTTGCCGGCGGTGCGCCGATGCCTGTCCCGAGGCGCTGTTTCTCGACGCCGAGCAGACTCCCTGGCAGCTGCGGGCCGAGATCGCGGAGCACTGTCTGTCCCGACGCGGCACCGAGTGTCGCAGCTGTCAGGACGGCTGCGAACCGCGGGCGATCGCCTTTATTCCACGGCCGGGCGGCGTGGCCGCCATCCAACTGATCTCCGAATGCTGTAGCGGCTGCGGCGCCTGCGTTGCGGCCTGCCCGGTGAACGCAATTCAGATGGCGGAGCAAGCCTGTCCCATAGAGGTTAAGGAAGCGTAATGAGCAGTGAGATATGGCACGTCTGCGGGCTGGTGGTTCAGGCCCGCCCGCAGTCCGTCGAGGCGGTGGCGCAGGCGCTGTCCGCGATGGAAGAGACCGAAGTCGCGGCCAGCGAGCCGCAGCAGGGCAAGCTTGTGGTTGTCATGCAGAGCGAGGATTCAGGCAGGCTGCTGGATCGAATTGAGTCAGTGCGCAATGTGGCAGGCGTGCTGGCGGTGTCGCTGGTTTATCACCAGCAGGATGAGCAAGGTGAGGATACGCCATGAAACTCAGTCGTCGAGACTTCATGAAAGCCAACGCCGTCGCTGCCGCTGCCGCCGCAGCGGGGCTGACCATTCCGACCGTGGCACGCGCGGTAACGGACGGCGGATCGGATAATATCACGTGGGATAAGGCGCCGTGCCGCTTCTGTGGCACCGGCTGTGGGGTGCTGGTCGGCACCCAGAATGGCCGCGTCGTGGCCTCTCAGGGGGACCCGGATGCACCGGTTAACCGCGGGCTGAACTGCATCAAGGGCTACTTTTTGCCCAAGATTATGTACGGTAAGGATCGTCTGACCCAGCCGCTGCTGCGGATGAAGGCGGGCCAGTATGACAAAGAGGGCGAGTTTACGCCGGTCAGCTGGGATCAGGCGTTTGATGTGATGGCTGCCAAGTTTAAGGGCGCGCTGAAGGAGAAGGGGCCGGGCGCCGTCGGGATGTTTGGCTCCGGGCAGTGGACGGTCTGGGAGGGCTATGCCGCCGCCAAGCTGTTCAAGGCCGGCTTCCGCTCCAACAACATCGATCCCAACGCCCGTCACTGCATGGCCTCCGCGGTGGTCGGCTTTATGCGTACCTTCGGTATGGATGAGCCGATGGGCTGTTATGATGACATCGAGCAGGCCGACGCCTTTGTGCTGTGGGGCTCCAACATGGCGGAGATGCACCCGATCCTGTGGTCACGCATCACCAACCGCCGTCTGAGCAACGATAAGGTGCAGGTCGCGGTGCTGTCCACCTTCGAGCACCGCAGCTTCGAGCTGGCGGACAACCCGATTATCTTCACCCCGCAGTCCGATCTGGTCATCCTGAACTATATCGCCAACTATATTATCCAGAATAACGCCGTTGATCAGGCGTTTATGGATAAGCACGTCAATATTCGCAAAGGGGCGACCGATATCGGTTACGGTCTGCGTCCGACCGATCCGCTGGAGAAGGCAGCGAAGAACCCGGGCAGCGATGCCTCTGAGCCGATGAGCTTCGAGGACTACAAAGCCTTTGTGGCCGACTATACCCTGGAAAAAACCGCTAAGATGACCGGCGTGCCGCAGGATCAGCTGCTGGCGCTGGCCAAGCTGTATGCCGATCCGAACATCAAGGTGGTCTCCTACTGGACCATGGGCTTTAACCAGCATACCCGCGGGGTATGGGCCAATAACCTGTGCTACAACATTCACCTGCTGACCGGCAAGATCTCCACGCCGGGCTGCGGTCCCTTCTCCCTGACCGGCCAGCCGTCGGCCTGCGGCACCGCGCGTGAGGTTGGCACCTTTTCCCACCGCCTGCCGGCGGATATGGTGGTGACCAACGAGAAGCATCGTCAGATCGCCGAAACCCGCTGGAAGATCCCGGCCGGAACCATTCCGGACAAGGTGGGGCTGCACGCCGTCGCTCAGGATCGCGCCCTGAAGGACGGCAAGCTCAATGCCTATTGGGTGATGTGTAACAACAACATGCAGGCCGGTCCGAACATCAATGCGGATCGTATGCCGGGCTGGCGCGATCCGCGTAACTTTATTGTGGTGTCCGATCCGTACCCGACGGTGAGCGCGCTCTCCGCCGACCTGATCCTGCCGACCGCCATGTGGGTGGAGAAAGAGGGGGCCTACGGCAACGCCGAGCGCCGCACTCAGTTCTGGCATCAGCAGGTGAAGGCGCCGGGCGAGGCCAAGTCAGATCTGTGGCAGATGATGGAGTTCTCCAAGCGCTTCACCGTTGATGAGGTCTGGCCGGCGGCGCTGCTGGCGAAGATGCCGGCGCTGAAGGGCAAGACGCTGTATGAGGTGCTGTATGTCAACGGCAACGTCGACAAGTATCCGCTGGATGAGGTGCCGGCCGACCGCCTGAACGATGAGGCGCGCGCCTGCGGCTTCTACGTGCAGAAGGGGCTGTTTGAGGAGTACGCCGGCTTTGGCCGCGGCCACGGCCACGATCTGGCGCCGTTCGATGCCTATCACAAGGCGCGCGGTATCCGCTGGCCGGTGGTCGATGGCAAAGAGACGCTGTGGCGCTACCGCGAAGGCTATGATCCGTTCGTCAAGGGCGGGGAAGAGGTGCGCTTCTACGGCAAGCCGGACGGCAAGGCGGTGATCTTTGCGCTGCCCTACGAGCCGCCCGCCGAAAGCCCGGATCAGGAGTACGATCTGTGGCTGTCTACCGGCCGCGTCCTGGAGCACTGGCACACCGGCTCGATGACCCGCCGGGTACCTGAGCTGCATCGCGCCTTCCCGGAGGCGGTGCTGTTTATCCATCCGCTGGATGCCAAGGCGCGCGGTCTGCGCCGCGGCGACAAGGTGAAAGTGGTGTCGCGCCGCGGTGAGCTGGTGTCCATTGTCGAGACCCGCGGCCGTAACCGCGTACCGCAGGGGTTGGTCTACATGCCGTTCTTCGATGCCGCCCAGCTGGTTAACGTGCTGACGCTGGACGCTACCGATCCGCTGTCGAAAGAGACCGATTTCAAGAAGTGCGCAGTGAAGATTGAGAAGGTGTAAGGACGGCGCAGATGACGGAACAACGGGATAAGGGACCGGCTCGGCGGCGCTTCTTGCGCGATGCCGTGCGCGGTGCGGGCGGACTGGCGGCCGTGGCCCTGCTGCTGGGGCTACAGCAAAAGCAGTCCCAGGCACGGGACGGGTTGGCACTGCGCCCGCCCGGCGCGTTGGCCGATGGGCGCTTTGAGGCGGCCTGCATTCGCTGCGGGCAGTGCGTACAGGCCTGTCCATACGACACGCTGAAGCTGGCGACGCTGCTGTCGCCTTCGTCGGCGGGGACCCCCTATTTTATTGCCCGTCAGACGCCGTGCGAGATGTGCGACGACATTCCCTGCGTGGCGGCTTGCCCGAGCGGCGCGCTCGACCCGGCGCTGACTCACATCGATGACGCGCGGATGGGGCTAGCGGTGCTGCTCGATCATGAAAACTGCCTTAACTGGCAGGGGCTGCGCTGCGATGTGTGTTACCGCGTCTGCCCGGCGATCGACAGCGCCATCACCCTGGAGCTGCATCGCAACGAGCGCACCGGTAAACACGCCAAGTTCTTACCCACCGTGCACAGCGACCACTGTACCGGCTGCGGTAAGTGTGAACAGGCCTGCGTGCTGGAGGAGGCGGCGATCAAAGTGCTGCCGCTGGCGTTGGCGCGCGGCGAGCTGGGGCATCACTACCGCCTTGGCTGGGTAGAGAAACAGAAGGCGGGTCATTCGCTGGTGCCCTCGGACACGCAGCTGCCGATCCGTCTGCCGCAGGGAGGTGAATGATGGCCAACCCGGTAGCCCAGGCGGGCAAAGAGGCGCGCGTGCGCCTTGGCTGGTGGCGCAGTCACCGTTGGCTGCTGCTGCGGCGCGGCTGTCAGCTGGGCGTGCTGCTGATGTTTCTCAGCGGCCCGCTGTTCGGGGTGTGGATACTGAAGGGCAACTACAGCGCCAGTCGCTTTCTGGATACGCTGCCGATGACCGATCCGCTGATGATGCTGGAGAGCCTGCTGGCCGGCCACTGGCCTGCGCTGACGGCGCTGCTGGGGGCGCTGCTGGTGCTGGGGCTATATGCCCTGATCGCCAGCCGGGCGTTCTGCGGCTGGGTCTGTCCGCTGAATCCGGTGACCGATCTGGCGGCCTGGCTGCGCCGTCGCCTGGGGATCCGTCAGTCGGCCACGCTGTCGCGTTCGCTGCGCTACGGTATTTTGCTGGCGATTTTGGCCGGCAGCGCGGTGAGCGGAACGCTGCTGTGGGAGTGGCTTAACCCGGTGGCGCTGCTGGGGCGCAGCCTGATCTTCGGCGTCGGCGGCGGTCTTTGGCTGATCCTAGCGATCTTTCTGTTCGATCTGCTGGTGACCGAACACGGCTGGTGCGGCCATCTCTGTCCGCTGGGAGCCCTGTATGGCGCCATCGGCAGCAAGAGTCTGCTGCGCGTCGGTGCGGTGCGGCGCGATCGCTGCACCCGCTGCATGGACTGCTTCCACGTCTGTCCTGAGCCTCAGGTACTGCGTGAACCGGTTCTCAATCACAATCACAGCCCGCTGGTACTGAGCAAGGCGTGCATCAGCTGCGGGCGCTGCATGGACGTATGTGCTGAGCAGGTATTTGAATTTAAGACACGATTTCATCGTTCGGGAGATAAACAATGAAGAGCAATGTCCTGAAGAAGCGGTTCTCCCTGGGGGCACTGTTATTATCATTGGCGTTGTGCGGCGCGGCTTCGGCCGCCGACGATGCCGTTAATCTGGTGCAGTCACCGGAGGTGTCCGGTACGGCCGAAGGGCAGATCAGGATGCCAAAGCAGCAGGAGCGCATGGCGCTAAACTATGTTAACCAGCCGCCGATGATCCCGCACAGCGTGGACGGCTACCAGATCACCAAAAATACCAACCGCTGCCTGCAGTGCCACGGGGTGGAGAATTACCGCACCACCGGGGCGATGCGCGTCAGTCCGACCCACTTTATCGACGCCAGCGGCAAGATGCTGGGACAGGTGGCGCCCAACCGCTACTTCTGCCTGCAGTGCCACGTACCGCAGACCGATGCGCCGCCGATCGTCGGGAATACCTTTACCCCGTCTAGCGGCTTTGGTCAGTAAAAGGGGCCTATGATGAGCGAGCAACACAACGCCCCGACGGGCAACAAGCCGGGCCTGCTGCGCCGGGTGTGGCAGTGGTGGCGTCGTCCCAGCCGTCTGGCGATCGGCACGCTGCTGCTGCTGGGATTCGTCGCCGGTATCCTGTTCTGGAGCGGTTTCAACACCGGGCTGGAAAAGGCCAACACCGAGCAGTTCTGCCTCAGCTGTCATGAGATGCGCGACAACGTTTACCAGGAGTATCTGGAGACGGCGCATTACTCCAACCGCAGCGGCGTGCGCGCCACCTGCCCGGACTGCCACGTGCCCCACGAGTTTGTGCCGAAGATGATCCGCAAGATCAAGGCCAGCAAGGAGCTGTATGGCAAGGTGTTCGGGGTTATCGATACGCCGCAGAAGTTCGAGGCGCACCGACTGCAGATGGCGGAGAACGAGTGGGCGCGTATGAAGGCCAACAACTCCCAGGAGTGCCGTAACTGTCATAATTTCGACAATATGGACTTCAGCCAGCAGAAGACGGTGGCGGCGAAGATGCACGACCAGGCGATCCGCGATAACAAGACCTGTATCGACTGTCATAAGGGCATCGCCCATAAGCTGCCGGAGATGAAAGGGATCCCTACCGGCTATTAATCTGCAGAGGCTGTCGCGGTAAACACATAATGCGCCGAGAGGCGCATTATGTTTATCCGCTATCGATGCGTGCTAGCGTTAATCCTCAGCTCACCGTGGGTATTTTTCACTGAATATTTGCTCATAATCGCCAATTTTAGCGACTTTTATCGTCGACCCCCCACCTTCAAACTCGGCTGTTAACCAGACATCCACGATCGCTTTCGCCAGTTCGGGTCCGATGACGCGGGCACCCAGCGTAATGATGTGGGCATCGTTGCTTTTACGCGCTCGCTGGGCGGAGTAGGTATCGTGGCACTGCGCTGCCCGGATCCCCGGTACCTTATTCGCCATAATGCTCATGCCAATGCCGGTACCGCATAGTAGGATCCCCCGCTGATGATGCGCTTCCCTGATGGCCTGAGCGACCCGGACGGCGATATCGGGGTAGTCACTATCGTGGATTGTATCCGTGTAATCCGTAAAGGGGATATGACGCTGCTGTAGATACGCGATGAGCGTCTCTTTAAGGGCGATAGCGGCATCATCGGCGCCAATGGCAATCGGTAGCATAGCTTCCTCCGGGGATCATCCCTAGTGAGCTGCGGCGGTATGGCCATCTCGGCGAGAGGCCGCAGCGACTGACCATTCATATGAACATAGATAGAACTTATGTTCTTTATGTTGCCTGATTAATCTCGTTCTGTTTTTCGATTCAAATCACATAAAAATACTTAATCAGCGCTAGTTTGGTTATTTTGTGATCGATTTGGCTATTTTTGACACGCTCTCTGTTCAATATGCTCCTCGTCAACAGTGTGTATTTGTTCTTTATATGAACAAATGAATCATAGGGAAACGAGAGGAGTGACGTTTATGAGCCAGTGTTGCGGAGCAAACGCGGTAACGGTGCGCGAGGGGATCCCTGCGACGATGCAGGCGGTGGTGGCGTATGCCCCCCACGACTACCGTTTGGAGGAGGTCGCCGTTCCAACGATTGGCGAGGGCGAGATCTTGGTGAAGGTGGAGGCCTGCGGTATCTGCGCCGGTGACACGAAAGCCTTTGAAGGGGCGGCCAGTTTTTGGGGGGATGAGACGCAGCCGGCCTACATCAAAGCGCCCATGATCCCGGGTCATGAATTTATCGGTCATGTCGTTGGGTTCGGCGCTGGCGTGGTGGATTTTGCGCTAGGCGATCGGGTTATCGCGGAGCAGATCGTGCCGTGCTGGTCCTGCCGGTTTTGTCAGCGCGGTCAGTACTGGATGTGTGAGAAGCACGACCTGTATGGCTTTCAGAGCAACGTGAATGGCGGAATGGCGGAGTATATGAAATTTACGCCGCAGTCCATCAATTATCGGGTCCCCGACGATCTGCCGATGGAGAAAGCGATTCTGATTGAGCCCTATGCCTGTTCATTCCACGCGGTACAGCGCGCGAAGATCCAACTGGGGGATACGGTGGTATTAGCCGGCGCCGGGACCCTGGGGTTGGGGATGATTGGCGCGATTAAAAAGTCAGGGGCGGGCAGGCTGATCGTTCTGGACCTTTCCGATGAGCGTTTGGCCCTCGCGCAGAAATTTGGCGCCGATCGGGTACTCAATCCGGCCCGGGATGACGTCGTATCCAGCGTTAAAACGATGACCGACGGATATGGCTGCGATGTGTATATCGAGGCAACGGGAGCCGCGGCGTCGGTTGAGCAAGGGTTACGGATGATCCGCAAGCTGGGGACATTCGTTGAGTTTTCGGTATTTAAGCAACCGGTGAGCGTGGACTGGAGCATTATCAGCGATCGTAAAGAGCTGGATGTGCTGGGGTCACACCTTGGCCCCTATTGCTATCCGCGGGTGATCGAGGGAATTGCCAATGGCGATTTGCCCACCGAGGGCGTAGTAACGCATGTCCTGCCGCTATCGCAGTTTGCCGAGGGGTTTGCACTCATGCAGCGCGGCGTCGGCTCAATTAAGGTTGTGCTTAATCCAAATCTATAAGGTCTGGTGCGGCGTGACATCCATGTGATGGGGGGCAATATGTTAGAAAACGTTGTTCACCGCAGTGGTTTGCCATCCCGACTGTGGTTCGGTTATGTCGGGGTATTGATCTTTATGATGGGGGAGGGGCTAGAGCAGGGATGGCTATCACCCTATGTGATCTCCCGGGGACTGAGCATCCAGGAGTCTGCGCTGCTGTTTAGCGTCTATGGCTTTGCCGCTGCGTTGGCCGCCTGGTTTTCCGGCGTATTGGTTGAGATGTTTGGGGCGCGTCGCGTGATGCTGGGCGGCGTCATTCTGTTTTTGATCGGCTCTCTCTTTTTTCTGTTGCTGGGGCTACCGAGCAATAGCCTGCCGATCATGATCCCGACCTATGCGCTGCGTGGCCTGGGATACCCACTGTTTGCCTATGGCTTCCTGGTGTGGGTCGCTTATGAGGCGCCGCCCGCGCGGCTGGGCTCTGCGGTGGGGATTTTTTGGTTTGTTTACAGCGGTGGTCTGGGCGTGCTGGGGGTGCTGTACTCCAGCGTGATGCTCCCCTATCTGGGCGAAGTGAACACGCTATGGAGCGCCCTGATCTTCGTGACACTGGGCGCTGCGATTGCCCTGTGGCTCAATCGCGGTGGGCAGGAAACGACAGCGGCCGCGCGGAAAACCTCGCTGTGGTATGTCCTTAAAGGCGTTACGATCGCGTTTGAAAATCCGAAGATTGGCCTGGGGGGCATTGTGCGAACCATCAATACTTCTGCCGCCTATGGCTTTGTCGTGTTTATGCCGCTGTACATGATGGAGATGGGGTTTACCCGTACCCACTGGCTGCATATGTATACCGCGCTGTGGACCGTCAATATCATTTTTAATCTTATCTTTGGCCTTATCAGCGATAGATTGGGCTGGCGTAACGTGGTGATGTGGTTCGGCTGCGTGGGCTGTGCGTTAACGACGCTGCTGTTCTACTACACGCCGCTGCTTTTTTCCTCCAGCTATGCGCTGACGCTGTGCGCCGCGGGCCTGTTTGGCGCCTGCTTAGCCGGGTTTGTCCCGCTGTCGGCCATTATGCCCACGCTTGCGCCAAATAATAAGGGGGCGGCCATGTCGGTACTGAATCTAGGGGCGGGGCTCAGTACCTTTGTGGGACCGGCGATCGTGGGGGTGTTTATCGGTAGCTTAGGCGCCGGCGGTGTGATTTGGATCTTTACCGGTCTCTATCTGTTTAGCGGTGTACTCATGCGCTTTGTGACGCTGCCTGGCGCGGCGAACAATAGCGATGTGTCCTCGGCTATTCGGCAGGAGTAAACCATGGAGGAGTCGCATCATGATGACTCATGAATGTCGTGCGCCGTTTTCTTTACGTGGGAAAGTGGCGGTGATTACCGGCGCCGCCGCGGGCATCGGTCAGGCGATTGCCGCGTGCTACGTGCAGGGTGGCGCGAGCGTAGTGCTACTGGATCGAGATCCGCGGGTAGCGACGGTAGCGCGTCAGCTCGATGCGCAGAACGCGCTAGGGCTGGAGGTGGATGTGTGCGATCGGGGGGCCCTGCAGTCGGCGGCAGCACAGGCACTGCGACATTTTGGCCATATCGACGTATTGGTCAATAGCGCCGGCATTGTCGCGCTGGCACCGGCGGCGGCGCTGTCTGAAGCGGATTGGGCGGCGACGATGTCGATCAATGTGACGGGGACCTTTTTGGCGTGTCAGGTGATCGGCGCCTACCTGCTGCGCCAGCGGGCCGGCAGCATTATCAATCTGGCGTCGCAGGCCGGCGTGGTGGCGCTGCCGCACCATGCCGCGTATTGCGCGAGCAAGGCGGTGGTGATCGGTCTTACGCAGGTCCTCGCGTTGGAGTGGGGCGTGGATAACGTTCGGGTAAATGCGCTATCGCCGACCGTGGTACTCACGGATCTTGGCCGGCGCGCCTGGTCCGGCGAAAAAGCCGAGCGAATGAAGGCCGCCATTCCGCTGCGCCGCTTTGCTGAGCCGGATGACGTCGCGGCCTGTGCCCTATTTTTAGCCAGCGATGCCGCCAGCATGGTGACCGGGGCTAATTTACGGGTTGACGGCGGCTACACCATCCAATAACGGGGATACCCGTTGCGAAATGACAGTGAGGTAGGTGATGAACAGAATGATTAACGATCCGAACCTCGTGGTTGAAGAGGCGATTCAAGGGTACCTGCGGGCCTATCCTGAGTATTACCGTCGGACGGAACATCCCCGGGTACTGGCGCATCCGTCGGTGCCGATAGCGGGAAAAGTGGGGGTGGTCTCCGGCGGCGGCTCCGGTCATGAGCCTGCATTTTTGGGCTACGTGGGTAAAAATTTACTGGATGCCGTCGCCATCGGTGAGATTTTTTCATCGCCGACCGCCGGCGCGTTTCTGGATGCCTTCCGAGCAGCGCACGGCGGTGAAGGGGTTGTCTGCCTATATGGTAATTATGCCGGTGACAATATGAATGTTGCGTTGGCGATCAAAAAAGCGGCGGCCGAGGGGATCGTGGTTAAAACGGTGGTAGCCAATGACGATGTGGCCTCTGCGCCGGAGAGTGAGCGAGAAAAGCGTCGGGGCGTCGCGGGGGAAATATTTATGTGGAAGGTCGGCGCCGCCTCTGCGGCGCGCGGCGACGAGATGGATCGCGTGATCGCCTATGCGCAGCGGGCCATCGATCGCTGTCGCTCCATCGGCATCGGCCTGAGCGCGTGTACGCTCCCGGCATTGGGAAAGCCCAATTTCTCTATTGCGGATGGCACGATGGAGGTGGGTATCGGCCATCACGGTGAGCCAGGGATCCGGGTCGAACCGCTGCGTCCCGCCGCGGAGATGGCGGAGACGATGCTGCACGCTGTCATGGCGGAGCTGGCGCTGGTTCCCGGGAGTGAGGTGGCGGTCTTGGTCTCCGGGCTGGGGGCGACGCCGGTGATGGAACTGTATATCTACTATGATGCCATCGCGCGGCGTCTGGAGGCGCAGAGGATAACGATACACCGTTGCTACGTTGGAAACTATTTTACCTCGCTGGATATGATGGGGGTAACGCTGACCGTGATGGCGTTGGACGATGAGCTGAAGCTATTACTCAATATGCCGGTGTCATCACCGGGATTGACGCAGGAGGGGTAATCGCGATGGTTTATGCAGTCACCGTTTCCAACGGCGGAGAGATTGTCGCTGCGCTGGTCGCCGCGGTGGTCCGCCAGCGGACGTATCTCAGTGAAATTGACGGCGCCATCGGCGATGGCGACCACGGCGTAAATATGGCGAAGGGATTTATGCTGTGCGCTGACGCCATGGCAGGGCAACGACTTTCCTTGCCGCAGGCATTGCGCTGCCTATCGGAGTCGCTGATGGAGGGAATTGGCGGCTCTATGGGGCCGCTGTACGGCAGCCTGTTTATGGGGATGGCGCAGGGCGCGCCGGAGAGCGCTACGCTGTGTCGTGAGGACGTGCTGTCTATGCTGCAGGGCGGACTGCGTGAGTTACAGGCGGTCAGCAGCGCACAGGTGGGAGATAAAACCATGATGGACGCCTATGTCCCGGCGGTGTCTGCCTTTGAGGTGGCCCTGCGACAAGGCGATAGCCTAGAGCGGTCGCTCTGCATGATGACGCAGGCGGCGGCACGCGGACGTGACAGTACCTACGATCTCATCGCCCGAGTTGGCCGGGCTAGCCGCTTGGGGGAGCGCTCTCGGGGCGCTTTGGATGCCGGCGCCGTCTCCTGTAGCCTGCTGCTGTCGGCGTTGGCGGATGCGCTATTGGCGTGTTCCAACGGCGGTGAGTAGCGGTGTTTTTTGTCAGACCATGCGATCTGCGTCTATACGATGGGATCCCCTCGTGGGCTATGCTTATAGCCCACGACGGCAGACGAGACAGGGTGTGTAGAGCAGATGGAGAGGCAAAATGGAACGCTGGATGAACAATTATTGACCGAGATCGCCGTCGCATATTATCAAAATGATATTACACAGCAGGAGATCGCGAAAAAATTTGGTATTTCACGGATTAAGGTCGGGCGGCTGCTGAAGCGAGCCAAAGAGGAGGGCATCGTAGAGATTTCAGTACGCTACCATCCGGTATTCAGCACCCGGCTTGAACAGCAGCTGAAGGCGCATTTCCCGATTACCCGTGCGTTAATTGCGCTGGACTGTCAGGATGAGGACGAGCAGCGGCGTCACGTTGCGGCGTTAGTCTTTAATCATCTCTCTACGGTACTCAGGGATGACATGGCGGTCGCCGTGGGTCAAGGCCGTAATGTGGCGGCCGTGGCTGAGCACGTCGGTAATGCCGCTGAGCGTCGCTGTCGTTTTATCTGTGGCATCGGCGGCAACCATCGGCCCGGGGATGCGTTGAATGCTGACCATATTAGCCGGCGGTTGGCTAAAGCGTTTGGGGGACGCAGTGAGACACTGTATGCGCCTGCGTATGTGGAAAACCGCACGTTAAAAGAGGCATTTATGCAGAATGGCACCATTAAAGATACGCTGGATCGCGCGCGTCGGGCGGATATCGCCTTGGTCGGCATTGGTGACATGAACGAAGATAGCTATATGGTGAAGCTCGGCTGGTTTACGCCGCGCGAGATTGTCGATGCCAGTCTGAATCAGGGCGTGATCGGTGAAATCGGCGGCTATGACTTCTTTAACGCGCAGGGTATGCATGTGGATACCGTGATGAACGATCGCGTGATCGGTTTGAGTATTGATGAGTTGCGTAATATTCCGTGCGTGATTGCCATAGCCTCAGAAAATAGCAAGGCCTTGGCTATTTTGGGCGCGCTGCGGACGGGCGCCATTGATATCATTGCGACCAGCGCGGCCAATATTCGTACGCTGCTCAGCGTACTTGCATAGGCGGTTATCCCTCCGGTACGGAGTCCCCTTCTTGTCTCCCTGCATGTCGGTAAATCTGCTCCGATAAAGCCATTGTAATATGTGTTTTTTATCCGGTTATTTGAGATGGCGCCCTGAGGCGTGGGTGATCATCGCGTAGACCTCCGCCAGCCTACGCCGCGCGTCGGTTATTCCGCCTTTGAGGATTGATATTGCTTTCTGTTAGTGGCTATCCTGCAACGGTATGTCGTGACCTAGGGCAAAGCAATGAACATCCAATTTATCCATGAACGCCTACTCTCCGACGCCTGGCGACCGCTGCGCGAGTATGAGTATGACCTGCCGCGCCGGGAGGGTGGCGTGGTGCGTCAGCGGCGCGAGGTCTACCTGCGCGGCAACGGCGCCACCGTGCTGCTGTATAACCTGTCGCGCCGCTGCGTACTGCTGATCCGCCAGTTTCGCCTGCCGACCTATCTCAACGGTAACCCGGACGGCATGCTGATCGAGACCTGCGCCGGCCTGCTGGACAGCGATGCGCCAGAGGCCTGCGTACGTCGTGAGGCGATGGAGGAGACCGGCTATGCCATCGGCGAGGCCAGACGCCTGTTCTCCGCCTATATGTCGCCGGGCGGCGTGACCGAGATAGTGCATTTCTTTGCGGCGGAGTACCGCGAAAGCCTGCGCTGCGGCCGCGGCGGCGGCATTGAGGATGAGGATATCGAACTGCTGGAGATCCCGTTTGACGACGCCTGGCAGATGGTCTGCGACGGGCGGATCTGCGATGGTAAGACCATCATGCTGCTGCAGCACGCCCGCCTGAGCAACTGGTTCTGCGACGCGGCCGGGGGCGAATAAATGCGCATTTGAGCGGCGGTCCGCGTTTTCTTTTCGGCTTTATGTCCTGCTTCATAGTTTCGGCGCGCTATGGCACTATACTCACTCGTGATTTCACAAATCATTTACAGAGTGATAAAGAGTCTGGCCCGGCGGCATCGGGGACGATGGCGGCCGCGGCGCTCGGGGAATTCGCGAAAAGGAAACCAACGATGGATGAAAAATTAAAACAAAGTGCGCTTGAGTTTCATCAGTATCCCGTTGCGGGAAAAATCCAGGTTGTCCCCACCAAGCCGCTGGCGACCCAGCGCGATTTGGCGCTGGCCTATTCACCGGGCGTTGCCGCGCCCTGTCTGGAGATCGCCGACGATCCGTTGGCGGCCTATAAGTATACCGCGCGCGGAAATCTGGTGGGGGTCATCTCTAACGGTACCGCCGTGCTGGGGCTCGGCAACATCGGCGCCCTGGCCGGGAAGCCGGTGATGGAAGGAAAAGGGGTGCTGTTCAAGAAATTCGCCGGTATCGACGTGTTTGATATCGAAGTGGATGAACACGATCCTGACAAGCTGATCGAGGTGATCGCCGCGCTGGAGCCCACCTTTGGCGGCATCAACCTTGAAGACATCAAGGCGCCGGAGTGTTTCTATATCGAAAAGAAACTGCGCGAGCGAATGAAAATCCCGGTGTTCCACGACGATCAGCACGGCACGGCGATCATCTGCACCGCCGCTGTGCTCAATGGCCTGCGGGTGGTCGACAAACCGATCGATCGGGTGCGGCTGGTGGTCTCCGGCGCCGGCGCATCGGCGATCGCCTGCCTGAACCTGCTAGTGGCGCTGGGGCTGAGGCGTGAAAATATCACCGCCTGCGACTCCAAGGGGGTGATTTACCGCGGGCGCGACGCGCACCTGGTCGAGAGCAAGGCGGCCTATGCCATCGATGACAATGGCTGGCGCACGCTGGCGGATGCGATCCCCGGCGCGGATATTTTCCTGGGCTGCTCCGGCCCCGGGGTGCTGACGCAGGAGATGGTGAAAACCATGGCGCCGTCGCCGCTGATCCTGGCGCTGGCCAACCCGGAGCCGGAGATCCTGCCGCCGCTGGCCAAGGCGGTTCGCCCCGATGCGATAATCTGTACCGGCCGCTCCGACTTCCCCAACCAGGTGAACAACGTGCTGTGCTTTCCGTTTATCTTCCGCGGTGCGCTGGACGTCGGGGCGACCACCATCAACGAAGAGATGAAGCTGGCGGCGGTGCGCGCCATTGCCGATCTGGCGCTGGCGGAGCAGAGCGAGGTGGTCGCCTCTGCTTACGGCGATCAGTCGCTCTCCTTCGGGCCGGAATATATTATTCCCAAGCCCTTCGATCCGCGCCTGATCGTGAAGATTGCGCCGGCGGTGGCGCAGGCGGCGATGGACTCCGGGGTGGCGACGCGTCCCATCGATGATATGGACGCCTATATCGAGCACCTGACCGAATTTGTCTACAAGACCACCCTGTTTATGAAGCCGGTATTTTCCCAGGCGCGCCAGGATCCCAAGCGGGTTGTGCTGGCCGAGGGGGAGTCGGAGCGCGTGCTGCACGCCACCCAGGAGCTGGTGACGCTGGGGCTGGCCAAGCCGATCCTGATCGGGCGTCCGCAGGTCATCGCTCACCGGCTGGAGAAGCTCGGTCTGCACATCGAGATCGGCCGCGATGTCGAGGTGGTCAATAACGAATCAGATCCGCGCTATAACGACTATTGGCAAACCTATTACGGCATCATGAAGCGGCGCGGGATCTCGCAGGCGCAGGCGCGCCGGGCGCTGATCGCCGATCCGACGGTAATCGCGGCGATCATGGTCAAGCGCGGCGAGGCCGATGCGATGATCTGCGGTACCGAGGGCAACTACCAGGATCACTACCGCGTGGTGCGCGAGGTGTTCGGCTACCGTGACGGATGCCATACGGCCGCCGCGATGAATGCCCTGCTACTGCCGAGCGGCAACACCTTTATCGCCGATACCTATGTTAATGAGGATCCGAGCGCCGAGCAACTGGCGGAGATTGTGCTGATGTCCGCCGACGCGGTGCGCCGCTTCGGTATCGAGCCGAAGGTCGCGCTGCTCTCCCACTCCAACTTTGGCACGGCCAACTGCCCGTCATCGCACAAAATGCGCCGGGTACTGGAGCTGGTGCAGCAGGCGGCGCCGGGGCTGGAGATCGACGGTGAGATGCACGGCGATGCGGCGCTGGTGGAGAGCATTCGCCTGGGGCAGATGCCGGACAGCCCGCTGAAAG
Source organism: Edwardsiella anguillarum ET080813 (assembly GCF_000264765.2). GTDB lineage: Bacteria > Pseudomonadota > Gammaproteobacteria > Enterobacterales > Enterobacteriaceae > Edwardsiella > Edwardsiella anguillarum. The sequence goes on from NZ_CP006664.1 coordinate 3,094,077, forward strand.
GGGCGGCGAATATCCTGATCATGCCCAATATGGAGGCCGCGCGCATCAGCTATAACCTGCTGCGGGTCTCCTCCTCCGAGGGGGTTACCGTCGGACCGGTGCTGATGGGGATCAGTAAGCCGGTGCATATCCTGACGCCGATCGCCTCCGTGCGCCGTATCGTCAATATGGTGGCGCTGTCGGTGGTGGAAGCGCAGAGCCGGGCGCTGTAGCGCCGTGATAATGCCGCCTGTGGGCGGCATTTTTGGCTCTCTTAAACTCCCCCGGCGATGCCGGGGGTATTTATTCTCTGCGCACCGGTACGACGGTGGCGCGGCGGCGGGGAGGAGCGATGCGAACGATGATGTTGACTCTGGCGCTGCTGGCGCTGAGCGGGTGCCAAACGCCGGCGCCGGTGGCGGAGCGGATTGTATCACTGGCGGAGGGTCAGACGCTGACGCCGACGCAGCTGGTCCAGCGTCTGGCGGCGTCGCCGCGGGTCATCGTCGGCGAGCGGCACGATAATCCACGTCATCAGCAGATCGCGCGCTGGCTGCTGCTGCAGATGTCGGCCCAGCGGCCGCAGGGCAGCGTGCTGCTGGAGATGCTGACGCCGGATCAGCAGGCCGGCGTGGCGGCGGCGCGGCAGCCATCGCTGTCGGATGCGCAGGTGATATCCCTGCTGCAGTGGTCACCGGGCTGGCCGTGGGCGCAATATGGCCCGCTGGTCCGCAGCGCGCTGCGGGGCGGCTATCCGCTGCTGGCGGCAAACCTGGGGCGCGACGCGCTGGCGGAGATCCGCCGTCGGCCACAGTCGCCGCCGGGGGCGCTCAGTACCCAGGATGCGGTGCAGATTGAGATTAGCGCCGCGCTACGCGGCGCCCATGAGACGCTGGATAGCGCACAGCTGACGCAGCGTCTGGCGGTGCAGCAGTGGCGCGATCGGCGTATGGCGCAGGCGCTGCTGGCGGCGCCGCTGCCGGCGCTGTTTATCACCGGCGCCTTTCACGCGCGGCGCGATCTCGGCGTGCCGCTGCATATTGAGGACGAGGAGCCGCTGACGGAGGTCAGCGTGTTGATCCTGGCGCCGCCCGGCGTCCGGGTCGGAGAGGCGCAGGCGGACTATGTCTGGTATACCGCGTCAGCGCGCCTGTAGCCACAGCTGTAGCTGATTGGCGAACAGCTGGCGCTCGCGAGGGCCCAGCGGCGCTGGGCCGCCGCTCTGGATGCCGCTGGCGCGCAGGGTCTCCATGAAGTCCCGCATCGTTAGACGGGACTTGATGGTCGTCGAATCGTAGCGTTCGCCGCGCGGGTTGAGGGCGCAGCCGCCGCGTTCCAGTACGGCGGCGGCCAGGGGAATATCCGCGGTGACCACCAGATCGCCGGGGGCTACCCGGCGAACTATTTCGTTGTCGGCGGCGTCCGGCGTCACCGCGACGCATAGCATCCGGGCCCGGCTACCGGCGGGCAGGCGCTGTGGGCGATTGGCGACCAGAGTAATCGCCAGGGCGTTGCGTTCAGCCGCGCGCAGCAGCACCTCTTTAATCACGTTCGGGCAGGCATCGGCGTCGATCCAAATTTGTCGTGTTGTCATATCGGCTCATTGGCCAGCCAATCGCGCGGGGTAAGAAAGTCGCGCGTCAGGCACGCTTCCGGCGAGTCGGGCGGCGGTTGATAGTCATATTCCCAGCGGACCAGCGGCGGCATCGACATCAGAATCGATTCGCTGCGCCCGCCGCTTTGCAGACCGAATAGGGTACCGCGATCCCACACCAGATTAAACTCCACATAGCGCCCGCGCCGGTAAAGTTGGAACTGCCGCTCCCGCTCGCCCCACGGCAGACCGCGTCGCCGCTCGGCGATAGGGAGGTAGGCGGGCGCAAAGCCTTCGCCGACGGCGCGGGTAAAAGCGAACGCCTGGTCAAAGTCGGGGGCGTTGAGATCGTCGAAGAACAGCCCCCCGACGCCGCGCGCCTCCTGACGGTGCGGCAGGTAGAAATAGCGATCGCACCACGCCTTATAGCGCGGGTAGAGCTGTTCGCCGAAGGGGCGGCACAGATCTCGGGCGCTGCGGTGCCACTGTATGACGTCATCGTGGAAGGGGTAAAATGGCGTCAGATCAAATCCGCCGCCGAACCACCACAGCGGCGCCGCGCCCGGGCGCTCGGCGATGAAAAAGCGTACGTTGGCGTGGGCCGTGGGAACATAGGGGCTGTGCGGGTGTAGCACCAGGGAGACGCCCATCGCCTGGAAGGGGCAGCCCGTCAGCTCTGGGCGCTTGGCCGTGGCGGCGGCGGGCAGACTATCGCCATGGATATGGGAGAAGTTAACGCCGGCCTGTTCAAACAGCGCCCCCTGGCGCAGCACGCGGGTGCGCCCCGCACCGCCCTGGGGCCGCTGCCAGCGATCCTCGCTGAATGCGGCGCCGCTGTCGGCGGCGGCGAGCGCCTGACACAGGTTGTCCTGTAGCCGCAGCAGAAAGCGCCGAACCGGTTCACTGTCTGGGATCATGGTACCGCCCTCTGTTAAGTCAACGCTGGGCAGTATAACCGATGGCGCCCCGCGTCGGCGCGCCGGGGGCATCGGTTGTCCGTCCGCGTTATGACGGCCTGCGCCGCTGATGGGCCTCGAAGTCGTGCAGGTAGTGCACGATGCCGCCGGCGATCGCTTCGGCGATGGTGGTACGGAACGCGGGAGAGGTCAGCAGGCGCTCTTCATCGTGGTTGGTGATGAAGGCGGTCTCGACCAGTACGGAGGGAATGGCGGGGGATTTGAGCACGGCAAAGGCCGCCTGCTCCGTATGCTGGCAGTGTAGGCGGTGCACCGGGCGGATCTGGCCCAGCAGATGACGCCCCAGGATCAGGCTGTTTTTAATGGTGTCGGTCTGCACCAGATCGAACAGCACCTGCTGCAGGTAGTTGTTGTCCTCCGAGGCATAGCGTCCGCCGGCCACCTTGTCAGCGTCGTTTTCCCGCTGGGAGAGGTACCTGGCCATGGCGCTGCTGGCGCCGCGGTTAGATAGGGCAAAGACCGAGGCGCCGGAGGCCTCTGGGCTGGTGAACCCGTCGGCATGAATGGAGACAAACAGATCGGCCTGGTGCTGCGCGGCGATCTCTACCCGTTTATACAGGGGAATAAAATAGTCATCTTCACGGGTCAGCTTAACTACCAGATTGCGCTGACGGCGCAGCAGATCGCGCACTCGGTGGGCGATATCTAGCACGACGTGCTTCTCTTTCGATCCCCGGTGTCCGACGGCGCCGGGATCGATGCCGCCGTGCCCCGGATCGAGCATCACCAGGCGCGGCGCATCCGCCGGCTTACGCCGGGCGCCTGGGTGGTCGGGCGTCTGCGCCGCCTGGACGGCGGAGGGCAGCAGACCGGCTCCCAGCAGCATGGCTAGCCCGGAGCACAGAAAGCCGCGGCGAGAGGACGGATGGGGAAGCGGGCGAAAATCGGAAAATTTCTTCATGGTGCAATCTATTCCGTCAGACAGTAACGCAAGCAATACGGGGGTCTTTCCCATGGGGCCGCCCGCGCTGACGCCGCGTCCGCTCATAGGATGTACCCACATCCTAACGCGATGAAAATACATGGATCGAGCGGATAACTATGTCTATTTGTTGCCTGAAACGGCGTCGGGGCGCAGGCGGAGGCGAATAATGGGCGATTTGCCCCCGTCGGTCGCGATATTTCCATTGCGAATCTGGGGATTGCAGCGATAATTAGGGCGCATCTCGTCGCTGTGCGCTGTGTCGACGCTCACGGCCAGTTACGGGACACGCCCTAGGCTGCGTCCGGTTCTTGCTGCACCGGTATGGTCCGAGGCCGACGCCCGGGCACTATTATAATCTATTACGGTCGATATCATGGAAATTCGCGTTTTTAATCAATCCGACTTTGATGAGGTGATTACGCTGTGGGAGCGCTGCGATCTGCTGCACCCCTGGAACGATCCTGAAACGGATATTGAGCGCAAGATGAATCACGATGCCGATCTGTTTCTGGTCGCGCAGGTGGGCGGCGAGATCGTCGGAACCCTGATGGGCGGCTATGACGGCCATCGCGGATCGGCTTACTATCTGTGCGTGCACCCGGACTTTCGCGGTCGCGGCATCGCCAATGCGTTGGCCAGCCGCCTGGAGAAAAAGCTGCTGGCGCGCGGCTGTCCGCAGGTGCGGATCCTGATCGACGCGGATAACGACGCGGCGATCAGCATGTATGAGAAGCTGGAGTATGAGACGCAGGATGTGCTGTGTCTGGGTAAGCGCCTGATCATCGATCAGGAGTATTAACGGCGTCTTTTGCGCATTCCATGCGCCGCCGCCCGTCCGGTGCGGTGGCCTGCGCTCTGTTTTACCTACGCCGGCGGCGCGCTGCCGCGGCGTTTTCCCGCCATCGCGGCAACTTTTTACCGTTTCACCACTCCAATCTCCAGGTATTCTGTCATACGGCGATAGCCGTACTCGCAAGGAGTTAACCGATGGGTTTTCGTTTCTGGATCGTCGTGGCGCCGCTGATGCTGAGCGGTTGCTCGACGCTGAGTTCATTTTCCTGGTCTACGCTGTCGTCCTTTAACTGGTTTTCATCGGGTCTGCATATCGATAATGACGGCGTCGGTGGGGTGTCGGCCAGTACGCCGATGCAGCAGGAGGCCGTCAGCCAAGGGTTGGACGGGGCGTACACGCTGCGCAGCGGAATGGGGATCGATAACGGGCAGGTAACGCGCTTTTTCCAGGCCATGGCCCAGGATAAGGTGGCGATGACGATCGCCGGCGACGCGACGGTGAAGCGCATTACGGTGGACAGTGCGGATCTCGCCACCGCCTGGGGCGCGCGGGTTGGGACGCCCTTTGCCGCGCTGTATGCGCGGGCCTATGACGGCGAGTGTCGGCGGGTGGTGGCGGCGGAAGCGACGGCGGTGGTCTGCCGCGCGCCGCAGAGCGCGCGGGTCAGCTACCTGTTCAGTGGGCAATGGGGTGGCCCGGCGGGGCTGATGCCGCCGGATGACGTGCTGAAATCATGGACGGTGAGCCAGATTGTCTGGCAGGCGGATGCGCAGTAACACGCCCTATTGTTTGTTTTACAGCAAGGGAATGCATGAGGTATGGCGTAAGATATGCATGGTCTGGCGTGGCCGGGCCACTGTTGCCCGGTGGCGGCGTAGCAGAAAACACCGATTATTTAGACTGTACAGTAATGGAGAGCTTCATGTCTCAGCCTCAGAGCGGCATTCTGCCGGAGCACTGCCGCTTCGGTATTTTTATCGAAGCCATGGCGCAAGGTGATCTGGATGGATTGCGTCAGGGATGTAAAACGTTTATTACCCAGCTGCAGGCGCTGCAACAGCGTTATCCTGATGCGCATCTGGGTGCGGTTGTGGCCTTTGGCCATGCGCTGTGGCGTGAAATGACGGCCAATGAGGAGGAGGGGGCGGCGCTGAAACCCTTCGAGCCGCTGGGTAAGGGGCTGGCGCCGGCGACGCAGCGCGATCTGCTGATCCATATTCAGTCGCTGCGTCACGACGTTAACTTTTCGCTGGCGCAGGCGGCGCTGGCCGCCTTTGGCGATGCCATTGAGGTAGAGGAAGAGATCCACGGTTTCCGCTGGGTTGATGAGCGCGATCTGAGCGGCTTTATCGATGGCACCGAGAACCCGGCCGGCGATGCCCGCCCGGCCGTCGGCGTGATTGCCGACGGTGTAGACGCCGGCGGCAGCTATGTTCTGGTGCAGCGCTGGGAGCATAATCTGCGTCAGTGGTCTCGCTTCAGCGTCGATCAGCAGCAGCAGATTATCGGGCGCACCAAGCAGGACAGCGAAGAGCTGGATCCCAGCGAGCGCCCTGATACCTCGCACGTGAGCCGCGTCGATCTGAAAGAGAATGGCAAGGGGCTGAAGATCATCCGCCAGAGCCTGCCCTATGGCACCGCCAGTGGGAAGCATGGCCTGATGTTTATCGCCTACTGCGCACAGCTGCATAATATTGAAAAGCAGCTGCTGAGCATGTTCGGTGAGCTGGACGGTAAACACGATCAGCTGCTGCGTTTCAGCAAGCCGGTCAGCGGAAGCTATTACTTCGCGCCGTCCGCGACGCGTTTGCTGACGCTGTGATAGCCGCGGGCCGTCGGCCCGCTCTGGCTTTGCGCAGCGCGTGCACCGTGCGGCGGGGATAAAAAAAAACGGCGCCGTGGGCGCCGTTTCTGTTTGCTGCTCGGTGCGATTACTTCTTGATGCGGATCACCGGCGTTTCGCCGACGACAACGTCGCCGGACAGCTTGATCAGCTCTTTGATCTCATCCATGTTGGAGATAACGACCGGCGTCAGGGTAGACTTGGCCTTCTCTTCCAGCAGCGGCAGATCGAACTCGATGACCACGTCACCCTTCTTCACGCGCTGACCTTCTTCGGCGATGCGCTTGAAGCCTTCGCCTTTCAGTTCAACGGTATCGATGCCGAAGTGTACAAACAGCTCTACGCCGCTGTCGGACTCGATAGAGAAAGCATGGTTAGTTTCAAAGATTTTACCGATGGTGCCATCAACCGGCGCGACCATTTTGTCACCGGTCGGTTTGATTGCGATGCCGTCACCGACGATTTTTTCAGCAAAGACGACGTCAGGCACATCTTCAATATTGACGATCTCACCGGACAGGGGCGCAAAAATCTCAATGCTGCCCGTTTCTTTCTTGTCGTCTGAAACCAGCGATTTCAGTTTATCGAACAAACCCATGATCTTCTCCTAAGCAAGTAATATTGGGCGGCGTTCCAGCTTTCGCCATCAGCAAAGGGTCTTTTCTTCGATAAACGTATTGATCACGCTCATCAAATCGTCAGCCGTCGGCTGACGCAGCGCCTCTTCTGCCAATGCCTTCACATCTTCAAAGTTCGCATTGCGAATGATTTTTTTGATGCGCGGAATTGAGATTGAACTCATGCTGAACTCATCAAGCCCCATGCCCAACAGAAGCAGTGTAGCACGCTCATCGCCAGCCAGTTCACCGCACATACCGGTCCACTTGCCGTGCGCGTGAGATGCATCGATCACCTGTTTAATCAGGGTCAACACTGACGGCGCCATCGGGTTATAGAGATGAGATATCAGCTCATTGCCACGATCTACTGCTAGAGTATACTGGGTTAAGTCATTTGTCCCAATACTAAAGAAGTCAACTTCCTTCGCCAGATGATGGGCGACGGTGGCGGCGGCCGGTGTTTCGACCATCACGCCGACTTCGATGGTTTCATCGAATACTTTGCCCTCTTCGCGCAGCTGCGCTTTCAGCTGCTCCAGCTCCGCTTTCAGCATGCGCACCTCTTCGACCGAGATGATCATCGGGAACATGATACGCAGCTTGCCGAAGGCCGAGGCGCGCAGGATAGCACGCAGCTGGGCATGCAGGATCTCTTTACGATCCAGGCAGATACGAATTGCACGCCAGCCAAGGAATGGGTTTTCTTCTTTCGGCAGGTCCATGTAGGGCAGATCCTTGTCCCCGCCGATGTCCATGGTACGGACGATCACCGCCTGCGAGCCCATGGCTTCGGCAACGGCCTTATACGCCTGGAACTGCTCTTCTTCCGTCGGCAGCGCGTCGCGGTCCATGAACAGGAATTCGGTGCGGTACAGGCCAACGCCCTCTGCGCCGTTGCGTTCGGCGCCGGCGACGTCACGCACGGTACCGATGTTGGCGCAGACTTCCACCTGATGACCATCCAGCGTGATCGCCGGCAGATCCTTCAGCTTGGCCAGTTCGTTCTTCTCGTTGATGTACTGCGTCTGGACGGCTTTCAGCGCGTCGATCGTCTCGGCGGTCGGGTTCAGGTAGATCTTGTTGTTGACCGCGTCCAGAATCAGATAGTCGCCGTTTTTCACCTGCTGAGTCACATCGCTGGTGCCGACGATCGCCGGCAGCTCCAGGGAGCGGGCCATGATGGAGGTGTGGGAAGTACGGCCACCCAGATCGGTAATGAAGCCCAGCACCTTATCCAGGTTCAGCTGCGCGGTTTCAGACGGCGTCAGGTCGGTTGCGACCAGAATGACTTCGTCCTGAATCGCGCCCAGATCGATGATGGTCATGCCGAGAATGTTCTTCAGCAGACGCTTACCGATGTCGCGCACGTCGGCCGCACGCTCTTTCAGGTACTCATCGTCCAGCTCTTCCAGGGCGGTGGCCTGGCCTTCGATAATTTCACGGGCAGCCGCCTCGGCGCTCATGGCGTTATCTTTAATCAGGGCTATGATTTCCTGCTCAAGCTCTTCATCCTCCAGCAACATGATGTGCCCTTCGAAGATCGCCGCTTTCTCTTCCCCGAGGGTTTCGCTGGCTTTCTGACGAATGGCTTCCAGTTGTTGGGCGGCCTTGTCGCGGCCGTCCTTGAAGCGGGCAATCTCCTGCTCGACTTCGTCGGCAGTGATTTTCTTACGGCTGATGACAATCTCGTCTTCTTTCAGAAGAAGCGCCTTACCAAAAGCGATGCCCGGTGATACTAAGATACCTGAAATCATAACCCTACCTTTGACGTTAGACTGGTTTTACCTGGAATGCTGAGCCGTCAGATTTACTCGAGCTCGGCCATCAGTTTTACCAGATGCTCAACGGCTTTCTGCTCGTCTTCACCCTCTGCGGAGATGGTGACGACGGTACCCTGGGTCAGGCCCAGCGTTTGCAGTTTGAACAGGCTTTTGGCGCTGGCGCTCTTACCGTTAGAGGTGACGGTGATGTCAGAAGCGAATGCTTTGGCTTCCTTCACAAACTGAGCGGCAGGGCGGGTATGCAGACCATTCGGAGCGGTGATAGTAACTTCTTGCTGGAACATAGGTTTCCCCAACTATTTTATGTTGAATGTTGTGGAGCTAAAGTTTAGCGCAATCGCTTGGCTTTAGCCTGTCTTTAGGTGCGTATCCGGTACGCTGGCGCCGTGGGCCTCCCCGCGGACAGGATAACGGGGTTCCCCCCTCTCCTGACCGGTTGACGGTGCTCAGCTTACCCCGGTTAAGGCCGCCGTCTGTATCGTTAAATCGATTCAGCGGCCTTTTCATACAAAGCGCGAATAATTTTGCGCTTCAAAATAATGGTCTGGTTAAATACTAGACCCCGGCGATAAAAGCAAGGAGAGGGGGTGGTAAAATTTGAACTGCTCCACAAAAAAAGCACCCAAATGGGTGCTCCTTTGAACAATTCATGCCATCGCATTCGCCGCTCATTCCGGCTCGGGAAACAGGCCGGCAAACAGGGCGGTGCTCAGATAACGTTCACCCGAGGAGGGCAGGATCACCACGATGGTTTTCTCCTGGAACGCCGGCATATTGGCCAGCCGTTCTGCAGCGACGACGGCGGCGCCGGAGGAGATTCCGGCGAGGATCCCCTCTTTACGCATCAGGCGGCGCGCCATGGCGATGGACTCATCGTTGCCGATGCGCTCCACGCGATCGACCAGCGTTAAATCGAGGTTGTCGGGAATAAAACCGGCACCGATGCCCTGGATTTTGTGTGGCCCGGGGACTATCGGGTCTCCGGCGAGCGCCTGGGTGATCACCGGAGAGTCTTCCGGCTCGACGGCCACGACGCTGACATTTTTAGCGCGATCCTGCTTCAGATAGCGGGCGGTGCCGGTCAGGGTGCCGCCGGTGCCGACGCCGGCGATGAAGACATCTACCTGCCCGTCGGTATCCTGCCAGATCTCCGGTCCGGTGGTCTGGCGGTGGATCTCGGGGTTGGCCGGGTTGCTGAACTGCTGCAGCATGACATAGCGCGCCGGATCGCGGGCGACAATCGATTCGGCCTTGCTGATAGCCCCCTTCATCCCCAGGGCGCCGTCGGTCAGGATCAGCTCGGCTCCCAGCCCCTTCAGCAGCTTACGCCGTTCTAGGCTCATGGTCTCGGGCATGGTCAGGGTCAGCTTGTAGCCGCGGGCCGCGGCTACAAAGGCCAGTGCGATGCCAGTGTTGCCGCTGGTCGGCTCAACCAGCTCGACGCCGGGCTTCAGAATACCGCGTTTTTCGGCGTCCCAGATCATGTTGGCGCCGATGCGATCTTTAACGCTAAAGCTGGGATTACGCGACTCTACTTTGGCCAGGATGCGACCGTTGCCGATATGATTGAGACGTACCAGCGGGGTATGTCCGATGGTATGGGAGTTATCTTGATAGATTTTGCTCATGGCCGCTCCTTTGCAGTCGTCTTTATCCGTCATACTGCTAGCAGCATACGCAATAACCCGTTAATAGGAAGTAAATAAAAATTATATCGTTATGAGGGATCACGATAACGGCGCGGGCGGCGCACTCGCGGGGGAGTGCGCCGCGGCAGGATTAGCGATTGATGGCCAGCTCGGCGCGATAGCGATCGACCCACATGGCCGTGGCGCCGCAGATGGCGACCGGCATGATCACCAGATTGACGAAGGGGAGCATGGTAAACAGGCTGACCAGCGCCCCAAACTGCAAGTTGTCGACCTTGTCAGCGCGCAGGGCATCGCGCATGCGCGGGAAACTAACCTTGTGGTTGTCAAAAGGATAATCGCAGTATTGCACCGCCATCATCCAGGCGCTGAACAGAAACCACAGCACGGGGGCCAGGGTCTGGCCGACGCCGGGGATCAGGTACAGCAGCAGCAGCACCAAGGCGCGCGGCAGGTAATAGGCCAGCTTAATCCATTCGCGCTTCAGAATACGCGGCAGATCTTTCATTACGCTCCACAGCCCGCTGTCCGGCAGCGGCTTGCCGGTCAGCTGTCCTTCAAGCTGCTCGGCCAGCAGGCCGTTAAAGGGGGCCGCGACCCAGTTGGCCAGGGTGCTGAAGAAATAGCTGAACACCAGCAGAACCGAGATGACGGCCAGGGGCCACAGCAGGTAGCCCAGCCACTGCAGCCAGTCGGGAACATAGCTCATCAGCGCTGGAATCCAGCGTCCGAGACGATCGAATAGCCACCAAAACGCCAGTCCCATCAGGATGATGTTGACCAGCAGCGGCATCAGCACGTAGCGCTTGATGCCGGGCAGGCGGATCAGGCGCCAGCCCTGGGCAAAATAGTATACGCCGTTGGCGTTGGTCGGCGACTGTGCGCCGCCGGCCGGGGATGTCGTGTTCATTTAACTCCGTCTTATGCTGTTACCGTGGTTGCTCGGGCCGCGGCGCGCTCCGCGATGTGATGGCGGCCAATGGCGCAGCCCGATGACTTATGATATCGGCGGATGCCGTGGGTTACCAGTTAGGACTTGGCTGAAAAAAGAGCAAAATAGAAGGAAAAATCATCTTTATTAACAGAAAGTTTAGTCCAGACTTGCACTTGTCCCAACACCCCAATACATTTATAGATTGAGGGTTTGCCAAAATGGCAATGTAATAAAACAACAGAGATTGCGATGATGCAGGATTTGCGTCTGATATTAATTGTTGTTGGCGCGGTTGCCATAATAGCGTTGTTGCTGCACGGCCTATGGACCAGCCGTAAGGAACGCTCTGCGCTGTTTCGCGATCGTCCGAACAAACGTCAAAAGCCGCGGCGCGACGAGAAACCGTTCTCTGAAATGGATGAAGGGGTCGGTGAGGTGCGCGTGCAGCGCGGCGGCAGCCCGCTTCCTCATCCGGTGGAGCCGGCCATGGGGGCGCTGGGTGAGGAGAGCGACGCGCGTCCCGATCCGCTGGATCTGCGGGAGAGCGAAACGCATCCGCTGGCGTCACCGACGCCGCGCCGCGACGAGACGGTCGATCCCCTGCTGGGCGATCCGCTGTTGGCCGCCGAGCCTGACGAAGCGGTGCCGCTGGCGTCGCCGTCTGCCGCGGTAGACGGCGCGCCTGCGGAGTCTTGCCCGACGGCAGCGGCGGACGAACGCCCCGCGGCGGAGGATGACGGCAAGGTGCGGGAGACGGTACTGGTGATGCACGTTGCGGCGCATCAGGGCAGCAGCATTGGCGGTGAGGTTTTGCTGCAAAGCGTGTTGCAGGCCGGTTTCCAGTACGGTGCGATGAAAATATTCCATCGCCACCTCAACCCGGCTGGCAGTGGGCCGGTGCTGTTCAGCATGGCCAACATGGTGAAGCCGGGAACCTTTGACGTCGAAAATATGGCGGATTTCTCTACGCCGGGCGTGTCGATCTTTATGATGGTGCCCTCGTATGGCGATGCCAGCCAGAACTTTAAGCTGATGCTGCAGTCTGCGCAGCGCATTGCCGACGATGTCGGCGGCGTGGTGCTGGACGATGAGCGGCGGATGATGACCCCGCAAAAGCTAGAAACCTATAAGGCGCGTATTCGTACGGTGCTGGAGAACCTGGGCCGGACCGCGTGACGTGATCGCGCCAGCGCCTTACCAAAACCCCCGTACTCCGGGGGTTTTTTATCATTAAATGGTGGCTTATGACTCCCACGATTGAACAACAACTCGAACAGCTGCGTGACGCGCTGCGCCATCATGAGTATCAATACTACGTTTTGGACGATCCGCAGGTTACCGATGCGGAGTACGATCGCCTGATGGCGCAGCTTAAGCAGCTGGAGGCCGAACACCCGGCGCTGGTGACGGCGGATTCGCCGAGCCAGCGCGTCGGCGGCGCGCCGCTGGCGGCCTTTGGTCAGGTGCGCCACGAGGTGCCGATGCTCTCGTTGGATAACGTATTTGATGAGGAAAGCTATCAGGCGTTTGACAAGCGCCTGCATGAGCGGCTGAAAAGCGGCGAGCCGCTGACCTTTTGCTGTGAGCCAAAGCTGGACGGGCTGGCGGTCAGCCTGCTGTATGAGCAGGGGGTGCTGGTCCGGGCGGCGACGCGCGGCGATGGCAGCACCGGCGAAGATATCACCGCCAACGTGAAAACTATCCGAGCCATTCCGCTGCGCCTGCAGGGAGAGGGGATCCCCGCGCGCATCGAGGTTCGCGGCGAGGTCTTCATGCCGCAGGATGGCTTTGAGGCGATGAATGAGGAGGCGCGCCGGCGCGGTGCGAAGATTTTTGCCAATCCGCGCAACGCCGCCGCCGGATCGCTGCGCCAGCTCGATCCGCGCATTACCGCGCAGCGTCCGCTGACCTTCTACTGCTACGGCTCTGGCCTGCTGGAGGGCGGGGCGCTGCCGGACAGTCACTATCAGTGCCTGCAGCGCTTTAAGTCCTGGGGACTGCCGGTCAGCGAGCGGGTGAGGCTGTGCTGCGGCAGCGCGGAGGTCTTGGCCTACTATCGCCAGACCGAGCAGGAGAGGCCCGGCTTAGGCTTTGATATCGACGGCGTGGTGATCAAGGTGGACGATCTCGCCATCCAGGAGCGGCTGGGCTTTGTCGCCCGCGCGCCGCGCTGGGCGACGGCGTTTAAGTTTCCGGCGCAGGAGCAGATGACGCGGCTAAACGGGGTGGAGTTTCAGGTTGGTCGCACCGGTGCCATCACGCCGGTCGCGCGTCTGGAGCCGGTGCAGGTGGCCGGAGTGACCGTCAGCAACGCGACGCTGCACAACGCGGATGAGATTGAGCGTCTGGATCTACGGATCGGCGATACGGTGATCGTACGCCGCGCTGGCGACGTGATCCCGCAGGTGGTGGGGGTGGTGGAGGCGATGCGTCCGCGCGATGCCCAGGAGATCGGCTTTCCGACCCACTGTCCGGTATGTGGCTCTGAGGTGGAGCGGACGGCGGGCGAGGCGGTGGCACGCTGCAGCGGTGGCCTGATCTGCGCCGCGCAGCGCAAGGAGTCGCTGAAGCATTTTGTGTCGCGCCGCGCGATGGATGTCGAGGGGATGGGCGATAAGGTCATCGAGCAGCTGGTGGATAAAGAGTATGTCGCGACGCCCGCCGATCTGTACCGCCTGAGCGCTGGTAAGCTGACCGGCCTGGAGCGGATGGGGCCCAAGTCGGCCACCAAGCTTATTGCCGCCCTCGATCGCTCGCGGGAAACCACGCTGGCCCGTTTTCTCTTTGCGCTGGGCATCCGCGAGGTGGGGGAGGCGACGGCGGCCAATCTGGCCAGCCACTTTGGCTCCCTACAGGCGCTGCGGGCGGCGGATTTGGAGAGTCTGAAGCAGGTTCCCGAGGTGGGCGAGGTGGTCGCCAGCCACGTCGTCCACTTTTTGAGCGAGGCGCATAACCGTCAGGTGATCGATGAGCTGATCTCCGACGAGGTCGGCATTCGCTGGCCTGAGGGCGCGCCGGCGCAGGCGGCGTCGGCGATCGACAGCCCGTTTGCCGGTAAGACCGTGGTGTTGACCGGTTCACTGAGCGTACTGTCGCGCGATGAGGCGAAGGAGCGTCTGACGGCGTTGGGCGCCCGCGTCAGCGGCAGCGTATCGAAGAAGACCGATCTGGTGATCGCCGGCGATGCGGCGGGCTCCAAGCTGGCGAAGGCCAATGCGCTGGGCATCGAGGTGATCGATGAGGCGCAGATGCTGCGTATGCTGGGGGCATAGCGGCCCCGCCGGGTCTCACGCGCCCGTTGGCTGCCGCTTCCGTGAGCAGACGGCGGGCGGTGATGATGGGATAGGTTAAAGTTGGCGTGCGTTGGCGCCGTTATATATCCCGACGGGCAGCAATCAGTGGAGAGGAACGTATGGCGTTGGGGCCAATAGATATGGCGGGCGGTATGTCGCCGCAGGCGCACGGCGGAGGACAGCTGAGCGCAGAGCTGTTGGATGCGCGCATCGAGCGGCTGCTGCAGGTGTTAAACCGCGGGGATTTAACCCCGGCGCAGCGTGAAAACACGCTGCGCGCCCTGACGGCGCTGCAGCGCGAGCGTACGCTGCTGCAGGCGTTTAGCCAGAGTGAGCCGAGCTCGGCCGCTGCCGCGGGACGGGAGTCTCCGCTGGCCAGCACCCAGCGGGGCGCGGCGGCGATGGCGGCGTCGACGGGACAGCCGGTATCGCGGGTTACTCTGGGGGAGCACGGTCGCATGCTATCGGAGATGGCCAACGTCGAGCGCGCGCTGGAGGTCAAAGAGGGGGCCGATAAGCTGTTTTCGTCCCTGGGCAAGTCGACGCTGCAGGCCGATCCGCTGCGTTCTCCGCTGGAAAACCAGGTGATCGTCGCCAGTCAGCTGGCCGTTCCGCCCGAGGGGGCCGACGACGATCCGCCGCCGGTGACGTCGGTGCTCAACCCTCAGCCGGTTTTTGGTTTCATTCCGGCGCAGTGGATCCCGGGCAGCGTTCGTGTGCAGGCCCGCTCGCCGGCCACGCTGCTGCTGATCGGGATTGTGATACTGCTTATGGTGATCCTGCTGGCCTGGTAGCGCTGCATGCACGGCGCTGCGGCGCCGTCGTGACGCGTTGATCGCCTGTTGTGCGGAATTACGCACGGCGTGACGTTTGTGCTGGATAGTGCTCGGGCAAGGCCGATATACGAATGTAGGAAGGTCATCAGGAACGGACGGAAAGGGAAAATGGTCAGACGCGATCAGATTGGTGGGTGATGACGGGATCGAACCGCCGACCCCCTCCTTGTAAGGGAGGTGCTCTCCCGGCTGAGCTAATCACCCAATCTGGAACCGGTAGGTCAGTACTCTAATGTATGTCAGCTGGAATAGGATGCTATGCTGCCGCAGCTCCATTCAGAGAGGGCTAAAACGCCTGACGTAACCTACCTAAGCGAGGTCAGTCGCTGCGCTAAATAACCATCTTTCATCGAATGAATGGTGGGTCGTGCAGGATTCGAACCTGCGACCAATTGATTAAAAGTCAACTGCTCTACCAACTGAGCTAACGACCCGAGTGGTGGGTGATGACGGGATCGAACCGCCGACCCCCTCCTTGTAAGGGAGGTGCTCTCCCAGCTGAGCTAATCACCCACAACGGTACTGCTGGCGCCCTGCGTTCAAGAAGTGGTGGGTGATGACGGGATCGAACCGCCGACCCCCTCCTTGTAAGGGAGGTGCTCTCCCAGCTGAGCTAATCACCCACTTCTTGAGATGCCGGATTGTTCAGGTTTCAGATTGGTGGGTGATGACGGGATCGAACCGCCGACCCTCTCCTTGTAAGGGAGATGCTCTCCCAGCTGAGCTAATCACCCATCTGGAAACCTGATTCGCGCAATAGAGATTGGTGGGTGATGACGGGATCGAACCGCCGACCCCCTCCTTGTAAGGGAGGTGCTCTCCCAGCTGAGCTAATCACCCAATCTGTATGGCGCTACACGGCGGGACACTCTAAAAGAGTGGTGGGTGATGACGGGATCGAACCGCCGACCCTCTCCTTGTAAGGGAGATGCTCTCCCAGCTGAGCTAATCACCCCCGCTGTGTGAGGCCGCATTATAGGGAGCCGCGGAAAATGGTCAACGCTTTTTTCAAGAAAAACTGTCGTTCGCCGGAAAAACGCCCAACGTGTCGCAGACTTAGCCAAAAGGGGCGGATTTAGCGTCTTTTCCCTGCCGATCCCGGCGCGGCCGGTGGGGGAGGCGCTATGTCGGCGGCGTCGGCTGACGCTGAGCGCGGGTGTGAGGGGGGAATTGCCTAACGACGTTGAGGAATTGAGGGGTAATGGTAAAATGCCGCCCACAGATATTTTGCAGCCCGCTTACCTATACTGGGAAAGGGTGGGTAACCTGCGTAACAAGGCCACTGTTCACATGAAAATTAAAACCCGTTTTGCGCCCAGCCCGACCGGCTATCTGCACGTCGGCGGCGCCCGTACTGCGCTTTACTCTTGGCTGTATGCCCGACATAACCAGGGCGAGTTTGTCCTGCGTATTGAAGATACTGACCTGGAGCGCTCCACGCAGGAGGCTATCGATGCCATTATGGATGGCATGAACTGGCTGAATTTGGATTGGGATGAGGGTCCGTACTACCAGACCAAGCGTTTCGATCGCTACAACCAGGTGATCGATCAGATGCTGGAGCAGGGGACCGCCTATAAATGCTATTGCTCCAAAGAGCATCTGGAGCAGCTGCGCGAAGATCAGATGGCCCGTGGAGAGAAGCCGCGCTATGACGGCCGCTGCCGCCATGACCACAGCCACCATGCCGATGATGAGCCACACGTGGTGCGCTTCCTCAACCCGCAGGAAGGCTCCGTCATTTTTGATGACAAGATCCGTGGCCCGATCGAATTCAGTAACCAGGAGCTGGACGATCTGATCATCCGCCGTACCGATGGCTCACCGACCTATAACTTCTGCGTGGTGATCGATGACTGGGATATGGGGATCACTCACGTTATCCGCGGTGAGGATCACATCAACAATACGCCGCGCCAGATCAACATCCTTAAGGCGCTCGGCGCGCCGGTGCCGGAGTATGCCCACGTTTCGATGATCCTGGGTGACGATGGCAAAAAGCTGTCCAAACGCCACGGCGCCGTCGGCGTCATGCAGTACCGTGACGATGGCTATCTGCCGGAGGCGCTGCTCAACTACCTGGTGCGTCTGGGCTGGGCCCATGGCGATCAGGAGATCTTCAGCGTAGCGGAAATGACGGAGTTCTTTACTCTGGACGCCATCAGCAAGTCAGCCAGCGCCTTTAATACCGAAAAGCTGCAGTGGCTGAACCACCACTATATTAACCATCTGCCGCCGGAGCAGGTCGCCGGGCACCTGGCCTGGCACGTGGCGCAGGCTGGCTATGACATCGCCAACGGTCCGCAACTGACCGAGATCGTGACCCTGCTGGGCGAGCGCTGCAAGACGCTGAAAGAGATGGCGCAGCAGGCCCGCTACTTCTACGAGGAGTTTAGCGAGTTTGACGCCGACGCCGCGAAGAAGCACCTGCGTCCGGTTGCGCGTCAGCCGCTGGAGCTGGCCCGTACCAAGCTGGCCGCCATCGGTGACTGGCAGGTGGAGTCCATTCACCATGCGATTCAGTCAACGGCCGATGAGCTGGAGGTCGGAATGGGCAAGGTCGGCATGCCGCTGCGCGTCGCGGTGACCGGTCAGGGGCAGTCGCCGAGCGTGGACGTGACCATTCACGCTATCGGCCAGGCGCGTGCGCTGGCGCGTATCGATCGCGCGCTGGCGTTTATCGACGAGCGCGCGGCGCAGCAGTAAGCGTCGAGATCGTCAGATATCCAAACCGGCCGCTGGCCGGTTTTTTGTTGTTCAGTCGCCCAGGCGGCGCAGAAACTCGTTGATACCGATACGCAGGATCAGCGAGGTGACCTTTTGGCGCTCCTCTTCGCTCATCTGCAGCAGAATGGAGTACCACACCTTTTCCGGTTGGCTACTGCTGATCAGATACTGCGCCTGTTCGTCACGGGCCAGTAGTTCGTCGATCACCTCCTGCGGAAAACTGCTGATGTGATATTCCACCGCTTTGCCCTGGACGCCGCTGCGTCGCTGTCGGCGCCAGCCTTCGGACTTCGCCCGCTGGTTGATGGCCTGCGGGGTCGATGGAAATCCTCCGATGCCGACCAGCTCTTTAGCCGAGTACCACTCCTTGTTCATGCCGCATTCCTGAATAGAGAGAAGTCAGTCGTATCATTTAACTGTACGAGTAACATGTTTACTCAATGTTAGGGGATGACGCTAGACGGAAAAAGGTAAAATTGTGGATTACCGGGCAGAATTGTTGAGTAAATAGACTGACTTGGCGGCTTTTGCCGCGCTTAACGCAGGAAAGGTAATTAGCCGTTGACAGTGCCGGTGGCCTTGCCCTATCATGCGCCCCGTTCCCGCGATGAAGCGGTGTGTACGGGGCTATAGCTCAGCTGGGAGAGCGCTTGCATGGCATGCAAGAGGTCAGCGGTTCGATCCCGCTTAGCTCCACCACTCTTTTCCAGAGAGAGTGGGTAAGGTACACAGGGTTTGGGAACGGCCACAAACGTGGGGCTATAGCTCAGCTGGGAGAGCGCTTGCATGGCATGCAAGAGGTCAGCGGTTCGATCCCGCTTAGCTCCACCAAATTTACCCGGCGGGCGATAGCCTGCGTCAGGGACCACGATTACGTGGGGCTATAGCTCAGCTGGGAGAGCGCTTGCATGGCATGCAAGAGGTCAGCGGTTCGATCCCGCTTAGCTCCACCAAACTTACCCGGCGGGCGTTAGCCTGTGTCAGGGGCCACGAATACGTGGGGCTATAGCTCAGCTGGGAGAGCGCTTGCATGGCATGCAAGAGGTCAGCGGTTCGATCCCGCTTAGCTCCACCAAAATATCAGGCCGACAGCGATGTCGGCCTTTTTTTGTCTTTTTTTGCCCTTTCTTTGCGGCGTTGTGCAGTGTTCCGGGTATTCTCCTCTTGCCTCTTGCCTCTTGCCTCTTGCCTCTTGCCTCTTGCCTCTTGCCTCTTGCCTCTTGCCTCTTGCCTCTTGCCTCTTGCCTCTTGCCTCTTGCCTCTTGCCTCTTGCCTTTTGCCTCTAGTCACTAAGCCACTCAGTCACTCAGCTGCCTTTCCGTGGGCTCTGGGAGTGGTGGGTGACGCACAGGGAGAGGGCGATAAAAAAGGCGCCCCGTAGGGCGCCTGGCATCGCGATAGCGTGGGTCGTGAATTACAGGAACAGACCCGCGATGGACGCAGAGAGAATGCTGACCAGCGTAGAGCCATAGACCAGCTTCAGGCCGAAGCGGGAGACCACGTTACCCTGGTGCTCATTCAGCCCCTTGATGGCGCCGGCAACGATACCGATAGAAGAGAAATTGGCGAAGGAGACCAGGAACACAGATAGGATCCCCAGGCCGCGCGGCGATAGCTCGCCGGCGATTTTCTGCAGATCAATCATGGCAACGAACTCGTTGGAGACCAGCTTGGTGGCCATGATGCTGCCGGCGTGCAGGGCCTCACCGCTCGGGATCCCCATGATCCAGGCAAACGGGTAGAACACGTAGCCGAGGATGCCCTGGAAGCTAATGCCAAACAGCGTGTCAAACAGGGCGTTGACGGCCGCGATCAGGGCGATGAAGCCAATCAGCATGGCAGAGACGATGATCGCAACCTTGAAGCCGGCCAGGATATATTCCCCCAGCATTTCGAAGAAGCTCTGTCCTTCGTGGGTGTTTTTCAGCTGCAGATCCGACTCACCCTCAACGGAGTAGGGGTTGATCAGGGACAGCACGATAAAGGTGCTGAACATGTTCAATACCAGCGCCGCCACCACATACTTGGGATCCAGCATGGTCATATAGGCGCCGACGATGGACATCGATACGGTAGACATCGCCGTTGCCGCCATGGTGTACATGCGGCGCTCTGACATTTTGCCCAGCACGTCTTTGTAGGCAATGAAGTTTTCAGACTGGCCGAGGATCAGGGAGCTGACGGCGTTGAAGGATTCCAGCTTGCCCATCCCGTTGATCTTGGACAGAACGGTACCGATAGCGCGGATAACGATCGGCAGGACACGGATGTGCTGCAGGATACCGATCAGCGCAGAGATGAAGACGATCGGACACAGGACATTCAGGAAGAAGAAGGCCAGGCCTTTATCGCTCATGTTACCGAAGACAAAGTTGGTACCTTCCGCGGCGAACTTGAGCAGCGTCTCGAAGAAGCCGGAGAAGCCTTTGACGAACCCCAGGCCGATGTCGGAGTTCAGGAAGAAGTAAGCCAGCAGAATTTCCACCACGAGCAACTGAATAATAAAGCGCACGCGGATGCTCTTGCGGTCATGGCTGACCAGCAGGGCGAGTACCGCCACCACCACAAGGGCCAGTAAAAAGTGCAGAATGGGGGACATACTTTGCTCCAAATTATGAGGCAGGCTAAATTTCGCAGCTAATTCTATGTAACGCTGGAACTAAAAACGAGACATTGATTGCATTTATTGAAATTGTTTTCACTTGGTAAGTAAAAAAAGTTAGAAAAGTAACAAAACTGCGCGGGACTGCGGGGGGAAAGGGAGCGCGTTGCGGCTACGTACGGCATAAACCACGCGGGACGGCGGCTGTGCGAATGTGATTAGCATAGCAGAATTACCCGGTGATTACCCTTTGCTGTGAGATTATTTTCAGCGGTCCATTGAGCATACCGATTGCAGGGATAGGTATTAACGCAAAAACGCAGTTGATAATCATTATCATCTATCTATACTGGAGGTAATAGAAACAACGGCAGTAAGGGCATCCTATGTTGAACACTCGGACCGTCGACGGCGTCACCCGCTCCCCTGCGCGCAGGATTAAGATCTCGCTGATGGGGCCCGCCTTCATTGCCGCCATTGGCTATATCGATCCGGGTAACTTCGCCACCAATATCCAGGCCGGCGCCTCGTACGGCTACACCCTGCTGTGGGTGGTGGTATGGGCCAACCTGATGGCGATGCTGATCCAACTGCTGTCCGCCAAGCTGGGGATTGCGACGGGAAAGAACCTAGCCGAGCATATCCGCGATCGTTTCCCGCGCCCGGCGGTATGGGCCTATTGGGTACAGGCCGAGATCATCGCGATGGCCACGGATTTGGCGGAGTTTATCGGCGCCGCCATCGGCTTTAAGCTGCTGCTGGGCGTCAGCCTGCTGCAGGGGGCGATTCTGACCGGGATCGCGACGTTTCTGATCCTGGGGCTACAGCGTCGCGGCCAAAAACCGCTGGAGCTGGTGATCGGGGCGCTGCTGCTGTTTGTCGCCGCCGCCTATATCGTGGAGCTGGTCTTCTCGCGCCCGAGCGTGGCCGGGCTGGCTCAGGGCATGCTGCTGCCGGACCTGCCGACGCAGGATGCGGTGGTGCTGGCCGCCGGCGTCCTGGGGGCGACGATTATGCCACACGTGATCTATCTGCACTCGTCGCTGACCCAAAAAGGCGACCATGGCACTCGGGCGGAGCGCTATGCCTCGACCAAGCTGGACGTGGCGATAGCCATGACCATCGCCGGCTTCGTTAACTTGGCCATGATGGCGACGGCGGCGGCGGCCTTCCACTTTAACGGGCACAGCGGGATCAGCGAGCTGGATCAGGCGTACCTGACGCTGAAGCCCCTGCTCGGCGAGGCCGCTGCCACGATCTTTGGCCTGAGCTTGGTCGCGGCGGGTCTCTCGTCGACGGTGGTGGGGACGCTGGCAGGGCAGGTCGTCATGCAGGGCTTCGTCCATTTCCACATTCCGCTGTGGCTGCGCCGCGCGGTGACCATGCTGCCGTCGTTTATCGTGATCCTGGCCGGCCTGGATGCCACCCGTATTCTGGTGCTCAGCCAGGTTTTACTGAGCTTCGGGATCGCCCTGGCGCTGCTGCCGCTGCTGGCCTTCACCGGTAATCGCGCGCTGATGGGGGATATGGTCAATAGCCGACTGGTACAGGCGCTGGGGAGGGTGATCGTCTTTCTGGTGGTCGGACTTAACCTGTACCTACTGATCACCGTACTGGCCGGTTAATCGTCGTCATCATCGTCGTCGTCGTGATGGCGATGCCAGATCGGGCGACGCCCCTGGTCGTCCCGATCGCCGCGCCATTTCCTGTGGCGCAGCGCGTTCTTCGGCCAGTCATCCAATGGCTCCAGCGCTTTTTCCGACCAATCATCCAGCGGCTCCAGGGCGTTTTCCGACCAGTCATCCAGCGGCTCCAACGCCTCCTCCAACGGATTATCGATGGACAGTTTGACCCCCGGCAATAGGTGCAGATCCGTATCGGCCTGCAGAGGGGCGCAGAGTAGCCACAGCACCGCCAGCAATAGATAACCATTTTTTGCCATTTCTCTCTCCAGATACATCGGATAGCAACGGGATATCGCCCAGTGTAGCGGTTTTGTCCCCTCGCCGGTGGGGCGCCGAGGCTGCCGGCGCCTTTTTGAGAGTTATCCGTATGCCGGAGACAGATCTAAATATGCCCATCGCGGTGCACCACCTGTGCTAGGCTGAGCGGCGTAGCGCGGCGTGAACACCGTCGCGGCTCGGAGGGGCCGCGACAGGGGCGCACGGCGGAGGCCGACTGTACCGCCAGGGGGATGAGGCGCAGGGATGAGTCCCCCGCCGGCGGATGGTGGCATACTGCCCAGTGATAGATACAGGCCCTCCGCAGGTGCGGCGGGGCGGCAGAAACGATCCCGCGAAGAGGCGGGCAGAAAGATAAGGGGAGTGACGGAAAATGAGCCGTTTTGCGTTGGTTGGCGATGTGGGCGGGACCAATGCCCGTCTGGCGCTGTGCTGTCTCGACACGGGGGAGCTCCAGGCGGTGCAGAGCTACCCGGGACAGCAGTTTGATAGCCTGGAGTCGGTCATCCGGACCTATCTGCAGGCGCAGGCGGTATCGGTGACGTCAGCCTGCATCGCGATCGCCTGCCCGATCACAGGCGATCGCGTGGCGATGACCAATCACAGCTGGGCGTTTTCCATCAGCGCGCTGCAGCGTTCTCTGGGGCTGGCGCATCTGTCGGTGATCAACGACTTTACCGCGGTCTCCATGGCGGTGCCGGTTCTCCCGGCGGAGAGCCTGCTGCAGCTGGGCGGCCAGACGGCGCAGCCCGATCGGCCCATCGCTATCTATGGCGCCGGCACCGGGCTGGGCGTCGCTCACCTGATCCGGGCCGGAGAGCGTTGGATCAGCCTGCCGGGTGAGGGGGGCCACGTGGATTTCGCCACCGGTAGCGATGAAGAGGACGCGCTGCTGACGGCGCTGCGCGCCGATCTGGGACGGGTCTCCGCCGAGCGGGTGCTCTCAGGGCCCGGTCTGGTCAATTTGTATCGCGCCGTCGCCCGAGTCGCGGGGCGGATGCCTCAGCCCCTGACGCCGCAGGAGGTCAGCGAGCGGGCGCTGGCCGACCGCTGCCCGGACTGCCGGCGGGCGCTGTCGCTGTTCTGTGTGATGATGGGGCGCTTTGGCGGCAATCTGGCGCTGAATATGGGCACCTTTGGCGGGGTGTATATCGCCGGCGGGATCGTGCCGCGTTTTCTGGCGTTTTTCCGCGACTCCGGCTTTCGTCAGGCGTTTGAGGACAAGGGACGCTTCAAGGCGTACCTCGCGCCGATCCCGGTCTTTCTGATCGTGCACGATAATCCCGGCCTGCTTGGCGCCGGCGCCTACCTGCGTCAGCAGCTGGGTACCCGTCTTTAACGCGCCATCGCCGCCCCCCGTCGCGGGGTGCGGCGCCAGGGAAGCGCGTGCGGATCAGTTCTGCTCATCCCACTCTGCGGCGGCGCTCTCTCCCTCTTCGCTGTCCAGCGGCGGCTGATACTGAAAGTCGTCGTCATCCCACTGATAAAGGGTGCTCTCCTCCTGCCACTCCTCGGTGATTTCGCCGTCGTCGTAGTCGTCATCAAAAATCGCCTGCGCCGCGGCGCCAAAGAACAGCGCGACGCCGTCGCCATCCTCCTGCGTATCCTCATGAAACTCGGCCATCCACAGGGTATCGCCATCCTGCAGGATATATTTTTGCAGGTTGAGCTGACTGACCTGCGGGGCGTCGTCGTCATGCTCGGCTAAAAACGCCTCACGCGCGGCGTCGATGGCTTCATCCAGCGTCAGATACATATCCATGGTGTGCTCCTTCCGGTCGGGTAAAGAGGGGGAGGGCCGCCGGGGCGGGTACCCGCTACGGCGATGACCCTGATGATGTTTTATTGTTGACGTAATCCGCAGGGCTGCAAGGCGCGTGGCAAAAAATTTACTCGGCGCGGGTTGACTAACCTACGGGAGGACAATGACATACACTATATTGGCTGCTATGGTCAGACAGGAGCGGTACGGCGGCAGGCCGTGCGCACCGCATTTTTGAGTGAATAACGCGGCCTCCGGCGATCGGCCGGGGGCGCTGCTTTAGATAAGGTTAACGCTGATGCAAACCATGAAAGTGATTTTTCACGTCTCTGAGGCTGCCAACTGTCTGCACGCATTCAATAACGCCCGTAACCTGATGGCCATCCGCGATGGTCAGCCGACGGAGATTCATATTTTG
Organism: Edwardsiella anguillarum ET080813; assembly: GCF_000264765.2. Classification (GTDB taxonomy): domain Bacteria; phylum Pseudomonadota; class Gammaproteobacteria; order Enterobacterales; family Enterobacteriaceae; genus Edwardsiella; species Edwardsiella anguillarum. Next base: position 3,118,771 of record NZ_CP006664.1, read on the forward strand.
TTCAACGGCTCGGCCATCAGTACACTGCTGGCGGATAGCGAGGAGTCGCCGCGCTGGGAGACGCTGCAGATGCAGGGGATCGCGCTGTTTGGCTGCGAGAATAGCATGCGGGCGAACGGGATCTCCGCCGATCAGCTCTTGATGGGCGTACATACGGTGCCGGCGGGAATGTTGTCGCTGGTGGAGCATCAGCAGCAGGGATTCCTGTATATAAAACCCTAAGCACGATCCGCAGGCGGAACCTTCCGCCTGCGCTAAATGAGAAAGCCTTTCATACTGTCTCAAATTAACGACAATCCAATTTGTTCCGCTGTCGCAAATTAACGACAATTTAGGCGAGAGTCCGAAAAATATTTTACGGATAAAAAAACGGTTTATGGAAACTTATTATGCTGCACTCTATTCAGGTGTGCATTTTTAAATCTACAGCGCGAATAGTTTAGCCGCTAAATGGTTAAAATCGGACAAAAGCATTAGCAGTGGAACTATTTTAATTTGTTGTTTTTTATGTAAAATCACTCATCACTTCATCCGTGTAACGGGATGTGCTGGGCCGATGGCCCCGCGAGTATTATCCGCTTGTTGTCTGTAGGGTAACTAATCCATTACTATAGCCGCAGCAAGTAACTTAATTACCATGTTGTTAGGTTTGGTTGAGCACCATCAGGGGGGTATGTGCTTACACGTTTAATCTCCATTCGGCCGACATCGCGCTCTGTTTCCGGGCTGGCTGTATCAATGTTAATGATGTTTGCCAGCGCGCAGGCGTGGGCATTTTCATTGGATGACGTTGCCGCACAGGCACAGAAGCTGGCAGAGCAGTCTTATAAGGCACCCAAAAGCAATCTGCCGTCCGAGTTTCGCAATATGAAGTTTGCTGACTATCAGCAGATTCAGTTTAACAACGACAAACTGTACTGGACAGGGCAGAAGAACCCGTTCCGTCTGGCCTTTTACCACCAGGGGATGTACTTCGACACGCCGGTGAAGATCAATGAGGTGACGGCGACGTCGGTGAAGGAGATCAAGTACAGCCCGGACTACTTCAACTTTGGTTCCGTTAAGCATGACAAGGATGCGGTGAAGGATCTGGGGTTCGCCGGGTTTAAGGTGCTGTACCCGATCAATAAGGCGGGTAAAGACGATGAGATCATGAGCATGCTCGGCGCCAGCTACTTCCGGGTGATCGGTAAAGGGCAGGTGTATGGCCTGTCTGCCCGCGGCCTGGCGATTGACACCGCGCTGCCCTCTGGCGAGGAGTTCCCGCGTTTCCGCGAGTTCTGGATCGAGCGTCCGAAGCCGCAGGATAAGCACCTGGTGATTTTTGCCCTGTTGGACTCGCCGCGTGCGACGGGGGCCTACCGCTTTATCCTGCGCCCGGGTACGGATACCGTAGTGGATGTGCAGGCCCGCGTCTTCCTGCGCGATAAGGTGGGGGTGCTGGGCATCGCTCCGCTGACCAGCATGTACCTGTTCGGTGCCAATCAGCCGTCGACGACGGTGAACTACCGCCCGCAGCTGCATGACTCCGAGGGGCTGTCGATCGCCTCCGGTAACGGCGAGTGGATCTGGCGTCCGCTGAATAACCCGAAACACCTCGCCGTCAGCACCTTCAGCGTCGACGATCTAAAAGGCTTCGGCCTGCTGCAGCGTACCCGCGACTTCAGCGCCTATCAGGATCTGGATGACCGCTACGATCTGCGCCCGAGCGCCTGGATTGAGCCGCGCGGTAACTGGGGGAAAGGCAAGGTTGAGCTGGTTGAGATCCCGACCGCTGATGAAACCAACGACAATATCGTCGCCTTCTGGATCCCAGACAGCCTGCCGCCGATCGGAAAGCCGCTGGACGTGGCCTACCGCCTGATCTTTACTCGCGACGAAGCCAAGCTGCACAGCCCCGATCTGGCCTGGGTGAAAAGCACCCTGCGCTCCGCCGGTGACGTGAAGCAGTCCAACCTGATCCGCGAAGCGGACGGCAGCACCGCGCTGCTGGTGGACTTTGTCGGCCCGGTACTGAAAGGGCTGGAGCCGGATGCGCCGGTAACGACGCAGGTGACCACCGACGACAATACTAAGCTGCTGGAGAACAGTCTGCACTATAATCCAGTGACCAAGGGATGGCGTCTGACGCTGCGCTTTAAGGTTAACGATCCGAAGAAGCCGGTGGAAATGCGCGCTTATCTGATCAAGGACGGTAAGCCGCTGAGCGAAACCTGGAGCTATCAGTTACCTGCCAATGAATAAATCTCAGGAAAATGCCAACGCCTACCTACAGGCGTTGGCGCCGGACGCGGAGCAACGGGCCGCGCTCGATCAGCACCTCTCCCATCCGCCGCGTTCCGTGGAGGATGTTCATCTGTCGCTCGCCGCTGCGGACGCCGGCGAGGGCGAGGGCGCCGAGGCTGCGCTGCGCTCCGTGGCCGCCCGTCTCGATTTAGGCTGGCGCGATGGGGAGCATCAGCGGGCGGCGCTGGTGCAGGATCAGGCGGGTCATACCGCCATCAAGGCCATGCCGACGATCCGCCGGACCTCCATGTTTCCGGAGATCTGGCGCACCAACCCGTTCATTCGTCTGTGGGAGCGGCTGCTGGGGCGTACGCCGCCGCCAAAGCATACCTTTCAGAGCCATCAGGAGGCCGAGGCCGACAAGCGCTGGCGTCGGATGGGCTCTCTACGTCGCTGGGTGCTGCTACTGCTGACCTTTGGACAGACGGCGATCGCCACCTGGTATATGAAGACTATCCTGCCCTACCAGGGGTGGGATATGGTCGATCCGATGTCGATTTTCCACGGTAAGCCGCTGATGCAGTACACGCTGGAGCTGCTGCCCTATGTGCTGCAGTTCGGCATCCTGATCCTGTTCGCCATCCTGTTCTGCTGGGTTTCCGCCGGCTTTTGGACGGCGCTGATGGGCTTTTTGCAGCTGCTGATCGGGCGGGATAAATACAGTATCTCCGCCAGTACCGTCGGCGATGAGCCGATCGATCCGGCGCATCGGACCGCGCTGATCATGCCTATCTGCAACGAAGACGTCTCGCGGGTGTTCGCCGGGCTGCGCGCCACCTATGAATCCGTGGTGGCGACCGGTCAGCTGGCGCACTTTGACGTCTTTATCCTGAGCGATAGCAGCGATCCTGACATTTGCGTGGCCGAGCAGAAGGCCTGGATGGAGCTGTGCCAGGAGGTCGACGGCGCGGGGCACATCTTCTACCGCCGCCGTCGCCGCCGCGTGAAGCGTAAGTCCGGCAACATCGACGACTTTTGCCGTCGTTGGGGCGGAAACTACAGCTATATGGTGATCCTGGACGCCGACAGCGTGATGAGCGGCGAGTGCCTGACCGGACTGGTTCGCCTGATGGAGGCCAACCCGACCGCCGGTATCATCCAGACCGCGCCGAAGGCCACCGGCATGGATACGCTGTATGCGCGTGTTCAGCAGTTTGCGACCCGCGTATATGGTCCGCTGTTTACCGCCGGCCTGCACTTCTGGCAGCTAGGGGAGTCCCACTACTGGGGGCACAACGCGATTATCCGCGTGAAGCCGTTTATCGAACACTGCGCTCTGGCGCCGCTGCCCGGCAGCGGGACGTTTGCCGGCTCGATCCTCTCCCATGACTTCGTCGAGGCGGCGTTGATGCGCCGCGCCGGCTGGGGTGTCTGGATAGCCTACGATCTGCCCGGCTCCTATGAGGAGCTGCCGCCTAACCTGCTGGATGAGCTGAAGCGCGACCGCCGCTGGTGTCAGGGCAACCTGATGAACTTCAGGCTGTTTTTCGTCAAGGGCATGCATCCCGTGCACCGGGCAGTGTTCCTGACCGGGGTGATGTCTTACCTATCGGCGCCGCTGTGGTTCCTGTTCTTGATGCTGTCGACCGCGCTGCAGGTGGTGCACACGCTGATGGAGCCGCAGTATTTCCTGCAGCCGCGTCAGCTGTTCCCCGTCTGGCCGCAGTGGCGTCCAGAGCTGGCGATCGCCCTGTTCTCGACAACCTTGGTGCTGCTGTTCCTGCCCAAGCTGTTGAGCGTGGTGCTGATCTGGGCCAAGGGGTCGCGTCAGTTCGGCGGGCCGCTGCGCCTGCTGGCCTCGATGCTGCTGGAGATGCTGTTCTCGGTGCTGCTGGCGCCGGTGCGGATGATCTTCCACACCGTCTTTGTGGTCAGCGCGTTCCTTGGTTGGTCGATCACCTGGCAGTCGCCGCAGCGTGACGACGACGCCACGCCCTGGAGCGAGGCTTTCCGTCGCCACGGATCGCAGATGCTGCTGGGGCTGGTCTGGGCCGGGGGCATGGCAGTGCTGGATCTGCGCTTCCTGTGGTGGCTGTCGCCTATCGTGGTGTCGCTGATCCTGTCGCCGTTCGTCTCGGTGATCACCAGCCGTCGTACCCTGGGGCTGCAGTGCAAGCGCGCCAAGCTGTTCCTGATCCCCGAGGAGTACCAGCCGCCGATCGAGATGGCTGCCACCGAGCGCTATGTGGCGCTGAATCATCAGCGTCTGCTTGACGATGGCTTTATGCACGCCCTGCTGGATCCGTTGTACAACGCGCTGGCTTGCGGTATGGCCACGGCGCGTCACCGCAATCATCCGCTGATTGCTCGCGACAGGGATGCACGGGTGGCCCATGCGCTGGCCGAGTCGCCGCGAACTCTGGGCAAGGCGGAGCGTCTGACGCTATTGAGTGACCCGGTGGTGATGGCGCGTCTGCATCAGGCGCTGTGGGCCGATCCGGAGCGCTACAGTCAGTGGCATACGGCCTACCGTCAGCTGGCGCCGGCCTACCGTCTGTCGACCTCCGCGTGACGGCTCCGGAATTCAGCCCCATGCGTGTGCGGGGCTGAACCGATAAGCTAACCCCCTGTGAGCGCTATGCTGGCAGGGGGTTTTTCTATGGTAAAGAGACGCGTGTGGACGGCTCCCCCGTAGAGGGGGCGTAGTACGGTCATCGTGCGATTATTTCATTCGCTGAAAATAGTGCATTAGAAATAGATATACCCCGCGATTTTTCTCTGCCGATCTCTTTGAGAGTATTACCGCTTTCTATAGCAGGCCTAAGGCTGCCGTTGCCCATTTGGCTACGTCACAAAGCGGTGCTCACATAGCTTTTGTAGTGATAAGCGTGTTATTGGCTGTCATTGCATAAACTCAATGAGGGTAGAAATAGCGAGGCTAATCTATTAGGATAATCCAGCGCCGAGTCAATTATTTCTAATTTCAATGTTATCTTAGTGAGTTATATAATAATGAATATATCAATCAGGTTAGCCAATTCGCTTGGCTGTTCTGTTGCTGGGACTGCTGTCATATATAGTATTATTAACGCATTTAAAAGTTCAAAAATATCTGTCGTAACTAAATTTCCTACGCTTCTATATGGTATCTATGATATAGATGTCATCTCTACGACATCAGATTTCGGCGGTAGCTACTGCGTTGATCTCAGAAAATATACGGCGCGGAGACCTCATAATTCTTTCCCTCCACGACCTAGTTATTACCATAGGGAGATGGCTGAAGAGCAACTTAAATGCACATTACCGAACTTTGAGCCTAACTATATTTACAATCGAGAGAGATAGCGTTTGCACACACAGAGCTTAGACGATACAAAAAGCCTATAGTGTGGCTACAAACAGTAACTACAAGCTCCAACCGTAATTGGTCTATAGATAATTGGAGGAATCTTATCAATTTGTTTAAGTCAGAATGTACTTTCATCGATCTCTCACATGCAGGTTACTCGTTGCGAGAGTCTCTTGCTATCACAACGCAATGCCAAGCTGGAATCTGTCTTGATAGTTTTTTGATACATGGTTCTGCTGCGGTGGGCGCTAAAAATGTTATTGCTCTGCTTGGAAGTTCAAAGCCTGAAGTTGTTACTTATCCTGGCCAAGATGTTTGCTATTCCCCAGCATCATGTGAAGCTCAACCTTGTGGTATGCATGGCTATTACAGGGGATGTTCAATAGCATTTGAGCATAGGTTTACTGATAATATATGCATTCATGAAAATTATAAATGCATGGACAGTATTACCCTGTCTCAGGTGGCTGATAAACTGATGAAAAAAATAAGGTGGCGATTCGCACTCAGATGCCGATTATTGCTGTAGTACGTGTAATCGAGACCAATTGTCAAAGGCATGAAATAATAGACAATAAAACGCGCTTGGGGAGTGACGTCAATGCGATATAAAGTACGTAACATAAGGCTTCAAGACGTTGCGGACAAAGCTGGGGTTTCGTTAATGACGGCATCTCGGGTCATCAGCAATCCTAATTTGGTTGCAGAGAAAACAAGAAAACACGTCGAAGTCATAATCGCTGAATTAGGTTATATAAAAAATGATATGGCCAGTTATTTAGCATCATCAAAAAATATTTTTTGCTTTATTATCGTTGAGTCCAGGCTAAAAAGAACGGATTTTTCAATATATATTGAGCGGGTGTTGGACTGTGGGATGATCCCCTGTGTATTTTTCTTTGAGAGCGTCGCTGAACTTTCTGCCAATGTTTTAAGGGCTAAAGCGATTTCTTCACCTGAAATGTTTGTTTTATTCTCTACTTCGTGCATAGATGCCAATGATATATTGACGCAGCTAAAGATTATTAATCTTGTCGATGAGGGGTAACGCATCGCGCCGCCTGGGGATAAGCGATGCGTTTCTGTTGTCCGGCGCTCCGGCCTTCTCTATGCGTGGGCACCTTAGGCGCGCATCAGCAGCGCCGTCCGTGCGTCAGCTCGGCGAGCGCATAGGCTTTGGCACCGCGCCGCGGCAGGCTCAGGGCGCGCGGTAGCGGAGAGTCTAGCGCAGCAGATAGCGGGTGCTCAGCGTTTTCTCCTTGCCCTGGACCACGGCGTGCACCTGCTCCTGTTTGGCTATCAGGCGGCAGTTCCCGGCGCTGTCCCAGCGCTGGCAGGTCATCAGGTAGGTGATGAAGGGGGTTTGCGCCAGCCCGCCCAGATCGCGGCCATCGGCGGTAAAGCGCGAGCTGGAGAGGCCGTTGTGGCGGATAACCAGACGCAGTCGGCTGTCAGGGCGGTAGAAGTAGAGCCCGTAGCCCGGCGACTGCCCCAGGGAAAGGTAGAAGCGCACCCGGCCATCCGGGGTATAAACATAGTATTGGCGGGTGATGCCCAGGGTGCCGTTACCCGCTTCTACCTGGGTCGCTTTGGTGATCCGCCCGGCGCCATCGCGCTTATAGACGCAGACCTGCTGGCTGAGGGACTGCGTTTGTCCCATCTGCAGAGCAACCACGCTGCGGCTGATCCAGCCGCCCCAGCCATCGCGATCCAGCTGGCTTTGCCACAGCGGATTGGGGCCATAGCCTTGCCAGGCGGCGTTGGCTCTCATATTGCGCTTCAGCCCTCCGTAGGCTGAACGACTCCTGGCGCACGTTGCGCACGGCGCCGAGCAGATCGCCCTCCAGCGGGATAATGTTATGGGAGCGGACCCGCGCCTGCGCGCGCGTCTGGCGTCGCGGCCAAGATGTGCGGGGAAAGCAGCAGAATGCCGCAGCATAGCAGAGCGGAGCAATGGTGCATGGGGCCTCCAGGGGCGACCCGGCGGAGAGCGTGAGTGGATAGGGAGAGCGTAACACCGGCTGGCGAAAAGTGTTACGCCCACGGCGTCGGACGCGCGTCAGCCGGCGCTCTGGCTCCCGCAGATCTCACACGCTGGACTGGCGGTCAGCGCCATGCTGCGCCACTGTGACGCCATGGCGTCATACAGCATCAGGCGCCCGCGCGGGATCTCCCCAAAGCGACACAGCAGCTTGATACACTCCATGGCCTGGGTCGCGCCGATGATCCCGACCAGCGGCGACATGACGCCCGCCTCAACGCAGGTGAGGGCGTTAGCGCCGAACAGGCGGCTCAGACAGCGATAGCAGGGCTCGCCCGGCTGGTAGGTGAAGACGCAGACCTGCCCCTCCATACGGATGGCCGCGCCGGAGATCAGCGGGGTCGCCGCGCCGCGGCACAGGCGGTTTAGGCACTCGCGGGTTTCGACGTTATCGGTGCAGTCCAGCACGGCGTCGACCTGCGCTATCTGCCGCGCCAGCGCGGTATCATCCAGGCGATGGGCGACGGCGCTCAGCCGAATGTGGGGGTTGATCTCGGCCAGCGTCTGCCGGGCTGAGGCCACTTTATCCATCCCGATGCGTGCGTCGGTGTGCAGGATTTGCCGCTGCAGGTTAGACAGCGAGACGGTGTCAAAGTCGAGCAGCGTCAAGTGGCCGACGCCGGCCGCCGCCAGGTACTGGGCGGCGGCGCAGCCCAGCCCGCCGAGGCCGACGATCAGCACCCGGCTAGCCTTGAGGCGCTCCTGGCCGTCAAAGTCAAAGCCGCGCAGTACAATTTGACGGTTATAGCGCAGGGTTTCCGCATCGCTCAGCGGAGGCAGCGGTACAGGATCGCCCATCTCAGCTCCTCAGCAGCGGGTTGAACAGCTCTACGTCCACCGTCTCGCCGGCGGCGACGGCGCCGCGCTCACGCTCCAGCACGATAAAGGCATTGGCCGCGGCGAAGGAGCTGAAAACGTGGGACCCTTGATGACCGGTGCTGCGCACCTCCAGCTCTCCCTGGGCATTGCTGCTGACGATGCCGCGCTGAAAGTCGAGACGCCCCGGCACCTTTTTCAGCGGGCTTAAGGTGCGGGCCTTCAGACGCTGAGGCGCCTGCCAGTGGCTGTGGCCGGAGAGGCGCGCCAGCAGCGGTTGCACCAGCTGATAGAACGTGACGGCGGCGGAGACCGGGTTTCCCGGCAGACCGCAGAACAGTGCGTGGCGCAGTCGGCCAAAGGCAAAGGGTTTTCCCGGCTTCATCGCCAGCTTCCAAAAGCTGATGGTGCCGACCTCATCGAGGATCTGTTTAGTAAAGTCGGCCTCGCCGACGGAGACGCCGCCGCTGCTGATCACCAGATCCGCCTGCGTATCGGCGCGGCGAAAGGCGTCGCGCAGCGCCTGAGGATCGTCGCGGACGATGCCCAGATCGAGGATGTCACAGCCCATCTGTTTGAGCATCAGGGTGATGGCAAAGCGGTTGGTATCGTAGATTTGTCCCGCCGCCAGCGCGCTGCCGACCGGCTGCAGCTCATCGCCGGTGGAAAACAGCGCGACGCGCAGGCGGCGCACGACCCGGACGCGGGCGATACCCAGGGAGGCCAGCAGCGGCAGCTCGGCGCAGCCCAGGCGTACGCCGGCGTCCAGCACCACGGCGCCGCGGCGGATATCCTCGCCCACCAGGCGAATGTTTTGCTCCGGCTGCACGGGATGGCTAAAGCTGACACCCTGCTCCCCCATCTGGGCCTGCTCCTGCATGATCACCGCCTCGGCCCCCGCCGGCACGGCGGCGCCGGTCATGATGCGTATCGCGCTGTGCGCCGGCCAGGTACCTTGAAACGGTGCACCGGCAAATGCCTTGCCGGCGATGGGCAGCGGCTGGGCGCTGCGCAGATCGGCCAGACGTACGGCATAGCCGTCCATGGCGGCGTTGGCAAAGGGCGGTACATCCAGCGGTGAGACAATGGGCTGTGCGCTGATACGCCCGGCGGCATCGGCCAGGGAGACCTCTTCGTCATCGGCGATCGGCTGCGCGTCGTTCAGCAGTCGATCCAGCGCCTGTTGCAGGGAAAGTAGATCCGGGGGGGTACAACAATCCATCGTAATCTCCGACGTGATCACCCGCCGGCGGCGGGATGATAAGTAAACGGTGGGCCCATTATGGCAGATTATCGTCTCGGGGAGAATCTGACCCAGCCGCGCGGCGCGGTTTGCGCCGCGACACGGATTTCTACGATAGGAAATAACGAATTTACCGCGCGCGATCAACGGCGAAAGCGGCGTCCGGCGCGGATGAGCTAATGCGCCGGCGTCGGGAGGGGATAGGCGGATCGCGCGCTGGGCCGTCGACAGAGGGGATTGCGCTGGATTAAGGCTCCGGACTTCACTACAGTGGGAGACAACGCATTGCCGTGATCTGTATCATGTTGGGCCGTGTTCCGTAACGTGGCGCAATATCGGTGCAGAGCCCGAGTGGCATCATCGGTGTGGGGAGGCTGGCGCGGGGCCGATGTTCCGGCGCAGAGATAAGAGGTATCGGGAGATAAGTGATGTCATCGCTAAGTAAAGAAGCTGCACTGGTGCACGAGGCGCTGCTGGCGCACGGGCTGGAAACCCCGCTGCGCGGTGAGCCGCTGGCGCGCGATACGCGTAAGGCGCAGATTGAGGCGCATATGACCGAGGTCATGAGACTGCTGAATCTGGATCTGTCGGATGACAGCCTTACGGAGACGCCGTCGCGGATCGCCAAAATGTACGTGGACGAAATTTTTTCCGGCCTGGATTACGCGAACTTCCCTAAAATCACCATTATTGAAAATAAAATGCATGTCGATGAGATGGTGACGGTGCGCGATATTACGCTGACCAGCACCTGCGAACACCATTTCGTCACCATCGACGGTAAGGCGACGGTCGCCTATATCCCGAAAGAGGGGGTGATTGGGCTGTCCAAGATCAACCGGATTGTCCGCTTTTTCGCCCAGCGTCCCCAGGTGCAGGAGCGTTTGACCCAGCAAATCCTGGTGGCGCTGCAGACGCTGTTGGGCACCAAGAACGTCGCCGTCTCCATCGATGCGGTGCACTACTGCGTCAAGGCCCGCGGCGTACGCGATGCGACCAGCGCGACCACCACTACCTCGCTCGGCGGGCTGTTTAAAACCAGTCAAAATTCCCGGCAGGAGTTTCTGCGCGCGGTGCGCCACCACGTCTAGCGCGGGCTCAGGAAACATGAAAGCGCCGGCGCGATGCCGGCGTTCTCGCCTGTAAACCACGGAGAGGATCACCATGGCCGAGATGTCTGCGGCGGCGCAGCGGGGACGAGCGTCCCGGATCGCGACGCTGGATGCCCTGCGCGGCCTCGCGCTGCTGGGGATCCTGCTGATGAATATCGTCGGCTTTGCCCTGCCCAAGGCGGCGTACCTGAACCCCGCCTATCAGGGGATCCCCTCCGCCTGGGATCAGGGGGCATGGCTGCTGCTCAGTCTGACGGTGCAGGGCAAGTTTCTGGCCCTGTTCGCGCTGCTGCTCGGCGCCGGCCTGCAGCTGCAGCTGCCGCGCGGCGGGCGCTGGATCCAGGCGCGCCTGGGATGGCTGATGCTGTTTGGGCTGCTGCATACCCTGCTGCTGTGGGACGGCGATATTCTCCTGGCCTATGGTCTGATCGGCCTGATGTGCTGGCGGACGATCCGCGACGCCGGTTCGGCCCGCGGCCTGCTGTACCGCGGAGCGGGGCTGTATGCCGTCGGGCTGGGGATGCTACTGCTGCTGGCTGTGATGAGTCGCGCAGAGCCACACGGCTTTTGGCAGGCCGGCTATGCCGAGATCCAGTATGAGAGTTACTGGAAGCTGCGCGGGGGCATTGAGGCCTGGCGTAATCGCGGCGAACTGCTGATAAGCAATCTGCTGGCGCTGGCGGTGCAGTATGGCTGGCAGCTGGGTGGGGTGATGCTGCTGGGCGCGGGACTGATGCGCTGCGGCTGGCTGCGCGGCCGCTTTTCCTCTGCCCACTACCGGCGCTGCGGGGCTGTACTGCTGTTGGGCGGACTGGCGCTCCAGGCGTTGGGCAGCGGTCTGCAGTGGTATCTGCGCTGGGATTTTCGCTGGTGCGGCTACCTGCTACAGCTGCCCGGTGAACTGGCGGCGCCGCTGATGATGCTGGGCTATGTGGCGCTGATCTACGCCGCCTGGCCGCGTCTGTCGGGCTGGTGGCTGACCGCCGCCCTGCAGCGGGTTGGGCGTATGGCCCTGAGCAACTATCTGCTGCAGACGCTGATCTGCACTACGCTGTTTTATCGGCTGGGGCTGTTCAATCACGCCGGGCGCGCCGCGCTGCTGCTGTGGGTACCGCCAGTGTGGGGCTGCTGCCTGCTGTTTGCGTCGCTCTGGCTGCGCGTCTTCCGCCAGGGGCCCGTCGAGTGGCTGTGGCGCCATCTGACCGGGCTGTCTCTGCGCGTCTGAGGGCGTGAGGCGCCCGATGCCACCCCCTGCACATTCTAAAAGTCGTAATTGTCAATTTCGCTATTGCGCTTGACCTCCTTTCGCACAGCTATTAAAAATAACGGGTTTTCATTTTTATCTTTACTGCGGGATTTATCCTGCGGTTTTTATTTTTTTATGCTTGTATTCAGTGCTATTTCCCTCAGTCCTGGCGTGATTTCTTCTGAGGTTATTCTATTTCTGTGACCAGGCTCTTGTTGTAATGATTTGATTTTTATAAAAGATTCATGCAGGACGTTTTTTGTATCACCGTTCTGACGTTATATTATTTAAATATAAAATATTCCACCTAGAGCGCGCGGTGTACCCGTTTATTCGGGTTGCGCCACGGGATAGGCTTTATGATCAACCGGGGTGGTGATGCCGCGGCGTTAAAATGACGGAAGGCGTTGGGTAATAACCGGCTAGGAACGCTGCCCTACGAGGGGCGTCTGTCCCGCCCGGAATGGTCCCCGATTCACGTCGTCCTACCCCGCGCCGCTGGCCGTGGGCGCGCGTGAGGCCGGTCTGCCCTCTGCTGCGGATGGCACCTTGTCCATTGGATCGTTTTATTAGGGTATCGGTCAACGTGATGCAAAGAGTTACCCGTTGCTTAGGTCAATATGCGCTGCCTGTCTCGCTCAGCGTACTGCTGCTGCCGCCGGCCTGGTTTTTCTCTCCCCAGACCGTCATCAATGGCCAGGCGCTATTTTTGCTGCCGTTGCCTATGGCGCTCGCCGCTGCGCTGGTCATGCTGTTTGGCCTGCGGGCGCTGCCCTCCCTATCGCTGGCGCTGCTGCTGTTTTTGCTGCTATTGCCCCCGCGCGCTCCCGCCGCGGCCCTCGCGCTGGGCTGTGCACTGCTGCTGCCGCTGTCGCCGATCGCCCATCTCAGCCTGCGTCTGCTGGGAAAACGCGGGCGCTGCGATCTTAACCGGGGCGGCGGGACGCCACTGGCGATTCGCCTGCTGGGGTTTGGTCTATTTTATCCCATCGGCAGCTGGCTGATGATGCTGCTGGGCGGAACGCTGATGACGCCGCTGTCGATGGGCGACGCGGCCGCGCCGCCGCGGGATCTCCCCTTTGCCCTGCTGGCGCTGGAGGGCATGATCCTGAGCTGCGTCGCGCTGACGCCGGCGCTGTATTACCTGCTGCGCATGCTGCTTAGCCCCGGCCGTCTGCGGGCCTTTGGTGTCGACTGTCGGCGCGCGCTGCGGCGCGACATTCGCGGCCTGTTTTTGCCGATCTATCTCGCGGCGATGGGGGCGCTCTGTTTCCCGTCGACGTCTCATGTCAATCTGGGCTATCTGACGCCGCTGCTGTTCGTGCTGTTTGTCTTTGCGTCGTTTCATTTCCGCTACCGGGCGGTGTTGCTGCTGTGGGCGCTGACGGTGCTGGGACTCCTGGCCTGCAGCGCTAATTTTATCCAGCTGGGTAACCGCCACTATCAGCTGGCCTTCCTGTCATCCGCGCTGATCGCCTTTAGCATCGCCCTGGTTTATATGGCGCAGGTGATTACGCGCAGCGACAGGATGCGCCGTCTCTACCTGCGTCTGCGGCGGCGCGACGGGCTGGTCGATCTCCCCAGCTTCCGCACCCTGAGTGACCATCTGGCGCGCCGTCCCCTTGGCACCCTGTGTATCCTGCGCCTGAGTAACCTGGATATTCTGAGCCGGTGCCACGGCGTGACGATGCGGGCGGCGACAAAAAGCCAGCTGGCCGCGTATCTGGCACCCCTGCTGCTGCCCGGGGAGCGGGTGTACCAGATGCCGGGGGCGGAGCTGCTGATCTATCTGCAGGCCGATGCCGATCTGCCGCGCATCAACGCCATTCGCGCTACGCTGATAGCGCAGGCGCTGGTGTGGCAGCAGCATCCGGTGACGCTGCAGTATGGCGTGGCGTACTCTCCGTTCGATGTCCATCGCCAGTCGATCCACGGCGTAGTGGGGCAGTTGAGCTACCTGGCGGAGCGGGCCTGTCGGGACAATGTGATCCTCCCGCTGTACGGTAATGAGGCCGACGCCAACGCCGCGGTGAACGAACAGGTCTTCTGGCTGCAGAAGATCACCCTCGCCCTGCAGGAGAATGCGCTGCTGCTGTACGCCCAGCCCATCGTTCACCGCGGAGGGCAGCGCTATTATGAGATCCTGGCCCGCATGCAGGACGGCGAGCAGCTGGTGCTGCCGGGGAAATTCATTCCTTTTATCACCGCGTTCAACCTGTGCGCGCAGTTTGATCTGCTGATCATCGAAAATGTGGTGCGCCATATTCACCGTGCCGGGTTAGACAGCTCCAGCACCTGTTTTTCGGTAAACCTGATGCCGCTGACGCTGATGCAGCGCAGCGTGGCCGCGCAGATCATCGCCCTGTTTGAGCGTTATCAGGTGCGGCCGCAGGCGGTGATCTTTGAGATCACCGAACAACAGTATTTACTGGATGAAAACGCCGCGCTGGAGACGGTGCGCGCCCTGCGCGCCTACTGCTTTAAGATCGCCATCGATGACTTCGGCACCGGGCTCTCCAACTATCAGCGCCTGAAGCACCTTAACGCGGACGTGGTGAAGATCGACGGCATGTTTGTTAAGGATATCGTCAACAGCTCGCTGGACCGAATGATCATCAAGTCTATCTGCGATATTGCCCGTGAGCGGCAGCTGCAGGTGGTCGCCGAATACGTTGAATCGCGTGAGCAGATGGAGGTCCTGTGCAGTCTGGGGGTGCAGTATCTGCAGGGTTTTTTGCTGGGCGAGCCGCGCCCGCTGACGCAGGCGCTGTAGCGCGCCGGTTAGGGGGTTGTCTGGTGATGGGGCTGCTGCTCCAGCGCCTGCAGCTGCTCAGGCAGCACCGCTGGGTAGCTCTGGGCGTCGGCGGCGACCTTATGCACCGCGGGGATCGGGATCGGCGGGCCGAGAAAGCGCGGCTGGCGCTGCAGTAGGTAGAGATCGGTGAGGGCGCCGAGGCGGGCGCCAATTTCGCGCAGGCGCACCAGCAGCATATCTTTGGGAGAGGGCACCGCCAGGCACTGGGCCTGAATCCCCAGATGCAGGGCGATAAACAGCGCCCGCTCGCAGTGGAAGCGCTGGGTGATGATGGTGAAGTTATCGGTATCGAAGACCCGGCGGGCGCGCACGATCGAGTCCAACGTACGGAAGCCGGCATAGTCCAGCACGATATCGCCGTTCGGCACCCCCGCGGCGATCAGATCACGGCGCATGGTCACCGGCTCATTGTAGCTTTGCAGGGCATTGTCGCCGCTCAGCAGCAGATAGCTGACCTTATTGCTGTTATAGGCATTCAGCGCGCCCTGGATACGGTAGCGGTAATACTGGTTGATAACGCCGGGGGCCACATATTTAGCGGTGCCCAGCACCACGCCGACCTCCCGGCGCGGCAGGTCCTGCACGTCTTCGTAGATATAGGGGGCCGTGACCCAGCTAATCCAGCGATCAAGCGCCAGCGCCGCCAGCCCCGCGAGGATGACAACACCGATCAGGCCATATATGAGTCGCTTCCACCACATGGCGTACTTCCCGTTATTCTCTCTCTCCCGAGGCTACTTTACCCGCCGACGCGGCGCAAGCCATAAGGCGCGTGCGCAGGGCGGATGGCGGTTATTTGCGCGAAAGTGCGCCGGGCCGCGGAGGCCCGGATGTGGGGGGACGGCGACCCGAGAAGGGACACCGCCAGAGGGGGCTAGAATGAGGTTCGCTTATAGCTACGGTAGATCGGCAGCCAGAAGTTATGATCGATGGCCTGCAGCAGCGCCTCGTCCGAGGTCAGCACCGCGACGCCCTGACGCTGGGCCGCCTTGGCGACCTGAAAGGCGATGTCGCGTGAAACCTGCTGGATATCCTTCAGGTCCGGTAGCAGGGGGCCATGGCCGTCGCGCGCCAGCGGCGAGCTGTCGGCCAGCGCCCGGCTGGCGGCCATCAGCATGCCGTCGGTCACCCGCCGCGCACCGCTGGCCAGGACGCCCAGGCCGATGCCGGGGAAGATATAGGCGTTGTTACACTGGGCTATCGGATAGCGCTCTCCCTGATAGAGCACCGGCTCGAAGGGACTGCCGCTGGCGACCAACGCCGCGCCATCGGTCCAGTTGATGATATCCTCCGGACGGGCCTCCACCCGGGAAGTGGGATTAGAGAGCGGCATGATGATGGGGCGAGGGCAGTGGCTGTGCATTTCGCGCACGATCGCCTCGCTGAACAGCCCCGGCTGACCCGATACGCCGATCAGCACCGTGGGGTGGGCGTTGCGTACCACGTCGAGCAGGGAGATCCCTTCGCTCTCCGTCTGCCAACCAGCCAGCGCCTGCTGTTTTTGTACCAGACGGCTCTGGAAGTCGAGCAGGTTGGGCAGGCGATCGGTCAGCAGTCCGAAGCGATCGACCATGAAGATGCGTGCCCGCGCCTCTTCGTCGCTCAGCCCCTCGGCGATCATCTGGGCGATGATCTGCTCTGCGATGCCGCATCCGGCAGATCCGGCGCCGAGGAAGGTAATGGTCTGATCGCGCAGACGGCTGCCGGCGGCGCGGCTGGCGGCGATCAGGCTGCCCAGGGTGACGGCCGCGGTGCCCTGAATGTCGTCGTTAAAGCAGCAGAGCTGATCGCGATAGCGGCTCAGCAGCGGCATGGCGTTTTTCTGAGCGAAGTCCTCGAACTGCAGCAGAACATCCGGCCAGCGGCGTTTGACCGCCTGAATGAACTCCTCGACGAACGCATTATATTCATCACCGGTAATGCGCGGGTGACGCCAGCCCATGTACAGCGGATCGTTGAGGCGCTGTGGGTTATTGGTGCCGACGTCCAGCACCACGGGCAGGGTATAGGCCGGGCTGATGCCGCCGCAGGCGGTGTACAGCGACAGTTTACCGATAGGGATCCCCATACCGCCGATGCCCTGATCGCCCAGGCCGAGGATACGCTCGCCATCGGTGACCACGATCACCTTGACGTTCTGCTTGGTGGCGTTTTGCAGCATGTCATCGATGCGATCGCGGTTGGGATAGGCGATAAACAGCCCGCGTGCGCGCCGGTAGATATCGGAAAAGTGTTCACAGGCCTCACCGACCGTCGGGGTATAGATGATGGGCATCATCTCGCTAAGGTGGCCGCGCAGCAGGCGGTAGAACAGGGTCTCGTTGGTATCCTGAATATTGCGCAGGTAGATATGCTGCGCAGTGGCGTTCTGAAAATCACAAAACTGACGATAGGCGCGTTCAACCTGCTCTTCAATGGTCTCGATGGCCTCAGGCAACAGACCGCTCAGGTTAAAGTTATTGCGCTCTTCCTCACTGAAGGCGCTGCCCTTATTCAACAGCGGGAATTCAAGCAGGATGGGGCCGGCATAGGGAATATACAGCGGACGTTTACTTTCGTGTTCCAGATCCATAAGTACGCTCTTATGTTAACGGGATGAAATAACACGCTGAAGATCCTAAAAGAGAGTTAGCCATTGTTCAATGTTTGTTATCAAAACTATTCATTCAATATATGTTTTGTAACAATGATTTTGGCGAGCGAACGCGGCGGGGAAGGTCACGCGCAGAGGTAACGGGCCAGAGCGCCCGAGGGCACTCTGGCGTCCGGGTTACAGCAGATGGTGCTGCAGATCGTCGCAGCCCAGCGCCTGTAGGGTGGCGCGCGTCGCCGCATGCTGCGACAGGGCCGCCTGACGGGACTCCACCAGCGCGGCGCGGCGGATGGCGTCGACGCTGTCGCCGGACATGTTCATCAGGATCAGGGCGGCCTGCAGCGGTGGCAGGCTGGGGTTAAAGGCGGCATTTTCCGCATAGCGGCCGGCATAGACGGCGCGGTCGGTTTCGATAGCCACGCCGCTGTAGGCCTGGCTGTACGGCGCATGGCTGGCGTTAGCGGCGTCCAGCGCCGCCTGCAGCAGGGGATCGCCGGCTGCATTGTCCAGCGCCAGCCCGTGATGGGTTGGGTCTAGCAGCAGGGTTTTTATCTGCAGATCGCGCGGGCCAAAGGCATCGGGCAGGTAGTCGCCCAGCGTGGCGGCGCGGCGGCCCGGCAGATGGATCGGCAGCGCGGTACCGCTGTTCAGTTCATTCATAAACTGGCGGCAATGGCCGCAGGGCGTGCAGTTAACGGTGATCGACGCCAGCGCGCGCTCGCCCCGTAGCCAGGCGTGGGTGATCGCGCACTGCTCGGCATGGATGGTCTGCTGCAGCGGCGCGCCGGAAAACTCCATATTGGCGCCGAAGTAGAGGTTACCGCTGGCGCCATGGACGATAGCGCCGACCTGAAAATGAGAGATCGGCGTAAGGGCACAGGCGGCGGCCAGCGGCAGCAGGGCAAAACTCAGGGCCTGGCGATCCATCTGACAGGCATGACCAATGGCATCCACCTGGGCTGCGGTGATCACGGCGTTGAAGGTGTCAGACGCCATCACTGGCGTAAGCGCCGCCTGGAGTTCGGCAGGCAGCTGGCGGAATGCAACGGCAAAGCGTGCGTGCATGGGAAAGCCTCTTGTGAGTTACGGGAGGCTATTGTAAGGAAGCGAATAGGTGATATTTGTGATAATAATCACTTTTTGAGTGCAATAATTGTAATATTGGTCTCGAATTAGAGATTTATTTCAACTTTTTTTAACGTAAAAACGGGTGCTGATGGCGGAGAGCGCCGATCGGCGCCCTCCGCTGTGACGATGTTATCAGAAGATATGCAGCAGTATCGGGAACAGAAACGGCGCCAGCAGGGAGGTAATGATCCCGCAGATAACCAGCGCCAGAGAGCTAAAGGCGCCCTCCTGGTAGTCGACCTCCGCGCAGCGGGCGGTCCCCAAGGCGTGGGATGCCGTCCCCATGGCCAGACCACGCGACGCCTTGGTGCGGATATTCATGGCGTTCAGCAGGGTGTGGCCGAAGACGGCGCCCAGGATCCCGACAAAGATGACGCAGACGGCGCTGATGGCCGGGATACCGTGGATGGACTGAGCGACGGCCATCGCGATCGGCGTAGTGACCGATTTCGGCATCACCGAGGCGGCGATCTCCGGCGTCGCACCGAGCCACAGGGCGATGGCGGTACCGGTGATCATCGCGGTGGCGCTGCCAATAAAGCAGATGGTGATGATGGACTTCCAGCGGGCACGGATCTGGTGCAGCTGTTCATACAGCGGGAAGGCCAGCGCCACGACCGCCGGCTGCAGCAGGCTGTTGAGCGCCGAGCTGCCGGCAAAATAGTTTTTGTAGGGAATATGCAGCAGCAGCAGCAGCGGAATGATCACCGCCATGGAGACCAGCAGCGGATTGAGCAGCGGCATATTCAGGCGCTGGGCGAGACGGCGGGCGCCAAAGAAGACCACCAGCGTCAGCGGCAGTGACCACCAGATATTCAGCATGACGGTCATCATTGTTTACTCTCCTGCGGGTGGCTCAGGGGCTGTTCGCCGTCGTCGGGCCGCTCGCGATGCACCAGGTGTGAGCAGTAGGCGACCACCACCATAATGATCAGGGTGCTGACCACGCAGGAGACCACGATGGGGCCAAACTGGCGGCACAGCACGTCGTAATACTGCATGACGCCCACGCCGATCGGTACGAACAGCAGCGCCATATAGCGAATAAACAGGCTGCACCCCGGTTTGACCCAGGTGGCCGGCATAATCTGCGAAGCCAGCAGGGCAAACAGGATCAGCATACCGATGATGCTGCCTGGGATCTTGATTGGTAACAGGGTGGCAAGCGCATTACCGGCAAACAGACACAGGTAAATCAGCACGAAGGCACGTGCGTATTGCCAGCAAAGAGAAAGTGGATTTGACATCGTAGTGTACCCAAAAACGAAAACATAATCATCATACAATTAATCGGTAAAATGTGCTACTGATCACATCATGAATTCGCTCTATGGCAGCCATGCCAATTTGGTGGGGTATTGTCGGCGTCGCAGACAAGGATCGCGCCGGGTTACCCGGCGCGAAGGGGAGTATGAACGGCTCAGGGTTTCTCTGCGCTGCGCAGAGGGGGCGTCGCACGCTCCGTCGCCGCGCCGTCCTGATGTGCCGCGCTGCGGCGGTGCGGACGGCGAAACAGCTCATAGATACACAGCGCCAGCCCCAGCCAGATCAGCGAGAAGCTGATCATCTTGGGCAGATTGATCGGTTCGCCGAAGGCCAGCACCGCCAGCAGAAACTGCAGAGAGGGTTCGACATACTGCGCTAGGCCCACCACCGTCAGAGAGGTGCGTTTGATGGCGGCGGCAAACAGCAGCAGCGGCGCATAGGTCACCGGCGCCGTCAGAATATACAGCGAATACTCAGACAGGCTGAGGCTGCCCAGATCGCTGCCGCCGCCGATCTGCTGCCAGAGGGTGATCCCCAGCGCCAGAGGCAGCATCCAGACGGTCTCCAGCGTCAGGGAGGTCATAATATCGTAGCGGATATACTTACGTACCAGGCCGTAAAAGGCAAAGGTGATGCCCATGACTAGCGCCAGCACCGGCACCCGCCCCAGCAGGATGATCTGGTAGGTCAGGCCGATGATGGCCAGCAGCACCGCGATGCGCTGAAAGCGGGTTAGCCGGTCGTGCAGAAAGATGACGCCCAGCGCGATGGCGAATAGCGGATTGGTGAAGTAGCCCAGGCTGGCATCCAGCACCAGGTGGTGGGTTAGCGCGTAGATGAAGGTGGTCCAGGAGACGCTCATGATGGCGCCGCCCAGCAGGCAGCAGTAAAGCGAGCGTTTATCCTGCCAGGCCGCGCGCCAGGAGGTGCGGTGCCTGAACAGCAGGCGCAGCGCCAGCAGCAGGGGAACAGACCAGAACAGACGCTGGGCCAGCAGTTCGAAGGCATTTGCATCGTTCAGCAGCTTATAGTATAGCGGCGTGATCCCCCACAGAATAAACGACAGCACCGCCAGCAGCGGTCCATTGCGCAGCCACATAGTTCAAGCCTTGATTGTCTGCTCCGTCGCGGAGCCTGGTTATCGACCACCCCGCCGCGGGCAGAGTGGAAAGCGTGCGCAGGATGCCGCAGTAAGCGCCATGTAGGTGACGACGGCTGCATCCTTCCGGCGCAGACTATTATCCTACTAATTCACGGGCATAATCAAACAGCGCCCGCAGCAGCGTCAGCCGCTGGGGCTGATCCTCATAGCGGTTGTACAGCATTTCCAGCGTCTGTAGATAATCCTGTACGCGCTGCGGCGTCAGCATGGCCTGGCGATGCTGCTGCCAGCGGCGCATCTCGCTCTCATCCAGCGTCGCCGGGTAGTTACGGGCGCGGTAGCGAAACAGCAGCGGCGTGATGCGCCGATCGCTGAAGCGTAGATCCAGCGCCGGCAGGTTCTGCGGCTGGGTGGCGCGAATAATTTGCATCGCCTGGCGATCGGCGTCGCTGAAGAAGCCGTCGTACAGCTGGTTGTCCACGTCGTCCGATGGCGGAAAGGGTGGCGCATCGGCAAATAGGGATACCACCTTGTCACGGATCTCGCTGTGCTGCTGTAGCAGGGCTAAATTATCCCGGCAGCGCGGGCGATCGAGCCCCAGTCGGACGGCGTTGTCCGCGAGCAGGGTTTTCTCCGGCGCCAGCACCGGACATTTATTGATATGGACTAGCTTGATGGGCACCGGCACGGCGTCGCCCAGCTCGCTGCGCGGCGTGTAGAGCCGTTCGCGCAGGGCGGCGGGGTCCAGGGTCAGCAGCGGGGTGATATCGCTGTCCAGATCGCAGACGATCACCGCGTTTTTATTCTCGGGATGCCAGGCCAGCGGGGCGATCAGGCTGGTGTTACCGCGCAGGGCGCCGAACATGCCGGAGACATGCACCAGGGGCGTCATCGTGGCGATATCGATAAGCTGAGCCACCCGGTTCTTGTTGCGCAGCTGGAACAGATAGTCGAACAGCCGCGGCTGGGCCTGTTTGACCAGCCTGGCCAGCGCGATGGTGGCGTAGACATCGGCCATGGCGTCGTGGGCGTTGCTGTGCTCAATGCCGTTGGCCTGAGACAGGTGCTCCAGCTTGAAGCTGGGCAACCCCTGCTCGTTTTCCGGCCAGACGATCCCCTCGGGGCGCAGGGCGTAGCAGGTGCGCACCACACCCAGCAGATCCCAGCGAGAGTTGCCGTTTTGCCAGCTGTAGGCGTAGGGGTCAAAGAAGTTGCGGTAGAACAGGTTGCGGCTCACCTCATCGTCGAAGCGAATGTTGTTATAGCCCACGACACAGGTGCCCGGCACGCTGAACATCCGGTGGATACGCTCGGCGAATTCGGCCTCACAGACCCCCTGCGCCAGCGCCGTCTGCGGGGTGATCCCGGTGATCATCACCGCGTCGGGCTGGGGCAGGTAATCATCGGCCGGCCGGCAGTAAAACACCTGGGGTTCTTCGATGATGTTGAAGTCGGCGTCGGTGCGCACGCCGGCGAACTGAGCGGGACGATCCCGCGCCGGATGCTGACCGAAGGTTTCATAGTCGTGAAACAGGAATGTATTTTGTATGCTTCGGTTTTTCACTGTCACCTTCCGTATACGCCTTTTGTTTTATCTTGTTGATTTATATGGGTGTTTCATGATTTCACTCGCAATTCGCTGTACATTGCTCGATGCTGTCTGTTGTGATCGTGCATACGAATAGGAGATACATGTTCAGTGCATAAATCATAACTTCATTAAGCTAAGAAAACTAATATAGCGTTCGGTGACGCTCGCAGCGTTCTTAACTCGATTAACGTTTGGGCGAAAGATCGGGCTAAGAGGTGCTCAGACCTGTGTTCTCATTCGGCGTGAAGGGCCAAGCCTCTTCTGGCTAGTATGGCATCAGGCTCTTCCAGGTTTCTGCTACATTTCTCCGCGCATAAGCTGAACCTGGATTTTTTGTTGAAAATGGCCTACTTCATAATAGAGTAATCATTTTTCATGTCTGGTAACTGCATCCCCTCTGTTCAATATATATTAAAAGCTCTACTTTTTATCAATAGGCGTATTTTGAACTTCACTATGTTAATTCTTTAATATCATTCTGTTTTTTTGATTTTATTTTTTTTGATAGATTATAGATTGGGTACTCTATAGTATATGATATAAGAATAGAACTGAGGATTATCAAAAAAAATACCAGTGGTGACAGGTAGATTATATTTGTTTCCGATAGTATGGTTTTAAATCCAATGTACCAAAAAATACCATGAATTAAGTATAAACTGTAGCTTGTTACGCCTAATCGCTTAAGCCCTTTTATATTTAATATGCCAAAAAATGTAGCGCCATTACAAATCATTATAAATAACAAAGCTGCAAAAAGTGGAGAGATTGCAGTAGAGATTTTCCCAGTAAAAGGAATTATAAATAATAAAATAATAACCGCGCTTTGGATAATAGTGTTAGACGTTAGCCTATCCAATAATTTCATATGAAAATGCTTGCAGAAAAAACCAACTGAAAAGAAAAAAATGGCTAGGTAAACGCCAGAGTTTAACTCTGGATGTGCTATTTTAGTATAGATATAAAAGATAAATGACAGTATCGAAACAATTATTCCTGTGACCGCCCTTTTATTTAATGGGATTAGCAGTGCAATTAATGGAAGGGCAAAATATAAACGCCACTCCCATGCTAATGACCAGGTTACTCCGGCATTAATAATATTGCTATTGGACATGCCAAATAAAGGGTTTCTTTCATTAAATATTCCGCCATCAAACCATGGTATTATATTTAATAAATGCTCTTTACTTTGACTTCCATAAATATATGAAATCAAAACACAACACAAAGATGATAATATAGTAACTGGAACGATTCTTAAAAATCGTTTCTTATAAAACGACACCCACCAAGATAGTCGATTTATAGAGATGTTTGAAAAAAGGTATCCTGATAGAATAAAAAAAATGCCAACGGCAAATTTCCCTATAAATGAAAAAAAATAATTCCCATTAATTACCCACATGCCTGTTTTTGAGTAAAAATAATTAAAAAAGAAGTGATGGAACACTACCATTATAGCTAAAATGGCTCTCAGTCCGTCGAGGTGATTCAGCGGCCTTTTATCCATTTTCTCCATAAACGAAAAAAAAGATAAATTCATCATTATAACCGTTGCAACAACAATGCCGACTGCCCATAAGATCATTATCATCTCATTGTACATGAATGTTTCCACATTTTAGAACCTCTGTCGAATTTTATAGTTGATCTGTCTCTTAGTCAATTTTCTTAGCTTAATGCCGTATTTTTCAATAGAAATCATTGCCAATGATTATTGTCTGCGGGTTTCTTAAGAGAGAAAGTGGATGAGGATGATCTTTTCCTTGATCTTCTCTCTCGCAGTACGCCATACAACCAGAATTCCTACAGGAAAAAGACTGTTGGGCACAGGCAGAATTGATGAGCAATAGGACAAAGATGAAGCAGAACATCGTGTTATCGTTATTTTTATAGGTATCCGTTACTTATTATAATTTGTTGCTACTGGATGGATAATTATTGGACGATGGCGATCATGGTTGATAGCTGCCAACCAAGACTCAGGGGATTCGTCGCCTGCAGCGTTAGAAGAAACTCAGACAGGGAGAATGCAATGAAGGACACACCGGCGACGACAATATTGGCGTCATGTGTTGAATTCAGGGCGGACTCGGGTGACGTTCGCCTATTCGCGAGCGCTCTTTTTCCCTGATGTTGCTCCGAGGTCATTGATAGGGTAGCTGCTGGTTTATTCTCTCTACGAATCTAAAATAATATTATATTACAACGTGTTATGTATTTGTTGTGTGGGTTAAATGCAGTACTAGCACGCAAGATAATAGTCGGGCTTAAATCCGTGTTATCTATGCTATCTTATTGATATTAATTGATTGTTTGACGATTTGCACGATGAGAGTAAGCCTGAGGTTCGGGGGATATGTCGTTAGTCCGATGCGTTTTGCCCATACATCATTCCAGGATCACTGGTTTAACATTGATAGATTAGGATGCTGAGAGAGGAATGATGACGCCACCGCGCAGCTCCATTCAGAGATGCCCATCGCCCGGCGCGGGTAGCGTGGGCAGAATAACGCAGTAGGTATGCCTCCCTGCGAGAGAGGCATCGATTGTCCAGCCCCTATCCTCCTGCTTAGAAGAAAAGGGACACATTTCAAAATTTTTTTATGCCGCGGATTTCCGTTACACTAAAGGTTCATCTCTGTTGAGAGCCTGATCCAAGGTCGTTTCCGTGCGTTTAAATAAAAGTATCACCCCGTTTGACTCCTTCATCTATGGGCACTACCGCGCTGTGCACGGCGTGCGTATGGCGATCTCTTTCGTATTAACCTTTCTCCTGATCCGATTGCTGGCGGTGCCGGAGGGCGCCTGGGCGCTGATCACCATGGTGGTGGTGATCGGGCCGATCTCCTTCTGGGGCAACGTTACCGTCCGGGCGCTGCAGCGCTGTATGGGGACGGTGTTTGGCGCTGCATCAGGGCTGGTGGCGCTGTATCTTGAACTTTATTCGATGAGTCTGATGCTGGCGTGGTGCGCCGTCGTGATGTTTGTCTGCGGCATCGCGGCCCTAGGCAAGCGCCCCTATATGGGGCTGCTGATCGGCATCACGCTGGGCGTGGTGTGCGCCGCCGGACCCGGCGATATTCAGACGGCGCTGCTGCGCAGCGTCAACGTGATCATCGGTTCGCTGCTGGCGCTGCTGTTTGCTAGCATCTATCCGCAGCGGGCGTTCACCCACTGGCGTTTAAAGATGAACCATGGCCTGACCTGCATGAGTAACATTTATAGCGCCTATGTGTCACCCAATATGGTTGAGCGTCCGCAGCTGACCGAACGCCAACAGCACATTCTCTCCGACCTGGGCACCGTACGCGGCCTGCTGGCACCCAGCGCCCGGGAGACCAAGGTAGATAAAGCGGTGTTCGACGCCATTCAGGTGATCACCCGTAATCTGGTGGCTACGTTGGAGATGATGACCGACGCCTATTGGGCCAGCCGCGAAAGCCACTTTATTATGCTGAACGCCACCCGGCTGCGGGCGTTTCAGAAACTGACCATCAACGCCCTGCACGGGCTGTCGGAGATGCTGCTCAGCGGACGGGTGGAGGAGACGCTGGAGCGTCTGCCGGAGATGGAGTCGATGGTGGCAGAGCTGAAGACGCTGATCGAGCAGGCACAGGCGCACAGCGATGAAGAGGCGCCGATCTATGGCTATCTGTGGCTGAATATGCAGCTGGCGATGCAGCTGGATGAGCTGCGCGATCTGCTGAGTAACGTACTACGCCGCTGAATGGTGCAGGGGCCGCCGCGGCGCGGGCGGCTGATTTTGTCCGCCCGCTGTGCGACAATGGCGCGCCATGTTTCCCGCAGCGAGTATCAATGACCCTTTCCAGCGCACTCAAAACCCAGATCTCCCAGTGGTATAAGGCCCTGGCGCAGCAAATTCCCGATTTTGTCACCCGCCCGCAGCAGCGGCAAATGATCGCGGAGGTCGCGCGTGCGCTGAGCGGCGTCGACGCCCGTCATTTGGTGATTGAGGCGCCGACCGGCGTCGGTAAAACCCTCTCCTATCTGTTGCCCGGCATCGCCATCAGTCGGGCGCAGCAGAAGCCGCTGGTGGTGAGTACCGCCAACGTGGCGCTGCAGGATCAGATATATACCCAGGATCTGCCGCTGCTGCGGCGAATTATCCCCGATTTGACCTTTACCGCCGCCTTTGGCCGCGGTCGCTACGTGTGTCCGCGTAATTTGGCGGCGCTCTCCGAGCAGCAGGATGGGCAGGGATCCCTGCTGCTGTTTATCGATGATGCGCTGCAGCCGGGCAGCGAGGAGGAGCGGGCGCAGTGCCGGCGTCTGCAGGGGGAGCTGGAGAGTCGCCGCTGGGATGGGTTACGCGATCATCTGCATGACAATCTGGACGAGGGGCTATGGGCCAAGATGAGCACCGATCGGGCCAGCTGCCTGAATCGCAGCTGTTCCCACTTTCGCGACTGCCCGTTTTTTCTGGCGCGGCGTGAGATTGAAAGTGCCGATGTGGTGGTGGCCAACCATGCGCTGGTAATGGCGGCGCTGGAGAGTGAATCGGTGCTGCCGCCGCCGAAGGATTTGCTGCTGGTGCTGGATGAGGGGCACCATCTGCCCGATGTCGCCCGCGATGCGCTGGAGATGGAGGGCGAGATCACGGCCCTGTTTGTGCAGGGGCAGATCGATATGATCGTACGCCATATCGAACAGTGTCAGGCGCAGTATCAGCCCAAAAATCCGCCGCGCTTGCTGAACAGCGAGCGCCTGCAGGCGCACACGGCGGAGCTGCGTCAGCTGCTGACGGATTTCGATCGTGCCGCCGCCGGGCTGCTGGCTGAGGAGCCTCAGTACCGCTTTATTCTGGGCCAACTGCCCGAAGCGCTGGGCGAACTGGCCCAGCGTCTGTATAAGCTGTGCGATGGTCTGCGCGGCCTGAGCGAGTTCATGATGAACGATCTGCAGGAAAAAACCGGTAGCCACGATGCGCTGCGCCTGCAGCGTGCGCTGCTGCAGATGAGCCGAGCGTTCAGCTATCTAGAGGCGCTGAGCAAACTGTGGCGCCTGGCGGCGCTGGAGCAGGCCTCCAATGCGCCGATCTCCAAATGGCTGACGCAGGAGGTCAGCGACGGCGTGCATCACCGCTATCTGCACTGCGTTGGGATCCGGGTCTGCGATCAGCTGGAGCGCTTACTGTGGCGGCGCATTCCCCATGCGGTGATTACCTCGGCGACCCTGCGCTCCCTGAACCGCTTTGACCGTATCAGCGAGCTCTCTGGTCTGAACAGCCAGGCCGGCGATCGCTTTGTGGTGCTGGACTCGCCGTTTGACCATGTACACCAGGGACGCCTGGTGATCCCGCAGATGACGCTGGAGCCTACGCTGGCGCAGGAGGGGGAGCATTTACGTCAGATGGCCCACGTTTTCCGAACGGCCTGGCTGCGCGGTGAGCATACCGGCATGCTGGTGCTGTTTGCCAGCCAGCGGGCGATGCAGACGTTTTTGGGCTTTGTACCAGATCTGCGCTTGGGGCTGCTGGTGCAGGGGGACCGCCCCCGCTATCGCCTGGTGGAAGAGCACTGTCGCCGGGTGCGCGCCGGGACACAGAGCGCGCTGGTCGGGCTGCAGTCGTTTGCCGAGGGGCTGGATCTGAAGGGCGAGCTGTTGACCCAGGTGCATATTCATAAGGTGGCCTTTCCACCGGTAGACAGCCCGGTGATCCTGACGGAGGGAGAGTGGCTGAAGTCGCGTAACCGCTACCCCTTTGAGGTGCAAAGCCTGCCAGGCGCCTCGTTTACCCTGATCCAGCAGGTCGGGCGGCTGATCCGCAGCCACGCCTGTCGCGGCGAGATCGTCATCTACGATCGCCGCCTGCTGAACAAACCCTACGGTAGCCGTCTGCTGGCCGCGCTGCCGGTGTTTCCGATCCTGCAGCCGCCGCTGCCGGAGGGGGAACCGCCCGCCTGGCCACAACCTGCGCCATCCAAGCGAGCCCCCCGCCGCGCTGCGCGCCGCCGAAATAACACTTGCCAAACAGAGCATCGCCTCCTGCCGCTCGGGTCGTTTCCCGGGGCGGAGCGGTGTGTTCGCCGTTTCGAAAGGGAGGCTCCCCGCGCGGGAGAAATGCCGTTGTCCAACTTGTCTAACTTGTCTAATTCTGTTTCTTCCTCTGGCGCAGCGCTTACGCCTGCGCGCGGGCTGGCACCGCTGGCGCAGGATGAACTCGATCTGCTTTCCCTGCTGCTGGTGCTGTTCAAGGCCAAGTGGGCGATCCTTGGCGCCGTACTGCTGTGCGCCCTGCTGGGGTTTATCGCCAAGACACAGCTGCCGCAGAGGTGGACCAGCTATGCCGAGCTGATCCCGGCCCAGGCGCGCGAGCTGTCCGCGATGAACAGCGAGCTAAACCAGCTGGCCCTGCTGGATATCAAGGTCGACGCTACGCCGGGCTGGCTGATGGCCCGCTTTGTGCAGCTGTATGAGTCGCAGATCGTGCGCCGTGAATATATTGCCCAGACGGATTACTACAAAACGCTGGCGGCAGATCAACCCGATCCGCTGGCGCGTGAGCGTCTGCTGAGTTCGCTCACGCAGCAAGGCTTTACCCTGAAGAACAGCCAGCTGGATCAGGCGACCGAGAGCAAAGAGTACACCTATTACCGGCTGGGGGTCAGCGCCCGCAGCTCTCAGGAGGCCCATGCGCTGCTGCAGGGATACATTGACTTTGTCGCCGGCCGGGTAGTGGACGATCTGCGCTATAACATTAAGAATCAGCTAGATCAGACCCTGGCACGGGAGAAGGCGCAGTATCAGCTGACGCTGCAGCGCCTGAAGAATGCGCAGCAGGTGAAGATCCGCCGCCTGGACTATTCGCTGGCGGTGGCGCAGGCGGCGGGGATCAGCAAGCCGCTGTACGGCAACGGCGCAACGTTTAAGGATGACGACGATTTCCCGATTTCGCTGGGCACCAATGGCCTGCGTCAGAAGCTGGACATCGAGCGCAGCCAGACGGATCTGAGCGAGCTTAACGCCGGGCTGAAGAACAGCCAGATGTATATCGCGCGGCTGAGCCAGGTACACCTGGATGCGCTGACGGTACAGCCGTTTAAGTATTTGATGCTGCCGAGTGTCCCGGTGCAGAAAGAGGCGCCGAAGGGAGCGTTGATCGTGGTGCTCTCCGCGTTGACCGGTCTGCTGCTCTCCTGCGGCGCGGCGCTGATGCGTCATGCCATTGTGAGTCGGAAAGTGGGATCTTTTAATTAATAAATCCGTATAGATGGGGGGAATGACTTCTCCCCATCTAATTAGAGGGTATATAGATATATTTACTTGAATTGTTCGTTCGCCAATTGATTTTTTGGCTTTTTATTTTTAATTATTGCTGTTTTTTAGGCTTTTAATCTGTTGTATTAGTAAAGTATTCTATAATGTAAAGTTTGATGTTATCATCCAAAAAAAGTATTTAAATGGTGATAATATGCCTCCTTTGTCTCGGTTGAAAGGAAAGAATCTCTCTTGGGTTATTAATAAAGCTATATCAATAATCGTCGAAAATATAAATATTCTATATTATCGCTGGCGGCGAATTATACATGAGGGCCATATTTATCGATGCCAAGATGAATATCGCTTCGATCGATCTTCATTAACACGGGCGAGAGATGCCGGAATATCGGGAATTATGCGTTTGTATAATGAGGAACGCTACTTAGAAAGCTCGATAGAAAGCTATATTGATCAATTGGATGAATTGATCATTGTGCATAACCGCTGTACAGATTCTACGCCAGCCATCTGTGAGAAAATGCGCAAAAAATACCCACACAAGATAAAGGTATTTCATTATATCCCAGCTGTGGCTCCGCCAGGCAGTCTTGAGCATGTCGCATTAGATCCTAGGGATGAGCGGAGTTTGGTTAATTACTATAACTTTGCGTTGTCAAAAACTACCAAAGAATATGTCATGAAGGTCGATGGTGATTGTATCTTAATTACCGATGCCTTTCTTAAAATAAGAGAGTATATTCTTTCAAAAAATCCCAGCGATGAATATAATTATTTTTTTGGTATTAATTTAAAACGTAATGATGTGGGTGAGCTAGCGTTAAGAAAAAGTGCTCCTCTCACTGCGGGTTATGATCATGGTATCTTTAGGGTATCAAAAAATACGTTTTTCAAGCATGCGTATAATTATGAGGTTTTTTCTCATAAATCAAAAGAAAAAAGCAATGGTATCGTTTTTTATCATTTAAAATCATTAAAAGAAGATCTTGCCGTTGATTCTCATGGATTGGATACTAAATTTTATCGTAGATATTTTAGTGACCGGTTGAGTCAGGACTTTATTGAGTGGTCTGATTTCCCTCAGACCAAGGGAATGCCACGCCCAGACTATATTAATGATTTGTAGCTATTGAATATTCCCTCTCTGAGTTTTGATATATCTGCATGCTATTGCAGATATATTGATATTTGAATGGATATAGTCGGTTTTTATGACATTCATTGATATATTTATCTCTGCAATTATCCAAGGTTGCCAATGTCTCGTGATTGCCTTGGTTAGACATCGCGATAGTCGCATGAGTGCGTAGATCGCTTTAGACTGGCTTACACTGAATGGCGTAATCTGTATCATTATCAAAAATTTTAACTCTCCATCTGGGCTGAGCTATATAGATCACCGTATTAATTTTTGCCATGGGCGATATTTGACGTAGAAACTATCCCTAAAATGTAGGATGAAAATCCTAGGTCGCAGACGTATTAGCCATACTAATGGGATATCGGAGCACATACCTCAGCGCAGCCTCCAGAGTGCACTGTGGTGCCCACGCATTAATAGGTTGCAGCGAGTGTATCATTGTGTGGAAAACGCCAGCCCATTTCTGATGAGTAGACATGGACTGGAAAAGTGCAGCGGTATTCTGGCTCAAGTCGCGCTTCACTTAGCAAAAATATGCTTAGCAATATCTTATCTATATGAATTATATAGATAGTTTTGTTACGCTATTTTCTGCTGCGCCTTGAGCCAGGCTATCTCATCCTGCCAGCGATCGGGATCGGTGGTTTCCAGGATCAGCGGGATGCCGTCAAAGCGCGGATCGCGCATGATCCAGCGGAACGCGGTATAGCCGATATTGCCTTCCCCCAGACTCTGGTGTCGGTCAACTCGGCTGTTGAAGGCGCTTTTCGCATCGTTGAGGTGCATGCCACGCAGATATGTAAAGCCGACGGTGCGGGAGAATTGGGCAAAGGTCTCCTCGCATGCCGCTTCGTCGCGCAGATCATAGCCGGCGGCGAAGGCATGGCAGGTATCGATACAGACTCCGACGCGCGATTTGTCCTCGACCTGCTCAATGATGGCCGCCAGCTGCTCGAAGCGGAAGCCCAGGTTGCTGCCCTGACCGGCGGTGTTCTCGATCACCGCGCATACCCCCTGGGTCTGAGAGAGTGCGAGATTGATTGACTCCGCGATGCGGGACAGACAGTCGCGCTCGTCGATCTGCAGCAGGTGGCTACCGGGGTGAAAGTTGAGCAGGGTCAGCCCCAGATCGGCACAGCGCTGCATTTCATCGATAAAGGCGCCGCGCGACTTTTCCAGCGCCTCGGCGACCGGATGGCCCAGATTGATCAGGTAGCTATCGTGCGGCAGGATCTGCTGCGGCCGATAGTCATAGCGCGTGCAGGCGGCCCTGAAGGCGTCAATGGCATCGTCCGTCAGCGGGGCCGCCTTCCATTGGCGCTGGTTCTTGGTGAACAGCGCAAATGCGGTGGCTTCCAGCGCATGGGCGCGGGCGGGGGCCTGATCCAGCCCTCCGGCGGCGCTGACGTGAGCTCCAATATATTTCATAGGGTTATCTCCTGTTGCGATGGCGCTATTATGGCACTGAACGCACGGGCAGCGTAGTTTTTTACCCAAAACAAAACACCCTGCTAACCATGGGTTAACAGGGTGCGGAGGCTGTCGTTTACAGGCAGCGCTGGATCACGACGTTGATGGCGGCGCCGCCGATAATCAGCCAGGCGAACAGCAGGCTGGCCAGAATGATGGGGCGGATACCGGCCTGGCGGATGGCGCTGATGTGGGTGGTCAGGCCAAGGGCGGCCATGGCCATGGCCAGCAGGATGGTATCCAGGGTGATCAGCGCGTGCACCAGCGCGCCGGGCAGCAGGTTAAAGGAGTTAAAGCCGGCGACCAGAATAAAGATAACCGCGAACCAGGGGATGGTGATCGGGGCTTTTTTCCCACCGGCGTTGCCGGCGCCGCGGCTGAGCGCGCTGGACAGGATCAGCAGAAACGGCGCCAGCATCATCACGCGGATCATTTTGGCGATAACCGCGGCGTTGCCGGTGTCATCGCTGATAGCGCGTCCGGCGGCGACCACCTGGGCCACCTCATGTATCGTAGATCCAATATAGATGCCGAAGCTTTCCTGGGTCATGGCGATCCACTGGTAGTGGGCGTTGAGCTGATAGAGCCAGGGGTACAGGAAGATGGCGATGGTACCGAAGATAACGACGGTCGAAACGGCAACCGAAACCTTGCTGGCGTCGGCTTTGACCACCGGTTCGGTGGCCATGACCGCCGCCGCGCCGCAGATGCTGCTGCCGGCACCGATCAGCATCACGGTCTGTTTGTCCATGCCAAAGACTTTACGACCCAGCCACAACGCCAGCAGGAAGGTGGAGCTGAGGGTCAGCGCATCGGTGACGATGCCGGTTAGGCCAACGTCGGCTATTTGCTGAAAGGTCAGGCGGAAGCCATACAGGATGATCCCCAGGCGTAGGAATTTCTGTTTGGCCAGATGAACCCCGACGGAGCAGGGAATGCTCAGGGCCGGATAGACGCTGTTGCCGATCAGTATACCGAGGATGATGGCCAAGGTCAGGGCGCCAAAGCCGAGCTGTTCGACCCAGGGCAGGGCACCGGCCCACATGGATACGGCGGTGATGATGCCGGTCAGCAGCAGCCCGGGGAGCAGGCGCAGCAGGGCGTGGGTCTGGTGTGAAGCGCGCGATCTGTTTTCTGTCATTGTTATTCTGAACTGTATTATTGTGAATTTAAGAGCCGTCAAGCTTAAAGAGACAGTGGCTAAATTCTAAATCGATAATAGTACTATGTTTTATAGACATATTTGCTAGATACCTCCGCGCCGGATGCGCTCGGCTTAGGCATCCGGCGGGGTGGCGGCATTGGTATTGATGATGATCAGCAGGACGCTCAGGGGGGAGAGCAGCGCCGCCAGCGCCGCGGTAACCGTGTTGCCCTGAGAGAGCAGCCAGGCGCCATAGTAAAAGCCGCAGGCCAGCGTCACCTGCAGGACAAAGGCCAGCGCACCGCCGCGCCACCCGCGCCTGGCCCAGGCAAAGGCGCAGATCGCCAGGGTCACCAGCGCACCGATCAGATAGCCATACAGGGTTTCCATGGTAGCCTCCCGCCCGCCGCTGTCGTGTTTAGACTGCCTACGTTGAGTATAGTGTAATTGTGCCGGGGTAAAGGACGGCGGCGTTTGCGCAGGGTGGGGCGACGGCGAATAAATCACCCGTTTGTGTTATAGTCAGACGGGATCTTTCGGCGGCGGCGTCAGGTACGCACGGCGCTGCGCAGGGAAGAGGCGCGCGGGTGCGACGCGCTCCGCTGGGATTTTCCAGGGCGCCCCGGCCGTGTGTGCGGCAGGTGCGTCTGAGTGACAGTAGCTGGGTTAACTATCAATCATTTACATCAATCATCAATAAAGGAGATCCACAATGGATGGCACCTATAACATGATTTTGGTACCGGTTGATTTGGAAGAGCCTCAGTTGACGGAGGTCGCGCTGAAGCACGCCCTGTTTTTGGCCGAGCAGTCCCAGGCTTCGCTGCGCCTGCTACATGTGCATTCCCCTGTTCCCACGATCTTTATGAGCGAGTATCCCCAGCAGATCGCTGAGCTGCGTGATGCGGCGCTACAGCAGGCCGAAAGACGGCTGGAGGCGCTGGCGGCATCGCTGCCGCTGCCGCCGGAGCGCACCGGCGTCAAGGTCTGCTGGGGCTCTATCTATGATGAGATCCTGAAAGAGGCCGGGGCGTGCGGCGCGGATTTGATCGTGATCGGCTCACGCCGTCCCAGCATGTCAACCTACCTACTCGGCTCTAACGCCGCCCGCGTGGTGCGCCACGCCAGCATCTCCGTGCTGGTGGTGCGCTGATCCTGCGCCGGCCTCTCTGGTCGGGGAGGCCGGACGTGAGATATTAATCGCTTTAAGTAGTAAATTCTTTCTGATTTATCTATAGTTGGCGCTGCGCACGCAATATTAGACGCAGAGAGCGGCCCCGTCGTCGTCGGGTCACAGGGCTATCGGCGCCGGGGACGGCGCGTTGGTTGAAACGGTTTGGATCTGTCTATGCACATTACCTTGCGACAACTGGAAGTTTTTACAGAAGTACTGAAAAGCGGTTCGACCACGCAGGCATCCATGGTGCTGGCGCTTTCGCAGTCGGCGGTGAGTGCGGCGCTGTCGGATCTGGAGACCCAACTGTCGGTGCGTCTGTTCGATCGCGTAGGTAAACGGCTGGTGGTCAACGAGCACGGTCGCCTGCTGTATCCGAAAGCGATGGCGTTGCTGGAGCAGGCCAGCGAAATCGAACAGCTGTTTAAGGGGGAGAGCGGGGCGCTGCGCATTGCCGCCAGCAGCACCATCGGTAACTATATTCTGCCGCCGATGATGGCCGCCTACCGTCGCGATTTTCCCGTGACGCCGCTGGAGCTGCACGTGGGCAACAGCCACGATGTGATCAGCGCCGTGGCGGAGTTTAACGCCGATCTGGGGCTGATCGAGGGGCCGTGTCACATGCCAGAGCTGACCACTCAAAGTTGGCTGGAGGATGAGCTGGTGGTGTTTGCCGCGCCGGATCACCCGCTGCTGCGTGAGCCGGTCACCCTGGCCCGTCTGGCGGAGGCGCCGTGGATTCTGCGTGAGACTGGCTCCGGCACCCGCGAGGTGGTTGAACATCTGCTGCTCTCTCATTTGCCCCACTTCGATCTGGTGATGGAGCTGGGCAACTCCGAGGCCATCAAGCATGCGGTGCGCTATGGCATCGGCATCAGCTGTCTGTCGCGCCGGGTGATCGAAGAGCAGCTGAGCAACGGTACGCTGGTCGAGGTCGTGCTGCCGGAGATCAATCTGCATCGCTCGCTGTATCTGATCCACCACCGCCAGAA
Organism: Edwardsiella anguillarum ET080813; assembly: GCF_000264765.2. Taxonomy (GTDB): domain Bacteria; phylum Pseudomonadota; class Gammaproteobacteria; order Enterobacterales; family Enterobacteriaceae; genus Edwardsiella; species Edwardsiella anguillarum. Next base: position 3,154,468 of record NZ_CP006664.1, read on the forward strand.
GCATATCTCCAAGGCGCTGGCCCGTTTTCTGAGCTACTGCCAGGCGTAGCCTCCGCGGCGGCGGCAGCAGGGGCTGCTGCCATAGCTCATTGTGATCTTTGTGTATTTTTATTGCACACGCGATTAGCCACTCGCTAATAATCCCGCAACCATCATGAAGCTCTCTTATTATCGTTAGATTGTTACTTCCCGCCGCAGATGGATTTGTTACAATCCCGCCTGGTTTCATGATTCAACGCAAAACAACGATAGGGTTCTAATGGCTCAGACAAAAACTACCGTCCCCGACGCGGGACAAGGACCGGCGCTGCGCCGGGAGTTAAAAGCGCGGCACTTGTCGATGATCGCTATCGGCGGTTCTATTGGTACTGGGCTGTTTGTCGCATCGGGCGCTACGGTGTCCCAGGCCGGCCCCGGCGGTGCGCTGCTGTCGTATATCATCATCGGAATGATGGTGTACTTCCTGATGACCAGCCTGGGTGAGCTGGCGGCGTTTATGCCGGTGTCAGGCTCGTTTTCTACCTACGGCTCACGCTATGTGGAAGAGGGCTTCGGCTTCGCGCTGGGCTGGAACTATTGGTATAACTGGGCGGTGACCATCGCCGTCGATCTGGTGGCCGCACAGCTGGTGATGGGCTATTGGTTTCCCGATATGCCCGGCTGGATCTGGAGCGCGCTGTTCCTGTGCCTGATTTTCCTGCTGAACTATATTTCGGTGAAGGGCTTTGGCGAGGCGGAGTATTGGTTCTCGCTGATCAAAGTCAGTACCGTGATCATCTTTATCGCCGTGGGGCTGATGATGATCGCCGGCATCCTGAAGGGCGGCGAAGGCGCCGGTTTCCATAACTGGACCGTCGGCGATGCGCCGTTTGCCGGGGGCTTTGCCTCGATGATCGGGGTGGCGATGATCGTCGGCTTCTCCTTCCAGGGCACCGAACTTATCGGCATTGCCGCGGGGGAGTCGAAGGATCCGGGTAAAAATATTCCGATGGCGGTGCGTCAGGTCTTCTGGCGAATTCTGCTGTTCTATGTGTTCGCTATCCTGATCATCAGTCTGCTGATCCCCTATACTGACCCCAGCCTGCTGCGCAATGACGTGAAGGATATCTCCGTCAGCCCGTTCACCCTGGTGTTCAAGAATGCCGGTCTGCTCTCTGCGGCGGCGGTGATGAACGCGGTGATCCTGACGGCGGTGCTGTCAGCGGGTAACTCCGGGATGTATGCCTCGACGCGCATGCTGTATACCCTGGCGACGGAGGGCAAGGCCCCGCGTATTTTCGGTCGTCTGTCCAAGGGTGGCGTGCCGCGCAACGCGCTGTACGCCACCACGGTGGTCGCCGGTCTGTGCTTCCTGACCTCGATGTTCGGCAACCAGGAGGTCTATCTGTGGCTGCTGAACACCTCGGGGATGACCGGATTTATCGCCTGGCTGGGGATCGCCATCAGCCACTACCGCTTCCGTCGCGGCTACGTGATGGCGGGACTCGACCTGAACGCGCTGCCGTATAAATCCGGCTTTTTCCCGCTGGGGCCGATCTTCGCCTTTGTGCTGTGTCTGATCATCACGCTGGGACAGAACTATGAGGCGTTCCTGGAGGATCGCATCGACTGGTACGGTGTGACCGCGACCTATATCGGCCTGCCGCTGTTCCTGATCATCTGGTTCGGCTATAAGCTGACGCAGGGAACCCGGTTTGTCCGCTATAGCGAGATGACCTTCCCGACGACCAAGATCGACTAAGCGGTTTACCGCGAAAAAGCGCTCCGGGTGCCTGTGCCCTGGGGCGTTTTTTTTTGCCTTTTTTCCGCGGAGGGGGCTGCACTGTCGATGCAGGGGCGATAAAAAACCCGCCGTAGCGGGTTTGGGGGGGGAACGGACAGCGGCGTTACTTCACCTGCTGACCCGGCTGTGCGCCACAATCCGGGCTGAGCAGGAAGATATCCTTCCCGCCTGGGCCTGCGGCCATCACCATCCCCTCGGAGATACCGAAGCGCATCTTACGCGGCGCCAGGTTGGCGACCATCACCGTCAGACGGCCGACCAGCGCCTGCGGATCCGGATACGCGCTACGGATGCCGGAGAAGACTTGGCGCAGCTCGCCGCCGAGATCCAGTTGGAGCTTCAGCAGTTTATCTGAGCCTTCTACCAGGTCGGCACTGACGATCTGGGCGATGCGCATATCCACTTTGGCGAAGTCGTCGAAGGTGATGGTCTCCTGGATCGGATCGTCAGCCAGCGGGCCGCTGACGGCGGGTTTCGCCGCGGCCGCGGCGGCAAGTTTGCCTTCTTCAATCATGGCGTCAACTTTACTCATTTCAATGCGGTTAAACAGGGCCTTGAACGGATTGACCCGGTGGCCCAGCAGCGGCTCGGCGATAGTATCCCAGCGCAGCTCAGCGTTGAGGAAGGCCTCGGTGCGCGCGCTCAGCGCCGGCAGCACCGGCTTGAGGTAGGTCATCAGCACGCGGAACAGATTGAGGCCCATGGAGCAGATGGCCTGCAGATCGGCATCGCGCCCCTCTTGCTTGGCCACCACCCACGGCGCCTGCTCATCGACATAGCGGTTGGCCAGATCGGCCAGGGCCATGATTTCGCGGATCGCCTTGCCCGACTCGCGCGCCTCATAGGCTTGGGCGATCTCCGCCGCCGCGTCGACAAAGGTCTGGTACAGCGCCGGATCGGCCAGGGTATCGGAGAGCTGGCCGGCGAAGCGCTTGGTAATAAAGCCGGCGTTGCGCGAGGCCAGGTTGACCACCTTGTTGACGATATCGGCGTTGACGCGCTGAACAAAGTCCTCCAGGTTCAGGTCGATGTCGTCGATACGATCGGAGAGCTTGGCGGTATAGTAGTAGCGCAGGCAGTCCGGATCCAGGTGGTTCAGGTAGGTGCGGGCCTGAATGAAGGTGCCACGCGACTTGGACATCTTGGCGCCGTTGACGGTGACGTAGCCGTGTACAAAGACGTTGCTCGGCTTACGGAAACCGCTGCCTTCCAGCATCGCCGGCCAGAACAGGCTGTGGAAGTAGACGATGTCCTTACCGATAAAGTGATACAGCTCGGCGTCGCTCTCCGGGCCCCAGTAGTCGTCAAAGTTCAGATCGCCGCGCTTGTCGCACAGATTTTTGAATGATCCCATATAGCCGATGGGCGCATCCAGCCAGACGTAAAAGTATTTGCCCGGCGCATCGGGGATCTCAAAGCCAAAGTAAGGGGCATCGCGGGTGATGTCCCACTGCTGCAGGCCGGACTCAAACCACTCCTGCATCTTGTTGGCAACCTGCTCCTGCAGGGCGCCGGAGCGGGTCCACGCCTGCAGCATGGCGCCGAAGGACGGCAGATCGAAGAAGAAGTGCTCCGATTCGCGCAGGATAGGCGTGGCGCCGGAGACCACGGACTTCGGGTTGATAAGCTCAGTGGGGCTATAGGTGGCGCCGCACACTTCGCAGTTATCGCCGTACTGATCGGCGGACTGACACTTGGGACAAGTGCCCTTAACGAAGCGGTCCGGCAGGAACATGCCCTTTTCCGGATCGTAGAGCTGAGAGATGGTGCGGTTCTTAATGAAGCCGTTCTCTTTCAGACGGGTATAGATCAGGCTCGCCAGCTGACGGTTCTCTTCACTGTGGGTCGAGTGATAGTTGTCATAGCTTATCTGGAAGTCGGCAAAATCCTGCTGATGCTCTTTGCTGACCTCGGCGATCATCTGCTCCGGCGCGATCCCCATCTGCTGGGCTTTCAGCATGATCGGCGTCCCGTGCGCATCATCGGCGCAGATAAAGTGCACCTGATTGCCGCGCATTCGCTGGTAACGTACCCACACGTCCGCCTGAATATGCTCAAGCATGTGGCCGAGGTGGATGGAGCCGTTAGCGTAAGGGAGCGCACAGGTCACCAGAATTTTGCGTGATCCTGTTGTATCAGTGACTGAAGCCATAGTGGATTTTGTATCTCTCGGTTAAATAATGGAAGGTAACCTCTGATGTTACCCGATTGCGCCGTCGGTCGCTAGGGCACGTCCCGTAGGGTCGGGGTCATTTTCGCCCGGTGCCGCGTGACTCACGGTGCATGTGGGCCCGCGCAACCTCGTCGCTCGCGCCTTGTCCTGGGCCAATGACCGTCCGCGCCGCTCACGACCCGTTACGGGATACGCCCCAGGCCGCGTCCCGCGATTCTGGCGCCGGCGTTGGCGGGCGGCGCCTAAAATTCGGCGGCGGATCCACTGCGCGCTCGGCCATCAGTTCTGGTAGACTGAGCGGGCGGTTTATAATAACGAATGAAGGAGTCGGGATGAGCGATAAATCCCATGAGCAGTCCATGCCTGAAACGCTGCGCGCGCAGGTCGGCGCAATCCTTGATGGTTTTACCCACCCTACGCTGAATCATCCGCTGAGCGCGCTGAAAGCGCTGCATCACTGTGCCCTGCTGGATGGCGTCCTGCATATTGAACTGATGATGCCGTTTGCCTGGCAGAGCGGCTTTGATGCCCTGCAGACCGGTGTGACGCCCGCGCTGCAGCAGCTGCCGGGCGTGCAGCGCGTCACCTGGCGCCTGGCGCACAATATTGCCACCCTGAAGCGGGCCAATGACCAGCCGGGGGTAAAGGGCGTACGTAATATCATCGCCGTCAGCTCGGGCAAGGGTGGGGTCGGCAAGTCCAGCACCGCGGTGAACCTGGCGCTGGCGCTGGCCGCCGAGGGTGCCCGGGTCGGTATTCTGGATGCCGATGTGTATGGTCCGTCGATTCCGACCATGCTGGGCACCGCCCATGAGCGCCCGACGTCGCCGGACGGGCAGCATATGGCGCCGATCATGGCCCATGGCCTGGCCAGTAACTCTATCGGCTATCTGGTCACGGATGACAACGCCATGGTGTGGCGCGGCCCGATGGCCAGCAAGGCGCTGCTGCAGCTGCTGCAGGATACCCTGTGGCCGGATCTGGACTACCTGGTGCTGGATATGCCGCCGGGGACCGGTGACATTCAGCTGACGCTGGCGCAGAGCATCCCGGTGACCGGGGCGGTGGTGGTGACAACCCCGCAGGATATCGCGCTGCTGGATGCGATGAAGGGCATCGTGATGTTTGAGAAGGTGCACGTGCCGGTGCTGGGCGTCGTGGAGAACATGAGCATGCACATCTGCAGCCAGTGCGGCTTCCATGAGCCGATCTTCGGCACCGGCGGAGCGCAGAAGCTGGCGGAGAAGTACCATACCCGCCTGCTGGGGCAGCTGCCGCTGCATATTTCGCTGCGTGAGGATTTGGATCGCGGCGAGCCGACGGTCAGCAGCCGTCCTGACAGCGAGTTCAGCGCCATCTACCGCCGATTGGCCGCCGACGTGGCCGCTCAGCTGTACTGGGGCGGTGAATCCATTCCGACCGAAATCGCCTTCCGCGCCGTATAAGCGTCGGGATCGAGCGTATCATAGCGGGCGTCGCGGTGGACGCCCGTTATTTTTTACCGCCGCCGCGGCGCCGATTGGACTGGCGTCCGCCGGGCAGACTCCCTATAATTGCCGCGTCTCAGGCACCGGTCATCCCGATCCTTCCGTGCCTTGCCCCGTCGAACACTTATATACCAGGTCTTAACACATGACTGACAACACCCACCAGTGCGTCATTATTGGCATCACAGGCGCATCCGCCTCAGGCAAAAGCCTGATTGCCAGTACCCTCTATCGCGAGCTGCGCGAGCAGGTCGGTGAGGCGCATATCGGTGTCATCCCGGAAGATAGCTACTATAAAGACCAGAGTCACCTGACCATGGAGGAGCGCGTCAAGACCAACTATGACCATCCGAGCGCCATGGATCACAACCTGCTGTTTCAGCACCTGCAGATGCTGAAACAGGGGAACGCTATCGAGCTGCCGCAGTACAGCTACGTTGAGCATACCCGTATTCAGCAGACTATTCACCTGGAGCCGAAGAAGGTGATCATCCTGGAAGGGATCCTGCTGCTGACCGACGCTCGCCTGCGCAACGAGCTGAACTTCTCCATCTTTGTCGATACGCCGCTGGACATCTGCCTGATGCGCCGCATGAAGCGTGACGTGAACGAGCGCGGGCGCTCCATGGAGTCGGTGATGGCCCAGTACCAGAAGACCGTACGCCCGATGTTCCTGCAGTTTATCGAGCCCTCCAAGCAGTATGCCGATATCATCGTGCCGCGCGGCGGTAAAAACCGCATCGCCATCGATATCCTCAAGGCGAAGATCAGCCAGTTCTTCGAATAAGTCCGCCGATGGCGCACCCGCCGCGGCTTTTGGCCGTCAGCGTGCGCCGTCCTGCGGCGTCAGCGACTCCAGCTTTCCCTCCCGAGCGCGCGCATCGCGCGAGATCAGCACCACCGAGGCGATGATCAGCAGCGTCCCCAGCCAGTCCAGCGTGCCAAAGGTGATCCCCAGCAGCAGCAGCGACAGCAGTGCGCTGCACAGCGGCTCGGCGCAGCTGAGAATACCGGCCTTGGCACCGCCGATGATTTGCGCCCCCTTCAGATACAGGCTAAAGGTCAGCGCCGTACCGATGATGATCAGGTAGAAGGCGGCCAGCAGGGTGGCGTTGTCCATCCGTACCTGCGCGGTTTCGTCGGCGAAGAAGGGCATCAGCATCAGGCCACCCAGCAGCATGCTCCAGCCGACGATCGGCAGGGTGCCAAAGCGGGCGATCAGGCCGGCAGGGTAGGTGGTATAGAAGGCGGAGGCAAAGGCGGAGGCGATCCCCCAGAACAGCGCGGCACGCGAGATCGAGAGCGACGTCGGATCACCGTGGGTCACCAGTAAAAAGGTGCCCCCCAGCGAGGTGCCGATGGCCAGCATTACCGGTAGCCCCGGGCGCTGGCGCCTGACCGCGGCAAACCAGGCCACGATAATGGTCGGCGACAGAAACTGCAGAATGGTGGCGGTGGCGGCGTTGGAGCGCTCGATGGTCATCAGAAAGGTCAGCTGCACCATGATGGCGCCCAGCAGGGTGAACCAGAGCAGGCTGACAATCTCCCGGCGCCCTCGCAGCGGCGCGAACACCCGGTCGCCGTTTAGAAAAGAGACCACCAGCAGGATCACCCCGGAAAAGGTGAGGCGAAACATGGTCAGCCATTGGGCGGAAAGCCCGGTTTTTTGCAAAATATACTGTGCGCAGACGCCGGAGCTGCCCCACAGCGCGGCGGCGACCAGCACATATCCCATTCCCTGACGCAGACTTCCCATCGCACGCTCCCTGTATGCGTTGCCATATCCGCCATGATGTTAATGGTTTATCCCACGACGGCAAAGCCCATAGCGCGATTTTTTACGTCGCATCCCCGGGCGTAAAGAGGGGCAATGTCTCTGAATCATTTCGGAAAAAGAGGGGGATCGGGTAAGATATTCGCATCTGCAGCCGTGCTGCGTGGCGATGAGACGGAGAAGAACTACCATGAGACTGTGTGACCGCGATATAGAGGCATGGCTGGATGACGGCAGGCTGAGCATTACCCCGCGTCCGCCTCAGGAACGCATTAGCGGCGCCACCGTGGACGTGCGTCTGGGGAACCGGTTTCGCGTCTTTCAGGGGCACACGGCGGCCTATATCGATCTGAGCGGCCCCAAGCAAGAAGTTGCCGAGGCCCTGGAGCGGGTGATGAGCGATGAGATCCAGCTGGGGGAGGATGAGGCCTTTTTCCTGCACCCGGGCGAGCTGGCGCTGGCCGTCACCTATGAATCCGTCACGCTGCCGGACGATCTGGTCGGCTGGCTGGACGGCCGCTCCTCGCTGGCGCGCCTGGGGCTGATGGTTCACGTCACGGCCCATCGCATCGATCCCGGCTGGCAGGGCTGCATCGTGCTGGAGTTTTTTAACTCCGGCAAGCTGCCGCTGGCGCTGCGCCCGGGGATGTTGATTGGTGCACTGAGCTTTGAACCGCTTTCCGCTCCGGCGGCGCGTCCCTATAATCGCCGGGAGGATGCCAAGTACAAAGGGCAACAGGGCGCGGTAGCCAGCCGGATCGATAAAGACTGAGCCGCCGACCGTAACGGACGGCCAAGACGGAGGATGGCATGAGACGACTTCTCACCACATTAATGATCCTGCTGGTGGTGGTGACGGCGGGCATCAGCGCGCTGCTGCTGTTGATCAATCCCAATGACTTTCGGGCCTATATGATCAAGCAGGTACAGCAGCGTACCGGCTACGCGCTGACGCTGGACGGCGATCTGCGCTGGCGCGTCTGGCCGCAGCTGAGCATCCTCTCCGATCGTATGTCGCTGCGCGCAGACGGGGCCGCCCAGCCGGTGATCGCGGCTGACAACATGCGTCTCGACGTGCGTCTGTGGCCGCTGCTCTCGCATCAGCTGGAGGTGCGCCGGGTGATGCTGAAGGGGGCGGTGATCCGCCTAACGCCGGACAGCGAGCCGGCGCCGCTGCCGAATGCGCCCCGTTCGCCGGCGGTGCGCAGCGAACCCATCAGCGATATGGCATGGCGTTTGAACATTCATCAGGTGAAGGTCGAGGATAGCCTGGTGATCTGGCAGGCGCCCGACGGAGAGCCGATCAACCTGCGCGATATTGAGCTGAATATCCAGCAGGATGAGACCCGTCATGCCAGCGTCGACTTTTCCAGCCGTATCAACCGCGATCAGCGCGATCTGCAGCTTAGCCTGCAGGCGGACGTCGATCTGAGCCGCTATCCCCAGCAGTATCGGGCACGGATTGACCATCTGGAGTACCGCTACAGCGGCGCAGGACTACCGTCGGCGGGGATTGCCGGGCAGGGCAGCATGATCCTGGGCTACAGCGCATCGCCGGCCGCCGTTACCCTGAGCGATCTGAGGCTGAGCGCTAATGACAGCCAGCTGCGCGGCGAAATCCAGGGGACGCTGGCCGCCATCCCCGAGTACCGGGTAACGCTGCAGGCGGATAACCTGGACTGGGACAGCCTAAGCGGCTGGCAGGCGCAAAGCGCGGATACCGCCCACGCCGATGCCGGCAATACGCCGCCGCCGCCGCCGGTGGTGTCGCAGGTGGCGCCGCCGGAGAGCAGCGACGAGATGGCATTTCTGCGTGATTTTAGCGCCTGGCTGAATATCCAGGCTATGCATGCGACCTACCACGGCATGGCCATAGAGGCGTTTTCCCTGCAGGCCAACAACCGTCAGGGGATGGGAACGCTGGAGAGCCTGAGCGGTCGCCTGGGAGCGGGGGACTTCGCCATCAGCGGCACGCTGCAAAGCCGGCCGAACCAGGCGGTACAGGTTACGCTTGACCCCCGGCTGCGTCAGCTGAGCCTGGAGCCGCTGCTCAAGTCGCTGGCGCTGCCGCCGTTTATCGACGGCTCACTGTCGCTCAGCGGTCATCTGCAGGGCGAGGGGCTTTCCATTTCCAGCCTGCAGCGGCGCTGGCAGGGCTCTCTCTCCTTGGCGATAGATAATGCCCGGCTGGAGGGAATGAACATCGCCCAGATGATCCAGCAGGCCGTGGTGCGCGATCGGCGCGATGTACAGGCTGGGGAGAGCGTGGACACCTTTACCACCTTCCAGAGCCTGAAGGCGGAGGCGGCGCTGCGCAGCGGTCTTCTCACCCTGAATACGCTGAATGGACACTCACCGCTGCTGGATCTCGGTGGTAGCGGCAGCGTCGATCTGGCGGCCCAACGCTGTGATATTAATCTGGGCGTCCGGGTATTGCAGGGCTGGCGCGGTCACGGCACCCTGATCGATACGCTGCAGAAGACTTCCATTCCACTGCATATCTACGGCGACTGGCAGCAGCTTAACTATCAGATGGATGTCGATAAGGCGCTGCGCGGCTCGCTGGAGCAGCAGGCGCGCGATGCGCTTAAGCAGTGGCTGCAGAAGCGCCACGAATAGCGCCGTCTCCTCGCCGCACCTCCGCATCGCCCGACGACGCGGAGGTGCGGCGGGATAAAAATATACCTGCATCACACTCTCCCCGTACTCCACGCCGTCACATCGGGAAAACTTGACAAATATCAGTAAAATAATCTTATCATTTGGGCACAGTGCGGTAGTTTTGACCGTGTTGAAAGGAATTGACAATTAATAAAGGCAGAAACAATGCCTGTCTGGGGTGTGGCTGAGCCCGCCTGTCTATTTGTTGAGGAAGAATATGCTTGAGCTACTGATTGGGGTCGTGGTCGCCGTTGGCGTCGGGCGTTACATTATTAAAGGATATTCCCCCACCGGGGTACTGATGACCGGCGGCCTGCTGCTGCTGATCATCAGCGCGCTGATGGGGCACGATGTCCTGCCCGCTAGCGCGAAGTCGACCGGCTGGCGCGCGACCGATATCGTTGAGTATGTAAAAGTGCTGCTGATGAGTCGCGGCGGCGACCTCGGCATGATGATCATGATGCTGTGCGGCTTTGCTGCCTATATGACCCATATCGGCGCTAACGATGTGGTGGTCAAGCTGGCCTCACGCCCGCTGCGCTACATCAACTCGCCTTATCTCCTGATGATTGCGGCCTATTTTGTCGCCTGCCTGATGTCGCTGGCCGTTTCGTCGGCCACCGGGCTGGGGGTACTGCTAATGGCGACCCTGTTCCCGGTGATGGTCAACGTAGGGATTAGTCGGGGAGCGGCGGCGGCTATCTGCGCCTCGCCTGCGGCGATCATTCTGGCGCCGACCTCCGGCGACGTGGTGCTGGCTGCCAAGGCGTCTGAAATGCCGCTGATCGACTTTGCCTTTAAAACAACCCTGCCCATCTCCATCATCGCCATCGTTTGCATGGCGATTGCCCACTATTTCTGGCAGCGCTACCTGGACAACAAGGAGCAGGCGCAGCACGAGATGCTGGATGTCAACGAGATCACCACCACGGCGCCGTCGTTTTACGCCATTCTGCCCTTTACGCCGATCATCGGCGTGCTGGTGTTTGACGGCAAGTGGGGGCCGCATCTGCACATCATCAGCGTCCTGGTTATCTGCATGCTACTGGCATCGGTGACGGAGTTTCTGCGCAGCTTCGACGCCAAAAAGGTCTATAGCGGGCTGGAGGTGGCCTACCGCGGGATGGCGGATGCCTTTGCCAGCGTGGTGATGCTGTTGGTGGCGGCCGGGGTCTTTGCCCAGGGGCTGAGCACCGTCGGCTTTATCAGCAGTCTGATCGAGCTGGCGCAGTCCTTTGGTACCGGCGGCATCATCATGATGCTGGTGCTGGTGGTGATCACCATGCTGGCGGCGATGACCACCGGCTCCGGCAACGCGCCGTTTTACGCCTTTGTCGAGCTGATCCCCAAGCTGTCCGGCCAGATGGGTATCAACCCGGCCTACCTGACCATTCCGATGCTGCAGGCTTCCAACTTGGGTCGCACCCTGTCGCCGGTCTCCGGCGTGGTGGTCGCCGTCTCCGGGATGGCCAAGATCTCCCCCTTCGAGGTGGTTAAACGCACCTCTGTGCCGGTGCTGGTTGGCCTGGTGGTGGTGATCGTCGCCACCGAATTTATGGTGCCGCTGCATCGCTAAGGACATAGCCGCAGTGAGAGGGCAGGCCGAGTGGCCTGCCTTTTTTTATCTTTAGAATTCCCATATGGGGCAGGGGATAGCGCGGGGCACACATTAAGGATGTGAAGGGGGCGCGGTTAAAAACTCATTCCGATGCAATCCCGCGGTACCGCGTCGGGGTGTGCGATTGGCATCGCGGAAATAATTGTATGATAAAACATCAACCGGCCTTAAAAATAGAAATCAGATATATTTTGACTTGTTTCGATAGCCGTTACGTATAAAAATTGGTACGGCATAGCACCGTTGGTGAGGTGCCATGACAGAGAAGAGAGAGTGCATAGGTGTTGTAAATGAGTGTTTTCTTATAACTTGTTGTTTTGTAAATAATTACTACAGTAAGGTATGAGTGTAAACGCAGCAGAAGCGTCGGTACAGAGTAGTCAGTGCATTGGTAGCTGTAGAGCCAAGGGCGGTAGCGTAGATATATGTTTATTTCTTTAGTAATTAAAATTACGTTTCCATAACAAAATATCCAATTTAAGCGATTCAATTATGTCTCTTTTAAGGAAAAATATAGTATATTTACTTATTTTACAAGGAAGTAGTTATGTAGTTCCGCTGCTCACAATACCATATCTAACAAGAACACTAGGCTTGTATGAGTTTGGCATATATGGGCTGGTATTGAATGTTTCACAGTATTGTGTTTTGTTCGTCGATTTTGGATTTAATTTTACATCAACAAAAAAAATAGCACAAAACCAAGGTGACACTAAGTATATATCTCATGTTTTTTGGACTACAATATATACAAAAGCAATGCTTTGTGGCTTGATTAGTGCTGTCATACTCTTTCTTGTTTATTTTCATTTTAATGGAATATTTAAGCCTCAGTTGGTTTATATTTTAATTATGCTTGTTGGCACTGTTATCATGCCAGTGTGGTACTTTCAAGGGATTGAAGAGTTATCCTCAGTGACGAAAGTAACCTTGTTCGCGAGATTAATTACGTTACCCTTGTTTTTTATATTCGTCCAGGGGGAAGAGGATGTCTCTGCGGCCGTTATTATTCAATCGGCAACCGGTTTTATCGGTGGGGTTATGGCATGCTTGATTATCTATAAATCAAAAAAAATAAAGCTCGTCTCTGTAAGCCTTAATGATATTATTCTAACCATAAGAGATAGCTATAGTGTTTTTGTGGCTATGATATCAATAAATCTTTATACAATAAGTAGTGGTATTATCATCGCCGCAGTTAGTACTATCGATCAAGTGAGTATATATACTGCAGCAGATAGAATTAAAGGGGCCGTATTAGGCGTTTTCCTTATATTGGGGAATGCATTCTATCCTAGATTGAGTAATTTATTTATTACGAGCAGACGTGATGCTTTCTTATTAGTTAAGAGGATCTTGGCTTTTCAGGGAGGGGCTGCATTATTTATTGGTGTTGTAATGGCTGTTTTTTCTGGACCACTCGCAACATTAATTTATGGTGATAAATATGAGATGGTGTCAACATTATTTGTAATATATTCGCCGATATATTTGTTGGTTTTAACGGCAACGGTCTTTGGTAACTATATTTTGTTGCCCTGTGGGTATAAGAAAGAATATACGGTCATGCCAATTGTTTGTGTAATTATCCATTTGCCATTATGTTATTTCTTGGCTAAAACATATGGAGCAATAGGCGCCTCACTATCAGTCGTTTTTGTCGAAATTATTGCTTTGTTTCTACTCTCTTTTGTTTTGTATAAAAAGGGATTGATGAGAGAGATAATCGGTAAAGTATGAAGTTACTGTCTATAATTATTCCTGTGTACAATACTAGCATGTATTTGCATGCTTGTCTCAATTCGGTATTCAAGCAATATGATGAGTCTCTTGAGGTAATTATTGTTAATGATGGCTCAACAGATAATTCTCTTGATATTATAAATGGCTATGAAGGTAAATATTCATTTATAAATATCAATAAAGTTAATGGAGGATTATCTAGTGCAAGAAATAGTGGATTGTCAGCCGCTACCGGTAAATATATTGCATTTTTAGATTCAGACGATATGTGGACTGATGGTATTTATGAAGTCATTAAAGGAAAACTATTAAAGCATAATCCAGATTGTTTATCGTTTCCATATATATCGGTTGATGCCGATGGTGATCCTATTCCCGTTAAGGAGGGAATAGGAGACATATCAGCACAAGAAGATGATTTTATTTTAAATGATCCTATTAATATCTTTAAAAAATCAGACTGGTTCGCCTGGCGTTTTATTTATAAAAAAACATTATTTTCCCATATTCGCTTTGATGAAGGCCGTCGATTTGAAGATCAACTGATTATCCCAATATTAGTAGCTCGGTCAAAAAAAATAATTGATACTCAGATGCCTATAGTTAAATATAGGAAAAACAGTTCAGGGATAACCTCTAATTTAAAATTAAGTGATCTAAATGATAGCGAGTTTGGTATCCTAAGATATATTCGGATATATTATCTTGCTAAGAGTAAGAAACAATGGGCAATATTATTGTCTAACTTATATATTTCACATATATCCAAATGTGCAAGGCTATATCATGAAGATGCTATCTTGGCTAAAGAGTCTTGCTTTTATATTAACAGGATCATTCCATCGCGAGTTTTTGCTGCTGGAAAAATAAAACCTCTCTTATATTATGCTTTCAGGAAAACTCTCTTTGCTAGATTAACTAAGGCTGTAGAAAAAGAAGTTTTCAAAACAAACAAAATCATATAATGGGATAACTTGCTAATGGTCAACAATGATAATAAGAGATTTGCTTTTTTTCAGCTTATTATTTATGTATTAATGATTCCAGTTTTGTTTTTTCTGTTTTTTCAACACGATGGCAGTGAGTTAAGGTTATTAGAGCTTGCTTTGCCATTATTTATTATTTGTATATTTATATCTAATTTTATCTGTAAAATATATATTAATTCAACTTATTGCTTGTTTTTGATTGCATTCTCATTATTTATCTGTGGTAGGTTCTTTATTGCCTTCATCGGCGGCGATGTCAATGTATTTAGCATGAACTTCTTTGTTAATTATACGTTAAATGATTATGACGCAGTAACGTTAACTTTATATATATTTGTTTTTTTATGCTCTATGGATTTTGGCTACAAAATAGCGTTTTTTAGTAATTTATCTTTTAAACCTGTTGCATTAGATGAACAATGGATGCGACGCTTTTGCAATGTTGCACTCTTATTAAGTCCGTTATTTCTCATCGAACTCATGTCGACAGTTCTAGATGCTATTAGAGGCGGGTATCTAGCATCTAAACTCTGGCAAGATAAGGCATACAGTCTTCCATTAAGCAGTCTAGCCCAAACTATTTTTGCGATTGGATTTTCCTATGCGATAGTTGTTGGATATAGGAAAAAATGGTTTGTTGGAATATATATAACAACTATTATTTGCTCTACCGTTATCGGTGCTCGTGGACCATTGTTAGTTAGTCTTCTCCTTTTGATCTGGTTGATTGGACGAAATGGTGCTAAAAATTTAGGCGTGTTTAGGTTTTTAACCATTTCATTAATCAGTGTGATTTTACTATCTGCCTTTATACAAATAATGTCATATCGAGGCAGTGGGAGTTTTTCTGATTTTTCATTAGTGAAGTTTTTATCTACCTTCCTTTTTAATCAGGGGGTATCACTAATGGTATTTGATCTATCAACTAAGGTTAGTAATTACCCTATATTAAGCTATTTTCAGACGATTTTCCCTGGTGCTAGTGCTATAGCCTCTATCTTTATACCAGTTGAATATTATATGACTGGTTTTCAACACTATATGGCTAAGACGCTAGATGAAAGTCTGTTTGCTAGAGGGTTTGGATTAGATTGGACATTGATGAGTGATTTCTATGTTTTTGGTGGTAGAAATATTTTAGGTTTTTCATTCTTGGCCTTTAGCTTTGGGCTTTTGCTCTCTACTTTGCAAAATGCTTCTAAGAATCTATTTTGGCTTGTTTTATTGACTGCGATCTTTACGCGCCTAGTATTTTTACCAAGATCCTCATTGGTTATAATATCGCCGTTCTGTTTTTATTTTTTGTTTTTTGTTTTTTTAATGCCAAAGATTAAGATTGGCATTAAAAAATAATCAGATGGAACTTTCTACTCTTATGTTTACAGTATTCACGCCAACGTTTAATCGAGCAAAAACCCTGCATCGTTGCTATGAAAGCATTCTTCATCAAGGATATGATGATATAGAATGGATTATTATTGATGATGGTTCAACTGATAATACAAAAGATATTGTGAATAATTTTATTAAGGATGGAAAAATTCACATTAACTATATTTATCAAAATAACGCTGGAAAGCAGTCAGCATGGAATAGAGCAATAAAAGAGGCGCGAGGGGAGTTTTTTATCGGTTTGGATTCTGATGATGAGTTAGTATCTTCTGCACTGTTCAAATTAAAACCATATGTTAAATTGCTAGATGAAAGAAAAGATTTAATAGGACTGCGTTGTTTGGCTATTAGAAAGTCAACAGGTAAGCCTGATAGTTTATTTCAGGTTGGCGGCGGTGGCATTGCCAGCTGGTATGATGAATTTGCCAGTGCTATTTTTGGTGAAAGGATTGATGTATTTAAAACAAAAATTATTTCGGAATTTCCATATCCAGTTGTTGATGGAGTAAAATTTATTCCAGAAATTTGGTTCTACTCGATTGTGTCAAAAAAATATAAATTCATATATTTAGATGAGCCTTTGAGTATTTTTCATGATCAGGAGGTGGTAGGACGCCTTAGCAAAAGTTCTTTTTCTATGAATGCTCGAGGCCATTTGATTTCAAGATCTGCGATGCTAAAAAATATCCCTATAAGATGCTTTATGAAAAACCCAATAGGTTTTATAAAAACTGTTATTCGGTATTTTCAGGCTGTTTTATACTGTATCTTAAAGAGATATAAAATATGAGAAGCATATGCTTTTTTGTTGGGGATATTAGTCGGTCAGGTGGCACTGAACGGGTGACTAGCGTCCTGGCTAATTTTTTGGCAGGAAATGGGTACCAGGTATCTATCCTTAGTTTACAGTGTGGTCAGAAGAGTTTTTTTCCTTTAAATAGTAATGTATCTGTTTGTAATATATTCGATGAAGTTGCTCGAGGAATTACTCGCTTGCCTTCGGTTGTCTTATTTTTGCGCTCTTTTGTAAAGAAAAAAAACATAGATATATTTATTAATGTTGAATCTATGCTCTCTATTTATTCTATTCCTGCTTTTATTAATTTACGTATTAGAAATATTTGCTGGGAACATTTTAATTATAAAATTGATCTTGGGAAGAAGGTTAGACGAGTTGCTAGAGTATTAGCCGCCTGTTTTGCAGATGATATAATAACATTGACGGAGAGAGATAAAAAATTCTGGCTTGATAAATGTTTCTGCAAAGCAAAAGTGAACAGAATTTATAACCCAGTCCCCTTCAGTCTCACAAGCAATATTGACATAAGAAAAAAGAAAATCATGTTGGCCGTCGGTCGGCTAACTTATCAAAAAGGTTTCGATTTACTACTCAAGTCTTGGTCTATATTCTGTTTGAAACGACAAGATTGGGTGTTACGTATTGTCGGTAGCGGTGAGGATGAGGAAGAATTAAAAAAGCTATGTGATTCCTTAGGGATCTCTAATTTTGTCGAGTTTTATTCAAACACAAATAATGTTATTGAGCATTATTCAGTTAGCGCATTTTATGTAATGACTTCTAGATTTGAAGGTTTCCCTATGGTCTTGCTAGAGGCGCAAGAAACTGGCTTGCCAATTATTGCATTTGACTGCGATACAGGGCCTAGTGAAATTGTTATTGAAAATAAGAACGGCTGGTTAATAGACAATAATGATATTTTAGGGTTTGCCGATAAAGTTGAATATGCTGCAATTGTCTATGATGACGAGAAAATATATAATGAAATGGTGACTTGCTCCATTAATAATGCAAGGAAGTATCATTTGGATAATATTGGTAGACAATGGATGAGATTGTTAAATGATTGAGCTCAATCAGAATAATGTTCATAGAGTTTGTTTTGTTATCACAGGACTTGGTATGGGAGGGGCTGAAAAACAAGTTTGTGATTTGGCTGATAAACTCTCTTTGCGTGGAGTAAATGTTATTGTTATTAGTCTTGCCGATGGAGTGGTGGTGCAACCTTTATTGAAAGATGTAAAAGTCTATTCAATAAACATGAAAAAGAATATCTTTGGTTTTATTCGTGCGCTATGGCGTGTCAGGAGGATAATTAAAGGATTTAATCCTCAGGTCGTTCATAGTCATATGTATCATGCCAATTTATTCTCTCGTTTTCTTCGTGTGCTAGATCCATCCTTTAAATTGATTTGTACCGCTCATAATACCAATGAGGGGGGGCGCTGGCGAATGTTATCCTATCGTTTAACGGATTGGCTTGCTTCAATATCCACTAATGTTAGCCAAGAGGCTGTAACATCTTTTGAGCAGGCGAATGCGGTAAAAAAAGGGAGGATGATACTTATGTATAATGGGGTTAATACTGATAAATATAAATATTCAGCGAATGAAAGAGTAAATAAAAGACGTGAGTTGTCTCTGTCTAATGACGACGTATTAATACTTGCCGTGGGCCGGTTGACTGAAGCTAAAAATTATAAAAATTTGCTGTCGGCTTTTTCAAAAATTAAATGTGAAGGCCGTTCCTTAGTGTTAGCTATTGCAGGTATTGGGGAGGATAAGGCGTCATTAGCGCAGTTAGCCATCGACTTAGGCATTGAGAGTAGCGTCCGTTGGCTCGGATTAAGATATGATGTGGCAGAGTTGATGTCTGCAATGGACATATATGTAATGTCGTCTTCATGGGAGGGGATGCCTTTAGTTTTGTGTGAAGCGATGAGTTGTGGTGGTGTAGTGGTCTCTACGGATTGTGGTGGGACAAAAGAAATTGTTGGTGATGCTGGGTTTCTTGTTCCAAAAGCTGATTCTATGCTTTTAGCTAGCGCATTAAAATCAGCAATAGATCTGACGCCAGAGCAGAGAGAAATAATTTCAGATAAGGCCAGAGATCGTATTTTAACACGGTATTCATTATGTGCAGTGTCCGATGAGTGGATGCAGTTATATAATAAGGTAGTATGATTGCATTCATAATGTTATGTTGTTTTGATTTGGTGACCTATTTGTGAATATACTGTTAATAACAAACACTGCCGCATCTATATTTAACTTTAGGCTGAGGTTGATTGAGCGGCTGATTCATGATGGGCATGTTGTTTACTTATTGCTGCCAAAAACAGATGCATCTAGAGTATCAGAACTTAACCAGTTGGGTATTCATGTTGTCTTTTATGAATTGAATCGTAGTAGCGTTAATCCATTTCAAGCAGTGGTGACTATATGCTCTATGATTAAAAAAATAAAAGAAATAAACCCTGATATTACGTTTTCTTTTTTTCCCAAACCTGTCATTTTTGGTACATTGGCTGCGCATTATGCTGGGGTAAAATGCAATTACTCGATGTTAGAAGGCCTAGGGTATTGCTTTACTCGACGATTAGAACCCGACTCACTAAAGAAGAAAATATTACGGCGCTCGCAGGTTTTATTGTATAAATTAGCATTGCCGCACTCTCGCTGTGTTATTTTTTTAAATGATGATGATAGGCGAGAAATTACTATTGATAATCATGTTAGCGTTGAGCGTACCTATGTTATAGGCGGGATTGGTGTTGATTTGAATAAATTCTCGCATCAACCACTTCCTCGTGAAATTCGCTTTACAATGGTCTCTCGATTGTTAATCGATAAAGGTGTTAGAGAGTATGTTAAGGCGGCGAGTTATGTGCGTGGAATATACTCTAACGTAAAATTCGATTTTGTGGGTGGAATCGATGATAACCTTGGTGGTGTAAGTAAAATAGAATTAAAAAGTTGGATTGATGAAGGCCATGTTAACTTTAGAGGTGTGTCAAATAATATACATGAGGTTTTGACAGAAACGAGTGTTTTTGTATTACCTTCATATAGGGAAGGGGTTCCTCGAAGTACCCAGGAGGCTATGGCTATTGGTCGTCCAATTATTACTACGAATGTGCCAGGCTGTAAAGAGACGGTAATAGACGGCGTTAATGGTTTCCTCGTTCCGCCGTGGAATGCTCAGGCTTTGGCCGAAAAGATGATCTATTTTATAGAGAATCAGAGTGAAATTGAACGAATGGGAAAAGAAAGTCGTATTCTAGCAGAAAGAAAATTTGATGAAGATGCTTTCTGCGATAAGCTTATTAAGATACTTCTTGGTTAGGATTAATTCTAATGACCACACTTAAAGCCGTTATCCCCGTCGCCGGACTGGGAATGAAGATGCTACCGGCCACCAAGGCCATCCCGAAAGAGATGCTGCCCATCGTCGATAAGCCGTTGATTCAAAAAGTAGTGCATGAGTGCGTCCAGGCGGGGGTGAAAGAGATCATTCTGGTGACCCACTCCTCCAAGAATGCCATTGAGAACCACTTCGATACGTCGTTTGAGCTGGAAGCGCTGCTCGAGGCGCGCGTCAAACGTCAGCTGTTGGATGAGGTACGCTCCATCTGCCCGCCAGGGGTGACTATCAACAGCGTACGTCAGCATAAACCGCTGGGTCTGGGGCATGCCATTCTCTGCGCCCGCCCTCTGGTCGGGGAGCATCCCTTTATCGTCGCACTGCCGGATATCTGGTTAGACACCAGCACCTTCGATCCCGCCACTCAGAATCTGGCGGCGATGGTCACGCGTTTTGAGGAGAGCGGGCGTAGCCAGGTGCTGGTGCAGCCGATGCCGCTGGAGGTGCTGCCGGAGTATTCGGTGATCAACTGTGCCGATGCGGTGCTGGCGCCGGGGCAGAGTGCGCGCATGACCTCGATTGTGGAAAAACCCGAGAACGCAGAGAAATACCAGTCTGACCTGTCCGCGGTCGGGCGCTATGTCTTGTCTGCCGCCATCTGGCCGATCCTGGCCGCCACCGGCTTTGGCGCCTGGGAGCGCATCCAGCTCTCCGATGCCATTGCAACTCTGCTGCAGCACCGTCCGGTAGAGGCCTATCGCCAGGTGGGGCTCTCCTATGACTGCGGTGATAAATTGGGGTATGCTGAGGCCTTTGTCGCCGGTGGGTTAAGTCACTCTCAGCAGGGAGAGGCCTTTACCGCCTGGCTGCGGGATGTGCAGACGCGAATTGATTGATTCAGGGTATTTAGCATGGCAATTTTAGTGACCGGCGGCGCCGGCTATATCGGGTCTCATACGGTGCTGGCACTGCTGTCCCGCGGGGATGAGGTGGTGGTGCTGGATAACTTTGTCAACGCCTCTGCGCAGGCGTTGAACCGGGTGGCGCAGATTTGCGGCCGCCAGCCGCATCTGTACCGCGGCGATGTGCGCGATCGGGCGCTGCTGCGGCAGATTTTTGCACAGCACGCTATTAGCGATGTGATTCACTTCGCCGGTCTCAAGGCCGTGGGTGAATCGGTGGAAAAACCGCTGGAGTACTACGACAACAACGTCAGCGGTACGCTGGTATTGCTGGAAGAGATGCATTGCGCCGGTGTGCAGGGCTTTATCTTTAGCTCTTCTGCGACGGTGTATGGCGATCCCGAGTCAGTGCCGCTGACGGAGAACAGCCGTACCGGCGGGACGACCAACCCCTATGGCACCTCCAAGCTGATGGTTGAGCAGATCCTGCAGGACGTATCTCGCGCCAGACCCGAGATGCGGATTACCGCGCTGCGCTACTTTAACCCGGTGGGGGCACATCCGTCGGGGCTTATCGGCGAGGATCCCAACGGCATCCCCAACAATCTGGTCCCCTATGTCGCGCAGGTGGCGGTGGGGAAACTGGCCTGCCTGTCCATCTTCGGCGATGATTATCCCACCCACGATGGCACCGGGGTACGCGACTATATTCACGTGATGGATCTGGCCACGGGCCACCTGGCCGCGCTCGATCGTCGCGATGAGGGCGCCAGCTACAAAGTGTATAACCTGGGAACCGGAGTAGGATATTCCGTTTTGGATATCGTTGCCGCATTTGAGAGGTGCTCTGGGGTTACTATACCTTACCGCTTTGCGCCGCGTCGCGCGGGCGATATTGCCGAATGCTGGTCCGATCCGGCGCTGGCGGCGCGGGAGCTCGGCTGGCGCGCGCAGTACGATCTGGATCAGATGATGCGCGACACCTGGCGCTGGCAGCAGAGCAACCCGAATGGGTATCAAGATTAATTTTATTAATACAAAGGCATGTGATGAAGATTGCGATTAGCGGTACGGGCTACGTCGGCCTGTCCAACGGAATTTTGCTGGCTCAGCATCATGAGGTCGTCGCCCTGGATATCGTGGCGGAGAAGGTCGAGATGCTTAACCGGCGTCAGTCACCGATCGTGGATAAGGAGATCCAGGAGTACCTCACTCATCGCTCCCTGAATTTCCGTGCGACGCTGGACAAGGAAGAGGCGTACCGCGGCGCTGATTTTGTCATCATTGCGACGCCGACCGACTATGATCCCAAGAGCAACTACTTTAACACCGCCAGCGTAGAGGCGGTGATCCGCGATGTGCTGGCAATCAATCCGGCGGCGGTGATGATCATCAAGTCGACCATTCCCGTCGGATTTACCCAGCAGCTGCGTGAGCGCCTGGGTATCGATAACCTGATCTTTTCGCCGGAGTTTCTGCGCGAGGGGCGGGCGCTGTATGACAACCTGCACCCGTCGCGTATCGTGGTCGGCGAGCGCTCCGAGCGCGCGGAGCGCTTTGCTGCGCTGCTGCAGGAGGGGGCGATTAAGCAGAATATCCCGACCCTGCTGACCGATTCGACGGAGGCGGAGGCGATCAAGCTGTTTGCCAACACCTATCTGGCGATGCGGGTTGCCTATTTTAACGAGCTGGATAGCTATGCCGAGGCGCTGGGACTCAACAGCCGCCAGATCATTGAAGGGGTCAGCCTCGATCCGCGCATCGGTAACCACTATAACAATCCTTCGTTTGGCTACGGCGGCTACTGTCTGCCAAAAGATACCAAGCAGCTCTTGGCCAACTACTCCTCGGTGCCCAATAACCTGATCCAGGCGATTGTCGAGGCCAACCGTACGCGTAAAGATTTTATTGCTGACTCGATTATCGCGCGCAATCCGCAGGTGGTGGGTGTGTATCGGCTGATCATGAAGAGCGGTTCGGATAATTTCCGTGCCTCCTCGATCCAGGGGATCATGAAGCGCATCAAGGCCAAGGGGATTAAGGTCGTGATCTTTGAGCCGGTGATGAAAGAGGATAGCTTCTTCCACTCAGAGGTGATCCGTGACCTGGAGCAGTTTAAGGCGATGTCGGATGTGATCATCTCTAACCGTATGGCGCCGGAGCTGGATGACGTGGCGGATAAGGTCTACACCCGCGATATCTTCGGCAATGACTAACCATTACCGGCAAATTTTGTAAGACAATATTGGCTGGCGAGGTTAGCATAATGTCCATTGGATCGTACTGACTAACACCTGCCTCCAACGCGCGCCCTAGGGCGTGCGTGTCGTTTCAGCCGGGGGGAGATTTTTACAGGATAATTTATGCGTGTTTTAGTAACTGGCTGCGCCGGTTTTATCGGTGCCAATCTCTGTGGCCGTTTGTTGGCGGCGGGGCATCAGGTCGAGGGCATCGACAACCTGAACGACTATTACGATGTGTCGCTCAAGCAGGCGCGCCTGGCGCCGCTGCAGGCCGATGCCAACTTCACCTACCATCCGATCGATATCGCCGACAGCGCGGCCATGGCGGCGCTGTTTAGCGCCGCCCACTTTGACCGGGTGGTTCACCTGGCGGCGCAGGCGGGAGTGCGCTACTCCCTGACCAACCCGCTGAGCTATGCCCAGAGCAACCTGCTGGGACACGTCAACGTGCTGGAAGGCTGCCGTCACAGTAAGGTGGGGCATCTAATTTACGCCTCCTCCAGCTCCGTGTATGGGTTGAACAACAAGGTCCCGTTCTCGACCGCCGACCGCGTCGATCACCCGATTTCCCTGTATGCCGCCACCAAGAAGTCCAACGAGCTGATGGCGCACTCCTACTCTCATCTGTATGGGCTGCCGACCACCGGCCTGCGCTTCTTCACGGTCTATGGGCCGTGGGGGCGCCCGGATATGGCGCTGTTCAAGTTCACCAAGAGTATGCTGGAAGGCAAGCCCATCGATATCTACAACCATGGCGATATGCAGCGTGATTTTACCTATATCGACGATATCGTCGAAGGCGTGCTGCGTATTATGGAGGTCGTGCCGCAGCCGAACGCCGACTGGCGGGTCGAGCAGGGTTCACCGGCCGCCAGCTCCGCGCCATACTGTATCTATAATATCGGTCACGGTAGCCCGGTGCGCCTGATGGATTACATTACGGCGCTGGAGGAGGCCCTGGGGATCGAGGCGCAGAAGCACTTTATGCCGATGCAGCCGGGCGATGTCTACCAGACCTATGCCGATACCGAGGATCTGTTCGCGGTGACCGGCTACCGCCCGCAGGTAGGGGTGAAAGCGGGAGTGCTGGCTTTCGTAAATTGGTATCGTGACTATTATAACGCTTAAAACAGTTCACTTTTACAACAAAGTTTGTTACGTTTTAACCGTAGCTATGATAAATAGCTACGGTTTTTTTATATTTTCTTGTTTTAAAATTAATATGTGAGATGTCTCTGTGGATCTGTATATTTGTTTGACACCACTCCAAACGCTGATTGCGGAAAAAATAAAGCAAAAAAAAGATACTGATGCACAGCTATTTTATTTTTTCGCTAAAGATAATGAAGTGAATCGAAAATATTATGCTGACTTAGGTAAGCATATGGTAGAATCCCGGGCTTTCTTTGCACCGTTGAAAGTGAAAACTTTTATCGATATTTATCGATTTGTGAAAAATAAATCATTTGATACTATTTATTTTGCCAACATTGATCATCCTTTTATACATTATGTTCTCTCCTATGCTAATTTTAAAAGAATAGAGACGTTTGATGATGGGACTGTCAATATAAGCTATAGTGGAAGATATTATAATGACGTGGCGCAGAAACGATGGAAGTTAATCGTTCACACGCTATTAAGACGAAAGTTTGATAAGAATAGGATCTTGAATGAATCATGTTTGCATCATACGATTTATAAGGATCGTAAGAATATCATCCCAAATACCCAGCTGGTAAATTTGTTTAATATAGATGATGGTAATGATGCCGTTAGCAATGGTGAAATATCGCTCTTTCTTGGTGGAATATATAGTGAGATGCTCAATGGAAAAAAGCATGTCGCTAAGCTAGAAAAAAACATTCTTGCATTTTTAGAAAAAAACAATAACACTTATTATATCCCACACCCTAGAGAGAGTGAGAGATTATTTAATGGTTTTTTTCTTCCGGGTGTATATGACAATCTCATCGCCGAACATATCATAATTTCGTTATGCAAAAAATACGCAAAGATCAATGTGTATGGAATGGCGAGTAGTGTACAGTTTAATATGTTCGATATGCCAATGGTGAATTGTATCGCAGTGAAAGCAAAACATATCGATGCCGTTACCTCTGAAAATATAGCAAAGTTGATGGCAATGGGATCTCCATGTATCGAGATTTAGTGTAATAAAAAGGATTATGGCATGCAAAAATTGATAATTATAGGTGCCGGCGGGTTTTCTAAATCTATTATTAGTAGTATCGATATTAATCAGCTTGAATTGATTGGGTTTATCGATACGTATAAGCAAGGCGTTCATCAAGGATACCCAATTCTGGCTAATGCAATCGAAAAAATAGATAATTTTAACGATTATGTTTATTTTATCGGTATCGGAGAGCCAAAGCATCGTTGGTGGTTTTACCAACGATTAATGTCCAAGGGATTATCGTTGGTCAATATAATTGACTCATCAGCATTGATTGATCCCAATGTTACATTAGGCAATGGAATATATATTGGTAAAATGTGTATAGTCAATAGTGACACGATAATACATGATGCCGTTGTGATCAATACTAGAGCTTTAGTTGAGCATGGAAATACTCTTGGGTGTTGCTCTAATATATCAACTAACGCTGTTCTTAATGGTGATGTTCAGGTTGGCCAGAGAACATTTGTCGGGAGCTGTAGCGTGATTAATGGACAGCTAACTATTGGTAATGGCTCAATCATTGGTTCAGGCTCCGTAGTGATTAGAGATATTCCAGATAATGTTGTAGTTGCGGGCTCCCCGACGCGTTTAATCAGAGAGAATTATGATGAATAAAGTGTATATCGTTGCTGAAATTGGCTGTAACCATAATGGCGATCCTCTACTGGCTAAAAAAATGGTTGATCAGGCAAAAGCCGCTGGGGTGGATGCCGTTAAGTTTCAAACGTTTAAAGCGGATTTGCTGATTTCAAAATATGCACCAAAGGCGGAGTATCAGATAAAGCAAACTGGCTGTGAAGAGTCTCAGCTTGAGATGACGCGTAAATTGGAGCTTGCATATGATGACTTTATTGAACTGTCACAATATGCAAAAAATCTTGGTCTGGATGTTTTCTCTACGCCGTTTGATTTTGATTCAATCGATTTTCTTGCTTCATTAAAACAACGCGTATGGAAAATTCCATCTGGAGAGTTATTAAATCTTCCTTATCTTGAAAAAATAGCAAGACTAGATATTACTGATAAGAAAATCATCATATCGACTGGAATGGCAACGCTAGATGAAATTAATATGGCATTGCATGTATTGCATAACAATGGTGTCAAAGCAAGTGATATTACTATTCTACACTGTAACACAGAATATCCGACACCCTATTCTGATGTGAATCTTAATACGTTATCTAGCTTTAAGAGTATTTTCAAAGAATATCAGATTGGATTCTCCGATCACTCCCCTGGATATTTTTCAGGGATTGCAGCTGTGCCTTATGGCATTTGCTTCATAGAGAAGCATTTTACTTTAAATAAAGACTTTCCCGGCCCAGATCATAAAGCATCAGTGACGCCAGATGAATTGCGACTCTTATGTCAGGGGATTCGGGCTATTGAATTAGCATTAGGCAGCTATGATAAAATTGTGACTAATTCTGAACGCAAGAATAAAATAGTTGCTCGAAAATCGATCGTTGCCAAACGTAATATAAAGCAAGGTGAGATTTTTACTTTAGAGAATATTACAACTAAGCGTCCAGGTAATGGAATTAGTCCTATGCATTGGTATCAGGTTTTAGGCAGCATTGCAGAGCGAGATTTTTGTGAAGATGAGCTGATCTGCTGTTCTAACTTAAGCATGCAGGAGTTATAAGATATATGAAAGTTGCCATTATTCCAGCTCGTTCAGGCTCAAAGGGATTGCGTAATAAGAATATTCTAATGTTAATGGATAAGCCATTAATTGCGTATACTATTGAGGCTGCTATAAACTCTGGTGTGTTTGATAGAGTTATTGTTTCTACTGACTCAGATGAGTATAAAAGCATTGCAGAGTCATTTGGCGCAGAGGTTTTTATTAGAGATGCGGCGCTAGCCTCTGACTCAGCAACATCCTATATGGTGGTTGAGGATGTTTTGAGTAAAATCAGTGATATACAGTATTTTGCATTGTTGCAGCCAACATCACCTTTCCGTACTGCGGAGCATATTAAGTCTGCTGCTGCTTTGTTTTATTCATCAGAGTATAGCTTTTTAGTCTCAATGGTACAAAGTGATAAACCATCTTCTCTTATTAAGCCGTTGGCGGAAGATCTGACTTTAAAATATTTTGATATTGATTTTAGCTTATATCGTCGGCAGGACAGTAAAGAATATTTTCCAAACGGTGCTATATTTATGGCCAAGCCAGATGCTTATCTGAAGAGGCAGCATTTTTTTGGTAGTGATAGTATGGCTTTTATCATGAATAAAGAGGATTCTCTTGATATTGATGATCGATATGACTTTGAAGTTGCTATAAATATACAGACGCGTCGGCGTAAAAAAGAAATTTTGCGAGAGAGTATTATAAATAGAATTGCAGAAAAGAAAGATCTAATGTGCCTAAACACTTCGATAACATTGCTTGGCCATTCTATTTTTGATTATTGGCTGGTTGATAATATTAATGGTGAGAAAGTAAATAACCTGGGGATTGCTGGGATTAATACACGGGAGTATATTGATCTTATTTTGGACCGATCATTAATAAAAAACATTGGTGATACTGCTATTATTATGTTGGGTACTAATGATATGGTGCTCAATGACTGGGATATTGCATTTTCTGCTGAATGGGTCAGGGAATTTATTGATAAAGTTAGAATAATAAAAAACAATGTGGCTATTTATTTTATTGCAGTACCACCAGTGAGGGGGCGAGTTGATCGAAATAATGACATTGTAACTCAATTGAATATGGTCTTAAGGAAGGTTTGCGTGGATAAATCTATTCATTGGATCGGACTTTCAAGCGAGTTTTATGATGAATATGGGAATTTACCTGCATCATATACCTATGACGGATTGCATTTTTCACAGCTTGCCTATACGAAATTGAAAGAAAGCATTGAGAGTGCATTGTCATGAAACATTTACTATGTGTTACCGGTTCACGCGCTGAATATGGAATTTTACGCCGATTATTAATGTTGCTATCTCGTACGGAGGGGGTCAAGTTAAGTATCATCGCGACAGGAATGCATTGCGACCCTAAATATGGGAGCACATATAAAAATATCCTGAATGATGGACTTGATTTAAGTAAAGTTATAGATATTAATTTAGATTCATCAAACAATGAAAAAATAATAAATTCAATGTCGCTTTGTCAAAATGCGTTTGCCTCAATTTTCGCTAATCAGGATTATGATGCTGTCATGATCTTAGGTGATCGTTATGAGATTTTTTCTGTTGCCACTGCGGCAGCTATGAATAATATTCCTCTGATTCATCTTCACGGTGGCGAGAAAACGTTAGGGAATTATGATGAATTTATTCGACATGCGATCTCTAAAATGAGTAGCCTTCACCTTGTTTCGACAGAAGAATACCGCAAGCGAGTCATTCAATTAGGAGAGCATCCTAGTTCAGTTATTAATATTGGTGCATTAGGGGCTGAAAATTGTCTTAGCCTTGTATTGCCTGATAAACAGGAGTTGGAGTCTCGTTTTGGTTCTTTGGTTAAGCCGTATTTTGTAGTAGTGTTTCACCCGGAAACGCTGACTAAAGTCTCATTGACGGAGCAAACATTAGCCCTGATTACGGCGTTAACAGTATTTTCTGAAGAGTATGATTTTATATTTATCGGCTCTAATGCTGATACAGGATCAGAAAAGATTATTGATATTATTAAGTCATTCTGTCTGCGGAGTGCGTCTCGCTATATGGTCTCAGTGAGCCCTGAAGAATATCTGGGCTTATTGAAGTATTCTTGTGGTTTGATAGGTAATTCATCTTCAGGAATTATTGAAGCGCCTTCGTTGAATATTGCAACGATTAATATTGGGGATCGGCAGAAGGGACGTGTTCATGGTGATAGCGTGATTGATGCTGCCTGTACAAAAGCTGCGATCATCGCGGCGATTGAGCTAAGTCAGTCGGTTAATTTTCATCAAAAAATAACCAGAATTAATAATCCTTATTATAAAAAAGATTCGTTAAAAAATGCAGGAGATGCTATTGTCCGTTTTTTATACTCAGAAAAAGATGCGGATTATAAGGATTTTTATGATGTCGATTTTAATATATAATTATTTGTTTTTCTTTTTTCTTAGGAGGGGGTGTGAATTTACTTAAAGGAATCGGTGTGTATCTTACATCGAATATATTAAATGCACTGATCCCGTTCTTACTCTTACCAATATTAACCCGTAATCTATCGGTTGCAGACTATGGGCAGGTTGTGATGTTTCAGACATTTCTATCAGCAATTTCAGCAATCGTTGGATTAAATACAATAGGTGCAGCAAATCGTAAGTACTATGATGGGAATGTCGATCAGTTAGTCCTGATGAGGTTTAATGGAAGCTGCTTTCAGATCCTGTTGGTTAGCTTTTTGTTTCTTTCTCTCGTTGGGATATCGTTTAAAACACAGTTGGCAAAATTATTGTCCATACCCGATGGATGGGTATTATATGCGATACTGGTTGCCTCATTTTTATTTATAACAAATATGAGATTAGGGCAGTGGCAGATCAGGAATAAAGCAAAATCATTTGGTTTGTTACAAGTTGGCGGTGGTATTGTCAATATGTTGTTGTCAGTTATTTTTGTGGTTTTTCTGCAGCAGAGCGGAGAAGGGCGCATAGATGCCATTATAATGAGTGCGGCCTTAAGTGCTGTATTAAGCATGGGGCTTCTGTGTCGTGATAAATTAATTGATGTTTTCTCCTTTCGATTGAAGTATCTAAAGGAAGCATTGCTTTTTGGGGTGCCTCTCCTACCTCATTCATTGGGCATGTTGCTGCTAACTATGAGTGATAGGTTTATCATTAATCATAAACTTGGCGTTGCTGATGTCGGCATCTATATGGTTGCTCTTCAGTTAAGTTCTGCATTAGCAGTCATATTTGATGCTATCAACAAAGCGTTTGTCCCATGGTTATTTGATAGATTAAAAAGCGACTGTTTTATTGAAAGACTAAAAATAGTAAAGATGACATATTGTTATATGCTGTCTTTGCTTTTTATTGCGCTACTGGCATTCTTTATTGCTCCATATATTGTTGTAATGATTGCCGGTGATAAATATACTGAGGCAGGTAGGATTATTGGATGGGTCTGCCTTGGGCAAATTTTTTCTGGTATGTATCTGATGGTTACTAACTATATTTTTTATGCCAAAAAGACGCAGTACCTGTCGCTGACGACAATGATCTCTGGCGCGCTAGGTGTGGTTCTATTATTTGTTGGGGTAATCTATTTCTCTTTGCTTGGGGCTGCAATAGCTTTTGCATTAGCGAAGTTTATCCATTTCGCATTTACGTTCTATATGTCTAATAAGGTCTATCCGATGCCTTGGAGATTAAGGAATGATTCAGAGAGTTGAACGTCCAGTTGTTGATTTTTCATTGCTGAATGGTAATCAGCGGGAATATGGGGTAAGTGGATTTATTCGGGCTAAAAATGAAGGAGAGTATATTTATGCTGTTATTGAGTCATGGCTGGATTTAGTTGATGAAGTCGTTATCATTTTTAATGACTGTACTGATAATACTGAGTCTGAAATATCCCGAGCAATTTTAGCCTTTGGCGATAGAGTTCGCGCTTATCACTATATTCCGAAAGTGTATCCGCCAGGTTCTAAAGAGCATATATCTTTACCGCCGGATAGTGTTAATAGCTTAGTCAACTATTATAATTATGCCTTGTCAATGACGACTAGGAAATATGCTGTAAAAATTGATGGTGACATTATATTTGATTCATCAGTTAGTGATTTAATAAAGAAATACCTAAAGGATGAATGTGATGATAAGTATTTTAGTTTATATGGCGTTAATCTGATTGATAATAAAGGCGAGTTGTTCTTGCCTTCTAATAGTACTTTTTGTGGCATGAATAATGACTTGTGTATTTTTCCTGTTTCGCCAAAAAATATATTTTTACATAGCCCTGCCTTTGAAGTGATGAATTTAACCAATATGACAAAGTATGGTGGGTGTTTTGCTTTTTATCATATGAAATTCATGAAGGAGGATATGGGGATAGGCAATTATTTACTAAGAGATAATCCTGATAGTCGATATGTTAAAATAAGCAAGGATTTTATTATTGGTTTAAATTTTCTGAAATTGCAGGATGTATTCTCTCGATATAGTATTAAACTTAGAGGACCTGCCGAGTTAAATATTGTTGTGGTGAAATGTCGAGATTATAAAGTACAATATATAAATAAATTAAGTGAATTAGGCATAAATATATCATTATATGATTTGATATCATGCCATTTTACTCGGTTTAAGATGAAAATATTCCAATCAATAAGATTTTTATTGAAACCTATAGTTAGGTTTATTAAAAAATAAAAGGCTACACAATCCGTGCCATCCAGCGGGCGATGGCAGCAATCGGTATCCCTGAAGCGCAAAGATGAGTTAACATATTACCTACAATTATGCTGCGCAACTGGCGCAGCCGGAATGTGTTACACAGGAGTTTGTCATGTCCAAACAACAGATCGGCGTAGTGGGAATGGCGGTGATGGGGCGTAACCTGGCGCTGAACATCGAAAGCCGCGGTTATACGGTGTCGATTTTTAACCGTTCGCCCGAGAAAACCGATGAGGTGATGGCGCAAAACCCGGGGCGGAAGCTGGTGCCATACCATTCCGTGCAGGCGTTTGTGGCATCGCTGGAGACGCCGCGCCGCATTCTGCTGATGGTGAAGGCGGGTGAGGGGACAGACAAGACCATCGCGTCTCTGACGCCCTATCTGGAGCCGGGGGACATTCTGATCGACGGTGGGAACACCTTCTTCCAGGATACCATCCGCCGTAACCGTGAGCTGTCGGCGCAGGGCTTTAACTTTATCGGCACCGGTGTTTCCGGTGGTGAGGAGGGGGCGCTGAAGGGGCCGTCTATTATGCCCGGCGGACAGAAGGCGGCCTATGAGCTGGTCGCGCCGATCCTGACGAAGATTGCTGCCGTAGCCGAAGACGGTGAGGCCTGTGTGACCTATATCGGGCCGGACGGTGCCGGGCACTATGTGAAGATGGTGCACAACGGCATCGAATACGGTGACATGCAGCTGATCGCCGAGGCCTACGCCCTGTTGAAGCACGCCGTCGGGATGCGCAACGACGAGCTGGCCACCACCTTTGCCGAATGGAATCAGGGTGAGCTGAGCAGCTACCTGATCGAGATCACCGCCGATATCTTCGCCAAGAAAGATGACGAAGGGAATGACCTGGTCGACGTGATCCTGGACGAGGCGGCCAATAAAGGCACCGGCAAGTGGACCAGCCAGAGCGCGCTGGATCTGGGAATCCCGTTGACGCTGATCACCGAATCCGTCTTTGCCCGTTACCTTTCCTCGCTGAAGGCGCAGCGCGTGGCGGCCTCCCGGGTGCTGAGCGGCCCGCAGGCGCAGACGCTGCCGGCGGCAGAGCGCGCTGCCTTTGCCGAGAAGGTGCGTCGCGCCCTGTATCTGGGCAAGATCGTCTCCTATGCCCAGGGATTCCAGCAGCTGAAGGCCGCCTCTGACGAATATGACTGGTCGCTGAACTTTGGCGAGATCGCGCGTATCTTCCGCGCCGGATGCATCATTCGCGCCCAGTTCCTGCAGAAGATCACTGATGCCTATGCCGAAAATCCGGCGTTGGCCAATCTGTTGCTGGCGCCGTATTTCAAGGCGATTGCAGATGAGTACCAGCAGGCGCTGCGCGACGTGGTCTCCTACGCCGTACAGCAGGGGATCCCGGTACCGACCCTCTCCGCGGCCATTACCTATTACGACAGCTACCGCGCCGCGGTGCTGCCGGCTAACCTGATTCAGGCCCAGCGCGATTACTTTGGCGCCCACACCTACAAACGCACCGATCGGGAAGGGGTGTTCCATACCGAATGGCTGGCGGAGTAAGCCGACGGTCGTGCGTGATATCATTACGCTAATCCGGGCCCGTGCCCGGATTTTTACTTTGTGGGGGAATTACCAAGTAACGCCGCATCTTGTTGCATAAAAACTCGGCGGTCATTCCATTTTCTTGTGATAATGGGCTGTTTTTGTGCGCCCGTCGATGGTACAAACAGCAGTAGAGCGATTAACGCCAGTCCATGGGCTGCCAGGTTTGGTTTTTTAACTTAAGCAAAGGTGTTGATATGGAAAATGTAAACAAGCCGACGTTCCAGAACGTGCTGGAATTCGTGCGTACCTTCCGCCGCAAGAATAAGCTGCAGCGCGAAATCGCGGATGTTGAGAAGAAGATCCGTGATAACCAGAAGCGCGTTCTGCTGCTGGACAACCTGAGCGACTACATCAAGCCGGGCATGAGTGTTGAAGCGATTCAGGCAATCATTGCCGATATGCGCGGTAACTACGAGGATCGCGTGGATGAGTACATCATCAAGAACGCCGATCTGTCCAAAGAGCGCCGCGAGCTCTCCAAGAAGCTGAAGGCGCTGGGCGAAGGCGAGTATAAAGAAGAGAAGTAATTCGCCGCGTATAAGGCAACGGGCGGGATCTTCGGATCTCGCTTTTTTTATGCCCCATAGCCGGGCAAGCCTGCAACGATAAAAAGCCCGCTTAAGGAAACTTAAGCGGGCTTTTCTGAATCTGGCTCCTCTGACTGGACTCGAACCAGTGACATACGGATTAACAGTCCGCCGTTCTACCGACTGAACTACAGAGGAATTGTGACAACGGGGCGCATCATAGCGAAGGGACGCGGGGCTGTAAAGCGTTAAATCATCGCTTGCAATCGTTCGCCCAGAATAACGGCAATTCGATGATTTTCAGTCCATTAATTCGAGAAGTCTGCGCCGAGCGTAGGAAAAGAGCCGCCTTGGGAGTAAGGGGAGAGGCCTCGATGAGAAACAGCAAAAAGCCCGCTTAAGTTTCCTTAAGCGGGCTTCTCTAAATTCTGGCTCCTCTGACTGGACTCGAACCAGTGACATACGGATTAACAGTCCGCCGTTCTACCGACTGAACTACAGAGGAATCGTAACAACGGGGCGCATGATAGCGAAGGTGTGTGAGGCTGTAAAGGGCTAAATCGTACGGCGCGCGCGTTCGGCTAGAATAACAACAAAACGTCGGTTTTCAGTACATTAATGGTAAAGCGTCGGGCTAATGCCATGCCTTGCGGGCGGAGACACAGCGAAGAGAGCCTGCTTCAATCGCCAAACAGCAAAAAGCCCGTCTACGTTTCCGAAGACAGGCTCTTCTAAATTTGGCTCCTCTGACTGGACTCGAACCAGTGACATACGGATTAACAGTCCGCCGTTCTACCGACTGAACTACAGAGGAATTGTGACAACGGGGCGCATCATAGCGAAGCGTGCTCATGCTGTAAAGTAGGAAATGCGTGAGCGAACGCGTTTGCTGAATCGGGCAGCAATCGGCGTAATATTTCTGCATATCGCTGGGCGATCGGTCAGGGAGAGGCGGGGCGCTAGACAGTGTGAATAGAGCAAAAAGCCCGCTTAAGTTTCCTTAAGCGGGCTTCTCTAAATTTGGCTCCTCTGACTGGACTCGAACCAGTGACATACGGATTAACAGTCCGCCGTTCTACCGACTGAACTACAGAGGAATTGTGACAACGAGGCGCATCATAGCGAAGCCGCTGGGGGGTGTAAATAGGGAAATCGATTATTATCATCCGGTTGCTGAATATGACAGCAGTGGATTGCATTTTAGTCGGTTATTGGCTGTATTTTTCGCAGAGAAGCAGAGAAGCAGAGAAGCCGAGAAGCCGAGAAGCCGAGCCGCGGCTCGGTGGTGCGCGCTCTATCGGCAGCGGCGCGTGTTTCTCGTTAACCCGATAAGGCGAACCTGCCGGGAGAAGGGCGAATCCCCCGGCAGGGTGGCTTAGCCACGCGATAGGCGTTGGAATCCCTCGCGCAGATCATCCTGCAGGTCGGCGATATCTTCCAGGCCAACCTGGAGCCGCAGCGTCATGCCGCCGGGGGCCCAGGGGGCGACGCTGCGGTAGTCGCGACAGTCGAAAGGCACGATGAGGCTCTCGAAGCCCCCCCAGGAGAAGCCCAGGCTAAACACCTTCATGCCATCGAGCATTGCGTCGACATTATCTTGGTTGAAACGGCTGTCCAGCACGATGGAGAACAGGCCGGAGGACCCACAGAAATACTTCTGCCAGTTAGCGTGCCCCGGACAGTCGGCGAAGGCGGGATGCAAGACACGGCTGACCTCCGGTTGTGCCTGCAGCCATTCGGCCAGGGCGAGTCCACGCGTCTCCGCCGCCTTGACCCGCAGGTGCAGGGTGCGCAATCCGCGTAAGGCGAGGAAGCAGTCTTCGGCGCCAGGGAGCATCGCTAAGGCGTCGTAGGTGGCGCGCAGGGCGGGCCAGTGGCTCTCGTTGGCCGAAACCAACCCCATCAGCAGATCGGAGTGGCCGCCCAGGTATTTGGTGCCCGCCTCGACCGAGAGATCGATACCCTGAGCATGAGCCTGGAAGAAAATCGGCGTTGCCCAGGTGTTATCGATCACCGTGGTCACTTGGCGCCGTTTGGCGACGGCGACGATCGCACCGATGTCTTGTACTTCGAAGCTCTGTGAGCCGGGGCTTTCCAGCATGATCATCCGAGTATTGGGCAGGATCAGATCGTCAATCTCCTCCCCGATCAGCGGATCATAGTAGCTGACGCTGACGCCATACTTGGCCAGGAAGGTATCGCAGAAATTACGGGTCGGGCGATAGACCGAGTCGGTGACCAGAATATGGTCGCCCCGTTGGGTGACCGAGAGCAGCGCCAGCGCTAAGGCGCCCATCCCGGAAGGGGAGATCACCGTGCCCGCAGCGCCGCACAGGGATGACCAGGCCTTCTCTAGGCTCTCAATGGTCGGGGTGCCGAAAGTGCCATAGGCGAAGCGTGCCTTGACTTGCCGAATATCCTCACAGCTGTTGAAGATCACCGTCGAGCCACGGTATATCGGTGTGTTAACGAAGCCCCACTGTTCATCGGGATTGCGTCCGAGTAGAGAGAGGCGTGTATCCAGTTTAAATTCATTGATCTCTGAAGCGCTTTTCATAACCTTACCTTTTACTCGAAGAATTTAAAGAAAGGCGATAGACAAAGCAGTACACCTATCGCCGAGATAAAGATGACTCGCCAAGAGTAGTATTTCTTTAATGCGGTGACTTTAAACACCAGATAACAGGGGATAATACACGAGACAATGCCGGCAACAGGGGCTGCTATCTGAGATAATAAGAGAATAGGGAAATGTGTCAGTACCCAACCCCATAATAAAATAATAATAGAGAGGGTAATCCCTCGGCTGACGAGTTTCTCATTGATGGATTGCTCATCGATAAAACGTGAGAGAATATTTACGACAATGCCAGTCATGGCCTCCTGAAAACCGAGATAGTTACCAAAGAAGGCGGTAGCGATGGCGGAAATATTTAATGCTATCGACATTATCTTAATGATATTGCCGGGGATTACCTTGGCGACAATGGCCATCGCCGAAATATTATGCTGCGCCGCCTCGACCGCCTGATCATGGCTTAACGATAGGGTAAAGGAGAAGGCGAAGAACAGAACGGCGCAGACCAGGATGGCATAGGCGATACGACTGGCTCGCTGCGCACGGTAGGTAGCGATAATCGGATCGGCCTCGACCTTACGGAAGGCGACGTTCATCGGGCTGAGGATCTGGACGAACAGGATGGAGAATAGGGTGAAGGGAAGAGTCAGAATCGTACCGACGAGCAGCTCACCCAGGGGCGGAATATTGCCGATATAGCTGAAGTTCCAGTGGGGGATCACCACCACTCCGAGCAGCACGACCACACCCAGCTTCATTAACACCATCGGCCCAGACACCTTGAAGATGAGTCGCTCGCCCTGGGCGGCGATGCCGACCAGGAAGGCTAGGATCAGCAGCCCATACCACCAGCGATCCGACAGGGGATCCTGGGTTAGGCCGAAGGTTTGCAGGTAGGAGGCGCTGTCGAAGGTGGCAGAGAGTGAGTAGGTCAGCATGCCGATCAGTAACATGATGAAATAGGTAATGCCGAGGAAGAACCCCCAGTTTTTCCCCAGATAGTAGGTGATCACCCCGGAGTAATCTTTACATTCTGGGCTTTGAGATAGCGTCTTTAGATAAAGCGATTGCATCATATACAGGGCGGGGTAGGCGAATAATACCGATAGGGTAAAGACCCAGATCCCTTTTAATCCAATCTGAATCGGTAGAAAAATAATTCCGGCGCCGATGGCCATGCCGATACACAGAATGACCCAGCCCACATCATAACTGGTGAATGGGATTTTACCTTTAATCGCAGCTTGTGAAATATCATGGCTATTATCCATAATTTTACCATTATATTAGTGGGAGATGAGTGGGCAGCTCGCCACTTATAACCTCACTATTTGTTTGCCGCCTACTGGTAAAATCATAAACTGTGATCCTGTGAGAATAAAGTTTACTATTGGTGAAATATAATGAATTCATTGTCGAATGCTAGTGGATTACCCGGTGGGAAGTAGTCCTGTTATTTATTCGTTTCTCCATATAGTATTAATTTAATCAATTCCATTCCGTTCTCTTGATAAAAGAGGGAACATTAATGCTTAATGCGTATACTCTGCATCAACTCAGTGTCTTTGTGCGTATCATCGAGATGGGGAGCCTGAGTAAGGCGGCGCGAGAGTTGGGGCTATCTCGTTCGGCGGTGAGCAAAAGCCTGGCAACCTTAGAGCAGCAATTGGGCGTGCTGTTAATTAAGCGTAGTACGCGTCGCCTGTTCCTGACGGAGCAGGGCGCGGCGGTCTTTAACCGGGCGATTATGTTGCTCGATGCCTGCCAGGATCTCTTTACTCAACTGCATAGTGAGACGGAGCCAGAGGGGGTACTGCGTCTCTCCTGCTCGGTGGCCTATGGTTCGACCTGTTTGCCTGATGCGATCAGCGCCTATCAACGCCAGTTCCCGCGCGTCAGGATCCATGTCGATCTCAACGATGAGTTGATTAATCTGGCGGAAAGAAATTTTGATATGGTGCTCAGGATCACTCAGCGACAGTGGGAGCGCGCGAACGCCTTTCTGTTGGGCAAGGTGAATTGGATCTACTGTTGTTCCCCACACTACTTGCAGGGCAAGCCGGCGATCACTCAGCCGGCGGATCTTTCTCACCACCGTTGTCTTACCAATCCGGTGATGAGCTATCAGGATAAGTGGGTCTTCTGCGGTCGCGATGGGCAGCAGATGATCGCGGTGGACTCGCGTCTGACCTCCAACTCTAGCCTGACTCTGCTCAAGGTCTTGCTGAATCACAATGGCGTCTCCTGCCTGCCCGACTATCTGGCAGAGGCTTACATCGCGCGCGGTGAGCTGGTGCATCTGTTGCCGGATTATCATGCCGGGATTTTTCACTACCTGTACGCCATCGAAAAGACGTCCCGGGTGGTGAACCCATTAACCCGTTCCTTTATTGCACATCTTAAGGCGACGCTACCGGTCTATCACGAGGGCACTGGAGAATAGGGGGGCCCGGTGGGGATGGGGGGCTATGGTGCAGGGGGGGAATGGCGTGATGCGCGCCGTTGCATACGCTAACAGCGAAAAAACGAAAAGCCCGCACAAGGCGGGCTTTTCAGGAATCTGGCTCCTCTGACTGGACTCGAACCAGTGACATACGGATTAACAGTCCGCCGTTCTACCGACTGAACTACAGAGGAATCGTGACAACGGGGCGCATCATAGCGATCCCGTCGGGGCCTGTCAACAGCTAACCCCGGGCGGGCGTTTCAAGCGGTGTTTTTATCGCCGAATGCGGGGGTTCAGGGGGCCGGGGGCGCCAGTAGGCCGCTTTGGCGCAGGCGCTGCAGCGGGTCCTGACGGTAAAAGCCGACAAAGCGGCGGTAGACCGCAGGGAAGCGCTCTGCCAGCAGCTCCGGCGCGCTGAAGAAGTATTCGGAGAGGACGGCGAAGCACTCCGCCGGCTCGCTGGCGGCGTAGGCGTCCAGGCTGGCGCCCGCCTCGCCGAGCAGGTCGGCCTCTTCCTGAATGGCCTCCATGGCGGCGTGCAGCGCCTGTTCCCAGGCAGCGATCTCCCGCAGCGGGATCGGAGGGATCCCGTTGGCGATCCCGGCGCTGCGCATATCCAGCTTGTGCGCGGTCTCATGGATCACCAGGTTATAGCCGGAGCGATCGAAGGAGTCGCGCACATCCAGCCAGTTGAGCACGATCGGCCCCTGGACGCTGCACTGGCCGGCCTGTACCGAGGGGCCGCAGTGCACCAGGCCGATGTCGTCCTCCCACTCTTCGTGCAGAGCGTAGGGTTCTGGATACAGCAGGATTTCGTGAAAGCCATCGAGCCACTCGATGCCCAGCTCTAGCACCGGCAGGGCAAACAACAGGGCGATGCGCGCCTCCATCAGCGGGGTGACCCGAAGCTCCTGCAGCGGGACCAGGCGCTTCTGGCGGATCACCTGCCGTGCCAGGGCGATGAGCCGCCGCTGCTCGTCGTCGCTCAGCGCCGCCAGCAGCGGGATAGCGCAGGCCTCCGGCCAGGGAT
The DNA here is from genome assembly GCF_000264765.2 of Edwardsiella anguillarum ET080813. Classification (GTDB taxonomy): domain Bacteria; phylum Pseudomonadota; class Gammaproteobacteria; order Enterobacterales; family Enterobacteriaceae; genus Edwardsiella; species Edwardsiella anguillarum. Next base: position 3,194,124 of record NZ_CP006664.1, read on the forward strand.
AACTGTCCTGCTGGGCAGGACGCTGTGTGCGCCAGGGCCACTTAATCATGACGGGTTACGTTCCTCTCTTTGCGGGCTGCGGGGGCCGCTCCAGTGTACCGGGATAGCCGACGGTTGCCGGGGCGCGCATGGTCCGCTGCCCAGAGGTCGGCGGGCCATTCACGTTGGGATATTATGCGTGACTTGTTGATATTAAAAAGGTTGTTCTGAGAGGATTGTGATATGTATCGCGCTGTGGGGATAACGCCGCCCCGATGGACGGGGCGGCGCGGCGATCAGTTACGGCAGCGTTGCAGGATATCCAACTGTGGATTTGCCGCGCTGGTAGTGACATGCATCATAGAAAGCAGGGTTGGGAAGAGATTGTCATGGGAGAAGCTGCCGTCACGGGCGGCCTCCTGCAGACACTGCAGATTGATGCGATTGGCCTTGGCATAGCCGTCCGATAGCCACAGCGACATCGGGACATGGGTCTGTTCTGCCGGGGCAAACTGATAAGGGGTGCCGTGCAGATACAGCCCTTTCTCACCCAGTGACTCGCCGTGGTCAGAGACATAGTACAGGGCTACGTTGTACTGCTTCTCGTAGGTTTTCAGCCGCTCAATAAACTGATTCACCACGTAGTCGGTATACACCAGGGTATTGTCATAGGTGTTGACCAGCTGCTGCTGGGTGCAATTTTCAATATCGCTGCGCTCGCAGTCGGGCATAAAGACGCGGAAGCGCGCGGGGTAGCGCAGGTAGTAGGTCGGGCCGTGGCTGCCGATCAGGTGGAACACCAGCAGCTTGCTTTTGCCGTCGTCCGGGATTTTTTGCTGCAGGTTATTCAACATGACTTCGTCATAGCAAGTCTTGCCGTTGCACAGCGGATTATCGGCCTTGGTCGACACCAGTTCGTTCGGCGTGCGATCGCATGCGCCTTTGCATCCCTCGTCGTTATCGCGCCAGAAGGTGGTGACGCCGGCCCGGTGCAGCACATCGATTACGCTGTCGCTGTTGCGCGCGATGTTGCCATCATAGTGCTCACGCGTCAGGTTGGAGAACATGCAGGGGACCGAAATCGCGGTCGCCGTGCCGCAAGAGGTGACATTGCGGAAGTAGATAAGCCCGGGTTGTTTGGCGCTGTAGGGGTTGGTTTCCCGCGGGTAGCCGCCCAGAGACTGGTTTTGGGCCCGGGCGGTTTCGCCCAGGATCACGAACACCAGCGTCGGTTTCTCACCCGCCGGCTCAACCAGCTTCGCGTCTTCCCCCACCTTACGAAACGGCATTGGCGTCGTGAGATAGCGGCGGTTGATATATTGCCCGGTGCTGTACAGGTAGCTGGCGGGCTGGATCTCCAGGTTCAGGCTGCGGTTGTTGCGTCCGACGGAGGCGTAATCCTGGTAGTACAGACAGGCGACCAGCGCGATGATCAGCAGTGAGATCAGCATCGCCAGCAGCCGGATTCCCAGCCGCAGCAGGACGTTATGGCCATAGATGATGCGGGTGCGCAGCAGCAGCAGGGCGGGCAACACCCCGGCGAGCAGCACCCAGGCGATAACATAGATATTCAGGTAGGAGCCCGCCTCGGCGCTGTTGGTTTCAAAGATGTTTTCGATCATCGAGCGGTCGAAAATCACCTGATACTTGTACTGGGCATAGCTGGCCAGCGCGGTGATCACCAGCAGCAGAATAAAAAAGGGCTTCAGGATCGGGCGGAAGCTGAACGGCATAAACACGCAGGTTAACGCCGCGAACAGCACCACCGGGATCGACAGGGCGAAGCCAAGGCGATACTCCCCCAGCGCGTGCAGGATACGGTAAAAATGCAGCAGGATGGGGATATTGAGTATCAGCGTAAAATAACCGGCCAATAGCAGTATGACCGTCAGAAAGCTGGCGGAAAGACCTTTATGCGACAAAGCGGACTCCAGGCGTCTGGCAATAGCCCCGCGGGGCAAATTCAAAAATGGCCTAAGGCTAAGCAGAGAAACTTAAAATAGCCTTAAGCCGGTCGTTTTTGTGCGACCAGCCGCCGAGGGAGGCGCCCCGCCGGGCGATCGGCCAATAAAACCTGCTTCACGGCGCCTATTCGCGCCATCGCTTCATTTTTACTCTGGCATGCTATGCACTGCGTAATTTTAGGTATTGCAGTCGGGGACGCCGTGTCAGAAGAGAGCGATCTGGAAAAAACCGAAGACCCCACACCCCACCGAATAGAAAAGGCCCGGGAGAAGGGGCAGATCCCGCGTTCGCGTGAGCTGACCTCGATACTGATGCTGGCGACGGGGCTGGCTATCCTGCTGCTGGGCGGCGAGTATCTGGCGCGGGCGCTGGCGGTGATGATAGCCCAGGGGCTGCACTTCGATCACCTACTGTTGAGTAACGATCGCCAGATGCTGATCCAGCTGGGCATGCTGCTGCAGCAGGCGGTCGCGGCGCTGATGCCGGTGTTGCTCGGCCTGATGCTGGTCGGCTGGTGTGCGCCGATGCTGATCGGTGGCTTTTTGTTCAGTCCCAGCTCCATCAAATGCGACTTGAATCGCTTAAACCCGCTGAGCGGGTTTAAGCGCATGTTCTCCAGCCAGGTGTTGGCCGAGCTGCTGAAGGGGATCCTGAAGGCCACGCTGGTCGGCTGGGTATGCGGATGGTTTCTGCTGCACTACTGGCCGCGGATGCTGCGCCTGATCACTGAGCCCACGCTGGATGCGATGGGCGATGCCCTACATCTGGTGGGCGTGTGCGGTCTGCTGGTGGTGCTGGGCCTGCTGCCGATGGTGGGGTTTGACGTGTTTTATCAGGTGTGGAGCAATCTGAGCAAGCTGCGAATGACCAAGCAGGAGATTAAGGATGAGTTCAAGGAACAGGAAGGGGACCCGCACGTTAAGGGGCGGATCCGCCAGCAGCAGCGCGCCGCGGCGCGCCGTCGCATGATGAGCGATGTCCCCAGAGCCGATGTGATCGTGACCAACCCGACCCACTACGCCGTGGCGCTGCAGTACCAGGAAAACAAGATGAGTGCGCCTAAGGTATTGGCCAAGGGCGCGGGGGAGATAGCCCAGCGCATTAAGGCGCTGGGCGCGGAGCACCGCATTCCCCAGCTAGAGGCGCCGCCGCTGGCGCGTGCGCTTTACCGTCACAGCGAAATTGGCCAGGCCATTCCCGCTACCCTGTACGCCGCCGTGGCCGAGGTGCTGGCCTGGGTATACCAACTCAAGCGCTGGCGGCTCGAGGGGGGGCAGGCCCCGAAAAAACCCGCAAACTTACCGGTGCCGCCCGCACTGGATTTTGGCGTTACTGACTCCGAAGAAGGAACACCGATAGATGGCTAATCTGGCCGCGCTACTGCGCCTCCCCGGCAATATGAAAGACTCTCAATGGCAGGTTTTGGCCGGGCCTATCCTTATTTTGATGATCCTCTCCATGATGGTGCTGCCGCTGCCGCCCTTCGTGCTGGATTTACTGTTCACCTTTAACATCGCCCTGTCGATCATGGTGCTGTTGGTGGCCATGTTCACCCAGAAGACGCTGGAGTTTGCGGCTTTCCCGACCATCCTGCTGTTTTCGACGCTGCTGCGCCTTTCGCTCAACGTCGCTTCGACCCGCGTGATCCTGATGAACGGCTATACCGGCGGGGCTGCGGCGGGGCAGGTGATCGAAGCGTTCGGCCACTTTTTGGTGGGCGGCAACTTCGCCATCGGCATCGTCGTGTTTATTATCCTGGTGCTGATCAACTTTATGGTTATCACCAAGGGGGCCGGGCGTATCGCCGAGGTCGGCGCACGCTTTGTGCTGGACGGGATGCCGGGCAAACAGATGGCCATCGACGCCGATCTCAACGCCGGGCTGATCGGCGAAGAGGAGGCCAAGAAGCGCCGCTCTGAGGTCACCCAAGAGGCTGACTTCTATGGTTCGATGGACGGCGCCAGTAAGTTTGTGCGCGGCGATGCCATCGCCGGCCTGATGATCATGGCGCTGAACGTCATCGGTGGCCTGCTGATCGGCGTTATCCAGCACGGCATGCCGGTTAGCCAGGCGGCGGAAACCTATACCCTGCTGACCATCGGTGACGGTCTGGTTGCCCAGATCCCGGCGCTGGTGATCTCGACCGCGGCGGGCGTGATCGTGACCCGCGTCAGCACCGATCAGGACGTGGGCGAACAGATGGTGACCCAGCTGTTCAATAACCCGCGGGTGCTGATCTTGAGCGGCGCGGTGCTCGGACTGTTAGGCCTGGTGCCCGGGATGCCGAACCTGGTATTTCTGCTGTTCACCGCTGCGCTGCTGGGCACCGCCTGGTGGATGAGCAAGCGGGCGGCGAAGGCCGAGGCTCAGCAGGAGCAGATGCCGCTGCAGGAGAGCCAGCCGGTGATGGAGGCCAGCTGGGAGGATGTGCAGCTGGAGGATCCGCTGGGTCTGGAGGTGGGCTACCGCCTGATTCCGCTGGTGGATTTCCAGCAAAATGGCGAGCTGCTCGGGCGTATCCGCAGTATTCGCAAGAAGTTCGCCCAGACCATGGGCTTTCTGCCGCCGGTGGTCCATATTCGCGATAACCTGGAGCTGCAGCCCTCCGGCTACCGCATCCTGCTGAAGGGGATCGAGGCCGGGCGCGGTGAGGCGCACCCGGGACGCTGGCTGGCGATCAACCCCGGCAGCGCCGCCGGAACCTTGGAGGGGCAGGTCACCACCGATCCGGCCTTCGGTCTGCCGGCGATCTGGATCGACAGCGCGCTGCGTGAACAGGCACAGATCCAGGGCTATACCGTGGTCGAGGCCAGCACCGTGGTGGCGACCCATCTGAACCATATCATCAGCCAGCACGCCAGCGATCTGTTTGGTCGCCAGGAGGCGCAGCAGCTGATGGATCGGGTCTCCCAGGAGATGCCGAAGCTGACGGAAGACTTTATCCCCGGCGTCGTGTCGCTGACGATCCTGCACAAGGTGCTGCAGAACCTGCTGGCCGAGAAGGTCTCGATCCGCGATATGCGCACCATTATTGAAACCCTGGCCGAACACGCGCCGATACAGAAAGATCCCTATGAGCTGACCGCGCTGGTGCGCGTGGCCCTGGGACGGGCCATCAGCCAGCAGTGGTTCCCGGGCGAGGGGGAGATTCAGGTGATTGGGCTGGATACGCCGCTGGAGCGCCTGCTGCTGCAGGCTCTGCAGGGCGGTGGCGGGCTGGAGCCGGGGCTGGCGGATCGCCTGCTGGATCAGGCCCGTCAGGCGCTGCAGCGCCAGGAGTTGCTCGGCGCACCGCCGGTGCTGCTGGTGAATCATGCTCTGCGGCCGCTGCTGGCGCGCTTCCTGCACCGTTCGCTGCCGCAGCTGGTGGTGCTGTCCAACCTGGAGATCAGCGACAACCGCCAGATCCGCATGACCTCGACGATCGGCGGCGTGGAGTAAGGAGCGTAATAAATGAAGCGATTACTCTGCCTGGCTATCCTGCTGGCGCCGTGGGCGGCGCAGGCCGGCGACGGCAGCTGGTCTGCGGACGGTAATGGCCGGATCCTGAGTCAGAAGGGGATGGCCAGTAACCAGCCCCCGCTGGCGCCGCCGGCGGGGAGCGTGCCGGCGGCGGCGGCGATCGATGATGTGGTGTGGCAGATAACCCTGCTGAGCCCGGCGCCGGACGGGCTGAATCTACAGCTGTGCAGCGCGCGGCGCTGTATGGCGCTGGATGGCCTGTCCGGTCGTTCTGCCGGATTAAACGGGGAAAGCGCCGCCGTGCCGCTGCGACTGGTGATGTGGGTGGCGGGGAAGGGAACGATTTACCCGCCGATCAACGTCGTCAGTCAGCAGGTTATCGTTAATTATCATTAATTTTATTATTGAGAGTGCGCCGACAGCGGGCGCTCTGTGCCCCAACGGGCACAGCCTGGCGTTGGCCAAAAGGGCCAGCGTTAAACACGCAGTTTTCGGGCGTTGAGCAGGCCGCTCTGGGTCTGTCCATCGGGGCCATACAGGGTTTGACCGTGACGGCTCTTCAGCGTACCCAGCGCCTGTTGATTATGGGATAAATGGCGGTTGAGCAGGTCACCGTTGTGCTGATTCATATCATGCAGTTGGCGGGTCAGCGTCAGGATCGTTTGCCATAGCGCGGCCTGCTGCGGATCGGCGTAGGGCGGCTGGGCCGCATCGTCGCGGCGGCGTTGATCGAGGTGACGCAGATCGGCCAGCAGATTCTCTTTTTCCAGCGTCACCGTCTGTAGACGCACCGCGTCTACTTGTCCGGCGCACAGCAGCTGTTGCTCCTGGGCCAGGGTGGCGTTGAGGGCCTGCAGGTTTTCAACCATCTGCTGCAGGTGAACGAGTGTGTCTGCCATGGAGATTACTTATCCTTTAAATAGGCGAACGTATCCTGCAGTAAGGCATCGGCGATTTTGCCGGTATCCATCTTCAGTTCACCGCTGCGAATAGCCTGCTTCAGCGCCTCAACACGGGTGGTGTTGATGTCGCGGCTGTTGGGCTGCATCAGGCGTGCCTGTGCATCGCTCAGCTTGACCTGGGTACCGACAACGCTCTCTTGGCTGGCCGCGATCTTGCGGGTCTGCTGCGCCGCATCCTGTGGCTCCCGGGCCTGAAGGTGGCTGATGGCACTCAGTGCGGAGGTACGATCTATGCTCATCGTTATGGTCTCTCTGGTTGACCTGTCCACCTGGCGTTGCGGGTGGTTATACGGTCTTTCTCTTCTTTAGCTATACCATCGGCAAATTAATCAATAACTTTAGAAAAATGTACCGATAATTTCGCCAATCGCTGAATCTGGCCGGCTCCCGCGCGCGTGCGGCGGACTAGAGAGCCAGCGTCAGGGTGCCCGGGCCGCTGGCCTTGCCGCTGATCACCTGGCCGGAGGCGGTACGCGCCCGCACCACATCGGCCAGCGCGGCGTTGTTCATCGCGCGCCCCTCGCTGCTGACGTTGAAGCCATCGCCCTGCGCCAGGATCTGCACCTGTTGTCCGGCGCGGATCACCCAGGTGCGCCGCAGCATGGTGGCGGCGATTGGCTGCCCGGCGCCGATGCTGCGTAGCATGGTGGCGCCGGACAGTCGCGCAATATCCAGAATTGTACCGGGAGGCAGGCTGTCGAGTCGACCCCGGGTCAGACGCAGCTGCGCCGGCGTCAGGTTTTGCCCGCGCGATAGCGCGTGAAGGGCGACCGGATAGCTGCCCGTTACCTGAACCTCGGTTTGCAGGTAGCGTTTCTCCTGTGGACACTGTACCAGCACGCTAAGACGACCCCAGCGGCGGGGCGATGATAGCTGGCTGACCCGCGGCTGCAGGCAGCTGGGCCACTGATCGGATGCCGACAGAATATTGACCTTGACCTGGTAGTCACCGCCGGGAAACTGCTGCTGAAAATAGCCCTGCACCGCCTCCTGGAGCGGCGTCGCCGCCTGACAGGCAGGTGTCGCCAGCCACAGCGCGGCGGTAAGGGGGGCCATCCGGCCCAACGTGGATCGCAGCATGGTGTTCTCCCGGTCAATAAACGGGCGTCGACAGGCGATGGCCTGCGTCCGCCGAATGCGGCTGTACTCTGTCTCGGGGCGGCGCATCGGCGTCGCGGACAGTGTCGAGACGCGCCCTAGTTTACCCGCGCAGCGCAAAAGTAAAGGCGATAAATAGCGCGCCATTTACGCCTTATTCCCGCCATCGGCTTTACCGCACCGGTCCTATCCTATGCACTCCAAATTGTCATTGACACAGGGTGGGGGGAGCTTTTCCGCCATCCCAGCTAACCGATAGCGGAGACGGTATGCTCGATAAACTGGATGCCGCGTTTCGTTTCCAACAGGAGGCCCTGAACCTGCGTGCGCAGCGTCAGGAAATCCTTGCGGCGAACATCGCCAACGCGGATACCCCCGGCTACCAGGCCCGGGACATTGACTTTGCCTCGCAGCTGTCGCGGGTCCTTGAACAGGGGCGCCCTGACGGCAGCGGCATTGCGCTTTCACTCACCTCATCGCGCCATATTCCGGCGCAGACGCTGCAGCCGCCGTCGCTGGATTTGCTGTTCCGCGTACCGGATCAGCCGTCATTGGATGGCAACACCGTCGATATGGATCGCGAACGTACGCAGTTTGCCGACAACAGCCTGCGTTACCAGACCGACCTCACCGTACTCAGCGGCCAGATCAAAAGCATGATGTCCGTGCTGCAACAGGGGTAATCCATGTCTCTTTTATCCATTTTTGATATTTCCGGCTCGGCGCTGACCGCGCAGTCCAAGCGTATGAACGTGGCGGCCAGTAACCTGGCCAACGCCGATAGCGTCACCGGCCCCGACGGCGAACCCTACCGCGCCAAGCAGGTGGTGTTTCAGGTTAAGCCGGGCGCCGGCGAAGAGATCGGCGGCGTACAGGTTTCTCAGGTGGTCGACGATCCGGCGCCGGATCGTCTGGTGTACCAGCCGGGCAACCCGCTGGCGGATGCCAAAGGCTATGTGCGCATGCCCAACGTGGATGTGGTGGGTGAGATGGTGAACTCGATCGCCGCCTCACGTAGCTATCAGGCCAACGTTGAGGTGCTGAACACCACCAAGTCACTGATGATGAAAACCTTAACCCTTGGACAATAATCGCGGGAGGCGTGATGGCCATTTCGGTATCGCTTAACGATCCGGTAGATACCAGCTCACCGGTCAATGCCAGCAGCAAAAGCGGGCTGGTGGCGGATAACGGTCAGGACCTACAGAACAGCTTCCTGACCCTGTTGGTGGCGCAGCTGCGCAACCAGGATCCGACCAACCCGCTGCAGAACAACGAGCTGACCACTCAGCTGGCGCAGATCAGCACCGTCAGCGGTATTGAAAAACTGAATACCACCTTGGGCAGCATCTCCGGGCAGATCAACAGCAATCAGTCGATCCAGGCCTCCAGCCTGATCGGCCACGGCGTCATGATCCCGGGGAAAACCATTTTGACCGGCAAAGGGGAGGGCGGTGAGAAGGTCAGCACCACCCCCTTTGGCTTTGAGCTGGAGAGCGGCGCCCAGAGCGTGGTGGTGACCATCAGCGACAATACCGGGAAAGTGGTCAAGCAGATCGATATGGGTAGCCATAACGCCGGGGTGTTCAGCTACACCTGGGACGGTAAGGGCGATGACGGCGTAGAGGTGCCCGACGGCGCGTATAACTTTAGCGTCAGCGCCACCAATCAGGGCCAGCAGGCGGTGGTACAGCCGCTGCATTTTGCCATGGTCAATGGGGTAACCCAAAGCAACAAAGGTGCGTTGCTGGAGCTGGGACTGGCCGGAACAGCCACACTGGCCGACGTACGCCAGATCTTATAATGGCGGCCGGGGTGCCGGCCTTTATCCGAACTCTAGATACAGGATTTTAAAATGGGATTTTCTCAGGCAATCAGCGGCATGAACGCCGCTTCCAGCCAGCTGGACGTTATCGGCAACAACATTGCCAACTCGCAGACCGTGGGCTTTAAATCAGGCTCCGTCACCTTTGCCGACATGTTCGCCGGCTCCAAGGTGGGTCTGGGGGTAACGGTCGCCAGCGTTAACCAGGATTTTAAAGACGGGACCACCACCACCACTAACCGTGGGCTGGACGTGGCCATCAGCGGTCAGGGCTTCTTCCGTATGCAGGATCCCAACGGCAGCGTCTATTACACCCGTAACGGGCAGTTTTCCAAGGATGCCAAAGGCTTCCTGACCAACGCCCAGGGCATGTACCTTACCGGCTATCCGGCAGCGGGGACGCCGCCGACCATCCAGCAGGGCGCCGATCCGGTACCGATCCAGATCCCGACCGGGCTGATGCCGGCCAAGGCCAGCACCCAGGGCACCATGGTGCTGAACCTGAACTCGGCGAACAAGGCCGTCGATCCAGCCGTCGCCTTCGATCCCAGCAAGGTCGACAGCTACACCTACGCCACCTCGATGACCACCTACGATTCGCTGGGCAACGTCCACAATATGAATCTGTACTTTGTCAAAGGGGCGTCAACGACGACGGCGCCGATCACCACCACCTGGAAGGTCTACTCCATCGACAGCGCCGATCCGGCCGGGAAGCCGCAGGACGCCGGGAATCTGACCTTTGACAGCAACGGTGAGCTGGCGAAGGGAACCGCGCCGCTGACCCTGAATATGGCCGCCAGCAACGGCGCCCCGGCGCAGACCTTCAAACTGGACTTTACCGGTACCCGCCAGCAGAACACCGGCAAGGACGGCGTGACCTCCAAGACGCAGGATGGCTACAAGGCTGGCGAGCTGACCGGTTACCAGATCAACGACGATGGCACCATCACCGGCAGCTATACCAACCAGCAGAAACAGCTGCTGGGGCAGATCGTGATGGCCAACTTCGCCGCGCCGGAGGGACTGGTCTCCGAAGGCAACAACGTGTGGAGCGAAAGCGCCAAGTCTGGCCAGCCGATCGTCGGCACCTCCGGCACCAGCGGCCTCGGCTCGCTGACCAGCGGGGCGGTAGAGGCCTCTAACGTCGACCTGAGCAAGCAGCTGGTCGATATGATCGTCGCCCAGCGTAACTACCAGTCCAACGCCCAGACCATCAAGACGCAGGATCAGATCCTGCAGACCCTGGTCAACCTGCGTTAATTTTGGATGACAGCCGCCCGTTCAGCGGGCGGCATAGCGAGGCGAGTTAAATGGATCATGCGATTTATACCGCGATGGGGGCTGCCAGTCAGACCCTGAACCAGCAGGCCATCGCGGCCAACAATATGGCCAACTCCACCACGCCGGGATTTCGTGCCCAGCTGGCGGCGCTGCGCGCCGTGCCGGTCGACGGTGAGTCGGTGGAGACCCGTACGCTGGTAACCGCATCGACGCCGATGCACGACCTGAGCATGGGCAAGCTGGACTATACCGAGCGCCCGCTGGACGTGGCGCTGCAGCAGGATGGCTGGCTGGCGGTACAGATGCCCGATGGCACCGAGGCCTATACCCGTAACGGCAACCTGCAGATTAACCCGCAGGGGATGCTGACCTCGCAGGGGCACCTGGTGATGGGCGACAACGGCCCGATCGCCATTCCCGATCGTGCGCAGCTGACCATCGCCGCCGACGGTACCATCACCGCGCTGGGGGCGGGCGACCAGCCCAATGCCACCACCCAGGTCGGCCGTCTGAAGCTGGTCAAGGCCAGCGCCCAAGAGGTGGTACACGGCGATGACGGGGTGTTTCACCTGACGCCGGAGGCCGAGCAGAAGCGCGGCGCCCAGCTGCCGCTGGACCCGACGGTGAAGGTGATGCCGGGGGTGCTGGAGGGCAGCAACGTACAGCCGGTCGAGGCGATGGTGAACATGATCACCAACGCCCGCCGTTTTGAGATGCAGATGAAAGTCATCCGCAGCGTGGATGACAACGAACAGAAAGCCAATCAGCTGTTATCGCTGAGCTAACAGCGCAGGAGTAATCATGATCCGATCACTATACATCGCTAAAACCGGGCTGGAAGCCCAGCAGACCAACATGGACGTGATCGCCAACAACCTGGCCAACGTCAGCACCAATGGGTTTAAGCGTCAGCGTGCGGTGTTTGAGGACCTGCTGTACCAAACCCTGCGTCAGCCGGGCGCCCAATCGTCGGAGCAGACCACCCTGCCGTCCGGCCTGCAGCTGGGGACCGGCGTGCGCCCGGTCGCCACAGAGCGTCTGCACAGCCAGGGCAACCTGTCGCAGACCAACAACAGCAAGGACGTGGCGATCAAGGGTCAGGGTTTCTTTCAGGTGACCCTGCCGGACGGCAGCCAGGCCTATACCCGCGACGGTTCGTTCCAGGTGGATCAGAACGGCCAGCTGGTGACCGCTAGCGGTTTTCAGGTAACGCCGGCCATCACCGTTCCGGCCAACGCGACCAGCATGACCATCGGTCGTGACGGAATCGTCAGCGTCACCCTGCAGGGGCAGGCGGCGGCGCAGCAGGTCGGCCAGCTGACCCTGAGTACCTTTATCAACGACGCCGGTCTGGAGAGCGTGGGGGAGAACCTGTACCAGGAGACCGAAAGCTCCGGTGCACCGACGGAGAGCACCCCGGGCCTGAACGGCGCCGGTCTGCTGTACCAGGGGTATGTGGAGACCTCCAACGTGAACGTGGCCGAAGAGCTGGTCAACATGATCCAGACTCAGCGCGCCTATGAAATCAACAGCAAGGCGATCAGTACCTCTGATCAGATGCTGCAGCGTCTGACGCAGCTGTAATCAGGTGACAGGCCCGGACGCAGGTATGCGCCGGGCCTGTCGCGCCGGTACCCCCGGGGTACCGTACATCGACGGTAATGGCAGAAAAGGCAGAAAAACGATGCAAAAACATTCGGGAGTGGCGCTGTTATGCGCGCTGGCGCTGTCGGGATGTGCCTACATTCCCCACGATCGGGTGGTGACCGGGCCGACGACTGCCACGCCGGCGCCGGCGACTCCGCCGCGCCCCAACGGCTCCATTTTCCAGGGCGTCCAGCCGATGAACTATGGCTATCAGCCGCTGTTTGAGGATCGCCGCCCGCGTAATATCGGCGATATCCTGACCATCGTGCTGCAGGAAAACGTCAGCGCCAGCAAGAGTTCGTCGGCCAACGCCAGCCGTAACGGGACATCGAAGTTCGACTTCGCCACCGTGCCCCGCTACCTGGAAGGGCTGTTCGGCAACGCGCGTGCCAACATGGAGGCCAACGGTGATAACCAGTTCAACGGTAAAGGGGGCGCCAACGCCAACAACACCTTTAGCGGCACCATTACCGTCACCGTGGACGATGTGCTGTCCAACGGGAACCTGAAGGTGGTCGGTGAGAAACAGATCGCCATCAACCAGGGCACCGAATATATCCGCTTCTCCGGCGTCGTCAATCCGCGCACCATCAGCGGCAATAATTCCGTGCCCTCCACGCAGGTGGCGGACGCACGCATCGAATATGTGGGCAGCGGCTATATCAATGAAGCGCAGAATATGGGCTGGATGCAGCGCTTCTTCCTCAATCTCTCCCCCTATTGATAGGTATTTGGCTATGGGTAATTTTGGACTAGACACCCGCTGGCGTCGCGCCGGCGCCTGGCTGACCGGCATGCTGCTGGCGCTGGGGCTGCTGAGCCAGGGGGCGCAGGCCGAGCGTATCCGCGATCTCACCTCCATCCAGGGCGTACGTAACAACGCCCTGATCGGCTATGGCCTGGTGGTGGGACTGGACGGCACCGGCGATCAGACCATGCAGACGCCGTTTACCACGCAGAGTCTGAACAACATGCTGTCCCAGCTGGGGATCACCGTTCCCCCCGGAACCAACATGCAGCTGAAAAACGTGGCGGCGGTGATGGTGACGGCCAACCTGCCGCCGTTCTCCCGTCCGGGCCAGACCATCGACGTGGTGGTCTCCTCGATGGGTAACGCCAAGAGCCTGCGCGGCGGCACCCTGCTGATGACGCCGCTGAAGGGCGTGGATAATCAGGTCTATGCGCTGGCGCAGGGCAACGTGCTGGTCGGCGGTGCCGGCGCGTCGGCGGGCGGCAGCAGCGTACAGGTAAACCAGCTGTCCGGCGGCCGTATCAGCGGCGGTGCCACCATTGAGCGGGCAGTGCCGACCACCTTCGGCAACAGCAACGTGATTAATCTGGAGCTGAATAACGAAGACTTCACCCTGGCGCAGCACATCAGCGATGCCATCAACCGCGCCAACGGCCTGGGTGCCGCGACGCCGCTGGACGCCCGTACCGTGCAGGTGCTGGTGCCGCAGGGGGGCAGCAATCAGGTGCGCGCGCTGGCCAACATTCAGAATATCGAGGTGAACGTCGGCACCTTCGACGCCAAGGTGATCCTCAACTCACGCACCGGCTCGGTGGTGATGAACCGCAACGTTGAACTGGATTCGTGCGCGGTGGCGCAGGGCAACCTGTCAGTGGTCGTCGATCGCCAGCTGAACGTCAGCCAGCCGAATACGCCGTTTGGCGGCGGGCAGACGGTGGTGACGCCGAATACCCAGATCTCGGTCAATCAGAGCGGCGGTGCCCTGCATCAGGTGCGGGCCGGCGCCAACCTGAACAGCGTGGTGCGCGCGCTGAACGCGCTGGGCGCGACGCCGAACGATCTGATGTCGATCCTGCAGGCGATGCAAAGCGCAGGCTGCCTGCGCGCCAAGCTGGAGATCATCTGATGGCCGACGATAGCCTGGCGTTTAGCAGCGCGGCCTATGATGCGCAGGCGCTCAACTCGCTGAAATACAGTGCGGCCGGCGGCTCCGATAAGGCGCTGCGGGAAACCGCGCGCCAGATGGAGGGGATGTTCGTCCAGATGATGCTGAAAAGCATGCGTCAGGCGACGCCGCAGGAGGGGATCCTCGACAGCGAACAGAGCCGCCTGTACACCTCGCTCTACGATCAGCAGGTAGCGCAGGAGATGTCAGCCGGTAAGGGGATGGGGATCGCGGATATGCTGTATAAGCAGATGCGCGGCGTCCATCAGGCCCAGGCGCATATCCCCGATAGCGTCGGGGTGGCGCCGATGGCGCTGGATGGCGAAACCATTAACAGCATGCCGATTCATGCCCTGGAACAGGTGATGCGTCGCGCGATGCCGCGCATCCCCCACGGTGGGGCGGCGCTGCCGCTGCCGAACAGCAACGGTGAGTTTGTCTCCCAGCTGAGCCTGCCGGCCCAGCTGGCCAGCCGCCAGAGCGGGATCCCCCATCAGCTGATTATGGCGCAGGCCGCGCTGGAGTCGGGTTGGGGGCAGCGGGAGATCCCGGGGGCCCACGGCGGGCGCAGCTATAACCTGTTCGGTATTAAGGCCGGGAAAAACTGGGACGGTCCGACGACCGAGGTCACCACCACCGAGTATGAGAACGGCGTGGCGGTGAAAACCCGCGCCCGCTTCCGGGTCTACGGCTCCTACTTTGAGGCGATCAATGACTATATCGGCATGCTGACCAACAACCCGCGCTACGCGGCGGTGGTCAATGCCGATACCCCGGAGCAGGCGGCGCATGCCTTGCAGCGCGCCGGCTACGCCACGGATCCGAACTACGCCAGCAAGCTGGTGCAGCTGATCGGCCAGATCAAGCAGGCTGGCCACCGGGTGGTGCAGGCCTATACCCACGATTTGGCGAATCTGTTTTAGTCCCCCGCAGCGCCGCGACGGGCGGCGAAAAATATTTAAGTTTTGAGCCGCCCGGCCGATAAACAGAGTAACAGTAAGAGCCCGTAGATCTCCCGGCAGCGGGCTTTTTTAGTGCAAAGGAAACCGCATGGCTAACTTAATCAACAACGCAATGAGCGGTCTGAGCGCCGCGCAGACGGCGCTTGCTGTCACCAGCAATAACATCAATAACGTGTATACCGCAGGTTATAACCGCCAAACCGTCAGCTTTGCCGAAAACAACGGCACCAGCACGCCGGCCGGTTTTATCGGTAACGGGGTGGTGGTCAGCGGGATCAACCGCGAATACAACCAGTTCATCGTTAATCAGCTGCGCCAGGGACAGAGCGATTTAGCGACGACGTCGACCTATCACAAGCAGATTTCCCAGATTGACAACCTGCTGGCCGACAGCACCAACAGCCTGTCCGCCAATATGCAGAACTTCTTTAAGAACCTGCAAAACCTGGTGAGCTACCCGAGCGACTCCGCCGCGCGTCAGACGGTGATTTCCAATGCCAATGGCCTGACGGCCCAGTTTAAAACCACCGATGCGTATCTGCGTAATTTGGAAAGCAGCACCAACGTGACGGTGAGCAATAACGCCGAACAGATTAACGACTATGCCAAGCAGATCGCCAATCTGAACAACCGCATCTCCGAGCTGACCGGCGCTAGCGGCGGCACCGCGCCCAACGATCTGCTGGATCTGCGCGACAAAATGGCCAGCGAGCTGAATCAGATCGTCAATGTCGATATCAGCATGCAGGACGGGGCGATGAATGTTTCGTTTGCCGGCGGCCTGTCGCTGGTGCAGGGGGGCGATGCCTACAGCGTGAAGGCGGTGCCATCCAGCAGCGATCCGTCGCGGACCACGCTGGCCTACGATCGCGGCAACGGCCTGAGCGAAGTGCCCGAAGCGCGCATCAGCGGCGGCAGCATGGCCGGTATCTTCCGCTTCCGCAATGAGGCGCTGGATAATACCCGTAATCAGCTGGGGCAGATTGCGCTGAGCATGGCTAACGCGTTTAACCAGGTTCAGTCGGAAGGGGTTGACCTCAACGGCGACAAGGGCGGCGATCTGTTTGGATTTGGTCAGCCGGAGAGCCTGGCTAATACTAATAACACCTCGAAGACGTCGCTGTCGGCCAGCTATGACGATATCTCCAAGGTGCAGGCCACCGACTATCGCATCGATTTTAAAGACGGTAAGTGGAACGTCACCCGTCTGGCGGATGGAACCCATCAGACGATAACGCCGGAGGCCGACGGTGGTGATACGGTGCTGAAGTTTGACGGGCTGAAGGTGAAGATTAACGATACGCCGGCGGAGAACGATAGCTTTAAGCTGCGCACCACCTCCACCGCCATCAGCGGTTTTGACGTCAAGATCAGCGATCCGGCGAAGATTGCCGCCGGGAGCGCCAAAGGCGAGGTGGGCGACAACACCAACGCACAGAAGATGCTGGATCTGCAGAATCAGAAGATCGTCGGCGGCAAGGCTACCCTGAGCGGCGCCTACGCCGGGCTGGTGGGCACCATCGGTAACCAGACCAACGGCGCCAAGGTGGACAGCACGGCCCAGGGCAACGTGGTGAAGCAGCTGACCAAAGAGCAGCAGTCCGTTTCCGGGGTAAACCTGGACGAAGAGTACGGCGACCTGGTGCGTTTTCAACAGTATTACATGGCGAATGCGCAGGTGATCCAGACTGCCACGTCGATGTTTAATGCTCTGCTTGACATTCGATAAGGGGATACACCGCCATGCGCTTAAGCACTAGCATGATATATCAGCAGAATATGAACGGCGTTCTCGATGCCCAGTCGGAGTGGCAGCGCATCGGGGCGCAGCTGGACAGCGGTAAGAAAGTGATCAATCCCTCGGACGATCCGCTGGGCTCCTCCCAGCTGGTGGGGCTGAACCAGGCCAAGTCCATGAACGAACAGTACGGCATGGCCCGTGGCTATGCGCGTCAGAGCACCTCCATGGAGGAGAGCGTGCTGCAGCAGGTAACTAACGTGTTGCAGAACGCCACGCCGGTGTTGGTCGACGGGATGTCCTCCGGGACCAAGAGCGACGACGATCGCGCGGCGATCGCGACCCAGCTGGAGAGTATGCGCGATCAGCTGCTTAACCTGGCCAACAGCACCGACGGCAACGGACGCTATATCTTTGCCGGCTATAAGAGCGATGCGGCGCCGTTCACCAAGGGGGCGGCCAGCGAGGTCACCTATGGTGGGGGCAACAAGGCGCTGACCCAGCAGGTGGATGCGGCGCGTACCATGACCGTGAGCCATACGGGCAACCAGGTGTTCCAACCCGGCACGGGCGAGCAGGATATCTTTGCCTCGCTGCAGCAGTCGATCGATGCGCTGAAGACGCCGCTGGAAGGCACCGACGATGCCGCGAAGAAAGCGGTTGCAGACAAGCTCGACTCGGCCAACCGCGGGCTGCGTAATTCGCTGAATAACGTCTCCCGGGTACGCGCCGAACTGGGGACCCAACTGAACGAGCTGGACTCGCTGGACGCCATCGGCGATGAAAATGCGATCACCTATAAGACGCGTATCAGCAGCGTACAGGATGTGGACTGGAATCAGGCCATCACCGACTACACGTTCCGCCAGGTTTCGCTGCAGGCCTCCTATAAGGTCTTCTCGGATATGCAGGGGATGTCGCTGTTTCAGATGATGCGTTAAACGCCTTCTGCGTCGGATCAGAATAGGGACGCGGCCTTCGGGCCGCGTTTTTTTTGCTCTGCCTTCTGCGCCAGGCCTGGGGGAATTGCCCGCCATGCGTCAGTGTGCAAGCCCCCTGACCATGCTGTTAACGCGCCTTACGCCAAGGGGCGAGCAAGCCATCGCCATGCGGCTAGGGCGTCCCCCGAAGAGGGGGCGGGCTTTATGGGGGATCGGCAGGTCAGGCGTAGCCTGACGTTTGGCGGTTTGGCGCAGAGGTCCGGAGAGCGAGGAATGGGGCGGAGGGCTCTACGCTGAGACGATGGATACGCCGCGCCGCGGAGGAGCACATCCCGCCCGAGGGAAGCGATGCGCTGAGGGCGCCGTTATCGCCCGCGTATTCCGCTAGCCCGTTGACGGACAGGCGCGAACCCATCAGCGGCGAACGTCCGGTGGCGCGGCGCCGGATGCGCCGGCAAGAACATGCGCTCGGCGCAGGTAGCCTCTTCGGCCGGGGCGGCGGAGAGGGATGGCCTGCCTGTCGTTCTGGGCGAAGGTGAAAGCGCAGGAGGGATCACAGGGAATCTGCACTGAGACGGGAGCACAATAGGCTGAGACGTTGCCACATGTTGTTACATCGGCGCCTTGGGTATAACGGGTGAGGTTTATTTATCCCCTAAAGGAGCTCCTCTCATGTCGACACTTTACCAGCGCCTCGCGCAGCAGCAGGCGCTCGCCGCCACGCTCTGTCGCTTGGCCATCGCCTTGGTCTTTCTCTGGATCGGCCTGCTGAAGTTTATCCCCTATGAGGCCGACAGCATCGTGCCCTTTGTCGCCAATAGTCCGTTCATGTCCTTCTTCTATAACGATCCGGCTAACTATGCCTCGTTTATAAATCACGAAGGGGAATTGATCGAGGCGCACCGAGCCTGGCATCAGGCCAACAATACCTACGGCTACTCCACGGGCCTCGGCGTGATCGAGGTGGTGTTCAGCCTGTTGATCCTGGCGCACTACGTTTCGCCGCGCATCGGCTTCTGGGGGGCGACGCTCGCCTTCCTGACCCCTTTCGTCACCCTGACATTCTTGATCTTTACCCCGGAGACCTGGGTGCATGGCGCTGACGCCCATACCGGATTTCCCTACCTCTCCGGAGCCGGGCGACTGGTATTGAAGGATGTGATTATGCTGGCGGCGGCCTTTGTGGCCATGGTGCACTCGGCCAACTGCATCGTCGCCTCATCCCGCACCTGCCAGGCGCGGCTGCGTGCGCCGGCCTGAGTGACGGGGCACGTTAGCAGCGCGTGACTTATCACAGCGAGGAAATCATATGAAGCAGAAAGCAGAGCCGCAGTTGGAACAGCCGATGGTTCGGCGTGAAGCGATCGGTAAAGGGGTCAGGCTGGCCGTCGCCGGCGTCGGGTTGGTCGCCATGGGATCGACGCTGGCGCACGCCGCCAGCGGTGATAAGGCTAATGACGATCCCTACGCGGAGCCGAAGGCGTATGGCTTGCCGCGCCTCGGCGTCAATTTACAGAAGCCACGGGTGGCGCTGGTGGTGGTCGATCCGCAGATCGACTTCCTCAGCCCGAAGGGGGCCGGCTGGTCGGTGCTCGGGGAGAGCGTGACGGAGAATAACACCGTCGCGCACCTGGAGGCGCTGTTTCGCCAGGCTAAGCGCCAGGGGATGCTGGTGGCGGTCTCCCCCCACTACTATTATCCCTACGATCATCAATGGCTATTCGGCGGGCCGGGTGAGCACTTTATGCATAATACCCCTATGTTCGACCGGAAGGGGCCGTTGACGCTGGAGGGGTTCAACGATTCGGGTGCGGATTTCATGCCGCAGTTTAAGCCCTATATCCTGGACGGTGAAACCATCATCGCCTCACCGCATAAGATCTTCGGCCCGGAGAGTAACGATCTGGCGCTTCAGCTGCGCAAGCGGGGGATCTCGCAGATCCTGCTGGCTGGCATGGCGGCCAACCTGTGCATCGAATCGCATCTGCGTGAGCTGGTGGAGCAGGGCTTCGAGGTGGTGGTGGTGAAAGATGCCACCGCCGGGCCACGCGCGCCGGAGGGGGACGGTTATCAGGCGGCGCTGATCAACTACCGCTTCATCGCCAACGATCTGTGGACGACGGCGGAAACCCTCAAGCGCATGGCCGCCCTGAGCTAATGACGCACGGCGCGCATAGGCAACCTCAGGGATATAAAAAACGGCGGGCCCCCGGAGAAGGGTGGCCCGCCGTATGCGCTATCCCACGGTTATTTCAGTACGGCGGCGATGGCTTCGCACAGCGGCGCCATATTGTCCGGCGTCATCCCCGCCACGTTGATGCGCCCAGAGCTGACGGCGTAGACGCCGAACTCGTCGCGCAGACGGCCTACCTGCTCTTTGGTCAGCCCGCTGAAGGAGAACATGCCGTTTTGGTGGATGATAAAGCTGAAGTCACGATCGGCGCCTTTCTCCTGCAGGGTATTCACGAACAGCTGGCGCATCCGTTGGATGCGCTGGCGCATATCGGTCAGCTCCTGCTCCCAGATGGCGCGCAGCGCATCGTTGCCCAGAATGGTGGCGACGATCGCGCCGCCGTGGGCCGGCGGGTTGGAGTAGTTGGCACGGATCACCGCCTTGATCTGGCTGAAGGCGTTGGCGGCGCTGCCGCTATCGGCGGCGATCAGGGTACAGGCGCCGACGCGCTCGTTGTACAGGCCAAAGTTCTTGGAGTAGGAGCTGCAGACGATCAGCTCGTCGTGGCGGGCCGCAAAGAGGCGCAGCCCCTGCGCGTCCTCTTCCAGCCCGTGGGCAAAGCCCTGATAGGCGAAGTCGAACAGCGGCAGCCAGCCATTGCTGCGGGACATCTCCGCTAGGGCCTCCCACTGCGCCGCGGTTGGGTCAATCCCCGTCGGGTTATGGCAACAGCCGTGGAACAGCACCACGTCGCCGGGCTGTGCCTGGGAGAGGCTCTCCTGCAGCGCGGCAAAGTCCAGACAGTGGTTATCGGCGTCATAGTAGGCGTATTCGCACACCTCCAGCCCGGCGGCGCTGAAAACGCTGCGGTGGTTCGGCCAGCTGGGGTTGCTCACCCAGATACGTTTGGCGCTGGTTTTACTGGCCAGGAAGTCGGCGGCGACGCGCAGCGCTCCGGTGCCACCGGGCGTCTGCGCCGCGAGCGCCCTCCCGGCGCTGATAATCGGGCTGTCGCTGCCCAGCAGCAGTGCCAGGGTCCGCTGGCCGAAGGCGGCGATCCCGTCGATGCTCAGGTAGTTCTTGCTGGTCTCATGCTCCAGCAGATACTGCTCGGCCTTTTTAACGCTGGTCAGCACCGGTGTATTACCGCTTTCGTCTTTATAGACGCCGATGCCCAGGTTGATTTTATGCGGGCGCGCATCGGCGCGAAACAGGTCGGCCAGCCCCAGGATTGGATCGGCGGGTGCAGCAGGGATGTTTTCAAACATGCGAGAGCTTCCATGTGTCCAGTTAAGCCAGTGAAGGGACAGATTACCGCTATGGAAAACCCTTGCCAACCGTTTGGCTGAAAAAGACGATAAAGTGGCGCGCAGGGCGGGGAATACGGAATAAATACTGCAAAAACAAACGCAAGCAGCACGGCACCGAGCGCCGGCGGCGCGCAAAAAAACATAAAAAAGCAGGGCCTGAGCCCTGCCTGATAGGATATCCATGGCGACCGGTGGCCGCGCGGGATTAGAACTGGTAAATCAGGCCTACGCCAACCACGTTGTCAGTGGTGATGCCGTTAGCTTTGTAGAAGTCGTCGTTACCGTCCAGCAGGTTGATTTTGTAATCAACGTAGGTGGACATGTTCTTGTTGAAGTAGTAGGACGCGCCCAGGTCAACGTATTTAACCAGATCTTTATTCAGGTTAGAGTCCAGACCCAGCTGCTTGCCCTTAGACTGCAGGTAGGCGATGGACGGACGCAGGCCGAAGTCGAACTGGTACTGAGCCACGGCTTCGAAGTTTTGGGTCTTGTTAGCGATGCCACCGCCGTCAACGCTGGTAGATTTACCGAACGGAGTCATGTTCAGGGTTTCGGCGTACATGGCGGCAATGTAGACGTTGTTGGCGTCGTACTTCAGACCGGTGGTCCATGCCTGAGCCTTGTTGCCTTCAGCGATGTCGCCAACGGCGAGGCCATGCTTCTGAGACAGGGTACGGTTAGAGGTAGAGTAAGCCGCCGCAGCGCTCACGCCCCAGCCCAGGTCGTAGGAGGCAGACATACCGAAGCCGTCGCCGTTCTGCTCGGACAGGTCAGCACGACCATTGTTGCTTTCGCCCTTGGCGCCGTTTTTACCCTGGTACTGCAGGGCCACGTTCAGGCCGTCAACCAGACCGAAGAAGCCGTTGTTGCGGTAGGTTGCAACGCCGTTGGTACGGCCGGTCATGAAGTTGTCGGTGTAGGTGTAGGTGTCACCGCCGAAGACCGGCAGCACGTCGGTCCAGGCTTCTACGTCGTATACGACGCCGTAGTTACGGCCGTAGTCCAGAGAGCCGTAGTCGGCGAATTTCAGACCGGCGAAGCCCAGACGGGTTTTGAAGTTACCGGAATCGCTTTCCGGTTTTTTGGCTTTCGCTTCAGCTTCCCACTGGCCGTAACCGGTCAGTTCGCTGTTGATCTGGGTTTCGCCTTTGAAGCCAAAGCGGGCATAGGTGTGATCGCCGTCGTCAGATTTGTCGCTGGTGAATTTATGACGGGCGTCAACTTTACCATACAGGCTCAGCTTGTTGCCGTCTTTGTTGTACAGCTCGGCCGCGTTGGCCGCGCCGGCAACCAGCAGAGCTGGGATTACCACTGCAAGAATATTGCGTTTCATCATTGTTACCCTCATTGGTTTTATTTTTTTGACACCTGCCACTGCCTAATTTGATCCCATCGGGAACTTTTTTAACCCCCTGCGGAACTAAGCTAGAGAGTATGGTGTCTTCCTGTGTCTGGTTGGCAGTGTTCCATTCGTACCGCGGATAATCCACCGGCAAAATGATACAAATACCTTATAGCGGTAACAGAATGAAATAATGTGTTTCAAATTGTAAGAATTGAGGAACTTTGTGACACAGGTCTAAGTTTAAAAAACAGGGGGTCAGCTGTGCTGACCCCCTGTTTTGTTGCCACTTTGTGTTTTTTACGCTACAGACTTGATTAGAATGTTGCGTTGCGCGGGGTGCGCGGGAACGGAATAACGTCGCGCACGTTCTGAACGCCGGTAACATAGGCCACCAGGCGCTCGAAGCCGAGACCGAACCCGGCGTGCGGCACGGTGCCGTAGCGGCGCAGATCGCGATACCACCAGTAGTCCTCTTTCTTCAGGCCCATTTCATCCAGGCGCTTGTCCAGCATATCGAGACGCTCTTCACGCTGCGAACCGCCGATGATTTCACCGATCCCCGGCGCCAGCACGTCCATGGCGGCGACGGTCTTGCCGTCTTCGTTGAGGCGCATATAAAACGCCTTAATGTCTTTCGGGTAGTTTTTCACCACCACCGGCGCCTTAAAGTGCTGCTCGGCCAGATAGCGCTCGTGCTCAGAGGAGAGATCGACGCCCCAGAATACCGGGTTCTCAAACTGCTTGCCGCAGCTCTCCAGGATGGTGATGGCGTCGGTGTAGTCCACCTGGGCGAAATCGGAGGAGACAAAGCGCTGCAGGCGATCGATGGCGTCCTTATCCACGCGCTGGGCGAAGAAGGCCATATCGTCGGCGCGCTCTTCCAGCACCGCGTTAAAGACATACTTCAGCATGCCCTCGGCGACGCCGGCGATGTCGTTCAGGTCGGCAAAGGCGACCTCGGGCTCGACCATCCAGAACTCGGCCAGGTGGCGGCTGGTGTTGGAGTTTTCGGCGCGGAAGGTCGGACCAAAGGTGTATACCTTGGACAGCGCGCAGGCATAGGTTTCCCCGTTCAGCTGACCGGACACCGTCAGGAACGCTTCGCGGCCGAAGAAGTCCTCGCTGTAGTCCACCTTGCCCGCGTCGGTGCGTGGCAGGTTTTCCATATCCAGCGTGGAGACGCGGAACATTTCACCGGCGCCTTCGGTATCCGACGCGGTGATCAGCGGCGTAGAGACCCAGAAGTAGCCGTTGTCGTTGAAGTAGCGGTGAATGGCCTGTGCCAGGGTGTGACGCACGCGGGCGACGGCGCCGATCAGGTTGGTGCGCGGACGCAGGTGGGCGACCTCGCGCAGGTATTCGATGCTGTGGCGCTTGGCGGCCATCGGATAGGTATCCGGATCGTCGACCCAGCCGACCACCTGAATTGCGGTGGCCTGCAGCTCGAAGCTCTGGCCTTCGCCCGGCGATGCGACGACCCGGCCGCTGACTTCCACGGAGCAGCCGGTGGTCAGGCGCAGCACTTCATCTTCATAATTCGGCAGAGAATTATTCACGACGGCCTGTAACGGATTAAAGCAGGAGCCGTCATAAACGGCGAGGAAGGAGATACCGGCTTTAGAATCTCTCCGGGTACGTACCCAGCCACGAACGGTGACCTCAGTGTCTACCGCCACGCGGCCTTGCAGTACGTCGACTACAGGCACTACGCTCATAGATTTCTCTCTTTTATATTAATCTTGATTGACAAATAACCTTACCCTCTCACGGGTGGAGGGCATGGTGCTATGTTACTTGTCATGCAAACAGACACAAGCGGAATTAAGCGCCCGCGGGGCAACTTTTTCGTGGATTTAGCGCCCTTGCGCCGGGAACGGCGTTATGGCAGGGGCGATGCCGGGTGCGCAGCGCCAGCGGCGCTGCGCCGGAGAGGAGGTCAGCTGGCGCGCTTGACCAGCGGCAGATCGAACGCCTTGCGCAGCGCCTTAACGAAGGCGGCATCCTGACAGATGGTTTTTCCCGGGCTGTCGGAGAGCTTGGCCACCGGCTTACCGTTACACTCCACCAGTTTGATGACGATGTTCAGCGGACGTACGCCGGGCAGATCGCAGGTCAGGCGGGTGCCGATGCCGAAGCTGAGGTTGATGCGGTGATGAAAGTGGCGGTACAGCGCCAGCGCTTTGGGGAGGTCCAGATTGTCGGAGAAGACCAGCACCTTATCCTGCGGGTCGATCCCCAGCTGCTCATAGTGGGCGATAGCTTTTTCTCCCCAGGCGATGGGATCGCCTGAGTCATGGCGCAGCCCCTGGTAGTGCCCAGCGAACTGGCTGCCAAAGTCGCGTAAAAACGCATCCATGGTGATGCAGTCGGTCAGGGCGATCCCCAGCTGATCGGGGTACTCATCCAGCCAGGACTGCAGCGCCGCCCGCTGGCTGTTGGCCAGCACCGGACAGATCTGCTGGTGGGCCTGGAACCATTCATGGGCCTGGGTGCCCAGCGGCGTCAGCCCCATCTGTTTGGCAAACAGGTAGTTGCTGGTGCCGCTCAGGTAGGGGAACTCGCTCTTGAGGGTGGCCAGGATGGCCTGGTGCACCGCCCGAGAGAAGCGGCGACGGGTGCCGAAGTCCATCAGGCGGAAACCGCGCAGATCGACGTCCGCGCTGAGATGATGGAACTCATTCAGGCGTCGCTGCAGCTGCGCCACGGCGATCTCCGGGGTGATATGGGGCGAGCGGTGGCGGTGCACCACCTCGCTGATCACCGCCAGCAGGGGAACCTCCCACAGGATCACCTCACGCCACGGGCCGCTGATGCGAATATTAAGGCGTCCGCGATCGTTGCTGATGGCCACCCGGCGCGGATCGAGGCGCAGGGTACGCAGCCAGTCAAGATAGTCGCGCTGGAAGAAGGGCAGGGCGGCCAGATAGTCATACTCATCCTGCGTCAGGGCCAGCTGCCCCATCAGATTGACCTGGCTGGCTATCTCGTCGGCGTATTCCCCCAGCAGCTCATCGCCACGGCAGCGAAACTCCGCCGCAACGCTGACACTGCGGTAACGATGGTACACCGCCTGTTGCATATGCAGTTTGTAGGCGTCGGTGTCCAGCAGCGAAGTGATAATCGGGGAGACATCTTGAGTCATGGCGCGTTACTGCATCCTCGTCAGGGATTATTGACAAAAGTCGAAGGAGTATACCTAGTTTATACGCAGAATGAACCGATAATCTGCGCAATTAGCGCCTGATAGGTTGCGGATTGGGCGCCCCAGCCAGCGCGGCGCGGCCGGATGGCGCCGAGGTCGATCGCACTCTGCGCGGTGTGTTAACGCCGTCGATTGGGTAGTATGGCACTATCCCATCGCACACTATATGCTGCGACGATGCGGGGCGTGTGCGGCGCCGGACTGATACGGCGCCGTATGGATTGCACAGGTAACCCGACCGACGGGGTCGGGCGACCTGACGCTCCTCCAAAGACAGCCAATTAAGGGTAGCTATGACGCAACAACAACCACAGGCGAAATATCGCCGCGACTATAAAACGCCGGATTACACCATCACCGATCTGGACCTGGATTTTGTACTCGATGCGGACTGCACAACGGTGACGGCCGTTAGTCAGGTGACGCGGTTGGGGAGCCCGGGGGCGGTTCTGGTGCTCGACGGCGAGGCGTTGACCCTGCGCAGCCTGTCCGTGGACGGCGTCGCTTGGACGGAGTACCGGACTGAGGGCAATCAGCTGATCGTCGACGGGCTGCCGGCGCAGTTTACCCTGACCATCGTCAACGAGATCCATCCGGCGCAAAACAGCGCCCTTGAGGGGCTATACCAGTCGGGCGAGGCGCTGTGCACCCAGTGCGAGGCCGAGGGCTTCCGCCATATTACCTACTATCTGGATCGCCCCGACGTGCTGGCTCGGTTCCGTACCCGCATCGTGGCGGACAAAGCGCGCTATCCCTACCTGCTGTCCAACGGAAACCGCGTAGGCCAGGGCGAGCTGGAGGACGGGCGCCACTGGGTACAGTGGGAAGATCCGTTTCCCAAACCCAGCTATCTGTTCGCCCTGGTGGCCGGCGACTTCGATCGGCTGAGCGATACCTTTATTACCCGCAGTGGGCGCCGGGTGGCGCTGGAGCTGTACGTCGATCGCGGCAACCTCGATCGCACCGGCTGGGCGATGACCTCGCTGAAAAACGCCATGCGCTGGGACGAGCAGCGCTTTGGCCTGGAGTACGATCTGGATATCTATATGGTCGTGGCGGTGGACTTCTTCAATATGGGGGCGATGGAGAATAAGGGGCTGAACATCTTCAACGCCAAGTTTGTGCTGGCCAAGGCGCAGACGGCCACCGACAAAGACTATCTGAACATCGAGTCGGTGATCGGCCACGAATATTTCCATAACTGGACCGGCAACCGGGTAACCTGCCGCGACTGGTTCCAGCTGAGCCTGAAAGAGGGGCTGACCGTATTCCGCGATCAGGAGTTCAGCTCCGATCTGGGGTCGCGGGCGGTGAATCGCATCGACAACGTGCGGGTGCTGCGCGGTGCCCAGTTCGCCGAGGATGCCGGCCCGATGGCGCACCCGATCCGTCCCGACAAAGTGATCGAGATGAATAACTTCTACACCCTGACGGTGTATGAGAAGGGCGCCGAAGTGATCCGCATGATGCACACCCTGCTGGGAGAGGAGAAGTTCCAGGCGGGGATGCGGCTTTACTTTACGCGTCACGACGGCAGCGCCGCGACCTGCGACGACTTTGTCCAGGCGATGGAGGACGCTTCTGGCATCGATCTGACGCTGTTCCGCCGCTGGTACAGCCAGTCCGGCACCCCGCTGCTGACGGTGCGCGACGAATATGACGCCGAGCGCCGGCAGTACCGGCTGTATGTGACTCAGACGACCCCCGCCACGGCGGATCAGGTGGAAAAGCGGCCGCTGCATATTCCGCTGGATATTGAGTTGTATAACGACCAGGGCGAGGTGATCCCGCTGATGATGGACGGCGCGCCGGCCGGCAACGTACTGAGCGTGACCGAAGCGGAGCAGAGCTTCGCCTTCGACAACGTGCCGCAGGCGCCGACGCCGTCGCTGCTGCGGGAGTTTTCCGCGCCGGTACGCCTGGAGTACCCCTACAGCGATCGCCAACTGACCTTCCTGATGCAGCACGCGCGCAACGACTTTGCCCGCTGGGACGCGGCGCAGATGCTGCTGGCCAAGTATGTGCGCCTGAACGTCTCGCGCAGCCAGCAGGGACAGCCGCTGTCGCTGCCGGAGCACGTGATGGCGGCGTTTGGCGGCGTGCTGGCGGATGAGAGCCAGGATCCGGCGCTGCGTGCGCAGATCCTGACCCTGCCGTCAGAGGTGGAGATGGCCGAGCTGTTCAGCCAGATCGATCCCGAGGCCATCGCCCTGGTGCACCAGGCGTTGACTCGCCTGTTGGCCCAACAGTTGGCGGCGGGGTGGCTGCACGCGTATCAGCGCAACGCCACGCCGGAGTACCGTATCGAGCATGGCGATATCGCCAGGCGGGCGCTGCGTAACGTCTGCCTGCGCTACCTGGCGTTTGGCGACGACGTGGCCCAGGCGGATGCCCTGGTCAGCGCCCAGTATCGCGATGCGGATAATATGACCGATGCGCTCGGCGCCCTGTCGGCGGCGGTTGCCGCACAGCTGCCCTGCCGCGATACGCTGATGGCGCAGTTCGACCAGCGCTGGCATCAGGATGGCCTGGTGATGGATAAGTGGTTTACCCTGCAGGCGACCGCGCCGGATGACGGGGTGCTGGCTCAGGTGCGCGCGCTGCTGCAGCACCGTTCATTTACCCTGAGCAACCCCAACCGCACCCGGGCGCTGGTGGGGGCCTTCGCCCAGCTTAACCCGCGCGCGTTCCACGCGGCGGACGGCTCTGGCTATGCTTTTCTGGCGGAGATCCTGGCGGATCTGAACACCCGCAATCCGCAGGTCGCCGCCCGCATGGTGGATCCGCTGATCCGGCTGAAGCGCTATGACGCCGGGCGTCAGGCATTGATGCGTCAGCAGCTGGAGTCCCTGCTGGCGCTGGAGAGTCTCTCCGGCGATCTGTATGAGAAGATCACCCGGGCGCTGGAGGCCTGATCGCTTGCCGCGGGACGCCTGTCCATGACCCTACCGGCCTGCGGGCCGGTATTTTTTTGCCGCCGCGGCGCGCGGCGTCGGGGGGAGGCAGGCCGTGCTCTGGCGCAGAGTTCTGGAAAATAGTGCTGGGCGAACGGCGGCGATGGGGCTTATATAGCGGAGATGATGCCGGGGACGCTCCCCGGTACGGAGATATACCGATGCGGGGTGACGATGAGTAATCCTTTACAGCGTATCGATGTTAAAACCATCGTCCTGTTTTGCCTGATCGCGGACAATCACTCCATGTCAAAGACCGCCGAGCTGATGCATATGACGCCGTCGGCGGTCAGCAAGCGGATTCATGAGCTGGAGACTATTACGCAGCTGACGCTGTTCCAGCGTCTGCCCGGGAAGATGGCGCTGACCCGCGAGGGAGAGGCCCTGCTCTGCGAGGCGGGCTATCTGGTGGGCAGCCTGGATCGCCTGTGGGGAACGGTGCAGCGCCTGCGTCAGCGCCAGCAGCTTCAGATCCGCCTGCTGGCTAATACCTCGTCCATTATTCAGTTTCTGTCGCACGATATCAGCGCCTTTCTGCGTCAATACCCGGATATCGGCATCATGCTGACCGAAACCGACAGCGACGACGTTAGGCGGGCGCTGGCGGAGAACCGCACCGATATCGGCATCTATTTTGCCGCCGCCGCCGCCGCAGGGCTGGAGGGGGGGGAATATAACGCCGATCGCCTGGTGCTGCTGGTGGCCGAGACGCATCCCCTGGCCTCGCAGCAGCGGGTGTGGTTTGCCCGCGCGCTGGACTACAGCTTTGTGACCTTCAATCTCAACAGCGCCATCTATAAATGTATCGCCGCCCAGGCGGCCCTGGCCGGGCGGGAGCTGAGGGTAACCATGCGCAGCAACGACTTCAGCGCCATCTGCCAGATGGTGAGATCCGGGATCGGCGTCGGCATACTGCCGGCGCAGACGCTGGATCGGGTTGGACTGCACCAGCAGGGGATCCGCGCCATCGCGCTGCGCGATGAGTGGGCGGAAAGAATGCTGTATGTCTCCATTAGCCAGGAGGCGCAGGCGCTACCGGCGGCGCGGATGCTGTATAGCTACCTGCTGAAATAGCCGGGGCATCCCCGGGCGGGGATACCCGCGGTGCTTTCCATTGTGGAATCGGCGATGGCGTAAAATTCCTTTGCCTGCGCCCGGCGCGGCGATTAGTGTAAGTCTATTCATTGGTCGCGGCCGCCGTGGATGGAGCATCAGGGAAAATTATATTTATCACGCTGATTTATCATGAGGTGTTTTATGTTAATTACAGGAATAGATCATGTAGTGATTACGGTTCAGGATGTGGAGAAAACGCTGGCGTTTTATGTCGCCGGGCTGGGGATGTCGCTGGACAGCCGCAATGGTCGCCTGGCGCTGACGTTTGGCAACCAAAAAATCAATATTCACCGTCAGAAGGCTGAATTTACCCCGGCGGCGCAAAACGTGACCTATGGCAGTATGGATATATGCTTTACCGCCGAGGGTGATATCGAACAAATCAAGGCTGAGCTGGAGAGCCGCGGGCTGGTGATCGAGCTCGGCGTGGTGCCACGCACCGGTGCGCAGGGGCCGATTGATAGCCTTTATCTGCGCGACCCTGACGGCAATCTGGTCGAGATCAGCGTATATAAATAAGCGATGGGCTTACCGATAGCATAATAATCTAATTCCATTATTACAGCGGTTGGCCATGGTAGGTATTCGCGGTTTCCTTTCCCCCGAACGGTGGGGGAAATAATAGGTTGGCGTGGTCAGCAGATAATTAACCTGTTCTCTCTGTATTAACCGCTTTTCTGCGGCGGGCCTGCCGCACGCTGAATT
This sequence comes from Edwardsiella anguillarum ET080813, assembly GCF_000264765.2. Lineage (GTDB taxonomy): Bacteria > Pseudomonadota > Gammaproteobacteria > Enterobacterales > Enterobacteriaceae > Edwardsiella > Edwardsiella anguillarum. The sequence goes on from NZ_CP006664.1 coordinate 3,224,708, forward strand.
TGTGGCGCGCTGCATTATGGCCCGATTACGGAGACCGCCGGAGGTAACACCTATGGCTCTACTCTCTCTGCTTTCCCTCTTTACCATTATTGCGCTGGGATTCTGGCGCAAAGTGAACGTTGGTCTGCTGGCGATCGCCATGGTGGTGATCCTGGGCTATGGAAGCAATCAGTTCAGCGAGCGCGAGTTAATGAGCGGCTTCAGTACCTCTCTCTTTATTACCCTGTTAGGCGTCACCCTGTTTTTTAGCGTCGTGCAAAACAGCGGTGCGCTGGAAGTGGTGATGCAGAACATTGTACGGCGCATCGGCGGGCGTATTTATCTGGTGCCAGTGGCGATGTTTGTGATGGGCTATGTGCTGTCGGCCATCGGGCCGGGCTGTGTCCCGGCGCTGGCCTTTGTGGCGGTGATCGCCGTGCCGCTGTCGCACCGCACCGGCTATAACAGCATCATGCTGATGCTGATCGGTGACGTCGCCACCTATAGCGGGCGCTTCTCGATGATCACCCCAGAAGGGGTGCTGGTGACCCAGCTGATGTCCCAGTCCGGTATCGAGATCAATCTGGCACAGATGATGTTGAACACCGGCATCGGCGCGGTGCTGCTGGCGCTGATTTTCTTCTTTGCCTACGGCGGTCACCGGGTGCGTGCCCTGCGCGGCGGGATCGCCGCCGGCGGCGTAGAGATCGACAGCGCCTCTCCGATAAATCCGCTGAGCCCCCAGCAGAAAGTGGTGCTGCTCTCGATTGTGCTGATGGTGCTGTGCGTAGTGCTGTTCAACATGAACGTAGGGCTGGCGTCGTTTCTGATGACGGTGCTGCTGCTACTGGCGCGGGTGGAAAGCGAAAAATCCGCCATCGCCTGTATTCCCTGGCCGACCCTGATCATGGTCGGCGGCGTCGGCATGCTGATGAACCTGGTCAGTAAGTCCGGCGGTATCGATATTATCATCGGCACCATCAATCAGATCTCTACCCCCGCCACCCTGATCACCGTGACCGGTGCGGTGACCGGCATCATGAGCTGGTTCTCCTCCACCATTGGCGTGGTGCTGCCCACCCTGCTGCCGACGGTCGCCTCGTTGATCGGCAGCAGCGGTGGCGCCATTTCGGCTATCGAGCTGGTCAGCGTGATCGGCATTATCTCCTCAACGGCGGGGTTTAGCCCGGTATCGACCGTCGGTGCCCTGATCATGTCGGCCAATGAGAGCGACTCGGCACACAACAAAACGCCGCAGGCGCGGCTGTTTGTCACCCTGTTCCTCTGGTCTTTCTTCTGTGTGGTTTTCCTCAGCCTGCTGGCCTGGCTGGGGGTGTTTGGCCTGTTTTAAGCAATTTCAAGCAACGGGAGTCAATCGTATGGATATCACCGCAATGCGGCGTATGACCCGGCAGATCCGTGCAGACATTGTGCGGATGATCCACCAGGCCGGCTCCGGCCACCCAGGCGGATCGCTTTCTGCCGTGGAGATCGTCACTGCGCTCTACTTCGGCGGCGTGATGCGCGTCGATCCGGCCAGACCGGACGATGCGGCGCGGGACCGCTTTATTCTCTCCAAGGGGCACTGTGCTCCGGTGCTGTACAGCGCGCTGTGCCGGCGCGGCTTCTTTGACCCAGGCCACCTGGACACGCTGCGCCGTCTGGACAGCATTCTGCAGGGACACCCGCACGCCAGCGCGGTGCCGGGATTGGACTGCTCCAGCGGTTCGCTGGGGCAGGGGCTGTCGATCGCCAACGGCATCGCCATGGGGCTGCGCAGGCAGGGGATTAAGCAGCGCGTGTACTGCCTGCTGGGCGACGGTGAGCTGCAGGAGGGACAGGTGTGGGAGGCGGCGCTGACCGCGGCCCACTACGGCCTGGGCAACGTCTGCGCCATTGTGGATAACAACCATGTGCAGCTGGATGGTGCCACGGCAGAGGTGAAGGGGGTCGAGCCGGTGGCGGATAAGTGGCGCGCCTTTGGCTGGAACGTCCTGTGCGTTGAGGGGCATAGCCTGAGCGCGCTGCTGCAGGCCCTGCGCGGCGCGGCGCTGGCGCCGGCACGCCCTAGCGTCATCATCGCCGAAACGGTCAAGGGCAAGGGGGTTTCCTTTATGGAGCACCAGGCCAATTGGCACGGTCAGGCGCCGGATGCGGCGCAGCTGGCCCAGGCCCTGGATGAGATCCAGGCATATCAGGAACGGGATCCGGGAGGCCGCGATGAATAAGGTTCCGCCGCGTGACGGCTATGGTAACGCCCTGCTGTATCTGGCAGAGCACGACGACAGGCTGGTGGCGCTGGATGCCGACGTGGCGAAGTCCACGCGCAGCAGCTGGCTGGCGGCGCGCTATCCCGAGCGCTTTATCAATATGGGGATCTCCGAACAGGACATGGTGGGGACGGCGGCGGGGCTGGCGCTGAGCGGCATGCTGCCCTTCGCCGCCACCTACGCGGTGTTTCTCAGCGGGCGCGCCTTCGATCAGATCCGCACGACGGTGTGCTACGGCGATCTGAACGTCAAGCTGGCCGGCGCCCACGCCGGGATCTCGGTCGGCCCGGACGGCGCGACCCATCAGGCGCTGGAGGATGTGGCCCTGATGCGCACGCTGCCCAATATGACCGTGGTTGTGCCCTGCGACGCGCTGGAGACCGAAAAGGCCACGCTGGCGCTGGCGGAACATCCCGGCCCCGCCTATATCCGCTTCGGACGCGAGGCGACGCCGCTGATCACCGGGGCGGAGACCCCCTTTACGCTGGGCAAGGCGCGTCTGATCAGCGATGGCACGGATCTGGTGATTTTTGCCAACGGAGCGCTGGTGTACCAGGCGATGCTGGCGGCCCAGGCGCTGGCGGCCCGGCGGATTTCGGCGATGGTGGTGGATCTGCATACGGTGAAACCGCTGGATGTCGAGTTCGTCTGCGCCGCGGCGCAGGCGACGCGGGCGGTGGTCACCGCAGAGGAGCACCAGAAAAACGGCGGCATGGGCAGCGCGGTGTGTGAGGCGCTGGCGCAGCGTTGTCCCTGCCCGGTGATCCGGGTGGGGGTGGACGACTGCTTTGGCGAGAGCGGTGAGCCGGAGGCGCTGATGGCCCGCTATGGGCTGGACGCCGAGCATATCGTCGCCGCCGCCCTGCGGGCGCTGGCGCTGAAGCGCGGTCAATAAGGGAGGGGGGAATAATGACAGAGCAGACCCGCGTAAATATTGTGGAGATCGGGCCGCGTGACGGGTTCCAGAACGTCCGAGACTTTATTCCTACGGCGCTGAAAATCGAAATTATCGAGGGGATCATCAGCGCGGGGGTGCAGCGTATGCAGCTCACTTCGTTCGTTAGCCAGGCGGCCATCGCCCAGATGCGTGATGCCGAGATCGTCAGCCGCCACTGCATTTCACGCTATCCCGATTGCCAGTTTTCCGCGCTGGTGCCCAATTTTCATGGCGCCCGGCTGGCGCAGGCGTGCGGCTACCGCGAGATCACCCCGGTGATCTCGCTCAGCGAGACCCATAACCTGAAAAACGTGAATAAGACGCACCGCCAGTCGCTGGATGAGATCGCCCGCATTCGTCAGCACTTTCCCGACCTGCGTATCGTGCAGGATATCGCGACCGTCTTCGGCTGCCCCTATGAGGGGCGGATGGCCACGCCGCCGCTGCTGGCGCTGATCGCGGCGCTGGCGGCCGAGGGGATCGATGAGTTTACGCTGTGCGACACCATCGGCGTGGCCTATCCCGGGCAGGTGCTGTCGACCCTGAACGCGGTGCGCGCGGCCTTTCCGGCGGTGAGGCTCAATATCCACATTCACGACACGCGCAACATGGGCATCATCAACAGCTATCTGGCGGCGACCTGGCCGGTCGATGCCATCCAGACGTCGCTGGGGGGATTGGGCGGCTGCCCCTTTGCGCCGGGCGCCTCCGGCAATACGGCCACGGAGGATCTGGTTTACCTGCTGCACGCGCAGGGGATGGCGACCGGGATCGATTTTGCCCGTCTGCTGGCCACGGCGAAGCATCTGCATCAGCATGTCGAGGGCCGCTACAGCGGCCACCATTTACACATCAGCGCCCGCCAGAAGGACTTTACCCCCTAGAGCCCAAGGCGTGATCAGATGGAACACACCTTAGCGGGCCCCGTGGCCGCCGGAATGGAGATTATCAATCAGATCTATCCGGTGGAGGGGCCCGTACGGGCCGCAGCGGGCGCCGCGATGGGTCTATCTATCCCTATGGTGCCTTTCGTTGTCAGGAGGGCAGCCTGGTGTCCGGCGTAGGTAACCCGATCACGCTAAGCGCAGATCTGTACCGTATGCCGCAGGCGCTGGGTGGGCACAGCGTTGTTATCCTGCCGCAGCATCCCGCTATCGATGCCTTCCGGCAGGCGGGGGCTGTAGCGAAGCTAGCCCGTCCAGAATCCGCCTTTCTGCGCGATCGGGACGGCGCCCCCGCACTGGCTCTTTCCGCCCGCTCCCCGCGGGCGCTTATCCGATGCCGGCCTCACCCACGGCGGGCGCTCCGAATGACGTCGCGGCGTGAGCGTCGTTTCCGGCGTTTAATTCCCCCAGCGCAGGGCGCGTAATTCTGCAGTTCCGCTAATATCGGGCAGAGTATGGATAAGCTGTCCATATCAAATAAATTATCTGCTTAAAAAGGTATTCAACTATACAGATTTAAAACAGGCTAACTATAGAACCATAATTATAATGGTAGATTACCCCAGTCTATTAAATCGGATCCGCTATATGCATATTCATTCCATGATATTGCGCGGGCGGATAAGGGTATGTCGCTATCTCAGACGCCTTTTTAATATTGAAACCGTTTATTGACATGGGTGCGCACTATGAATAATAACTTATTACTATTAACGGCGGGCTGCCTGTTAAGCCTCTCGCCCGGCATACGCGCGGTGAGCGTGATGGAGAGTGGCGCGCCGCATGATGGCTGGCATGCGCCGATGTTGATTTTTGCCGAGCATGACCGGACGGCAAATAATGGTTGGCGGATACCAGCGATTACCGCCATGTCGGACGGGGCGATTATCGCCGTCAGCGATGCGCGGGCGGTCGGTACCAGCGATATCGGTCAGAATCAGGATGTGCACTTTGGCTATAGAATATCCTACGATCGCGGGGATACCTGGGGCGAGATTCACGATATCGCCCCAGATATTAACGCTAAGCGACAAATCTCCGATCCGGCCATCGTGTACAACCCTGACTCGGGAAGAACGTTTCTGTTCGGCTTTTACAACGATCGCTTTATCACAAGCAAACCGCTCAGTGAATCGTCAGACTTCTTTATGTTTACCTCTGACGATGGTGGCGAAACCTGGGATCGGGGCACCAGCCTGTACGATCTGGCGCCGAAGGGTTACAAATATATACTGCAGGGCCCGGGCTCCGGGATGTATCACGACGGCACACTCTATCTCGCCGCACAGGCATGGCACCACAATAGGGACAAAAGTCTGGTGGGGAACGGGGCGACGGTAACCTCAGGCTATATCTATTCATCAGACAATGGCGCAACGTGGGATTCGGCCTGGCTGCGTCCCGATGATAAAATTGTGAGGGCGCCGGGAAGCGGGGACGATCTCCCCGACATCACCTCCGAGAGCAGCGTATTCCATCACGATGGTCATATCTATTTGGCCAGTAAATCCGAGACATCGCGGGAGAAATTATCGCGTATCGTCCATCGGACGAAGGACAACGGCCTGCACTGGGAGCGGGTGGAGGAGCCATTCCTGCCGGAGAATGTCGCCAAAGCCGAGACGAGCTCACTCTCATCTGGATGACAGCGTCTATCTGGTTGGCTACAGCACGGCGACGGAGAGGGCCAACCGCGATGGTATTTATATTACCACCAATACCGGCCGCACCATTCAGGTGTATGACGCCCCCAGCTATGGCTATACCTCAATGACCAAGGATGAAGATAATCTGTATATCCTGTTTGAGGGCGAGGGGGATATCTATCTTCAGCGCTATGACATCGCCGCCAGAGACTATGCCAATATCAGCGCCACGATCTTAAATCGCAGCAGCGGCTTATTCGATATCGCCAGCAAGCTCAGGGCGGCGTCGTCCTATATTAAGGGGGGCTATGGCAGCCAAGAGGCGTCAGACGCCGAATTTGTGTATGCCGGTGACTGGGGAAAACTGGGGGTATTTTTCTCAAGAACCACCGAGAATAGTCAGCATGTGCTCGGTACTGTCCAGTATACCAATAGCGATGTGTCGTTGACGTTGGCCAAAGATGATGTTTTCTTCTCCGCTGATAATATCTTTGTCGGATATCAATATAGCGATATTCAATACGATACTGATGCTTCTAATAAGGTGAAGTCGGTGCTGGCTGGCTATTCATATCAACACGACTTTGGCGTCTTAGCTTACCACCTGATGATCAATACGGTGTATGGCGAAAACCGATTCTTACGCAATCGGCGGGAGGGGTTAGGGCGTAAGGCTGATTTTAACACCTATAGCGTGGCGCTAAAAAATATGCTGGTCAAAGACGTTTACCTTTCCGACAGTTTTCACGCCGGCATCGCGTCGGGGATCCACTCTACGTTCTTCAGCCACAGCGCCTTTCAGGAGAGAGGGGGCAACGGCTGGAATAATGCGGGCGTGGACTCCGCCGATCACGCCTCGAACCAGCTCCTGGTCGATGGGCTGCTTGCCAAGCGGCTTCATATTATGCAATCGAACGAGCTGACGCTGACGGCCAAAGTCAGTTACCAGTATGAGCTGATGGACACGGCAAAGTGGGCCGAAGCCTATCAGGTGCTCGATGCTCGGCGTCTGATGCCTGCGCCGGTAAAGCACTATCCGCATGGCTGGGCGACCGGCTATCTGGAGGCCGCCCTGAGCCTGCATCCGCAGGCCGTTATCGCCGCGGGGGCGTCGCTCAATACCGAGGGTGACGGGCTGGTTACAGGCAGCTTCACCTACACCTTTTAAGGGAAGGATTGGCGGGGGAACGCGCGGGACAGCGCGATAGAGGGACTCGCCCGCGCGTGGGGCGGTGTCGCGTGGCTCCGGCAACGCGGCCATCGCGAGTCGCTGTCCCCGTGTGGCCTGTGTCCGTCGCTGGCATGGGCTCTTTTCCCCCGCATTGATTAATAACGTTTTAGCATTGCTTAACACTATTAACGTGATTTTCATTGACGCCGCCGGACGCCGCCGGGATAGTCTGTTCATCCTTCTCTCCTTTATTGCTACGACGCCTGTTTCCACCACGTCTACCGGTCATTAAGGAGAAACGCGTCATGCTGACACTATTTATTGCCGTCCTCGTCGTCATTCTCGTGATATACGGCCTGTTGAAAGGGGCTGTACCCCAGGCTGTTTTGCTGTTGGGGGGCGTTGCCCTGCTGTTTTTCACCGCGCTGCTGCGGGATACGCCGCTGATGGCGGCCGAACAAAGCGCTAACTGGCGCTATTTTGATATCTTTTACCTGATTAGCGGCGTAATGAGTAACCGGCTGGCCGGGATTGGGCTGACCATCATGACGATTTCGGGCTTTGCCCGCTATATGGAGCACGTGGGGGCCAGCCATGCGCTGTTCGCCATTTTTGAGCGACCGCTTAGGCGCATTCGCTCCCCCTATCTGCTGCTGGTGCTGGGTTTCCTTCTTTCACAGGTTTTGGTGCTGTTTATTCCCAGTCACTCCGGTCTGGCGCTGCTGCTCATGGTCACGCTGTACCCTATTTTTATTCGCTGCGGAGTCAGCAAACTATCGGCGCTGGGGGTGATCGGCTGCGCCCAGTTTATCGATCATGGCCCCAGCGGGCCGGTAATTTTGGCGGCGGAGCTATCGGGGATGGATCCGGTTATCTATTTTGTGCATCATCAGCTGCCCGTTACCCTGCCGATTATTGCCGCCGTGGCCCTGAGCCACTATGTGGTGCAGCGCTGGTGGGATCGGCGCGAAGCGGCAGCGCCGCCGCCGGAGGGTCGTGCAGCAGAGACGGCATCGGCGCCGTCGCGGCCACCGCTCTGCTATGCCCTGCTACCGGTATTGCCTCTGGCGTTGATCATGGCCTTTAGCCCGCTGTTTGCTTCGACGGTTCGCATTTCTATCGTGGCGGCGATGCTGATCAGCATTCTGACCGCCATGCTGTTTGAGCTGGTTCGTCTGCGGCAGCCCAAACGGGTGCTGAGCAGTCTGATGATCTTTATCGAAGGCATGGGAAAGGCCTTTGTTCTGGTCGTCTCGCTGATTATCTGCGGTGAGGTCTTTGCCAATGGGCTGATCAAAATTGGTGCGATCGATGCCCTGACCGACGGCATGCATCATGCAGGCTTTGGCGTGGGCACCATGGTGGTGATCATGAGTCTGATGCTGGCGCTGGCGGCGTTTCTGATGGGCTCCGGTAATGCGGCGTTTTTCCCGCTGGCGGGGATTGCGCCGGATATTGCCGGTTCGCTGAATATCGAGGTCATCACCCTGATGCTGCCAATGCAGATCATGACCAGCTTTGGCCGCACCGTATCGCCGATCACCGCTGCCATCGTTGCCATTGCCGCTATTGCGAACGTTTCACCGCTGCAGGTGGTGAAGCGTACCGCGATCCCCATGGTCGTGGCCGCCGCCGTCAATCTGGCGCTGAGTCTGCTGAGGCTGTAGCCGAAGCGGGGCAAAACGTGCGGAATAGCGGCGGGAGGCCCGCGTCGTATGGGCCAATGCAATAAAGTCGCCTAAGCTGGAGTCAGCGGAGCGTCATTGGCTGGCGTTTCCGCCGCCGTCCCGGCGAGCGGTGTCGTGCGGGGGCTTTATTTTCTGCGTCAGCGGATTCAGCGGGGGAGTGAACATGTACGAGTCTCGCAATATGCCAGTAATCTCATCAAGGGCCTTTATTAAGCGGATGCTACTGCATTTTGCCGGCGCGCTGCTGTTGATTATTCTTACCCTGGCGATCGGTGTGGCGGGGCATCTCCTGTTCGATGATACCATCGCCTGGCATGACGCGACGCTCAACAGCGCCTTTATTGCCAACGGCATCGGTCCGTATATTGTGCCGCAGACCCTGACAGGGAAGGTCTTCTTTGCCTGTTATGGCATGTTCACCAGCCTGGTTTTTATGACGACGCTGGGGCTGATATTGGCGCCGCTGGCCCACCGTATCCTGCATCAGTTCCATCTGGATGATGGGCGGCAGGATTAACCCTGGGCTACCAGGCGGCGCGTCGCCGGGCCGTTTTACGCTGGCGCGGGGGCGTGGCCAGCGCGCGTACGTGCGCTGGGAAAAGACGCCGCGGGACGTCGGGCCGCCGCGGTCCCGTGGCGTTTTACGCCCTCTCCGGCGTGACCTTTATAATGTTATTTATAAACAATATGATAGCTAATCAGTTGGCGGGGAAGCATCGTCGCTGACGGGACGAAGTAAAACGTTTGCTTTTATAGGGCTCTTTTTGTTTTTAATCAATTCCAATTGATGTCGACTTCCCTGATAATAGCGCCCCGTTTGGCAACGGGAATCAGGAGATCTCATGTTCTACCCTTTTATCAGGAAGGCCCTCTTTCAACTCGATCCAGAACGCGCTCACGAGTTTACGTTCAAGCAGCTGCACCGCATCAGCGGCACGCCGCTCATCGGACTGATCCGCCAGTCGGTACCGAGCAAACCGGTCAGCTGCATGGGATTGTCATTTAAAAATCCGCTCGGTCTGGCCGCAGGGTTGGACAAGGATGGTGAGTGCATTGATGCGCTGGGCGCCATGGGATTCGGATCGATCGAAGTGGGTACGGTCACGCCGCGTCCCCAGCCGGGTAATGAAAAGCCGCGTCTATTCCGCATTGTTGAGGCGGAGGGGTTAATTAACCGCATGGGCTTTAACAATCTGGGCGTGGATAACCTGGTTGAGAATGTCAAAAAATCTCACTTCGGCGGCATTCTCGGGATTAATATCGGCAAAAATAAGGACACAGCGGTAGAGCAGGGTAAAGACGATTACCTGATTTGCATGGATAAGGTGTATTCCTACGCTGGCTATATTGCCGTGAATATCTCCTCACCCAATACGCCGGGGCTGCGTACGCTGCAATATGGTGAAGCGCTGGATGATTTACTGGCTGCGATTAAAACCAAGCAGGCCGAACTGCAGCAAAAGCATGCCAAGTATGTTCCGGTTGCCGTAAAAATTGCGCCGGATCTTAGCCATGAAGAACTGGTGCAGATTGCCGATAGCCTGGTGCGTCATCAAATTGATGGGGTGATCGCCACCAATACCACGCTGGATCGTTCACTGGTCAATGGGCTTAATCATTGCGCCCAGAGCGGTGGCCTGAGCGGTCGCCCGCTGCAGTTGAAAAGCACTGAGATTATTCGCCAGCTGGCGGCTGAGCTGCAGGGACGACTGCCGATTATTGGCGTCGGCGGCATTGATTCAGTGATTGCTGCCCGCGAAAAGATGCAGGCGGGGGCATCCTTAGTCCAGATTTATTCCGGGTTTATCTTTAAAGGACCGGGCCTGGTTAAAGAAATCGTTAATCATATCTAATTTTTAATCCTGCCTATTTAGCCCGGGACTTTATTTTCGTCCCGAGCTAGTCTATATTTTCATCAGTGCGCTGCTTATTTATTCAAATGCTGAGTTAAGCGCGTAGCGTTGCGTGACATTGCTTGGCAGTACCGTTATGTTGCCATGGATTTTATGGCGTGGGGGTCAATGCATGAATATAAAGCCCGGGGATCGCTGGCGCTGGTTCTTTGACCGGCAGCACGATCGTCTGATGTTGGATCTGGCGAATGGCATGGTCTTTCGCTCCCGCTTTCCCTCTAAAATGCTGACGCCGGATGCCTTTGATGTCAGTACCTTCTGTGTCGATGATGCCGCGAGCTACTATCACTTCGCCGAGCGCTGTCAGGCGAGCGGGCTGGATACGGCGCAGCGTGCCGAGCTGGTGCTCAATGCCCTGATCGCACAGCGCTTCCTGAAGCCGATGATGCCTAAAAGCTGGTACTTTGCGCCGCAGCCCGGCCGCTATGTGCCCGATCCGGGAGAGCTGGTCGGCGTGCAGCTGCTCGATACGCCCGCCTGGGGGCGCCTGCTGGTGATTGCGCCGGGCACCAGCGCCAGCTTGTGCCTGCTGGCACAGCCTTCGCTGATGCTGTCCGGTAAGACGCTGATGCTGGGAGAGGCCATCAAGGTGATGCATGACCGCTTGCTGCCGCTGCGCGCGCATCAGGAGACGCCGTCTGACGATACCGCGCTGGCCTGCGCGGGGTAAATCTATTACCCCTCATCTCCGATGCACGGCGCGCATGCCGCGCGCCGTGACGATGTTTAGGTAATAATCTTAAAATTGCTCTATTCTGTGCTGTTTTGTGTTTTATTTGGACGAATATCCGGTAATAGGCGGGCAATCCCATTTTTCTTCATGTTATGATGCGCTGCATGCCAAACGTCACGATCATCAAGGGAGGTTGATATGTTTGACGCGTCAGGGAGATTCCCGTCGGCGGTGAGAAATACGCTGATCGCAGTGACAACCGTGTCGCTGCTGGCTTTTTCAACGGCGTCGCTGGCCGGTCCGAGCCGCACTACCAAGGGTGCGCTGCTGGGGGCGACGGCTGGACTGCTGTCCGGTAACGGCGTCAACGGCGTACTGAAAGGTGCGGCGCTGGGTGCCGGCGTCGGGGCGATCAGTGAAAAAGGCCGTAAAGGCAAGAAGGCCCGTAAAGGCGCTACCATTGGTGCGACCGTCGGCGCTGTCGCCGGCGTTCTGTCCGGTAACGGTATCGAAGGGGCTATCAAGGGCGCGGTCGTCGGCGGTGCCGGCGGCGCGATCATCGGCCGGATCCAATAAAACAGAAGGAATTGAATGTGAAAAAGGTATTATTCTTGGTTTCTGCGCTGGCTGCGGCGCCGGCCGTATGGGCGCAGTCTTACGACATTAAATCGGGCCTGCCGGCGGAAGTGTATATGACCTGCGCCGATGCCGGTGAAATGGCGAAGACCGATAGCGCGGGCGTCGCGGAAATCGTTGCTATTATGGGCAACGCCAGCGTTGAAAGCCGCGGCCTGAAAATTACCAAGACCGCCGGTACGGATAAAGCCGTTGTCGACAAGCTGAATCAGGCGTGCACCGCCGATCCGCAGATGCTGCTGATCACGGCGATCGATAACGCCATGCGCGCTATTGCTAAATAAGCAGGCGTAGGCCGCAACGACGCGACCTCATTTCCTCTTGTTTCTAAAGCCAGGGCCAGTCCCTGGCTTTTTGCTGTCCGGTGACCGCGGAAGGCGGTGTTAGTTTATCCATGGCCTATGCGCTGCAGCGATAAAAAGCCCCCGAAAAGGGGGCTGGTGAGTGCGAGGTAATAGAGGGATATATCTATTACCAGGCGTTGATCGTGGCAACCACCGGCATAGAGTAACTGCCTGGGGAGATATTACTATCCTCCTGTGCCGTAACGAAACTGACGTCACCATTGAGTTCAGTTACGCCCGTAGTCGATGCCGCAATATTCCGCCCAGCGTTGCGGAACCAAACATTACTATCCCCAAGGGGTACTACGCTGATGGTATTACCGCTCTCATTTTTAAAAAGCCAGTGTTGGGTAGTCTCGTCATAGTAGTCGTCGTGAATGTCGATCCGCACATCTGAGTTGCCCGACTCACCGTTAATGATATCCGAGGCGTTGACTGAGAGGGTGGCCAGCGTTGTTCCTCTCTGAGAGGCATCAGCCCTGGTGACGGTGAGGGGCGAGGGGGTGACAACAATTTGAGTCGTGCTGCTATCGATCACGTTGGTGGTCAGCGTCGTTTCCATATAGGATGTGACATGGGGATTATTGTCGCCGAACGTGCTGTAGCGGGCCATTGCAGCGCCGCTGGCAGCCAGGCAGGAAACGGCAACAAACGCAGAGATTACTGTTTTCTTCATATTCATCGTAAACCTCATTTCTATAGTAAACTTGATAGTGAATTGATCCCTGTCCAACTATTTACCCATTACTCAGTCCAGGAATAAAACCGAGTAAAACTAAAAAATAAAAACTATAAGCAGGCGAGCGCCGATATATATAACCCGATGGGATTCTTCTCTTTCAGGGTATAGGGAAGACGGCACTGCTGTCCGTCATGGTTTCCCCAGCGAATATGGAGTACGCCGCTGTCCGATAACCCGCTTAAGAACACGTCGCCAGCGTCACCTACGATGCCTGCGCTATGCTGATGCTCTGTCACGACCAGCGCGCCAAAGGGAATCGGTTTGCCATCGCTGCCGGTGATGTGGAATAGCGCTTTTTTACCGTTGACGGTCTTATAACTGGCCAATACCAGCGCGTTATCGGTGGGGATCACCGAGGAGACCGTCTGTTTAATCTCCGTCTGGCTGTTTAAATCAGCCTGCTGGATATAAATGTCATTTTTTCGATAGGTGTTGAGCGCGGTCACAAGGGCAAAACCGTTATCGTCGGTTTTCACCCCGTTACGGTTGGTTACCGCAATGTCGGCGGCATTGTCCACATCCAGGAGCGCCGCTGCACCGTGGATCCGCTGCCCCAGCGTGAGCCCGCCGCGGTGCAAGACCATGCTGCCGTTAATCCCGCCGCCAAATTGGGTCACCGTTGGGCTATAGTTATACATGCCATTAATGGCGCCAAAGGGATGGATTAACGCCGCGCTGATCGAGGTTCTGTTGTTGTCACCGTTTTTGTTGTTAATCCCCTGGCTGATATTCCATGACAGTCGATTGTCATAGGCTATGCCATTCAGGGTGAGGGAGTTACTGATACTGCGATCCCTTTCGGAGAGGATCTGGTATCTCAGGCTGGAGTTCGTGCCGGCGCCGATGAGATTTCCCAGAGAGACGTAGATGGCGGCGGAGAATATATCCTCCTGATGGCGATAGTCGGCATTGAGAACCCGGTTCCAGCCCAGCGATAGGCTGGCGCGTCCCAAAAGGGAGGTGCTGTAGTTTAGGTTGGCATAGGACTCAGATTTTTTATCCCAGTAGCCGGTGGCACGGAAGGATAAATCCAGCGAGCCAAAGCGGGACAGATCTTGCTTCAGGCTGACGCTGCTGTCGTGTTTCTTTCGCCATGGGGATGGATAGCGTGCGCGCCGGGGCGTCATGGCGTCGGTGAATGAGCTGTAGCCTGCCGAGGCGTACTGATAGCTAGCCAGATTAAACGAAGTATTGGTTTCGTTGATAAGCTTGCTGTATCGGATGCGCAGGGCGCTGCCGATTTCATTATTATGATAGCCGCTGCGTGAATACACCCCATCGACGGAGAGCGCGCCAAAACGAGACAGATTAAACCCCATTCCCAGCGCCCCAGACCAATATTTATTACTGGCCTGGAGACCCGTATACCCGGTAAGAAAATCATTGAAGCCATAAATCAGCGTGGCGTTACCAAAAAAATCGTCGTTTGCTGTATCTGAATAAGGACGGTACTTCCCCAGGGTTACCTCATACTTTACCCTACCGGCCTTGAGCGAAATGGCCGGCGTGTTATAGGGAACCGTAAAATGCTGGACGGTGCCGTTACTTTCGGTGACCGTGACCGCCATATCCTCGCCCTGTAGCGCGGGAATATCCGTGAGCTCAAAGGCACCGGCAGGGACTTCGGTGCTGTAGATAAGGTAATTATTCTGGCGCACCTCTACCTGGGCGACGCTGCTGGCAATGCCCCTTACGGCCGGGACAAACGTTCTTTCATAGAAGGGGATCATACTGTCAGAGGTCGCCAGCTTGATACCTCTGAAGGGAATGCTGTTAAAAATATCAGAGCCGGTGCTGCTTTCACCAATCAACAGCTTGCTTTTTAACGATCGGATATCGCTTTCCGCGTAGGCATAGGCGTTCTGGTAGGTACTCTCACCATTGTAGCCTCGCTGCCATATACCCGAGTTGCGTAAACGCCAGCTGCCCAGGTTAAGGCCCGGCGCCAGTGAGAGTGAATAGGATTGGCTGGACGGGGCGTTAAACTTAACTTCACGATGCCAGGCTTTGGCATCATAGTTTAAAATGAATGCAGTGATGCCGTCGTCCCATTGCGACTCATGCGCCAGTTCGCTGGGTTTATTCATTATAGCTTTGGCCGGCGCATACAGCACCAGACTCATGCCGTAGAAAGCGAAGCTAAACTGGAGATCGCCCTGACTGAAGTCGATGTACTTCTCTCCAGGCTGATAGCTCAGTTGCAGCGCATCAGGATTAATATTGAATAAAACTAAATCCTCTTTTTTCAGGTAGGGCGTTAGGGTATTACCCACGTAGCCGAACTCGATTTGATAGCTTGCCATTTTCTTTCTGGAATCGTTCACTGCAACGGAAACTAAATAGGAGCCCGGTAGCTGCTGGCCGTCGTTGAAACGACTGACGTCATGGCCATTCACCAGTGCGGAATCAAAAAAGTACTCTTCTGACTGAGCAAAGGAACCCACACTGTAGGGCAAGCCAGCCAGCATCATTGACCAGATAAGCGGTTTAATCGTTGTTTTCATTGTTGACGCTTCCTTGTCGGTATGGGCTAACTCAGCGCTAATCTATATTCGTCCACAGCATCATTCAGTCGAGAAGGGTCTGATAGTCACGGGTAGTGCCGCCGTAGTCATTAATCAGGCTCCAGGTGATTTTTGCCCCTTTATGGGCAATGTTTTTCTGTGCAAAGCGATAAACGTCCTGTGGCTTGAGCGCGATCGGCGGCGTTATGGGCTGACCATTAATTTTTATTTCTCTGAAGTTAATAAAGTAGGGGGTTGGATTTTTAATGGTAAGCGCACCCTTGCTCTGCTCCCAGATCAAGGCTGACGCATAACTCGCGTCTTTGATATTCAAAGACGCTGGGCGGGTAATTAATTTAATACAGCTATTCACCATTACGTTGACGTTTAAAATGCCGTTGCTGCGCTTCTTATCATCATCGCTCCAGGCGCTGCCTTCGGTCGGCGGAATACTCTTCACACAGATCCAGTGCATTGACTCGATAGTGCGAGGAGCGCTGGCGTTGACTCTAATGATCGAGATGGTGTTCTTTTGCCCGCTGTCAAGGCGAAACAATGGCGGTGTCACAATATAGTCTGGGGATTTTTTCTCGGACTTCTCATCCATAACCCGAGACTCCACCAGAATAGGATAGGGCTGCTTATTCTCAATGGGGAGATTATAGCTATCGCTTTCAGCATCAAAAATAATTCGGGACGCACCCAGGGTGATGCTATAGCTTCTGGTTTGTGTATCAAGTGCGACGGCGTTGCCGACAAGGGGGAAAACCAGCGCCGCTAATACAGGGTATTTAGTCAATATGGCATAATTCATTTAGCTCTCTCAGTTCAGCAATGGTATAAATTAATAAAAACATATAATGTGCTGCTTCGGCGCTATCCCAACAACGCAATAGCGGGCTCTTTCGGCATGTCCTGGAATAGGTAAGCGAATGTGCGAACGCCATTAAAATGCTGTGCTGTTATGTCTTATAATAGCCGGCAAGACAAGAAACAATGTGGTGAATATACGACAGGCGACCTAGGCTGGTGCTAAGATATCCATTACTGACGCCAATGCGCTCACAGATCTCTTTTCTGGTGTGGCCAAGAATCAAATACTCCCACATGGCATCAATAATTTTCTCGCTGCTGATGGGGGATATTTCAACCAATAGCCAGAATTGATTTTCGGAGAGATCGCCAGAGCATAGTCTGCCTTTTTTTCTCGTCGCGGCAGTAAAATGACTTATTCCTGAACGTAATGGAATTCTCTTATCCATATGATACCCCGATCATTCATTATTTATATTTGTTTTATGATATTGATTATTTTGTTCTATATAAAACAAATTAAACTTAATTTCCCGTGAAAGTAATCGTAGTATATTCAAAAAATTTTTCTTGTGAAGACGGCGAGGCCGTTCCCTTCTCAGTCATCACCATGGTTTAACTGTGTGATGTTTCGCTAATTTTCGATAAAAAAACATATAAAAAATCACTCCAGCAGGATATTGGTCGGTAGGGCGGGCATTTTACGCCTGAGGGCGCGAGTGGCGCGCAATTGTAATCTAAAGTAAATTCATTCATATATATCCTTAAAGATAGAATAAAGGAAATATTTAATTAATCAGATATCGGCATTGTTTTGTAAAATATAAAAGATGAGACTGGTTAATATAAATTAATTATTCATCAGCATGATAGATTGTGTCTGGAGCGTATCGGGTGATGGCTTTGGCGGGGCGCTGAATGGCGTGGGCGCGCTACAGGGCGTCGATGGGGGCGAGACGGTGACGGCATCCCTCCGTATGGCGGCGGCTCCTCCTTTCTGCTGCGCCGTTTTTTACCGGACGGCGGACGGGGATATCCTCCCCGTCCTGATATCATCACCGCCGACAGCGCCGCTGTGCGGGGCGATGCGCGGTTCAGCGTCGGCGTCGGGGCGGCGCTATCGTCTCCCTCTTGCCGTCATCGCCGCCGACAGCACCGCTGCGCGGTTCAGCGCCGGCGCCGGGAGGGTGCTTCTCCTCGCCCTTACTCTCATCGTCGCCGCACAGCGGCCCCAGCTTCGGGAAGTCGCTGACGATTCTGGCAATAAAGACCAGCGAATAAATATAGCCCATCAGGACGACTACAATAGTAGCGTTGCGGGCGGGCCAGGAGACGGCGACGATGTCGCCATAGCCGACGGTCAGGATGCTGATAAATGAGTAATAGAACAGATCGTTAAACATCTGCTGCGGATTGTCGCTAATGCCTTTGAACGATCCCGGTTGTAATACCTCGATGCTGGAAAAGATAAAGAGGCCGATATAGCCGATCAGCAGAAAGCCGCTGAGGGCGGCAAATACCATTTCGACGTCGGCGGAGGCGGCGCGGATAACCTTGCGGACGACGACAATCGTGACCAGCGTAAAAAAATATAAGTACAGCATCTTCCCTAACACGATGAAGGGGAGGGAGTCGGGAAAGAACAGAAAGATGATGACATTGAGTACGATCGGCACCGTGACGAAAGCCCGGTTGCGGCGCAGAACCACGTTAAATCCGGCGATCCCCTGCAGCGTCAGGCAGATGAGGGATTTGGACTGCAGATCGCCAAGGTTCGGGATCAGATTGATAAAAAAGACGCCGATCAGTGAGATAAACAGCCAGCAAAACTGATGCCGTTCAGCTCTGATCTTCAATGAGGCGTGTTGAGTGGGGTGTTTCAACCTACGCATAATCGTCGAGCCTTGCCTAGAAGCCTGAGAGGCGTTGCCTCACCAAAGTGGATTAGCCTACTCCATCAGGCTATTTTTGTCTGCTGCATCGGTGCTGGCCGTACCCGGCAGGGGAAGGGGCGCAGCGGCGCGGATAGCGATGGGCGAGGGTGTCAATGCCGGCGCCGCGGGCGGCGTGCGGAGGAGAAAATGCGTAAAAAAACGCTGTGGGGATGGCGTGGCGGCAGGGAAAAGTGGAAAATATCGGGTTTATTCTCCCCATCGGCGCACTTTCGCGTCGTTCGCCAGGTGTTTCCTGCGTCGAACTGGGCGGATATCATCCATAACTGACTGATAGCGATAGTGAAAACATGAAATCTCTTTTTGCCAGCACCGCGCGCGGTCTCGAAGAACTACTGAAAAATGAACTGGAAGGGCTCGGTGCGCATGACTGCCAGATTGTCCAGGGTGGCGTGCATTTCAGGGGAGATGGGCGTTTGCTCTATCAGAGTCTGATGTGGAGCCGTCTGGCGTCGCGCATCATGCTGCCGCTGGGCGAGTTTAAGGTTTACAGCGATCTGGATCTGTATCTGGGCGTGCAGGCGATCGATTGGACGACGCTGTTTGGCATCGATAAGACCTTTGCCGTGCACTTCAGCGGCACAAATGAGGAGATCCGCAATACCCAGTATGGCGCCCTTAAGGTCAAGGATGCCATTGTCGACCGCTTTACGCGGAGTATCGACGCGCGTCCCAGCGTGGCCAAGCAGGATCCCGATATCCGTATCAGCGTCTATCTGCAGCGGGAAACGGCGATCGTATCGCTGGATCTCAGCGGCGATGGGCTGCATCAGCGCGGCTATCGTGATTTGACCGGCCAGGCGCCGCTGAAAGAGACGCTGGCGGCCGCCGTGGTGCTGCGCTCCGGGTGGCAGCCAGGTACGCCAATGGTCGATCCGATGTGCGGATCCGGCACGCTGCTGATCGAGGCGGCGATGATGGCATCCGATCGGGCGCCGGGGCTGCAGCGTGAGCGCTGGGGCTTTATGGGCTGGCTCGGTCACGACGCCGATCTGTGGCAGGAGGTGCGGGTAGAGGCACAGCGCCGCGCCCGCTTGGGGCTGGAGCAGACGACGTCGCGTTTCTTTGGCTACGATCTCGATCGCCGCGTGCTGGAGATGGCGCGCGCCAACGCCCGCCGCGCTGGGGTGGCCGCCCTGATCACCTTTAACGGTGGCGATGTGGCTCAGCTGCACAATCCTCTGCCGGAAGGGCCGCTGGGGACGGTGCTGAGCAACCCACCCTACGGGGAGCGGCTGGAGAGCGAGCCGGCGCTGATTGCGCTGCACAATACGCTGGGGCGCATCATGAAGCGGGAGTTCGGCGGTTGGCAGCTGTCGCTGTTCAGCGCCTCGCCGGAGCTGTTGAGCTGTCTGCAGCTGCGCGCCGAGCGCCAGTTTAAGGCCAAGAATGGCCCGCTGGAGTGTGTTCAGAAGAACTATCGCCTGAGCGCGGCCCCGCAGGCCGGCGGCGGCGAGGTGGCGCAGGACTATGCTAACCGTCTGCGTAAAAACCTGAAAAAGTTTGATAAGTGGGCGCGGCAAGAGGGGCTGACGTGCTATCGGGTCTACGATGCCGATCTGCCGGAGTATAACGTGGCGGTCGATCGCTACGGGGAAAAGATCGTGGTCCAGGAGTATGCGCCGCCGAAGAGCGTCGATGCGCAGAAGGCACGCCAGCGTCTGTTCGACGTGGTCAGCGTGACCCAGTCGGTGATGGGGGTTTCAGGCAATAATCTGATCCTGAAAACCCGTGAGCGGCAGAAGGGTAAAAGCCAATATGAGAAGCTGGCGCAAAAGGGCGAGTTCATGGAGGTCCAGGAGTACGGCGCCCGTTTCTGGGTCAACCTGACCGACTATCTGGACAGCGGACTGTTTATCGACCACCGCATTGCGCGCCGGACGCTGGGCGAGATGAGCCGCGGTAAGGATTTCCTGAACCTCTTCGCCTATACCGGCAGCGCCAGCGTGTATGCCGGGCTGGGCGGTGCGCGTTCGACCACCACGGTCGATATGTCCCGTACCTATCTGGAGTGGGCGGAGCGCAACCTGCGCCTGAATGGGCTGACCGGACGTCAGCACCGCCTGGTTCAGGCGGACTGCCTGAGCTATCTGCACCACTGCGAGGATAAGTTCGATCTGATCTTCATCGATCCGCCGACCTTTTCCAACTCGAAGCGGATGGAGGGGACCTTTGATGTGCAGCGCGATCACCTGGATCTGATGCGCGATCTGGCCCGGATACTGCGTCCGGGCGGTACCATCATGTTCTCCAACAACAAACGCGGTTTCAAAATGGATCTGGCCGGACTGGCGCAGCTGGGTCTGCAGGCGCAGGAGATCACCGAGCGCACGCGCTCCGCCGACTTTGCCCGTAACCGCCAGATCCACAATTGCTGGCTGGTGACCCACGCCGGCGAGGAGCAGTAATTCCATGTCTTTGATTAGTCTTTCAGGTGCCTGGCTCTCTTTTAGCGATGCGCCGCTGCTGGATAATGCTGAGCTGCACATCGAACCCAACGAGCGCGTTTGTCTGGTCGGGCGTAACGGCGCGGGGAAATCGACCCTGCTGAAGATCCTGGGGCGCGAGCTGGCGCTGGACGATGGGCGCGTCGTGTATGCGCAGGATTTGGTGGTGTCGCGTCTGCAGCAGGATCCGCCGCGTGACGTCGCCGGCTCGGTATTCGACTTTGTGGCCGGCGGCGTGGCCGAACAGGCGCAGCATCTGCGCGACTACCATGAGCTGCTGCGTAAGGTCGAGCGCGATCCCAGCGAGCAGCACCTGCGCCAGCTGGCGGAGCTGCAGGAGCGGCTGGAGCACCAGGGCATCTGGCGTATGGATGCCCGCATTCGCGATGTGCTGACCAAGCTGGGGCTGGAGGCTGATACCCCGCTCTCGGCGCTTTCCGGCGGGTGGCTGCGCAAGGCGGCGCTGGCGCGTGCGCTGGTGTGCGAGCCGGACGTCCTGCTGCTGGATGAGCCGACCAACCACCTGGATATCGATACCATTACCTGGCTGGAGGGATTCCTTAAGGAGTTTGGCGGTAGCATTATCTTCATTTCCCATGACCGCGCCTTTATTCGCGCCATGGCGACGCGCATCGTCGACCTCGACCGCGGCAAGCTTGTCTCCTGGCCGGGAGACTATGACGCCTATCTGACCGGGAAGGAAGAGGCGCTGCGGGTGGAGGAGCTGCAAAACGCCGAATTCGATCGCCGACTGGCGCAGGAGGAGGCGTGGATCCGTCAGGGGATCAAGGCGCGCCGTACCCGTAACGAGGGGCGCGTGCGTGCGCTGAAGTCGATGCGTCAGGAGCATGCCCAGCGCCGGGCGCAGCAGGGGAACGCCAGGATGCAGGCCGAAGAGGCGCTGCGCTCCGGGAAAATCGTCTTCGAGCTGGAGAACGTCAGCTACCGCTGCGGCGATAAGACGCTGGTGCGCGACTTTTCCGGTCAGGTGCTGCGCGGCGATAAGATCGCCCTGGTCGGGGCCAACGGCTGCGGTAAAACTACGCTGCTGAAACTGATGCTCGGTCAGCTTAATCCGGACAGCGGCAGCGTGCGCTGCGGCACCAAGCTGGAGATCGCCTATTTCGACCAGCACCGCGCCGAGCTGGATCCGGACAAGACGGTGATGGATAACCTGGCCGAGGGTAAGCAGGAGGTGATGGTCAACGGGCGCGCTCGGCATGTGCTGGGTTATCTGCAGGACTTCCTGTTCCACCCCAAGCGGGCGATGACGCCGGTGCGCGCGCTCTCCGGTGGGGAGCGTAACCGACTGTTGTTGGCGAGATTGTTCCTAAAACCGAGCAATTTACTGGTGCTTGATGAACCTACCAACGATTTGGATATCGAAACGCTAGAGCTGCTGGAGGAGTTGGTCGCCAACTACCCAGGAACTGTGCTGCTGGTGAGCCACGATCGTCAGTTTGTCGATAACTGTGTGACCGACTGCTGGATCTTCGAGGGCGACGGCGTGATTGCCCGCTATACCGGCGGCTACGCCGATGCCCATCAGCAGCAGGCCGCCTCGCAGGCGCTGCGCTCGCCGGCGGCGACGGACGCCGCACCGCAGGCGCTGAAGGGGGAGGCGAAAACGGAGCGGCGTCGCAGCAGCAATAAGCTGAGCTACAATCAGTTAAGGGAGCTGGAGCAGCTGCCGCAGCAGATTGAGGCGCAGGAGGAGCAGCTCGCCGCCTTGCAGGCGCAGGTCGCCTCACCGGACTTTTTCTCTCTGCCGCACGGCGAGACCCAGCCGGTGCTGCAGGCGCTGGCGGAGTGCGAGCAGACGCTGGAGCAGGCGTATGCCCGCTGGGAATCCCTCGAAACGCAAAAAAATGCCAGCTGATTGAGGCTATAGTCGCAGGGATAATCATCAGCCTGATGGCTGCCGGCGTGCAGCGTATCGGGCTTTTTTATAACCGGATAATCTAATGTGCAGTCAACAGGATACGGAAAATACCCATATGCTGTGCCCACAGTGCGACATGCTGGTTGCGCTGCCCCGGTTGACCTGGGGCACCAAGAGCGTATGTCCGCGCTGTGGTACGACGCTGGCCATGCGTTGGCGTCATCCGCATCTGCAGCCGACGCTGTATGCGATCAGCGCGCTGTTTCTTTTAGTGGTGGCTAATCTGTTCTCATTCGTCACGATGTCGGTGGCCGGGATCAGCAATGCCATTACGCTGATCGAGATCCCCGGTATGCTGATGTCTGAAAACTACGTCAGTATCGCCACGCTGTTTATGATTTTTGTGCAGGTGATCCCCGCGTTTTGTATGGTGGTGATCATCCTACTGTGTCTACGGGTGCCGCTGCCGGCGATGCTCAGGGTGGGGCTGGCGCGGATCCTGCTGCAGTGCCGCGCCTGGTGTATGGTGGAGATCTTTCTCGCCGGCGTGCTGGTCAGCTTTGTCAAGCTGATGGCGTATGGCGACGTGGGGGTCGGCAGCAGCTTTTGGGCCTACTGCCTGTTTTGCCTGCTTCAGGTCCGCGCATTCCAGATGGTGGATCGTCGGCTGCTGTGGGATGACATCGCCGCGCCGCCGCCCTGTGACCTGCCGCAGCGCTGCGGTGACACCGGGCTGCGGCAGGGGCTGCGATCCTGTGCCTGCTGTACGGCGATCCTGCCGGCGGATCAACATCAGTGTCCGCGCTGTCTGACGACCGGCTATGCCCGGCGGCGTAATAGCCTGCAGTGGACGCTGGCGCTGCTGGTGACGGCACTGCTGCTGTATATTCCGGCCAACCTGCTGCCGATCATGGTCACTCAGGCGCTGGGCAGCAAGCTGACCTCCACCATTATGGCCGGGGTGATCCTGCTGTGGGGTGAGGGCTCATACCCGGTGGCGATGGTGATCTTCATCGCCAGCATCATGGTGCCATCGCTGAAGATCTTGTCCATCGCCTGGCTGTGCTGGGCATCGCGCCACGGCACCGGGCGGGACAGCGAGCGGATGCACGTTATTTATGAGATCGTCGAGTTTGTCGGCCGCTGGTCGATGATCGACGTATTTGTGATCGCGGTGCTCTCGTCGCTGGTAAGCATGGGGCGTCTGATGAGCATTTATCCGGATATCGGCGCCATTCTGTTTGCCGCCGTGGTCATTATTACCATGATTTCCGCCATGGTGTTTGATCCCCGGTTGCTGTGGGATCGCGAGAGCAGAGTACCAACAGGGGAGTAGGGATAATTGAAGGTGGATGAACAAACAACGGCTAAAATCGAGCGTATCAAGCGCTGGTCACCGGTCTGGATTATTCCTATCCTGACTGCGCTGATCGGCGCCTGGATTATTTTTTACCACTTCAGCCATCAGGGGCCGGAGGTCACGCTGATCACCCAAAACGCCGAGGGCATCATCGCCGGAAAAACGGCGATCAAGAGCCGTAGCGTGGACGTCGGTACGGTGGAGAGTGTGACGCTGAGCGATAACCTGAATCAGGTGATCGTCAAGGCGCGTCTGCAAACCGGCATGGAGAAGCTGCTGCGCAAGGACAGCGTATTCTGGGTGGTGAAGCCGCAGGTTGGCCGCGAAGGGATCTCGGGCCTGGGGACGCTGCTGTCCGGCGCCTATATCGGGCTGCAGCCGGGATCGAACGATAGCGAACAGCATGAGTTTAATCTGCTGGATCAGCCGCCGCTGGCGCCGCCGGATGCCAAAGGCATCCGCATTATGCTGGTCAGCGATAAGGCCGGTCAGCTGAATCCTGGCGATCCGGTGCTGTTCCGCGGTTTGCGGGTGGGCTCGGTGGAGACCAGCGGGTTCGATACCAAGGCCCGTAAGATCACCTATCAGCTGTTTATCGCGGCGCCGTATGACACCCTGGTCACTGAAAACGTCCGCTTCTGGGTGGACAGCGGTATCTCCTTCGATGTGTCGGCGCAGGGGATGCGGGTGCAGATGGGATCGCTGGCGACGCTGCTGAGCGGCGGCGTCAGCTTCGACGTGCCGCAGGGGCTGAGTCCGGGCAAGGAGGTAGCCAATCTGAGCGACTATATTCTGTACGATAACCAGAATAGCATTCAGGACTCGCTCTATACCGAGCACTTTGACGTGCTGATGTTCTTTGCCGATTCGATTCGTGGCCTGCAGGCCGGGGCGCCGGTTGAGTTCCGCGGTATCCGGCTGGGAACCGTGGCGCAGGTGCCTTACTATGTGAAAGGGCTGGATCAGCGTCTGGATGCCAACTACCGCATTCCTGTGCTGGTGCACATTGAGCCCGAGCGCCTCGAAGAGAACATGGGCGACAACTTTAACCTGCGTCAGCATTTGCTGGGGATCCGCCATAGCGGTCTGCGCGCGGCGCTGAAGTCGAGCAACCTGATCACCGGCGCGCTGTATATCGATCTGGACTTCTACCCCAATGCCAAGCCGTGGAAAGGCCCCGACGTCATCAGCGGGATTCCGATTATGCCGACGGTGAGCGGCGGGCTGGCACAGCTGCAGCAGAAGGTCACCGCGGTGCTGGATAAACTGAATGCGCTGCCGCTGGAGCCGATGATCTCGGCGGCGACCGGAGCGCTGAAGACTAGCCAGGGGACGATGCTGAAGACGCAGGAGACGCTGCAACAGCTGAATAATATCCTGTCCAGCAAGGCGATGCAGTCGCTGCCGAGCGATCTGCAGCGGTCGCTGATCGAGCTGAATCGGACCATTAAGGGGATCCAGCCGGGCTCGCCAGCCTATAACCAGATGGTGAGCGATCTGCAGCATCTGGACCAGGTGCTGCGCGAGCTGCAGCCGGTGTTGCGCACCCTGAATCAGAAGAGCAACGCGCTGGTGTTTGAGGCACCGGCGGGTAAAGATCCGCATCCCAAGGGAGCCAAGCCATGAAGAGAGGGATGATACTGTTAGCGGTACTGGCGCTGAGCGCCTGTAGAGCAAGCGATCAGAAGTCTTACTATCAGCTGCCGACGACGCCGGCGGCGAAAACCACCGTCGCCCAGACGGCGCCGCAGGAGCGCCAGCTGTGGGTGCAGCCGGTGAACGTCACCGATCTGCTCGGGGGGATGGGGGTGGTCTATCAGCAGAACGATGTGCAGTTCGTGACGGCCAGCAATAACCTGTGGGCCAGTCCGCTGGCCCAGCAGCTGACCCAGTCGCTGGTGGCCGGCCTCAGCGCCGGGATGCCAGGGTGGCTGGTGTCAGCCCAGCCGCTGGAGATAGGACAGGATACCCTGACCGTTAACGTCAACGCGTTCTATGGACGCTATGACGGTAAGGTGGTGGTGGCCGGAGAGTGGCTGCTGAGCCGCCAGGGGACACTGACGCAAAAAGCGTTCCACATCGTGCTTCCGCAGCAGGGGAATGGCTATGATGCGCTGGTGCGTACCTTGGCGCAGGGGTGGCAGCAGGAGATCGCCAGCATGGCCGGTCAGATCGCCCGCGCCAACTAAAATGCGTTACCGCGTGTAAATGCAGCGCCCCTGGCCATTGTCGGCGAGGGGCGTTTTTTTTGATATCCCTCAGTGAATTACGCTACCAACTCGACCCGAAACAGAAAAAATAACCGCAACTTTAGCGCAGAACTGTGACGGGTGGGCGAATTTTCACCATTGACCCGACGGGTAAAAGTGGCTATTGGTTAAGGGTGGCAGCGTACGCTGACCACTGTTTTCTTTCCACCAGCGTAATTATGAGGGAAAAAAGGCATGAAGAGACAGAAACGCGATCGTCTGGAAAGGGCGCAGGCCCGCGGCTATCAAGCGGGTATTGCAGGTCGTTCCAAGGAGCTTTGTCCTTATCATTCTCTGGACGCTCGTTCTTACTGGCTGGGAGGCTGGCGGCAGGCCATGGAGGACAGGTCTCTGGTTGCGGTAGCGTAGTACTCCCCCACACCATTCGAGCGTAAAAACCCCCCGTGCGGGGGTTTTTACATGAGGCCCCGCGGCTCTGGCATAAAAAAACGCAGCGGAGCTGCGTTTTGTCTACCCGGCCATGATGCGCGGGTTTAGAAGGCGCTGGTGTCTTTGAACAGACCGACCTTCAGATCGCTGGCGGTGTAGATAAGCTTGCCGTCGACCAGGACTTCGCCGTCGGCCATACCCATGATTAGCTTGCGGTTGATAACGCGTTTAAAGTGAATGCGATAGGTCACTTTCTTGGCCGTTGGCAGTACCTGTCCGGTGAATTTGACCTCGCCGACGCCCAGCGCGCGGCCTTTGCCTTCGCCGCCCAGCCAGCCGAGATAGAAACCGACCAGCTGCCACATGGCATCCAGGCCGAGGCAGCCCGGCATGACCGGATCGCCAACGAAGTGGCAGGCGAAAAACCACAGGTCCGGATTGATATCCAGCTCGGCTTCGACATAGCCTTTGTTGTGATTACCGCCGTCCTCGGTCATTTTGATGACGCGATCCATCATCAGCATGTTGCCTGACGGCAGCGGCGGCCCGCCGGCGCCAAACAGTTCTCCACGACCGGATGCTTCCAGATCCACTTTGGTATAGGACTCGCGTTTATCTACCATAATTCTCGTCAGCCTTTATTCAATGAGATGACCATCTTAGCTAACAGGTGTACGCTGAACAAGTCCGATCAGCCACGGTTAAACCAGTTTAGCCAGCGTATCGGCCAGGGCAGCATGCGCCGATCCAGCAGCGGGCTGGCAGCGGCGATACGCGCCTGGATCGTCCCCAGCAGGCTGGGGCCATTTTCACTGAGGTAGGCGACGCCGGTCAGCAGCGGCAGCGCATCCTCGGCATTTTCTACCGCCCAGAGATGGAATGTCCCGGCCTTGACGGCCTCAACGACGTCATCGCGCAGGCACAGGTGGCGTACGTTGGTGGTGGGGATGATAACCCCTTGTTTACCTGTCAGTCCCCGACGCTGGCAGGCCTCAAAGAAGCCTTCGATCTTCTCGTTGACGCCGCCGATGGGCTGGACGTGACCGAACTGATCGACGGAGCCGGTAACCGCGATCTGCTGATTGATCGGCACCATGGCCAGGGCGCTGATCAGGGCACAGAGCTCGGCCAGCGAGGCGCTGTCACCGTCGACTTCGCCATAGGACTGCTCGAACACCAGCGATGCGGAGAAGGGCAGCTGCTGATCCAGCTCCAGCTCGGAGATCAGGAAGGCCTGCATGATCATCATCCCCTTGGCATGCAGATTGCCGCCTAGCTCGGCCTTGCGCTCGACGTCGGTAAACTCGCCGTCGCCCTGATAGACCACGCAGCTGATGCGCGAGGGCTCGCCGAAGAGCAGGGGATGTCCCGGGTATTCCAGCACGGACAGGCCGTTGATTTGGCCGATCGCGGCCCCTTCGGTATCGATCAGCAGCTGGCCGACTTCGATTTCGTCATGCATGCGCTCCGACAGATAACTCTCACGCCAGAGGCGGGTCTCCTGCGCCTGCCGCAGCGCATCGGCGTTGATATGCGGATCGGCATACAGCGCGGCTTCGCGCAGCATGCGTCCCAGCATCACCGGATTGAGCGGGAGCAGATTCTGATCGCCGCTGTAGCGCACGGCGCTGCGGATCAGCGACGGCCAGGCATCCGGCGTGATGGCCGGCAGCTGCTGGTTGGCCGCCAGCGTCGATACCAGCGCGCACCAGCGCTGCATATCGTCGCTGTCCACCAGCGGCATGTCGACCTCAAACTCGCCGTACAGGGCACTTTCATACAGCTCTGGCTCCATCTCCTGAAAGTCGGCCAGCCCTTCCCGGTCGCTGACCAGCAGGACCTTCAGCTGTAGCGGCATGTCGGGGATCGGCTGTGGCAGCGGACGGCTTTCATCCGGCGCAAACCACTGGAAACGGCCGGTGGTGACGAACTGCTTCAGACGCATCCACAGCAGCGGCTGCGTCAGCAGGGTGCGCAGGGACAGGATCAGCACTCCGCCGTTGGCCTGATGTACCAGGCCCGGCTGCAGCAGGAGTCCGCTCTTGCCCTGGCGCACGGTGCCCAGCAGCTGCTCACCCTCAAACCATTCGGCGCACGCCACCCGCTGCGTCGCCGCCAGGTTGTCCTCTGGCCTCTCTGCGGGGGTAACGTCGATCTGCTCAGACGTGATGTGATAGCGGCTGCCGTAGAGGCCGCCCACGGGGAGCAGGGTCTCTACGGCGCGCCGCAGGATCGTCAGGTGTTCAAAGTCGGTCTCTGCCTTGACCAGCATAAACGGGCTGGGGGCATGGGCATGGCAAAAGTGCGCCAGGCTGTTCTCCAGACGCGGCTGATATTCGGCAAAGGTGATCGCCGACAGCGCGGCAGCACTGCTGAACACAGAGGTATAAGGAGTTGTATCGGGCAGTAGCGATTGCCACTCAAGTCGGTAGTTGCTCAACGTTGTCAAATCATCGTTAGTCGGAAAAAAACAATTATACAAGAATCCGCCTGACTGCACAGGAAACTCGGTCCGATGAACGGATGGATTGTGGCCTGCGTCGTTAAGTGCCGTTTTTTTGCCCTTTACGTGGATTTTTAGACGGCAAAAGTGCTAAAAATTGTTATTCTTAGAGATAAGTTACCGTGTCACTGGCAGACAGATATGAAATATCAACAGCTTGAAAATCTGGAGTGTGGCTGGAAGTGGAAATACCTGGTGAAAAAACACCGGGAGGGGGAGCCGATCACCCGCTATCAGGAGCTCAGTCAGGCGCAGCAGGCGGTGGAGCAGCTGCTGCGCCTGGAGCATGAGCCGGTAAAGGTGCTGCCCTGGATCCGCGAGCATATGGATCCGGCGCTGGGCAATCGCATGAAGCAGACTATCCGCGCCCGACGTAAGCGCCATTTTAACGCCGAAAATCAGCATACCCGTAAAAAGTCCATCGATCTGGAGTTTTTGGTCTGGCAGCGTTTGGCGGCGCTGGCGCAGCGGCGCGGCGTCACGCTGTCTGACACCATCGTTCAGCTTATCGAGGATGCGGAGCGCAAAGAGCTGTATGCCAGCCAGATGAGTTCGTTAAAGCAGGATCTGCAGGCCTTTTTACACAGTGAACGGGATTAATATCCAGTTATACCGAATGGACCAGGCTGCGCCTACCCTGAACATTAAATAACGTAATGTTTTTCTGATATCAGTGCTTTATTTTTTCTTCATATATTCCTAAAAAGTAGAAATAGCATATCCATTCAAACTAAAAAGAATAATCTTAGCTTCGCTAATCCTCCTGTCCGCTGAATTTATTTGTTCTGTGTAATCGACGCGGGTCAGAGACACCGCGTTGTCGTTCAGCGCTGCGCGGGCGGAATGAGAAAATAAAAAAAGCGCCGCGGCGCTATTCGGGGGAGGCCCCTTTGCTATTTCTATCCATGCCATATTTTCCCTATCGGCAGGCATAAAAAAACCCCGCGGAGCGGGGTTTTGCATGAAAGGGAAGAACTTAAGCCTGCGGCTGAGAAACTTCTTCTTTGATGCCTTTCACTTCGATAACAACGCGACGATCCGGTGCCAGGCAGTTGATCAGTGCCGCACGCGGTTTCACGTTATCACAGGTAGAACCGGTAACCGGATCAGCTTTACCCATACCACGGGCAGAGATCTTGTCTGCCGGGATGCCTTTAGATACCAGGTAGTCAACCACGGTCTGAGCACGCTGCTTAGACAGCTTCAGGTTGTACTGCTCGGAACCGATGCGGTCGGTGTAGCCCAGAACGACCACGGAGCCGTCTTTCGGATCCATGCTGCTCAGCTGGCTGTACAGCTGATCCAGCGCCTGACGGCCTTCGGCTTTCAGGGTGAACTTGTTGAAGTTGAACAGAACGTCAGACTTCAGGGTGAAACGCTTGGTTTCAACGACCGGAGCCGGAGCCGGAGCCGGGATCGGCGCCGGAGCAGCGACTTCATCCTGACCGAAGCGGTATACAACGCCCAGGCTCAGCATGGTGTTGTCCGGACGTGCGCCGGTTTCGCTGCGGGTGCCAACCTTGTTAACGTACTGATAATCCAGACGGGTAGCCCAGTCTTTGTTCAGTGCGTATTCAACGCCGATAGCGGCCAGCGGAGAAACGCCGGTGTCGTGGCTTGAAGTATAGTCGCCGCCGTCTGCTGCGCCGTGGATATCAGAACGCCATACCATGCCGCCCAGGCGGGTGTATACGTCCAGATCGTCCATCAGCGGGTAGCTCAGTTTGGCAGCCAGCTGTACGCCCTGTGACTTGAATTTGGCATTCACGTCACCGGTGTAGCCCATGCGGCCCAGCCAGTCGTAGCCCATTTCGAAGCCCAGGTACGGGTTGGCTTGGTAGCCGAAGAAAGCACCCGCGCCCAGCTGATTCGGATGGGATTTGGTTGTGCCCATGTCTTCAAAGCTGTTGCTGATAAAGTGGGACCAGCCCAGTTTACCACCGACGTACCAGGTGTCGTCTTTCGGAGCTGCCTGAGCTACGGTAGCGAAACCTGCCAGTGCCACTGCTAATGCGATCGCTGTTTTTTTCATTTTGCGCCTCGTTATCATCCAAATAGGCAATGAGCTATAACTATAGCTCTTGGTTTAATACCTTTTATACGGCTGTCGCTCGGTTTATTACGCTGTTAGCCAGGTAACAATTATAGATATCTCGAACAGCCGCTGCGATAACAAGTCTACAACGAGATTAGAAACTTACAAGTACGATGTGATTATGCTCACCAAAAAAAAAGAGTGTGGTTTGTGTTTTGGTAAACAGGTGGCGTTTTTTTGTGCGTAACTGAAATGGTTTTCAGTCACCCTAACCTCTTAACCGGTGGGGATTTCCCCATTATGAATAACTTATTTTCATATTATGAACGTATCCGCGTTGGATTTATCCTAAAGTGATTTAATGGTAACGCGCAGACCCGTGATGCGTGGCGTGAGCCTGAGGCTGCACCGCCGTGGCCATTTTACCCTCTTGAGGCTGCATCAGCAGTCCGATACTGTGACCGGCCTGCGCCGCACAGTTGAGCCGCAGCCGCTCGGCGGCCGTCAGCGGCGGCAGCCATCCGAGTACGACGCTGTAGTTTCCGCTGCGTAGCGCCTGTTCCATCGCATAGATCGCGTCTCCCGCCTCCGCGCGTCTCAGCTGCATCACTTTATGAACCGGAACGCCGCAGGCAGACAGCCAGCGCTTGCTGGGTTTCTGCTGGGCGGTGATCCACAGCTGCCAGCGGGACTGCTCCCCCAGCTGGCGCAGTAACGGAGGCAGCAGCAGCGACAGCAGCGGCTGCTGGGCGCCATATCCCAGCTCGCTGACAAAACCGCTTTGCGGCACCGTGGGCGCGCTCTGGCAGGCGGGGCGGCTGAATACGACGCTGTCTGTAGCAGGATGCAACGGGGATGTACGCATAGTCATGTTCTCGTTCCGTATACTGTATGCTTATACAGTAATTCTACGCTGTCCGAAGATCAACCTGTTTTTTTGAATACGCTTCGCATTTATCGGATGTAAGGCATTGCGTCGCTCTGTTGTGTATTGGGTGTTCCGGTTGAATTGGTTATGTTGCTAATGGTTATCTGCAGCGATCTGATGACAGGTCATTGATTACAATGATTATTAAGGAGATATACATGAATGGACTGCAGGGTGAAAAAAGCCGGGTGGCGGAGTCCCTGTTTGCGGCGCTGGGGCGGGTCTTGCTGCGCTCTCAGTTCGGCGGCCAGGGCGTATGGTGTGACGGGGTGATGTTTGCCCTGATCGCAGAGGGGGAGCTCTACCTACGGGCCCGCGATGCGCAGGGGCGTCACTGTGAAGACTGCGGAATGCAGCCGTTTATCTATACAAAGCGCGGTTTCCCGGTGCGGCTGGGCTATTACCGGGTCGAGGCGGCCATATGGCAACAGCCCCAGCGCCTGGCCACCCTGCTGCGGCGCTCGCTGCAGCAGGCGCGCAGCGACAACGATATCCGTCTGGCGGCGATGCGGCGCCTGCATACGCGTCCGAATATCTCGATTAATATGGAGCGGCGCCTGTATCGGATCGGCATCCGATCGCTGGCCGATTTGGAACGCGTCGGGGCAACTCAGGCTTTCAGCCAGCTGAAGGAGGCGAATCACCAGGTGGACGACCGGGTGCTGTTCGATCTGGCGGCGGCGGTGCAGGGATGCCATAGCGCTGTGCTGCCGCGTCCGGTGAGCGAGGCGCTGCGTCAGTGGCTGCTGGGGAACGCGCACCGCTGGCGCTACAAAAAGTAGTCGCCGCCGCGGCGCGCGCTCAGCGGCTATACCAACGAAGCCTTTAGGTGGGTCAGCTCGGGCAGCAGCTCCAGCATCAGGCTGATCTGCTGCAGCACCAGTTGTCCGGCGCTGTCGCTGGGGAGATTGACCGTCAGCAGGCGCTGCTGCAGCTGCCCGATAGCCTGATGGGTGCGGCGAACGATCTCGTCATCCTGATAGTTAAGCGCATCGTCCATATAGCAGACGGCGTCATTGAGCAGCGCCAGGATGATCGGGTCGTCCAGACGCTGGCGGTGGGCACCCAGCGCGGAGATGTAGCTTAACAGGGTGTGATTGAGGCAGAGCAGGCGAAAGGCCGCCTCTTGGGACTGCACCGAATGGCGCGGCTCCAGCGACATGTTGGAGACGACGGAGGCCAGCTCTGCGTCGCAGTTGTGCGCATCGCGGCGGGCGATACGGTACGCCAGCGCATTAGATTTACCCTGGTGGTACTGTACTAAAATGGCATCCAGATAGCGGCAGTCTGCGTTCAGGGTGCGGGCGATCACCGCCGGGATCTGACGGAAGTGCCAGTCAGGCCAGATGAATGTCACGGCCGCCCAGGCGATGGCGCAGCCCAGCAGGGTATCGAACACGCGCGGCCCCGCGACCTCGAACCCTTCGCCCAGCAGGTTGAAGCACAGCAGTACCAAGAGCGTGATAAACATGGTGGCGTGGGCGTACTGCACGTTGCGAAAGGCGAAAAACAGCACGCCGCTGATCACGATCAGCAGCAGCTGTCCTTCCAGAGACGGCACAAAATAGAGCACCGGCAGGCCGATCAGAATACCGGCCAGCGTGCCGACGATCCGCAGCCACAGGCGGCGTTTGGTGGCATGGTAGTTTGGCTGGCAGACAAAGAGGCTGGTGAGCATGATCCAGTAGCCGTGCTGCATGCCGGTGAACTGAATGAAGGCATAGCCGACCACCAGCACCAGCGCCATGCGCACCGCGTGGCGGAACAGCGCGGACTGGGGCGTCAGCTGGCGGCGGATACGCTGCAGCATGTCATGCCAGCCGGTAATGCGATCCTCTGCGAGGGTGCTCTCCTCTTCGCGGGTCTCCTCCAGGGTTTGCTCCGATTCGATATTGGCCAGTTGGGCATCGATGGCGCGCAGGTTAATCAGCAGATTGAACAGTGACTTGACCAACGTATGCTGGCGACCATGGCGGGTGGCGATGCGCTCCAGCGTGGATTCCAGATGGCAGAAGGCTCGCTCGAAGCGGGGATCGTGCTGGTAGTGCTGCATCAGGATCAGGCTTTGGGAGAGCTGCGCGCAGGCGCGGGCCTGCAGCATCAACAGGCGCTGAAAGCGGAATAGCACATCGCTGTAGCGGAACATGTCGCTCAGCTGCCGGTACTGAAAGTGCGAGGAGCTGGCGCGCTCATGGATATCCTGCGCCACAAAGTAGTAGTGCATCATCCTGCGGGTGCTGCGCTGTCCGCGATCGCCGCGCAGGCGCGTCAGCAGCGTCAGCTTGGTCTGATTGAGGGTGGTGACCAGATTGCTGTTGGCCATCGCCACGTCGATCAGCGGCTGGTTCAGATCTTCCTCCTGATCCGGGTCAAACAGGTTGGACTTGGCATCCAGATAGACGGCCAGCTGGCTGTAGCTGCGCGCGAGTCCCTCCTGTACCGGGCGAATGGGAAAGAGCAGGTGGACGATCAGCGTCAACAGGTTATACCAGACGGCGCCCAGCAGCAGTAGCAGCGGCTGTTGATACCAGAGCTGGTACATGGACGTTCCCAGCATGGTATAGATGGCGATCAGCAGCGCGCCGAAGGCGATGGTCGCATAGCGCTGCCCCAACGCGCCCAGTAAAATAAAGCCCACCGTCGATAGCATCAGGCCACCGGCAAACAGCCAGGGATAGGGAAACAGCAGCTCGATGGAGGCGGAGGCGATAAAAAAGCAGACCAGGGTGATCAGCAGGTTACGCAGGCGGCCCACTAGTCGATCGTCGAGATCCGTCAGCGCGGCGGCCACGACCCCCAGCGTCAGGGGAATGGTCAGCCGCGGTTGGTGCAGCAGCCAGGGAACCCCGGCGGCACCCGCCAGGGCAATAAATATACGCAGGTTATACAGCAGAGCGCTGTTATAGGCATAGCGGCGCAGGCTGGGCGCAAACGTGATAAAAACGGACATGGCGCAGCGGGCTTATTGAAAGCGGCGGCGCGCGTTAGCCTGGCGCATCTCCTGCGCGACCTCGATCGGAACGACGCGGCGCCCGACCGGCCACAGGGCGATGGCGGCGATCTTAAAGTTGGCAATCCCGACCGGAATGCCGATAAGGGTCACGCACTGCAAAATACCCGCCGCGATATGGCTCAGGCACAGCCACCAGCCAAACAGAACCAGCCAAATCACGTTCAGTAGCGTCCCCCCGGCGCTCAGCAGGCCGTTTTTGCGCTCCGGGTAGAGATCGTCGACGTGCACGGCCTCATTGCCATAGGGAATGAAGGAGAGCTTGGTGATCTCCCAGCAGGAGCGGGTCAGCGGCAGAGTGACGATGAGCAGGGCGCTGACGACGGTAGCCAGCAGCCAGCCCAGGGTGGTAATAAAGCCGCCCAGCACAAAATTCAGAATATTCAGTACGGTTCTCATTAGGGTTAACTCATTATGACACTGGCTATAATTATATGCAGTTTACCCTGTTTTTCCGGCGGCCGGAACGTGGCGCATTGCGTTTTGGCCGCGTTGCCCCGCGGGCAGGGGAGACACCGGTCGGGCGCGACGGTGAGTACAATTGTAGGAGTGCGCCTAGAGGCGCCGTCGATTCATGGGTAAACTGGTCAATATGATGGAATCAACGCAGGTAGAAAACGGCATGGAACTCAGGGCCACCAAGCTGGGACAGCGTCTGGCGCAGCATCCGTATAATCGGGTACGCGTGCTGAACGCCGGTATCGAGGTCAGCGGAGAGCGGCACCAGTATCTGATCCCATTTAACCAACTGATGGCGCTGCGCTGCAAGCGGGGATTGGTATGGGGTGAGTTGGAGTTTGAGCTGCCGGATCAGCGGGTTGTCCGCCTGCATGGCACGGATTGGCAGGAGACACAGCGATTTCATCAGCAGCTGATGCAACGCTGGTGCGGGTGGAGCGAGGAGATGGCGCAGATCAGCGCCGAGGTGCTGCAGGCCCAGTGCCAGACGCTGCAGGCGCTGACGCAGCGCGACGGCTGGCTGACGCGCGCCGATCTGGCGTCCCTGGCGCAGGATATCGACCGTACGCTTCAGGCGCTGCCGCTGCCGGAGCAGCGGCTAGAGGCGTTTCCGGCCTGTGCCTCGCTGTACCACGACTGTCTGGCGTGGCGCGATGAGGGCGAGCAGCGCCGTCAGCGGCATAACCGCCGGTGGAGCCAGCGGGTGCTGAGCGAACGGGCGGATTTTTTTGCCGAGGCCATGCCGTCGCCGCTCAATGACAGCCAGGCGCTGGCGGTGGTCAATGGCGAACAGAATGTGCTGGTGCTGGCCGGCGCCGGCAGCGGTAAGACCAGCGTCCTGCTGGCGCGCTGTGCCTGGCTGCTGCAGGGCGGGCAGGTTGACGCCGGCCAGATATTGCCGCTGGCCTTCGGCCGCCGGGCGGCGCAAGAGATGACGCAGCGGCTGCGGCAGACGCCGGGCTGCGCGGAGGTCCAGGCCAGAACTTTTCACGGGCTGGCGCTGTATATCGTTAATCAGACGGCCCGCCGGCCGGTGGCCATTTCACGCCTGGCGAGCGATCACGAGGTGCGCGACGCTTTTCTGCTCGCCGAGTGGCAGCGTCAGTGCGCGGAGAAGAAAAGCCAGGCCAAAGGGTGGCGCCAGTGGCTGGCGCTGCTGTTCGACGATCTTCCGGAGCGGGAAGACTTTTGGCAGGATACCGCGCTGCAGGCGCGTCTGGTACCTCGCCTGGCGTACTGGATCGGGCTGCTGCGCGAGCACGGCGGCAGTCAGGCGGCGATGGTCGAACAGGCGCCGGAGGCCCTGCGTGCGCCGTTTCAACAGCGTCTGCGCCTGTTGGCGCCGCTGCTCAAGGCGTGGAAGGCGGCGCTGAAGCAGGAGGGGGCGCTGGATTTTCCGGCGCTGCTTCAGCAGGCGCAGGCGCAGCTGGAGAAGGGGCGTTTCATCAGCCCGTGGCGACATATTCTGGTGGACGAGTTTCAGGATATCTCGCCGCAGCGGGCGCGACTTCTGGCTGCGCTGCGCAGCCAGAACAGCCACAGCGCGCTGTTCGCCGTCGGGGATGACTGGCAGGCTATCTACCGTTTCAGCGGCGCGCAGCTGACGCTGACAACTGCCTTTCACCACTATTTTGGCGCGGGGGAGTGCTGTCGGCTGGACACCTCTTACCGGTTTAATCGCCGCATCGGCGAGATCGCCAATGGTTTCGTACAGCAGAATCCACACCAGGCGAAGAAGACGCTCAACGCCCTGCGCGATGGCGATCGGCAGTCGGTCACCCTGCTGCCGCAGAGCCAGCTGGAGGCGCTGCTCGATAAGCTGAGCGGCTATGTGCGGGCCGATGAGTCCATTCTGATCCTGGCGCGCTATCATCACCTGCGGCCGGCGCTGCTGGATCGCGCCGCGACGCGCTGGCCGGGGCTGGATCTCCACTTTATGACCCTGCACGGCAGCAAGGGGTGCCAGGCGGACTATGTGATCGTGCTGGGGCTGCATGAGGGGCGGGATGGCTTTCCCGCGCCGGAGGCTCCCAGTGTGATCGAGGAGGTGCTGCTGCCCGCGGCGGAGGCGTTCCCCGATGCCGAAGAGCGGCGGCTGCTGTATGTGGCGCTGACCCGCGCCCGTCACCGGGTGTGGCTGCTGCAGGATCCGCTGCGGCCCTCACGCTTCGTGGCCGCGCTGCAGCGTCTGGGCGCCGTCGCGCGCCGTAAGGCGTAATCTCCGCAGGGCGGGCGTCTGACGGCCCGCCCTGCGAACCGCATCAGATCAGGCGTTCGTTAAGATAGCGCTGATAGTCGGGAATGGCGATGGGCATTTCGCCGGCAAACATCGGCGAACTTATCAGGAAATCCGCCGTGGCGCGGTTGTTGGCGACCGGAATATTCCAGACGGTCGCCAGGCGCAGCAGCGCCTTCACGTCCGGATCGTGCGGTACGGCGTTGAGCGGATCCCAAAAGAACACCAGCATGTCGATTTTGCCTTCGGCGATCAGCGCGCCGACCTGCTGATCCCCGCCCATGGGGCCGCTCAGCATGCAGTGTACTGGGATCCCAGTGGCGCTGTGGATCAGGCTGCCGGTGGTCCCGGTCGCATAGAGCTCGTGTTCGCTGAGCTGCGGCTTGTTGCTGTTGACCCACTCCAGCAGCGCCTGTTTGCGGTGGTCGTGTGCTACCAGGGCGATGCGTTTACGGCTGGGGAGAGTTCGGGTGGTCATTTCCATGCTGTTGGCCTTTATCAGAAAAAGTAGTCTTATGGGCGGTGTCCCGCGGCGCGGGGCATTAACCCCGGCGGCGCAATGCCCCATGCGCTGCGCGCACGGCGTTTGGCGCGTTGGCAGCGCTGTGTCGAGGCGGGGCGTAAGCCGCGATGAAACACGCGCGATACCCTATCAGGATATCGCCCGGAGCGCCGCGACGCGGCGCAAGAAAGGGACAATAAAGCGAAAGTGAACGGGCGGCGCCCGGCGGCTCAACGCGTAAGCGCAGGCAGGGCGGCGGCGGCGGCG
The DNA here is from genome assembly GCF_000264765.2 of Edwardsiella anguillarum ET080813. Lineage (GTDB taxonomy): Bacteria > Pseudomonadota > Gammaproteobacteria > Enterobacterales > Enterobacteriaceae > Edwardsiella > Edwardsiella anguillarum. The sequence goes on from NZ_CP006664.1 coordinate 3,263,188, forward strand.
CTGTGGTTATAGCGCTGCAGCTGCTGGCGATAGTCGCCGGCGGGCGGCGAGCTGAGGACGTCCGCGCGGTATTCCAGCGGGATCCCGCGGTGGTTGAGCAGCTCGAAGTTCAGCGTCTGCTCCAGCTGACGGATATCCCGATCGTCTCCGATGCGCGGCAGCTTGATGGTCACCGAGGTGGCCTCCCGGGTATCAAAGACGGCGATCAGCGGAGCCGAGTAATGGGGCTCTCCGTTTGCCGTCAGCGGCTTGGCGACCCGAAACAGCATCTGGTGGATACCGGCGTCCAGCTCCAGGCTGTTGGCGCTTTTGAACAGCGCCGCGGGCAATGGCTGTCCGTCGATGGCCAACAGCTCGACATCGCTGCCAAATTTCAGCGTGGTGGCTGACAGGGCGTGACAAAAGAGCAGCCCGCCGCAGCTTAGAGCCAGTAAAACACGTGATCGCATGGGGTCCTCAAATTTACTCAGGCGAAGGGCATGATGCCAACGGATCCAATGGCCGATGAGGTGTATCAAAACATTTCCCGTTAACATATTTTTACATTATAAGGGGCTTCAGCGCGCTTCGTCAAAAAACCTTTCCCGCCGCCCACGGGCGATCTAAGCTGAGAATATCACTTTTTTCCGGAGAGTCCGCAATGGAAGATGAAACGATTAAGCTGATTTTACGCCGGGTGCATCATATCGCCTTGGTCGGCGCCAGCGAGCGGCCAGAGCGGGCCAGCTATCGGGTGATGGCGTACCTGCTGGAGCAGGGATATCGGGTAACGCCGGTCAGCCCAAAGCTGGCCGGACAGACGCTGCTGGGACAGCGGGTGTATGCCGCGCTGGCGGATATTCCGCATCCCATCGATATGGTCGATGTCTTTCGCAACGCTGAGGCCGCCGTCGCGGTTGCCCGGGAGGCGATCGCCGTGGGCGCCGGTGTGCTGTGGCTGCAGCTGGGGGTGATAAGCCCGCAGGCGCAGGCGCTGGCCCAGGCGGCGGGGATGCAGGTGGTGATGGACCGCTGTCCGAAGATCGAGATTCCGAGGCTGGGGATAACGCGCGGGGCGTAAGGAAAAAACGGCCCCCGCCGAGGCGGGGGCGGCCGGCTCAGTTGCGCAGGCGGGGCGCCAGCAGCTGAGCCCGAATGGACTCCGCCAGATCGTCCATCGACGGCTGCTCTGGATGCGAGTCGCTGCTCTCGCCATCAAGCTGGGCCTCCGCCAGGTAGGTATGTACCGGCTGGCCCTGCTCATCCTCCATCACCACGTGATACCAGGGGGCGTGGCGCAGAACCTCGTTGGCGCCCAGATCATCGTCATCCGGGGCGTCATCCAGGGCATATTCGGGGTCAATATCTATCACTACGCCCAGCGATCCCAACAGTTTGTGACGAACCTGCTGCCCAATGCCAAATTTGCTGGTAATCATATGACCTCCTTTGCAACCGCTGCGTCTACTTTTTCGGGGAAGACTCCGTGTAATATGCGGGTGGAAATGCCTGTTTCAAGTCTACGCTAGGGCATACCCCGTAACGGTGTGCGGCGTCGGTGCTCACGGCCAGTTACGGGACACGCCCTCGTCTATTGTCTCACCGGCGCCAGGATCGCCTAGCGATCGCCCATGACCCGGCAGGCAAATCCTTTCAGGTACAGTCCCTCTGGGTAGGTGGCAATGACCGGGTGATCGGCGGCCTGACGGTACTGTTCTATAAATTGTATATCACGTCCGGCGTCGACGGCGGCGTCGGCCAAAATTTTCTGGAACAGGTCGGTCGGCATCAGCCCCGAACAGGAGAAGGTCAGCAAGATGCCGCCGGGGCGCAGCAGCTGCAGGGCCAGCATGTTGATATCTTTATAGCCGCGGCAGGCGCCGGCGAGCTGATTTTTGTTTTCAACAAACTTGGGCGGATCCATGACGATCAGATCGAAGGTTTTCCCTTCGTCACGGTAGCGGCGCAGCAGCTGGAACACATCGTCGCGCAGGAAGTCGGCGCGCGCCAGATCCAGTCCGTTAAGCGCGACGTTCTGGCGGGCGATATCCAGCGCCGCCTGTGAGGTATCGACGCTGGTGACGTGGGCGCAGCCGCCCATCAGGGTCGAGACGGCGAAGGCGCCGGTATAGGAGAAGCAGTTCAGCACATGCGCATCGCGGGCAAAGCGGCGGGCCGCCAGGCGGCTGTCGCGCTGATCAAGATAGAAGCCGGTCTTGTGGCCCCCCTTGATATCGACCAGGATCTGCATACCGTGTTCGCGGATAGGCAGCAGATCGGGCGGCAGGGCGCCGGATACCGGACCTTGCGCGAGGGGCAGCCCCTCTTTCTTGCGTACGGCCACATCGGAGCGATCGTAGATCGCGCACTGTGGGTAGAGGGCGTGCAGGGCGTCTAACAGCGTAGCGCGCTGGTATTCGGCGCCGGCGGAGAGCAGCTGCAGCACCAGCGTATCCTGAAAGCGATCGATAGTGATCCCCGGCATGCCATCGGACTCTCCGGCAATCAGGCGATAGCCGGTCAGATCATCGCGCTCGACCAGCCAGTCACGCCAGCGCTGAGCCTGCTGTAGACGGCGTTCGAAAAAGGCCCGATCGATGTTCTCATCCCGGTCAAAGCTCCAGACGCGGGCCCGGATCTGGGACTGGGGAGAGTAGGCGGCGCGGGCCAGCCACTTGCCCAGATGGTCGCAGACGTCCAGCGTTTCACCGCTGACGGCATTGCCTTCGATGCGCGCCACGGCGCCGGAAAAAATCCAGGGGTGGCGGCGGAGTAAGGACTTTTCGCGTCCTTTGGCGAGGATTAAACGGGCCAAGATTCACCTTCAATATACAGTTATGGAAGCGGCGGGCGGCTATCATAGCCGAATGTGGGCGGAGGCACTAGGGCGTGTCCCGTAACGGGTCGAGAGCATTATCGGCGGTCATTTTAGCCCAGGGCCAGGCGCGAGCGGCGAGGTTTTCGGCCCCGATGCACCGTGGGTGACCTCGCGCCGGGCTAACGTGGCCCCGCTCCTACGTGACGCGGCGGCGCGCGAATGCGCTATGATAGAGGGAAACGGTGTGGCCAGGGAGAGCGCGCAATGGGAAGAGAGTGTGTGGCAGCCTATGTCAGTGGGCGGGTGCAGGGCGTGGGATTCCGCTATGGCACCCAGCGTCAGGCGATGGGGCTGGGGCTGACCGGCTATGCCCTCAACCTGGACGATGGTCGGGTTGAGGTACTGGTCGAGGGTGAGGCGTCGGCGGTGGCGCAGCTGCTGCGCTGGCTGTCAGCCGGCGGCCCCCGCTATGCCCGGGTCGTTCGGGTCGATACGGAGCCGCGTCCCCTGCAGCATTTTCAGCGTTTTGAGATCCGCTATTGAGGCCGCCGACGGCGGCGCCGGGAGGATTAAATGCATTTTACCGGTCTGGGCAGCCCGGCTATTTTGGTGGCCTGCTTCGCCGGTCCCTTGGGGAATAGGCGGTACAGATAGCGGCTGTTTCCCTTCTCCTCGCCGTATTTTTGCGTCATGGCCTTCACCAGCATGCGGATCGCCGGTGAGGTATTGAAGGTTTGGTAAAACTCACGCACGAAGCGTACGACCTCCCAGTGCGCCTCGCTCAGGGTGATCCCCTCCTGCAGCGCCAGGATCTCGGCCAGCGCTTCGCTCCACTCCTGACTATTGAGCAGATATCCCTGGGCGTCGGTTTCAATGCAACGGCCGTCAAACTCTAACATGGTAACTTATCCTAACAGGCAAACAACGCCGCTCAGTGTACCCCAAGGCCCGGCGGGCGCCAAACGGCGCCCAAAAAAACGCCCCGCGGTGGCGGGGCGCAGAGCGGGGTGCGACTCAGTTGCTGCGGGCGAATCCCAGCAGGCTGAGCAGGCTGATGAACAGGTTATACAGCGAGACATACAGCCCAACGGTGGCGCGGATGTAGTTGGTTTCTCCGCCGTGAATGATATTGCTGGTCTCCCACAGGATAGCGCCGGTAGAGAACAGGATAAACAGCGCGCTGATGGCTAAAGAGAGCGCCGGCAGCTGCAGGAACAGATTCGCGACCACGGCCAGCAGCAGCACCACAAAACCGGCCATCATCATACCGGAGAGGAAAGACATGTCCTTACGGGTGGTCAGCACATAGGCGGAGCAGCAGAAGAAGACCAGTGCGGTGCCGCCCAGCGCCAGCATGATCAGATCGCCTGCGCCGCTGGCGATAAAGCTGCTGAGGATCGGGCCAAGGGTATAGCCCATAAAGCCGGTCAGGGCGAATACGGCCAGCAGACCGGCCGGGCGATCGGCCAGGCGGTAGGTCAGAAACATCAGGCCATAAAAGCCGACCAGCATCAGCAGCAGGCCCGGCGCCGGCAGCATCAGGACCGTACTGACGGTGGCGGTTAAGGCGGAGAAAGCCAGGGTCAGCGCCAGCAGAAAATAGGTATTGCGCAGGACTTTGTGCGTACTCAGCAGTGAACTGCGCGCAGAGGTAGAGGAAACGACAATACGATCCATACGAAGATTCTCTCGTTGTGTTATAGGTATCGGATGAGATGACGCCAGCGCGACGGCGGCAAGACATTGTTTTCCTGCCCAATGCGAATGGTATCCCTCAACCCAGACTAAAATATAATTATTGGAATAAAAAGCAGAAAGACGGTTTACCCATCTTTACGCACCTCTGCCGCCGTCGCGGCGGTGTGATGCGCGCTTTTTATCCCGCGCTGCGCAAAAAGGGATCAAACGGCGCGCGCATTGCCGATTTTGGCAGCACTTGCACCGGGGTGGCCTTTACAAGCGGGGTGGCGCTGGATATAGTCTTCCCCATCGCGGAGGAGTGGCTGAGTGGTTTAAGGCAGCGGTCTTGAAAACCGTCGAGTGTAACAGCTCCTAGAGTTCGAATCTCTACTCCTCCGCCAAAATTCAGGCCCGAGCTATCATTAGCTTGGGCCTTTTTAGTTTTTGTACTTCTCAATATGCTATCAGTCTTCAGCTTGTATGAGATACTATCTAGAAACAGCGGCTCCTGGCTCAGCTAGGTATGGGCTTTTCGTGCCTGCTGGTCACTGGCGCGGTTAAGTTTAGAGATAACGGCAAGATGCACAGCGGCAGGTCGTTGGCGGACGTTGCTCCCACGTGGGCACGCAACCTGCTATGTGGTATATACCGTACCGGCCGCCGTAGGGGTATTTATACTACCTTAGCGATTCTTTTTCTGGGGGCGGATTTCATTCTGAACTCATCACGCAGCCGCTCTTTAGTGAAACCGCAATCTTCTGCAATGGCGGCCGCGCGCCGAGCTGCTAATCCGTCATTTTTCATGATCCATCCCCCGCTGTAAGGCATGTGTGATTTACGTATCCGGGAGGGTCTATACCGGAACGCTAGATTTTTCCGCGACCAGTGACAGTGGGGCTATCACATAAACGACCGGTTGAGTGTCAATAGCTAAAAGGGATCTTAGGTCCAATGGAGCGAAGTTTCTCATTAAGAAATATCTTTCTTCTTTGATGTCTCCTTATAATAGCCTCAGATCACCTGCTCTGCCAGCTTGTCTGACATATTGATATGTTCATAACAAAGCGGGGAAAATCGTGCGATATCTTCATAATTCAGTATTTCACCCTGAGCACGTAGATGCTCTACGGCTGCCAGCATATAAATAGTGTTTTACTTCGGGAATGGGGTATTATCCAACTATATATCACAGAGGTGTTGCTGCCCGGCGGTAACTAATCACTCTAGGGAAAAAGCGAACATATCTATAACCATCAGCGTCCTGCTGGAAAACCGGCTTCGCTCCGGTTCTATAAATTTTCTTCGTGCTAAAGCTGGGCTCAGTTTGTTTATCCAGGATGGAAGTGATTCAATTTTGTTTGATACAGGACCTGATGATAGTTTCCTACATAACGCAGCCTTGATGGGGATCGATTTGAGCAGCCTAACTGCTACTGTTATTTCACATGGTCATTATGACCATTGTGGCGGTGTTCCATGGTTGCCTGATAAATGCCGGATCATATGCCATCCCCAAGTGTCCAGTGAGCGCTACGCGGCCATAAGATTTCCAGGTTGTAGCGCCAGAGTAAAAAAATTGTCGCTGGACATTGATTATTCACGTCTCCGTATGGAATATAGCAGTATTCCACTACATATCGGAAAACGCTTTATGTGGTCAGGGGAGATCCCTGTGGCCAAACCGCAGGCATATGGTATCACCGGAGGGCGAAATGTGAGAGTAGATTATGTAAAAGATGAAGGGGTTCTGATCTATAAATCTGATCGCGGACTGGTAATTTTTATCGGTTGTGGACATCGCGGACTCATTGATATTGTGCGTCACTGCCAGAGTATAACCGGAATAAATCATATTCACGCTCTTTTCGGTGGTTTTCACCTGCGCTGTGCGTCACCCCGTAACCTCTGGGAGGTGAGGCAGTTTCTACACCGCCAAAAGCCAGATAAAATAATGGGCTGTCATTGTACTGGTAAATGGGGGGGGATGTGGTTGCCGGAACTAGTCACTCCGGCAACCGGAGATGTTTATGTACTGGGATAGGGGCTAAATAAACAGCGTTGCTATCACAGTAGTGCCACTAAGTAGTACCAGGAATCCTATGGTTCTCATCAGTAAATTTCCATTTATTATAAAATATACAGATGGAATAAAGAACACCGTAGTAATAATGATCGGAATCGAACCATTAGCAATTATTTTTACTATGCTTGGATTTGTAGTTCCAATCACAGTGCAAATAAGAGTATTGCAACTCAAAATAACTTTCTTGTTAAATGACCTGAAAGAAGCAATCCCGTCGATAACTCCAGTCAGCGTTCCTGTATAGGCGCCAGTAGTCAATAGAGAAAGAAGTAGTGCTGCACCAAACCACACTACATGTTTACCGGTAAGACTCGCCGTATAAGAAAGAGCATCAATATTTCTGGAATTAATAATATAAATATCTTTTGGTGTTAACAATCGACTTACTGCAATGACAAAAATAATGGTGAAAGCAAAAATAATTATTTTCCCGGCGATTAGCTTTCGTGCGTCAGGAATTTTCGCGCTTTTAATGAAGCGCTGGATGCATGGCGTAAAATTGAAGGTAAAAAGAAAAATAGGTAGCAATGTGAGGTCATTTATAGAATCCACATCCGGCGAGTATGATAATGGATATCTGATTGGTTGAAAGAAAAAAACACGGCAACTACTGCAACTGAAATGATTGAAGGAAGAGCTATCCGTGAAATAAGTTTTTCAACATCAGCATTGAAACGTAGCCAAACTATAGAAAGCGTTGAACTTAACAACAGAGAGACACAAAACCGGACCAATAAACTGTCATGGATAAATGAACTCACCACATTAACCAGTGTTATGAAGTTTATTAAAACGATAATCATCATTGATGATATAAATAATGTACAGGTTATAACTGCATATCTGTTGCCAATAAATTTTGAGGAGGCTGCCAAAAAATCCTTCTCTGGATGACAACTAATAAATTTAAAAAATAGATAGTGAGCCATTAGTGAAACCAGCATGGCACCAGTGATAAAAACAAGAAAAGGCATTATCCCAAATACAGTCGGGCCTACCGCTTGGGGTAAAAAGAAAATGCCGGCACCAAAGGCAGTAGAAAAGAATGTTATATGCCAATATAAATATGAAATTCTCATGGTATTACTCGGTTATAATGCCCATGTTAGAGGCTGATTATTTACAAGAGTTATTCAAAACAGGACTTTCCGAAAAATATCAGTAGCGAAGGTAAAGATAGATTTTCATAAAACACTGACGCAGCCCTATATCCATTAAGCACATTGATTCGTGAGCACAGTGGGAATACACCAATATGAGAAGTGTAATTATCAAAGATCTTGTTGGAGGAAACTTTATACCTAATCGCCCTAAATGTGGCTGCATTTCCTGCAGCGCAGGTAGGTTTATTATCCTCTATAATGGCAAAGGTATGTTCGCCTACAGTCATTAAGAGACTGCTATCCTGTCGATTAAACAAAGTGTTTTTATCCATTGTATTTTTGATGTGTCTTTTAAATCGATCAGCCATAGTCTTTTCACTAACATAAAATGACCTGATGTCGATGCCATAGTGTTTGTTATTTTCTTTGATGTAGGAATTTATTATCTCTGGAATAATATACGGTGATGTTGCCATTTTTCTATACTGATTAGCACCATCAATTTCATGCCCATCGCTTTTTCCATATAAAAATCATTGATTTCCATTAGGAAATCAGGCTGAATGTTTAACGATTTCTTTGATTTTACTATATAATCGATGCAGAATTTGGCTGATTTTTTTACCTTATTACTTACTGAAAATCGGTTGTCCAGATTTACGACCGTGTGTCCTCCTGAAATAATAATGTTATCGCTAAGATAAGCCCTGGCCAAGTCAATCAGAGCATCTAAGTTACAGTCACTAATTTCATCACTGAATATTTCCATTATCCCAGATTCATCTGCCTTATAAATATAGAATCTGTCCGTATCTTTCCATCCTTTTGTGCAATTACACTTGTAATCCCTGAAAATAACGCGCTCTGCTGTCTGATAAAAGCTATCATCCCTTAAGGTCAGTAACTCAATACCCGCCATAATGTTTCTCCCTAGATAAATCACAAACCCAGTAGAACCTACATCAACTGTATCTCTAGTTTTTCTACTCACGTCGAATAATAAAAACTGATAAATGATGAGGTTTGTTGTTTGCGATTTGTGTCACAAAATATCACTTAAACGTTTTAATCTATACGGTACATATGATTCTATATTTGCGACTTGAATATGGAGAGGTGGGCGAGTGGTCTAAGCCAGATTATGGTAATTGAAAAATTTCCTGAGTCCACACGATTTATCGTGTCGTAGGTTCGAATCCTGCCCTCTCCGCCATTTTTAAATGTATTTGATAGCTTGGTTTATTTGTTGATGTATTTAATATTATATATCTTATTATCCACTCAGTTAACCATTATATATAAACTTAGATATTATGATCCTGTCATAATCAATTTTATCTCTTAATAAAAAAGATAGTATAGTCTGTGGATATATTATTATATTTTTGTATCTCTCAGAATCTGATATCTCATGGAGCGAGAAATACTAAACTTCCGTGCTATCTCAGCTGTGTTCTTCCCCCTTGCGATGAAACGCCAGTACACTGTTTCTGTCTATGACACGTTTGCGACCAAACGTCAGCTTCATTTCCTCCCGGCCTTCGTTTCATATGCTCCAGAACTCCCCGCCGTTCGGTTTGGGCGATGGCCAACAAGATAGTGACTATCCTTTTTCCCATTTCTCCATCTGTGCTGATCCTGTCATCGATGAACAAAACGCCCCCTAAGCATCAAGCGCTTGTATCAGCTTGATCATATCGGCGGTATCGCGACCAAAGCGGTCTAGCTTCTTCACCAGAATGACATCACCTTCTTCTATTTTCATCCGCAGCAAGTCTAGCCTCTTTCTATCGGTAGAACAGCCAGATACCTTATCGGTAAGAATGCGACTGATTTTCGCCCGAGCCTCTTTCAGTTCTTCACTTTCCTGACCCGCTCGCTGATACTTCAGTATGATCGGGGCCGCTGTGCGCCCGTGGATGCGCGGCTCAGTAGCGCTGACTGACCCCTTCATAGATCAGCCTGAGCGCAAACAGCCCGATAATTGCGCCGATCGCCCGGCTGGCGACGCGCTGTATCCGTCCGTAGAGACGGCGTACCGCAGGGAGAGAGAAGGCCTGACTCAGGAACAGGCGCCAGACGATGGATGCGAGTACGATCCCGCCCCAGGCCGCCAATCTAGCCCAAAGCGGCGTGTCGGCGCTGAGGGTCACCGAAAAGATACTGATGAAGAACAACACCGTCTGCGGGTTTGACAGATCGGTCAGCAGCCCGCGGCGGAAGAAGATGTGCCAGGGTTCGCTGACGGAGGGCCGCACGCTGAGTAGTGGCAGCGAGGCCTGAGCGCGCACGCTATGCCAGGCGAACCAGAGCAGATAGGCGCCACCGCCGATCTTAATGAGCGCGAAGAGCGCCTCGCATTGGGTGATCAGCGTCGCCAGGCCAAACAGCCCGAGCCCGGAGTAAAACGCATCGCCGAGCGCGACGCCGAGACCGGTCATCATTCCGGCCCGCCGTCCGGAGGCCAGGCTGGTTTGCACCACCACAAAGAGATTCGCGCCGGGGTTGAAGAAGGTCAGGACGAACAGGCTGATGGTAAGAACGACGGCATGCAGGGGTTCCATAGACCACGCGCTCATGAGTTAACGTAGTCTTATTTATAGCAAAATATGGTCGGGATATCGCGACCCGTGGCGGGATATTACGGAATTGACGGCGGGAGGGCGCGTCCGCGGGCTCTCTGGTAAGCGGGGGCGGAATGGCCACAGGCCGGGCGACGCCCCGGCCATCGCGGCGTCAGCGGACCCTTTTTATTCATGATGCTCACGCTGTCGTTAGGGGGCCTCTTCCCTTTGCGCAGCAGTGCGAGCGTGAGGCTGCGTAGGCTGATTGAGCAATAGAGAAAGTGGGGGAGAAAAAGCGCGTTCAGCCGCGGGGAATGAACGCGCTTTGGGGATTATTTCATGACGGAACTCAGCGTTTGGCAAGCGTGTGGGATAGCGCGCAGTATCTTTTTTAATAGCGCGATGTCTTCGACGCTGAAACCGGCAAGCACCTGTTGCTGTTGATGGTCGGCAATGTCGCGTAGCATAGCGGCCTGTGCCTTCCCCTCCTCGGTCAGGCAGTAATTGCTACCAACCGGGGCAACCAATCCTTTACGGCGCAGTGCATCTTCTGCCTCCCCGATCTCTCGGAGGGGCATCGCGACCTCACACAACAGCTGCTCCATTGACATCTCTCGGGGGGTGTCCAGAACTAGCAGCATACGGGCTTCGCTGGTGCGTAGCCCGCAGGCGCGTTGGCGCGGTTGGTAGTAGGATTGGTAGCTGCGTAAGGCCTGGGTGAGCAGATAGTAAACGTTGTTGTCTAGCGACGCCGGCTCAGCGCCGGGGGCAGGGGACGCCTTGGTGGGACGTGGATAGGGTAACACCAGCGAATAGGCGCCTTGACAGTACAGCAGTGGTGCACGCCCGAAGTCGTCGACGGTGACGACCTTGCCAATCAAGATCCAGTGATCACCGGCATCGATCTGTTGGTACTTTTCGCACTGGAAACGGGCGGCGCAGTCATGCAGTAACGGTATATCGGCGATGCCGCGTGCATATTCCAGTCCAGCGAATTTATTTTCTGCCGGGCGCGCGAAGCGGTTGGAAAGCGCGATCTGATCGGCGGCGAGAATATTCACGGCGAAGTGGCTGGCCTGAGCGAAGTGTGGATAGCTGCCAGCACGCTTATCGATGCTCCATAAGATCAAGGGGGGATCAAGTGAAACGGAGTTAAAGCTGTTGGCCGTCATGCCGACATCGACGCCGTCAAGGCCGGCGGTGGTGATTACGGTTACGCCGGTGGCAAAGTTTCCCAACGCCTGACGCAAGGCGCGCGGGTCGAGGCCATTCCCTGTAGTCTGCATCATCACAACATCCTCGGTGGTTAAACCATGCTTGGATCGGGGTCTAGCCCCATCAGTTCACGCCCCAGGATCTGGGCGCAGACATCGTAATCGGTGTAGGCGTGGGCGCCGGTCATGTGGGCGTCGCGGAACAGGCGTTGCATCTCGTTATCACTCAGCCAGCTGGTGGCTCCGGCAGCGCAGAATAAGCGATCCACGGCGGCGATACACATCTTCACCGCATAGGCCTGATTGGTGCGCCAGAAGGCCAACTCGGAGCGGGTCGGGTAGCGATGCTGACGGCCAAATGCGGCGTGCTCCTGCCAGGTCTTCTCCAGGAAGGCGCGAGCGGCGGCGACCTGATGAGTGGATTCGGCCAGGCGCATCAAGGCCGGTGTGGCGGTGCCGACACGGGCGCCGGTGTAGGCGCGTACGCGATTCTGGGTCTTCTCTTTAAAGGCAACGAGCATGCGTTCGGCGATCCCTAAGCCGATGGCGGCGAAGCCACAGGCGAAGTAGGGGCGATAGGGGGCATAGTAGAGATCACTCTCCGGATAGAGCCCAAAGCCGCGCGAGCGTCCCTCCATCATGTTCTTCGCGATCTCGATACGGTGTTCGGGAATAAACGTGTTTTCGATGATCAGCGTCTTCGATCCGCTGCCGCTCATGCCGCTGGCGTACCAGTCATCGCGGATCTGGTACTCCTGACGAGGGATCACGCCGAAACAGTAGATTTTCTCGCCCATGGCATCGATACGATTGAAACCCACGATCGCCCAGTCGGCGTGGTCGCAGCCGCTGCTCCAGCCCATTTCACCGCTGAGATAGACGCCGCCGTCGCCCTCTTCTATGCGACCGAATGGGGCGATGCTGCTACTGGCGGTGGCATCGGGATTGGTGCCCCAGATTTCATCCTGTAAGCGTTGGGAAAACATTGCTAATTGATGGCTATGGGTACAGAGCAAGCTGAAGGCCCAAGCCGTGCCACCGCAGGCGCCTGCCAGCGCGGCGACGCAGTCGGTGAACTGCGGTAGCGACATCTCCAGGCCGCCATAGGTCTTGGGTTGGAACATGCGATGCATACCGATGCCTTTTAGCAAGGCGATGTTCTCTGCCGGGACACGGCGTTCGCGCTCAGCTAGCGTGGCATTGGCAGCAATCTTCGGCAAAATCGGACGTAACTTGTCCAGCATGGGGTTGTCGGTGGTCATCATCGCTCAGGCTCCTTTGATTGAGTAAGCGTGCTATGCAGTCGCGTGGCGTCGGCGATAGGCCGGGTAAGCCTATGCGTTCATCCGTGTCGATGGGGCACGGTTACCGATTATGGGGAGTAATAAGTTTGATGGAATGTAAAATCTAGGTAAAAACTTGTACTTTTCCATGACACCGATGAAAGTGTGATGACGATAGGAATTCTGCTGCAACAGGCAATCTAACCGAGGAAGCGGGGGGATAGGGACAGAACCTGGTAGTGTGTTGTTAATTGCGTGTTGTCGACTTGTGATTAAGTGAGCGGCGAGGGAGAGGAGGCTGGCTTCTTACCTCGCCCGTTATATCGCCGCCGTATGGGGAGGTCGTCTCAATCTTGGGGTTCAAGGTGAGGAGTATCGTCGGATATTTTCTCTTGTCCCGTCTGCTGGCGCGTGCCCAGGGCAATAAACGCTTCCAGCAACGTTGTCAGTTGCGCCATTTTTTCGCTGGAGAAGGCGCGTTCGATGGCTTGGTATTCCGCCTCAATCTGCGCGCGAGCCTGCTCATACAACGTCTGTCCCTGCTGGCTGAGGGAGACATATAACTTGCGCTGATCGTTGACAGGTTTCAGGCGAAAGATCAGCCCGTCCCGCTCCATCCGTGACAGGATCCCGGTCAAACTGGGACGTAATATACAAGCTTGGCTGGCCAATTGATGGAAATCGACAGAATGATTCCCAGCCAAGACACGGATCACACGCCACTGCTGCTCGGTTAAGTTGTAGCGTTTCAATATCGGGCGGAAGAAACCCATCGCGCTTTCGCGTGCCTGTAACAGAGCGATGGTCAGTGACTCATGCATAGTTCTTCAATCCATTCAATCGTTCGTTAGGCGCCTACCGGTCGCCATATACCCCTCAGCCTTCTTCCGATTGTAGCCTAGTCACTCTCTCGATGCCCGCCATTCCTCACCACCCATGATCGTTAATAGGTTAATGAAATTAATGTCGCGCGCATTGGTTAATATTAAGTTAATAAAGATGCGCTAAAACACTGTGAAGATATATCTATCTGCATGATAACAAAGAATTAATTTAATAAAATGTAAATACAATGTTATCGAGATCACAGTTTTGCGCGTGGCGGTTGTTTAAAACGCGTACAGCGTGTAAAAGGATTTCATTAATATGTTAACAATAAGCCTGTCACGCCCCGTTATGTGCAAGCTAAAGGAGAGAGGAATGGAAGGCACCGTCTTTGCTGTCGCCCTGAACCATCGCAGTCAACTGGCTGCCTGGGATGCACAGTTTCACTCGCCCCCCTATCAGGAGCCACCTAAGACGCCGGTGTGGTTTATTAAACCTCGTAACACGGTCATCCCCAGTGGCGCGGCGATCCCACATCCTGCCGGTGAACAGGTGTTAAGCGGCGCTACGTTGGCGCTGGTGGTGGGACAGCGAGCACATAAGGTCAGTGTGCAGCAGGCGGCGGAATTTATCGCCGGCTTTGCCCTCGCCAATGAGGTCAGCTTGCCGGAATCCAGCTTCTATCGGCCCGCCATCAAGGCTAAGTGCCGTGATGGTTTCTGTCCGCTGGGTGACCGGGTGGTACTGTCTGCCGAGCAAATAGCGACGTTGACGATCGTTACTGCAATCAATGGTGTTGAGGTTGACCGTTGGTCTACGGCCGATCTGCTGCGTTCCGCGCCGCAGTTGCTGAGTGCATTGAGTGACTTCGCCACGCTGCAACCCGGCGATGTGATCCTACTTGGTACGCCCCAACAGCGGGTGACCATTAAACCCGGCGATCGCGTCAGCGTACGGGCAACCGGCTTTCCCACGTTGGAGAATCTCGTGGTCACACAGGGAGATGGGGTATGAGGCAGGCGCGTATTCAGTATCAAGGCGAGATTTTGTCAGTCCGCGTGGACCAACAGCAGCGCGTGGTGTTGGCGGACGGGACCACCCTCGCCGCCGAGCTGGTGCAGTGGCTGCCGCCCGTGACCGGCGGCACGTTATTCGCATTAGGGCTTAACTATGCCGACCATGCTAGCGAACTGGCATTCCAGGCACCGGAGGAACCGCTGGTATTCATCAAGGCGGCGAATACGTTGACCGGTCATAACCAGGTGTCTGTACGACCAGATAATCTGGACTACATGCACTATGAGGCGGAGTTGGTGGTGGTGATCGGCCGACGCGCGTGCCGCGTTTCAGCGGCACAGGCGATGGAGTATGTCGCGGGTTACACCGTGTGTAACGACTACGCCGTACGCGATTATCTCGAGAACTACTATCGCCCGAATCTACGCGTGAAGAGTCGCGATACCTTGACGCCGATCGGCCCTTGGATCGTGGCGCGCGAGGCGGTGCCCGATCCTCATAACCTGACGCTCAGCACCTGGGTTAACGGTGAGCTGCGTCAACGTGGCAACACGGGCAACATGATTTTCTCCATTCCTTACCTGATCGCTTACCTGAGTGAATTTATCACCCTGCAACCCGGTGACATGATCGCCACGGGTACGCCGAAGGGATTGGCCGATGTCCGGCCCGGTGACGAGGTGGTGGTCGAGGTGGAGGGCGTTGCGCGCTTGAGTAACCGTATCGTCAGTGAGGCCGAGTACAAGGAGATCGCAGGATGAAACGTATTAACCATTGGATTAACGGTAAGAATGTCGCTGGGCAGGATTACTTCACGACCCTCGATCCGGCGACGGGCGACGTCTTGGCGGAAGTGGCCGCGGGTGATCAGACCGAGATTGCGCAGGCTGTCGCCGCCGCTAAACAGGCCTTCCCCAAATGGGCCAATCTGCCGATGAAGCAGCGTGCCCGTCTGATGCGGCGTCTCGGATCATTGATCGATCAAGAGGTAGCGGCGATCGCCGAGCTGGAGACGCGCGATACGGGTTTACCGATCCAGCAGACCAAAAACGTCTTGATCCCACGCGCCTCGCATAACTTCGATTTCTTCGCCGAGATCTGTCAGCAGATGAATGGCCGAACCTATCCCGTCGACGACCAGATGCTGAATTACACCTTGGTTCAGCCGGTCGGCGTGTGCGCGTTGGTGTCGCCATGGAACGTGCCGTTTATGACGGCGACCTGGAAGGTCGCGCCCTGTCTGGCATTGGGTAATACCGCGGTATTGAAGATGTCTGAGTTGTCACCGTTGAGTGCCGATCGTCTCGGGGCGTTGGCGCTGGAGGCGGGTATTCCTGCCGGCGTCTTGAATGTGGTTCAGGGGTATGGCGCTACGGCGGGCGATGCCCTGGTGCGTCATCCCGATGTGCGCGCCATCTCCTTCACCGGCGGTACCGCCACCGGGCGCGCCATCATGAGGAGTGCGGGCCTGAAGAAGTACTCCATGGAGCTGGGGGGAAAGTCACCGGTGTTGATCTTTGCTGACGCCGATATCGAGCGTGCGCTGGATGCCGCGTTATTCACCATCTTCTCCATTAACGGTGAGCGTTGCACCGCGGGTTCACGCATCTTCATCCAGCAGCAGATCTACCCGGAGTTCGTTCGGCGTTTCGCCGAGCGTGCCAACCGCTTGCGGGTCGGAGATCCACAAGATCCGCAGACACAGGTCGGCGCACTGATCAGTCGCCAGCACTGGGAGAAGGTCTCCGGTTATATCCGTCTTGGCATCGAAGAGGGGGCCACGTTGTTGGCCGGGGGACCGGAGAAGCCCAGTGATTTACCCGCGCATCTGCGTCAGGGCAACTTCTTGCGCCCGACGGTGTTGGCCGACGTCGACAATCGCATGCGAGTCGCTCAGGAGGAGATCTTCGGCCCGGTAGCTTGCCTGCTGCCGTTTAAAGACGAGGCGGAGGGATTGCGTCTGGCCAACGCTGTCGAGTATGGCCTGGCCTCTTACATCTGGACCCAGGATATCGGCAAGGCTCATCGCCTAGCACGCAGCATCGAGGCGGGCATGGTGTTCATCAATACCCAGAATGTGCGCGATCTACGCCAACCTTTCGGCGGGGTAAAGGCCTCCGGTACTGGGCGTGAAGGTGGGGAGTACAGCTTCGAGGTGTTCGCCGAAATGAAGAACGTCTGTCTCTCACTCGGGGATCATTCGATTCCGCGTTGGGGAGTATGAGAGGTGACGTCGTTGTCGGTCGATGCGGGGCGTTGCTGGCGTTGCTCGATCGCCGACGGGTGTGTTGTCTGGGGGAGGGGCGTAGCGGGCGGCGTCCTTCATCAACCGGGAGCAATGCGTTCCATCACAACTACGCACGCACCGTACTTTCAGGAGAAATCATATGGGACAGTTAGCGTTAGCCGCCAAGATCACCCACGTGCCGTCAATGTACCTGTCGGAACTGCCGGGAAAACACCAGGGGTGCCGTCAGGCGGCGATTGAGGGGCATAAAGAGATCGGCCGCCGTTGCCGCGAGTTGGGCGTCGACACCATCATCGTGTTCGATACTCACTGGCTGGTCAACAGCGCCTACCATATCAACTGTAGCGCCCACTTCTCTGGGGTCTATACCAGCCATGAGCTGCCGCATTTTATTCGCGATATGCCCTATGAGTATGACGGTAACCCCGAACTGGGCCAACTGATTGCCGACGAGGCGTGCCGTCTCGGCGTTCGTGCCCAGGCCCACAATATCGCCAGCCTGGCGCTGGAGTACGGCACGCTGGTGCCGATGCGCTATATGAATGCCGATCGTCACTTTAAGGTGATCTCCATTTCCGCCTTTTGTACCGTCCATGACTTCGCCGACAGTCGCAAGATGGGCGAGGCGATCGCCAAGGCCATCGAACAGTACGCCGGTAAGGTAGCGGTGCTGGCGAGCGGTTCGTTATCACACCGTTTTATTGATGATCAACGGGCCGAACAAGGAATGCACAGTTATACCCGTGAGTTCGATCGTCAGATGGATGAACGGGTGGTCAAATTATGGAAGGAGGGGCGTTTCGACGAGTTTTGCGCCATGTTGCCGGAGTATGCCCACTACTGTTTCGGCGAGGGCAACATGCATGACACGGTGATGTTGCTTGGCCTATTAGGCTGGGATCGGTATGACGGACAGGTCGAGTTCGTCACCGAGTTATTCGCCAGTTCAGGTACCGGCCAGGTGAATGCGGTATTCCCGTTGCCGGCGGTGGCTGCCTAATCCGCGAGGAGTCGATATGCCCCATTTCTACGCTGAGTGTAGCGACAATATTCGTCGCGAGGCCGATCTGCCGGCGCTGTTTGCCCAGGTCAATGCATTTCTCTTTGGAACCGGACTCTTCCCCCTGGCGGGGATCCGTAGCCGCGCCATCTGGCTGGATACCTGGCAGATGGCCGATGGGCGCCACGATTATGCCTTCGTGCATATGACGTTGAAGATCGGCGCCGGACGCAGCTTGGCGTGCCAACAGCAGGTGGGAGAGCAACTCTTCGCCTTGATCCAGCAGCACTTCGCCCCCCTGATGGCGCAGCGTTATCTGGCCCTTTCGTTGGTGATTGAGGTGTTGCCAGCAGAGTTGAGTTACAAGCAAAACAACGTACACGCGTTGTTTGCGGATGTGGCGAGATCGTAGGCATGCGTAGCATGAGCTCGGCCTTCGTTCAGCGTCCACCCCGCTGGCTGATCCCGCTGCTGGGGTCGCTGGTGGCGTTCGGCCCCCTGTCTATCGACATGTATCTGCCGGCCTTGCCCGCCATGGCGCAACGCCTACAGGCGACGACCGGGCAGATGCAGCTGACGCTGAGCGCGTTTTTTCTCGGTCTGTGTATCGGGATGCTGCTTTATGGACCGTTGAGCGATCGTCTCGGTCGGCGCCGGTTGTTACTGAGCGGTTTGTTGCTATTCGCCTGCGCGAGTCTGCTCTGTACTCAGGTGAGTAACGTATGGCAACTGGTGGCATTGCGCGTCCTGCAAGCGTTCGGGAGCGGCGCCGCGCTGGTGATGGCTCGGGCGATCGCTCGTGATGTCTATCGCGCTCAGGTCTTACCGCGGGTGTTGTCGTTGATGACGCTGGTGACTATGGCGGCGCCTTTAGTGGCGCCGCTGCTGGGCAGCGCGTTGCTGACCCGGTTCGACTGGCAGGCCATCTTTGGGTTACTCACGCTCTGTGGCTGCCTCAGCGGGCTGTTGGTGTGGCGGCTACTGCCGGAGACATTGCCCACGAGCGCGTCGTCCACGTCGGGCGGCCTGTGGGTAGCGTTTTATCACTATGGCCAGCTGCTGCGCGATGGTCGGGCGATGGCGACCATCGGCACGTTGTCGTTCTCCTTTGCCGGGATGTTCGCCTTTATCAGCGCCTCACCGTTCGTCTATATCCGCTATTTCCAACTGTCTCCCCACGCCTATGGTCTGCTGTTCGCGGGCAATGTGCTGGGGATGATCCTGTTGCTGCTGCTCAACGTGCGCCTACTGCGTCACTACAGCCTGGCACGCCTGCTGTCTTGGCAGAGTGGTGCTCAGGTGATCTTCGGCCTGCTACTGCTGGCCAGCTACCGCCAGGGGGTGGCGCTGATCGCGCCCTTGGTGATGCTGTATATATCGCTGGTGAATGCTATCGGCGCTAATAGTCTGTCGCAACTATTGTTACCGCGCGCGGAGCAGGCGGGCAGTGCGACGGCCTTGGCGGTTTCGTGCCAGTTCGCGTTGGGGGCTGGCGCCAGCCTGCTGCTGTCAGCCCTACAGGATGATACCCCGTTCACCATGACATTGCTGATGGCGCTGTGCGCTGCGCTGAGCTGGTTAAGTCAGCGGCTGGCCGTGCAACGCGTCCTGCGTCATCCGTACTGCTTGTTACCCGGAGAGAGAAATCATGAGAAGTAAACCCGTGGTGCTGTTGCGCCACCAGGCCTACATCGATGGCCACTGGCTCGATGCCGCCGACGGTGCCACCTTTGCGGTAACCGATCCGGCCAGTGGTGCGTGCATTGCACGCGTCAGCGATATGGGCGCAGAGGCTTGCCAACAGGCGATCCGTGCCGCTCAACGGGCGCTTCCCGCCTGGCGCGCCCAGACAGCCAAGCAGCGAGGGTTAATCCTGCGGCGCTGGTACGATCTGATCGGGGAGCATCGCCAGGCGCTGGCGCAGTTACTCAGCCGGGAGCAAGGTAAGCCGCACGCCGAGGCGTTGGCGGAGATCGCCTATGGTGCCAGCTTTATCGAGTGGTTTGCCGAGGAGGGGAAGCGCACTTATGGGGAGACGATCCCCAGTCCGCTTCCTGGTCAGCGTATCAGTACCATCAAGCAGCCGATCGGTGTGGTTGCGGCGATCACGCCATGGAATTTTCCTAACGCCATGATCACCCGCAAGGTTGCACCGGCGCTGGCCGCCGGTTGCTGTGTGGTGCTAAAGCCAGCGCCGGAGACGCCGCTGTCGGCGCTGGCACTGGCGGCGTTGGCGGAGGCGGCGGGACTGCCGGCGGGGGTGTTGAATATCGTGCCGGGGCTGGATGCGGCGGCCATCGGCACCTGTATGACCCAGAGCCCACTGGTGCGCAAGCTGTCGTTTACCGGCTCGACCCGCATCGGCAAGCTGCTGATGGCGCAAAGCGCGGCGACGGTGAAGAAACTCTCTCTGGAGCTGGGCGGCAATGCCCCCTTTATCGTATTCGACGACGCCGATCTGGAGGCCGCGGTTCAGGGGGCTCTGGCGGCGAAGTTTCGTAACAGCGGTCAGACCTGCATCTGTGCCAACCGCATCCTGGTACAGGCCGGGATCTATGAACGCTTCGTCGCCCGTTTCGCCGAGGTGGTCGCGACGCTGCGGGTCGGGCCAGCCAGCGATCCCCGCGCGCAGCAGGGGCCGCTGATCAATCAGGCGGCGCTGGATAAAGTCCAGGCGTTGATCGACGACGCTCTGGCGCGGGGAGCAACCCTGGTGAGCGGCGGCGCGCCGCATCCCTTGGGCGGTCTGTTCTTCCAGCCGACCATTCTGTGCGACGTCGATGAGTCGATGCGTATCACCCATGAGGAGGCTTTCGGCCCCGTCGCTCCGCTGATCAAATTTCACGATGAGCAGGGGGCCATTCGCTTGGCCAATCAGACCGAATCGGGGCTGGCAGCCTACTTCTATGCGCGCGACATCGGTCGGATCTACCGGGTGGCGGAGGCGTTGGAGTGCGGCATGGTCGGCATTAATGAAGGGCTGATCTCCAATGAGTTGGCGCCGTTTGGCGGCATCAAGCAGTCCGGATTAGGGCGTGAAGGGTCACGCTATGGTATCGAGGATTATCTCGAAGTGAAGTACCTCTGCTTCGGTGGACTTGACGATAAGGGAACGAATTGATGTTAGCTCACTCGCTCATTGAGAGCCTCGCTCGTCGCCTGGAGCAGGCGGAACAGAGCCGTGTACAGATCCGGGCGCTCTCCTTGGAGTATCCACAGATCACCCTTGAGGATGCTTACGCTATCCAACGTGCCTGGGTGGCACAGAAGATTGCCGCCGGGCGCCGTTTGGTGGGCCATAAGATTGGCCTAACGTCGCGAGCGATGCAGATCAGCTCGCAGATTACGGAGCCGGATTATGGCGCGTTACTCGACGACATGCTGTTTGCCGACGGGGGAGAGATCTCGACGGATCGCTTCATCGTGCCCCGTATCGAGGTCGAGTTGGCCTTTATTCTGGCGAAGCCGTTACGTGGCCCGAACTGTACCCTGTTCGACGTATATAACGCCACGGATTACATCATCCCTGCCTTGGAGTTGATCGACGCGCGCAGCCATAACGTCGATCCCCAGAGTGGTCGGCCGCGCAAGGTATTCGACACCATCGCGGACAATGCCGCGAACGCCGGGGTGATCTTGGGCGGGCGTCCCATCAAGCCAGAGGCCTTAGATCTGCGTTGGATCAGTGCGTTGCTGTATCGCAACGGGGTGATCGAGGAGTCCGGTGTCGCCGCCGCCGTGTTGAATCATCCGGCCAATGGCGTGGCCTGGTTGGCGAATAAACTCGCCCCTTACCAGGTGCAGCTGGAGGCGGGGCAGATCATTCTGGCCGGCTCCTTTACCCGCCCGGTGGCGGCACGTCAGGGGGATACCTTCCATGTCGACTATGGCCCGCTGGGCACCATCAGTTGTCGGTTTGTCTAAGGAGAGAAAATGAACCACGCCGTATTACATAACACCTTTAAACAGGCACTACGGGATGGGCGCGCGCAGATTGGCCTCTGGCTGGGTCTGTGTAGCCCTTATAGCGCCGAACTGTTAGCGGGGAGTGGTTTCGATTGGCTCCTGATCGACGGCGAACATGCGCCGAATAATGTCCAGACTATCCTCGGGCAGCTGCAAGCCATTGCCCCTTACCCCAGCCATCCGGTTGTACGTAGCGCCTGGAACGATGCCGTGCAGATTAAACAGTTGCTAGACATCGGCGCACAGAGCGTGTTGATCCCGATGGTACAAGACGCGGCGCAGGCGCAGGCGGCGGTACGCGCTACGCGTTATCCGCCTCAGGGGATCCGTGGGGTGGGGAGTGCCCTGGCGCGAGCCTCACGCTGGAACCGGATCGACGACTATCTGCAACGCGCCGACGATGAGGTATGCGTGTTGATACAGGTCGAGACCCGCACGGCGCTGGGTAATCTACCGCAGATCCTCGCGGTGGAGGGGGTGGACGGCGTGTTCATCGGCCCGGCGGATCTGAGCGCCGATATGGGCTTGGCCGGCCAGCCGACGCATCCAACCGTTCAGGCGGCGATCGAGCAAGCGATCGCCCAAATCAAGGCGGCGGGTAAGGCCCCCGGCATTTTGATGGCGCAGCCGGAGATGGCGCAACGTTACCTGGAACTCGGGGCGTTATTTGTGGCGGTGGGGGTCGATACCACACTTTTAGCGCGTGCCGCCGAGGCGTTAGCCGCCCGCTTCGGCACCATCGCTCCACAGACGGCGCAGGGTGTGTACTGAGCCACGGCGCAATACCGACCATAATGGGCAATCACTTGAGGGAAGCATGATGAGCGAGTCACCGACCATAGGGAATAGTTCGGCTAATCCCGCCGAGCGTCATAAGCAACTCAATGCACAACAACAGGCTGTCATTAATAAGCTATTCCGCCGCCTGATCGTGTTCCTGTTCGTGCTGTTTGTCGCCTCCTTTCTCGATCGTATTAACATCGGTTTCGCTGGCCTCACCATGGGGCGGGATCTCGGGTTGAGCGCGACCATGTTTGGTCTGGCGACGACGCTGTTCTATGCCACTTATGTCATTTTCGGTATTCCCAGCAATATCATGCTGGGGATCGTCGGGGCGCGGCGCTGGATCGCTACTATCATGGTCTGTTGGGGCATCGCCTCGACAGCGACCATGTTTGCGACCGGTCCCACGAGTCTGTATGTGTTGCGAATGATCGTCGGTATTGCTGAGGCGGGCTTCCTGCCCGGGGTGCTGGTCTATCTTACTTATTGGTTCCCCGCCTATTTTCGCGCTCGGGCCAACGCGCTATTTATGGTGGCGATGCCCGTCACCATGGCACTAGGCTCGGCGGCGTCCGGCTATATCATGGCGCTGGATGGCATCTTGGACCTGAAGGGGTGGCAATGGTTATTCCTGTTGGAGGGATTTCCCTCGGTGTTGCTGGGGGTCGTCGTCTGGTTCTATTTGGATGATACGCCGGCTAAGGCCAAGTGGTTGACGACGAGCGATAAGCAGACTCTGCAAGCGATGATGGAGGAGGATAAGCTGGAGCTGGTGCAGCCGGAAGGGGGGATGAGTCACCGTGCATTGCAACGGCGCAGCCTGTGGCGTGAGATCTTCACCCCGGTGGTGGTCATGTATACCTTAGCTTACTTTTGCCTGACCAACACCCTGAGTGCGGTTAACATCTGGACGCCGCAGATCCTGCAGAGCTTCAATCAGGGCAGCAGTAACATTGTCATCGGCCTGTTGGCTGCCATCCCCCAGGTCTGTACCATCGCCGGCATGGTGTGGTGGAGCCGCCGTTCCGATCGTCTCCAAGAACGTAAGCTGCACACCTGCCTGCCTTACCTGTTCGCCGCCGTCGGCTGGCTGTTGGCTTCGGCGACCCAGCATAGCCTGTTGCAGCTGATCGGCATCATCATGGCCTCCGTGGGCTCGTTCACGGCGATGGCCATCTTCTGGACCACGCCGGATCAGTCGATCAGTCTGCGCGCGCGGGCGGTGGGGATCGCCGTGATCAACGCCGTGGGCAATATCGGTTCCGGTATCAGTCCACTGTTGATCGGTTGGCTGAAGGATCAGACGGGGAGCTTCAACTCTGGTCTCTACTTTGTCGCTGGGTTGTTGGTCGTTGGTGCCCTTCTGGTGTGGTGGATCCCGATGCAGGCTTCACGTCCTCGCGCTACGCCCTAAGTATCACGGGTCGAGTCGGGCCCGTTTGTTCTTGCCTGGAGGGTTATCACGATGAATGAACCGGTTGTCGCCAATCTCGATCTGGCCCACGATTATCACGAAGCACAGGGGGCGGAAGGCGTCTATTATCAATCGTTCTCTCGTCTGGCAGCATTCTTTGGTCGCGATATGCATGTCCATCGCCACGATCATTTCTTCCAAATGCATGTGCTGAACACCGGACAGATCGAACTGCTGCTCGACGATCAGCACTATTCGCTACAGGCGCCGCTGTTCGTGCTGACGCCCCCCTCAACGCCACATGCCTTCCATACCGGGGCGGACAGCGAGGGGCATGTGCTGACGGTGCATCAAGAGTTGATCTGGCCGCTGCTAGAGAGCCTCTACCCCTATCAGGGCGGGCGTGAGGCACTGCTCAATATCCCCGGTGTCTGCCTGTCGCTGGCGGATAAATCCCAGGAGCTGGAGTGCCTTAATCATTATTGGGCGTTGATCCAACGCGAGGCGACGGCGCAGTTACCCGGCTATGAGCATACCTTGGCGTTGCTAGCGCAGGCGGTCTCTACGCTGCTGCTGCGCAATGTGCCGTTCGGTGAACGTACCCTGTGCGCCATGCGTGGGGAGATCCAGCGTTTTCGTCGCTTCAACCAGCTGATCGACATGCGTTATCCCGAGCATCTGCCGGTAGCCGAGTATGCGCGCGAGCTGGGGATCACGGAGTCACGTCTGGCAGATATGTGTCGCCGCTTTGCTAACCGCTCGCCGAAGCGGCTGATCTTCGAGCGCCAGTTACGCGAGGCGAAGCGTCTGCTGTTATTTAGCGACCGTTCGGTGCACCAGATAGCCTATCTATTGGGCTTTAAGGATCCGGCCTACTTCACTCGTTTCTTTAACCGCCTGGCGGGCTGCTCACCCAGCGCCTTCCGCGCCCGCCAGCTCGCCGGTAGCTGAGGTGGGGATGTGTGCGGGCGGGATACCACTCGCCGCCGATATCTGTATGATCTCTCACGCCGGAATAAATTTATCCCCATTATTTGCCGGTGTCTGATGATCCGACGGGCGAATGTGTGTGGTTCATCGCGCAAATTCGCCTGAAGACGGCCGTTCAGCAGGATCCTTTGGGACCGATCAGATCCTCAGCCTCCCTTTCCACTGCGCAAACCGCCCTCTTACGACGTGCGTTTTAGCCAATACGCAATCACCAGGGTCAGAAGCGTGAATAACGGAGCAATCATTAACGACGATGGAAGTCGGACAGAAGCGCGTACTGCGCACATGTTGGCTCAGGTGTACCGCTTGCTTAAGGGGCACAATATTGTTCCTGACGTGCGACAGGAACAGATGCTGACATCACGCGTGCGTGCGATGGCTTATCGGTCGGGCTACGGTGAGGCGTTGCCGGAGGGGAGATCGATGTCAGCCTATCGGCGCAGACAGAGTAGCGCGGTTTCATGCGCTGACGCGTATGGCCGTTACGGAGGTTTACGCGCCGTTGAATATCTTCCGCACCGAGCTGATGGCACAAAACGAGCGGGCGGACATGCGCCATATCGCTATGCTGGCGGCATCAGCGCTGCAACGGTACGTTTACTGCAGTAGCCATGGTCTATACAGCCGCATTTAAGGGCCAGAGTGTTGACGTCGGCAGAGCAGGGGAACGCAAAAGCCAGCGGAAACGCTGGCTTTTGCATTGACAGGGTAAGGATATCGCCACGTTACCGGGTCGCAGCCTTTTTACTGTTATAGCGTTTATCGACCCCAATGATGCCAATGGTCAGCAGCACCAGAAGAATGGCGATGGCCGCCAGCAGGATAAAGACGCCATTCCAAGAGTAGGCTTTCTCGATCAGCGCGATAGGCGCTCCAGCCATCGCGGCGCCAATGTAGGTCACGCCGCCTTTCAGGCCGGTTGCCGCCCCGGCGCCGTCGGCGTGGGAGGCCTCGATGATCCCCAGCGCAAACAGCATTTGAGGGGCATAGATCCCCGCGCCGATGATAAAGAAGCAGATGGCGACCAGGTAATAGTGGACGTGGATAGTCAGCGCGACGCCAACCATGCCGGCGATCAGGACGAAGGTATAGATCAGGATGGTTTTCCAGCGATCGGCGTTAAACAGCCGATCCGAAATGATGCCGGAGGTCAGTCCCCCGAGGATCCCACCGACTTCAAACCAGGCGACCAGCGAGTTGGATTTTACCAGATCCCAGCCTAGCTCTTTGACGAAGTAGACGCTGACCCAGTCATTGGTCACGGTGCGGATGACGTAAATGCACAGATCCCCACCGATGGCCATCCAGATAATCGGGTTGTTGACGATGTAGCGGGTAAACATGGCCCACATGGTGAGGCCGCCTTCAGAGCGTTGATTGATGGCCAGCTGCTTGGTGTCTTTCTTCCATTCGCCCACGTTGGGCAGGCCATATTTTTCCGGCTTGGCGCGCATAAATATCGCAGAGATAATCGCCTGGACGGCGGTAATGGCGGCCGGAACATAAAAGGCATAGCGCCAGTTTCCGGTATATTCAATAACGCCGGAGGCGATGAGCGGCGCCAGTGCTCCACCAACGTTGTGGGAGGTATTCCACAGTGAATACCAGCCGCCGCGCTCCGATTTAGAGTACCACTGGCTGATGGCCTTGGCGATGGGGGGGAAGCCACAGCCCTGGGCTACGGCGGTCAGGCAGTAGAGCGATAGCAGCACGGTAACGTTATTGGACATGCCGATGCCGACGTTGATCACGGCGATGACCAGCAGCACCGGGGCCAGAAAAAGGCGCGGGTTGATTCTATCCGCCAATAACCCGGAGCTGAATTTCGAAATGCCATATAAAATATAATAAATGGAGGAGGCAGTACCGAATTGTACTGCGGTCATGCCAACATCCTGCATCAGCAGCGGCGCCGCTGCGGCAAATGCTTTTCGGGAAATATACATCACGGTATACGTTAGAAATGTGGTGATGATGATTTGCCAGCGTAATTGTTTATAGATTTTATCTATATTATTCATTATTAAGACACCGATATGAACAGGGTGGCGTAAAAAACGTCATAAAAAAGCCGGGTCTAAAATAAGACCATGCTGCCTGGTGATACATGCCGCAATTCAATGGAAGTGGGTAGAATCGGCGCATATTTTGTCACGCTACGACGTCGAACGTCCAGCCGTGAGGAGGGTAAATAGTAAGGAAAGTAGCGCCATTTTGTATATAAACGGGATTATTTGTTTCTATTTATATTTATGTGACGTCTATCGTTTATCGATGGAGGCAACTGCAGTATATCTATAATGCGAATGGTGAAAAAGGTTTTTATTCTTTTATCGCATTTAATCTACTGTGTGGTTGATATCTGAGGCGGTGTTTCCGCTTCCGCATTGCCATTTTATGATAACGAGCGGGCTGGTGATTGCCACCGGCTATTATTTTAAACTAGCGTTATACACCATGATAACGACGTGGGAAGGTAACTTAGCGTGCTCTGCTGAAAACGCGAGTGCGTTTAGGCGCCGCTTATTTTGCGCGGGGAGGTGCTCTGGCGTTTATAGGTAGCGGCTATGCGTCAGTTTGCGCCGCTGCGTACGCCGAGCCCCGTCGCGGAGTCCCCTCAGCCATGGTGAGGGGCATGATAGGTTTTATCGATCTCCAGCGTCTGGGTATAGGGGCTGCGCCAGTCGGCCTCAAACAGCGCGCTGAGGATCTTGGCCGGCTGATGTCCATTAATCAGCAGCGCGATATCGCGGGTGTTATAAAAATATCCCCACTGCCAGTTGCTGGTGGTGATCCAGCTGAGGTCATCGTCGACGACGAAATATTTTTCATGCTCTACCCGAGAATAGGGAATATAGCGTGATGGGAGTGGGGGAATGCTGCTGATTTTGACCGTGACATTGGCCATCAGCTGCAGCGCCTTCATAAAATTGATGGCCGGTACGGTATTATTCCAGTCTGCGACAATAATTTTTACCTGTACCCCCCGCTGTGCCGCGTTGGCGATGGCGTCATACAACTCCCCCCAATAGCCAACGGCACCATATTTTTTGAACCCTGAGAAGGTCATGACCTGCATCCGGATAATATGATTGGCGCTATTAATCGCCGCCAGCATCTGCGATATTTCGCTATCGGTTCCCTGCGGGCGTATATCGACAGGACTAAAGGCCGGGTGAATTAAGAGCGTTTCGTCACCATAGCGAACCTGGGCGGGGCGTTGCGCGGTAACCCAGCGGCGTTTGTCGGTGTTATTGGTTAAGGCATGGTTGACTCGGCCATGGGTATTTTCGGCAAGCGCCCAGTCCAGATTAAATACGCTCAGCAGGGTCATTGCCAACGGCTGGTTACGGATCCGAACGCCAACGTTGTGAATTTGGCTCAGTGAGATCCAGCTCCAGTTGGCGCTGTTGAGCGCAATATTCTCAGTATCCACGATCATATATTTAGCATGCATCACACCGCCGCCGATCTTGTGATAGTCGATTTTGCGGATGGCTATCTGGGGGACGTCGGCAAACAGCTGGTCGGGATCGCTGCTGCCGCTGAGCGCCATGGCATCGGTCAGTATCCGGACCTTGACGCCGCGCCGGGCGGCATCCTTGATGGCATTAACGATAGGCTCCAGGGCTTCACCTGATTGATTGGCCATATAAAAGGTGCCGATATCGAGCGAGTGTCTGGCCTGTCGTATCATGCGTAGCCAGACGGTGGCCGTGGCGTGAATGTCGCTCTGCTGAAAGACCGCCTCGGTATTCTGTGGAATGGCCTGCATAAGCTCAAAGTCTGCCGTCTGCGCCGGATGGCCGTCGGCCATAAAGGCGGCGCCGGCGATCAGGCCCGCTATGGCAAGTCGCTTCATTGCTTATCCCTCTCTGTCGTGGCCACGCTCTTTAACGGTATATATTAAATAAAATAACCAGTTGTACCCTGTGTTATGTCATATAAATCGCCGCCAGCGGGAGGGATGCGTTTTATAGTGCAGAGTCATCGCCATTCGCTGGCGTCGGTGATGGAATGGCGTTAGGCGATAGGGGTGTAATACCTTAATAATACCTCAGGGGAATATCTGCGCGTGAGGGGAGGATGAGCCGGCTATTATCCCGCGTCCAATGAATAGCGCCGCGGGATTATTCATTGGATATCAATAATTGCTTATGTATCTTTATTGAATAGCATGAAATTGGTGATAAAATAACCTGCGATAGACCTTGGATAATGCTCCCGTAAAAATATTACAGGTCAGTTCACTGATTGGAGAATATTTTTTGCATATTGGTGCTGAATCGGGAGAATGACGCCGAGGTTGGGCTAAAGTTAATATAATAATCCCTTTTTTTATTCGTATATGCCGCTGATGGCGGCCGTGTGCAGCGTCGGCTGCCGAGAGGAGACCGCCTCTGAGCGGCATAGTAATAGGTATTATGGTTCGGTTGTCGGAGCGTTGAAGTTGGCGCGGGTTATAACTTTTTTTCTTAATCTTGGTTTAAGAAAAGTACGCTATGCTCAATCAATCTAGGTTATCGTCCTGCGAGGGAATAACGCCTTGATTGTTGTAAATTGGATAGAGATCACATTTTTCATTTCTATTACTGATATGGGAACGTGTTAATGAAGGACTTTTTGCCATTCTCCAAGCCAGCCATCGGCGAGGAGGAGATTGCTGCAGTCAGTGAAGTACTGCGCTCCGGCTGGATCACGACCGGTCCGCAGAATCAGGCGTTGGAGCAAGAGTTCTGCCTGGCTACCGGCGCCCGTCATGCTATCGCCGTTTGCTCCGCGACGGCGGGAATGCACGTTACCCTGATGGCGCTGGGCATTGGGCCGGGGGATGAAGTGATAACCCCGTCAATGACCTGGGTGTCCACCCTGAATATCATCACGCTGCTGGGGGCGACTCCCGTGATGATCGATGTCGATCGCGATACGCTGATGGTGACGCCAGAGGCTATCGCCGAGGCGATAACGCCGCGCACCAAGGCGATTATTCCGGTTCATTTCGCCGGCGCTCCCGTCGATCTTGACCCGATCCGCGCGCTGGCGCGGCGGCACGGTATTGCCCTGATCGAAGACGCAGCCCATGCCATTGGCACCGTCTATCGCGGCGAGCCTATCGGTCGGCGCGGCACCGCCATTTTCTCGTTCCATGCGATTAAAAATATCACCTGTGCCGAGGGCGGTATGGTAGTGACCGATGATGATGCCCTGGCGCAGCAGGTGCGCAGCCTGAAGTTTCACGGCCTGGGCGTGGATGCCTACGATCGCCAGACCCATGGCCGGGCGCCACAGGCAGAGGTGGTGACGCCGGGATACAAGTATAACCTGGCCGATATCAATGCGGCGATTGCCCGGGTACAGCTGGCGAAACTGCCTGATCTCAACGCTCAGCGCGCCCGGCTGGCGGCCTATTATCTACAGCAGTTGGCGCAGCACCGGCTGCCGTTTATCCCTCTGAGTGAGCCCGCCTGGCCGCATCAGCATGCCTGGCACCTGTTTATCATCCGTTGCGATGAGGCCAGCTGCGGCGTGGATCGCGATCGGCTGATGCAGGCGCTCAAAGAGCGCAATATCGGCAGCGGGCTGCACTTCCGCGCCGCGCACACGCAAAAATATTACCGTGAGACCTACCCGCAGCTGCGGCTGGCGCAGACGGAGTGGAACTCACAGCGTATCTGCTCCCTGCCGCTGTTTCCGGATATGACCGAGGCAGACGTCGATCGGGTGATCGCCGCGTTGAAAGAGATTATTGAGCAGTAACGGTTGGATATGACAATGAGTGATTTTAAAACCATCCAGTTTGTATCGGTGGTGATACCGGTTTACAACGAGCAGGAGAGCCTGCCGGAGCTGTTGAGCAGAACCATCGCCGCCTGCGATGCCATGGGAAAACAGTATGAGATCGTCCTGGTGGACGACGGTAGCAGCGATAGATCGGCCGAGATCCTCCGCGAGGCGGCGCAGCGGCCGGGAAGCCGGGTCGTCGCGGTGTTGCTGAACCGTAACTATGGCCAGCACTCGGCGATTATGGCCGGATTCAGCCACATTAAAGGTGATCTGGTGATCACCCTGGATGCCGATCTGCAAAATCCGCCGGAGGAGATTCCGCGTCTGGTGGAGACCGCCGATCAGGGCTATGACGTGGTGGGCACCATCCGCCAGAACCGTCAGGATAGCTGGTTCCGTAAGCGCGCCTCGCGCATGATCAATGGCCTGATCCAACGCACCACCGGCAAGAGCATGAGCGACTACGGCTGCATGCTGCGCGCCTACCGCAGCAGCATTATCAAGGCCATGCTGCACTGCCATGAGCGCAGCACCTTCATCCCCATACTGGCCAACAGCTTTGCCCGCCGCACCATCGAGATCCCGGTGAAGCACGCCGAGCGCGAGCACGGTGAGTCCAAGTATGGGCTGATGAAGCTGATCAATCTGATGTACGACCTGGTGACCTGTCTGACCACGACCCCGCTGAGGGCGCTGAGCATCTTTGGCAGCGTCATTGCGCTGCTGGGCTTCGCCTTTGCCGTACTGCTGATCCTGATGCGTCTAACCCTTGGGCCACAGTGGGCGGCGGAAGGGGTGTTTACCCTGTTTGCCGTGCTGTTCATCTTTATCGGCGCGCAGTTTGTTGGGATGGGCCTGCTGGGTGAGTATATCGGCCGCATCTATAACGACGTGCGCGCCCGTCCCCGTTATTTTATTCAGAATGTCGTTCGCGCCAACCCGCCGGACGAAGAACAGGAAAAATGATCATGAAAGCTGTTGTTTTTGCCTATCACGATATGGGCTGTGCCGGTGTGCAGTCACTGATTGATGCCGGTTATGAAATTGCTGCCATTGTTACTCATCAGGATGCTCCCGGTGAAAATCTGTTCTTTGGCTCGGTCGCCCGCCTGGCGGCCCAGCACAATATCCCGGTGTTTGCGCCGGATGATGTGAATCACCCGCTGTGGGTTGAGCGTCTGCGGGCGCTGCAGCCGCAGGTGATCTTCTCTTTCTACTATCGCCATCTGCTGAGCGACGCGATTTTAACGCTGGCGCCGCAGGGTGCGTTCAACCTGCATGGTTCGCTGCTGCCGGCCTACCGCGGCCGTGCGCCGCTGAACTGGGTGCTGGTCAACGGCGAGACGGAGACCGGGGTGACGCTGCACCGAATGGAGAAGCGTGCGGACGCCGGGAATATTATCGCGCAGCGCCGTATCGCGATTGCCGAAGAGGACACGGCGCTGACGCTGCACCACAAGCTGTGCCAGTGCGCCCGCGCGCTGCTGGCCGAGGCGCTGCCGCAGATCCGCAGCGGTAGCTACGCTGAGTTCCCGCAGGATGAAAGCGCCGCGACCTACGTTGGCCGCCGTACGCCGGCCGATGGTCGTCTGGAGTGGAGCAAACCGGCGCGGGAGCTGTATAACCTGGTTCGCGCGGTGACGGAGCCTTGGCCGGGCGCCTTTAGCTATGCCGGTAACCGTCAGTTTACGGTCTGGCAGGCGCGCGTGCGCAGCGATCTGCCTGCCGCGCGTCCCGGTACGGTGCTTTCGGCGTCGCCGCTGGCGATCGCCTGTGGCGAAGGGGCGCTGGAGATCGTGGCCGGTCAGCCGCAGGATGGCCTATATATGCAGGGCAGCCAGCTGGCGGAAAGCCTGGGGCTGGTGGAGGGGGCGATTCTGAACAGCTCGCTGAACTTCGGCGTCCGCCGGGCAACCCGCGTGCTGATTCTGGGGGTTAACGGCTTTATCGGCAACCACCTGACCGAGCGTCTGCTGGCGGAAGATAACTATGAAGTCTACGGCCTGGACATCGGCTCCGACGCCATCTCCCGCTTTATCGACCACCCGCGCTTCCACTTTGTGGAAGGGGATATCAGCATTCACTCCGAATGGATCGAGTATCACATTAAGAAGTGTGACGTGGTGCTGCCGCTGGTGGCGATTGCAACGCCGATCGAATATACCCGTAATCCGCTGCGCGTTTTTGAGCTCGACTTTGAAGAGAATCTGAAGATTGTGCGCGACTGCGTGAAATACAAAAAGCGCATCATCTTCCCGTCCACCTCTGAAGTCTACGGGATGTGCAGCGATCCACAGTTTGATGAGGATAGCTCTAACCTGATCGTCGGGCCGATCAACAAACAGCGTTGGATCTACTCCGTATCCAAACAGCTGCTGGATCGCATCATTTGGGCCTACGGCGCCAAGGATGAACTGCGTTTCACGCTGTTCCGTCCCTTCAACTGGATGGGGCCGCGTCTGGACAACCTGAATGCGGCGCGTATCGGCAGCTCGCGCGCCATTACCCAGCTGATCCTGAACTTGGTGGAAGGGTCGCCGATCAAGCTGGTGGACGGCGGACGTCAGAAGCGCTGCTTTACCGACATTAAAGAAGGGGTGGAGGCGCTGTTCCGCATTATCGAAAACAAAGACAATCTGTGCGATGGGCAGATTATCAACATCGGTAACCCGGATAACGAAGCCAGCATCCGTGAGCTGGCTGAGCAGCTGCTGGTGTGCTTTGAGCAGCATCCGCTGCGCGATCGCTTCCCGCCCTTTGCCGGCTTCCGCGAGGTAGAGAGCAGCTCCTACTATGGTAAAGGCTATCAGGACGTCGAGCACCGTAAACCGAGCATCCGCAACGCGCAGCGTCTGCTGGGCTGGCAGCCGGTGATCCCGATGGAGAGCACGATCGAGGATACTCTGGACTTCTTCCTGCAGACCTTTGACGGTACGGAGCAGGAATGAAGCGGGTCGGTCTGCGCATTGACGTAGACACCTGGCGCGGCACGCGTGACGGCGTGCCGGCGCTGGTGTCGCTGCTGCGCCGGCACGGGATCCGGGCGACGTTCTTTTTTACCCTGGGTCCGGACAATATGGGGCGCCATCTGTGGCGCCTGCTAAAGCCGCGCTTTCTGTGGAAAATGCTGCGCTCTAACGCCGCGTCGCTGTATGGCTGGGATATCCTGCTGGCCGGGACGGCCTGGCCCGGCCGCCGGATCGGCGCCGGCCTGGCTGACACCATCGCCGCCGCCGCCAAAGAGCATGAGACTGGGCTGCACGCCTGGGATCACCATGCCTGGCAGGCCTGGGCCGGTGTTTGGTCACGGGAGAAGATGGCCGAGCAGATCGGGCTGGCCTACGATGAGCTGCAGCTGATCACCGGGGAGAGCATCGATTGCTCCGCGGTTGCCGGCTGGCGCGCTGATACGCGGGTGGTCGAGGCCAAGGAGCCTTTTGGCTTCCGCTATAACAGCGATTGCCGCGGTACGCATCCGTTTCGTCCGCTGCTGCCGGATGGCCGCCTAGGGACGGTACAGATCCCGGTGACCCTGCCTACCTGGGATGAGGCCATCGGTGTCATGACCGATGAGGCGGGATTTAATCGCTTTATTCTCGACAGCATCCTGGCCGATCGCGGCGTCCCGGTTTACACCATTCACGCCGAAGTTGAAGGCATTGCCAAACAGGCGCAGTTTGCCCGCCTGCTGGAGATGGCGCGCGAGGCGCAGATTGAATTTTGCCCCCTCGGGGATTTATTGCCAGACGATATTACGCTGTTGCCGAGCGGACGGGTCGTCCGCGCGACGTTGGCCGGGCGTGAGGGATGGCTGGGTTGTCAGCAGGAGGTGGAGTCGCCATGAAGAAGATCGCCGGATGGTTTACGCTGGCTGTACTGTTTGTCCTTTACTACATCGTCCCGCTACCGGGACGTTTATTATGGCAGCCGGATGAAACCCGTTATGCCGAAATCAGCCGCGAGATGCTGGCCAGCGGAGACTGGATCGTGCCGCACTTCCTCGGGCTGCGCTATTTTGAAAAGCCGGTGGCCGGGTATTGGGTGAATAACCTGGGGCAGTGGCTGTTTGGCGACGGCAACTTTGCCGTCCGCTTTGGCGCCGTGCTGGCGACGGTACTGAGTGCGCTGCTGGTGTTCTGGCTGGCGCGCCGGCTACTCTCTGGCACGCGCCCGGCCGTTTTGGCTACGCTGATTTATCTGACCAGCTTCCTGGTCTACGGCGTTGGCAGCTACGCGGTGCTCGACCCGATCTTTACCCTGTGGATGACCGCGGCCCTGTGCAGCTTCTGGCTGGGAGAGCAGGCCAGCAGTACGCGGGGCAGGGTAGGCGGCTATATTTTGCTGGGGTTGGCCTGCGGTATGGGCTTTATGACCAAAGGATTCCTGGCGCTGGCGATCCCGGTGATTGCCGTGCTGCCCTGGGTGATAGCCCAACGGCGCTGGAAATCCCTGTTCTGCTTTGGCCCGCTGGCGGTGTTGAGCGCCATTCTCATCAGCCTGCCGTGGGTGCTAGCTATCGCACAGCGCGAGCCGGACTACTGGCGCTATTTCTTCTGGGTCGAGCATATCCAGCGCTTTGCCGAAGATAACGCCCAGCATAAGGCGCCGTTCTGGTATTACCTGCCGATCCTCCTGATCGGCCTGCTGCCCTGGCTGGGTCTGCTGCCCGGCGCGCTGCGGGAGGGGTGGCGTGGACGGGTCAGCCAGGGGGGCGATTTTTACCTGTTGGGCTGGGCGGTGATGCCATTCCTGCTGTTCAGTATCGCCAAGGGAAAGCTGCCGACCTATATTTTACCCTGCTTTGCGCCGCTGGCGATCCTGATGGCCGGCTATGTACAGCGTCTGGCCGGAGAGGGAGGCAAGGCGCTACGGATCAACGGGTTGATTAACCTACTGGTCGGCCTGGGCGGCATGGCGGCGATCGTGCTGGTGCTGGCGCCCTGGGGCATCACCGGACGCCCGCTGTTCGGCGCCCAAGAGGTCAGCAAAGTGATTCTGGGCACCGTCGCCTTTGGCGTATGGGCGTTGTTTGGCGCGCTGTCGCTGCATAATCCACGCCGCTACTGGCGCTGGAGCGCCGCCTGTCCGCTGGGGATAGCCCTGCTGATCGGCGCGGCGCTGCCGCAGCAGGTCATGGAGTCCAAGCAGCCGCAGACGCTGATCCAGGCGGCGATGCCGCAGCTGCAGGCGAGCCGCTATATTCTGAGCGACAGCGTCGGCGTCGCCGCGGGTCTGGCCTGGGAGCTCAAGCGCAGCGATATCTATCTGTATGATAACACTGGTGAGCTTCAGTATGGGCTGAGCTACCCGGATGCGGCCGGTCATCTGGTCAATGCCGTGCAGTTCCCTGCCTGGCTGGCGGAGCACCGGAAGCAGGGGGCGGTCTCCCTGGTCTTACTGCTGTCGCGCAACGAACAGATTAACCCGGCGCTGCCGCCGGCGGATATGACCCTGCGGAAAGGGCGTTTCCTGCTGTTACAGTATCAGCAGCAGCCATGAGTTATCTGCTGATTATTTTCTCCAGCCTGCTCAGCTGCGCAGGACAGCTATGCCAGAAACAGGCGATGTGCGGTGTGCCCCACGGCTCACCGCGCCACCACCTGCTGCGCTGGCTGACGCTGGCGCTGATCTGTCTGGGGCTGGCGCTGCTGCTGTGGCTGGTTGTGCTCAGCCGGGTGGCGGTGAGCGTGGCGTACCCGATGCTGAGCCTGAACTATGTCCTGGTGCTGCTGGCGGCACGGTTTATCTGGCATGAGCGGCTCGGCTGGCGCCATATTATCGGGATCACGCTGATTATGGCGGGTATTATCCTGCTGGGAGTCAACGCATGATGGGCTATCTGTGGGCTCTCGCCAGCGTCGCGCTGGTCAGTGCGGCGCAGCTGATGATGCGTTATACCATGATGCACTGCAGCGACGGGGCGCAGCTTATCTCCGCGCTGCTCCGCGCAGAGCCGTGGGTCTGGTGGCTACCGGGCGGCATTCTGTGCTATGGCCTGTCGATGCTGTGCTGGCTGTTTGCGCTGCGCGATCTGCCGCTGAATCGAGCGTATCCATTGCTGAGCCTCAGCTATGTGCTGGTCTGCGCCCTGGCGGTCTCCCTGCCGCTGTTCGATGAACAGCTTAACGGGGGAAAGTTATTGGGAATGGGCTTGATTATACTGGGGTTGCTGGTGATTTACCCCCCCTGGCGCCGCGCGGGAAAGTCGTGAATGCGACGGCTGTCCCGTTAGCCTGCCAGCGACGGGGTGTTCATTTTATTTGATAAATTGCGTGAATAGTTGTAGCGGCGTAGACTGACTTCACACCCTGAGTGGTTTAGCCGAGCAGGCAATCTTATGCAACTCATTCATGCTTTTATCAAAACGCACGCGCAGCTGATGGCGGCCTTCTGGTCCGTGCTGATTGTACTCATTGAAGCCTCCATCGCACTGTATATACTGCGTAACGTCTAAGCCGGGGCGCTCCCCGGCATCGCGCCGCTTGTCGGCGCGGCTGTCGCCATCTTCTCCCGCCGCTTTATCCTGTCCGTCTCGCTACGTTGGCATCGATGCGTAGCGCGTTATTATCGGTTAACTCATTGTTATATTGTGTTATTTTTAATCAATGCGTAAAGCGGAGCGGACAGTCTCTGGAGCGGCGTGCGCAGTGGGGGGAATTGACCCGCCGCGTTAAAAAGCGAATAATACTCGGCGTTGGGTCGTTAGCTCAGCTGGCAGAGCAGTTGACTCTTAATCAATTGGTCGACGGTTCGATCCCGTCACGACCCACCAACAATTTCAAGGCGTTGCGCTAATGGCGTAGCGCCTTTTTTGTTATCGATAGCCTGCCTGTGTCGATACTGATCGCGGTGCCCTCCGCTTTGGGCAGGGGCGATGGGCTTTAGCCCCTGTGCAGGGCGAGCGTGAGAGCGGAGCCCGAACTCGCTTACGTTGGCAAAATCAGTCTAGGCCGGTTTTTTTACCCTTATGATATTTTCTGCTTTTGGCGTGTAGACCGTATGGTTTGACGGAATATTTTTATTGATAAAGCTCATTGCGCCGATAGTGACATTATCGCCTATATGCAAATCATCACCGATGATGCAGCAGTTGGCGCCGATCTCGACGTTATCACCGATATAGATTTTCCCCGCCTGATCGTTTTGTTTTACGCCAATGGTCACATTTTGTCTGATATACAGATTGTTGCCTATGACGCAGTGCCCGGTGATCACAATGCCGACATAGTGGGCGATGCGCAGCCCCTCACCGATCTCACAGCCAAGCTTGATATCAAGGCAGTATTTATTCCGTAGGTTTCGGCTGATGCGCACCGCCGTTTTTTTAGCCGTACCACTGCGGTGTAAGTAATTGGCGATGCGCCACCAAAAGTAGAATCGGCGCTCAGGGCACTTGAATGCCTTGTGCAGCGTTTTGAGCCAGGAGAAGGGTTGGTCTGAGACCATTACTTCGCGGCGCAGACACCGTTTCAGGTGGGATAGCTCGTGGTCATGCGGTTTCATCGGTTGTGTTCTACCTCCGGTAAAAAGTGGCCACTATAATGCGGCGTCATCTCGGCGCCGTCCAATGACTTTGTCTCCGCCGGGGTGCGGCGGTGACGATCTGGCACGCGTGGGACGGCACGCTATCTATTTGAATATTAATTCCTGGCGCTCCCGCGCGTGGGGGATTGCTATGCGCATCTTGTTTTTTTTACCCGCCGCTAAAAATAGGATCGCTGCGCCCACGGCGGCGGGTGAGTAGCGGAGCGGCCATTTTTTATTCTATTCTGATACGTGAAGGGGGCCGGCCAGGCCCCCTGAGCAGGGGCTTGGGGAGCGCGCGTCCACGGGCGGCTATGGTGGCTTAGCGATAGATCCAGATGACGTTGGATAAAAAATATAGCGAGATTTTATGCTGACAGTAAAGGCGCTGTACCACTACCCGCTGAAGTCCGGGGCGGGAGAGGCGGCGGAGCGGGTGTCCGTGGCATCATACGGTATCGTTCAGGATCGGCAGTTTATGCTGATCAAGGCGGCGGACAGCCGTATGGTGACGGCAAGGACGCACCCGCAGCTGCTGGGGGTTCGCGTCAGCCAAGATGCCGACAGCGTCACCTTTCATTCGGCGATGCAGACGCCGCTGCGAGTGCGGTGGGCCCAGTTTGTTCGCGGCTCACGACAGACTGCCGTGTGGGGGGATGCGTTTTCTGCCCTGAGCGTCGGTGAGGAGGCCGATAGGTGGTTTAGCCAGCTGTTAAGAGAGCCGGTAACGTTGGTCTTTAACGGTGAAGCGCCCCGGCGTCACCGCGGGGATACGCCGACGCCGCTGAGTCTGGCGGACGCGGCGCCGCTGCTTCTGCTATCCGAGGCGTCGCTGGACGCTCTCAACGCACGCTCGCCAGAGCAGCATACGCTGCAGCAGTTCCGCCCGAACATCGTGGTGCAGGGAAGTCAGCCCTTCGCCGAGGATGGCTGGAAAACGCTCCGGATCGGCGGCGTGACGTTTGCCGTTAGCGCCCCTTGCTCCCGCTGCGTACTGACGACGATCGATCCGCAAACGCAGCAGATGAAGCCCGGCAATGAGCCGCTGACGACGCTGGGCCAGTTCCGCAGGGAGGCGCGGACGGGAGAGATCCATTTTGGGGTTTATCTGACGCCGCTGACTCCCGGCGAGATAGTCTGTTCGGATCCCGTTGATATCGTGGCAACGCAGGCGCCCTATCCCTATGTCGATCGGCTGCCTGAAACGATCGCGTTGATTTGCTATGCGGTAGAGCCCATCTGCCGAGATTTCACCACGTTCTGGTTTAAACGGGCCGATGGCTTGCCCCTGCCGCCCTATCTGGCCGGACAGCACCTGCCGGTGACGCTCAGGATAGGGCCGCGGCGCTATCAGCGCTGCTATACTCTCTCCTCGTCGCCAACCCGTGGCGATCGCTGGTCGATCGGCGTGAAAAGGGTGCCGTCTGGCACCGTGTCGAGTTGGCTCCACCGCCATATGCGCGTGGGGCAGCCGCTCCGTGCCGCGGCGCCGGAAGGAGCCTTTTTCCTCGATCGCCGCCCTGCGGGCCCCATTGCCCTGATCAGCGCCGGCAGCGGCGTTACGCCGGCCATATCCATGCTGAGGATGTTGGCCGATCGGCAATGGATCGATGATGTGATTTTTTACCATCAGTGTCAGACAGCGCAGGATAGGGCTTTTGCGGATGAGCTACAGCAGATCCAGCGTGCGCATCCGTCTTTGACCGTGATTACGGCGGTGTCCCGCCCCGACAGCGAGTGGCAGGGGATATCGGGGCGCTTCGATGCCGCCCGCGTCGCGCTGTTTCCTGCGCTGGCGCAGCGCCATGTCTATGTCTGTGGACCCGCAGGCTTTATGGCGCAGGTACAAACGCTGCTGCTGGCCGCCGGGCTGCCCGTGGAGCAGTGGCATCAAGAGCATTTTGGCGAAGCCGTGCGCAGCGATAACCGCGCCTATCGCTCGGTGCAGATACGTATCAATGGTAATACGTTCAGGGGAAATAACCAGGCGTCGCTGCTCGCGCAGGCGGAGAGCGCCGGTGTCAGTATGGCCTGTAGCTGCAGGGCGGGCGTGTGCGGCAAGTGTAAGGTACTGCTTAACGCCGGTTCGGTTGAGCAGCCTCAGCGCGTAGCGCTCAGCGCCGATGAGGCGAATGCGGGCTACATACTGGCCTGCTGTGCGATACCGCAGGAGGATATTGTTATCGGGGAGTAATGGTACAGGAGCCCATCGTCATGGGCTCCTGTCTTTGATTCTCGATCCGGCAGCTCAGGTCAAGGCCGTCATCGCTATTGCGGATCGCTAATCCAAGTCTGGTTTTACAGCGGGGTTACGTTAATGGCTGACGGCCCTTTAGCTGCGCCGCTTTGTACCTCGAATGCAACCTTCTGGCCTTCGTCCAGGGATTTGTAGCCATTGCTTTGAATAGCGGAAAAATGGACAAAGATATCGTTGCCGCCGTTATCCGGGGTGATGAAACCAAAGCCTTTATCCGCATTGAACCATTTTACTAAGCCAGTCATTTTATTAGACATAGATATTTCCTTTATTTTATTACCATTGCTGGTCGATGAGGTCTGCTTTACAGATTTTAATGAGAAGCTTAGAAAGAAGACTCACGGATAAAGGGATATCGAGGGGATAACACTTGAACTGAGTACTGCTAAAAAAACGACGTCAGGTTCTGTACTTCAAACCGGTGACGCATTAACGCATGCGGCGAATACTTTGGCAAGATCTTTTTTAGCCATCCAGATGCCTTAGTTATGACGCTGGCAATGCGTAGGGAGATCGGTATACTGAAAATATTGCGTAACAGTAAGGAATTAGTTTGTCTGATAAAATGACCGGAATTGTCCGGTTTTTTGATTACCGCAGCGGTAAAGGCGTTATCTCTCCATCCGATGGTCGTAAAGACGTTCAGGTACATATCTCCGCCCTCCATTTAAAAGATGAAGAAACGCTCTCAGCGGGTCTGCGGGTTGAGTTTTGCAGAATGCATGGCCGGCAGGGCCCAACGGCGGCCAACGTTTACCTGTCATAATAGTGTTGATCTCTTTTCTGTCTGACATATTCAAGCCTATCGTCGGCCGGGATAGCCTTATCTCCGGGGACATTGTAAAGCGCCTGGGAGCCTGGCTCGGTGGCTGAGCGGCGTCCTGGCGGCTATCGCTGCGTCGCCGCTTCTGGCGTAGGGAATATGCGCAGGTGTATCCGCGGGGCAGTACGCTTATTAATAAGTAATAGATCTATATTAACTGCAATTAATAATTTTTCTGAATCAAAATTAAATCCCAATAGATTAATGCAAAGCAAGTATTATGGCTGCTTTTTGCGTTTGAATTGGTGTTTAAATATGATTTTTCGGCAATGGTATGAAATTTGTTATATTGAGTGGATTTTGTCCTTCCCGCTGAATAGAATGCGCAGCGCGCTTGCAGTGGCAGAATAAATACCCGCCTTGGTGTGGTTTTTATTGCTTGAATAATTCATGCTATGAATATTTTCCGGCAGCGCGAAGGGACTCGCCCGGTGGATCGGCGCGAGAATAACTGATTTCAATCTGGACGGTAATAAAGTGAGTACAATGCAGGTAATCCTGGATCAGGATAGCTTTTATTCATGGTTCAATCAGGCGTTTTTATTCGACAGTAAAACTATGCTGGGCGTATGGGTCTCCGAGAGCGAGATGCGCCGCTTGGCTGATACCATGGCGCCACAGCGCTACCCGTGTCTTGCTATGATGATCCCGGGCTCCCCCCATACCGACTCTCCGCGGGCCATGTATGTTTATCGTGAGCAGGTGGCGCGTTGGCTGGCGCAGCTCTCCTGTCAGGGTAGCCGC
The DNA here is from genome assembly GCF_000264765.2 of Edwardsiella anguillarum ET080813. GTDB lineage: Bacteria > Pseudomonadota > Gammaproteobacteria > Enterobacterales > Enterobacteriaceae > Edwardsiella > Edwardsiella anguillarum. Next base: position 3,305,287 of record NZ_CP006664.1, read on the forward strand.
GCTTTCAGCGAGCGGTGAGTCGCGCAGCGCCGAAGGCGTGCTCTCCGTCTTCGCCGAAACGCAGACGGAGAGCCGTATGGCTAACTATTTTTTATAAATCTCAATGAAGATATTTTTGTGATTGCTGGCGTCGCCAACGATACTCAGTACGCGGAAATAGCATTGTTCCGCCGCAACACCGTGGGATGCACACTTGCTGTCTACGGCTTTTATAACCTTACTATCGCCGATGTTGGGAAGCCCCATCTGCTCTAGGCTGAGTGCGGCAACTTTGGTATAGCCAGTGGTATCCAGCGTATTGATCTGCGTCGCGGCGAACGCCGGGGCGGCAAGCAGAGCACAGAGGGCAACGACTGATTTTAATGGCTTCATACTTTATCCTTTATTCCGTTAAATATGACACAGAGACACAGTGCGTTATATCACCAACACGGTTAAGTATAGGTCTGTTTATTTATAACGCCAGCGCTGAGGCATCAACTGATCATTGCGTTAAATAACAGCGAGTTTTAATGTTTTTTTGATGAAAAGTCTGAGCGATGGACACAGACTCTCGGCTGTGGTGTAGCGCGCTGCGGCTGAACTGCTCATCGGAATTTTATTACGGCTTGCACGGTTTAGCGCGCGGATCCCGCCGCGCGCGCAATGCGCCGATCCGCGCGTTGGTTTTATCGGCACGATTGCCGGTTGTCTGCGCGAAGTGGATTAAAAAACAGCATTCGATCCGGGTGGGTGAAGATTTTAGGTGACGCGGCGCGGGAAATACGTAGAATACGCGACATCCCACGGTGTGCAGCGTTCGGCTGCGACCTTGGTTGATAGCTGCGGGAATAGCTCAGTTGGTAGAGCACAACCTTGCCAAGGTTGGGGTCGCGAGTTCGAGTCTCGTTTCCCGCTCCAAATTTATGTTCGTGACGCTCCGGCGAACGGACAGATAAAAATGGCGCGTTAACAAAGCGGTTATGTAGCGGATTGCAAATCCGTCTAGTCCGGTTCGACTCCGGAACGCGCCTCCATTTTTACCCCGCGGACCGTGTGTCCGCGGGGTTTTTTTATGCCATATCCTCTCCGGCTTTCTCCGGGATCAGGCGCGTGGTGCGTCTGCGCTTGTCGTTTTTGTCTCCCCTGGGGCGCAGATCATGTCCACACGGCCCCTATCGCGTTACGCTACCGTGAGCGCGTCTCTGTGATGACAGCGACGCCGTCAATCGGCGTAACCTAAAGGTAGCCCTATGCGAATTTCCAGTGAAAATATAATGAGTTATCTTATACGCTGCGTAGAGTCAGGTCAGTTTAAGAAGGTGACCTTTTCTACCTATAAGCGCGATCGGTGGATTAGCGTGGTGAATATGCCGATGAGTCAGTCTTATCGGATAACGGAGCAGGGGTTTCATCCTCAAGAGCTCACCGTGCAGGGGCGTGACGCGCTGTATGCCGTGGTGAAGCGGGCTATTCGCCATGAGTTCAGCACCAATAAAACGGCCAACTTTATCCGTATCTGACACGGCAGACTGCGGCCTCCTGCCGGCGCTGATTCATCGCCGCTAATCAGCGTCTCTTTCAGGCGGTATCTGTCACGGAAGGCGGGGAACGCAATCGCCGCGGGTATCCTGTCACCTGGCCAATCAGAATAGGTTTGAGCCATGAGGGATATTTCGCTCAAAGTGTATGGTATTTATGCCGCCTCACTAAATTTTTTATCCTCAAAAGCGTGAATAAATTTGTTATTTGTTCTAAACCAGTGGCAGTGCTGTGGCCGTTTGGATAGGCGGTAGCGCAGCGGCGGTATTCTGTCGCGGATGCGGCAGCGACGCAATGTGCCGGATTAATACGCTGTATATTGAGGAGTAAATCATGTCTTATCCTGAGTGGCTGCATCTATTAGCCTGGAGCTGGTTAATTAGCGCGCTGATTTGTGCCGTAATCATTGTTTGGGATATTCGCCGGGGACATCCGCAGCCCATGGCGATCATGACGGTGGCCTGGCCGATTAATGCGCTTTATTTTGGTGTATTGGGGCTGGGGGCCTATTTCTGGTTTGGTCGGGGGCATCCCGGCGATCGCTGCGGCATGATGGCGATGGATATGCCGGCGGCGGGCCACGGAGAGACGCCGATGGCGATGGATATGCCGGCGGCGGGCCACGGAGCGACGCCGATGGCGATGGATATGCCGGCGGCGGGCCATGGAGCGGCGCCGATGGCGATGGATATGCCGGCGGCGGGCCACGGAGCGACGCCGATGGCGATGGATATGACGGCGGCGGGCCACGGAGCGACGCCGATGGCGATGGATATGCCGATGGCGGGCCACGGGGATATGCCGATGGCGATGAAACGGGGTCCTGCAGGGTGGAAGAGTATCTTTAAGACCAGTACCCACTGCGGCACGGGGTGTACCCTGGCCGATATCCTCGGCGAGGGGATCGCCCTGGTGGTACCGGTGACGCTGCTAGGCAGCTCGCTGCTGGGATCGTGGACGCTGGATTTTGTGCTGGCACTGTGTCTGGGGATCTTCTTTCAGTATTGGCCCGCGCGTCAGATGGGGCAGCCGCGCTGGGTCGCGCTGAAGAGCGCGATTAAGGCGGATGTGCTTTCGCTGATCTGTTGGCAGCTGGGTATGTATGTCTGGATGGCGATCGCGCTGTTCCTCCTGTTCACGCCGGAGATGCCGCGCGCCAGTGCGCTGTACTGGTTTATGATGCAGATTGCCATGATCGTTGGCTTCTGCAGCGCGTATCCGATGAACAGGTGGTTGGTCAGCAAAGGGATTAAGCACGCGATGTAGCGCAGGTGCACGCCGGTGGCATTTTAAACATTATCCTATGTACAACGTGCCACCGTACGCGCGATCATGGTGTTTCAGATGAGCGACATAGAGTGTGTATCATGAGGATAATGTTAGCGTTGTTAGGCGTAATTGCGGTGGCGGGATGTACGGCCAAAGATATTAGGACGCCGCCGGCGATCGGTATGGCCAACCCCGCCGCGCGCTATTGTGTGGAGCAGGGCGGAATCTTAACGTCGGCGACGGCGGAGCAGGGGCAGTTTAGCTACTGTACGCTACCGAGCGGCGAGCGTGTCGAGGCCTGGGCGCTGTATCGCCGTAGCCATCCTCAGGCATGATGCGATGTTATTGATAGAAGAAAGACGGGCCGCGCTCGCGGCCCGGCGATAGCGCATTCCTGCGACGATGTGGGATCAGGCCTGTCCGCGGTGGAAGGCGAAGCGCTGCTCAACGTAGGCTTTGACATGAGCCTCCAGACGGTGGATTTTCTCATCCACGCGCTGCAGCAGGTACTCATCATTGTTCATGGCGTAGACCCGCTCCAGCGCCAGCTCATCGGCCAAGGCTTTCTCTTGTGGCGTTAACTGTTTTGTATTCATCACGTTAATTACCCTGAATTTGGAACGGTGAGCATGGCATAAGGGCCGCGGCTTTTCAATCCATTCGCCGCCGCGGCCACCGGCTGCGCGTTAGCTGCGCTGACGCTGGGCTGGTTCGCGTAGCCACAGGATAAAGTGCAGCAGTGCCATAAAGCCATGGCCGGCCAGATAGACTTCGATCAGCCCCGTCAGGGTCTTATGAATGGACTTGGCATCGCCGGTCCATGCAGAGCCGCTGCGCCACAGGACGAACCACACCAGTCCAGAGATCACCACCAGCAGCAGGGCACCGAGTCCCAGCCCTTGAACGCAGGTCGCGATCCCTTTCGGATCGGTGCCCGGCAAGCGCATTTTAAACATATCGCCGATGTCGGTTTTGAGCTGGCCGAGGTCGCCGAACAGATAGGGAAAAAAGTAACGCAGGCCGCGCGTAGAGAGACTATAGAGGGTCAATACTAGCGTCAGCAGCACCATTAACAGACCGATACCAATATGCATCCAGGTAAAAATATCGTAGCTCAGCCCGGGGCGAATCTGCTGCTCCTGATTGAATCCCATTCCATTGCTGTTGAGTATTTGCACGATAACGAACAGCATAATAACGAAGTGCAGCACGCGCAGAAAGGGTTTCTGGTAGGTGCCGAGATAACGCCAGAATAGTGGGAATAAGGTGGAGAGACGAGACATCATGGTTACCTTCTGTTTTATGTTTTTATCCGGGTATCATGCTGGCGCGCCGCCGCGGTGGCAAGGCGTTATCCCATGGGACGCCGCTTTTCACCTGCCGAACTGCGCGGGTGAAAATGCCGACGCACCAAGAGTATCGCTATTTGTAGCAGCGCAACGCCGGCCGGGAACCGCAATACCGATCCCTGTGCCGTAGCTGCGCACACGCGTCGTCGCGCGATGCTATCCGCCACGGGAGCGCCTGATCATACCGACCTTTCTACTATAGTCAGCATGAATAATGTTAACCAGCAGATTTATTTACTCCTATGTTACATAGTGTTTTTGGTCGATTAAGCCACGGCTTTATTTATCGTTAGCGGTGGCATAGGTCGTATTTTCCGCACGGTCTGTATCGCGGTCTGGGCTATCCCCAGCAGATCGCGGGAGCGCTCCCCTGATTCCTGGATTCATCGGGTCTTAATAAAAATGGCGATAGGAATAATAACCAATTGTATTTTTGTTTTTTACGCGGGAGATTGGTGGTGGGATTTTCTGGCGCGCGGGCTGAATAATCGGACGGTACGATTTACACTGAATGAAATAAGCCGGTGTGGTCAAACCTTGTCGAAACTCTGCCTTGGAGGCAAAAATGCGCTGGCGAGAGCTGAGCCGTTGGTTATCTTTTCTGTTCCCTGCGCTGCTGTTTCCGCTGCCGCTGATGGCGGCGTCGACGGTGGAGCATTCCGCGCGCCATCTGGAGCGGGTGGTGATCGTCAGTCGCCACGGCGTACGGGCGCCGACCAAAATGCCGGCGCTGATCCGTGAGGTCACGCCGGATGCGTGGCCGGCATGGCCGGTGCCGCTGGGGGATATTACGCCGCGCGGAGAGTCCCTGGTGAGCCTGCTTGGCGCCTATTATCGACAGCAGCTGAGTCAAGAAGGGCTGCTGCCTGCGCAGGGATGTCCTCCGGCAGGATGGGTCTATGCCTGGACCGATGTGGATCAGCGTACGCGTAAAACCGGCGCGGCTTTCCTGCAGGGATTGGCGCCGCGCTGCGCTATCGCCATTCATCACCGGCCCGATGTGTCCCCGCGCGATCCCCTGTTTCATCCGGTGAAGGCGGGCGTCTGCCGGCTGGATAAGGCACGGGCGCGCCGGGCGATAGAAGCGCAGGCCGGCATGTCGCTGGCCGTGCTCAACCGCCGCTATGGCGCCGCGCTGGCGCAGATGGATGAGACGCTGCGCTTCGCGTCGTCGCCCTATTGCCAGCGGCGCCGCGGGGATGGGGCGTGTACCCTCGCCCAGACCATGCCAACCCGGCTGCACATCGGCACTCACGGCGCCATCGCGCTGCGCGGCGCAGTAGGGCTCTCGGCGACGCTGGCGGAGATGTTTCTGCTGCAGCAGGCGCAGGGAATGGCGCAGCCGGCATGGGGACGTATCGCCACCACGGCGCAGTGGCGGTCGTTGCTCCAGCTGCATAACCTTCAGTTTGACCTGCTGTCGCGCACCGACGATATCGCCCGTCATCGCGGGACGCCGCTGATGTATACCGTGCTGCAGGCGTTGAATGGACAGACGCCGCGCCTGCCGGGGCTCACGGCGCAGAACCGCCTGTTGCTGCTGGTCGGTCATGATACCAACCTGGCCAATCTGTCCGGTATGCTGCAAACGCCGTGGAGCCTGCCCGAGCAGCCGGATAATACGCCGCCCGGCGGTGAACTGCGCTTTGAGCGCTGGGGCGACAGCGCGGGGCGCGCCTGGGTGCGGGTGAGCGTGGTCTATCAGTCGCTGGCGCAGCTGCGCCAGCAGACCCGCCTGACGCTGCAGGCGCCGCCGCATCAGGTGATCCTGACGTTACCGGGATGCCGGGGCGGAACGGCCGATGGCTTTTGTCCGCTGGATGTCTTCAGCCGGTGGCTGTCCTCCCGCCTGATCCCGGCGTGTCTGCCGGCGTCCGCCGACGTGACAGGCGCAATGCAGTAAGCCCACCGCGCCGTCCGGCATCGTCGGCGGCGTCCGTGTCTCCCTCCCGCGCTGGTTTAGCGGGCGCCCGGTACGGGGTCGGCTGCCGGGGCGTTAGCAGCTCCCTCCCGCGCTGGTTTAGCGGGCGCCCTGCCGCGGCGAATTGCCTGCCGTGCCGCTTTTTCAATCGATTGAATCTGGCTTTTTTGCCTAATGCGAGCCGACAGGGTAGGCTGTCGCTCCTTCTGATTTTTTAACGTAAATCATGTGGATACACGGGTACAGAGCGGCCCGGGACGCGGTGTGTCGCGCAGCGGGACGATCTCGGTGCGGGCATGGCAGACAGATCAAAAATAGGTTATTGAAGAATGGATTTACCGGGTAAGGGTGCTGAGGCGCAGGCAGATCAGCAGCGGCGTGCGCTGGACGCCCAGGAGGCGGGTTACCAGAAGGGGATGGGAAAGCGGCAGATCCAGATGATCGCCATTGGCGGCGCCATCGGCACCGGGCTGTTTCTGGGCACCGGCGGGCGCCTACAGGCGGCGGGGCCCTCACTGGCGCTGGTGTACCTGATCTGCGGGCTGTTTTCGTTTTTTATTCTGCGCGCGCTGGGTGAGCTGGTACTGCACCGCCCGGCCAGCGGTAGCTTTGTCTCCTATGCGCGGGAGTTTTTGGGGGAGAAGGCGGCCTATGTGGCCGGATGGATGTATTTTCTCAACTGGGCGATGACCGGCATCGTCGATATCACCGCGGTAGCGCTGTATATGCACTACTGGGGCGCCTTTGCCGAGGTGCCTCAGTGGCTCTTTGCCCTGATGGCGCTGACGCTGGTCGCGACCATGAATATGATCGGCGTGAAGTGGTTTGCCGAGATGGAGTTCTGGTTTGCCCTGATTAAGGTGGTGGCTATCGTTCTGTTTCTGCTGGTGGGTACCCTGTATCTGGGCAGCGGCCGCCCGCTGGCGGGGAGTCCCACCGGGCTGCATCTGATCACCGATAACGGCGGCCTGTTTCCGCACGGGGTGCTGCCGGCGCTGGTATTGATCCAGGGGGTGGTCTTTGCCTTCGCCTCGATCGAGCTGGTCGGTACCGCCGCCGGCGAGTGTCGCGATCCGCAGCGTCTGGTGCCCCGGGCGATCAACAGCGTCATCTGGCGTATCGGCCTGTTTTACGTCGGCTCCGTCCTGCTGCTGGTCTGCCTGCTGCCGTGGAATGCCTATCAGGCCGGCCAAAGTCCGTTTGTCACCTTCTTCTCCCGCCTGGGCGTACCCTACGTCGGTAGCCTGATGAACCTGGTCGTGCTGACGGCGGCGCTTTCCAGCCTGAACTCCGGACTGTACTGCACCGGACGGATCCTGCGCTCGCTGGCGATGGGCGGTTCGGCGCCGCGCTTTATGGCCCGGATGAGCGCCCAGGCGGTGCCCTATGCCGGTATCTTGGCCACCGTCGCTCTGTATGTGGTGGGCGTGGTGCTTAACTATCTGCTGCCGACCCGGGTATTCGAGATCGTGCTCAACGTGGCCTCGCTGGGGATCATCGCCTCCTGGGCATTCATCATCGTCTGCCAGATGAAGCTGCGTCAGGCGATCCGCACCGGGCGCGCCGAGCCGGTGGCCTTTCGTATGCCCGGTGCCCCCGTGACCGGTTGGCTGACGCTGGCGTTTCTGCTGGGAGTCGTGGCGCTGATGGCCTGTGACTATCCGAACGGGACTTGGACAGTCGCCACGCTGCCGCTGCTGGCGCTGCTGCTGGCCCTGGGCTGGCGCGGGCTGCGCCGCCGGGAGCGGCAGGGCGATGCACCGCTCCTGCCCGTCGGCGGCGAGGAGTGATGCCGGCGTCGCCCGCGGACTGAAACCCTCAGCGGTAGTGGGTCTTATCGAGGTGGTATTTTTTCATCCGCAGATACAGTTTCTTGCGCGGGATCTGCAGATATTCCGCCACCTCATTGATCCGTCCCTGATGCAGGTTGAGGGCTTCGGTGATGATCTGACGCTCATACTCCTCTACGCGCCGGTCAAGGGGGGTGGGGCTGGCTTCGTGCACCTGGGGGCAGGCGACGTCAGCCAGCGGCTGCACGCCGACGGCAAACAGCTGGGCGGCGTTGGCCAGCTCGCGGACGTTGTTGGCCCAGTGACGCTGTAGCAAGCTTTTGCGTAGGCTGGCTGGCAGAGTGGGGCGGGGATGGTTGAGCCGGAGGCAGGCCTGCTGCAGGTAGTGCTCAAACAGCGGTTCGATATCGTCCGGCCGCTGGGAGAGCGGTGGGCAGGCCAGCTGGGTCATCGCGAAGCAGTAGTAGAGATCCGGCAGAATACGCTGCGCCGCGGCGTGCTCTACCAGCGGCCCTTCGCCGATGGCCAGCAGACGAAAGGCGTGCGGATCGTGGCTTTGGCTGCGCACCAGGCTGTACTGCGCGCCTTCGTCCAGGCGATCCGGGTGCGGGATCAGCAGCGTTCCGCCCTGTGCCTGGTCGATGCTGCGCTGGAGATCGTCGTCACCGGCCTGATGGACGATAAAGGCGCCTTCGCTGCGCGCGCTCAGGCGATGTAGGTGGCGGGCGCACAGGGTCCGGCCGCTGCCGGGCTCGCCGTAAAAGTAGACGGCCAGATCGGTCTCCGCCAGCTTCTGCAGACGGGTACGCATCTGGCGCAGCCATTCGCTGCGCCCGACCAGCTCGGTCTGCAGCTGGTGACGCTGCCATTTGCGGCGGGCTACCACCGATCGCCGCTCGCTGAGTGCCGCCTGCGTCAGCGCCAACAACTGCGCCGGATCGACCGGTTTCTGTAGAAAATCACGCGCGCCTTTTTTGACGGCCTCGACGGCCATCGGGACGTCGCCGTGGCCGGTGATGAGCAGGACCGGCAGCTGGCTGTCGCGGATGCGCAGGCGCTCCATGAGGGCAATGCCGGAGCAGCCCGGCATACAGACGTCGCTAAGGATAACCCCGGGCCAGTCATCGGGGATCATGGCCAGCGCCTGCAGCGGATCGGCGCAGGCGTGAACGGTATAGCCGCTTTGCGTCAGCAGCAGGGTATAGGCGTCCAGTACATCGGGATCGTCATCAATCAATAAAATGGCGTGTTCACTGGTCAGCATTCAGGGTTTCCGTCAGATGCGGCGGGGCGTCCGCCAGGGTAAAACAGAGCAGGATACAGGCGCCGTGCGGCAGGGCGGAGGCGATACGCAGCTCGCCGCCCAGCTGCTCCATCAGCGACTGGCTGATGGATAGGCCGATCCCCAGCCCCACCTGTTTACTGGTGGTAAAGGGTTTGAGCAGTCGGTGCGCCAGCGCCAGCGGCCAGCCGGGGCCGTCATCGCACAGGGTGACCTCAAGGTGTCCCGCGTGCCGGCGCCAGTTGACCGCGATGTGCATCGGCTGTTCGGCGGCGTCCAGCGCGTTGGTTAACAGGTTGACTAACACCTGCTGCAGGCGGACGTCGTCGGCGCGGATCCAGACGTCATCGGCCGGCAGCGTCAGCCGTGCCTGCAGACGCCGGTGGCGCGGCGCCAGCAGCTCCCACGCGCTGAGCCAGGCCTGGCGCAGCGCGAGCGGGTGCAGGGGGCTGTCGTCGGCGCGGCGGGCAAACTGGCGCAGCGAGCGGATAATGGCATCCATACGGCCGATCAGACCATCGCACTTTTGCAGCGTGGCTTCGGCCTGCGCCTGCTGGCCGCTCTCCAGCGCCCGGCGGGCGGAGAACAGATACATCGACAGGGCATTCAGCGGCTGGTTGATCTCATGGGCCAGCGTGGTCATGGTCTGGCCGACCACCGCCAGCTTGGCGGCCTGGATCAGCTCGTCCTGGGTGGTGCGTAGATGGTGTTCTATCGCTTTACGCTCGGCGACTTCTCGCTCGAGGCGGCGCTGCTGGCGGTGCTGCTGGCTCAGCGTGCGGCGCAGCAGGCGGGCGATACGCCCCAGCTCATCGACCCCGTACACCGGGATCCGCGTGGTGCGATCGCCGGTGCCAATACGCGCCACAGCCTGGCTCAGCGCCGTAAAGCGCTTCACCAGCCGTGAGCGGATAAAGCCGTAGCTCAGCAGCAGCGCCAACAGCAGGGAGAGCAGGGTCGCGATGAGGATCAGCCGGCCGCTGACGCGAATGATATGCTCCAGCCGCTGGTTAAACGTCTGCATCCGACGGTGGCTGGTATCCAGCTGCTGCTCCAGCACGGCGCGAAACCGGCTGAGGGTGCGCTCTTTCTGCTGGGTCGCCAGCAGCAGCGCATTACGCGCCTGCTGATAGTCGGCCAGGGTCGCCGGAAGTTTTCCTGCGCCGAGGCCAATATCCAGCAGCTCATCGATGGTCTGGCGCAGGGTCACCGTACTGGGCAGCGCCGTCAGAGGCTGCATGATTTCGGCGGCGCTGTTGCGTAGATACTCCAGGTAGCGCCGGTGGCCGTCCATGTTGATAGCGCCGTTGTCGCTGTTGTTCAGCTCGCCTATCCGATCGCGCAGATCGTTGGTTATCTGATTCTCCAGGCGGGCCAGGGCATACACCTGCTGCTGCTCCTGCTGCACCGCCCGCAGGCGCTGCTGTAGCCGGTGCATCGTGGCAGCATCGCGCCCCTCCATCTGATCGATCAGTGCGCCCTGCTGCCAGCTGAAGTCCTGCATTAGGGAGTTCAGCTCGGTGGTGAAGTCATCGTGCAGCCAGGTAATGCGCCCGGCGACCTCGTTGGTCTTTTCCCGCGCCAAAAACAGCGTGTAGAGCGCATTGTCCAGCGTGCTGAGGAGCTGGCGGCTCTGCTGCAGGATCCCGGCGAGCTGATGGCGCTCTCCCGGCTCCAGGCGGTGGCTAAGCTGCTCTATCTGCGTCAGGTGGCTGACGATCTGCTGACGGAACTGCAGGCGTACGCTGGTATCGGGCGCCAGAACAAATTCATTGAGCTGGTCAACCAGGGTATTCAGGGCGTTTTCGATCACCAGCGAGGATTGAATGCGCGGAAAATAGTCGTCCAGGGTGTAGCGCACCTGGGAGCTCTGCGCGTGCCAAGAGTAGAGGCTGACGGCGCTGACAAATAGGGTCAGCAGCGCGCTGGCCAGAAAGGCGATCTGCAGGCTGGCGCTGATGCTGAGACGGCGGGCCTGACGCAGCAACCGCTTCATTTCAGGTTTTCCAGCTGATTAATCGCCTGGCGCTGCTTTTGATGGAAAAACTGCTGCCACTCCATCATCAGCTGTTCGCATCCAGCCCGGCTGCTGCACTGTGCCAGCAGCTTCGGATCTTCGCTCTGCGCGGCGCTGATCGGCATGGCCGTCAGCAGCGCGCGAATGTGGGGCAATGGATGTTTCTGCCGGCTCTCCGCGGCGTTCAGGGCGCGCCAGGCATCCTTTAGCTGCGGCAGCCGGAAGCTGATGGCGGTATCAAACAGCGCCTGAACCAGGCGCTGACGCAGTAGGATCAGGCGGTAGTCCATCTGCGGCTGCGCCAGCAGCCGCCGCTGCTGCTGAGCGCGGGCGGAGTTGCCCGGCAGAGCGACAATCGGATACTTTCCGGTGTTGGTGTCGGCCAGCGCACGCTGGCCGTCGGGGCTGAGCAGAAAGCGGATAAAGCGCCGAGCCTCCCCGGGGTAGAGCGCGTCGCGGGCGACCGCCACATAGGTCGGGGCGGCGACGCTGTGCGGAAAGTAGTGGAATGTCAGATGGGGATCGGTACTGAGCATCTGGGCATAGTTGTCGATGACTGGGCCGAGGGTGCCGAGACCGGTCTGGATCTTATCGGCGACGCCAAAGCTGCGCGAGGAGATGGTGCTGAGGTTGCCGGCGGCCATCAACAGGATCTGCCACCCACGCTGCCAGCCGTACTGCTGTAGCAGGGATTCGATCATCAGGTGGTTGGTATCGGATCGCGACGGGCTGCTCATTAACAGCATATCGCGGTACTGGGGCAGGGTGAGATCTTCCCAGTCCTTCGGCGGCGGCAGGTGCTGGGCCGCCAGATTGCTGCGGTTGATCAAGAGACCAAAGCCGGAGAGCGCCACCGCCACCGAGGTCGCGCGGATTGATTCGGGAATTTGGCGCTGCAGCTCGGCCGGCTGGGCGTCGATGGGCGCCAGACGATGGTGATCCTGCAGGTGCTGCAGCAGCATCGGCGATGAGGTGAGCACCAGATCGATATGGCCATCGTTAAGGTTATCCAGCAGCTGCTCCAGCGATGCACTGGTGCGGTTGATGGTGCGGATGGGCACCGCGCCCGGCTGATGCTGCCAACGGCTGATAATGTAGGCCGTTGCCTGGGGCGAGAAGGTGGTCGCCATGACCAGCTCGCTGCGTTTGGCCTGCAGCGTCAGGGGCAGCGACAGCAGGATTATCAGGGTTAGACAGGCGCGGTACATGGCGCACTCCTACGGACAAGTGTGATCATATTCATGGTTTTAAAATAAAGCCGCCGGGCGTGTGCTGAGGCATTTGGGGCAAACTTGCCTGAATGAACCAATGCGCTGGCTGGTGAATAAAGCGGCGTAACATGGCGCTATATTATCCGCAGGACATCGTCGATACTGTTAATCGACTCAAATAATAGCGGCAATCCTAACTGCTGCGTGGAAATAAGTCAGCTGATAACCGTCAATGTTATTTGGTTTGAGTCAAAATGGCACCTGAATATTTTATTTTGTGTCAAAACTGACTCATTTTGTCTGGCTTGCCGCCTTGTCTTTATCTGCGCATTATTACCAGCACAAATAGCAATACCTCTCTGACAGACGACTAAATAACGGGTGATAATATGCAATCATTGAACAGCCACAGCGCGGCAAAGCGGGTGCCGCCGGAGAAGGTCGCCGCGACCTATCAACGCTATAGAGTCCAGGCGTTAATGAGCGTGTTCCTGGGGTATATGGCGTATTATATTGTGCGTAATAACTTTACGCTTTCTACGCCTTATCTGAAAGAACAGTTGGATTTAAGTGCAACCCAAATTGGCTTATTAAGTAGCTGTATGCTGATTGCCTATGGCATTAGCAAAGGGGTTATGAGCAGCCTGGCGGATAAAGCCAACCCGAAAATCTTTATGGCCTGCGGCCTGGTGATGTGTGCGCTGGTTAACGTGGGGCTGGGATTTAGCAGCGCCTTCTGGCTGTTTGTCGCGCTGGTGGTCTGTAACGGCCTGTTCCAGGGGATGGGGGTCGGTCCCTCCTTCATCACCATTGCCAACTGGTTCCCGCGCTGTGAGCGAGGCCGCGTCGGCGCCTTCTGGAATATCTCCCACAACGTGGGTGGGGGCATCGTGGCACCGATCATCGGCGTCGCCTTCGCCATGCTGGGGAATGAGCACTGGCAGAGCGCCAGCTATATGGTTCCGGCCGCTATCGCCGTACTCTTTGCCGGCGTAGTGCTGCTATTGGGTAAGCGCTCGCCGAAGAAAGAGGGGCTGCCGGCGCTGGATGAGATGATGCCCGAGGAGAAGGTGGTGCTGAAGGGGCATGCCCAGGCCCGTGCTCCGGAAAATATGACAGCGTTCCAGATCTTCTGTACCTACGTGCTGAAGAATAAAAATGCCTGGTATATCTCTATGGTCGATGTTTTCGTCTATATGGTGCGCTTCGGCATGATCAGCTGGCTGCCGATCTATCTGCTGACGGAGAAAAACTTTAGCAAGGAGCAGATGAGCATCGCGTTCCTGTTCTTTGAGTGGGCGGCGATCCCGTCAACCCTGCTGGCTGGGTGGCTGACCGACAAGCTGTTCCACGGTCGCCGTATGCCGTTGGCCATCATCTGCATGGCGATGATCTTTGTCTGTCTGATCGGCTACTGGCAGAGCAACTCGCTGGCCGTTGTCACCGTCTTTGCCGCCATCGTTGGCTGCCTGATCTATGTACCGCAGTTTCTGGCATCAGTGCAGACCATGGAGATCGTCCCCAGCTTTGCCGTTGGTTCCGCCGTTGGGCTGCGCGGCTTCATGAGCTACATCTTCGGTGCATCGCTGGGAACCAGCCTGTTTGGTGTGATGGTAGACCGTTTCGGCTGGCACGGCGGTTTCTATCTGCTGATGGGCGGGGTGGTCTGCTGCATCCTGTTCTGCATCCTGTCTCATCGCGGGGCGCTGGAGCTGGAGCGTCAGCGTCAGCAGGCGCTGAATGACGCCGCGCCGGAGATGACGCTGCAGCCCGCCGCGGAGTAACGACGCGGGCGACGCCGTACGGGCGAACCGGGAGGTCGATATGTACTTTGCAACAGAGGACAATTTTTGGCGCTTTTACGCCAACGCATGTGGCCAGTGGGGGTGGTGCGTCGTAGCGTCCACCGGGTATATCGTGCATCACTCGGCGGTTTTCTTCCCCCGGCGCCGGGACTGCCTGGCCGATGCTAGGATACACGGCTACCAGGATCAACCGCTGACCGCAGATTGTTAACAACGCCTCTTTTCGCCCGTCATTCGACGGGCGCTGTATTTTGGGCGCCGGTCGGAGAGGATAGCGTCGCGGTATCCGCACTCATGGCCAACTGATGGGAACGGCGCCGGTAGTCTCCGGGCGTCAGCCCCATGTGGCGGACAAAGGCATGATGAAAGGCGGACTCGCTGGCGTAGCCGGCCCGCTCGGCGATGTCCGCGAGCGTAAAGGCTTCGCGTCCCAGCAGGGCGGCGCCGTGCGCCATACGGATACGGGTAAGCAACAGCAGCGGTGTACTGCCGGTAACCATGCGGAACTGGCGGGCAAAGCTTGCGCGTGACAGGTGGCTGATTTCCGCGAGACGGGCAACGCTCCACGGCTGCTCCGGCTGATGCAGCATGGCGCCGATAGCATTGCCCAGGCGTGGATGCATCAGGGCGTGCAGCAGCCCGCCCTGGGTTGGCGTCTGCGTCAGCCAGTGACGCAGCGCCAGCGTCAGCAGTACGGTAGACAGGCGCTGGCAAAGGAACTGCCCGCCGGGCAGGGCGGCGGCGGACTCCTGAAACAGGCGCTGCAGCGTTGCGGTCAGCCAGGTGCCCTCCTCGTGATAGATGAGGGTTTCCGGCAGCGCCGCCAGCAGGTGGCGCTGCGTGGGATCGATATACAGGGTGCCACAGATCAGGCGTACGTCGCCGTCGCTGTTGCACAGGCGATGCGCAGCGCTTTGCGGCAGCATAGTCAGGCTACCGGGCTGAAGGGTATGACGCTGTCCGTTGGCCAGCTCTATCCTGGCGCTGCCGTCCAGCAGACCATGCCAATGGATCGCGTTCAGTTCACCAGCGGCGTGAGGCCGCTGCCACTCCCCCTGCAAATGACAGCGCACATCAATACTGCTGCGCAACTCATGTAGCGTAAGCAAGGCGCTTAATATATCCATAATGAGACTCCTGAGCAGTATCCTGCGCTTCCGACACAGCGGGGCTAGGACGATAATGGCGTAATGTAAGCCAATCGGACACGCTGTCCATTATTCACGTTATTGGACGCAGGAGAAACCCATGACGCATTTTCAGAACGTAGTGATTGGCTTTGGCAAGGCGGGAAAAACGTTGGCCGCCTTTTTGGCACGGCGCGGGGAGCAGGTCGCATTGATTGAGCGATCCGCGCAACAGTACGGCGGCACCTGCATCAATGTGGGCTGTATCCCGACCAAAAGCTGGGTACACGATGCCGATACCGGTATCCCCTTTGCCGAGGCCGTGCTGCGTCAGCGGCAGCTGGTGGAGATGCTGCGGGAGAATAATCGCCACGCACTGGAAGATTTGGCAAAGGTGACGCTGATAAATGGCCATGCCCGGTTTGTGGATGCCCATACGCTGGCGGTGCAGGGTATCCAGGGAGAGCAGCGGATCACCGCGGAGCGCATTTTCATTAACACGGGTGCCCGCTCGGCGATGCCCGCTATTGAGGGGTTGGCGGCGTCATCCCACGTCTATGACAGCACATCATTTCTGCAGTTGGCGACGCTGCCGCAGCGGTTGGTTATCCTGGGCGCCGGTTATATTGGCGTAGAGTTTGCCTCGCTGCTGCGCCGCTTTGGGGCGGAGGTCACGGTGCTGGAGGCCGCCGCGGATTTTCTGCCGCGTGAGGATCGCGATATTGCGCAGGCAGTGGAGACGATCCTGCGCGACGAGGGGATCGATCTGCGTTTGGGGGGCAGGGTGCGTCGGATAGAGGACGATGCAGCGGGCGTCACGGTTGAGCTGGAGGCGGGGCGTGTGCAGGCGGATGCGGTGCTGGTTGCCTCCGGCAGATTGCCCAATAGCGACGGGCTGGCGCTGGAGCAGGCCGGTGTCGAAGTGGATGCGCGCGGGGCGATCAAGGTGAATGGGCAGCTACAGACCACGCAGCCGCATATCTGGGCGCTGGGGGATGTTAACGGCGGGCCGCAGTTTACCTTTATCTCGCTGGATGATTTCCGCATTGTCCGTGACAGCCTGTACGGAAAGGGGCTACGCCATACGGGCGATCGCGGCGCGCTCCCTTATTCCGTGTTTATGACGCCGACGCTGTCACGCATTGGGCTGAGTGAGGCGCAGGCGCGCGCGCAGGGAGAAGCGGTAACGGTGGTGACGCTGCCGGTGGGCGTCATTCCGCGCGCGCGTACCCTGAAAGATCCCCGCGGGGTGCTGAAAGCCGTGGTTCAGCGCGAGAGTGGGCGGATCCTGGGGGCGACGCTGCTGTGTCGCGACTCTCATGAAATGATCAACCTGTTGAAAACCGCGATGGACGCCGGCGTGCCCTACAGCGTCCTGCGCGATCAGATTTATACCCATCCGACGATGAGTGAGGCGTTTAACGATCTGTTCGCGCTGGTGGATGCATAGGGCCTGCGGCTCATACTTGCTAACACAATGGCATGGGGAAGATACGCATCCCTGCGCGCGCTTCGCTAGACTGTGATCCTGACGGCGGCCCATGCGGGGGCGTCGCACCGAACAGAGTGATAAGGAGCGCAATGATGCAGCAGCTTGACCCGGCTAAAACAGCCCTGGTACTGATCGACCTACAGCAGGGGATCTTGCCCGTCGCCGCCGCGCCCTATACCGGCGATGAGGTGGTGGCCCGCGCCGCCGCGCTGGCGGCGGCGTTCCGCGTCCGCGCGATGCCGGTTGTGCTGGTGCGCGTTGGCTGGTGCGCCTCTGGCGCCGATGCCCTGCGCCAGCCGGTCGATGCCCCGGCGCCGGGAGGGGCGCTGGCGGATAACTGGTGGGATTATCCGGCGGCGCTTACGCCAACGGCGCAGGATATTCAGATCGTTAAGCATCAGTGGGGGGCGTTTTACGGCACCGAGCTGGATCTGCAGCTGCGCCGTCGCGGCATCGATACGCTGGTGCTGGGGGGGATCTCGACCAATATCGGGGTCGAATCGACGGCGCGCAGCGCCTGGGAGCATGGCTATGGGCTCTGGATTGCGGAGGATCTCTGCGCGGCGGCGGATGAGGTTCAGCACCGCCACAGCTTCCGCTATATTTTTCCGCGCATTGCTCGGGTGTCGCACAGCGCGGCGCTATTGGCCGCGCTGTGCGACGCGGCATAAACCGCGTAGGCTACGCGCTGCGCCGGGAGCGTGCGCAGCGCGGTCTGACGTTTACTGACGGCGCTGGGCCGCAGAGTCTTGGACGATAAACGGATCGTCCTCCAGCCTATCGTAGGGAACCTGTTTCAGGGCGAAGTTCTGCACCATCACCTTCGACGGAATAGCTTTTTGGCCAGAGATAAAGCGATAGCGGTCGACGATCTCCTCGCTCTTGATCCCGGTCCAGTCAGAGAACAGGTGCAGGAAATCATGGGCTGAACGGCGCGCCTTGATCACGGTACGCCGTTCGTCATCTGCGGAGAGGATCATCAGCGGCACCTGATAGTCCTGACGGTAACGATCGTGGTGCGCCAGGAACTCACTGCGGGTGCCCTTTTCATGGAAGGCCAGACCGTGATCGGAGAAGTAGATCATGGAGAAGTTCTGCCCGCTCTTGCTCAACTGGCCATACAGCTCGCTCAGGAACTGGTCGGTCTGGGTGATGCTGTACAGATAGCAGGAGGTCTCCTTCGTATGGACGAAGGTCGTGAAGTGGTTATTGGTGCGATCGCAGGCCTTGGGGTGGGAGCCTATCAGATGGTAGACGATCAGCTTAGGCCCCTCCGCGGGGGCGTCCAGCGCCTGCTGGGTAAAGTTCAGCAGATCCATGTCGGAGGTGGACTTGCCGTCCTCAAAGTCGCCCTGTTTGAGAAAGCGAACTTCGTCGGCCCGCTTGGCGATGCTGGCGACGATGGTGTCATATTTGCCCAGCTGCCCCTGATTGGAGAACCAGAAGGTGCGGAAGCCGGCCTTCTGCGCCAGCGTGATAATACTGTTTTGATATTCGGCCTGTCCGTTGCGTACCAGGTTCAGCGTCTGGCCCAGGGATTTCTGGGTCGAGGGGGCCGCGGAGAGATAGTCGTTGAAGAAGACGCCGTTGACCTGGCTGGCGAAGGGGGTCGTGGGCCACTTGCCGCCGAAGGCGCCGAGCGCATCGCGGCGCGCGCTTTCGCCAATCACCAGCACGTAGATCTGATGTCTGGGCTTGACCGAGGTGACGTGCCAGCTGTCGGCGACGGAGGAGAGCGTCTGCATACGGGCCATCTCGCGATCGACCTCCAGCTTGCCGTTGGCGGTGTCCTCAATAAAGCGCACGACCGGATAGCCGGTGTCGTTCAGGCGAAACTCGCCGCCGGCGCTCAGGTTGGTGACCGGCGTCAACAGTAGGCCGCACAGGGCGAGCAGCAGGTAGAGCGTCTTGGGCAATCCCCAGGATTTTTCACGCGGCACCGGCCGCCACGCCAGGACGCCGCCGAGCAGCAGAATAAACAGGGCGATCAGATAGTCCCAGAAGGGAAAGATCTGCGCCATCTCGCCGGCCTCTTCCGGGTTGGTGGAGTAGAGCGCCAACACCGAGTTGAAGTTGGGCGGGCCAAAGACCCGGCCAAACGGGTAGTAGAGCCCGGCGACCAGGGTACAGATCAGCAGCAGCACCCGCTGCGTTCGCGGCAGGTAGTGTGCCAGCAGCAGGAAAATACCGGCCAGTCCCAGCGCATAGATAAAGCTAAAGCGGTAGCCCAGCCCCAGGTTGATCAGGGCGGCGAGGATAACGTAAAGCAGCGGATAGGGCGTCAACAATTCGCCGCAGCCGCCTTTTGCGCGTAACAGTAATTCTTTTGGCTTCATGGTTTTTTTCTGAACAAGATGCGCTGGTGATCCCGGTTCACCGTGATGAATCCCCCCACGCTCCGGCAGGAGGACATAGTGTACGACAGAGCTGCCGCTGGAAGGGGGATCCGGAGTGTCGGATTCGGTCCGAACTGGCAGCTTGAAGATAATCTGAGCTGGAGCGAATAGCAACAGATATCCGGCATACAATATGTGATAAACCGAACAAATACATTAGGCTGAGTCCGATAAACATGCGCGCCCTTACCGCCGGGGAGCGCGTGCGTAGGGTTGCAGGGATCGTCGGGCCCACCGTCTCCCGCGGGGGCGTCCGTCGGTATCGCGCCGGACGCAGCGGCGCGCAGAGACGATGACAGGTGCCATTTCACCTGTCATATGCCAATTATAAGATAAAAAAATCTTATGTACCAGGCTGTTGCACGCCGATCGGATTGCGGTTGAGGGTAATCGCCTGATCGGTCAGCGCGTCGGGCGCGATATTCATATGGCGCAGTATATCGCCCATGATCTGGCCAAAAATAGGCCCGGCCACCGATCCGCCAAAGTGCTTACCGGCGGTCGGGTGGTTAACCATCACCACCAGGGCGACGCGCGGATTGCTCGCCGGCGCGACGCCGGCGGTGTAGTTAATGTAGCCGCCGTCGTATTTCCCGTCGCTGCCCATTTTTTCTGCAGTGCCGGTCTTGATCGCCAGGCGATAGCCGGGGACCGCCGCCGCCACGCCGCTGCCGCCCGGCAGGGCGTCGCTCTCCATCATGTGCACCACGGTCCGGACGATGTTGGCGTCGATCACTCGGGTGCCGATCACCGGCGGGGTAACCTTGGTGATCGAGAGTGGGCGGAACAGGCCAAAGGAGCCGATGGTGGCGTATTCTCGCGCCATTTGCAGGGGGGTGATCCGCAGGCCGTAGCCGAAGGAGAACGTCGCGCGCTCAATGTCCGACCAGCGCTGGCGGTGCAGGGGGAAATAGCCGCCGCTTTCGCCGCTGATGCCCAGTGCAGTGGAGACCCCGAGCCCAAAGCTGTGGTAGAGATTGACCAGCACATCGGCGGGCATGGCCAGCGCGATATGGGATACCCCGATATCGCTGGATTTTTGCAGAATGCCGGTAATGGTCAGGCGTGACCAGTGGCCGACGTCGCGGATCAGGTGGCCGTTAACCGGATACGGCATGGTATCGATGACGGAGTCGGGGCGGATCAGGTGGCGCTGCAGGCCCGCCATCACCACCAGCGGCTTCACCGTCGACCCTGGCTCAAAGCTATCGGAGATAGCGACGTTACGCATATCCTGCTGGGCTACCCCCTGGTAGTTGTTGGGGTTGAAGGAGGGATAGCTGGCCATGCCGAGGATCTCGCCGGTATTCACATCCACCAGCACGGCGGCGCCGGAGTCAGCCTGGTTGCGCAGCACCCCGTCGCGCAGGTGGGAGTAGAGCGCGTACTGCATATAGCGATCGATGCTCAGGGGAAGCGTCGGCGCCTGCTGGGCCGGATCGTCCTCCATCAGGCCGACCACGTGGCCATAGCGATCCTTACGGTAAAGGCGGTAGCCCGGCTTGCCCTGCAGCAGGCTGTTAAAGCCGTGCTCAATACCGTTCAGCCCCTGCTGATCGAGCCCCACGATGCCGATCAGCGGCGCTGCCGCCTCGCCCATCGGGTAGTAGCGGCTGGCATCGTCCGGAGTAGAGACGCCGGGGATGTGCAGCTTGGTGATATAGCCCGCGATCTCGGACTCGATCTGGCGCCCCAGATAGATAAAGCGTCGCTGACCGTTTTGCAGGATCTTGTCGCGGATGCTCTCCAACGGCTGCGACAGCGCGTTGGCCAGATAGCGCCACTGTGGGCTGCTGAGCTGGGGGTCGTGCTCCAGTATCCGCACCGGGTCGGCGATCACATCGTTAGAGGCGACGCTGACCGCCAGCGGCTGCCCGTTGCGATCGGTAATGGTGCCGCGCAGCGGGTGGGTGACCAGCTCGCGCAGCGAGCGCTGATCGGCCTCTTTTTCCAACTGGGGCTGCTTCATTAACTGCAGATAGCCCACGCGCAGCAGCAGTAATAACAGAAAAACGCCAATGCCAATGTAAATCAGCACAAAACGGCCTGCAAAATAGTTGACTTTGCCTGTTTGAGGGCTTTTTTTGCGCATAAAGTAGTCTGCAACGAAGAACAACAAAATGATGATAATTCATAGCACTATAAATTAGCTGACGCCGTGGATCTGCGCGGGGAAACATTTATACGTAATAAAGACAAAATTGAAATAAATCGCCGTAAAAAACAACATTTGCGCGTCGTCGTGGTGCGCGTCATCGGGGGGAGGTCGCGCGCCTTGGGCGCGTCGCAAAGCCCCGTTGCCTACGCGGGGTCTGTCAGAACAAACATGCCCTAGGGGGATCTTCAGGTAATAGCGCTCGCTGACTCTGGCTACAGGCGGGTGGCGTTAATCTGGAGCAGGCGCTGCGCAAATCCGGCGCGTATCACTGCATGGCCATCCACCAAGACGATGCGGCTCATGAGAATGCCTCCTCGCTAAAGGATGGCGCCTAGGATGCCCACGGCGACAATCGCTGCAATCAGCTGAGTGTGTTTCTGTCGTCAGGATAGTCAAATCGCGTTTCACACCGCCGTCGTCACCGTGGCGGGAGCATCTACCGGAGAACTCATCGGGGAGCGTCGCTTTGCCATACCGGCTTATGCGGAATAATTGCTCACTTTACGGGATATATTGGCTTAGAAAAATCCGAATACGATAATCCAGCCTAAAAATTAGCGTAACAGGAAAATCATCGCAGAGATAACTGAAAATATTTATCAAGTTGTTCGAATTCCCCAAATAGCAATCTGTGCCTTTAATAGAGGATAATTACTCGCGCAGGATTGTCATCATCGCGATACGGTGATAGTCGGACAGAGATAGGGCCAACGCGTGGGAGGGGGTGCCAGGCAATGACAGCAGTACAGGATCGTTTCGCTCACCAGTTTCCGCCTGCGGATACCGATCGCCAGGTTACCCTGGTGATGGACTGCGATCGTTTTTTTTATGACGGCCTGGCGCAGCATATTATTTCTGACGATCGGATATTACATGAAACGTGCTATGCCCACCTGGCAGATGCGATCGCCACGCGACGGGTCGATCACGTGATCGCCGAGCTGTATACCCATGATGATACGCCCATCGATGCGCTGCTGGCGCTGATGCGCGTTCGCGCCTATCGCCCAGCGCTGCGGATTACGGTGATGACGGATATCACCCATCCGACGGTGCTGGCGGCGGTTCACAGCCTGGGTCAGGTGAGCCTGATCTCCAAACGGGAGCCGCTGCCCCGTCTCGCCGAGGCCTACCGGCACTCGTTGCGTCAGGCGTATCTCAGCCCGCGGATGAAACGCAAGATGCAGGCACAGCCTGAGATGGCCGGCATGTCGTTTCCCGAGTGGAAGGTGGTGGCCATTCGCAGCCGCGGCGGCGATAACTATCAGGTCGCCAGCTACCTTGGGATCCACCATAAGAGCGTTAACTATCGCCAGCGCTGCATCATGCAGAAGCTGGCATTTGCCAGTAAGCCGGAGTTTTTGCGCTTTCTCAGCGCAATGAGCGATAACCCGGTGCATGCTCCCCGCTTACAGCGGCACCAGCAGCACATCGGTGTGGGTGCGATCGATCAGAGCCCCTGCTGAGCTGAGCAGGCGCTTGATGAAGCCTGCGCAGTGGTTGCCGCAGATCAGCAGATCGACGCGCTGGCGGCGACAGGTGTCGATGATGCAGTCGATCAGCTCCCCGTGGCCGATGTGGGTGTGGGCGATAGGGTAATCGGCCCGGCGGCAGAGCTGCTCCAGAAACAGGGCGGTCTCCTCGTGCAGCAGGTGACGCGTCTGTGCGAGCAGGGGGCCTGCGTAGCTGCCGCACAGATCGGGCTCATTGCACAGCGTCAGCAGGCTGATGCTCGCACCCGACGGGCGGGCGATGGCAATGGCTTTATCCAGCAGAATATGGCTGTCCGGATCCGGGGCAACGGCGACCAGAATCGTATGGTAGCTCATGGGGTTCCTCCTCGTGATGGGCTGGCCTCCGATGGGGCGAATGGCCAGCGCGGCCGGATCGGCGGGGGTATCCGGTTAGTTGCCGTGCGGCATCCCCGTCGCGCGGGTCTTGGCGCCGCGTTGCGCCGCGCCAATCGAAAGAGGCCGCATCCGCGTCAGGCGGTTTTTGACGGCGACGGCGTATGACGGTCGGCGTTAGCCTTTCTGCGTTAGCGCGCTTTCTATAGTATAAAATGCGCGGCGCGGGCGATGTGGCGTCTATCACAGCGTCTCCCGCGCTGGACGGACTCAGTAGCTTAGGCTCAGAATACGACGGGCCACCGTCTCATCGATGTTCTGCCGCTCGCCTAGCGGCAGCAGTTGAAAACGCCGCAGGTTATCGATAACGGCATCGATGCAGCTCTCCTCAAGACCACAGGCGCTGAGCCGGGTCTGCATCCCCATATCGCTGAAGAAGCGCTCGGTATGCTCGATGGCCGAGGCGATTCGCTCCTCTTCGCTGCCGCTGCACAGTCCCCATACCCGCTCGGCATACTGCAGCAGCTTCAGGCGTTTATCCTGCTGCTGCACCCGCATGACGGCCGGCAGCAGAATGGCCAGCGTCAGGGCATGATCCATTCCGTACAGCGCGGTCAGCTGGTGGCCGATACGATGGCTTGACCAGTCCTGCGGCACCCCGGCGCCGGCCATGCCATTCAGCGCCATACTGGCGCCCCACATGACGCTGGCGCGGACGTCGTAGTTATGGGGCTCGCTGAGCGCTCGCGGTCCCTCCTCCAGCAGCGTCAGCAGCAGCCCTTCGGCCAGGCGATCCTGAACTCGGGCGTAGACCGGATAGGTAAGGTATTGCTCCATGACATGGACGAAGGCATCCACGACGCCGTTGGCAACCTGGCGCGCGGGCAGGGTATAGGATTTGTGGGGATCCAGCACGGAGAAGCGCGGGAACAGCGCGGGATGGGAGTAGCCAACCTTGGCGCCGAGGCGGCGATGACTGACGACGGCGGTCGGGTTCATTTCTGACCCGGTGCCGGGCAGGGTCAGAATGCAGCCCAGCGGCAACACCCGCTGCGGCGGCAGCTTTTGGCACCACATCTCCCAGGGATCGCCCGGATAGTGCGCTGCGGCGGCGATAAACTTGCTGCCGTCGATCGCCGAGCCGCCGCCGATGGCCAGCAGAAAATCGATGCGCTGCTCGCGCACCTGCTGTACCGCCCTGAGCAGCGTCTCCAGCTGGGGGTTGGCTTCGATGCCGCCAAACTCGCCGACGATGCGGGGCCCCAGTACGCGCCGGACTTCGTCCAGGTAGCCAAACTGGCGGGCGCTGTTGCCACCGTAGGTGAGCAGAATGCGCGCCTCGGCGGGAATATGCTGCGGGATATCTGCGATGCGTTCGCCGCCAAACAGAATGCGGGTGGGATTGTAGTAGTCAAAGTTGAACATGTGCGGGGCTCCTCAGTCGTGGCAGGGGAATACGGTTTTCCCTGACGGATCGGTCGTGTCCGTGATGTGCGACGAACGCCGGCGTAGCCGGGCGTGATAGCACACAGCCTACCATGCCCCCTCTTGGGCCCACAGGCGTGAAATGTGGCAATGCGCACTTTTGGTCATAAAAACCATTAACCACGCGCGTAATGTCTACGGGTAGCGCAATTTATTCTGTTAAATGATGAATACCGAGAATAACCTCGTTGAATAGTTATATCGATATTACTGAATAAAGAGAAATAGGGACTCGACGACGGGATGGATATACCCGCATTAATTGAGATATATCAGAATTTAGCTCAGGAAGTATTCTATGGCGCCACTTCACCTATCAAGGCTATCTATTTTTATTCTATGGTTTTGCTCATCGTTTAGTTTTTTATGTGACCGTTGAATTATTATTCAGAGTTTAAATCTGATAATATACATTACTGCAATATTAAAAACTGAAAATGCAAAAATCAGTTTATTTTTTCCACAAAAATTTTGCTTGCTATTCAAAAAGTTAAACGGATAGCTCGTGCAGATTGCGCGCCAGGTTAAAATGTGAGCCAATACAGCAAAAGTCATACTTTTCCTGCTGTTTTTTGTGATATGGATCACACTTTTCTCAAATTTGACGCTTTGCCGCGTTGTACATTTCGGTCATTCAGGGGTAGAGTTGCAGCGTTTTAAGAATAGTCTTAATGGCGTCTGTTATTCACCCTCAGGGTGCCTAACCTCCATTTGTATATCAAAAGTACAACGTCGGGTCATATAACACGCAGTAAACATGGCCGTTATGCTCCAATTCACATTAGTTGAGCGGTTATCAGGTACCTCGTTCTCCTGCGCTTCGCGCAGTTATAGTAAAGGTACGTTTCATTGTGTTGGCCGATTGAGTCAAGCAGGGTGAGATAATGAGTACCTCGGAAATACTCAAGCATATTTATGACATTAACTTGTCATATTTGTTATTAGCACAGCGATTAATTCATGACGACAAAGCCTCCGCCATGTTCCGGCTGGGGATTGACGCTGAAATGGCGGAAACGTTGGTTCAGCTGACGCTGCCGCAGATGGTAAAACTGGCTGAAACCAATCAGTTAGTATGCCAGTTTCGCTTTGAAGATCATCAGACGATCCAACGCCTGACCCAAGAGTCGCGCGTGGACGATCTGCAACAGATTCATACCGGAATTCTTTTGTCCAGCCATCTGCTTCAGCAGCTGTCGGCGGACGGAAATGATTCGGGGAAACGGGGCTGACATGAGCGAAAAAAGCATCATTCAGGAAGCACGCGACATACAGCTGGCGATGGAACTTATCTCTCTGGGGGCGCGTCTGCAGATGTTGGAGAGCGAAACCCAGCTGAGCCGGGGACGCCTGATCAAGCTGTACAAGGAGCTGCGCGGCAGTCCGCCGCCGAAGGGGATGCTGCCATTCTCCACCGACTGGTTTATGACATGGGAGCAGAATATTCACTCTTCCATGTTCTATAATATTTATGCGTTTATGTTGACCAGCGGCGCCTGCCACGGGGTAGAGGCGGTGATCCGCGCCTACAAACTCTACCTGGAGCAGTGTCCGCCGGCGGATAGCGATCTGCCCGTGTTGGCGCTGACGCGCGCCTGGACGTTGGTGCGCTTCGTCGAGAGCGGCATGCTGGAGCCTGCCCACTGCAACAGCTGCGGTGGCAGCTTTGTTGCCCACGCTCATCAGCCGGTGCACAGTTTTGTCTGCAGTTTGTGCCAACCGCCGTCGCGAGCGATAAAAAGACGTAAACTTTCTGAGAATCCTGCCGATATCTTTCCACACTTGCTCGGTGAGCAAGAGAAACGTGTGGTGTAACTGATTGAGGCAATCAGTCCAATAGCGTGCGGTGCAGCGGTAGTGCTGCCGCACGCTGTCTTCGGGCAGCATTCTGTCATCGACCTTCCTCTTTCCGGCTTTGCGCCGGCAGATTACATCCGACTGTTCACTCCGATCATGTAAGGAATTCACGTGCTGATTCTACTGGGATATGCCGTTGTGCTAATCGCGGTTTTTGGCGGTTACACGCTTGTTGGGGGCCATCTGGGAGCGTTGTATCAGCCATCTGAGTTATTGATTATCGGGGGAGCGGGCATCGGCGCTTTCATCGTAGGCAACAATGGCAAGGCGATTAAGTCGACGCTGCGTACCCTGCCCAAGCTTGCCCGCGGCTCTAAGTACAACAAGGCGTTGTATATGGATGTGATGGGGCTGATGTATCAGCTCCTGGCCAAATCGCGCCAGCAGGGCATGCTCTCCCTGGAGCGGGATATCGAAGATCCTAAGGCGAGCGAAATTTTTTCTAATTATCCCCGCCTGATTGCCGATAACACTCTCATTGAGTTTATTACCGACTATATGCGGCTGATTATCAGCGGCAACATGAACGCCTTTGAGATCGAGTCCCTGATGGACGAAGAGATCGAGACCTTCGAACAGGAAGCTGAGGTGCCGGCAGGCAGCCTGGCTGCGGTGGGCGACTCCCTGCCCGCGTTCGGTATCGTGGCGGCGGTGATGGGGGTTGTTCATGCGCTGGCTTCGGCCGATCGCCCCGCGGCGGAGCTGGGCGCGCTGATCGCCCACGCCATGGTCGGGACGTTTCTGGGTATCCTGCTGGCCTATGGGTTTATCTCCCCGCTGGCTTCGCTGATGCGTCAGAAGAGCGCCGAAACCACCAAAATGATGCACTGCATCAAGACGACGCTGCTCTCCAGTCTGAACGGCTATGCCCCGCAGATCGCGGTGGAGTTTGGCCGTAAGACGCTGTACTCCACCGAGCGGCCGTCGTTCATTGAGCTGGAAGAGCACGTGCGTCAGGTGAAAACCCCGGCGAAACAGGCGGCAACGGAAGAAGAAGTATGAAGGGCGGTAAACACCCGGTCATTCTGGTCAAAAAGAAACGCGGCGGCCACGGTCAGGCCAGCCATGGCGGCGCTTGGAAGATAGCCTATGCCGATTTTATGACCGCCATGATGGCGTTCTTTCTGGTGATGTGGCTGCTGGCGATCGCCAGCCCGCAGGAGCTGACCCGCATCGCCGAATATTTTCGTACCCCGCTGAAGGTTGCCCTGAGCGGGGGACAGCGCTCCAGCGATAGCTTTAGCCCGATCCCCGGCGGCGGCGATGATGTGACGCAGAAAGAGGGCGAGGTGCGTAAGTTTGCCGAAGATCCCGATCCGCAGACGCGCGCCGAGCAGATGCGCCTGAAGCGACTGCGCGAGCGTTTGGAGCAGGTGATCATCAACGATCCGCGCCTGAAGGCGCTGCGACCACACCTGATGATCAACATGATGGATGAAGGGCTGCGGATTCAAATTATTGACAGCCAGAACCGCCCCATGTTCCAGAACGGCAGCGCCCAGGTTGAGCCCTATATGCGCAATATTCTGCGCGCTATCGCCCCGATCCTGAATGAGCTGCCGAACAAGATTAGCCTGTCCGGGCATACGGACGATCTGCCCTACGCCAACGGTGAGCGTGGATACAGCAACTGGGAGCTCTCGGCCGACCGCGCCAATGCCTCGCGGCGCGAGCTGATCGCCGGCGGGCTGGCGGGCGACAAGATCCTACGCGTGGTCGGCATGGCCGATACCATGAATCTGCGCAATCTGGCCGGCAATGCGGCGGTCAACCGCCGGATCAGTATTCTGGTGCTGAATAAAGCCGCACAGAATCGGATTGAACACGAGGATGCGGAAGGGGGAGACGCCGTTGATATGCGTCAGCCGACGGCCTCGGATCAGTGGCAGCGCATCGGCGCCGCCAGCGGCCAACCGGCGGTAACGCCCTTTATTCCGACGCCGATGGCGCCAATGAACGACCACGTCAAAATACCGAGCGCGATAGACAAGAGGTGACCTGTGAGCATGGATATTAGCGCGTTTTATCAAACGTTCTTTGATGAAGCGGATGAACTGTTGGCTGATATGGAACAGCACCTGTTGGCGCTGGATCCTCAGGAGCCGGATAACGAACAACTGAACGCCATCTTTCGCGCTGCCCACTCGATCAAGGGGGGGGCGGCCACTTTCGGTTTTACCGTACTGCAGGAGACCACGCATCTGCTGGAGAACCTGCTCGACGGTGCCCGCCGTGGTGAAATGCGGCTGAGTACCGAGATCATCAACCTGTTTCTGGAAACCAAAGATATTATGCAGGATCAGCTCGATGCCTATAAGTCCGCTCAGGACCCCGATGCCGATAGCTTCGAATATATTTGCCAAGCGCTAAGACAGCTGGCGCTAGAGGCTAAAGGGGAGGCGCCTGCCGCCGTGGCCGCGCCTGCACCTGCGCCGGCCGCAGAGCCGGCTACGCCTGTCGCGGCGGCGAGCGCCGCGCCGCAGGGCGGACTGACCATCTCGTTAACCGGGCTCAAGGCGGCGGAAATCCCTCTGATGCTGGAAGAGCTGGGCAATCTGGGCACGGTACAGCAGCATCAGGAAAGCGACAGCTCGCTGGATGTGGTGCTGGATACCACGGTCAGTGAGGATGATATTACGGCGGTGCTGTGCTTTGTGCTGGAGCCGGAGCAGATCCACTTTATCCGCCCGACGGCGGAGGTCGCGCCGCAGGTCAGCCTAGAGGAGTCGGCCCTGCCGCCCGCCGAGGTCGTCAGCGAGGCGCCGGCGGACGCACCGATTCCTGAGCCGGCCTCTGAGCCCGCGCCCGCGCCAGCGACGCCGGCGGATGCGACGACCGCCGCCGCGCCCCATGTCCCGCGCCACAACCCGCGCGCGGCTAAAGGGGCAGAGAACAGCACCAGCATCCGCGTCGCCGTGGAGAAAGTCGATCAGCTGATCAACCTGGTCGGCGAGCTGGTGATCACCCAGTCGATGCTGGCGCAGCGCTCCAATATGCTGGATCCGGTCGATCATGGCGATCTGCTCAACAGCCTGGGCCAGCTTGAGCGCAACGCCCGGGATCTGCAGGAGTCGGTCATGTCGATCCGCATGATGCCGATGGAGTACGTCTTTAGCCGCTTCCCGCGCCTGGTGCGTGACCTGGCCAGCAAGCTCGACAAGCAGGTAGAGCTGACGCTGCTGGGCAGCTCTACCGAACTGGATAAGAGCCTGATCGAGCGCATTATCGATCCGCTGACCCACCTGGTGCGCAACAGCCTGGATCACGGCATCGAATCGCCGCAGGTACGCCAGGCGGCGGGCAAGAGCAGCGTCGGCAATCTGACCCTCTCTGCGGAGCACCAGGGGGGCAATATCTATATTGAGGTCATCGACGACGGCGCCGGGCTGAACCACCAGAAGATCCTGGATAAAGCGCGCTCCCAGGGGATGGCGGTACACGACAACATGACCGACGAAGAGATCGGCCTGCTGATCTTTGCGCCGGGCTTCTCCACCGCCGAGAAGGTCACCGATGTCTCCGGGCGCGGCGTCGGGATGGATGTGGTGAAGCGAAATATCCAGGAGATGGGCGGCCACGTTGAGATCGCGTCGCGTGAGGGGAAAGGCACGACGATCCGTATCGTCCTGCCGCTGACCCTGGCGATTCTGGACGGCATGTCGGTCAAAGTCAGCAACGAGGTTTTCATTCTGCCGCTGAACGCCGTGATGGAGTCGCTGCAGCCGAACGATGAGGATATCTACCCGCTGGCCGGCGGCGAGCGCGTGCTGCAGGTGCGCGGCGAATACCTGCCGCTGGTAGAGCTGCACCGCGTCTTTGACGTCGCCGATGCCAAGACCGACGCTACTCAGGGCATTGTGGTGATCCTGCAAAGCGCCGGACGCCGCTATGCGCTGTTGGTCGATCAGCTGATCGGCCAGCATCAGGTGGTGGTGAAAAACCTGGAAACTAACTACCGCAAGGTGCCGGGCATTTCCGCGGCGACGATCCTCGGCGACGGCAGCGTGGCGCTGATCGTCGACGTCGCGGCGCTGCAGAGCATTAACCGGGAAAAACGGGTCGCCGGCGCGGCCGCCTGACTCTTAACCATGCAACCGGCGCCGCCGCAGGCGGCGCTGATGACGATGAATAAATAAAGGTGAACTGACATGACTGGACTGGCTTCCGTAAGCAAACTGGCGGGTGAAACCGTAGGCCAGGAATTCCTGGTATTTACGCTGGGGGATGAGGAGTACGGTATCGATATCCTCAAGGTGCAGGAGATCCGTGGCTACGACCAGGTTACCCGTATTGCCAACACGCCCTCCTTTATTAAAGGGGTGACCAACCTGCGCGGTGTGATCGTCCCGATCATCGATCTGCGGGTGAAGTTTTCTCAGCAGGACGTCAGCTATAACGAGAATACCGTGGTTATCGTGCTGAACTTCAGCCAGCGCGTCGTAGGGATTGTGGTGGACGGTGTCTCCGATGTGCTATCCCTGAGCGCGGATCAGATCCGTCCGGCGCCGGAGTTTGCGGTAACGCTGTCGACCGAGTACCTGACCGGCCTCGGCGCGCTCGGCGAGCGAATGCTGATCCTGGTGGATATCGAAAAGCTGCTCAGCAGCGAGGAGATGGCGCTGGTCGACAGCGTCACCGCCTGATATCAGGCCCGCCGCGGCGGCGGCGGGCCGGTGCCCCGCGCGATTCACGGGACTCATGATTAGTACAATATGCTGCTATAGTGGACAAAAAAGATGATTTGACTGTCCTCCTCGCCATAAAGTTTTATCGCCGCGCGCCGATATCTCTGACATCTGATGCAGCAAAAATGAGACGCCCATGTTAAACCGCATAAAAGTAGTTACCAGTTTGCTACTGGTGCTGGGGTTATTTGGCATTTTGCAGATGACTTCCGGAGGAGTGTTCTTTGACGCCCTGAAAAGCGACAAGGAAAGTATTACCGTTTTGCAAACCATTCGCCAACAGCAGGCCGCGCTTAACGCCAGCTGGGTAGCTTTGCTCCAGACACGCAATACCTTAAACCGTGCCGGGATCCGCTATATGGCCGATCTGAATAAAACCGGTTCCGGTGCCACCGTACCCGATCTGATGCAGCTGGCCGGCGCCGAGCTGAAAGAGGCGGAGCGCGAGTGGGAGCGCTATCAGGGCCTACCGCGCGATCCGAATCAGAGCGATGAGGCCGCGCAGGCCATGAACCAAAGCTACGATACGCTGCACAGCGCGCTGGGGGAGCTGATCCAGATGCTCTCCGCCGGCCGGATTAACGACTTCTTCGAACAGCCGACGCAAAGCTATCAGGACAGCTTTGAAAAAGCCTATGAGGCCTATCTGGCGCAGAACGACCGCCTATACCATCAGGCCGTGACATCGAATAACGACTCCTACCATATGGCGCTGTGGATCCTACTGGCCGTGATGGTGGTCGTGGCCGCGGTGATTGTGCTGGTGTGGATGGGGATCCACCACACGCTGATCCGCCCGCTCAACAGCCTAATGGGCAATATCCGTCAGTTCGCCGTCGGCGATCTCTCCGGGCGTATCGAGGTACACGGCAGCAACGAAATGGGGCAGCTGGCCGACAGCCTGCGCCATATGCAGACCGAGTTTGTCCGCACCGTCAGCGACGTCCGTCAGGGGGCCAATGCCATCTACAGCGGCGCCAGCGAAATCTCTGCCGGAAATAACGATCTCTCCTCGCGTACCGAACAGCAGGCGGCCTCACTGGAAGAAACCGCGGCCAGCATGGAACAGCTGACGGCGACCGTGAAACAGAACGCCGAAAACGCCCGGCAGGCCAGTCAGCTAGCGCTGAGCGCCTCCGAAACGGCCCAGCGCGGCGGTAAGGTTGTCGCCAACGTCGTGCAGACCATGCATGACATCGCCAGCAGCTCGCAGAAGATCGCCGACATTACCGGGGTTATCGACGGTATCGCCTTCCAGACCAATATCCTGGCGCTGAACGCGGCGGTAGAGGCGGCGCGTGCCGGTGAGCAGGGGCGTGGCTTTGCCGTGGTGGCGGGCGAGGTGCGTAACCTGGCCCAGCGCAGCGCCCAGGCAGCGAAAGAGATTAAAGGGCTGATTGAGGATTCCGTCAGCAAGGTCGATACCGGCTCGGTATTGGTCGAAAGCGCCGGCGATACCATGGGCGACATCGTTAACGCGGTGACCCGGGTCACCGACATCATGGGTGAGATTGCCTCGGCCTCTGACGAACAGAGCCGCGGCATCGAGCAGGTGGGTCAGGCCGTTTCCGAGATGGATCGGGTGACGCAGCAGAACGCCGCGCTGGTGGAAGAGTCCGCCTCTGCCGCCGCGTCGCTGGAAGATCAGGCCAGCCATCTGAATCAGGCCGTCGCGGTATTCCGCATTGAGCCGCAGGGCGAGGCGGAGCCGGTGGTTCGCGCCGCGCCGCGCAGCAGCGCCGCCGCCGCGCCGGCGAAAGCCAAAGCGTCGGACGATAGCAGCAGCGATAACTGGGAGACGTTCTGACAACCCGACCGGCTCTCCGCCTCTAACGGCGGGGAGCTGACTGCCAGTGCCGGGCGCCGCGAGGCGCCACAGGCATATGGGGAGCCAAAATAAAAATGACAACCGAGCCGGTACCCTACACGCTGCCGGCCAACGAGGAAGCCTATCGTGTTTAACCGAATCCGCATATCGACCAGTCTGTTTGCGTTGGTGCTGGCATTCTGCTTTTTGCAGCTGTCATCCAACGGAGTGTCGTTTATGGCCATCCGTTCTGACAGTGATAACTATGCCCGGGTACAGATATCCAACGATCAGCGCGAAACGCTGGGACAAACCTGGGTTGCCCTGCTGCAGGCGCGCAACACGTTGAACCGCGCCGGTACCCGCGCGGCGCTGCATATCCCTCAGGATCAGATCGACGCGCTGATGCACCGGGTGCGCGCCATGCTGAAAAAGGCCGATGACTCCATGCAGCAGTATATGGCTTGCTCAGACAGCGATGAGGAGGATCGCGCGCTGTCTCAGGAGGCGCTGCAGCATTATCAGGCGCTGCGCACGGCGCTGTTGCAGCTGGTCAGTCTGCTGGAGAAGGGGGATCTGCAGGGGTTTATGGATCAGCCGACCCAGCGGATCCAGGATCAGTTTGAAGCCAGCGTGGCGAAGCTGACTCAGCACGTTGAGGGCGAACTGAAGCAGGGCGCCGAGATCAATCGCAGCTCCTATCATCTCTCCATGGCGCTGAATCTGGCGGCCGTGGTGCTGCTGGCGCTGGTGATGCTGATCGCTATCTGGTGGCTGCGCAATATGCTGCTGGCGCCGCTGACCGTCATGCGCGCCCATTTTGAGCGCATCGCGCGCGGCGATCTATCGGCGGAGATCAAGGTGTATGGCCGTAATGAGATCAGCCAGCTGTACGCCAGCCTGCGTAACATGCAGCAGGCGCTGGCCGGGACGGTGCTGTCGGTACGCCAGGGGACGGACGCCATCTATACCGGGCTGCAGGAGATCGGCGCCGGTAACAACGACCTCTCTTCGCGCACCGAGCAGCAGGCGGCCTCGTTGGAAGAGACGGCCGCCAGCATGGAACAGCTGACCGCCACGGTGAAACAGAACGCCGACAACGCCCGCCAGGCGTCACAGCTGGCGCAGGAGGCCTCCCATACCGCCGGTGAGGGCGGTGAGATCGTCAGTCAGGTGGTGCGGACCATGCATGATATTACGCAAAGTTCGCAAAAAATCGGAGACATTACCGGGGTTATCGATGGTATCGCCTTCCAGACCAATATTCTGGCGCTGAACGCGGCGGTAGAGGCGGCGCGCGCCGGAGAGCAGGGGCGTGGCTTTGCGGTGGTCGCGGGTGAGGTGCGCAATCTGGCCCAGCGCAGCGCCCAGGCGGCGAAAGAGATCAAAGGGCTGATCGAGGAATCGGTCAGCCGGGTAAAACAGGGGTCGACCCTGGTAGAGAGCGCCGGAAACACCATGGATAACGTGGTGCGTTCGGTGGTGCGGGTGACCGATATCATGGGCGAAATCAGCTCCGCATCGGAGGAGCAGAGCCGGGGCATTGAGCAGGTCGCCCAGGCGGTAACGCAAATGGATCAGGTGACGCAGCAGAACGCCGCACTGGTAGAGGAAGCAGCATCGGCAACTCAGTCTCTGGAGGCGCAGGCTGATGTCCTGTCGCGCGCCGTCGCCACGTTCCGTCTGAGCGGCGATGTGGCGCAGATCGATCTGCAAGGACAAGCCAACGGCACGAGCTGATGGGCTTTCCGCTCGGCGGAAAGCGAAATTGAAGTAGGTGAGTTAACTGGTGAGTGATGACGAATTTATTACTACAGGCAGCACAGGGGGAAAACAACGTCTCCTCACTGGCAATGCAACGTCTGACGTTGGGGGATGCCCATTTTCGGCGGATTAGCCAGTTGATTTACCAACGGGCCGGTATCGTACTTGCCGACCATAAACGTGAAATGGTTTACAACCGGCTGGTGCGTCGCTTACGGGCGTTGAATCTGAGCGACTTTGGTGACTATCTGGCGTTGCTGGAGAGTCATCCGGAGAGCGATGAGTGGCAAACATTTGTCAACTCGCTGACCACTAACCTGACCGCCTTCTTTCGCGAGGCGCATCACTTCCCGATCCTGGCGGAGCATGCGCGCGCGCGGCGGCACAACTACTGTGTCTGGAGTACGGCGGCCTCCACGGGCGAGGAACCATACTCGATCGCGATGACCCTGGCGGAGGCGCTGGGGCCATCACCGATGGCGCCGCAGGTGTGGGCCAGCGACATCGATACTCAGGTACTGGAGAAGGCGCAGCGCGGTATCTACCGCCAGGAGGAGGCCAAGCTGCTGAACGCCACGCAGCTGCAGCGCTTTTTTCTGCGCGGTACCGGGCCTCATCAGGGGCTGATCCGGGTTCGCCATGAGCTGGCGCAGCGGGTGCATTTCCAGATGCTGAACCTGCTGGATGCCAAGTGGGATCTGCCGGGCCCATTCGATGCGATTTTTTGCCGTAACGTGATGATCTATTTCGATAAAGAAACGCAGGCTCGCATTCTGCGTCGTTTTATCCCCTTGTTAAAGCCGGGTGGCCTGCTGTTTGCCGGTCACTCGGAGAACTTCAGCCAGATCTCCCGCGATTTCCATCTGCGCGGGCAGACCGTTTACGGGCTGACGAAGGAGAGCCGATGAACAAGATCCGGGTATTGTGCGTGGATGACTCCGCGCTGATGCGCCAACTGATGACCGAGATCGTGAACAGCCACCCCGATATGGAGATGGTGGCCGCCGCGCAGGACCCGTTGGTCGCGCGGGATCTGATCAAAAAATTCAATCCTCAGGTGCTTACACTGGATGTTGAAATGCCGCGCATGGACGGCCTCGACTTTTTGGAGAAACTGATGCGCCTGCGCCCGATGCCGGTGGTGATGGTCTCTTCTCTGACCGGGAAGGGATCGGAGATCACCCTGCGGGCGTTGGAGCTGGGCGCGGTGGACTTTGTCACCAAGCCGCAGCTGGGGATCCGCGAGGGGATGCTGGCCTACAGCGAGCTGATCGCCGACAAGATCCGCACCGCCGCGCGCGCGCGCCTGCCGCGCCAGCTGAAGCAGGGCGAGCCGCCGGCGACCCTCAGCCACGGCCCGCTGCTCAGCAGCGAAAAGCTGATCGCCATCGGCGCCTCTACCGGCGGCACCGAGGCGATTCGCCATGTGCTGCAGCCGTTGCCGCCGACCAGTCCGGCGCTGCTGATCACCCAGCATATGCCGCCGGGCTTTACCCGCTCTTTCGCCGAGCGGCTGAACAAGCTGTGCCAGATCACGGTGAAAGAGGCCGAGGACGGCGAACGTATTCTGCCGGGGCACGCCTATATCGCCCCCGGCGCCCACCACCTGGAGCTGGCGCGCAGCGGCGCCAACTATATTGTGCGCCTGCATCAGGGGCCGCCGGTGAACCGTCATCGCCCCTCGGTTGAGGTGCTGTTTGACTCCGTCGCCCGCTGCGCCGGACGCAACGCCGTCGGGGTGATCCTGACGGGAATGGGCAACGACGGTGCCGCAGGGATGCTGCGGCTGCACCAGGCGGGTGCCTATACCATTGCGCAGAATGAAGCCAGCTGCGTGGTATTTGGCATGCCGCGCGAGGCGATTCAGATGGGCGGGGTCGACGAGGTGGTCGATCTCTCCCAAATCAGCCAGCGTATGCTGGCGCAGGTCAGCGCCAAGCAGGCGCTGCGTATTTAACCGATACCGGACCGCGCCCGCGGGCGCGGTCATTAACCGAATGCCTGTTTTTCAGGTTATTGCTCCCGGCTCAAGGGATTTTTTTAGGAGTTAGTATGGCGGATAAGAATCTGCGTTTTCTGGTTGTCGATGATTTCTCTACCATGCGTCGTATCGTACGCAATCTGTTGAAAGAGCTGGGATTCAACAACGTAGAGGAAGCCGAAGACGGCGCCGATGCGCTGAGCAAGCTGCGCGCCGGCGGGTTCGACTTTGTGGTCTCTGACTGGAACATGCCCAACATGGATGGTCTGCAGCTGCTGCAGGCGATCCGTGCGGACGGCACGCTGAACAAGATGCCGGTGTTGATGGTAACGGCCGAGGCGAAGAAAGAGAACATCATCGCCGCCGCGCAGGCCGGGGCCAGCGGCTACGTGGTGAAGCCGTTTACCGCCGCAACGCTGGAAGAAAAACTGAATAAGATTTTTGAAAAGCTCGGGATCTAAGGAGTCACGATGAACGAACATCCGATGCCAGCCGCCGATGCCGGCGATATTATCGCCAGGATTGGCCAACTGACGCGTATGCTGCGTGACAGCATGAAAGAGCTTGGACTGGATCAGGCCATCGCTCAGGCAGCCGAAGCCATTCCGGATGCCCGCGACCGTCTGGACTATGTGGTGCAGATGACCCGTCAGGCCGCCGAGCGCGCCCTGAGCTGCGTTGAAGCGGCTCAGCCGCGCCAGACGCAGATGGAGAAGGGATCCAAAGAGCTCAAGCAGCGTTGGGATGCCTGGTTTGAAAATCCGATCGAGCTTGAGGATGCCAGGGCGCTGGTAACGGATACCCGCCAGTTCTTGAGCGAGGTGCCGGAGCATACGGCCTTTACTCACAGCCAGCTGTTGGAGATCATGATGGCGCAGGATTTCCAGGATCTGACCGGCCAGGTGATCAAGCGCATGATGGACGTGATCCAGGAGATCGAAAAGCAGCTGCTGATGGTGCTGCTGGAGAATATGCCGGAGCAGCCGCCCAAGCCGAAGCGTGAAAACGACAGTCTGCTGAATGGCCCGCAGATGAACCAGAACGGCCCGGGTGTGGTCGCCAACCAGGAGCAGGTCGATGACCTGCTGGACAGCCTGGGATTTTAAGCGCGATAGCGGCACCGTCGTGCGAGCGTCAGGCCACCCTAGGGTGGCCTGTTTTCTTTGGGGACCGCCATGACAGCGCGTGTTGCGCCGATTATGCTGGGAGAGCGTAGACTCCAGCCCGGGCGGGTGACAATGCCGCGCTGATTCACTGTTTATAGAGGGAAGGGATACCGTCGCAGATGACCATCTCGGTGTTTATTGCCGTTCTGTTTGCCGCGCTGCTGCATGCCAGCTGGAATGTGCTGGTGAAAGGCTGCGCGGATCGCTTTGTCAGCGTCGCGCTGGTGGCGCTGTTTGCCGGGCTGACGGCGTTGCCGCTGCTACCGCTGTGCGCCGCGCTGCCGGCGGCGGCCTGGTACTGGCTCGGTCTGTCGGTGCTGTTTCACACCGTCTACGGCCTGTTTCTCAGCCGAGCCTATAGCCATGGCGATCTTGGGACAGATGTATCCGCTGGCCAGGGGCTGCGCCCCCCTGTTGGTGATGCTGCTCAGCCTGCTGCTGCTACGGGAGAAACCCCCGCTTTTGGCGAGCGCCGGCGCGCTGATCCTGATTGGCGGGGTGTTGCTGATGGCCCTGCGCGGCGCGGCGCTGCGTGACGCTGCGTGACGCGCTGATCACCGCGCTGTGTACCGCCGGCTATACCCCGACCGACGGCGCCGGCGCCCGGGCGGCGGGGGATGTGCTGGGATATACCCTGTGGCTGTTTGCGCTCAATGGGGCGGTGATGCTGGTATGGCTCTGGCAGCGTCAGGGGCGGCGCACCGGCTATCTGATACGCTGCGCCTGGCACCGGACTGGCCAGGGGCGCGATGTCGCTGCTGGCCTATGGCATCGTCATCTGGGCGATGGCTCAGGCGCCGATCGGCATCGTCGCCGCCCTGCGTGAGAGCAGCGTGCTGTTTGCGCTCCTGCTGTCGGCCCGCCTGCTGCATGAGCCGCTGGGGCGGGCACGGGTGACGGCCGCGCTGGTGATCCTCTGCGGCGTGCTGCTGACCCGCCTGGGGTAGGTCAGCTACAGAAACAGGGTCATCAGGTAGGCGACGAACAGCGCCAGATGCGCCGCGCCGTTGAGCACATTGGTGCGGCCGGTGTTAAACGAGACCTGGCACAGCATCAGGGTGGCCAACATCACCACCGTCTGCGGCTCACCCAGCCCGAACAGCAGCGGCTGATCGGTCAGTAGGGCGATCAGGGTTACCGTCGGCACCGTTAACGACAGGGTCGCCAGCACCGAGCCAAAAAACAGATTCATGGCGCGCTGCACCTGATTGGCCAGCACCGCCTTCAGGGCGCCCAGCCCCTCGGGGGAGAGGATCAGCAGCGCGACCAGAAAGCCGGTCATCTGCTGCGGCGCGTTCAGAGCGCCGAGCAGCCCCTCCAGCGGCAGGGCGTTCAGCTTGGTGACCGCGATGACGGCGATAAGGTAGGCGACCAGCCAGGCGGCGTGCCACAGATTACGGTGAGATGAGGGCTTACCGTGGTGCGGATCGCTGGGGTCGTCGCCTTCATCCTCATGCTCGTAGACGAACAGACTTTGGTGCGTGCGGGTCTGGATCAGCAGAAATACGCCGTACATGGCGGCCGATAGCAGCGCGACCACCAGCGACTGGCCATGGGTAAAGTTATCGCCCGGCAGGGTCATCGGCAGCACCAGTACAATGATCGCCAGCGGGATCAGCGCGATCAGATACTGCTTGATCCCGCCCAGATTGACATATTGGGTGGCGAATTTGTGACCGCCGAGCAGCAAGGAAAATCCGACCAGCCCGCCGCTGACGATCATCACGATGGAGTAGAGCGTATCGCGCATCAGCTCCGGCGCGGCTTTGCCGCTGACCATCAGGGCCGAAATCAGGCTGACCTCCAGTATCACCACTGACAGGGTCAGGATCAGCGAGCCATAGGGCTCGCCGAGGCGGTGGGCCAGGACATCGGCGTGACGCACCACGCTGAAGGCGCTGGCGAGGATCGCGATCAGCGCCAGCAGGTTGATCGCGGCCAGGGCGCCCAGCGTGGCGGGCTGCGTCACCGCCAGCACCCCCAGCGCGATCAGCGGCAGGATCAGCTGATACTCGCTGTGGCGGGTATTGTGGTGGCTGGTTTTTATATGAGACTTCATGGATGGCACCCTCCTTTGAATGACTGCGCGCGCACCGGCCGCGGGGGCGTAATACCGCCCCCGCTGACATTATCAAAAAAAACGATATCAAATAACAGTTTTTATGATTATTCGCATTTTTATTCAGCCAGAATTTAAGTATGGCCTATCGGATGCGCCGGCGTGACGCCGGATGTTTTTTCGGTATGATAGGCGCCCTGCGCAGCACTAAGGATGAACCATGATCGATGCAGCACGCTGGATAAGTGAATATGGCTATGTCGCCGTGGTAATCGGCAGCATTCTCGAGGGGGAGACTATCGCCTTTCTGGCCGGGGCCGCCGCCCATAAACACCTGCTCGCCTATCCGTGGGTGGTGTTGCTGACGATGGTCGGTGCGACGCTGGGTGATACCACGCTCTACTTCGTCGGGCGCCACTTTGGCACGCCTATTTTACGGCGTTTTCCGCGTCAGCAACAGAAGATAGCCTATGTACAGCGCCAGGTGCGCCGTAATGAAAGCTGGCTGATCCTGGGGATGCGCTTTGCCTATGGCTTTCGCACTATTGGCCCGATCATTATCGGGTCTGCGGGCGTTAAACCGGGAAAATATATCCTGTTTAATCTGCTCGGCGCGGTCCTGTGGGCGCTGACCATCGTCAGCCTTGGCTATGGCGCCAGCGAAGTGCTG
Source organism: Edwardsiella anguillarum ET080813 (assembly GCF_000264765.2). GTDB lineage: Bacteria > Pseudomonadota > Gammaproteobacteria > Enterobacterales > Enterobacteriaceae > Edwardsiella > Edwardsiella anguillarum. The sequence goes on from NZ_CP006664.1 coordinate 3,345,946, forward strand.
CTGCGGATCTTTGCCGACCCGCAGCAGCGCCTGTGGGCCGGCGGCGGGCTGCTGGCGGTGGCGGTGCTGCTGGTGGCGCTGCTGCGCTGGTACCGCGCGCGCCGCGGGCGGTAAAATCGTGAGCCGCTGCAAAAAAATGCAGCGACGGATCGGCGTCGGGTATCCTGCGCCGGGGATCCCGATTATTATCGGCCCAGGACGGACTATTCAGGGAGATATTGATGAAACAGCGACCGTTAACGATGGCCGTGGTACTGGTGGGGACGGCGATGCTGGCGGGATGCGGCAGCATCATGGGTCGCACCACCATGCAGGAGGGGCATACCTACTACGCCGGGGTGCACAACGATATGGCGCGGGTGAGCGGCAGCGGCAACTACGACTACGATTTTATGACCCGCAGCCGGGCATTTATCGATCTGCCGTTTTCGCTGCTGGCCGATACGCTGTACGCGCCGGTGGACTATTTCCACGGCCCCTATCGCGACCAGCCAGCGCGCGCGGACGCGCAGGAGACGCCGCGCTGAGGGCATGCGGCTGAGCTATTGAGTCAAAGCCATCGCTGGGCGATGGCTTTCGCATTATTAGGCCGACTGCGCCGTGCGGCAGAGGCGGCTGACGCAGGCGGTAAACAGCGCGCAGCCGCGCGACAGCACCGCGTCGTCAAAGTCGAACTCGGACTGGTGATGGCCCGCGCGCAGATCGGCGCCCAGCACCACATAGGCCGCCTGGCCGCCGTGCGCCTGCACCCGTTCGACCAGCAGCGTGGCATCCTCGCTGCCGCCAAAGCTGGCCTCTCCGATCCGCAGATCCAACTGCTGGCTAGCGATATCCGCCACCAGCGTCATCAGCGCCGCATCGTTGTGCAGATCGACGGCGCTGCCCATCACCTGATGCTCTACCCGCAGGCCAAAGCTCTGCGCTGCGCCGTCGGCGATGCGCAGGGCCTGCTGTGCCATGTAGTCATTAATGGTGCGGTTGGCGCCGCGCACCTCCAGCTGCATCTCGGCGTAGGCCGGGATCACGTTACGTCCTTCACCGGCGCGCAGGGTGCCAACGTTGATGCGCGACATACCGTCGCCGTGGCGTGGGATCCCCAGCAGCTGCGTGACGCAGTGACAGGCGCCGGCCAGCGCGTTGGCGCCGCCCTGGGGCATCATCCCCGCGTGGGCCGGCGCGCCGAAAAAGCGCAGGTCCAGCTTGGTGGTGCAGAGGAAGTCGCGCGGATCGACGACGATCTCCCCGCTGGGAACCCCCATGCCGATATGGGCAGAGAGGAAGTAGTCGACGTCGTCGAGCAGTCCGCCCTCCGCCACCGGCTTGGCGCCGCGCACCCCTTCCTCCGCCGGTTGAAACAGCAGTTTTACCGTGCCGCAGAGTCGATCGCGCAGAGCGCAGAGCGCCTGGGCGACGCCGAGCCCGATGGCCATGTGGCCGTCGTGGCCGCAGGCGTGCATGCAGCCGGGGTGGCGTGAGGCAAAGTCGGCGGCCCGCGGTGGGTGCTGCGGCGCGTCGCTCTCAGTGACCGCGACGCAGTCAATGTCGAAGCGCAGGGCGACGGTGGGGCCCGGCCGTCCGGTTTCCAGCAGGGCGACGCAGCCGGTTAAATCCCCCATCTCCTCCAGCAGGGCGTCGCTGACCGGATAGCGGCGCGCCCGCGCCAGCCCCTGTGCGACCTCCTCGTCGTTACGTCCCTGGATATGCTCTCGGGAGAGAAAGGCGCTGCCCGGCAACACCCGGTAGCCTATGGCGCGCAGTATCTCTATCAGCCGTGCGCTAGTGATGAATTCACTCCATCCGGTTTCAGGAATTTGATGGAACATACGGCGCCAGCGGCGCAGCTGTTCCTGATCGGAAACGGTCATCATGATCTCCCTGTGTGATTAAAGGAAAAACAGCGCCACGTACAGCACAGCGACGATAGCGCCCGGCGCGGTGCGCTTGGCGATTTCGACCGGGCTGACGCCGGCCAGGCCAGCGCAGACGATGGCGGCACCGGCGAGCGGTGACATATTGCGACCCAGGGCCGATGCGAGCATGACACCGGCGCCCAGATTATTGATTTCATATCCAAAGTCACCGGCGTGCGGGGTGACGGCCTCATTAAAGGCAAAGGCGGTGGCGTCACCGGTGCCGGTGATCAGCCCCATCAGGAATGGCCCTAAGGTGCCGCCCCAGCGGGCGAACTCCGGCGAGTCGGTCAGCAGCTGGATAAATGCCTTGATCAGGCCGACGGCGTTTAACCCTTCGATGAAGACGGCTGCGGCGATGATGATGCCAAGGATGTTGGCGTAAGAGGAGCCCATGCCGTCAAAAAAGCTTTTGGTCAGGGCGCTGGGGCTGACCCGGGTGATCAGCAGCGCGTAAAGGGAGCCGATGATCATCGCCGCCGGGACGCTCATCTTGCTGCTGCCGAGCCAGCCCAGGCTGGAGCAGACCAGCAGCAGCACCGGCAGAAACGGAGCCAGGGTCTGCAGATAGAAACGTAGATTGCGTACCGGATCCGCCTGTGCCGCCTCGGCATCCTGCGCCACAGGGCCTTCAGGGCGGTAGTTAAGGCCGTTGCTGGCAAAGGCCACCAGCGTCAGGCAGACGGCGCAGATAGCGGCGCAGATGACGGTGGTCGGCGCATGGTAGAAGACAAAGTCCATCAGCGGCGTTTTAGAGATATGGGAGATAAAGGCATTGTGGGCCACGCCGGGATTCAGGTAGGCCCCCAGCGTGCCGGAGAGTACGGCGCCGCCGGCGATGGCCGGATGCACCCGCGCGGCGATCAACAACGGGATCAGCGTGGCGCCCACCGCAGCGGAGACTCCGGCGGCGGAGGGGATGGCAATACAGATGACAAAGGTGACGGCCACGGCCGTCGGCACCAGCAGAAAGCCGAGTTTACTCAGTCCGCGGGTCAGCAGGCGCACTAGACACATATCGCAGCCGGTAAATTTCATCACATAGGCAAAGCCCATGCTGCTGCAGATCGATTCGATCAGCCCAGAGGTGGTCATTCGGGTACTGAACGCATTAAAGGCATTCATCGGCGCCAGAGAAATAATACATAATAGAATGCCAGCGCCGATAAGCGTAGTGCGGGTATCGTACCGTTTAATCAATAAAACGACCGTAGCAATTAATACTACGACGCCTAATATTACCGTCAGCATAAATGCCTCCCCCCAGATTTATGGTTTGTTTTATAGTGGATAAAGTCAGTATCATGGCTATTGATTTAACGCAAAAATTGATGGCAGGGTAATATGCTATTAGTTTCACGATGATAAAAAAAACTGATAGGGTGGGGCGATGCGCTATTTGCCAAAAATACAACAGCTGAAGGTGTTTAATGAGGTTATTCGCAGCGGAAGTATCCGGGCAGCGGCGCGTAAAATGGATCAGTCTCAGCCCGCTTTAACCCGTACACTCAAAGAGTTAGAGCATCATATGGGGGCGACGCTGTTGATCCGCAGCAACGAGGGCGTGACGCTGACCGACGCCGGAAAATCCTTTGCTATTCGGGCACACCTGATCCTGGAAGAGCTGGAAAAGGCGGCGGAGGAGGTGGAGCAAATAACCAAAAACGGCCATGGACACGTCGCCTTTGGTATTTCATCTTTATTCGGAATAACTGTGTTAAATAAAGTGTTAAATGATTTTAAACAGGGATTTCCAGCAACCGTAATTAATGTTAAGGAAGCGCAACTTTCTACATTGTTACCCAGTTTACGTGATGGGCGGCTCGATTTTGCACTCGGGACATTGACAGATGAGATGCCGCTGGGGGACTTTATTTCGATTCCCCTGTTCGATGCGCCATTTTGTATTGTTGCCAGAAAAGAGCACCCATTAGCTAATTGTTCTGAGCTGGAGGCGTTGCGTCAGGCGAAGTGGGTAATGCCAGAAACTGATATGGGATATTATCATAACATCCGGCGTATTATTCCTTTTGACCATCCGGATAATCCGCACTACCCCATTCTGACGGACTCCACAGTGTGCATCATGAATCTAGTGATGAACGGTGACTATCTGACCATTCTGTCGCGCGCGCGGCTGCGCGAGGCCCGCTTCGGCGGCGTGCTGACGGCGCTGCCGATCGGACTGCAGTTTCTGCCGGTGGGGCACTATGGCTTGATCTACCCGCGAAAGCGTCCGCTGACGCAGGCCTCACAGGCGCTGATTGAACAGTTTCGCTGGCACTGCCAGCACCATGACTGGCAGCACCCGCAGTGAGGGGCGCTGCCGCACTTTTTTGCAGGAGGCTATATGGATTTTTCCACCGCATATCACAGGTTTCAGCAGAGTTTGGACGGAACGGACAGCTACGTGGCCCTGAGCCGCGATATGCAGGCGCTGATGACGCAGGATGCGCAGAACGCTAGCCTGTATTACACCGTCTATCGTTTTGCCCGTCAGTATGTGCTGCTGTATGAAGATCAGGCGATCGATCCCGACTTTGCCCAGCACGCCAAGCGTACGCTAGCGGGGTTTCTAGCGACGCTGGAGGCGGCCTTAAACGGGGCAGAGGCGCCCTACAGCGCACTCAATCGGGTGGTGACGGCGTATCTGGCGGGCGATCGCATCTTCTGATCTTGGCGCGGCGACCCCGGCGGCGCAGGATCGCGCCGCGCGCGTTTAGCGTCGCTGCAGCCGTGCGAACTCGGCCTTCGCGGCGGCCAGGTCTCGCTCAAACTGCGGCTGGGCGTGCAGGCTGGCGACAAACGCAGAGCCCAGCAGGCGTCCCTGATCGACGTCACTTTGCCAGTGCGCGCCGCAGATCACCCGGCTCTGACCAAACTGGTAGCCGCGCTGCAGCAGCGCGTCCTGCCGGGCTGGATTGATCTCTGCCAGCACCAGCGCCACCGCCCAGCCCAGCGTGGCATGGCCGGAAGGATAGGAGCCGGAGTCGGCCATCTCTTTATCATATTGAGGGGTACAGGTCTGCCCGTGATAGAAGACGAACGGGCGCTGGCGCATATAGTGATGCTTGGCGGAGCGCAGGGTCGGGTTGTGGCTGTCCGCCATCATATTGCTGAGCAGGCGGTAGATCGCCGGCGTCGCCGCTTCGCTGATGGGCATGCCAAAGGCCGGGGAGAACAGCTCAAGGATCGCCTTGTAGTTACCGTCGCGGGCGGCCTGTTCGACGCGTTTGGCATCATAGACGGCCCCCGTAGACTGGTAGATGGCCTTGTCCTGCAAAAAGGCGACAGAGTCATAGCCCGGCGGCGGCGGCAGTATCTTGACCGCGTTCGGGGCACTCTGTGGCGTCAGGTAGACGTCATGGCCGGCGGCGAATACCTGGCCGACCAGCAGTAGCGCGGTAGAGATAAGCAGCAGCCGATGCCGATAGCCTGTAAACAACATGATAGATCCTCTTGCTAACGCGGGTATGCCGTACCGGATCGCCCGCTGATGGACGCGCCATGGATGGCGCGCTTTCCCGCCGTCGGCGTAGGGGCTCGCGCTCGCCCACGCCGGCAGTGCTCAGAGCGTGCCTTCGGCTACCCGATTCGTCAGATGACCGACCCGCTCGATATCGACCTCAATGCAGTCACCGGGGTGCATAAACAGCGGCGGCGTGCGCTTTTTACCTACGCCGCCCGGCGAGCCGGTGATGATAACATCGCCGGGGCTCAGGACGGTAAAAGTGCTGATGTACTCCACCAGGCGACTGATGGGGTGGATCATCGCGGCGGTGCTCTCCTCTTGTACCATACTTCCGTTAAGCCAGGTGCGGATGCGCAGATGCTGGGGATCGGGGATCTCATCGCGGGTCACCAGCCAGGGACCAAAGGCGCCGGTACGGCTCCAGTTTTTCCCGGCGGTGAACCAGCTGTGCTGCCAGTCCCGCACCGAGCCGTCCATATAGCAGCTGTAGCCGGCGATATGATCCAGCGCGCGGGCGTGGGGGATCGCGCTCCCGCCGCGGCCAATAATGACCGCCAGCTCGCCTTCGTAGTCAAACTCCTGCGACTGCAGCGGTTTTAGCAGCGGCGTCATGTGGCCCGCCTGCGAGTCGGCAAAGCGGATAAACAGGGTCGGCGCCGGATCCTGCTGGGCGAACTCCCGCCGCTTATCGGGGTAGTTCATGCCGACGCAGAGGATCTTCCCCGGATTGTCGATCACTGGTAAGAAGGTAATCTGCTCATAGTCGAGATCCGCCGGATAGTGCTGCAGCATCCGTGCCTCCTCCAGCGCCTGGGCGCTCAGCAGGGCCTTTAAATCGGCATAGTAGAGACCGAGACGGCGCCCGAGATCGATGATGCCATCCGGGCGGGCAATGCCGTAGCTGCGCTGCCCTTGGTACAGATAACTGACAAGTTTCATGATAGGAATAATGTAATGGTTTATAGAATAGTGGGCGCTATCAGAGTAGCACTTTGCCTAAAAATAGCAGGGCCAGCGTGACATTAATCGCGCCGCCGATGCGGGTGGCTATCTGGGCAAACGGCATCAGCGACATACGGTTGCCCGCGGTGAGGATCGCCACATCGCCGGTGCCGCCCTGGCCGCTTTGGCAGCAGGAGACGATCGCCACATCGATCGGGTACATGCCAATCTTCCTGCCGACGATAAAGCCGGTGGCGACCAGCGTCGCGACGGTACAGACGATCACCGCCAGGTTGGCCAGCGTAAAGGCGTTGACCAGCTCCTGCCACGGCGTGATGGCCACGCCGACGGCGAACAGGATCGGGTAGGTCACGGAGGTGCGGAAGAAATGGTAGACGATCTGCGACCCCTGCATGATGCGCGGGGAGACGCCGTGCGCCAGCTTGATCAGCACCGCGACAAACAGCATGCCGACCGGCGCAGGCAGACCGATAAGACGGTGTCCCAGCATACCGACCATATACAGTAGTACGGCCAGCAGCGCGCCGGAGGCCAGGGCGCTGATATCCAGCTTATCGCTGGCGCGCTCGCTCAGGGCGGCCATCGGCTCCCCGTCATCGCCGTCGCGGCGCGGCATCAGTTCGCCTTCGCCGGTCAGGTGGGGGAAATGTTTACCCAGCATATTCAGGGAGCCGGCGATGATAATCGCCGTCAGGCTGCCGAGCATCACGATGGGGAGAATCCGCCCCAGCGCTACGCCCTGCTGCATATGCAGCAGGGTGGCATAGCCCATGGAGAGCGGAATGGCGCCCTCGCCGACGCCCCCGGCCATGATCGGCAGGATCAGAAAGAAGAAGGTCTGAAATGGCGCCAGTCCCAGCGCATAGCCCACCCCCATCCCGACCAGCATACCGGCGATCTCACCGCACAGCATGGGGAAAAATATCCGTAAAAAGCCCTGTATCAGGGTGGTGCGGTTCATGCTCATAATGCTGCCGACGATAATGCAGCAAATGTAGAGATAAAGAATATTGGTGTTTTTAAAGAAATGGGTGGTCGAGGTAATCACCGGCTGGGGCAGCAGACCGTAATAGACCAGCGCAGAGGGGATAAAGGTCGCGCAGATCGCGGCGGCGCCCATTTTACCGACGATCGGCAGGCGCTTACCAAATTCGCCACAGGCAAAGCCAAAGAATGCCAGGGTAGCAACCATAACTACAATATTATTGGGCAGGCTGTCGTTGATACAGTCGATGGTAATTAAGATACCGGCCAGGACAAATAACGGCAGGGGAATAATCCCCACCTTCCAGTTATCCATCAGATTCCACCACAGCGTTTTTAGCGACGGCGCAGGGCTGGCAAGGGTTGCCAGTTTTTCATTAGATGTAGTCATATTTCAGCCCACCTGTTTTATTGGTGGGACATATATAGCATGCTAATTTTTGATAAAAACGTGATCGTCCCCGGATCCATCGGGGTTATTTAATGTCGTTATTCTGACTTAACTTGTTTAAATAGAATTAAATTTTGGAATATGTTTTTTATTGAGTTAAATCGTCAGGGATCGCGACAGGCGGGGACGGGCGAGGCACAGGATAGGGGAGGCCGACGTCGGCGAGGGGAGAACGCGGCCCCTGCGATGGCAGGCGCCGCGTGGATATCCCCGGCGGGGGATATGGCGTTTAGTCGGCGCTGCCCTGCGCCGTGTCGCGCTTTTTACGCGCCATGGCGTATACGGCGCCGATCATGATCACCATCAGCAGCGCGATAAAGGGCAGTACCGACAGCAGCTGGCCGGAGCGGTAGAAGGTCAGCAGCAGCATAAAGCACCAGCCGCCGAGCATCGGGATTAGGGTGCGGCGCACGATGTCGACCTGTGAGATACCGGCGATACCGGCGACGGCGATGATCACCCCGGCGATCGGCGAGATGGTGCGTCCCATGCCAGCGGAGATCTGTACCGGCAGGATCATCTCTGCCGTGCTGCCGCCGACACGCTTGGCGATATCCGGCAGCATCGGCGCGAAAGAGAAGAAGGCGGCGTTGCCGGAGCCCATCAGGGCGGCGATGGTGAAGGTTAACAGCGCCATCAGCAGTACCACCACGCCGCTGCCAAAGCCGGCGTTGCTGGCCAGATCCAGCAGATCGTGCACCGCCCCGATCGACTTCAGCCCCTCGGCGAAGGTCTGGCCGGCGACGATCAGCGTCACCACGGTGGCGAACACCTTACCCATATTGCTGAAGACCACGCTGAGCCCGGCCATCACCGGCTTGGCGGCACGGAAGCGCAGGTATTCGCACAGCATGGAGAGCGCGACGCTGATCAATACGGCGGTATTCATGTTGATGACGATGGTGCCGACACCCAGTTTGCTGAAGGTCAGCATAAAGAACAGCGGCAGCATCGGCAGCAGCACATAGTGCAGCGGTGCATCGCTCTGCGTCTCCTGCAGCTTCTCCTGATCCAGGCTCACCTCCTCGGCCACGGCGCCATCGCGGCGGTCAAAGTAGCGTTGTACCAGGATATGCAGCAGCGCCACCGCCAGGATGGTCAGCACGGCGACCGGCAGCTGCTGGTGGATAAAGTATTCGGTGATGTCCACGCCCGAGGTCTGCGCCGCCATGATGGAGTTGCCGGAGCCGGGGCCGAACTCGATGGCGCAGGTGCTGGCCAGCACCGCCGCCGCCGCCGCACGGCTACAGCCCAGGCGAGTCAGCACCGGATACAGGGTCGCCATCAACAGCAGGCTTAGCCCGGTGGCGCTGGTGATAAATAGCGACAGCGTTTGGCCGAGGATAAAGGCGATCCCCAGCAGCAGATAGGGGGAGTTGAGGCGCTGCAGCGGGCGTGCCGTTACCCGCACCAGCGCCTGGCTGGCGCCGATGGCAGACATATACATGGCAAAGCCGCCGATCAGCATGATCTGCAGTCCAAGGCCACCGCCCATCTTCTGAAACAGCTGGTTGATGTACTCCAACAGGTCAAAGCCGACCCAGCCGGTCGACTTGTTGATAAAGGTGGCGTCGTTGGTGAAGACGGCGATGGCCATCATCACCAGGCCGCTCAGCAGCAGCACCGCCTGGGGATTATAGTTTTTCAGGATCAGTCGTCCGGCAAACAGCACGGCGCACAGCGCGATCAGTAGGCTCATTCTTTCAGTTTCCTTGTTCAAAGTTACCCGTGGCCAGACACTCTTCTCCCTTCAGCATCAGGCGGCCACGGGCGTATACGCGTTCGGGGCGCAGATTATCATCGAACAGGCACAGATCTGCATCCCCTGCGGGTAAAATTCTGCCCTTCGCGATCCCCAGTGCGTCGGCCACGTTGGCGGTGACCATCGCCAGCGCCTGCGGCAGGGGAATGCGCTGGTCAATCAGCTGCGGCAGCAGCAGCAGGTTGCCGTCCAGCGGCGCGGCGTCCAGTCCGATAATGCTGCCCTGGGCATCAAAGCGCGGCACGCTGCCGTTGCCGTCGGAGCTGATGGTGAGCCGATCCGGGCTGACGCCGGCATCCAGCGCCAGCCGGGCGGCGCAGGCCGGTGGAACAAAGCGGCTGCCGCCGGAGGTAATATCAATATGGCCGCCGGCGCGGGCAAAGGCGATGGCATCGCTGAACAGCGCCTCGGTGCGCGCCACGTGGGTCGGCGAGATATGCTGGATAGGCAGGCCGTGCGCCAGCAGCGCATTGATCTGGGCAAAGGCATCGGGCAGCGCGCCCAGGTGGATGTGCAGCAGCCCGCGTTTGCCCGCCAGCAGTGCGGCAACGCGGATATCGGAGACGATACGCAGCAGCTCCTGGGTCGTCGGGAACGAACCGCGGTGATCGGCTAGCGCTATCTTTACCCCCAGCACTCGCTCAATAAAGGCGATGTCATCGCGAATGGCGCCGGTGATGGTCCGGGTGGGAAGCTCGTAAGATCCGGTGTGCATATAGGCGCTGATTCCCTCCACGTTCAGCGCCTGCATTTTGGCGTACAGATCCTTAGGCGTACGGGAGATGCCATCGGTGCCGAGCACCCCGACGACGGTGGTGGTCGCGGCGCGGATCAGCCGTGATAGGGAGGCCGCGGGCGTCCGGCTGGCGAAGCCGCCTTCGCCGCCGCCGCCGATCAGGTGTACATGCTGATCGATGAGGCCGGGGGCTAGGATTTTACCGCGACAGTCGATAACCTCACGCAGCCCGGGCAGTGCGCTGACCTGCAGGTTCTCCTCGATGGCGACGATCTTCTCGCCGCACAGCAATACGTCCCGGCGCCCCAGGGGCTGTGGTTGATAGACGTCGGCATCTTTAAGCAGGGTAAACATGAGCTTCTCTCCTGTGTTGGACATGGCGATAGCGTGACCCGCCGCGGGGGCGAGTAAATGGCTGTGTCGATATGACGATCGGCGGATCTCCGCAGCGGGGCGGGCGCGACGGCGGATCGCCGCCGACATTCTGGCGATTGCGCAGCGGTAGGGGCGGTTTAGTGCCGCGCATCCCATAGGAATCTATTTTTATAAAATATAATATCACCACAGTTTATATCGCCATTGCTTATTGGGCATGGCGCTATGCCGTCACAACATAGGACGCACGATGGATGTAAAATGGTTGGAGGATTTTATCAGCCTGCAGCGGCTGGGTAATTTTTCGGCGGCGGCGCGGGCGCGTAACGTTACTCAGCCTGCCTTTAGCCGCCGGATCCGGGCGCTGGAGATCTGGCTGGGGGTGCCGCTGTTCGATCGCAGCAGTAACCCTATTGCCCTTACTCCCTACGGCGAAAAGTTTCTCTCCTCGGCCGAAGATATCCTGGCGCGGATCCTTGATGTCAAACTGGACTTCGCCCAGCTGGCGATCCAGTCCGACGAGACGGTGCGTATTGCCAGCCTGCACACCTTTGCCGTCAATATGCTACCGATGCTACTCGACGCCATGGGATCGGCGCTGGAGGGGATCAAGGTGGTCGTCAATCCAGGGCTGCAGGGGATTGATAACCATTTTAATACGCTGTTAGAAAACAGCGCCGATCTGCTGATGGTGTATGACATCGATGGCGCGCGCCCCAGCGCTGCCGAAATGGACTGTCTGCAGTCGCACCTGCTGGCCCATGAAACGCTCATTCCGGTCATCTCACGCGCGCTGGCGCAGCGCCATCCACCGGGGCAGCCGCTGCCCTACCTGGCCTACAGCGACTTCTCCTTTATTGGCCGCGTCGTGGCACCCCTGTGCCGTCATGCGCCGCAGCCGCTGGTGAAATGCTATGAGACCAGCATGAGCGAGGGGTTAAAGCATATGGTGCTGCGCGATCGCGGCCTGGCCTGGCTGCCGCTCTCCATGGTGCATCGGGAGCTGGCGCAGGGGGTGCTATGTAACGCCTTTCCAGACCATCCGCGTCTGAGCCGCTGTCTGCAGATCCTGCTGTATAAACGCCGCGAAAGCAGTCGCCCGGCGGTGGAGCGCTTCTGGCAGGCGGCCACGGGGTGCCGCCTGCCGTAGGTCGCGGAGGGTACGCGGTCATATCGCGTCCCGCTACGGGTGCGGTCGCCCCCGCTGCCAGCGATGATAGCGAGCCAACCAGGCTAACGCCCGCTGCGGCGCGTGGGCCTTTTTCCAGACGCCGGCCGTATATTTATTGGCTTCGCTGTAGGTCGGGTAGGGATGAACGGTCGCCAGCAGCTTATTCAGCCCGATCCCGTGGCGCATGGCCAGGGTATACTCCGCCAGCATCTCTCCCGCCTGCTCGCCGACGATGGTGACGCCCAGCAGGCGATCTTTACCTGGCGGGGTCAACACCGTGATAAACCCCTCGGTAGCGCCATCGGTGATGGCCCGATCGAGATCCGCCAAGGCAAAGCGGGTCACCTCATAGGGAATGCCGCGCCGCCGCGCCTCGGATTCGTTTAGCCCCACCCGGGCGACCTGGGGATCGACAAAGGTACAGCGTGGGATCACCGCATCGTCGATGCGCCAGCGCCAGAGGCGGCCAAACAGGGCATTGACGCTGGCGTACCAGGCCATATGGGCGGCAAGGTGGGTAAACTGTTCGCCGCCCGCCACGTCACCGGCGACATAGAGGGTGGGGCACAGGCTCTGCAGATAGGCGTTGCTACACAGCTGCTGCGCGCTCTCGATCCCCAGCTGCTCCAGTCCATATCCCGTCAGGCGGGGGCGTCGTCCTAGCGCCAGCAGCAGGTCATCAAATGCCAGGGCGATCTCTTGACCGTTTCGACTGACGATCAGGCGTTTGCCTAGGGCGTCCCGCTCAATGCGTAGCGCCTGGCAGTCAGTGAATAGCGTAATGCCGTCAGCGCATAGGCTGCGCTGTACCCGTTCACTGACCTCCACATCCTCTTTGGGCAGAACGCGCGGCCCCCGCTGTACCAGCGTGATGCCGGCCCCCAGCCGCGCCAGCGCCTGGGAGAGTTCACAGCCGATGGGGCCGCCGCCCAGCACCAGCAGGCGCGGCGGCGGCGCGTCTCTCTGCGCCAACGCCTGCCACAGCGTATCGCTGGTCAGGTAGTCATCGGGCTGCAGCCCGGGGATGTCTGGTACGATCGGTTCCGCGCCGGCGGCGATGACGATGGCGCGAGTGCTGATGATCCGCCGGGTGCCGTCGGCCTGGTCGACGGCTACCTGCCAGGGCGATATGACGCGGGCGCGTCCGTTTAGCACTTCGACCCCCAGCGCCGTGTAACGCTCGACGCTGTCATGGGGGGCAATATTTTGGATGGTTTCCCGCACCCGCGCCATCACCTGTGTAAAGTGCAGCGCCGGCGGCGTGGCCGGTAGTCCGTAGCGATCGGCGTGGCGCATCTGATGTGCCAGCGTGGCGCTGCGGATGAGCGCCTTGCTGGGTACGCAGCCGGTATTTAGGCAGTCGCCCCCCATCGCGTCGCGCTCTATCAGGGTGACCTTGGCGCGGACGGTCGCGGCGATATAGGCGCTGACCAGACCGGCGGCTCCGGCGCCAATGACCACCAGATTACGCTCAACGTGGCGCGGCCGCCGCCAGCGACGATAGTAGCGTCGCTGCGCAAACTGACGAACCCCAAAATGGGCCAGCCAGGGAAACACGCCGAGCAGGGTAAACGAAAGCAACAGCGTCGGTGAGACGATAGCGGCCAGCGAGTCAATGTCGGCCAAGCGGGTGCCCGCGTTGACGTAGATCAGCGTGCCCGGCAGCATCCCCAGCTGGCTGACCCAATAAAAGCGTCGCGCGGAAAGGGGGCTGAGCCCCAGCAGCAGATTGATGAGAAAAAAGGGCATCAGCGGCACCAGGCGCAGGGTAAACAGGTAAAAGGCGCCGTCGCGCTCCAGCCCCTGGTTGAGCGTGGCCAGACGCTCGCCCAGCCGGCGTCGCAGCGTATCGCGCAGCAGAAAGCGCGAGGCCAAAAAGGCCAGCGTTGCGCCGGCGCTGGAGGCAAAGGAGACCAGCAGGGTTCCCTGCCAGAGGCCAAACAGCAGCCCAGCGGCCAGCGTCATGACCGCGGCGCCGGGGAGAGAGAGCGCGGCAACCAGAAGATAAAGAGCGAAAAATGCCGCAGCGCTCTGCCAGGGGGCACGGTGACGCAGCGTCTCCATGGCGGCCTGGTGCTGTTTTAGCGTCTCGAACGTCAGCCAGCGCTGACCATCCAGGATGAAGAAGGCCAGGATTAACAGCAGCAAGAGGAGCAAGATCAGCGTTTTTTTCATGGAGACTCCGGAGAGGGTTGCCGGAGCAACGTGCCGATTGACCGACTGTTTTAACATTGAATATACATTTGGGCTCGGCAGCGTCAATTAATTTTGTATCACATGATACAAAACAATGGGTAATATATTGATAATAAACTTGAAATTAATATAGCCGTGAGCTGGTCAGGCATAGTCTGGCCATGGGCGGAGCACGATGGCATCCGCTCTCGATCGGGCTACGGGGACTGAAGGCAAGGCGAACGATTACCCCGTGTCGTGGCTACCTGCGCTTAACGGGCTATGTTGAGCGCTGTCGTCGATGCCGCGTATCGCGGGTAGCGCCGGGCTGAGCCTTGTGCGGCGGCGCTTTGTCTTTTTTATATATAATAAATAGCCTAGATAATGCGCCCGCTTGGCGGGCGCCTTTTACCGGCGGTTCTTTTCCATGGTGAGATACCCAGGGGGTAACTCTGGCCAAGGCGCATTGCGCGCTCTCCATAGGGCGGCGTCGGTGAGATACCGTGCGACGGCGAGGACGCAGGGGATTATTTCCCCGTATTAATCTCGCCCGTGGAAAGGGTAGCAACGCTGTTGCCGTGAGTGTCCGTGATAGTCATATCCGCCCCACGGGCCTCGAGTTTGGCAAGCAACTCATGCTGCTGGAACAGTGATGCATACATCGCTGCCGTTTGCCCTGCTTTATTTTGAATATCCGGGCTGCATTTGGCTGCAATCAGCCTCCGGGCAATACTGATTTCACCTTTAAAAATGGCTCCCATCAACGCGGTATTTCCGCGATTATCCCGCAGGCAAGGATCTGCCCCAGCATGGATTAAACGCGTTACAATTTCTTGATGGCCATGGTAGGCCGCTAAGATCACGGCGGTATAGCCATGGCTATCTTGTACATTCATGTTGTAGCCGGTGGAAATAAAGTCATTGATGACCGCGATATTGCCATCGCGAGCGGCATTCCACAGATAATCGTTTAGCTGTTGCTTAACCGATAGTGAGTCGGGGGTCGGCTGGGAAAATGTTGGCGCACTGGATAGCGCCAGTAGGCTGGATAAGAGAAAAAACAGAGCGCGTATTTTCATTATATGGCCTTATCAAGTGATATAAATAGCCCGCGTGATGACGCGGGCTAAGTCGATTAAGATTTAATCTTGGAGCTTATCAGCCAAGTTTTTTACCGTTGGCAAATCGCCGTTAGCGACGCCGGTAAGGCGAGTGCCGTAGTCCTTATCCGCTTTATAAAAATAGGATAACATAATGTTTTTACTGGCAGTGTCAGCGCTAGCCAGGGAGGTTCCCAGGCTGTTGATGAGGTCATTTTGCTCTTTTTTACTGTATGAGCGATAAAGCTCTCCCGCCTGTTTGAAATTTTGCTCGCGCTGGATTTTACTTTGCTGCGTGGTGCCTGACAGGGGCGTTTGGCTATAACGGCTGGACACCAACTCTTCCCGCGGGTAAATACGGCTCGGCTGGTAGTTAACCCCTTTGTCTAGCGTATGCCCGCTGTTGAGTTGCCCATCCTGATTGCCATTATTGACGGCGGTATGAGGCTTGTTTATCGGTAGGCTAAGGCCATTGGCGCCGATACGGTAAAATTGTGTATCGGCATAGGCGAACAGGCGTCCTTGCAGTAGCTTATCTTCCGATGGTTCAATGCCCGGGATGAGGTTTGAGGGCGCCATCGCCACCTGCTCGGTTTCCTGGAAAACGTTATCGGGGTTCTTGTTAAGAACCATTTGGCCAATTTTTCGCTCCGGCACATCTGGCCAGATCTTCGTAGCATCAAGCGGATCGAAATCGAAGTTCTTTAGGTCTGCAGGCTTGAGAACCTGGATGTACAGATCCCACTTTGGATAGTCGCCACGGTTGATTGCAGTAACCAGATCCTGAGTCATATGGCTATAATCTTTACCTTGGATCTGTTCAACCTGCTGTGGGTCCAGGTTCTTGATCCCTTGAAGCGTTTTCCAGTGAAACTTCACATAGTGGACTTCACCTTTGTCATTAATCAGCTTATAGGCATGTACACTGTTACCGTCCATATTGCGATAGGATAATGGCGTACCCTCGTTAGAGTAGAGCAATGTTAAGGTCCGGGTTGACTCAGGCAGGTGCGAGAAAAAGTCAAAGCGTCGTGCATCATTATCAAGATTTGTACGGGGATCGGGTTTAAACGCGTGCACCATATCTGGAAACTTGATTGCATCACGGATAAAGAAGGTCGGAAAGTTATTGCCCACCAAGTCCCAATTGCCCTCGGCAGTATAAAATTTTGTCGCAAAGCCTCGCGGATCGCGCAGGGTTTCCGGCGAGTGGGTTCCATGTACTACGCTTGAGAAGCGGACAAAAACAGGAGTAGTGCTCCCGGGAGTAAAGACTTTGGCAACGGTTAAATCTGAAATATCAGCTGTTGGCGTAAATACACCGTGAGCGCCAGTACCGCGAGCGTGCACCACGCGTTCTGGAACACGCTCACGATCAAAACGCTGTAATTTTTGTAAGAGCTGTACATCCTGTAGCAATACTGGGCCATTAGGGCCGGCAGTTTGTGAGTTTTGATTATCTCCGACGGGCGCTCCATTATCCCGGGTTAAGGTATCAGCCAATACGGAAGGACTGATCGCTAAGGAGGTTAAGAAAAACAATACCTTCTTTTTTGAAGTTAATATCTTGATTTTATTGACTGTATGCATGGCACTCTCCTCGGTTGTTTTGGTGCGTTGTGATTATTTATTGAGTTGTGTTTTTTCTAAAATTGAAAATAAAATAGGGAATGTTTGATAACCACTATTTTATACATTTATATTGTATTTTTTTGATAACGAGAACGAGTGTATCGATATCTTAATGTTTATTTTATTATGCAAGATGCTAATGTGCTTTATAATAAAACGCTATAATTTATAACCAGCTGGATGTTTACTATTTGATCATTTTTATCATTGTAGATGGCCGGTTACCATATTTGTTAGCTAATCATATCTATTGATTTGATAGGGGGTAACGAATATAGCCTGGTTTAAATATGCACAGGGAATTATCCGAAATACGATAGCATAGGGGGGAGACTGAAGAATAGTCTGCGAAAACTCACCTCATTATAAAAGTGAGTGCATTCCTTATCTGGATCACCTGAGATTGAGCAAGCGTATCGTTTTACCTGGGTGGGTACCGCGCCACGAATAGGGTGACGCGAGGCGTAGCCTAAGATAACCGGAGGAGAGCGCGTTTGCATGATAATGCCATAAGAGGCGGAATACGGTTCTCTCTAATGGCATTGGCATTACCCGCAGCGTGATAGACGTACTGATGCCGGACAGCGATGATGATGGTGCGTGAGGAAGAGGGCGTCGCGCCGCTGACGCGAGTGGTCAACCGTTGGGGCAGGGTCAACGTCGCGCTACGGTGATTCATGAGCACCGCGGCGTATGCATACTATATGCTGATAAGTGTATGCATCTCGCCAGGATGCATATTACCGACCATTACACCGTGGCGCTCGATGACTGACTTACCACATCAAATCATCAGGGATCTTAAAGTCGGCATACGGATCATCCTCATCCTGTGCCTCTTGGCTCAGGGCGCTGTTCAGGACAATGCTCTCGGCATCCCGCTGCGCGATTTTATCGGCAACGCTGGCCGGGATAATGACGTACTCATCGTTGTCGCTGCCGTTAACGGCCAGACGGGCAATGGCGAGGCGGCCGCTGACCAACTGGTTTTGCGTCAGCTTATCCACCGTCATTTTTTTGATGATGCTGCCATCTGTAAAGTTAAAATCGATATCGCCTCTTTTCAGGCTGACTCGGTTCATTTCAATCAGCTGCTTAACCTGGGCTTTGATCTCTTTAGCGATGGTCGCCTGCTTCTGCTGTTCGCTCAGCTGCTTATCCCGTTCGAGTTGTGCCTGCTTTTTTTCCTCTACGGCCTCGCGCGCCTCGCGGGCCTGAACCCGTGATTTTTTAGCCGTTCTCTGGACCTTGGCCATCTTTTTACTGGTCACAAGCCCCGCTTTTAGCATCTGCTCTTGTAAGGTAAGTTTTGTCATCTTCGTTTCTGGCTCAGTCAGGTTATCCAGGAGAGTATACCCGTAATTCTCGGGGCTGTGCCACGTTACCGGGTAAAACCACTCTTTGGCGGGTGTTCCCGGGGCATTTTGCCCAAGATCCAACCGGTCAGGGATGGGGTACGGCGGCGGAAAGGGGTAGGGGTGATGTCCGGATGAAAAATCCACACGGCACCATCGGTATTGAATGGTATCATTATCCTCCGACGCCCTGGCAATAACGCCCGGACGGCCTTTTTTATCCGCTGAGACTATCACTGTGACATCGTTTGCTGAACTAAATGCCCTTCCCGAAGAACAACTCAACAACCTTAATGAGCTGGGCTACCAGACCATGACGCCGGTGCAGGCGGCGACGCTGCCGGCCATTCTGGCGGGAAAGGATGTCCGCGCGCAGGCGAAGACCGGCAGCGGTAAAACGGCGGCGTTTGGCCTTGGCCTGCTGCAGCATATTGATGCCAGCCGGTTTATTACCCAGTCGCTGGTGCTGTGTCCGACCCGTGAGCTGGCCGATCAGGTGGCGGCCGCGCTGCGCAGGCTGGCGCGCTATATGCCGAATATCAAAGTGCTGACGCTGTGCGGCGGAGTCCCCTTCGGCGCGCAGCGCGATTCGCTGGCCCATGCGCCGCACATCATTGTGGCAACACCGGGAAGGCTGCTCGATCATCTAAAAAAAGAGACCGTCAGCCTGGAGGCGCTGCAGACGCTCATCCTGGATGAAGCGGATCGGATGCTGGACATGGGCTTTGCCGATGCGCTGGACGAAGTGATTTCCTGGGCGCCGGAAACGCGCCAGACGCTGCTGTTTTCCGCGACCTGGCCTGCGGAGATCGCCGCTATTAGCCGCCGAATTCAGCGCGATCCGCTGACGATTGAAATCGATACCGATGGCGAGCTGCCCGCGGTGGAGCAGCGTTTCTACGAGGTCTCCCGCAGTGGTAAGCTAGGCCTGCTGCAGACGCTGTTAAGCCAGTATCAGCCGGCCTCTTGCGTGGTGTTCTGTAATACCAAGAAAGATTGTCAGGCGGTTTATGATGCGCTGGAGGGTTGTGAGCAGAGCGTGCTGGCGTTGCACGGCGATATGGAGCAGCGCGATCGCGATCAGACGCTAGTGCGTTTCGCTAACGGCAGCAGCCGGGTGCTGGTAGCGACCGATGTGGCGGCCCGAGGGCTGGATATTAAGGCCCTGGAGATGGTGATCAACTACGAGCTCTCCTGGGATCCGGAGGTTCACGTGCACCGAATTGGCCGCACAGCCCGCGCCGGCGCAAGCGGGCTGGCTGTCAGCCTCTGTGCACCGGAGGAGGCGCAGCGCGCCAACGCGCTGGAGGAGATGCTCGGCGTCAGACTCCAGTGGCAGCCTCAGCCGGACGGTGTTCGCATCGTCGCCCTGGAGGCGGCGATGGCGACCCTGTGCATCGATGGCGGTAAAAAAGCCAAAATGCGCCCGGGCGATATCCTGGGGGCGCTAACCGGTGAACTGGGGCTGGACGGTGCGGATATCGGAAAAATCGATATTCAACCGACTCACGCGTACGTCGCCGTGCGTCGAGCGGTGGCCCGCCAGGTTTGGAAGCAGCTGCAGCAGGGCAAAATCAAAGGGAAGGCGGTGAAGGTCCGACTGCTGAAGTGATGCCGCCTGATTGCCGCCGGAGTGGGTGACCCTCCGGCGCGTGTTTTTAAGGGGGCGCTTGCGGCCGCGCTGACCGCGATGTCAAAAGCATCCGCGCCGCGGATATTTTAGATTTTGCGCCCCGAGGAGGGACTAAAAACACCTTGGGCGGCAATAGATTTTATTTTGGCGTTAAGTCATGAATAGAATTACTCTATTTAATTTAAAGTTTTTGCATGCGGTGTAATACATTCCTATACGTGCGCTATTCCCCTGATTCTTTGACGGGGCACACGCGCTGACTTCGTATTGTAACTAACATCCGTGCGTTTTCCATTAAACGCCAGCGCGACTGATTCACTACTCGTTGTTTAAGTTAAACCTCGCAATTTGCATATTACGGGGTTCAAGAGCGGCGCTTCACATAACTCATATTCATGACCGGGAACCTTCACAAAGGCAGCGTTGTGACGCGGTGCCACCCCCTGCTTGCTCCCTTCGCGCCCATGATACGTCTCTCCGGCGTTGACTCTAGGGATTAGCCGGAAAGACCTGCCCACCGGAGGTATCCCGTTATGGCCTCATTCCTCCCCCTGCCGGATCGATCAAACGGCCCGTGACGTCCGAGGAATAACCAAGCGATGGCTTGCGCCGCTGCCTCCGACTGATCGCCGCGTTTTATGAGCCAGCTCTCTTTCAGGCGATCGGCCTGCGCGCGCTCGTCGGCGCACAAGGCCGCCGTGAACCTTCTGATTCTTTCCCGCTGATATTCCTCAATATATTTGTATGTGTGATATGTAATGCATTGATTTTATTTTAACTTTATCGCGATGAACAATTTGAGCGACTGCTCACTTTAGGTGTTGAGCGGACGCTCAATCGTGTGTATAGTGCCCACATTACTCGCGTGTGCTTGGTTAGACTCGCAGCCTGAGCGCCGGTGCGGCAAAACGGTGGGCTGGACGAGGGACAACCTAACAATAAGGAAATGCTACGGTGATGAATCCCATTGAGATAGCCGAACTCTCGCAGATCGATGACGATGCCTATGCCCAACTGACCACGTTGATTATTAACACATGGGAGTATGATGATTGGCTGGAGGACGAGCAGGTCTCGCCGATGGCCGAGTATTTTTTAAATGACATCATTCTCTCGTCGCAAAAAATGTATGTGGCGCGCTGCGCGCAGCAGATCATCGGTATTATTACCGTCGGCCAATCGCCCGACTTTCTCTATGAGAGTCAATTTAGCTATAAGCGATTGACGGCGATGTCGGCGTTGATCGCCCGTGATGGTAAAAGTGAGGTGTTTGCACAATATATTGATACGTTACGGGTCAACGAGATGTTATTGCAGCGTACGCATCGTCACTATCATGCATCATTGAATTTCTTTGCCATCGATGCCCAGTTTCGTGGTCTTGGACTCGGAAACCGTTTGTACCATCAATTTATTACCTATCTACAGGCACAAGGCATCGATACCTTTTTTGTCTTTACGGATAGCTCGTCGAATTATCAATTTTACGAGAAGAAGGGGCTGCGCAAGGTAGCGAGTGAGACGTTCTATTGGCAGGATGAAGATGAGGTCGAGGAGTATTACCTGTATGAGGGGCATGTTGCGGCGACCACGTGTTGAATAATTAATCCAGGAATCTGAGGGAACAAGATGAAAAAGATCCATATGATTTGGGCTAATCCACGTGCCGATAGTTTAACTGCCCAGATCGCCGCGCGCGTAAAAGATCGGGCGAGTGCCTATGACATGAGCGTGCGGGAGACGGATTTATATCGTGTAGGGTTTGATCCCCGACTAGGCGAGGCGGATGAGCCCGATTGGCATAATCCAGGTAAGATCTATTCACCCCAGGTGCAGCAATTAGCCAGCGAGCTATCCCCGAATGATTTAATGATTATCATCTTTCCCGTCTGGTGGTACGCCATGCCGGCGATATTAAAGGGATATATCGATCGGGTCTGGAACCATGGCATCACCTATGGTGCCGGGAGTTCACCACCGGCGAAAAAAATCCTCTGGGTTGCCTTGGTGGGGGAGACCGAGAGGGGGTTTATTAAGCGAGCTAATGACCAGCATATGGCACAACACCTTAATGCCAATGTCGCCAGTTTTAATGGCGTAAAGGCGTCGGAGGTGCTGTTTCTGTATAACACCATTGCTGAAGAGGTGGTTGATTTGCCCGGCCATTATCATGCCCTTATCGAACAAGCCGAGCAGGCGCTGGAGCGGCACATCTCGGCCTATATTTTATCTCCGTAGTGTCAGCGTGTTTTTTACTATTTAATTGGATTAATTTGATTTATGCAGAATGATACCCTTTTTTCTCCGCTGCGCTTAGGCGAACTGAATTTAAAAAATCGGATCGTGCTACCGCCGTTAACGCGCTGTCGCAGTGAGCAACCCGGTAATATTCCTGGTGCGCTGATGGCGGAGTATTATCAACAGCGTGTCGGCGCCGGGTTGATGATTACCGAAGGAACACAGATCGAGCCTCGTGGTCAAGGATATGCCTGGACACCGGGGATCCATAGTGCTGAGCAGATCGCCGGTTGGCGCCAGGTGACGGAGCGTGTGCATCAACAGGGTGGGCTGATCTTTTGTCAGCTGTGGCACGTGGGACGCGTCTCGCATGTCGCGTTACAACCGGATGGTCAGCCGCCCGTTGCGCCCTCGGCGTTGCCCGCTACGTCGGTGCGGGTCTTTATTGAAACGGCGCCAGGTGAAGGCAAACTGGTACCGCCCTCGGAACCACGCGAACTCACCACCGCCGAGGTGAAGGCGTTGGTTACGCTGTATAAGCAGGCCGCGATCAATGCCAAACAGGCGGGGTTTGACGGTGTTGAGATACATGCCGCCAATGGTTATTTAATCAATCAGTTTATCTCTGAGCACACAAACCAGCGTCGCGATGAGTATGGCGGCTCGCTGAACAATCGCCTACGTTTCTTGCGGGAGATCGTGCAGGCGGTGAGCGAGGTCTATGACAGCCAGCGTATCGGGGTGCGTTTCTCGCCGCTGTTCAGTTCGACGGATGAGGATCGCGTCTATTTGGGGTTGGTGGAGTCCGATCCCCAGGCAACCTATATCGCCGCTGCGCAGCTTTTGCAGGATTTACGTATCGGTTACCTCTCTATCGCCGAGCCCGATTGGCAAGGCAGTGAGGGATTGCCATTAACGTTTCGCCGCGCGCTGAGGAGGACGTTCTTGGCGCCGATTATGTATAGCGGTCTGTATACGGCGGACAAGGCGCGGCAGATGCTGGCCAGCGGTGTCGGCGATATCTTTGGTTTTGGTCGAACATTTATCGCTAACCCGGATTTACCGCGCCGCCTAGCGGCGGCGCTTCCGCTGAATGCGGTGGACGCCACGACTTTATATGGCGGTGGGCGCAAAGGGTATCTCGACTACCCCCCTGTATCGTGACGCGTAGCGTCCGAAAGTAATTTGGGTGAGGCTATACCGCATACTGCGAGCCTCCCGCCATGCGGATGAATCGCCGCGCTATAGCTTGTATCTGGCCTGATGAGTCCCCCGGTCATTATTTAAAGGAGTTAAACAATGAAAACATTATTTTTGGCGTCGGTTACGATGTTGTTCTCGCTGGTAGGTTATGCCTATGCGGCGCCCGCGTCTGCTGTACCGGCTGGCATCTTGGATAAGGCGCGTCCCGATATGACCCTGGCGCAGCTGGAGGAGTGGGGCGATCTCTCGCTACTCCAGGCAACCCTCCTTGAGGGAGATGGGAAAATCTATGGTAAATATCTTATTAATGACCCGGAGCGTAACATCGATGCGGGTTATTTTGCCGTGAAAAAGAATAAGTTCAGTATGACATTTCCTTTTTCAGAGTTAGCAACCGTGCTGCAGGGGAGTGTGACCTTGACCAATAGCGCGACGGGTGAACGTAAGACTTATCACCCCGGGGATAGCTGGATTATTCGTAAGGGGACGCCGATCGTCTGGGAGACGCACTCTGCCGAGTTTATTAAATACTATTTCAAGGTCGAATAAACCAAGCATCGATCTGCACCCATGCCTATGCATAGAAAGGTTTTTTATGTTCTCGTTAAAAAAGATAACGGTGTTATTCGTTATCATCTTAGTCTACTTGCCCGTGTCGCTGGATGCGACTATTTTGCATGTCGCGGTGCCAACGTTAAACCATAGCCTGAATTTAACCAGTAATCAGCTGCTGTGGGTGATCGATATTTATGCCTTATTGATGGCAGGGTTATTGTTGCCGATGGGCAGCCTCGGCGATCGCATCGGTTATAAGAAGCTGATGCTGGCCGGCGTGCTGATCTTCGGTTTAGCGTCGTTGGCGGCGGCGTTCTCTCAGAGCGCGCAGATGCTGATTGCTTCCCGTGCTCTGTTAGCGCTGGGAGCCTCGATGATCTTACCGGCGACGCTCGCCTGTCTGCGCGATGTCTTTACCGATAGCGACGAGCGCAATATGGCGATCGGCGTGTGGGCCTTTGTCGGCGGCGGCGGTGCGGCATTGGGTCCACTGGTCGGTGGTTATATCCTGAATCACTATGATTGGACGTTGGTATTTTTGATCAACATTCCCATCGTGCTGTTCTCCATTCCCTTGATCATCTGCCTGTTGCGGCGTCAAGAGAAAAATAATCGGCAAAATATTAATCTGCTTCAGGCGCTGGTGTTCATTAGCGCGATCATCGCTATCGTCTTCGGCCTTAAGCATGTCTTTGCGGCATTGACGTATGTTAACCTGGCGGTACTGGTCATCGGTCTGTTAGTGATGTATGGCTTCATTCGATTCTCCCTGCGGAGTGAGCATCCGATGATCGACTTCTCCCTGTTTGGCAACCCGATGGTGTCGACCAGTACCGTGGTGGTGGTATTTTCGATGGTGGCGGTGGTGGGATTTGAGCTGCTGATGGCGCAAGAGCTGCAGTTTACCCATGGCTATTCGCCGTTACAGGCGGGCCTCTTCATGTTCCCCTTTATTCTGTCGTTTGGTCTCTCCTCTTTCCTGGTGGTGATGCTGTTAAACCGACTTGGCTTTAAACTCACGGCCTGTATCGGATTAGTCGTGGGGGGGGCGGCCCTGCTGAGCCTGGCGTTGATCGATGTGACGGCGGCCTATGTTAAGTCGACGCTGTTGATGGTTCTGCTGGGGGTCGGCCTGGAGATGGCGTTCCTGTCGGCCACTTCGACCATCCTGGCGGCGGCGCCGAAGGATAAGGCGGCGGCGGTGGGGGCGATCGAAGGGATGGCCTATGAGCTGGGCACCGGTCTCGGGGTGACCCTGTTCGGGATCCTGCTTTCGCTGTTCTATGTCGGCAATCTGCGTGAACGCCTAGGCGAGATGGCTCCCACCGAGTTCGGTAGCTCGTTGGGGGAGACTATTCAGGCGGTCGCACGCCTCAGTCCCGCTGATCGGGAGGCTGTTCTCAACATCGCTAGCGATGCCTTTCTGTCGGCGCATAGCGCGGTGCTGATCATCGCCAGCCTGATCCTGTTTCTGTTGGCCGCGCTGTCGTGGCGCCTGATCCCCGCGAGATCGTGAGGAGGAGCGCTTAGCCACCGCTCAGGCGGGCGATGATGCTGGGATGTTGTAGATAATCCATACACCAGTTACCCACCTTACCCATGCCATCGGAGCGCGCCGCCAGAAAGAGTTTGGTGGCGTGCTTGTGCTCCCGCATCGGTTTTTTCAGGATGCGGCCGCTATTCAGTAACGGCAGCGCCAGATGGTGGGGAATATAGCCGATGCCGACATTCTGTTCGATCAGCGCGATGGCGGTGGTAAAGTCCGGGACGAACAGCGGCTTTTGTCCTTCAAGCAGCCAGGCCTGCAACGGAGGAAAATTGATCGCCGTATCGCGGATACAGACCGCCGTATGGTGGCGTAGCTCGGCGTTCTCCAGCGGATGGCGCGCGGCGGCCAGCGGGTGGAGCGGGCTGACCACGAAATCCCACTCCATTTGCCCACACGCCTCGCTGATGATGCCCTCACTACTGGGCACGGCGTGGGGGGCGCCGATGACCAGATCGGCACGGCGGCTGTAGAGGGCGTCCCAACAGCCGTTATACACTTCAAGATTGACCGTGAGAGTGGTGGTGGGAAATTGTTGTTCGAAATCGCGGATAAACGTCACTAGCACGGTATTGGGAATAATATTGTTGACCGCGATGGCGATCTCCCGCTCCACACCGTCGTGGATCAGCACGGTGTTGCGTCGCAACGCCTCCATGTCGCCGATGATGGTGCGGCTATGTTCAATAAAGTAACGCCCGGCCGGGGTGAGTTCGATATAGCGCCCCTTGCGCAGGAATAGCGTCGCACCGAGCGCCTCTTCACTCTTTTTGATGGTATAGCTGATGGCCGATGGCACCTTATTCAACTGCTCGGCCGCGCTGGTGATGCTTTGATGGCGGGCGACTAGCTGAATGATACGTAGGGTTTCGTCGGAGATGAACATAGGGCTTCCCTGTCGGCAAAGAGCGGCTGAACCCGGTATGGGTTCAGCCGTGATAGCGCCTAGTATACGCGGGAATTAACGCCGTTGGTTGACTCGACTGAGCAGCGCATAGGCGACACAGGCCACTAAAATGGAGTCGAGCGAGGGAATGGTCGTCAGGGTGAAGGCCCCCTTCACCGTGAGGAAGCCGACGACGGCGCCGAGGATCCAGGCGGCGAAGGTCAGCAACTTAACGGCAGGCTCCTGGGTAAGCACCGTCTCCTGGTAGCCGTTTTGGCGGTAGAGGAAGAAGTCTGCGATATAGATCCCGGCGACCGGAGGGGTGGCGATGCCGAGGAACAGCAGGAAGGGAATGAACCACGCCATGATATCCAGGCTGCCGAGGAGGGTGGAGAGCACCCCCAGCGCCACAGTGATCTGCCACTTAGGCAGGCTCGGCCATAGGGTGGAGAGCACCAGCGTGCCCTGGAACAGGTTGCCGGCGTTCCCCGTGATACAGGCGAAGATCAGCAGCAGGGCGGCGGGTAACACCGCACCGAATACCGCCATCGCGCCCAATAATGAGCCTTGACCGCTTAGCGCGCTCGGTGTTGCACCGGCCCAATATAGCAGCGGGTAGGCGACCAGGAAGGCGATGATGGCGGCGATCAGCGCGTGCTTACGATCGTGGACGAAGCTACCGAAGTCGGGCAGGGTGGCGACCAGCACGATGATGGTGCCGACCACTGTCGAGACCGCTACGCCGGTGTTCATGCTGGCGACGGTATCCGGCACGCTCGTCGTGCTCTGGGTGGCGATATACAGGATATAGCACAGCATCAGCGCGATGATCGGCACCGCGATCTGCGCGACGCGGCCCAGCACGGCGAAACCAAAGGCCGTCGAGGCGACGAAGATCACGCTGCCTGCCGCGACGAGCAGCGGTACTGGCAACGTCAGGCCATGTTGCGCCAGCAGATCATGCACCGAGTGACCGAACATATTGGCGGTGACGGTGATCCAGCCGAACAGGCTGATCGCCATCAGTACGTTGATGGCGATGGCGCCCCGTTCGCCGAAGGCATACTTTACGATGCCATAGGTGGGGAGACGCGCCTTCTCGCCGACGCTGATGGTGATCGCCGCCAGGACGGTCAGGATCAGCCCGCCCAGCAGTACCACGGTGATGAGGTTGCTGCTGGAGAGTTGATTCCCCAGGCTGGAGGAGGAGAGTAACACCGGCGTGACCGCGATCCCCAGGAGGATCATCGCGATGTGAAAGCCCGATGCGGTGTTGAGATTCGCTGCTGTTTTACGCATAGCTTGTTCCCTCTAAAAGGCACGTTACACGGTGTGGTAGTGTCCGGTGTATTTGCGCCAGCTGCCCAGGTCGGTGATTTCACGCTGTCCTTCGGTGAGCCAATTCTCCGCCAATACGCCTAAGACCTCGCTGCCATCGGCAAGCTTGACCTTACCGATGGTCAACCCGGCCGGTTCGCTCATCAGCAGTTCGGCAAAGCTGGCCAACGGCAGTGCCCAGATCTCCAGTTCGACCTGTGTGCCGCCTTGCACCACGCGGATCATCCCTGGATGGCGATCGTTAATGCTCCATAGGCGGTAGTGGGCGTCGGTGCGATCCTCACGGACGAAGACGCCGCCCGCCTGTTGCATGTTCTTGTTGAGTTCCAGGCCGCGCATTAGGGTGCCATTAACGGCCAGTAGGGTGGTGGTGGTCATGCTGTTCTCCGATGAAATTTATGGGATGATCCAAGTACCGTTCTGCTGCGCCAGCGCCGCTTTAATCGCCTGCGGCGTGGTGATCAGGCCGCGGGCGTTGTTGCCGCGTTGCTGACTGGCGTCGATAAAGTTGAGGATCGCCTCGATCTTGGGCTGCATACTGCCGACGCCGAACTGGCCGGCCTGGAGCAATGTCCGCGCTTGGGCGCGATCGAGGTGATCCAGCCACTGTTGCTGCGGTGTGGCAAAGTTAATCGCGACGCGTTCGACGCCGGTGGGGATCAGCAGGAGGTCGGCGCCGAGCTGGCTGGCGAGCAGGGCGGAGGCGAGATCCTTGTCGACCACCGCCTCGACCCCACGCAGCTGCCGTTGTGCGTCGCGCACCACGGGGATACCGCCGCCGCCGCAGGCGATGACGATGTATCCCTGACGTACCAGTTGGGCGATGGTGTCATGTTCGATGATCGCCAACGGCGCCGGCGAGGGGACGGTACGTCGCCAACCGCGCCCGGCATCCTCCATCACGCTCCAGCCAAGCTGCTGTTGTCGCGCTCGCGCACACGCCTCGTCGAGAAAGCCACCGATGGGTTTGCTCGGCTGGTTAAAGGCCGCGTCGTGCTCATCAACCAGCGTCTGGGTCACCAGGGTGACGACGGGCTTGGCGATGCCGCGCCGCGCCAGCTCGTTGTGTAGCGCCTTTTGGAACATGTAGCCGATGGCGCCCTGGGTGTCGCCGACCGCATAATCCAGCGGGACAGGGGCGATCTCGTCGCTGGCCAACTCGGAACGGCGCAGGATGAAGCCAACCTGGGGGCCGTTGCCATGCGTTATCACCAGATCCCAGCCCGCGTCGACCATATCGGTGATGTGCCGTACGCTTTCCATTACGGCGGCATATTGATCGGGAATACTGTTGCGTCGCTCATCCTGGATCAGGGCGTTACCGCCGACGGCGACGACGGCTAATGGCTTACTCATTGTGCTTCTCCTTGGGCGACGCGTTGGGCCAGGGCGCGGATCGCCGCGTTAAAGCAAGGCATCGGCGCGGTGGTGATCCCCGCACCGATCTGGCCGATGCCCGCCTGCTTGTGGGCGATCCCGGTGTTGATGATGGGCAGAATGCCGCGATCGACCACCTTACGGGCGTCGATGCCGGCGGCGGTGGGGGCGAAGTTGAGCGCCGGCAGGGTAAAGGCGGGGTTATTCCCCAGCGTGATGGCCTGCATACGTCGACTGTTGTTGGTGGCATCGGCCGGGGTGCCGCCGACAAACTTCACGATGGCCGGCGAGGAGGCCATGGCGAAACCGCCGACCCCCGCGGTCTCGGTGATGGCGCTGTCCCCCAGATCGGCGGCGGCGTCATCGACGCCATAGCCAGGGAAGAACAGTCCCTCGACGGCGTTGGCCGGGGCCTGGAACCACTGATCGCCGGTGCCAGATAGACGGATACCGAAGTTCACCCCGTTACGTGCCATCACCGTCACCAGTGAGCTGAAAGGCACCCCGGCGGCGGCGTCCATCATCGCCTTACAGGCCGCCATCGACAGGTTGAGGAAGAAGTGATCGTTGGCGGTGATAAAGGCGACGCTACTTTGCAACTGAGGCAAAGGCAGGTCGCAGGCCAGCAGGGCGGGCAGCAGGCGCTTGATCAATAGCCCGGTGGCGGCGGCGTTGCGGTTATGCACCTCGTCACCCATGTGCAGCGCCTGCGCCATCAACGGCTTAAGTTCCAGCTCACCCAGCTGGTGGATGGCGGCCTTGAGCGCCGGAGCCAACTGATCGCGCATCCAGCTTAGGCGGGTAAGCACCTCCTGGCTGTTGGCACCGAAGCGCAGCACCTTGCCTAACCCCTCGTTAAAGTTGCTGAAGGTGCGCTGGCCGTTGCTTTTATTTTCCACCACCCATAACGGCATCGACGGGCTGATGATCCCCGCCATCGGTCCGACAGCGTGGTAGTGATGGCAGGGTTCGAGGCTGATTTCGCCCGTCGTGATCTGGCGTTCGGCCGCCTGGTGGCTATCGGCCCAGCCTTCGAACAGGATGGCGCCGATGATCGCCCCCTTGACCGGGCCACACATCGCCTGCCAGTCGATCGGCGGACCGGCATGCAGAATGCGCTTCTGCTGCGCCAGCGCCGGGATCGCCTCGTGCGCGCTCATGACGTCGATCAATACCGGCTGTGCCTCGAGGTAACGCGCCATGGCGATCTGGTTGGCCTGCTCGACGAGCGGGTGCGCCAGCAGGGTGGCGAGATCGAGACCGGTTGCGATGTCGCCCTGGGCGGGCGGCTGCCAGTTGAGGGCGATCACCTCGCCGCCGACCTGCTGGATGGTGTTGGCAAAGCTTTGTAGCCCGGCATTGATGACCTTTAACGGCTGACTAAATAAGGTGTTCATGCGCTTACTTCCTTTTTCTTCTGAGCTTGAATGTGTGCGACGTAACTGGCCCATTGGGCAGCCTGAGCATTGCAATCGGCGACCAGGATGCCGGCCTGACGGAGCGCCTGGATCTGCTGGCTGCGGCACTGCGGATCGGCCTCGGTGCCGCAGACATGGGCGATCAGCAGCGGAGCGTGCTGCCGGTCGATCTGCGTCAGTTGCTCCAGCAGCGCCTGCGCCGGGGCGTCGGCGGCGCCGTAACCCAGCACCAGGTCGAAGAGCACCACGGCGCAGCTGGGATCGCGCAATTCCGCCAGCAGGCGTTGGTTGCGCAGCGTCGGATCGATCATCGGATGGGGCTTGCCACGGGTGAAGTCATCGTCGCCCATGTCGATCAGGGTATGGTCATGACTGCGCCAGATGTCGCTCAGGGGGGCGTTGCCGGCGATCGGCGTGTTGGAGTGAGCGATCAGCCCCTGTTGTTGGCAGATGAGCTGCGCTTCGTAACAGAAGGTACCGCCGGCGAAGACGCCGCGAATGGCCTGACGTTCGGCGCTGAGCCCCTGGCTGGCCTGTTGCAGTGAGGCCATCTGCGCTGCGGATAACGTCGGCTGCGTCAGCGGCAGCGCCTGCTGGTTGAGTAGCGCAACGGCGATATCGGCGGCGCTGGCCAGGGTCGGCGCGGCGGTGACATTCGGGCGAGTGATCGTCTCGGGTGCGGCGCCAAGGAAGTTGACCACCACCGGTTTCGCCGCGGATTGGGCCTGCGCCAGGATGCGTTCGGCGACGGCGCGGGCCGGCGGCTTCGAGATCAACACGATGACTTGCGTGTCGTCATCCTCCGCCAGCGCCTGCAGGCCGAACAGCATGGAGAGGCCGCCGATCGCCTCGCTGAGATCGTGCCCGCCGGTGCCTAATGCCTGCGAGATGCCCGCACCGAGCTGATCGAGGCGGCAGGTGACCTCCTGTAGCCCGGTTCCGGAGGCGGCGACGAGGCCGATCGCCCCGCGGCGCACCACGTTGGCGAAGCCCAGCGGTGTGCCGTTGACGATGGCGGTGCCGCAGTCTGGCCCCATCACCATGCGTTGGCAGGCTTGGGCATGCAGCTTGATCGCCCGCTCTTGCTCCAGGCTGACGTTGTCGCTGAACATCATCACGTTCATGCCAAGGTTTAACGCCTTCAGCGCCTCGGCGGCGGCGTAATCGCCGGGCACGGAGATCAGGGCTAAGTTGGCGTCCGGCATCACCTCCCGGGCCATGGCGAGGCTGACCAGTTCTGGCGTCTTGATGCCCTCGCCGCCGCTCTCTTCCGGCTTGCTGTTCAGGCGTTGCTCCGCCAGCAGCAGGGCGTCGGCACAGGCCTGCGTGTCGCCCTGTACGGCGATGATCAGATCGTTAGGCCCGGCCTGGATATCGTCGCCCAGCCCGGCATCGCGCAGTTGCCCCAGGTTGGTGGGCGTGCCCATCACCACCGAGGCCTGATGAATCCCAGGTAGCTTACTGATTTGTGAAGAGATTTGCATCAGGGAGACCGAGTCCTGATACAGATTGTTGAAGACGGTGTAATTCACATTCATTGCGTTATATCCATTGTTTCTGTCGCCTAAATTCGCTGAATTTGGGCAAAACGAAGCCGCGCAGCGAGCGAAACGGCTGCGGAGGACTCCCGGGTATCATTCACTGCACGGCGTTAAGCGTTCGCATGCCGTGCAGCAGGCCGGCCAGACAATCCACGCCGGAGGTGGCGCCGAAGCGCATGACGCGCTCGGCAGCGGCGTGGAGGGCAGCCGGCGCTGTATTCGTGCTCAGCTGACTGAGCAGATGGTAAATCGGTTGTGAGAAGTGCCCCTGCAGGGCGCGGCTCAGGTAGTGTGCGCTGATGTCGGTGGTCAGGGTTAAATGTGCCTGAATGATGCCGCGTAATCGCTCACGATGGGCCGCCAAGGTCGGGGAGAGTGGCCACCAGGTGAGGGCGGCCAGGTAACCCAACAGGTAGTCATCACCATCCGGCGTCAGCCCTTTGCCATAGCCAATCAGACAGGGCACTTGCCGCTCAAGGCGCTCCGGCGTCTCCTGAGGAATAAGCGCGCCTGAGCGCGTCAGTGGCTGCCACGCGAGATCGCTGACACAGGTGTGTGCCAGGCCGTATTGCTGTAACTGCGCACACAGCCGCGGGTAGTGCGTGGCAAACGCCGCCGCCGTAAGCGGCCGGGTCGCGCTGCGCGCCGTGGGTCGCCAGACGGGCGCGTGACGCAGATCGATCTCGAAACGCTCCGCCAATAAGCGGCCCGCCGTCAGCCTGACGGGGGCGTGCCGGACGGCCATATGCCGCCACTCCCAGCCTACCGGCAGGGCGACCCGCAGCGCATCGGGTAAATCGGGGTAGCGCTGGCCGCACAGTAGCGTGAACAGCGCTCCTTGGGCATCGCGCAGATTGAGCGCGTGTGCGAAGCTGCTGTGTACCGACAACGACTGCGCGCTACGCTCGGCGGCAAGATAGCCACACGAGAGCGCGGGAAGCAGCGGCGGCCTCATACAACTTAGCCCTGTAACCCGGCGATGATGGAGTCGGCGTCGCTGACCCAGCCGAAGATCGCCCCCTGCGCCTTGATCATCTCCAGCGCGGATTTCTGGAACTCGGGGAAGTAGGAGCCGACGCAATCGGCCGGGATGATGCACTGATAACCGCGATCGTTGGCTTCACGCACGGTGGTATTGACGCACACCTCGGTGGTCACCCCGCAGACGATCAGCGTCTTGATGCCATGGTTTTGTAGGATCAGCTGCAGATCGGTCTGGTAGAAGGCGCCTTTACCCGGCTTATCGACCACCGGCTCCCCGGCGATAGGGTAGAGCTCTGGGATGATGTCGTGGCCTGGTTCGCCACGCACCAGGATGCGACCCATCGGGCCCGGCTCGCCGATGAAGGTCTTTCCGCCACGGGTGAGCTTGGCGGCGGGGCAGTCGCTCAGATCGGCGCGATGCCCTTCGCGGGTATGGATCACCAACAGCTGATGGGCGCGCGCGGCGGCGAGCACTTTTTGGCAGGGGGCAATGGCGCTACGCACCAGCGAGACATCATTACCGAGCGCCTCGCCAAAGCCGCCGGCCTCGACGAAGTCACGCTGCATGTCGATCATCACCAGCGCGGTGCTCTGGGGATCGAAGGGCAGGGCGAAGGGTTGAGCCTGGAATGCCTGTTGCGTCATGGTACTTCTCCTGTGCGTTGAATTAACCATCCGTTATCTCTGGAGGCGAGTATTCCCGACAATAGTGCGTTGCGACAGGAAAATAGTTTGCCGCACAGCGGCAAAATTTTTGCAGCGAGCGGGCGGTGGCATGCCAGGGTGTGAGGGCGCTCATGGCGAGGTTCGTAGCATCAATATAATCGATGATGAATATTTTTTAATTCAAAAAATTAGTTGATGGAGTGTGATGCCCCCCACCTATTTCATCGATGTGCGCAGGGGGAGAGCATGCCAGAAAGAAGAGCCTGCGCCGCCTGACGTGGTCTGAGTCTACGCCAGCACTCAAATGGCGACAGGCCGGCGCTGATGAACATGACTAAAAGGGGAGGCAAGCATCTGCGCACTCTTCTTATTCATGGTATCCATGCTGTTGTCATGGGTAACGAGAATAATAGCGATGGGTATCTGAATCAGTGGATTAACAAGATGAAGGGATAGCGTGATTTTAATAAGACGGTATTGGTTGAATTATATTACTTTATCTTGGCTAATGTGTAATGGTGTGAGGGGGGGTATAATCTGAAGTCAGTGACTTGATATCTTCAGTTTTTCTACAATAAGGTGATTACGTCTGATGTGTATTATTATCGTGCTTCTCAAATAAACTATTAACCACATGTCAAATATGGTCATTTTTGTAATTAACAATTAACTGAATAATATCAGTAATTTTATTTATTATATAGCAGCAATAGTTATTTATAATAATAAAAATTTATTAAATATTTATTTTGTGGATGAAAGTTCTGTTTTTTAATTTCTTTATGGTGATATGTTTTTTTAGTCATCTTTCTGTGATGCTGAGAGGTAAATACCTATTTTTTTTGTGGTTGAATGCTTTGGTTTAATAAGTGTATAAAGCTGTGGATCTTCATTATTGTTTTTTGCATTACGGAGTTGATGACTCCACTCGGCATATTTTACACATGTGCTTAGTACGTAATGTAGATTGTATCTAATTGAGAATAAAAGTTTATATATGGATGTAGAGCTAATGGATGATATATCTACCATCGATAGGAGTAGCGGTGAAATACTGAGCGTCAATGGGCGTGTAATAACACTCTCACACCCGAGTATTATTACGCTCTCTGCAGCGAAAGAGAATGTTGTTCTCTTTGTTCGTGAAGGTCGGAATCTTGTTGTTGCGTTGAAATCAGGGGGTAAGATAATACTCGTCGATTTTTACCCTGAAACAGGAGAGGACTCTGACAATGTACTCGTCATTAAGGATGAAGATGGCGCTTTATGGTGGGTAGAGCATCCTGGAACGGCTTTTCAATATACTACATTATTGCCTGATATTGAAAGTCTGATGTTGCCTCAGGATAATTCATCGATAGCTTCTGGATTAGTTGGTTTTACCGGACTGGGGGGAGGATTGGCCGGACTGGCGGCGCTTGCTAGCCGGGGAGAGGGAAGCCGTTTAACAAACAACAGTGACTCCGACGCCGAGGGCGGCGCGGGCTCCGATAGCGACTCCGACAGCGAGGGTGGCGCGGGCTCCGACAGCGACTCCGACGCCGAGGGTGGCGCGGGTTCCGACAGCGACTCCGACGCCGAGGGCGGCGCGGGCTCCGACAGCGACTCCGACAGCGAGGGTGGCGCGGGCTCCGATAGCGACTCCGACAGCGATTCCGACAGCGAGGGTGGCGCGGGCTCCGATAGCGACTCCGACAGCGAGGGCGGCGCGGGCTCCGACAGCGACTCCGATAGCGACTCCGAGGGGGGATCGGGCTCCGACAGTGACTCCGACGCCGAGGGCGGCGCAGGCTCCGATAGCGACTCCGACAGCGAGGGTGGCGCGGGCTCCGATAGTGACTCCGACGCCGAGGGTGGCGCGGGCTCCGACAGTGACTCCGACGCCGAGGGTGGCTCGGACTCTGACAGCGACTCCGACTCCGAGGGTGGCTCGGGTTCCGATAGTGACTCTGACTCCGAGGGCGGCGCAGGCTCCGACAGCGACTCCGACAGCGACTCCGACAGCGACTCCGAGGGGGGATCGGGCTCCGACAGTGACTCCGACGCCGAGGGCGGCGCGGGCTCCGACAGTGACTCCGACGCCGAGGGCGGCGCGGGCTCCGACAGTGACTCCGACGCCGAGGGCGGCGCGGGCTCCGACAGCGACTCCGACTCTGAGGGGGGCGTAGGCTCCGACAGCGACTCCGACTCCGAGGGGGGCTCGGACTCTGACAGCGACTCCGACGCCGAGGGCGGCGCGGGCTCCGATAGCGATTCCGACGCCGAGGGCGGCGCGGGCTCCGACAGTGACTCCGACGCCGAGGGGGGTGCGGGCTCCGACAGCGACTCCGACTCTGAGGGGGGCGTAGGCTCCGACAGCGACTCCGACTCCGAGGGGGGCTCGGACTCTGACAGCGACTCCGACGCCGAGGGCGGCGCGGGCTCCGATAGCGATTCCGACGCCGAGGGCGGCGCGGGCTCCGACAGTGACTCCGACGCCGAGGGGGGCGCAGGCTCCGATAGCGACTCCGACGCCGAGGGCGGCGCAGGATCCGATAGCGACTCCGACGCCGAGGGCGGCGCGGGCTCCGACAGTGACTCCGACGCCGAGGGTGGCGCGGGCTCCGACAGTGACTCCGACGCCGAGGGTGGCGCAGGCTCCGATAGCGACTCCGACAGCGATTCCGAGGGGGGGGCGGACTCGGATAGTGATACAGAATTGGATTTGAAACTCTCTGATGATAATGCAGTACTAAATGGGGAATCAAAATCTTATACCGTTGATAACGGAACGTCGTCGCAGACGAGTTTCGCGGTGGTATCAATTGGGTTAGGCGATATCCTTGATCTCTCTGTGATCGATATTAAAAAACAAGCTAAGGTTTCTGTAGAGGAGGGGACAACGCGTTCGATTACTCTACAAGGAAAAGGTGGTGGTGTTAGTATCGGTTCCGTTTTTGACCTATTAATTTATAAACTTAATCCAGAAACAGGTAATTACGATAAGTATCATGTCGAGAAGAATTTCCTTAAGATCCTTTTACTCGGAGGCGTCGGTGATGAAGTGGAGATTACCTTACCCGCGGGGGACTATGTGTTCCTATTGGATCAGACTTCCGGTATCGCGGTTGCGACGGGGGTAACTCTGGATTTTCTCACCGACGTGACAATAGGGATGGAGGTGTTTGGTGAGAGTATCAACGGTAATGTCATTAGCGGTAGTGAAGATGGTGCGGGGATGGATATTGTCCCTGAGGGTACCGTTGTTAGCAGTGTAAATGGTATTAAGTTGTCGGGAAGCGGTGAGACAACAATTGTTGGAAAATATGGTTTCCTCACTATTGATTCGCAAGGTAACTATAGTTACACCCTTAATGATGGGATCAAGCCAGAGAGTATTCAGGATGCAGAGGTTTTCGTTTACGAGGTGACGGCTCCAGATGGTTCGAAGAGTGAGGCAAAATTAACGATAGATATTAAGGTCGACGGTAGTGGGGGCGGGCCAGAGTCGACTTTAGGCAAGGGGGAAGAGGCTGAGTTATTACAGCCAGTTGATGACAATGTGGTGCTAGATGGGGAAGTAGATATAGCATTGGCTGAGACGATCTTGCTAGATATCAGTGAGACAATCGATCATGAGACGTTTGATTTTGTTTTATCTAGTGAAGATAACGGCGAAACTATACATCTCGCAGATATAGAAATTAATAACTTATTATCCGATGCTGGAGATAAAAATTCTATCTCTTCAATACCATTTGATGGAACTGAAGAGGTTTCGATGCTTAATGTTCAAGCAGCCAGTTATCCAATGACTTCTGCTGTGTTAACAAATACTGTTGATAGCACAGTTAATAGTATTGACTATATTATTGATTTTGATTCTCCTGAAGTTTAAATCAGTTGTGTTTAGTGGCATGGCGCAGTAAGCGTGGCACACGGATGTGCTAGTATATATATATTTGGATGTTAGAATAAATGGCTTTGAATAAATTCCATTATGGATTGTTGTTGTGGGTGCTATCTAGTGGAAGTGGTTGGGCCATAGATAGTATAAAAAAGACAGATGTCATCTTGTCGCAAGAGGAATTATCTGCAAATACATCCTTACGGTTGAGTAATAATTCAAGGATACAGGATGTGGTGTCTCCTGTTGCGCTAGATATCACTAAAGCCGTGTGGCGGGCGGTTCAATGGCATCCCAGTATTGCCGAAGTTGCAAGTAAGATATATGAGTCTAGTGAAAGAGTAAATATCGAGCGGGCAAAGTATTATCCTCGGGTTAGTTTAGGTATGAATAATGAGTTGCTTAATTCTTCGTCAGGGTTTAACTATGACCCAGCCATTGACTTGAGTTTGACTCAGGTGCTGTATGATTTTGGTAAGATAGATTCATCGCTACGTGCAGCGAAAGCGAAGGTGGCTCAAACTCAAGCCGAGTTATTGTTAAGAGTTGATACTGTTGCATATGATACGGCGAAGAGTGTAGTTCAAATTCAGGGCTATCAGAAATTAATTGATATCGCTCGGGATCAAGTTATAGCGCTGGAGAGTATTATGATGTTGGCTCAACAGCGCTACCGTGAAGGCGCTAGTTCATTTTCTGATGTTGTACAAACTCAGACCAGAATTGAGGGGGCTCGTTCTACCCTGTTACAATATCAGGCTAACTTAGAGCGCTGGCAGGCTACGCTAGCAAATTTTCTCGGTTGGGGGCACGTTAATAGTGTGGCAGATGAACTTCCTTGGGCCTTAAGTAATTACTGCCAGATTGCATCTTTAGATTATAAAATAGTTCCTGCGGCTTTACTCTCTACAGCACAATTAAGATATGCACAAGCTAATCTAGATACTGCCATGGCTCAAATGACGCCAACGATAGCTTTGGTTCCAAATGTAACGCACTATATCAAAGATAGTGGCATGGTATCACGTGGTTACGATAGAACACAGTTTGCTTTGAGAGTTAAGGTAGATATGCCCTTATACCAAGGGGGGGGGTTATCAGCCAATCGTAATGCCGCGCAATATATGATTCAATCTGCACGTGCAGCGTTGAAAAATACTGAGTTAAACATCTCTAGACAATTGAATGAATCGAAAAATGAAGAAATTACGCTATCACGAACTTTGATAACGCTGAGTAAACAAAAAAAGTTAGCTGAGGAAACTTTTAGGTTATATAAGAAGCAATATCTCCAATTGGGTGGGCGAACATTACTTGATTTATTAAACGCTGAGCAGGAAATATATCAGGTATCTTTTTCGGAAATTGAAATAAATAATCAATTGAATATACTTCAACTCGATTGTCTCTATAGTACTGGAAATATTAGATCAGCATTTAAATTAAATAATACAATTATCCAGTCTGTGGAGGTTCAATCATGAGTGAATTTGATGGACAAATACTATCTAAGGAAGTAACTTCTGATAATAAAAAGAAAATGAATGCATGGGCCGATGCGATAAGTCAGATTGCCTTATTTTATCGGATTACTCATTCACGGGGAGTGCTATATTCCATTACACAGTGGCAGAGTGGTTTACCTCTGATGTCTGCTCTGACGAATCTTGCGCGACAAGCGGGACTATCTGCACGTTTACTTGATCAGTTGGATCTCGATGTTTCACTATGGCGCTTGCCTCTCGTTGTTGAGTTATCGGATCAGCGTATCGCAGTGATTACTCGTTTTGATGGTGATGATTCGGTAACGCTAAATTTTTCAGATGATAGTCAGCAAAATGTCGTCTCATACCATGAACTATTGAGTGAAGTACGGAGTGTGGTCTCTTTTCGCCCATTAGCAAAGGGTAAAGATAGTCGGGTGGACGCTTATGTGACGGCATTTAAACCAGATTGGTTGAAGCGCTTACTCGCTCATGATTGGAGAACATATGGATATGTGGTTTTATCATCATTAATTATTAATATATTAGCTCTATCGGGTATCTTGTTTTCGATGCAGGTATATGACCGGGTGATTCCTGCGCAATCGCTTCCGACACTATATGTGCTATATGCTGGAGTGATATTAGCGGTTTCTTTTTCATTTTTATTAGGGTTAAGTCGTGGCCATATTTCAGATATTTTAGGTAAACGAGCAGATTTGCGAGTCTCAGAGCGGGTTTTCGGCCATACATTACGTTTGCGTGAAAGTGCAACTCCTCGCTCGACAGGAAGTTTTATTGCACAACTGCGCGAGTTGGAGCAGATTCGAGAAATGGTGACCTCTACTACGGTAACGGCTGTAGTCGATATCCCATTTTTTATATTTTTTATATTTGTGCTATTTCTAATATCACCGCAGTTAGCCTGGGTTGCACCATTAGCTGCATTGTTCATGATTATGCCAGGCTTTTTCTTGCAGAGAAAAATGGGGGAGCTAGCTAAGAATTCCATTCATGAATCTGTGTTACGTAATGCTGTATTAGTTGAAAGCGTTCAAGGGCTTGATGATATTAAGCAACTGCAAGCAGAAGAGCGTTTTTTACAGCAATGGAATGGTTATGTTCGTATAATTTCTGAATCAAATATTAGACTCCGTAGATTGACACAAGGATTAACTACTTGGGGAGGCGCGATCCAAAGTCTGGTCTACGCGACGGTGATCTTTGTAGGGGCTCCAATGGTAATTGATGGTGACCTCACGACTGGCGCAATTGTTGCAGTGTCGCTGCTTTCATCGCGGATGATTACACCCATGACCAAATTATGTGGTATCTTGGCCCGCTGGCAGCAATTGAAGGCGGCTAAGGCAGGGTTAGATAGTATCCTACAGCTTCCTATCGAAATAGATAATGAGCAGCAATGTGTGCATTGTCCCGTATTGTATGGGCACTATCAATTTAATCATGCCGTGATGCAATACACTATTCATGATCCATTAGCTCAGTTGAAAATTAATAAATTGGAGATTAGGCCTGGTGAACGTATAGCGCTGTTAGGTCCTAATGGAGCCGGGAAATCAGCCTTGTTGAGAGCGTTGTCTGGCGGGATGACGCTCGTTTCTGGGGAGGTTCGCCTCGATAATATAAGTTTACCTCATATTGATGTTTATGATGTACGGCGTAATGTGGGATTTTTGACACAAAATGCTAGATTGTTTCACGGAACATTGCGTGAGAATTTAATGTTAGGCGCTCCCCATGTTAATGATGAAAAATTATTTGAAATATTAGAAATAGTCGGAGCAGCCAGCTTTGTACGTCGTTTACCATTGGGCATAGAACATATGGTAATGGAGGGTGGGGGCGGGCTTTCTGGTGGCCAACGTCAATCTCTTCTGCTAGCAAGAACTCTACTGCGTGATCCTAATATCATCCTGTTGGATGAGCCCAGCGCGCTACTGGATGAGAATACTGAGCGGGAGTTTATTAAGCATTTTAATAAATGGCTAGCGGGACGCACACTTATTGTTACAACTCATCGCCGTGCGATATTAGAGTTAGTTGATCGTGTCATTGTGTTACGAGATGGCATGATAGCGCTCGATGAGAGAAAAGATAAAATCATTAAATAAGTATTAGAGGAATGGTATGAAGCGTATGTTTGAGCGCTTTTTAAAA
The DNA here is from genome assembly GCF_000264765.2 of Edwardsiella anguillarum ET080813. GTDB lineage: Bacteria > Pseudomonadota > Gammaproteobacteria > Enterobacterales > Enterobacteriaceae > Edwardsiella > Edwardsiella anguillarum. Next base: position 3,386,965 of record NZ_CP006664.1, read on the forward strand.
CCGAGAAAAAAACAGAACCAGGGCTTCGAAAATGATGAGGTCACTGGGTCTATATGTCTCATTATAACAATATTTTTATTATGTCTAACACTTATGATTTGGGCTTGGGGGGCCGTATTGGATGAAGTGTCATCAGGGGCAGGAAAGGTCATTCCGAGCACTCGTGAGCAGATTGTTCAATTGATTGATGGTGGCGTCTTACTTGAGCTAAATGTTCGCGAAGGGGAGACGGTAAATGAGAATGATATTATTGCAAAACTGGATCCAACTCGTCATGAATCAAATGTAGGAGAGAGTCTTGCACGATACCATGCTGCATTGGCTGCCTCTGCACGCTTACATACTGAGGTAAATGATTTGCCTCTACATTTTCCAGATGAGTTGCAGGAATTTCCTGAATTAATTGCTAGCGAGACGCGACTTTTTAATTCACGTCGAAAGCAACTTAATGATGCGACGGCAAGAATTAATGAGTCTTTATCCCTAGTTAATAATGAGCTGCTGATTACTGAACGGCTTGCTAAGAACGGTGCGGCCAGTGAGGTTGAAGTATTAAGGTTACGTAGACAACAGTCTGAATTGAGACTAAAACTGACGGAAATAATCTCCCAGTATTATGTTCAGGCACGTGAGGAGTTGGCTAAAGGTAACGCTGAGGTTGCCTCGTTAGCTCAGGTCATTAAGGGTCGGGCAGATTCGTTGGCTCGTTTGGTCGTTCGCTCTCCGGTTCGCGGTATTGTTAAGAACATTAAGGTGATGACTATTGGAGGGGTAATTCCAGCAAACGGTGTATTAATGGAGATCGTACCATTAGATGATCATCTATTGATCGAGGTGCGTATTTCACCTCGTGATATCGCATTTATCTATCCCGGACAGCAAGCAATGGTTAAAATATCTGCCTATGATTATGCCATTTATGGGGGGATGACGGGTGTCGTCGAGAGTATATCACCAGATACACTGCAGGATGAAGTTCGTCCTGAAATATATTATTACCGAGTATTTATCAAAACAGATGTCGATTATCTGAAAAGTAAATCTGGTGCGCAGTATGCTATTGTTCCAGGAATGGTGGCAACGGTGGATATAAAAACAGGTGAGAAAACTATTCTTAATTATCTGATTAAACCATTTAATACAATGCGCGAAGCATTACGTGAAAGATAGCCAGGAGGGCTGGTATGCAGTGTCAGCAAGAATATATAGGGCGTGAGATCGTTATGCTTTATCCTAGAATTGGCGCTAAGAAAAATGGATTAGTTATGGCGATGTTAAAGCGAGCTAATACGTTGGGAAAGGCTGGATGTAGTGTAACCATCTTAACGGTGGAGTATGATTCTGACCTTTTGCTTATTTATCAGGATTTGTTGGCAAGAAATTTAATACATCCGCGGGTAAGGTTTGTTAATATGTATGCATATTACCTTGGTATGCCATTTACGCCGCACAAGCAGCAGATTGATCCTCCTCCTGTGACTCGATATCTGGCGCCAGATGCTTCAGGGAATTTTGTTTTTGATAACGTAAAGGGAGAAAAGCGTTATGAGGTGACCCGAGATAATGGAGTGCTTGCTTATGTTAATTACTTGCGGAATGGACAGATCATTTTACGTGCTAAATATGATGGGCATCAGTGTCTAAGTTGTGTTCAATCATTAGTAGATGGAAAGGTTCTCGTTGAATATTACTTTAAGCGTGATGGTAAACTTAAAATAATTAATAGCTACGATGCCAAAAAAGAGGGTAAGGTATTAACTAGTTGTTTATTATTTACTGATGATGGTTTTATCGAAAATACGTTTGCCAGTGAGAAGGATTTATTTTTATATTTTTTTGATAAACTATTTTTACGCACTGATTATTTTTATCATTTTATCATAGATCGAGCTATCTACTTTGGTGAAATTCTTTTATCTAGAGTAAAGAAAATAAATCACGCTTATTATGCCGCAATCCATGCGGCACATTATGTGCGCGCTGACGATATAAATTCACGGCCAAATAAAAACTACGTTTTTTACTTTGAGAACGTGAAGGAGGTAGATGCATTTGTATTTTTAACGCGCCGGCAATTGCTTGATGCACAAGCAAGGTTTGTGCTCGGCGAAAAATGCCATCATATTCCTCATGTGGCAGATAATCTCATCAGAGAAAAAGCTATTGAGCGCAAGAAATATAAATGTATTTCACTCGGTCGCTTTGATCCTGTTAAAAGATTGCCCGAGTTAGTTAAAATATTTTCTTATGTGGTTCAAGCGATTCCAGAGGCAATGTTAGAGATCTATGGTTATGGGTCTGAAAGTGAGAAGATCATGCAGGCGATCGAGACGTATGGTTTGCAAAATAGTGTTAAGTTGTGTGCTTATACTGAAGAAGTGAGTGCTATATATCAATCTGCAGATTTGATGCTATTTACTAGCTCTTCAGAGGGATGGGGGTTAGTGATTATGGAAGCATTAGCTAATGCTTGCCCTGTGATTGCTTTTGACATTAATTATGGCCCTGCTGATATGATCCGAGACGGTGAGAATGGTTTCTTGATCGAGGATAAGCAGTATAGGGTGTTTGCCGAAAAGGTTATTGCAGCATTGCGGGATCGAGATGGCATACAATTATTACAAGATAATGCAATCCGTAGTGCGAAAGAGTATACAGAGTTCAATTTTTCACAACGTTGGATGACGTTGTTGAGTCAGATTGAGTTAGCTAAAGGTTGTCAATTACGCTTATTTTAAGAATGTGTCATCAGTCGTAAATAAAGTGGCGCGGATATGAGCCGTCTATTACCTTAGTGTAGTCGTGGAGAGTAAGGGCGTTCTCAATCCTCAGCTGGAAGAGGAATACAACATAATACTTATGCTGAGATATAGTTTATCTTTTCCTTTTAGTATCTATTATCATTCAATTGATTCTATTCGTGTCATATGATTGAAATATCAAAATAATTGATGCTGAATGTTTTTTATTCAAAAAATTAGTTGATAGCGTGTGATGTCACCGCCTATTTCACCGATGCGCGCAGGGGGAGAGCGCGTCAGAAAGAAGGGCCAGCGCCGCCTGACGGAATGGGGCTAAGGTCAATCCATCAGGTTAACCTCCTGCAGCAGATCGCTCGCCGAGGGGCGTGGATGCTGACGGGGTATCGCCGTGAAAGGGGCCTCGCGCCGAAGGGAGAGCGGGGCGTATGACACGCCCCTTTCACCGCCTGAACGGCGCCAGGCAGGGTTAGCGGGACGCCGCGTCTTCCGCCGGTGAGCGGCGTCGCGGGGGAAAGGCGGGCAGCACCGCCTGCTGGAGTGCCTGCCCGGCGGCGGAGGTGAGCGTCAGGCGTTCACCGACGCTCTGCGTCTCGACGATCTGCCCCTGATCCATCACGAGTACCCGCTGACAGAAGCGTTCGACCAGGCGTAGATCATGGGTGATGAACAGGTAGCCGGTGTCCCGCTGCTGCTGGATCCGTTTGAGTAACGCGATGATCTCGGCCTGTAACACCAGGTCGAGACTTGAGACGGCCTCGTCGAGGATCAGCAATTTGGGGTTGACCACCAACGCCCGCGCCAGGCAGACGCGCTGGAGCTGGCCGCCGCTCAGCTGGGGAGGGCGCTGATCGAGCACCCCCTCGTCCAACTCCACCGCCTGCAGTATCTCGCCGGCCCGCACCCGCTGCTCCGCCGAGGAGAGCGACAGCAGATGGCACATCGGCTCGCGCAGGATCGCCCGTACCGTCTGGCGCGGATCGACCGCGCCGATCGCATCCTGGAACACCAGTTGGATGTCGCGGCGGAACGCCTTTTTCGCCCGGCGATCGAGCTGTGGCAAGGGGGTATCATGCCAGCATACGCGCCCCTGCGTGGGCGACTCCAGCCCGACTAACAGGCGCGCCAACGTGCTCTTGCCGCAGCCGCTGCGCCCTAGCAGGGCGACACTCTCGCCGCGATGCAGTTGCAGCGAGATCGTCTGGAGAACCGGTTGCGCCTGGCGTCCCAATGCCGCGTGGCGATAGTGGTGGGAGAGGGTCTGCGTACTGAGTAGGTTCATCCGGCGATCTCCAGGCCATACAGGGCCAAATGCGCGGCGACTAACGCCCGCGTCACGGCGTGGCGTGGTGCGTGAAACACCTGCTCGACGGCGCCCTGCTCCACCACCCGCCCCTCGGCCATCACCGCCACATCGTCCGCCAGGCGGGCGACGACCCCCATGTCATGGGTGATCAGCAGTATGCCGGGCGCGCGTTGGCGCATGATCGCCGCCAGCAGATCCAGGACGCGCGCCTGGGCCACCGCGTCGAGATCGGTGGTCGGCTCGTCGGCGATGAGAAACGGCGCGTCGCTCAGCAGCGCCATGGCGATCATCATCCGTTGCAGCATGCCGCCGCTCATCTCGAAGGGATAGCTCTGCAGCACCCGCTGGGGATCATCCAATCCGACCGCCGTCAGGGCGCGCGTCAGCGTGTCGTCGTCTGCCGGCGTCGCCAACGCCAGGCAGGTTTCTCGGGCATGGCTGGCCAGGGTGTGCAGGGGATTAAAGGCGCTGCGCGGATTCTGCATGATGGTGGCGATATGGCGGCCGCGCAGCGCGGCGGGGGCGATGGGCACGCCATCCAGCCGGATCTGCCCGGCCAGTTGGCGTACCCCGGCGGGCAAGACGCCCAACGCGGCGGCGCAGGTCAGGGACTTGCCGCTGCCGCTGCTGCCGACCAACGCCAGCACCCGGCCGCGTCGTAGGGTCAGCGAGACCTCGTGCACCAGCGGGAGCGCCGCCTGGAGAGAGATCTGGTGTAAATCGAGTCGTTGCGGCATCAGTGTGCGTGCTCCGTTACCAGATGGGGATCGAGATGGTCACGCAGTGCGTCGCCCACCAGATTAAAGGCCATTACGCTGAGGAACAGCGCCAGGCCGGGCCAAAACATTTGTAGCGGCTGAGTCCAGATGTACTGGCGGGCGTCGTTGATCATCACCCCCCATTCGGCGGTCGGCGCCGCCACGCCGAGGCCGAGGAAGGACATGCCGGCGACGTGTAGCATCATGTGACCGATGTCCAGCGTCGCCAAGACCAGTAGCGAGGGGATCACCGCCCCCGACAGGTGGTCGACGAATATCCGGAGATGGCTGGCGCCGGAGAGGCGGGCGGCGAGGATGTACTCGCGCTGGCGTAGGGAGATGACCAGGCTACGCACCATGCGCGCATACCAGGCCCAGTGCGACAGGGCGATGGCGATGATCACGTTGGTCAGGCCGGTGCCCAGCACCCCGACCATGAAGAAGGAGAGGATCGAGGTCGGAAAGGTCATGAACATGTCGGCGAGGCGCATGCTCGCCTGATCGATGCGCCCGCCGAGTAACCCGGCGCTGCCGCCGATGATCAGGCCCAGCGCCAGTACCAGCAGCAGGCAAGCCAGTACCGATCCCAGCGAGACGCGTGTCGCGGCCAGCAGGCGCGAGAGGATGTCACGCCCCAGATGGTCGGTGCCGAGCCAGTGTTGGCCATCCGGCGCACGCAGGCGCGCGGCGAGATCGATGGCGTAGGGATCGTGTGGCAGCCAGTAGTGGCTGCTGAGGGCGATTAGCGTCAACAGGGCGATGAGCAGCAGGGCCAGGCGCACCGACCCGCGGGCAGAGCGGTAAAAATTCATGCCTGTGCTCCCTCGTGACGGCGAATACGCGGATCGAGCGCGGCGTTCAGTAGGTCGACCGCCAGGTTACAGAGCACGAAGACCACCACCATGATCAGGGTGAAACACTGGATCACCGGATAGTCACGATTGAAGATGGCCGACACGGCATAGCGGCCGACGCCGGGCCAGGCAAAGATGTTTTCGATGATCATCGTGCCGCCGATTAGCTCGCCGATGTGCATCCCGACGGCGGTGACGATGGGCAGCGCGGCGTTGCGCAGGATATGACGCCGCTCGGTCTGGCGGCGATCCAGCCCGCGCAGCCGCGCCCACGTGACGTGGCGCTGACCGGCGACCTCCAGCATGCTGGCGCGCAGTAGGCGGGCGTTGATCGCCAGCGACATGAAGGCGATCGAGGCGGCGGGCAGGATCAGATGACGCCAGCTGCCGTAGCCCATCGCCGGCAGCCATTGCAGGTAGACCGCGAAGAGCATCACCAGCAGGAAGGCCAACCAGAAGTTCGGCATCGAGACACCGAGGAAGGCGATCAGCCGGACGATGAAGTCTGGCAGGCGATCGCGATGGCGCGCCGCCCAGATCCCCAGCGGAATCGAGATGAGTAGGATCAGCAGCAGGGCCGCCCCCGCCAGTAACAGCGTCGCGGGCAGGAAGCCCAGCACGTCATCCAACACCGGGCGCTGGGTGGCGTAGGAGAGGCCGAAGTCTAGCTGTAGCGCCCGCCATAGCCAGTGGGCGTACTGCATCCATAGCGGCTGATCCAGCCCGAGCATGGCGCGGGTGGAGGCGACCATCTCGGGAGTCGGCGGGAGATTGGAGAGGCGCAGGTAGTCGAGCGCCGGATCGCCGGTCCCCAGGCGCAGCATCAGGAAGATGAGTAGCGAGGCGGCGAAGATCATCGGGATTAACAGCAGCAGGCGCCGCACAACGTAACGCCACATCAGGGGGCCTCCGGGGTGATCTGTTCGAAGGGGATCTCCGAGGCGATGGGCGCATACGGGATGGGGCCGAGCGCCGGCTTCGCGACCACCATCGTCGAGACATAGCTGATGGGCAGATAGACCGCCTGGCGATGTAGTCGAGTCAGGATGTCTCGATACAGCTCCCGGCGCTGTTGCTCGTCGCTGGTGGTGAGGACGTCGCCGATTAGCCGATCGATCTGCGCCTTATCGGGCAGGCCGCGTTGCGCCTGGAAGTCGGCATGCGACGGGACGCGCATCGAGCTCATGAAGGCGTGCGGGTCGTAGGGTGCGCCCCAGGTCCGGTTGAAAATCATGCCGAAGCGGCCATCACGCTGGCGGGCGAAGATGCTGCTCTCCTCCTCCGCGACGAGCGTGATGTCAACGCCGATCTGGCGCATATCCCCTTGAATGATCTCGGCCATCGACTTACTCAGGGCGTCGGTGCCGACGAAGGCCAGCTCGATGCGTAGCGGCTTGCCCTGTTTTTCACGGATCGTTTTGCCTGCGGGCAGTAGCCACCCCGCCTGTTCTAACCGCGCGCGAGCCTGCTGGGGGTCATACTGCCGTGGCGCGAGCCCAATGTCGGCGTAGGGAACGCTGGGGGCGAACAGAGTATCGGCCACCCGTTGGGTGCCATACAGGGCGTGAGCGATCAGCGCGGGCTTATTGACCGCGTGATTCAGCGCCTCACGCACCGCCAGCTCGTCGGTCGGCGCCTGGGCGGAGTTGAGCGCCAGCACGACCGTCTCGACGGGGGCGGAGAGCTGCGTGCGGTAGCCGGGGGTCTGGCTAAAGCGGGCGAAGGTGTCGAGGGGCAGCAGCCCCTCATTGCCATACAGCAGATCGATCTCGCCGGTCTCGAAGGCCACGGCGCGCGTGGTGGCGTCGGGGATCACCTTGACGGTGATCTGACGCAAGGCCGGTTTGTGGCCCCAGTAGCGTTCGTTACGCACCAACACATCGTATTGATTGAGTTTGCTACTTTTTAGCATCCAGGGGCCGGTGCCGATCGGTTGCTGGATACCGAGATGGCTGCCCTGCGCCTTGAACTGTGACGGGGCGATGAAACGGAAGGGGCGCGGCAGCGCCAGCTCCTGCAGGAAGGGGTAGTAGGCGCTTTTGAGGGTGATCTGCAACGTCTGCGGGGCGGTCGCCTGGACGTCGACGATCTGATTGGCCAACTCCAGCCAGGCGTGGCGCTGGCGATTCGCCAGTACCGCGTGGAAGTTGGCGGCGGCGGCCTCGGCATCGAACGGCTCGCCGTTGGAGAAGGTCACCCCTTGGCGCAGGACAAAGGTCCAGACCTTACCATCGGCGGAGTGGTGCCAACGCTCGGCCAACCAGGGGATCACTGAACCATTCGCCTGGTACTTGACCAGCGGTTCATACACCATGCTCTGGGCGAACATCTGATTAGGGGCATACAGGTGTGGATTCAGCGGTCCGACATTGGTCGGCCAGGCGGTGGTGATTTGCTCCACGGCGGCGTGGGCGAATAGGGTGGCGCAGCTGAGCAACGCGCAGAGGGTGCGGCGGAGTCGGGACAAAGCGGTGGCCTCAAGTTAGGGATGAGTAATGAGTATGATGATTTTATAAATTCTGCATACGATTAATGTGTGATGGATCAATGAAATGGCAATATGTAAAAATATGTTGCTGGCGTGACCTGCAGGACCGATGAGATCGGCGTGATCGGGCCGGGGGGGCGTGCTTCATATCGTCCGGAGGGCAATCGATATGGCGGCGGCGATACCGGGGGAGGCGGGTCGGGAATAGGCCGCTGCTCGCTGACCGTGTCGTAGCCTACCTAGGGGGCGTAGCGAGGTTTCCCCCTGTTTTCGATCCTGTGTTAGGATAAACGGGTTTACCGTGATTGACTGCTGACCTGAATGGACGCTATGAACGACTTCGATCCCACCACGCTCTCCTCGCCTGCGGCTATCGGCCATAACCTGCGCCGTCGTCCGTTGGTGCGCAAGAAGCTGTCGGAGATGGTGGAAGAGGAGTTAGAGCAGATGATCCGCCGCCGCGAGTTTGGCGAGGGAGAGCAGCTGCCCTCCGAGCGTGAGCTGATGGCGTTCTTCAACGTGGGCCGTCCGTCGGTGCGTGAGGCCCTGGCGGCTCTGAAGCGCAAGGGGTTGGTGCAGATCAACAACGGCGAGCGCGCCCGCATCTCGCGCCCCTCCGCCGATACCATCATCGGTGAGCTGTCCGGCATGGCCAAGGACTTTCTCTCCCATCCGGGGGGCATCGCCCACTTTGAACAGCTGCGCCTGTTCTTTGAGTCTAGTCTGGTGCGCTATGCGGCCGAACACGCGACGGATGCGCAGGTCGCATTGCTCGAGCAGACCCTGGCCATCAATAGCCAGTCGCTGGACGACAACGCCCTATTTATTCGCTCCGACGTCGATTTCCACCGGGTACTGGCCGGGATCCCCGGTAATCCGATCTTCATGGCGATCCATGTCGCCCTGCTTGATTGGCTGTTGGCGGCGCGTCCTGCGGTCGCTGATGCCGATCTGTATGAGCATAATAATACAAGTTATCAACAACATATCGAAATCTTCAACGCCATCCGCCGCCATGATCCCGACCAGGCCGATCGCGCGTTGCAGACGCATCTCAACAGTGTCTTCGCCAGCTGGCAAACCCTGAGCGCACAGTCGTCATCCGACGAATAGTGACGATCCTAACGATCATTTAGTGAACTCGATCGCACAATAACGCTGTGGTCGTGGGCTGTCGATTATTTAGTCTGGTATAACAGGTATACAGGTATGTAGTTAGACAATATACACTATCGACAGAGGTCATCATGGCAAGAGAGTTAAGAGGCGTAATGCCCGCATTGTTAACACCGTTCGACCATCAACAGCGGCTGGACACCGAGAGTCTGCGCCGCCTGGTGCGGTTTAACATCGCACAGGGCATCGATGGGCTGTATGTCGGTGGCTCCACCGGGGAAGCCTTCATGCAGAGCCGGGAAGAGCGCGAGCAGGTGCTGGAGATCGTCGCCGATGAGGCGCAGGGGAAGGTGACCCTGCTCGCCCACGTCGGCGCGATCGGCACGGCGGAGAGCCAGCAGTTGGCCCAGGCGGCGCGGCGTTACGGTTTTGACGCCGTCTCGGCGGTCACCCCGTTCTACTACCCCTTTAGCTTCGCCGAACACTGCGACCACTACCGTGCCATCATCGAGGCGGCCGATGGCTTACCGATGGTGGTGTACAACATTCCGGCGTTGAGCGGCGTGAAGCTGACGCTCGATCAGATCAACACCCTGGTCACCCTGCCGGGTGTCGAGGCGCTGAAGCAAACCTCCGGTGACCTGTACCAGATGGAGCAGATCCGCCGCGCCCATCCCGACTTGGTGCTCTACAACGGCTACGATGAGATCTTCGCCAGCGGCCTGCTGGCCGGGGCCGACGGGGGCATCGGTAGCACCTATAACATTATGGGATGGCGCTATCAGGCGATCGCCCGGGCGCTGCAAGCGGGTGACGTGCCGACGGCGCGCTCGCTGCAGAGCGAATGCAACCAGGTGATCGATCTGTTGATCAAGGCCGGGGTATTCCGCGGGTTGAAGATGGTGCTGCACTATATGGATGTCCTCTCCGTACCGCTGTGTCGCAAGCCGTTTATCCCGGTTGAGGCGTGCTACTTGCCGGCGCTGAAGGCGTTAGCCGAGCAACTGATGGCCGAGCGGGCGGGTTAATGGCCTAACCTCCATGCGGGAGGCGTGACGCCGTTCCGGCCGCACAACGCGAGGAACCTAGGCCGGCTGTCCGCGCCTCCCTGCACATAACAATGAAAAACAGAGCATCGGGAGAGTGACATGAGTAGTACAACCCAGAACATCCCGTGGTATCGCCATCTCAATCGGTCGCAGTGGAGAGCCTTTTCCGCCGCCTGGTTGGGGTACCTGCTTGATGGTTTTGACTTTGTTTTAATTGCCCTGGTATTGACCGATGTTCAGGCTGAGTTCGGGCTGACGACGGTACAGGCGGCTAGCCTGATCTCCGCCGCCTTTATTTCCCGCTGGTTCGGCGGGCTGATGCTGGGCGCCATGGGCGACCGCTACGGCCGTCGTCTGGCGATGGTATCCAGTATTATCCTCTTTTCCGTCGGGACCTTAGCCTGCGGCCTGGCGCCGGGCTACACCACCATGTTTATCGCCCGCCTGGTGATCGGCATGGGGATGGCGGGGGAGTATGGCTCCAGCGCCACCTATGTCATCGAGAGCTGGCCCAGGCAGCTGCGTAACAAGGCCAGCGGTTTCCTGATCTCCGGCTTCTCCGTCGGCGCGGTGGTGGCGGCTCAGGTCTATAGCCTGGTGGTGCCCACCTGGGGCTGGCGCGCCCTGTTCTTCATCGGCATCCTGCCGATCATCTTCGCCCTCTGGCTGCGTAAAAATATTCCGGAGGCACATGACTGGAAAGAGAAGCATGCCGGTAAGGCGCCGGTTCGTACCATGGTAGATATCCTCTATCGTGGTGAACATCGGGTGATTAACATGCTGATGACGGCGGTCGCCGCCATCGCCCTGTGGTTCTGCTTCGCGGGTGACTTACAGAATGCGGCCATCGTGGCGATCCTGGGGCTGCTGTGCGCCGCCATCTTCATCAGTTTTATGGTGCAGAGCAGCGGTAAACGTTGGCCCACCGGGGTGATGTTGATGGTGGTGGTGCTGTTCGCCTTCCTCTACTCCTGGCCGATCCAGGCGCTGCTGCCCACCTATCTGAAAACCGAGCTGGACTATAGCCCGGCCATCGTGGCGCAGGTTCTGTTCTTCAGTGGCTTCGGCGCGGCGGTTGGCTGCTGTGTCGGCGGTTTTCTCGGTGACTGGCTGGGTAGCCGTAAGGCGTATGCCTACAGCCTGCTGGCCTCTCAATTACTGATTATCCCGGTGTTTTCCATCGGTGGGACGCAGGTTTGGGTACTGGGTATTCTGTTGTTCTTCCAGCAGATGTTGGGGCAAGGCATCTCGGGGATCCTGCCGAAGCTGATCGGCGGTTACTTCGATACCGATCAACGGGCGGCCGGTTTGGGCTTTACCTACAACGTCGGGGCGCTCGGGGGCGCATTGGCGCCGATCCTCGGGGCGTTGATCGCCCAACGTCTGGATCTCGGTACCGCCTTGTGTTCTCTCTCTTTCAGCCTGACCTTCGTGGTGATCCTGCTGATCGGTCTCGACATGCCCTCGCGGGTACAGCGTTGGCTGCGTCCGGAGGCGCTGCGCACGCACGATGCGATCGACGGCAAACCCTTCAGCGGCGCGGTTCCCTTCGGTGGTTACAAGGGTAACGTAGCGAAGAGTAAAGGGTAGGTGGTCAGAGGTATATCGGCTCGGCAGTTTACCGGGCCGGTTGTGAGGGGGCGGGAGGGATATTGCGTATGTCATGTCTTGAGCGTGCGGCGCATTGCACCAGCGCGCCGCGGGGAGCCGTCATCCCCTGCGTGCCGGCGCTGACGGGCGCCTGGTCGGGGTACCGGCGATGCGGGGCCGCATTAGGTCAACACGGCGGGAGGCGTAGCGTCGCGGTATCTTTCCTACGCCTGACACAGCCAGATTTCGGACATCGCGCCGCGGTAGGCGGGGTAACACGATGAGTACGTTAGCGATCGATATCGGTGGGACGAAGCTGGCCTGCGCCCTGGTCGGGGCGGATCGACAGATCCGTGAGCGGCGAGAGCTGCCGACGCCGGCCAGCCAGACGCCGGATGCGCTGCGCACCGCCCTCCAGACGCTGGTGGCGCCGCTGCAGCGCCAGGCGTCACGCGTCGCCATCGCCTCCACCGGCATCATCCGCCAGGGGACGTTGCTGGCGATCAATCCCAGCAACTTGGGCGGTTTGCTGCGCTTTCCCCTGGTCGAGACCCTTCGCGAGCTGACCGGGTTGCCGACCTTGGCGCTGAACGATGCTCAGGCCGCGGCCTGGGCGGAGTATCAGCCCCTAGCGGTGCAGGTGCGCGACATGCTGTTTATTACCGCCTCCACCGGTGTCGGCAGCGGTATGGTGCGGGATGGGCGTCTGGTGCAGGGGCAAGGCGGATTGGCGGGCCACATCGGTCATACCCTGGCCGATCCCCAGGGGCCGCGCTGTGGCTGTGGCCGGGTGGGCTGTGTCGAGGCGATCGCCTCGGGATGCGGGATCGCGGCGGCGGCACGCGGGGCGTTGGCCGGCGCCGACATCAAGGCGGTGACGGATTGCCAGTGCGTGGTGATCGGCGGCAGCGTCGGGTTGGCCGAGGGGTATTTGCAGCAGGTGGCCCAGTTTTTAGCGGCAGAACCGGCGCCCTATCAGGTGGCGCTACGGGCGGCGTATTATCGCTACGATACGGGACTGTTGGGCGTGGCATGGCTGGCGCAAGGAGAGGGATGATGCTGCTGGGCGATGTACAGGGGCTGAATGGGGCCGGACTGCATCCACGGTTACACGCGGCGTTGTGCCGTGCCTTGGCGGCGATGCCAGACGGCGGCGGATAAGGCACCGGGGCGCTATGCGTTGGACGGCGACGATATCTTTATGAATGTCATGTAGCTGACCACGCAGGTACTGCAGGAGAAGGCGGCGGAGCTGCATGCGGACTATATCGACATTCAGCTGCTGCTGAGCGGGGAGGAGCGCATCTTCTACGGGGGTGCCGGTACGGCGCGCGCCTGCGAGGCGTGGCGTGAGGAGGAGGATTATCAGCGGTGTCAGCAGATCACCCGTGAACAGTGGGTCATGCTGCATCCCGGGATATTTGCCCTCTTTATGCCGGGCGAGCCGCATAAGCCGGGCTGTCGGGTGGGGGAGGCGCAGGCCATCGCCAAGGTGGTGATCAAGGTCCGCGCCAGCCTGTTGGCCGCCTAAGTTAGGCCGCCGAGAGGTGACCGGTTGCTGCGATCTGGCGCGCCGCGCTTAGTGGATCAGGCGCTGCACGACGTCCATGATCTCCTGCTGCGCCAGGGCGACGCCTTCGGGGGTCGGATCCAGGATCAGCTCATCGGCATAGCCATTGATCAGGGCGATGATCTGGCGCGCGCGGCGCGGGGCGTCGGCAATGATAAACTCGCCCACCTGCGCTCCGCGTAGCAGGATGTTCTGCAGGGTGCGGTGCCAGTCAACGAGGATTTGGCTGTAGCTGGCGGCAAACTGTGGGTCGCACAGCGAGGCATTCCAGGCATCCAGGTAGATACGCCAGGAGGCGTCTTGATGAGTGGGTAAGTTATCGCGAATAAACACGCTGAGTGCCTCGCTGGGCGTCAGGGGCGCCAGACGACGCTCCAGCTCGGCGATCTCGTGGTGAAAGAAATGCTCCACCGCACAGATGGAGAGGGTGTTCCAGTCCTTGAAATAGTGGTAGACATGGCTGCGCGCCAGCCCCGCTTTTTCGGCGACGTCGCGCGTCGATACCGCCGCCATTCCCTTCTCCTTAAACAGGGCCAAGACCGTCTCGATAATCATGTTTTTGCGTTGTTCGGTGGATGGACGCGCCATGGTAACCTCGTTCGTCATACCGCTATGGAATGCCATGCGCTGCACGGCGTTGGCGCGTATTATTACATGTTCGGCTGCGAAAACTAATGGTTTACTATCTCTTGTGCCGCCTGTAAGCCGGAGAGTAGAGCGCCGTGGGCGGTGCCATAGTATCGGCGTGAGGCAGCCTCGCCGGCGAAATAGAGCCGATCCGCCACCGACTTACCTAAGGTGCGCCGATCGCGCGGGGTCGAGCCGGTGCGGTAGTAGGAGTAGGAGCCAGCGCTGTAGGGATCGCGGGACCAGCGGGTGATTTGGTAGCGTAGCGGCTGCGGGATCGTCGGGCCGAAGAGGCGCTGTAAGACCCCCATGGCGTCCGCGACGATCTGTTGATCGCTCTGCGCCTCCATGGCGACGCCTTGGCGCGCCGCGTTAAAACCGAGCAACACGGGCCAGCGGGCGGCGCGGGCGAAGCTGACCCACTCGCTCCAGATGCCGGGCTGCGGGGAAATATACTCTAACCAGTCGATATCGTCGGGCCAGAAGATGTGGGGAAACTGTAGGTAGCATTTATTCAGCGTACCCATGCCGAGGCGCTGAATGGCACTCAGTTTGTCGGCCGGGAGCGCGGGGGAAAACGCCACGTGACCGCGCTGCAGCACCCCGAGCGGCAGCGTGATCACGACGCGATCGGCCTGGAATACCCGCCCCTGCAGGGTGTGCACGCTGACGCCCGTCGCCGAGTAGTCGATCTGGCTGACCACCTGGCCGAGGGCGACGGAGAGCCCTTGGGCGAGATGATCGGTGATCTGGCTAAATCCTTGCGGGAAGAGGGCGTCCTCGCCGCCGAAGGCCCAGTCGTCATCGACGTAATAGGTCGACATCTCGCCGAGCGCGCCTGAGAGCTCCTGCTCCAGGTTCGAATTGAGCAGATACCAGATGTTGAGGCGTTCGGCGGGGCTGGCATCCTGGACGATTTCCGCAACGGTGGTCAGGATACTCTTATCCTGGGTCGCCGACTGGCCCTCCTGGATCGCCTCGAATAATACCGCCTTGAGGCGGTCTAAGACGCGCTCTTCCCTGGCGCTCAGCGGGTGGCCGTCTTGGGCGAAGACCAGCGCCTCCTCGTAGTGCGTTGGCTGCAGGCGAGCACCGATCTGCTCGGCGATACCGGTCAGGGGATTCTTCCGGGTACCGTGGATCCAGGTGGCGCCGAGATCCAACGGCATCTCCGACCAGGCGTGGCTGGTCCAGATACGTCCGCCTATCCGTTGGCGTGCCTCCACCACCTGGACGGCGAATCCCTGCGCCTGCAGCGTTCGAGCGCAGGCCAAACCGGCTAATCCCGCGCCGATCACCAGCACCCTATCGCGCGTGGGGCGCCGTTCGGCGGCGTGTGTCGGTAAGGCGCCGAGCCATAGCGTCGCCAAGGCGGCACTCATCATGCGTAACATCTTTCTACGGTTCATCTCATTCATTCCGGTCGACGGCGTGTCGGTGTGAGAGACACCAAAGGGGCACGCGCGATTAAGTATAGTTATTCCGCGGCGACGCGTTGTGCGATGGTGTGCCAGGCGTAATAACGTGCGCTCTTTGTACCACTGAGCGCCTCGCGCGGGGGCCGTGGTGTCCTGGCCTCTTCCCTTTGTTCAGTATCTTTAAAGGATGGTTTTTCTTTAAGTTAAGGTATAAGTCAGGGGAGGTCATATGTTCCCCCATGCTCAAGTTATAGAGTAGGACTACTACCTGTGAGTGGTAAAAACTATTTAGTAATTAATGAGTTTAGCAATAATGTAATCATGAATTTCTATTTCAGTAATATAATCTTCATGGTTTTCATGATTGTAATTACAGATATAATAGTAACCAAAGCTAGCATTGAATTTAAACGCCAAAATGAAGATTGTGAGAATTTTATACTCAAATAGCTGTTACTGAGTAGATGTATTGTCAATATGAATAAAATAAAAACAAATATATAATTATAAGTGGTAATAAATAACCTTGCTAAATAACTAACTAAGATAATACAGGAAAGGAATGTTCTATGCCAGGATAGAAGAGTTCTTTCATATTGTAGTCCACTATCAGATGATTGAGTCATAGAGATTGCCTATAGTATGTAAAAAATAATTAAAACTGATGCGATGGATATATAAATAGAAAGAATTGGCATGCCGTTCATTAATTTTAAAGGGCGTGAATGCCTCATTGCTATTTCATTATCTCTCCAACGGAGCCATGAGAATATACTAATGACAGCCCCCATCATTGCCAATGAAAGTGCCAGAATGCTCCATTTTAATGGTAAATTATAGTGTAATATCAGTTGATCAAGAGCAATTGCACTAGCAAGTAAAGCTAATGATGTTCGAATCCAAGCTAAAAAAGTTCGCTCATTAGCTAGAGAAAAACGATAGTCTGGTCGTTCTCCCTCTTTCCACCATGGATTTAATTTGCGTTCAAATAGACACTTCATTCTTGTTTTCCTAGATAATTTAGCAATGATACAATCTTATTGTGAAAGTTCAGTAATCAGACTAGATAATATTGTTTTAACATAAAAATATAATAGGGTGATACGCTATGCTAAGGAAGGTGCGAATAAGCGGGGAAATTCTTCTCGGCTGACTCAGTCATTTCATTTCTTCATGTTTGAGCCGATTTTTTCTCCCGTAAATGCCTTGAATCAGCCTATTTAGACCGTTTCTTCGCCATTTAAGGCGTTATCCCCAGTTTTTAGTGAGATCTCTCCCACTGACGTATCATTTGGTCCACCCGAAACAGGTTGGCCAGGGTGAATAACATCGCCAGTTGGTTATCGTTTTTCAGCAGCCCCTTGTATCTGGCTTTCACGAAGCCGAACTGCCGCTTGATGATGCGAAACGGGTGCTCTACCTTGGCACGGATGCTGGCTTTCATGTATTCGATGTTGATGGCCGTTTTGTTCTTGCGCGGATGCTGCTTCAAGGTTTTTACCTTGCCGGGACGCTCGGCGATCAGCCAGTCCACATCCACCTCGGCCAGCTCCTCGCGCTGTGGCGCTCCTTGGTAGCCGGCATCGGCTGAGACAAATTGCTCCTCTCCATGAAGCAGATTACCCAGCTGATTGAGGTCATGCTCGTTGGCCGCGGTGGTGACTAGGCTGTGGGTCAGGCCACTCTTGGCATCGACACCAATGTGGGCCTTCATGCCAAAGTGCCACTGATTGCCTTTCTTGGTCTGATGCATCTCCGGATCGCGTTGCTGCTCTTTGTTCTTGGTAGAGCTGGGTGCCTCAATGATGGTGGCATCCACCAAAGTGCCTTGGGTCATCATGACGCCTGCTTCGGCCAGCCAGCGATTGATGGTCTTGAACAATTGACGGGCCAGTTGATGCTGCTCGAGCAGGTGGCGGAAATTCATGATGGTGGTGCGATCCGGCAGGGCGCTATCCAGGGATAATCGGGCAAACAGGCGCATGGAGGCGATTTCGTACAGGGCATCTTCCATGGCACCGTCGCTCAGGTTGTACCAATGCTGCATGCAGTGAATACGCAGCATGGTCTCCAGCGGATAGGGCCGTCGGCCATTGCCCGCCTTGGGATAAAACGGCTCGATGACAGCGGTCATATTCTGCCATGGCAGAATCTGCTCCATGCGGGAGAGGAAAATCTCTTTTCGGGTCTGACGGCGCTTAGTGCTGAATTCACTATCGGCGAAGGTGAGTTGATGGCTCATGATGTCCCTCTGGGATGCGCTCCGGATGAATATGATGATCTCATATCAGGAACTTGTTCGCACCTTCCCTAATATTTATTAAGATGGTGTAACTATTGTATTAATAGGTTATTTATAGCATTGTGAAAAAGTCATGGTCAATAAGCTCATTCATATCATATTTACTTTAGGATTATCTTAATAGTCAGTCATTTTGTGAATATAAAATAACAAATCATTAATATAATTTTTTCCTGTTTGGACAAGAGGTTTCTTTCTCAAAATAAAAACAATATTTGTAATTGACATTGTAAGCGTAACAAGTGGATTCTATTTTAACATTAAATAAGATAATGGAGATATAGAGAATATCAAAAATCCTTTGTTAAGAAAAAATATCATTCAAATTTAAAGCTATAATAAATGGAACAGTCTGGCATAGAATGTATTAATTATATTTCTTTAAGTGATGTTGATTAGAGACAGATATTCTAGATTCGTATAGAATATCTGCCAGTGTTTATTTAATATAAATCCCTATATAAATCGCGCAGCACCAACTTTAGGAACTGGCCAGTGCCCACCTCGTTGATTATATAAACCAAAGTCAATGCTTGGTTCATCAAAGCTTTCACTAGGTAGACCGACTAATTTACCATCTTGAACCCACTTCTCATCTCCACCATATAGATTTGAGATCAAAAATGTAGTGAATTGGTCTATGATAGTTCTAAATTCATATATTTTTGCTAAATTGTTGATTTCGTCTATATCATTCTTAATATCAAATAGCTGTATGTAATTTCCATTAGGGTAATATATTAATTTATATTTTCCATCTGTTACCATTCTTGTGGCTAAAGCTCCTTGATTAACTTCGCCATATAGGAAGTCTCGTTTCGCTTCACTAAGTAGATTAATACCCTCAACAGTAGCTGGAGGCGATATATTGCATGCAGACAGCAGCGTTGGCATAATGTCTTCTAAACAGGCAACTCTATTATCAATAGTTCCGGCAAAATGACTTATTTGTTTGCCTGATAAAATAAGTGGAATATTAGTAGAGTTACGATAGAAATTTCTTTTTGCCACTAGTCCATGGTCGAAAAATGTATCACCATGGTCTGATGTAAACACCATTATCGTATTGTCCAGCAATCCTTCTTCGCGTAGAGTTCCGATAAGAAGTCTAATTTGATGGTCTATATGTGTGCATAGTGCATAAAAAGCCCTTTTAGCGCGTTGAATATCCATTGTTTTATACGGTGTCGCTTGTAAACGCAAACGACGAAGAACATCTACATCATCATTATCCCAGTCACCCTGAGCCGACTCAGGAAACGTTACATCGGCATACATATCCCAGTATGCTTGCAACGGTACTAATGGTGGGTGAGGATGTACATAAGATGCATAAAAAAATGCGGGTCTAGTAGGATCTTTACGTTTAATCATTCTTACCATCTGAGCCGTTGTCCAATTTGTCTGATGTGCTTCTTCTGGTAAATGCCATGGTCGAGTAAAATACTGATTATTTGACATACCATGAGTATATTCTTTTCCAAGATAACCATTATCCCCAAGCCATATTTGATAATCATCAGTTACGCCATAATTGTATCGAGCCTCTTCTGATAAAATCACATCATCAAAACCGATTCGATCACGCTGTGGATAGACATGAAGTTTTCCTACAGCATAGGTTTGATATCCAGCCTCACCGAAAGAGCCTGCTAGTGTTTTCATAGGTGGCATGGGGAGTTCATCAGTAAATACTCGATCACCATGCGTACGAGGAAAACTGCCAGTCATCAATGAGCGTCGGGCTGGAATGCAAACAGGACATGTACTGAAACAGTTTTTGAAACGAATACCACCACGAGCAAGCTGATCTAGAGTTGGGGTCATGATGGCGCTGTTTCCGGCGCATCCCATCATTGATGCAGCCCAATGATCGACAGTGATAAGTAAAACATTAGATTGAGTCATAGTATTTTCTCGCGTGAAATAAGTTTTCCTATTTATTATTACTCTAACTAAATTTTTCCACATAAAGAAACATATAAAATATTTAACTCACTTCTCATATCTCTTGTTGTTTGAACGGTGAAGATATATATTTCCACAAAATTATTGCAGCTAGTACATCAAAGAATGCAAGGCTAACGAATAAAGGGTCATAACCAATTGTAGTTACTGCAGCGCCAATAACCAATGAGAAGCATGCTTGACTTAGCCAAGCAGCTGAGCCTGTCCATCCACTCGCTGTGGCGACTTCATTTTTAGGAAAAATATCAGATGATAGTGTAATCAAAGCTCCTGAAATTGCTTGATGCGCAAAACCACCGATACAAAAGAGAGCTACAGCCATATACTTATCTGTTACTAGGCCAATACATGCGGGAGCAAACATTAATAGAGACCCTATAAGGACGACAAGTTTACGTGAAGTAATAATTGAGGTTTTAAATCGATTAACAAAAAATGGACATAAATATCCCCCTATAATACTACCGAGATCTGCTGCTAAAAATGGCATCCAGGCAAATAAGGCGATTTCTTTTAGACTCATGCCTCTTACTGTAGCCAAATAGATAGGGATCCAGAAAGTGAATGTTGCCCAAGCCGGTGCAATAAGGAAACGAGTAGACATTAATACCCATAGGTTTTTTTTTCTAAGCATATTACGCCAAGAAGTTTTAATTCCGTTTTTTTCGTCAACTGCTAATGTTTGCCCACTAATAATATAGTGCTTTTCATCAGGGCTAAGTCGGGTATGTTTTTGAACATCTCTATAAAACATCAGCCAAATGATTACCCATATAAAACCAAGTCCACCTACGATAACGAATGCCTCCTGCCAAGAGTAAGTTAAAATACACCAGATCACTAGTGGCGGTGCTATCATAGCGCCAATAGATGTTCCAGAGTTAAACCAACCAGTTGCGACGGATTTTTCTTTATCAGGAAACCATTCAGATACTACTTTCATTGATGCAGGGATAACTGCTGATTCTGATAAACCAAGTAATGTGCGAAAAAAAGCTAATGATATCCAACCCGTAGCAAAAGCATGAATCATACATGATAATGACCATAAAATAGCAAAAACTGCGTAACCTATTCTACTGCCAAGTATATCAAGTATATATCCTGCAATAGGTTGCATTATCATATAAGCGCCTTGAAATGCAGCAACAATATATGAGTACTCCTGTGTAGTAAGACCAATATCATCTTTAATTGTTGGCATTGCGACAGCTAAAGCACTTCTATCAAGATAATTAAGTATCACAGCTAGTGTCACGAGTCCTATTATCCACCATCTTAAACCTAAGATATGTTTTTTCTTCATCTTTCACCTCTAATTTATAGATCTTCCCAGTTATTGGATAATTGAAAAATGTTAACATTGTATGGTTTGTACAATAATGATGTTTAAATTAAAAAACGCTAATAATCCTATGTGGAACAGTGGTAGAACCACAGGACCACATACTATCATCATCCCAAATGAATATTTTGTGATCTGAACTGAAGAAAAGTAAAACTTACACATAGAATACTATTAACAATGAAATATGATTAATTCGTGCTTTTTTTATTTATTTTTAATGATTCTGTTTTGTCATTTTGTTCTTTTGTGGTTATTTATTCTTTTTTGTGAGAAAATTATGTTGTGGGAATAGTCAAAGTCGCCATTTAACTATTTATAATATTTATGTCTTGGCGATATTCATTATTGATGCCAATGTTTTTGAGCCGTTAATTGAGATACCCTGGATTTTTAGGAGAGCATGTCCTTGTGCGTGCAACATTCCAAAGCAAGTTTTTAGTAGGTTGTTACATCGTGACATTGTTTCCAGATTGCTGATGTAGTTATGTGAAATAGATAGATTAACTGATTGTTCTTTTGATGCTTATTATATATGTAAGCTAACTTGTATGAGATAGTCTGCATATAAAGATAAAGCGTGGTTGATCATATGAAAGATCTCTCGATAGAGTCGTATTTTAGCTACTCGTGTCAAATGTATTTGAGAGATCTGCTAAATTGGCAAATATGGTGCTGGAAAGTCAGATCGGGTCGAAATACTCATGTCAAATTCGTAGAGGAGAGGTTAGAAAATCGTCCGACTACACCTTTTTCTTATCCAACGCCGAACTTGGCATGGCTTCGCGTATGTGGCGTTAATTATTAATATATTCACCTAGCTTATCGTTGAGGGGATGGCCAGCGTCCGATGTAGGCAATGTTCCCTCTACAAGCATTAGAGCTGGCATCGTGAATCGTTGATAAACTGGTATTATCCATCATAGTGATAAGAGCGCACAGTGCGTGTTACGGGCATGTACGTAATGACTGTAGAAGGCAGAGGTGCTGCTCCTAATAGGCAGTACAAGTGGCTCTTATGATAGCGTAATGGTCGAAAGTACCAACAGATTGCAGGAAAAACTGCATAGAAATGAATCGACGATGCTGACGTGGGTAGTTTAGTAGAGTTGATACAACAACCAGCCATGCTGGAACGACATTGATAATGTCTTACATGTTGAAATTGAAAAAGTATAATATATTTCCATCGAAAGCATTTTTATAGCAACCTGAGCTCTCGGATTAAAAATTTCTATCAAATTAGATTGGTTTATATTTTAAAAAAATCAGTGACCTATTTGTATTATTGTCCAACGTCAAGGATATCTACCTGTAGCCAGCCGTGTTATTGATGGAGGGCCCTGAACTTGAATCGTCGCCATAACGTGAAATAAGTGCACTAATTAATACCTCATCAATTAACAGAATGTGTGAGCATCAAATAATACTTGATGGAAGAGTCCCTACTTCCAGTATACTCTGCATAGCTACTCTGAACGGAATAGGAGATATTTCAATAATTAATACGTTTTATATATTGTCATAGATGAAAATCATAAAAAATTCGCATTAATTATTTTTATTAAAAAGATGTTAAGTGTCCTCAATACTATTGAAAGTAATGAAGCATGGAGTCATTACATTACCATGCTTCGTTATTGAAGGGGAGATCTAACAATAAAAGCCATCTAATATATCTGCTAGCACATCAGTCTATGACTTCATCAAAAAAGAATGAGGTGACACTTTCTACATGTTTAATCATAGCATCTCTAGCTCCGCTAGAGTTTCTTTCCTCAATGCAAGTTATAATTTGTTTGCGATAAGCCTGACGATCCTTGCGCTGATAGTAGATTTTTGTTTTTAAACGAAATGATTCAAGTAGCGGTGTTCTCATTAATTGCCATATTTGATCATTAATTAACGACCAGACTGGATTATCAGTTGCTGAAGCTAACCTCTTATGAAATAAGAGGACCCAATCTGCATCAGGAGAAGGGTAATCATCATTGCTCATTATTCCATTTAAAGCCTCCTTTAACTGTTCTATGTCACTTGGCGTTGCATTAAGAGCGGCAAGTCCTGCAATTTCAGCATCAACAACACGCCTTACACTCATGAGATGAGTTGGACTAATTTCTTTATTTAATAATAAAATAGAGTTTGTAATAGGAGTTTTTGAAGCTACGATTGAACCAACCCCATGCTTTATCACAACATAACCAGCTAGCTCAAGAGAAAGCAAAGCTTCACGCACAACGTTTCGGCTAACATGAAGGATGCGCGCTAGCTCTCTTTCTGCTGGTAAGCGTTGATGTAAAGAAAATTCCCCAGAGACAATCTTTGCTTCAATTCTCTCAGCTACGTACTGGTAAGTTTTCTTATTTTCAATAGGTTCAAAAGACACTGATTTTCTCCATGTGATTTAGCTCATTATCCGTCGGTTTCCAGACCGTGAGAAGTCCATTGCTATACCGTTGTCATACGCCCAGAGATCCAGCATTTTAGATATAAATTCACTACCCTTGTCTGTCTACAGCAGTTCGAGAACTCGCTGCTTTAATGCCTTTGGACGCGCCATCACCGAGACAACATCCTCCCTGCAGCCCTTGACCCATGAGGATCGCCAGGTACTCACGACTAAAATTATCGACTATAGTCAATGCGCAGATACAGCGTCCATTGAACAGATTATCAGCAATGAAGTCCATGCTCCAGCACTGGTCTATTGCCGTTACTTCCGGATGGACGCTTTTGTGCCTGACTCGTCACATACCGTCAGGGCGTTTTGCTCGTAAATTCAGACCTTCCTGACAATAAATTCGGTGTGTTTTCTTATGAGTAACCAGCAGCCCTCCCGGCGTAGAAGAATATGAATATGCTGAATACCGTAGCAAATGTGGGTTTCTGCTATTTATCTTATCCGTAAAGCGATGGCCCGCTCATCACGGCAGCTACAATAGTTATATACTGTGCTGTTTTGCATCATCAGACGATAACCTCGATGTAACCCGATATGGTAGGTCTCCAGCAGCCAGGCGATAGCTTCGCGCTTCTGCGCCGGTCTTAGGATTTTTTTGATAACTTCCTGCAGCATCTCTTTGTCCAGACTTAAATCTGCCATCATGCCGCCAAACTTTTTTGCCAATTGTAAAAAGTAGCCTCAGAAACACCAATCTTTCTGAAGACCTCCCCCACTCGAGTGCTGGTTTCGGCTTGTTTCAGAGCAAAAGCAACCTCTTTCCCTGTATAACGTGTTTTTTTCATGCTAGATAACCTCTTTTTTCAGGAGAAGAAAGACTGAAAACTCTACTTTGCGCTGGTCTTGAACAAAGGGAAGAGTGCTGTACTCATCCATCTCCTTATTTTCGACTGGGTTGTTACGAGATGAGTTGAGACATTATGAAATGAAAAATCCACGCAATTGCGTGGATTTTATGGGGTTTTCCAGTCTTCATGCGATTCACTGAGATCGCATGAGACAACAGAAGCGAATTAGACGTTAAACAGGAAGTTCATGATATCGCCATCTTTGACGATATAGTCCTTACCTTCAGAGCGCATCTTACCGGCTTCCTTGGCACCCTGTTCACCCTTATAGGTGATGAAGTCGTCAAAGGCGATGGTCTGGGCGCGGATAAAGCCTTTCTCAAAGTCGGTATGGATTTTACCGGCGGCCTGCGGGGCGGTAGCGCCGACGGGAATCGTCCAGGCGCGCACCTCTTTTACCCCGGCGGTGAAGTAGGTCTGCAGGTTCAGCAGCGTGTAGCCGGCGCGGATCACGCGGTTCAGGCCCGGCTCTTCCAGACCCAGCTCGGCCATGAACTCGTCGCGATCGGCGTCGTCTAGCTCGGCGATATCGGCCTCAACGGCGGCGCATACCGGAACCACAACGGATCCCTCTGCGTCGGCGATGGCGCGCACCTGATCCAGGAACGGGTTGTTCTCAAAGCCATCTTCGTTGACATTGGCGATATACATGGTCGGTTTTAGGGTCAGGAAGCTCAGGTACTTGATGGCCCCTTTTTCTTCATCGCTGAGGTCCAGCGCGCGCAGCATGCCGGCCTGCTCCAGGTGCGGCAGGCATTTTTCCAGCGCGGAGAGCTCCAGCTTGGCATCTTTGTCGCCGCCTTTGGCTTTCTTCTGCACGCGGTGAATCGCACGTTCACAGGTATCCAGATCCGCCAGCGCCAGCTCGGTGTTGATCACCTCGATGTCTTCCGCCGGATTTACGCGGCCGGAAACGTGCACGATATTGTCGTTTTCAAAGCAGCGGACCACGTGGCCGATGGCTTCGGTTTCACGGATGTTGGTCAGGAACTGGTTGCCCAGGCCTTCCCCTTTAGAGGCGCCCTTTACCAGGCCGGCAATGTCGACAAACTCCATGGTGGTCGGCAGGGTGCGCTGGGGTTTCACGATCTCGGCCAGCTGATCCAGACGCGGATCCGGCATCGGTACGACGCCGGTGTTCGGCTCAATGGTACAGAACGGGAAGTTGGCTGCTTCGATCCCCGCTTTGGTCAGCGCATTGAACAGCGTGGATTTACCGACGTTGGGAAGCCCGACGATACCGCATTTAAAACCCATGTTTAATCACCTTAACTCATTGAATTTTTGGCTGTTTATAGATTAACCGCCAAAGAAACAGGAAAATATTGCCCAATTATACACGCAACGCGTCATTTTCTCGACTTATCCGTAGGGGGCGTGCGGGAGGCGGCGTTGCTGCGTCGCGCTTAGCGGACGCTGGCCTTGAAACCGTTGAGGCGATTCATCGCCCTGTCCATGCCCTCCTGCATCAGCAGATCGGTGCAGCGCAGCGCCTCGTCGATGGCTTCATCGATCAGGGGCTGCTCGCTGGCCAGCGGTTTACCCAGAACAAAGCCAACGACCTTGCTTTTGTCGCCGGGATGGCCAATGCCGATGCGCAGGCGATGAAAGTTGGGGTTGTTGCCCAGCTTGCTTTGAATGTCCTTCAGGCCGTTATGGCCGCCGTTACCGCCGCCGAGCTTCAGTTTGGCGACGCCCGGCGGCAGATCCAGCTCATCGTGTGCGACCAGAATTTCATCCGGGGCGATGCGGTAAAAACCGGCCAGGGCGGAAACGGCTTTGCCGCTCAGGTTCATGAAGGTGGTCGGCACCAGCAGGCGCAGGTCATGGCCTGCCAGGCTGAGGCGGGCGGTATAGCCAAAAAATTTGCTCTCTTCTTTCAGGGACTGGCCGTGGCGTTCGGCGAGGGCGTCAACGAACCAGGCGCCGGCGTTGTGGCGGGTCTGGGCGTATTCAGCGCCAGGGTTAGCCAGGCCGACAATCAGTTTAATCGTCATCTGTGCATTCAGTCTTTATGTGATAGGCGCGGGCAGTGCCGCGGCAGATAGTAGGCAAAGCGCCAAAGCGTAATTAGACCATAATTTGCCGTCGCTCACTACCCTGCCGGCGTCTACAGAGGGGGGGGGGAAGGGGAGGCGCTTTCCCGTTTTTCGGCGGCGTGCGGCGCGGTGTCTCCGGGGGTATCGCATCGGGAATGTAAAATCCGTGTGATTTGTCAAGATAAAATGTGAGCTATAACCAAGCAGATGAATATCAAGGGACTATACTGTCACTAATGGGATAGATTAGCGCTCTTGATGAGTGGCTGGCTATACATCAGTAGATTTGACTGATACAGGGGAGGTGACCAATGAAACGTAAAGGCGCGGAGCTGCTTGGCAACGTTCTAATGGGGCTGGGGCTCATTACCATGGTGGGTGGTGTGGGCTACTCTGTGCTGGCTCAGTTACCCCAACTGGATTTACCCCAATATTTTTCTCACGGCGCCGTCATGAGCATCTTTATCGGCGCGCTGTTATGGCTGGTCGGTGCGCGCGTTGGCGGTCGTGAGCGCGTCGCCGACCGCTATTGGTGGGTACGCCACTACGATAAACGCTGTACCCGTAAAACGCGTGAACGTCATTCTTAAAACAACGACGTGTCATTAACGTTTAGACGCCGCCGGGAGGGCGGCGTTTTTTATGGGCGCGCGTCGGCGCCGTGCGGCAGCAGCTGAACGTCAAACTCGGGGTACTGCTGAGATCCGAGATAGCGGATGACGACCATTCCCTGATCATAGCCAGCGCTGGTCAGGTTGTTGCTCAGATCGCGCGGCTGGCGCGATAGGTGAATTTGGTAGCGTCCGTCCGCCTGGCGAACAATCTCTTGTCCGGTTAGGTAGGTTTTGGCCATCCGATAGTCTGGAGTTATATAGTAAGGCGTATAGAAAACGACAGAGATATAGGTTGCATCCCGGGGCAGGGTACCGCTGATACGGATCACGCTGTCGTCGTGGGGCAGCGAGACGTAAACGCCGTCGTAGCGGTTATCCGTGGTCGGATATAGCGCATCGGACAGGCTGCGATCGACCTCGACCTCCTGGCTGCTGTTCCGAACCCGGCTCATCTTGGCGGAAAGATCCAGCGAGCTGAGCACCAGGCTACGGTAGAAGCTGGCCGCGAGGGCGCTGCGCCGCGGCGCATCGGCGATGGGCGGCGCGGGGTGACCCGTCAGGCGGCGAATATGGTAGCGGGCGGGGCGCTGTGCCTTTTGCTGTCCGCTGTGATAATACTCACGCACGATGACCATATAGTCATCCGGCGTGGTGACGATCGCATCTTGCCCCGGCGGGGGTGTCGCCGGCGTCAGGCGCAGGCTAAAGTTGCCCTGCCGGTCGATCTGCATATCCTTGGTCGACCGGTTCTGCTCTGCCCGGGCGACGTTACGGCCATCGTGCATGGCATAGACCTGAAAACCCACATAGTCGGCAGCGCCAACGTTGCCGCTGATGACATAGTCGCTGCGGCTGTCAAACAGGGCGGAGTTGTAGGTTGTCCAGGGGTTGTCACCTGCGACCTTACGAGTCCCGCTCATCCAGTCGACAAAGTAAGGCGTCGCCTCCGCCGCCTGGCGTAGAAAGATCGCACTAGAAAGCGAGGCGGCGCTGTGCAAGAACTGCTGGGTGGCGGCGTCATACGGCTGACCGAGCTGCATACGCTGGTTAAAGCGGTCGGCCCGTCGGGCCATCTCTGCCTGGGGCAGCGGGCTGGCAAACAGGGAGGTGCAAAGCACCGTGGCTGATAGGGTAAGCAGGGTGGCGCGTAATACGCTGTACATGATGGCGTCCGTTGCAGGCCGTGGCGTCGGCGATGAAAGAAGACTATCACAGGGTGCGGGACGGGGCGGGAATGTCGGTGCGGCGTATAGGGATGGTTTAACGTTGGCGAGGGCATCTAGAAGAAGGGCGGCGTGCGGTGGGCCCTACCCAGCCCACCGCGCGACAGAAACGAAAAACGGCGGATAAATCCGCCGTTGTTATCTGGCGCAAGCTATCAGTGTTCAAACATCGCAGAGATGGACTCTTCGTTGCTGATGCGGCGGATGGCCTCGGCCAACATGCCGGACAGCGTCAGGCTGCGCACCTTGTCCAGCGCCTTGATCTCCGGCGCCAGCGGAATGGTGTCGCACACCACAAACTCATCGATGACGGAATTCTTGATGTTGTCGATGGCGTTGCCGGAGAAGATCGGGTGGGTCGCATAGGCGAATACGCGCTTGGCGCCGCGCTCTTTCAGCGCTTCGGCCGCTTTGCACAGGGTGCCGCCGGTATCGATCATGTCGTCGACCAGGACGCAGTCGCGATCGGCGACGTCACCGATGATGTGCATCACCTGGGAGACGTTGGCGCGCGGACGACGCTTATCGATGATGGCCATGTCGGTATCGTTGAGCAGTTTGGCGATGGCGCGGGCTCGTACGACGCCGCCGATGTCCGGAGAAACCACGATCGGGTTTTCCAGCTTCTGCTGCAGCATGTCTTCCAGCAGGATCGGGCTGCCGAATACGTTATCTACCGGTACGTCGAAGAAGCCCTGGATCTGTTCTGCATGCAGGTCCACGGTCAGTACGCGGTCAACCCCTACGCTGGACAGGAAGTCAGCGACGACTTTTGCCGTGATCGGCACACGGGCGGAGCGCACGCGGCGATCCTGGCGTGCATAGCCGAAGTAGGGGATTACCGCCGTGATGCGGCCGGCGGAGGCGCGGCGCAGTGCGTCAACCATGACAACCAGCTCCATCAGGTTATCGTTGGTCGGGGCACAGGTGGACTGGATGATGAAAATATCACCACCGCGTACATTTTCGTTGATTTGCACGCTCACTTCGCCGTCACTAAAACGGCCTACAGCGGCGTCGCCGAGGCTGGTGTACAAACGGTTGGCAATACGTTGTGCTAGTTCCGGGGTAGCGTTACCAGCAAAAAGCTTCATATCAGGCACGAGAAGAACCTCAGGCTTGCGTCCAGAGAAGTTGATAGTACGGCGCGCTAACTAGGAGTGGGCTGACGCGCCGCATTACCCTACGGGTATTGTTTGAGTCACGGCAGACTCTGCATTCGTTCGGCGAACAAATGGCCGCGCAGCACGTAAAGCGATTGTCAAACACTGCATAATGCTTTAAACGTTAACCAGTTACGTGCATAGAGGCCAGCAGCTCGGAGCGGACACGGTGCAACGGCGACGTATTGACGCCACGCGCCACGAATCCCTGCATCCACTCGGGGGCAATGCTGAGCACCTGACGGGCCGCCTGCTCGGTGTCGAATTCCGCAAACACGCAAGCGCCAGTCCCTGTCAGACGCGACGGCGCGTATTCTAGCAGCCACGAAAGCGCCTGTTCAACCTCACGAAAACGTTTTCTTGCTATTGGCTCGCAATCATTACTGTACGGTGTTGCCAACAGTTCAGCCAAAGTTCTTACCGGAGAGTCTCTTTTCAGCGCAGGATCGGCGAAGATCGCCGGCGTGGAAATGCTGACGCCAGGATGTGCAACAAAGTACCATTTTTCTTCAGGATGTGCGGGCTGTAACAATTCGCCAACACCCTGCGCAAAGGCGGCAACGCCATTAACAAAAACCGGTACATCTGCGCCCAGGCTCAATCCAATCTCAGCCAGACGCGCGTCGCTTAACCCAGCCTGCCACAGGGTGTTCAGGGCGACCAGGGTGGTGGCCGCATCCGACGAGCCACCGCCGAGACCGCCCCCCATGGGCAGAATCTTTTGCAGCGCAATGTCGGCCCCGCATCCGGCAAAGTCGGGTGGCAGCGCGGCACGCAGCGCCCGCGCCGCGCGGAGGATCAGGTTATCCTCATCCGCGACCCCCGCTACCGGCGTCAGCAGACGCAGCCGGCCATCGCTACGTGCCTGAATTGTGAGCGTGTCGCCGTAGTCCACAAACTGGAACAGGGTCTGCAGCAGATGGTAGCCGTCGGCCCGCCGCCCGGTGATGTAAAGAAACAGATTCAGCTTGGCCGGCGCCGGCCAGTGGGTCAGCGCGTCGATCATGGCCGTAGCGTCCAGCTGTCCATCTTCAGCTTGATCCGCTGGTCGCCCTGGCTCAGCTCCAGCTGTGCCGGTAAGGGTGGGGTGACGCGGGTGTCATAACGCAGGTAATCGACCTGCCAGTTCTGGCCAGCATGGCGGTAAGTTAACTGGCTGAGGTGTTGTGTGCTATCCAGGCGAACCTGCTGTGCCTGGCCGGGCAGCCCCAGCATCCACTGACGCAGGTTATCCAGCGGGATCTGCATCCCGGTGAGCTTTTCGAGCATGACGGCGGCGTTGTCGCTCACGTAGCGGCGCCCCTGGCTGTCGGTGATCTGTGCTACGCCCGGCTGAACGTTTAGCTCCAGCTCGGTGCTGCCGAGGGGATTGGTCAGCAGCAGGCGATAGTGCCCGGCGGCCGTCTGTTGCCAGAAGAAACGCGCATATACCTTTTGCTTATCGGAAAGATAGGCAAATGCCCCACGAGTCTGATAAACCGTGATATTTTCTACCTGCTGCTGGTGGGCTTGCCACTGCGGCGAACTGACGCTGCCGCCGCTATTTTTATCGGGCAGCGTGCCGCAGGCAGCGAGCAACAGACAGCTAACTGGCAGTAAACGCAGGAGATTTACCTTTTTCATTCTCATAATCCATGGTGAGTATACTCTGGGGCTAACGCTAGCCTGCTTGTCGGGGAGCGTCAATGGGCGCGGCGGCCTAATCCGGGGGAAAAGGGTAAAAAATGTCTGTTGGCGCACGCGCTCCGGCGGCGCGGTGGCTTTTATTGCTTCGGTGCATCAAGTAGAATGCAGCGATAACCGATAACCCTAATGAAGTCGCGACTACTTGACGGTTTTTCATGAGTCTTCTTGCACTTGGAATCAATCATAAAACGGCGCCGGTCTCCCTGCGGGAACGGGTAACGTTTTCGCCCGATACGCTGGATCGGGCTATTGAAAGCCTGCTGCGACAGCCGTCGGTGCAGGCCGGGGTAGTGCTGTCGACCTGTAACCGCACCGAGCTGTATCTGAGCGTGGAGCAGCGGGCCGATCTGCGTCAGCAGATCGTTGACTGGCTGTGCAGCTACCATCAGCTGAGGCCGGAGGAGGTGAGCGACAGTCTCTATTGGCATCAGGATAACGAGGCGGTCAGCCATCTGATGCGGGTGGCCAGCGGTTTGGACTCGCTGGTGCTGGGCGAGCCGCAGATCTTGGGTCAGGTGAAGAAAGCCTTTTCGGAATCTCAACGTGAGCAGGCGCTGTCTGCTGACTTGGAGCGTCTGTTTCAAAAGACTTTCTCGGTAGCCAAGCGGGTACGCACGGAGACCGAAATCGGTTCCAGCGCGGTATCGGTGGCGTTTGCCGCCTGTACGCTGGCGCGCCAGATCTTTGAGTCCCTGACCCGGCTTAACGTGCTGCTGGTCGGGGCGGGCGAGACCATTGAGCTGGTGGCTCGTCATCTGCATCAGCACCAGGTGCAGCATATGATGATCGCCAACCGCACCCGCGAACGTGCTCAGGCGCTGGCCGATGAGGTCGGGGCCGAGGTGATTTCGCTGGCGGATATCGACGCCCGCCTGGCGGACGCCGATATCGTTATCAGCTCGACGGCCAGCCCGCTGCCGATCATCGGTAAAGGGATGGTTGAGCGCGCGCTGAAGGCGCGGCGCAACAGGCCGATGCTGCTGGTGGATATCGCCGTTCCACGCGACATTGAGCCGGAGGCCGGGGATCTGGCCAACGCCTATCTGTACAGCGTGGATGATCTGCACGCCATTATTCAGGGTAATATGGCTCAGCGGCAGGCGGCGGCGGTGCAGGCCGAGCATATCGTGCAGCAGGAGTGCGCCAACTTTATGGCCTGGCTGCGCGCGCAGGGGGCCGTCGACACCATCCGTGAATACCGGGCCCAGGCGGAGCAGCTGCGGGCCGAAGCCGAAGCCGAAGCGCTGGCGGCGCTGTCGCAGGGCGTCGAGGCCGAGGCGGTGATCCGCCGCCTGGCGCATCGCCTGACCAACCGCCTGATCCATGCGCCGACCAAATCCCTTCAGCAGGCCGCCGGCAGCGGCGATGCCCAGCGTCTGCAGACGCTGCGCGACAGCCTTGGGCTGGATCATAATTAGTTCTCTCCTTTCTTACATATTTACAGGTAAATAGCCACGCATGAAGCCTTCTATCGTTGCCAAACTAGAAGCATTACAGGAGCGCCATGAAGAAGTTCAGGCACTGCTCGGTGATGCCGGAGTCATTGCCGATCAGGACCGTTTTCGCGCGCTGTCGCGTGAGTACGCACAGCTGACCGACGTATCGCGCTGTTTTCTGGCCTGGCGCCAGGTGCAGGACGATCTGGCCACGGCGGAGATGATGCTGGACGATCCGGAAATGCGTGAGATGGCGCAGGAGGAGATCAAAGAGGCGCGCGGGCGCCTGAGCGAGCTGGAGCAGCAGCTGCAGATCCTGCTGCTGCCCAAAGATCCTGACGATGAGCGCGACTGTTTCCTTGAGGTGCGCGCCGGCACCGGCGGCGATGAGGCCGCGCTGTTTGCCGGCGATCTTTTCCGGATGTACAGCCGCTACGCCGAGGCGCGCCGCTGGCGCATCGAGATCATGAGCGCCAGCGAGGGCGAGCACGGCGGCTACAAAGAGGTGATCGCCAGGGTGAGCGGCGACGGCGCCTATGGACGCCTTAAGTTTGAGTCCGGCGGCCACCGCGTGCAGCGCGTGCCGGCGACGGAGTCTCAGGGGCGTATCCACACCTCTGCCTGCACCGTGGCGGTGATGCCGGCGGTGCCGGAGGCCGAGCTGCCGCAGATCAATCCGGCGGATCTGCGTATCGATACCTACCGCTCCTCCGGTGCGGGTGGGCAGCACGTTAACACCACCGACTCCGCCATCCGCATTACCCACCTGCCGACCGGGATCGTGGTGGAGTGCCAGGATGAGCGTTCACAGCATAAGAACAAGGCCAAGGCCATGTCGGTGCTGGGCGCGCGTATCCGCGCCGCCGAAATCGCCAAGCGCCAGCAGGAGGAGGCATCGACCCGCCGCAATCTGCTGGGCAGCGGCGATCGCTCCGATCGCGTCCGCACCTATAACTTCCCGCAGGGGCGGGTGACCGACCACCGTATTAACCTGACCCTGTATCGCCTGGATGAGGTGATGGAGGGTAAGCTGGACACCCTGATCGAGCCCATCGTGCAGGAGCACCAGGCCGATCAGCTCAGCGCGCTCGCCGAGCAGGAGTGATGCGCTACGATCAATGGCTGCGTCAGGCCTGCGCGCGCCTGACGCCGGGCGACAGCCCACGGCGCGACGCGGAGATCCTGCTGGAGCACGTGACCGGCAAGGGGCGCAGCTTTCTGCTGGCCTTTGGCGAGACGCTGCTGACGGCGGCGCAGCTGGCGCAGCTGACGTCTCTGTTGGCGCGGCGCGCGCAGGGAGAGCCGGTGGCTTACCTGATCGGCGAGCGTGAGTTTTGGTCGCTGCCGCTGACGGTGTCCCCGGCGACGCTGATCCCGCGTCCGGATACCGAATGCCTGGTCGAGCAGGCGTTGATGCGTCTGCCGGCGATGCCGGCGCAGATTGTCGATCTGGGCACCGGCACCGGCGCCATCGCTCTGGCGCTGGCCAGCGAGCGCCCCGATTGCCGGGTAAGCGCGGTGGAGTTCAACCCCGACGCCGTGGCGCTGGCGCAGCATAACGCCGCCCGTCTGGGGCTGTCGCGGGTCGAGATCCTGCAGGGCAGCTGGTTTACGCCGCTGGCCGGACGGCGTTTTACCCTGATCGTCTCTAACCCGCCCTATATCGACGCCGCCGATGGCCATCTGAGCCAGGGCGACGTGCGTTTTGAGCCGGCCAGTGCGCTGGTGGCCGCCGAACAGGGACTGGCCGATCTGCGGGCGATCGCCCGTCAGGCGCCGGCTCATCTGGAGCCGGGGGGATGGCTGCTGCTGGAGCACGGCTGGCAGCAGGGGGCCGCCGTGCGCGCCCTGCTGACGGAGTATGGCTTCTGCGGTGTGGAGAGCGTGCGGGACTACGGCGATAACGAGCGGGTGACCTTAGGACAGTACCGCCCGCCGCGCTGAGGCGGCGGGAGATGCCGAGTGTGATGATGAAACAGACGATCAACGGGCTGCCGCTGATGATGGAATGGGTATGAGTGTAATAGCCGATTTTGCCTTTGATGAGGCGTTGCTGAGCGACGGCGTGCTGCAGATGCAGCATGCCGTCCGCTCCGAACTGGATCCGGTGCGTCTGCGCGCCGAGCTGGATGGCCTGGCCACGCAGGCGCAAGCGGCGCTGCAGGGGATAGGCGACGAGCAGGCGCGTCTGCAGCGTCTGCTTACGCTGTTTTTCGGCGAGTGGGGATTCGGCGGAGTCAGCGGCGTCTACCGGCTCTCCGATGCGCTGTGGTTGGACACCGTGCTGGCGCGCCGCCAGGGAACGCCGGCCTCGCTGGGGATCATCCTGCAGCATATTGCCCAGGCGCTCGCGCTGCCGCTGCAGGCGGTGGTGTTCCCGACGCAGCTGCTGCTGCGCGCCGACTGGCCGCAGGGTGGCTACCGGCTGATCAATCCCCTGAACGGGGAGACGCTGGAGAACGCCCTGCTGGCGGTATGGCTTAAGGGACACCAGGGCATGCAGGCCCGCATGAGCAGTGGAGACATTGAGGCGGCGGACAACAGCCAGGTGGTGCGTCGTCTGCTGACAACGCTGAAGGCGGCGCTGATGGAGGAGCAGCAGGTTGAGCTGGCGCTCAACGCCTGCGAGGCGCTGCTGTGCTTTGAGCCGGAGGACCCCTATGAAATCCGCGATCGCGGGCTGCTCTATGCCCGCCTGGAGTGCCCACACATCGCGCTATCCGATCTGAACTACTTCATCGAGCAGTGCCCAGAGGATCCGGTGGCCGAGGTGATTAAGCTCCAGATCCATGCCATTGAACAGTTTGAGGTGGTGCTGCACTAGCCATGGGCCCCCCTGTGGGGCATCGGCGCCGCGTGGCGCCGTGACCCGGGTTTTCTTTTGCCTGCGCAGGAGCGGCGACAGGCGGCGGAGTATGGCATACTCTGCGCGTTCGCTGTTCGGTCAGCAGGGTTTTTCTCAAAATTTAAGGCGCAAGCATGAAACAGAAAGTTGTCAGCATTGGTGATATTCAGGTCGCAAACGATCTGCCGTTTGTTCTGTTTGGCGGGATGAACGTGCTGGAGTCGCGCGATCTGGCGATGCGCATCTGTGAGCACTACGTCACCGTGACCCAAAAGTTGGGCATTCCCTATGTCTTTAAGGCCTCCTTCGACAAGGCCAACCGCTCCTCTATCCACTCTTACCGCGGCCCGGGCCTGGAAGAGGGGATGAAGATTTTCCAGGAGCTCAAGCAGACCTTCGGGGTGAAGATCATTACCGACGTCCATACGCCGGAGCAGGCGCAGCCGGTGGCTGACGTGGTGGATGTCATTCAGCTGCCTGCCTTCCTGGCGCGCCAGACCGACCTGGTTGAGGCGATGGCCAAAACCGGTGCGGTGATCAACGTGAAGAAGCCGCAGTTCTTAAGCCCGGGCCAGATGGGCAACATCGTGGATAAGTTCCAGGAGGGCGGCAACGAACAGGTGATCCTGTGCGATCGCGGCAGCAACTTCGGTTACGATAATCTGGTGGTCGACATGCTGGGCTTTGGGGTGATGAAGAACGTCAGCCACGGGGCGCCGGTGATTTTTGACGTGACCCACTCCCTGCAGTGCCGCGATCCGTTTGGCGCCGCCTCCGGTGGCCGTCGAGCCCAGGTGACGGAGCTGGCGCGCTCCGGGATGGCCATCGGCCTGGCCGGGCTGTTTATCGAGGCGCATCCGGATCCGGCGCACGCCATGTGTGACGGCCCTTCCGCGCTGCCGCTGGAGAAGCTGGAGCCGTTCCTGGCCCAGATGAAGGCCATCGACGATCTGGTGAAGAACTTCCCGCCGCTGGATACCGCCAACTAAGGCGCGGGCCGTACGCTCTGCATACGCAGCGGGGGAGCCTAGGCTCCCCCGTTTTTTATCCGCGTTCGCAGAATATCCCCTGTACGCGTCCGCCGGCGTCCAGGCAGGCATCCTGCATCAGGAAACGGTCGGCTCTGATACCGGCATAGAAGGCGGCGCACAGGGCAACAAGGGCTATTAGGGCTCTTTTCATGGCGTTCTCTCTCCGTGTGGGAGCGCGATCATAGCGGGGCGCGGGGCGGGGAGACAGGGAAAAATGGCGCCCGTTTGGGCGCCATTGCAGGAGCGGACGGCGTTAGCGCTTCTCCTCTAGCGTGCGCAGGGCATCCGGCAGGGTGGCAAAGAACGCCATACGCCCTTCGATCGGCACCACGCGCGCGCGCGCCAGGGTCTTCAGCGGCTGGAACGGCATATCCGTGACTATCAGGCGCTTGCCCTGCGGCAGCGAATCGACGAAGCGCAGGAACGCGTTCAGGCCGCCGGCGTCCAGCACCGGTACGGCGTCCCACTGCATGACGACGGTCTGGTATTTATCCCCCATCGCCAGGATCTCGTTAAAGATACGCTCGGCGGCGGCGAAGAACAGCGGACCGCTGACGCGCAGCACCAGCACCCCGCGCGTATCGTCATGGCTCACCTCGCTGATGCGGGTCATCCGCGCAATGCGGCGCATAAACAGCAGTGAGGCCAGCACGATACCAACGGTGATGGCGATCACCATATCAAACAGCACCGTCAGCGACATGCACAGCAGCATGACTATGATGTCATCCTTGGGAGCCCGGCGCAGCAGGTAGACGACTTTGTGGGCCTCGCTCATGTTCCAGGCCACTATCAGCAGCAGGGAGGCCATGGCCGCCAGTGGCAGATAGGAGAGCCAGGGGGCAAGGACCAGCAGCGCCAGAATCACCAGCAGGGAGTGGATCACCGCGGAGACGGGCGAGGTAGCGCCGGCGCGGACGTTGGCCGCCGAGCGTGCAATCGCTGCGGTTGCGGTAATACCGCCGAAGAAGGGGGCGGCAATGTTACCCAGGCCCTGGCCTATCAGCTCGCCGTTGGAGTGGTGCTTTTTACCGGTCATGCCATCCAGCACGACGGCGCACAGCAGAGACTCGATCGCGCCCAGCATCGCCATGGAGAACGCCGCGGGCATTAGGGCCGACAGGCTGTGCCAGCTCAGGCGGATCTCCTCTCCCCCCGGGGAGGGGATGTTCCACGGCAGGACAAACTGCGGCAGGATCGGCGGGATGCCCTGACCGTGGCTGCCGTCGGCCAGCACATAGCTAAAGCGGGAGCCGATGGTGGCCACGTCATGGCCGAACAGTGAACAGATCCCCATCACCGCGCTGCCGGCTAGCAGCGCCGGCAGATGCCCGGGCAGGCGTAGCCCCAGCTTGGGCCAGAAGATCAATACCGCCAACGTGGTGGCACCGATCAGGGTGTCCGCCCAGTTGATGGTCGGCATGGCCTGCGCCAGCGCTGCCACCTTAAGCAGGTAGCTTTCCGGCACGTGCTCCAGATGCAGGCCGAAGAAATCCTTGATTTGCATGGTGCCGATGGTGATCGCGATCCCGGAGGTGAAGCCAAGGGTAACGGAGAGCGGAATGTATTCAATCAGGCGGCCAAAGCGCGCCATCCCCATCAGCAGCAGGAAGATCCCCGACATCAGCGTGGCCACCAGCAGTCCGGAGAGGCCGAACTGCTGCGAGACAGGATATAGGATGACGACAAAGGCGGCGGTGGGGCCGGAGACGCTATAGCGCGATCCCCCGGTCAGCGCGATCACGATACCGGCCACGGCCGAGGTATACAGGCCGTACTGCGGCGGTACGCCGCTGCCGATGGCCAGCGCCATGGCCAGCGGAATGGCGATGATGCCAACGGTGATGCCGGCGATGAGATCCTTGGTGAAACGCTGGAGCGAGTAAGGATCGCGCCAGCAGGATTCAATCAGCGCGCTGAACGGCATAACGCCGCCAATTTTATGGGTTTTCATTATGCGATTAAACCAACTATAGAAAAATCAAAGAAAGGCGGGCCATAGGCGGTCCGTCGCGAAGAGGAACAATACGATACGCCTTTAGCTAAGCGGAAATATAGATATATATCAAATCAGATGAGCAAACTAGGTAGGTGCTAAAAAAATAGGTTTTTATTCTGACGTCTTACGGCGCAGAGCAGGCGGGAGCTGGGTTGCTCGATCCCCCGCCGTTGGAGAAGTAAAAGACTTTTACCCATTAGGCAGATTTTTGTTGGCTAATGCCAAGAAAGCGGGCAATAACCTCACTGACCAACAGATGGTCGTCCAGCTGGGGCGCGCCGGACACGCTGATGGCGCCGACGCAGCCGCAGTTGACGATACGTAGGGGGAAGCTGCCGCCCTGGGAGGCATAGTCTGCCGGATCCAGGCCGTAAAAGGCCTCCAGCGTGGTATTCCGCAGGGTCAGGCGCATTCCCATCGCATAGGAGCTGCGCTGGAAGCGCAGTACAACGTTGCGCTTACGGCGGATCCATTCGGCGTTGTCCGGCGAGGTGCCGGGCATGGCACAGTGAAAGAGGGTCTGTCCGGCAAACTGGATATCGATGGTGACGTGCAGGCCGCGTTGCTCGGCCTCCTGGCGCAGTGCGCAGCCTAACTGCCAGGCGGTATCGGGATTGAATAGGGGAAACTGGAGCTGCTGCTCCTCGGCGGCCAGTCGCGCCAGCGCTTCTTCACTGCTCATAGGCGTTCCTTCTCTTGCGGTGTCATGACATAACTATCGGCAATCGATCGGGAAGGGGGCGCGACGGGGATCGGATTTTGTGATAAATCCGGGGACAGAAATGCAAAAAGCCCGGCCATAGGCCGGGCTTTCTAGAATCTGGCGGTGAGGAAGGGATTCGAACCCTTGATACGTTTTCACGTATACACACTTTCCAGGCGTGCTCCTTCAACCACTCGGACACCTCACCAAATTTTCCGCTGCGGCGTTGTGCGCTGCAACGGGGCGCTACTATAGGGATAGAGCCCCGCAGGGTCAAGCAGATTTTTTCACACTCTGTCCATCTGACGAATGCGTAGCCAATCTGGGGCGTTTATCGGCATACTCTACCGTTAGATGCCGAGGTGGTAGTACACCGCGTTCCAGCGTAACTGCTGTTTTAGCTGCTCCAATTGGGTTTCTTGATCGATCAACACAAACTCGATGCCCATCAACTCGGCGAAACGCTGTAACTGCGACGCATCGACCGCTTGAGTAAACACTGAATGGTGGGCGGCTCCGGCGAGTATCCACGCCTCGGTGCTGGTTTGCAGGTCGGGTAAGGGTTGCCATAGGGCACAGGCTACGGGGAGGCGGGGCATGGCCTGCGGTAGATCGACCACCGACACGCGATTGACGATCAGGCGGAAGCGGTTACCCATGTCGATCAGGCTCGCATTACAGGCTGCTCCTGCGGGCGCATGGAAACGGAGTCGTGCCGGAGCGGCTTTGCCACCGATACCTAGTGGCTGAGCATCCAGTAAGGGGCGCTCATCGGCGATGGAGGGGCAGACCTCCAGCATGTGAGCACCGAGAACCCATTGTTGTCCCGGTTGGAGATGATAGGTGTAATCCTCCATGAAGGAGGTTCCGCCAGGTAATCCCTCCCCCATGACCTTGATGGTACGTAGTAAGGCCGCTGTTTTCCAATCGCCCTCTGCGCCGAAACCATAGCCTTGTTGCATTAAACGTTGGCAGGCGAGTCCCGGTAGTTGATGTAGGCCATGCAGATCCTCAAAGGTCGTGGTAAAGGCCGAGAAACCGCCCTGCTGGAGAAAGCGCTTGATTCCAATCTCCTGGCGGGCGGCCTGTACTAAAGAGTCGCGCAATGCTCCTCCACGCTTGACCGCATCCGTCAGGGTATAGCTGTGCTCATACTCATCGATGAGCGCCGTAACGTCTCCGTTGGCGATTTCGTTGATAGTCTGTACCAGATCACCCAGCGGGTAGTAATTAACCTGATAACCGAAGCGGATCTGGGCCTCGACTTTATCGCCTTCGGTCACCGCTACGTCGCGCATGTTGTCGCCGAAACGTGCGATCTTCATCTGGCGACTGTCGTGGATGGCTGCCGCTAAGCGCATCCAATCGCTGAGTCGCCGCCAGACATCCGGCTCTTGCCAGTGTCCAACCACGACGCTGCGCGCTAGGCGTAAGCGAGCGGCCATAAAGCCGAACTCGCGCCCACCGTGAGCCGTCTGGTTGAGATTCATAAAGTCCATATCGATCTCTTGCCAAGGCAGATCGCGGTTGAATTGGGTATGGAACTGCAACAGTGGTTTTTGCAGTTGGCATAGCGCCGGGATCCACATTTTGGCGGGTGAGAAGGTGTGCATCCAAACCATTACGCCGACACAGCGGGCATCATGATTGGCGTCTAAGATTCGGCGGCTGATCTCGTCGAGGGTGGTCGCGCAGGGTTGTAATACGATCTTCAATGGTAGACTGGCTAAGGTGTTTAACTGGCTGACTAACGTATGGGCGTGATCGGCCACCTGTTTTAGGGCTTCAGGGCCGTAAAGATGCTGACTTCCGACGATAAACCACACCTCATTCTGTTTCATTGATTCCATCTTGTGATCCTCATTAGTGACCGCGTCGCCATTAGGCGTGAGCCTGACCGTAATAGGCATGTTTGCCATGTTTACGTTGGTAATGTTTACGACGGATGTATGCCGGTAGCTCGGTAACGCCTGGGGCCAGTTGTAGCGTCATCCAGGCCATGCGAGCCACCTCCTCTAACACCACGGCGTTGTGTATGGCCTCGCGGGTATCCCGGCCCCAGCTAAATGGACCGTGTTGGGCAACCAGAATGCCGGGGAGGGTTAGAATAGGTGCC
Organism: Edwardsiella anguillarum ET080813; assembly: GCF_000264765.2. Taxonomy (GTDB): domain Bacteria; phylum Pseudomonadota; class Gammaproteobacteria; order Enterobacterales; family Enterobacteriaceae; genus Edwardsiella; species Edwardsiella anguillarum. The sequence goes on from NZ_CP006664.1 coordinate 3,428,282, forward strand.
TTATCCAGGGTTTCGATGATCACCTGGCCAGTTTGAGCCTCGTAGTCGGTGGTGACCTCTTGCTCTGTAAGTAGGCGTGAGCAGGGAACCGCGCCGTTAAAGTAGTCGGCTTGGGTGGTACCGAGCAGTGGAATGGCACGCCGTGCCTGCGCCCAGGCTGTGGCGTGTGTCGAGTGGGTGTGGACGATGCCACCCAATTCGGGATAGTGGCGATACAGCGCCAGGTGTGTCGCGCTGTCGGAGGAGGGGCGTAACTTGCCCTCAATCAGCTGGCCGTCTAGATCAAGAACGACCAGATCCTCCGCACGGAGTTGCGTGTAGCTGATGCCGCTGGGCTTGATCACCATCCATTCGCGTTGACGGTCAATGCCACTGACGTTGCCCCAGGTGAATGTCACCAAATGGTGGCGGGGAAGGGCCAGATTAGCCTCTAGTACCGCCTCACGTAGCGCGCGTAGGCTCATGCTAAGGTCTCCTCATCGTGGTAGAGCGGGGCGGTCTTCTGCCCCCAAAGGCGATAGCGTTGATAGAGATGCTGATACTCGGCGACACGTTCGGGACGTGGCTGGTGTAGTCGTTCGATACGGCTGGCCATCTGCCCTTGAGCCGCTGCGACCGTCGGGTAGCAACCGGCGGCGACAGCCGCAAAGATAGCGGCGCCGAGGGCACAACATTGGTCGGAGCCCACGACGCCAATGGGACGGTTCATTACATCAGCACATACCTGCATGATGGTGGGAGACTTGCGGGCAATACCGCCTAGCGCGATGACCTGCTCGACGGCGATCTGCTGTTGGGTGAAACACTCCATGATGCTGCGGGCGCCACAAGCGGTAGCAACGATCAATGCGCCGAACAGGTCGACGGCGTCACTGGCTAAGGTGAGATTACCGATGGTGCCTTGTAAGCGTTGATCGGCATAGGGGGTTCGCCGGCCATTGAACCAGTCGAGCACTAAGGGTAAGTGGCGTAAATTTGGGTCAGCATCCCAGGTCGCGGCTAGCGTCGGCAAGAGGGTGTGTTGCTGTTGTTGGACGGCACTACTCAGCTCTGGGTATTGCACCGCTAGCCGCTCCAGTGGCCAGCTCAGTAAGCGTTGATACCAAGCGTAGATGTCACCGAAGGCTGATTGACCCGCTTCTAGCCCGATTTGCCCCGGTAATACGCTTCCCTCAACCTGCCCACAGATCCCGTTAAGCGTGCGCCCTGCGACGGTGGTTGGATCGGCGATCAAAATGTCGCAGGTGGATGTACCGATGACTTTTACCAAAACGTTAGCGCATGCGCCAGCTCCCACGGCGCCCATATGGCAATCGAAGGCACCGCCAGCGATGACAATGCCAGCATGAAGATGCAGTCGTTCCGCCCACTCGGGAGTCAGGGTGCCAACGGGGTGATCGGCGAGTTGGCTGTGGCGAAACAGTGGTTGGTCGAGTTTTTCAACCAGCAAGGGATCAAGTGCGTGGAGAAAGTCGCTACCAGGCAGGCCACCCCATTCGGGATGCCATAATGATTTATGTCCCGCGGCGCAGCGGCTACGAGTCAGGAGGGCAGGGGCGGTGTTACCACTGAGTATCGCCGGAATCCAGTCACAGAGTTCGACCCAGTTACAGGCGGCTTGGCGTACGGCGTCATCCTGACGTGATATGTGCAAGATCTTGGCCCAGAACCACTCACTGGAGTAGATCCCTCCGACATACTGGCAGTAGTCGGGAAAATGACCGCTATGGCAGAGGTCGGTGATCTCCTCAGCTTCGACGATAGCGGTGTGATCCTTCCACAGAATAAACATCGCATTGGGGTTATCGGCGAACTCGGGACGTAAGGCGAGTACCTGTCCTTGTTCATCGATCGGGGCAGGCGTTGAACCGGTACTGTCGACACCGATGGCGCGGATAGCCGCGCGTTGAGGCGGGGTTAACTGGCTCACGACTTGGACGATGGCCTGCTCCATCGACTCTAGGTAATCGCGAGGATGATGACGGAACTGATTATGTTGCGCCAGGCAGTAATGTCCAGCTTGCCAACGTGGATAATAAGCTACATGTGTAGCCAGTTCAGCACCATCTTGGCAGCGGACGGCGAGCGCACGAACTGAGTCGCTGCCGAAGTCGAGGCCGATGACGATCTCTCCAGACATAGTGAACTCCTGACCAGCAAGGGGGAATAGGCTGGAACTTAGGCGAGTTGGTTACCGAAGGGTTAGGCACGGATCGCTGTAAATATGGATATTGCTGCTATTAGGCGGGCAAAGTGATTTACCTAACAGAATAGTCATATGACTATTCAGCTAAAAATATAGACAAAATAGCTACATTTTTATCACGTGATCTAGCTCGCTATACCGCCGAGAGAAAATGCCTACATATTTAGGACTACAACAGCTAACTGATTTAATTTCATATCTAATCAATAAAATAATTGTCATGGTGATGAAGGCATCACACGGCGGTCACCGTGATATCCGTATGGATAGAACACCCGGAGATAATATATGAACAGAATGGTTAACGGTTTGCTTCTCGCTGCAGGCTTAGCATTGGGTATGGTAAATACTGTCGCGGCGGAGACATTAAAATTGGGCTATCTGGTGAAACAGCCGGAGGAACCATGGTTCCAGACCGAGTGGAAGTTTGCCGATCAGGCCGGTAAGGATCTGGGATTTGAGGTGATCAAGATTGCCGTCCCCGATGGAGAGAAGACGCTGAATGCTATCGACAGTTTGGCCGCTAACGGTGCCAAGGGATTTGTTATTTGTACGCCGGATCCTAAGTTGGGGCCGGCCATTATGGCGAAGGCGCGTAGTTTAGATCTGAAGGTCGTCACCGTGGACGATCAGTTCGTTAATGCCAAGGGACAACCGATGCAGGATGTTCCGTTAGTGATGATGGCGGCTAGTAAAATCGGTGAACGCCAGGGCGAGGAGCTGTATCGGGAGATGCAGCGTCGCCAGTGGGATCCCGCGCATAGTGCGGTATTGGCGATCACGGCGAATGAGTTGGACACCGCTCGGCGTCGAGTCGAAGGATCGCTCTCAGCCTTGAAGGCGGTCGGTTTCCCTGCGACGCAGATTTATAGCGTTCCGACCAAGAGTAATGACATCCCTGGCGCCCTGGATGCCGCGAACTCGATGCTAGTCCAGCACCCAGAAGTGAAGAATTGGCTGATCGTCGGTATGAACGATAACACCGTATTGGGTGGGGTCCGCGCCAGCGAAGGGCAGGGTTTTAAGGCAGAGAATGTGATCGGCATCGGTATCAATGGGGTCGATGCGGTTAATGAACTCTCCAAATCTGGGGCGACAGGCTTTTACGGTTCTTTGCTCCCTAGCCCGGATATCCATGGTTACAAGAGTATTCAGATGCTACATGACTGGGTCGCGAAGGAGACACTACCAGCGATGTTTACTGAGGTGACTGATGTGGTGTTGATCAAACGAGATAACTTCCAAAGCGAGCTACAGAAGAAAGGACTGTAAGCGCGGTCAGCATCCACTGGCAGGCATCGCCTGCCGTTACTGGGGAGTGCGGTTATGGAGCATGCAGTAGCCTATTTACAGTTCTGTGGTATCAGCAAGGCGTTTCCCGGAGTACAAGCTTTGCAAGATATTACGTTCGACTGTCATCAAGGGTCGGTACATGCCCTAATGGGCGAGAATGGGGCGGGTAAGTCGACATTACTGAAAATTCTGAGCGGTTTTCAACGGCCAACCAGTGGAGGGATACGGCTAGGAGGTGAGGAGCATATCTTTCATACGACTCAGGAGGCGTTGGATCACGGTATCGCCATCATCTATCAGGAGCTGCACCTGGTGCCGGAGATGACGGTGGCGGAGAATATCTATCTGGGTCAATTGCCAACCCGGCATGGTGTCATCAATAAGAGCCGCCTTGAGCACGATGCCGCACGCCAGTTAGCGCGTCTCGGTATGGATATCGCACCGCAGACACCGTTGAAATACCTTTCTCTAGGGCAATGGCAGATGGTGGAGATTGCTAAGGCGTTGACGCGTGATGCCAAGGTGATTGCTTTCGATGAGCCGACCAGTAGCCTCTCGACGCGTGAGATCGCACAGCTATTCCGAGTGATCCGCCAATTGCGTGATGAGGGTAAGGTTATCCTCTATGTTTCGCATCGCATGGATGAAATCTTTGATCTCTGCGATGCCATCACAGTATTCAAGGATGGTCGCTATGTTCGTACCTTCCCCACGCTGGCGGGGGTGTCGCGAGATGAGCTGGTTAAGACCATGGTCGGACGTGAGTTAACGGATATTTATGACTATCGTCCACGTCCATTAGGCGAATGGGGACTAGAGGTCAAGGATATTGAGGGGCCGGGAGTGGCGATGCCGCTTTCATTCTCGGTAAGACGCGGTGAGATTCTGGGTATCTTCGGTCTGGTTGGCGCGGGGCGTAGCGAGCTGATGAAGCTGATCTTTGGTGCGGAGAGGCCACGCGCTGGCGAGATCTGTGTGCATGGGGCACCGGTGCGCATCCGTAATCCGATTGATGCTATCGCCAGCGGCATCATGCTTTGTACCGAGGATCGTAAAGCGCTAGGCATTATTCCCATTCACTCGGTACAGGAGAACATTAATATCAGCGCCCGGCGTCGTAAGGCATGGGGCGGATTCTGGGTTAATCGGCGTTGGGAGCGGGAGAATGCGCAACAACGGATCGTGGAGATGCGGGTAAAAACCCCCTCCGCCCAGCAAGCCGTGATGCATCTCTCCGGCGGGAACCAGCAGAAAGTGATCTTGGGGCGTTGGCTATCCGAGGAGATGAAGGTGATCCTGCTGGATGAGCCAACTCGCGGGATCGATGTCGGAGCCAAGAATGAAATCTATCGTGTGATTTACAACCTGGCCGCCGCCGGTATTGCCGTGGTGGTGGTGTCGAGCGAGCTGCCTGAGGTCTTGGGGGTAGCCGATCGTATCCTCGTGATGCGTGATGGTCTGATCGCCGGTACGTTTTCCCATCAGCAGGCGACGGAGGCTGGTGTTCTGACGCTGGCCATGCCGACTCGCTAACTCCAGACGTGAGGAATAAACCATGGATACAAGCAACACGGCCGCCGCCCAGCAGGCTCCTGCGGGCATGGCGCGTTACCGCCGCTCATTAGCACGCATCTGGGATCAGTATGGCATGCTGGTAATCTTTGTGATCCTGTTCTTATTGGCCTGTGGGTTGGTACCTAACTTTGCCAGTTGGATCAATATGAAGGGACTAGGACTCGCCGTATCGATGTCCGGCATGGTGGCCTGTGGTATGTTATTTTGCTTAGCCTCCGGCGAGTTCGACATGTCGGTTGGTTCAGTGGTCGCTTGCTCGGGAGTGAGTTGTGCGGTGGCTATTAATCTCACGGAAAGCATTACCATCGGTATTTTGGCCGGTCTGGCGGTTGGCCTGCTATTCGGTTTGATCAATGGCATTGTCGTTGCGAGGTTTAAGATCAACGCGCTGATCACGACGTTAGCAACCATGCAGATTGCACGCGGTATGGGGTACATTATCTCCGATGGTAAAGCGGTCGGTATCGCTGAAGAGGGCTTCTTCGAGCTGGGAAACTCGGCCTTGTTTGGGATCCCAACACCGATCTGGTTAACCGCTATCAGTTTTGTGTTGTTTGGCTTGTTGCTGAACAAGACGACCTTTGGTCGTAATACCTTGGCGATGGGGGGAAACGAGGAGGCGGCCCGCCTCGCCGGAGTTCATGTGGTACGTACTAAGATTATCATCTTCACCATGACCGGCATGATTGCCGCACTGGCGGGGATCATCCTTGCTTCGCGCATGACTTCAGGTCAGCCGATGACCTCGATCGGCTTTGAGTTGGTGGTGATCTCGGCTTGTGTTCTTGGGGGCGTCTCGATGAAGGGGGGGATCGGTAAGATCTCCTACGTTATTGCCGGGGTATTGATCTTAGGGGTGATGGAGAATGCGATGAATCTCCTCAATATCTCTCCGTTTGCTCAATATGTGGTGCGTGGCGTGATCTTGTTGGCGGCGGTACTCTTCGACCGTTACAAACAAGTACGCAAGGCACGGCTCTAGGCCATTCTACCTCCCTGCTTGCTTGCTTGGTGGCTGAACGCTTATCTAAGATGAGGCTAAGGGGCGAGGGGCGCATCGGTTACGCTCCGTCGCCACCGACTACGCGAAGATGAACGGTGAGTGGCGGGGGCTATCGAATGCCATTGCATTCTGAATGGGGGTTACGCTGTGAGCTGGCACGGGTTTTCGTGCCTTAGCAGGGAGGATGCATAGCGGTAGGGGGGAGGATTCTTACAATAAAGCGCTGTGAATCCGATTTTTTGATGGGGATGTCGACAGTTATGGCGGTAACACCTCACGACAAGCCGCAGCAGCTCAATCCACTGCTACCCGGCTATGACTTCGATATTTTCCTGGTTTCTGGGTTAACGCCTATCGAACAGGGGAGTCCGCTCGACTTTATGATCGACCGCCCTCACGGAATGAAGGGATATATTATCAATCTAACCATCCGTGGTAAGGGGCACATCGTCAGTGGTGAGCAACATTTTGATGTGATGCCGGGTGAGTTACTGCTGTTTCCTCCGGGTATCGCGCATGATTATGGTCGGGCACCAGCTTCACACGACTGGTACCATCGTTGGGTCTACTTTCGCCCTCGAGCCTACTGGATTGATTGGCTAAAATGGCCCTGGATGACGGGGCAGGTTGGGCGACTTAGTCTTGGCCAGGGAGCACTATTGCGTGAGTTTGAAGATCTGTTCATCTCGATAGCAGAAACTCATCAAGCGATAAGGCCGATGTCGGAGCAACTGGCGATGAATCTGTTGGAGCGTCTGCTGATTCGTTGCTACGAGATCTTCTCTCAGGCGGATCGACCGACGCTCGATCTGCGGGTTCAACAGGCATGCCAGTTACTGAACGAGAATCTGGCGGTGGAGATCTCCATTGAGGCGTTGGCCGAGCAGGTCTTTTTGTCATCTTCGCGCTTAGCACATCTATTTCGCCAGCAAGTCGGTGTGAGCATTGTGCGTTGGCGTGAGGATCAGCGCATCACCCGCGCGAAGCTGTTGTTGCAGACGACGCCGCTAACGGTCGCGGTGATTGGTCAACAGGTCGGTTATGATGACCAGCTCTATTTTTCCCGTGTTTTCCGCAAACGAGTCGGGGTCAGCCCAAGCGAATATCGACGTTGTGCTATCCCGCTATAGTGAAGCACTGATATCTATGTGGCGAGGTAGCAAGCGGTATCGTAGAGCTCGAATGAGGAGGAGCTTTTGCTATCATCGTGCTATTCAACAGTTGCGCGCTGCCGGGTACGTTGGCTGATCTTGCCGGGGGAGGGGATACCCGTGGTGTTTATACACGGCCTGGGATGTGCCGCATCGTATGACTATCCTCGCGTGGTTGGCGATCCTCATTTTAGACGCAGAGCCGCTATTCTGATCGACTTGCCCGGCTACGGGTATAGCGACAAGCCGTGGGAGTATGGGTACACCATCAGGGAGCAGGCCCTCGTGGTTAACGAGGTCATTCGGGCTATCGGGTTGCGCGATTATTTCATCTATGGACACAGCATGGGGGGAAGCATTGCCATCGAGAGTGCTGCCGAGGCGGCGGCGGGGGTTCGCGGACTGATCGTCTCTGAGCCGAATTTTCATCCTGGCGGCGGCCTGTTTAGTCAGAAAATCTATGCGAGTACCCAGCAGGATTATATTGTATCGGGGCACTCTGCTTTCGTGGCGAGCGAGGATAGCACCTGGGCGGGCAGCCTCGCGGTCGCCGCGCCGTGGGCGGTTTGGCGCTCGGCGGCTAGCCTGATCGCCGGAAACGCCTGGTTAGCGCTATTCCTGCGAATGATGGGGCCAACCGGGTTGATCTTCGGTGAGGCGTCGCTGCCCGATGCGGATTTTTCACGGCTACAATCCTTAGGGACGACGTGTATTACCGTGGCGCAGTGCGGCCACGCGATGGCCTGGGAGAATCCGGCGGGCTTAGCCGGTGCGCTTAGCGCCTTCTGCGCACGCTATGAGTAAGCAGGATCCGCGGGCGATGAGCTCGCGGAGCTTACCCTCTCCGGAGGACGATGGCGCCGGTGAGTCATCAGACACTGACCGCCTGCTTGATTCGCTAACGAGCGAATACGAGAGGCGACCCCACTCCCGGAGCGAGATGGCGCGACGTTAAAGGTGAGAGCGTGGCCCTCGATGACGCATTCAAGGCGGCGATGTGAAGGCTGAGCGAGAGGGAACGCGGCCGCTAGGTCGGTCATCACGAAAAAGCAAAAAGCCCGGCCATAGGCCGGGCTTTCTAGAATCTGGCGGTGAGGAAGGGATTCGAACCCTTGATACGTTTTCACGTATACACACTTTCCAGGCGTGCTCCTTCAACCACTCGGACACCTCACCAAATTGTTTTCGCTGTTGCGCAGTGCGCTGCGATGGGCGCTAATGTAGGGAAAAGCCGTCGCGGCGTCAATACTCTTTTTTCGTAAAACCAACCGTTTAGCTAAACATTCAACAAATTGGTGAATTACGCCGCATTCGGCGGCGTAATTTGCAGCATCGGCGGCGCCGGAGCTCAGTCAGTGCCCGTAACGTTTTTGCCACTCGGCATCCAGCGCCTCCTGCCACGAGGGGTGCGGTTCGGCCAGCGCGTGGAACAGCGTGGGCGCCTTGCCAAAGGTGCGCCGTTGCTCAGGCGGCAGGCGGGCAACGTCCACAATGGTCGGATCGCCCCAGATTCGGCCGTCGGCCTTACGCGCCTGCGCCTCGGGCGAGAGCAGGAAGTTAATGACCACCTGCGCGGCGTCTTTGGCCGGGGCGTTGAAGGGGATCGCCAGAAAGTGCACGTTGCTCAGGGCGCCGGCCTTAAAGGCATACGCCTGGGTATCGGGCGGCACCTCTCCGGCGGCAATCGCCGCGGGAGCCATGCCGGGGTTGAAGCTGATGGCCAGATCGAGGGCGCCGTCATTGAACAGCTGTAGCTGCTGGGCATCGCTGGTCGGGAATACGCGTCCCTGGCGCCACAGAGAGGGGTGGATCTGATCCAGCCAGGCCCACAGCGGAGCGCTATCGCGGGCAAAGGTCTGTGGATCCACGGGCTGACTCAGCGGCAGCGTCGGATTGAGCTGCATCAGGATACTTTTTAGAAAGCTGCTGCCGTGAAACTGCGGCGGTCGCGGGTAGGTCACCCGGCCAGGATGCTGTCGGGCATATGTCAGCAGGGCCTGAGGATCGGCCGGTGGCGTCGGCAGCGCGGCGGCATCGCGGAGCAGCACCAACTGACCGACGCCCCAGGGCGCCTCATAGCCCTCGGTGGCGACGGTGAAGTCGCTGCGCACCGGCAGCGATAGGTTTACCCAGCGCCAGTTGGGCAATTGTTCGGCGAAGGGGCCATACAGCAGGCCCGCGCGCTTCATCGCAGTAAAGTTTTTTCCGTTGATCCAGAGCAGATCCACGCTGCCGCGCTCAAGGTTGCCGGCGGCTTGCTCCGCCCGAATACGGCCGACGGTTTCGGCGATGTCGCTCACCTTAACCTGCACCAGATTGATGCCGTAGCGTTGCTTAACCTGTTGGGCTGCCCAGCCCAGGTAGTCATTGACCTGTGGGCTGCCGCCCCAGGCGTTGAAGTAGACGGTCTCACCGCGCGCGCGCTGCAGGTGGGTGTCCCAGGGCGTAGCGGCGGCATGGGTGTTGAGGGTTAACGCCAGGCACAGCGCCGCGGCGCCGCGGAGCAGGGAGGAGAGTCGCATGGATCGCCTTATCGAAGGTAGGTGAAGGCGCCATTGTAATCGCTGGCGGAGGCGGCGCCTAGCGGGGAGGAGCAATGGCGGGCGGCAGGCGCAGGGGGCCATGCCTATTCCGAATTAAACAGCACAAAGTATGGGTAAAAGTGAATAGTTACGCTTATAAATTGCTTAAATAATAGCTAAACAGGTAATTAATTAAGATTAAGGCTGGTCTTTTGGTCGTTTATCCCGCTAAATGTGAATGCGGCCTACACAAACGGTATGGAACAACAACAAAGGCCGACCGGCACAACACCGGGAAGTTCTCAGGATGAGTCGTAACCAGCCCTTTCGTTCAAGGAGAAAAGCGGTGAGCGCTTCAACCACCCCCTCTCACCCAGGTGCCGTCCCATCGGGAACCGGCGCTCTGTTTTTTATTCAAACGTTTGCCACGCTCGGCTTTGCCGTGCTCTATTCCACCCTGGTGCTGTATGCCACGAAACGTCTCGGATTCAGCGAGACGCAGGCTAACGCCATGATGGGGATCTTTGGCGCCTTTAACTATGGCCTGCACCTGTTCGGCGGCTATTTGGGCGGGCGCTGTCTCAGTAACCGTAACCTGTTTGTGCTGGGGATGGTGCTGCAGGTGATCGGCTGTTATCTGATTGCCGAGATGGGCGTGACCGGCCTGTATTGGGGGCTGGCGATGTTTCTGACCGGCAGCGGGCTGAACGTGACCTGTATCAATATGATGCTGACCCAGCGTTTTGCGCCGGACGATAATCGACGGGAAAGTGCGTTTTTATGGAACTATGCCGGGATGAACCTGGGCTTCTTCATCGGTTTTTCCGTGGCGGGGTATTTCCAGCTGACGGAAAACTATCGGGCGCTGTTCCTGTTTGCCACGTTGGGCAATGCGGTGGCGATCGTGGTGACCTTGTCCCGCTGGCGTATTCTGGCCGACATCAATACGCCGCTGCGTCAGATCCGCGGCCGTGCCTTTTATCGGCGAATGCTGGTGGGACTGCTGATCCTGGTGGCGCTGGTGCCGGTGCTGCGTATCCTGCTGACTCACGCTGATTTCAGCAGTAACTTTGTGATCCTGCTGGGGATCCTGGTTTTCGTGCTGCTGTGCGCGATGACGGCGCGTCACCGCCAGGCGGATGAGCGTCGCCGCATGGTGGCCTACCTGATCCTGGCGCTGGGATCGCTGGTCTTCTGGTCGCTGTATCAGCTGGCGCCGATGGGGCTAATGCTGTTCTCTGAGCACAACATCGATCTGAACGTCTATGGCTGGCGGGTCGCGCCCCAGTGGATCCAGAATATCAATACGCTGGTGATCGTCATCGGCGGTCCGCTGATGGCCTGGCTGTTTAAGTATCTGCGCGGTATCGGCCTGCGCATCGATATCCCCTCCCAGTTTGCCGCCTCGCTGTTTTGCATGGGGCTGGGCATGCTGGTGCTGCCGCTGGGGATTTCGCTGGCCGGTGCCGATGGGCTGGTCGCGTTTAAATGGATCGCCATCAGCTATCTGCTGCAAAGCCTGGGCGAGCTGCTGATCTCGCCGATCGGCTATGCCATGATAGGCAAGCTGGCTCCCGCCCGTCTGCAAGGAATGATGATGGGGTGCTGGATGATGGTGACCGGGGTCGCCTCCGTGCTGGCGGGCTATGTCTCCGGGCTGATGCCGCAAAACAGCGGCAATACGCCGCTGGAAACCAACCCGGGCTACAGCGCGGTGTTTAATGCGTTGGGATGGGGCTCTATCGCCACCGGGGTGATCCTGGTGCTGCTGGTGCCGTTGCTGCGTCGGCTGATTGCCTACAGCAAGAGGTCAACGGCCTGAGCGATAGGCAATAATGGCGCTTGACGTTGACAGACGGCGGAGATCCTGACAAAAGGGTATTCGCCGTTTTTTTATCCGCGGGGAAAACGGCGGAGAGCGTCGTCAACACGATCAGGAGGCCGTCATGGAGATCATCTACTACCATCCTTTTTTCACTGCTCAGACCTGGCTTGACGGTATGCGCCAGCGTCTTCCGCAGGCCCATATCCGTCAGTGGCAGCCGGGCGATGATAAGCCCGCCGACTATGCGCTGGTCTGGCAACCCCCCTATGAGATGCTGGCCCAGCGCCAGGGACTGCGGGCCATATTTGCCCTTGGCGCCGGCGTGGATGCCATTCTGGCCCAGGCGCGCGCACACCCCGGCATTTTGCCGGCGGGGGTGCCGCTGGTGCGCCTGGAGGACACCGGCATGGCTCAGCAGATGGAGGAGTACGCCGTCGCAGCGGTGATGCGTTATTTCCGCCGCTTTGATGAGTATGAGCTGCAACAGCGTCAGGGGATCTGGCGTTATCTGGCGCCCCATGAGGCCAGCGCGTTTACCGTGGGGGTGCTCGGCGCCGGCGTCCTGGGGGGGAGAGTGGCGCGTCGCCTGGCCTCCTTTGGTGTGCCGGTGCGCTGCTGGAGCCGCACGGTGAAGGACTATCCGCAGGTGCAAAGCTTTTACGGCAGCGAGCAGTTGCCCGCCTTTTTGCAGGGGCTGCAGCTGCTGATCAACCTGCTGCCGAACACGCCGCAGACCGAGGGCATGCTGAATCAGCGCCTGTTTGCCCAGATGAATGCCGGCGCCTATATCATCAATCTGGCCCGCGGGGTGCATCTGGATCAGGATGCGCTGCTGGCGGCGCTGGGGAACGGTCAGGTGGCGGCGGCGACGCTGGATGTCTTCGCTCAGGAGCCGCTGGCGGCGGATCACCCGTTCTGGCAGCATCCGCGGGTGACCATAACGCCGCATATCGCGGCGATCACCCTGCCACAGGTGGCGATGGACTATATCGCCGACAATATTCATGCGATCGAGGCAGGGCGGCGCCCAGAAGGGGTGGTCGACGTCGCGCGCGGCTACTGATCCGCCTGCGCCGGCGCAGGGGAGGAGGGCGTGCCCTCCGTGCGCCGGGGCGGCAGGGTAACGCAGTGTTTTCCCCGGTGCTTGCTGATATACAGCCGATTGTCCGCCAGGGTCTTTAGCACCAGCAGCTCGCTGGCCTCGTCGCTGTCGCTGGCCCCGATGCTAAGGCGTGCGCCGTAGCGTTCGGCCTCGGCCAATAGCGCACGGCAGCACTGCGTCAGCGTGTCGATGTCCGGCACGCGTTTTTTATCGAGCAGAGCGGCAAACTCATCGCCGCCGATGCGGTAAAAGCGCCAGCCCTCCTGACGGCGGGCAAAGGCCGCCGCCAACTGGGCCAGCAGGCGATCCCCCTCATCCTGTCCCTGCTCATCGTTTACCTGGCCAAAGGCATCCAGATCCAGCAGCAGCAGGTAAAAGGGCTGCTGCTGATAGAGGCGCTGGGCGATGTCATAATCATACTTGCGCCGGTTATACAGCTTGGTCAGCGGATCGCGCAGCAGCGCCTTTTTGTCTAGCTCGACGCGCCGCTTGACGGCGTCATTAAAAAAGAGACCGTTTTGCCGCGACGGCGTTTTACCGGAGAGAAACTCCTCGCGCTCGCGCTCGATTTCACGCTTGATTTTTTTATAAAAGTAGCTCAGAAAAAAGATAGCGCAGCCAAATGACAGAATAAAATAGAGCAGGTTAAATCCAATCAGCTTTAACAGATAGATGACGGGGATATAGCCCACCAGCGTTGCCTTTTTCCCGTTAAGCAATTCGTTCTGCTGGATTACCTTTATTTCCAATGGTCTGTTACGCCACAGATTTTCACCGCGGATGCTGTCCGGCAGCAGCTGTGGCGCATTGGCTGAGCGGGCGATGAGTTTATTGTCGTCGTCAAACAGATAAAGATAAATCGGGGTGGTGGCGCTGTGTTGATCTAATACCTTTTCCAGACCATAAATATCCAGAAGGAATACCATGACCTTGCCGTCACCGGTGGTATATTTCAGATAGGGCAGCACGGTTTCGCCCCGATCCAGATGGCCATACCATTGACGCTGCTGGTGTCCGCGCATCTGCGCAATCAGCCGCTGCTTCTTGTCGTCAGAGAGCCAGTCATGGGCGCTGTCATCCAGCAATCGTAGGTGCTCGCCATCCAGCAGATAGACGCTGTTACCCCAGTGCAAATCGCGGGCGACGGCAAACAGATCGGGGATCTGGCTGCCTTTTTTAGAGACATATTCAATAATTTTACTGCGTCGTTGGATATTGCGGTTGTCGTTGTCCAGCTGACTTTTTGAAATACCATTGACAATGGCAGAGGTTACCAGACGCATATTCTGCCATTCGCGCGCGCTGCTATAAATAACCAAGGCGCCGGAGCTGATAAATAAAATAACAAACAGACCGGCTACGGCTCTGCGTAAAGTCCTTTCCAGAACCATCCCACGCTCCTGATAAAGACAGTAATCCTGGCGAGCCGCCTAGGGCAACGGGCGGCGACCAATAGGACTATTTCAAGAGGCGCATGGTAAAGCAAAAATCATACAGTGACAATTTTTTCAATAAGCGGTTAGGGATGGCATTATATCGTGATTAATGTAATGGATTGGATGCTAACGTCTATCCTGCCTATCCTGCCTATCCTGCCTATCCTGCCTATCCTGCCTATCCTGCCTATCCTGCCTATCCTGCCTATCCTGCCTATCCTGCCTATCCTGCCTATCCTGCCTATCCTGCCTATCCTGGCTAGGCGGAGATTGGTCACGGCGCGTTTAGCATTACGCCGGGACACCCCGCGCGGCGGTGGCTGAACCTGTGCGGGATCTTTGTTAGAGTATTATCCTGTCTCGCCGCCGAACAGGGCGTCGATGCCACGACCCGTTACGAAACGCCGCCGAGGGGGCGCCGCCGAGGCGGCCCGACGCAGATTCCAGGAGAGGTGAGAGGTTTATGTATTCTGTCGATTTACATATGCATACCGTGGCCAGTACCCATGCCTACAGCACGCTGCATGACTATATCGCTCAGGCGGCCGCGCGCGGCCTGCGCCTGTTTGCGATTACCGATCATGGCCCCGATATGGCCGATGCCCCGCACCCCTGGCACTTTATGAATATGCGCGTCTGGCCGCGGACGGTAAACGGCGTTGGCATACTGCGCGGGATCGAGGCGAACATCAAGAACCGCCAGGGCGATATCGACTGCCATGGGCGGATGCTGGTTGAGATGGACGTGGTCATTGCCGGCTTTCATGAGCCGGTGCTGGCGCCGGTCGATCGCGCGTTTCATACCGAGGCGCTGCTGGCGACGATCGCCCGCGGCGAGGCGGATATTATTTCGCACCCCGGCAATCCCAAGTATCCGCTGGATATTCCCGCGGTGGCCCGCGCTGCCGCCGAGCATGGCGTGGCGCTGGAGCTGAATAACTCCTCGTTTAGCCACTCGCGCGCGGGCAGCGCCGATAACTGCCGGGCGATCGCGGCGGCGGTGCGCGATGCCGGCGGCTGGCTCTCCCTGGGCTCGGATGCCCATATCGCGTTTGATATGGGGAACTTTAGCCACTGTATCCGGGTGCTGAATGAGGTAAACTTCCCGCCGGAGCGGGTGCTGAATGCCTCACCGCGGCGTGTGCTGAACTTTTTGCAGCGGCGGGGCAGACCGGCGATCCCTGAATTTGCCGATTGGTAATGCGCATTAGTGACAATGTCACTTTTGCGCTATTGGTCAGGAACGGATATGAACGATTTTTCTATAGTGTGTCGCCTGCTAGGCTCTCTGTTTGCCCGACAGCCTCAGGATCCCCTGCTGGATCCGCTGTTTACCCTGCTACAGAATAACCAGCTGCAGCAGTACTGGCCGCTGGAGCAGGATGCCCTGCTGGCGCGCTTGCAGGCCGGCGCAGGCGATCGCGGCGCGCTGGCGCAGGATTACCAGGGGCTGTTCGCCGCCGAAGGGGCGGTGGCGACCCAGCGCAGCGCCTACGTGGCGGATGCTGAGGAGTCGCAGGTGCGCGACTTTCTGCTGCAGCGTGGTATGCCGCTGGGGGCCGGGGCGGCGGATAGCTTTGGCCAGCTGCTGCTGGCGGCCTCGTGGCTGGAGGATCAGGGGCAGCGTGACGAGGTGTTGGCCCAGGCCAGCCTGTTCGATGTGTATTTGATGCCGTGGGCCGCCCAGTTCCTGGGCAAGGTCGAGGCCCATGCGCGCACGCCGTTTTACCGTACGCTGGCGGAGCTGACTCGTGAGGCGCTGCAGGCGCTGCGCGACGATCTGGCTGAGGACGAAGAGGGAACGGCGAGCGACGCGGACGGCGGCGCTGCCTGACGGGGGCCTCGATATCCCCCGGCGTCACCGGGGCGAGTGAAAAAAAACGGCGCCGCAGGGCGCCGTTTTATCGCAGGGTGCAACGCCGTACGGCGTAAGATCAGTCGGTCAGCGGGATCACCAGCTCACCGGGCTTGACCTCCAGCCCCTTGGCCAGCTTACGGGCGATGGCTTCGGTCTTGCTGTTCTCCGGATTGAGCACATAGGCCGGCTGCTGATCAAAATAGCTGCGCAGGGACTGGTTCAGGTAAGGCGCCAGCGCCTTCATCAGCGTCTCCATTTTTTCCGGCTGCACCTTATAGTCCACCAGCGTTAAATCGCGCAGATAGATGGCGCCCTCATCGCGCTGGTATACCGGCTTGGCGCGCAGCGTCAGCTGCAGTTCGCTCTGCTGGGGGCCCAGAATGGAGCTGATGGCAACGTTGGCATGGCCGCTCAGCGTAATGGTGTTGGGCTCGCTGCGGCCAATCTGGCTGCTGAGCTGATCCAGCGTGATGCGGGCATCGACCAGGCCGGGGACCCCGATCTGTTTTTCAAACTGGCTGTGCTTATCCAGGTAGGTATTGATCTGCTGCTCGCTGATGCTGTAGCTGGTCAGCTTGTTACAGGCAGTCAGCACCAGACCGGCGGCCAGAACCGCAGCGGTAAACCATAGTTTTCTCATGAGTGAAGCCTCGGCGACGGGAACAACCCGATACATAAAACGCTGATTGTGACACAGATAACCGCGGGGAAAAACCGCCGTAACGGGATGAAGCGCCACACAGTACGTATGTTACAGCATAAATGCTTGGGGCTGCGGCGGGGATCGGATAAGACTGAATTCCCGCCGCCGCGTTAGCTTGAGCGGGGCTGGCGCGTGGCGTAGGGCGCCCGCAGTGAAAACTGCCAGTAGAGCAGCACCAGCGTCAGCAGGCCAATGATCCCCAGCAGTGCCCAGGGAAGCTCGGGCATGGCCAGGCTGCGTCCCATATCATACATCCAGCCGCCGCCGGTGTAGCCGAGGGCGCCGCCCAGCGCCAGCCCGAGGCGGCTGAAGCCCATGTAGCTGCCGCGCGCCCGGGCATCGGCCAGCGAGGCGCTGAGGGTTTCACGCGCCGGCTCGGCGATAATCGAGCCGAGATAGAAGCAGCAGATCAGCGCAAACAGCGACTGTAGCGTGGTGGTCAGCCCCAGGGGGAACAGGCTGAGGGTCATCAGCAGCAGGCCGAACATCAGGCGCTGCTCCAGGCTAAAGCGCTTTTCACTCCAGCGGGCGATGGGGTAGAGCAGCGTCAGCGACAGCGCCGCCTCGATGGCGTACATCCATTTCACCGCCCCCGGTCCGCCGGCGATGTCGTTGACCACGATCGGCAGCATCAGCATGACCTGCACCGCCAGCATATAGTAACCGGTGAGGGTGAGCACATAGGTCAAAAAGCGCCGATCGCGCACCACGCGCAGCATGCCTTCACGCACCGGCGTCCGGATGGTCGAAATACGGTAGGCCGGTAGCAGCCAGGCGTTCCAGGCGGCGGCCAGCACAAAGAGGGCGGCGCCGGCCCAGCATACGTAGTGAAAGTCATAGGCCAGCAGCCAGCTGCCGATCAGGGCACCGATCACCGCGCCGGCGCTGTCCTGCATCATCAGCAGGGAGTAGAAGCGGCCACGCTCATGGGGGCGGGTGAGCTTGATCACCAGCGCGGTTCGCGGGGGATCGAACAGCGTACCGCCCAGGGCGGAAAGCGCGCAGGAGGTCCAGAGGATCCACGGCTCGCTGGCGACGGCCATCGTGGCGAACCCGGCGGCGCGCAGCAGCATGCCGCTGACGATCATCGGCTTGGCGCCGACGCGATCGGCGATCGCGCCGCCAAAAATGCCCAGCCCCTGCTGCAGCAGCTGGCGCAGGCCGAGGGCGATGCCGACCATCAGGGCGGCCCAGCCCAGCTGGTCGACAAAGCGGATAGAGATGAGGGGAAAAACGACAAAGAAGCCCAGCACGACCAGCAGATTATCGATCAGCAGAAAGTACTTCCCCGATCGCCTGGCCTGTAATACCAGCGACATGTTCCACCATTGAGCGCGAGTAAAGCGATAACATACGGTACGTTCATTTTCGCCGTTTCACGAAAGCAAAAACAGAGAAATGATAGATTGGCTGAATAAACAGTAAATTGTATGGTCTGGATGATAAGTTGTGGAATATAGCGTTAAGCGACCAGCAGATCCGGGAGAAATTACTGAGCATGGAGCGCGTTTGTATATTATAACGCCAGTCAATGACTTACCGACCATGGACAGAGAGGTTATAGTTATCGGTACGGCGCCGGGGAGCGAGAGGGGGCCGGAACCATTCGATGACGGCAATGCACACGGAGGGATTCATGTTTGGCTACGGCAATGCAGGCCCGAGGGTTCGCCTGACCACGGATCGGCTGATCGTGCGGCTGGTCAACGAGCGCGACGCGCACCGGCTGGCCGATTACTATGCGGAAAACCGCGACTTCTTGCGCCCTTGGGAGCCGATTCGCGATGAGAGCCACTGCTATCCGTCCGGCTGGCAGGCTCGGCTGTCGATGATCCGTGAGCTGCAAAAGCAGGGCGGTGCGTTTTATTTCATCCTGTTGGGCCACGATGAGCAGGAGGTGCGCGGGGTCGCTAACTTCAGCAATGTGCTGCGCGGCGCGTTCCACGCCTGCTTTCTGGGCTATTCGGTGGCGGGCAAGTGGCAGGGGCATGGGGTGATGTATGAAGGGCTCCAGGCGGCGATTCGCTATATGCAGCGCCAGCAGCATATGCACCGTATCATGGCCAACTATATGCCGCACAACCAGCGCAGCGGCGCCCTGCTGCAGCGTCTGGGGTTTGAAAAAGAGGGGTATGCCAAAAACTACCTGTTAATCAATGGAAAATGGCAGGATCATGTCTTGACCGCCCTGACGAATCCCGAGTGGACCGTGGGGCGCTGACGCCGCAGAATGGATGAACGACCTGGAGATAGTCTCGCATGATTAAACATATTCTTTCCCCGCTAGAGGCGCGCGTCATCGGCTGCTTTTTGGAAAAGCAGATCACGACGCCGGAGCAGTATCCGCTGTCGCTCAACGCGCTGACGACCGCCTGTAACCAGAAAACCAATCGCGAGCCGGTGCTGGAGCTGGGCGAGAGCGAGGTGCAAAACGCGCTGGATCTGCTGATCCGTAGGCACCGGATCCGCAGCGTGAATGCGCCGGGCAGCCGGGTGGTGAAGTACGAGCACCGCTTCTGCAACTCTGAATTTGGCGATCTGCGCTTTAGCGCGGCAGAGGTCGCGCTGATTTGCTGCCTGCTGTTGCGTGGCCCGCAGACGCCGGGTGAGCTGCGTACCCGCTGTAACCGCCTGTATGCTTTTGCCGATGTGACCGAGGCGGAGCAGGCGCTCAATCGCCTGGCGGAGCGTGAGGATGGGCCGTTTGTGCAGCGCCTGGCGCGTGAGCCGGGACGGCGGGAGAGCCGCTATGCCCACCTGTTCTGCGGCGAGGTGGCGGCGGAGATGCTGCCGTCGGCGCCGCCCGCCGCGCCGGAGGCGCTCGGTGAGAGGGTGGCCGCGCTGGAGGCCGAGGTCGTCGCGCTGAAGCAGCAGTTGGCCCGCCTGCTGGGCGATGATCAGGCGTCGTAGCCACGCTTTCGGCCGCGCAGCGCTGGATTAATCGTCGGGTGGTCGGGGAACTCGCCTTTTGTTACATCCTGCGCTGGCTATTCATCATGGGATAAGTAGACTAGTTGGCCTGTTTTCCCCGCCGCCGCGGCGGGGCCGCAACCCTGACGATGAACCGATGAATCTACTTAAATCACTGGCTGCGGTCAGCTCAATGACCCTCTTTTCGCGCGTGCTGGGGTTTGCCCGTGACGCGCTGGTCGCCAGGATCTTTGGCGCCGGGATGGCGACCGATGCCTTTTTTGTGGCCTTTAAGCTGCCCAACCTGCTACGGCGGATTTTTGCCGAGGGCGCCTTTTCCCAGGCCTTTGTGCCGATCCTTGCGGAGTATAAAAACCAGCAGGGCGAGCAGGCGACGCAGACCTTTATCGCCTACGTCAGCGGTCTACTGACCCTGATCCTGGCGCTGGTGACGCTGCTCGGCATGCTGGCGGCCCCCTGGGTTATCTATGCCACCGCGCCCGGCTTCGCTGATACGCCGGACAAGTTTGCGCTGACCAGCGCGCTGCTGCGCATTACCTTCCCCTATATCTTGCTCATCTCCTTGGCCTCGATGGCCGGCGCTGTGCTGAATACCTGGAACCGTTTTTCGGTACCGGCCTTTGCGCCGACGCTGCTGAACGTCAGCATGATCGGCTTTGCGCTGTTTGTGGCGCCGTACTGCCATCCGCCGATCCTGGCACTGGCCTGGGCCGTGCTGGTGGGCGGCGTGCTGCAGCTGGGTTACCAGCTGCCGCACCTGAAGAAGATAGGCATGCTGGTGCTGCCGCGCCTCAACCTGCACGATCGCGGAGTATGGCGGGTGCTCAAGCTGATGGGGCCGGCGATCGTCGGGGTTTCCGTCAGCCAAATCTCGCTGATCATCAATACGATTTTCGCCTCTTTCCTGGTCTCCGGCTCCGTATCCTGGATGTACTATGCCGACCGCCTGATGGAGCTGCCGTCGGGGGTGCTGGGGGTCGCGCTGGGGACTATCCTGCTGCCGTCGCTGGCCAAAAGCTTCTCCTCTGGCCGTTTGGACGACTATAACCGTCTGCTGGACTGGGGACTGCGCCTCTGCTTTCTGCTGGCGCTGCCCTGCGCCGTGGCGCTGGGGGTGATCGCGAAGCCGCTGACGGTGGCGCTGTTCCAGTATGGTAAATTCAGCGCCTTTGATGCGGCGATGACCCAGCGGGCGCTGGTGGCCTACTCTATCGGTCTGCTCGGGATTATCATGGTGAAGATTCTGGCGCCGGGCTTTTACTCCCGCCAGGATATCAAGACGCCGGTGAAGATCGCCATCGTCACGCTGATCCTGACCCAGGTGATGAACCTGATCTTTATCGGTCCCCTAAAGCATGCCGGGCTGTCGCTCTCCATCGGCCTGGCCGCCTGCCTGAATGCCGGCCTGCTGTACTGGCAGCTACGGCGTCAGCGCCTGTTCACGCCGCAAAAGGGGTGGCTGGGATTCCTGAGTAAGCTGGTGCTGGCGGTGCTGGTGATGACGGCGGTGCTCATAGGCATGATGTGGCTGATGCCGGCGTGGGATATCGGAAATATGCCTTATCGGCTGCTGCGTCTGGTGGGGCTGGTGGTGGCCGGCGCGGTCAGCTACTTTGCAGTGCTGGCCCTGCTGGGATTCCGCTTGCGCGACTTTACCCGCAGCGCGGTGCTGTAAACGTCGGGGCAGCCACAGCCCCGCGATCGCGGTCATCAAAAAGCCACCTGCGGGGCAGGTGGCTTTTTACTATCGATCGTCAGCCACCGCCGACGGCGGTGGCGAGCGTTGCGGTTCGGCGGCAGCGTTACATGCGCTCGACCGTCTTGATCCCCAGGGTATCCAGACCGGTTTTCAGCGTACGGGCCGTCAGGGCAGCCAGTTTCAGACGGCTGGCGCGCACGCTCTCCTCCTCGGCGTTGAGGATCGGACAGGCCTCATAGAAGCTGGAGAACAGGCCAGCAACTTCGTACAGGTAGGCGCACATGACGTGCGGAGTCCCCTCGCGCGCGACGCTCAGGATGGTCTCCTCAAATTGCATCAGACGGGTGGCCAGCGCCTTTTCACGATCGTCCGTCAGCATAATGGCACCCTGCAGGGCATTTTCATCGATGCCGGCGCGCTTGAAGATGGAGGCGACGCGGGTATAGGCATACTGCATGTAGGGGGCGGTGTTGCCCTCAAAGGCCAGCATGTTGTCCCAGTCGAAGATATAGTCGGTAGTGCGGTTTTTGGAGAGATCCGCATACTTGACCGCGCCGATACCGACCACTTCCACCAGCGCCTTCAGCTCGTCGCCGCTCAGCTCCGGGTTCTTGGCGGCGATCAGCTTGGCGGCGCGTTCGATGGCCTCATCCAGCAGATCGGCCAGCTTGATAGTGCCACCGGCGCGGGTTTTGAACGGCTTGCCGTCTTTACCCAGCATCATGCCGAACATGTGGTGCTCTAGGCTGACGGAGTCCGGTACATAGCCGGCCTTGCGCACGATGGTCCAGGCCTGCATCAGGTGCTGATGCTGGCGGGAGTCGATGTAGTACAGGATACGGTTGGCGCCGAGGGTCTCATAACGGTACTTGGCGCAGGCGATATCGGTGGTGGTATACAGGTAGCCGCCGTCCTTCTTCTGGACGATCACCCCCATCGGCTCGCCCTCTTTGTTCTTGAACTCGTCCAGGAAGACGACGGTGGCGCCTTCGCTTTCGGTGGCCAGCCCTTTGGCCTTCAGATCGGCGACGATCCCCGGCAGCATCGGGTTGTACAGGCTCTCGCCCATGACGTCATCGTCGGTCAGCGTCACGTTGAGACGGTCATAGTTACGCTGGTTCTGACGCATGGTGATGTCCACCAGCTTGCGCCACATTTCGCGGCAGTATTCATCGCCGCCCTGCAGTTTCACCACATAGCCGCGCGCGCGCTCGGCAAAGGCCGCGTCTTCATCGTAGTGCTTTTTGGCTTCGCGGTAGAAGGCTTCCAGATCGGCCAGCGCCATGTCGCCGGTTTCGCTGCTGGCCTGCACCTTTTCCAGGTAGGCGATCAACATACCGAACTGGGTGCCCCAGTCGCCGACGTGGTTGGCGCGGATAACGTTGTGGCCGAGGAATTCCAGGGTGCGTACGGCGGCGTCGCCGATGATGGTGGAGCGCAGATGACCGACGTGCATCTCTTTGGCGACGTTCGGCGCGGAGTAGTCAACGACGATGGTCTGCGGCTCGACGCGAGCCACGCCCAGGCGCGGATCGGCCAGCGCGGCGTCGGCCTGCGCGGCCAGCCAGGCGGCATCAAGGAAAATATTGATGAAGCCTGGGCCGGCAATCTCTATCTTGCTGGCGATCCCATCCAGTGCCAGATTGGCCACTACCTGCTCGGCGAGCTGTCGCGGAGGCAGGCCCATTTTTTTCGCCGCGGCCATAATGCCATTGGCCTGATAGTCGCCAAACTGGACTTTCGCGGAGGGACGGACCAGGGCCTCGCTGCCGGCCGGCGCACCGGCAGAAACCAGTGCCTGAGTGACTTTATCTGAAATAATTGCCTGAATATTCACGGGATTACCTTAAGCTATTCGCACCGGCCGCGCGCGGCGCCGGCGTCGTGAATGTGAAAACCGAATCATGGTCGCCGGGGCATCTCACCCGGCGGAAAACAGCCGGTCATTATAGGGGAAATCGGCTCCGCCGTCAGCACCCGCCGCACCGCCCCCCTCGATGCGCCTGCGGTGGGATGGATGTTACGCGCCAGGCAGGGTAGAGTACCCGCCGCGAAGGGGCTCCGCTGGCCGTGCGCGGCGGCGGAGCGCCCCACTGGGGATGAGAGGAGAAAGGCATGAACGGTTTGGCCGATATTGATGAGCTGCGTGAGCTGGCTGCGGATCTGGTGCGCTTTGAGCAGGCGCTGACGCAGCTGGCATCGGCGCTGTCGCTGGATTTAGCGCACTTTACGGCGGATCACATTTCGCTGCGCTGCCACCAGACGGAGACCGCCGACCGCTGGCGGCGAGGCTTTTTGCGCCTTGGGACGCTGCTGGCGGAGAATATCATCAACGGGCGCCCGATCTGCCTGTTTGATCTGGCGCAGCCGCTGCGGGTAGGCCCCTGGCTTATCGACTGCGTAGAGCTCCCTTATCCCGGGGAAAAACGCTACCCGCACCAGGGATGGCAGCACGTTGAGCTGGTGCTGGCGGGGCCGCCGGACACGCTGCACCGTCGGGCGCTGGCGCTATTGCCGGATGAGGCCCTGCTGGCGCCGGGGATCCGCCTGACCTTCAGCCATCCTCGCGGCGAGGGAGAGCGGCTGCCGAATCCGACGCTGGCGGTCGGCGATCGGCTTACCACCCTAAAATTCCACCCCTATTCCCTGCGTGAGATCGTCGCCAGCGAGCGGCGCTGACGAGGCCTCTACAGCCGGGCGACGGCGTCCGCCATGCGGTCCAGCGCGCGATCCAGTAGCGCCCTGCGGCAGGCGAAGTTAAGGCGGATAAAGCGTGGCGCGCCGAAGTCGGCGCCGTCGGAGAGGCCCACGCCGGCGCGTTCGAAAAATGCCTGTGGGTTGTCGACGGGCAGCGCGCTGGCATCGATCCAGGCCAGATAGGTGCCCGCGGCGCTGACGGTGTGCAGCCCCGGTATCGCGTTGATCCGCGTTGTGACGCGATCCCGGTTGGCGCGCAGGTAGTCCAGCTGTGCATCCAGCCACGGCTGGCCGTGGCGATAGGCGGCCTCGGCGGCGGCAAAGGCCAAAATATCCACCTGTGGCACGATGCCGACGCGGGCGTCGATAAAGCGGCGGCGCAGTTCGGCGTTGGGAATGATGGCGATCGAGGCGCCGAGCCCGGCGATATTGAACGTCTTTGATGGCGCCATCAGAGTCACGCTGCGCTGGGCGGCGTCGTCGCTCAGGGTGGCGATCGGCGTGTGCCGCACGCTGGGATCCAGCAGCAGATCGCAATGGATCTCATCGGAGCAGATCAGCAGATCGTGGCGCTGGGCAAAGGCCAGCTGGGCCTCCAGCTCCTCGCGGCGGTATACCGTGCCGCCCGGATTCTGCGGATTACACAGCATGAGCAGGCGCTCCTCGCCGCTGAGGGCCGCCTCGGCCTCGTCCAGCGATATGACCCAGCGGCCATGGCGCAGCGTCACCGGCATCGGGGTCTGGGCGCGCCCGGCCTGGCGGGCGGACTTCATAAAGGGGGGATAGATCGGATGGGGGGCCAGGGTGCCCTGCGCCGGCGTCGTCAGGGCGCGCACCGTCAGGTTGAGGCCGCAGACTAGCCCGGGCAAAAAGACCAGCCAGTCGGGCTGTATCGCCCAGCGATAGCGCTGCGCCATGCGGGCGACGAACAGCTCGCTCAGCGCCTGGGGCGCCATGCCATAGCCAAAGACGCCGTGGGCGATCCGGGCCTGCAGCGCGTCGATCACCGACGGAGGAGAGCGAAAGTCGCTGTCGGCCACCCAGAGCGGAATTGTGTCCTGCTCCGCATATTTACCCCATTTCTCGCTGTCACTGTGACGGCGGTCGATCACTTCATCGAAATTGAATGTCATCGCGATTATCCTTTAGTAGGCTAACTACGTCCCTGAGGCTGAAACCGGTTACTGCCGGAGCGCAGCGCTCTGTCAGCTAGCGCTCCCCGCGGCGCATATCGCGCCCGCGTCGCCTACAGAGTAGGCGAGGTGCGGGGATATTCTCAATATTTGGGTTGTGGATATGAGTATTTTTCACATCCGCACCGTTTTGGCTGTTGATTCGGAGGTTTGAATGCTGACGTTAGAGGTATGCTGCTACTCCTTGGCCTGCGCCGAGATAGCGCAGGCGGCGGGAGCAGACCGCATTGAGCTGTGCGCTAGCCAGCAGGATGGCGGGATCACCCCCAGCTATGGCACGCTGGTGGGGTGCCGGGAGCGGGTGACCGTGCCCGTGCACCCGATTATCCGGCCGCGCAGCGGCGATTTCTGCTACAGCGACAGCGAGTTTGCGCTGATGAAATGCGATCTGGCGCTGGTGCGCGATCTGGGGTTTCCCGGCGCGGTGATCGGCCTGCTGGATGAAGAGGGGCACATTGATCTGCGTCGCATGCGTGAGCTGATGGCGCAGGCCGGCCCGATGGCGGTGACCTTCCACCGCGCCTTCGATATGTGCGCCAACCCGCTGCTGGCGCTTTCCCAGTTGACCGATCTCGGTATTGCGCGCATTCTGACCTCCGGGCAGCAGCAGACGGCGGAGGCCGGGCTGCCGCTGCTGCGTCAGCTGCAGCAGGCCAGCCGCGGGCCACTGATCATGGCCGGCGCCGGGGTGCGCCTCTCCAACCTGCATAAATTCAGCGAGATAGGTCTGCAGGAGGTGCATACCTCCGCCGGTCACAGCGTGCCGTCCACGATGCGCTACCGCAAGGCGGGGGTCAGCATGAGCCATGCGGAGAACGACGAGTTTAGCCACTACTGTGTGGACGGCGGTATGGTTGAGGCGATGAAGTCTGCGCTGCAGATGATGGAAAACGTCGGCTGCAGCGCCTGAAGAACGGGTCTCCAGTAGAAGTAAGTACGACCTTGTAGCGGAGGGTTCGCTAAAAAGTACGGCCCCACACCTCGCTGGTTGGGGCCCTTTTTTATGGCGCGGGTGCTTAGGGCTTGCGGGCGATGAAGGCCGCGCGCAGCGGCGCCGGATAGCCTTCGATGGTTTTCTGCGCATCCGCTGGATCCAGGAAGTCGGCCAGGGACTCGCTGGTCATCCAGTCGGTACGCCGCTGCTCCTCTACGCCGGTGGGGCACTGATCCACCAGACGGACGTCGCAGAAGCCGCATTTCTCCAGCCAGCGGATCAGCATGGCGGCAGAGGGAATAAAGTAGACGTTGCGCATCTGCGCGTAGCGCTCGCCGGGGATCAGCGCCTGCTGTTCGTCGCCCTCGATAACCAAGGTCTCCAGCAGCAGTTCTCCCCCGCTGACCAGCTGGTTTTTCAACTGGTACAGATGATCCAGCGGTGAGCGGCGGTGATAGAGGACGCCCATAGAGAACACCGTATCAAAGGCTGCCAGCGTCGGTAGCTGCTCGATCCCCAGCGGCAGCAGGTGAGCGCGGCTATCGCCGCCGAGCAGCTTACGCACCGCCTCGAACTGGCATAGAAAAAGCTGCATCGGATCGATGCCGACCGCCAGGTGCGCGCCGGCGCCAACCATACGCCACAGGTGGTAGCCGCTGCCGCAACCGACGTCGAGAATGGTGCGCCCGGCCAGCGGCGACAAGTGCGGCAGAATGCGCTGCCATTTCCAGTCTGAACGCCATTCGGTATCGATGTGAATGCCATACAGATCGAAGGGGCCCTTACGCCAGGGCATCAGGGCGCGCAGCATTTTTTCCATGCCGATGCGCTGTCCCTCGCTCAGCGGGGTCTCCGCCTCGGCGCAGACCCCGTGCAGCAGATCCAGACGGTGCGGCGTCAGGGCCGGCAGCCGTTCGACCGCGTTGTTCCAGTCGCGAAAGTAGCCGTGCAGGGCGTCGCGCTGCCAGGCCGCCAGCTGTGCCGGCAGCACCTCTAGCCATTTGCTCAGCGGGCCGTGGGCTATTTGGGCATAGAAATTACCAAAGTCGATCATGGCTGGGCCTCCTTGATGGCCAGCAGCGAGCCGAAGTTAAAGCACTGAAACCAGGTTTCGGCGTGGTGGAATCCGGCCTGGCGTAGGCGCTGCTTATGGGTTTCTACGCTGTCTGTCAGCATGACGTTTTCCAGCATGCTGCGCTTCTGGCTGATCTCCAGCTCGCTGTAGCCGTTGGCGCGCTTGAAGTCGTGATGCATATCGAACAACAGCTCGCCGACGGTGGCGTCGGCGAAGTTGAATTTTTCTGACAGGACGAGCGCGCCGCCGGGCAGCAGGCCGCGGTAGATGCGATCCAGCAGGGTTTGGCGATCGTCCGGGGCCAGAAACTGCAGCGTGAAGTTGAGCACCACCAGTGAGGCGTTGCTGATCTCGACCTCGCGGATGTCGGCCTCAAGCACCTGCACCGGAGTCGGGCTGCGGAAGGCGTCGATATGACGGCGGCAGCGGCTGACCATCGCCGGGGAGTTGTCGATGGCGATGATTTCGCACTCTGCGGCCTGGATGTTACGGCGCATGGAGAGCGTCGCCGCGCCCAGGGAGCAGCCCAGATCGTATACCCGGGTTCCCGGCTGCACGAAGCGCTGCGCCAGCATGCCAATCATGGCGATGATGTTGGAGTAGCCGGGGACCGAGCGCTGGATCATGTCGGGAAACACTTCGGCCACGCGCTCATCGAAGGTCCAGTCGCCCAGCTTGGCGATCGGGGCGGAAAACAGCATATCGCGCCCGGCGCCCAGCGCGGGATTTTTATCGCAGTCAGACATAGCGGATGTAGGGAGTTTCAATAAGGGGCGCATATTCTAGCAGAGAATGCCTTACGGCGGCTATGCGCCATTTCGTCCGGCGCGCACTCTGTCGGCGCCGCGCCGGGCGCTGTATACTCTGCGCGCAGTCGCGTCAGCTAGCATGGAATTTGCCTTGATTGCAATAGTGTCGAGTGATACAAAGCTCGACGCGTTGTAAACAAAATAATACGATGCGCCACGGAGACCGCAGTTAATTCAGTTGCCATGACGCTATCGCACAGAGGAAAAAATGGGCGATTCGCAGCACACCAGTACGACTCTTGAGAGAGGATTAAAAAACCGGCATATCCAACTGATCGCCCTGGGCGGCGCGGTGGGCACCGGTCTGTTTCTGGGGATCGGCCCGGCCATTCAGCTGGCCGGCCCGGCGGTTTTACTGGGCTATGCCATCGGCGGCGTAATCGCGTTTCTGATCATGCGCCAGCTGGGGGAGATGGTGGTGCAGGAGCCGGTTGCCGGTTCGTTTGCCCACTTTGCCCATAAATATTGGGGACCGTTTGCCGGTTTTGTCTCCGGCTGGAACTATTGGGTCATGTTCGTGCTGGTCGGCATGGCCGAGCTGACCGCGGCCGGTATCTATATGCAGTACTGGTGGCCGGATGTGCCGACCTGGATATGGGCCAGCCTGTTCTTTGTCCTGATCAACGCGCTGAATATGGTGAACGTGCGTCTGTACGGTGAAACCGAGTTCTGGTTCGCCCTGATCAAGGTGGCGGCGATCCTCGGGATGATCGCGTTCGGCAGCTGGCTGCTGCTGTCCGGCGACGCCGGGCCCCAGGCCGGGGTCGCGAATCTGTGGGCGCACGGCGGCTTTTTACCGCACGGCTGGGGAGGGCTGATCATGGCGATGGCGGTGATCATGTTCTCCTTCGGCGGCCTTGAGCTGATCGGGATCACCGCCGCGGAGGCCAGCGAGCCGGAAAAGAGCATTCCCAAGGCAACCAATCAGGTGGTCTATCGTATCCTGATCTTTTATATCGGCTCTCTGCTGGTGCTGCTGGCCCTGTACCCCTGGTCGCAGATCGGCGCCAGCAGCAGTCCGTTTGTGATGATCTTCCATCACCTGAACAGCAACACGGTAGCGGCGGTATTGAACGTGGTGATCCTGACTGCCGCGCTGTCGGTATATAACAGCTGTGTCTACTCCAATAGCCGTATGCTATATGGGCTGTCGCAGCAGGGCAATGCGCCGCGTCGCCTGACCCGGGTCAATCGCCGCGGGATCCCGGTATGGTCAATCGGTCTTTCGGGGCTGACGACCTCGCTGGTGATCCTGATTAACTATTTGATGCCGGGCAAGGCGTTCGAGCTACTGATGGCGCTGGTGGTCTCTACGCTGGTGATCAACTGGGTGATGATCTGCATGGCGCACCTGAAGTTCAAGGCGGCGCAGAATCGCCTGGGCGTGACGACGCGGTTCCGCGCGCTGTGGTATCCCTATGGTAACTACCTGTGTCTGGCGTTTCTTGGCCTGATCCTGGTGATTATGGTGCTGACGCCGGGGATCCGGGTATCGGTGCTGTTGCTGCCGCTGTGGCTGGGCGTGCTGTGGGGCGGGTTCTGCCTGGCGCGGATGCGCCGCGGCAAATCGGCGTAGGGTCACGCAAGGCGGCCCGCACGCGGCGGGGGCCTTGCGGTTTAATCACCGGTCTGCAGCAGCTGTCCCCAGGGCAGATAGTAGAGATTGGCCACCACCATCAGCAGCAGCGACAGGTAGGTGGCGCTCATGCCGGAGCGGCGCCACTGCATTTCATGCTGACGCAGGCCCCAGGCGTGCATCAGACGCCCGAGGATCAGCAGTACGCCGCACAGGTGGACCATCCACACCCGAGCGCCGTTCATCTCCATCATCACCAGCAGTATGGCTGCGATGGGGATATACTCCACGGCGTTGCCGTGAATCCGGATGGCGGTCTGCAGCTCATAAAAGCCACCGTCGCCATAGCTGACGCGGTAAAGCATGCGCAGCCGAACCACCTGCCAGGAAAACGTCACTAACAACAGTGCGCCGAGCACGACATAGAGCGCGCTTACCATTCTTTTTAGCTCCATTGCCTGAATCATATTGGCCTGTAAATGATAGCCGCAGGTCGGCGGAATGTCCTGTGTAATCTGTTGAGTATTGTCATTTTTTCAGACGATTGTCCCAACGCCCGCGCGATGTGGGATCAAAACAGGGCCGACTGCAGCGGCCAATCCGGGCGCGGCGGCAGCCCGTCGATGGCGGCCTGGGACAGGGCATTCCACAGAAACTGCGCCTGCTGTGGCGCATCGCGACAGTCCGGCGTATGGATAAACAGGTAGGGAGTGGCATCCCGGCTCCAGGCCTGCAGGCGCGGCAGCCATGGCTGCAGCCAGCGCAGATTAGCGTCGGGGCAGTCTCCGCCGATAAACCGTACCATCGGCGCGTCGGCGGTTATCAGCGCGTGCGCCGGCAGACACGGCTTTTTACGCTGGGCCTCGCGTACGGCGTGGCTGTGGGGTTGGGCGTGGTGCACCGGCCGACTGTCGAGGAGCACGCGGTTGACCGCGCGCTGCCGCAGGCCGCGGTTAAGCGCGCGCTCGGCGTCGCCCTTGGCGAAAAAGGCCGGGTGGCGCACCTCGACGCCGTAGCGATAGCCGCGCGGTAGCGCGTCGAGAAATGACCATAGGCGCGGTAGATGCTCGGGGCCACAGGCGGCCGGTAGCTGTAGCCAAAGTTGCCCCAGACGCCGATCCAGTGGTTGCAGCGCGCGGTAAAAAGCGCCAATCTGTTGATCGCAGTGCAGGAGCGCCGCCTGATGGCTGATGGCGGACGGAAACTTAAAGCAGAATCGGAACCCGTCGTGAGTCATATCGCGCCAACGGTGTACCAGCGCCGGCGTAGGCAGGGCGTAAAACGTGGTGTTGCCTTCAACGCAGTTAAAGTGGCGGCTATAGTCGGCTAGGTCATGCAGGCCTATCTTTGTCCACGCCGCGTGTTGCCACTGCGGCAGCCCCAGGTAGAACATGGCGTACTCCGTGGTGATGGTCGGTAAAATATAACATAAACATAACAACTTAGGCAGAGGGTGTCAGATGGCGAGAAACAGTGCAAAGTGCGCGCGCGCTCTTATCGCAGCGGGGAATTTCCAGTATAATAGCCCCCTTTTTTCACCAAGCATGTAAATCCGCCCGAGCTATGCCGATCTACGAATACGTTTGTAGCGACTGCAATCATCATCTAGAGAAATTGCAAAAAATGTCCGATGCACCGCTGGTTGATTGCCCGGCGTGCGGTCATCCTGCCCTGAAAAAACAGATTTCAGCCGCTGGTTTCCAGCTAAAGGGGACCGGCTGGTACGCGACCGACTTTAAGCCACGTACCGACAAAACACCGTCTTCAACAGAGCGCTGCGCAGGCAGCTCGTGTCCGGCCGGTTGTCCGGGCGCGGCGTCGGCAAAATAAATTAAGAAAGCCAAAGGATATCGTTATGCGTACTAATTATTGCGGGCAGTTGAATCTGTCCCATGTGGGCCAGGAAGTGACCCTGTGTGGTTGGGTACACCGCCGCCGTGATTTGGGCGGTCTGATCTTTATCGATCTGCGCGACCGCGAAGGGGTGGTTCAGGTGTTCTTCGATCCGGATCATCAGGATGCCTTCCGTCAGGCCTCTGAGCTGCGTAACGAGTTTTGCGTGCAGGTAACCGGCACCGTGCGCGCGCGCCCGGAGAGCCAGCGTAACCGGGATATGTCCACTGGGGATATCGAGGTCTTCGGTAACGGCCTGAACATCATCAACCGTGCGGAGCCGCTGCCGCTGGACTTTAACCAGACCAACAGCGAGGAGAACCGCCTCAAGTATCGCTATCTGGATCTGCGTCGCCCGGAGATGGCCGAGCGCCTGAAGACCCGCGCCAAAATTACCGCCTTCGTGCGCCGCTTTATGGATGGACATGGCTTTCTGGACATCGAAACGCCGATGCTGACCAAGGCGACGCCGGAAGGCGCCCGCGATTACCTGGTACCGAGCCGGGTGCATAAAGGCAAGTTTTATGCGTTGCCGCAGTCGCCTCAGCTGTTTAAACAGCTGCTGATGATGTCCGGCTTTGACCGCTACTATCAGATAGTGAAGTGCTTCCGCGACGAAGATCTGCGCGCAGACCGTCAGCCGGAGTTCACCCAGATCGATGTGGAGACCTCTTTCATGAGCGCCGAGCAGGTGCGTGAGATCATGGAAGCGCTGGCCCGCGCGCTGTGGATGGAGATCAAAGGGGTGGATCTGGGCGACTTTCCGGTGATGACCTTTGCAGAGGCGATGCGCCGTTTCGGCTCGGATAAGCCGGATCTGCGTAACCCGCTGGAGCTGGTCGATGTGGCCGATTTGGTTAAGAACGTCGACTTTAAGGTCTTCTCCGGTCCGGCCAACGATGCCAGAGGGCGGGTGATCGCGCTGCGCGTGCCGGGCGGTGCGACCCTGACCCGTAAGAATATCGATGAGTACGGTCAGTTTGTCGGCATCTATGGCGCCAAAGGGCTCGCCTGGATGAAGGTCAACGATCGCGACGCCGGGATGGATGGCGTGCAGAGCCCGATCGCTAAGTTCCTCAACGCCGAGGTGCTGGAAGGCATTCTGGCGCGTAGCGGCGCGCAGAGCGGCGACATCATCTTCTTCGGCGCCGACAGCGCCAAGGTGGCCACCGATGCCATGGGTGCGCTGCGCCTGAAGGTCGGGCGCGATCTGCAGCTGACCGACGAGTCGCGCTGGGCGCCGCTGTGGGTGGTTGATTTCCCGATGTTCGAAGAGGACGGCGAAGGCGGCCTGGCCGCGATGCACCACCCGTTCACCTCGCCGCGCGATATCAGCCCGGAGGCGCTGAAGGCCAATCCGGTCGGCGCCATCGCCAACGCCTACGATATGGTGATGAATGGCTATGAGGTGGGCGGCGGCTCCGTCCGTATTCACAGCGGCGCCATGCAGTCTGCGGTCTTCGATATCCTAGGGATCAGCGAGCAGGAGCAGCGCGAGAAGTTCGGCTTCCTGCTGGATGCGCTGAAGTTCGGCACCCCGCCGCACGCCGGTCTGGCGTTTGGCCTGGATCGCCTGGTGATGCTGCTGACCGGTACGGAGAATATCCGCGACGTGATCGCATTCCCGAAAACCACGGCGGCGGCCTGTCCGCTGACCGACGCCCCGAGCCGCGCCAACCCGGCGGCGCTGCAGGAGCTGTCCATCGCCGTCTGTGCCAAACAGGGCAGCGACGAGTAATGGCCTATAAGCGTCCGGAATCCATCCTGGTGGTGATCTATGCCCGCCAGGGGGGACGGGTGCTGATGTTGCAGCGGCGCGACGATCCCGATTTCTGGCAGTCGGTAACCGGCAGCCTGGAAGTGGGAGAGTCGCCGTCGCAGGCCGCGCAGCGTGAAGTAAAGGAAGAAGTGGGTATCGACATCGTCAAGGAGCATTTGACGCTGACGGACTGCCAGCGCTGCGTGGAGTTTGAACTGTTTGCGCACCTGCGCCACCGCTATGCGCCCGGCGTGACGCGTAACCTAGAGCATTGGTTCTGTCTGGCCATTCCCGTGGAGCGGGCGATCCCGCTCAGCGAACATCTGGCCTACCGTTGGCTGGATGCCGCAGGGGCGGCCGGACTGACCAAGTCCTGGAGTAACCGACAGGCGATCGAACAGTTCGTCCCTTGATTACGTGCCTGTACGGGCGGTCATGCTGGCCGTTCGCATTGATTTACAGGCGTGCATATTGACTATTTTAGGGCCTTTGCGCCTTTAGCGGAGATTTATATGGCAGGTCATAGTAAGTGGGCCAACACCAAACATCGTAAGGCTGCGCAGGATGCCAAGCGCGGTAAAATCTTTACCAAGATCATTCGCGAGCTGGTGACCGCCGCCAAGCTGGGCGGCGGCGATCCGGACGCAAACCCGCGTCTGCGCGCGGCCGTTGATAAGGCGCTGTCCAACAACATGACCCGCGACACCCTGAACCGCGCCATCGCGCGCGGCGTGGGCGGCGATGACGACGGCAACATGGAAACCATCATTTATGAAGGCTACGGCCCGGGCGGTACCGCCGTGATGGTGGAGTGTCTGAGCGACAACCGCAACCGTACGGTGTCTGAAGTGCGTCACGCCTTTACCAAGTGCGGCGGCAACCTGGGTACCGATGGCTCCGTGGCCTATCTGTTCACCAAGAAAGGGGTGATCTCCTATGCGCCGGGTCTGGATGAAGATGCGGTGATGGATGCGGCGCTGGAGGCCGGCGCCGATGACGTGGTGACCTATGACGACGGCGCCATTGATGTATACACCCCGTGGGAAACCTTCGGCCAGGTGAAGGATGCGCTGGATGCCGCCGGTTTGGTCGCCGAGTCGGCCGAGGTTTCCATGATCCCGTCGACCCAGGCCGACATGGATGCGGATACCGCGCCGAAGCTGCTGCGCCTAATCGATATGCTGGAAGACTGCGATGACGTGCAGGAAGTGTATCACAACGGTGAAATCTCCGATGAGGTTGCGGCTACTCTGGAATGAGTATCATCCTCGGGATTGACCCCGGCTCGCGGATCACCGGCTACGGCGTGATCCGCCAGCAGGGGAGGCAGCTCGAGTATATCGGCAGCGGCTGCATCCGCACCGGCGTCGACGATCTGCCTACCCGTCTTAAGCTGGTGTACGCCGGCGTCAGTGAAATCATCACCCAGTTCAATCCCGACTGCTTCGCCATCGAACAGGTTTTTATGGCCAAGAACGCCGATTCGGCGCTGAAGCTGGGACAGGCGCGCGGCGCCGCCATCGTGGCGGCGGTGAACCGTGATCTGCCGGTGTTTGAATACGCGGCGCGGCAGATCAAGCAGACGGTGGTGGGTAACGGCGGGGCGGAAAAGGCCCAGGTGCAGCATATGGTGCGCTCGCTGCTGAAGCTGCCGGCGAATCCACAGGCGGACGCCGCCGATGCGCTGGCCGTGGCGATCACCCACTGCCACGTCAGCCAGAATGCGCTGCGCGTCAGCAGCGGCAGGCTGAATCTGGCGCGGGGACGCTTGCGCTGACCGCGCCGCGCGGAGAGGGCGGGAGATGCCCGACGCTTTATTACAGGCTGGATATTCATCCAGCCTTTTTTATGGTATAAGCGGAGGGATTATTTGACTGAGACAGAGAGGGTGTGCGCGTGATTGGTCGCCTCAGAGGAACTATTCTGGAAAAGCAGCCGCCGCAGGTGGTGCTGGAAACCCACGGCGTCGGCTATGAGGTGCAGATGCCGATGACCTGCTTTTATGAGCTGCCGCAGGTCGGCAGCGAAGCGGTGATCTTTACCCACTTTGTGGTGCGCGAAGACGCCCAGCTGCTGTACGGGTTCAACAATAAGCAGGAGCGTGCGCTGTTCCGTGAACTGATCAAGGTCAACGGCGTCGGGCCCAAGCTGGCGCTGGCGATCCTGTCCGGGATGTCGGCGCAGCAGTTTGTTGCGGCGGTTGAGCGTGAAGAGGTCGCGGCGCTGGTCAAGCTGCCAGGCGTGGGTAAGAAAACCGCCGAGCGGCTGGTGGTCGAGATGAAGGACCGCTTCAAGGGGCTGAGCGGCGATCTGTTTACCCCGGCGGATGACCTGCCGCCGAGCGCCCAGCCGCAGGCCCAGGCGGATGCCGAAGGCGAGGCGGTTGCCGCGCTGATCGCGCTGGGCTACAAGCCACAGGAGGCCAGCCGTCTGGTGAACCGGGTGGTGGTGGTCGGCGCTGACAGTGAAACCCTGATCCGCGACGCGCTGCGCGCGGCGCTGTAATAACCCTGGAGAGCACGGGATGATAGAAGCCGATCGTCTGATTGCCGCCGGCGCCCAGAGCGAAGAGGAGTTCCTCGATCGCGCCATTCGGCCGAAGAGCCTGGCCGACTATGTCGGTCAGCCGCAGGTGCGCGGGCAGATGGAGATTTTCATCAAGGCGGCCAAGCTGCGCGGCGATGCGCTGGATCACCTGCTGATCTTCGGGCCGCCGGGGCTGGGGAAAACCACGCTGGCGAACATCGTCGCCAATGAGATGGGCGTCAATCTGCGCACCACCTCGGGGCCGGTGCTGGAGAAAGCGGGCGATCTGGCGGCCATGCTGACCAACCTGGAGCCGCACGATGTGCTGTTCATCGATGAGATCCACCGCCTGTCGCCGGTGGTGGAAGAGGTGCTTTATCCGGCAATGGAAGACTACCAGCTGGATATTATGATCGGCGAAGGGCCGGCGGCGCGCTCGATCAAGATCGACCTGCCGCCCTTTACGCTGGTCGGCGCCACCACTCGCGCCGGATCGCTCACCTCGCCGCTGCGCGACCGCTTTGGCATCGTGCAGCGCCTGGAGTTCTATCAGGTGGCCGATTTGCAGCATATCGTCGGGCGCAGCGCGCAGTGCCTGGGGCTGACGCTGACGGATGAGGGGGCGCTGGAGGTGGCGCGCCGCTCGCGCGGTACGCCGCGTATCGCCAACCGCCTACTGCGTCGGGTGCGCGACTTTGCCGAGGTGTGCGCCGATGGACATATTGACGGTAAGGTCGCGGCGCAGGCGCTGAATATGCTGGATGTGGATGCGGCGGGCTTTGACTATATGGATCGTAAGCTGCTGCTGGCGGTGATCGACAAGTTTATGGGCGGGCCGGTCGGGCTGGATAACCTGGCGGCGGCGATCGGCGAGGAGCGTGAGACCATCGAGGATGTGCTGGAGCCGTATCTGATCCAGCAGGGGTTCATACAGCGCACCCCGCGCGGGCGCATCGCGACCGCCCATGCCTACCAGCACTTCGGCATCGATCGCGCGGAGTAAGCTCGGCTATAAAAAATCCCGTTACCGCGGCGCGAGTAACGGGATTTTTTTGCGCGGTGCTCAGGTTTAGGCGCTCTGGCGACGGCCCAGGCTGAGGATAAACAGCAGGGCTGCGCACAACACCACCGACGGCCCCGCCGGGGTATCATACCAGGCGGAGAACGCCAGACCGCCGCTGATGGCCAACAGGCCGGCCAGCACGGCGCCGGCCGCCATTTGCTCCGGGGTGCGGGCAAAGCGGCGGGCGGTGGCCGCCGGAATGATCAGCAGCGAGGTGATGATCAGCGCGCCGACAAACTTCATCGCCAGGCCGATGGTCAGGGCGGTGGTCAGCATCAGCAGCAGCTTTACCCGCCCCAGGGCGATGCCGTCAACGTGGGCGAGCTCCGGGCTGATGGTCATCGACAGCAGGACGCGCCACTGCCACAGCAGCAGCGCCAGCACCAGCGCGACGCCAACGGCGATGATCGCGACATCCCGATAGGTCACCGCCAGCAGATCGCCGAACAGGTAGGCCATCAGATCGACGCGAACGTTGGACATCAGCGCCACCACGACCAGCCCCAGCGAAAGTGCGCTGTGCGCCATGATGCCCAGCAGGGTATCGATGCCCAGCTGGGGACGGCGCTCCAGCCAGACCAGCATACAGGCCAGCAGCAGCGTGACGGCGATCACCGCATAGAACGGGTTTACCTCCAGCAATAGGCCGAAAGCGACGCCGAGCAGCGAGGCATGGGCGAGGGTATCGCCAAAGTAGGACATGCGCCGCCATACCACGAACGATCCCAAGGGGCCCGCCGCCAGCGCCAGCAGCGCGCCGGCCAGCCAGCCGGGCAGCAACAGTTCAATCATCGGCCTCTCCGCTGCGTGTCTTGAGAATAATTTTACCGCACAGATCGTGGCGGTGGTTGTGGTGGTGGCGATAGACCGCCAGCTGCTGGGCGCCGTGAGCGCCGAACATGGCGATAAACTGCGGATGGCTGGCGACCGCCTCAGGGGTGCCGGAGCAGCAGATATGCTGGTTCAGGCACAGGACGTCATCGGTTTTCGCCATCACCAGGTGCAGGTCGTGCGACACGATCAGCACCGCGCAGTTAAGCTCGTGGCGCAGGCGGTCGATCAGATCATACAGCGCCAGCTGGCCGTTGACGTCAACTCCGGCGGTCGGCTCATCCAGCACCAGCAGATCCGGGGTGTTGAGCAGGGCGCGAGCCAGCAGTACACGCTGGTTTTCGCCGCCGGAGAGCTTCTGCATCGGCTGCTTGAGCAGGTGCCCGGCCTGAACCCGCTGCAGCGCCGGCAGTACGTCCTGGCGTTTTACGCCGGGGCGCAGACGCATGAAGCGCTCGACCGTCAGCGGCAGGGTGGCGTCCAAATGCAGTTTCTGGGGAACATAGCCAATCGTCAGCCCTGGGCGGGTGGTGCGTTCGCCGCGCGTGGGGGTGATCAGCCCTAGCACGACGCGTACCAGGGTGGATTTACCGGCGCCGTTAGGGCCCAGTAGGGTCAGGATACGCCCGCGCCGCAGCGTGAGGGAGACGTTATCCAGTACATCGCGGCTCCCGAAGCGCACGGCGACGTGCTGCAGGGTGACCAGCGGTAGATTATCTTGCTGTGACATGGTTACGGCATATTGCACTATGAGTGGAATGTTATAATATAACGTTTCATCAAACGTTACGCAGGGAATTTTGTCATGATACCGCAAAAAAATATAATTAAACGCACGCTTATTGCTTCCGCGCTGTCGCTGTGTGCGCTGGCGGGCAGCGCGCAGGCTGACGTGGTGACCTCGGTTCGGCCGCTGGGTTTCATCGCGGCAGCGATTGCCGACGGCGTGATGCCGACGCAGGTTCTGCTGCCTGACGGCGCCTCGCCCCACGATTATGCACTGCGTCCCTCGGATATCAAACGATTGCGTGACGCCGACCTGGTGGTATGGATAGGGCCGGAAATGGAGAGTTTCCTTGAAAAACCGACTCAACAGCTAGAAAGTAACAAAAATCTCATGCTCAGCACCCTGCCGGGCGTGCGTAGTCAACTCATTGCGGGCGATGATGATGATGACCACGATCATCATATTACGCAGGACGAAAAGCATGCAGAAAATTCCGATTCTT
This sequence comes from Edwardsiella anguillarum ET080813, assembly GCF_000264765.2. GTDB lineage: Bacteria > Pseudomonadota > Gammaproteobacteria > Enterobacterales > Enterobacteriaceae > Edwardsiella > Edwardsiella anguillarum. The sequence continues at coordinate 3,467,171 of NZ_CP006664.1, forward strand.
CCGGGTCACATATTGTTACAAATGGCGCCAGCGCTGGCTTAGCGCGCGATCATGATCACGATCACGGTCAATATAATATGCACATTTGGCTCTCTCCGGCGATTGCAAAACAGGTGGCGATTGCGATTCATGACCGACTAGTGCAACGAAGCCCACAAAATAAAGACAAACTGGATGTCAACCTACGTAAATTCGAGCAACAACTCGAGCAGACAGAAAAGAAAGTTGGTATCATGCTGCGGCCTGTGCAGGATAAAGGGTATTTTGTCTTTCACGATGCCTATGGTTACTTCGAGAAAACCTTTGGCCTGACTCCGTTGGGACATTTCACGGTCAATCCCGAGATACAGCCTGGCGCACGGCGCTTACACCAAATTAGAACACAGCTGGTTGAGCAAAAGGCAGTTTGCGTTTTTGCTGAGCCACAGTTCAGGCCAGCCGTTATCTCGGCGATTGCGCAGGGGACCCCTGTCCGGCAGGGTACGCTAGATCCCCTGGGAAGCGCGATCCCACTGAGTGCGGACAGCTATATGGTCTTTTTGACCACGCTGGCGCACCAGTATTCAAGCTGCCTGAAGGGAGATTAAGAGGAAAATCCGAGTGCAGCAGATAGCGCGTTCTATCGCTCAGGCATACAGTAACTTGCCCCGCCCCCACCGGGTGATGCTGGGATCCCTGAGCGTTGTCACCCTGGCTGTCGCCATCTGGCAGCCTTTTGTCTACCATCCTCGCGCGGTGGAGAGCGACACCGCGAAAAGCGTTCTGCTGGAGACGCCGCCGCTCAGCGCGCTAGCGCCAGAGGCCAGCGAGCCCCTCGATCAGCCGGCGCCGGAAGACGAGGTGCCCAAGGATGAGATCGACGACGGCAGCGATGATGCCAGCAGTCACGACTACGTGGTCTCCAGCGGCGATACCCTGGGTAGCATCCTGACTCAGTACGGCGTCGATATGTCCAATGTCTCGGCGCTGGCCAAGCAGTATCCCGCCCTGCGTAACCTGAACGTCGGTCAGACCCTGACCTGGCAGGTTAACGATGCCGGTACGCTGCAGAAGCTGACCTGGGAGGTCTCGCGCCGCGAGAGCCGGATATATGAGCTGGGCAGCAGCGGGTATAAGGAGACGGTAGAAAACCAGCAGGGCGAGTGGAAAAACCGGGTGATCACCGGTACGCTCAACGGCAGCTTTGTGGCCAGCGCTCAGGCGGCGGGGCTGAGCCGTAGTGAGATTAATACGGTTATCAAGGCGCTGCAGTGGCAGATGGATTTCCGTAGGCTGCAGAAGGGCGATCGTTTCTCGGTGCTGCTGTCGCGTGAGATGCTGGATGGCAAGAGCGCCCAGAGCCAGATCCTGGGGGTGCGCCTGCGCAGCGGCGATAAAGACTATTATGCTATCCGCGCCGAGGACGGTAAGTATTATGACCGCCAGGGTGCCGGGCTGGCCAAAGGCTTTATGCGCTACCCGACCAGCAAACATTTCCGCGTCAGCTCCAACTTTAATCCGCATCGGTTGAACCCGGTGACGGGTCGCGTTGCGCCCCATAAAGGGGTCGACTTCGCCATGCCGGTCGGGACGCCGGTGCTGGCGGTCGGAGACGGCGAGGTGGTGATAGCCAAGCGCAGCGGTGCCGCAGGGAACTACGTGGTGATCCGCCATGGCCGTCAATATACGACCCGCTTTATGCATCTGAAGACGATCCTGGTGAAGCCGGGCCAGAAAGTGAAGCGCGGCGATCGCGTTGCGCTCTCCGGTAATACCGGCCGCTCGACCGGTCCGCATCTGCACTATGAGTTTTGGGTGAATAATCAGGCGGTAAACCCGCTGACGGTGAACCTGCCGCGCTCCGATGCCCTGACCGGCAAAGAACGCAGCGCGTTCCTCGCCCAGATGCGTGACGTCGTGCCTCAGCTGCAGCTGGACTGAGCCCCGACCAGGTTAGCGCGTCACCCTAAGCCCGCCTCGGCGGGCTTTTTATATGTGCCACTTGCCGTCGCCCTGGATTTCACCCGTCGTCCCGTTCAGGGTGGGACAGTTTTTTTTTGTCTGCCAAATGGCTACAATTTCCAGCCATCCCACGCGTCATCCGCGTGGGGATCATAAAAGAGTCCACTGATGCAACACGAGACCAAATCAAACGCTGAGTTTATTCCGCGCTTTCGCGCCGCCTTCCTCTCGCCTCGTTATTGGGGCGTCTGGTTGGGGATCGCGCTGATGGTGGCGATGGCATTCCTGCCGCTGCGCCTGCGCGATCGGATGATCGGCGCCGTAGGGCGCTTGGCCGGACGCCTGGCCAGCGGCGCGCGCCGTCGCGCGCGCATCAATCTGATGCTCTGCTTCCCGCAGATGGATGCGCATCGGCGCGAGGCGATCATCGATACGATGTTCGCCCGCGCGGGGCAGTCCATGTTCCTGATGGCCGAGCTGACCCTGCGCGGTCCGCGGCGCTTGCTGCGTCACACCCACTGGCACGGCGGCGAGATCATTGAGCAGGCGCGCGAGCAGGGGGAGAACGTGATTTTTTTGGTGCCCCATGGCTGGGCCGTCGATATTCCCGCCATGCTGTTGGCCGCCGACGGGCAGCCGATGGCCGCCATGTTCCATAATCAGAAGAACCCGCTGGTTGACTATCTGTGGAACCGTGCGCGCCGCCGTTTCGGTGGGCGCCTGCACGCGCGCAACGATGGCATCAAACCGTTTATCAGCTCGGTGCGCAAAGGCTACTGGGGATATTACCTGCCCGATCAGGATCACGGCGCAGAGCACAGCGAGTTTGTGGACTTTTTCGCCACCTATAAGGCCACATTACCGGCCATCGGGCGGCTGATGAAGCTGTGCCGGGCGCGCATCATTCCGCTGTTTCCGGTGTATGATGGCGAACAGGGGCGGTTGGACATCTATCTTCGCCCGCCGATGGACGACATCGCAGGACAGGATGACGCCTATATTGCCCGGCGGATGAATCAGGAGGTGGAGCTGCTGATGGGGGAGCACCCGGAGCAGTACACCTGGATCCTGAAGCTGTTGAAAACGCGCAGACCGGGAGAGATAGAGCCCTATTGCCGCCAGGATTTATGATGCGCTGCGGTCTGCTTCGCTGAGCGCCGGCCGTGTGATTGAAGGGAAGAGAATGAGTCTTGGGGTTCTTGCGCTGCTCTGCGTGTGTGGGGCGGCGACCAGTTTGCTTTCCGCGCTGTTTGGACTGGGAGGCGGCATCGTCCTGGTGCCGGTGCTGCACGTCCTGTTTCCCCACTGTGAGGTGCAGCTGCTGGCGGCCACCTCCCTAAGCGTGGTCATGCTGGCGGCATTTATCAACGTGCTGGCGTTTTGGCGTCAGCAGGCCCGCCCCGATGCTCGCCTGCTGATCTGGTGGGCACTGGGCGTCAGCGCCGGCATGCAGCTAGGGGTACACATCAGCTTCCTGCTGCCGGGGAAAGCGATTCTGCTGATCTTTGCCGCCATTCTGCTGCTGATGGCGCTGCGTAACCTGCGCCGTCCACGCCCGGTCGCCGCGTCGGCGATGTCGCCCCGCTGTACGCGCAACCGTGGGATGGGGCTCTGCTTCGCAGGGGGAACCGTGGCCGGGATCACAGGGCTGGGCGGGGGCTCGGTGCTGGCGCCGCTTCTTTCCCTGTTACCCGCCATACCGCGCCGGCAGGTGGCGGTCTACTGCAACTGGCTGCTGCTGCTGGGCAGCGCGGTAACGGTGACGACCTATCTGCTGCGCACCCCGCCGGCGGGCGCACTCTTGCCCGGCGCCGGGCAGTTTGGCTATGTCAATCTGAGCGTGGTGCTGCCGGTGTTTAGCTGTGCGCTGCTGACGCAGCCGCTGGCGATGCGCCTGCGCCGTCAGATGAGCGAGGCGCGGCAGCGCCAGGCGTTTTCGGCGGTGCTATCGGGCATGGCGCTGTTTATTGTGCTGACGCTGTAGGGCGTCGCGCGGCGAGGTCAGGATGACGGCAGGATGAAAAAAGCGGGGGCGCTAGGCGCCCCCGCTGCGTATGCAGCCGATTACTCTACGCGCAGGGTGCGGCAGGTATTGGTGCTGCCGATGGTGTCCATCTGATCGCCCTGTGTGACGATCACCAGATCGCCGGAGACCAGGAAGCCTTTATCCCGCAGCAGGTTGGCCGCCGCCTGGGCCGCGGCCACGCCGTCGGTGTGGCTGTCAAAGTGCACCGGCGTGACGCCGCGGTACAGGGCTGTCAGGTTCAGGGTGCGCTCATGGCGGGACATGGCGAAGATCGGCAGACCGGAGCTGATCCGAGACATCATCAGCGCGGTGCGCCCGGACTCCGTCATCGCAATGATGGCCGTTACCCCCTTGAGGTGGTTGGCGGCGTACATGGCGGACATGGCGACCGCTTCTTCCGTATTGTCGAACTGGGCATCGAGGCGGTGCTTGGAGATATTGATGCTGGGGATCTTCTCTGCGCCCAGGCAGACGCGCGCCATGGCGGCCACGGTTTCGGCCGGGTACTGGCCTGCGGCGGTTTCGGCAGACAGCATCACGGCATCGGTACCGTCCAGTACGGCGTTGGCCACGTCCATGACCTCCGCGCGGGTCGGCATCGGATTGGTGATCATGGATTCCATCATCTGGGTCGCGGTGATCACGACGCGGTTCAGCTTGCGGGCGCGGCGGATCAGCTTTTTCTGGATCCCCACCAGCTCCGGATCGCCGATTTCAACCCCCAGATCGCCACGGGCGACCATCACGACGTCGGCGGCCAGGATCACATCATCCATCGCTTCGTCGCTGGCGACGGCCTCGGCGCGCTCGACCTTAGCGACGATCTTGGCTTCGCAGCCGGCATCGCGCGCCAGACGACGGGCATAGTTGAGATCTTCTCCGCAGCGCGGGAAGGAGACGGCCAGATAGTCGACGCCAATCTTGGCGGCGGTCAGGATATCGGCCTTGTCCTTTTCCGTCAGGGCATCGGCGGAGAGCCCGCCGCCCAGCTTGTTGATCCCTTTGTTGTTGGACAGCGGGCCGCCCACGGTGACCTCGGTGAACACCTTATCTTCCTGTACGGAGATCACCTTCAACTGAACTCGGCCATCGTCGAGCAGCAGGATATCGCCCGGCACCACATCTTCCGGCAGCCGCTTATAGTCGATGCCAACCTTCTCTTTATCGCCTTCTCCCTTGTCCAGCGAGGCATCCAGCAGGAATTTATCCCCAACGTTGAGGAAAACCTTACCTTCCTTAAAGGTGGATACCCGGATTTTAGGACCCTGCAGGTCCCCGAGAATGGCGACATGACGACCGAGTTTGGCGGCAATTTCACGGACTTTATTGGCGCGCAGCAGATGATCTTCCGGCGTGCCGTGTGAAAAGTTAAGACGCATCACGTTGGCGCCGGCGGAGATAATCTTTTCCAGATTATTGTCGCGATCGGTAGCCGGGCCAAGCGTGGTAACGATTTTGGTTCTTCTGAGCCGTCTGGACATGCATAACTCCATTGACATGTGAAGCATTGGTATTGCCAATACAACGGTGGGCAAATGCACCGGCCCAAGGCCGCCGCGGTTACCCGGATAGCCCCACTGGCAGCGGCGCCGGCGGGAGGGACACCGGTTGGCTAAACTGCAGGCGACCGGCGTGTATTATTCAGTCTGTTGGCGAGGAGGCCGCCCCCTTACTCAAAGTGCGCGGGCAGGGCGAGACCTTTATCAAAGCGCGATTCCTTCAAGGCTTCCTTGACCCGCTTCAAGTTATCTCGGAATTTCGCTCCGCGGCGCAGGGTAAAGCCGGTTGCCAGCGCATCCACCAGGGTCAGCTGTGCCAGGCGTGAGACCATTGGCATATAGACATCGGTGTCCTCCGGCACATCCAGCAGCAGGGCCAGGGAGGCCTCCAGGGCCAGCGGTGTGTCGCGTGAGGTGATGGCGATCACCGTCGCATCGTTCTCCCGCGCCAGATGCGCCATTTCCACCAGGCTTTTGGTGCGCCCGGTGTGGGAGATCAGCACCACCACGTCGCCCTCATTGGAGTTCATGCAGCTCATGCGCTGCATGACGATGTCGTCAAAGTAGACCACTGGGATATTGAAACGGAAAAATTTGTTCATGGCATCATGCGCCACGGCGGCGGAGGCGCCCAGCCCGAAGAAGGAGATTTTCTTCGCCTGGGTCAGCAGATCGACCGCGCGGTTGATGGTGGCCATATCCAGATGGTTTTTGGCCATCTCAAGGCCCGCCATCGCCGACTCGAAGATCTTGCTGGTATAGGCGTCGACGCTGTCGCTCTCTTCAACGTTGCGGTTGACGTAGGGGGTACCGTTGGCAAGGCTCTGTGCCAGATGCAGTTTAAAATCTGGAAACCCTTTTGTTTCCAGCCGGCGGCAGAAACGGTTTACCGTAGGTTCGCTGACGTCGGCCATCTTGGCCAGGGTGGCGATACTGGAATGGATGGCGGTCTGCGGCGCCGCGAGGATCACCTCGGCGACTTTGCGTTCGGATTTACTCAGCTGATCCAGACTCGCCTGGATTTTTTCCAGCGTATTCATAGGAGAGGGCCACTCATGGGGTTGGGCGATTTCATCTAGAGGAGAAATCTATGAACGTTTGTTGAAAATATACAACGACAGATAACGGCTTTGCAGCCCATCAGAGGCGTATTTGCGGCTTTTTTTGTAATGTATGAGCTGTGTCTAACTTTCGGCATGGTAATTTTTCTACAAATTTGGTAGAAAATTACATGAAGAGACGGTCGCACGGTGCAATGGCACGCTAGCGCTACGCCTTTACGCACTAACTGTGTATGAAAGGGCAACGAAAAAGTCGTTTTTCTCGCTACAATCAGGGTCATCAGAACGATTCTGTAAAAAAATTACAAGTAACCTGCACGAGGAGAGAGATATGGCGGTAACGTCAACGGCACAGGCTTGCGACCTGATTATTTTTGGCGCCAAGGGCGATCTGGCCCGGCGCAAACTGCTGCCTTCCCTGTATCAGCTGGAAAAGGCCGGCCACATTCACCCCGAGACGCGCATTATCGGCGTCGGACGCGCCGAGTGGGATGCCACGGCTTACCGTAAGGTGGTTCGGGAGGCGCTGGATACCTTTTTGAAAGAGCCGCTGGACGATGCGCTGTGGCAGCGTCTGAGCGACCGCCTCGACTTTTGCAACCTGGACGTCAACGATACTGAGCAGTTCCAGCGTCTGGCGGAGAGGGTGGCGCCGCAGCAGCGGGTGACTATTAACTATTTTGCCATGCCGCCAAGCACCTTTGGCGCGATTTGCCAGGGGCTGGGGCATGCGGGGATGAACCTTCAGCCCAGCCGTATCGTCATGGAGAAGCCGCTGGGGACCGATCTGGCCTCATCGCGAGCGATCAACGATCAGGTGGCGCGCTATTTTGATGAGAACCAGGTGTACCGTATCGACCACTACCTGGGTAAGGAGACGGTGCTGAATCTACTGGCGCTGCGCTTTGCCAACGCGCTGTTTGCCAATAACTGGGATAATAGCATGATCGACCACGTGCAGATCACCGTGGCGGAAGAGGTCGGTATCGAAGGGCGCTGGGGATATTTCGATCAGGCCGGGCAGATGCGTGACATGGTGCAGAACCACCTGCTGCAGATCCTGACCATGATCGCCATGGATCCGCCGGCGGACCTCTCCACCGACCGTATTCGTGATGAAAAGGTCAAGGTGCTGCGTTCCCTGCGCCGAATCAACCACGGCAACGTGCGTGAGACGACGGTGCGCGGCCAGTACACCGCCGGTTTCGTGCAGGGAAAGAAGGTGCCGGGATACCTGGAGGAGGAGGGGGCGAACAAGTGCAGCAATACAGAAACCTTTATCGCCATTCGCGTCGATATCGACAACTGGCGCTGGGCCGGGGTGCCGTTTTACCTGCGTACCGGTAAGCGCCTGCCGAGCAAGTGTTCTGAGGTGGTTATCTATTTCAAAAACCCGCCGCTGAACCTGTTCAGCGACTCCTATCAGGCGCTGCCGCAGAATAAGCTAACCATTCGTCTGCAGCCGGACGAAGGGGTACAGATCGATATCCTGAATAAGGTGCCGGGGCTGGAGCATAAACACCGCCTGCAGACCACCAAGCTGGATCTGAGCTTCTCCGATACCTTCCACCAGGAGCATCTGGCGGACGCCTATGAGCGCCTGCTGCTGGAGGCGATGCGCGGCATTCAGGCGCTGTTTGTCCGCCGCGATGAGGTGGAGGAGGCCTGGAAGTGGGTCGACTCCATCATGACGGCCTGGGCCGACGACAACGACGCGCCGAAGCCTTATCAGGCGGGTACCTGGGGGCCGGTGTCATCGGTGGCGCTGATCACCCGTGACGGGCGTTGCTGGAACGAATTCTGAGCGGACTGCGCGGGGCGCAGGTCGCACCGGGCAGCGCGAGAGGAGCAGAGATAAATGGCACACCTTATCGAATTTGACAGCGCGGACGCGCTGAACACCCACCTGGCGCAGGCTATCGCCGAGCGTCTGCGCCAGGGGATCGCCGCCCGCGGGCAGGCTAGCCTGGTGGTATCCGGTGGACGCACCCCGCTGGGTCTGTTTGCGGTGCTGCGTGAGCAGGTGCTCGAGTGGTCACGGGTCTGGGTGACCCTGGCGGACGAACGCTGGGTCGGGACGGACGATGACGCCAGCAACGAGCAGCTGGTACGGGCGAACCTGTTACAGGGGCCGGCGGCGGCGGCGCACTTTATTGGCCTGAAGAACGACGCGGCGACCCCCTTTGACGGTGCAAAAGCCGCAGAGGCGGCGCTGGCGGTAATGGCGCGCCCCTTTGACGCGCTGATCCTGGGTATGGGGGACGACGGCCATACCGCATCACTTTTCCCCGGGGCAGAGAATCTGCTCCCGGCTCTCGCGATGGACTCCGGACGCGTGTGTATGGGGATGACCCCGCTCACGGCGCCGCTCGATCGCATCACCCTCACACTCCCGGCCCTGCTGGACAGCCGTCATATTTACCTGCACCTGGTGGGCAACGCCAAACGCAGGGTATATGAGCAGGCCGCCGGCGGAGCGGAGGTGAATGAGATGCCGATCCGCGCCGTGCTCCAGCAGAGCATGACGCCGGTCGACGTCTACTGGACGGCATGAGGCTGTAATGAATCCAATCGTAGAACGTGTTACCCAACGCATTATTGAACGCTCCCGCGCTACCCGCGCGGCATATCTGGCCAAGATTGAGCGGGCACGCAGCACTCGCGTGCAGCGCGCCCAGCTGGCGTGTGGCAACCTGGCGCACGGCTTTGCCGCCTGCACTCAGCAGGATAAGGCCTCGCTGAAGAGCATGACCAAAAGTGATATCGCGATTATCACTTCGTATAACGATATGCTTTCCGCCCACCAGCCCTATGAAAGCTATCCGGCGCAGATTAAGCAGGCGCTGCATCAGGTCGGGGCTGTCGGTCAGGTAGCCGGCGGCGTGCCGGCGATGTGCGACGGGGTGACTCAGGGTCAGGACGGCATGGAGCTGTCGCTGATGAGTCGCGAAGTGATAGCCATGTCCGCCGCGGTCGGGCTATCGCATAACATGTTCGACGGTGCGCTGTACCTGGGCGTCTGTGACAAGATCGTGCCGGGGCTGTTTATGGCGGCGATGTCCTTTGGCCACCTGCCGACCCTGTTCGTACCGGCCGGGCCGATGGCCAGCGGTCTGCCGAACAAGGAGAAGGTGCGCATCCGTCAGCTGTTTGCTGAGGGCAAGGCCGGGCGTGAGGCCCTGCTGGAGTCGGAGGCCGCCTCCTATCATGCGCCGGGCACCTGTACCTTCTATGGCACGGCTAACTCCAACCAGATGGTGATGGAGGTGATGGGGATGCAGCTGCCGGGCGCCTCCTTCGTTCAGCCGGACTGCGCGCTACGTCATGCGCTGACCGACGCGGCGGCGCGTCAGGTGACGCGGATGACCGAGAGCAGCGGTAGCTATCTGCCGATCGGGCGAATGGTGGATGAAAAGGTCGTGGTCAACGGTATTGTCGCCCTGCTGGCGACCGGTGGCTCCACCAACCTGACTATGCACCTGGTGGCGATGGCGCGCGCCGCGGGCATCCTGATCAACTGGGATGACTTCTCCGAGCTGTCAGAGGCGGTGCCGCTGCTGTGCCGCATCTACCCCAACGGCCCGGCCGATATCAACCACTTCCAGGCGGCCGGCGGCGTGGCGCTGTTGGTGCGCGAGCTGCTGAAGGGCGGGCTGCTGCATGACGACGTCGATACTGTGGCGGGTCACGGCCTGCGCCGTTACACCCAGGAGCCGTTCCTGGAGAACGGGCAGCTGGTGTACCGCGAAGGCGCCGAGTGCTCCTACGATACGGCGGTGATCGCCAGCGTTGAGGCGCCGTTCGCCCATCACGGAGGGACTCAAGTGCTGTCCGGTAACCTGGGGCGCGCGGTGATGAAGACCTCGGCGGTACCGGAAGAGAACCAGATTATTGAAGCGCCGGCGGTGGTGTTTAACAGTCAGCATGACGTGCTGCCGGCCTTTGAGGCGGGCGCGCTGGATCGCAACTGCGTGGTGGTCGTGCGCTATCAGGGACCGCGGGCCATCGGGATGCCGGAGCTGCACAAGCTGATGCCGCCGCTGGGTGTGCTGATGGATCGCGGGCTGAAGGTGGCGCTGGTAACGGATGGCCGGCTCTCCGGCGCCTCGGGTAAAGTGCCGTCGGCGATTCATGTGACGCCGGAGGCCTGTGCCGGTGGCCTGCTGGCCAAGGTGTGCAACGGTGACATGATCCGGGTCGATGGGCGCAGCGGCGAGCTGACTCTACTGGTGGATGAGGCGGAGCTGGCGGCGCGCGATGCATTCCAGCCGGATCTCTCCGCGCTGCACGACGGCTGTGGCCGCGAGCTGTTCAACGCGCTACGCGAACAACTGTCCGGCGCCGAAGAGGGCGCCAGCTGCATCCCGTTTTACCATTCCTGATAGGCGAGGCGGCGCAGACCGCCTCAATAGCTGTGATCGATCCCGGGCGCAGGCCCAGGCGTCAGACCGGCAGGGAATGCCGGGGCTCGGGGTCACTTATTAATCCGCCGTAAGGCATCTGGAGAGAAGCGACAATGAACAACTGGAAAGTGAGTGCGGAATCCATTCTGACAACAGGCCCGGTCGTACCGGTTATCGTCATCAACACGCTGGAGCAGGCTGTGCCGCTGGCCAAGGCACTGGTTGCCGGTGGGGTGCGGGTACTGGAAGTGACCCTGCGCACCGACTGTGCGCTAGAGGCTATCCGCCTGATTGCCCAGGAGGTGCCAGAGGCCATCGTCGGCGCCGGTACCGTGACCAATGCGGAGCAGCTGCGCCAGGTGACCGAGGCCGGCGCCCAGTTCGCCATCAGCCCGGGACTGACCGTGGGGCTGCTGCAAGCCGCCGTGGCCGGCAGCATTCCGCTGATCCCGGGTATCAGCACCGTTTCTGAGCTGATGCAGGGAATGGACTACGGTCTGAAAGAGTTTAAATTCTTCCCTGCGGAGGCCAACGGCGGCGTGAAAGCGCTGCAGGCCATCGCCGGGCCGTTCTCCCATATCCGCTTCTGCCCGACCGGCGGTATTTCACCGAGCAACTACCGTAGCTATCTGGCGCTGAAGAGCGTGCTGTGCATCGGCGGCTCCTGGCTTATCCCGGCGGACGCCTTGGAGAGCGGGGACTATGCGCGGATCACCGCGTTGGCGAAAGAGGCGGTTGCTGGCGCTCAGGCGTAACTTTTTGCGCGCTGCATGGTTAGTCATCGCGCGAGCGGGGTTAGTCAGCCGTTGGCGCGCCGCCTGCTCACGGGGCGTGCGCCTAATGCGTTGACCCGGCAGGAGAACAAGGTCGCCATTTTAGGGCGGCCTTGTTTTTTTATGGATGATAACTTATTTATTTTCAGTGATTTTATTTAAAGAAAGTAGTAAAAGGCGGTTTGCTATAAAAAATAGCCTGTGCTACAACTAATATATCAATTAATAACCGGAGGACACTGCGCAAACCGTACGCCCAGATTCAGGTACGGGGGAAGAGGGTAAACCACTATGAAAACGCATAATCGTTTAATGATTAAAACCTCTGCATATCTGTTATTCATTTCCTCCACGATTGCCAGTGAGTATCACTGGTGCAGTGAGCTATAGCGTCTTTTTCTCCAGAAATGTCCCACGGGATGCGCTCAGTACGCCCGCGCTGGCGGTGTCATCGCACGCTTTCCACGCTACGTAAACGGCGCCGCGCGTTGGCGATGGATTCTTATATCTAACGCGTTGTTAATCCAGTGGTCGGCGCAGTGGAATAAAACCAAACGCCAATAAATAAAATTAAATAATTGGAGAAATAATATGATTTACTGGATTTTCCTGGCATGTGCCATCGTGGCCGAAATTATTGGCACCCTTTCGATGAAATGGGCCAACGTCAGCGGGACGATGAGCGGCAATGTCGTCATGCTGCTGATGGTGACCCTCTCTTATATTCTATTGGCCTTTGCGGTGAAGCGGGTCGCGCTGGGGGTGGCCTATGCCCTGTGGGAGGGGATTGGCATCCTGTTTATTACGCTGTTCAGCGTACTGTGGTTTGACGAGCCGATATCCGCGCTCAAGCTGAGCGGCCTGGGGTTGCTGGTGGGGGGGATCATCCTGCTGAAGTCCGGTACGGTGAAACAGAGACGCTCACCCTCCAGTTCGGTGACGGGGTCGACGGGGAGGAAACATGTCGTCGCTTGAATGGGTATACGGCGCCTGGCTAGCGCTGGCCGTGGCGCTGGAGATCGCGGCCAATATTCTGCTCAAATGGTCTGACGGTTTTCGCCGCCTGCTGCCGGGCGTACTGTCGCTGCTGGCCGTGCTGGCCGCCTTTGGCGCGTTGAGTCAGGCGGTAAAGGGGATTGAGCTGTCCGTCGCCTACGCCCTGTGGGGTGGCTTTGGCATTATGGCGACGATCGCGGCGGGCTGGGTGCTGTTTGGTCAGCGGCTAAACAGCAAGGGGTGGTGCGGACTGCTGCTGCTGCTGGCCGGTATGGCGGTGATTAAGCTGGCCTGAATTCCGGAGAACGGCCCGCTCGCGGGCCGTTTGCTCAGCGGGCGGCGACGATCTTGATCTCTACCCGATACTGCGGGTGCATCAGCTTGGCCTGCACGGTACAGCGCACCGGCGCTTTACCAGGAACGACCCAGGCGTCCCAGGCGGCATTCATGGCCGCAAAGTCCGCACCGTCTGCCAGGAAAATGGTGGCATCAAGAATCCGGGTCTTATCGCTACCCAGCTGGCTGAGCAGCATGTCGATGGCGGCCAGCGCATTGGCGGTCTGCGCCGTCGCGTCGGCATCCAGGTTTTCCGGCACGCTGGTAAAGTAGATGGTGTCGTTGAAGACGGTGGCATCAGACCAGCGCTGCTCCGGATTGATACGTTCGATAGACATAAATCTCGCCCTTAATAAGTGGTGGTGTCTGCGGCGACAGTATACTCAAAAGCGTCGAGACTGTATCCCCCGCGCTCCCCGCGCCCTGTGCGATATGCGCAGGAGGATGGAGCTTGCGCCGCGGAGTTGGCATAATCCCCCCTTTACCCCTCTAGATGAGAGATGCCGTGGCCGATGATTTTGCCCCCGACGGGCTATTAACCCAGAGTATTCCCGGCTTCACCCCCCGGGAGGCCCAGCGTCAGATGGCGCAGGCGATCAGCGCGGTGATTGAGGCGCGAGGATCGTTGGTGGTGGAGGCCGGTACCGGCACCGGCAAGACCTTTGCCTATCTGGTGCCGGCGCTGCGCTGCGGCCATAAGGTGATCATTTCGACCGGCTCTAAGGCGCTGCAGGATCAGCTGTATAACCGCGATCTGCCGCTGATGAAGCGGGTGCTGAACTTTCAGGGGGCGACCGCGTTGCTGAAAGGGCGGGCCAACTACCTGTGCCCGGAGCGCTTGGAACAGCAGTCGTTGGCCGGTGGCGATATCGCCCCGGCGCTGCTGGCGGAGCTGATGCGGGTGCGCAGCTGGTCGTCGCAGACCGAGGATGGTGATATCAGCCACTGCCACGGGGTGGCTGAAGACAGCGCCGTCTGGCCGCTGGTGACCAGCAATAACGACAACTGCCTGGGCGGGGACTGCCCCCATTATAAAGCGTGCTACGTGGTTAAAGCGCGCCGCCGCGCCATGGATGCCCAGGTCGTGGTGGTGAACCACCATCTGTTTTTGGCCGATCTGGTGGTCAAAGAGGGGGGCTTTGGCGAGCTGATCCCGGAGGCCGAGGTGACCATTTTTGATGAGGCGCACCAGGTCCCAGACATCGCCAGTCAATATTTTGGCCAGCAGCTTTCCAGCCGCCAGCTGCTGGATCTGGCGCGCGACATGATCATGGCGTACCGCACCGAGCTGCGAGACGTCGCCCAGTTGCAGAAAAGCGCCGATCTGCTGACCCAGCGCAGCCTCGATCTGCGTATCGTGCTGGGCGATCCCGGCTTTCGCGGCAACCTGCGCGATATTCTGGCGCAGGCCGAGGTGCGCCGCTCCCTGGTGCTGGTGGACGATGCGTTAGAGCTGTGCTATGACGTGATGAAGATGTCGCTGGGCCGCTCGGCGCTGCTCGATGCCGCCTTTGAGCGCGCCACGCTGTACCGCAACCGCCTGAAGCGCCTTTCCGACGTTATGCAGCCCGGCTACTCATACTGGTATGAGTGTACGCCGCGTCACTTCGTGTTGGCGCTGACGCCGCTGACGGTGGCGGAGAAATTCAGTGAGCTGATGTGCAGTAAGCCCGGTGCCTGGATTTTTACCTCGGCAACGCTGGCGGTGGAGGATGACGTCTCGCACTTCAGCGCGCGTTTGGGGCTGACGGCGGCGCAGAGCCTGCTGCTGCCTAGTCCCTTCGACTACGCCCACCAGGCGCTGCTGTGCGTGCCGCGCTTCCTGCCGCCCCCCAATCAGCGCGGTGCCGCCGCGCAGTTAGCGCAGATGCTGACGCCGCTGATCGAGGCCAATAATGGCCGCTGTTTCTTTCTGTGTACCTCACACGCCATGATGCGCGGGCTGGCGCAGGTCTTTCGCGCCAGCCTCACGTTGCCGGTGCTGGTGCAGGGAGAGAGCGGAAAGTCCCGGCTGCTGGCCGACTTCATTGCCGCCGGCAACGCGCTGCTGGTGGCGACCGGCAGCTTCTGGGAGGGCGTGGACGTGCGCGGCGATACCCTGAGCTGCGTGATTATCGACAAGCTGCCCTTTACCGCGCCGGACGATCCGCTGCTCAAGGCCCGGATGGAGGATTGCCGTCTGCGCGGGGGCGATCCCTTTACCCAGGTGCAGTTGCCCGATGCGGTGATCACCCTGAAGCAGGGGGTAGGGCGTTTAATCCGCGACAGCCGCGATCGCGGAGCCATCATTATCTGCGACAGCCGTCTGGTGATGCGCCCCTATGGCGAGGTGTTCCTGCGCAGCCTGCCGCCTGCGCCGCGCACCCGCGATCTGGCGCGGGTCATCGACTTTCTCCGCGCCGCGCCAAGCGCGGCGTCGGCAGAGGGAGAGGGAGAGGCGAATTGAGAAACACAGGGTTAAGGGGCTGTGTTATTATTCTGCCCATTGATAATTCATTTCTTTTCTTGCCGAGGTTGGCATGCCCACGCGAATTTTAGCGATTGATACCGCAACGGAAGCCTGTTCCGTTGCCCTGTGGAATAACGGTGAGTCTCTGGCGCTGTTTGAGATCTGTCCACGTGAACACACCCAGCGTATCCTGCCGATGGTGCAGCAGATCCTGGCCGAGGCGGGGGTGACGCTGGCCGAGCTGGATGCGCTGGCCTTTGGCCGCGGGCCGGGCAGCTTTACCGGCGTGCGTATCGGCGTGGGGATCGCCCAGGGGCTGGCGCTGGGCGCCGGGCTGCCGATGATCGGTGTCTCCACGCTGGCGACGATGGCGCAGGGCGCCTGGCGCTGTACGGCGGAGAGCCGGGTCGTGAGCGCGATCGATGCGCGGATGGGCGAGGTTTATTGGGGGGAGTACTGTCGCGATAGCGCCGGCGTCTGGCACGGCGGCGCCAGCGAGGCGGTGCTTAACCCACAGCAGGCGGGCGCCCGTTTGGCCGCGCTGCAGGGAGAGTGGGCGACGGTCGGTACCGGCTGGCAGACCTATCCCGACCTGGCGCAGGACGTGGGCCTTACGCTGCGCGACGGGCAAATGCTGCTGCCTCATGCCGAAGATATGCTGCCGCTGGCGCTGCACGCCTGGCAGGCAGGGGAGACGGTGGCGGTGGAGCAGGCGCAGCCGATCTATCTGCGCAATGAGGTGACCTGGAAGAAATTGCCGGGGCGCGGCTAGCCGCGCCCCGGGGAACCCGGCGCTGAACGGCGGGTCAAAGAGAGTAGGTGCCGCCAACGGCGGACATATCGCGCCGTCGCCTTGGGTACGGCATAAGGGGAGCGTAATGATGCGGATAAAGATGAAGTGCATCGCCGGGGCAGCCGCTGCGCTGCTGCTGGCCGGGTGTGTGAGCGTTCCGGCGTCCGTGCGTGGCACCTCGCCGACGCCGCAGCAGAACTTTGCGGCGGTGCATAATGCGCCGGATTTATACGTCGGCCAGGAGTCCCGCTTCGGCGGCACGGTGGTCAGCGTCACCAACAAAAAAGAGGCTAGCTACCTGGAGATCGCCGTGATGCCGCTGGACAGCGGCGCCCGACCGATTCTGGGGCAGCCGGTGCTGGGGCGCATTCTGGCCAAAAGCCGCGTCTTTCTCGACCCGATCAACTTTAATCACCAGCTGGTGACGGTGGTCGGACCGCTGACCGGCAGCGTAGAGGGAAAGATCGGCCAGACGCCCTATAATTTTGTCACCATGGATATCGGCGGCTATCAGCGTTGGCAGGTCGATCAGCAGGTAATTATGCCGCCGCAGCCGATCGGCCCCGGCCCCTGGGGCTATGATCCCTATTGGCGCCGCCCTTACTGGGGGCCGGGCTTCGGCCCGGGCTGGGGCTGGTATGCTCCGATGCCGGCACGGATTGAAAACGTCGTGGTGCCGCAGCCTTAGCGGCGCGTAGATTGCGCAAAGCCTGCGCGTTTGCGCGTTAAAAGCGGACAAAGTCGGGGACGGCGGGCAGATTTTGGTGTCATTGGCGCCCGTCAGGTATAAAATAACACGCTGCCTGCCGTCCGCGCGCTGCGTGTGGATGCGCCGGCTGCGAACAAAGAAACCCCGCCCTGCGGGGTTATTTGTTTTTTAATGCCAGGAGGGCATATTCGACAGCGCTATCGCCCGTTCGATACGCGTGGCACCGCCCGCGCGGGGCGATATTCGTACCCCTCATACAGATAAGAAACACGGGAGAAGCGCCTTGGAAAAGGTTTGGCTTAAACGCTATCCGGTAGATGTGCCGGCGGAAATCAATCCGGATCATTACGCCTCGCTGGTGGACATGTTTGAACACGCGGTAGCACGCTACGCGGATCAGCCTGCGTTCATCAATATGGGACAGGTAATGACCTTCCGCAAACTGGAGGAGCGCAGCCGCGCCTTTGCCGCCTACCTGCAAAACGGTCTTGGGCTGCAGAAAGGCGATCGCGTCGCGCTGATGATGCCTAACCTGCTGCAGTATCCGATCGCGCTGTTCGGCATCCTGCGCGCCGGGATGGTGGCGGTTAACGTCAACCCGCTGTATACCCCGCGCGAGCTGGAACACCAGCTGAATGACAGCGGCGCCAGCGCGATTGTCATCGTCTCCAACTTTGCCCATACCCTGGAAAAGGTGGTGTTCTCGACCCAGGTTCGCCACGTGATCCTGACGCGGATGGGCGATCAGCTGCCGGCGGCGAAGGGCACGCTGGTTAACTTTGTGGTCAAGTACATCAAGCGTCTGGTGCCTAAATATAATCTGCCGGACGCGATCTCGTTCCGCCGTGCGCTGCAGCGCGGGCGCCGCATGCAGTACGTTAAGCCGGATATCGTCAACGATGATTTGGCCTTTCTGCAATATACCGGCGGTACGACCGGCGTCGCCAAGGGGGCGATGCTGACCCACCGCAATATGCAGGCGAATCTGGAGCAGGCCAAGGCGGCGTATAGCCCGCTGCTGAAGGTGGGCCATGAAATGGTGGTTACGGCGCTGCCGCTCTACCACGTTTTTGCCCTGACGGTAAACTGCCTGCTGTTTATTGAGCTGGGCGGCCGCAATCTGCTGATCACCAATCCGCGCGATATTCCAGGCATGGTGCGCGAGCTGAGTCGCTATCCGTTCACGGCGTTGACCGGGGTGAATACGCTGTTTAACGCACTGCTGCACAATGAAGACTTCCGCGAGCTGGACTTCTCATCGCTGCGGCTGTCGGTGGGCGGCGGGATGCCGGTGCAACAGGCGGTAGCCGAACGCTGGGAACAGCTGACCGGTCACCATTTACTGGAGGGCTACGGGCTGACCGAGTGTTCGCCGCTGGTGGCGGGGAATCCCTACGATCTGAAGCGCTACAGCGGTAGCATCGGGTTGCCGGTACCGTCGACGGATGTCCGTTTGGTGGATGACGAAGGCCGTGAGGTCACGCAGGGGGAGGCGGGAGAGCTGCAGGTGCGCGGCCCACAGGTTATGCGTGGCTACTGGCAGCGTCCAGAGGCAACGGAAGAGATCATGCGTGACGGTTGGCTGGCCACCGGCGATGTCTGTACCATGGATGAGCAGGGCTTTTTACGCATCGTCGATCGCAAGAAGGATATGATCCTGGTCTCCGGATTTAACGTGTATCCCAATGAGATTGAAGAGGTGGTAGCGCTGCATCCCAAGGTGTTGGAGTGCGCGGCCATCGGTGTTCCCAGCGAAAGCTCGGGAGAGATGGTCAAGGTGTGCGTGGTGAAGCGCGACCCTAGCCTGACCCGCGATGAGCTGGTAAGCCACTGTCGCCGTCACCTGACCGGCTATAAGGTGCCGAAGCAGGTGGTGTTTTATACGGAGCTGCCCAAGAGCAACGTGGGTAAGATTTTACGCCGGACGCTGCGCGAAGCACGGGCGGCAGATGACAAACGGTAGCCTCGACGCGTACCCTGTCTCTGGTTGTTGATAGCGGGGCGCCGGCGTAGCCGTCGGCGCACTGTTTTTTTTGGGCGGGGTGATGCGAGACCGCCCGTTCACGTCTTGCTGCGGCAGGCGTTTTAATGAGATTATAATGCTAAAGTATCAGTTAATTACCTCCAGCAGCGCGCTGAAAGAGGTCTGTGAACGCGCCAGCGCCTGCCCGTATATCGCGCTGGATACGGAGTTTGTCCGCACCCGTACCTACTATCCCCAGCTGGGGCTGGTGCAGCTGTATGACGGTGAGACGCTGTCGCTCATCGATCCGCTGCCGATCTCCGACTGGCAGCCGTTTGTCGATCTGCTGCGTAACCCGCAGGTCGTCAAACTGCTGCACGCCGGCAGCGAAGATCTGGAGGTCTTCCTGCATGATTTCCAGACTCTGCCTCAGCCGCTGATCGACACGCAGATCCTGGCCGCTTTTACCGGCCGCCCGCTCTCCAGCGGCTTTGCCGCCATGGTCAGCGCCTACCAGCAGGTCGATCTGGACAAGAGCGAGTCGCGCACCGACTGGCTGGCCCGTCCGCTCAGTGAGCGTCAGTGTGACTATGCCGCGGCAGACGTCTATTACCTGTTGCCGATGGCGCATAAGCTGCTGGCCGAGGTTGAGGCCTGCGGCTGGCTGCCGGCGGCGCTCGACGAATGTCAGGCCCTGTGCCGCCGCCGCGCCGAGACGGTGGAGCCGGCGCTGGCCTACCGGGAGATGACCAATGCCTGGCAGCTGCGTCCGCGTCAGCTGGCCTGTTTGCAACTGCTGGGTGAGTGGCGCCTGAATCAGGCCCGCACTCGCGATATGGCGGTGAACTTCGTGGTGCGTGAGGAGAGCCTGTGGCTGGTGGCGCGCTACATGCCGGGCTCGATGGCCGAGCTGAGCGAAATCGGCGTCAGCGGGCCGGAGATCCGTTATCACGGTAAGGCGCTGCTGGAGATCGTCGAGCGTGCCGCCGCGCTGGAGGAGGCGCAGCTGCCGCCCGCCGTCGAGCGTCTGATCGACCATCCGGGCTACAAGCAGGCGTTTAAGCATATTAAGACGCTGGTGCAGCAGGTGGCGGAGCAGCGGGGACTGACGGCGGAGCTGCTGGCGTCTCGGCGCCAGATCAATCAGCTGCTGAGCGTGCAGTGGCAGCTGAAGACGGAGCAGCCAGAGCTGCTGAGCGGCTGGCGCGGCCAGCTGTTGGCCGATGGGCTGAATGGCGTACTGAAAAAATAGCGTGCGCCGGCGCTAAATAATAAAGGCAGCCTTAGCGCTGCCTTTATTGTATTGGTGAGCTGGGGTGTAGGATAAAACAAAATTTATTCATTTTATCGAACGGATAATCTGCGCCGTAGCATAATAATCAGATTATTCTGTAAGTACGTCGTCATAATAAACAGACGATTGTCATTTATCTGTTTATTTATACAGTTGTCCCCTTAATAAATAAGGGAACAGCGCCTATTGCTCATTTCGCTGCTTCTTCGTTTTCCGGCAATGTGACATTAAGCTCCAGAACCGAAATATCATCCCCTTTCTGTTCCAACTGTACGCTGACCATTTCCGGATCGATCTGTACATATTTACAGATAACCGCCAGCAGGTCGCGCTTCAATTGAGGAAGATAGTGGGGCTCACTGTCTCCCCGGCGCCGCTCCGCGACGATGATCTGCAGCCGTTCCTTGGCGATATTGGCTGTCGTTTTTTTGCGCGACAGAAAAAAATCAAGTAATGCCATGTCTTATCCCCCGAACAGGCGTTTCAGGAAGCCTTTTTTCTCTTCTTCAACAAAACGGAACTGACGCTCTTCGCCCATCAGGCGCTCGACCGTATCACGATAGGCCAGACCCGCATCGGACTCATTGTCCAGGATCACCGGCTCGCCCTGGTTGGAGGCGCGCAGAACCGACGGGCTTTCCGGGATCACGCCGACCAGCGGAATGCGCAGGATTTCCAGCACGTCCTCCATGCTCAGCATGTCGCCGCGGCTGACCCGGCCCGGATTGTAGCGCGTCAGCAGCAGGTGCTCCTTGATCGGATCGTCACCGTTTTCGGCCCGGCGAGACTTGGAGGAGAGGATTCCCAGGATACGGTCAGAGTCGCGTACCGAGGAGACCTCCGGGTTGGTGGTGATGATCGCCTCATCGGCGAAGTAGAGCGCCATTAGCGCCCCGGTTTCGATACCGGCCGGTGAGTCGCAGATAATGAAGTCAAAGCCCATCTCCTGCAGAGCGTCGAGCACTTTCTCTACCCCTTCACGGGTCAGCGCGTCTTTATCGCGGGTCTGAGAGGCGGGCAGGATGAATAGGTTCTCGGTGCGCTTGTCTTTGATCAGCGCCTGATTTAGGGTCGCATCACCCTGGATGACATTGACAAAGTCATACACGACGCGGCGTTCACAGCCCATGATCAGGTCAAGGTTACGTAGGCCAATGTCAAAGTCGATAACAACGGTTTTTTTGCCTTTCTGTGCCAGTCCGGTTGCGATGGCCGCGCTTGATGTAGTCTTGCCAACGCCCCCTTTACCCGATGTAACAACAATAATGCGTGCCATGAAAATATCCTTTTTGAAGAAGGGCCTAGAATAAAGGTTGAATGGTAAGGGCGCCGTCGCTCAGGGTGAGGCGGGCGGCTTGCCCATAATAGTTTTCCGGGATCTGATCGCTTAGCCAGTACTGACCGGCGATGGACACCAGTTCGGCGGAGAGATGGCTGCAGAAGATCTGGCTGCCACTGTCGCCGGCGGCGCCGGCCAACGCCCGCCCACGCATCATGCCGTAGACATGTATATTGCCGTCGGCGATCAGCTCTGCGCCGGCGCTGACGTGGCTGGTGACGATCAGATCGCAGCTGCGCGCATAGATCTGCTGCCCTGACCGCACCGGGGTACTGACGATTTTAGTTTTTGCCGCGACGGGGGCCGCCGGGGCGACGGGCGCCTTCTTCACCGCGCCTTTACCCTCGCTGAGCAACGGTAAACCCGCATGCAGTACCGCCTGTTTTTGGGCTTCGTCGCGACAGCCGCTGACGCCGATGACGTGCAGTCCTGCGGCGCTGAACACGCGCAGCATTTCACGCCATTCCACACTGCCATTCACATCAGTAATATTAATAACAACAGGCGCATTTTTCAAAAACGCGGGCGCTTGACCGACCTTGGCGATTAATGCCGGGCGAATTACCTCTGGTTGAGAATTATGCAAATGAACAACCGAGAGTGTAAAACTGCTGCCTTTCAGTTCTATTGGCGCTTGTGACATCTATCCTGACTCAGCTCAGCAACTTGGAAATCTCCGAAATAACCACGGCGTGCGTGATATTCCGATGTATCTAAGCATGTTATAGTCAGCAGTATATCTAGGCAAGTCGCCGTCAGAATTAAATAGAGTGGAAAAAATGCTTTGTGTGATCTACAGAAGCGCAAAACGCGATCAAACATATCTGTATGTGGAAAAGAAAGACGATTTTTCCCGGGTTCCACCTGATTTAGTGAAGCGCTTCGGCCTGCCGCAGCTGGCCATGGTGCTTAATTTAGCCACTCGCACGCGTCTGGCCGGGGCGGATCTCGCGACGGTGAAAGCGGCACTGGCCGAGCAAGGATATTATCTACAGCTGCCGCCGCCGCCGGAAAACCTGTTGAAGGGGCACCTGCATGCTCAGGGGAAAACGACCTGCTGAGGCGCATTTCTGGCGCCGCGTGCTCTAATGCTGTGAACGGTATCACGCTCTGGTCGGGCGGGCACTTTCGTCGCTGCGGATAATCGATAGACTGATGATCCGGGTTGCCGCAGGCGGCCCCAGCCTGAGGGGAGGGGAAGGATGTATCAGCATCGTGATTGGCAGGGCGCCCTGCTGGAGCTACCGGTCAGTAAGGTGGTCTGCGTCGGTAATAATTATCGTGAGCATATCCGTGAGATGGGCAGCCAGGTGGCGCCGCAGCCCGTGCTGTTCCTCAAGCCGGAGAGTGCGCTGTGCGATCTGCGTCAGCCGATCGTGATCCCCCACGGGCTGGGCGAGGTGCACCACGAAGTCGAGCTGGCGGTGCTGATCGGCATGCCGCTGAGCCAGGCGAATGAGGATCGGGTGGCGCGCGCCGTCGCCGGCTATGGCGTGGCGCTGGATCTCACCCTGCGCGACGTGCAGCGCGAGTGTAAAAAGCACGGCTATCCCTGGGAGAAGGCCAAGGCGTTTGACGGCGCCTGCCCCCTCTCCGGTTTTATCCCCGAGAGCGAATTCGGCGACGCGCAGAATGCCGGCCTTACGCTGAGCGTCAACGGTGTGCTGCGCCAGTCTGGCAATACGCGCGACATGCTGACCCCCATCCTGCCGCTGATTAGCTATATGAGCCGCTTCTTTACCCTGCGCGCCGGGGACGTTGTGTTGACGGGGACGCCGGCCGGCGTCGGTCCGCTGTTCTCCGGCGACATGCTGACCATCGGTCTGAATGCTCGCACGCTGACGACCCGGATCATTTGAGGCCGCTGCGGAGGCGTCGATGAGGTACCCGCTATCGCGAAAGAGACTTGCATCTGGCGCCCAAAGCGTCTATACAGGGCGCCTTTGATAGCACAGCTGCGGGTAACGTGAAGATGGGTACAACGCCTTTTTGGCAGGAAAAAACGCTGGAACAGATGAGTGACGCCGAATGGGAGGCGCTGTGTGACGGCTGCGGTCAGTGCTGTCTGCATAAGCTGCAGGATGAGGATACTGATGAGATCTATTTTACTAACGTGGCCTGCAACCTGCTCAATATCAAGACATGTCAGTGTCGCCACTACGCGCGGCGCTTTGAGTATGAAGAGGACTGCATCAAGCTGACGCGGGAGAATCTGCCGACCTTTGAATGGCTGCCGCCGACCTGCGCCTATCGCCTGCTGAGCGAGGGGGCGCCGCTGCCGACGTGGCATCCGCTGCGCAGCGGGTCTAAGTCGGCGATGCATGCGGCGCGTATCTCCGTGCGCTATATCGCGGTGCGTGAAAGCGAAGTCAGCGACTGGGAGCAGCATATTATGCGCCAGCCGCTGTGGCAGCAGGGGGAAGGACAGGAGTAAACCGGTTGTGGTCCTTCGGCTTGATTTGTATGATGAATTAGCCCGTCGCAGCGCCGTCGTGCTACGCGTACCGCGGGAATACCATCACAGAACAGGAGAGGGAAAAGATGTATCAGAACATTTTACTACCGCTGGATCTGGGAGAAGAGGCGCTGACGGCGATGGCGTTGGAGCAGGTGAAGGCCGTGATCCGCAGCCCAGATACCCGGGTGCGCCTGATGTATGTCGTCGCCCAGATCCCCGACTTTATCCTTAACCGCTTTAATCCGCAGACCAATCAGTTCGATGATGTGATGAGCGCTGAGCTGCGCTCGCGCCTGCAGGCGCTGACCGATACGCTGGCGCTGCCGGCGGAGAACATCAGCGTGGTGGTGCGCCAGGGCGGTATCTATGACGAAATCCTGAAAGAGGCGCAGTGCATCAATGCCGACCTGATCCTGATCGGCTCGCGGCGCCCCAGCATGAAAACCTATCTGCTGGGCTCCAACGCGGCGGCGATCGTGCGTCACGCCCGCACCTCGGTGCTGGTCGCCCGCTAAGCATCCTGCCGCACACGCCCGGAAAAGCCAAAGGCACCCGAGGGTGCCTTTGGAGGTTGGTCGAGCGGTGTTAGCGGCGAGTCTAGCGATTAAACAGCGAGCGGCGCTTCTCTTTGACCAGCTGAGCCAGCAGCACCAGCAGGCCGATCAGCAGATAGGCGGCAAAGATCCCGACCAGCCACTGCGGCATTTCCAGGTTCATAAACTGCCACTGGCGTTCAGCGCAGTCCCCGTTGGCGAAAAAGACGGACGGCAGCCATTTGTCCAGCGGCAGCCAAGCGGGGAAGGAGACAAAGAAGTCACAGGTATTGAACGGCGAGGGATGCAGCTGGATCATGGTATGCTGCCAGGCCAGCTCTAGCCCGCGATAGGCGCTGTACAGCCACAGCAGCAGCGCGGCCCAGCGCAGCGGGGTTTTCGGCGCCGCGGCGCCCAGCAGCCCCGCCCCCAGAATTCCGAACAGGGCACAGCGTTCATAGATGCACATGACGCAGGGTTTTAGCAGCATCACATGCTGAAAATAGAGCGCGGTCGACTCAAGCAGCAGCGCCGTCAACGCCATCAGTAGCCAGGCGCCACGCCCTTGCGAACAACGCTTCAAAAATTGCAACATAACCTGATTTCCATGTCACAAAAAGGTGCAGCCAGTGTAAACCATTGACTGCACACTGCCAGAAAAAATTATCTGAAATGCGCGACGGACGGGAGTTAGAGCCCGCCGCTGAGCACGTCCTGCGCCGGCGGCAGGGTCAGCAGATGCCACTGGGACAGGAGCTGGGTTGCCGGCTCCAGCGCGAAGGTCACGCACAGCAGGCCCACCAGCGTCATCACCACCGTGTAGGGCAGCGCCATCCAGACCATGCGGCCATAGGAGAGACGGATCAGCGGCGCCAGCGCAGAGGTCAGCAGGAACAGGAACGCGGCCTGACCGTTGGGGGTGGCTACCGACGGCAGGTTGGTGCCGGTGTTAATGGCGACGGCCAGCAGCTCGAACTGCTTCAGGGAGATCGCACCGGACTCCAGCGCCGCCTTCGCCTCGTGAATGTAGACCGTACCGACGAAGACGTTATCGGAGATCGATGAGAGCAGGCCGTTGAACAGATAGAACAGCGTCAGTTGGCGATCCGGCGGCGACTGCAGCACAAACTGGATCACCGGGGTAAACAGGTGCTGATCGATGATCACCGCCACGACGGAGAAGAACACGGTGAGCAGCGCGGTGAAGGGCAGCGACTCCTGAAACGCCTTGCCGATCAGATGCTCGTCGGTGACCCCGCACAGCGACGTGACCAGTACGATCACGCTCAGCCCGATCAGCCCGACCTCCGCCAGGTGGAAGGCCAATGCGCTCACCAGCCAGACGCCGACCAGGGCCTGTATCATCAGGCGCAGCTTATCCTGACGGCTGCGGCTGTTGGTGCTCTCCCGGTCGAAGTTGAGCAGGATTTGGCGCACGCGATCCGGCAGCTGGGCACCGTAGCCGAACAGGGAGAACCGCTCGACCAGGTAGCAGGTGAATATACCGCAGAAGAAGACCGGCACGGTAACCGGCGCCATGCGCAGCAGAAACGAGACGAAGTGCCAGTCGGCGTTTTTGGCGATGATCAGGTTCTGCGGCTCACCGACCATGGTCATGACGCCGCCGAGGGCGGTGCCGACGCCGGCATGCATCAGCAGGCTGCGCAGAAAGGCGCGGAACTGATCGAGGGCATCGCGTTTGGCGCTGTCGGTCAGGTGGCTGTCGTCGCTGAGCGCCACGTTACCACCGCCGCCGGAGGCGACCTGATGGTAGATGCCATAGAATCCCACCGCGACGCTGATGACAACGGCGATCACCGTCAGAGCATCGAGAAAGGCGGACAGGAATGCCGCTGCCAGACAAAAGGCCAGCGATAGGGCTATCTTCGAGCGAATGTTAAGCAGCAGCTTGGTGAAGACAAACAGCAGCAGCTGCTTCATAAAATAGATACCGGCCACCATGAAGATCAGCAGCAGCAGCACTTCCAGATTGGCCGCTATCTCATGGGCGATCTTCTCCGGGCTGGTCATCCCGATAAATACGGCCTCGAGTGCCAGCAGGCCGCCGGGCTGCAGGGGGTAGCACTTCAGCGCCATGGCCAGGGTGAAGATAAACTCGATCACCAGCAGCCAGCCGGCGTAGAAAGGGCTGAGGGCAAAAACCAGTGGGTTGATGATTAAAAAAGCCAGAATGGCAATTTTGTACCAGCCCGGCGCGTTACCGAGGAAGTTCCTCGCGAAGGCCTGGGTATATGTGATTGTCATAACGTCGTTAAACCTGATTTCTTATGTGATTTGCCGGTATCGGCCGCGATCCCAGAAAGCGGAACGGAGAATATCTTTGCCGGGAAATAATTAGACTATACTACTTTCACGGCGGGCGGCAAAGTGGCGCCTTGATATAACCTCTTATAAATCATTTGATTATTGTATTGTTGCTTAATATAAGCGTCCTAGCACGGCACCTTCCACGGCCAGGTCGGACGCCGCGCGGCGCACCGATGAGGGCAAATCTTGCCGATTTTGACGCGGGGCTGCAATGGGGAACGCAGGAAAGGAGGCGTAACGCGGTTCAGCGCCCAGAGTGTGGAATAAAAAACTGTGAGCGGATTATTTGTTGGCATGACATGCGGAGGAGATGGCGCGGCATGCGATAGGAAGGCGATAACCGTTACGGGAGAGTCCCCAGATTGCCCAGCGCGATGCGCGGCGCGGGTAAGGGAAACTCCAGCGAGCCAAGGCGGGGCTGCGCCGTCGGGAGTAGAGCCGGATTGCCCAGAGGGGGAAGGGGAGTCTCCTCCTGTGCAGGAAGTCGGGCGCGGTCGCAGCGTGGCTCTGCGCGGGGAGACGGCGTGCGCAGGAAACGCGGAGCGCCGCGGTCGGCAAATAGGGTGATCAGCAGCGCGACGCCGCTCAGTGCGGCGGCGCTGGCGATAAGGATACCCGTGACGTCCATGATCTCTCTCCGTGATATTGATAATTATTCTTATTATACGCCTGCCGCCGCCGCAGGCTCAATAGAAAATGAATTTTATTCTCATTCTGTGTCCGTACGTGTGCTTTTGCCGCCGTGGGCACAGTTTGTATGTTTAAGCGCTATCGGCGCTATATCAGCGGGTTGCCATCTGGTATGATGAGCAATCTTGTTTTTGCTTATTCTTATTGTCGTGACGGAACGTTAACAACATGGTTATTAAGGCGCAGAGTCCAGCTGGTTTTGCGGAAGAGTATTTGATTGAAAGTATTTGGAATAACCGTTTTCCACCCGGTTCTATCCTGCCCGCAGAGCGAGAGTTGTCTGAGCTGATTGGCGTTACCCGTACTACCCTGCGTGAGGTGCTGCAGCGTTTAGCGCGCGATGGATGGCTGACGATCCGGCATGGTAAGCCGACCCAGGTGAACAACTTCTGGGAAACCTCTGGGCTGAATATTCTGGAGACGCTGGCGCGTTTGGATCACGATAGCGTCCCGCAGCTGATCGACAATGTGCTGGCCGTGCGTACCAACATTGCCGCTATCTTCATTCGCGCCGCAGTGCGTCAGCATCCGGATAAGGTGCAGGCCATCGTCGCCGACGCCCCGACGGTAGAGGATAGCGCCGATGCCTTTGCTGACTTGGACTACCGTATTTTTCGCGCGCTGGCCTTCGCCTGCGGCAATCCGATCTACGGCCTGATCCTCAACGGGCTGAAGGGGCTGTACACCCGAGTCGGGCGCTATTACTTTGCCAATCCGCAGGCGCGCCGCCTGGCGCTGGCGTTCTATTCGCGTCTCGGTGAGCTGGCGGCGACCCGTCAGCACGATCAGGTGATGGAGTTTGTCCGCAGCTACGGCAAAGAGAGCGGCGCCATCTGGCACGGAATGCAGAGCGGGATCCCGCGCGATTTGGCCGAGGGGCGCGCCTGAGTCAGCGGCGTATCCAGCCGATATCTCCTATCCCCGATAACCGGGGGGCGCTTAGCGCCCCCCGGTTTTTACTTCAGATCCCGTCAGGATGCGGCGGGCAGCGCTCCAGCAGCTCTACGCCGCCGTCCTCGTTTACCTGCTCCAGATAAACGTCAAAGCCCCACAGCCGCTGCAGATGCTTGATGACCGCTCGGCGGCTGGCGGTATCCAGCGGGATCCGGTTATGGGGAATATAGCGCAGGGTCAGCGAGCGATCGCCGCGCAGCGCGACGTTCCAGACCTGAATATTCGGCTCGAGGTTGCTCAGATTGTACTGGGACGAAAGCCGCTCCCGCAGGATCCGGTACCCCTCCTGATTGTGGATGGCCTCAATCTCCAGATAGCTATTGCGCTCGTCGTCCAGGACGCTGAACAGGTGAAACTCGCGCATCAGGCGCGGCGATAGGAACTGGCTGATGAAGCTCTCATCCTTAAAGTCGCGCATGGCGAAGTGTAGCGTCTCCAGCCAATCACGCCCGGCGATAGTGGGGAACCACTCCCGATCCTCAGGGGTCGGCTGCTGGCAGATGCGCCGAATATCTTGATACATGGCGAACCCCAGGGCGTAGGGGTTGATGCCGCTGTAATAGGGGCTGTTATAGGCTGGCTGGGCGATCACATTGGTGTGGCTGTGCAGAAATTCCAGCATAAAGCGATCGCTGACCCGCCCCTCGTCGTAGAGGTGGTTGAGCAGGGTATAGTGCCAGAAGGTGGCCCAGCCTTCATTCATGACCTGTGTCTGCTTCTGCGGGTAAAAGTATTGGCTGATCTTGCGCACGATGCGCACGATTTCCCGCTGCCATGGCTCTAGCAACGGGGCGTTTTTTTCCAGGAAATAGAGGATGTTCTCCTGGGGCTCGCTGGGGAAGCGCTGGTCCTGCCTGGCCAGCACCTCGGCCTCACGGCGTGGCAGGGTGCGCCAGAGATCGTTGACCTGGCTCTGCAGATAGGCCTCGCGTGCCTTCTGGCGCGCGCGCTCCTCATCCAGAGAGATCTTCTGCGGTCGTTTGTAGCGATCTACGCCGTAGTTCATCAGCGCATGGCTGGAGTCCAGAATTTTCTCGACCTCTTCAACGCCGTAGCGCTCCTCGCACTGGCGGATATAGTTACGGGCAAACAGCAGGTAATCGATGATGGAGCCAGCGTCGGTCCAGGTGCGGAACAGATAGTTATTCTTAAAGAAGGAGTTATGGCCGTAGCAGGCGTGGGCCATCACCAGCGCCTGCAGAGTAATGGTGTTCTCCTCCATCAGGTAGGCGATGCAGGGATTCGCGTTTATCACGATCTCATAGGCCAGCCCCTGCTGGCCCTGTTTATAGCGTCGCTCGGTCTCGATAAACTTTTTACCGAAGGACCAGTGGGCGTAGTTGATCGGCATGCCGACGCTGGAGTAGGCGTCCATCATCTGTTCGGCGGTAATAATTTCGATCTGGTGTGGATAAGTATCCAGCCGGTAGTGCCGGGCGACCCGATCGATCTCATTCAGATACGCCTGAAGCAGCGGAAACGTCCAGTCCGGGCCATCGCTCAGGCACGGTGCGGAGTTACGGGTTGCAGCGTTTGACCTGGCCATGCACACACCTCCCTCAAGCCATTATACGGACCGCGGCATGCCGTCCTGATACAAGCGTAGCCTACCGTGTTGAAAACTGCCGGATTGCCGCGGCGCGTGCTCCGGTTATCGCATATGCTTGATGTACAGCGTATAGGGCATTCGTACGGCAGCGGAGGGATGGCGATGCGGGTAGCGATATTGGGCAGCGGCGTGATCGGCGTGACCAGCGCGTGGTATCTAGCGCAGGCCGGTCACCAGGTAACGGTAGTCGATCGTCAGGAGGGCCCAGCGCTGGAGACCAGCGCGGCCAACGCCGGACAGATCTCGCCGGGCTATGCGGCACCCTGGGCGGCGCCGGGGATCCCGCTCAAGGCGCTTAAATGGTTGTTTCAGCGCCATGCGCCGCTGGCGATGAGCCTGGACGGCTCGCTGTTTCAGCTGCGCTGGCTGTGGCAGATGCTGCGTAATTGCGACAGTGCCCACTATGGCCTAAATAAAGCGCGGATGGTCCGGCTGGCCGAATACAGTCGCGACTGTCTGGCGCAGCTGCGCCGGACGACACCCATCGATTACGAAGGGCGGCAGTTGGGAACCCTGCAGCTGTTCCGCACGCCGCAGCAGTATGAGAACGTCGCGCGTGATATTGCCGTTTTGCGCGAGGCCGGAGTGCCTTACCAGCTGTTGTCGGCGGCGCAGCTGCCGACGGTGGAGCCGGCGCTGGCGGCGGCGAGTGCGCGCTTGAGCGGCGGTCTGCATCTGCCCCATGATGAAACCGGGGACTGCCAGCTGTTTACCCGTCAGCTGGCGCAGCGGGCGGCACAGGCCGGGGTTCGCTTTATCTTTAATACCCAGGCCCTGCGGCTACTGCGCAGCGGGGCGCGGATACAGGGCGTACAGTATGGCCACGATACGCTGGTGGCGGACGCCTATGTGGTCGCGCTGGGTGCCTACTCTACCGGGCTGCTGCAGGATATCGTGGCGATCCCGGTCTATCCGCTGAAGGGCTACTCTCTGACGCTGCCCATCGATGATCCTGACGCCGCGCCGCGCTCGACGGTGCTGGATGAGAGCTATAAGGTGGCGATCACCCGCTTCGATCGGCGTATCCGGGTCGGTGGTATGGCGGAGGTGGTTGGCTTTGACATGTCGCTGCCGCCGGCCCGGCGCCGGACGCTGGAGAGGGTGGTGTGCGAT
This sequence comes from Edwardsiella anguillarum ET080813, assembly GCF_000264765.2. Classification (GTDB taxonomy): domain Bacteria; phylum Pseudomonadota; class Gammaproteobacteria; order Enterobacterales; family Enterobacteriaceae; genus Edwardsiella; species Edwardsiella anguillarum. Next base: position 3,498,438 of record NZ_CP006664.1, read on the forward strand.
CTCTATCCGCGCGGCGGATTTTTGCCGCAGGCGAGCTTTTGGTGCGGGCTGCGTCCGGCGACGCCGGACGGAACACCGCTGGTGGGGGCGACGCCGCTGGAGAATCTGTATCTCAATACCGGTCACGGCACGCTGGGCTGGACCATGGCCTGCGGATCCGGACAGCTGCTGGCGGATATCATTTCCGGCGTGACGCCGGCGATCCGCGCCGATGATTTGTCGGTTGCCCGCTATACCCGTAACGCAGTGGGCACGGCGGGCAGGGGATAATACGGGTTAGACATCTGCGCGGGAGATGGTCTCATCTCCCCAGTAGAGCTGATCCTGGTCCGTTTTGGCGAAGGCCAGCGGCAGGACATCATCGTTTCCTTCTTCCCAAATCTGTTGCGCCAGGGCTTCGTCACCGTGCGCCAGTTCGAAGATGGCTTCGGCAATTTCTAAAGAGGTTTCACGCACGCGTGCCCATTCGGCGATGTGATGCGGCTTGGTCATAAAAAGTCTCCTTGAAAATGATCGCGGTTACGGATGTACCGATCCAGCGGAAAGGGGCCGATGGCAGAGGCAATCTGCCCTTTGATCACCATAACGCAGCATAGGCTGCTGCGCCAGCCCCTTGTGTTGCCACATGTTGCCGTACGCTTATATGGGAAGGCCAGCCCGGCGAGAGCGTCTGGCTGGCGGTGGTGATATGCTAGGGGAGGTCGTCGGGCAGCGGTTGGTCGCCCAATAAACGATCCAGGGCGCTGAGCAGCAGCGCCCGACGCTGTTGACAGGATTCGGTGCGGGCAGTACGTGCGATAGCATGGATCAGATCGCCATAGATGATGTCGCCATCGCGCTCGATAAGTGCACTGACGGTTTCACCGATCAGGCGGGATACTTCGTGTTCAAAATGAATGGGATCACTAAAGTGAATGCGATAATCAGGCAGTTCAGTGAGTGTACTCATGGTGTCTTTCCCTTGGTGCTACAGCAAATGATCCGGTGGGTGGTATCAATTAACCGGCTAGTCAATAAGATGACGAAATTAATTAGTCGTCTATGGTTATAATTAATAACACTAGCATCTTTTACTAATGATACCTACTCTGATAGGCAGAGGATGCTATGTGTTGTGGTTTACTTCACAGTTAGTTGATTTGCCTCACGCTTGTGCGGCTAAATGTCCCCGCTCTCTGCGGCAATGGCGCGACGCTCACCGATTCGGCCTCCGGTGAGAATCGCCGTCCGCCGGGTTGTCCTGTAATAATCATAAATAGTATTTATATTTTGCGCCGCGTGTTGCAGAGGCGCGGCGTGGCACGCTGGCAAGGGCTGCGCTGTCAGCGTTCCACCTTATTATCCGCTAGATGTGCCTCGCGCAGCATTTATCACCGAGAGTGGCGATGATGGCATGAATTATTTATTAATGCACTCCCTTTAGTGTAGTGATAAATATAATCTCGATATCTTTTAATGAAATATAATTCTGAAATCAATAAGTTATTTAGAGATCTATTTCAATAACGCAGTAAAACGTAGGTTACATTATTGCCAGACCCAGAGTTAATATTAAGGGGAGTGCGATGGATAGCTATTTATCTTCTAAATATATTAGCCAGATGGAATTGTTCTGTAGCGGATATAAAGCCTTTCTCAATCGGGCAAAAACTGAGCGGGAGTGTATTCGCGCTATTCGTGAGGTGGCGTATGAACATGGATTCAGCCCCTTGGCTGGCGTAGAGACGCTGGTCGCCGGGGAAAAATATTATTGCATCAATCGTAATAAGAGCATGGTGCTGGTCGTAATGGGGTGAGCGCCGTTATGCCATGGCGTGCGCATCATGCGCCGGGAGTCGCCTATTTCGCGGTTGAAAATGGTGGTGGGGCTGGTGCTTATGGGGCAAGCACTGTTGTTCTTCATCCTCTACAACCAAATGCCGACCTCGCTGAACTTTTTCGCCATCAATAATGTGCGCCCCTCTCTGTTCGGGGTCGATATCAATCCGGTAGGCGTTAAATCCGATGTGGGTTATCGTACTCAGCCCCGGTCTGGCCTGGCTTTATACCTGGCTGGGCGAGCGCGGGTGCGATCCGTCGATGCCGGTCAAATTCGCCGTGGGGATGCTGGCCTGCGCTGTCGCTTGCCGGTAGCGCGCGTTTCTTCGGCAATGAGGCGGGCATCGTCTCGCCGTTCTGGATTATTGCGCCTTATCTGCTGTTCGCCATCGGCGAGCTACTGATATCGGCGTTAGGCCAGTCGATGATCGCCAAGTTATTCCCGCGTGAGGTGCGTGGTTTTATCTATGGCGCTTGGGGGATGGTATTAGCACTGGCCTCGCTGGCCGGTTTCTCCGCCAGCGACAGTGAGGCGGGGGGAGACGCGCAGCGCTCTCTGCAGCAGTATGGCGGCTACTTCTATGCCTTGGCTTTGGCGACCCTGATCGTTGCGCCGATCTGTTGGTGGCTGGCGCCGCGGCTGGAGAGGCTGCTCAACGCACCCGATCATCCCGCCGCATAGGTAGGACACACGATCATCTCGCGCAGCGAGTAAGCAGAAGGCGACGTAGGCGGCCGGGGCATGCGCCCCAGCCGTCTACGTTTAGTGCTCGCCGAGCGTGGAGACCTCGACCTGCGACGGGGCAAATTCTCCCCCTTGGTCATCCTCCGCCTCCCGATGAAAACGCCAGCGCAGGGTATGGAACGGCGCGACGCTGCTGCGGTGAGCGACGCTGATCAGCGTCACGCCCGGCAGAGACGCCTCTAGCAGGCGGTAAACGTGCTGTTCGGTATCTTCATCCAGTGCGCTGGTGGCCTCATCCAGATACAGAATATCCGGGCGCAGCGCCAGCGCACGTGCAAAGGCGATGCGCTGCTGCTCACCGGGGGAGAGTTGCTGTGACCAGTTGGAGCGGCTGCCTAATGCATCGCACAGGTGGCTCAGGCGACAGGCTCGCAGAATAGCCTTCAGCTCGTCATCGCTATAGGTGGTTGCGTTGTAGGGGTAGCAGATGGCCTCACGCAGGCTGCCTATCGGCAGATAGCTGTGCTGTGGCAGGAACAGGGTACGCAGCGTCGTCTCATCTGGACGCAGGATCTCGCCGTGGCCGTAGGGCCAGACGCCGGCGATGGCGCGCAGCAGGGTCGACTTACCGCAGCCGGAGGGGCCGGTGATCAGCACGCGATCGCCGCGCAGCACCCGCAGAGTGACATTGTTAAACAGCGTACGCCCCTGGTGAAGCTGCAGGGTCAGCGCCTTGATATTGAGCGCCTCGTCGGCGCACTGGGTCTGACCATGGCGGATGTCGCCGGGATGGCGGTTGATCTCCTCTACCGCCTTATTGAAGCCGGCCAGACGGTTAATGCAGGCTTTCCAGGAGGCCAGATCGTCAAACGCATTGATAAACCAGGATAGCGCCCCCTGCACCTGGCCGAAGGCCGAGGAGATCTGCATCAGGGTGCCCAGCTGGATGGCGTTGGCGAAATAGCGCGGCGCGGCCACCAGAATCGGGAAGATGATGGCGAACTGGCCGTAAAAGTTGCTGGCGAAGTTGAGGCGTCGGGTCAGACGCATGATATTCCACCAGTTGCGACGGATATTCTGAAACTGACCCTCCAGCTGCCGGCGCTCCTGCTGCTCGCCGTGGTACAGCGCGATGGGGTCGGCGCTATGGCGGATTCGGATCAGGCCAAAGCGGAAGTTTGCCTCAAAGCGCTCCTGATCGAAGGAGAGATCGACCAGCGGGCGGCCCACCAGCCAGATCATCATGGAGCCGAGTCCGGCATACAGCAGGGCGAACCACACCATGTAGCCGGGGATCTCCAGCGCATGGCCGGCGATCATCAGCGAAAGCGAACCGGAGACCGACCACAGAATCGTGACGAAGGAGAACAGGGTCACCAGGCTGGAGAGAAACCCCAGCGTCAGGGAGAGCGTGCCGCTGGTCAGCGTGTTCAGATCCTGGGCGATACGCTGATCGGGGTTATCGATCGACTGCTGCATTTCCGTGTGATAGTAGGCCTGATGCCCCAGCCATTTATCCATATAGCGCCGGGTCATCCACTGACGCCACAGCATCTGCAGCCCCTGGGTCAGGTAAATACGGAAGATGGCGATCGCGATGTAGATAAACGCCAGATAGCTAAAGCGGATCAGCTGCGCCTTGAAGACCGCATAGTTGCGGTTTTGCAGGGCATCGTAGAACACCCGGTTCCACTCGTTAAACAGGACGTTGATATACACCGCGGCCAGGGTCAACACGACGATGGCGAACAGGCGGGTCCAGGCGCTGACTTTTTCTTCTGAAACCCAGTAGGGCCTGATCAACTGCCACACTTCCCGCCAGTGGGTGGTTTTTTGGGTGAAATGCATGCGATGACTTTCCTACAGCATGAAAATAATAAAAAGGTGTGCCCGTTTAGGCCACGGGACATGACAAACGTTCTGTGGCCGATTGTAAAGTAATTTAATGATATGCCGAGCGTTTAGGATACCCCCGCCGTCGAACGGCGGGCGAGTATCGAGATGGTTGTCCGCCGCCCTGTCCGGCGGCGGCGAATCAGCGGGGGGCTAGCTGACGGGCGAACAACTCCCGAAAGACCGGGTAGATATCCTGTGGTTCCCGGATATGCTGCATGGCAAAGTTGTCGCAGCGCTGGCTCAGCCCCTCATACTCCCGCCATAGGGTCTGGTGGGCGCGGCGGGTGATTTCGATATAGCAATAGTAGCGTACCAGCGGCAGCAGCCGGGTGGTGAGCAGCTGCTGGCACAGGGGAGAGTCGTCGGCCCAGTTGTCCCCGTCGGAGGCCTGGGCGGCATAGATGTTCCACTGAGCGGGATCGTAACGGGCGCGGACGATCTCATCCATCAGCTTTAGCGCGCTGGAGACGATGGTGCCGCCGGTCTCCTGAGAGTAGAAAAACTCTTGCTCGTCGACCTCCTTGGCCTGGGTGTGGTGGCGAATATAGACCACCTCGATATTCTTGTAGTTTCGGCTCAGGAACAGGTACAGCAGGATATAGAAACGCTTGGCCATCTCTTTGGTGGCCTGATCCATGGAGCCGGAGACATCCATCAGGCAGAACATGACCGCTTGGCTCGAGGGCTCGGGGCGTCGCTCGTAGTTTTTATAGCGCAGATCGATGCTGTCGATAAACGGCACCCGGGCAATACGCTGGCGCAGCGCCTCGATCTCTTGGCGTAGCCGCATGGCCTCCAGCGGCTGCGCCGGTTCGCTGTGCTGCAGCGCGTCGAGCTGCTGCTCCAGCTGAAGCAGCTCGCGCCGCTTGGCGGCACTCATGGCGGTACGTCGCGCCAGCGAGTTCCGCAGGGATCGCACGACGCTGATGTTGGCCGGAACGCCGCTAGCGGTGTAGCCGGCGCGATGGTTTTTGAATTCGGTCAGCTGCTGGTAGTGACTGTGGCGCAGATTGGGCAGGGCCAGGTCTTCAAACAGCAGATCCAGATACTCGTCCTTGGATATCTGGAAAACGAAGTCATCCTGTCCCCCCTCACCGTTGCCGGCATCGCCGCTGCCGCCGCCGGCGCCGCCGCCCTGCTGGCGCTCTATGTGGTCATGGGGGACAAAGTGATCGTTGCCGGGGTGAACCCGGTGGCGTTCACCGCCGCTCCCCTGCTGAAACAGCGGTTCGCTGATATCGTCGCGTGGAATCGTGACCGATTCGCCGCTCTCTACGTCAGAGACCGAGCGGCGGTGGATGGCATCCGCGACCGATTGTTTGATCTGCGATTGGTAGCGGCGCAGGAACCGCTGGCGGTTTACCGCGCTCTTATTCTTGCCGTTCAGGCGGCGATCGATGAAGTAGGCCATGGCGCCTCCCAGTCTGCCAAGTGGAAAGGGCGGCAGGGCGCCGCCCGGAGCGGGTCGTCAGGATGATTTACGGACCCGCAGATACCACTCGCACAGCAGGCGGACCTGCTTGCGGGTATAGCCCTTCTCCATCATGCGGTGCACGAAGTCATCGTGCTTCTTCTGCTCCTCGCTGGACGTCTTGGCGTTGAAAGAGATCACCGGCAGCAGCTCTTCGGTGTTGGAGAACATCTTTTTCTCGATCACTGTACGCAGCTTCTCATAGCTGGTCCAGTTAGGGTTGTGACCGCTGTGGTGCGCGCGGGCGCGCAGCACGAAGTTGACGATTTCGTTACGGAAATCCTTGGGATTACTGATCCCCGCCGGCTTTTCGATCTTCTCCAGTTCGGCGTTGAGCGACTCGCGATCAAACAGCTGTCCGGTATCCGGATCGCGGTACTCCTGATCCTGGATCCAGAAGTCGGCATAGGTGATATAGCGGTCAAAGATATTCTGGCCATACTCGGAATAGGATTCCAGATAGGCCGTCTGGATCTCTTTGCCGATAAACTCGACGTATTTGGGGATCAGATAGCCTTTCAGGTACTCAAGGTATTTTTCCCCCGTCTCCTGGGGAAACTGCTCGCGCTCAATCTGCTGTTCCAGGACGTAGAACAGGTGTACCGGGTTGGCGGCGACCTCGGCATGATCAAAGTTGAAGACCTTGGAGAGGATCTTAAAGGCGAAGCGGGTGGAGAGGCCGTTCATCCCCTCATCGACCCCGGCATAGTCGCGATACTCCTGGTAGGACTTAGCCTTGGGATCGGTGTCCTTCAGGCTTTCGCCGTCATAGACGCGCATCTTGGAGAACAGGCTGGAGTTTTCCGGCGCTTTCAGGCGCGACAGCACGCTGAAGCTGGCCAGTGTCTCCAGGGTGCCCGGCGCACAGGGCGCCAGCGCCAGTTCGCTGTTGCGCAGCAGCTTGTCGTAGATCTTAATCTCTTCCGATACCCGCAGGCAGTAGGGGACCTTCACGATATAGACGCGGTCGAGAAAGGCCTCATTGTTCTTGTTATTACGAAACTGCACCCATTCTGATTCGTTGGAGTGTGCCAGAATGATACCGCTGAAGGGCAGGGCAGAGATCCCCTCGGTGCCGTTATAGTTTCCCTCCTGGGTAGCGGTCAGCAGCGGATGTAGCACCTTGATCGGCGCCTTGAACATCTCCACAAACTCCATGATCCCCTGGTTGGCCCGGCACAGCGCGCCGGAATAGCCATAGGCATCGGGATCGTTCTGGGCGTAGTGCTCCAGCTTGCGAATGTCCACCTTACCGACCAGCGCGGAGATATCCTGGTTGTTTTCGTCGCCCGGCTCGGTCTTGGCGATCGCGATCTGCTGCAGGATCGAGGGCCACACCTTGACGACCCGGAACTGGGTGATATCGCCACCGAACTCACGCAGGCGCTTGGTGGCCCACGGCGACATGATGGTTCCCAGATAGCGCGGCGGGATGCCGTACTCCTGGCTGAGGATGGCGCCATCCTCCCGGGCATCGAACAGACACAGGGGATGGTCGTTGACCGGGCTCCGCTCGCCGTTGGCGCTCAGCACATAGATGGGAACGCACTGCATCAGCGCCTTCAGCCGCTCGGCCAAAGAGGACTTGCCGCCGCCGACCGGCCCCAGCAGATAGAGGATCTGTTTTTTCTCCTCCAGCCCCTGTGCCGCGTGGCGCAGGTAGGCCACGATTTGCTCGATGGCATCCTCCATGCCATAGAATTCGGCAAAGGCGGGATAGCGGGCAATGACGCGGTTGGAGAACAGACGGGAGAGGCGGGGATCCTGCGCCGTATCGATCATGTCGGGCTGGCCGATGGCCTGCAGCAGACGCTCTGCCGCATTGGCATAGGCGCTGCGATCCTGGCGGCAGAGGGTGAGAAATGCCTGCAGCGTGAACTCTTCATCCTTGGCCGCTTCATAGCGCTGGCGATATTGGTCAAATATGTTCATAGCGATGCCCGTCCTTTTTTCAGCACAGGTTAAGGATAATGCCGCGTCGCTGCGGTCGCGCGAAAACGCGCTGTTGCGCCGGGGCATCCGCACATGGCAGGCCGACCGTAGTCTCCCCCTGAGATCAAGCTTAGTTGGCCTCCAGGAATTTGCCCGCCGCTCACGGCTTTTTTCCCATGGCATTTCAAGCACTCAGTTTAGACACGGTGATGCGGCGGCGCAGGATACCCGCGTCCGGCGGTCGCGCGGGAAGTAGGGATTAGAATAGGATGAAAAGTGGCATGTTAACTGTTTTCCAGGTAAAAGGTGATGCGATTAACCACTCTATGAGTATAATCATCCGACATATTTTTATTCTGTATTGGATGATGTTAACGGTGAAAAAACGTACGCTCTCTGCGCTGGGCTCACTGGCCCTGCTGGTTACTGCCGCCGCCCACGCCGGCACTTGGTCTATCGGTGCCTCCGCTCTGGTCGCCCCGGATCCCTACCGTGGCGATAACGACCGCGTTTATCCTGTGCCGATGGTGAACTATGACAGCGACAGCTTCTATTTTCACAGTCTGACCGCCGGTTACTATCTGTGGAAGGATCAGCAGGATCAGCTGAGCGCCACCGCGTTCTATTCTCCGTGGCGCTTTCGCGCCAGCGACAGCGATGACTGGCGGATGAAGCGCCTGAATAACCGCTACGCGACCGTGATGGCCGGCTTGAGCTATAGCCATCACGAAGCGTGGGGAACGCTGCGCGCCTCTTTCGTGGGCGATATTCTGGATAACAGCAATGGCCTAGTGGGCGATCTGGCCTACCTATACACCCTGCACCGCGGGGACTGGAGCTTTACTCCCGGCGTCGGCGTGACCTGGAACAGCGCCAATCAGAACAGCTACTACTTTGGCGTGTCCGACAGCGAGGCGCGTCGCAGCAGTCTGCAGCAGTACAGCCCGGAAAACAGCTGGTCACCCTACCTGGAGCTGACCACCTACTATCGCATCAATGCGGACTGGAACGCGTTCTTCGCCGGCCGCTTTGTGCAGCTGAGCAGCCAAATTAAGGACAGCCCGATGATCGCGAAGAACTATACCGGCATGCTGTGGTCTGGCGTGACCTACCGTTTCTAATCGTCGCCGCGTGCATCGCGTTACGATCGGCAGGGTCGCCTCGGCGACCCTGCTTTCATTTTAGAAGTAGAATGAAATATCGGCGGCGAAGTTTCGCCCCGGTGCGGTGAAGCGCCGTAGGCCAACTCTATCGCTGTCTATCTGATTGGTCGTACCGAATTCCGGCAGGCTGCGCAGGGTATCCCAAGTGCTATATTTAATGAGATGGTCACTCCCTCCTTCCCAGTACTATGCTGAGGACAGGCTTTCATTCGGAGAACCATCATGGAAAACATTGCGCTTATTGGTATCGATCTGGGTAAGAACTCTTTCCATATTCATTGTCAGGATCATCGTGGGAAGGCCGTTTACCGTAAAAAATTCACCCGACCAAAGCTAATCGAATTTCTGGCGACATGCCCGGCAACAACCATCGCGATGGAAGCCTGTGGCGGTTCTCACTTTATGGCACGCAAGCTGGAAGAGTTAGGGCATTTTCCAAAGCTGATATCACCGCAATTTGTCCGCCCATTCGTTAAAAGCAACAAAAATGACTTCGTTGATGCTGAAGCTATCTGTGAAGCAGCATCACGTCCATCTATGCGTTTCGTGCAGCCCAGAACCGAATCTCAGCAGGCAATGCGAGCTCTGCATCGTGTCCGTGAATCCCTGGTTCAGGATAAGGTGAAAACAACTAATCAGATGCATGCTTTTCTGCTGGAATTTGGTATCAGCGTTCCGCGAGGTGCTGCCGTTATTAGTCGACTGAGTACCCTTCTTGAGGACAGTAGTTTGCCTCTTTATCTCAGCCAGTTACTGCTGAAATTACAACAACATTATCACTATCTTGTTGAGCAGATTAAAGATCTGGAATCTCAGTTGAAACGAAAGTTGGACGAAGATGAGGTTGGACAGCGCTTGCTGAGTATTCCCTGCGTTGGAACGCTGACTGCCAGTACTATTTCAACTGAGATNGGCGACGGGAAGCAGTACGCCAGCAGCCGTGACTNTGCGGCGGCAACAGGGCTGGTACCCCGACAGTACAGCACGGGAGGTCGGACGACATTGTTAGGGATTAGCAAGCGGGGCAACAAAAAGATCCGAACTTTGTTGGTTCAGTGTGCCAGGGTATTCATACAAAAACTGGAACACCAGTCTGGCAAGTTGGCCGACTGGGTCAGGGAGTTGTTGTGTCGGAAAAGCAACTTTGTCGTCACCTGTGCTCTGGCAAACAAGCTGGCCAGAATAGCCTGGGCACTGACGGCGCGACAGCAAACTTACGAAGCATAAAGGCAGAAATACACCAGTTTAAACAATCATTCATCTGGTTTTGCGAATACTGATATTGATGATACTAACGGCCCACCGGCCTGTTGAGGAACCTGTAAAACGGAAAGGCTCATTGAAGCCGTATATTTTCTGGAGGTTCATCAGGCGCGGAACTCATCGAGGCGCGGGAATAAAATCCCATTCAGACGCCGGATAGATTCAAGCAAGCCAACTTGTCGTCAAAATCGGTGTTGCAAAAACGGGAGTGACCATAGATTCTGTTTAACATATTAAACACGCCGGCGCGCAGTGAGATATTTTCACTGACGTTATAATAGGCGGTAGTATCGAAGACGACATAGCTTGCGCTCAGGTATGGCCAGGCGCGTCCATTGTGAATGGCCTGACTCTCCTTCTTTTTCGCCGCATAGGTCATAAAGAGCTCCGCGCCATATCTGGCGCTGGGATGGCGATAGGCTAATGAAGAAACCCATTTAAAAGGTTGAATGGAGAGCAATGAGTTTCCGCTGGCATCTCTCCCTTGGGCGTAGCTCAGACTATTGCGTAAGCTATAGCTATCCTGCCAACCGAGCGCCTTGGCGAGGTGGAACTCGTTTGTCAGCTCAAGCCCCCAGACATAGGCTGAGGCGACATTCGTATATTGCAGATGGTTTTGTGGAAGGGTTGGCTTGTTCCAGCGTGAGGGATTTGAGGGATCGAACCAAGGGTTGGGGACCTGTTTCTCCGTCTGCTTGAGATCGATAAAGTCGGTGTATTTGGTGTAATAGGCGTTGATCTTATTCTGTACGATATCGCCTTGATAACTGAGCGCGATTTCGTTACTCAGGCCTTGCTCCTGCCTTAAATTGGGGTTCGGCTCAACGCGGTTAGCCGCGATGCTATCGCCATAATCGAAATAAAGCTCCTGCGCCGTAGGAATGCGGAAGCCCTTACCAATTTTATACTGCAACGTATAGCGGGGGGTTATGGCGTAGCTGGCGGTCAGCGCCCATGAAAGGGCTGAGTAGCGGTTGGGCCGTGGATCGCTGTCTTTCGCCAGGGATAACCGACCTGCGTCGGGTTTATGTGCGACGCTATCATAGCGGGCGCCGGCGATAAGGCTGAGCTGATTGTTGGGCAGCGTGATTTCATCGACGACGGTGGCATTGACATCACGGCTAGAGACCGGCCGGATGATTTTTTGATCGTCCAGGTGGGGTTTCTTGGGGTTACCCAGCCAGGTCGTGTCCACATTGACGTTATCAAAGCGCTTCGAGGTATACTGGGTCCGCAGGGTCAGATGATGGCGCGTAGCCAATAACGACCAGCTGTTGAACGAGATTTCGCTATTCAGGTAGCGGCCATACTGGGTCAGCCTGCGATTTTTCTCTTCAAAAATATCGCCATAATATCCCTGCTCAAAGTCTTCATAGATCGTGCTAAAGGCGGTCTGCGTGATTTTCTGCCAGTTAAACTCGGTTTTGACCGTGTCGATATAGATGCCGGGCTGCCAGGTATCAGAAACGCTGTAGCGCCTTTTTTCTGAGAGGTCGTTACCGGTACGGTGATATGTTGAAAAGAGGTACCACGACTTCTCATCGGTATAGGTCTTTTCCTTGGCATATTCGACGGTGGCGCTGAGGGTGTGTGCGTCGCCGAGCATAAGGTTGACCTTCGAGAGGAGCGAGTGGCGCTTTTTATCCTGCGGGTCCGGCGTTCCACGTGCGCGGCCAAAAACATCGTTTTCATGGCGGAAGTTGTCGGTTTCATGGCCGCTGCGGTAAGTGTAGAGCAGCATGCCTTCGGCAAAATCCGTGCTGAACGCGCCCCCGAGGGTCTGCATCTTTTCATCATTTTTCGAACTATAGGCGCTGCGGGAAACCAAGCCGCTATTGCCCGATCGAATCAGATCGCTGGGATCTTTGCTGACATACTGCACGCTGCCGCCCAGGGCGCCACTGCCCATGAATAACGAGTCGGCCCCCTTGGCGATCAGCACGGTTTTCAGATGGTCAGTTTCGATGTTGTTGATGCTGCCGTTAAAATAGCCATATCCCTTGTAAATGAGGTTGTCGAAAGTTTCACCCTGCGGGATGCCATCGACGGAGATGGCCACGCGATCCTTATCGACGCCTCGCATGCTATATCCATTATTGCCGAAGCGGCCATCGCTGGAGACGCCGACGCCGGGAAGGTGGCGGACAATATCCTGCATATCAAAAATAAGCTGATTCTCTATCTCATTTTGCGAGAGCGTCGTCTCATTAATTTTTTCCTCCTTCTTTTCGATGACATAGACGATATCCTCGGCATCGTTCTTCTCCGTCCCCGTCGCCTGCGCGACAAGGGGGGTACTGACGGGGAGCAGCGTAGTAAGAAGTATTTTTTTTATCATATACATAACCCAGAAGCATTTAAAAGGTCATACATATTAATTGATAATGATAATTATTTTCAAGCGATGTGTGTTTACTCGGTATGAGCGCGGCGTAGATATGACCGGCGCGGCGGATGCTCAGCGCGGGGTGAGGTGCTCCGTCGCGCACCCTGTGCTTATCGTCGCCGCCTCCGGCGGTGGGCAGGACAGGCATGAGCGCCGGTTAGACGGGATAGCATCGCCGCCGGCAAGCCAGAGAGCGTGCCGGCGGATTTCGGCCGCGATGAGAGGGATGTCGGTGAATGCGCTGACTGCGGGCACGGGTGACCGGCGGGGAACGGGGGCTACGGCTGCGCCGCGTGCGCGGGTGCCAAGCGCACCGGGGAGATCCCGGCTCCCGCGCAGCGGAGAGCCGGTTGATGCGTATTAGCGCTGCGGACGCAGGCGCAGCGTGGCGGCCAGACGGGCAGGGCAGCCGCTGCTGACCTGCAGCGGCTGGCTGACGCGGGCGGTCTCAACGCACACCATGGTGTGATAGCCGTCATTGGGCATATCGGCCATGGCGGCGGCAATCTCACGCCACGGGTTCCAGGCGACGACGTCGCTGTGATGGTGATGATGGATCTCGATGCTGCGCTGGAAGCCGCGATCGTGAATGACGCTGAATGGCTCCGGCGCGGTATAGACGCGGTCGGTACGCGCGCTGAAGGTCAGCGCTCCCTGTTGGATAGCCTCGGCGCCGCCGTTGACTTTATCCAGATAGGGTTCGCCCAGCCCAGAGACGGAGACGGCGTTAATATCGGCGATATTGAAATAGGTGTGCAGCGCGGCCTGGCAGCGGTAGTCGCCATAGGCCTCAAGCTCCATACTGCAGTGGTCGCTGAGACGATAGCGGGCCGTCAGGCTAAAGTCATGAGGCCAGTATTTACGCGAGGCGTCGCTCTCTTTCAGGGTGAGGGTCAGGGTTACGCCCTGCGCGTCTTCATCATGCGCGCTGAGAGTCCAGGGCAGGTTGCGGGCGAAGCCGTGTGCCGGATAGCCCTCCTGTTGGGCTGGGCCAAACCAGGGCCAGCAGATGGGCACGCCGCCGCGGATCGGTTCGCCCGGTTGAAAGGCTGAGTCCGGCGAGAGCCACAGCGCCGGTTTTTCGCCGCTGGGCTGCCACAGCAGCAGATGGGCGCCCTGTAGGGCGACGGCGGCCCGCAGCCGCGGATGGTTGACCACCACGATGGGCAATGCATCCAGCTGGCGCAGGCTGAGGTAAGGGGTGATCTGTCGTTCGACCGGTAAGGAAAAAATCTTTTCGGACATGTTCTGGGACATGGTAAGACTCCTCGGTGAAGGCGGTGCCGCAGACACAAAATAAAAAGGGCGACACCGAGTGTCGCCCTTTTATCACGAGATCACAATGCGCGCTTACTTGGAGATGTGCGCGATCAGATCCAGAACTTTGTTGGAGTAACCCGTTTCGTTGTCGTACCAAGAAACCAGTTTCACGAAGTTGTCGTTCAGAGAGATACCGGCGTCGGCATCAAACACAGAGGTGCATACTTCGCCGTTGAAGTCGGTAGAAACGACGGCTTCGTCGGTGTAGCCCAGAACGCCTTTCATTTCGCCTTCAGAAGCGGCCTTCATCACGTCACAGATCTGCTGATAGGTCGCCGGCTTGGCCAGGCGTGCAGTCAGGTCGACAACGGAGACGTTCGGGGTCGGAACGCGGAAAGCCATACCGGTCAGTTTACCGTTCAGCTCCGGGATGACCTTGCCAACGGCTTTGGCTGCACCGGTAGAAGACGGGATGATGTTCTGGCTAGCGCCGCGGCCGCCGCGCCAATCTTTCATAGACGGGCCGTCGACGGTTTTCTGGGTTGCGGTGGTGGCGTGAACGGTGGTCATCAGCGCTTCAACGATGCCGAAGTTGTCGTTCAGGACTTTAGCCAGCGGAGCCAGGCAGTTGGTGGTGCAGGATGCGTTGGAAACGATCTCCTGGCCAGCGTAGTTCTTGTGGTTTACGCCCATCACGAACATCGGGGTAGCATCTTTGGACGGGCCCGTCATGACGACTTTCTTGGCGCCGGCGGCGATGTGCTTACGCGCGGTTTCGTCGGTCAGGAACAGACCGGTCGCTTCGGCAACAACGTCAACGCCGATTTCGTTCCACTTCAGGTTAGCCGGATCTCTTTCAGCGGTAACACGGATTTTTTTACCGTTAACGATCAGGTGGCCATCTTTCACTTCAACAGTGCCGTTGAAACGACCGTGAGTAGAGTCGTACTTCAGCATGTATGCCATGTAGTTGGCATCCAGCAGATCGTTGATGCCAACGATTTCGATGTCAGAACGTTCCTGAGCAGCACGGAAAACAATACGGCCGATACGGCCAAAACCGTTGATACCTACTTTGATAGTCATATATTCCACCAGCTATTGGTTAGTGAATAAAAGGTTGCCTGTAAAATTACAAAAACCTTATGGAGCGTCAAGCGGAATCGTGTCAATTGTTGCTATACGTCAAAGCCGCCGCGGCGACTGTGCAGATAGCATCCACGATGCCAAACTCACCGTATTCCATCATACATGGGGGCGGCGGCGAGAGTCTCAAACCTGCGTGCTGTCTGTTTGTGATACTCATCACAAAAGTCACCCCCGTCGCGCTTCAGCCACACAGTTTAGACCAAATGATGCTGATCTATTGTTAACTGTTTGTTATGTTGGATGGCATTTTATTTCTGCCCAATCCTATCCATTCGACGCAGGCCGCGGAACATAACATGGCTAAAGAAAAACCCTCTCAGTCCCCACATCAATTAACCGAAATGCAACGCTATGTCACTCAGCAGCGTGGCACCGAGCCGCCGTTTAGCGGCCGGCTGCTGCATAACCGCCAGGAGGGGATATACCACTGCCTGTGCTGCAACAGCCCCTTGTTCTATTCCGACAGTAAATATGACTCCGGCTGTGGCTGGCCGAGCTTCTTTCGCCCCTATAGCGCCGACGCCATTCGCTGTCTGGATGATGATTCGCACCATATGCACCGCATCGAAATCCGCTGCGCGCACTGCGATGCCCATCTGGGGCATCTGTTTCCCGACGGTCCCCAGCCCAGCGGTGAGCGCTATTGCGTGAACTCCGCCGCGCTGCATTTCTGCGCCGGAGAGGATGGCCGCTGGACCCTAGGATAACCCCTTGATGTCTTGAAATGATAGTACCATGGTGAAGCGATTCAGCAAAGCGGATATTAGCGAGGACATATGGATATTGAGCGCTTGATCTCAATAATGAATGAAGATGTCTACCGGCGTCTGACGACCGCCGTTGAGCTGGGCAAGTGGCCGGACGGCTCTCGGCTGAGCGAGTCGCAGCGCGGTGAGGCGCTGCAGATGGTGATGCTGTACCAGTCGCGTCATAATCACCGTGCGGCGCATTTAACGGTGAACACCCGCGGGGAGATAGAAATGAAAAGCAAGCAAGCGCTGAAGGCGCTGTTTAATGCGCCGTAGGCGGAGTAGGGGGCCAACGGCGCGGCGCGCGCGGCTCAGCGCAGGTGGCTGAGCGCGGTGAGCGGGGTTAGGGCCGCCCCGGCGCTGACCATCTCAGCCAGCGCGCGTTCGCTATCGCCGGGCGTGAGATCCACGCCGCGGCAGCCGTCGCGAATGATATTGACCTGATAGCCCAGGCGTAGGGCGTCCAGCACCGAAAACTTCACGCAGTAATCCGTCGCCAGACCCAGCAGCCACAGGCGGGTGATGCCGTGCTGGCGTAGCCAGGCATCCAGCGCGGTGGCGCCGCGTCGCCCGTTGTCGAAAAAGGCGCTGTAGCTGTCTACTGCGGCGTCGGTTCCCTTATGCACCACAAAATCGAAGGCGGTATCGCGCAGGGCCGGATGAAACGCGGCGCCGATGGTGTTCTGCACGCAATGGTCAGGCCACCAGACCTGGGGCAACCCATTGAGCTCGCCGACCTTGCCTATCTGCCCGCCGCTGCGGCTGGCGAAGCTGCCGTGCTCCGCCGGGTGCCAATCCTGGGTCGCGATCACTGGGATGCCGTCCCGGCGCGCCATGGCGACCGCCTGCAGGGCGATGGGAATGACCTCATCGCCCCGAGGCACCGCCAGGGCGCCCTGGGGGCAAAAATCATTCTGTAGATCGATCAGCAAAAGTGCGGCGGACATCGGTCTTTCTCCCATGGTTGTGTGACTAGAGCCGGCCTACTCGGTGATGGGGCGCTCTAGGGATTCTCGCTCAGCTCACCGCGCAGATCTTGCTGCATCAGGCGGCGGATTTGGTCTGCGGCCAGCGATTGACTCAGTAGATAATGCAGTTTAGTCAGCGCCGCCTCAACCGTCATGTCAAAACCGCTGATCACCCCGGCGTGGGCCAGGGCGTTGCCGGTGGCGTAGCCTTCCATGTTGACCCGGCCGGAGAAGCACTGGGTCAGGTTGACGACAACGATACCGCGCTGTGAGGCGAGGATCAGCTCATCGAGCAGTTCTGGGTTTTGCGGCGCGTTGCCGACGCCGTAGGAGCGCAGGATCAGCGCCCGCACCGGCTGGCGCAAGAAGTTGCGTACCACATCGGCCGAGATTCCAGGATAGAGGGTCACCACCCCGATCGGCTGCGGCGTGATGGGGTGAACCCGGAACGGCGCCTGATGCAGCGGCGTTACCAGCGGCGCGATACGGCGAATGTTGATCCCGGCCTCCAGCAGGATGGGATAGTTGGGCGAGGCGAAGGCGTCAAAGCCGTCGGCGTGCGCCTTGGTCGTCCGGTTGCCGCGGAACATCTTGTTATTGAAGAACAGCGAGACTTCATTGATCGGGTAGTTGGCCGCCAGATAGAGGGCGTTCAACAGATTGGTCTGCCCGTCGGAGCGCAGCTCGGCGAGCGGGATCTGTGAGCCGGTGACGATCACCGGTTTCGCCAGGTTCTCGAACATAAACGAGAGCGCCGAGGCGGTAAACGCCATGGTATCGGTGCCATGCAGGATCACAAAGCCATCATAGTCGGCGTAGTTGGCCTGAATATCGTCGGCGATGTGCTGCCAGTCGGCGGGCGTGGTATCGGACGAGTCGATCAGCGGCTGATACTCATGGATGGTAAAGTCCGGCATCTCGGGGCGGTGAAACTCCGGCATCAGCACCAGCTGACGCTGCAGGTGCCCGGAGACGGGGATGTAGCCCTGTGCGGAGCGTTGCATGCCGATGGTGCCGCCGGTGTAGGCCACATAGATAGATTTTTTTTGCATGACAGAAAGTTCGCCGTAGCTGGGGCGCTGATGCGCAAACATGCGTGGATTATAGGGATAATACGGAAGAAAAAAAGCCCGCCGGGCCAGCAGCCATGAATAATGGCCTGCTGGTCCGGCGGGAGGCAGGATTAACGGATCTCGCTACAGCTCAGGCACAGCGCGTAGCGCTGCTGCGGATCGTTGAGAGAGGCGACCCAATCGCTCTGCGCCGAGATCTGGCGTGAGAGCTGAAGCAGTGAAGCGGGGATCATGCCCTGCAGCGCCTGCGGCAGGGAGGCCTGGACGGAGCTGGTCAGCTGGCTGAACACCATTTCGCTGAGGCTCGGATTATCGACATACCACCGCAGCTGAGGCTGCTTGATGCCGGCCAGCGTCGCCGCCTGGCTAACGGCATCGTCAAAGTCGCCCAACCGATCGACCAGCCCATTGGCTTTGGCATCGACGCCCAGCCAGACGCGCCCCTGCGCGATGCTATCGATCTGCGCCGGCGTTTTATGACGGGCGGTGGCCACCAGGCTGATAAAGCGCTGATAGCCGTTCTCAATAGTCAACTGCATCAGATCGCTGACGCTCTGCGGCAGTGCTTTGGTCAGGGCGGTGTCGGCCAGCGACGAGGTCGCGACGCCGTCCGTATAGACCCCCAGCTGACTCAGCGGCTTTTCAAAGGTATTGATGACCCCAAAGATCCCTATCGAGCCGGTGAGGGTGCTGGGGCTGGCCACAATGGCGTTGGCGGGCGTCGAGATCCAGTAACCGCCGGATGCCGCCAGTCCCCCCATGGAGACCACCACCGGCTTACCGGCGTCGCGCGCCGCCGCCAGCGCCGAACGGATCTCCTCAGAGGCGGTGA
Source organism: Edwardsiella anguillarum ET080813 (assembly GCF_000264765.2). Classification (GTDB taxonomy): domain Bacteria; phylum Pseudomonadota; class Gammaproteobacteria; order Enterobacterales; family Enterobacteriaceae; genus Edwardsiella; species Edwardsiella anguillarum. Next base: position 3,517,083 of record NZ_CP006664.1, read on the forward strand.
CGCTGCCGCCGGGGCTGTTGACCCGTAGGATGATCGCACGGATAGCCGGGTCGAGACGCGCCTGGCGAATCTGGGCCGCGGTGGTATCGCCGCCCACACTGCCCGGCGTCGCGTTGCCATCGATGATCGGCCCGCTGGCAAAAATAACGGCGATCTGACCATTGCCCGTACGCTTCGGCTTCAGGGGATAGTCATAGAGGCTGATGTGGCGGTAGTCGCGCGCGCGCGCATCCCAGCCAAACTGTTTGGACAGAATGCCCTCGACCTCGCTGCGCGATGCCAGCCCATCGACCAGCCGATGCAGTACGGCGTACTGCGCCATATCACCGCCGGTGGCCTGTAGCCCTTTCAGCATCTGCTCGGCGCCGGGGAAAACCTGCTCCGGCGTAAGGTGCCGGTTAGCGGCAACCGTGGCTAAATAGTTATGCCACATACCGTTGAGCCACTGGCTGTCAGCGCTGCGCGCCTGCGGCGACATCTGGTCGCGCATCAGCGGTTCGACGGCGGACTTATAGGTGCCGACGCGGAAGATATGGGTGCTGACATCCAGCTTATCCAGCAGGCTCTTATAGTAGAGGTTATTGGTCGCCATCCCCTGCAGGCCGACGCTGCCCTGGGGAGAGAGGTAGATCTTATCCGCATAGCTGGCCAGGAAATACTGCGCCTGGGTGTAGCTTTCGCCGACCGCCAGGATCGGCTTACCGCTGGCGCGGAACTCGGCCAGCGCCTTGCCAATGTACTGCAGCGACGGCTGGTCCGCGCCGGCAAAGTTATTCAGCGATAGCACCAGCCCGGTAATGTTGGGATCGCTTTTGGCCTGGCGCAGGGTCTCCACCAGATCGAACAGGGAGTTCTCCTGTGCACCGCGGATGCCCAGCAGCTCTCGGCCCAGCTGCCCGAACTTGCTGTTCAACGCGGGGTTATCGACCACCACGCCGTTGAGATCCACCAGCAGAGCGCCTTTGGTGGCGGGATCGACGGGCGTATCCTGAAACTGAAGGTAGATACCGACGCCGATCAGGATCAGCAGGACCAAAAACAGGTTAAGGATAAACTCGCGAATAAAATTGAGTATTCGCCAGCACCAGCGAAACGCGCCGGCGATATAGCGCCATAGCATGCGCATGTTAACTCCAGGTCAATGATTACAATTCCGCTATCCTAGCGGCGTCGCCGGGAAAAGTCAGCGTCGATATGCGCCCGGCTGCGCTGGTCCGCCTTCTGTGCGTATGCCGGGGCTGGCATCTTACGGCGCGCGGGAGGATAATTGCCGTAACCTCTCTGTAACATCATTACAGATTATGTGTTTGACTTATCACTTGGAGAGTCCCATGGATGCATTAGAGCTCCTGCTGCAGCGCCGTTCCGCTTCCCGCCTGAGCGATCCAGCCCCGTCCGCTCAGGCGCTGGAAAATATCTTTCAGGCCGGGCTGCGCGCGCCGGACCACGGCGGCCTGCAGCCGTGGCGCTTCGTGACCGTGCAGGGCGACGGGCGTGAGCGCCTGAGCGCGCTGCTGCACGATATCGCGCTGGCCGAGGGGCGCGATGAGAAAGGCGTTGAGAAGGCCCGCAGCGCGCCCTTTCGCGCGCCGCTGATCGTTACGGTGATCGCCCACTGCAATTGTGACAGCCGGGTGCCTCAGTGGGAGCAGGTCGCCTCCGCCGGGTGTGCCGTGATGGCGATGCAGATGGCGGCGCAGGCGCAGGGATTTAACGGTATCTGGCGCAGCGGCCACTGGACCGAGGAGCCCCGGGTGCGTCAGGCGTTTGGCTGCCGCGAGCAGGATGTCATCGTCGGCTTCCTCTATCTGGGCACGCCCACCCTGAAGGCCGCCAGGGTACAGCCGCTGGATAGCAGCGCCTTTGTCCGCCCGTTCTGATCTTCCCGCCTCTCTCATTCAGCATGCGTATCACGCGCCCCGGAGTCAGCGTCCTCTCCGGGGCGCGGCGAATGACCATTTTCTGCACGTGTAACCGTTTGCCTCTGTGCGATCGCGCGGTGAATTGATCGCGTGACTTATCAATTCATCGCGCTGGCGCTACTATTGCATGATTTTATTTTTCTTGATGGAGAGGAGTAGGGTATGACTGCGCCGGCCATTCGTTTGACACAGTACAGCCATGGGGCGGGATGTGGCTGCAAAATCTCGCCGAAAGTATTGGAGTCCATCCTGCACAGTGAGCAGGCCAAGTTTGTCGATCCCCACCTGCTGGTAGGGAATGAGACGCGCGATGACGCGGCGGTTTACGATATCGGCAACGGGGTTGGCATTATCAGCACCACCGACTTCTTTATGCCCATCGTAGACGATCCGTATGATTTTGGCCGTATCGCGGCCACCAACGCCATCAGCGATATCTACGCCATGGGCGGTAAACCGATCATGGCGATCGCCATCCTGGGCTGGCCGCTGGAGAAGCTGGCGCCGGAGATTGCCCGTCAGGTTATCGAAGGGGGGCGCCAGGTGTGCCGCGAAGCCGGTATCTCACTGGCCGGGGGCCACTCCATTGACGCACCGGAGCCCATTTTTGGCCTGGCGGTCACCGGGACGGTCAGCACCGAGCGGGTGAAGAAGAACAGTGCGGCGCAGGCTGGTTGCCGTCTCTACCTGACCAAGCCGCTGGGGATCGGCGTGCTGACGACCGCAGAGAAGAAGAGCGCACTGCGCCCCGAACACCGCGGGCTGGCGCGCGATACCATGTGTCAGTTGAACAGTCCTGGCGCCGACTTTGCCGATATTCAGGGCGTGACGGCGATGACCGACGTGACCGGGTTTGGCCTGCTGGGTCACCTGAGCGAGATTTGCCAGGGCTCAGGTCTGCAGGCGACGCTGTGGTTTGATCAGATCCCGCGCCTTCCCGGTGTCGAGGCGTATATCGCCCAGGGCTGCGTGCCGGGGGGAACCGGGCGTAACTTTGACAGCTATGGGCATCTGGTCGGGGCGATGGACTCGCTGCAGCGCCAGCTGCTGTGCGATCCGCAAACCTCCGGCGGTCTGCTGCTGGCGGTAACGCCGGAGGCCGAGGCGGCGGTACGCGACATCGCGCTGCGCCATGGTCTGACGCTGAGCGCCATCGGTGAGCTGCACGCGCCGCGTGCGGGTGAACCGCTGATCGAGGTTCAGGGATGACAGGCAAGGCTGTAACCCGCCCAGATGGCACGGACTACCTCGCCATCCTGGCCAATGATATTCCGTTAATCGATGTGCGCGCCCCGGTAGAGTTTCAGACCGGGGCGTTTCCCAGCGCCTGTAACCTGCCGCTGATGCTGGACAGCGAGCGCGAGGCGGTCGGTATTTGCTACAAGCAGCAGGGGCAGGACGCCGCCATCGCGCTGGGTAATCGCCTGGTCTACGGCGAGGTGCGCGCCGCGCGCATCGCGGCCTGGCGTGAGCAGTGCCAGCGTCACCCCGAGGGCTATCTCTACTGTTTCCGCGGCGGCCTGCGCTCCCATATTGTACAGCAGTGGCTGCGCGAGTCGGGGCTGGACTATCCGCTGATCGACGGGGGCTATAAGGCGCTGCGCCATGCCATCCTGCAGTTTACCGAGCAGGCGTCGGCGCTGCCGATGGTGCTGATCGGCGGCAATACTGGCTGCGGCAAAACGCGGATGCTGCGTGAGCTGCACGCCGGTATCGATCTGGAGGGCGCCGCCCACCACCGCGGCTCCTCCTTTGGGCGTACCGTGGTTGCACAGGGCACGCAGATTGACTTTGAGAATCAGCTCGGTATCGCCCTGCTGAAGAAGCACCGCGCCGGTATCCGCCGCTGGATCCTGGAGGATGAGGGGCGGGTGATCGGCTCTAACCATGTTCCGCTGTGCTTCTATAATCAGATGCTGCAGGCGGCGGTGGCGGTGGTGGATGAGCCCTTTGAGGCCCGTCTGGCCCGGCTGCAGGAGGAGTATATCGACCTGATGCGCGTGGAGTATGAGCGCGCCTACGGGCGAGAAGCGGGCTGGCAGGCCTATGCGGAGTACCTGCATCACGGGCTGTTTGCCATCCGTCGCCGGCTGGGGCTGGAGCGTTACGCTGAGCTGGATGCCCACTTGGTCAGGGCGCTGCAGCAGCAGCAGGCTGGCCGCGGCAGTGAGGGGCACCTGGCCTGGCTGGTTCCGCTGCTGCATGACTACTATGATCCGATGTACGGCTACCAGTTGGAGAAGAAGGCAGCGCGGATTGTTTTTCGCGGTGACTATCGGGCCGTCAGGGAATATCTCCTCTCTCTCAGCCAGATATAGGATGACTGATGCGGCTGTTTATTGCGGAAAAGCCCAGCCTGGGGCGGGCCATTGCGGATGTGCTGCCTAAACCGCACCGACGTGCGGACGGCTATATTCAGTGCGGCGACGGCGACGTGGTGACCTGGTGTGTGGGTCATCTGTTGGAGCAGGCCGAGCCGGACGCCTACGATGCCCGCTACGCGCGCTGGAATCTAGCCGATCTGCCGATAGTTCCGCAGAAGTGGCAGCTGCGGCCCAAGGCATCGAGCGCCAAACAGCTGAAGGTGATCGAGCGTCTGCTGCGCGATGCGCAGCAGGTGGTACACGCCGGCGACCCGGATCGTGAAGGACAGCTGCTGGTGGATGAGGTGCTCGACTTTCTGGCCCTGGCGCCGGAAAAGCGGCGTCAGGTGCAGCGCTGCCTGATCAACGATCTTAACCCCCAGGCGGTGGCGCGGGCGCTGGAGCGGCTGCGCGATAACCATGAGTTTATGCCGCTGTGCGTCTCCGCGCTGGCGCGCGCGCGCGCCGACTGGCTGTACGGCATCAACATGACCCGCGCCTATACCCTGCTGGGGCGCAACGCAGGCTATAACGGTGTGCTCTCCGTCGGCCGGGTGCAGACGCCGGTGCTCGGGCTGGTGGTGCGCCGCGACGAGGAGATAGCGCACTTTGTCGCCAAGGACTACTACGAGGTGCGAGCGCATATTGTGACGCCGGCCGGCGAGCGTTTCTGGGCGCAGTGGCAGCCCAGCGAGGCCTGTGAGCCTCATCAGGATGAGGAGGGGCGTCTGCTCAACCGCGCGCTGGCGGAGCATGTTATCGCCCGGATCCAGGATAAGCCTGCCCGGGTGACCGGCTATAACGATAAGCGTGAGTCCGAGGTGGCGCCGCTGCCGTTCTCCCTGTCAGCGCTGCAGATCGAGGCCGCCAAACGCTTTGCCATGAGCGCTCAGCAGGTGCTGGATACCTGTCAACGCCTGTATGAAACCCATAAGCTATTGACCTACCCCCGCTCCGATAGCCGTTATCTGCCAGAGGAGCACTTTGCCGGGCGTCATGCGGTGATGGCGGCGATTGCCGCCCATGCGCCGGCGCTGGCCAATCTGGAGAGCGTCGACGTCCAGCGGCGTAACCGCTGCTGGGATGACGCCAAGGTTGATGCCCACCATGCCATCATTCCTACGGCCCGGGCAGGTGGCGTTACGCTGAATGAGGATGAGCGCAACATCTATCAGCTGGTGGCCCGTCAATACCTGATGCAGTTCTGCCCCGATGCGCAGTACCGTAAGTGCGTTATCGATCTGGAGATTGAGGGCGGGGTATTTATCGCCAAGGCGCGCTTTCTGTCTCAGGCCGGCTGGCGTGCGCTGCTCGGCGCCAAGGAGCGGGACGACGAAGACGAGGGGATGCCGCTGCCGGTGGTGGCCCGCGATGACTTGCTGCACTGCGAACGGGGCGAGCTAATGGCGCGCCAGACGCAGCCGCCGCGCCACTTTACCGATGCCACGCTGCTGTCGGCCATGACTGGGATCGCCCGCTTTGTGCAGGATAAATCGCTAAAGAAAATCCTGCGAGCGACCGATGGTTTAGGTACCGAGGCTACGCGCGCCGGTATTATCGAACTGCTGTTTCGCCGCGGGTTTCTGCATAAAAAGGGGCGCTATATCCACGCCAGCCAGGCGGGAAGCGCGCTGATCCACTGTTTGCCCGAGATGGCCGGTCGCCCGGATATGACGGCGCACTGGGAGGCGACGCTGACGAAGATCAGCGAGCGGGGCTGCCGCTACCAGGACTTTATGCAACCGCTGGTGGAGACGCTGCAGCAGCTGATCCACCAGGCGCGCACCGCCGTGAACCCCCGAGCGTTCTGTGATCTGCCGCCCGCTGAAAGCGCCCGGCCGCGGCGCGCCAAGGGGGCGTCAACTGCGTCAAATAAGAGGAAAAAAGCATGAAACAGGCCGTAATGATGGCGCTTGCTGCGCTGCTGTGGAGCGGGGCGCTGCAGGCTCAGGGATCGGTCTCCACCGACGGCGCCCAGCAGGGAGCCGCCGCCGTCGCCGCCGGCGGTATCGATGTGGTGGTGCCGATGCCGGCCAACGGATATACCAACGGGGTCAACGGCGTGAGCTGCAGCCGCTGCTGCCTGTATCAGGATCGCTACTACTCCGAGGGCGCGGTCGTCAGCACGGATGGCCTGCTGCTACAGTGTCAGGCCAATCCACAGGTGTTGAGTACCAACAACCTGCGCTGGGTGGTGCTGAAGAAAGGGTAAACGCGACAGGTTCTCTCCGCGATGGCCTCAGGCATCGGCGTGAAAACGCGCCAGCAGATCCAGATAGGCCTGCAGCAACGGCCTATCCGCCGGTGCCAGGTCATATGTCTGGGCCTGGCATGGGGTAACCCAGCACAGCGCCGCGTGCTCCCGCGCCTCGGGTTCCCCCTCTTCCGGCTGTACCCGCCAGGCGTGCAGGTGGATGCGTTTACCCGGCAGATGCAGCGTACTGCTGGCGACGTAGTCGCTGACCCGGCAGCGTAGCCCCAGCTCTTCATCCAGCTCACGCTGCAGCGCCTGGGGCTGGCTCTCTCCCGCCTCGACCTTACCGCCGGGAAACTCCCACAGCCCCGCCTGATCCTGCCCCCGGCCGCGCTGGGCTAGCAGGATGGCACCGCGCCGCTCAATGATGGCGGCGACGACGTGCAGGATTTTTTCCGCCGCCGGCGCGCTCATGACAGTGCGAACTCGGCCCAGATCGGGGCGTGATCCGAGGGTTTCTCCATGGCGCGGATCGCGTAGTCGATACCGGTATCGGTACAGCGCTGGGCCAGCGGCTGACTGGCCAGCAGCAGGTCGATACGCAGACCGCGGTTATCGTCGAACCCCTTGGAGCGATAGTCGAACCACGAGAAGCGGTCATCATACTGCGGGTTGGCCTGGCGATAGGTATCGACCAGCCCCCACGCCAACAGACGATCCAGCCAGTCCCGCTCCTCCGGCAGAAAGGAACACTTGCCGCTGCGTAGCCAGCGCCGCCGGCTATCCTCGCCGATCCCGATGTCGATATCGCGTGGGGTGATGTTCATGTCACCCATGATCAGCACCGGGTTCTGCGGCGAGAGTGAGTCCTGCAGGTAGCGCTGCAGATCGGCGTAGAATTTGCTCTTTGCCGGGAACTTTATCGGGTGATCGCGACTTTCGCCCTGTGGAAAGTAGCCGTTAATGACGGTCAGCGTGCCCAGCTCGGTGGGTATATCGGCCATGATGATGCGCCGCTGCGCTTCGGCATCGTCACCCGGGAAGCCTTTACGCACCGCCAGCGGCGCCATACGGGTCAGCAGGGCGACGCCGTAGTGGCCTTTCTGGCCGTGGTAGTGCAGGTGATAGCCCAGCTGCGCCAGATCCTGCAGCGGAAACATATCGTCATGTACCTTGGTTTCCTGCAGACCGATCACGTCCGGGCTGTGCTTCTCAACAATCGCCGCGAGCTGATGGGGACGGGCGCGCAGCCCGTTGATGTTGAAAGAGATAAACTTCATGGATTCTGGCCATTGAATAAAGGTGCCCGCATGGTAGCAGATGGCGGGCGCGAGCTGAACCTTGTCCTGCGTGGGGGTATTCGGGGGATGGGCGGCGTTCAGTCCCAGCGGCTCAGGTTGTGCGGCCGGTAGGCGTCGAACGCATCCAGCAGGCGTCCGGCGCTGTCATCACGCAGCAGCGTCGCCAGATAGGGGGCGCGAATAAACCCCTCGTCGGCGCTGTAGCGCAAAAAGTTGCACAGGCGCTGATAATAGCCTGCTACATCCAGCAGCCCTACTGGCTTGCTGTGGCAGCCAATCTGACTCCATGTCCAGATCTCAAACAGCTCCTCTAGGGTACCGATACCGCCCGGCAGGGCGATGAATCCGTCGGCCCGGGCCGCCATACGCGCCTTGCGCGTGTGCATATCGGGGACGATCTCCAGCGACGTCAGACCGTGATGCGCCGTTTCGGCGTCCACTAAGCGCTGGGGGATCACGCCGTGAACCTCGCCGCCGGCTTCCAGCGCCGCGTTGGCTAGCGCCCCCATCAGCCCTTTGCCGCCGCCGCCGTAGATCAGCGTTCGTCCTTGGCGGGCCAAGGTGCGCCCCAAATGGCGCGCGCTGTCTACGTAGCGCTCGGCCACGCCGTCGCTGGCTCCGCAAAAGACACAAATTGCATTACGCATTATTTCCCTTAATTTGCAGGCAAAGTGTGAGGTATAGCGAATGTCCCGCCGGATGGCAAGGGATAAGCGCCGCGCAGGGCAGGGTGTCAGGTGGTCATCTTCCCCGCGTAGCGTTTGGGGGCGATACAGGCGCTTGAGATGTATCGCAGAGAACAACAGAATAATGGTTGTGGGGGAAGGATGACTCGGCGCGCTGCGTCTCGCCTCGCCCTGTGGGCCATTGCCTGCGGCAACGTTTGTCTCGCGTTGCTCGACGCGAACCTTGGTCGCGAAGGTTCTCACCTTCCCCAGCTCGAGTGCTGGTTTGATATAGGCGCTTGGGATGTATAGCAGAGAGCAACAGAAGAATGGTGGTGGGGGAAGGATGACTCGGCGCACTGCGCCTCGTTCTGCGGGCCGTTGCCTGCGGCAACGTTGTCTCGCGTTGCTCGACGTGAACCTTGGTCGAAGGTTCTCACCTTCCTCAGCTCGGGTGCTGGTTTGATATAGGTGCTTGGGATGTATAGCAGAGAACAACAGAAGAATGGTGGTGGGGGAAGGATTCGAACCTTCGAAGTCTGAGACGGCAGATTTACAGTCTGCTCCCTTTGGCCGCTCGGGAACCCCACCTTTTGGGAATCATATTGTCAACCGGCAGCGCCGGACGTCGGGCTAAGGCGTTTTACGACGCCATTTCAAGAGATGAAATGGTGGTGGGGGAAGGATTCGAACCTTCGAAGTCTGAGACGGCAGATTTACAGTCTGCTCCCTTTGGCCGCTCGGGAACCCCACCAGATTGTCGCGCTTCGTTATCACCGGAAGCGGGGCGCATAATAACAAATCGCGCCGCGCTGTAAAGCGCTGGAGAGGAAAAAAAATTCGTTTGCCGTTTTTTTGCCCGCACTGCTGTGCGGGCGTACAGAAAACAGAGAAAAAACGAACAAATCAGAAAATTACAGTGCGATTGCCACAGACGAACACCCGCTGAGCCAGTACGCGATACAGGGCCCGGCTGAGCACATTTTTTTCTACATCGCGCCCCGCGCGTATCATCTCCTCTGCGGTATAGCTGTGATCGACGTGGATAACGTCCTGCATGATGATCGGCCCTTCATCCAAATCATTGTTTACAAAGTGCGCCGTCGCACCAATGATCTTCACCCCGCGCTGGTAGGCCTGGTGATAGGGGCGGGCGCCGATAAACGCCGGGAGAAACGAGTGATGGATATTGATGATGCGGTCAGGATAGCGGGCGACAAAGTCGGGGGTCAGCACCCGCATATATTTGGCCAGCACCACATAGTCCGGCTCAAAGCGATCGATCTGTTCGGCGACGGCCGCATCGTGCGCCTCACGGCTGAGGCCTTCGTGACCGATCAGGACGAAGGGGATATCGAACTTTTCGACTAATGCCTGTAGCGTCGCGTGGTTGCCGATGACGGCGGCAATCTCGACATCCAGCCCGCCATAGGCGCTCTTGATCAGCAGATCGCCGAGACAGTGGGCCTCTTTTGTGACCAAGATGACGATGCGCTGACGGGATGTGGTGATGATTTCGCGATCGGATCCCGGCGGCAGTGCGTCATCTAGATCGGCCAGCAGAGTGGCGTCATTAAAGATCCCCTCAAGTTCGGTACGCATAAAGAAGCGTCCGCTGGCGTGGTCGACGAACTCATTGTTCTGAATAATGTTGAGCTGATGCTTGTAACAGATATTGGTGATTTTGGCGATCAGCCCCTTGGCATCGGGGCAGACGGTGCGCAGTACTTTTCGTTGAATAACGGGTTGTGACATGTGTTTGCATCCTTGTTTTCGCCGGGGCCGTTGCCGCGGCGCCCGCCGGGAAGGGAGCGTCAAATCTCCTGTTCAGGGCGGGACGCAGCCTAGCGTCCGCAGCATTTTTTATATTTGTTGCCGCTGGCGCACGGGCAGGGGTCATTACGTCCTATCGTGGGCCGGGCTCCATCAACATAGTACCAAGCGTGATTGAGATCCAGAAAACGCGATCGTTCATGGATCGCGCCGTTTTGCTGGGTCGAGGGCGTATGAAAGCGGGCGATAAACTCCACAAAGCCTTCATGCGCATCGCGGCCCGGCAGGGTAGCGATAACGCGGAGTCCCAGCCACTGGGTATCGGCAAAGCTGGCGATAATCGCATCGCGCTCCGCTGCCATCTGGCAATCGGGGTGCCAGGTGGCGATCAGATAGTCTGCGTGGTGGGTGACAAAGGCGCTGTAGCGTGAGCGCATCAGCTGCTCCGGCGTTGTCGCCCGCCGCTCCCCGTTCAGATAAGGGGCGCAGCAGTCAGAAAATCCGCGCTCGCTGCCGCAGGGGCAGGGCGCATCGAGAGGGTGGTGTAACGTCATAGGAATAACCATTTGCAACTATTGGTGAGAAAAGGTTAGGCGCAATATCGCCCGGCTTCTATTCTGATCATAATAACCAATATCTGCTGCAGATAAGTAAAAATCTGATTTTTAGAAAACTGCGGGGAATCGCGCAATATATAACATTTTTACTGGTCGTCAGGGCAAGCGTGCCGATATTGAACCACACTAGGATCAGTCAGGGTATGAGAGGCCGGCCATGTCACAGGTGCTCACCGATAAACAGATTATGATCGTCGACGACGACGTCGTGTTTCGTCGCCTGCTGGCCGGGTATTTGACGACGCAGGGCGTCAGGGTCACCGAGGCGGCCAACGGGCGCGAGGCGCTGAGGCTGTATCCGCAGTGCCATCCCGATCTTATCCTGTGTGATTTGTTCATGCCGGAGATGAATGGCATTGAGCTATTGCGCCATCTGCTGATGCGCGGCAGCCAGACCCCGGTGATGGTGATTTCGGCGACGGAGTCGGTCAGCGATATTGCTCGGGCCATGCGGCTCGGGGCGAAGGATGTCCTGCTGAAGCCGGTGCGTGATTTTACCCGCTTTCGACAGATGCTTCTGGCCTGCCTTTACCCGGCGCTGTTCGATTCGCTGGCGCTGGAGGAGAATGCCCTGAGCCATGATTGGGCCGCGCTGCAGCGTGATCCCGCGCAGGCTGTACGGCTTCTGCGCCAGCTCCAGCCGCCGGTTCAGCAGGTGATCGCCGGCTGCCGAGTCAACTACCGTCAGCTGACGGATCCGGACAGCTGTGGCCTGGTGCTAGATATCGCGCCGCTGTCGTCGCGGGAGATGGCGTTTTACTGCCTGGATACGACGCGCAGCGCAGAGTATGGCGTTCTCGCGGCGCTGATGATCCGTGCTATCTTTAACGCGCTGTTGCAGAGCCAGCTGGCCGCTCAGGAGCGGCCATTGCCGCATATGTCGGTGATCCTTAAACGCGTCAATCAACTGTTACGCAAGGCGGGGCTGCGCGGGCAATTTCCGATGCTGGCCGGGTATTATCATGCCGTCAGCGGCCATGTGGTGCTGGTTTCCGCAGGGTTACACGCTCGGTTGGAGGCAGAGGAGCGTACGGTCCAGCTGAGCGGCGCTATGCCGCTGGGGACCCTGGGGAGCGTGCATATGAACCAGCTCAGCCTGCGCAGCCGGAGTTGGCAGTGTCAGATCTGGGGCAGCGTAGGGCAGCTTCGCCTGATGCTGACGGCACCGGAGCATCAGGCGCTACAGCCGCTGCGGCATCTGGCACCGGGGGCCATCGCGCGGTAGGTGGCGCCCCGCGTTTTTCGGTATTTTCTGCTATCCTTTCTCTCATCAATCGGCGCCATTCTCGGCGCTGTCGTTTGTTTATCCATTTGATCTTAAATACAGATGAAAGGCATGCGTGCGATTACCGAGCTGGTATACTCGCTGAGAGTTTTGCATTCATATCGTTCGGTTATGGACGAGCGAACAATGCGCCATTCGTATAGAGAGGTTGTATGTCAACGTCAGTGAGAAAAGTAAAAAAAGCCGTTATCCCGGTGGCCGGATTGGGAACGCGTATGCTGCCGGCAACGAAAGCTATTCCTAAAGAAATGTTGCCGCTGGTAGATAAGCCGCTGATCCAGTACGTGGTTAATGAGTGTATTGCCGCCGGTATTAATGAGATCATTTTAGTCACGCATTCATCGAAGAACTCCATCGAGAACCACTTCGATACCAGCTTTGAGCTGGAGGCGATCCTGGAGAAGCGCGTTAAGCGTCAGCTGCTGGCCGAAGTCCAGGCGATTTGTCCCAAGCACGTGACCATTATGCAGGTGCGTCAGGGGTTGGCTAAAGGTTTGGGTCACGCCATTCTGTGCGCACATCCGCTGGTCGGCGATGAGCCTTTTGCCGTGATATTGCCTGACGTTATTCTGGATGAATACAGCGCAGATTTAAGCAGCGATAACCTGAGTGAGATGCTGCGTCGTTATGAATCCACCGGCGCCAGTCAGATTATGGTTGAGCCGGTGCCGATGGCCGATGTGTCTAATTATGGCGTGGTGGATTGTAGCGGTGCGCAATTGGCCGCGGGGGAAAGCATTGCTATTCGTGCCGTGGTCGAAAAACCGCCGCGCGATAAGGCACCGTCTAACCTGTCTATCGTTGGCCGCTATGTTCTCTCTCCGGACATTTGGCCGCTGCTGTCTAAAACTCCGCCGGGAGCCGGTGAGGAAATTCAGCTGACGGATGCGATTGCTATGCTGCTGAAGAATGAAACCGTTGAGGCTTACCACCTGAAAGGGCGTAGCCATGACTGTGGAAATAAGCTGGGCTATATGCAGGCGTTTGTCGAGTATGGGCTGCGTCATCCTGCGCTGGGCAAAGATTTCGCTGCCTGGATCAAAGGGCTGAATTTAAGCAAGTAAGTCGGTAAATAAAAGATGGCGTCCTCAGGGGCGCCATCTTTTTTTCATTATGCAACTAGACAAAGGTATGGGTAGTGGGATACCTATAATTGATTAAATTCATGAATGAGACTATTCCTAATGGTGGTAAAGGGTGCAGCGATAATAACCATACTGAAACCCTCATTATCGATAATGAGGCAGGCGCGGCGGCGGCGCAGGCAGGGGCGAGGGGGGTAAAACAAAAATAGCCTCATCAGAGGCTATTTTTAACATGGGTATACCGAACGTCTTGATTAGATCAGGAAGTCATCCAGAGACTTGCCCTGCTCTTCAATGGCGTTCTTGATCACGGCAGGCGTACGGCCCTGACCGGTCCAGGTTTTGGTTTCGCCATTTTCGTCAACATACTGATATTTAGCCGGACGCGCAGCGCGCTTGGTTTTACCGGCAACTTTGGTGGCATTCATGGTCTGCAGCAGTTCATTCGGGTCGATGCCATCAGCGATCAGCATTTCACGGTACTGCTGCAGCTTGCGGGTACGCTCTTCGATCTCGGCCTGAGCTTGCTGGTCTTCTTCGCGGCGCTCTTTTACCACGACTTCCAGTTTCTCCAGCATTTCTTCTAGAGTTTCCAGAGTGCATTCACGGGCCTGGGCGCGGAGAGTACGAATGTTGTTAAGAATTTTTAATGCTTCGCTCATTTTCCTAATCTCAAATTATATTGGTGGGGGCGTCATCTTTATAATAGAGTGCGACTTTATTTAACGCAATAGTGAATTTTGTAAGAATGGAAAAATATTCGTCTGTATGAGTCAAATATCGAGAGGCTGACCTTGTTAATATTTCACCCTATTATCTATATCGCCGTACGATGCCGGCTAGGCCATACCGTGTACGGTTTTACCTGTTGATTAGCCGTTTAATGTATATAAATGCACCCTGACTCTGCCTTTGCCCGGACAATTGTCCGGGAGAAGTCCATGGTATGCTCATCATAAGCCTGCCGGAAACAACCGTTAGGTCGATCACTTATTTGCATGAATCATGTCATATTTATTCTGTAAGTGTACGCTGGTATGCCAGTAGATAAGCGCGGTTTGTACAGATTTTGCACATCGGTGGCGCGGTGTCTTGGGGAATAACCCGGACATCACGCGGCCCTGTATATATGGTAGAATCTTGCACATCAGGTGATTTTTTCGGTTTAAGGCTGTTTGATGGCACAACTTTATTTTTATTACTCTGCAATGAATGCCGGGAAATCCACGGCGCTGTTACAGTCCTCTTATAACTACCGCGAGCGGGGTATGCATACCCTGGTATTCACGGCTGAAATAGATAACCGCTATGCGGTGGGGCAGGTCAGCTCGCGTATCGGCCTGCACTCGCCTGCGATGCTGTATAACCAGCAGACGGATCTGCTGGCCGAGATCCGCCAGGCGCATCGGCAGCAGTGCGTACACTGCGTTCTGGTTGATGAAAGTCAGTTTCTCACCAAGGCGCAGGTGCTGGCGCTGTCGACGGTGGTCGATGATTTGGATATTCCGGTGCTGTGCTACGGTTTGCGTACTGATTTCCGGGCGGAGCTCTTTCCCGGTAGCCAATATTTGCTGGCCTGGGCCGATAAGCTGGTTGAGCTTAAGACTATTTGCCACTGTGGCCGCAAGGCGAATATGGTGCTGCGCCTGGATCAGGACGGGCGGGCGCTGAAAGACGGTGAGCAGGTCGTGATCGGCGGCAACGAGCGCTATGTCTCCGTTTGCCGCCGGCACTATAAGGAAACGCTCGGCGTGACTGCCCCGTAGCGTCATCGCTTCATCAGCGCGCGTCGCGCCCTCTCAGCGGCCGCGCTCAACGCCTCTCAGCCTCTCCAGCGCCTCCCTAAGGCCATCGCGCCGTGATCTGTCCGATGACTGCCGCCCCGCGAGCCCCGCATCGATATCGTCCCTGCCGGGCAGGCGATGCGGAGGCTAGTCTAATGATGTTCGGAGGGGCTCCTGCTGCCGAGCCCTGTGACCCGCCGCTGCGGTGGTGGAGTCTCTGTATGCCGCGGCACGCCGCCACGGGGGTGTCATCCCCGTAGCCGTACGGTTGCGCAGTGGTGGAGTCGCTGTATGCCGCGAGCGTCATCCCCCCTGTAGCCGTACGGTTGGCGCTACGGCGGGGAGAGGCGCGCGTCTGGGGGGCTCGGAGGGGCGGCATCGGTGGGGGATTGCGGGGGTGGGGTGATAGAGAAAGGAAACGGGCCCCGCGTAAGCGGGGCCCGTGGCAGTGATTTATGCCGATTGCATCAGCGTGCACCGGCATGGAGCAGGGTTAATCAGGCTTTTTTGGCCTTCTTTTCCGCTTTCGGCGCGGCGACGGCCTTGCTCTCTTCCTGCGCGTGCTCGACAAACTCGCGGCCATAGTAGGTGTCCAGCAGAATTTGCTTGAGCTCGGCAATCAGCGGATAGCGCGGGTTGGCGCCGGTGCACTGATCGTCGAAAGCATCTTCGGACAGCTTGTCCACTTTCGCCAGGAAGTCGGCTTCCTGTACGCCGGCTTCGCGGATGGAGGCCGGGATACCCAGCTCAGCCTTGATGCTTTCCAGCCAGGCCAGCAGCTTCTCGATCTTCTGCGCGGTGCGGTCGCCCGGTGCGCTCAGACCCAGATGGTCAGCGATTTCAGCGTAACGGCGACGCGCCTGCGGACGGTCGTACTGGCTAAATGCGGTCTGCTTGGTCGGGTTGTCGTTCGCGTTGTAGCGAATAACGTTAGAGATCAGCAGGGCGTTGGCCAGACCGTGCGGAATATGGAACTCGGAGCCCAGTTTGTGGGCCATGGAGTGACATACCCCGAGGAAGGCGTTGGCAAACGCGATGCCGGCGATAGTAGCGGCGTTGTGTACACGCTCACGGGCTACCGGGTTTTTGGCGCCTTCGGCATAGCTGGCCGGCAGGAACTCTTTCAGCAGCTTCAGGGCCTGCAGCGCCTGGCCGTCAGAGTATTCGTTGGCCAGAACGGAAACGTAGGCTTCCAGCGCATGGGTTACCGCATCCAGACCGCCGAAGGCGCACAGGGATTTCGGCATGTTCATCACCAGGTTGGCATCAACGATGGCCATGTCCGGGGTCAGCGCATAGTCAGCCAGCGGGTATTTCTGCCCGGTCGCATCGTCGGTCACTACGGCGAACGGCGTGACTTCAGAGCCGGTGCCAGAGGTGGTGGTGATGGCGATCATTTTGGCTTTGACGCCCATTTTCGGGAACTTATAGATACGCTTACGGATATCCATAAAGCGCAGCGCCAGCTCTTCGAAGTGGGTTTCCGGATGCTCGTACATCACCCACATGATCTTGGCTGCATCCATCGGGGAGCCGCCGCCCAGCGCGATGATCACGTCCGGCTTGAAGGAGTTCATCTGCTCGGCGCCTTTGCGCACGATGCTCAGGGTTGGGTCGGCTTCAACTTCGAAGAAGACTTCGGTTTCGATACCGTGCGCTTTCAGTACGTTGGTAACCTGGTCGGCATAACCGTTGTTGAACAGGAAACGGTCGGTGACGATAAAGGCGCGCTTGGCACCGTCGGTTGCCACTTCTTCCAGCGCGATCGGCAGGGCGCCGCGGCGGAAGTAGATAGACTTCGGAAGTTTATGCCACAACATGTTTTCTGCTCGCTTCGCTACCGTTTTCTTGTTGATCAGGTGCTTTGGACCCACGTTTTCAGAGATGGAGTTACCGCCCCAGGAGCCGCAGCCCAGCGTCAGGGAAGGCGCCAGCTTGAAGTTGTACAGGTCACCGATCCCCCCTTGCGAGGCCGGGGTATTGATCAGGATACGGGCGGTCTTCATCTTCTCGCCGAAGTAGTTTACGCGCGCGCCCTGGTTATCCTGGTCGGTGTACAGGCAGGAGGTATGGCCGATACCGCCCATGGCAACCAGCTTCTCGGCTTTCTCTACGGCGTCCTCGAAGTTTTTGGCACGGTACATCGCCAGGGTCGGAGACAGTTTTTCGTGTGCGAACGGCTCGGAGTCGTCAACGACGCTGACTTCGCCGATCAGGATCTTAGTCCCCGCCGGTACGCTGATGCCTGCCATTTCGGCGATCTTCTCTGCCGGCTGGCCTACGATGGCGGCGTTCAGCGCGCCATTCTTCAGGATGATATCCTGAACGGCTTTCAGCTCTTTACCCTGCAGCAGGTAGCCGCCGTGGGTAGCAAAACGCTCACGCACTTTGTCGTAGACGGAGTCGACGACGATAACTGACTGCTCGGAGGCACAGATGACGCCGTTGTCGAAGGTTTTGGACATCAGGATGGAGGCGACGGCGCGTTTGATATCCGCGGTTTCGTCGATCACCACCGGGGTGTTGCCCGCACCAACGCCGATGGCCGGCTTGCCGGAGCTATAGGCCGCTTTCACCATGCCCGGGCCACCGGTGGCCAGGATCAGGTTGATGTCCGGATGGTGCATCAGCGCGTTAGACAGCTCGACGGAGGGTTCATCGATCCAGCCGATGATGTCTTTCGGCGCGCCAGCGGCGATGGCCGCCTGCAGCACGATATCGGCGGCTTTGTTGGTCGCCTGCTTGGCACGCGGATGCGGGGAGAAGATGATGCCGTTGCGGGTCTTCAGGCTGATCAGCGCCTTGAAGATCGCGGTGGAGGTCGGGTTGGTGGTCGGTACGATGCCGCAGATCAGACCGGTCGGCTCAGCGATGGTGATGGTGCCGAAGGTATCGTCTTCGGACAAGATACCGCAGGTCTTTTCATCTTTATAGGCGTTGTAGATATATTCGGAGGCAAAGTGGTTTTTGATCACCTTGTCTTCCACGATACCCATACCGGATTCAGCGACGGCCATTTTAGCCAGCGGAATACGGGCATCGGCAGCGGCCAGCGCGGCGGCGCGGAAGATTTTGTCTACCTGTTCCTGAGAGAAGTTGGCAAACTCGCGTTGGGCTTTTTTGACACGGGCGACCAGCGCATCGAGTTCAGCAGTGTTGGTTACAGCCATGAATGCTCTCCTGATAATGTTAAACTTTTTTAGTCAATCAGCCGCATGGGGCATACCAGTATAGATGCTGGCGCGTCGCTCAGCCGGGCATTTGCTGCCGACGGGCTGCTAATTTGCTAAAACAGCTTAACGTGGATGGTCGCGGGCGTTGCATTGAACGCGTTATCCTGATACCTCGCCGAGATGGCCATCCGTCTCCCTCTTTTTGATATCGTCGAGCTTACTCATTCTTGGGTATTTGTTTTGTGATTAAAGTCACGAAAACGCCAAGCTGACACCATTCAGCATGGTTTTGTTGAGAGCCGTTCTCATTCTTAACGAAAACTCAGCGCCTTTAGGTATAAAAAACAACAAAACCGTTATCTCGTCGCCGGATTTAGTCACAGACGATACTGCGCATATCCGCGGCAAACAGTAAAAATTCTGCGGTGGAATGATAGATCGGCGCAGTCATTTCAATTACATTACGCGCGATGACCATCATCTTTATATTGTGGAGCACATAGTGACTCAGTCTCTGCTGGACCTGTCCGGGTATATCAAATTCTTTATTGGTCTGTTCGCCTTGGTAAACCCGGTCGGGATCTTGCCCGTGTTTATCAGCATGACCAGCTATCAGGCCGCCGCGGCGCGTAACCGAACCAACCTCACGGCGAACCTGTCGGTGGCCATTATACTGATTACGGCGCTGCTGTTGGGGGACTCGATACTGAACGTCTTTGGTATCTCCATCGACTCTTTCCGTATTGCCGGCGGTATCCTGGTGATGACGATCGCCATGTCGATGATCAGCGGTAAGCTGGGTGAGGATAAGCAGAATAAGCAGGAGAAGTCGGAAACGGCTATCCGCGAAAATGTCGGCGTGGTGCCGCTGGCGCTGCCGCTGATGGCCGGCCCCGGCGCCATCAGCTCGACCATCGTCTGGAGCTCCCGCTATCACGGCTGGCAAAACCTGCTGGGCTTTTCGCTGGCGATCATTCTGTTCGCCTTCTGCTGTTGGCTATTGTTCCGCGCCGCGCCGCTGCTGGTGCGGTTGTTAGGGCAGACGGGGATCAACGTCGTGACCCGTATCATGGGGCTGCTGCTGATGGCGCTGGGCATTGAATTTATCGTCACCGGGGTGAAGGCTATTTTTCCCGGCCTGCTGTAATCGACAGGGGGCGGCGGGGACGCTGCTCCGCTAATAGATATATCTGCGCAATATATTTAATCATCTTATTTTTATTTTGCGATCGTATTCATCGGTGGGTTAATTCGCCTGCCTCGCGCCCATTTCCGTAAAATTGTCCTATACAGACGCCGACATTGTGTACATTGTCCGGCGTTTTTTCCTCTCATCATTCATTTCAGTTAGTTTTTTTGTCTGAATAAATCTTGTTCATTGCAATATTGTTTTGATTTTCGGCATGAGGTTGAAATTTTAGACAATGCAAAATGCTTTAAGCTTATATTTTATGTTATATCAGTAACTTACAATTGATTTTTGTCATGGGGGAGGGCAGTCTGTGAGAAAGCACGAAATACAACAGTGCTCACATGGCCATCAGCCGGCTCGCTCAGGACGTCACGCTGTTTTACGGGCGTTGGCATACGGGAGGGCGCTCTCGGTAGCCCAGGATGCTACGGGAGCGGCTTCTGGGTAGCCGCACTGAGCCAGCCCATCATCAAGCGGCCCTAGGCGCCGTTATTTTGTTACCCGGCAACAATAAATGCCAGCCGCCGCGAGGGCGGTATAAGGCAAGCTGCAGCGAATGAACCGTTCCTTCATTACTGCAGTGAATAAATAACGATGTTGACCCGCCTGCCCGCAGGCTTCCTTTTGAATACGGGAGTGGTAGTAATGAGCAAACACATCATTAAAAAAAGTATATTAACCCTTGGGATTTGTAGCGCGTTGGGCGCCGCGGCGGTGGCGCAGGCCGCCGAGGTACCGGCCGGTGTACAGCTGGCGGCTAAACAGGAGCTGGTCAGAAATAATGGTTCGGAGGTCTCCTCCCTCGATCCGCACAAGATCGAAGGGGTACCGGAAAACAACGTGACCAACGATCTGCTGGAAGGGCTGACGCAGCACGATAGCCAAGGGCATACTATTCCCGGCGTAGCGCAGCGCTGGGAGAGCAAAGATAACAAGGTGTGGATATTTTACCTGCGCCCGGACGCGAAGTGGTCCAACGGTGACCCTGTCACCGCAGAGGACTTCGTCTATAGCTGGCAGCGGATGGCCGACCCCAAGACTGCATCGCCCTACGCGAGCTATCTGCAGTATGCCCACGTCGCGAATATCGATGACATCATCGCCGGCAAGCAGGATAAATCCGCTCTGGGGGTCAAGGCGCTGGACGATCGCACGTTCCAGGTGACCCTGAGCGAACCGGTACCTTATCTGCCGGAGATGACCGCGCACTATGCGATGAAGCCGGTCAACAAGGCGGCGGTAGAGACGTTCGGCGACAAGTGGACCCTGCCGCAGAATTATGTCAGCAACGGCGCCTATAAGCTGAAAGACTGGATCGTCAACGAACGTATCGTGCTGGAGCGAAATCCGCAGTATTGGGACAATGCGAAGACGATCATCGATAAGGTGACCTTCCTGCCCATCGCCTCGGAGGTGACCGATGTGAACCGCTATCGGGCCGGCGAGATCGATATGACCTATAACAATATGCCGATCGAGCTGTTCCAGAAGCTGAAAAAAGAGATCCCCGAGCAGGTGAAGGTAGACCCGTATCTTTGCACCTATTACTACGAAATCAATAACCAGAAGCCGCCGTTTAACGACCCCCGCGTGCGTGAGGCGCTGAAGCTGGGTCTGGACCGCGATATTATCGTGAATAAGGTCAAGAACCAGGGCGACCTGCCGGCGTACAGCTTTACGCCGCCCTATACCGACGGCGCTGATTTGACGCAACCGGCCTGGTTCGGCTGGTCGCAGGAGAAGCGCAACCAAGAGGCCAAGAAGCTGCTGGCCGAGGCGGGCTATGGCCCGGGCAAGCCGCTGACGTTTAACCTGCTCTACAACACCTCGGATCTGCACAAGAAGCTGGCGATTGCCGCGGCTTCGATCTGGAAGAAAAACCTGGGGATCGATGTGAAGCTGGAGAATCAGGAGTGGAAGACCTTCCTCGATTCGCGCCATCAGGGCAATTACGATGTCGCCCGCGCCGGCTGGTGCGCCGACTATAACGAGCCGAGCTCCTTCCTCAATATGATGCTGTCGACCAGCAGCAACAATACCCCGCACTACAAGAGCTTGGCCTTTGACCGCATTATGGCTAGCGCGCTGCAGGCGCCGGACAAAGCCGGCCGCGCGGCGGTCTACCAGCAGGCTGAGCAGCAGCTGGACCGTGATTCGGCCATCGTTCCCGTGTATTACTATGTTAACGCCCGTCTGGTGAAACCCTTTGTCGGTGGCTATACCGGCAAGGATCCGCTGGACTATGTCTACGACAAAAACCTTTATATCGTTCAACATTAATTGTCCGTCGTGCGGCCGGGAGACCGGCCGCCGGCGAGGCTGACAGCCCGCGGGGCTGACGTACAGGGTTTGGGCTATGCTAAAATTTATATTCCGTCGCTTCCTGGAAGCGATTCCGACGCTTTTTATTCTGGTCACCATCTCGTTTTTTATGATGCGTCTGGCGCCGGGCAGCCCGTTTACCGGTGAACGCACGCTGCCGCCGGAGGTGATGGCCAACATCGAAGCCAAATACCATCTCAACGATCCCATCTGGAAGCAGTATGGCCACTACCTGCTGCAGCTCTCGCAGGGAGACTTTGGCCCCTCGTTCAAATACAAGGATTATTCGGTCAACGATCTGGTGGCCGCCTCGTTCCCCGTTTCGGCCAAGCTGGGCTTTGCCGCCTTTGTCATGGCGGTGGTGCTGGGAGTCTCTGCCGGGGTCATCGCGGCCCTGAAGCAGAACTCGCGCTGGGACTATGTGGTGATGAGCTTTGCCATGACCGGGGTGGTGATCCCAAGCTTTGTGGTCGCGCCGCTGCTGGTGCTGATCTTCGCCATCTCGCTGCACTGGCTGCCGGGCGGCGGCTGGAACGGCGGGGCGCTGAAGTTCATACTGCTGCCGATGGTGGCGCTGTCGCTCTCCTATATTGCCGGTATCGCGCGCATTACCCGGGGCTCGATGATCGAGGTGCTGCACTCTAACTTTATCCGCACCGCCCGGGCCAAGGGGCTACCGCTGCACCGCATTGTGCTGCGCCATGCGCTGCGTCCGGCGCTGCTGCCGGTGCTCTCCTACATGGGGCCCGCCTTTGTCGGGATCATTACCGGCTCGATGGTCATTGAAACTATCTATGGCCTGCCGGGGATCGGCCAACTGTTCGTCAACGGCGCGCTGAACAGGGACTATTCGCTGGTGCTGAGCCTGACGATCCTGGTCGGCACCCTGACGATTGCCTTTAACGCCATCGTTGACGTGCTGTACGCCGTAATCGATCCCAAAATCCGTTACTGAAAGAGGCGCCTATGTTAGTGAATAAAAACAGCGCCGCCGCGGTGAGCAGCTTCAGCGAACAGCTGGACGTGGAAGGGCGCAGCCTATGGCAGGATGCACGCCGCCGCTTTATGCATAACCGCGCGGCGCTGGTCAGCCTGTGCATTCTGTTGCTGATCGCCCTGTTTGTGATATTCGCCCCGATGCTGTCGCCGTTTGCCTACGACGATACCGACTGGGAGATGATGTCGGCGGTGCCGGCGCTGGAGGGGGGGCACTACTTCGGTACCGACTCCTCCGGACGCGATCTGCTGGTGCGTGTCGCCATCGGTGGACGTATTTCGCTGATGGTCGGGATTGCCGCCGCGCTGGTGGCCGTGGTGGTCGGTACGCTGTACGGCGCGCTCTCCGGTTACCTGGGCGGTAAGGTGGACTCGGTGATGATGCGCATGCTGGAGATCCTTAACTCGTTTCCCTTCATGTTCTTTGTCATTCTGCTGGTGACCTTCTTTGGCCAGAATATTTTGCTGATTTTTATCGCGATCGGCATGGTTTCCTGGCTGGATATGGCGCGTATTGTCCGCGGGCAGACGCTGAGCCTGAAGCGTAAGGAGTTTATCGAGGCGGCGCAGGTGGGCGGGGTGACGACGGGGCGTATTATCCTGCGCCACGTGGTGCCTAACGTGCTGGGCGTGGTAGTGGTGTACGCGTCGCTGTTGGTGCCGAGCATGATCCTGTTTGAATCGTTTTTGAGCTTCCTGGGGCTGGGTACCCAAGAGCCGCTCAGCAGCTGGGGCGCCCTGCTGAGCGATGGGGCCAACTCGATGGAGGTTTCCCCCTGGCTGCTGATCTTCCCGGCCTCTTTTCTGGTGATCACGCTATTTTGTTTTAACTTTATCGGTGATGGGCTCCGCGATGCCCTCGACCCGAAAGATCGCTGAGGAGCGCAGAGATGAAATCCAGCTTACTGAACGTACGCTCCCTACGCGTGACCTTCACAACGCCGGACGGCGACGTCACGGCGGTCAACGATCTGAACTTCTCGCTGGACGCTGGCGAGACGCTGGGGATCGTCGGTGAGTCCGGTTCGGGAAAGTCGCAGACCGCGTTTGCCCTGATGGGGCTGCTGGCACCGAATGGGCGCATCGACGGTTCGGCCAGCTTCGATGGCCGTGAGATCTTAAATTTACCGGAGAAGGCCCTTAATCGGCTGCGCGCCGAAGAGATCGCCATGATCTTTCAGGACCCGATGACCTCCCTCAACCCCTATATGCGGGTGGGCGAGCAGCTGATGGAGGTGCTGATGCTGCACAAGGGAATGAGCAAGGCGCAGGCGTTTGATGAGTCGGTGCGGATGCTGGATGCGGTGAAGATGCCGGAGGCGCGTAAGCGTATGCGCATGTTCCCCCATGAATTTTCCGGCGGGATGCGCCAGCGGGTGATGATTGCGATGGCGCTGCTGTGCCGCCCGCGGCTGCTGATTGCCGATGAGCCGACCACGGCGCTGGATGTGACGGTGCAGGCGCAGATCATGACGCTGCTCAATGAGCTGAAGCGGGAGTTTAACACCGCGATCATTATGATAACGCACGACCTGGGGGTCGTTGCCGGTATCTGTGACAAGGTGCTGGTGATGTATGCCGGGCGTACCATGGAGTATGGCCAGGCGCGCGACGTGTTCTATCACCCATCGCACCCGTACTCCATCGGGCTGCTGAGCGCGGTGCCGCGCTTGGATGCCGAGAGCGGGGCGCTGCTGACCATCCCGGGCAACCCGCCTAACCTGCTGCGTCTGCCGGCCGGCTGCCCGTTTCAGCCGCGCTGCCCCTATGCCGATGCCGGCTGCGATGCGGCGCCGCCGCTGACGGCCTTTGGCGAGGGGCGTCTACGCGCCTGCTTCAGAACGGTGGAGGAACTGGCATGAGTGGGCCGATGAGTGACAAAAACGTATTGTTGGAAGTGGCTGATCTACGGGTTCATTTTGATATTCGAGACAACAAGGCCTGGTTTTGGCAGCCGCCCAAGCGCCTAAAGGCGGTGGATGGTGTGACCCTACGTCTGTATCAGGGGGAAACGCTGGGCGTTGTCGGCGAGTCAGGCTGCGGCAAGTCGACCTTTGCCCGCGCGCTGATCGGCCTGGTGAAGGCGACCTCCGGCAGCGTCAGCTGGCTGGGGCGCGATCTGCTGGGCATGAACGAAAAGCAGTGGCGCGAGGTGCGTAGCGATATCCAGATGATCTTTCAGGATCCGCTGGCGTCGCTAAACCCGCGGATGACGATTGGGGAGATTATTGCCGAGCCCCTGCGGACCTATTATCCGCAGATGGCGCGCGGCGAGATGCGCGACAGGGTGAAGGCGATGATGATGAAGGTGGGCCTACTGCCTAATCTCATCAACCGCTATCCGCACGAATTCTCCGGTGGTCAGTGTCAACGTATTGGGATTGCCCGGGCCCTGATCCTGGAGCCCAAGCTGATTATCTGCGACGAGCCGGTGTCGGCGCTCGATGTGTCGATTCAGGCGCAGGTGGTCAACCTGCTGCAGTCACTGCAGCGGGAGATGGGGCTGTCGCTGATCTTCATCGCACACGATCTGGCGGTGGTAAAGCATATCTCCGACCGCGTGCTGGTGATGTATCTGGGACATGCGGTGGAGCTGGGCACCTATGATGAGGTGTATCACAACCCACAGCATCCCTATACCAAGGCGCTGATGTCGGCGGTGCCGGTGCCGGATCCCGACAGGGAGCGCAATAAGCAGATTCAGCTGCTGGAGGGGGAGCTGCCGTCGCCGATCGATCCGCCGTCGGGCTGCGTGTTCCGCACCCGCTGTCCTCAGGCTGGGCCGGAGTGCGCACAGACCCGGCCGCTGCTGGAGGGCAGCTTTCGTCACGCGGTCTCCTGCCTGAAGGTCGATCCGCTGTAGCTGGGGGGAGCACTAAAAAACCGCCTGACGGCGGTTTTTTAGTGGGCGAAGAGCGGCGGTGCTACTCTTTCCACAGGATATGGCACATTTTATGATCCTTCTCTCGGCAGATCAGAATGCGGGCGAAGACATCCTCGATATCGTCGCTGTCCGGATTACCGTCGGTCAGGCCGATCACCACCTCGGCAAAGAAGTCCGGGGTGAGATCGACATCGACATGCTCCTGCCAGTCTTCGGCCGGATCGAACAGCTCGGCAGCGCCGCGCTGCTCAAACTGCAGGTTAAACAGCAGCACGTCCGCCGGATCCAGATTGTCCGCCGCCAGCTCCAGGAAAATATCGTAGGCCTGATCCAGGGTCTCTTCTTCGCTCAGGCGGTTGTTTAAATCCATCATGTCAGTATCTCATTGAGGCCGCGGCCAGAGGGGAGTCCGAGCCGCGGACGGTTACAGCAAAGGGCTGAAAAAGTAAAAGAGGCGCTCGACGACGCGCTGCCACAGCGGGCGTTTTAACCACGCCAGCGGGTCCAGCAGGGAGGAGCGAGCGATATAGTCCTCCTGTACGCAGGCGAGATCGCTGCCGAAGCCGTCATCGTCGATGACCAGCGTAATTTCAAAGTTAAGCCACAGGCTGCGCATATCCAGGTTGACGGTGCCGACCAGACTGAGCTGACCGTCGACCAGCACGCTCTTGGTATGCAGCAGGCCGCCCTCAAACTGATAGATTTTAACGCCGGCGGCCAGCATTTCGGTAAAAAAGGCGCGGCTGGCCCAGCCGACCATCATCGAGTCATTCTTTTTCGGCACGATGATAGAGACATCCACGCCGCGCTGGGCGGCGGTACAGATGGCGTGCAGTAGGTCGTCGCTGGGAACAAAATAGGGGGTGGTCATCACCAGCTGCTGGCGCGCGGAGTAGACGGCGGTCAACAGCGATTGGTGGATCAGCTCCTCCGGGAAGCCGGGGCCGGAGGCGATCACCTGAATGGTGTGGCCCGACTCTTTTTCGAAGGGAAGGATATTGCATACCGGCTCTGGCGGCAGAATGCGTTTACCGGTCTCCATCTCCCAGTCGAAGGCGTAGTAGATGCCCATGGTGGTCGCGACCGGTCCCTCCATGCGTGCCATGACATCGATCCACTGTCCGACGCCGGCGTCCTGCTTGAAGTAGCGCGGGTCAACCAGATTCATGCTGCCGGTATAGGCGATAAAGTTGTCGATCAGCACCACCTTGCGGTGCTGACGCAGATCCATGCGGCGCAGGAAAACGCGCAGCAGGTTGACCTGCAGCGCCTCGACGACCTCAATACCCGCTTCGCGCATTATGGCCGGATAAGGGCTGCGGAAAAACGCCACGCTACCGGCCGAATCGAGCATCAGGCGGCAGTGTACGCCGCGTCTGGCCGCCGCCATCATCGCCTCGGCAACCCGATCGGCCAACCCGCCGGGCTGCCAAATATAAAACATCATCTCAATGCTGTTATGCGCCAGCTCAATATCGCGGATCAGGGCGTTGAGCGTGTCGTCGGTAGAGGTGAGCAGCTGCAGCTGGTTACCCTTGACGCCGGCAATGCCCTGGCGTCGTTCGCACAGCTGGAACAGCGGTGCGGCGACCTCGCTGTTATGGGTGGCAAAAATGCTACGACAGCTGCGCAGATCGGCCAGCCAGCGTGCGGTGGATGGCCACATGGCGCGCGCGCGTTCGGCGCGACGTTTTCCCAGATGCAGCTCACCAAAGGAGAGATAGGCGATAATGCCGACCAGCGGCAGAATGTAAATGATCAGCAGCCAAGCCATGGCGGAGGGAACCGCCCGGCGTTTCATTAATATCCGTAACGTGACGCTGGCGATCAGCAGCCAGTAGCCAAAGATTGCCAGCCAGCTGATTACTGTATAAAAAGTGCTCATAACCGCAGGTTGTCCTTGCACAAATCCATCAATTGAGAGTTTACGCACAGATATACAAAGAAGAAACCTTTAGCGGTTAAATATATACAGATCGCGGCGCGCGGCACTTTTTATACGATGGGCTCGCCCGGGGGGTTGGCTTGTCTCTCAGGGGGGGTATAATCGCAGCGCAATTATCCGGAGGGGTACAATGCGACACAGTCGAAATGAAGTAGGGCGCTGGCGTATGCTGCGTCAGATCCATCGGCGGCGCAGCCGCTGGCTGGAAGGTCAGTCACGCAGAAACCGTCATATCTATTGCATTCGCCGTTTACACAGAATCCAGCATCACCGTTCTTTGCTCTATTCCGTTGCCTACGAGTGGTAGTCATTCAGCCCCGCGCAGCGGGGCTGAGGTCACCTTTCGCCCGCCGGCTATTGCCCCAGATAGGCGTTCAGCATCCACACCTGCTTTTCCTGCTGCTTAATATAGTCGCTCATCAGAGAGACGGTTCCCTCGTCCGCCGCGTCCGTCGCTAGCCGCAGGATTTCTCGCTGCTGCTGCAGCAGCAGGGCATAGCCGCTCAATAATCCCTGCAGGGTGCCGCAATCGTCGGTGACATCGACGTCTTCTTTGATCTCGGCGCTTTTCAGATAGTCGCTGAAGGCGTGACGCGGGCGGTAGCCGAGCGTCAGGATCCGCTCGGCCAGCTCATCGACCTTAAGCAACAGATCGTTATAGGTCTCTTCAAACTTAACGTGCAGCTCAAAAAACTGCGGTCCGCTGATATTCCAGTGGTAGCCGCGCACATTCATATACAGGATCTGGTAGTTGGCCAGCAGGATATTGAGTGCATCGGCCAGCGCGGCTGATTTTTTGGGATCCAAACCGATATGGGTTTTGGCGTTCTTCTTACTGTTTGCCATTCTGCATGCTCTCCTTGGATGACACGATGGATAGCGGCAGGCGCGCTGGACGCCAATCACCGCTGAATACAGTGGGATAGTCCGTTTTTTATCCATCCTGCCAGAGTCGGCGGCGGAGATCCAGCCCGCGTGCTACGGAGCGGCGAGTCCCCCAATAAGCGCCAGGTGATAATAAAAGCAGCGAACGCATTTATCCGAATTATCATGATATTGCGACCCGCGAGGAATCAGGGTAGACTGCCCGGCATCACAGCAATGTGACAGAAAAGCGCATTTAGCATTTTAATGGAATCTCCATGTAGCCCCGGCTAAGTGCGCTTCTCTGCGGTAAGGGAAAGCCCGCGAATGCGGGCTTTTTTCTTGGGTATGACTCGTCCTGAATGCGGTGACGCGGCGTTAGAACACCTGTTTGTAGGGGGTTACGCTGACTTGACGGTAGACTCCGGCGGCAACGTAAGGGTCATTTCCCGCCCATGCCTGGGCCTGGCTCAGCGATTCAAATTCGGCGATCACCGCCGAGCCGGTGAACCCCGCGGCGCCGGGATCGCTGCTGTCGATAGCCGGCAGGGGGCCGGCTGTCAGCAGACGTCCCTGATCGCGCAGCGTCTGCAGCCTGGCCAGATGGGCCGGGCGTGCCGCCAGACGCTGCTGCAGCGTATCCTGTGCATCCTGAGCATAAATCAGGTACAACATATTCTCCTCCTTGTATTGATTCGTGCCAATCGAGGGTAGTGTGCTCTGGTTTTGGCCTCTCTTGCGAGGGGCACAGGCGCAGAGCCTGACGCTGGGGAAAATACGGCGCCGCCTGAGCCGATACGTTAAGGTATCGTTGCCATAGGCGCAATATCTGTACTGTCGGCGCAGGGGATAATCCGTGCGGTCGCACAGTTTTGCGCTCTTCGACAGTTCTCAGTTGAACATGATTGCTATTTGCATTTAAACTTGACTGCAATACGCGATGTCCATTTACCCATTGAGTTACCAACACCTTGTCGGCTGATAAATTAACCCTGAAGCGATTTTTCCTGGTCCGTCGCCTTTCTTGGCCGATGGCGCTATCGGTATCCCTGCACGCCTCGCTGATTGCCGGACTGCTGTATGCCTCCTACCATGAGATCCGCCCACAGCCTGCCGGGGAAGCGGGGCAGATCCAGGCGATAATGGTCAATCCGGCCATGTTTGCCGCCGCAGGGCAGGCGGCGTCTGCGCCACAGGCCGCGCCGCAGCAGGCCGGATCGGCGCCGGCGCCGGCAGCGGCACCGGACGTCACCGCGCCCGAGGCACACAGGGAAAAAGAGGCGCCGCCGCCCGAGAAGCCGCAGCCAAAGCCGCAGCCGAAGCCGAGCGAGAGGGCGCAGCCCCGTCAGCGGGAGGTGAAACCGGCGCCGCCGAAGGCGAAACCGCCGGTGCCTCAGGCGCCGGTGGCCAAGGCGGTATCATCAACGCCGCAGGCGGTAACGCCGTCGGATCAGGCTCAGGGCGTCGCGCCAAAGGCGACGGGGACAGCAGGCGCTCTGCCAGGTGCGGCAAGCGGTCACGCGCCGGCGGCGAACGGGGGGCATCCTGCGGCGTCGGGCGCGCCGCAGGCGGCCAGCCGACCTGAGCCGGCCTATCCTCAGCGTGCGCTGGCGCTGCATATTGAGGGACGGGTGAGGCTGCGTTTTGACGTCGATAGCGAGGGGCGCGTCGGCAATGTCAGTATCCTGTCGGCCGATCCGCCAGGGGTATTTGAGCGAGAGGTCAAGCGCGCCGCGCGCCGCTGGCGTTACCAGCCCGGACGCCCGGGGCAGAACGTTGAGGTGACCGTCTATTTTCGGATCGATGGCCGGACGGCCGTCGAATAAGCGCCGGGCCAGCGATGGCCCGGCGTGGGGGCGTCTATTGCGCGGCGTCGTTGCGGAAGTTGGCCTTCCCAGCAGGCAGCGCGCGGGATTTATTCGCGTCGTTTACCGCGACATAGGTAAATACCGCCTCGGTAACGCATTCGCGCTGCCCAATCGGCTCGGAGGCGACCTTTTTCACCCAGACCTCAATGTTCACGGTGATAGAGCTGCGCCCGGTGCGGATACAGTGGGCATAGCAGCACACTACATCGCCTACCGCCACCGGCTTAAGAAAGGTTATCGCGTTCACCGCCACAGTCACCACGCGTCCCTCTGCGATCTCTTTTGCCAGGATAGCGCCGCCAATATCCATTTGTGACATGATCCAACCGCCGAAGATGTCCCCGTTAGCGTTGGTGTCGGCCGGCATAGCCAGAGTACGCAGAACAAGTTCACCTGCCGGTAAACGAAGTTTTTCGCTCATAGTAAATGTCAGTCTTGATGTCTCAGTGTCAAAAGAAACGCCGGCCAGAGGCCGGCGCACAGTCTTATGAATGCTTTTGCTCTTCGGACATATTGCGGTAAATATAAACTCCGCTCAGCAGCGTGAAAATCAGCGTCAGCGCCGTTAGCCCAAAGACCTTAAAATCGACCCACACGCTTTGTGGCAGCCAGAAGGCGACATAGATGTTGGCCAGGCCGCAGCCTAGGAAGAACAGCGCCCACGCCGCATTCAGACGGGACCATACGCTGTCCGGCAGCTGAAGCTCTTTCCCTAACATCCGCTGGATCAGCGGCTTCTTCAGCACCATCTGGCTGATCAGCAGCGCCAGGGCAAACAGCGTATAGATAACGGTCACCTTCCATTTAATAAATAGATCGTTATGGAAGACCAGCGTCAGGGTGCCAAAAATGGCCACCATAATAAAGGTGATCAGGGTCATTTTCTCTACCCGGCGGTATTTCAGCCAGGTTAACACCAGTGCGACGGCGGTCGCGGCGATCAGCGCGCCGGAGGCGACATAGATGTCATACAGTTTGTAACAGACAAAAAATACCACCAGGGGTAAAAAATCTAACAATTGCTTCATTCGGCAGTCCATCCTTTCATCGACCGGGCGACTATACCTGATTCGGCGCAGCGGCGGTATCTTTGTCGCTGCCGGGCCGCACGGTCACGCCCGTTGATTCTCTGTGATCCTGCATTATGCCGCCGTATTTCTCCCAGCTTTATTTTTTTGCAAAAAATTACACGCGAACCCGCCCATCAGCCGACTTGACCAAGTGCTTCGGCCTATCCATGATGGAGGAGGACGCCTCTTAGGGTTACGACGTTATGCAATGGAATTTTCTGCGCCGCTGGATGCCAGGGCTGTATCAACTGACGAAATACCGGCGGGAGTGGCTGGCCGATGATCTGCGCGCCGGGCTATCGGTCGCCGCCGTGGCGCTGCCGACGGCGCTGGCCTATGCCGATCTGGTCGGGGTCACGGCGGTGGTGGGAATTTACTCCTGTATCCTGCCGATGATCGCCTACGCGCTGTTTGGCTCCTCACGCCAGGTGATCGTCGGGCCGGATGCGGCCACCTGTGCGGTGATTGCCGCCGTGGTGGCTCCGCTGGCGGCCGGCGATCCGCAGCGGCTGTGGCAGCTGTGCGTAATGATGACCCT
This sequence comes from Edwardsiella anguillarum ET080813, assembly GCF_000264765.2. GTDB lineage: Bacteria > Pseudomonadota > Gammaproteobacteria > Enterobacterales > Enterobacteriaceae > Edwardsiella > Edwardsiella anguillarum. The sequence goes on from NZ_CP006664.1 coordinate 3,548,924, forward strand.
GATGACCGGCCTGTGGTGCCTCGTTGCCAGCCGCTTTCGCCTCGGGGCGCTGGCGGATCTGCTGTCGCGCCCCATTCTGACTGGCCTGCTCAATGGCCTGGCCATCACCATCATGATCGATCAGCTGGCGAAGATGCTGGGCTATCAGCCCGCCTCGCGCGAGGTGATCGAACGCATTCTCTCGCTGCCCCACGACCTGCTCTCCAGCCATTGGCCGACGCTGCTTCTGTCGCTGCTGACCCTGCTGAGCCTGCTGGGGCTGCGCCGTCTACGTCCCGGCTGGCCTGCGGCGTTACTGGTGATCATCCTCGCGATGCTGGTGGTTTGGCTGGGGGGGCTGCAGCGCTTTGGCATTCAGACGATTACCGGCCTCGACGGGACGCTGCCGGTGGTGCAGTGGCCCAACTTTCAGCCTGCGCTGCTGCGCGATCTGGTGATGCCCTCCCTGAACCTGGCGCTGATAAGCTTTGTCAGCCTGATGCTGACGGCGCGCAGCTTTGCCTCTAAAAACGGCTATGAAATCAATCCGGATGCAGAGTTTCGTGCGCTGGGCGTCGCCAACATCGTGTCGGCGCTTTCGCAGGGGTTCGCCATCAGCGGCGCCAGCTCCCGTACCGCGGTCAACGATGCCAACGGCGGTAAAAGCCAGCTGGTCTCCATCGTGGCCGCGCTGTCTATCGCGGCGGTGCTGCTGCTGCTGGGGGGGCTGCTGCGCTATATTCCGGTGGCCGCGCTCGGCGTGGTGCTGGTGTACGCCTCCTGGCTGCTGCTGGACATTCGCTCGCTGGTGAACCTGCGGAAACACAATCCGTCGGCCTTTCGCCTGGCGCTGTTCACCTTTGCCAGCGTGCTGCTGGTGGGGGTTATGCCGGGGATCGGGCTGGCCGTGCTGCTGGGACTGCTGCAGTTTTTCCGCACGGTGTTTCGCCCCAGCGAACAGCTGCTGGGGGTGAATGAGGAGGGGATGATCCACTCGCTCGGCAACGGGAATCAGGTGCGGGCAGTCGAGGGGGTGCTGATCTACCGTTTTAACTCGCCGCTGACCTATTTCAATATCGCCTATTTTAAGCGCCGAGTCCTGAATCTGGTCGACGGGATGCCGTTTCAGCCGGAGTGGGTGGTGATCGATGCGGTATCCTGCTTTACCTACCCCGACATTAGCGTGCTGGCGGGGATCGATGAGCTGAAGCGCGATCTGCGCCAGCGGCGAGTTCATCTGGTGCTGGCCGGGCGTAAGACCGACCTGAAGCGCTGGTTTGGCCGCAGTCGAGCCGCCGGGGAGGAGAAGGGGCTGCTGTTTGTCGCCGATCTGTATCTGGCACTGAAGCTGATCCAAAGCAGTCGGTGCGCCCATGCCGACGGCGCGGACGACTCTCCGGGAGCCGCTCAGAACGGGACGGCTGCGCCTCGCTGACGCCTCTGCTTAATCATCACTTATATAGAGAAATGTATTTTCTATAGTAAATAAATCGGCTATTGAACAGCTGATCTCCGGTGAGCAGGTCGCCATTTTTATCCTTCAGACGTTTGTCGCTGCCGGCCTTTTCAAAGCTGATTTTCCGTGGGAAGCGCAGCGCGTTGAATTCGCTAACATGCTGTTTTTCACCATCTCTTTCGCACATCTTAAAGATGATGTTATCGACGCCCCGCGCCGCGATATAGCTTACCAGCCGGGCCATCCGGTCATTCCATTTACGGATGGCCTGCTCCTCATTCTGGTAATGCATAAAGTAAATCGTAATCTCCTGTATCTGGGCAACCGGAAAGGGCATGTCGCTTTTAATAAAGCTGTCTTTATCGATTGTGCAGCCAATGTAGCGGCTTAAGTTAGCGCACATTTTAATAAAATCGGCAGGGACAATATACAGCCCGATGAATGGCGTATTGTACGGTTTCTTGGCTATTTTATACGCACGAAATCCCCAGCAGTTATTTGATATAATTGCGAAATCTTTATTGCGTAATATGATCTTGTCTAAGATATCGGTCATTCTGTATTTGATGATGAGTCGGCTCAGCATGGCTGTCTCTTACGCGGGTGAATCGGGGGCGCGGCGCTCTGTCTGCGGGAGCGCGGGAGGCGTGGCGACCCCGCCCTGCGGGCGGGGTCTGCGGATCAGGCTGGGGTCCGCAGCAGCATATACAGGCGGGAGAGATAGATAATCAGACCGACGGAGATCAGATTACTCAGTGTTCCCATGATGACCATGCCCAGGCTGGGGTGCAGCGCCGCCAGCGTATCGACCAACAGCAATAGCACCAGCTTCATCAGCATCCACAGCAGGATTGCCGGGCTGATGAGCCGTACGCTGGCGAAGGAGAGCCGAAAGCTGCTGCGAATGGCGGCGATCACGCCGCAGCGCTCTGTGGTCATGATCATCGGGGAGAGGGCGAGACCGACGGCCAGGATGATCCCCGGCAAGATAAATAGCGTAATACCCAGCTGAACCATCAGGGTGCACAGCAGCATCAGCAGCAGCAGACGCGGCAGCATGGGCGCAGAGAGGCCGATGGCGCGCAGCGCGCTGAGGCGTACGCCGGTGGACGCCTGTGGGATCAGCGTCAGCATCCCCCCCAGCAGCAGCACATTACCGATCAGCACCGAAAAGCTGGAGGCCGCAGAGACTTTCAGCAGCGTCATTTGCTGCTCCGGCGTCATCTGGCGGATCATCTCCTGTAGCCCTCGGGCGGCGCTGACGCCGTCGCCGCTGCTCAGCTGGCTGATCGCCTGTGCGCTGGGGCTGAGGGCCTGGTTCAGCATCACGCTAATAAAGGCGGTCAGTAGCGCCAGCAGGACGATGGGCGTCAGCTGATGGCGGAAAAAGTTAACGCTGTCACGGTAAAGGCTCCGGGCCGTGATGGGCATGCATAGCTCCTTGGCATGTCGACGGGCGGCACCGGCCGCCCGGGGTGGAAACAGATGTGCGGCGATTGTACCCCGTTAGCGGCCGCTGTGGCACCCCGCAATCGGCCAGGTGGTGATTTCTTCTGCGCTCCGCGTTTTTTCCTGTGCTCCGCGGCGGCGGTATCGGGGCGCCGCCGATGGGCGACGCAGGCCGATTGTGCGCGGCTTTCTCCCTGGCGCTATGCTGCGTCGAACCACGCGCTGTGTCTCCATCCGGCTTTGCGGTGCCCTCCGCGTTCAGGTTAGCGCCTGCGCTAAGTGCGGAGCGCCGTTGCCGCAGGGGATGCACGCCTTCTTAATTCAGTGGAATGACGCTTGATTGATGCTTATCAATTTTCGCCATTTCATTTCAAATCAAGAAATATGATTGGCATCATTTAGTTCAGTTTATATGTAAAAGATGTGATCCCGATGGGATCAATAATCACTCAATATGGTTATATTGCAAGCGAACGATAACCATATAAAGGAAAGGGATGATGATGAAAAAGTGTAGCGTTGCGCTGTGTCTGGCCGCCGTTTTGGCGCCTGCGGCAGCATCGGCTCATCAGGCCGGTGATGTGATTGTCCGCGCCGGCGCGGCCACCGTACGTCCGACCACCAGCTCTGATAATGTGCTGGGGCTGGGCGAGTTTAACGTGGACAACAATACCCAGCTGGGGCTGACCTTCGGCTACATGGCAACGGATAACATCGGCATCGAGCTGCTGGCGGCAACGCCGTTCCGCCACAAGGTCTCGTTGGGGGGGCTGGGAAATATTGCGACCGTGCATCAGCTGCCGCCCACCCTGATGGCCCAGTGGTACTTTGGCCGTGCGGAAGACAAGCTGCGCCCCTATCTTGGGGTCGGGGTGAACTACACCACCTTCTTCAACAACAGCTTCGATCAGAATGCGACGTCGCTGGGGCTGCACGATCTGAAGGCGACGGACTCCTGGGGCGTTGCCGGGCAGGCGGGGCTAGACTATATGGTCAGCGAAAACTGGATGATCAACGCCTCGGTGTGGTACATCAACATTGATACCAAGGTGAAGTTCCGCGATAGCTCGGATAATCAGCACAGCATAAATACCAACATTAATCCGTGGGTATTTATGTTCGGTGCCGGCTACCGTTTCTGATCGGCTATGGCGGTAAAGAGGCTGCCCCGGGCGGGCAGCCTGAGCGCGTTATTTAATGCGCATATCGTTTTCGACCGAGCGGACGCCCTTAATGCCCCGGGCAACCTCAACCGCCCGCTGGGCATCGGCCCGTGAGGAGACGAATCCGCTCAGCTGTACCCGTCCTTTGTAGGTCTCCACGCTGATCTCTGTAGATTTAATACTCTTGGCATTGAGCAGCGCGCTTTTCACCTTGGTGGTGACCACGGTGTCATCAATGTAGTTACCGGTACTCTCCTGGGTGGTGGATCCGGCGCAGCCCGCCAGCGATGCCGCCAGAACGGCGGCCAGTCCTAACGCCTGGATCTGTTTCGACCATTTCATGCTTTTCTCCTTATGCGGTGACGCGAAAGGGCAGCCGCCATGAACGGTGTCCCGATCTATCAATAATCATATCAATAGGTCAGCAGAGGGCAAGTCAAAATCCGCGGCGGGGGATACCGACCGCCGCGGAGGGCATCAGGCGCGGGTTGCGGCCTTCATGGTTTGGATGAACGCGCGCAGCTGCTGCAGCATCTGGGGCGGGTTATCCAGATGGTGGGCGATCAGGTCGACCACCGCCGAGCCGGAAATAGCGCCCGCGGCGCCACCCTCCAGCGCGCTGCGCACCTGATCGGGCGTCCGAATCCCGAATCCCTGCAGCGCCGGCGCGGCACCCAGCGCCGCCAGCCGCGTCGTGAGATGGCTCAGTGGCGGCAGGCTGGTGCAATCGCTGCCGGTGACCCCGGCGCGTGACAGCAGGTAAACGTACCCCTGACTGCGCGCCGCCAGCTGCTGCAGTAGCGCATCATCGGCGTTGGGCGGACACAGGTAGATCGGCGCGACCCCGTGCCGCTGCGCCGCCGCGTGGAAGGGGGCGGACTCCTCCAGCGGTACATCGGCAATCAAGACAGAGTCCACGCCGGCCTGGGCACAGCGCCGGTAAAAGGCGTCGATCCCCGGGTTAACCACCAGGTTAGCGTACATCAACAGCCCAATGGGCAACTGGGGATATTTTTCCCGCAGGGTAGCCAGCAGCGTAAAGCAGCGCTCGGGGGTGACGCCCGCCTGCAGGGCGCGCAGGGTCGCATTCTGGATCACCGGGCCATCGGCCAGCGGGTCGGAGAAGGGGATCCCCAGCTCCAGCGCATCGGCGCCGGACTCAACCAGTGCGTCGATAATTTGCAGCGACAGCGCCGGCGTGGGATCGCCCAGCGTGACGAAGGGAACCAGCGCGCCTTCCTGGCGGCGCTGTAGATGGGTAAATAGCGTCTGGTAGCGTGTCATTGCATTTCTCCCCGGGACTGCAGAATGTCGTGAACGGTAAAAATATCTTTGTCGCCGCGCCCGGAAAGATTCACCACCAGCAGTTGCTCTTTTTCCGGCTGCTGATGAATGAGCTTCAGGGCGTGGGCCAACGCATGGGCGGACTCCAGCGCCGGAATAATGCCCTCCTGGCGCGAGAGCTGCATAAAGGCGGCCAACGCTTCGTCGTCGGTCGCGGAGACATAGTCAGCCCGGCCAATGCTGTTCAGGTGGGCGTGCTGGGGACCTACCGAGGGAAAATCCAGCCCGGCGGAAAGGGAGTAGGACTCCTCAATCTGCCCCTCGGCGGTCTGCATCATGGGAGAGCGCATGCCGAAGTAAATGCCGACGCGGCCGTGCTTGAGCGGCGCTCCGTGCTGCCCGGTCTCAATGCCCAGCCCGGCCGGTTCGACGCCGATAAGCTGAACCGACGCATCATCGATAAAGTCGGCGAACATCCCGATGGCGTTGGAGCCGCCGCCGACGCAGGCCAATACCGCATCGGGCAGGCGGCCTTCGGCCTGCAGGATCTGACGGCGTGTCTCCGCGCCGATCATCCGCTGAAATTCGCGCACGATGGTCGGATAGGGATGGGGGCCGGCGGCGGTGCCCAGCAGATAGTGGGCCTGGTCATAGTTAGCGGACCAGTCGCGCAGCGCCTCGTTGCAGGCATCTTTTAGGGTGGCCGAGCCGCTGTGCACCGGGATCACCTCGGCGCCCATCAGCCGCATGCGGAACACGTTGGGAGACTGGCGGGCAACGTCCTTGGCCCCCATGTAGACTCGGCATTTCAGACCCAGTAAGGCACAGGCCAGCGCCGTTGCGACGCCGTGCTGACCCGCGCCGGTTTCCGCGATGATCTCGGTCTTACCCATGCGCCTGGCCAGCAGCGCCTGGCCAAGTACCTGATTGGTTTTGTGCGCGCCGCCGTGCAGCAGATCCTCACGCTTTAGGTACAGGCGGGTGCGGGTACCGGTGGTGAGGTTGCGGCAGAGGGTCAACGCCGTCGGTCGCCCGGCATAGTTGTGCAGCAGGTCATTGAACTGGGTCTGAAAGGTGGGATCGTCGCTGGCGTCGACGAAGGCGGCCTCCAGCTGGTTCAGGGCCGGGATCAGAATTTGCGGCACAAACCTGCCGCCAAATTCGCCGAAATAGGGATTCAGTAAGCTCATGTCATCTTCCTGTCAGTCATAAAAACGGTGGTAGCGTCTCAGGCGAGCAGCGCCTGGAAGGCCGCACGGAGTTTGCCGGGGTCTTTACGCCCGGGAGAGGACTCCACGGCGGAGTTAAAATCGAGACCCTGCGCGCCGAGGTCAGCCGCTGCGCGGCAGTTATCGGCGCTGATCCCGCCGGCCAGCATGATGTCGCCTAGGGGATGTCCGTCCAGCAGGCGCCAGTCAAAGGGGCGTCCACTGCCGGGGCGTGCGCCGTCAAGCAGGTAGCGATCGACGTGACGCAGGCGCTCTGTGGGCATCGCATCGCTGACCGGCAGCGCCTTCCAGATCCGACAGGCCGCCGGTAACAGCGGACGCAGGCTATCGATATAGGCCTGATCCTCGCCGCCGTGCAGCTGAACGGCGTGCAGAGCCAGGCGTTCCGCGGCCAGCGCAACGCTGGCGGGCTTGGCATTGCGAAAGACCCCGACGTACCGCAGCGGGGCGGCCGAGATAATGCCGCGGGCGGTGGCGATATCGACGTAGCGCGGCGAGTCGGCCACGAAGATCAGGCCGCCGTAGACGGCGCCGGCGCACAGCGCGCTGACCGCGTCTTCAGGGCGGGTCAGGCCACAGACCTTATTGTCGCCAAAGCGCAGACGACAGACGGCGCTGCGCAGATCGGGCTGGGACATCAGCGCGCTGCCGATCAGAAAGCCCTGCACCAGGCGGCCCAGATCGCGGATTTGGGCGTGGCTGCGGATACCGGACTCGGCGATAAGCGTCGCGCCCGGCGGTGCCAGCGCCGCGAGATGCCGAGTACGCTCGGGATCGACGCTGAGATCGTGCAGATTACGGTTATTGATGCCGATCGTCCTGGCGCCCAGCGTGACGGCGCGCGCCATTTCGGCGGGGGTGCTGACCTCGGTGAGGATCCCCATGTTCAGCGTCGTGGCCACGGCGGCCAGCTGGCGATACTGGGTATCGTCCAATACGGAGAGCATCAGCAGGATGGCATCGGCGCGGTAGTGGCGCGCCAGATAGATCTGGTAAGGCGAGAGGATAAAGTCTTTACACAGCACCGGTTGCGTGACAACGTCACTTACTGTGCGCAGAAAGCGGAAGTCACCCTGAAAATAGTCACTGTCGGTTAAGACCGAGATGGCGGCGGCATGATCGCGATATATCCGTGCGATAGCCTGTGGGTCAAAGTCCGCCCGGATCAGCCCGCGCGAGGGCGATGCTTTTTTACACTCTAGGATCAGCGCGCGCGGCGTCTCGCTGAGCGCCCGGTGAAAGTCGCGCTCGCTGCGTCGCAGGGTTGGTTGAAAGCCTGACAGCGGCTGCTGCTGCTCCCGGGCGGCGATCCAGCGCCGTTTATCGGCGATGATGCGGTTCAGCAGGCTGGCGGGCGATGGCGAGGGTTGTGTCATGATAGGTTCCTTGCGCTGTATAAGGTTAGCCGCGGGCGGCCAGGGCGGTGACATAGTGATAGGCACGTCCGCTGCGCAGGACATCCAGCGCCTGGCGGGCGTTAGCAACCAGATCGCGCTGGCCGAACAGGCGCAGCAACAGCGCCACGTTGGCGGCGACGGCGCCCTGATGCGCGGGCGCGCCCACCCCCTGGAGCAGGCGGGTCAACAGGGTACGGTTCTCCTCCGGCGCGCCGCCGCGCAGCGCGCTGAGGGGATAGTCCGGCAGGCCGAAGTCGCGCGCCGTCAGCTGATAGTGGCGGATCTCGCCCTGGTGCAGCTCTGCCACCTGTGTCGGGGCGTGCAAGGCGACCTCATCCAGCCCGCCGCCGTGCACGACGGCCGCATGCTGGTAGCCTAGGCCGCGCAGGCTTTGCGCCAGCGGCAGCACCCGATCGGGGCTGTAGACGCCGATCAGCGCGCGGGTTGGTCGGGCCGGGTTGATCAGCGGGCCAAGCAGATTAAAGATGGTGCGGGTCTTGAGCTGTTGGCGCACCGGCATGGCATGACGAAAGCCACTGTGGTACTGGGGGGCGAACAGGAAGCAGAGCCCCAGCTCATCCAGCGCCCGGCGCGACGCCTCGGCGCTCATGTCCAGACGGATCCCCAGCGCCTGCAGCAGATCCGACGATCCGGTACGGCTGGATACGCTGCGGTTGCCGTGCTTGGCGATGCGTACGCCGCAGGCCGCGGCAACAAAGGCGCTGGCGGTCGAGATATTAATGCTGTCGCTGCCGTCGCCGCCGGTGCCGACGATGTCGGCAAACTCATACGCCGGGCGAGGGAACGGCTGCGCCGCCTCCAGCAGCGCGCTGGCGGCGCCGGCGATCTCATCGGGATGTTCGCCGCGGATCTTCATGCTGATCAGCGCGGCTGCCAGCTGACTCGGCTCCAGATGACCGTGCACGATGGCGCTAAAGAGCCGCTGGCTTTCCGCGCGGCTGATCACCTGCGCCCGGTATAGCTTATCCAATATGGTCAGATGCTCAGAGGTCAGTGACATGATGGGGCCTCCGCTGCGCTGAGGGAGGGCAATCGGGGCTGGGGCGGCGCGGCGCGGGCCCAGTCGATGCTCTGCTCCAGCAGCCGGGCGCCCTGTGGCGTGAGGAGCGACTCCGGGTGAAACTGGAAGCCGCAGACGCGCTGGCGATCGTGGCGCACCGCCATGACCATGCCCTGGAAGTGGGCGTTGACGCAGAGATCGGCCGGAATGCGTCGGGCCGCCAGCGAGTGGTAGCGCGCTACCGGCAGCGGCGACGGCAGGCCGCGAAACATGGCCTCGCCATCGTGCTCGATGGCGCAGACCCGCCCGTGCAGAACTTCCTCCGCCCGATCGACCTGGCCGCCATAGTATTCGACGATGGCCTGGTGTCCCAGACAGATGCCGATGATGGGCAGGCGCCCGCACAGCGTTTGCAGCAGCGCGGGCATACAGCCTGCGTCAGCCGGTGCGCCGGGACCGGGGGAGAGCATCAGCAGCGGCTGGTGCAGCCTATCCAGATGCCGCAGCAGCGTATCCGGCGCGACGCTGTTACGGTAGATAACCACCCGATGACCGCCGCTGCGCAGCTGATCGACCAGGTTGTAGGTAAACGAGTCAATGTTGTCGAGCAGTAAGACGTCGGCCATCAGATCGCTCCTTGCGGCTGGGGGAAATTCGCGTGCGCCGCCGCGATGGCGTTCAGCACCGCCCGGGCCTTGCTGCGGGTTTCATCGGCCTCCGCCTGAGGCTGGGAGTCCAGCACCACGCCGGCGCCGGCCTGTACGCTGGCGACGCCGTCCTCTACGTAGGCGGCGCGGATAACGATGCAGGTATCCAGATCGCCGCGGGCCGTCAGATAGCCGACGGCGCCGCCGTAGCTGCCGCGCCGCCGCCGCTCGCTGGCGGCGATCAGCTGCATGGCGCGCACTTTGGGGGCACCGCTCAGGGTGCCCATGTTCATGCAGGCACGGTAGGCATGCAGCGCGTCGAGATCGGCGCGTAGGGTGCCGACGACTCGGGAGACCAGGTGCATCACCACGGAGTAGCGATCCACGTTGGTCAGCTCGGCGACGTAGCGTGAGCCCGGCTCACAGATCCGCGCCAGATCGTTGCGCGCCAGATCGACCAGCATCAGGTGTTCGGCCAGCTCTTTGGGATCGCTGCGCATGTCCAGCTCCAGTCGGCCATCGAGATCGCGATCGATGCTGCCGTCGGCGCGCCGTCCGCGCGGCCGGGTACCCGCGATGGGGTAGATCTCGACCCGCCGGCTGTCGGCATCGTATTTCAGGGCACTCTCCGGCGAGGCGCCGAACAGCGTGAAGGCCTGATCCTGCATGAAGAACATGTAAGGGCTGGGGTTGTTCTGTTTCAGCTGACGGTAGGCGGCCAGCGGCGCGGGACAGGGTAGCGTGAAGCGGCGTGAAGGCACCGCCTGAAAAATGTCACCGGCGAGAATGGCGCGCTGCATGTCGCGGACGATCGCAGCGAACGCCTCATCATCCCGATCGACCTCGACCGTTAACGGCGGACAGGGCGCAACGGGCGCCGCCGTGAAGGGGCGCTGCATCTCCGTCAGCAGGTCATCCAGGCGCTGCTGCAGGCGCTGATGCTCATCCGCCGCGGTGCTGAAGAGGCTGGCCTGTAGGCGGGCGCTGCCCTGACGGTGGTCGAGGATCAGCAGGGTTTCGGCCAGATAAAAGCAGAGATCGGGGCAGCGCGGCCCTGCGCTGAGCTGTGGCAAGGGTTCAAAGCCGGCGACCAGATCATAGGCGAACAGGCCGCCGAGCAACATGGCCTCCGGCTCGGCGTCAGGCGTTGGCTGGCAGGAGAGCAGGGTACGCAGCGCGTCGAATACCGACGGGGTGTGCAGCCGGCTGTCTTCATCCTGCTCATTGTCCGGCGCGGGAAAGGTGAGCGTACAGCCGTGGGCCTGGCTCGTACAGGCTACGTCTGGGGGCAGGGCATGACGCAGGGTGGTCAGCAGGGCCGCGCCGTTAGCGCTTAATGACTCCAGCGTGACCTCCCGCCCGCGCGCGGTAATACGCAGGGCGCTGTCGATGATCAGGAGACTTTTCAGGTGGTGCTTACTGGCGATATCGGCAGACTCCAGCAGTAGCGTCGCCGGGCGCTGGGCGCACAGTTGTTCAAAAAGCAGCGTCGGATCCGCGGAGTAAGCGGCGCTGCGGGTTAATACGGTCACGGCGGTTTTGGCCTGAGGCATAGAATAGCTCCCTGACGGTCATACACGGCGCGGACATAAAAAAGCCCGCATTATGCGGGCGGTAATAACGCAGGCGTACGGTTTCTGCGCGTTTATTCCGCCCGAGTGCGATGAGGACGCCATCCGTGGACGATGGTGGTGTCGAGAGAGAGGCTCGGTGTTTTCTGCATGACGCGCTCCAATTAGCTCCTGAGTGAACTTGCGTACTAGTAAACTAGTTTCATGGTGTCATGTCAATGCCGCGGCGCATTTTTTCATCATCTGTGGCGTTGGGGCGCTATCCGCATTAGTGCCACAGGGCGTAAAACGCTATGATGAGGGTCATAACCGATTTGCAGTGGAGATCCATGGTGTTAGCGTATTTCCCAGAGGAACGCCCGGCGCTGTTTGATTTACACAGCCATACCTGGGCGTCAGATGGGCTACTGAGCCCTGAGGCGCTGGTGGCGCGGGCCGTGGAGCGGGGCGTTACGGCCCTGGCGATCACCGATCACGATACGTTAGGCGGCATCGCCGCCGCCCGTCAGGCGATCGCCGATCAGTCGCTGCCCCTGGCGCTGATCGCCGGCGTAGAGATTTCTACGCTGTGGGAGCATCATGAAATTCACGTAGTGGGACTGAATGTGGATGTGGACAGCCCGGCGCTGGGCGCCTTTCTGACGCTGCAGGCGCAGCGGCGCGACGAGCGCGCCGCGGAGATCGGGCGCCGCCTGGCGCGGGCCCGGATTGAGGGCGCGCTGGAGGGGGCGCAGCGCCTGGCGCAGGGCGCACAGCTGACCCGGGGACATTTTGCCCGCTACCTGGTTGAACGCGGCTACGCGACCCGCAGCGCAGACGTGTTTAAACATTTTCTGGCGCGCGGTAAGACCGGCTATGTTCCCCCGCAGTGGGGCACGATAGCCGATGCCGTGGCGGCGATCCATCAGGCGGGCGGCGTGGCGGTGCTGGCGCACCCCGGGCGCTACCGTCTGAGCGGCAAATGGCTGAAACGCCTGCTGACGACGTTCTGCGCCGCCGGCGGCGACGCGCTGGAGGTTGCCCAATGCCAGCAGCCGCCCCATGAGCGTCACCAACTGGGGCTGCTGGCTCGCCAGTTTGCGCTATCGGCCTCGCAGGGGTCTGACTTTCATCAGCCTACGCCCTATCTGGATCTGGGACGGGGCCTTTCCTTACCCGATGGGGTGCTCCCCGTCTGGACGCATTGGGCTTCGGTGCCGCAGGCTTCCCAACCCGGCGCGAGTCTACTGGAGGCGTTATGAGTCAATTGTTTTATATTCACCCAGAAAATCCGCAGCCGCGCCTGATCAAGCAGGTGGTGGAGGTGCTGCATAAAGGTGGGGTGATCGTTTATCCCACGGACTCCGGCTATGCGCTGGGCTGTATGCTGGAAGAGAAAAATGCCATGGAGCGGATCTGTCGCATCCGGCGCATCGACAGCAATCACAACTTTACCCTGGTATGCCGGGATCTCTCCGAGCTCTCCAGCTATGCCTTTGTGGACAATGCGGCTTTCCGTCTGCTGAAAAACAATACGCCGGGCGGCTATACCTTTATTCTGAAGGCGAGCAAAGAGGTTCCCCGTCGGCTGATGAGCGAGAAGCGCAAGACTATCGGCCTGCGGGTGCCATCCAATCCAATTGCGCAGGATTTGCTGGCCGAGCTGGGCGAACCGCTGATGTCCACCACCCTGATGTTGCCGGACAGCGAGTTTGCCGAGTCCGATCCGGAGGAGATCCAGGAGCGTCTGGGGAAACAGGTGGAGTTGGTGATCCACGGTGGCTACCTGGGGCAGCAGCCGACGACGGTGATCGACTTGACCGACGATACGCCGCTGGTGGTACGCGTCGGCGCCGGCGATCCCAAGCCCTTTCAGTGAGGTCGGCGGCGTAGCCGCATGCCCTGTTTATTTGCCGTGTTAATTAAGGAAACTCCATGTCGCAGATGTTGAGTGAGCGCGATGAGCTGGCCTCCGATCTGGTGGCCTGTCAACTGGTGATCAAACAGATCCTGGATGTGATCGAGCTGATCGCCTCGGCCGAGGTGCGAGCCAAAATGGCGCAGCAGCTGAAAAGCATCGATTTTAACCAGCGGGACATCGATGAGGTGACCCGGCGCGGGGTGCAGAAAGCCATCGCGCTGATCGAGCTGAAGTTCTCTCGCGAGGCGGAAAGCGCTGCGCATTAAGGTGATGCTCTGCACAGTTTAACGAAAATAAATTGTTAAAAAAATGTAGTGTGATAGCCTATGGTTGTTGAATAATTTCGACATAGAGTTTCTCATTGCATTTGAGCCCGCAGGCGCTGCCTGCGGGTTTTTTTTTGTCTCTTCCCCCCGGCGATGGGGCGATTTCTGTTGCCGATGCTTTACTCGTAGCGACGGTAATAGCGCTCCAGGCGCAGCTGCAGCTTACCGAGCAGGGTGCTGAAGGCCAGATAGATCAGCGCCGTTTCGCTGTAGATGATCAGCGGCTCATAGTTGACCGCCACAATGCGCTGGGCGGCGAGAAACATCTCCGGCACGGTGATCACCGCGGCCAGAGAGGTGTCCTTTATCAGCGAGATAAAGGCGTTGGAGAGCGGCGGCAGGCTGACAAAGACCGACTGCGGCAGGATCACCCGGCGCATCGCCTGACCGCTGTTCATACCGATGGCGCTGGCCGCCTCCCACTGGCCCTGAGGAACCGACAGGATGGCGCCGCGTACGATCTCTGAGCTGTAGGCGCCGACGTTGAGGGTAAAACCGATCAGCGCGGCGGGAAAGGCATCCAGCGTGATCCCGGCGCTCGGCAGACCATAAAAGATCAGGAACAGCTGTACCAGCAGCGGGGTTCCGCGGAAAACCCAGACATAGAAGTCGGCACAGAGCTTCAGCGGCCGAATGGCGTACAGGCGGATTAACGCGGTGGCCAGCCCCACCAGTAGGCCGCCGCAGAAGGAGAGCAGCGCCAGCGGTAGGGAGAAGCGCAGCGCGGCGGAGAGTAGCGGCCAGAAGGCGTCAGCGACCGGCTGCAGCCAGTCGGGATGCGGCAGGATAGCGATCAGGGGGGACAGCCAGTGGGGCATGATGGAGACTCCGTATCTGGGCACCCGCCGCCAGGGCGGCGGGATAACGCCGGAAATGCGCGGCGGCGATTATTGTGAGACGTCGCTGCCGAAGTAGCGCTGAGATAGGGTCTGGTAAGTACCATCGGCGCGGATCTCGCTCAGTGCGCGGTTCAGCGCTGCGACCAGCTGGGGCTGGCCTTTACGCACCAGAATCGCAGAGTCGGCGCGTTGATCCGCTACGGCCACCACCTTGAGGGGGGCATTGGGCTTATGCTGCCGAAAGTCGAGGTAAGAGAGGTTATCGTTCAGCGTGGCCGCCGCCCGGCCGCTGATCACCAGCTCCAGCGACTGGTTGAAACCATCGGTCGGCACCAGATCTGCGCCATAGTGCTCCGCCAGCTTGGCATAGTTGCTGGTTAGACTCTGGGCCGCTTTCTGCCCGCGCAGATCGTCAAAGCTGTTTAGCCGGGTATTGTCGCTGCGGACGATCAGCACCGCCTTCGCACCAATATAGGGGTCGGAGAAGTCAAATTTAGCCTGGCGCTCTGGGGTGATCCCCACCTGATTGATCACCGCATCGTAGCGTTTGGCCGACAGCCCGGCGATCAGACCGTCCCAGCGCCCCTCGACAAAGACGGGCTTCAGTCCCATCTTGGCGGCCACGGCGCGGGCGATATCGACATCAAACCCGACCAGCTTGCCGCTGGCATCGTGGTAGGTATAGGGCGGATAGGTTCCCTCGGTGCCAAACTTGATGCTGCCTGCGGACTGTATCGCAGTGAAATCGTCGCTGCTCTGGGCCAGCGCACCGCCGCTAAGCAGGGTGAGGGCCAGCAGAGCTCGGGCTGTTTTTTTCATCATATTCCCGCCTCATTTATGGTTTGGTGTTGTTCGGACGCGGCCGCAGGTGGCCGATGAGAGCAGGCTAACCGATAGTGTGATCTTTACTAAATCACATTGTGGGATTATTAATAACCAGAAGGAATAAGCCGCCCGCAGGCTACAGTAGCCCTCCGCCGAGCAGCGCCGCCAGCAGCAGGGCGGGGAGGCTGTACAGATGAAATAGGCCCCAGATACGGCGCCCGCCAGCCATGCGCAGAGCGATCAGGTTGGCCATGGAGCCCAGCGCAAAACCAAAGCCGCCGATATTGACGCCATAGGCCAGGGGGAGACTGGGTGGCTGAATGCCCAGCAGCAGAATGGTGGCGGGAACATTGCTGATGAGCTGGCTCAGGGCTATCGCCGCCAGGTACAGCGCCCCCCCTTGCATCTGCGCCGCCCGCTGGCATAGGCCTTCCAGCGGCGGCAGACTTATCAGCAGACGGACATCGATAAACATGAGGATAAAGACGGCTAGCAGAGGCCAGTCGATGCGGCGAAGGGTCGTCGGTGCCAGGTAGAGCAACACCGCCGCCAGCAGCAGCAGCCCCGGCGCGGGGTAACCGGCGTCGATGGCGGCGATAAACAGGGGATACAGCGCGAGACAGCTCCACAGCTGGCGACGTCGCCGATCGGGCGGCGCGGCGGCGTTGGGCAGTCTGAGGCGGCGGCGCGGCGTCGACAGGTAGGTCAGTAGCAGCAGCAGGGCGCTCAGCGTCGCCGCCAGCGGCAGCATCTGTGCAATAAACGGCCAGAACCCCCACCCCGAGCGCCCCCAGAGCAGGATGTTCTGGGGGTTGCCGATGGGGGTGAGCAGCGAGCCCACGTTGACCGCCAGCGCTTCGAGCACGATCAGCCGGGTGACCGCCACGTTGGCCAGCTTTTTCAGGGCCAGGGTCAGCGGTATCACGATAAACAGCGCGACATCGTTGGTCAAAACGGCGGCAAGCAGCAGAGAGGCGATGACCAGCAGCAGCGCGGTGGCGCGCTCGCTGTGCAGCCGGGCGATGATACGCTGTCCCAGCCAGTCAAGGTAGCCGCTGTTCTCTACCCCTTTGCTCAACAGTAGCAGACCGGTCAGCGTGATAATCGTATGCCAGTCGATGGCGGCGGGCAGACTGCTGAGCGGCAGGGGCGTAAAGGGTAACAGGGCGATGGCGAGCAGCAGCGGCAGCAGCAGCAGTGGATCGCGCAGCAGGGATGCCAGATGGCGTGCGGTGGCACGGTAGCGGCGAGACATGGCCGTCAGGCGCTTTGCGCCGCGGCGGCGTACTGGTGATGTAGCGCCGGCGCCGGCGTGGTGGGCTGCTCGGCCTGCAGACGGTAGCGGGTTGGCGTCATGCCAAAGTGTTTACGAAACATATAGGTAAAGTGGGACTGAGAGGCAAAGCCGTAGCACAGCGCGATATCGATGATCCCCTCATCGCTGTGGCGCAGGCGCCGGGCGGCGCCGGTGAGCTTGCGCAGGCGAATATAGCGCCCCAGCGACATACCGGTGGTTTCCCGGAAGATCTTTTGCATATGCCATAGCGAATAGCCTGAATAACGGGCCAGCTCATCCAGGTAGATATCGCGCCCCAGATGTCGCTCGATCCATTCGCTCAGGGCGCAGACCAGTGCGGCATTGCGTTGTTGCTGGGTCATCGGCTCTCCGCGGTGGAAAATGGCCTGGACACCTTAGCGGTGACCGTCCATATCATAGGGAAGGGTCTGCAGCGTCAGGGTGCGGTAATACTGCAGGCGTTCCCGGAAATAGCCGCGTAGCGCCTCGGGCTGCTCGCGTTCGACCTGTTCAGCGATCACCGGCATACGGTAACGCTCTTTATAGGATACCCCGCTAGCCGCCAGATCGACATTGATGCGATCCATCTGTGCCTGGGGCAGCGTTGCCAGATTAAAACTCATAATAGCCTCCGTTGAATATCGGGCTATTATTTCAGAATTTGGCGGAGGGAAAAAGGGCAGGCCGCCGCGTTGATGGCTGAAGCGCACCGGGCGGCGGCTGGAAAATCAGAAGGGATTAGAGTGGCGGGGCCCCTGGGTTATCGGGCGGCGCGGGCGCAGCAGCGCCAGCAGGCCGCCTACGATGGCGACGCTTAAGACCACCAGATTAAACAGCAGGAAACCGGCCATCAGCAGGGTCATCATTACGACGGCGCTCACCAGCATCAGCGCCTGGCGCAGTTTGCCCTCCAGCCCCATCTTGCGCGACTGGCGCGACAGATACATCCGCCAGTATTGCATCTGCTGCTGCAGAAAACTACGCAGGCGGCCGGTGGTCGAAGTGGCAGAAGAAACGTCGGTCATAGAAACTCCTTTAAAACCCGGCGGGATCGCGCGGGATAGTGGCAGCCTACGGGATCCCAGGCCCCTGGCCCAGTGGATTTAGGCAATTTTACGCCCCTGACAAAAGCTGACACGGCTATCGGGACGCAGCGCATTACAGCAGAAAGATCTTAAGAATTGCTTACGGCATCGCCGTGGGCGCGGCCTGTAAATTATTCACGGCATATGCATTGATTTCGTGTAAAATAAGCGCCCGCGTTGAGTCGGGCCCATGCCCGGCGGATAGCGACGCCTGTTTTAGCACCGGTCGCCGCGGCGGCCGGTCAACAATAACGACGCCTGTGAAGGCGACAGCTGAGGTTGCTCAATGAGCGAAAAATTACAGAAAGTTCTTGCCCGCGCCGGTCATGGCTCACGCCGTGAAATCGAAGCGCTGATCAAAGAGGGGCGGGTCAGCGTGGACGGTAAGCTGGCTACGCTGGGAGATCGTGTTGAGGTGATGCCCAACATGAAAATCCGCGTTGATGGCCGGGTGGTCTCCATCCGTGAGTCCGAGCAGGAGATCTGCCGCGTACTAGCCTACTACAAGCCGGAAGGCGAGCTGTGCACCCGCCGCGATCCAGAAGGACGCCCGACGGTGTTCGATCGTCTTCCCCGTCTGCGCGGTTCGCGTTGGATCGCCGTGGGACGCCTGGATATTAACACCTCGGGTTTGCTGCTGTTTACTACGGACGGTGAGCTGGCCAACCGTCTCATGCACCCGAGCCGGGAAGTCGAGCGTGAGTACGCGGTGCGCGTTTTCGGCCAGGTTGACGAAGACAAGCTGCGCCAGCTGCGCCGCGGCGTACAGCTGGAGGATGGCCCCGCCAGCTTTAAGAGCATCAGTTTTCAGGGCGGCGAGGGTCTGAACCAGTGGTACAACGTCACTCTGACCGAGGGGCGTAACCGCGAAGTGCGTCGCCTGTGGGAAGCCGTCGGCGTACAGGTGAGCCGCCTGATCCGCGTACGCTACGGCGATCTTCCCCTGCCGAAGGGGCTGCCGCGCGGCGGTTGGCAGGAGCTGCCGCTGGAAAATATTAACTATCTGCGTGAGCTGGTGGAGCTGCAGGCGGAGACCGCCAGTAAGCTGCCGGTTGAGCGTGAGCGTCGCCGAATGAAGGCCAACCAAATCCGGCGTGCGGTTAAACGCCACGGCCAGCACAGCGGCGGCAGCCGTCGTGCGCCGGCCACGAAGCGCGGCTGAGTCTGTCGCGCTAGACCGTCTGACGGCGGTTAATGAGATGGTCCCCACCACCCTGTGAGCGCTACGCTGACAGGGTGTTTCTTTATGGAGAAGACCATTATGCGAAACGCTACGCTGAGTGGCAGCGATCGCGGCAAGCCTGAGCGCTAGGTTCAATGCCAGGATAAACCGGGCAGGGAGCGGCCGCGTAAAAAGGCCCCCGCTGCCAGACGGCTGGCGTTTTAGCGGCAGCGCTATCCGTCACGGGGGATGGTGGCCTGCGCCCAGGCTATGGCGCGGCGGAGCGTCGGCTGAGGTCATGGGGCCGCGCTGGTGCCTCCGCAGAGCGCCCGCCCCTTGGTGAACCGCGATCGGCACGGCGTTGTCGACGCAGCCGCGGTCTACGAAGCGGTATCCGCTCCCGTCATGCGGCTGGCGCAGCCACGAACCGAAGCTCAGCGAGCCATGCTCACCTCTGCGGGGCAGGGCGTCGCGGGTCCGAGATAACGTTAACAGGACCGATCAGAGGTAGGCTTTTTGCCGGCGTTTGGCATCCGTAGGCCGATCGTCGTCGCCGTGATAAAACGCCTAGAGAATGCGCTGTAAGCAGCGCCCAATCGGGTTTGGCGGAGGCTGACGATTGAGGGCATGAACGGCATATCGGCCTGATGAAACGCTAACATAAAAATGGTGCACTGCGGCCGTGCGGCTTTTAAGGCCCCATCGGGCGCGGAGCTCACCGAGGTGCGGGGCTCTATGTCCATCGTGATGCTGGATAGGTTTAGGCAAGCCAACATGCATCAACAAACCGCGTTGCAAAAGGGTGAGGCTGTAGATTTCGATGCCTCGCGTCCAGTTAGTGGGTTAGTCGAACGGACGGCCTGTCTCAGGTATTTTCCTCTGCCAAGGCTGGAATCCAGCACAGAAAGTGGTATTACTATAGGGGTATCAGTACCTTATTGGATCGTATCACGGCGCGTTGCCTGGATGGAGGCCGCGGGGACGGTGCGGCACTTTTTTATGGATGGCTTAACGGACAATGAAACTCTTTCTTGCGACCCTGCAGTTTATGACCCGGATCCCGGTATCGCCGCGCTGCAGCGATGATCTGACCCTGAATGATTATCCGCGCGGCATCATCTATTTTCCTTTTGTGGGCTTGGTTATCGGGGTAATCAGCGCGCTGGCCTATGGCGTACTGGCGACCACCTACGGCAGCTGGCTGGGGGCGGTCGCTGCGGTGCTGGCGACGACCCTGGTGACCGGCGCCTTTCACCTCGACGGCCTGGCGGACACCTGCGATGGGCTGTTCTCCGCCCGTCCGCGCGATCGCATGCTGGAGATCATGCGCGACAGCCGCATTGGTACCAACGGAACCCTGGCGCTGATCTTTGTGATCCTGCTGCAGGTGCTACTGATCCAGCACCTGGCAGGCGGTAGCCTGCATATCTACGCTGTGCTGGTGGCGATGCCGGTGCTCAGCCGCACGCTGCTGGCCGTCATGATGTTCCGTCAGCGCTATGCGCGCGAGAGCGGCATGGGCAATCTGTATATTGGTAAAATCAGCGGCAGCCACTACGCGCTGACCCTGGTTATCGGTCTGCTGCTGGTGTTTGGCCTGCTGCATTGGCACGCCGTGCTGGCCGCGTTTATTACCTACCTCTTTGCCTTGATGTACCGGGCTTTTATCAACATGCGGCTGGGGGGGCAGACCGGGGATACCCTGGGCGCGGCAAACGAGCTGTTTGCGCTGGTGTTTCTGCTGTCGCTGTACTGAGGATGCCCCATGGAGCTCTATCTGGTTCGTCACGGTGAGACGCAGGCCAATCGGGATGGCGTCTACTGCGGCAGCAGCGATGTGGCGCTGACGCCGCAGGGACACCAGCAGGCGCAGGCCGTGGCGCATCAACTGCAGGGGATCGCGTTCGACGCCGCCTACGCCAGCCGCCTGCGGCGTACCCAGCAGACCCTGCGCCCCATCATCGGCGCGCAGGGGCCGTTTCACGTCCATGCGGGGCTCGATGAGATCAACTTTGGTGAATGGGAACTGTGCCATCACCGCGATCTGGCACGCCAGCAGAGCGCAGCCTATCGCGCTTGGTGCGACGACTGGCGCAGTGCTGTGCCGCCGGGCGGCGAGGGGTTCGTCGGCTTTAGCGCCCGGGTGGAGGCGGTGCTGGCAGAGCTGCTGGCGCGTCACGAGGGGCAGCGGGTGCTGGTGGTCGCGCATCAGGGGGTGCTCTCTCTGCTGTGCGCCCGCCTGCTGGGCATGGCGGCGGAGAGTATGTGGCACTTCTCATTCAGCCAGGGCAGCCACAGTCTGATCGCGGTCCGACAGGGTTTTGCGGTGATCCGCAGCCTTAACGATCGCAGCGCGGTGAACTAGCGCCGCGGCGCGAGATTACCAGTCGATGCCTCTCTGCGCCTTGACGCCGGCGTTGAAGGCATGTTTTTCCGGGCGGATTTCGCTGACGGTATCGGCCAGGGCGATCAGATCGCGGTGACAAGCGCGCCCGGTGATGATCACCGACTGGTGCGGCGGTCGGTCGCGCAGGGCGGCGAGCAGAGTCTCCAGCGCCAGATAGCGGTAGCTGATCATGTAGGTCAACTCATCCAGCACCACCAGATCGTACTGCGGGTCGGCGAGCATTCGCTGCGCCTGTTGCCAGACGAGCCGCGCGGCCTGGATATCTGCCTCGCGATCCTGCGTTTCCCAGGTAAAACCGCTGGCCATGACGTGAAATTCGACGCCGTGGGGCTCCAGCAGGTTACGCTCGCCGTTTTCCCAGGTGCCCTTGATAAACTGCGCGACGCCGACCTGCTTGCCGTGGCCGACGGCCCGTGCCACGGTACCGAAGGCGGCGGTGCTTTTCCCCTTACCGTTGCCGGTAAAAATTATGATGATGCCGCGCTCCTCGCGGGCGGCGGCGATGCGTGCATCCACTTTGTCCTTCAGACGCTGCTGGCGCTGCTGATGGCGTTGCCGATCCATGATTTTCTCCTGCAGAGCGCGGCGCTTGCGCCGCGCGTCATGTCGATGGGTTAACCGGCTGTCCCGGGGCGCCGCCCCGGCTGGGCATCCAGGCTGCGCCCATTTTCCCCCAGGCTGTCGTCTCCCATCAGATAGAGATACAGCGGCATAATCTGCGCCGGAGTGCGCAGCGTCTGCGGATCTTCGCCGGGAAATGCGCTGGCTCGCATCGCGGTACGCGTGGCGCCCGGGTTAATCGCGTTGACCCGTATCGCGCTGCCCGCCAGCTCCTGGGCCCATACCTGCATCAGTCCTTCGGTTGCGAACTTGGAGACCGCATAGGCGCCCCAGCCGGCACGCCCTGCTCGTCCGACGCTGGAGCTGGTGAAGATTATCGAGGCTCGCTCGGCTCGCCGCAGCAGCGGCAGCAGATCGCGAGTCAACAGAAATGCGGCGTTAAGGTTGACCTGCATCACGCTCTGCCACTCGCTATAGGCCTGCTGCGCCAGCGGTGTGATGCTGCCGAGCAGACCGGCGCAGTGGAGCAGACCATCCAGATGACCGAATCGCCGGGCGAGATCGTCCGCCAGCGCCTGGCTCTGCGCCGGTGACAGCGTCATCAGATCACAGCAGAGGACGTGGGGGCTCGGGGCGCCATCGGTGATGATCTGGCGGCTGACGGCGCCCAATCGCCCGGCGTCGCGACCTAGCAGGATCAGCCGTGCGCCGTGGCGGGCGTAGCTCAGGGCCGCCTCGCGGCCAATGCCGGCGCTGGCGCCGGTGACCAGAATAGTGCGGCCCTGTAACAGGGCTGCGGGGGCTTGATATTGCACCATAACACTCCCAAAGCGTTCGCGTAGGGGGGAAATTCTCCGAGGGCAGATCTATAGCCCGTCGCCTGCGCCCCGGTCAACGGGAATATGACGAATGGCGTCATACTGGCGGTTTTACCGCCGGTTTACCTGACAACGCTTGAAATTTTGTGACATGGCCTTAGGCTGTCTGACGCAGGGCTATCGCCTCCGGAGATGAGGAGGCCTTGGCCGATGGCATTAACATAACGAGCAACAAGGCGGTGAGTGTGGAGTGGTTATCTTTATATAGCCTGTTTTTGGCCAAGGCGGCGACGCTGGTCGTGGTCGCTGCGGCGGTTGTATTACTGGTGGTTGGACTGCGCCAGCGTCAGGGTAACGGCGGCGGAGAGCTGCTGCTGACGGACTTGGGCGAACAGTACCGAACCATGCAGCGCAGCATGCGCAGCGCTCGCCTGCAGGGGGCTGCGCTGAAGCAGTGGCGCCGTCTACAGAAGAAGGTGGCCAAGGCAGAGGAGAAACAGCGTAAGTCAGAGGCGCGCGGCGGCCTGCTGGCGGCAGAGAAGCCCTGCGTCTATGTGCTCGACTTTGCCGGCAGCATGGATGCTCGCGAGGTGGGTTCGCTGCGCGAGGAGATCAGCGCGGTGCTGGCGGTGGCCGGTCCGCAGGATAGCGTACTGCTGCGTCTGGAAAGTCCGGGAGGCGTAGTGCACGGCTACGGCCTGGCTGCCTCGCAGTTAAAGCGTCTGCGTCAGGCCGGGGTGCGCCTGACGGTGGCGGTCGATAAGGTAGCGGCCAGCGGCGGCTATATGATGGCCTGCGTCGCCGATCGTATTGTGGCGGCGCCGTTCGCTATTATCGGCTCCATTGGGGTTGTGGCCCAAATCCCCAACTTTAATCGCTGGCTGAAGAAAAACGATGTCGACGTGGAGCTGCATACCGCCGGCGAGTTTAAGCGTACGCTGACGCTGTTTGGCGAGAATACCGATGCCGGTCGGGAAAAGTTCTGTCAGGAGCTGGATGAAACCCACCTGCTGTTCAAGCAGTTTGTGCAGCGTCAGCGCCCGTCGCTGGACGTGGATAGCGTGGCGACCGGCGAGCACTGGTACGGCGAGCAGGCGCTGGAGAAGGGGCTGGTGGATGCGCTGAGCACCAGTGACGATCTGCTGATCGCGGAGATGGAGCAGGCCGACGTGATCGGCGTGCGCTACGTGCGCCGTAAGGGGCTCATGGCCCGAATGGGCATGGCGGCGGCGCAGGGGGCCGATACGCTGCTGCTGCGCTGGTGGCAACGCAGCCAGCGCCCGCTGCCCTAAGGAAAACGCGAAGGACGCGTGTCGTCGCGTCCTTCGCAGTATCCGGCGCATGCAGGGTGGCCAGCGTCAGTCGACCAGGTGGTATTTCTCTGACAGCCTGTGGGCCAGATGCTTAAACATGTTGAAGGCCGCGGTGCTCTTCGGCGTCGGCAGGCCGTCTTCATCCAGAAAAAACTCGCCGCGGAAAACCAGCACGTTGCCTTTCTGTTCGACGTCGGTTGCGACCATACCTTTCATATAATCTTCATGATCGCGGATGATCTGGTTGGCTTCGGCCAGCAGCTGTTCACGTGTGATGGGGGTGGTTTCACTGAACATTTTCTCTCTCCAACTGTTACTTTTCCACTATTTTACCCTGTCTTCCCCCCAGGGCAAAGAGGGGGACACGCGAGGTGAAAATTGGTAAAAATGTGCGGCGCGTGCTAATTAAGTTGCGTGGCGCTGGCGATCGGGTAGAGTGAGGCACTTCTTGATCCGTACGGAATCTATTGTTTACACTCTGCGCGCGTCGGCTAATCTGCCGCGGAGCGTGTGGGCGAAATATTGCGATAGATCAGTAAATTGTGGAGCACTTGCGCAACGATAGCGCGTTTGGACACAATTGCCTTGACCTCTACGGCGCCTGTCGCAATATACAAAAGAGTTCTATACAGTGCCGGCTTAATGGCGAATTAAAGGCTTCTGGCAACAGAAGGATGCATTCAGGTAAAGAGAATTATGGGTAAAGCTCTCGTTATAGTTGAGTCCCCGGCAAAGGCCAAAACCATAAATAAGTATCTCGGCAATGACTACGTGGTGAAGTCCAGCGTCGGTCATATCCGCGATCTGCCGACCAGTGGCTCAGCCAGTAAGAAGGGCGCGGCCTCGACCGACGATAAAGCGAAGACGAAGGCCAAAAAGAATGAGCGCGATGCGTTGGTCAATCGTATGGGGGTCGACCCCTATCACGGCTGGCAGGCGCATTACGAAGTTCTGCCGGGCAAAGAGAAGGTGGTGTCTGAGCTAAAGTCCCTGGCCGAGAAAGCCGATCACATTTATCTGGCAACCGACCTTGACCGCGAAGGAGAGGCCATCGCATGGCATCTGCGCGAGGTGATCGGCGGTGATGACAGCCGCTACAGTCGCGTGGTGTTTAACGAAATTACCAAAAACGCCATTCAGCAGGCATTCAGTCAGCCCGGTGAACTGAATATCGATCGGGTCAACGCCCAGCAGGCGCGCCGTTTCATGGATCGCGTGGTGGGCTATATGGTGTCGCCGCTGCTGTGGAAAAAGGTCGCTCGCGGCCTCTCGGCCGGCCGAGTCCAGTCCGTCGCCGTACGGTTGATCGTTGAGCGGGAGCGTGAAATCAAGGCCTTCGTGCCGGAAGAGTATTGGGAGCTGCGGGCCGATCTCGCCGTTGGCGCAGAGGTCAGCTTCCAGGCTCAGGTGACCCACTGCAACGATAAACCGTTTAAGCCGGTCAACGCCGCCCAGAGTCAGGCGGCCGTTGCCGCGCTGGAGCACGCCCGCTTCGCGGTGCGCGAGCGCGAGGACAAGCCGACCAGCAGCAAGCCGTCGGCACCCTTTATCACCTCGACCCTGCAGCAGGCGGCCAGTACCCGCCTTGGCTTTGGGGTGAAGAAAACCATGATGATGGCCCAGCGTCTGTATGAGGCAGGGTACATTACCTATATGCGTACCGACTCGACCAACCTGAGCCAGGACGCCCTGAATATGGTGCGGGGCTATATCGGCGATAATTTTGGCGCGGAGTACCTGCCGGCGGAGGCCAACGTCTACGCCAGCAAGGATAATTCCCAAGAGGCTCACGAGGCGATTCGCCCATCGGACGTCAGCGTGCTGGCCGACGATCTCAAGGGGATGGAGGCCGATGCGCTGAAGCTGTATCAGCTGATCTGGCGCCAGTTCGTCGCCTGCCAGATGACGGCGGCCAAGTATGATGCCACGACCATTACTGTACAGGCCGCGGATTATACCCTGAAGGCGCGCGGGCGTACTCTGCGCTTTGATGGCTGGACCCGGGTGCTGCCACAGCTGCGTAAGGGCGATGAGGATCGCGCCCTGCCGGCGGTGGAGAGCGGGCGGGCGCTGGATTTGCTGCAGCTGCAGCCCAGCCAGCACTTTACCAAGCCTCCGGCCCGATTCAGCGAAGCCTCGCTGGTGCGAGAGCTGGAGAAGCGCGGCATCGGCCGCCCGTCGACCTATGCGGCGATTATCTCGACGATCCAGGATCGCGGCTATGTGCGCACCGATAACCGTCGCTTCTACGCGGAAAAGATGGGGGAGATCGTGACTGATCGCCTGGAAGAGAACTTCCGCGAGCTGATGAGCTATGACTTTACCGCGCACATGGAAGATGGCCTGGATCGCGTCGCCAGCGCTCAGGCAGACTGGAAAGTGATGCTTGACGGCTTTTTCAGCGACTTCAGCCAACAGCTGGAGGTGGCGGAGAAGCCGCCGGAAGAGGGGGGGATGCGTCCCAACCCGATGGTGCTGACCAGCATCGCCTGTCCGACCTGTGAGCGACAGATGGGGATCCGCACCGCCAGCACCGGGGTATTCCTGGGGTGCTCTGGTTATGCGCTACCGCCCAAAGAGCGCTGTAAAACCACCATCAATCTGGTGCCAGAAGCCGAGGTGCTTAACGTGTTGGAGGGCGATGATGCGGAAACCAACGCTCTGCGCGCGAAGCGACGCTGCCCGAAATGCGGTACGGCGATGGACAGCTACCTGATCGATAACCACCGTAAGCTGCATGTGTGCGGCAATAACCCCGCCTGCGATGGCTATGAGGTGGAAGAGGGCGAGTTTCGTATCAAGGGGTATGACGGCCCGATCGTGGAGTGCGATAAGTGCGGCGCCGAAATGCATCTGAAGATGGGGCGCTTTGGTAAGTATATGGGATGCACCAACGAAGCCTGTAAAAACACCCGTAAGATCCTGCGTAACGGTGAGGTCGCGCCGCCAAAGGAGGATCCTGTGCCGCTGCCGGAGCTGGCGTGTGAGAAGTCAGATGCCTATTTCGTGCTGCGTGACGGCGCCGCGGGGGTGTTTCTGGCCGCCAATACCTTCCCTAAATCACGAGAAACCCGTGCCCCGCTGGTGGAGGAGCTGTATCGCTTCCGCGATCGTCTGCCGGAAAAACTGCGCTATCTGGCGGAGGCTCCGCAGCAGGATGCCCAGGGCAATGCTACGCTGGTGCGCTTTAGCCGGAAAACCAAGCAGCAGTACGTTTCCAGCGAGAAGGACGGTAAGGCGACGGGCTGGACCGCGTTCTTTATCGATGGAAAGTGGGTCGTATCAGAGAAAAAGTAATCCCGTAGGGAGATGCTTCTATGCCGGCCTTTGGGCCGGCATTTTTATGGGGCTCATCGGGCCGAGCAATAACAAGTGCTATTGCTTTGTTATCTGTTTATACGTTCAGTAACATAATGATATAGTGGTTATATTAAATCCGTTTTCCGGTTTTTAATGTTATTTGCATGCCATGCGTCGCAATAACCAATAACAACTTAGGATGGCACAGGCTATGAAACTGCAGCAGCTTCGTTATATTGTTGAAGTTGTTAACCACAACCTTAACGTCTCCTCTACCGCCGAGGGGCTTTACACTTCACAGCCCGGTATCAGCAAGCAGGTGCGTATGCTGGAGGATGAGCTGGGGGTTCAGATCTTTTCGCGCAGCGGCAAGCACCTGACTCAGGTGACGCCGGCGGGACAGGAGATCATTCGGATTGCTCGCGAGGTGCTGTCCAAAGTCGATGCCATCAAGGCTGTAGCCGGCGAGCATACCTATCCCGATCAGGGATCGCTGTATGTCGCGACAACCCACACGCAGGCCCGCTATGCCCTTCCTGCGGTGATCCAGGATTTTATCAAGCGCTATCCGCGGGTATCGCTGCATATGCATCAGGGGTCGCCGAGTCAAATTGCCGAGGCCGTTTGTAAGGGGAACGCCGATTTCGCCATCGCGACGGAGGCGCTGCACCTGTATGCCGATCTGGTGATGTTGCCCTGCTATCACTGGAACCGGGCGCTGGTGGTTACGCCGGACCATCCGCTGGCCGGACGCGATCAGGTCAGCATTGAAGAGCTGGCGGAGTACCCCTTGGTGACCTACACCTTTGGCTTCACCGGGCGCTCCGCGTTGGACAGCGCCTTCAATCAGGCGGGGCTGACGCCGCGTATCGTCTTTACTGCAACGGATGCGGATGTGATTAAGACCTATGTGCGGCTGGGGCTGGGGGTAGGAGTGATCGCCGGAATGGCCCTGGACCCGCAGATTGATGGTGATCTGGTCGCGCTGGACGCCAGCCACCTGTTTGGCTACAGCACCACGAAGATAGGTTTTCGCCGCAGTACGTTTCTGCGCAGCTATATGTACGATTTTATTGCTCGCTTTGCTCCTCATCTTACGCGGGAGGTGGTCGATGCCGCGCTGGCGCTGCGCAGTAATGAGGAAATAGAGGCGATGTTTCAGGATATCGCGCTACCGGTAAAATAATCGGCGCATTCGACGTCCGTTGCCGTCTTTGCTGCGGACGTCGCGCAGTGCAACGACGTCGGGTATTTTTTTATCCGTTGCCTTTCCTCTGTGGCCCTGTCTGCTCACGCTGCAGGCTTATTGGTATGCGATAGGTGATATAAGCTGCACTGGTATCAGATAGGTCATATAAACAGCGGCGCGCAGAGACATTCTCCCCTTTGACGTTCGCTACATCGCCGGCGCAGGCTGGCGACAAATTACCCTTTTTTCAGAATAATTATATAAATAATTATCCTGTAAGAATATATCGATTTTAATCAACACCTTATCAATAAGTACTGTGAGTGATATCACGACATGGCATGGGGCTATGGGGCTGAGCGATCTATTTGGCACTTTTTTTGAAAAGCGCTAAAAAAACAATTTGTAGTATGAATAATATGGCGCGATTGGCCTAAAGTCAGGATGCTATCGGCTCAAAATGTATAATACATCGCATTTTAAACTTATTATTTCGCTTTTTTCGCGGATAAGAGGATGACGAATGCGTCAGAATAGCGTAAAAAGGAGGACATGAGAGTCAAGGAAAACCAAAGGGTGAGTGCTGGAAAAATGAACGCCGCTGCGGCAGCAGAAAACGCTACGCATGGCAACTTATTTCAGCATAAACATGACCAGTTTTCCGCCGACCGTTTTATTTCTGTGCGACATGTCGTTCACTGAATAAAAATGGCTTGCCATTGAATTGAGAGTATGTGATAACGCATTGGAGTAAAACGAGGTACAGTTCTGTCTATGTGTGGCATTTTCAGTAAAGAAGTTCCGAGTAAAAACGTTTGCGTTGCTTACTACTTCTCTGCCGAACCTTATCTTAGTGCCTCAAGCAGTAACGACTCTAGTTTGTCTGTGTAACGCCCTCGGGCGGTTTAATCAATAGTAAGGAAATACGTAAGATGGCTAAGATCAAAGGTCAAGTGAAGTGGTTCAACGAAGCGAAGGGTTTCGGTTTCATCACCCCGGCTGACGGCAGCAAGGACGTGTTCGTTCACTTCTCTGCAATCCAGGGCAACGGTTTCAAAACTCTGGCTGAAGGTCAGCACGTAGAGTTCGAAATCCAGGATGGCCAGAAAGGCCCGTCTGCTGTTAACGTAACTGCTATCTAAGTTAGCTGCGTTAGTGGTTAAAAACCCGCCGCCGGCGGGTTTTTTTATGCCCGTTGCCAGCCTGGGCACCGATGCTCCGCGCGCTTGCCTTGCGCCTGGCACCGTCGCCCCTGATAATACCCGTCCTGTGTTGCGTCCGTCCCCATCGCCGGCGGCGCGATTCCTCCACGATAAGAGTAAACGCCATGCCGTACCAATGTCCCCTGTGCCACTCACCGCTGTGCCACGATGCGCACCAGTGGTGCTGCGTTAACAACCATCGCTTTGACTGCGCTAAAGAGGGATATGTCAATCTGATGCCGGTGCAGTTTAAACACTCGCGTCAGCCAGGCGACAGCAGTGAGATGATGCAGGCCCGCAGGGCCTTTTTGCAGGCGGACCATTACCTGCCGCTGCGCGACGCCGTACAGGGCCTGCTAGCGCGTTATTTACCCGGTGACGGCTGTAACGTCCTGGACATCGGCTGTGGCGAGGGGTATTACACCGCCCACTGGGTCGGTGTGCGGGGGGCGCAGGTCTATGGACTGGATATCGCCAAGGTGGCCATTCGCTATGCGGCGCGGCGCTATCCGCAGGTTCACTTCTGCGTGGCGTCCAGTCTGCGCCTGCCGTTCGCCGATGCCAGCATCGGCGGTGTGGTACGCATCTACGCGCCGTGCAATGCTCAGGAGCTGGCGCGAGTGGTGGTGACGGGCGGCTGTCTGGTGACCGTGACGCCGGCGGAACGCCATCTGTATCAGATGAAAGCGTTGGTCTACCCCGAGGTGCATCTGCATGCGCAGAAGGCGGAGACGCTGCCGGGCTTTACCCTGGTCGATCGCCAGCGCCTGGGCTATGCCATGACACTGAACGGGAGCGAGGCGGCCGCGTTGCTGCAGATGACGCCCTTTGCCTGGCGGGCGCCGCAGGGGGTTGCAGAGGCGCTGCAGGCGCGCGCGGCGTTTGAGTGTGAGACTGACTTCCTGATCCGGGTTTACCGCCGCGACTGAGGCGGCGGCGGAGAGGGGGACGGCTTCCCTACGCGGGCTTCTGCTGGTGCTCCAGCATAAACTTAAAGATCTCGTCCAGCGAGTCTAGGTTGGCCACCTGGATCAGCAGACGCCGCTTTTCCAGGTCGATGACCAGAAAGCCATCTTCGGACAGGTTCATACCACGGATGCGGGCGTAGTCGATAAACACGTTGCCATAGTAGAACCCCTGCTGTTTAAACAGCAGCTTGGGCCAGCGCAGGTAAAAAGTGTAGATGGCGACCACCATGAGGGTCGCCAATAGCCAGGTGGTAAAGGGGGCGCCCTGATCGCTGATGTTGCGGTAGGCCAGGATCGCCAGCAGCCCGATAAAGATCAGGCTATCGGCCTTATTGCGCCGCTTCAGGTTCACCCGCAGCAGGGTCGCGCTGCGTTGGCGCGGCATAATGGCTTCGTCATAGATAGCGTACAGCAGAAACAGCACGATAAAGACCAACAGGGCGATATCGGTTAAAGACATGAACAACTCCGCAGGCTGGGGGTAAAACGGCACCGGACGGCTTGGGCCGTCCGGTGCTGGGGAGATTACTGACCGAGCAGGCCGATCCAGTAACCGAAGATACCGATAAAGAAGAAGCCCACGATGATCCACAGGGCGTTCACCTTGCGGCGCAGCAGCCACATACAGCCAAAGGTCAGCAGCAGCGGCACCAGGCCCGGCATCAGCTGGTCCAGAATATTCTGGACCGTGGTGACGGTGGTGTGACCCTCTTGGTTGGTCACCTTGGAGACCACCAGCGGAATGTTGACGTGGGTCCACTTGTTGACCAAGGCCCCCATGACAAACAGGCCGAGGATAGACGCCCCTTCCGTCAGTTTCTGCAGGAAGCCGCCGCCCATATCGGAAACGATATCGACCCCTTTCTTATAGCCGTAGGCGACGCCGTAGTAACGAACCAGCAGACGCACCAGGTTAAACAGCACGAAGAACAGGATCGGGCCCAGCAGGCTACCGGTCATTGCGATACCGGCGCCGAGGGCGGCGAAGACCGGACGGACGGTACCCCAGAAGATCGGGTCACCGACGCCGGCCAGCGGCCCCATCAGACCGACCTTGATACCGTTGATCGCGGCATCGTCGATCGGTGCGCCGTTGGCGCGCTCTTCTTCCATCGCCATGGTGACGCCGAGGACCGGCGCCGCGACGAACGGCTGGGTGTTAAAGAACTCCAGATGGCGACGGATCGCCTGGCGGCGCTCTTCGCTGTTCTCCGGGTACAGGCGACGGATCACTGGCACCATGGAGAAACAGAAACCCAGCGCCTGCATACGTTCGAAGTTCCATGAGCCCTGGAAAAGGTTAGAGCGCAGGAATACACCGCGAATATCGCCGGCGGTCAGCCTCTTCTCACCCTGAGTCGGGGTTACAGATGAAGTCGTATCAACCATTTTTCTCACCTTCTCTCTTAGGGAAGGTGCGAACAAGTTCCTGATATGAGATCATCATATTCATCCGGAGCGCATCCCAGAGGGACATCATGAGCCATCAACTCACCTTCGCCGATAGTGAATTCAGCACTAAGCGCCGTCAGACCCGAAAAGAGATTTTCCTCTCCCGCATGGAGCAGATTCTGCCATGGCAGAATATGACCGCTGTCATCGAGCCGTTTTATCCCAAGGCGGGCAATGGCCGACGGCCCTATCCGCTGGAGACCATGCTGCGTATTCACTGCATGCAGCATTGGTACAACCTGAGCGACGGTGCCATGGAAGATGCCCTGTACGAAATCGCCTCCATGCGCCTGTTTGCCCGATTATCCCTGGATAGCGCCCTGCCGGATCGCACCACCATCATGAATTTCCGCCACCTGCTCGAGCAGCATCAACTGGCCCGTCAATTGTTCAAGACCATCAATCGCTGGCTGGCCGAAGCAGGCGTCATGATGACCCAAGGCACTTTGGTGGATGCCACCATCATTGAGGCACCCAGCTCTACCAAGAACAAAGAGCAGCAACGCGATCCGGAGATGCATCAGACCAAGAAAGGCAATCAGTGGCACTTTGGCATGAAGGCCCACATTGGTGTCGATGCCAAGAGTGGCCTGACCCACAGCCTAGTCACCACCGCGGCCAACGAGCATGACCCTCATCAGCTGGGTAATCTGCTTCATGGAGAGGAGCAATTTGTCTCAGCCGATGCCGGCTACCAAGGAGCGCCACAGCGCGAGGAGCTGGCCGAGGTGGATGTGGACTGGCTGATCGCCGAGCGTCCCGGCAAGGTAAAAACCTTGAAGCAGCATCCGCGCAAGAACAAAACGGCCATCAACATCGAATACATGAAAGCCAGCATCCGTGCCAAGGTAGAGCACCCGTTTCGCATCATCAAGCGGCAGTTCGGCTTCGTGAAAGCCAGATACAAGGGGCTGCTGAAAAACGATAACCAACTGGCGATGTTATTCACCCTGGCCAACCTGTTTCGGGTGGACCAAATGATACGTCAGTGGGAGAGATCTCACTAAAAACTGGGGATAACGCCTTAAATGGCGAAGAAACGGTCTAAATAGGCTGATTCAAGGCATTTACGGGAGAAAAAATCGGCTCAAACATGAAGAAATGAAATGACTGAGTCAGCCGAGAAGAATTTCCCCGCTTATTCGCACCTTCCTTAGTCCAGTTCGTTGTCGAGATCGTTATTGCCGTTGGCAGCGGACTGTACCACCTGCGCCTTGTTGTATTTCGGGCTGAGCTGGATATACAGGATGGCCATGACCAGACCCAACACACCCAGTGCAACCAGGTTGAAGTTGGTGAACGCGGCGGTGACAAAGCCCAGGTAGAAGAACGGCATCAGGTAGCCGGCACGCATCATGTTGATGACCATGGCGTAACCGACGACGACGATCATACCGCCGGCGATACCCAAACCAGTGGTGACGACCTCAGGAATGGCGCTCAGCATGGAGTGAACGGCATCGGTACCGACGGAGACGGCAACGATAACGGCCGGGATGGCGATGCGCATTGCCTGCAGCAGCAGGGCGGAGCAGTGCAGGTAAGAGATGGCGCGCAGATCCCCACGCTCAGCGGCGCCGTCAGCCGCGTGCTGGAAGCCTACGGTGATGGTACGTACGATGATGGTCAACACCTGACCGGCGGCGGCCAGCGGGATCGCCAGCGCGATACCGGCGCCGATGCTCTGTCCACCGGCGATGACCAGGATGGTCGAGATGATGGAGGCCAGGGCGGCATCGGGTGCGACGGCAGCGCCGATGTTCATCCAGCCCAGGGCGATCATCTCCAGGGTACCCCCGATGATGATGCCGGTCTTCATATCGCCGAGTACGATACCGATCAGGGTACAGGCGACCAGCGGACGGTGGAACTGAAACTCATCGAGGATAGAACCCATCCCCGCAATACATGCCACGATAAATATCAGCACAATCTGAAGAGTGGTAATCTCCATTGTACTTCTCCTTTGACCAAAGAGCTGAGTTAGTTAAATCAATGCCTTACGGCATATCAGTTCATTTTACTGATAAGGTCCATCATCTTCAGACGCGGATCGTTGGATACCTTGCGAACCTCCAGCTCAATGCCGCGGGCATCCAGCTTTTTGAAGGCCTCGATATCCGTTTCATCGACGGAGACGGCATTATTGACCTGGGTTTTCCCCTGGCGGAATGCCATACCACCGATGTTCACCGTGGTGATCTTGACGCCGTTCTCCACCAGACGCTCGACATCGGCCGGGTTGGTAAACAGCAGCATCACGCGATCGTTGGCGTATTTCGGGTTATTGTAGACGCGGATCATCTTGGCTACATCGACGACGTGGGCGGTCACGCCCGGCGGCGCCACCTGCTTAAGCAGGGTAGAGCGAACGTGGTCGTTGGCGACCTCATCACTGACGACGATGATGCGGGAGACGCCGGTTTCCTTGGTCCAGCGGGTGGCAACCTGGCCGTGGATCAGACGATCGTCAATACGCGCCAGGCCGATCTTCATGTGATCCTCCGGGTTCAGCGGCGCCGCAGGTTTCGCCTGTACCGGCGCAGCTGCTTTCGGTGCGCTGGCAGCAGGGGCCTCCTCTTTGGCACGCAGCGCGCGCACGCCTTCACGCCCGGTTTCCAGGGCCAAGGCGACCAGATCATCAAACGTAGGGTTATCGTCGCGGGCCATGAAGGTTTCGACCAGCATCGGTACGTTGACGCCGGTGATCACGTCATAGTGCTCTTTGTCCAATACGATCCGGCTGGCCGCGTTGAACGGGCTGCCGCCCCAGGTGTCCACCAGGAAGAGTACCCCTTCGCCGGTATCCATTTGCGCCAGTTTCTGACTGTATTTTTCGATCAGGGTCTCGGCATTCTCACCGGGCACGAAGTCGATAAAGCCAACGTTACTTTGTTCGCCCAACAACATCTCGGCGGTTTTTAGCAACTGCTCCGCCGCGGCCCCGTGAGTACCGATCATAATAGCAATACTCACTCGCTACCTCCTCTGCTTTCCTTGATACTTTCACGCCGTAAAATAAACACGGCGTACCGTATGCAATTAAAGATACGAACTGTTTAACGAAACATCCATGTCGAGTCACTGCTCGCTGAAATTTCTTTGATCTTACGGACGTAAGATTCAGCCATTCCAAATCAATCACTTAGTTTTATGAATCGATTCAGGTATCGCCTGCAATCGGTTTCAGCAGGATTTATTTTAGTCAGTAAAAAAAATTTTTATGTGACGCCCATCGTTAATTGGTACATGACGTGAACAAATGTAGCCGTGATGGCGCTTTTTTGTACATTTGATTTTACGATTTTGCCGCGGGATGAAAGAGGAATGTTGCCGGGCTTCCCCTTGGTTATTCTGTGGATTTCTTGCTACAGTAGGCGGCCTGATTAATATGAGGAGTATTGGGTTCAACCCGACCTATGGATCGTCACCGACGCCGTTTTACCATCCCGCTTTCTTTCCATTCCTTTTTTCGCGCTGGGCGTCGCCCATGTTCTGCCACTCCTGCAGGGGGCGCGCGGCGCATGCCTTGGCCTGCTTTACGCCTGTGCTGCAGCCTGTTGTCATCCGGCCCGATCGCCGGTGCGCTGACGGGGGCAGGATAACCCATGATGGAACTGTTACTGGATCCCTCTATCTGGGCCGGCCTGCTGACGCTGGTGGTGCTGGAAATTGTCCTGGGCATCGATAACCTGGTGTTTGTCGCCATTCTGGCCGATAAGGTGCCACCGCAGCAGCGTGACCAGGCCCGGCTGATTGGGCTCGGCTTGGCGCTGATCATGCGCCTGGCGCTGCTATCGCTGATCTCATGGATGGTGACGCTGACCCGCCCGCTGTTCAGTATCGCCATGTTTACCTTCTCCGGGCGCGATATGATCCTGCTGCTGGGGGGCTTGTTCCTGCTGTTTAAGGCCACCATGGAGCTGCATGAACGCCTAGAAGGGCGGGTGCACGAGGTCAGCCATAAAGGCTATGCCAGCTTTTGGTCGGTGGTGGCGCAGATCGTCATTCTCGACGCCGTGTTTTCACTGGATGCGGTGATCACGGCGGTCGGGATGGTCGAGCACCTGGCGGTGATGATGCTGGCGGTGGTGATCGCGATGGCGATCATGCTGCTGGCCTCGAAGAGGCTGACGCGTTTCGTTAACGCTCATCCCACCGTGGTGGTGCTGTGCCTGAGCTTTCTGCTGATGATCGGGCTGGGGCTGATGGCCGAAGGCTTTGGTCTGCATATTCCCAAAGGATACCTGTATGCGGCGATTGGCTTCTCGATCCTGATCGAAATGTTCAACCAGATAGCCCGGCGGAATTATCTGCGCCATGAGCAGCGCAGGCCGATGCGCCAGCGCACCGCCGAGGCCATTATGCGCCTGATGGGCGACGGTCGCGGGGAAGGCGCGGCGGCGCAGGCGGATGTGGCGCTGGTGCCGGGCGCAGCGGGCGCCTTTGCCGCCGAGGAGCGCTATATGATTAGCGGGGTGCTCACCCTGGCCTCGCGCTCGCTGCGTACGATCATGACGCCGCGTAATGAAATCTCGTGGATCGACTGCCGCCAGCCGGCGGATGAGATCCGTCGCCAGCTGATGGAGACGCCGCACAGCCTGTTCCCGGTGTGCGAGGGATCGTTGGATCACCTGCTGGGCGTGGTGCGGGCGAAAGATCTGCTGATGGCGCTGAAGCAGAATACGCCGCTGGCCGAGTTTGCGGCCCAGCATACGCCGATCGTTGTACTCGAGAGCCTGGACGTGATCAACGTGCTGGATGTGCTGCGTCAGGCGAAGGGGCGGCTGGTGATGGTCAGCGATGAATTTGGCGTCGTTCAAGGGCTGGTGACGCCGCTGGATGTGCTGGAGGCCATCGCCGGTGAGTTCCCGGATGAGGACGAGACGCCGGATATCGTGAGCAATGAGCCGGGGTGGTTGGTCAAAGGCAGCACCGATCTGCACACCCTAGAGCAGACGCTGGACGTTCACGGGCTGGTGCTGGGCAGCGGTACGCAATATGCCTCGCTGGCCGGGCTGCTGCTGGCGCATTTTGACCGGATGCCGGCGGTGGGGGCGGCGCTGACGCTGAACGGCCTGCGCTTTACCGTCGTCGAGGTCGAAGAGTACCGCATCGAACGGGTTCAGGTAGAGCGCGTCGGCTGCGCGCCGGATCCGTCCGTCTAAGTTTGTGCCGGGGCGCGGGCGTACTCTCCCGCGCCGTGCGCCGCCTGCGTCGAATCGTCGCACCGCCGCTGGTAGTGGGCATGCCAGTCTGGGAAATCCCGCAGCGGCATCGGCCGGGCGAAGAGATATCCCTGCATGGCGTAAACCTGTCGCTGGTGCAGATAGTCGGCCTGCTGCGGCTGTTCGACGCCCTCCATGACCAGGCGTAGCCGTAGCTGGTGCGCCAGATCGATCATCAGATCTAAGACCCTGGCATTAATCGCGTCGCTGCCGATGGTCGCGCAAAAGGCGCGATCGATTTTCAGCATTTCAGGCTGCAGATCCTGCAGGTAGCTCAGCGAACTGTGACCGGTGCCAAAGTCATCCAGCGCCAGGGACAGCCCCATTTCACGCAGGATATGCAGCTGTGGGTAGTCCTGGCTGGACAGGCGGGTGCGCTCCGTCAGCTCTAGCATCAGGCGCTGTCGGGGCCGGTGGCGCAGCCACAGATTCTGGATATCCAGGGCCAGTTTGCCGTGGGCGAAATGCTCTGCCGCAACGTTAATACTGAAGTAAAAATCGCGATCGTTTGGAAAATGGTGGCGCTGCGCCGCCAGCATTTCCAGCAGGTAGCGAGTCAGCGGAACGATAAGCCCATTCTGCTCGGCCAGGGGAATGAAGATCTCCGGCGAGGTCCAGCCATGGCGCGGATTATACCAGCGCAGCAGGATCTCCACCCCCTCGCAGCGGCCGCTTTCCGTGTGGATGATGGGCTGACAGTACAGTTGAAACTGACGGCGTCGGATCGCCTGAGCGATCGGATAAGCCAGGCTCATACGATTGGCCGATGCCAGATAGGTGAGGATCGATGCCAGCAGGAACAGCAGCAGCGCCAATGGGATATGGCGCGGCAGGCGCTGCAGCGCCAGATCGCGCGCGGCGGGGGAGAACAGCGAGATCGAGAACGGGTAGCGACTAGAGTGCAGCTCCAGGCGCGGCGGCGTCTCGGCATCCGCGGCGTCGGTCGGCGTCCGTATCCGCGTATCGTTGAAGCGCAGCGTGTGGCCGGCCACATTCAGGGCCATATAGTCGACATAGGGCGGACGCGGCGCCAGGATAAAGGCGGAGAGGGTGGCAATATTAAAAATATACACCATGCCGCTGGTAGGACTGGCCTGATCCGGTCGCCAGAACAGCAGGATAGGGCTGCCGCGGTTAAGCAAGCGCGCCGCCCGCAGAACCAGCGTATCTTTGGCCGATAGCATCTCGGGGTAAATGGCCCGCAGCGACTTGATCGGCTGATTGATCAGATTGGAGCAGGTCACTATGCCATCCTTCACCAGCAACACGGCGCGGATCGTTTCCAGGTGTATCGCCATGCTGGTCAGGTGCGGACTGATTTCTTCGCAGCGCTGATTTACCCAGTCGATATTATTTTTACTGACGGCTTCGGCGCGGGATAGGATCCTTTCCAACTGCGTAATGGCAATCGCGGCGGCGTTGCGTTGCATCTGCTGCACCGTTGCCAGCTCCTGCTGATAGCGGCTGGCGAGGGAAACGATACAGACGAGTGCGCCGATGGTGATAGCCAGTAGGGCACGATACAAACGATAGCGTTTCATCGTGATAGGTGAAAAAAGCATCATGGCGCCCTTAAGCTGTGCAGTATCCGCGAGTGATCGACTATTGCTAACGGGCGGCGGCACGCTGCGGCTTGGCGTGGCACGGGCCAACGGCAGACGGGCGGCGCTCCGCACCAGCAGCGCGATAAGCTGGCCCGCCATAACGGCCCGATATTATCGCGTATCCAAATAATTCATAAGATAATAACTCAGTCGACTAAGCCATGTTGTCCGACCATCCTCATGGTATCTATATTTACCGTCAGCCAGCAATAATGGCGCTGTCCAACGGCGTATAATTAGGATAAAGCCCAATTTTTACATTTTGAGTGGACTGTAGATCGCGCCGTTGTCGGGAGGATGGGCGTTGTTTTTACGCACTTGCGCCGTTGCCCCGTACGCAAAGGCGTTATTTTGGCGTTTCAGAATAACCGGAATGTCTATCTGCGCTGGGATTTTTCTGCGCGCCGCCCGCGGGGCGGTTGCCTAAGGTGAAACGATAGGATACTTTGATATAATAATCTGGATAAACAAATAGATATAAATCAGGTCCACACAGGCGCAGCGCAGCATGGCTGCGGCGGACCGCATACCGAGTGGATAAGGAGTGGTGATATGAATAATGCAGTAAAGGCGGCGATCCTGGCGCTGTCGGTGGCGGGTTTGGCCGCCTGTAGTACGCCGCCGCAGACCTCGTTGGGCGGCGGTTTTGATGGCCCGCATCAGCAGAATGTCATGACGGTCAGTCAGGTGCAGAAGTCGACGGTGATCGATGAGGGGCAGATGGTGCAGCTGCGTGGGAACATTGTTCAGGCGCTGGGAGGCGAGGACTACCGCTTCCGCGATGACAGCGGCGCCATGACGCTGATCGTTCCCGCCAGCGCCTGGGCTGGCCGGGTGGTGACGCCGCAGCAGCGGGTCAGCGTGCAGGGGCGCATCGTCAAAGAGTTTAATGGGGTGAAGCTGTATACCGTCGCGATTCGTCTCGACTGAGGCGCAGTCCATGGCCGGGCGCGTCCCGGTCATGGGCTCTCTCTCGCGTGGGCGTGGCTGCGCGACGTCACGGACGTTGGCGATCGGGGCTGATGACGCTAGGGAAGATAAGGCGAAAGAGAAATGGTGCGTCCGAGTAGACTCGAACTACCGACCCCCACCATGTCAAGGTGGTGCTCTAACCAACTGAGCTACGGACGCACTGAGCGCATGCTGTGAAATGGTGCGTCCGAGTAGACTCGAACTACCGACCCCCACCATGTCAAGGTGGTGCTCTAACCAACTGAGCTACGGACGCACTGGGCGCATACTGTGAAATGGTGCGTCCGAGTAGACTCGAACTACCGACCCCCACCATGTCAAGGTGGTGCTCTAACCAACTGAGCTACGGACGCATCCGGTGTCGTCGTGGCTGACGACGGGGACGAATATTAGCGGCACATGGCCGGGCTGGCAAGGGGGGATTATCACTTTTTTCCCAGAAATTCACACGATTGCTGACAGAGTGCGCAGCGCGGTGAAAAAAGCGGCGCCGTCGCGCCGCTCCTGCGGGTATTTTTCGCGCTCAGCGTGCGGCGCGCTGTAGGATCCAGCTTTCCGGCTGGCGCTGTAGCCAGCGGATGCGCAGCGCCATCATGATGGCCGAGGAGGTCAGCCCGATGATAAACCCGATCCAAAAGCCGCTCGGCCCCATGGCCGGGGTAACCCGATTGGTCAGCGCCAGCAGATATCCGATCGGCAGCCCCAGCAGCCAGTAGGCGATAAAGGTAATGAAGAAGATGGAGCGGGTATCCTTGTAGCCGCGCAGCACGCCGCTGCCGATCACCTGTACGGAGTCGGAGATTTGATACAGCGCAGCCAACAGCATCAGGTGGGTCGCCATGGCGAGCACCTGGATATCGTCGTTATACAGCAGGGCGATGGGCTTGCGCAGGACGATAGTAAAAATGGCGGTGCAGGCGGCCATCGCCATTCCCACCGCGATCGCGGTGCGCGCCGAGACGCGGGCGTCCTCCGTCGAGCCTTGCCCCAGGCGATAGCCGACGCGGATGGTGGCCGCGACGCCCAGCGACATGGGCAGCACAAACATCAGCGAGCTGAAGTTCAGCGCGATCTGGTGCCCGGCGACCGCCACGATCCCCAGCGGAGAGACCAGCAGGGCGACCACGGCGAACAGGGTGACCTCGAAAAACAGCGCCAGGGCGATAGGCATCCCGATGGCGATCAGGCGGCGGAGCGTGGCCCAGTCGGCCGCCTCAAACGCGCGTGATCGACGGACATCCTTCAGCGACGGCGCACGGGCGACGTAGCTGCGCATCAGCAGGTACATGATCCAGTAGACGCTGGCGGTAGCGACGCCGCAGCCGACGCCGCCCAGCGCCGGAGCACCGAATTTACCGTAGATAAAAATGTAGTTGACCGGAATGTTGATCAGGAGACCGACGAAGCCGATGACCATCCCCGGCTTGGTCTTGCTCAGCCCTTCGCACAGCCCGCGCAGCACCTGAAAACAGAGATACCCTGGCGCCCCCCACATAATCGCGTGCAGATAGCCGATAGCCTTGTCGGCCAGCAGCGGATCGATATTGTCCATCATGTTGATGATGTGTCCGGCATTATACAGGACGGCGATGATCAGTACGGAAAGCCCGGCCACCAGCCAGAAGCCCTGGTTGACTTGGTGGGGGATGCTGGGCCGTTTGCCTGCGCCGTTGAGCTGGGCAATGACCGGCGTCAGGGCCAGCAGCAGGCCGTGGCCAAACAGGATGGTCGGCAGCCAGATAGAGGTGCCGACGGCCACCGCGGCCATATCGGTAGCGCTGACGCTCCCGGCCATGATGGTATCGACAAAGCCCATTGCCGTTTGGGCAATCTGGGCAATGATAACGGGAATAGCCAACGCCAATAAACTACGCGCTTCGCGCCAATACTTCTGCACGGATACACCTTTATGGTTTTTGTGACACAAAATAGGGATGCGCCTATCCCCACGGCACACCATGGTGGGTCGCTTGCAATAAGGGGGACGAACGGGTGATTCTACCGACTTGTTGGCGATATGGAAATATGCACAGGTAGAATGTTGAGTCGGGTGCGTATATAAGGGTGTTTTATAGCGTAATACTTTGGTTTGCGAGTGATTTAGGGCAAACTCACAGACAGTGATCCTAACGGAATATCTCATAGAGGAAGGCATTATGTTTACCGGTATTGTTCAGGGCACCGCGCCGGTGGTGGCGATCGATGAAAAACCCAATTTCCGTACCCACGTAGTACAGCTGCCGCCGGAGATGCTGCCGGGATTGGCGCTGGGCGCCTCGGTGGCCCATAACGGCGTGTGCCTGACCGTCACCGGGATTGAAGGCGATCGGGTTAGCTTCGATCTGATGAAAGAGACGCTGCGGGTGACGAATCTGGGAAGCCTGCGGGTGGGCGATCGGGTCAACCTGGAGCGGGCGGCTAAGTTTAATGATGAGATCGGCGGCCATTTGATGTCCGGTCATGTTATGGGCATGGCGGAGATCGTCAAAATCCTCAGCTCAGAGCACAACCGCCAGATTTGGTTTCGCATCAGCGATAGCGAGATGATGAAATATGTGCTGCATAAAGGGTTTATCGGCATCGACGGCATCAGTCTGACCCTCGGTGAGGTGAGCAAGAACCGTTTCTGTGTACATCTGATCCCGGAGACCCTGCTGCGTACCACGTTGGGTGATAAGCGCCTGGGCGATCGGGTGAACATTGAGATCGATCCGCAGACGCAGGCGGTCGTCGATACCGTTGAGCGGGTGCTGGCCAGCCGCGCCGCCGTTGACGGCGCCCAGCCGGCCTGAGCTTCGCGGGCTAGCGCTCTGCGTGGGTGAGTCCGCGGGTGCGCATCATGCTGACCGCCGCGGCCAGCGCAGCGCAGACGGCGCCCAGCAGCAGGGCGCCGTGGGTTCCCCCGTCATCCCCCAGCCAGTTAAACATCAGCGCGACCAGCGCGGCGCCCAGGGTCTGGCCAAACAGGCGGGCGGTGCCCAACATGCCGCTGGCGCCCCCGCTGCGCTGACGCGGCGCCGAGGCGATCATGGTGTGGTTGTTCGGCGATTGAAACAGGCCGAAGCCGGCGCCGCACAGCGCCATACGCCAGATAATGGCCGCGCTGTCTGGCTGGGCCGGCAGCAGCGCCAGCGCCAGCAGGCCCACGCCGGTGAGCGCCATTCCCACGCAGCCCAGCAGACCGGCATTGAACCGCTCAACCAGGCGCCCCGAGAGGGGGGCCATCACCATGGTGGCCAGCGGCCAGGGCGTCAGCAGCAGGCCGGTCATCACCTCGCCATAGCCCAGCGTACGCTGTAGAAAGAACGGCAGTGAGACCAGCGCCAGCATTTGCGCACAGAAGGAGCAGATGGAGGTGGTGATGGAGAGGGTAAAAATGGGAATGCGCATCAGATCGATCGGCAGTAGCGGCTGCGGCTGCCGACGTTCGCGCCGAATCAGCAGCGTCGCGCTGCATAGTAGGGCGACCAGCTCCAGCCACAGCAGCGCGGGCGACTGATGCTGCGCCAGTCCACTGATCAGGGAGAGCAGCAGACCGAAGGTCAGGGCGTTGAGCAGGGCACTCTGGCGATCGAAGGGAGGGCGAGCCGCGGCAGGCGGATTGCGTGGCAGCGTGCGCCGGCCAATCAGCCAGGCGGCCAGGCCGAAGGGGATATTGATGGCGAACAGCCACGGCCAGTCGCCCAGGGCCAGCACGGCGGCGGCGATCGTCGGGCCGGCGGCGGAGGAGACGGCAACCACCAGCGCGTTTAATCCCATACCGCGCCCCAGCTGATGCTGAGGGTAGATCAGGCGTATCAGCGCGCTATTGACGCTCATCAGCGCGGCGGCGGCAAACCCCTGCAGTACGCGAGAAAGGGTCAGGGTCAGCAGGGAGTCGGAGAGGGCGCAGGCCAGCGAGGTCAGGCTGAACAGCAGGCAGCCGCTGAGAAAGATGCGTCGATAGCCAATGCGTTCGCCCAGGGCCGCCAGCGAAAGGAGTGACACCGTCACCGCCAGTTGATAGGCGTTGACGATCCAGATGGCATCCGCCGCGCTGGCGTGCAAATCGCGGGCGATGCTCGGCAGCGCGACGTTAGCGATAGCGCCATCCAGCACGGCAATAGCGATACCCAGCGCGATGGCCAGCATGGCGCCATAGCGCTGGCGCGGCGGCAGCCCATCGCTGAGGCTTGGAGTCATAGCGGGCGTGTCCGTGGATATAGTTGGTTGTTATGATGGATCTCACTGTGCGCGTAAAAGCGCGCGCTGGCAATCTTTGCATCGCCTTGATTGTCACGCGGTTGCAGCAACGTATCCGGCTGTTATTCAGGGAGTGTTCCTACTATACTGAAACAGAGGTTCGTTTTTTTTGATAAGGGTAACCCGACTCCATGACAACAGAAATAGATAAACAGCCCGACGCCGTTTCCTCTGTCCTTAAAGTTTTTGGCATTCTGCAGGCGCTGAGCGAGGAGCGCGAAATCGGTATCACCGAGCTCTCCCAGCGCGTGCTGATGTCCAAGAGCACCGTCTACCGTTTTCTGCAGACCATGAAGTCGCTGGGCTATGTGGCGCAGGACAGCGGGACAGAAAAGTATACCCTGACGCTGAAGCTGTTCGAGCTGGGGGCCCACGCGCTGCAGAACGTGGATCTGATCCGCCTGGCGGACATTGAAATGCGTGAGCTGTCGCGTCTGACGAAAGAGACTATCCACCTGGGAGCGCTGGACGAAGACGGCATCGTGTATATCCACAAGATTGACTCGATGTACAACCTGCGCATGTATTCCCGCATCGGGCGCCGCAATCCGCTGCACAGCACCGCCATAGGTAAGGTACTGCTGGCCTGGCGCGATCGCGCCGAGGTCGGAGCGCTGGTCAGTCAGATTGAATTTACCCGCAGCACCCCGCGTACCATCGCCGACGCCGCGCAGCTGATGCAAGCGCTGGAGCAGGTGCGCGCCCAGGGCTATGGCGAAGACAACGAAGAGCAGGAGGAGGGGCTACGCTGCATCGCCGTGCCGGTATTCGATCGCTTTGGCGTGGTCGTGGCGGGGCTAAGCATTTCGTTCCCAACGCTGCGCTTTTCAGAGGCGGCGAAGCAGGAGTACGTGGCGATGCTGCACAGGGCGGCGCGGCGGATCT
Source organism: Edwardsiella anguillarum ET080813 (assembly GCF_000264765.2). Lineage (GTDB taxonomy): Bacteria > Pseudomonadota > Gammaproteobacteria > Enterobacterales > Enterobacteriaceae > Edwardsiella > Edwardsiella anguillarum. The sequence continues at coordinate 3,593,695 of NZ_CP006664.1, forward strand.
CTGAGCAGATGGGCTGTCACGACTATCCGTTCTGAGCGGGCCGCCATCCGGCGGCCCGCGCGTCAGCGGAGAGTGGAAAGCGCGGGGGCCTATGGCCCCCGCTGTCGTACGAGCGGTCGCAGGACGGGGATCAGTGGCGGGAGAGGTCGGCCTCTTCCGGTGCGTCAAAGATCTGGCGATCGGTCTGGCGCAACAGCTGGCTGGTAACGGCGCCGGCCGTCATGGCGCCGTTGACGTTGAGGGCGGTTCGGCCCATATCGATCAGCGGCTCAACGGAGATCAGCAGCGCAACCAGCGTGACCGGCAGCCCCATCGCCGGCAGGACGATCAGGGCGGCGAAGGTAGCACCACCGCCCACGCCGGCAACCCCGGCAGAGCTGATGGTGACTACCCCGACCAGCGTGGCTATCCAGAGCGGGTCAAACGGGTTGATCCCGACGGTGGGGGCGACCATCACCGCCAGCATGGCGGGGTAGAGCCCGGCGCAGCCGTTCTGGCCAATGGTGGCGCCAAACGAGGCGGAGAAGCTGGCGATGGCATCGGGAATGCCGATGCGGCGCGTCTGCGCCTCAACGTTGAGCGGAATGCTGGCGGCGCTGGATCGGCTGGTAAAGGCAAAGGTCAGTACCGGCCACACCTTGCGGAAAAAACGCAGCGGGTTGATGCCGACCAGCGAGAGGATCAGCGCGTGGACCATGAACATGATCGCCAGACCCAGGTAGGAGGCGACGACAAAGCCACCCAGCTTAATGATGTCCTGCAGGTTAGAACTGGCGACGACCTTGGTCATCAGCGCAAGTACCCCGTAAGGCGTCAGCTTCATCACCTGACGCACCAGCTTCATCACCAGCGCCTGCAGGGTATCGATGCCCTGTACGACCCGCGACCCCCGCTCGGCATCGTCTTTGAGCAGCTGCAGCGCGGCAGTACCGAGAATGGCGGCAAAGATCACCACGCTGATGATCGAGGTGGGGTTGGCGCCGGTCAGCTCCGCAAAAGGGTTTTTAGGTATGAAAGAGAGGACCAGCTGCGGCACCGTCAGATCGGCGACCTTACCGGCATAGCTGCCCTGCAGCAGCTGCAGCCGGGCACTCTCCTGGCCCCCCTGAATCAGTCCGTTGGCGGTCAGGCCGAACAGATCGGTTACGCCAACGCCAACCAGTGCGGCGATCAGGGTGGTCAACAGCAGGGTACCGATGGCCAGCAGGCTGATCTTGCCCAGCGAGGCGGCATTGTGCAGCTTTACCACGGCGCTGAGGATCGAGATGAACACCAGCGGCATCACGATCATTTGCAGCAGCTGAACATAGCCGTTACCGACGATGTTGAACCAGGCGATCGAGTGTTTCAGCACCGGGCTGTCGGCGCCATAGATCAGCTGTAGCGCCAGCCCGAACAGTACCCCGATTACCAACCCCACCAAGACCTTTTTCGACAGACTCCAGCGGGTGTGGCGTGAGCGGGCCAGCAGCAGCAGCAGGGCGACAAACGCGACGACGTTGCCGGTAAGCGATAGATTCATCCCAAAATCCTCTTCAGTCTCGGGCCATCTTCCCGGCTGCGCCATGGGGCGTCAGCAGTAAAGGCGTGACCCGTTATTGTCATTATTAAGGGCGACAACTTGTGATGCCGCCGTTATGCACGACAGAATATCAGTACTCTGACGTCCTGCTTTAGAATTGAATGGAATTAAATATAACAATATTTTCGGAATTTTCTGCAGCGTGCCGTGCGCAGTGTGACTGTCCGCATGCTGTGGCTGCGTCGGGAGAGGCCGACATTACCAGTAGGCGGAGTGATGGCGTAGCCATTCCATCAGCGGCATCAGGCTGCCCTGCCAGTAGAGAGAGAATCCCACCAGCGCCAGACACAGCACCCGCTCGAGCTGATTGCCCTGGCGGGTGACCAGCAGCGGCAGGCGAAAGCGCCAGCGGATCGGCCACAGCAGCGGCACGCCGGCCGGGGTGAGCATGTCGGCCAGCAGGTGGCTGAGATAGCCGATGATCATGGCCTGCAGGGCGTCGGCCGGGATCCCCCAGGCGTCGCTGGGCCACTCATTGTTGAGCAGGTAAAGCGCGCCGGCGACGGCCAGCAGGCTGTGGGTGAATCCCCGGTGTCCGAACGCCCGGGCTATCGGCGCGGAAATCCAGCGCAGACGTTGGCCGAGCAGTGAGCGGGGATGGTCGATGTCCGGCAGCAGGCTGGTCAGCAGGGCGCCTGGGATCATATGCCACCAGTCGCCGTGCGCCAGTACCGGCGTCAGCTCGGCCTTTTTCGCCATGATAATGCAGGCGACAGAAAAGAGAAGGTGGCCTTCCGCCGTCATGATAGTGCCTAATCTGAATACTGTGGATTTATCCAGATTATATCAGTCAGACAATTCTGCAATAGGTGACAGCGTCACCCTTGCGCGTTTGCTGTATAAACATACAGAAACGGGGCCTTTCTGTGCGGTTCGGTACGGCCCCCCTGCCGCGCCGGGGGTCAGGGCTGCAGATCGCGATCCTTCAGCTGGGTCAGCGAGGCTAGCTTCACGTCGGCGAGCGCCCAGCGCGGATCGTCAAAGCAGGCGGCGGCGGGGACGACGATGGAGCGCATACGCGCCGCCTTGGTGGCGATCATGCCATTAAAGGAGTCCTCCAGCGTCACACAGTCCAGCGGATCGCTACCCAGCGCCTGCGCCGCGCGCAGATAGACCTCGGGATGCGGCTTACTGTACGGCAGGTGTTCGGCAGAGGTCAGATGGTCGAAGTACGCCTCCAACTGAAACATGGAGAGCACCTCCCGCAGCATCGCGAGGGGGGAGGCCGAGGCTAACCCGATGCGCAGGTCGTGGGCGCGGCACAGCTGCAGCGCGCTGACGACGCCCGGCAGCAGCGGACGGGTCTCCCGCACCAGCTCCAGCACTCGATCGAGAATGCGCTGGCAGACCACCTGCTGGCTGGGTCCCTGCCAAGGCTGGCGCTGATACCATATCCGCACGACCTGGTCGATGCGCAGCCCCAGGGTTTCCGGCACATCGTCGTGTACGTTCAGCCCTAGCTGGCTGAACACCTCCAGCTCACCGCGCAGCCACAGCGGCTCTGAATCGATCAATAGTCCATCCATGTCGAAAATGGCGCTGGTAATACGTCCGGTACTCATGAGGGCTCCTTGCGGTGACAGACAGAAAGTCAGGACGGTTACTGTATCATTCACTATTCTTTTGTTTAAGCAGATGATGTGGCGGGAATGGTAATGTCCATATCGCGCAGGGGATGGATTGCGTCGCCGAACGCGGGCACGTAGACTGCGCACGGTTATTGAGAATTTGCAGAGCGTTAAGGGGAGTTTATGACCTATCAACAGGCCGGCTGGGTGGCGGTCGCCAAGCGTCTTTTGGGCTGGATAGTGTTCATTCCCGCGTTGCTGTCGACGCTGATTTCGCTGCTGGGCTTTCTGTACCAGCACAGTGAAAAGCAGCAGGGCATCAATGCGGTAATGTTGGATTTTATGCATGTCATGATCGACATGGTGCGTTTTAATACGACGTTTTTGGATTTTTTCTGGCAGCACTCGCCGTTGCCGCGCTGGGACGCGGGGCTGAGCGGCGCCAATCTGCTGTTTCTCGTGATTTACTGGATGATTTTTGTCGGCATGGCGCTGTGCACCTCCGGCGCACGCATGAGCCGCCAGGTTCGCCATATCCGCGAGGGGCTGGAGGATCACCTGATCCTCGAGCGGGCCAAAGGGGAGACCGGACAAACCCGCACCCAGTTGGAGCAGCGCATTGTGATCCCGCGCCATACCATTCTGCTGCAGATCTTCCCGCTCTATCTGCTACCGCTGATTATTCTGGCGTTAGGCTACCTGGCGCTGCATCTGCTGGGGATGGCGTAGCCCGATCGCGCTCGGCGTCGATCGGGCGCGCCGGTCAAGGCGATGCCGGTGCTTCTTGCACCAGAGCCTCGAGCGCTTTTTCGGCCTGGGCCAGGTGCGATCCGCCGTACAGATTGCACTGATTCAGCCGGTGGTAAAGCTGATAGACAGGCTGGCGGGCGATAAAGTCGGCGGGCAGCGGCCAGACGCTCTGATAGCCATCGTAAATCTGCGGCGGCAGCTGTGGAAAGTGCGGCAGCATCGCCAGATCGCATTCGCGGTCGCCCCAATAGCAGGCGGGGTCAAACAGCACGGGACCCTGCGCGCTGAGTCCCATGTTGTCCGGCCACAGATCGCCGTGCAGCAGCGACGGCTGCGGCTGATGATCCTGCAGACGACGGCGCACGCGTTCGACGATCTCATCGATATCGCCAAAGGTGATCCCTTTCTCGGCCGCCAGCTGCAGCTGCCAGCCGATGCGCTGTTCGGCAAAGAAAGTGGCCCAGCGCCGCTGCCAGGCGTTGGGCTGGGGCGATGTCGCCAGCAGGTTATCCGTATCCAGGCCAAACTGCGGCTGCTCGCTCCAGCGGTGCAGACGCGCTAGCTGTTGTCCCAGCAGGTAGGCATGGTGGGCATCGAGGGGGCGTACCGGCAGGTACTCCAGCAGCAAAAAGCTTGCGTCGCGCGTGCTGCCTACGCCGTAGACCTCCGGCGTTCGCACCGTGCCGCTGCGCGCCAGCAGCGCCAGTTGGTCGGCCTCGGCCTGAAAGCTGTGTAGGAGGTCGGGCGTATCGCATTTGACGAACACGTTGCGCTCTCCGTCGCCGATCCGCCAGGCCCGGTGCACGGCCCCGCCGGGGAGCTCCTGGCGCTCACGCAGTGTGAAGGTTTCGTTGAAATGGCTGGTTAACAGACGGCTTACGGCTTGCCACATGGTTTACCCCCTCGACGTGAGCGGAGAGACGATTGACCGCGCCAGCGAGCGACGCGGCGCCAGGATAACCGGACGGAGTAGTGCGTTCAGGCGTTATGGCCGTGACCGCGGGCCGTCGCCCGGGCCTGACGCAGCGCCGTAAAGTATTCGTCGCACAGCAGTGCCTCTGCCTGGGGCATCTGCCCCAGCGCCTGCTGCCCCAGCGCCTGCGCCAGACGTTCGACGTCTGACTTTTCCTGCACGCTGGTCAGGGCATAGCAGTCGGTCGCGAGACGGTGGGGAATGCCGTCGGCATCGGCCACCGTGGTGGCGAAGCCGGCATGCTGCAGCGCGTGACGCAGCTCGGTGCGCGCCGCGTCGTCGCTGGGCAGCGCCGTAAAGCGGACGATATAGCAGGCAACAGTGGATTGACTCATGGCATACCTCAGAGGATCTGCGAATCTCCTCAAGAATAGACTAAAAATGTGTGCAAAAAGGTGAAAGGAGCAACAAAGCGTAAAAATCAGCTAGCCACGCCCCTTTTTTTTCTGGCACCATTCCCCAATTCAATTTTTACGCACAAAAGTAGAGGTGTCGTGACGGTGAAGATTCGACTCGGTTGTATGTTGGCTGTGCTGCTGCTGGCCGGATGTGCCAAACAGCATACGCCGGCGCCAGCCAAAGTAACGCTTAATCAGCATAGCGGGGGGTTCTTACGCGATGCGGCCGATATGGATCTGGCGGATGACGGCGAGTTCTCGACCTATATCCGCAGCGCGGCCAACACCTACAATGTGGATGAGACCCTGATCAAGGCGATCATTCAGGTGGAGTCGGGCGGCGATCCCCGGGCGGTGAGCCGCTCCAACGCGATCGGCCTGATGCAGCTAAAGCCCTCGACCGCCGGGCGTGATGCCTATCGCAAGAAAGGGCGCTACGGTCAGCCGACCACCCGCGAGCTGAAGGATCCGGCGGTCAATATTGACCTGGGTACCGCCTATCTGAATATTTTGAAGAACCAGCAGCTGGCCGGGATCACCAATCCCGAGACCATGCGTTATGCGATGATTGTGGCCTATGCCAACGGAGCCGGTGCGATGCTGCGGACCTTCTCCCGCGATCGCGATACGGCAATTGCCAAAATTAACCGTATGACGCCAAAGCAGTTTTACCAATATATTCAGAAGCGTCACCCGGCCGCTCAGGCACCGCGCTATCTGTGGAAAGTCAATACCGCCTATCTGGCCATGGCGCGTTAATTCAGGCTCAGTCCTGACTGTGGTTAGCCCCGGTTCGGTAGTAGGTTAACCACAGTCATCCCCCCTGAACCTCCCGAGGAAACCGTTTGGGTTGCCTCGGGAGATGGTTTTTTATGCTATAAAACCTGCTTTTTGTGACTTCTCCCGCAAAATTTTATATCATTGCACCCGCACTTATTCTGCCACCCTTCGCTCGTTGCCGTATTACCTCCGCATTTGCTGTGTCAATGCCGCTGGGATAACACGCCTGCTACCAAGGTAATGCCGCGTCGGCAGGGGGGCAGTGTTCCGGGCAGAACAGGATGTCTGCATGAGCCTATCGTCCGTATAAACAAGGTATGACGAATTAATGACCGTACTTTCCACTGATGTCGGGCAAAACGCCGGTACGCGGCTGTCCCGCTGGAATAAAAATGATACTGTCTGGATGTTTGGACTGTATGCCACCGCCGTGGGGGCGGGGACGCTGTTTTTACCGATTAACGCTGGCCTAAACGGGCCGCTGGTGCTGATCCTGATGGCGCTGCTGGCTTACCCGCTGACCTATTTGCCCCATCGGGCGCTGTGCCGTCTAGTGTTGTCCGGCAGCCGCCGCGATGGCGATATTACCGATGTGGCAGAGGAGCACTTTGGCACGCTGGCAGGCAAGGGAATCATGGTGCTGTATTTGCTGGCATTCTTCCCCATCGTGCTGGTTTACAGCATCTCCATTGCCAATGCGCTGGAGAGCTTTTTAATCAATCAGTTTCATGTGACGCCGCCGCCGCGCCTGTGGCTGAGCTTTGGCGTGGTCGCCCTGCTGGCGCTGGTCCTGCGCACGGGGCGGGAGACCATCGTGGCCGCCATGGGGGTGCTGGTATTTCCGCTGATCCTGTTTTTAATGGGGATCTCGCTGTACCTGATCCCGTATTGGCAGCCCGCGCATTTCTTCTCCGGGCTGGGACAGACCTCGCTGCGCGATCCCGCGCTGTGGCGCTCGCTGTGGCTGGCGGTGCCGGTGATGGTATTCTCGTTTAGCCATGCGCCGATCATCTCCTCGTTTGCCTCCAGTCAGCGTCAGCTGTACGGCGAGCAGGCGGAGCGCCGCTGCGCGCGCATTATGCGCTACAGCTACATCATGATCTGCGTCAGCATTCTGTTCTTCGTCTTCAGCTGTGTGATGAGCCTATCCCACGCGGATATGCTGGCCGCGAGGGAGCAGAATATTACCGTGCTGTCGAGCCTGGCCAACCGTTTCTCCAACCCGCTGATTGCCTATCTGGGGCCGGTGATGGCGATCCTCGCGATGTCCAAGTCCTATCTGGGTACTTCGCTGGGGGTAACGGAGGGGGCCACCAGCCTGATCGACGGCGTATTTCGCAGCGTGGGACGCTCTGTCTCCTCTCAGGTGACCAACCGTATTGCGGCGATCGTGCTGTTTCTCGTGACCTGGCTGGTGACCTACCAGAACCCGAGCGCGCTGCACATTATTGAGACGGTCAGCGGGCCGCTGATTGCGGTGATCCTGTTTATTTTGCCCATGTACGCCATTCATCGTATTCCCGCGATGCGCAAGTACCGTTCGCCCAGCAACCCCTTTGTGCTGTTGATGGGGCTGATCGCGCTCTCCGCGCTGGTGTACAGCCTGCTGTAACGTCGGGTTAAGCGCGCGAATATCAGAAAGCACAACGCCCGCACTGCGCGGGCGTTGTGTCATCGGCAGGGCGCCGATGCGGCTAGGCCGTTGCCGTCGCTCGCTGCGGCAGCGTGATGATCCGGGTACAGACCTGATCCAGCAACGCCTGCTGATGGCTGAAGATGATCATGCCCAGCGGACGGCTCTGGCTCTCCTGTAGCAGATAGCGCCAGATATCGCGCTGGATCGCCGGATCCAGCTGCGCGGTGATCTCATCGGCTATTAGGTAGCGGGTGCGTGGGCCCAGCGCCCGCAGCAGGGCGATACGGGCCAGCTCGCCGCCGGACAACTGGCCCGGCTTTCGCTGTAGCCAGTGGGGCTGGATATGCAGGCGCTTTAGCGCCGTCGCATCGGGACGCCAGGCATCGTGCAGGGCGGCGCCGGTGCTGCGCCAGGGGTTAAAGGTCAGCTCCGGGTGCTGGGGAACCAGCTGTACCGGGCAGTAGCCGCGCCGCGGCAGCGGCTCCCCGTCCGCCTGCAGCGTCCCGCTGGTCGCTTTTTGCCATCCGGCCAATACCCGTCCCAGGGTGGTTTTGCCAAAGCCGCTCGGCGCGCTGATCCCCAGGCGCTCTCCCGGACGCAGGCTAAGCTCCAGCCCTTGCCACAGGCACTTTCCCCCCTGGTGGACGGTTAAATCCTGGCAGATCAGCATGGTGTACGCTCCAGATCAGAAAATAGGGTGCCGCGCTCCGGCAGCGCCTGCCACTGGCGCATTAATCGCTCACTGATTTCGCCGCGCTGCAGCTGCGCGCTGCTGACGCTGTCGCTAACCTGGCCCTGGTGCAGGGCGACGATGCGATCGGCGTGCTGCGCCGCCAGCATCAGATCGTGGGTGACCCACAGAATGCCGCAGCCTTGCTCACACAGGCGCCGTAGCTGGCGCAGCAGCTGGTGCGCCAGCGTCGCATCCAGCCAGGCGGTGATTTCGTCGGCCAGAATATAGCGGGCATGACTGAGGGAGGCGTGACAGGCCAGCACGCGCTTGGCCATACCGCCGGAGAGCTGGCGCGGGTAGCTGTGCATCACCGTCGCCGGATCGAGATGGCTTTGGCGGAGCACTGCGCTGGCCTGCTCGGCGTCCCAGTGCTGACCGGCCAGATGGCGGGTACGCTGCAGATGGCGCTCGATATTGAGCAACGGGTTGAGCGCGGAGACGCCCTGCGGGACATAGCACAGGGTATGGCCGCGCAGGCGGCGGCGCCCGTCGGCGGAGAGTGGCTTTCCGTCCAGGCTCAGCGTGCCGTGGCTGCGCAGATTGGCGGGCAGCAGATCGAGCGCACACTGCAGTAGCAGGCTCTTGCCTTCGCCGCTGCCGCCGACCAGCGCCACCAGTTCACCGGGCGCGACGTCGAGGGTTATTCCCTGTAGCAGGGGAGACCAGCGGCGGGTGCCATACCAGCGGTAGTGGGCCGCCTCCAGGGTGACGTTGTGAAAACTTAGCATGACTCACTCCTTAGCCACAGCCGCTGCAGGGCGCGGGCGAACTGATCGAACAGCAGCACCAGCAGCAGCAGCATCAGGCCGGGAAACAGTACCAGCCACCAGTTACCGTGGCTGATAAAGCGCAGCGCATCGGCCAGCAGTAGCCCCAGCGACGGTTCGTGCGGCGCCAGGCCAAAGCCCAGGAAGCTGAGCGCCGCGCTGTGCAGGACGGCGTGCGGGAACATCAGCAGGGTTCCGGTGAGCCACTGCGGCAGCAGGGCCGGCAGATAGTGGTGGCGCCAGCAGTAGACCGGGCCGTTGCCGATACGCCGGGCCAGCGTCAGGTAGTCGCTGTGCGCTATGCGCTGGGCTTCGGCGCGCAGGATCAGCGCCAGGCGCGGCCAGTGCGTCAGGGCGACGGCCATGATGACGCCGCTCTTGCCGCCGCCGAGGGTAAAGCAGATCAGGATCAGCAGCAGCAGGTGCGGCAGCGCGAGCATGGTATCGGTGAGCAGACGCATCAGGGTATCCAGGCGCGGGTGCAGCTGGGATAGGGCCGCCATCAGTAGCGCGATAATTCCGCTGCACAGCGCGGCGCCGGTCCCGATTTGCAGGCTGGTGAGGGCGCCCTGAAAGCTGCGCAGCCACAGATCGCGCCCCATATTGTCGGTTCCGAACCAGTGGAGGGCGCTGGGCGGCTGATGGCGTGCTAGCAGATCGATCGCCAGCGCCTGATCCAGGGAGGTATAGGCATACCAGGCGATCAGCAGCAGTAAAAATGAGGCGATAAACAGGCGCGCCAGCGTGGGGGCAGGGTTATACAGCATCGGGTCGCTCCAGAGCGCGGTTCATGCGGCGGATCAGCCAGGCCGCCAGGGTATTGCCGACAAAGACCAGCAGGGTACTGAACAGGACGATCCCCATCAGTAGGGGAACGTCGCCGCGCAGACCGGCGTCGATCGTCGCCTGCCCCAGTCCGGGATAGGCAAACACCTTCTCCGCCAGCAGGGCGCCGCCGAGCAGCTCACCCAGAGAGGCAAACTGTAGGCACAGTGCCGGGGTGATCGCGTGACGCAGCACCTGGCTACGCAGCAGTGACCAGCCGCGATCGCCCTGGGCGCGGGCAAAGCGGACAAAGTCACTGGCCATGACGCTGGCGATTTTCTCCCGGGTATGCAGGGCGATTTGCCCCATCCCCAGCAGGCTGAGGGCGCAGACCGGCAGCACCAGATGGCGCAGCCGCTCGGACCAGCCTGCGCTGGCGGCGTTGCCGCCGGGCTCCCAGGCACAGCATACCGGCAGCAGCGGCCAGTGCACGGCAAAGAGCGCCAGCAGCAGCAGGGCTATCCAGAAGGTCGGCAGGGAGGAGAGCAGGTAGCTTAGGCGGCAGATCAGTCGATCTGGCCAGCGATTCAGGTAGCGCCCGGCCAGGCAGCCCAGCCCGATGCCGGAGAGGCCGGAAAGCAGCCAGGCGCCGGCGAGCAGGGAGAACGAGGTGGCAAAGCGCTCGCCGATCACGCTGGCTACCGGGGCGTTAAACAGCATGGAGTAACCCAGATCGCCCTGCAGCAGACGCATAAACCAATGGCCAAAGCGTTGCCACAGGGGCTGATCCAGCCCCCAGCGGGCGGCGATCCTGGCGTACTGCTGCGGCGGAACGTGCAGCAGATCGTTACCGATATAGGCCCGGATGGGATCGACCGGTGAAAAGCTGAGCAGTACAAAGGTGCCGGCAGCCACCAGCACCAGAAGCAAAGCCAGCCGCAGCAGCGGGGCAAGCAGACGCATCATTAACGGCAGGTCCAGGTCCAGTCATCCAGATTGTTCAGCAGCGACCAGCTGCCGTGAATTTCCGGGGCGCCTTTACCCAGGTTGACGCAGGGATTGGCCAGATAGGTGTGCTGAATATTCAGCAGCCAGGCCCAGGCGGCATCGCCCTGGACGCCGGCGCCCTGCTGCCCATCCCACTCGACCTGCTGCCAGAACGGCAGCGCCTTGCGCCAGTCAGGGGCGTCCACCGCCTGCTGCAGATGGCGTTCGACCGCCGGATTGCTGTAATAGCCGGGGTTATAGTACTCCACGCCGGCGGCTTTGCCGCTGTAGTGGTGATACAGCTCCATGGGATCCAGGCTACCCCAGCCGAACAGGGTCGGGTTGGCGTGCATGTGGCGCTCAACGGTTTCCCAGCTGCCGGACTTCAGGGTGATGGAGATCCCCAGCGGCTGCAGCATGGCGCGCACGGCCTCGGCGATGTCGCGACGGGTGCTGTCGCCGCTGGCGTACCACAGGGTCAGACGGGCGGCCTGGCCACTCTTTTCACGTACGCCGTCTTTGCCCGGCACCCACCCTGCCTGATCCAGAATCGCCTTCGCTTTAGCGAGATCGCCATCCTTAAAGGCGATGTCTGGATTTTGCCACGGCAGTCCCTGTACGGCGCTGTAGGCCGGAATGGCGTGGCCCTCCATCAGCGTATCGGCCAGCTGCTGGCGGTTGATGGCGTAGTTGATGGCGCGACGGATCGCGACGTCGGCGGTGATATCGTTGCCGATCGGATTGCCTTCGGCGTCTTTTTTACCGGCGGGCACCGTGGGGAAGACGATGCCGCGGTTTTCTACGCTGTCGCGCACCCACAGCTTCAGGTTTTTCTGCTGGGGCGCCACGGCCATGGAGGGGGCGATGCGCACCAGATCGAGCTGTCCGCTCTGGGCGGCAGCGTAGGCGTTATCTTCATCCAGGAAGACGAAGACCAGGCGATTGAAGTCGTTTTTCTTCCCTGCATAGTAGGGGTTGGCCTCGACGATCAGCTGCTGACCGGGCTGAAAGCTGACCAAGCGATAGGGGCCGGCGCCGATGGGCTGCTTGGCGAAGGTTTTCGCGTTGTAGTTGTCGCTGGGAACGATGCCCAGCGAGCCCAGCACGTTGACAAAGGTGCTCTGCGGCGCGCTCAAGGTGATCTCAACGCGGCGATCGTCCAGCGCGCGCGCCTGGTTGAAGTTGCCCATATCGATCTTGCCGCCGCTCTGCGCCGCCTTATTGTAGGTAAAGACCACGTCTTCGGCAGTCAGGGCTGAGCCGTCGGAGAACTTCAGATCCGGCTTCAGGGTCAGTACCCATGTTTTGCCATCGTCGCTGGTGCTGATCTCCTCCGTCAGCAGGTTGCCCCAGCTCATATCGGCGTTCTGGCGTAGCAGGGGGGCGTGCAGCAGGAAATAGCTGCCGTGGCTCCAGCCTAGCATCGGGTCAAAACCTTCCGTCGGCTCGGCGCCGATGGCCATTTTCAGGGTGTGGGACGCCGTTGCCGGTTCGGCGGCCATCAACGGGGCTTGCATGGCGAGCGTGAGGGCGCAGGAGAGTAGTGTAATTCGGCCGATATTCATCATTATATTCCCAGACTTTTTGTCGTTTATTTCATCATCGCGACGTCACTGTCGCGACATGTGCGCACGGTGAATCGGGTATACCGCGCAGCGGGGAGAGTTATAGCAAACCCCCCGGCAGGTAAACATGATGTAGAACAGGAAATGTATGCACTTTACATAACTTCTGCATACGGCAGTGTAGAAAATGATCGCCGGGAAGAGAAGCGTTTATTTTGCATACAGCCGCCGGACCGTCGGGAAAAAACGCTGGGGATTCTGGATTAATGACCCTACCAATTCCATAATAGTGAAGGAGTATGGTAATTCATTGCAGTTGAGCTGGCGTAAAAGGAAATGATAATGGACTGGTATCTGAAGGTTCTCAAAAATTACTTTGTATTTTCCGGTCGGGCGCGCCGCAAAGAATATTGGTGGTTCGTCCTGATTAACTGCATTATCTCCATCGTGCTGGCTATGGTGCAAAAGGCGCTGGGCTGGACGTTTGAAAACGGGGAGGGGTTCCTGACCATCCTCTATAGTCTGGCGGTATTAATTCCATCCATCGCAGTTTTGGTGCGCCGTCTGCATGATATTGGCCGCACCGGCTGGTGGGCGCTGATTGGCCTGATCCCGCTTATCGGCTGGCTGGTGCTGCTGATCTTCACCCTGTCGGACAGCCAACGCGACAGCAATGCCTATGGCCCCAACCCGAAAGCGTTGTCCTGACGCTGTGCCAGAGATGGCCTGAGGGTCGGGCCATCTCTGGGTTATCTCCGCCCGTCACATTTTGCGTCATATTTTATATTCTGAAACAATGCAGCTAGAAGATTAGCAACCGGACGGTTGGCCGGGCTGCGTTTTGTGCGTAACCTAACGGTTTAGGTTACTTGCTATGCCGTATCGCAGCCGCCCGGCGTCTGCGCATGCCGCCCGTGCCCCCATTTGCATGAATTTGTTAAAAGACGCCATTCGCGATCATGGTGCCGAGTCGGCGCTGTTTCTGCGTCGCACGCTGATTGCGCTGGTACTGGTTATCCTGTGCTTCACCGTGCTGGTCGCTAACCTGTACCACCTTCAGGTGCAGGATCACGCCGAATATCAGACCCGTTCGGATGCGAACGACATCAAAACCCTGCCGGTGTCGCCGGTGCGCGGGCTGATTTACGATCGTCACGGTACGCCGCTGGTGGAAAACCAGACGCTATACCAGATTTCGCTGGTGCCGGGCAAGATCCCCCATCTTGACCAGACGCTAGCGGCGCTGACGCCGCTGCTGGATCTGACGCCTCAGGAGATTGCCGATTTCCACCAGGCGATGAAGCACGCCCGTCGTTTTGCCGAGGTTACCCTGAAGGAGGGGCTGAGTGAGCGCGAGGTCTCCCGGTTTGCGGTCAACGAGTTTGCCTTTCCCGGGGTGATGCTTTCGACCTATCAGCAGCGTTATTATCCCTACGGGGCACAGCTGGCGCACGTGGTCGGCTATGTGTCTAAAATCAACGATCGCGATCTGCAGCGCCTCGACGCCGAGGGGCAGCTGGAAAACTATGCCGCCGACCACGATATCGGTAAACAGGGGATCGAGCGTTATTACGAATCGCTGCTGCACGGCAAGACCGGTAGCCAAGAGGTCGAGGTTGACAGCCACGGGCGGATAGTGCGCTATTTGAAAGAGCAGCCGCCCCACGCCGGCGCCAGCCTGTATCTGACGCTGGATCTGCCGCTGCAGCAGTATATTGAAGGGGTGTTGAAAGGGCAGCGGGCAGCGGTGGTTGTGATGGATCCGCGCGACGGCGGCATTCTGGCCATGGTCTCCAGCCCCAGCTACGATCCCAACCCCTTCGTTAATGGGATCTCCTATAAGGCCTATAGCGCGCTGCTGCATGACACGGCGCTGCCGCTGATTAACCGTGTGACCCAGGGGATCTATCCCCCAGCCTCGACGGTGAAACCCTATATGGCCAGCGCGGCGCTGCTGGCGGGGGTGATCACCCCGCAGACGACCTTCTTCGGCGCCCCGACGTGGACGCTGCCTGGCACCCAGCGTCGTTACCGAGACTGGCTGAAGAGCGGGCACGGGATATTGAATGTGGTGAAGGCCATTGAGGAGTCGGCCGATACCTTCTTTTACCAGGTTGCTTATGAGATGGGGATCGATCGCATCCACCAGTGGATGAGCCAGTTTGGCTATGGTCAACTGTCCGGCATCGATCTGGATGAAGAGGCGCGTGGGGTCTTACCCGATCGCGACTGGAAGATGCGGGTGCATCATAAGCCTTGGTACCAGGGGGATACGGTATCCGTCGGCATTGGGCAGGGATATTGGACGGCGACGCCGATTCAGATGGTGAAAGCGCTGGGGATCCTGATTAACAACGGCAAAGTGGTGACGCCGCATCTGCTGTACGCTATCCGCCGCGGCCAGCAGGTCGTGCCCTATCGCCAGAGCCACTTCACGCAAATCGCCACCCAGACGTCGCCGGTCTGGGACATCGTCAAACGCGGGATGTACGGTATGGCCAACGATCCCAACGGCACCGGATATAAGTATTTTCATACGGCGCCCTATCAAATTGCCGGTAAGTCAGGGACCTCACAGGTCTTCGGTCTGAAGCAGAATCAGGTCTATAACGCCAAGATGATCCCGGTCAGGCTGCGCGACCATATTTTCTATACGGTATTCGCCCCGTATCCCCACCCGCGCATTGCGATGGCGGTAATCTTGGAGAACGGCGGCGGGGACGGCGTGACGGCGGCACCGGTCACCCGCGCGATACTGGACTATATCTTCCGCCCGGCGGCGGTATCGCCGCCAGCGGCGCCACGGGCAAGCGCCCCGCCGGATCTGCGCCGTGCGGTTTGATGAGGGCTACATAAAGAGCCAGAAGACCACGACCAGCGGAAAGCTCATTGGCCAGGTTAGTCCTACCATAACGGCTGACAGCAGGCGTATTTTCATGGAGGGATCTTTCGTGGCAAAAAACGTCACGAACGCACAAAAAAGTACGCCGACGCAGTAGGCCGTTTTAATAAACGACCAGATTTCGGGATGCATGTGTAACCTAATAAATAATCAAATAAGTGGCGCAGGGCTGAGCCCGACGCAATGCGACACCTGCGGTATCGCTAAAATGTAAACGCTGTGTGTGAGAGTTATGATGGCAAATTTTCGCCCCTGCGCCAAGGGGGAATCCTCTCCGGCGGCAGAGGATTGCCGGCCGCCTCAGCGGCAAGCCGGCATGACACCTGCGGCGAGGGGACTCAGCGTACGACCAGTACGGCGGTAGACGCGTGCCGCACGACCGAAGCGGCCGTCGAACCGAGCAGGTAGGTGGTAATATCCGGGCGATGTGAGGCGACGATGATCAGATCGGCGCCGATCTCCCCAGCTTGCAGCAGGATCCGGTCGCGCGGGGCGCCGATGGCGATCGTGCAGTGTACGCGATCCTCCGGCAGGTTAAACTGGGCGGCCACCTGCCGTAGTCCGGCCTCGGCATGCTGTAGACGATCCTTTTCTGACGGATAGTGGCCGACCGGCAGCGAGCCCATGCCGTAAAAACTGCTCAGCGGCGGTAGCACGGCCAGGAAATGGATATGCGCATCCTCCTGTCTGGCGAAGTTTTCTACGTGCGGGATCACCAGTCTGGACATGTTATCTTCGGTGAGGTCGATGGGAACCAGAATGGTCTTGTACATACAATCTCCTGTTTTTTAGGCAAAAGTAAAGTAATGGCCCTGCCTGTTAAGTGTAGCCCGTTTTCCCTTTCCGGGCGCCGAGTTCACCCCAAATAATCCTATGCAGCCGATCCGCCGCCGCACGGTCGAGCCAATGTCACCGATGACGGCGGCGGGGATGGCGCGGGTACTGTCGATGTGGGCCGGGGTGTGATAGGTTAGATTAGCGTCTCCCGATGGCGGCTGCGGACGTTTGCCAGGCCAGATCGAGGGGAGACACCCGGATTGACTCCTGTTTTTGGCGAGGTCGTGTAATGAAAGACGCGTTGCTGTTCAATGAAGCCTGTCAACTCATTGGGCTGGCGGTGATCCGTTTGCACCAGCATGGGCTGGAGGTAAACAGCGGGAATATTCTGGCGCACCTGCAGGCCCATGCGTCGATGGCGGAGCATGCGCCCCGGCAGAGGCAGATAGCGGAGACGGCGATCGATATACTGGGCGATCTCTAGGGCGCGCTCCACGCCCGATACCATCAGGATGACGGCGCTATCACTCGTATGCCTCTTGCCGCCACATCCCATCTCAGATGCCCGTTTTGCACCGGACGTTTTCATTAGCGACGGCGCGCCTCAATCACCTGCCGCGGGGTAACGTCGTGGGAAAAGGCATTGCCCCTGGCACCATGATGATGTTTCGGCTTGCTGGCTTCCTGCGCTGCCGCAGCTGACTGGACTGGCCGATCCATCTGTAGAGAAACGCTGACGTCGTGTTCCAGAACCATATGTTGTGGCGGTCCCGGGCGGTGCTTTCCGCGCGCGAAACGTCATCGATCAGGTCGCACTCCAGCGCGACAAGGTTTTTTTCTATGATCATGTCGTGCTGACTGAGCCCCCCGAGAATAGGCTGCGAGCATTGCTAAGCGCGATCCCGATCCGGCGCGGCTTGGTAGGATGAGCGAGATAGCCAAACGCCTGCCACATCCCCCGCCGGTGTGTGCGGCAGAGTTTACCGGTGCGATGGGGGTCAGCCGCCAGCCCGCCGAGAAAGGCGGGGCGTCGATGATCCGGCCGAAGAGAGCGTCGGTACGATGTGTTCAAGCACGCCCATATCGCTCCCCCACTGACGATGAGGGGACAAACGATGGGGATAAGATGAGTCATGACAGAGGATCCGGGGGCGCTTCGCTATGTGGCAGCCCGTTGCCTGCACCGTAATCCGTAACGGTGCTCAGCACGACGAGGGGCGAAGGGGGATGATACATTCAGGCGGCCTGGCATCCCCCCTGCCGGTGCCTCAAGGGGAGAGAGAGCTATTGGACGCCACCGGTGGCGTGAGCGCTTAATCTGAGGCGCTTGGCCCGTGGGCTGGCGCGGAAGGCGGAAAAGGGGGGAAGGCTCCGCCGCCTAACCCGGTATGGCTCTATTCTGGTTTTTTTATTTTTCCGCCAGCGGATATAATGAGGGTCACGCTTTGATTTAATGCCAGGTTACGTCCTATGCTTGCTGAAATAATAAAGCGATGCCTCAATAATGACGCCGGATGTCAATCCATTTATCATTCTGAAAAAATTGACCCGCTGGCTGAGGTGAGCATCGTCATTAATCTATGGGAGATTAATGGAGAGATAAAGTTATTATTGACGAGAGAGGATGACCTGATCCCCTCCAACGGGAGCGTTTGCCCGGAGTGTTGGATTAAATGGGAGGTGCTGAATGCTGAGGAGGTCGGTATTACGCCCAGATACAAATCTTTTATCAGTGAGTGTCAGCAGAACTACTGGCTGAAGCAGCAGCTGCTCCTGCCGTGATCAAGATAATAGCGGCTACGTCGTGCGGTGAAGCGTGGCGGCCAGGCGGCGAGGAGAGCGCCGGATAAGGCCCGCCAGATCGTTGGCGTATAGCGCTATGGCGCCGTTGGAATGTAGCTAACGTCCATGGCGTTAGCGCACTGGTCAGCCGGTCAGCCGGTCAGCCGGCCAGCCAGGCGGATCGCTGGGGAGATAGCTCCCCGAGATCCGACTACGTTGTCCCCCTGGGCACCACCGTACCAGACGCGCTGAATATCGTTTTGCACGGCCGGGGAGTGTATCGTGTATGCCCGGCGCTACGGCTGGAACAACCGCCGGTGATCGTGAGTAAGGCCCTAATCAGCGGCGATTCTTATAACTAAATCTTTATCGACCAGTCAAAAGTCCACGGAGGCGATACATAGCCGAATTCTGCCGGGAACTCCCGACGCTCGTCGTGGGAATCTGTACCGCTACCGATATAAACTCCATCTCCATGAACTACTACTGAAGATTTACGGTTTAAACGGCAACGGACTGAAGGGACGAATAGTGGTTTATTGGCTAAACGCTACCGTTGCTCCGATTGAACCACATGCTACTTGCTATCGCGACCGATTACGATTATTACACGACGATTAGGAGATTGGTTCAATCTGCTTTAAAAACTGAATTTCAGGGGCTTTCTCCACGATCCCTGTTATTTCGTTGAGCAATGAAATAAAGTAAGGCATCTTACAATGGTGGTCAAATGCAACCTGATCGATAAATTGTTCTTGGAATACTAAAACATGGGGATGGAGGCTGTCTTCATATAAGAAATAGCGCACGCAGCCAGGCTCCGCTCTGCTTACCTTGACCATCTTCAACAAAATATCACGAAGCATGATTTCTTTTCCTTTCTTCGCTGTAAAGGTGGCGGTTAAGTTTATCATCGTGATTCCTCTTTTAAATCGCAGTTGTTTATGGGCGCAGTTTATTGATATCTTCCGGCTCTTTCGATAAATTCAATTTGATAGCCATCAGGGTCACTGATAAAGAAAAACGTTGCCAGTACCTCTCCTTGATGATGAAATGTCTTAACTTCTCCCGGTGTTAATCCTGCTACAAGCAATGCGGCATGTGTGGTGTTGATATCACTAACGGTAACAGCAAGGTGCCCATAGCCGGAGCCATGCGAGTAAGGAGTATCTCTATTTGTGTTATAGGTTAACTCTAGCTCAAATGCGCTTTCTTGATTAGTAAGATAGACGAGGGAGAAATCGTCAAAGTCACATCGTTGCTTCACTTTGAGTTGTAATGCCTGAGCGTAGAATTTGATGGATCGATCCAAGTCAAAAACTCGAATCATTGAGTGTATCATTTTGGCCATGGTGCGCTTTCCCGCTGTTATCAATGAGGATAAAGATAGAGTTTTGTTGCTGACTGAGGGTAGTAGCTATTTACTACCGAAGTATTTTTCCTGGTGGGGGATGGTTACCTGGACGCGAGGGCCGCGGACACCGGCTTATCGGTACTGCCAGGCCTCTTTTACATTGCTTCCCAGAGAGTGCGCGGAATATGCCGAGGGTAGGCTCACATAGTCAGGCGAATCAGCCACCGGCATATGGATTGCTTTGATCTGATATGCGACAACCTGCGCCAGAGCGGTATGCGGTGGGTGAGTGTGTCAGCGCGACCATGGTGTATTGAATATGAATATAACGAAGAACATCCTGCGTACAGGATAGTCTGTCATCGCTCCTTTCTAAACGGCAGAAAGCGGCCAGAGACGCTGACTGGCAGACGGTATTAAAAAGCGAAGGGATGACTGGGGTGACCGGCGCGAGAGATAAACGGGGTTAGCCTCTCGCCGTAGATAAAAGGCGGCACGGTGCAGATGAATGTTGAGGCGGCTATATGTTTGAGTGATGACGGTGTCTTAGGTGTGCCATGTTACGCCTCACTAAATTGAGCAACCGTATTTTCGAGGTGTATCAAGCATGAGCATCTCAGCAATGATGAGAAGTTTTTCATATCGATCTTATTATCTAAGGCTTCCATGTAGAGCTTGGAGATAAACTGCCCTAACGTTTTTCCCTGAGATATGGCGAGATTTTCTAATATCTCCCAGAATTTGTTTTCTAGGCGTATGCTGGTGACGTGACCACAGATACGTACGGAGCGGGCACTACTGGTATAATTAAAAGGGCTTTGCCCAGAAAAAACTGTACACATAAACCATACCTGATTGCTAACAAGTGTTAACTATAACATGGATGGAGACCATCGCGTAGTACTCCAGTACTACGCGATAGCTCACGGGGTGGTGATAGCCTTACGCTTCTTTCTCTGTTGGTTTGCTGTGGATGACGGCTCTGAGTTCCCCACAATATTAGAACCTGGCCACATCAGAGCGCCGGGCATTTTGCCGACTTGGGATAAATTTCCCTGGGATCTAGCTAGTTAACGATGCATGGGGCTATTTCGGTTATATGCATGTTGCCACTGCTCGATATTTTCCTGCATATCGTCCAGTGACAGTAACCTATGAGCGCTCAGACGTCCATCCTAAAGGAATGTTGCTCGTATGTTGCTTTAACTTTTCATAGTTGTGAAAATTAATCTTGGAAACTCCCATATTTCTGCAGACTTCCTCTACTTGAGTGCCGGTTTCGGTTTGCTTCAGAGCAAAAGCAGCCTGTTTCTCGATATAATGTATCTTTTCCATGCCAGAAAACCTCTTTTTTCAGGAGAAGAAAGACCGAAAGCACTACTTTACGTTGGTACTTAACAAAGGGGGAGTGGTCAGCCAGTCAGATTACTGCTGTGTCAGTAAACGAGCCAGGTCGGTTCACGTCAGTTTTAATACTTATACCCGGGCGAAATTGCACATCCATTAACTAAGCATGCTGGCACGCTTATACTGTTGATTTGCTAATAATCACAATTAGAATTTTTAATTTTCAATTTCAATAAAAAAGCAGGATTATGTGAATAGTCATGTAATCTCATTATTCTGAGCATATTATCATGTATCGGTTCGTTAACAAAAATGAATCCTTTGCTGCATATGGTTTTGCTGATTTCTTTTTGTCTCACCACAGTCTTGCTCAGCCAGGTAAAGATGTCAGTATTAGAATACTTACCGCTGAATTGCCTTACAGTGCTAGTCAGCATTGCATACTTCAAGAATTAGCTGTTAATATTGATGATGATTTTTGTATTATACTTGATGGTGTAAAAACAAATCAGGAGGCCGATGGTATTTGTTTTTTAAATGAGAAGGTAATTGTTGCTAGTCTTGGGCTCTCCATTGAAAATATGAAAAAAATAGTCGCCGTTATTGATGATGTCATCAATGGCGTGCTTGAGTGTGATAGATATCAAAGAGAGCCTGATGCGCTTATCTGCGCTTTAAATAATTCAACCGGTTATAAGCTTTGTCTAGCTCCACTTAATCACTCAGAATTCCGGGTTCTCAGGGCTATCGTGGATGGCCAAGGAACCGCTATTTCTGCAGGGCAATTACATAGAAGCGTGAAGTCAATTTCTAGTTATAAACGTAGTGTTATGCGAAAGTTAAAGGTTAAAAGTATATCTGAGCTACATTTCAGGCTTTGCTTAGTCAATATATTCCCCCAGGAAGGTGTGTTTTTCCCCGTGAAAATAACGTATCAGACATGACAAATAGGTGGAGCTATCGATGTAGTACTGATATGCGGTTGAATGACTTTTCACCTATCCTCCTGAAAAACGTCCTCGAAGACGATTTTTAACAAGATTTGTCGAATAAATCCTCTTTGAGATAGGTTGCTTTGCAACAAACTACCTTTATCAGGAAAAAGAGATTGTACCAACTGACTTTCGTGGGCTTGTCCGGGCTCTGTACGATGCTTAACGGGAGACATCCTCCGTCTATAGCTAGATGGATTTTGGTGCAAAAACCACCGCGAGAGCAACCCAGGTTGCCATCTCAGGTGATATCGGGATGTTTTTTTGTGCTCAGGTGCACATTTGAGTGCACTGGTATTACGGCCATCGGTAAGACGGTGAAAGTTAAGAGATAAACGTAATTCATTGAAAATGATATTAATTACTTCTGATTTTTATTATCGATTAAATCGGTTGTAAACGGGTTTCCCATAGTCCGTATCGTTCAGGAAAATCGCACTATGGTGCACCGTAGTTTAATCTGCTGTGAAAACATGACATTACTATACTCAGGTGATGAAAAGATACTGCTTAATGCAGGGGGAAGGTTATCTTTCATGGATTCTCGCGCTTTATGGAATGGTTGATATAATCATTAGTGCCATTGGTAATGTTTTGCAACAGAAACCATCGATTGTTCCGCATGCTTAGAAGTCGAGGCTATTCTCTACTTAAATTCTTGGGATGAAACAAATGAATAAAATCTATAGTGTCATATGGAATCATGCAATTATGGAATGGACTGTTGCATCTGAGTTGGGGAGAGGGAGAAAAAAAGTTCATCCCCCAGATCGGGATCTAAAGTCAAAGGTAATGTTTATCTGGTTGCTCTGGCATTACCTCTTATGGCCGGGAATACGTATGCACTCGACGTTAATGGCTATACTGATTTCAATTCTTCAACAACAATTTCAGACGGCTTGCAGTGGAATACTACGGCAACGGTACAGGTTGATGCCGGAGCAGATGTCGTTGTTTCAAATCCGTTAGATAGCTTAACATTGAATATGGCCCCTGCCGGTGGTGGTAATACGTCTTTGTGGATAAATGGGGGAACATTAACTGCCAGCAACACCGGAACCTTGTTGATGGGAAACAATAGTATGCTGCAAATAGGCGGAGCCCATCTGGGCGGTCTTGATGCTACACAGCAAGGAGGCTCATCCGGAATTCTGTCAGTTGGCGACTTAAAAACTTCGTCTGGCGCAACGGATGCAACCATCTGGATGTTTGGCTCGTCAACTACGACCGCTAAATTATATGCGGACAGTATTGATCTTGAAGCTGATAGAAATAATTTCAATATTGCTTCGGCAGGTGCTTCGGAGTTGGCTGGTGATATTTATGTTAAAAACAACATGACTATAATTAATAAATCTGGGGGTTCGTTTCAGTTACTTGGTGGTTCAACTCTTGATGTTGGCGGCAATCTCTATCTCGATACAACCAATGGTCGTCTTCTTGTTACCACCAATGATAATAAAGGTTATGGGATTAATGTCGGTGGTGATTTTACATTGATAAATAATGTTAGATTATCATCTAATATAAACGATGTTTCTACTGATGCTGCTATTTACTCTACTGTTGTAAATGTCAATGGCAATATCAATTTAATAGGGCAAAACGTTGGACGAACGGGGCTGCAAATTATTAATGGCACTGGTTCTGGGATAACAACGCTTGGCAATTTTAATATATCATCCACAGTAAGTGGAAATACGACTGATGTTATTTTTGGCCATGCAGCCAAAGTCAAAAGCGCCAAGGATATTAATATCAGTAGTGTAGCTGGAGGGGGGGTGAATCTTTATATTGGGGACTCAAAATATGGCTCTCCAGCGGATATTTCTGCAAATAGCATCACCATGTCAGGGGACGGAAAAAATAAAATCATATTCAACAATAACAAACCACATGGAATCGGTGCGGATAGTTATGTATTTGATGTGTCAATAAATGGCATAGGCAATGTTGAGCAGCAGACAGGGCATACAACTTTAAGCTCTGCATCAAATTATAATGGTGGAACCGTAATAAACGGTGGTTTACTATCGATCACCAATAACAAAGCGTTAGGAGCTGGACGTGTTGCTATTAATACAGACATGACTGACCCTACTACGGGGCTAGATATAGCATATGCTGATGGCTCTGATTTTGCTAACACATTGAATGGAAATGGAAATACAACCATTTCTGGTGATGCAAAAATCGTCAGTGACAATAGCAGTTATATGGGGAACTGGAATGTGGTTGGTGTGGGGAGAACAGCAAAGGATGTGACGGATAGTCATATTGGCTTTGGTTCTGGAAATGTAAACATTTCCGCTTCCGGGTCTTTCATTGCTGATACCAGTGGTTCATTTAAATTTAATAATAAACTTACTGGTGATGGTCAGTTTATTGCAATGAATAATGGTGGTAACTTTGATTTTGCGTCATCAGTTGGTAATGAATTTACCGGTGATGTGCTTCTCGAAAATAATGAATTTCTTCTGGATGGAGATAACACTACCGCACTTGAAAACGCCACGCTACATATCGGGAATAATAATATAACAACTGTTGGTGATGGAATAAAAAATATTGGTAGTATTAGCTTCAATGGAGGAACGCTTGTATTTGGTCACGTTTCACCAGGAAGTATGATTAGTGACAAATTTATTGAAGCTAGCACAAATCTTGATCTTACAGGTACAGGAACTATCCAGGTCACCAATGGCGATAGCTTTATAAATACTCCCCACACGCCGGATGGTTCACGCCCGTTGCTTCAGCAGGATGATAACGGGGTTATGGTCAAACTAGCGGATAGCAAAGGGAGCGTAGCGGGTAGTGGTGGTAACCTTAATTTAATAGATGAAAATGGTAATGCTATTTCCGATGCCATCATAACTGATATCAGCCAGAACGGAGAAACGATTGCTAAAGGTACCTATGATTATCGACTGACCAGTAGCGATAACAACGACGGGCTGTATATCAATTATGGACTGACCAAAGTAGAGCTTCTAGCACAAGGTGATAATGCACTAACGCTGACAGCAGAGGGTAATATTGGAAATGAAGCTGACCTAAGTGCTCAAGTAGTCGGTAAGGGTGATCTACGCATCAATACAGATACTGATGTATCATTGTCAAATAGTGAAAACAGTTATACCGGTGTTACATGGGTGACAGCTGGCGGATTAAAAATGGGTAATAATAATGTATTGGGGAATACCCAATTGCTAAATTTGGCTGATGGAACCCATCTAGATATGAACGGCTATACCCAAACGCTACAGAATCTGAACACAGAAACCGGCAGCACCTTCGATTTTAACCAGGGCGGGTTGACGGTAAATAATGGCTCTGTAGCTGGCACACTGGTTGGAGCAGGAAGTCTTACCGTCACTGGAGGGGCGCTGACGGTAAGCAGTAATAATGAAAATATGTCTGCAGATACCACTATTACTTCTAATGGTATGATCCGAATGCTTGCTACCCAGGCGCTGGGTAGTGGAAAATTAAATAATCAAGGCGTTTTATATCTTGGTCAGAATGATGCTACATTCGCCCTGCCTGCGGCAACAACTCTTGCCCGACAATCACAGTACCAGGTCGGAGAATTAACCAATAGCGGTACGATAGTTATTGGTCATAATGATGCAAATAACAATCCTGTTGCAGGTACCACTCTGACAGTAAATGGAAATTATATCGGTGATGGTGGACATCTGCAGTTTAATACTGTGCTCGGAAATGATAGTTCGCTGACGGATAAACTTGTGGTAACCGGCGACACTTCAGGGAAAACTGGGGTAAGTATAACCAATGCAGGAGGGAAAGGTGATGAGGCCATAAATGGTATTGAGATTATTTCTATAGGTGGGAGTTCGGCAGGTGAGTTTACTCAAGATGGGCGAATTGTGGCTGGTGCATATGACTACTCGCTGGTGCGAGGGAAAGGCGATAGTAGTAACAATTGGTATCTAGTTAATAATGGAAATCCAGTTCCTCAGCCGGATGTTCGTCCGGAAGGGGGCAGCTATGTGGAAAACCTTGCTGCAGCCAACAAAATGTTTAATACAACCCTGCATGACCGTCTCGGTGAAACTCAGTATATTGATGCGATTACTGGTGAGAAAAAAGTTACTAGCCTTTGGCTACGCCAAATTGGCAGTCATAATGGCTGGCACGACAGTAGTGGTCAATTAAAAACACAGAGTAACAGTTATGTTTCTCAATTGGGCGGTGATATCGCTCAGTGGTCTTCAGACGGTCTTGATCGCGCTCATTTTGGTTTGATGGCCGGCTACGGTAATAACAAAAATAATACGCATTCTTCAGTAACCAGTTACAGTTCAAAGGGATCTGTCAGCGGTTATAGCGTTGGAGCTTACGGAACCTGGTTTGCAAATGATGTTGATAAAGCCGGTTTGTATGTGGACAGCTGGCTCCAGTACAGCTGGTTTAATAACCACGTAAATGGGCAGGAGCTTTCTGATGAATCCTACAGTTCAAAAGGTCTTACGGCTTCAGTTGAAACCGGCTATACGTTTAAAATGGGCGAATTTACTGGTAGTCATGGTATGCGCAATCAATGGTTTATCCAACCCCAGGCACAAGCAATCTGGATGGGGGTGAGGGCTGACGACCATCGTGAGAACAATGGTACCCGAGTTAATAATGATGGAGATGGTAACGTTCAAACTCGCTTGGGATTAAGGCTCTACTCGAAAGGCCACCATGCGATGGATGCAGGTAAAGAGCGTGAATTCGAACCTTTTATTGAAGCTAACTGGCTGCATAATACCCGTAGCTTCAGTACAACTATGGATGGCGTCCGCATCACTCAGGCTGGCGCCCGCAATCTCGGCGAAGTGAAAGTCGGTATTGAGGGGCAGATTAATCCACGAGTGAATCTGTGGGGGAATGTCGGCACTCAGATGGGGGATAAGGGGTACAATGATACTAGTGCAATGGTAGGTATTAAGTACAACTTTTGATATCAACTTGACCGGGGATTATTCCCCGGTTTTTCTGGACTGACCCCACCACGCTTGGCAATCCAGGGTCAGTCCATCCAATCCACTCTCGGAGGATATTTTCTGCCCCCGAATAAGGCACCGGTCATTCACTACGCATTGTCTAGCGTGGGTTTCAGGCTGCCAACCATGAGCTCTGGGCGCACCCAAGCATCAAACTCTGCCTCCGTCAGGTAGTGGAGTGCCAATGCCGCCGCTTTCAATGTGAGTCCCTCTTTGTGCGCCTTCTTGGCAATTTCCGCGGCCTTGTCATAACCGATATGGGGATTCAACGCCGTAACTAACATTAATGATTCATTGAGCAACTGATCGATCCGCTGATGGCTGGGTTCGATACCGACCGCGCAGTGTCGGTTAAAACTGTCCATGCCATCGGTCAGCAACCGTATTGACTGCAGGAAATTGTGGATCACCATCGGCCGATAGACATTGAGTTCAAAATTCCCCGATGCCCCGCCCATATTGATGGCCACGTCGTTCCCCATGACTTGGCAGCAGAGCATGGTCATCGCCTCGCACTGCGTCGGATTAACTTTGCCCGGCATAATCGAACTGCCAGGTTCGTTCTCCGGTATTGCGATCTCACCGATCCCGCAGCGAGGACCCGAAGCTAGCCAGCGGACATCGTTGGCAATTTTCATTAATGATGCCGCTAGGCCCTTTAACGCGCCATGTGCATGAACCAGCGCATCACAGGCTGCCAGGGCCTCGAATTTATTTGGGGCGGTGACAAAGGGTTCTGAGGTAAGCGCTGCCAGTTCGTCGGCGACTCGGCAGGCATATTCAGGATGGGTATTTAATCCGGTGCCGACGGCTGTCCCCCCCAGCGCCAATTCAGATAGATGTGGTAAGGTGGATTCAATATGTTTCAGGTTATGCTCTAGCGCTGCCACCCAGCCGGAGATCTCCTGTCCTAGCGTTAGTGGTGTGGCATCTTGCAAATGGGTCCGGCCTATCTTCACTATATTAGAAAATGCCTGCGATTTTTTTTCTAAGGTTGCTCTCAACTGGTTTAGCTGTGGCGTGAGATGACGATGTAACGCCAGTACGGCGGCGATGTGCATTGCGGTGGGGAAGACATCATTCGAACTTTGACTTTTATTGACATCGTCGTTGGGGTGAACTTTCCGCATCATACCGCGTTCCCCACCCAGCAGTTCGCTGGCTCTGTTTGCTAATACCTCATTCATATTCATATTGCTTTGGGTGCCGGAGCCCGTTTGCCAGATGGCCAGGGGAAACTCATCGGGATGGCGATCGGCGAGAACCTCATCCGCTGCCTGCATAATTGCCGCAGCTTTATCCGTATCCAACAGTCCCAAATCCTGATTAACCTTGGCCGCCGCTCTTTTTGTCAGTGCCAAGGCATGGATCAGCACCCGCGGCATTTTCTCGGTAGAAATCCGGAAATGCTCCAGAGAGCGTTGAGTTTGCGCCCCCCATAGTCTATCAGACGCTACATCTATAACCCCCATCGAGTCTTTTTCACTGCGGTGATCTACCATAATTAATTCCTTAGTTACATTGTGATAAATAACTGGGGCATCTTGGTAATCCAACATTTACTCAAAGTATATTGATAGCAGGGGAGAACGCTAACTTATACTGTATGTTAATCTATCGATGTCGAGATACCAGCATTGGTGATTCTCTCTGTGACTTGCGTTGGTTTTTAGATGCCTTTGGCATGATCTTCACGAGGGAATGAACATGTGTATTGCTATTGCTATTGCTATTGCTGGTGTGTTATTTATTTGGGGCTCAGGCCATGCTCCGTTTTG
Source organism: Edwardsiella anguillarum ET080813 (assembly GCF_000264765.2). GTDB lineage: Bacteria > Pseudomonadota > Gammaproteobacteria > Enterobacterales > Enterobacteriaceae > Edwardsiella > Edwardsiella anguillarum. Next base: position 3,622,146 of record NZ_CP006664.1, read on the forward strand.
CTCTCAAACGTTATGTGAATAATGAAGGGTAGAATGATAACTTCACTCTGAAAATAGAGTTCCCGCCAGCCTGATGATACTGGTGGGAGCCGAGTAGGCCTATTTTACCAAGTGCTGCCATCGTTATTTTCCACGACGCGATAGATAAGAGATAATATTATCATAGGTAGACAAAGGTCAATCCCAGGTTGGTTATTGCCGCGGCAGCCATAGGGATCGCCGTGCGTTTCACTACCTGGAATGGCGATACGCCAGCGATGCCAGAGATTGCAACAATTGCTGCTGTAATGGGGGATACCGTTCGACCAAAACTGGTCATAATCTGCATCGGCAAAATGAGGGTCACCACATCGATCTTCAAGAAAGCCGCGATTCTTGGCGTGAGTGCCGCGAATGAGAAAAATGCCGCATTTCCTGACCCCATCAGGAAGGCTGCCAGCGCCAGGATAAAACTCATGACAACGATCATGGTTCCAATGCCTAGGCCAGCGCTTTGCGCTGTAGTAATCAGCTGATCTACGGCACCTATTTTGAGCAGACCGTTGGCAAATAACTCGCCGGAAACGATCAGCGATACCACTACCACAAATTGTTTACCCATCCCCTCAAAGAAGAGCATGAAACTATCAAGTACGGCCTTAGCACTACGTAAGCGGATATATTCAAAGAACAGTGCGATAGTAGTGCTGATAATCATTGCGGTAGTAACGTCTAATTTGATCACCTTCTGCATTAATGGGCTGAAGCCTATAATCAGGATCAATGGAATGATCGGCAATATGGCATAATAACGTGGTGGGCAGTCGTTATCCTGGTGATCGATCTTATCAATGTGTGCTGGGTTGAATACAAAACCCTCACGCTTATCCCACCATTTCTGGATAAAGAAGTGAGTAATTGCCACAACAAAGATGATAGGAAGGGTCACGGGTAATTGATATTTTATAAAGTATGTCGCTGGGTCCAGATTAGCCGTTTTAGCTGCCATGATGACGTTACCGGAGCCCGGGCCATGATCAATAAACTGGCAACAACCGATGACGGCCAGCGCGGAGAGTGGACTGACCCCTGCACGGATCAGGATTGGATACATTGTCACCATTAACAGCATACCCAATCCAGCATGACTTGGGATGAAGATCACCAGGATCTGGGTTACCAGGAATGAAATGACTAACAACATATAAGGTGAGCGTACCGATTTTAGCGGTTTTTCAAAAATTGAGAATAATGCTTTGCTCGCACCCACGTGCTCCATATAGCGGGCAAAACCCGCTATCGCCATCAATGTTAAACCAAGTCCTGCTAATCTTAGGCTAAGAATGTCAGAAAATATCTTAAAGATATCAAAATACTTTAAATGGGTGGTTTTCTCTGCGGGCAATATTGTGCCTAAGTCAAATACTGCCGTTAGAGTAAGTAATAGTATCCCTCCCAGTAAAAGTACTGGTTGGGGTTTGTATTCTTTAGCCAGTAGATACACCACCAGTGTAGTGACTAGTCCTGCCAAAATAAGTTCCAGCATAGTTTTCTCCCATCACCGTTGGCAACGGTTTAGTCTTTATTTAAATACCCGGAATGCTTGTGCTAGATCGTTAATAAGGTCATCGACATCTTCCAGCCCAATATGTAGACGAACGAATGGGCCGTGTGTACTCCAGTCGGAGGCGCTGCGGGCTCCGTGCACATTGGCCGGTAATACGAGACTCTCAAAGCCCCCCCAAGACGCGCCGATACCAAACAGCGTTAGGCTATTAATAAAATTATCACTGTCCGTCGTGTTGTATTGCGTTTTAAACTCAATGGTCAGTAATCCATTACTTCCCGTGCAGTCACGTTCCCACAACTCATGGCCCGGATGATCTTCCAGTGCGGGGAACCATACTTTTTTGACTTCGCGACGTTGTTGTAGCCATTTGGCAACGCACAGGGCCGACTGGCCATGAACTTCAAGGCGGGGGGCTAGAGTTCGCGCCCCACGTAAGACTAAAGCGGCATCATCAGGGCTACTGCACTGGCCCAATGCCTCCGGCAGAGCGCCAATCTTTTCCCATGCGTCTTGATTGGCAACAATAATTCCCATCATGACATCAGAATGGCCGCACAGGTATTTGGTCGCGGCAATGACGGATACATCGGCACCTAGCTTCAGCGGATTATAGAGATACCCAGATCCCCAGGTATTATCCACTGCAACAGGAATTCCCCGTTGATGGGCAATGTGACAGATAGCAGGCAGATCAAGCATTTCATACAGCAAGGAGCCCGGTGACTCTACGAATATTAGTTGGGTCTCCGGGCGTAGTAGTGATTCAAAATCACTCCCGTCGGTTTTAAAAAAATCATATTGGATATTATTGGGGCTCAAGAAGGCGTTGGCAATTTTCCGGACCGGTTCATAAATCGAATCTGCAAACAGAACGTGTCCTCCGGAACGGGCATAGCCCATGATGGTCATCGCAATTGCCGCTAGTCCCGTAGGGAACAGCCAAGCACGGTATCCGCCCTCCAATTCGGTGACTAATTGCTCCAGAGCAAACGCATTATCCGTACCTCGAGCACCATAGCTGAGTAACCGTTCGCTTTCTCTACGCTTGCGGACATCGCGCCAGATTTCTAATGAATCGAAAAGAATTGTACTCGCGCGCATTACCGGTGGGTTTACCGGCGTCATACCCTGATATGCCTTTCGACCACTATGAATTAGTTGTGTTTTACGGTTTTGCGTCATTTTGTCCATGCCTTATAATAAATATATTAACGGAATGATGCATATACACCTATAGAAAGGTGTATGCGCCAAATACTAAACTACTTTTAGTTGGAGAGGCGGCATTAGCCGGTTTTATTTTCCTTAATTACGCTAGCATAATCAGAATTAGCTTGAAAATCATTCATCACTAAAAATAGACCCAGTTCTCATCTTGAAATGTTAATTATTCTAAAGATAACCAAGGTTAGATTAATGAGTTTCAAATACCTTATAAAAAATAGAGAGTTGAAGAAAAGTTGGACAAGTCACAGGTAAGGTTGTGTGCATTTTCATGTGTTAGGTAAATAATGTTTAAGAGTCGTTAAGGATTATTAATCCTATATCCGTATCAACAGAGTGCGTTTTATTTTAGTATTGGTCGGCAGGTTGTTTGCTCTAGGAAGCATTTCCATTAGCGTAAGCCTGGCTAATGTAATTATATTCCTCTGGTTGGTGGATTCTACTATCAGGAGATTAAATACGATGTCTACCGGTGTTTTTGACTCAGCGTTGCTAAAAAACCTATGGTCTACTGAAGAAATGCGTGAAATCTTCTCTGACAATATTCGGATACAGATGTGGCTGGATTACGAGGCCGCGCTGGCTATTGAGCAGGCTGAGCTAGGCATTATTCCCAGCGAAGCCGCTGAGGAGATAGTGGCATGTGCCAACGTAGAATTTTTGGATATGGATTACATTCTGGAACAGGTCAGATTGACCAAACACCCGCTGGTTCCGACTATCCGCGGCCTAGAGCATGCCTGTACTAAGGGATTCGGTGAGTATGTGCATTTCGGTCCGACGACTCAAGATGTGATGGATACCGGGATGATGCTGCAATTTAAAATGGCCCATAACGTCTTTTTACGTGAGCTGAAATCCATTGGCCGTGCATTGCTAACCCTATCGGAAACTCACCGTAATACGCCGATGGCGGGTCGTACTCTGGCCCTGCAGGCCATTCCGATTACCTTTGGCCACAAGAGTGCTATCTGGCTCGCTGAGATTACCCGCCATTACGAGCGTCTGGTGCAGCTGGAGCCACGCTTCTTTGTTGGAAGTGTGGTTGGCGCGGTGGGAACTAAAGCCTCATTTGGAGAGCAGGCCGATGAGTTGGAGCGGCGCGTTCTGTCACGTTTGGGGCTGAATGTGCCGGAGATCTCTTGGCAGCCGGCCCGTGACCGCTTCTGTGAATATGGCATGGTTCTCGGGATGATCGGTGCGACGCTGGGGAAAATTGCTAATGAAATTCTCTTGCTGGCCCATAATGAGCTGGATGAAGTGGCCGAGCCGTTTGCTAAGGGGCAGGTCGGCTCCTCTACAATGCCCCATAAACGTAACCCCGCGACGACCGAGAATGCGGCCTGTGTTAGCAATACACTGAAAGGTAACGTTTCCCTACTTCTCGACCTAATGAAACACCAGCATGAGCGTGATGGCGCCATCTGGAAAATGGAGTGGAAAGTTCTGCCTGAGATTTGCCTGATGTTATCTATCATTTTGGATAACATGAAATTTACCTTGTCAGACCTGGTGGTAAATAAAAATAAGATGCGCAGTAATCTCGATCTCCTCGGTGGCTTTATGCTGGCAGAGAGAGTCATGTTTATTCTCTCCGAGAAGGCAGGCAAGCAGACAGCCCATGAGTTGATCTATGAGGCCGCAATGCAGGGGCTGGAAGAGGGGACTACCTTTGCCCACGCCCTGACCGAAAACCCACGAATCATGGCGATACTCAGTCAGTCTGAGCTGAATGCAGCCTTAGATCCCACCACCTATATTGGTAGCGCGCCAGAGCAGGTGGATCAGGTTATCGCGCAAGTCAACGCGAAGGGATGGCTGAATTAGTCATGGGGGATGGCGGGGGAGGCCACCCGCATTACTCCAGGGGCGTTATCCCTGCATTGAGAATTTCCAGATGACTATCCTGGAAAATATGTCCTGATTTGGAATGAATATGATGACCTTAAGCGAGCAGATCAGCGAATTTATTACTCGATTTGATCTAGATACTATTCCGGAAGCTGTGATTGTACGGGCGCATCTCCATTTGTTGGATACGCTGGGGGTTGCCATCGCCGGAACACGTCAGGCTGCCGCGGTTAACGCCCGCTGTGTACTAAGTACCCTGGCGAAGGCCCCAAGCCACTGCCATGTTTGGGCAAGCTCGATTACGCTCTCACCGGAGTATGCTGTACTGGCTAATGGCATCGCGGCTCATGCGCTGGATTTTGATGATACCCATACCGACTCGATCACCCATGGTAGCGCCATATTGGTCCCACTGGTGATGGCTCTGAGCGAAGATATGAATCTCAGTGGTAAAGAGATGCTGTCAGCCTATATTATCGGTTGGGAAGTGGCGGCTCGCGTTGGCTTGGCCTCACAGGGAAGTTTCCATAAGCGCGGCTTCCATACGACCCCCGTCGCCGGTATTTTCGGTGCCGCCAGCGCGGCCTCCCGCCTGTTAGGACTCTCGGCCCAAGAGTGTGCCCATGCTATCGGCCTGGCCGGTAGCCAAGCCTCCGGTGTGGCGGAATACCTGAGCAACAGCTCTTCCTCCAAGTGTTTTCACGCCGGCTGGGCAGCCCACTCCGCTATCTTGGCCGCGCGCCTTGCCCAGGCGGGCATGACGGGTCCGCTGACCATTTTCGAAGGGCGCTTTGGCCTCTTCATGACCCACGGTCTGCATCATAGCTCCGTGTCGGGCCAGATCGGCAGGGGGTTGGGGCAGCGGTGGGAGCTGTTGAATGTTTCAATTAAGCCTTACCCCTGCTGTCACTTCGCTCATGCCAGCGTCGATTGCGTCCGCATGTTACGCCACGATGGCATTGCTCCCGAAGACATCGTTGAGATCCAGTGTGTCGTGGATCCGGTGGCGGGGGCTCTGATTTGTGAGCCGGCAGAAACTAAAATTACTCCCGGGACCCCTTATGCCGCCAAGTTTAGCCTGCCTTGGTTAGCCGCAACAGGCATGCTCGATGACGGGCTCAGTCTCCGATCGTTCGATGCGACGGAGCTGGATCGCCCAGAGGTTCTCGCGCTGGCCGAAAAGATCTCGTTCCGTTATTGCGAAGAGGGAGAGATCCCATTCCCGGAATATTTCCCGGGGCGCATTATCGTCACGTTAACCGATGGCCGTGAAGTGACTAAGCGCCTCGATATTAACTATGGCCATCCGGAAAACCCTATGCTGCCTGGCGATGTTGAAAGAAAATTCCGTGATAATGTCAATGGAATTCTTAAGCCACGGGCAGCAGATCGGATTATTGATTTAGTTAATTCCCTCGATAATAACCCTATTATCGAGCTCTCCGAGCAGTTAAGCGATATTATTAATTTAAATGATGGGTCACGCTAAGAAGTAAGAAGTAAGAAGTAAGAAGTAAGAAGTAAGGGATTTGGCATCGAAACAACGATGCCAAATGTTATTTTCATTGTATTTCGGCGAGCACTTGATGTAATGCATTAACGGCATCTGCGCCAAGTGGTTGCTGCGGTGAAATAGGATCCCCGACGGCAAACCCCTGAATGTTTAATGCCGCTTTGATACAGGCGGCTAGCGCATACTGGGTAAATACCTCATTAATTCGCCATAGCTGTTTTTGCCGTGCCATTGCCTGTTCGAGCTGATTAGCCTGAAAAAGATTAAAGAGCTCGACACACTGTTTTGGAATCACACAGGCTGGCCCCGCCATCCAGCCCACGCCCCCTAACTGAAACACCACCAGTGGGATATGTGCCGAGGCGCTAAATATACGTAAGCGTGAACCGAAACGATTAATCATCGTTAGAATACGCCCGGTATTCCCTGAGGCATCCTTAATATATTCAATATTATTTACATAACTAAGCTCATCCAGAACCTCCAATGGGATGTCAGCACCGAGCAGACCGGGATTGGTATACAGCGTTATTGAGGTTTCACTAAATTTTTCCGCCACATCGGTAAAAAAGTGCATTTGTCCAGCAGGAGAAACTGGAAACATCCTCTGCATGATCAAGACAATGCCATCAACCCCCAGGCGGCTATAGCGCTCTGTCTGTCTCAGGGCCTCATGGGTGGAGAACCCGGCCACACCCGCAATCACAGGGACTCTTCCCGCCGCCTGATCAAGCACAATGCGCACGATATCCTCCCGCTGCTCAAGGGATAGATAGGCGAACTCACCCGTGCTACCGAGGGGACTGAGCTCCTGGACGCCACAGCGGATCAGATGCTCAACCAACTTGCGCAGGGGGTGCTCCAATACTCTACCTGTATGATTATCGACCGGTGAGACCAGATAGGGAAAAATACCAGAAAACTGAGTCAGCATAATGCCTCCTTGGAAATCACAGCATCGGCATAAGGTCGCTCAGGTGAAAAATTCTCCTGATACAGAGATTCGAATAAAACTTTAGCAGCCTTGGGCGGGTTATTTCTGCGGATATATAAGTTAAATTTAATATTCGGTAGTTTGGGGAGCCCTTCGCTCTCCCCTAAAATACATAAATCATCGCCAAATAACTCAATGGAGCGCGCCATTACCCCAAGTCCGGCCGCAACGGCGGCCCTGGCACCGGATAAGGTTGTCGCGGTATAAGCAATCCGCCAGGGAATACCAGCGCGCTCCAGGTGGTTGATAGCCATGTTACGGTAGGTGCTGGGTTCATCCAGCGAGACCAGCGGCAGTGGCGTGTCGGCGACAAACTTGTAATTGAGGCCACAGAACCATAGAGAAGGTGAAGAACGTAAAATAAACCCTGAGTAATCAGTGCATTCCGCCGTAGAGATTGCCATATCGATCTCATCGTTTTTGAGCATCTCCATCAGGAAAGGACTGCGTTTAACCACGATTTCGATGATCAGTCGCGGATAAGCTTTTGAAAAGCGAGCCAGTAATTCCGGCAGGATTGTGTTGGCCGTATCATCCGGTGAACCGATACGCAGCACGCCATCAACATCGTCGTACATTAATGAAAGGCATGCTTCGTCGTTTAGGTTTAAGATACGGCGGGCATAACCCAGCATTTTCACGCCATGCTCGGTCAATGATTTTCCTCGGCCGCTACGGGCAAAGAGTTCTTTACCGATGAGAGACTCCAGGCGCTGCATTTGTTGACTGATAGCAGACTGCGTACGATGTACTGATTCGGCAGCCGCGGCAAAGCTATTTCCCTCAACTACCGCAATGAAAGTGCGTAACAGATCTAATTCTAAATTGGGTATAGGACGTTGTATTTGTATCATAGTTTGACCTTTCATATCTTCACACTATCCGCGCTAAGCTAAATCAACAATCCGTTTCTTTGCAGGCGTTGAATAAATTTTTTCCGGAGTCAGTCAGTTAACGATGGATGGGGGTGGTGTTAGTTATATGCCGGACGGCATTGTTCAAACTTTTTCTGTGTATCATTTTTGTATCGGTTGCCGTTAATGCTTACAGACGACACCCGTTGAACAGATTATCAGCAATGCCGCTCCTGCTCCAGCATAGATATATTGCCAGCGCCTTGGCGCGTATGTTGTTGTAGCGTGCTGTTATAGACGTGTAGATAAGCATGAATGGGGTGAATACGGGCTGCGCTATTTCGCTTATTTGTCAGATAGGAGGGGACCCATGCTCATAGCGGAGGCCCTCCTCTGTCCGCCCCAGCGTCTGGTCTCCTGCGGGCCGTGCATAAACTCGTGTCCCCCAAACTCATGCTCCGCTGGCGCTAATGGGTGACCCAGCGCGATTGCGCCACCGTTAGCGTTTACCTGCTGCGGATCAACCCTCAGTGTTTTACCGACGGCCAAGAATCGTGCGGAGAAGAGAAGGCTTCATGGGTTTCATGGGCTTCAATCGGATCGATATCGGAAAACGGTGGCCTATTGCGCTGCAGCACCTTTTTCGTGATCGGCACGGGGCCCATTCCCATGAATGCTGGTGTGGTGTCGGCGTTGGCATAGCGTCTAATCCACGCCAGCGGTTTTAATCCTACCGCCAGCGACAGTCTCTTCCATCACCGCTGGCGCCGTCGCGCTATCGTAGATTCGCGGCATTCCCTGTGGTGATGGTGCCTGTTTTATCAAAAGCCGGCGCAGTGCGACGAGCCCTTCTGCGGAAGTGTCTGCCTTGGGGGATTCGTCACGCGCGACAATACTGGTTTTTTCGAGCGGTGACGCTGAGCGGTATAATCCCAGCCTGGAATACGCCGGAGTGGAGGTGACCCAATGGTGCCTGAGGGGCGACGGATCCAGCGCGCCTGCACCAGCGCATCCAAGATGAACGCTGTTTTCATCGACGATGACATCCTCCCGTCTACAGAGCCCTGACAACCTCTTTTAAAATATAACGCCAGAAATATCTAGTCCCATATCTCTATTGGCTCCTCCACCGTTTTTTGATTGATGAGCGCAGTAATGTGGGTACCAAGCGATTTTGGGTACAGGGTAGCGCGGGTATTTTGCAGCTCTTTAACGCTCCACCATTTATATCGCTGGTGGTCTTCTGTTTCAAAGGGTTCTCGTCCAGACAGGTTGAGCCGCGGCGAGCTCTTATTTATGTGTGCAATACAAATGGTCTCATGCTGTAGGCGGCGCTCCCCCCGGTAGGAGTAGAGAACATCACGTTTCCAGAGGGGATTGCTCAGATCATCAGAGGTGAGCTTGATTCCTGTTTCTTCGAGGATTTCTCTGATAGCGGTTTCATGGATGCTTTCATTGGGATTCGCGCCGCCACCGGGTACCTCCCATGATTCGATAAAGTCTGGGTTGCTGGCATCCTTGGTGCTGAGCAGCAACACGGATTGATTACTGTCGATAAGGATAACTCTGACGGCATGCCTGGTCACGAAGCGTTCGCCGCGTCGAACGGTGTCTGACATGTTTCCTCTGCTCCTGTATGAGTCCGAGAATTCATATTATCAATTAATCCCGATTCTGAGCACTAGATTGTCGTATTTAGGTGGCTTGTCCCTGGGGAATTTGGACGATTAGGCACCAAGAAAATTTTTACCGTGAGTAGAGATAGCTCTGTAACGCTGACCATGAACCTCATGGGGTAATGGCTAGCCATTTTCCTGAATAGTCGCTCCTGGAAAATGCCGGGTTTTTATATCTGAAGCACTACGTCCCGGGGATAACAAGAGGGCGAATAGCACCATTTTTGCGGGAAGATAGCCTGTTACCCTTTGCGCGCGGTGCCTTTCAGGCCGTCTGCAGGCTGGATATGTGCGGGCGGCACAGGCATATAAAGCGGAATAGTGACGCTGGTGGTTTGCTTTTCATTAGACTGCGTATAATTATGGGTTTGAACGGGATGTTTTGAAGCATAACGACACGGAAAATGTTATACATTCATGTGAAATATATTTGTAATAAATTGATTTTATTATAATAAAAAAAGACCTGGCACGATTCCTGTGTCAGTCATTAAAGCGTCTCCCGCCAATTCTGGCTCCCGATCACCGGTTTTTGGGGAGCTCTATCATCTGCCAGAGTGCCTCCCTCAGATCGAGGTATTTCTCGGTCATATGCCGGTTTTTATGCCCCAGCAGCCGCTGGCAGAATTCCGTTCCATACTGCGCCTGGTACATCCGTGAGGAAAGGCTACGGATCTCATGAAAAGAGGGTGGGGAGATCTCTTGAACCAGTCCGCACTTATCCATAAGCCGGGAGAAACCTTTAGTCAGGGTATCGGGCACCAGAGATCCCCCCGGCTTGCTATTGAGGCGCGGGCGCTGGGAGTTGAGCAGGTAGTCGCTCGGCCCCGGTATCCGGCAGCGCGCCAGTACCTCGCGCAGCCGCAGCGGGTAGTCACCGAGCTGCAGATGGAGATCGAGGGTCATCGCCAGCCTGGCGCCGGTCTTGCGCTGGATCACCCATAGCTTATCCTCCCGGACATCCTGCCAGCGGAGCGCGCAGAGATCTTCCCGCCGCTGCCCGGTGAGCAGCGCCAGTTCAATGCTGCGCGGTAACCATGGCTTATGCGGCTCCAGCTGGAGCGCCTGCGCGTAAACGGCCAGCAGCATCGTCTCCGTCAGACGGCGGCGCTTGACCCGGATCGGCGGCGTACGGGTCTGTGTCACCGGGTTGTAGTCGATGAGGCCCGCGGCGATGGCTTCGCGAAACAGGGCGTTGAGAAAGGAGCGCATCAGACCCGCGGCGGAAAGCTGGCCGATCAGCACATAGTGGTGTAGCAGCGAGGCGATGTCGCGGGTGGTGATCTGAGCGATACTCTTCTGTCCAATCACCGTTTGTACGGCCTTGATCTGTGAGCGCCTGGCGCGCAGGGTATTGGCGGCTACGCCACGGTAGCCGAGGATCCGCAGATACTCCTCCATCCATTGGCTGACGCTGGGGCACGCTTCCTCTATCGGTCGCTGGATGGCGATATACTGGTTGGCCTCTTGCGCCTGGCGAACGGCCTCGCTTTTTGGGATATGGCCCAGGGGCATCTCCTGCCCACTGAGGGGATTGCGCCAGATGAAAAACCCGCCCTTACAGTACAGGTTGTCCGGTAATTTTGGCGTAACGCTGTCATCGTTATTTTGGGCCATTTTTTAGCCTCTCCAGCAAGGTGGGGGTAGACGCCGCCGTGCCGTCGGGAACGGTGGGCTGCTGCCAGGGTGGCAGGTAGCGGGCATCGCTCTGGATACGGTAGGTGCCGCCGTAGCGGTAGGGTTGCGGATAAATATAGCCGCGCCGGATCCAGCGCCGGACGGTGTCCACACCGGGTGGCTTATCGAGATAGACCTGCCGGGCCCACGCCGGGATAGTGAGGTAGGTTGTCATGGCGGGCTCCGAGAGTCTGGGGGATGCGTTTTAATAAGAGAGAGTCAGCCGCGTGTCTAGGGCAGAGGAAGGGGCTTAGCAAACAGCGCGGGGACGCTTTAACCAACGGTCGCCGACCAGGTGATAGCGGCGGCAAAACGCCCGGTCGAGTTTCCCTTCGGCGGGCAGTTTGATACCGATCGGCAGCGGCGTTCGGCGTGGGGTGAAGTAATCATCCAGATGCAGAGCGCTGGCCGTTAGCGCGCGGTAGAGTTGAGAATAGGCGACGCGTACACTGTCGGCCTGGCAGCAAAATAGCATGTCCTGCTGACCGGACTGTTTTTTGGCTTTAATAAAGAAGACGAAGTATTCAGGCATGGCGAGGCTCTCCGAGTGGGGATAAAAGCGGCGCTTGATCACAAGGTGGCCGAGGGATGTGCGCCCGGTCGCGTTATTGCGCTGAATAGCGGTGCTATCGAGCCTGTACATAATTTTGTGTAATTACCTGATTTTGATATGTTCAATCCAACATCAAAAGCAGGTTAATTTATGGACGAAAAACAGTTGCAGGCCCTGGCTAACGAACTGGCCAAAAATCTCAAAACTCCTGACGATCTCAGCCAGTTCGATCGCCTGTTGAAAAAAATCGGCGTTGAGGCTGCTCTCAACGCTGAAATGTCCCACCATTTGGGCTACGATAAAAATCAGCCCAAATCGGGAGCTAACTCCCGTAACGGCTATATTATCGAGTTCGGTGACCGCCGGGACGGTCACTTCTGAGAAAGGGCATTTACACAGAATCGTGTACAGGGTCCATGTAAACCGTCAGCCCGCACCCCGTAGGGAGTCGGACTGACAAAAGCGTAATGATCTGAGGATAAGTGATTTAACATCAGAAATGAAACAATAAAAAATATACTTACATTGCGACACCAATCAAGTAACGATGACGTTAAGTGATTATTGCTATCCTAAAACATCATTCTCGACTGAGTATGCGAACTGAACTAGCCTTATTATCAAAGGCGCTCGCTTCTGTATCACCCTCAACGCGAGTATAGTAATTTCCGCTAAAATTCTTATCTTCGAAGAAACGTACCGTCCATCCATGAGGGATGGCGAAAGATGATATGCGTTTGGAGAAATTATATTGACTAAGATCAGAGATATCTTGAAGGATGTTCAAGGATTCACCTTTTTGATGTGGGTCAGCATACACCTCTAGATGATCGTTCTTAAGGATACAATGAGGCGAAAACGTGGTTCCCCAAGCATCATAATTTACGATTTCAGTATATTCTCCTATAGCTACACTTGGGCATGTCTTATGTGCCCCTGCCACAATATTAAGCTGGGGAGTAAATATATCCCTCGGTTTTGCATCATCGCAGACTTTACTACCAACGCCATATGGGCCAACATAATGACCGCTTCCTTTTATGTCAATATTAGCAAGAAAAGCCGTTCCTGAAACTAAGTTAAGGCATACCCGTGGTTTTTGTCTTCCATTAATTATTTTCTCCAATCCACTTACGGCATCCTCATCAATATCTCTCGAATTATAAAACCAACTTCTATCATTTATCTTTATAAATGCCGTATAAGATGATGTCCCATCACATCTCAAATCACCCAATCCACGATCGCGTACAGACGTAAGGCCGCTCAGTAATTTTTCAACAAAAAAATCGCGCTGTTCCATATATCCGTCTAGCATTGCATTCAGTGTATTAGAATGTAGAGTGTTTCCAGCAATAACAAGATTATCTCTAATGATACTCCCTTTGACGGAAGGAACCTCATCACCAGTAAACACATACCCCTCAACTGGACCTGATGATGGATTGCTTAATATTAAAAATTGTCTTGAATCTCTCCCTTCAGTTCCATCCTGGTCATGGTCATATAGCCATTCAAGAATCTGATTCCCTCTAACGTTTCTAAGAATCATATCTTTTCCATTGCTTAAATTTATATTATTAAAGTTCACCGTTGCTTGTGTTGTTATTGTTCCAATAGGTGTAAGGGCATTCACTTTATCTGTTATGTCTATGTTAGGTGGTAGGTAAACACAGCTGGCGAATGCTACACCATAAATTCCACTGCTTTCATCGTAGGCAACAAGAGAGAACGTTGCATTTGCGTTGAATGAGGTAATTAATACAGAAAATATAAATATATTTAATTCTTTCATATTCCACACCTCTCTCATCTGTATTGAAACATATAAGCGCGCCGCGAATCCAATATTTGTTATATTCATTGATTTAATGCAATTAAAACAACATTAGAAAATAAATAAATTGAAATGGCGTCATTGCGCTCTCTTGTTGCGTGTTGCAATAGTGAGGCTGCTGTGATACTAAGCGTATCGATACATCGCATCATTACACAAAAGTGTTACTCATTACAATTACAATTTATGGCAAAATAATATGATTGCTATGGCGTATAAAGAAAACCATTAATATAATCTCCATACATATTTATGTGGCTCGATTAAATAAATGAATATAACGACGGCGTTGTTGTTAAAAAATTTAAAGAAAAATTCACTCCGTTGGCCTTTTGCTATTCACACAGAGCAGGTATACCCCCTATAAGTGAGCCGCCGGGCATGGCTTTTGTCCTTTGTTTTATACAGTTTTTTACATGAGCTGTTCCAACATACAGTGATGTTTTTCTTCGGAGAATGTGGTCCGTCCCTCACTCTTAGCGACCATCTAAGCAGATGGTTACCGATGTCACCCGTGGTAAACGGCTTACCACGGGTAGACTCGGCGCTCACCTGCTATCCCCCCGATACGCGCCGATACTACCCACCCAATAGAACCCTAACCTTCACCCCGGTAACCCCCTGACCAGCTGCGCCAGGATCTCCCGTTTGCCCGGCAGGCGGTTGCTTTGGTGGACCTGTTGCCAGGCGCGGCGCTGGGTTTGGGTTTTATGCTGCAGCAGTAGCTCCACTTTTTTAGGCGGAATGCCGAGCAGGGCGGCGATTTCGTGGGCAGCGGTGTGGCGCAGGTGCAGCTGGTAAACCGCCGTGATGATGGTGCTGGAGTAGCTGCGGCGCAGGCCGATGTTGAGGCGCGTTGGCGCCCGGCGCCGCTGTGTGGGTTCGCTCGGCACGGGACGAGGGCAGGGTGTCCATGCTGCGCCGCTGCGGATGGTCGCGCGCTGGCGCATATGCCAGATAAGCTGGGCCGTGTGGTCGCAGCGATCGTCCGGGGTGTGCGACGTGGGGTAGATTAAGGGATCGTACAGATCGTCGTCGTACTCTTCTTCTGGCGTGATATCTCTGGGTTTCATCCTGGGCTCCTTGCCGGTGGAAGGGGGCGTTACAGCAGGTGGATCAGCAGCAGGGCCAGCCCGGCGACGATCAGGCAGACCAGAAATAGGGGCCAGCCGTGGGGATCGCCCGGTGGGTGGCGCAGCGCTTTGCCGCTGAGCTTGTAGCCATACAGGCCATTGATGGGGGGCGTTTTCATTATCGACTCCGGTTAATGTGAAAGGGGGAGCCCCGGTGGTGGCCGGGGCGGGCACGGTCGCGTTCAGTCGCCGCGGTAAATTGCGCCGCCGGGGCCGCGTCGGTAGACGGGCGCGGTGTCCTGGGGGGATAACGGCGCAGGCTGGGGCGCGGCCGTGGAATGTGGGGATCGCGGCCTGGGCGGGCAGAACGCCGCCGCCCGGTCGCGCAGGCGGTCGGCTGACCATTGGCGCCATGACTTACCATCAAACTGCGGGTTGGGCTGTCCGGCTCGCAGCAGAGGGAGCAGGGTGATGACGTCGGCGACGATGCGCTGGATCTGCCGTTGGCGCGCGCTGTCCGCGGGGGATTTTCGGTGATTTTCCATAGTGCATTTGCTCCTGAATCAGGCGTATTCGGCGCGCAGATCGTCGAGTGCCAGGGTGAAGCGCTGCTGTTCGCCGGGCGGCAGGATCGCCAGACGGTTGTTGACCAGATTTTCCAGCTGCTGAAAGGCGGCGCGATCGGCGGGAGACAGCGCATCGAACGCGGCTTCGATCTCCTGCACCGCCTTATAGCCGCTGCGCTTTTTCTGGCTTTTCCCGCGCAGTTCGAACAGCAGCTGGCTGCCCAGCGTGGATTTATGTTGGGCGATGCGCTGTTCAACCTGACGGATTGCCTCCAGTGTCGAGGCCTCTTCCAAGGCTTGACGCAAGCTTTCGCCCAGCGTGGCGTCGTGGCTGTCCGCTGGCACCTCCGGTTGCGCGTCGTTTGCTGAGCTGGCGCTGTCTACCAGATCGCTGATGGAGACGCTGGGGGTGATGTCTTTTTCTTCCCGCGCGATGGGATTTTCCAGTTCGTCGGTGGAGTAGACGCCCAGCAATACGTCCGGGGTGTAGAGACGCGCCCAGCGTTTGGCGGCCAGGTAGGCCAGCTGCTGCTTGGGATCGCTGGCCCACAGGGTGGAGTTGCGTACCTGGGCCTGGGAGAGCATCAGCACCAGTTCGCGCGGCGCGGTTTCGCCGCGCAGGGTGGCCCAGACCTTAATCCCACAGCCTTTTTCATCGGCCAGCGTCCAGCCCGGCGCGATGTAGCTGTGCCCCTTGGCGGAGGTTTTCTCGGTAAATTTTCCGATCACGTTTTCCCAGGGGCCGAACCAGTCGTAGTGCAGGCGATCTTTGGTGGGCGACATGGTGGTGATGATGGCGTTGACCAGCTGCGCCTCATACCCCAGGGTGCCGCTGACGATGTGGGTTTTCTGCGCGACGGCGAAGGGGTCCATACCCCAGCGGGCGGCCTGCATGGTGACGGCCATGCAGGCGTCGGGACTCTTCTGGAAGTGGGCGGGCACCATGGCGCCGCTGCCGGCCATAACGCGGGAGAGGGTCATCAGGCGGTCAAACAGTTCGCCATTGGTCAGGATGGTGACGTTATCGATCAGCGCGTTGTGGCTGTTGTCGGTGGTTTCCGTTTTCATATGGGCTCCTTAGGCGGCCAGGTTTTCCAGGCGGCGCTGTTCGTAGTCGGTCAGTTCGTCGGTGATGACATCGACGATCGGGCCGGGCCAGTAGTTGCTGTCCATCGCCTGGCGGATGGCGGCCAGTTGGCGTTGGTATTCCAGCCGTCCCAGTGCCAGTTCATCTGGGGAGGCCTCGACCAAGGCCACCCAGTGGTAGCCCGGATCCTTGTTGACGAAAATCCAGAAAAACTGGTCGAGCATGGCGAGGTCGCAGTACATGCCGGCGCTGAGGTGGTAGTCCCGCTCGATGATTTCGCGGTGCAGGCGGGCGCGCAGGTTGTCCTGCTTGACGTAGCCGAGGCTGACGGACTTGAGATCCAGGCCGATGCGGGCATGGCCGGTGTCGATTTCCACATCGGGACGCACGCGGATCTCCAGCCCGGTGTTGTCATCCAGCCCGAAGTAGCTGACCTCTGTTTCGCGCTGCGGGTGGCGCAGCAGGGGGCCGGCCAACGTATCGGCAAAGAGGGCATCGCAGATGGCGCGGCACAGGGTGTACTGCGCCTGACTGACCGGGATTTTCCCTGCGGCCTGGCGCTGCCAGTCGGCCAGGATCTCGTCGGCAAAACGAGCGCCCGGCTGGATCTGGCGCAGGCTGGCCATTAGCTCCTCTTTTTTTCCGCTGGTGTTCAGCGGCTGGGGGTTCTGGCGCTCTGCCTCGACCGCGGCGGGGTCGATTTGCGCCAGCTGCTCCAGCAGCGCGTCGCGGCTGCCGCCGGTTTTTAGCGGGGCGGGCAGGCTGGCGTTGTAGGCCTTGAGGCACTTCTTGATGGCGGCGGCGCTGGCGCCCTCCGGTTGATCCAAGGCCTGAAACGCGGCGGGCAGCGCCGCATACAGCTGGGCGAGTTCGTCGGCACTGCCGCTGAGGGGCAGCGGCGCGGGCAGCCTGGCATTGTGCACCAGCAGACGCGCCTTGAGCTGCTCGGTAGAGAGCGGGGCGGGCAAGGTGGCGTTATGGGCCTCGATGGCTTTTTTCATCGACTCGCTGCTGGTGAATACGTTGGGCGGGAGCTGCGGCTCCAGGGCGTATTCGGTGGCAAACTTTTCCGGCTCCAGTGCCAGGGTGTGGATCAGCGAGCCGAGCAGCAGCGCCGGTGATTCCTGGCGCGGGATGGTTTTGGCGATGTGGCGGCCATGAAAATACATCAGGCTGATGCGGGCATCTTTGAGCATGGTACTGCTGATGCCGTTGGCGGCGTGGTAGTCCGCCGAGGAGAGTCCCGGATAGCGCCCCGGCTCAACGCGGGGTGGCGGCGCCGGCGGCGTTACCCCAGACTCGTCCTGCTCCTGCTCCTGCTCCTGCTCCTGCTCCTGCTCCTGCTCCTGCTCCTGCTCCTGCGCGGTCGTGGGCGCCGCATCGTTTGGGGCGGGCTCTGCGAGCAGCGTCGCCAGCGGTGAGGCGGCGAACAGGGCCGTCATGTCGCCGGGGGCCGGATTAAGGGGCGCGGCGGCGCCAGGCCGATCTTCTTGCGGGGGCGGCGCCCGGCGGGGCACCGGCTGAATGACGCCCAGATTTTCGCAGATAAAGCGCCGGGTGGCGCCCTCGTCCCAGGCGATGGACTCCGGTGCCGCCTGGATCAGCGCAAAGATTTGGTCGGGGTGGATTTCCAAGATCCCCGGGGTGTTGGCGAGTAGCTTGTACCAGATGGTCAGCGCCTTATCTCTATGCGCCATCAGCTCCTGGGCGCGGGCGACGATCGCCGGATCGGGGGTCAGCAGGTCGTAACCGTTGGCCGGCTGCAGGGCGCAGGAGATGGTGTGGCGCAGGAACTCCGTATCAAAGGGGCGCCCCGGCGCCAGCATGACGGGGGTTCCCCGCGTTGCGCCGCTGGCGGTGGTGAGCGCCCCGGCCGTCATATGCTGGCGAATAAAGGTCACCAGCTCTGGCCACTTGGGGATATTGTGGTTGTAGCGTTGCTGGATTTGCATGATCAGCGCATCCAGCCCGGCGGCATCCTGCTGCGCCAGTTCGCGGCATTTTCCGATGGCGACCGCCAGGTGGTAGTTGCCGGCGTAGATCTCGCCTTCGGCATTGAGAATTTCGAGGGCGGTGGGCAGATCGTCAAGGTAATAGTCGCGTGGGCCGTAGAGCTGTACCAGCGCCGCGCGCTGTTCGAGCGGCAGCTGCTGGAAGCTGAGCGGGGTATCGTCGGGCTCTGCAGGTGTCGATGGCGGCTGCGGTTCGCCTGACGGCGGCGCTGCCTTTGCGGGGGGCAGCGGCTCCTGACGGCGTACCCAGTCGTTGTCCACCATCTGATAATGGCGGCAGAAGTCGCTGCTGAGTACGTCTTCCGGTGGTAAATCATCGACCACCGGTAGATGGGTGCGCTGGGGGTTAAAGTAGTCGGCCTCATCCAGCCCGGCGGCGTCCAGCGCGATACTGAGTTTTGAGCGGGCGATGCGTTCATTGTTGGCCGAGCACCAAAACATCATGTCCGGTTTGCCGGATTTTTTCTTGGCCTTGGTGAGAAATGCGAAGGTTTCAGGCATGGCGATGTTCTCCTGGCGAAAAGCAAAGAGGAAAGGGTGAAGCAAAGGGAAAAACAGCGTGCGGGTGGCCGGACAGCGCTGGGGCTGCCCGGCCTGGGGTAGGGGTTAGTCGTCTGCGTGGCGGAAACGGCGTGCGTCTTCGGCCAGCTCGACCAAATCCCCGTCGCGGTCAAAGAAGGCGACGCGGATATCGTAGAGCTGTGAATAGTAAGGGGTGCCGCACTTTTCCTGCAGGTTGATCACCGGGGTTGCAAACACATGGCTGACGATAGCCTTTTCGCCAATGTGTGGGCGCGTGGTGATATTGCCGATGCCCTCTTTTTTGATCACCACATCGCCGACGGCGAAGGGGCGCTCTGGTTTTTGCAGCAGGATGGCGACGGCGTTTTGCAGTGCTTCAATAGACATGATGGTTCTCCATGGTGTGGTAGAAATAGCCCGATAAGGCGGGGAGGGGGCTGAATGGATAGGCCGGTACGGCGGGGAACATCGGCGCGGTGGTGTAATAACATATCCAGCTGCGGTCTGTGGCTCACCGCCATGACGCCCGTTATGACAGTGCAGACCGCAGGTGGGCATGGTGATTTTTATTTAAAATAATATTATTGCTTATCGTGTGTTAGTTAATAATTGATTGCGTGTCGTAATTATGCTGAAAGTCGGCTTTATGCCAGGAGCGGACATTGGCCGTACATTTTGCTGAATACACAATATTATTTTCTTTTACCAAAAGACAGGCTCACTTTGCGTAAATCTGCTGAAAAATGTATTTGTTGCTGAAAATTGAAAATTACTCCAGTTTAGACACTTAGGGCGGATTATCTTAAATAATAACAGGTCCGCAAAAACTTACAATGCACTTGTATGCTTTTAATCACGGCTTGCAAAGGTTGGCTTTAACCTATTGGTTTATATTGGTAATTTTATTTTCGTTTGTTATCTAGAATAACAGGGGAATCTATGGCAATATAATATACAAATTTTAGCACCCAGAGTTACCTAGGAACTGTAGTCACACTATAGTTAAATTCAATTAATTGGATAAGACGACTAGATATTATGGATTTTCTAAAAAGAGCACTTATCAAGAAAGTAGTTGATGACCTCATTTGTCTGAATGGAACTGAGTTCGAATATTTTTGCAAGCCAATATTTGAAATTATTGTCGGTGAGGAATCCATTCATAAAGGTAGTAATTTATTTGCAAAACCTATTAGTCGAACAGTTGATTTCTCTACGAATAATTTTGAAATTGTTGGTCAGTGTGGGACGGATAATGATTACTTTGATGTTTTTGGGAAAAAATTCAAAGAACTGATAAATTTGAAGTTAGAAAATACAAAGCCGATAAAGGATATTAAGTCAGCTCTGAAAAATAGTAGTCAATGTTCAAAGATTATTTTATTTGCAAATCAGGAAGCCAAAGGCGGAAGGCTTGATAGCGTAAACAAAGTTATTCGTCATATTGGGATTAAACAAGAGGTTGTCATTCTTGATTCAGAATCTATTGCAACAATTGTTGCGGAAAACATTGGCAACCAACGATTTATTTTTTCAATAATTGATTATCTCCCGACGGCAAGTCAAATCTACTCGGCAATTTCTATGCAAAATGATCTTCCTCCTTTACCCCATGACTTTGTCGTCCGGGAAGATGAAAAATCTATTATTGAAGCGATAAATCAGAGTTATGTTTCAGTTGTTCATGGCGTAAGTGGAATTGGTAAAAGCAAGATTGTTCTTGGAATTGCTCACAAATTAAAAGCTGAATTTGACTCAATAATATGGGTAAACTTGGGTGAGCATAAAAACTTTAACTTTAAGTCAGTTAAAGTTGGTGATTTTGACAACAACCTAAATTTAGCTAATCTTTGTTCTACATATAAAACCCTAGTTATTCTAGATAATTTTTTTGGTGACGTTTCTGATATTAAATCTGAGTTTGAATCGTTTGCTAGGGATGAAAGTAGAGTAATAATAACCTCGTTAGAAAAAATAGCCGATAAGGAAATCTGTTTTCATCTATCTGAAATGACTAATAGTGAAGCAAAGGAGGTTATAGAAAAAAGAATAGATATTGATAGTAAATATATTGATGAAATAGTTGAGCATATAGGCGGTCACCCTCTCTGTTTGGAACTTGTATGCCAGATTATAAGAGAAGAAAATTACAATAACCACGAAATACATGATTTCCTCGAAGAAATCGGTCAAATTACAGAAGAAATTGTACAAGGAAAGTCGCAAACCATATCAGACTTGGTTATAGGAAAGTATGCAGGGAAATTTCGAAGAGAGTTTTCTCTCATCTCACTTTTAGGTGCTGAGCAAGTCAGTAACTATATCTTTAATAAAATCCTTGGAGCAAGGGCAATTAGGAATCTTGAAAAGGTTTCTCTGATAGTTCGTTCAGGAGTGAATTATTCAAGTATTCACTCAATCGTTCTCCTTTCCATAAAGAATTTATTCGATAGCGCTACAGAAATCCATGACATTAAAAATGAATTATGCGAAGTCCTCTGGGTGGAAAATGAGTACAAAAAATCCGGGTACTATAGTTTTTGTGTGATGCATAACGACCTTTTGAATAAACTTTATCGTGATAATTTATGTGACAAACATCGAAAATCTTTGTTGTATGCAATAATCCAAACCACAGATAACTTAGTTTTTAAATCTAAATTAATTGCTGAGATTGAAGGGTTTGACTTAAGTAATAATAATTTTGAAGATATTCTTTTACTAATCGAAAATATTGAGTTAAAGCTAATATCAATTGATAGAAAACTTCATGAAGAAAAGTATCAGCTTGAATCAGATGAGATGATTCAAAAGCTTAATAAGATTAACTCAGCACTTGCCGATGGTTCGAATATAAAATTACTTGTTGAGCACCATATCGCAAAGATTTACTTATGGAAAGGGGATGTTGTAACGTCGAGAAATTTGTTCATTGAACTGCTCAACAAGTTTCCAGATAGTGAGCAATGCATGCTGCAACTAGCAAGGATTTATGATAACGAAAAGTCGTATGATGAGGTTGAAAAATACGTAGACAAAGTTTTAGGTAATGTCAGCCCTGAACAATCGTATTCTGTAATACTTTCTTTTTACGATTTAATATCTAACTCGAAATACAAATCATGTCGAGAAAAATACATCCAGAATAGAGTTGAAGACTTTGTTGCAGATATATCTTTCACTTTGCGTTCCTCATTTGACCATCCCTATAGGGTGTTAAGTTCTCTATCTGGCTATCTTGGGTATAATTTACCTGAAGCATTCAAGTCATTGAGTTATAATTTGCCTGCTCCGGATAATGCAAATAAAAACACCAAACTTATGATGGCTTATGCTGATATACAGATGGCGTTGTATCGTTTATATAAATATAGCAATGACGAGAATAAAGAGCAGAAACTGGTAGAAATTTCTAAGCTTGCGGAACAGTATTATATAGACTCTCAGCCTAGTAACGATTACGAAAACCTAAAAGTTGCGAAGTTCTTTATCGAGATAGGTCGATATGGGCAAGCGGGTATTTACCTAGATAAAATTGAAAAAAAGGATCCGTTTTTTTATCAAAATACTGCCAAGCGACTTAGAGGAATGGGGGATGATGAAGGAGCAATTATAGCTATTGATAAATCAATCGAAGGGGCTAAACGTGGTGATTGTGGAGCTTGGTTCTTGCCGAGTTTTTTGAATGACAAAGCAGAAATACTGATAAAAAGCGACATAAATGAGGCTATTAAAGTAATTTTCGAAGCTATAGATAAACAAAATGACCTAAAAACAAAGAAAGCTTGGCAGGCTAAAGCTGATCGATGGGCGGCCAACTGCTAAAAAAACGTTGCATACGGAAAAAATTACTCGCTGCGCTCAAATTTTTCAGATGAGTGCAGCGTTACGTCCGCTCCTCGCTCTTCGCGGACGTTTAGTTAGTAAATTGCACTCGCCATTGTCACGATACCCTATACAGCGCCACCTGTGCCAAACAGCAGTTGTCCCAACTGGGCTGCGGCTGTTGGCGCCCACCGGCGCACAACACGACCACTTCTACCCGATGCGACTCGCGCCTGCTGGCGATTTCTGCCCGGTTTAGGGCAGGGCGGTGCGCTAATTTTAAACCTAGCGCATGATCGATACGCGACTCGATCAGCTCGCGTTGGATGGCCTGAGCTTTGCGGCGTTCGTGGCGGCGCTGGCGTGCATTTTTCTGTGCTGGCCTGACGGAGTTTCCCTTGGTGATCGCGGCCATAATCCCTCCTGGATAGATGACGCTAACAACAGTGGACGACGGTGACTTAGGCGGTGTGGAGGAGACGGCATGATCCACACACCCCGAAGTGGACGGTGTACCGGGTTATTCAGCGTCAGGCCAGAGCCCGTAACCTGATCGATCCGCTGATGGTGGCCGAGGAGTGTGGGGATGAACACTTTGCCGATGTGATGAGCACGGCCAAACACTGCCCCAGCGCCGACAATCTGGCGGGCTATGCGGAAATGGTCAGCCAGGAGTACCAGCGCAGGCAGTTCGCCGTCACCCTGGATGAAATGCGTCGCGAAATTGGTGCCGCCAACATAGAGCAGGCGGGGCGCGCCATGGACAGCCTGATGAATCGTCTGGCGCTGATCCGCCGTCCCAAGCTGGAGCCGATCCCGGTGGTGCTGGGCGATGTGATGGGGGATTACACCGATACGCTGGAAAAACGCCTGAATAACGGCCTGGAGTCCGACACCGTCAAGTTGGGGATTGCGCCGCTGGATGCGGTGACCGGCGGGGTGAATCCGCAGGATTTGATCATCATCGCTGGTCGGCCGGGGATGGGGAAAACATCGCTGGCCATGCGTATTGCCACGTCGGTGGCCGCCCGCACGTTACCCGGCACCTCACAGCGGCGCGGGGTGCTGATCTTCAGCCTGGAGATGGGCGCGCAGCAGCTGGCCGAGCGAGGCATTGCTGCGGCCGGTGGGCTGGCGGTGTCGGTGCTGCGTAATCCGACCCTGCTGGATGACGAGGGCTGGGGGCGGGTATCGCAGGGTGTCGCGGCGCTGGATGGGCTGGATCTCTGGATCGTCGATACCGCCCGTTTGAGCGTGGAGAAAATCCGCGCCATGGCCGAACGGCAAAAGCAGGCACACCCGACGCTGTCGCTGATCCTGGTGGACTATTTGGGGCTGATCGATAAACCGCGCGCCGAGCGCCACGATCTGGCCATCGCGCATATTTCCGGCAGCCTGAAGAGCATGGCGAAAGCGCTGGGGACGCCGGTGATTGCGCTGAGCCAGCTGTCCCGCGAGGTGGAAAAACGCCCCAACAAGCGGCCGGTCAGCGCCGATCTGCGTGACTCCGGCAGCATTGAGCAGGATGCCGACCTGATCGTCATGCTGTACCGCGACGTGATTTATCACCCCGATACGCCGGCCCGGCACCATGCGGAGCTGATCGTCACCAAAAGCCGCTTTGGTCAGGCCGGGGCGGTGATTTACCAGCGTTTTATCAACGGCCATTTTGTGGAGTGCGACCAGGACGAGGCGCGGCGGCTGTGTACCCCGATGGATCAACCGCCGCTGGCATCGCGTTACCGCGGCGCCAGGGTGTGAGCGCTGATGAGACAGGGAGGAGAGACGATGGACGTGAAACCGGATGTCAGTTTTCAAGAGCGCGCCAGCATCAACAACGGGCTGCGGGCGCTGAGCCGTGAGCGGGGCTGCGTTGGCGGCAGTACCCAGATGAGCCGCGTGATCATCGTCGCCGCCGGCGCCGATTGGCACACGCTGCGCGGCCTGGAGCGTCGCCTGCTGCAGCTGTTCCCGCGGGAGGGGGATACTCAGGCGGCCATCAGCGCCCGGCTGCGGCAGGTCAGCGTGCTGCGCCACGGGCTGGTCAAGCAGGTGTGCAAGGTGCGCAATCCCGACAGCGGGAAAACGGTCTGGTTTTACCGCCTGGTGCCCGCCCGCCGCGACGGGGGTGTGTGATGGTGAAATTTTCGCCTGCGCGCCACGCTGCGGCGTTTTTAGGATATCAGCCATACTGACCCACGGCGTTGCTGTTCAATCGGCTTCTGAGCTGTGCTGAGGCGATTTTATGAGCAGCGTGCAGGGCAAGTCGCCGCGCCGCCATAAAGCCGAGGCGCTGGGCGTGCTGCTGCCGGGCGGCGGGATCCGCTATGCCACCGATCACGATCGTGACGTGATGCGGGCGGTGCCGGTCGGTACGCCGATTGCGCTGCAGCCGGTGGGCGATCGGCGCAACCTGAAGCACCACCGCAAATTTTTTAAGCTGCTGGCGCTGGGGATGCAGTACTGGGTTCCGGCGTGGGAGTTTGTCAGCCGTTCGGAAAGCTGGGTCGCCCATGCGGTGGCGCGGCGCATTGCCGAGGCGGCCGCCGATCCGGCGCTGTATGACAGCGTGACGCGGGAGATAGCCCAGGGGGTGCTGGCCCGGCTGGCGGAGAAGCGGCGCGGGCTGTTCGATGCCGAGGTGCTCAAAACCGAGGAGGCCTACCTGAACCATGTGATGACCCAGGCCGGCTTCTGTGATGTGAAGCCGGCGCCGGATGGTGGCGCCTTTCGCCAGCGCTGGAGCATTGCCTTTGCCAATATGGATCAGGCGACCTTTGACAGTATCTATCGCGGGGTGGCTGGGGTGATTTGGAATGAGACCCTGAGCCAGCATTTTGCCAGCGAGGCGGAGATGGCGCTGGCGGTGGATCAGCTGATGGCGTTTTAGTGATGAAAAAATCAGGCGCGTTTCGCAGCCGGGCGTGGCGGGAGTCGGCCCGGGGGCAGGGGTGTACCCTGCAAATTCCTGGGATTTGCAACGGTGATCCGCAGACGGTGGTGCTGTGCCATCTGCCTAGCCCGATGCATGGCATGGGGTACAAGTCGGATGATTTCTGGGCGGTGTATGGCTGTTCGGCCTGCCACGATGTGTTGGATGGCCGGGCACCCTATGACTGGCGACCCGGCGAGCGAGAGGAGGTGATGCTGGCGGCGCTGTATTGGACGCTGAGGGGGAGGCTGGGTATAGAGCTGTTTCAAATTAGCTGTTAAATCAACTTAACATTGATAGGTAAAAACATTCATTACATTCTATAGTAGCCGTATGTTAGCACTAACACCTACATCTAGTATCTTATGAAGGTATGGGAGGGATCATCTTGGGATGTGTACTTCTAGCTCTGTTGACATCAGGTAACCATCGTGTACATTTACCAGCAACTGAGCCCGGCCCCCTGGCTTGACCCCGTCTTAGATGGGAGATAGTTATGGTCGGGCCTTCTTATATTCAAAAGTAGGGAAACTTTTGCATGGCTGAGCCGGTGAAGGTTCATAAAGAGTATGATGAACTTATCGATTTGCTACTCTCGCGTGGGATGTCAGTGCCTGATCGAGATCATGCTATTAAAAAAATTTCTCAGGTAGGTTACTACCGTCTTTCAGGTTTCTGGTACCTATGTAGGATTCCGCATATAACACCTGATAATATCAGAACTAGAATAGATAATGTCCGCCCTGGTACTGATTTTCGGGCAGTATACGATCTTTATTTGTTCGATAAGAGAATGCGCTTATTGATGATGAATGCTTTGGAGCGAATTGAAGTTTATGTTCGCTCTGTGATTGCACATGAGCTTGGTAAGATTTCACCTCTTGCATATCTTGATGATTCTTTGATAAACCCTAAACATCTTAGAACTCGTTCCAATGGGCGCTGTAGTGCTAGGGATGAGTGGCTTAATAAGCATAGAAATGAAATAGCTAAAAGTCGTGAAGACTTTATTAAGTGGCATGAAAATAAGTATGATGGTGTTCCATTCTGGGTTGCTATCGAGGTATGGGACTTTGGGTTGATGTCAAAATATTATGCGATGTTAAAGGATGGTTATCGTAATCGAATACTGTCTAGGCTAGGTATCGCTGCTGGTAATGGTGCTATCTTCCAAAATTGGCTAAGTGCTATGAATGTGCTTAGAAATCGTTGTGCTCATCATTCACGCATATGGAATAAAGTTAATGAGCCAAAATTGATGCCATTACCAAATTACCCATACTTTGAGCGATTGAGTATGAATGATGATGCCTACGAAAGAATGTATGGGATGATAGCTGTGCTATGGTTTTTGGTGAAAAAAATCGGCCCTGGCTCAAAATGGATTAGAAATATTGCCGATCTTATTGATAATGATAAACCTCGTTTGCCTGGGTGTAATTTAACCGCTATGGGGCTCCCTAATAATAATGGATTCCCTCGATCTTTATTTGATATCGATTAGTTGTATTTCAGTAAGTTAGATGGATATCACTAAATGACCTGTGTTCCGGTCGTTTCAGGAGGCCAGTACCTTCATCAGTGGTGATCCTAGTGATGAGAGTGAGTATCCCCCCGCTCTGAAGGGCGGCGCTTGACGGCGCACAGTAAGCCCTTAACCGAGCTGTGCGTTATTTTCCCGCACGATAGCCAAAATCGCGCCGCTGATTGCCACATAGCCAGCAGCCTGGTTTTATTGGCCTTGATATGTGACTCGGTCAGTTTCCTATTAAACACCCCCACAGGCGTGGGGAAGACTTTCATAGCGTACTCTCCCAACCTTCCGGGCTAGAAACACCCCCACAGGCGTGGGGAAAACAGCGTTCCAGCAGCGCTACGGCCCAGAATAAAGGAAACACCCCCACAGGCGTGGGGAAAACTCCTCAAGCTGGACCTGTCCGGGCTGGCTGGTAGGAAACACCCCCACAGGCGTGGGGAAAACTCGATGCTGCACAGTGCTCTATCTACGCAGTCAGAAACACCCCCACAGGCGTGGGGAAAACTTACCGAAAAATACAACGTCGAATACATCGGCAGAAACACCCCCACAGGCGTGGGGAAAACGAGCCATACACCGGGAACACGTTTTCATAGCCAGAAACACCCCCACAGGCGTGGGGAAAACATGGGAAAGAGTTGGCGGCATCAGGGACAATCGGAAACACCCCCACAGGCGTGGGGAAAACCGGGAAGCATCTGGCGGTGCCACCGATAAGACAGAAACACCCCCACAGGCGTGGGGAAAACTCTACGTTGCCCGCTGCCAGGGCTAAGGCCGAAGAAACACCCCCACAGGCGTGGGGAAAACCTGGTCAAGAGAATGCGGCGGCCATTGAAGGCAGAAACACCCCCACAGGCGTGGGGAAAACCCGCTTCAGTCTTTGTCATGTACCGATGCAGGGGAAACACCCCCACAGGCGTGGGGAAAACCCCGATACGGTGGAAACCCTCGACTTTGAAACGGAAACACCCCCACAGGCGTGGGGAAAACTAGGTGCTCTGTGATCATTAATGGACTTACGGGGGAAACACCCCCACAGGCGTGGGGAAAACTCACAGACCCAGCGTTCTACCGCTTCATAGTCCAGAAACACCCCCACAGGCGTGGGGAAAACCCCATTATATTGTTAAAGAACATACTAAACCAGCTACAGATTGTGGTTGGTTTACTGGTCGAATAGCCAGATGGGGCTCTGTATGGTCAGGCTAGAATGATTCATTGAATTCCTATGATTTGTAAGTAAAGTATCATAAATCGAAATTAGTTTTACCCGCGATGCCGGGAGTATAGTCCGCTCAGGTGCTGAACACACCTTACGTAGCGGCCTCCGCACCCGACAGCAATGCGGTTTTTTTTGTGTCCATACTTTCAGATATGGCCGGGTAGCGAGCAGACCATACAACACCCGTAAGGGAAAAACTGCTGGCCGACTACGTACGGTGTTCAAGTACCCGACCGCCCTGCTGAACACAGGGTAAATTTGAACATATACGTAGGACACAGAAAAATGACTCATCGGCTTTCTGTACACACCCCCAGTGTAACCATTCACGATGGCAAAGCTGTTACCACCTCTCAGGCTGTAGCCGAGTACTTCATCAAGCGCCACGACAACGTGCTTCGGTCAATTGACTCTCTGGAATGTTCGCCTGAATTTCGTCTCCTCAATTTTAAGGAGACGTCCTACCAACGCGAAAATCCTAATGGCGGTACAGGTATCGGCACTAAATACTACCAAATGACCAAAGACGGCTTTGTCTTTCTGGTCATGGGTTTCACCGGCAAGAAGGCTGCCGCGTTCAAAGAGGCCTACATCGCCGAGTTCAACCGCATGGAGAGGCAACTGCTCACCCGCCAGCAGGGCGCGTACTCAACCCCGAAGCCACTGCCGCTCTCCGACGGGGAGATAAAAACCCTGAAATGGCTGATCGACTCCATCGTTAACCCGTTCCGGTTCCGCGCCGCCTGGAATCAGGGCGTCTGGTACGCGCTGCGTCAGGCCACCGGCGTGCCATCCCCATATCCCTTTACCGTCGCCGATTTGCCCGCACTGGTAAGAGAGCTGCAACGCATCATGGAAATCGGCCATGAAACTCGCAGCCTGCTCCAACAGCTGGAAAAGCAGGTACTACAGCAGGTGGTGCGTAATCGTGGTGAACTCCGCCCGGTATTGAACCATATTCAGCATGAGTTCCGTCAGCTGAGTCTGTTAGAGGAGACTCGCTCCCGATTGAACAACGTCGAGCGGCAAAGCCTGGCCCGGCTAGAGCGGCGGGCAGGGTAGCCTGGGGCGCCCGGTGGGGAGGACTGCCGGGCGTGATAGTAAATGAATAGGGTGATAATCATTTGAGTTTGGCTGTTTCATGCTTTAGTTTTAGATCTAGCCTCTAAAACTGGAGTATTACATGAAAGAGCAATTTATTTTCTTGCGTGGTTTTTTTTCTGCGATTGCTGGCTTTTTAGCCATAGTTTCTTTAACAATAGCAGTGTTGCCTAATAGCGACTATGCATTAAAAATGGCATTTGTAACTTCAGTAGCAGGATTAGGTCTTTTTGGTTCTTCCGCAGCGATTCTGTCATACAATATCAGCATTGTTAGCTCGCCTAACGCCACTAAAATACATTGGTTCTTAGCCAAGCAGCTTTATAGACGGTGCTTTAAAGATCAAGGTATGATTCGTATGTTTTGTATGGCATATTTCTACCTTGCTCTTCTGTTTTTCTTTTTTTTGGATCATGTTTTTGGTTGGTCTATTTTTGATGATGGCTATATTTCAAAAAACATTTTCTCTCTGGTTTTTTCATGTTTCTTGATTATAGCGTTTGTGGTTGTGTCTATAGTGGCGGTTATTAGTCCAACAATGTGTATTTACAAGGTGAATAAAAAAGTGAAAAATCGATATGGATTTACAGGGCTCTGAAAATATCGGGCGTTTTTAATGTTATTTAATTGATATTCCCATGCTTTTAAATAGGATAAACCAGACTCTCCCATGGAGGATCGGGTTTATGCCTATCGCCATCGAACAACTGATCAAGATGTTTGACCCGCGCAGCGTCAGCGCAGAATGCTTGCACCTGATCCGGGCGGTGCCAGGGATCACCCGGGAGCAAATCCTGGGCGCGTTTGCAGCGGTGGCGCAGCGCCATCCGCTCGGCTTCGATTTGCTGCTGGCCCGCTACCGGGAAGATCGTCAGGCCGAGCAGCGCGCGCGGCGGGCGGCGGCTGATAGGGTGTGCCGGAGCCCACATCCCCCTTATGGTACCGCCGTCTGCCAGCTGACCGTCACCGTGGCACTGGGGCGGACGCTGCCCGCCCAGCGGGTGGTATTGGCGGCGCTGCTGCGCAAACACGGCCCCCGGGCAACGCTGGCAGCCAAGCAGCTGGCCGATATTCAGCGCCAGCAAAAGGGGCTGGAGAAAGCCCGGGTAATGCTGAGTGAGGGTGACTGGCGCTACCAGCGTAATCTGGCGCAGCACGATGCGTTGGCGGGCCGTTCCGTGGCTCTCCGCCGGGCGCTGGCCGACTGGGCCGATGCAGAAGCGGCTCGCTCACCTCATTGCCCACGCTGCCGGGGCAGCGGCCAGCTGTTGCGGCCACAGCCCCATTGCTGTGATACCTGTGGTGGTCGAGGAAAAATCAGCGTGACCGCTGACCATTTCCTGCGTTCGCTAGCGGATGAGGGCATAGTGATAACGCCTGATGTGTGGCGGGCAGAGTACCCGCCATGGGTGAATGATACGCTCAATGGGTTGTATCAGGAGATGCAGCGGGCCGGCGATGCCTTGTCGATACGATTAACGTTAGAGAGGCAGGCGGTGGCATGAAGAGATTGCCAATGGCTAATAAGTGAGCTATCTTCGGAAAGATGACCAAGCTATGTTTATCGCCGATTAATCGCGGCATGCTTCGATAAATATCATCTCTATCCGGTATCGCTTTATCTTTCACTTTACTGTGAATTGATAAATCTGTGTGATGGCTCCTGTTTTATATATTGACGCCACTTAAATTTATTGTTTAGTTAACTCCACGCGTCTTTTTAACGTCATGGGGTTATATGAAAGCACCGTCAGAATGCGTTTATGGAAAAATCGCTGGAGAGGCCTATCGCCTCGCGCGTGATGGCATGCCACCGACTCAAGCCTGGGATAAGGCGGTGGTCGGGAAAGATAAACCGTGTCCTCAGGCGGCATTTCTGGGGCTGTGTGAGGCGGGGTATTTGAAGAATATTCCTGCGGGCTCTTATCAGAAGAGCGACTCAAAAAATGCACGCTATGCGACTGTCGCGGCCAATTATTTATTGGCTCATAGAATTATCGCTAATGATGTTACCCCTAGTGCATTATGGAAAGTGGCATTGGCGAATGAGGTTAACCCGCCGAGGACGTATAACAGCCAAATGCATATCGTGCTGACACTATGGGAAGCCGGAGTAATTCAATCTCCGCCGCGGTGAGTATGAGGCGTGCTTAACCTCGGCTTGCCTGGTGGCTAAAAGTTGCACAGTGCGACAAAATGTCGCATGCTATGTATGCGCTGTGATAGCGTGTAACCACCGAGAGGCACCGCAAAATGGCAACGAGTGTTCGTTTGGATGATGAGTTTGTCAACGACGCTAAGATCCATGCCGATGCTGAGAGCCGTAGCGTCCCTAAGCAGATTGAGCATTGGGCCAGGATTGGCCGGATAGCCGAGGAGAATCCGGACTTACCTTACAGTTTTATCCGTGAGGTGTTGCTGGCACAGGGTGAGGTCAACAATCAGAAGGTGACGCGCTATGTCCGCAGGACCAAACGCCAGTGAGATAGCGGTTTCTCAAAGCCGGCGCTTTGAGAAAGCACTGGATAAGCTCCCTGAATCACAATTAGCGCGGGTCGAAGACGAGATCGATAAGATTATCGCCGACCCCGAGATTGGCGAGCTGAAAAAGGGCGACTTACGGTTTTTGCGCGTGCATAAATTTACGCTGAACAGTCAACTTGTGCTGCTGGGATACAGCTGGCAGTCAATGCGGGTAGCGCTGTATCTATTGACGATCGGGCCCCACGAAAACTTTTACCGCGAACAGAAGCAGCATCGTAAAGCGGATTTGAAACTCATTGGCTAACGTCGATACATTTTTCCAAATAACAGACCCTGGCATATGCCGGGGTTTTTTTATATCTGAATCACCCCAGCGCGAGGATAACGAGATGGCGAATATGCACCATAACCCGGAAACACTCAGTGAACTGCTGCTGTCCTGGTGGCAGGGCGATACCCCGGTAGGCGGCGTGCTGCTGGCGATTGTGACCGCCGCTGTTCGGGTGACCTATCTGGGTGGGGGATGGAAAAGAACCGCCCTAGAGGGGGCGCTGTGCGGCGCGCTGACGCTGACCGTGGTGGCGACGCTGGACTATTTCAGCCTGCCGAAGTCGCTGACCCCGGCCATCGGCGGTGCGATAGGTTTTATCGGCGTGCAGCAGATCCAGCGTTTTGCGCTGTATATTCTGCAGCGCAAGCTGAGGATGCCGACAGACAAGGAGCGGTAATTATGGCACTGACTAAGGATCAAATTTTCGATGCTCTGCTGGGGCGTGAGGGCGGGTATGTTGATCACCCCCACGACAAGGGCGGGACAACCAACTGGGGGATCACCGAGAAAGTGGCCCGAGCCCACGGCTACACCGGCGATATGCGTAATCTGACGCGGGCGCAGGCGCTGGAAATCTATGAAAGCGACTACTGGTCAGGGCCTCGTTTTGACCTGGTGGCAGACTATTCCGCGCCGGTGGCCGCCGAGCTGCTGGATACTGGGGTGAATATGGGGCCGTCGGTGCCCGGCAAGTGGCTGCAGCGCTGGCTGACCGCCTTTAACGATGGCGGACGCCTGTACCCGGATATCAGCGCCGATGGGATGATTGGGCCACGGACATTGTCGGCGCTGCGTGCCTATCTGGATGCCCGAGGCGCGGAGGGGGAGCTGGTGCTGCTGCGGGCACTGAACTGCAGTCAGGGCGATCGTTATCTGGCGCTGGCCGAGCAGCGGGTGCAGAACGAGTCATTTCTGTATGGCTGGGTACGCGAGCGGGTGACGCTGTCTTAACCATCTCTGAAATATATCCAAGAGCCTCGGCTATGCCGGGGCTGTTTTATATCTGCGTATCGCAACGCATATCACCAAGAGCCTTTCAGGATGAGCCTTGAGGAGCCGGCTGGCTGTCGGAGCCTTCTTGGGGCCGTCTTCCTGTGCGAACAAGGTTCATCACTAAAAGGTAAAGCCGATATGAACATATCTGTAGCGTCTTTTTATACCGATGCATCAAGTAATCATCATGTCGTTAATGAGTTCGCTGACATTGTTCCTGTTATCAGCGGCCGGATCGGTGAGCGTGAAACCAATATTGTTAGTGCCAGAGCACTGCATGGTGCTTTGGGGGTTGGCCGAGACTTCACCAACAGGATTAAAGGGCGGGTTAGCCAGTATGGCTTCGTGGTCGGAGTTGACTACATCGCTGTTGAAAATTTGAGCTCGCCAAAACGGGCGAGCGCAAAATCTCGTCAGCAGATAGAGCATGATTACTTTTTGACGTTGAATACAGCCAAAGAGCTGGCAATGGTCGAGCGTAGCGAACAAGGTCGCGCTATTCGTCGTTACTTTATCCAGTGTGAAGAGGCGTTACAGCTTACCGTTCCAGAAGTCGCCGCGCGTTATCGTCGCAAGTTAAAGGCTCGTATCGGAGTGGCAAACCTGTTTAAGCCGATGTGCTCTGCGTTGGAATCGGTAAGGGCGGAACAGGGCAAGATGACACAGTCTCACCACTACAGCAATGAAAGTAACATGATCTCCCGCATCGTCCTGGGAGGTCTTACTGCGAAGCAATGGGCAGGCATGAATGGAGTAGTGGGGGATCCTCGCGATTCGATGAATGCCGAGCAGTTAGAGCATCTGTCTTATCTGGAAAGTACTAATATCACTCTGCTGGATATGGGGATGGATTACCCGCAGCGGAAGGCTGAGTTGATCCGGCTGTCTCAGCGCTGGATGGCGCGGCGCCTGGGTTCGTGACGGCTTTTGTTTAATACCACTCCAAAGTGACGGTTAGCAATAAAAACAACGAATCGGAGCATGTCAGGTTACGGCTTTTTTCACCAAGAGGTGCTCATCTCATTGGTATGATGTCTCTTACATTAATGCGGATAGAAATTTAAAAGCTGAAGCGCATTCAGCCAAATTTTTGGCTGAGTATAAAGACAGGACCGGGCGTGACCTATGTTAAGCAATATCTGGAAGCCACTGGCGATCATCTCGCTGGTGGCTTTGTCTTTATGGGGCCTCTCGACCTGGCGCTATGCGGCCGGTTATGCCGCCGGTAAGCGCCTGGCTGAGCAGGCGTGGCAGCTTAAGTGGGAGACGCGCAACCGGGATGAGGAGACCGCCAGGGCAAACCGGGAGCGGGGCGAGCGGGTTGAAGAGCAACGTCGCTGGCAGGCCATGATTAAGGTGAAACAGAATGCGGATCAACAACTGGAACAGATTAAAGCCGATGCTGCTCGCTCTACCGCTGATGTTGAGCGCCTGCGGCGTACGCTTTCTCAATTGCGGCAGCAGTTGGCAGACCGTTCCCCCTGCCGAGTTTCCACCGTTGGTGGAGCCAGCTCGGCAAGCGCCGCTACCGGATTTCTGTTTGCCGACGTGCTCGGCGAATCTCTCCAACGCAATGCAGCGTTGGCAGCCTATGCTGACCGGGCCCGAGCCGCCGGCCTGGCCTGTGAGCGGCTCTATGATGCCGTGACGCAGTCGCGGGCGCAGTGAGGGCTGTGTTTTACGCGTATTTTGTGGCTGTGCTAAAAAAATGCTGACCGTGCGGTCATCGCTAGGATAACCATCATGACAAAACCGGACTGGGCGGCGATTGCAGTGGCGTTCCAGGACGGTGAGCTCTCCCTGCGGGCTATCGGGGCTCAGTACTTCGTATCCGAAGGCGCCATTCGAAAAATGGCCAAAAAACATGGTTGGGTACGCGGTAAAAAAACAGTACGCAAAAAGGTACGCAGGGAGGCAAAAAAGGTACGCAGAAAAAACAGAGAAAAAAATGCGTACCGATAAAAAGTGAGCCTAGACAGGGTGCTGTGACGCGGTACGCAGGTGTGCATCCTGCGATTTCTTCCGGAGAAAAACCAATTCGCGGCTCACGTCACGCGCCGCCCATCCGTCCTTTTCTGCCGCACAATACGGCGGCGGTGACTCATGGAGCCTATGCTCGCCGCATGCTGTGGCCTGATGACATTATGCAGGATGCGCAGTTGCTGCAACTGAACGACGAATTATTGCTGTTGCGGGCGGCCAATTTGACGGCGGCGACGAATATCGGACGCTGGATGACGCAGTTAGAGCAGGCTGAGCCGGAGCTGAGCCAGAACTTGCGCGACAATATCGGGGCGGCAGAGCGCGGTATTTTACGTAATACGGCGCGCATCGAATCGTTGGAGCGAACCTTACGGGTAAATGCCTTGAACGAGGCGACGACCGCTAAGCGTTGGGCGGAGACGCAACGACTGACGGCGGAGAGCAGCGATGCCGATACGCCACTGCGGGAGGTGATTGAGCGGATCCAGGTGAGCCAGCGGGGAGGGCGACTGAATGCCGAGTCCGGCGATGAGTGAACGGGAGCAGCAGGCGTTGGTCCACGGCTATCTGAGCGATCCTTGGTGGCGGTTGGATAACCTGTATCACGTCGTCAATGAGCAAGGGGTACTGGTGCCGTTTCGCATGCGGCCGGCTCAACGCCAGTTATTCCGGGAAATGCACGAAAAAAACCTGATCCTGAAAGCCCATCAGCTGGGATTTTCCACCGCCATCGATCTGTACCTGCTGGATCAGGCGCTGTTCAGCAAAAATGTAAAGTGCGGCATCGTCGCGCAGGATAAGCAGGCGGCGGCAGAGATTTTCCGTACCAAAATCGAGGTACCTTTCGATCATCTGCCTGGGTGGCTGGCGGGCTGTTTTCATGCGGTAAAGCGTCACGGCGGGGCCTCTGGGGGCTACATCGAATTCGCGCACGGCTCCAATATCATGGTGGCCACCTCTTTCCGTTCGGGCACGGTACAGCGGTTGCATATTTCTGAGCATGGAAAAATTTGCGCCAAATATCCGGCGAAGGCGAAAGAGGTGCGTACTGGGTCGCTGAACGCGGTGGCCGAGGGCAGCATTGTGTTTATCGAGTCCACGGCGGAGGGGGTAGGCGGCGATTTTTATGATATGAGCCTGCGGGCGCAGGAGATGGCGCAAAGCCGTTTGCCGCTCTCGTCGCAGGACTATAAGTTTCATTTCTATGCCTGGTGGCAGGATCCCAAGTATGCGGTGGCGGTGCCGCCGGGCGGGCTGCGGCTGAGCCGTCATCACCAGGACTATTTTGCCGACGTTGAGCAGGCGATGCGGATCAGCTTAAGCGATCGGCAAAAATGGTGGTACGTGCGCAAAGAGGCTGAGCAGCAGCAGGAGATGAAGCAGGAGTTTCCCTCTACGCCGCGCGAGGCGTTCCTGACCTCCGGGCGCCGGGTCTTTTCCTCGGCATCCATGCTGCAGGCAGAGGGGCGCTGTGCGCCGCCCGCGTTGGTTTACGACATCGATCCGGTGACCGGGCGTAAAAATAAGATGCAGGCGTTGCGACAGGGCGCCAGCGATGTGCTGCAGCGTCAGCTGCTCAATTATCTGCTGATCTGGGAGCTGCCCGATCCCGATGAGGTGTATGCCATTGGCGCCGATGTGGCGGAGGGGCTGGAGCGGCGCGATCGCAGCAGTCTGGATGTGGTGAAACAGAGCAGCGGAGAGCAGGTGGCGCACTGGGTGGGGTATTTGGATGCCGAGCTGTTTGCCATGCTGTTGGATAACGTCGGCCGCCTGTACGGCATGGCCTATATCGGCGTAGAGCGTAATAACCATGGCCATGCGGTATTACAGAAGCTGCGGGCGCTGTATCCGCCGCGCTATCTGTATAACGAGCAATTCCTCAACCAGGATACCGATGATGAAACCCGCCGGCTGGGGTGGCTGACCACGCGCCAGAGCAAGCCTATCCTGATCGAGGGGCTGAAAACCCTGCTGCGGGAGGCGGCGGACGGACTACGCTGGATTGGCAGCGTGAGCGAGATGAATACCTACGTTTATGACAAAAATGGTGCGATGGGCGCCCAGGCGGGCTGTTATGACGATCAGGTCATGAGCTATGCCTTGGCCCAGGAGATGCGCGTCCGGATGCCGGCGCGCAGACAGCCGGAGCCCATTAAACATCAGCCAGCCCACTGGATGACCCGATGACCGATCCCTTTTCTTCCCCGGATATTTCGACGGCACCCGATCGTCAGGGCCAGTTCACCTTGGCTCAGCTGCTGTCTATCACGGCCGATATTCATCATCAGCCGGATTGGCGTTCGGCGGCCAATAAGGCCTGTGCCTACTATGACGGCGAGCAGCTGCCGCCGGAGCTGATTGCCACGCTGCTGGAGCGCAGTCAGCCGTTGACCATGCATAACCTGATCGCGCCGACGGTAGACGGCGTGCTGGGCATGGAGGCCAAAACCCGCACCGAGCTGATGGTGGTAGCCGATGATCCGCAGCCGGAGTTTGAGGCATTGGCCGAGGCGGTGAATGCCGAGTTCGCCGATGCCTGTCGCCTGGCCAATCTGGGCAAGGCGCGCAGCGATGCCTATGCCGGTATGTTAAAAGCCGGGCTGGAATGGGTGGAGGTGCGGCGCAGCGACAATATCTTTGGGCCGCGCTATAGGGCGGGTACGGTACACTGCAACGAGGTGTATTGGGACTGGCACAGCCGGGAGCCGGATCTGAGCGACTGCCGCTGGCTGCTGCGTCGCCGCTGGATGGATTTGGACGAGGCGCTGGCCACGTTCCCCGCCAAGGCAGCGCCCGTATGGATTGGCGCGGTTTTATCGATACCGGGCTGGCCGAGGGGCTGGATGTCGATCTGGTCGCGGCCTATGAGGAGTATCAGCAGTACAGCCGCAGGGAGCTGGAGTGGTTGAGCAGCGATCGGCAGCGGGTGCTGCTGCAGGTGGTTTACTATCGTAGCTGGGTGACGTTGCCGGTGATGACGTTGGCCAACGGACGCGCCCTTGAGTATCAGGCTGAAAACCCGCTGCACGCCGCGGCACTGGCGATGGGGAGAGTGCAGGTACAGATGGCGCGCAGCAGCCGTATCCGCGAGGCCTGGTTTGTGGGGCCGCACCAGTTGGTGGATAGGCCCTGCACGGCGCCGCAGGGGATGTTTCCGCTGATCCCGTTCTGGGGCTATCGCAAAGATCGCAACGGGGCGCCCTATGGTCTGGTCAGCCGGGCGATACCGGCGCAGGACGAGGTGAATTTCCGGCGGATTAAGCTGACGTTTTTACTGACCGCCAAGCGGGTCATCATGGATGATGATGCGGTGAATATGAGTCGGCAGCAGGTGCAGGAGGAGGTGGCGCGGCCGGATGGACTGATTATTCTGAACCCCGATCGCCGCAATAAGACCACCATCGCCCAGTCGCTGGAGGTGCAGCAGGACTTTCAGGTGGCGCAGCAGCAGTTTCAGGTCATGCAGGACTCCATGAAGCTGATCCAGGATGGCATGGGGGTCTATTCCGCCTTTCTGGGGCAGAACTCTAACGCCACCTCCGGCGTGGCCATCAGTAATCTGGTCGAGCAGGGGGCGACCACCCTGGCCGAGCTGAATGACAACTATCAGTTCGCCTGCCAGCAGGTCGGGCAGCTGCTGTTGGGCTATCTGTTGGAGGATTTGGCACAGGTGCGTAACCACACCATTGTCGTGAACCGTGACGATGCGCGCCGGCGGAAAAGCGTGGCGATCAATGTTGAGGGGCGCGACGGTATGGGTAATGATATTGCCCGTCTGCGCGCCCATATTGCGCTGGCGCCGATCCAGCAGACGCCAGCCTACCGTTCTCAGCTGGCGGAGCGGCTGGGGCAGGTGGTGGCTGGTCTGCCGCCGCAGGTGCAGGCGGCGGTGCTGGATCTGTGGATTTCGCTGCTGGATATTCCCAATAAGAGCGAGTTTGTCGAGCGGATCCGTCAGGCGGTGGGCATGGCCAAGTCAGCCGATGAGATGACGCCGGAGGAGCAGGTGGCGGCCGCCCAGCAGCAGCAGGTGGAGCAGCAACAGCTGGCGCTGGCGATGCGCGAACTGGAGGCCAAGGTGGGTAAACTGGAGGCCGAAGCCCAGCGTGCGGCGGCGTCGGCGCAGCGTGAGCAGGCACAGGCCGAGGGGCAGCGCTTCCATGATATGAAAACACAGGCGGAAACAGGGCAGATTTTGCAGGGAATGCAGCAGGATGCTCAGGTGGCCCGTCAGCAGTTGTTAACCCTTATTGAGCAGCAGATTGCCGCGCTGCCATTGCATTAGGGTAAAAAGTGAGCTAATTTGCGAACGATGACCCGCCTCGCACTTTTTGCGTTTTTTTTGTTTTTGGGTGGCTAACGACTGTCTGCCGCTTGGTACACCTCGTTATCGGCCCGTTTACCGATCGCGATCACCAGCAGGATAATTTCGCTATCGTTGACTTCATAAACTAACCGGTAACCGGAAGAGCGTAATTTTATTTTATAACGGTTAGCGCGCCCACTTAAGCGTGCTGCTGGAACATGTGGGTTTTCCAGGCGTTCGATCAGTTTCTTTTTCAACTGGCTTTGAATCGGCGGCGCCAGTTTTTTCCACTCTTTCAGGGCTCGCTTTTCAAAGCTCAGTTTATAGGTCATCGATATTTACGCTGACAAACTCAGCGTCCTCCAGACGCTCATCGGCGATACGATTAAGTGCCGCATCTTCAGCCAGCTCCAGATAGTAAGCGTAGAGTTCCGGTGGAACGCAGTAAAAGGCCGGCTCATTGCGGTTTAAGATTGCTACGGCATTGCCGTCACCTTCAGCAATGGTACCCATTGGATTGCGTTTCAGGTCGGTAATGCTGGCGGCGGTGGTCGTGAGAATTTGGTATGCCATATGTCTTCTCCTTGTCAGATAGATACACTATAGCGTTTTTATAGACACCTTTAAAGGTGCCTTTAAGCATGCTTTTTATTCAGTGCGCCGTAAAACCCCGTCCTTTAGGGCGGGGAGGATGTCAAGTGCCCTGCTGATAAACCATCATTTTAAGCATCACCTTTCAAAATAATGAGTTGCACACGTCGCAAAGGGCTCTGTTATCGCAGAGCCCTTTTTCGCATGGGCAGCGACACGCCTTTTTCTGTTTCGGATCTATCCGACAAATAGACAGGCAGGAGAGCAATATGGACATCGATGATGCAGATATCGCCGGGAAGACACCGGACGAGCTGGAGGCACTGCTGGCGCAGGCCGGTAGCAATGAGGAGGACGTGTCCGCGGGCGAGGGCGATCCGGAACCGGCGATCGCACCGGACACGCCAGCGTCCGCAGGGGATGTGCCGCCTGAGGCTGCATTGGCATCGCCAGCTGGAGAAGAGCCGCAGGACGCTGCGGTCACCGATCCCGCCGCTAAAGTGGTACTGGGTAAGGATGGCGTACACCATATTCCCTACGATGTACTGCAGGCTGCCAGGGAGCAGGCGCGCCGCAGCGCACAGTCGGCGCAGTCCGCTGCCGAGGAGAACGCGGCGCTGAGGCGTACTCTGGCCTTGTTGCAGCAGCAGGTGAGCCGGGCAGGGATGCAGCCGGTCACCCTCCCGGAAGAGACGCAGATCAGCACCGAGCAGTTGGATAAGGTCCGTGCGGATTTCCGAGAGTGCGGTGACGTTGGATAATCTGGTGAAAGACGACCAGATCCGACTGTTTGAGCTCCCGCCGGGTATGCGTATTAATGCGCTGCAGATCTGCGGCAGCGAACTCAGCGCAGAGAAAACGCTGA
Source organism: Edwardsiella anguillarum ET080813 (assembly GCF_000264765.2). Classification (GTDB taxonomy): domain Bacteria; phylum Pseudomonadota; class Gammaproteobacteria; order Enterobacterales; family Enterobacteriaceae; genus Edwardsiella; species Edwardsiella anguillarum. Next base: position 3,663,310 of record NZ_CP006664.1, read on the forward strand.
CGTTCGCTATCCAGTCTCCCTCCTTACTCGATATTGAGCTATTGAGTCTGCCCCTAACGGAGAGGGTATCGGGCGTTTATCCCGTGGCGCCATTGACCATACGTGAGCAGGGTGGGTCGCTGGTGTTGAATGTCGCGAGCGGGGCGGTGAGCGGAAGGCTGAGTGTGCTGGTGCGCTATAGCGTGATCGGCTATTACGTCAACGGGCCCTGCGGGGCCTTTCTCTTTTAGGCGTGAACATGTCTGAGCAAGTTGCAGTGGTCTATATCGGCGCCAAAGCTGAGAAGTGCGATACGGTTAGCGGAAGTCGGCTGGTCTTTCCACGTCATATTCAGTAAAAGTTCGATTTATTCAACAACGCTGTATATCTATTAAATTAATAAAAACCGCTGTGGAAAAGAGCAAATATACAGATTAGCTTAGCATAATTAGTTGGGTTTATTCTTCTGATCTTATTAGTTATTAGTGAATCAATAGATAGGATGAATGTATAGCAATATAAAATTCATTTTACTGTCATCTGAACAGGCTATCCTTGCGTAACATTTATATTCCCTGGCAGTTGCGCAGGAAGGCGATGAAAACAGTAAAGGAGCATGTCAATGTGTAAAGATGACCAGCAAGACTCTCAATTTAGTGAAATGATTACCGCCCGGCTTTCACGCCGCCATTTTTTGGCGAGCAGCGCCGCCGCCAGCGCCGGTGCTTTTTTAGCCCTAAACCCTGTCGCTAACGCCGTTGCGGCGCTTACGCAATCCTCTCTCTTGAACTTTACTTCCATTACCGCCTCTGTCGCAGACAGCATCATTGTCCCGCCCGGCTACCGCGCCACGCCGCTGATCTCATGGGGCGATCCTATTTTTGCGGATGCACCGGAGTTCTCTCAGCCGGGAGCTCAGGATGCCACAGCACAAGAGCGCCAGTTTGGTGACAATACCGATGGGATGAGTTTCTTCCCCATCGGCGATGATCGCGCCGTTCTGGCCATTAATAATGAATACACCAACTACGAATATCTCTTCGAACATCAGGGTAAAGCGATGAGCGCAGAAGATGTGCGCAAGGCCCAGGCGGCGGTTGGGGTAACCACGGTTGAAATCGTACGCAAAAACGGCCAGTGGGCCATAGATCGTGAGGGTTTGCGTAATCGCCGTATCACGGCATATACCAAAATTATCATGACCGGCCCGGCGGCGGGGCACGATTTACTTAAAACTCAGGATGACCCCACCGGGCTTTATGTGCTAGGAACATGTAATAACTGCGCCAACGGTCAAACCCCGTGGGGGACCTACCTGACGTGCGAAGAAAACTTCAATGACTTCTTCGGTTCCGATAGGCAGGGTAATGTTACCGCCGACCATACCCGCTACGGAATCGCCGCCGTCCCCAGCATTTATCTGTGGCATCAACATGATGCTCGCTTTGATGTTACCCAAAACCCGCAGGAGCCCAATCGCTTTGGCTGGGTTGTGGAAATCGATCCTCACAATCCGCAATCAGTGCCGCAAAAGCGCACCGCTCTGGGCCGCTTTAAACATGAAAACGCTGCGCTAACCCTCAATAAAGACGGCCGTGTCGTGATATACCTTGGCGATGACGAACGCGGCGAGCACCTATACAGATTTGTATCACACGAGCGCTACCAACCGGGCAACGACGCCGCCAACCGCAGCCTGCTGGACAATGGCACGTTATATGTCGCCCAATTCGACATGGATGAAAACGAACTCAAAGGCACCGGCCGCTGGATTGCACTCACCTTCGGCCAGAATGGCCTGACCCCGGAAAACGGTTTTCACGACCAAGGTGAAGTCCTGATCTTTGCCCGCCGCGCTGCCACACAGGTCGGTGCGACAACCATGGATCGCCCAGAGTGGGTCGCCATACACCCCAACAACCAACACGTATTCTGCACCCTGACAAACAACAAAAACCGCGGTAAAGCAGGGCAACCCGTCGGCGGCCCCAACCCACGTGCCACCAACCATTATGGGCAGATAGTCCGCTGGATGCCTGCCGACGGCGATCACACCAGTGAACTGTTCGCCTGGGATCTCTATCTGCTCGCCGGAAACCCAACGGTGCATCCGGGCACTCCCTATGCCGGCAGCCACAATATCTCTGCCGAAAATATGTTTAACAGCCCTGACGGCATTGGGTTCGATAAAGCGGGTCGCCTGTGGATCCAAACTGATGGCAACTACTCCAACCAAGGGGACTTTGCCGGACAGGGCAATAACCAAATGCTGTGCGGCGATCCGATGAGCGGGGAGGTCAAACGCTTCCTGACCGGCCCCGTCGCCTGCGAGATGACCGGGTTAACCTTTTCTCCCGATTATAAAACCATGTTTGTTGGGGTACAGCATCCCGGCGAAGACGGCGCTCCATCCCACTTCCCCAATGGTGGCAACAGCATACCTCGCTCCACCGTCATGATGATCACCCGTGACGATGGCGGCGTGATCGGGGCTTGATATTCGTTGTATCTCCCGTAGACCCTGTTATCCCAGGCACCCGCAGGGTTCCTGGGATTTTTGGTTGGCGAAGGGGCGTTTGAGATTCTAAATAGCTGCGTCTAATATTCTACGCTTTAACCCATTTTCTGCGGGAAGATAGCCTGTTACCCTTTGCGCACGGTGCCTTTCAGGCCGTCTGCAGGTTGGATATGTGCGGGCGGCACAGGCATATAAAGCGGAATAGTGACGCTGGCAGTTTATTTTCCATTAGACTGTGTATAATTATGGGTTTGAACGGGATGTTTTGAAGCATAACGACACGGAAAACGTTATGCATTCATGGGAAATATATTTGTAATAACTTGATTTTTTTATCATAAAAAAAGACCTGGCACGATTCCTGTGTCAGGTCTAGGGGAATGGCTCTTATGGAGAGCCGTGCGCTAAAAGTTGGCATTATGCAGGCATTGAATGCCTTGCTCTTTAATCGTAGCCTATCTGCGCCGTTTTGCCAGTTTCAGCGTGAACGACAGAGTCCGCTACGGGACTAGGCGAGAGGTCGATGCTTGCGCCTACCGCGTTTTGCTGAGGCTGACGCTTGATATGTGGGCGGCGTGTTGGGTCGATGCTGGGGAGGGGGTAGATCATTTTCCGCTGACGGTGGGTCTGCCATCCGTTATTTAGTATAATGCTCGCACTTTATTATATTTACTCATTCCAAATTAACTCTGTGTATCATCACTCCAATAAGTAATTCAATGGTCGCGATAGGCTCAGATCTCCTGGCGTCATCGAGTCGGTCTAGTTTAACGTGGTAAAATAATGAGCCTGCCGAATTATACTTTATTTTATTTTTCTGACTGTGCATATTGTGCAAAAAAAAGCAAAAGATGCATGATGTTTTTATCTGGTGTTATTCGTATTTAACAACATGGATTTAATGGTTTTCTTTGCTGGAAGTGTGAAAATAATTTGATTTTTGGGTTGAAGGTTTTAATAATGTATAGCGTGAGCCATTGTATTATGTCGCGATGCTCCTATCGTATCAGGGCTGTAGAGCAGCCTCTTGATAAATATTATTAATCATCTCCAAGATGATCTGCCGTGACGGGAGGCGCCTCGCCTTTCTGTGTTAATTCTGTTTAGTCATTTTAGGTTATCGCCAATATCACTCGTCACATAAATACCATCGCACGATGAGGTTTATCGCCTGCTTTAATTTGTGAGATAAGTGATTTTGTTCGTAATGAGGGAAAATCATGGCATTACGTCACCGGAAAAAAACAACCCAAGACATTCCATCAGCGGCAACGCGACCGGTACGTGCTACGCGCAGCGTGTTAACCTGCGCAATCCTGAGCGCTTTGGGGATATTGCCGCCGGCAACCGGTTTTACCGCTGTACCCTATCCGCTTCCCCCGGCGCCGGCCTCCTGTGTGCAGGCGGTGGCGTGTGTGATTAATGAGCGGCAGGTCGCCTATGACCAGAGCGATATCGACCAGATTATGGGGCTGGGCCAGGATACTGCGACGGGCGTGTTCCGCCCCATTTACACCACGCTGGTGGGGTTGGGGTTAGAGAATGCGCCGTCGGGGCAGAGTTTCTATCTAGGGAATGCGGCAGGCGGGGAGCTGCATGTCACTACCGGCGGCGCCGGGGCGAATACACGGGTACGCGCGTATGGGATGTATGTCGATACAGGGAGTGGTGCTAATAATAACATCGCCATGCAAAACGATGGAAAAATCATCGTGTATGACACCGCGCAGATCGCATCGCAAGGGGATCATTCGGCAGGCATGTCCGTATTCACTAACGATGGCGGTGGGCACAGCATTTGGATGAATAATGCTGGAAGTATTGAAGCCAGCATAGATAGTCGCCGCGGTAATGCGATCGCCGTGATCGGGCTGCAGGTACAGGCTCAAAGCAGTGGCCGTGCCACGGGAGTCGATACCAGCATGCTGTATAACGGCGGTACGATCGACGTCAGCCATACGGGCGGCGGACAGGCTTGGGGGATACGCCAGTTCAGCCGTCGCGAACCGTTGGAGGGTACGGTGATCAACGCGGGGATAATTCGGGTCAGCTCATCGGGGCAAGCGCTGGTTCCCTTCTACTTCCCGGGTGGCGTCAACGCCGCTATGGGAATACGCAGCGATACGGCAGGCTCCGAGCAGAGCACGCTGCGTAGCTATAACTATGGCAGTATTTTCGTCGAGGCGACGGCGAACAGCGGCGCCGCGCACGGTATGTATAGCGCGGTGGACTCTGCCGAAGGGCGAGGTGTCAGCTTTGATCTGCAAAATCACGGTCTTTTAGATGTGCGTAGCCGCGGTAGCGACGGCTATGCTTCGGGCCTCACCGTAGGAACGGGATGGGGAGGCGATCAGCCCATTATGGGGCAGGCGCTGAATGGTGAAGCGGGGCGGATGATCGTCGATGCGGGCGAGAGTGGTATCGCCTATGGGATCTATGCGCTGCTGGATACCCCGAAGAAGGGGGCCGCCGTTGGCATTGCCAGCGTGCTGAACGTAAGCAATAAGGGGATTATTGATACGCGGGGACAGACGGCGCACCAGCTATTTGTGACGCGGATGGAGGCAGGCGATGTCAGCGGTACGGCGTATGTCTCCGAGTGGAACCTGGCGCTTAACCGTGCGGCCAGCGCGGATCAGCGGGTATTTGCCGTGGCGAATGGCGCAACCCTGAATTTGGGGGACGCGCAGGGCATAGGGAGTCACCTGATCCTGCGTACCGGCAGTGAAGGCGATAGTGGTCACAGCGACATTGCTGTCAGCGAGTTGATCGCCATCAAGGGGGGATACGCCGTCGGTCGCATTGAGCGCGTCTCCTCTGGGGGCGATCAGGATGGACAGAGAGCAGGCGACTATCAGGCGACGCTAGAAGGGTACGCCAGCTATGTCAATCAGCACCTGTATCTCGATCGTGCATGGCAATACAACGGCTGGGCAGAAAGTAAAGGCGCGGTGCGGTGCGCCACGATCCAGTGTGCGCTATACAGCAGTACCCATGGCCTGTCGCTGGTAAATCAGGGAACACTGGATATAACGATAGCGGGGGAGACGCTGGCGGCGCTGTATGTCAACCTTCGCGCTCAGCACGGAGTGGAGAATCCGGCTGTCAGGTTGGATAACGCGGGGGAGATCGCAGTCAATGCTGGCGGTGACAGCGGGCGCGCCTATGGCATGTATGTGCGGCTGCAGGACGCCGACCAGCAGGCGATCATTCATAATACCGGTACGATAACGGTAACGGGAGCGACGGCGCATGCGCTCTATGTCAGCGGCGAGCAGGGCAATGGGGGGACGGTTAGCTCGGGTAGCGGTGGGACGGCGCGGGTAGCTACCTGGAGCGTGGCGTTGCAGGATCGCTCGTCGGGTCAACAGAGTCTCTTCGCGGTGGCCGAGGGGGCGAGGCTGCACTTCGGCGATGAGGTGGGTAACGGCAGCCATCTGATCCTGCGCCCAGGGGACAGTACCCAGGGATATGCCGATAATAAGCGCTTTAATCTCAGTGACATGGTCTATAACTATGGCAATGGTGCTCAAGTATCGGGCAAGATTGGCAGCGTCAGCACACCGCTACCGATGCTGGTGGCCCACTATGGTTATCGCGATCCGGCTGGCAGCCGTACGTGGGATAATCAGTGGGTATCGCTGGATGTAGATGCGGGCAAGAGTGATGATTCTGCCCTGGGGGCTGGCGTGATCGACAGCATGGAGAACCAAGTTGAGCGTATCGGCCATATTCTGCTGGACGGTTCGCATCGCATGGGGAACGGGGAGAACGAGGTGCAGATGAAGGTCTACTATGGTCATCTGCAGCGTCGGGGCGTCGGGGCGGCTGATACCGATAGCGTCGGTACGGTAGCCTATGCCGACTACTCTCTCTCCCCAGATGCTACCCTGGGGTGGCATGGCGGTATAGAGCATGCTTGGCTCAAAGCGCAAAGCAATACGCTGCGCACCCGCGCGGTATCAGCGGTTATGGGGGTTCAAGGGCGCTATAACCTCGATGAGGCGGCGTATCTGCGTAGCCAGATCAGCGGCATTCTGTCCCATGACCAGAATCACTTCTCGGCGTTTGACGGTAGCCGGGCTAGCGCATCGGCGACCAACCTGGGGCTATATGGCGCGTTGTACGCGGGCTATGACTACCGTGTGGCTCGGCACAATACGATCACGCCCGAGTTGGGGGTGGCGACGCTATGGACATATCGACCATCCTTGGCGGTCAATTACGATCGCAGTGCCGATTTGAACCATGCCTATGCGACTCAGTACGATCAGTTTTGGTATGCCAGCGCCGGAGTACGCTGGCGTGGTCAGCTGGATATCGGGGGGATCGTGTATCAGCCGACGCTCATGGGCGGTGTCAAACATGCCATCGGCGGTGCGGATATCAACACTACCATGACATTTAATGGTCAGCGCTTTTCGGCGACCTTGCCCCGTGACCGTACCCGCGGCGTGGTCGATGTGGGTATCAGTAGTGCGCTTAATGCGCGTTTCGATATGGGCATTAACTATCGTGGCGAATATGGCAACAACATGACCGATCATATTGGGTATGTGAACGGGACGCTGCGTTTTTAGTCGTTTATTGCCGCGTAGTGCCGCGTAGTGCAGGGGCGAGGAGAGCGCCTTACCCGGGATCTACATCGTCGGTCAGCGGCGTGTATAGGCATAGACAGTTACGCTGTAACGCCTATGGCGCGTAGTCGGGGTGAGCATGATATGGCAAATAGCCAGCGTTATTGACCAGCTCCATGCGGCCTAACGTGAGGCTGATGCCTGGTATATTGTCATGGGTGACTTTTTCTATGGCTATCATCCTGAGATATGCCGCGTTTTGTGCGGCTCCTCGGTCTCTTTAGCACCGAGCGAATTGTTAAATTTGTCGCTCTCTTTACTGTGGCGCCACTGACCTAAGCGACATCGTGCATCATGGGTTATTGTCGCCGTAGCGCCTGCATTTAACCGTATCTGGTGGGGCGCGGCCATAAAACATGAGGCGCTTTTATAACAGTTAAAAACATTATTGATGACATATGATCAATAATGTTTCTTATCTGCGCTGAGCTGCTCGTTGAAGATAAAAAACACGCACCGGGATGCTGTATGCTGTCATTGATGAACGCAATGCGCTGATGTTGGATATCTATCGCATTGCGGCGCTCGCATGGCTTTTATTCGATGCTTGGCATGGGTGTGATTATATTTTTAGAGCTTATCTGTACCTTGTTTGGTTATTTACCGATCTTTTTTCGAATACGCTAAATCCTCGTTCACTCGGCCCTCGCGAGTAGGTACTCCGGCGATGTTAATGGCAATTATGACGTTTTTTAATCATTCAGGAAACGTGGCAACGAGAAAAGAGAGACAGTATAGCGTTGTATTCGTAGTTGAAACGATGGGGGAGAAGGGCGACGTTTTACGGCTTATCACGCTCTATTTCCGTTTCATCTTTTGCTCCGCGGTTAAACGTTAGCCGCCCACCTTGTGCTGTGACGCCAGCGGATAACGAGGGCGTGTCGCGGTGAGACGTGATTTTCGCCGGTATGATGTCATATTCACAGCGGTTGATACTTCTGGGTGATATCCCTGAGCGATAGGGAAAGGGCTCTATTATGGCGGTGATCTGCCCGGACTGCTTTGGCGGAGGGGGATTTCCCCAGCCGGCGGCGCAGGCTGGGCGCAGCACGCTGTCGCCCGGCCATGCGCGGAGTAAGGACAAGGTGTTAAAAATATGCCCGGCGTGAATCTGCAGTATCGCGATGCGCGGGACTCTGTGCTGCGCGGTGCATATTGCAAAAGGATGTGGATGCGATGGCTGACGGGCGGGGGATCTCCTCGCAGGATCGCGTGAGGGCGCGCTATAATTCCCTGCTGATAGGGCCGGCCTGGCGGCTGAATGAGGTCGTCAGCCGGTATGTCGCGGCGGGAATCTCCCCGCGTCACATGGCGTGGGACTACGTCAGCTGCGAAGGAGCGGCGCCGATTCACTATGCCGATATGCTCAATGTGTTGGCCGGCGGTGGCGGTGTACTGGTCGGCCTGAGCGTGCACGTTACGGCGAACCTCGGCTATGAGGGGGGGCGCAAACCCGCGTGCAGGGGCCGCGCCGTAGTGTGAAGGGGGTTAACGCCGGTATCGACTATCATTTTTAGGCCGGGCCGCCGGGCGGCCGGTGTCGCACCGGCTACCTCAGCGCCGGGCGCCGTTTGATAAGGTGAGGAGGATTAGATGAGACGCGTCTGTCGATGGTTTTCTACCGCGCTGCTGCTGGCGTTGCCGGCGGCGGCCTATGCCGCGTCCCCGGAGGCGCTGCGATCGCCGCGGGTCGGCGTGCTGTGCGATCGCTACCTCTGCGCGGACAGTCAGGGGATTTCCCGCACGCTAACGGAGCAATATCTGGGGCGTGCGGTGGCGCAGGGGCTCTTCGCGCAGGGGGATTTCGACCTGACCCAGTTTACCTTTGCCAACGGGATCTTCTGCGATACCCGCGAGCGCCTGTGCCGGGCGGATCGCTACTATGGCCCCGACGGTAAGCACAGCGGCGCCGTCTCAGTAAAATATACGGCGCTGCTGTTTCCCCGCTGAGTTTATGCAGGGTGGCCCGACGGCCCGTTACCCACCGCTGATGATGGCCTCGGGGATCTCATAGCGCTCATGACCCGCGCGGATCAGGAACAGATCGCTCTCTTGATGCCAAGTAAAGGTCATGTCGCCATCGGCTTGGCTCAGGTCGGCCGTTAACGGTTTGCCGTGGGCGAAAAACAGGGTGCGCTGCCGATGATCCGGCATGGTGATGGTGACGGTGGCCTCCCCCGGAGCGGTGCGGGTGACGCTAAAGGGGCATTGTCCCATCGGCTGGCCGCTCTGCTGTGCGCAGGGCAGCTTACCGCTGGCCGCGCTCGCCTTTTCTGTCTGCGGTGCCGCGGTGCCCGTAATACCGACCTTCAGGGTAAAGGGGTGCGCTGCGCTGGATTGCTTGGCAGCGCCCATCTGGTAGATCCGTACGGTGTAGCGTCCCTTCGCCGGCAGTATGCCCTGATAGCTATCGCCATCCTGCGCGCCGTTAAAGAGGGCCTCGCCTGTGCTGCCGGGCGCCATCAGGTTGAAGTAGGTCGTCGAAGCGCCGTTAAGCGTGATGCTGATATGCTGTCCCTTTGCGGCAATGAGCGTGTAATCCAGGACGTTTTCGCCTTTAATACGGCTTTTTATCGTCGCCTCGGATCCGCCTTTGGGGAACTGCACCGCGTGCTGGGTGATGCCACTGGCATCCGCGGCGTATACGGCATACGTCGGCGCGAAGGTACTGCAGCCCAGCAGACAAAGTGCAAACAGTGCGTGATGTTTCATGATCGGCCTCGGAATATCGTGGGGAAACGGCATGGCTAATTATAGTAAGGCCGCGATAAAAGTGATCTTGCGCAAATTTAATTACTTTTTGTCGCAGCCAGATCCGCATGGGGCCGCCGGGCGCAGACGCGTCCGGCGGTGAGGCGCTAGATACGCTGGCAGCGCACGATGTGCGGCGCGCCGTTCTGGCTGTGACGCGGCTGCAGCAGCGAGGGCGCCGCCGGCGTCGCGCTGTGCCCGTGGCATCCGCCGCCGCAGCCGTGTGCGCCATCGTGCGCCTTGCGCGACGGACGGGCCTGCGCCGGATCGGTGAGCGCCGGTAGCGGGCAGGGATCCTGGCAGCAGGCGCTCTGGAGATCGCCCCCCTTGACCAGGCGGATCTCCAGACCCATTGCCAGCAGACGCTGCGCCATATGCTGGCCGACGTTGCGCACCACCAGGCGTTGTACCCGCTGCTGGCGCAGCAGGGCCAGCAGCTGTTTCTTCCCGGCGCAGTGTTCGGCGGCGGCGGGATTATCATAGCGGGCGATTTCGCTGCCCTGTTGGTCAAAGATCGCCACCTGAGGCGCTCGGGCCAGGTGGCCCGCGATACGGTTACCGTGCATGGGAATGGCCGTTAGCATCGTTTTCTCCTTACAGCTCATCAATCATCAGTGCCTTGCCATTACTGAGGCAGTCCAGCAGCTTAAAACGCGCCCGCTTGAGAATATTGGCCAGCGTCTGGCGAGAGACGCCCATCTCTGCGGCGGCCTGCTGCTGTTGTAGCCCCTCGCGATCGACCAGCCGCAGGGCTTCAAACTCATCGCGCGCCAGCGTGACCTGCTCCAGCTGCTGCAGCGGCATGCCGTTGGGTTTAAAACAGCGGTGCTGCGGATGGCTGCAGATCCGGCGCGGGATTTTGGGTCTGGGCATAGGTTCTCCTAAATGGCATATGCAATATATACACCCTGTAATTAGCATATGCAATATTCATTTTGAGGCGGATGGACAGATATCATCCGCCGGTTCGGCGTTCAGCTGACAGATAAAGGCGATCAGTGAGGCGGTTTCCAGCTTCCGGCTGATGTTGGCGCGGTGTACCTCCACCGTGCGCAGAGAGACGTGCATACGGTCGGCGACGGCCTGGTTTTTTAATCCCTGACACAGCAGGTCGAAGGTCTGCCGCTCCCGCTGTGTCAGACGCGCCAGGCGTCGTCGGGTCAGAGCGGCGAATCTCGGCTGCTTCGGTTTTTTCCGCGCTTCTAATCTCCAGGGCTTCATACACCTTCGGCAGCAGTTCGCCCCGTTCACGGTTGGATAAAAAACCGTAGTAACGCACTATCTTAAAATGCTTTGCCGGGATATGACTGATATAGCGCCGATCATATCTTCCTGCATCAGCGTCTGTTGTCGGTGCTGCTGTGTACGATGGTCGTAATAGTGATGCACCTCCGCGCCGCCGCTGTAGTGCCTGAGCTTCGCTGCTGACACCGGTGGTCGTTTCAGGTACCGGCTGAGGTATTTGACGCTGCGCCAGGCTCCCTGGGTCTTCTTCGCAAAGTGGACCTTCAAGTTGTGTCCGTACTGCGCCTGCAGATATCGCTGCCGCTGCTTGTTATCGCGCATATACTCCAGCCCCGGCAGGAAGCCGTGATTGATCAGATTATAGCTGTGACGCAGCAGGCGAATGAACCACGCCAGATTTTCTCCACGGCATGCTTCGGTCTCGCCAGACGTCATGCCTGATATCGAGCCCTCCGCAGGTGACGGACAGGTGAATGTGCGGGGGGCATCGTAAAGGTGATGTGCTGCCAGTCGCAGTCGGGCAGGATGTGCTGCTGTTCGGCAATCCACTGCTCGGTGGCTTGCATGCCGCATGAGCTGCAGGCTTTTGACTTGCAGCTCTGGCAGAAGAAGCGGGAGTGAGTGCAGTCCGGCGAGCCGCAGCAGTAATGGCGAGCGCACATGACGCAGGTGCCACAAGCAAGCATGCGCTCAACGGAGAGTAGGGTCCACTGGCTGACGTTGTCGCCGTGTTTTTCGAGGTAGCGGTTCCAACCGTTATCGAAGGTGAAAAGGAGTTTGGCGGGGCGTGGGATGTACATGGGGGCGGAGTATAAAGCGAAGCTTCGGTCATGCAAATGCCCGAAGCTCCACAGGCGTGTTACGCTCTTAGGAAGCTCAAAAAAAATGCGCTTGAGATTAATAGTCATCGAGATAATATATTTAATCTGATTTTTTCTGAGTCGCCCAAAATTGAGCTCGAACCTGCTTCTGAACTATTGTTTCCATCATTCTTAATTCGCGGTGCCACTTCTGATCGTCGCTCATGTTATTATTTTTTTCGTAATTTTGAAGAATGCGCTTTGCCTGTGCGATACCATCACCATCACTGGCCTTTTCATTTTTTCTGTCTAGGATAATAAGAGCGTTTTTGAAATCTTTCCTTTGATCTCCTTGCATGCCAATATTTTCTTGATTGTTAATTTTTATTTCCTTGTTGTAAACTGTCATACTTGTGATTTTCTCTAATTTTTCTACGTCTCTTTGTAGGAAACTGTGGTTTTCAGCATGACGTAATCGTCCCAAAATCTCATAACCCTTCCCGTTTTGGTTAAAGCTGTCAGGAAAAATATTTTTCATATTATGTCCTCCCATGCCAATTAATACTCTTTGTGCTTTTTGATTATTTTCAAGCAGATTAACCGCCTGATTTAACAAAAGATGTTTAAGGTTTTTAGGACTATAATCGCTGTTTCCGCTATTATTTTTCATGGCAACGGTGCCGATGCAAAAATCGCCAGAATCTAGCTTCCAGATATTAAAATGCCCAATGTAATTGTTATGTTTATCGTTTACTTTAAGAGAAACTCCATCATTTGATAAGTATTCTGCTAGCGGGTAGTTTCCTCCTGCAGCACCCAGGAAGTCGCAATGTTTGGTCTTGCAACTCAGTAGGAAAGGCTCGCCCTGTTGATAATTTTCGGCGGTGAGAAGGGAAGTTGTGAGATTTCCTGATGATACTGTACTACATTCAAAATTAATATTTTTGGTTCCTTTTTGAGTGGTGATTTCTTCAGCTAGCATGATACACCGAGCAATATCCACCATTGTTTTATTTCCAGTTATTAAATCCTCAAAAATATACTCTTCACCTGGAGTGACAATGTCCTGCATACTTGTCAGCTTAGCCGGGTCAATATTCATTAATGTGTCACTATTCAGTAGCTGGTTTAGTTTTTCATTAATATTTATGCCATTTATTTCGAGTGTCGCAATATCGCGCATCATGTTTTCTTTGAAGGCCCTTTTATCTGAGGCGACTATTTTTTCTTGAGGTAACTGATCGGGCAAGGTAATTGAAGGAAAATATGCTGAGTGAGATGAGTTAATGGGTAACATTAAATATAGGTCCTTATAGTCATTAATAGAAAGCTGTGAGTTTACTCCGAAAGCGATCACAGTATGTACTTGTTTCGCGGTTTAAAGCGCCATGAAGAGGGGAACATTAGTATCGACGAACGCCCATGCGGGCAATCGCTCAACGTAGAGGCGGACAAAGGGTTATGCTGTCGTCGGATTTATCGGGTGACAAAATCCAACCGTTTGGTGGGGTGTGGGATAGACATGGTGCTGAGTATAAAGTAGGACTTAGAACATGCAAAGCATCGGAACGGCGAAGCCGAGAGGCTCGTCCTGTAAGGGCGCTATGTTTAGAATATTGACCAGCGTTTGGCGAGAGACGCCCATCTCTGCGGCGGCCTGCTGCTGTTGTAGCCCCTCGCGATCGACCAGCCGCAGGGCTTCAAACTCATCGCGCGCCAGCGTGACCTGCTCCAACTGGCAGACCGGCACGATCGCGGCGTCGGTTTCACCGTCGCGCAGGCGGTAGATCAGCGCATCCAGCGGAAAGCCGGCAAAGCGGGTCTGGGCGAAAAAGCGGCGGTAGTCATAGCCTTCGCGCGCCAGGCGGTAGAGCAGCGTCTGGTAGCCGCCAAAGGCCTGGGGCGAGACGGCGCTGATATTTTTGCCGCGCAGATCGGCCAGGTGACGCAGGCGGCTGTCGCTGCGCACGATCAGCGCAGATCCGATGACGTTGGTATTGCCGTGGCGCTGCGGGCTCTTCAGGGTCGCCAGCCAGGAGAGCGGGGAGTGCCGTCCCAGCGTGACCGCCTGCCCAGGATTGGTAATCACGAAATCCAGTCGCCGCTGACGCACGGCGCTGTCCAGCGCGCTGATGTCATAGGGCTGCAGACGGAAACGGTAGGCGGGCAGCCGTTGACTGAGCCAGTCGGCCAGCGGCTGCCACTGACGCTCGGCCATCTGGGTTCCGCGGGTGGCCAGCACGCCAATGGTCACCGTCTGCGACGGCGTGGGCGCCGCCCGGGCGGGGAGCAGCAAAAGCAGGGCCAGCCATGGGCTGCCGTAGCGCATCAGCGGGTTCATCGGGTGTTCAGGCTCAGATATTCAGTCGATGGTTAATTTTGATATAGGTCAGCAATCAAGCGCTATTGTGGTTTTCCACAATAGGAAGGCCTGTTCCCTGCCGCCCATAATAAATCACGCCAATCGATAAGCGAGCGAAGATATGCGGAACTGTGACATTTCGGGGCAGATGCGCTGCGCGGGGAGAGTGTGATGCCGGATGATAAACAACAACAACGGCGGCGCCTGCTGTTCGGGATCGGCAGCGTCAGCGCCGGTCTGGTGCTGCTGCCCTGGGGGGAGGCGCTGGCGGCGCCGGCGTCGCGACAGGGGATGCGCGGTAAGCGCTGGGCGATGATTATCGACCGGCGTAAGTGCGTCGGCTGTCAGGCCTGCACGGTTGCCTGCTGCATGGAGAACCTGCCGCCCCTCGGCCAGTTTCGCACCACGGTAAAGCAGTATGAGGTCAGCGGCGCCGCGGCAAACGGCGTCAGCCAGATGTTCATGCTGCCGCGCCTGTGTAATCACTGTGAAAATCCGCCCTGCGTCGCGGTCTGTCCGGTGCAGGCGACCTATCAGCGCGACGATGGCATCGTGATGGTGGATAACCGGCGCTGCGTCGGCTGCGCCTACTGTGTTCAGGCCTGCCCGTACGATGCCCGTTTTATCAATCAGCAGACGCTGACCGCCGATAAATGCACCTTCTGCGCCCACCGTCTGGAGGCAGGGCTGCTGCCCGCCTGCGTCGAGTCCTGCATCGGCGGGGCGCGCATCATCGGCGATATGCACGATCCCGACAGCACCCTGAGCCGCCTGCTGGCGCAGCATCGGACGTCGGTTTATGTACTGAAACCGGAGCAGCATACGGCGCCGCGGGTGTTCTACCTGGGGCTCGACGCCGCGTTTGTCAGCCAGGTCAGCGGGCAGGCGGCGCTGTACGGTGAGGAGGAGATTGACCAATGATAAGAGCGATCCTGGTGGCGCCGCAGCCGGTTGCCTGGCTGCCGTGGGCGGTGCAGTACTTTTTTTATATCGGCAGCGCCTATGGCGCGGCGCTGCTGCTGTGGCTGGCGCTGCGGCGCAGCGATAGTTACAGTGTCACGTTTATTTGTGCGATGGCGTTGGTGCTGCTGATCTCCTGCGTGGTCGGGCCGCTGGCGCTGACGGCCGATCTGCATCAGCCCGGTCGTGCCTGGCACTTTTTTGCCTATCTGACGCCCGGCTCCTGGATGTCGCGCGGCGCGCTGCTGCTGCCGCTGTTCTCCCTGCTGGGCGTGGCGACCGGGTGGCTCTGCCTGCGTCCCGCGCTGCAGGAGGCGGCGCGGACGCGCTGGAGCCCCCTGCTGATCCTGTTGGCCGCCGGGCGCTGGTCTGCGCCCTGCTGACCGTATTGTCCGGCGCCAGCATCGCCCTGTATACCGGCAGCGAGGTCGGGATCGTAGCGGCGCTTCCGCTGTGGCACCAGTGGGGGCTGCCGTGGCTGTGCAGCGCGCCGTTGGTCTGCGTGGGGCTGTGGGCGCTGGTGCGCGGCCTGCTGGATCGGCCGGTGACGGCGACCGATCGGCGCCTGCTGCTGCTGGCCTGCTGGCTATTCTGGCCCACGGGGCGGGTCGGGGCGGAGGGACTCTCGTTCATGCGCGCGCAGGCGTGGCCCGCCGCGCTGCTGACGCTCGCGGCGTCGCAGTGGCTGACGCAGCGGCGCTGGCCGGTCGCCCTGTTGGCCATCGGCGCAGCGGCCTCGCTGCGCTGGTTGACCCTGATCGACGTACAGCGGGTCCCCCGCTATGACGCGGGGATTTACCCTTACACGCTGGCGATCGGCAGCGAGGGGGGTGGCTGGGGATCCTGGCCATGGCGGGACTGTGGGTTTGCCTGGCGGCGATCCTGACTGAACTGATTGAGGTGCGCGCTGACGCGGTGGAGCAACAAAATGGATAAACGCAGACGTCATTTACTGAAGCTGGGGCTGGCCGCGGGCGGCGGCGCCGTGTTCGCCGCCGGCTATGCCTCGACGGTACGCCATGCGGCGCGCGGGGTGACGCAGGGCAGCGCCGGTGAGCCGACGCGCAGCGCCCAGTTTGGCAACGCGCTGCAGCCGGAGCTGCGTATCGACGGCGTAGGGCGACTGACGGTCAATCCGCAGCAGCGTCTGGCCAATGGGATGTGCTTTGGCTGCTGGACCCTGTGTGGGGTGCGCCTGGGTATCGATAATAACAGCAAGCGGATCCTGCGCATCGGTGGGAATCCCTACCATCCGCTTTCCCAGCAGCAGCAGATCCCCTATGTCACGCCGCTGGCGCAGGCCTGGCGCTCCCTGGCGGGCGAGGCGGGACTGGCGGGCCGTTCGACCGCCTGCGCGCGCGGTAACGCCATGTTGGAGATCCGCGAGAGTCCTTACCGCATCACGCAGCCGATGAAGCGGGTGGGGAAACGCGGCGAGGGACGCTGGTAAACCATCAGCTATGAGCAGCTGCTGCAGGAGATCTGCGACGGCGGCGATCTGTTCGGCGAAGGGGCGGTGGAGGGGCTGCGTTCGCTGCGAAACCTGACCACGCCGCTGGATGCGGCGCACCCGGAGTTCGGGCCGCGGGCCAACCAGCTGCTGGTGACCAACGCCAGCGATGAGGGGCGCGACCACATCATTAAACGCTTCGCCTTGAACAGCTTTGGCACCCGCAACTTTGGCCATCACGGTTCGTACTGCGACTATTCGTTTCGCGCCGGCTCCGGCGCGTTGATGCACGACTTGGACAAGAACGCGCACATGAAGCCGGATCTGGAGGCGGTGGAGTTTGTGCTGTATATCGGCACCTCACCGGCGCAGTCGGGAAACCCCTTTAAGCGCCAGGCACGCCAGTTGGCCGCCGCGCGAACCCAGACGGGGTTCAGCTACGTGGTGGTGGCACCCTCGCAGCCGGTGAGCACCAGCCTGGCGGCCGGGGAGAATAACCGCTGGCTGCCGATCCGTGATCCGCTGGGTCCTGGCGCAGCAGCGCTATAACGCCGCTTACCTCAGCCAGCCGGGCGAGGCGGCCATGATGCAGGCCGGCCAGGCCCACTGGTGCAATGCGACGCATCTGGTGATTTGTCAGCCTGGGCATCCGCGCGAGGGGCAGTTTTTGCGCCGCTCGGATCTGCTGGGGGGCCTCGTGGAGGCGCAGGATCCTCCGGCGCTGGTGCTGGCCGCGGCGCACAGGGCCCTCTGCGGGTAAAAAGCGCGTTGAGCTGCCTGCGCGATGAGGCGCAAAAGCTGACCCTGGCGCAGTACAGCGAAATCTGCGGGGTGCCCGAGGCGGATATCGTTGCGCTGGCGCGGGAGTTTACCGCCCACGGCACCCGCGCGGCGGTGGATACCCACGGCGGAACCATGCATGCCAACGGTTTCTATACCGCCTATGCCATCCTGATGCTGAATGTGCTGATCGGGAATATTAATCTGAAGAGAGGAATGATGGCCAAGCCGCCGGCCTATCCCGTCTTTGGCCGCGGGCCGTGCTATGACTTCGAGCGCTTTCCGGGCAAGGTCAAGCCCCGCGGCCTGATGCTGTCGCGCAGCAAGGCGCACTATGAGCAGAGTAGCGAGTACCGTGAGAAGGTCGCCGCGGGTGTCTCGCCCTATCCCTACCGGCTGAAGGCGTGGATTAGCCACATGGCGAACCCGCTGTACGGGGTGCCGGGGCTGCGTGCCCTGCTGGAGGCGTGCCTGCGCTCCCCGGCACAGCTGCCGCTGATCGTGGCGGTCGATGCCTTTATCAACGAGACCTCGGCGCTGGCCGACTATCTGGTGCCGGATACGGTCACCTATGAGAGCTGGGGGATCGCCGGGGTCTGGCAAGGAGTGCCGACGCGGGCGGCGACGGTGCGCTGGCCGGCGGTGACGCCGCTGAGCGCGCGGACGGCGGACGGCCGTCCGATCAGCCTGGAGAATTTCCTGATCGATCTGGCCAAGCGGCTGGCGCTGCCCGGCTTTGGCGCCCGGGCGCAGCAGAATGCGCAGGGGGAGTGGCTGGCGATCGACAGCGGAGAGCAGTACTACCTGCGCGCCGCGGCCAACCTGGCGCAGCTGGAGACGCCGGTGGCGCCCGCGACGGCGCAGGACGTGGCGCTGAGCGGGGTCGATCGTCTGCTGCCGCGGCTGCAGACGACGCTGCCGGCGGCCGAGGTGGGCGCGGTGGCCAGCGTACTGGCGCGCGGCGGTCGTTTTGAGGACGCCGCGCACCGTTATCAGGGGGAGATGATGGCTCACCGCTACCGCCGTCCGTTCGCCGTGTGGAATGCGCAGGTGGCGGCGGCGCGCAACAGCATGACCGGCGAGCGCTACTGCGGCTGCCCAACCTGGATGGCGCCGCGTCTAGCGGACGGTACGCCGCTGCGCGAGCGCTGGCCGCTGGAGGCGTGGCCCTTCGAGCTGACCAGCTACAAGTCCAATATCCACAGCGCCGTGTCTGCGCTGTCGCCGCGTCTGTGCGCCGTGAAGCGCGATAACCCGATCTACCTGCATCCGGCGGACGCCGAGCGGATGGGGATCGGCAACGGCGACGCCGTCGAGGTGACGACGCCGGGCGGCACACTGCGGGCGCAGGCGATGATCTTGGACAGCGTGATGCCCGGCGTCATCGCCGTTGAGCACGGCTATGGTCACTGGGAGCACGGCTATGGTCACTGGGAGCTGGGCGTCCGGTCGCATATCATCGACGGACGGGCGCAGCCCGCGCCGTCGGTGACGCTGGCGGGCGTCAGCCTGAACCAACTGGGGCTGGTTGACCCGACCCGCCAGAGCCCGGGACTGCTGCTGGACTGGGTGGTCGGTTCGGCCGCCCGCCAGGGGCTGCCCGCCCGCATCCGGCGGGCTAAGGCGGTCGGCCGCCTCAGCGCAGGGGAATGGCGGTTCCCCAGCGCTGCCAATCATCGGGGGGATTCTCGTGCAGTAAAAAGTGGGTTCCCGCCGGCGCGGCCGGCGCCAGCGGCGTTGAGGGCGGCGTGGCGAAGGCGATGCCGCCGCGGATGAACTGCTGGAACGTTCCAGTCTTGACCACGCCGCCGGTCAGGCCGAACGCCAGATTATAGCCAGAGGCCTGCCAGAAGACGCTATTGGTGCGCACCAGCCGCTGATAGGCGCGGCCAATGCGCAGCGCCACCTGCACCCGATCGCCCAAGTTGCCCAGGGTCAGGCCGGTGACGGTTCCCACCTCCATGCCGCGGTACAGCACCGGCGTGCCGATCTGCAGTGAACCGGCGTCCGGGGTATCGACCGCGATGCTGATCCCGTCCAGATAGCGCGCATCGCTCAGCGTCGCATCCTGCAGTTCAAAGCGTCGGGCCGCGTTGCCGCTGCCTGGCTCCAGGTTGATGAACGGCTGCAGCAGCGCCTCTAGGTTGCTCACGCCGGCGGCTGAAATATGCGGTGTCACCAGCGAAAAGCGGGTTCCCGCACGGGCGAAGGCATCGACATACTCCGGGTAGAGCACCGCCTGTGCCAATACCTGTCGGCGATCGGCGCTGAGGCTGAGCGAGGCCAGCTGACCGATGTCGAGCCCCAGGTAGCGGATCGGCATGCCCGGCGAGAGGCGGGTGCCGTCATAGGTTGAGAGAACGATCTGGCCGCCGACGGCGCGGGCGGCGGTTTCATTCGGGTAGAGGGGGCGCCGGTCGCCCGCGGGGGGCGTTACGCCGCTGAGGTTATCGAGGCTGATGGCGCCTTTCAGGGCGCGTTCAAGGGGGGCGGCCTCGACCGTCAGACCGCCGCCGTTGAGCTGCACCCGCGCGCCGCCCTCGGCCCAGAATACGCTTTGTCCTCCCACCAGGTGGCGATAGGCGGGCTGGATATACAGGGCGATATCGAAACCGTCGCGCCGCGGGGCGATGGCGGCGATTTCGCCGATGCGGAATTTGCGATATAGCACCGGCGACCCGGGCTGGATATCCGGCAGGGCGGCGGCGTGCAGAGTCAAGGTCGTCGGAGGCTGCTCGCCGCGGATATCATCGCGGGCGGCGGCGGCGTCGCGGAACAGCGGATAGTGGCTCAGCGCCTTACCGCGCTGGCCGGGCAGGATCGCGATCCCCCCCTCGAGCCACTCCTGCGGGGCGGCGCCGGTCACCGCCAGGCCATCGACGCCCAGCTGCAGGCCGAGGCGGCTGTTGACCACAAAGCGGCTGTCGGCATGGATAGCGTGTCGGTACGGCGGGGCGATGACGGCCTCAAACTGTACGCCGTCGTCGCGCAGTTCGCGCCCGGTGACCTGCCCAACGCGGATCCCCTTGAGGCGCAGCGGCTGGCCGACGTCGATACCGTAGCTCTGGGGGGCGTTCAGGGTCAGGCGCAGCGCGCCCGGTTCCTGCAGCAGCGCGTCGGCGGCGGGGAGGACGGTAAAGTGGCGCAGCGGCTCGCCGTCGCCGGGGTGAAGCTCGAGGACGCTGCCGTTGAACAGCTGGCTTAGATTAAGCCGGCTGAGCGTGAGGCCGGGCGCGCTGAGGCTGATGCGGCTCTGGCTGCGCAGCAGGTCGCTGACGCTGGGATCGACGGCCAGGGTGCCGCTGACTCGCCCATCGGCGTTGAGATCCAGCTCGGTGAGCATGCCGACCTGTACGCCCTGGTACAGCAGCGGCGTACGGTTGGCCTGCAGTCCCTCGCCGCCGGGCAGCGCCAGCGTGACGCTGACGCCGCGCTGACTGCTGGCCAGGTTAGAGTAGAGGGGAAAGCTGGCGCCGGGGCGTACCGGGGAGGATGCCGGCGGGGAATCGAATGCGATGGCGCCGTTGACCAGCGCGGCGAGACCCTCTACCTGCAGCGATATGCCGGACAGGCTGACGTCGCCGCGGATCCCTGAGACATTCCAAAAGCGGCTTTCCTCCTTGACCAGCGGGGCAAAGCGCCGCTCGATCAGCACATCGATACGCACCCCCTGCCGCGCGTCGTCGAGGGCATAATTATAGACGCTGCCGACCGGTATCTTGCGGTAATAGACCGGCGAGCCGTTGCTGAGCGCGCCTAAGTCCGGCGCGCGGAGGTGCAGCAGCAGCTCATCGGTCCCCGGATGGAGGCTGGGCTGCTCATCGCGGGCGATAAAGCGCTGGCGCGGCGCGCCGTCGCCCGGCTGCATGGCGATGTAGTTGCCGCCGACCAGCGCGTCCAGCCCGGAGACCCCCGCCAGAGAGGCCTTGGGCGTGACCAGCCAGAACTGGGTCCCCTGGCGCAGGGCATTGCTCATGCTGCGCTGGATGTTTACGGAGACCTCGATGCGCTTCAGATCCGGGGTGACGCTGACCTTGCTGACCGTGCCCACCTCGACCCCTTGAAAGCGCACCGGCGTGCGTCCGGCCACCAGACCGGGCGCGGATTGAAAGGTGATCAGCACCGTTTCACCGCGCTCTTGCAGGGTGGTATAGCCCATCCAGCCTGCGGTCAGCAGCGCGACCAGCGGCAGCAGCCAGAAGGGCGACAGGCGGCGTTTGTGCCTGACGATCGCGTTATTGGGCGTATTCTGTGTCGTTGGCGTCGGTTGTGGCATGTGCATCCCATATCAGTCGACTGTCCAGCCATTCCACGGCCAGCAGCGTCAGAAATACCGCGGCGCCGAAATAAAAGGCCGCCGCGCCCATGGTAAACGAGAACAGCTGGTCGCGATCGATCAGCGACATCATCAGCGCAATGACAAATAGATCCAGCATCGACCAGCGGCCGATCCAGGTGATCAGCCGCAGCATGCGCATGCGCCGCACCAGGCTGCCCCCGCGGCGCAGGTGTATGCCCAGCAGCAGGAACAGCATGACCGCCACCTTGATAAAGGGCACCAGGATACTGGCGATAAAGACGATAGCGGCGATCGGCAGATTCCCCCCCTTGGCCAGGGCGAGGGTTCCCGAGAGCAGGGTGTCCTCGATGCGCACGCCGTTGACGTATAGGATCGAGATGGGCAGCAGGTTGGCCGGCAGCAGGATGATCACGGCGGCGATCAGGGTGGCCCAGGTTTTTTGCAGGCTGTGGGGCTGACGGCGGTGCAGCGGTAGGCGGCAGCGCCGGCAGTGTCCGTGGGCATCCGGCGGAGCCGTATGGCGACAGGCGTGGCACAGCAGCAGCGCGCTGTCCGGCGCGCTTTGGGGCGGCTGCGGGTACAGGCGTCGCCACAGCTGTTCGATGTTCAGATGGATCAGCAGCAGCAGGGTCAGCAGGGTGGCGACGATATAGGCCAACAGCGCGGGGCCGGGATCGACGGCGGCATATTCGCGGACCTTAATGGCGGCGACGGCCAGCGCGATCAGATAGATATCCAACATGATCCACGGGCGCAGCAGGGAGAGCAGCAGCAGCAGCGGACGCAGGTTCAGGCGCAGCCGCTGGCCGAGATACAGCGCCAGCAGCAGCGCGGGCAGCAGCAGCGGCGCCACGATGGCGCAGAAGGCGACCATGCCGGCGGTGAGGATCTCGCCCTGCATGGCCATCTGTCCGATGCCCTGCCAGACGCTGGCCTGCACCGTGACGCCCAGCAGATGGATCTGTAGCAGCGGCTGAAACAGGGCCAGCGGCAAGAGCACCAGCAGGGTGAGTGCCAGCGCTGCAAGGCGGGGCAGCGGCCAGTCCCGGCCATCATACAGGCGGGCGTCGCAGCGCGGACAGAAGGCGGACTGGTGCGCACCGATCGCCGGGAGGCGACACAGCGCATCGCACTCCGGGCAGCGCAGGCGATGCGTCAGGACGCCGGCTCGGCGAGTCATGCCATTAATACCGGAAATGGGTGGCGTTGCCGGGTAAGCGGATAGCGCATCTATCGTCCCATGGTTGGCTGAGAAGCTGTGTACAACAGTAGCGCGGGCTAGGGCGTGTCCCGTAACGGTGCGCGGTGACGACGCTCACGGCCCGTTACGGGACATGTCCCGAGCGTAAATATACATGGTGTTAGCGCATAAGACGACGCTATTCGGCTTTTTGCTTGTGTGTTGTCGCATTTAATGCTTATTTTATGGGAGGCATGCCCGCGCAGGCTAATGGGATCCTATCGTCATTGAGAGAATCATGAGTAAAGATACGTTTTATACTGATATGGCTCGCGATCTGAGCGCGCTTTGCAGCGGTGAGTTCAACGCGGTTGCCACGCTGTCTAACGTGAGCGCCTTGCTGTATGAGCGCCTGCCTGCGGTGAACTGGGCCGGTTTTTATTTTCTGGATGGGCAGACGCTGGTGCTGGGGCCGTTCCAGGGCAAGCTGGCCTGCGTACGCATTCCCGTGGGAAAAGGGGTCTGCGGTACGGCGTGCGCCACGGGGCAGATACAGCGCGTTGGGGATGTGCACCGTTTCGATGGCCACATCGCCTGTGACGCCGAGAGCAATGCGGAGATCGTGCTGCCGCTGGTGGTCGGAGGACGGACGATCGGGGTGCTGGATATCGATAGCACACAGTTTGAGCGCTTCGACGAGGACGATGAAAAAGGCCTGAAAAGCGTAGTGGACGCGCTCTGCCAGCACTTGGAGCACTGCGACTGGGCAAAATTTGTGACTTTTGCTTAAGGTTGTGGTGCTGATGGCATGGCATTTGGCGGTAGCCTCATTATAATGTCGCCTGTTCATGCCATCGCTGGTTGGCAAACCCGTTGTAATCAGGAAATTTCATGGAAAATCAACCAAAGTTGAACAGTAGTAAAGAAGTCATCGCCTTTTTGGCCCAACGTTTCCCTCAGTGCTTCAGCACCGAGGGTGAAGCCCGCCCGTTAAAGATCGGCATCTTTCAGGATCTGGTTGCGCGGATGCAGGGGGAAGAAAACGGCCTGAGCAAGACTCAGCTACGTTCAGCACTCCGCCTTTACACATCCAGCTGGCGCTACCTGCACGGGGTAAAACTGGGTGCAGAGCGTGTCGATCTGGATGGCAACGCCTGCGGCGTGCTGGACGAGCAGCACGTAGAGCATGCCCGTCAGCAGCTGGAAGAGGCCAAGGCCCGGGTCCAGGCACAGCGTGACGCCCGCAGGCGCGAAGCCGCCGAAAACGGCGAAAAGCGCGAGCCGCGCCGTCCGCGTCCGGCGGGTAAAAAGCCCACCGTGCGCCGTGACGCTGAGCAGGGCAGTAAAGAAGTGCGTAAACCGCGTGCCGCCAAGGCTACGCAGGAGCGCAAACCGCGCGCCAAGAGCGAGACCACGGAACAGCGCAGCACCCCGGTGACCTCGCTGGAACAGCTGCATCTGGGGCAAACCGTGAAGGTCAGCGCCGGTAAGCATGCCATGGAGGCATCCGTACTCGAGATCACCAAAGACGGTGTACGTGTCCAGCTGTCTAACGGTCTGGCAATGATTGTACGCACAGAACACTTGCAGTTCTGATACGGAGGCCAACCCAGGCATGAACAATTTTTTCCGGGTATCGGCAATCGCCCTGTCGCTGTTTGCAGGTACCGTTTTTGCAGCGGATGACGCCGTCAGCGGCGCCGTTCAGCTGCCCCAGTTGCATCAGGAACCTCAGCATGCAACGGTCAGTGAACGTGTTACCGCACGTTTCACCCGCTCCCATTACCGCCAGTTTGACCTCAACGCAGACTTCTCGAAGAAAATCTTCAACCGCTACCTGAACATGCTGGACTATAACCACAACGTGTTTCTGGCATCGGATATCGCCCGCTTCCGCGATCGCGAAAGCAAGCTGGGCGATGAGCTGCGCAGCGGTCAGCTGGATACGGCCTATGCGCTGTTCAACCTGTCTCAGCAGCGCCGCCTGGAGCGTTATGAGTATGCCCTGACGCTGCTGAAAAAGCCGATGAACTTTGACGGCAGCGACACCATCGACGTCGATCGCAGCAAGGCGCCGTGGCCGACCAGCGTCGCCGAGCTGGACAAGCTCTGGTACGCCAAGGTGAAGTATGACGCGCTGAACCTGAAGCTGGCCGGTAAGGACTGGCCGGAGATCCAGAAGATCCTGACCAAACGCTATCAGTTCGCCATTAAGCGACTGACCCAGGGCAACAGCGAGGATGTCTTCCAGCTGTTTATGAATGCGTTTGCCCGTGAGATCGATCCCCATACCAGCTATCTGTCGCCGCGCAATACCGAGCAGTTCAATACGGACATGAGTCTGTCGCTGGAGGGCATCGGCGCGGTGCTGCAGCAGACAGAGGATGACTATACCCAGATTAACTCTCTGGTGGCCGGCGGTCCGGCGGCCAAGAGCAAGGTGCTGAAGGTGGGCGATCGCATCGTGGCGGTCGCCCAGCCGGGCAAACCGATGGTCGATGTGATCGGCTGGCGTCTGGATGACGTGGTCGCCCTGATCAAAGGGCCGAAGGGCAGCAAGGTGCGCCTGGAGATCCTGCCGGCGGGGAAAGGCACCAAAACCCGTATCGTCACCCTGACCCGCGAACGCATCCGCCTGGAAGATCGCGCCGTGAAGATGAGTGTCAAAACGGTGGACGGTCATAAAATCGGCGTGCTGGATATTCCCGGCTTCTACGTCGGCCTGACGGAGGACGTCAAGGTTCAGCTGCAGAAGCTGGAGAAACAGCACGTGAGCGCCATCGTTATCGATCTGCGCGGCAACGGGGGCGGCGCCCTGACGGAGGCCGTGTCTCTGTCGGGTCTGTTTATCCCCAGCGGGCCGGTGGTGCAGGTGCGCGATAACGTCGGCAAGGTGCGTGAGGACGACGATACCGACGGCGTCGTCTACTACAAAGGGCCGCTGGTGGTGCTGGTCGATCGCTTCAGCGCCTCGGCCTCCGAGATTTTCGCCGCCGCAATGCAGGACTACGATCGCGCCCTGATCGTGGGTGAGCCCACCTTCGGAAAAGGGACGGTACAGCAGTACCGGTCAGTGAACCGCATTTACGATCAGATGCTGCGTCCAGAGTGGCCGGATCTGGGGTCAGTGCAGTACACCATCCAGAAGTTTTACCGCATCAACGGTGGCAGCACCCAGCGGAAAGGGGTGACGCCGGACATCGTGATGCCGACCGGCGTCGATCCGGCGGACACCGGCGAGAGCTTTGAGGATAACGCGTTGCCGTGGGATAGCATCAACGCCGCCGCCTATAATAAGGCCGGCGATGTACAGCGCTTTGATCCGCAGCTGATTGTGCTGCACGATGCGCGTATCGCTAAAGATCCCGAGTTCCAGTACATCGAACAGGATATCGCGCACTACAAGGCGCTGAAGGCGCGTCGTAACATTGTCTCTCTGAACTACGCACAGCGTGAAAAGGAGAACAAGGACGACGACGCTATTCGCCTGCAGCGGATCAACGCCCGGCTGAAGCTGGAGGGCAAGAAGCCGATCGCCTCGCTGGATGATATTCCTAAGGATTATCAGGAACCGGATCCCTACCTGAATGAGACGGTGAAAATCGCCGAAGACCTGGCCCTGCTGGAGCAGAAAAGCGCACAGCAGGCTCAGGAGTAGGGGTAAGCCGGGCTGAAAGGTCTGATGGAAAAAGGCGCGCCGCAGGTCGCGCCTTTTTTTGTCTTGCGATCGACCGTCGCTTTCGCCAAATCAACGGAAGGCTGGCGGCAATATATTGAAAGCTATTTCTTTGAGGGCGTAGTTCTGCGTAAGACAGCTTTTTTCTGATCGATATATCATCATATGGAATTCAGCGCCGCTGATTTTTCACGGCCAGATTTCTTGATATCGTTCGCGAAATAAACACGGTATTGCCGATAACAATCCCTTAGGATGTCGCTTCCAAAATGTGCAGAATAAGCCTCATCACGTCATGATACGTTTATAAGGACATGTCGACTCTGCGAGCGTAGCGCATGCAAATGTCCGGCTTTATACAGAGCGCCGGTTTTGCGAGCCTCCCAGCTGATACGCCAGGGCCACTATCAGCGACTGCACCAGGCACAGCGTGGCGGATTGGGAGCGAAACGCATCCACCTGCGCCTCTTTCACCACAAAACAGAGATCGCTAAAGGTTGCGAGCGGACTAATCTGGCTGTCCGTAATGACTATCTGTTGAGCGCCCACGCTGGCGGCGGTCTCGCTGACTAACACGGTTTCTTCTGCATAGGGGGAGAAGCTAATGGATACCACAATATCGCGTGACTTGATGCGATTGATCTGCTCGCGCAGCATCCCGCCCATGCCGTCGAGCAGGATCGGACGACAGTCGAGGTGGCTCAGCGCGTAGGTTAAATAGGCGGCAACGCTGAATGAACGGCGTAATCCGACGATGTAGATGGTGTCGGCCTCTGCCAGCAGCGCCACTGCTCGCTGTAGCATCTCCGGCTCGGCGCGGGCGGCTAAATGCTGCAGCGCCTGGGCGTTGGAGCGGGCAAACTCCTGCAGGATATCCAGCGGCGTTTCCGGTACGGCCTCGCTCTCCATTTCACGGAACATCCGCGCGCGGTCGCTGTAGCTGGCGGTCTCCTCCATCAGGTTCATTCGAAACAGCTGTTTCATTTCATTGAATCCTGTGAAATCAAAGGCATTGGCGAAGCGGATAAGCGTTGACGGCGGCACCCCGGCGCGTTCAGCGATGACGGCAACCGTATCGAAGGCCACGCTGTTGGTATTGTCCAGCACATAGTGGGATACCTGCTGCAGTCTTTTACTTAGGCTATCGTAGCGGTCGCGGATCTGTTGCTGTAGCTCATTCAGGCTGGATGCTGTCGTCATTTTACCCCCATAGCGTAGTTCTCTGATTCTAAACGCTACAGCGTATTTTTTAAATATTGCTCATCCAGAACAGATCAAAATGAAACAGTGACTTCAGTCGTGATTCGCCCAAAATCGCCTCTTCATGGGGATGCGCTCATGTTACTGATGACGACATTACTCACATTGCGGTGTGTTAATCAGCGGGGAGCAGGTCAGTATGGCTTTTCCTGCCATTGCGGGCCCATACGCCGCCAAACCAGGGGGACTCTCCATGTCGGTAGGAGGCGGTGATCGTCGTTTTTCCTTTCAGTTGTGAATTTCCCCTGCCTGTATTGTGCGCCGGTGAGCCTGTTCCCGGGCATGACGGCAGTGGGCGTTATATATATTAATATTGAATGACAGTTTTAGAACCTATCCCATTAGGCTCTTATTCCTCTTTGCTCATTGTAATGATATTGCACCTTGGCAGGGCATTGTTTTGGCTGTTTGCATTAAAGTTGCCAGATTATCTGGTTTGTATCCACACGGGCATTAATATTTTTGCTGTATTCCATTTAAAATGGAGGTATCTATGTTTTCAAAGGGGATAAAATTATGACGTTAGAGAAAACACCACGTAACGTGATGATCTGACTTGATTTAATCATGCACTCTTTATCTTTGAAATTTTTTGCTTCATTTATTAGATTAGGTTTCTTTTTTCTGTTTGCTAATAATGTCATAGCGTGTAATTAAAGCCATCATTCAAATAATTTACATATGCTATACGGTGTTTGTATTTGAATTATTAATTAAATTATTTATGTGGCGTTTATTGCATAGCGATGCCAAATGAAAGGTGTGAAAAATACAATACGATATCTTATATAGTTGAGGACGTTATGTCAGTGCAAAAAATAAATTATAACTGGGGAGTCACAACGCATATCCAGTTTGATCCTGCAACCGATCGGCTGGATTTCGGCTGGATGCAGAGCAGTGAGTTCTCTATCAGTGAATCTGATGGCTCGGTGGTCATTTCGATTAGTGGCAACGAGCAATACTATATATTGGACGGCGTATCGCTGGCGGATATGCAGATCTCCGGGATCTCTGCGCTGGACGACTCTGCTGTGGCGGTGTGGTCGGAGGCCATTACCAACGCCGGTGGCAGCAGCGAACCCGCCGCATCTGTTGCCCCGGTGGTCGCGCCTCCCGTGTCAGACGTCGCTGTTGTTCCGGCGGCTCCGGCTGCAGATAGTGTCCCGGCACCGATCACCGAGCCAGAGGCAGTACCGGCTCCGCAGCCTGAGAGCGCAGAGAGCGGTGGTCCTGCCCCGGCGGTCAGCGGTGAAAGCACGGTCACCCAGATCGCCTACAATTGGGGCGCCACCACGCACCTTCAGTTTAATCCGGCAACGGATCGCCTGGATTTTGGCTGGATGCAGGGCAGCGAGTTCTCCATCAGCGAGGAGAACGGCTCTGTTGTCATTGCCATCAATGGCAATCAGCAATCCTATATTCTGGATGGCGTCTCCTTGGCCGACATGGACATGTCAGACATTTCTGCCCTGGACAGCTCGGCGATCAGCGCATGGTCTGCGGCCATCTTCAACGCCGGTGGCAGCAGCGAACCCGCCGCACCGGTTGCTCCGGTGGTCGCGCCTCCCGTGGCAGATATCGCTGCTGTTCCGGCTGCAGATAGTGTCCCGGCACCGGTCACCGTGCCAGAGGCCGTACCGGCTCCGCAGCCTGAGAGCGTAGGGAGCAGTGATCCTGCCCCGGCGGTCAGCGGCAAAAGCACGGTAATCCAGATTGCCTACAATTGGGGCTCCACCACGCACCTTCAGTTTAACCCGGCAACGGATCGTCTGGATTTTGGCTGGATGCAGGGCGGCGAGTTTTCCATCAGCGAGGAGAACGGCTCTGTTGTCATTGCCATTGATGGTAATCAGCAATCCTATATTCTGGATGGCGTCTCCCTGGCCGACATGGACATGTCAGACATTTCTGCCCTGGACAGCTCGGCGATCAGCGCATGGTCTGCGGCCATCTTCAACGCCGGTGGCAACGGGGAGATCATCCCGGTATCGTCCGCCCCGGCGGGGAGCTCGTCAGGCAGCCCGGCCTCAACGGTGCCCAGCGATTATACCGTGATGCCCCGTGATGGCAGTTCTTATGAGTTTACCCCTTACGTGGACATGACGGCCTGGCCGACCCCGGATCTGCTCGCCATCAGCCAGCAGTCCGGTGCCAGCGAATTTACCCTGGCCTTTATGGTGTCTGATGGCGTGGGTGGTCTGTCATGGGGCGGGGTGGTGCCGGTGGCAACCGAGACCGACTTTGCCGGTGGCATTGCCGCCTTCAGAAAGGCCGGTGGCCGGGTGACCCTCTCCTTCGGTGGCGCCAACGGCACTGAGGCTGCGATAGGGGCTTCCAGCGCCGAAGAGCTGGCAGCGCTTTATCAGAGTGCCATCGATAAGTATCAGGTGGACTCCATCGATTTTGACATCGAGGGGGCAGCCCTGAATGACAAAAAATCCGTCGATATGCGCAATCAGGCGATTGCCATTCTGGGGGCCAACAACCCGAATCTGGAAGTCTCCTATACGCTGCCGGTGTTGCCGGATGGGCTGACTCTGGATGGGATGAATCTGCTGCAGAGCGCCGTTGATAACCATGCCCGTATTGATATTGTCAACGTAATGGCCATGGATTACGGCGGCGCCTACGACCGCCTGCATAACAACCGCCCGGATATGGGGGATGCGGCCATTTCTGCGGCCAATGCCACCCTGTCACAGATGCGCAGTGTGGGTCTGGTGGACAGCAAGGTCGGCATCACGCCGATGATCGGTGTCAACGATGTCAATGTGGAGATCTTCAATCTGGAGGACGCCACCGAGCTGGTGGCCTATGCCGAAGGTAATCCGGATGTCGGTCGCCTGTCCATGTGGTCCATCGGGCGGGATAACGGTAGCGGCGCTGGTCAGCAATGGGCCAGCAGTTCGGCCAGCGGCCTGCAGCAGGGCAGCTATGATTTTGCCAGACTCCTCGGCGGCAGCGGGGCGGATGCCATGGTGCCCGTCAGCACCCCAGATCAGGGAGCGGTAAGTCCGGACAGCAGCGTGACGGCCCTGGAGAGCGCTCTGGTGGCTCCGGTAGAGCCGGCGGTGGATGCGGCAGCCCCGGGCACGGCGCCCAGCAATTATACCGTGATGCAGGAGATGACCATTCTGGAGAGTAATAACCCGATGCTGGATGTCTCCTATACGCTGCCGGTGTTGCCGGCGGGGCTGAATCTGGATGGGGGGAATCTGCTGCAGAGCGCCGTTGATAGCCATGCCCGTATTGATATTGTCAACATAATGGCTATGGATTACGGCGGCGCCTATGACAGCCTGCATAACAATAGTCCGGATATGGAGGATACGGCTATTTCTGCAGCTAACTCTACGCTGTCTCAGATGCATGATATCGGTATGGACGGCAGCGGCACTACGCCGATGATCGGTGTGAATGATGACAGCAATGAAATCTTCACGCTGGCCGATGCGGCGGAGCTGGCGGACTACGCCGACTCCAATGCAGATATCGGGCGGTCCATCGGGCAGGATAACGGCACTGCATCCGATCAGTCATGGGCAACTAGTTTGGCCCGCGGACTGGAGCAGAGTGATCATGATTTTGCCAAGGCATTTGCAGGTTAATCATTATCTTTAGGCAGGAGTTATTTCCGCCTTTTTTTCACTAACGCCGCTTCGGCGGCGTTACACATAATTTCGATTAAGAATTAATAATGAGAGAAAAAATAAATGATAATTCCAGGGAATATGTTCCTGGTGAGGAAATGGTTGCTCTATGTACAGTGTCACAGTTTTATAATATTGCCTCCGATCCGGTATTTCTGATAAGGGAACTGGGGCTGGAAGCGCAGGGAGTCGTGCCCGGCGATATTGTCCGGGCGGCAGTAATGATAAAAATGAAAGCCCGGGTGATAACGGGGGTGACGCTCAAAAGGATCAGAAAAATCCCGCTGCCATCATTAATTCAGCTTAAAAATAGATGTTGGTATATTCTTACAGACAGAAATGAAAATGGGGTTTTCAGGCTTTTTGATCCGGTCCGACGTAAAGTTTTTGACGAGCATGAAGATTCTGTGCTGGCCCAGTTGGGGGAACATGTGGTGCTGGTTCAGCGACACATGATGGGAGCAGGCCGCGATCCCCGCGGCTTTTCTATCCGCTGGTTTTTGCCGACTATTAAGCGCTATAAAAATCCGCTGACGCACGTTATTGTCGCATCCTTCTTTATTCAGATGTTTGCCCTGCTCGGCCCGCTTTTTTTCCAGATTATTATCGATAAGGTTTTGGTGCATAAAAGTTATGAAACGCTGGTTGTCATCGCAATTGGGATGCTGGTCGTGGGGGTGTTTGATGTCATATTACGCTATTTGCGGACATATGTATTAGCCCATACGGCTAACAGGATTGACGTGGAGTTGGGGCGCCGACTCTTTCATCACCTGTTTTCCCTGCCGATGAGCTATCTGGAGTCACGCAGTGCCGGGAGCACCGTTGCGCGTATCCGTGAGCTGGAGAATATCCGTAATTTTTTTACCGGACAGGCGCTCTTTTCTGTTATCGATTTATTTTTCATCTTTATTTTTATTGGTGTTTTATTTTTTTACTCCTGGACGCTGGCGATGATCACCGTGGTCAGTATTCCGGTGTATGTCCTCATCTCTGCGATTTTGCGCCCGTCGATCAAAAAACGGATTGACGATAAGTTCTATGCCAATGCGGCAAGCCAGAAGTTTTTGGTCGAGGCTGTGGTCGGGGCTCAGACAATCAAGGCCTCGGCGGTGGAGCCGATGTTCCGCAAACAGTGGGAGGAGCGCCTGGCACACTATGTTCACACCTCGTTTGAGGCCTCCCAGCTTACCTCCATCGGGCAGAATTCAATCTTGCTTATCAATAAAATATTTTCAATATTTATTTTGGCATTTGGGGCCGCCGCTGTCATTGGTGGAGAGTTAACGGTAGGGGAGTTGATCGCATTCAATATGATCTCCGGGCAGGTTGTGCAGCCGATTCTGAGAATATCGCAACTCTGGCAGGATTTTCAGCAGACGCAGGTTTCTGTTGAGCGGCTTGGCGATATCATTAATAACCAACCGGAGTTTATTCAAACGCAACAGGGTAAACTTCCTCCCTTACAGGGTCATATCCGGATGGAGAGTGTCTGTTTTTCCTATCGGAAAAGTGATCATTATGTCATTCGGGATATCGATCTGGAGATCAAGGCCGGAGAAGTGGTTGGTATTGTCGGTGCATCCGGCTCGGGGAAATCAACGCTGACCAAGCTGATCCAGCGGTTGTATATGCCGGTGGAGGGGAAGATATTCATTGATGGGATTGAAATGAATAATGTCGATCCTTCCTGGCTGCGCCGTAATATTGGGGTGGTGCTACAGGAAAATGTTCTGTTTAATCGCACAATCCATGAGAACATTGCCTTTGCCAATCCGGGAATGTCACGGGCGGATGTTATCCGGGTTGCAAAATTGGCTGGAGCCGATGAGTTTATCTCTACGCTGCCCCAGGGCTATGATTCGATCATTGAGGAGCGGGGCGGAAATCTTTCGGGGGGGCAGCGCCAGCGTGTTGCGATTGCCCGGGCCCTGGCCACCAATCCATCCGTGCTTATTTTTGATGAGGCAACCAGTGCCCTTGATTATGAAAGTGAAAATATCATCAGAGAAAACATGAAATATATTGTGGAGGGGCGTACGGTCATTATTATTGCACACCGCTTATCGACGGTGCGTCAATGTGACAGGATTATTAGCATGGCGCGGGGAAGAATTGTCGAACAGGGGCCTCATGCTGCATTAATGACCGCCAAAGGTATTTATTTCCACTTATGGTCATTGCAAAACAGCCAGTATGGCGTTGATGATGCGTCCATTGTCGGGGAAGCGTAACGTGAAATTATTAAACTGGAGAAATAAGAATTTTACGGATGACATGGCCTTTTTGCCTTCAGTTATTGAGGTGATAGAATCTCCGCCCTCACCGATCAGGGTCCAGTTGTTATATACGCTGTGTCTATTTACGGTTCTGGCGTTTGTCTGGTCGTTCTTTGGTCGCATCGATGTCATAGCCACGGCGCCGGGGAAAGTTCAGCCGCAGGGATACGTTAAGGTGATTGAATCGGAGGTGACCGGAAAGGTTTCCCAGATCCTGCTGAAAAATGGGGATCGCGTCAGTGAGGGAGAGACGGTAGCCCTGTTGGAGGCCGCCGATAGCCAGGCGAAATACAACGATACCCTCTATAATTTTTCCTCCTTTTATGCAGAGTTATGGCGCAGAAAAACCCAGGACAGGCTAGCCCGGGATTTGTCGGTGGAGGCTCGGGCGCTAACGGATTTTACCGTCGAATGGCCGGCACAGCCGGCCCTGCCGGAGGAAATTAAACTCCGTGAAACCAGTACCATGCATGGAGAGCTGACGCAGTTAAATACGGACTTACAGAATATACGTGCGCAGTTGGCGCAAAATAAAACCCGTGAACAGGGCATGAAGGCAACCATTGCGAGCCAAAAAAGCCTGATTGAGACACTTAATGAGCGCCTGCAGATCCGGCGGACCCTGGTGGAAAAACAGGTGGTCGCCAAGGATGACTGGTTACAGATATTGACGGATGTCAAAGAGGCCAAAAGTACATTGCAGTCTACGCTGGCTCAGTTGCACGATATTCAGGCCGCCCGGGACGTTCTGCATATCGCATTGCTGAAAATTCGCCATGATTTTATCTCTGAAAACCTGAAAAACATTGGGCAGCTTGAGCAGCAAAGCAACAGTCTGCGGGAGCAGCTGAACCAGCGGGAGGCGCAGCTGGCGCTGATGACATTCAAAAGCCCGATCAACGGAACGATTGTGGCATCCAGCCTGGTGTCACAGGGGCAGGTGGTGACACCGGGTGAAGAGCTCATGCGTGTTGTGCCGGACAACAGCCGACTGGAAATCATTGCCTATGTCCCCAAT
Organism: Edwardsiella anguillarum ET080813; assembly: GCF_000264765.2. Lineage (GTDB taxonomy): Bacteria > Pseudomonadota > Gammaproteobacteria > Enterobacterales > Enterobacteriaceae > Edwardsiella > Edwardsiella anguillarum. The sequence continues at coordinate 3,698,158 of NZ_CP006664.1, forward strand.
CAGGATATTGGCTTTATTCGGCCGGGACAGCATGTCGATGTAAAAATCAATGCGTTTCCCTACACCCGCTATGGCACATTGAATGGCGTGGTACAGCATATTTCCCAAGATGCCATCCCGGCAGCAGATGCACAGCAGGTGCAAATGGATCCCACCCGTCTTGGCAGTAACACCAAAACGGGTGGCGGGCAAAGTACTCAGGGATTGGTGTTTCCCCTGACGGTTGCGCTGGAGCAGGATCATATTCTGGTCGATAACCAACAGATCAGTCTGGTGTCTGGAATGGGGGTGAGCGTCGAGATTAAAACGGATCGCCGGCGTCTGATTGATTATCTGGTATCGCCGATTTATGACCTGACTTCCAGTTCATTGCGGGAGCGCTGATGGCCGGGGGCGGGGCTCCGTTGAATTCGTAGTTGATCCCCACACTGTACTCCAGCGCGTTATCATTAAAGGCAGCGTCGGCTTTGGCCGTCAGCCGATGGGGAAAGCGATGCCCCATCCCGACGGAGACAGCGTGTTGATCCTTATAGCATCCCCGTGCGGCGCTGGCATTAAATCCGCCGACAGTGTCGGGCTGAAACAGCCCGGCCAGTCCAGCATCCTTGGCGGCAATCTGTCGCATCTTATGGCGGTTATTGTCTATCTGGTGCTGTATGGCACCCAGATGATGGGGTACCGGCCTCCGGTAAGTTTCGGCGCCCGAGATCAGCTAAAGCCGAAAGGTCAAAAAACAGCCTCCGCGTACAATAACTTTTGATATCCAAACTGTCCCCAATAACGCGGCTGGTCAGCGTGATTCATGTCGTTAACATAAAAACACATCCTTGATCACAACAATCAATTTTTGTTTTGTTTTCCGCTAAAATGAAATGTTTATTTCATGTACGGTGTCCGGGTCACAGCCACATATCAATAGTGAGAGGTGCAGGATGGAGACGGTAGCGAATTTTATTCATGGCGAGAGCGTCACTGGTTCAGGCCAGCGCGTGCAGGCGATCTTTAACCCGGCCACAGGGGAACAGATCCGCCAAGTGGCGATGAGTACGGCGCAGGAAACAGAACAGGCCATTGCCGCCGCCGCACGGGCATTCCCTGCCTGGGCTCGCCAGTCGCCGCTAAAGCGCGCGCGGGTGATGTTTCGCTTTAAAGCGCTGCTTGAGCAGCGCATGGATACGCTGGCCCGGCTGATCAGCGAAGAGCATGGCAAGGTGTACTCAGATGCGGTGGGGGAGCTGACTCGCGGTCTTGAAGTGGTCGAGTTCGCCTGTGGGATAGCGCACCTGCAAAAAGGGGAACACTCTGCCAACGTGGGCACCGGCGTCGACAGCCACTCGCTGATGCAGCCGCTGGGCGTTTGCGCTGGGATCACGCCGTTTAACTTCCCGGCAATGGTGCCGATGTGGATGTTCCCCATTGCGCTGGCGACCGGCAACACCTTTGTGCTTAAACCGTCAGAAAAAGCCCCTTCGCTGGCGCTAGCGCTGGCGAAACTGCTGCAGGAGGCCGGGTTGCCGGACGGTGCGTTCAACGTCGTGCAGGGCGATAAGGCGTCCGTTGATCTCCTGCTGGCGGATCCGCGCATTCAGGCCGTGAGCTTTGTCGGCTCGACGCCGGTGGCTGAATATATTTATCAGACCGCATCTGCGCACGGCAAACGCTGTCAGGCGCTGGGCGGGGCCAAAAACCACTGCATCCTGATGCCGGATGCGGATATGGAGATGGCGGCCAGCGCGATCATGGGCGCCGCGTACGGTGCGGCGGGTGAACGCTGCATGGCGCTCTCCGTGGTGCTGGCGGTGGGAGATAGAGTGGCCGATGAGTTATGCGCGCGGCTGGCGAGCCAGATTGCCGCGCTGCGGATCGGCCCGGGGCTCGACCAAACGCCGGAAAATGAGATGGGGCCGCTGATCTCCGCCGCCCATCGCAGCAAGGTGCTGGGCTATATCGACAGCGGCGTAGTGCAGGGTGCGACGCTGCGCGCCGATGGCCGCCGCTTTCACACTCAAGGGTATGAGCAGGGGTATTTCGTCGGCCCTACGCTATTCGATAATGTGACCGCCGACATGGACATCTACCGGGAAGAGATTTTTGGCCCGGTGCTTTGCGTGGTGCGCGTTGCCGATTACGGCAGCGCGGTGGAACTGATTAACCGTCATGAATACGGTAACGGTGCGGCTATCTTCACCCGTGACGGCGGCTGCGCGCGCCGCTTCTGCGATGAGGTTCAGGCGGGGATGGTTGGCGTCAACGTTCCGATCCCGGTTCCCATGGCGTTTCACAGCTTCGGCGGCTGGAAGCGCTCTATTTTTGGCCCGCTCAACGTTCACGGTAATGACGGTGTACGCTTCTATACCCGGATGAAGACCGTTACCGCCCGCTGGCCTGAGATGCAACAGGATACCGGCGCCGCGTTTTCCATGCCGACGCTGGGCTGACAGGAGGGGGCATGAAAACCGAACGTATGACCATGGCGCAGGCGCTGATCAAATTTCTGAATCAGCAATATGTCTGTGTCGATGGGCTGGAGACGCCCTTTGTGGAAGGCATTGCGACAATTTTCGGCCACGGTAACGTGCTCGGTATCGGGCAGGCGCTGGAGCAGGAAGTGGGTCACTTGAAGGTCATGCAGGGCTGCAACGAGCAGGGAATGGCACACATGGCGACCGGGTTCGCAAAGCAGCACCGCCGCCTGCGTATTTTTGCTGTTACCACGTCGATCGGCCCGGGAGCGGCCAACATGGTGACGGCGGCGGCCACCGCCACGGCGAACCGCATTCCGCTGCTGCTGCTGCCGGGGGATATTTACGCCAGCCGCCAGCCGGACCCGGTGCTACAGCAAATCGAGCAGTTCCACGATCTGAGCATCAGCACTAACGACTGCTTTCGTCCGGTCTCCCGCTACTGGGATCGGATCAACCGCCCGGAGCAACTGATGAGCGCGATGCTGAATGCCATGCGTACGCTCACCGACCCGGCGGCCACTGGCGCGGTGACGATTTGTCTGCCGCAGGACGTACAGGGCGAAGCCTGGGATTACCCACAAAGCTTCTTCGCCCGCCGCATGCATTACATTGAACGTCGCCCGCCGGACATTCAGCGTCTGGCGATAGCGCAGGCACTGATTGCCCGCAAGCGCAGGCCGCTGGTGGTGTGCGGTGGCGGGGTTCGCTACTCGGGCGCTCACGATACGTTTCGCGAGTTTGTCGAGACGCTGCAGCTGCCGTTTGCCGAAACGCAGGCTGGAAAAGGCGCACTGGCAAGTGATCATCCCCTGAACCTCGGTGGTATTGGCGTTACCGGCGGGCTGGCGGCGAATCAGCTGGCGTCGCAGTCGGATCTGGTGATCGGCGTCGGTACACGCCTGACCGATTTCACCACCGGTTCGAAGGCGCTGTTTTCCCATCCTGACGTCGACTTCCTGCTGATCAACGTCGCGGAGTTCGACGCACTCAAGCTCGACGCCACGGCGCTGGTGGCCGATGCCCGTACAGGGCTTTCGGCGCTGACGGCAACGCTTACCGATTACCGAAGTCAGTGGGGCGATGCGGTTTGCCGGGCGATGGCGGCCTGGCGCAGCGAATGCCGCCGCCTGTGGGCGCGGACATGGTCGCCCGATGATACGCCTGAAATCGCCGGGCATCTTGATGCGCAGCTGGGTGAATATGGCGAGACGCTCAACACCCGTCTGACCCAGACGCGGGTGCTGGGGCTTATCAACCAGCATATTGAAGAGGACGCCATCGTAGTCGGTGCGGCGGGCTCTTTGCCGGGGGATCTGCAGCGGCTGTGGCAGGTGAAGACGCCCGACAGCTACCATCTGGAGTATGGCTACTCCTGCATGGGCTATGAGATTGCCGCCGCCATTGGCGCTAAGCTCGCCATGCCGCAGCAGCCGGTCTATGCCATGGTGGGCGACGGCTCGTACATGATGCTGCACTCTGAGCTGCAAACGGCAGTGCAGGAGGGAATTAAGATTACCGTGCTGCTATTTGATAACGCCGGGTTTGGCTGTATCAACAACCTGCAGATGGGGCACGGCATAAGCAGCTTTGGTACAGAGAGCCGTCGGCGTAATCCACAAACCGGGCGGTTGGACGGTCCGCTGGTGAAGGTGGATTTCGCGCAGAACGCCGAAAGCTACGGCTGCCGTGCGTGGCGGGTACACGATGAGTCAAGTCTGCTGGCGGCGCTGACGGAGTCCCAGCAGCATCCTGGGCCGACGCTTATCGATATCAAGGTATTGCCGAAGACCATGACGCACGACTATGCCGCCTGGTGGCGAACCGGCGATGCACAGGTTGCAACATCGCCCGCGGTACGTGACGCGGCGGAGCAGACGCAGGCGCGGGTGAAAAGCGCTCGTCAGTATTGAGTTTGCCAGCGTGGCGAAATTTTTATTCCATTTTCTCTTTTCCTCATCGCCCACTCGTCAAAAGGGAGTAGGTGCAGGCGGCAGTTGCTGCCGCATCCTCTCTTTTACCGACTGACGCATGCAAAATGTTGTGATTTTGATAGCATAATTTGTCGTGTTCATTGAAAAAATGTTAACTTTAGCGCAAAAACATAATTTTCACTTTTTATTAAAATAAAATAAATGTTTTATTTGTGGTGCGTTAGTTCACCGTATTCACCCACACCAGGAGCCGCTATGTTTAACATCGCTTTACTGGGCGCTGGCCGTATAGGTCAGGTACACGCAGCTAACATCGCCATCCACCAAGAGACGACGCTATGGTCCGTCGTCGATCCCAACCATGAATTTGCCACGCGTCTGGCCACGCAGTATCAGGCCCGCCAGCAGAGCCTCGATGAGGCGATGACCGACCCCAACGTACACGCGGTGCTGATCGCCTCTGCAACCGACACCCACGCGGATCTGATTGCGCTGGCCGCCCGCCACGGCAAAGCCATCTTCTGCGAAAAGCCGGTCCATCTGGATCTGGCGCGGGTGCGTGACTGTCTGAAGGTGGTCAGGAAGTACGACGTTCCTCTGTTTATCGGTTTTAACCGTCGTTTCGATCCGCAGTTCCGCCGCGTGAAAAGCGATGTGCTGGCCGGGCGTATCGGTACGCCGGAGTCGCTGGTGATTATTTCCCGCGACCCATCGCCGCCGCCGGCGGAATATGTGCGGGTGTCCGGTGGTATGTTCCGCGACATGACCATCCACGATTTTGATATGGCACGCTTTATCATGGGCGAAGAGCCGGTATCGGTGTACGCCCAGGGCAGCAATCTGGTTGATCCGGCCATTGGCGCCGCGGGCGATATCGATACCGCTTTTATCGTGCTTAAGTATGCCTCCGGTGCGATGGCGACCATCGTTAACAGTCGCCGCTCGGCCTATGGCTACGATCAGCGCCTTGAGCTGCACGGCTCCGAAGGGCTGCTCTGCGTGGGTAATATTCTGGAAAACCAGGTGCAGCACTATGGTCCAAACGGCGCTACCCATGCGCTGCCCGAGCACTTTTTCCTGCAGCGTTACCGAGCTGCCTATGCCGCGGAATGGGAGCACTTTGTCGCTGTTCTGCACGGCGAGGCGGTGCCTGAATGCAGCGGCGATGACGGTGAACAGGCGCTGTATCTGGCAGATAAAGCACTGGAGTCACTGCTCAGCCAGCGAGAGATCTCCCTCTACGAAGCGTGATAACGTCCCTTACATAGAGAGGCATAACAATGAAAAAACTGATCTTTGCCGTCCTCATCGCCGTGACATCCGGAGCGGCCCAGGCCGAGAACGAGCAGATTGTTTTCAGTACGCCAAACCTGGCGATGCCGTTTGAAGTTCACATGCAGCGCACGGCGGTCAAAGCCGCCAAAGAGATGGGGGTGAAGCTGCAGGTACTGGACGGACAGGGCAGCTCGCCAAAGCAGGTGGCGGATCTTGAAAACGCCATTACCCGCGGTGCACAGGGGTTTATCGTGTCGCCCAATGACGTTAACGCCGTTTCCGGCGCGGTTGATGAGATTCAGGCCGCCCGGCTGCCGGTGGTGACCCTCGACCGCTCTGTCGACAGTCAGAATAAGGTGCCGCACTTCGGTGCGAACAACTACAAAGGCGGCCAGGCCATCGGCGACTTTGTGAAGGCCCAGTTCCCCAACGGCGCGGACATTATTCTGCTGACCGGGCAGCCTGGGTCGTCGTCTAACATCGAACGCAGCAAGGGGATCCGCGACAGCCTGACGACGGGGGGCGATAAGTACAGGATCGTCGCCGATCAGACCGGTAACTGGATGCGTTCTGAAGGGATGCGCATTGTCGAGAGCGTCCTGCCGTCTCTGGACAAGCGTCCGCAGGTGATCCTTTCTGCCAACGATGATATGGCGCTGGGCGCGATTGAGGCGCTGCAAAGCCAGGGGCTCAAGCCGGGGGATGTGCTGGTGACGGGATTTGACGCCGTGCCGGAGGCCCTGGCGCGGGTGCGCGACGGCTGGATGGCGGTGACGGCCGATCAGCGCCCGGGCTATGCGGTACAGACGGCAATGGGCCAGCTGGTGGCCAGCGTGCGTGAGAAGCAGGCGATCGTTGGCGCAGACTATCCTCCGACGCTGATCACCCGTGAAAACCTGCAGCAGGCCGAGCGGATTAACGAGGCCGGTAACTGATTTGTCCTGGGCCGCCGTCGCGGCGGCCCACTATGAAGAAGGAGCAGGCCGATGTCGCAACCTTTACTCAACGTTACCCATCTGGCGAAAAGCTTCTCCGGCGTCTGGGCGCTGAGCAGCGCGCAGCTGACCGTTGGCACGGGTGAGATCCACGCGCTGCTGGGGGAGAATGGCGCGGGAAAATCCACGCTGCTGAAGGCGCTGGCCGGGGCGCAGCCGCAGACGAGCGGCGAAATCTGGTTTAACGGCGCTCTGCTGCCGGTGGAGGAGTCGCCCGTCGAGCGGCAGAATAGGGGCATTATTACCATCTATCAGGAATTTAACCTGCTGCCCAATATGACCGTCGCGGAAAACATGTTCCTCGGCCGCGAGCCGCGTAAGCGTAATTTGATCGTCGATGAAAAGGCGGTAAACCAGGAGGCGCAGGTAATCTTGAGCTACCTGCAGCTCAACGTTGCGCCGACGACGCCGGTGGCACGCCTGAGCGTGGCACAGCAGCAAATGGTGGAGATCGCCCGCGCGCTGACGCTGAATGCCAAACTGATCATTATGGATGAACCGTCCGCGGCGCTGAGCGACAGCGAAGTAGAAAGCCTGCATCGGGTGGTGCGGGAGCTCAGAGACCGAGGGGTGAGCATTATTTATGTCACTCACCGCCTGCACGAGGTGTTTCAGCTCTGCGACAACTTTACCGTGTTTCAAGACGGCCACTTTACCGGCACCGGCGCGGTGGCGGGCACCACCGTAGAGCAGCTGATCCGCCTGATGGTCGGGCGTGACGTGGCGTTCAACCGTCGTCCATCCTATGAAACCCACCATGAAGATAACCCCGTTCGCCTGGCGGTGAAAGGGCTGTGCCGTGAAAAGCCGCCGCTGGATCCGCACGGTATTGCGCTGCATGACATCAGTTTCCACGTTCACGCAGGCGAGGTGCTGGGCATTGCCGGGCTGGTCGGTGCCGGGCGTACCGAGGTGGCCCGCTGTTTGTTCGGCGCCGGCGGTTTCACCTCTGGCCAGTTTGAGATCGATGGCGTGGCCTATCAGCCGCGCAGCCCGCGGCATGCCCTTGCCCAGGGGATTGCGCTGGTGCCGGAGGATCGCAAAAAAGAGGGGGCGGTGTTGGGGCTGTCTATTCGCGACAACCTATCGCTTTCCTGCCTCTCCTCGCTGCTGCGCTGGCGCTATTTTGTAAACACCCGTAAAGAGGATGCGCTGATCGCTACTTATCGTCAGGCGCTGCAGATCAAAATGGTGAGCAGCGATCAGGCGGTACGTAAGCTCTCCGGTGGCAACCAGCAGAAGGTCATTCTCGCGCGCTGTATGGCGCTCAATCCACGGCTGCTTATCGTGGATGAGCCGACCCGGGGCATTGATGTCGGTACCAAGTCAGAAGTGCATCAGGTGCTGTTTGATATGGCAAAGCAGGGGGTAGCGGTAATTGTGATTTCGTCCGATCTGCCAGAGGTGATGGCGGTGTCCGATCGCATTATTACCCTCAGTGAGGGGCGGGTGACGGGCGAAATTCACGGCGACGATGCTACCGAAGAGCGCCTCATGATGATGATGGCCATCAATCACAACGCCCTGAATGCGGCATAACGGAGTTTCCCATGACGCAGATGACTTCCAAAACGCAGACGCCGGTAACGCGTTTGGGACGTTTCGATCCCATCGCCTTCTTCGAGCGCTTCGGGGTGCTGATTTTTATGATCCTGCTGCTGATTTTCTTTCAGTCGCAGAACGGCAATTTTTTCTCTGAGCGCAATATCGTCAATATTCTGACCGAGGTATCCATCTACGGGATCATGGCGGTGGGCATGACGTTTGTCATCCTGACCGCAGGCATAGACTTGTCCGTCGGCTCCATTTTAGCGGTCTGCGCCATGACCGCGGCTTACGTTATCAAAGGTGACAATTTCACTACCGTTGATGTCAGCGCCTGGGGTGGCATGAGCTGGCTGATTGGACTGGGGATCTGCCTGTCGATGGGCACGGCTATTGGCTTTCTGCATGGCCTCGGCGTGACCCGCCTGCGTCTGCCGCCGTTTATCGTCACCCTTGGTGGGATGACTATCTGGCGCGGGCTGACGCTGGTGATTAATGACGGTGCGCCGATCGCCGGTTTTGATCCCGGCTACCGCTGGTGGGGGCGCGGCGAATTGCTCGGTATCTCTATTCCTATCTGGATCTTCGCGCTGGTGGCCATTGGCGGCTATCTGGCGCTGCATAAAACGCGCTGGGGCCGCTTTGTGTACGCTATCGGCGGTAACCCGGAGGCCGCGCGCCTGGCCGGGGTCAACGTTAAACGCGTGCTGGTGAGTGTCTATGTGCTGATCGGCTGCCTGGCAGGGCTGGCGGGTTTTATCCTCAGCGCGCGTCTGGGGAGCGCCGAGGCGGTCGCCGGGATCTCGTTTGAGCTGCGCGTGATTGCCTCGGTGGTGATCGGCGGGACGTCACTGATGGGCGGCTATGGACGTATCGGTGGCACCATTATCGGTTCGATCATTATGGGCATCCTGATTAACGGTCTGGTGCTGATGAATGTGTCCGCCTACTACCAACAAATTATTACCGGGCTAATTATCATACTGGCCGTCGCCTTTGACACCTATGCCAAGAGCCGTCGCGGCGCACTGTGAGGAGACGGATGATGAAAGAGGTACGCATTGGGTTAATCGGTACCGGCTACATTGGCAGGGCGCATGCCATTGCCTATGCCCAGGCGCCGGTGGTGTTCAATCTACGCGGCAGGCTGGTGCGTGAAATGGTGGCGGAGGTCACCCCGACGCTGGCGGCAGAGCGGGCACAGGCCCTTGGCTTTAACCGCGCCACCGGCGATTGGCGTGCGCTGGTAGCCGACCCGAACGTCGATGTGGTGGACATCTGCTCGCCGAACCATCTGCATAAAGAGATGGCGTTGGAGGCGATTCATCACGGCAAACACGTCTACTCGGAAAAGCCGCTGGCGCTCAATGCCGTTGATGCTCGTGAAATGGTTGAGGCGGCGCAGCGGGCCGGAGTGAAGACGCTGATCGGCTTCAACTACATGAAGAATCCAACGGCCAAGCTGGCGAAAGAGATCATCTCCCGCGGTGAAATCGGCGAGGTGATCCACTTTTACGGTACCCACAACGAAGACTATATGGCTGATCCGTTGGCCCCCATCCACTGGCACTGCTTTACGAAAACCGCCGGACTTGGCGCGCTGGGCGACTTGGCTGCGCACATCGTTAATATGGCGCACTATCTGGTTGGCGATATCGAACAGGTCTGCGGCGATCTGAAAATTGTCGTACCCGATCGCCCTGCCCATGCCGGCTCGTCGCAGAGGGTGGCGGTGGAAAACGAAGATCAGGCGCATGCGATGGTGCGCTTCGCCAGCGGCGCACAGGGGGTGATAGAAGCCTCACGGGTTGCCTGCGGGCGCAAGATGGGGCTGTCGTATGTCATTACCGGCACCAAAGGCGCTATCCGTTTTACCCAGGAGCGAATGGCGGAGCTGCAGCTATATCTGCATGAGGATCCGGTGAGTCGCCAGGGTTTCCGCACGCTGCTGGTAGGGCCCGCGCACCCGGAGTACGCCGCGTTCTGCCTAGGGGCGGGACACGGTATCGGCTTTAACGATCAAAAAACGGTGGAGGTTCGTGACCTGGTGGATGGCATCGTCGCCGGTACACCCATGTGGCCGGATTTCACCGAGGGTTGGAAGGTATCGCGGGTGCTTGACGCTATCGCGCGCTCTCATCGTGAAGGCCGTTGGCTGAATGTGACTGACATTGTTTGATGAGGTATCAACGTGGAAAAGCCGTTTGATGTGATATGCATGGGTCGGGTCGCAGTTGACCTCTACAGCCAGCAGATTGGCGCGAGGCTTGAAGATGCGTCGAGTTTTGCCAAATACCTCGGCGGCTCGTCGGGAAACGTCGCCTATGGCACGGCGCGCCAGGGGCTGCGCTCATCGATGCTGGCGCGGGTCGGCGACGAACATATGGGGCGCTTCCTGCGCGAGGAACTCCGCCAGGTTGGCTGCGATACCTGCCATCTGATCATCGATAAAGAGCGGCTGACGGCGCTGGTGCTGCTCGGAATCAAGGACCAAGATACTTTCCCGCTGATTTTTTACCGCCACAACTGCGCCGATATGGCGATCAGCGCAGACGACGTGGAGGAGGCGTACATTGCCTCGTCCCGCTGCCTGGCGATTACCGGCACGCACCTGTCCCATCCGCAAACTCGCAATGCGGTGCTGACGGCGCTGGGTTACGCCCGTCGTCACGGCGTGCGCACGGTATTGGATATCGACTACCGTCCGGTGCTCTGGGGGCTGACCTCGCTGGGTGACGGCGAAACACGGTTTATCGCCGCCGATCGGGTGAGCCGTGAGCTCCAAGAGGTGCTGCACCTGTTCGACGTTATCGTCGGCACCGAGGAGGAGTTCCACATCGCGGGCGGCAGCATCGACACGCTACAGGCGCTGACGCAGGTGAGGCGCGTCAGTCCGGCGACGTTGGTGTGCAAGCGCGGCGCGCGGGGTTGCTCGGTGTATACCGATGCGATTCCGTCCCGGCTTGATGACGGCCTGACCGTTACTGGCGTCCGGGTGGAGATCCTCAACGTGCTGGGTGCCGGGGATGCGTTTATGTCTGGGCTGCTGCGGGGATACCTCAACGATGAAGGCTGGGAGCAGAGCTGCCGCTATGCCAATGCCTGTGGCGCGCTAGTGGTATCACGCCACGGCTGTTCGCCCGCCATGCCGAGCAAAATCGAGCTTGATGATTACCTGTCTCGTGAGCGTGACGTTCCGCGACCGGATCTCGACCCGCGTCTGAACCATTTGCACCGGGTGACTACTCGCCGCCGCGTGTGGCCTGAGCTATGCGTGATGGCGTTTGACCACCGCAGCCAGCTAGAGGATATGGCGATGCAGTGCGGTGCCAGCCTGAAGCGTATCCCCATGCTGAAAAATCTGATCCTGCAGGCTAGCCGGGCAGCCGCGCAGGATGCCGAGCTTGCGGGAAGGGCCGGGCTGCTGTGCGATGGTACCTTCGGGCAGGATGCGCTGAACGCCATAACCGGTGAGGGCTGGTGGATCGGGCGGCCTATCGAGCTGCCGGGATCTCGACCGCTGGAAATGGAGCTCGGCAATATTGGCACCCAACTGATCAGCTGGCCGCAGGAGCACGTAGTGAAGTGCCTGGTTCTTTATCACCCGGAGGACGAACACACCCTGCGCCTAGCGCAGGAGCAGAGCGTGGCGGAGGTCTACCGCGCCTGCTGCCAGTCCGGGCACGAGCTGCTGCTGGAGCTAATTTTACCGCCCGATATGTCACACAGTGACGATCTCTATCTGCGGGCGGTTTCCCGCTTCTACAACCTGGGAATTTATCCCGACTGGTGGAAGCTGCCGCCGCTCTCCTCTGCGGGGTGGTCGGCACTGGAAGCGATCCTCGAACGCTGCGATCCGCACTGCCGCGGCGTGGTTATCCTTGGCCTTGATGCCCCGGCGGAACAGCTGCGCGCCGGGTTTAACGCGGCGGCCGCTCACGCGTGGGTAAAAGGGTTTGCCGTGGGCCGCACGCTGTTTGGCGACGCCGCCCGCGCGTGGCTGAAGCATGATATCGACGATGCGCAACTGGTGGCGCGCATTCGGGACAACTACCTGCAGCTTATCGCCTGGTGGCGCGAGCGTGGGCAAGCATAATTAAGGAGAAGGGTATGGCTGTGCAATTAGGTATTAATCCGCTGACATGGACCAACGACGATCTCCCGTCTCTCGGCGCGGAGACGTCGCTTGAGACCTGCCTGAGCGAGGGTAAAGCGGCCGGGTTCGCCGGTTTTGAACTGGGCAATAAATTCCCGCGTGAAGCGCGGTTGCTCGGGCCCATCCTGCAGCGCCACGATCTGCAGCTGGTCTCCGGCTGGTACTCGGGCCGTCTGCTGGAGCGCAGCGTGGAGGAGGAGATCGCCGCGGTGCAGCCACACTTGACGCTGCTGCGCGAGCTGGGTGCCAAGGTGATGGTGTTTGCTGAGGTGACGCATTGTATCCACGGTGAACAGCAGACGCCGGTGCACCTGCGCCCGCGTTTTCCCCAGGCGCGCTGGGCGGAATATGGCGAGAAGCTGACCGCTTTCGCCCGCTACACTCAGCGGCAAGGGGTGCAGATTGCCTACCATCACCATATGGGGACGGTGATTGAATCCGCCGAAGATGTGGATAGCCTGATGCGTCAAAGCGGCGATGAGGTCGGGCTGCTGCTGGATACTGGCCATCTGACCTTTGCGGGGGCGGACCCGCTGGGGGTCGCCCAGCGCTGGGCGTCGCGCATTAATCACGTCCACTGCAAAGACGTGCGCGCCGACGTATTGGCAGAGGTGAAAAACCGTAAAACCAGCTTTCTCGATGCGGTACTGAGCGGTGTGTTCACGGTGCCGGGCGATGGCTGCGTCAACTATGCGCCGCTCATGTCACTGCTGAAAGAGAGCCAATATCAGGGTTGGCTGGTGGTAGAGGCCGAGCAGGATCCAGCTGTCGCCCATCCATTGACCTACGCGCGTCTGGGGTATAACAACCTGAATCATCTGGCGCGTGAGGCCGGGCTTATCTGAGGAGGCGATATGTCGCGTTTACTCTCGCGCTGGCAGCCGCCGGATGCACAGGGGTGTACCCAATCTATTACGCCAGAGCGTGCAGGCTGGGGCTATGTTGGCTTTGCGGCGTTTGAACTAGACGAGGGGCGGCAGTTAACGCTGCCTGCGGTCAGCGAAGAGCGCTGTCTGGTGCTGGTGGCAGGGCTAGCCGATATCACTACGCCGACCGCGCGGTTCACTGAGATCGGCGATCGGATGAGTCCGTTCGAGCGGAAAAAACCGTGGGCGGTATACGTCTCGCCCGGTGAAGCCGTGCAGGTGCAGGCGCTGACCCGGCTTGAGCTGGCGGTGTGCGCGGCGCCCAGCTCGGGCATCTGGCCGACCCGGCTGATCGCGCCGCAGGATATCGATGCCGAAGCACGTGGTAAGGGAAACAACCGACGCTATGTGCACAACATTCTGCCGCAGGATAAACCCGCGGACAGCCTGCTGGTGGTGGAGGTGTGGACTGACGAAGGCTGCACCAGTTCCTACCCCAGCCATAAGCATGATACCGACAATCCACCGCAGGAGACCTGCCTTGAGGAGACCTATTACCACCGCCTTAACCCGGAGCAGGGATTCTGTATGCAGCGGGTATATACCGACGATCGGTCGCTTGATGAGTGTATGGCGGTGTACAACCGCGACGTGGTGATGGTGCCGCGGGGGTATCACCCGGTGGCAACGATGGCGGGCTACGACAGCTATTACCTTAATGTTATGGCGGGCCCGGTGCGACGCTGGATGTTTACCTGGGAAGCGTGTCATGGCTGGATTAATCAGGACTATCCGCGCAAGTAACGCGTCGCGTGCATGATATCCGGTAGGGGCCGATACTTCGTCATGCACGGCTTTATTGCTTTACGGCTCGCAAAGGCGAGGGGGAGTGACGCTGCGGTGTCTAGCGTCAGCTCCGCCCCCGCTATCCTCCCCCCGCCGGGATGAGTCGCCGGCGCGGCCCCCGTGGCACACTGCAATGGTCACAGTCACAGGAGCCGATGATGAAATACGCCGTTCTCTCCGCACTATTGCTGCCGTTGGCCGCTGAGGCCGAATGGCGATCGCCCGCGTTTCCCCAGTTCGTCGCCGTAGGCGAGGGACGCTTTAGCGCCAGTCAGCCACTGGCTAAGGGCGAGGCGCCGCTGCAGCTGTATCAGGCCGATAGTTGCTGGCAACCCAGCGGATCGATCCGGCTGAATCAGACGCTCTCGCTGATGCCGTGCCAAGGTGAGGCGCCTCTATGGCGGCGCTTCCGGGATGGCCGCTACCTGGCCCTGATCGATATCCGCTCGGGAACGCCGACGCTGACGCTGTCCGTACAGGATGAGGCTGCGCAGCGGGCGGCGGCGCCTGCGCGCCGTTGTCCGCGTTGGGATGGGCGTCCGCTGCGTGTCCCCGTCGATCGGGCATTTAGCGAAGGCAGCCTGGTGCGCGATTTTTACAGCGGAGAGATCGTCCGCGTCACCCAGGGCACGGTGACCCTGCAGCCGGCGCCGGGCAGTAATGGCCTGCTGCTGCTCGAGTCGGCTGAAACCGCGGGGCCGGCGGCATTCGACTGGCACAACGCGACGGTCTATTTTGTCCTGATCGATCGCTTCGCCAACGGCGATCCCAGTAACGATCATAGCTATGGCCGCCAGAAGGACGGGATGCAGGAGATCGGGACCTTTCACGGCGGCGATCTGCGCGGGTTGACCGGACAGCTAGACTATCTCCAGCGTCTGGGGGTCAATGTCCTGTGGATCAGCTCGCCCCTTGAGCAGATCCATGGCTGGGTCGGGGGCGGTAGTCGGGGCGATTTCCCGCATTATGCCTATCATGGCTACTACCCGCTGGACTGGACGCGGTTGGATGCCAATATGGGCAGCGAGCAGGATCTACGGGCGCTGGTGGAGGGGGCGCACCAGCGCGGTATCAGGGTGCTGTTCGACGTGGTGATGAACCATACCGGCTACGCGACGCTGGCGGATATGCAGCAGTACCAGTTCGGCGCGCTGTTCCTGCAGGGGGAGACGCTACGGCAAACGCTGGGCACCGATTGGCGCGACTGGCATCCGGGGCGCGGCCAGACGTGGCATAGCTTTAATGACTATATTGATTTTGGCAATCGCGCGGCGTGGGCGCGCTGGTGGGGGAAGGGGTGGATTCGTACCGATATCGGCGACTATGACGCCCCGGGATTCGATGATTTTACGCTATCGCTCTCTTTTCTGCCGGATGTGAAGACCGAGTCTAGCACGGCGTCCGGTTTGCCGATCTTTTATCGTCATAAACCAGATACCCGCGCCCGGGAGATCCCCGGCTACACGCCGCGAGACTACCTGACTCACTGGCTCAGTCAGTGGGTGCGTGAATACGGCATCGATGGCTTTCGCATCGACACGGCAAAGCACGTAGAGCCGGCGGCCTGGCAACAGCTGAAGCAGCAGGCCAGCGCGGCCTTGGCCGAATGGAAGCGGGCTAATCCGCAGCAGGCGTTGGACGATGCACCCTTCTGGATGACCGGCGAGGCCTGGGGGCACGGCGTGATGCGCAGCGCCTATTATCGCCACGGCTTCGATGCGATGATCAATTTTGACTATCAGGAGCAGGCGGCACAGGCGCAGGGCTGCCTGGCCGATATCGATCCGCTGTGGCAGCAGATGGCGGCGCAGCTGCAGGATTTTAACGTGCTGAGCTATCTGTCGTCCCATGATACCCGTTTGTTCCGCAGCGACGGCAGCGGCGCCGCTGCGCTGCTGCTGCTGGCGCCGGGCGCGGTGCAGATTTTCTACGGCGATGAGTCGGGGCGTCCGCCCGGGCCAACGGGATCCGATCCGCTGCAGGGCACTCGTTCGGATATGAATTGGCAGGATATCCGCGGCCCGGCGGCGGCACAGGTCGCGCACTGGCAGCGCCTGGGGCAGTTCCGCGCCCGCCATCCCGCTATCGGCAAGGGAGAGCAGACGACCGTCGCGATGCCGCAGGGCTACGGCTTTATCCGCAATGACGGGCGGGATCGGGTGATGGTGGTCTGGGCCGGTCAGCCGGAGTCGCGCCGGCCGCGCCAGCTGTTACAAAAATTCTGAGGCGCGGCTCCGGCAACCATTTGATTTTTGCCGGAGCGGAGTGAAAAGTAGCCGCTATGCGCAGCATAAATGTAAAGTTTTGTTTCTTTACCCGGTTATCGCACCACAGCCCTTGAAACCGGCGCAGATGGCCTTACCATCTGATCATCGCATGGTGCGATATGTTTGAGAGGATTGACGACGATATGATGCGTATTGCTTTGTTCCTGTTGACCAACCTGGCCGTGATGCTGGTGTTCGGCCTGGTGCTGAGCCTGACAGGCATTCGGTCCAGCAGCGTGCAGGGACTGATGATCATGGCGCTGCTGTTCGGTTTTGGCGGATCCATTGTTTCGCTGCTGATGTCCAAGTGGATGGCGCTGCGCTCCGTTGGCGGCGAGGTGATTGAGCAGCCGCGCAATGAAACCGAACGCTGGCTGGTCGAGACGGTACGCCGTCAGGCCCAGCAGGCCGGTATCGGCATGCCGCAGGTTGCCATCTATCACGCACCGGATATCAATGCGTTCGCCACCGGCGCCCGGCGCGACGCCTCGCTGGTCGCGGTGAGCACCGGTCTGCTGCAGAGCATGAGCCGCGATGAGGCCGAGGCGGTGCTGGCGCATGAGATCAGCCACGTCGCCAACGGTGACATGGTGACGATGACGCTGGTGCAGGGAGTGGTGAACACCTTCGTGATCTTTATTTCCCGCCTGATTGCCCAGGTGGCGGCGGGTTTCCTCTCTGGCAATCGCGATGAGGGCGAGGGCGAGAGCAGCGGTAACCCGATGATCTACTTCGCCGTTTCCATGGTGTTGGAGCTGGTGTTTGGCATCCTAGCCAGCATCATTACCATGTGGTTCTCGCGCTACCGCGAGTTCCGCGCCGATGCCGGGTCGGCCGACCTGGTTGGCCGAGAGAAGATGATCGCCGCCCTGCAGCGCCTGAAGACCAGCTATGAGCCGCAGGAGGCCGGCAGCATGATGGCCTTCTGTATCAACGGTCGCGGTAATCGTACCTTTGGCGAGCTGTTCCTGTCACACCCGCCGCTGGATAAGCGCATCGAGGCGCTGCGCAGCGGTCAGTATCTGAAGTCATGACCGATCGCGCGCCGCGCGCGACGGTATGAGGTAAGGTAAAAATACCGCTCACCATCAGGTGGGCGGTATTTTTTTTGCGGATGGGGCTGGGATGCCGTGAATAGCCGGGTGAAGGGGCGCCCCGAGAAGGGGCGCGAGGCGGGGTTAGCCCAGGGTCATCAGACTGGCGTTGCCGCCGGCTGCCGCGGTATTCACGCTCAGCGCGCGCTCGTGGACCAACAGCTCCAGACGCAGCCGTGTGTCGCCGGGCGCCAGGCCCTGCAGGGGGACGATGGCGCCGCGGCGGGCGGCAATCTGCCCGCCGAGGAGGCGCAGTCGATCGCTGTCGCCATGGTAGATCGCCGCGTCGAACTCCAGCGCCATCAGGCTATCCGCCGGGCTCAGCGTGATGCGCGCCGCGACCGTCGCTGGCAGCGCTTTGTGCAGCGCGCGGTGTCGCGGGGTATCGGGCCACAGGACGCGGCAGCCGACCGCCACGGCCGCCGCCAGCTGGATCAGCGCATCGTCCTCGCTCTCCGCCACGCACAGCACCCGCTCGCGCGGGACAAGGCGCAGGGTGTTGCGCTCACCGGTCGGCCCTCCCAGCGGGCGCGGGACGGCGGCGGGGCACAGGCTGGCGTAGCGCTGGCACAGGATCTGGAGCGCCGGGCGATCGATGGCCCAGTCATTCAGGGCCTGCAGCGGCGAGGCGGCGTCGTACGGCTGACGCTGAGCGGCGTCGGTGCTCAGCGTCAGCGCATTTTCCGGACTGCGGGCCAGCAGGCGGTAGAGATAGAGCGGGCCGCCGGCCTTCGGGCCGGTGCCGGAGAGCCCCTCACCGCCGAAGGGCTGTACGCCGACGACGGCGCCGACGATATTGCGGTTAACGTAGATATTGCCGACGTGGGCGCGCTCGGCGATGCGGGCGATGGTTTCGTCGATGCGCGAATGTACCCCGAGGGTCAGGCCGTAGCCGGAATCGTTGATCTGGGCCAGCAGCGCATCCAGCTGCCCGCGGCGGTAGCGCACCACGTGCAGCACCGGACCAAAGATCTCCCTCTGCAGCGCATTGGGGCTGTCCAGCTCGATCAGGGTGGGCGGCACAAAGTGACCCCGAGCGCGGCGCTGGGCGTCGTCCTGGGCGTGCGCCGCCTGGAATACCGGGTATCCCTTGGCTCGCATGGCGAGGATATGCTGCTCGATATTGCTCTGGGCCTCGCTATCGATCACTGGGCCGATGTCGCAGTCCAGCCGCTCCGGGTTGCCCAGGCGGTATTCCGCCATGGCGCCGCGCAGCATGGTCAGGGTCCGGTCGGCGATCTCCTCCTGCAGGCAGAGGAGGCGCAGGGCGGAGCAGCGCTGTCCGGCGCTGTCGAAGGCTGACGTGACAACGTCACTTACGACCTGCTCGGTCAGCGCCGACGAGTCGACGATCATCGCGTTGAGCCCCCCGGTCTCGGCGATCAGCGGCGTTGGCCGACCCTGCGCATCGAGCCGATCGGCGACGGCGCGCTGCAGCCGTTTGGCGACCTCCGTCGAGCCGGTAAACATGACGCCGCGCACCCGGCTATCGTTGACCAGTTGGGCGCCCACGGTTTCGCCGCGCCCCGGCAGCAGCTGTACGGCGCCGGGGGGGACGCCGGCGTCGTGCAGGATAGCGATGGCCTGGGCGGCGATCAGCGGCGTCTGTTCGGCGGGCTTGGCGAGTACGCTGTTGCCGGCGGCCAGCGCGGCGGCGATCTGGCCGGTAAAGATGGCCAGCGGGAAGTTCCACGGGCTGATGCAGACCACGCAGCCCAGCGGACGGTGGCTCTCGTTGTCGAAGCTGACGCGCACCTGCTCGGCGTAGTAGCGCAGGAAGTCGACGGCTTCGCGCACCTCGGCGACGGCGTTGGCAAAGGTCTTGCCTGCCTCACGTATCAGAATCCCCATCAGCGTCGGCATCTGGCGCTCCATCAGGGTGGCGGCGCGCGCCAGGATGGCGGCACGCGCCTGCGGCGGCGTGGCCCCCCAGATGGGGGCGCTACGCTGCGCATCCGTCAACGCCTGCGCGACCTCCTGCTCGCTGGCGTCGCGCGTGTAGCCGACGATATCGCCCGGCTCGGCGGGATTAGGCAGGGCGCGCAGGTCGCCTTCGGCGCAGGGCTGCTCCAGCAGCGGTATCGCCACCCGCCGCTGATGGGCGTCGTTCAACAGGGCGCAGGAGAGGGAGGCCAGGCGCTGCTCATTGCTCAGATCCAGTCCGGCGGCGTTGGCGCGCCCCGGGGCATACAGATCGCGCGGCAGCGGGATCTTCGGATGGGGGAGCCCAAGGCACCCCTCCTGCGCCGTCAGCGTATCCACGGCGGCGACCGGGTCGGCGACCAGCGCTTCCAGCGGCAGGCTGGCGTCGGCGATGCGATTGACGAAGGAGGTGTTGGCGCCATTCTCCAGCAGACGGCGCACCAGGTAGGCTAACAGCGTTTCATGGGTGCCGACCGGCGCATAGATGCGGCAGGGGCGATTGAGCTTGCCGTCGGCGACCTTGCCGACCACCTGCTGGTATAGCGGCTCGCCCATGCCGTGCAGGCACTGGAACTCATACTGCCCCGGGTAGTAATTCTGTCCGGCCAACTGATAGATGGCCGCCAGCGTATGGGCGTTATGGGTGGCGAACTGCGGGTAGATCAGGCTGGGCACGCTCAGTAGCCTCTTGGCGCAGGCCAGGTAGGAGACATCGGTATAGATCTTGCGAGTATAGACCGGGTAGCCCTCCAGCCCCTCGACCTGGGCGCGCTTGATTTCGCTGTCCCAGTAGGCCCCCTTCACCAGGCGGATCATCAGGCGGCGCTGGCTGCGGGCGGCGAGATCGATCAGGAAGTCGATCACCGAGGGACAGCGCTTCTGGTAGGCCTGGATCACAAAGCCGATGCCGTTCCAGCCGGCCAGCTCGGGCTCATGGCACAGCCTTTCCAGCAGATCGAGGGAGAGCTCCAGGCGATCGGCCTCCTCGGCGTCGATATTGATGCCGATGTCGTACTGGCGCGCTAGCAGGGTGAGGGCGCGGAGGGTCGGATACAGCTCTTCCATCACGCGTTCATACTGGGCTCGGCTATAGCGCGGATGCAGGGCGGAGAGCTTGATCGAGATCCCCGGCCCCTCATAGATGCCGCGTCCGTTAGCGGCCTTGCCGATGGCGTGGATCGCCTGTTGGTAGGAGTGCAGGTAGGCCTGCGCGTCGGCGGCGGTCAGCGCCGCCTCGCCCAGCATGTCGTAGGAGTAGCTGAAGCCTTTCTCCTCCAGGCGCTGCGCGTTGGCCAGCGCCTCGGCGATGGTCTCACCGGTGACGAACTGCTCCCCCATCAGGCGCATCGCCATATCCACCCCCTTGCGGATCAGCGGTTCGCCGCGCTTGCCGATGATCCGGCTCAGCGCGTGGGAGAGGTGGGCCTCGCTGTGGGTCGCGACCAGCCTGCCGGTGAGCAGCAGCCCCCAGGTGGCGGCGTTGACGAACAGCGAGGCGCTGCGGCCGAGGTGCGCCTGCCAGTCTCCGCCGCTGATCTTGTCGCGGATCAGCGCATCGCGGGTGGCCTTATCGGGAATGCGCAGCAGCGCCTCGGCCAGGCACATCAGCGCGACGCCCTCCTGAGAGGAGAGGGCGAACTCCTGCAGCAGGCTCTGTACCATCCCGGCTCGTCCGCCGGCGTTCTTCCGGCCGCGCAGCTGCTGTGCCAGGCGGTAGGCCAGCTGATACGCCTGCTCGGCCAGGGGGGCGGGCAGGCGGGCCTGTTCGAGCAGCGCCGGGAGAGCCTCTGTCTCCGCGCGGCGGTAGGCCGCGGTGATATTGGCCCGCAGCACCGACTGCGGCAGAATCTGTTCAGCGAACGCCAGGAAGGGCGGCTGTCCCTCCGGCGGCGGCGGCGTCTCCACCGCGGGGGGATCGACGACGGCCGCCAGCTCCGGCGGCGTTTCGCCCTGTTCCAGACGCTCCAGATAGCTGAAGATGGCCTGTTTGATCAGCCAGTGCGGCGTACGGTCAATCTGGCTGGCGGCCGCCTTGATACGCTCGCGGGCGGCGTCATCGAGCTTAACCCCCATGGTTGTCGTTGCCATCGCATTTACTCCTTTTGGCTCTGTCTGTCGCGCGGGTGAGGCCAGCCTTTGGGATGGCGCTGCAGCGCCGCAGCGCGAAGGATAGGCCGTCGCACGGGGCAGACGGCGGGAATTCGCAGTCGGATCCCGGCGCTCGTCGTTTCATGGCGGCGCCGCATTGCAAAAAATATCCATTATGTTGCAACTTTGTGCAACCTTGTTAAATGCGACGTGGCCTACAGGTTTGAAAATGATATTTACCCCGGCGTTAATGTCATTATAGAAAGTATGGATAGCAGGTTGCGCCAGGTTTCCGTGCGAATGATCTCAAAATGAAAGGGTGCAACCGGTGTTAATGTGATCCAGCACGGTTTGTGCTCATTTTCTCTCTGCCGCGCATGGGTTTTATGTAAATGATGTGTTAATTAATGGTTGATATTTGAATCCGCGGCGGAAACGGCTGGGCGGGCGCGTTCGCCGGCGCGGCCTCGACGGCGGCGTCATGACGGCCCGGTGCGCCAGACGAGACTTTCGGGAGAGCGACAATGACAATGAGCACGCCCATGTTGGTGACCTTTTGTATCTATATCCTGGGGATGATCCTAATCGGCTTCCTCGCCTGGCGATCGACGAACAGCTTCGATGACTATATTCTCGGTGGGCGCCGCCTCGGCCCCTTCGTGACTGCGCTGTCGGCCGGGGCATCGGACATGAGCGGCTGGCTGCTGATGGGCCTGCCCGGCGCGGTGTTCGTCGCCGGTATCTCGGAGAGCTGGATCGCCATCGGCCTGACGCTGGGCGCCTGGCTAAACTGGCGGCTGGTGGCGGGACGCCTGCGGGTGCACACCGAGGCGAGCAATAACGCCCTGACCCTGCCGGACTACTTTACCGCCCGCTTCGCTGATGACAGTCGATTGCTGCGTATCATCTCCGCCCTGGTGATCCTGCTATTTTTCACCATCTACTGCGCCTCTGGGATCGTGGCTGGCGCCCGCCTGTTTGAGAGCACCTTCGGCATGAGCTACTCGACGGCGCTGTGGGCCGGGGCGGCGGCGACCATCATCTATACCTTTATTGGCGGCTTCCTGGCGGTCAGCTGGACCGACACGGTGCAGGCGAGTCTGATGATCTTCGCCCTGATCCTGACGCCGGTGATGGTGATGATCTCCGTCGGCGGTTTCGATGACGCGCTGGAGGTGATCAGGCAGAAGAGCAGCGAAAGCGTCGATATGCTGAAGGGGCTCAATCTGGTGGCCATCCTTTCGCTGATGGGCTGGGGGCTAGGCTACTTTGGCCAGCCGCATATATTAGCGCGCTTTATGGCGGCCGACTCGCACTATAGCCTGGTCAATGCCCGGCGTATCAGCATGACCTGGATGGTCCTTTGCCTGCTTGGCGCGGTCGCCGTCGGCTTTTTCGGCATCGCCTACTTTAGCAACCATCCCGCGCTGGCCGGCGCGGTGGATCGCAACGCCGAGCGGGTCTTCATCGCGCTGGCACAGCTGCTGTTTTCTCCGTGGATTGCCGGGATCCTGCTGTCCGCTATCCTGGCGGCGGTGATGTCGACGCTCAGCTGCCAGCTGTTGGTCTGCTCCAGCGCGATTACCGAGGATCTGTATAAGGCCTTCCTGCGCAAGCAGGCCGGACAGCGGGAGCTGGTGTGGGTCGGACGGGCGATGGTGCTGCTGGTGGCGCTGGTCGCCATCGCGCTGGCGTCCAACCCGGAAAACCGGGTGCTGGGGCTGGTGAGCTATGCCTGGGCCGGCTTCGGAGCCGCCTTCGGTCCGGTGGTGATCGGCTCGGTGCTCTGGTCGCGGATGACCCGTAACGGCGCGTTGGCCGGGATGGCCATCGGCGCCCTCACGGTGATCGTCTGGAAACAGTACGCCTGGCTGGGCCTATATGAGATCATTCCGGGCTTCCTGTTTGCCGGCGTCGGCATCCTGGTGGTCAGCCTGCTGGATCGCGCACCCTCGGCGGCGGTGCAGCGGCGCTTCGCCGCCGCCGATGCCGAGTATCGCTCCCCGCCGCCGCGCGCTCTGCGGCCGGAGGTGGAGTGACGGCGCCCGCCGCGAGCCGGACGCCAGTCCCCCTGACGCTACTTGCCGCGTCTCTGCGTTTCGGCATCGTGCATCCTTTGGTGGCCCTGGATGATCTGCTGATGCGCGGCCGCGCTACTGTTGTTCATGGCCCGGTGGGCGATGATCGCCCGCTGATGCTTATCCAGAGGAGCGCTGTCGTGTCCCGTCGCGCCGTGGGCTGAGGCGAGGCGCTGAGGCGCCGCCGGTGGGGCGCTGTCCTGCCCGCTGGCGGCCAGGGCTGCGCTGCTGAGGCCCAGGGTGAGCAAGGCGGTGTAGATCAGTCTTTTCATCGGTATGACTCCATATCGGTAATCTCTGCGTGCAACGCCGGCGGCGTCGGTCACGCGAACGGGGGGAATGTTGCGTCGGAAAACGCCCCGGCGCGCGGGGGATGGAGCGCCGTTACGCGGGCGTCTCTCCTCCGATGCGTACCAGTATACCGGGGGGATCCGCAGCCGCGCGTGACGGGAGAATGACGATCGCGTAATGATTTATTGTATTGATTACTAATCTATTATTTTTTGCAGCCCGGGGTGTTCCCGCTTTCCGGGGCGCGAGGCAGGGAGAAGGTAAAGCGGGTGGCATCGGGATCCGAGCTAACCCAGATCTGGCCCTGATGCGCGCCGATGATCGATTTGACGATGGCCAGGCCGATGCCGCTCCCTTCGCCGTTACGCTGGCGCGCGGGGTCGACGCGATAGAAGCGGTCGAATAGGCGCGCCAGGTGACGCGACGCGATGGGCGTGCCGGGATTGGCGACGCAGAGTCGCACTTCATCGGCCGTCCCGCTGAGTCGCACGGTCACGCTGTGGCCCGCCGGGGTATGGCGAATGGCGTTGGATAGCAGATTGCTGATGACCCGTCGCAGCATTGACGGATCGCCCCAGGCGGCGGGGCCCTCGCCGTCAACGCGCAGGGTCACTTGGCGTTCCTCCGCCCAGGCCTCGAAGAAGTCGAACACCTTGAGGGTCTCCTGGCGCAGATCGAGGGGAACGCGACTGAGGCGAAGACGCTGGCTGTCCGCCTGCGCCAGAAACAGCATGTCGTTCACCATCTTCGCCATGCGCTGGTACTCTTCAAGGTTCGAATAGATCACCTCCTCCAGCTCGTTCTGCGTGCGGGGCTGACTCAGTACGATTTCGCTCTGGGTGATCAGGTTGGTGATCGGGGTGCGCATCTCGTGGGCGATGTCGGCAGAAAAGTTTGCCTGCCGAGTGAAGACGTCTTCGATGCGGGCGAGCATCTGGTTGAAGGAGAGCACCAACTGCTGCAGCTCGATCGGCACCGCGCCGGGGGCGAGGCGGGTATCGAGATTCTCCGCGGTGATGGCCTTGATCTTCCCGCTGAGATCGCGCAGCGGCCGGTGTCCGCTGTAGATGGCGAGCAGCACGATGAAAATGATCAGCAGGCTGATGAGGGCCGCGCAGAGCATCAGATTGGCCTTCAGCTGCTCAAGATAGTGCAGGTGTAC
Source organism: Edwardsiella anguillarum ET080813 (assembly GCF_000264765.2). Classification (GTDB taxonomy): domain Bacteria; phylum Pseudomonadota; class Gammaproteobacteria; order Enterobacterales; family Enterobacteriaceae; genus Edwardsiella; species Edwardsiella anguillarum. The sequence continues at coordinate 3,723,140 of NZ_CP006664.1, forward strand.
ATTGATGGAGAGGGCGATCAGCAGGGTGTAGGGGGTGCGCGGATCGCCCGCCGGATAGACCGTGCTGGCGATGAGGCGGTAGGCGTTTCGATCCGTCGCCTCGCGCGGGCCGTCGGCGTGGCGGCCGTCTGGCCAGAGAAAGACCTGACCGCTTTGCAGATAGCGCTGCAGCTCCGGCAGCTGCCAGACCGCGTCGAGATCGGCGGCGGCCTCCGCGCGGTAGCGATAGAGAAAGTGCCGATCGCCGGCGCGCAGCGCGACGCTGATGTTCGGGTAGCCGGCCAGCACCCGGCTGAGCGTATCGAGGCGCTGGATGCCGGGGCGGGGCGGTTCTTGCAGGACGCGCAGGACGCTGCTGCGCACCTGCTGGAGCGTGCCGTTGTCCAGCTCGGCGAAATGGCGCTCGACGGAGTAGATCATGATCCAGGTGAACGCGACAAAGGCGAGACTGGTCGCCAGCGAGATGGTAAGGGTCAGGCGGGCCGCCAGGGAGATGGGGCGCCGCACGCGCTTAGCCCACATCCGGCGCCTCGAGCAGGTAGCCGACGCCGCGCACCGTCTGGATGAGCTTGGGCTCGAAGTCAAGGTCGATCTTCGCCCGCAGCCGCTTCACGGCCACGTCGATGGCGTTGGTGTCGCTGTCGAAGTTCATGTCCCAAACCTGCGAGGCGATCAGGGAGCGGGGCAGCACCTCGCCCTGGTGGCGGATAAAGAACGTCAGCAGGGTGAACTCCTTGCCCGTTAGCGTGATGCGCTTAGCGCCGCGGGTCACCTTTCTGGAGAGAAGATCCAGGGTGAGATCGGCCACGTGCAGCTGGCTCTCGGGAATGTGGGTGCTGCCGCGGCGCAGCAGGGTTTTCACCCGCGCTAAGAGCTCGGCGAAGGCGAAGGGCTTGACCAGGTAGTCGTCGGCGCCGAGCTCCAGCCCCTTTACCCGTTGTTCGATGGTGCCCAGCGCGCTCAGCAGCAGGATCGGCAGCCCCTGGTTGGCGTTGCGTAGCATGCGCACGATGTCCCAGCCGTTGACGTCGGGCAGCAGAATATCGAGGATGATCAGATCATAGCTGGCGGTCATCGCCAGGTGGTATCCCGTCAAACCGTTGTCGGCGAGATCGACGACAAATCCTGCCTCTGTCAGTCCCTTACACAGGTATTTCCCGGTTTTTACCTCATCCTCGACGATCAGTATTTTCACCCTGTGCTCCGTTATCTCATGCTCTCCCGGCCATTGTAGAGGGGTTGAGGGCGAGATCAATCGATGAACGGGAAAATGACAGCTTTGTCATTTGGCTGTCACCGGGCAAACCGTATCGGTTTGTTAAGGTGCCTTATCCTTTGGCGGCCTTATGGGTGCCACTCCCCCATCGGCATGTTTGGGCTATCAGCGTTATGGTTAAGTTAAAGCAATTAAGCGTCAGCGTGGTATTGACTCTGACGGGATGCGTCTCTCTGGCGCCAGAGTATCAGCGTCCGGCATTGCCGGTAGGCGCGCAGTTCTCCTCGGCGGCGGCGGCTGGCGCCACGGCGGCGACGTACGACCGGGATCTGGGCTGGCGCCAGTTTTTTCGCGATGCGCAGGCCAGACAGCTGATCGACGAGGCGCTGCGTAACAACCGTGACCTGCGGCAGGCGGTGCTCAATGTGCGTCTGGCGCGCGCCCAGCTGGCACTGCAGCAGGCCGACCGCTATCCCCAGCTCGATGTTTCCTCGCAGGCGAACTATCGCGCTCCGCTCCAGGGCGGCGCCAGCAGCCGAGAGTATCAGCTGGGCGGCGCGCTGGGGGTCGAGCTGGATCTGTTCGGTCGGCTCCAGTCGATGAGCGAGCGGGAACGGCAGAACTTTCTCGCCAGCCAGCAGGCACAGCGTGCGGTGCATATCCTGTTGGTCTCCAATGTCGCCCAGGCCTATTTTACCCAGCAGCTGGCCTACGCCCAGCAACGTATCGCCCGAGAGACGCTGCAGAGCTACCGCCAATCCTACACCCTGATTGAACGGCAGGTGCAAAGCGGCAGTAATAACCTGCTGGCGCTGGAGCAGGCGCGCGGGCAGATCGATACGACCCAGGCGACGCTGGCGCGGCGCGAGGGGGAGGTGGCGCAGGCCAACCATGCTATCCAGCGGCTCGTCGGCGTCTATGGCGGAGCCCCCCGCGATCTGCGCGGGCTGGAAAGCCCGGTCGGTCCAGTCGCGCTACCGGTGCCGCTGCCATCGACGATCCTGCTGCAGCGGCCCGACATTATGGAGGCGGAGCATCAGCTGCGGGCGGCGGATGCCGATATCGGCGCGGCGCGGGCGGCATTCTTTCCCTCGATCTCGCTGAGCGGCGGACTGAACGCCAGCGGCAGCGATTTAGCCGGATTATTCAGCGCGGCCGGTGGAATGTGGAGCTTTGTCCCCAAGGTTACCCTGCCGATCTTTAACGGCGGGCGTAACCGCGCCAATCTGCAGCTCGCCGAACTACGCCAGCAGCAGTCCATCGTGAATTATGAAAATAGGATCCAGGCGGCGTTTAAGGAGGTGGACGATGCCCTCTCCACGCGCCGGAGCCTCGCCGATCAATTAACGGCGCAGCAGCGCTATCTCGACGCGCTGCAGGCGACCTTAGGGCGCGCCCGCGGCCTATACGCCCACGGTGCGCTGAGTTATCTCGAGGTCTTGGACGCCGAACGCGCGTTATTTACCACCCAGCAGACGCTACTCGATCTGCGCTATGCCCAGCAGGCGAATGAGATAGCGCTTTTTGCCGCCCTGGGCGGCGGTTGGCAGGCATAACAACTGACCCTTAATCCAATGGAGTGAATTGTATGAAAACAGCGATCAAAGTGGCTTTATGTACGGCTTTCATCATGGCGGGCAGCGTCCCAGCGCTGGCGGCGGAGAATGGCCATCAACACGCTCAGCCGGCGGCGGCCGATCAGGTGCAGACGCCACAGGTAACGACCCGCGGCGAGGTGAAGGCGATTGATTTGCAGAGTAATAAGATCACCATCAGTCACCCGGCGATCCCCGAATTGGACTGGCCGGCGATGACCATGCGCTTTACCTTCGATGAGGCGAGCCAGGTCGCGGGAGTAAAGGCCGGCGATCGGGTCTCCTTCTCGTTTGTTCAGCAGGGCGCGATCTCACGGTTAACCGCCATCCATGCCATCTGATCGCAGCGATGCTATTGATGCCGGAGGTTCCCGAGGGGACTCCGGCCGTTCGACTCTGCGTCCGTCGTGAATGACCGGCTCGCGAATGGGGATTGTCATGCCCGCTCTAAATATAAAGTATGCCGCGGCGCTTGCCGGCGGCCTCATTCTGGGGGGGGCGATCACCGTCGCCCTGTATCCTTATCTGAATCTGACATCGTCAGCCGCCACGGCGCCGGCCGAACGCCGCGTGCTGTTCTGGTATGACCCGATGAAACCCGATGTCAAATTCGACCAGCCGGGGAAATCCCCCTTTATGGACATGGATCTGGTGCCGAAATACGCCGACGAGGGCGGCGCGGAGGGGCAGGATGGCGGCGTACGCATCGATCCCGCCCAGCGGCAGAATCTGGGGCTGAAGACGGCCGAGGTGCGACGGGGGACGCTGCGCGACGCACTTACGCTGCCCGCCACCATCAGCTTTAACGAGTATCAATACGCGATCGTGCAGGCGCGTGCGGAGGGGTTTGTCGAGAAGGTCTACCCGTTGACCAACGGCGATCGGATCGCGCGCGGCAGCCCGCTGGTCGATATCACCATCCCGGCCTGGGTCGAGGCGCAGAGTGAATATCTGCTGCTGACTCAGCCGGGGGGCGGCCAGGAGGCGCAGCGCCAAGGGGTGCTGGAGCGTCTGCGCCTGAGCGGGATGCCGGAGGAGGATATTCAGCGCCTGCGCACCGCCCGGCGCATCCAGACGCGCTTTACCCTGCGCGCGCCGATCGACGGGGTGATTACCGCCTTCGATCTGCGCGCCGGGATGAACTTCTCCAAGGATAAGACGGTGGCGCAGATCCAGGGTATCGACCCAGTCTGGGTCAGCGCTGCGCTGCCGGAGGCGATGGCCGCGCAGCTGAACGCGGATAGCCGCTTCGAGCTGACGGTGCCCGCCTATCCACAGCAGCGTTTCTCGGTGCGCGACTGGCGCACGCTGCCCAGCGCCGATCCGGCGACGCGCACCCTGCAGATCCGCCTTGCGGTGGCCAATCCCGACGGCAGACTGAAGCCCGGCATGAACGCCACGCTGCATCTTGAGACGCAGAGCCGGCCGCTGCTGCTGATCCCCGCCCAGGCGATCGTCGATAGCGGCGCCGAGCAGCATGTGATCACCGTGACGCAGGACGGGCGCTTCCTGCCGAAGCGCGTCGCGGTGGCGCAGGAGGCGCAGCAGCAGGCGGGGATCGCCGCGGGGCTGACGGAGGGGGAATCGGTAGTGGTCAACGGCCTGTTCCTGATCGATTCGGAGGCCAGTATCAGCGGCGCGCTGGCGCGTATGCGTCAGGCGGGTGGGGGAGATGCGCCGTCATCCCCTGGCGCACCGGCTCCCTCCGCGTCGCACGCCGAACACGGAGACGCGCGCCATGATTGAATGGATTATTCGACGCGCGGTGGCGAACCGCTTCTTGGTCATGATGGGCGTCCTGTTCCTCGGTATCTGGGGCGCCTGGACCATCGCCAACACGCCGGTGGATGCGCTGCCCGACCTCTCCGACGTCCAGGTGATCATCAAGACCAGCTACCCGGGGCAGGCCCCGCAGCTGGTGGAGGATCAGGTCACCTATCCATTGACCACCACCATGCTGTCGGTGCCGGGGGCCAAGACGGTGCGCGGCTTCTCCCAGTTCGGCACCTCCTACGTCTATGTGATCTTCGCCGATGGCACCGACCTCTATTGGGCGCGCTCGCGGGTACTGGAGTACCTGAATCAGGTGCAGGGTAAGCTGCCGGCGGGCGTCAGCGCGGAGATCGGCCCCGATGCCACCGGGGTCGGCTGGATCTTCGAGTATGCGCTGCTGGATAAGAGCGGGCGACACGACCTGGCCGAGCTGCGCTCGCTGCAGGACTGGTTCCTGAAGTATGAGCTGAAGACCATCCCCAACGTCGCCGAGGTTGCCTCGGTCGGCGGGGTGGTGAAGCAGTATCAGATCCAGGTCGATCCGCTGAAGCTGGCGCAGTATGGCATCAGCCTGGCGGCGGTGAAGCAGGCCGTCGGGGCATCCAATCAGGAGGCGGGCGGCGCGTCGCTGGAGCTGGCCGAGGCGGAGTATATGGTGCGCGCCAGCGGCTATCTGCGCACCCTCGACGATTTTAACCACATCGTTCTGAAGAGCGGCCAGGATGGCGTACCGGTCTATCTGCAGGACGTCGCGCGGGTCCAGATCGGGCCGGAGATGCGCAGGGGGATCGCCGAGCTGAACGGCGAGGGCGAGGTGGCCGGCGGGGTGGTGATCCTGCGCTCGGGCGAGAACGCGCGCCAGGTGATCTCGGCGGTGAAGGCGAAGCTGGCCGCGCTGCAGGGCAGTCTGCCGCCGGGGGTGGAGGTGGTGACAACCTATGACCGCAGCCAGCTGATCGATCGGGCCATCGACAACCTTAGCGCCAAGCTTATCGAGGAGTTTATCGTGGTGGCGCTGGTCTGTGCCCTGTTCCTGTGGCATGTGCGCTCGGCGCTGGTGGCTATCGTCTCCCTGCCGCTGGGGCTGTGCATCGCCTTTATCATCATGCGCTACCAGGGGCTGAACGCCAATATCATGTCGCTGGGGGGGATCGCCATTGCGGTGGGGGCGATGGTCGATGCGGCGATCGTGATGATCGAGAACGCCCATAAGCGCCTGGAGGAGTGGGCGCATCGTCATCCCGACAGCCCTATCGACAACGCGACGCGCTGGCGGGTGATCACGGATGCCGCGGTCGAGGTGGGGCCGGCGCTGTTTATCAGCCTGCTGATCATCACGCTCTCCTTCATCCCGATCTTCACTCTGGAAGGGCAGGAGGGGCGGCTGTTCGGCCCGCTGGCCTTCACCAAGACCTATGCCATGGCCGGCGCGGCGGCGCTGGCGATCGTCGTCATTCCGATCCTGATGGGGTTCTGGATCCGGGGCGACATCCCGCCGGAGAGCCGCAATCCCCTGAATCGTTTTCTGATCAGGATCTATCATCCGCTGTTGCTCGCCGTGCTGCGCTGGCCGCGGCTCACCCTGCTGGCGGCGGCGCTGTCGATAGTGACGGTGATCTGGCCGTTGGAGCGCCTCGGCGGCGAGTTTTTGCCGAACATCAACGAGGGCGATCTGCTGTACATGCCCTCGACGCTGCCGGGGATTTCGCCGGCTCAGGCGGCGCAGCTGCTACAGACCACGGACAAACTGATCAGGCAGGTGCCGGAGGTGGCCAGCGTCTTTGGTAAGAGCGGGAAGGCGGAGAGCGCGACCGACTCGGCGCCGCTGGAGATGATCGAGACCACCATTCAGCTGAAGCCGCAGGATCAGTGGCGTCCGGGAATGACGATGGACAAGATCATCGCCGAACTCGACGCCACGGTGCGTCTGCCGGGGCTGGCTAACCTGTGGGTTCCGCCGATCCGCAACCGTATCGACATGCTCTCGACCGGCATCAAGAGCCCGATCGGCATCAAGGTGTCGGGTACCGTGCTGGGCGACATCGACGTCACGGCCCAGCGTATTGAGGCGGTGGCTAAGGGGGTACCCGGGGTGGTTTCGGCGCTGGCGGAGCGCCTGGAGGGGGGGCGCTACCTCGATATTCAGATCCAGCGCCAGCGGGCCGCCCGCTACGGGATGACGGTCGCCGATGTGCAGCTGTTCGTCTCATCGGCCATCGGCGGGGCGATGGTGGGGGAGACCGTCGAAGGGGTAGCGCGCTATCCGATTGCGCTGCGCTATCCCCAGAGCTGGCGGGATTCGCCCGAGGCGCTGCGCCGGCTGCCGATCCTGACGCCGCTCAATCAACAGATCACCCTGGGCGATGTGGCCGAGGTGCGCGTGGTCTCTGGGCCATCGATGCTGAAGACGGAGAATGCGCGCCCGGCCAGCTGGATCTATATCGATGCCCGCGGGCGCGATATGGTGTCGGTGGTCGAAGATCTGAAGACGGCGATCCAGCGCGAGGTCACCCTGGCGCCGGGCACCAGCGTCAGCTTCTCCGGCCAGTTCGAGCTGCTGGAGCATGCCAACCGCAAGCTGATGCTGATGGTGCCGATGACGCTGGTGATCATCTTCGTGCTGCTCTACCTGGCCTTCCGGCGAGTAGAAGAGGCGCTGCTGATCCTGATGAGTCTGCCCTTCGCCCTGGTGGGTGGCATCTGGTTTCTCTACTGGCAGGGGTTCCATCTGTCGGTCGCCACCGGCACCGGCTTTATCGCCCTGGCCGGCGTGGCCGCCGAGTTTGGCGTGGTGATGCTGATGTACCTGCGCCAGGCCATCGAGCAGGATCCGGCGCTGAGCCACGCTGAGCGCTTTACCCCGGCCGCGCTGGATGAGGCGCTGTATCACGGCGCGGTGCTGCGGGTGCGCCCCAAGGCGATGACCGTGGCGGTGATCATCGCCGGTCTGCTGCCGATTCTGTGGGGAACGGGCGCCGGCTCGGAGGTGATGAGCCGCATCGCCGCACCGATGATCGGCGGGATGATCACTGCGCCGCTGCTGTCGCTGTTTATCATCCCGGCGGCCTATAAGCTGATCTGGCTGCATCGCCAACGCCGAGCTACGCGCCGGACGGACACTTCAGCGTAGAAAAACGGGCGGCACGCCTTGAGCATGCCGCCCGCTTGGCGCATCCCTTTCCCTAGCGCGCGGCGCGTATTCCTCCAGCGATCCCCTGTGGGGAGAACAGAACCTGCCAGAGTTGGATATCGCGAGCGCGGAACGCCCCGGCGCAGGCACACAGATAGTAGTTGAACATGCGGAAGAAGCGTTCGGAGTAGCGTTGCTGCAGCGCCGGCCAGGCAGCGAGGAAGCGCTGTTGCCAGGCCATCAAGGTACGGTCGTAGTCGGCGCCGATGTTATGCCAGTCCTCCATCACAAAGAGCGGCTCACTGGCCCGGGCGATGTGGCGTAGCGAGGGGAGACAGCCGTTGGGGAAGATATACTTATTGATCCAGGGGTCGACATCCGGCGTGGTGCGGTTGGCGCCGATGGTATGCAGCAGGAACAGCCCGTCATCCTTGAGATTGCGCCGTGCGACGGCGAAATAGGTGGCATAGTTCTTTGGTCCGACGTGTTCGAACATGCCGACGGAGACGATACGATCGTAGCGCGCGTTCAGATCGCGGTAGTCCTGCAACAGGATGCGTACATCCAACCCGTGGCAGCGTGCGGCGGCCAGCTTCTGCTGTTCGGCCGAGATGGTCACCCCATCGACCCGCACCCCGTAGTGGCGGGCGGCGTAGGCGGCCAGCCCCCCCCAGCCACAGCCGATGTCCAGCAGGGCCATGCCGGGACGCAGCTGAAGTTTCTCACAGATCAAACGCAGCTTATCCCGCTGTGCCTGCTCCAGGCTCTCGGCCTGCTTCCAATAGGCGCAGGAGTACTGCATCTCGGGATCAAGCATCTGGCTGAAGAGGTCGTTGCCCAGATCGTAGTGTTCGCGCCCCACCGTCCAGGCGCGGCGGCGAGACTGCAGGTTGGTCAGGCGGGCGCCGGCGACGCGCAGGGTGTCGCGCCAATGGTGCGGTAGCTGACGCTCCAAGCCGGCGCGCAATACCTTATGAAAGAAGATATCTAGTCGTTCGCATTGCCACCAGCCATCCATATAGCTTTCGCCGAGCCCCAGCGACCCCTGCTGCAGTACACGGCGGTAAAAATGCGGATGGATAACCTGGATATCATAGGGCCGCTCACCGTTGAGTGTGATCCCGGCCCGGCCCAGCATCTCGCTGGCGATGCGTTGCCAGGTGTCATTCTGTTCGCTGATCTCTTCTACACATGATGCGCTCATCGTTGCTCCCTCGCCAAATCGGATGGACGGTCAGCCTGATGGCGTCGCCGGCTTTTCAGCGAGCGGAGGGCTGTTGCTGTCCACGGCCTGCTGCGTAAAACGCAAGGCTGGTCACATTCTGTTCAGTATAGGCCGGAGGGAAAAGAGGCTCAAGGCGGGGAGGAGACATTGCCAGACGCGCCGGGAGACCCAGCGCGTCGGCGTGGAAATCAGCGGCGGGAGAGGGCGTGCTGACCGCGCTGCTGTTCGCGGCGTTTTTCCAGCATAGTTGTGACGCTGTCACTTTTAAGCCAATACCCCAGCGCAACCAGCGGAATGGTGCCGGCCATGATGGCGGAGGTCGCCAGCAGCGGCATGTGGATCAGCGCCGACACCAGCAGGCTGGCCAGGAAGCAGACGCCCAGCTGCAGCGTGTTCTGCAGCGCCGCCGCTTTGCCGCTGTTGTTCGGGAAGGGCGTCAGGGCGCTGGCCACCACGATAGGATAGATAGCGCCGTTCATCATCGCCATGACGCAGAACGGGACCAGCAGCGCTAGCAGGCCGGGCTGGTAGCTGAGGGCCATCACCAGCATCGCCAGCATGCTCAGCGAGTAGATCACCAGCAGCCACGGCAGCAGCAGGGTACCGCCGATGCGGCTCAGCAGCGCCCGGCAGCCGTATCCGCCCAGCAGGAAGGCGATGGTCTGCGGTACATAGCTCAGGCCGATATCGTTCGGGCTATAGCCCATCTCGCCCAGAATAAACGGCGAGCCGGTCAGCCAGGCGAAGAAGCCGGCGGAGCAGGCGGCGTAGATCAGCACGTTGCCGCTGAAGACATTAGAGCGCATCAGGCGCAGGAAACCGATGCGCGGCGCCTGACGGTTAGCCGCCGCCCGGTGCTCCTGCAGACACAGGGTCGGGATCATCAGCAGCAGAGTGATGGCGAACAGCACGGCGAAGATAGCCTGCCATTCAAAGTGGTTGAGCAGCCAGGCGCCGAGCAGCGGCGCCAGCGCCGGCGACAGGGCGACCAGCGGCATGACCGTGGCGAAGACGCGGTTGGCGACCCCTTTGCTGTAGCGATCGATAACCAAAGCCTGCCAGGTGACCGCCGCGGAGCAGACCCCGACGGCCTGCACGAAGCGCAGGATCAGCAGCTGGGTGGTATTGCCGACCCACAGCATCCCCAGGCAGGCCAGGGCGAACATGCCCAGCCCTAACAGCAGAACCGGTTTGCGTCCGATGCGATCGGAGAGCGGTCCCCACAGCAGCTGCGCAAAGGCAAAGCCGGCCAGAAAGATGCTCAGGCTGGCGCTGATGGCGCCAGCGGAGGCGCCCAGGTCGTGGCGCATGGCGCCAAAGGCGGGCAGATACATATCGGTGGCCAGGTACCCCAGCATACTGAGGCCAGCCAGATAGATCATAAAACCTGATTTACTTCTCATTATTTTGACTCGTTATGAATATGTTGCAGGCGGAGAATGTGACGGGTGAGAGTTTATGGGCTGACGTCAGCGTTGTGAAACGCTATTATTTGGCATGATGGATGAAAATTTTTGAAAGCATAATATTGAGGGGCTGAACATGTGGTCAGAATATTCGCTGGAGGTGGTGGATGCGGTTGCCCGCACCGGGAGCTTCAGCGCGGCGGCGCAGGAGCTGCATAGGGTGCCCTCTGCCGTTAGCTATACCGTACGTCAGCTGGAGAACTGGCTGGCGGTACCGCTGTTTGAACGACGTCACCGTGACGTTGAGTTGACCGAGGCCGGGGCGTTTTTTGTCGATGAGGCCCGCAGTATTATCAAAAAAATGAATGCCACTCGGCGCCAGTGTCAGCAGGTCGCCAACGGCTGGCGCGGTCAGTTCCATGTCGCGGTGGATCGCATCGTCCGTCCGCAGCGTTGCCAGCAGCTAGTAGTGGACTTTTACCGTCACTTCCCCGATATGGAGCTGATGATCCACAGCGAGGTGTTCAACGGCGTGTGGGACGCGCTGATCAACGGGCGGGTTGAGGTGGCGATCGGCGCGACGCGGGCGGTACCCGCCGGCGGGCGCTACGCCTTCCGCGATATGGGCTTTCTGCGCTGGCGCTGCGTGGTCAGCCCCGACCACCCGCTGGCCGCGTTTGACGGCGAGGTGGACGACGACCGCCTGCGCCCTTTTCCGGCGCTGAGCATCGAGGATACCTCACGGACGTTGCCCAAGCGGGATACCTGGCTGCTCGATAACCAGCGGCGCTTGGTGGCGCCGGACTGGCCGTGCGCCATCGACTGTCTGGAGGCCGGGCTGTGCGTCGGCCTGATGCCGGCCCACGCCGCCGAGCCGCTAATTGCCGCCGGGCGCCTGCATGCGCTGCGCCTGTGCCAGTCGTTTCCCGACAGCGCCTGCTGTGTGACCTGGCAGGATCACAGCCGTTCGCCGGCCCTTGAGTGGCTGCTGGAGTATCTGGGCGATACCCGTACCATGAATCAGGAGTGGCTTATGCCGCAGCCAGCGTGACGATCCGTCCGTCGGGCGGAACGTCGGCGCGATCGTGGGTGACTAGGATCGCGGGAATGGCGCGTTCGGCGATCTGCCCGTAGACCCAGCGGCGAAAACGGCGGCGCAGCGGGGCGTCCAGGCGGGAGAAGGGCTCATCGAGCAGCAGGGCCGAGGGCGCGGCCAGCAGCGTGCGCAGTACGCTGATGCGCGCGCGCTGCCCCCCTGAGAGGGCGGCGGGATAGCTGGCGCCCCGTCCGGCCAGCTCCGCCTGCTGCAGCGCGCGCGTCACCGCCTCATCCGATACCCCCGGCGGCAGGGCAAAACGCAGATTCTGCGCCACAGTCAGGTGTGGGAACAGAACATCATCCTGAAACAGCAGCCCGATCCCGCGCCGCCAGGGCGGCACGCGGCTCAGGCTGCGCCGATCCAGCCAGACTTCGCCGCGGGCGACCAGCGGCGGCTGCAGATGGCCGCCGATCCCGGCCAGCAGGGTGGATTTGCCGCAGCCGCTGGGGCCCATCAGCGTGACGATCTCCCCCGGCGCGACCGTCAGCGTCAACGGTGCCAGCAGGGGACGCCCGGCCAGTTCGACGCTCAGCTGGCGGAGATTAAGGGTGGTCATGCGACGTTGCTCCTCGTATACCGCGCCGCGGCAGCCACAGCGCCAGCAAAAATGCCGGCAGCGGTAGCAGGGTTTGCCACAGGGCGCCGATGGCGGCCAGGCGGCGATCGATGCCGCTGGCATAGGCGACGGTTTCCGTGGCCAGGGTCGGCAGCCGCCCGGCGCCCAGCCCCAGCGTCGGCAGATACATGCCGACGCTGACCGCGATGCCAAAGGCCACCGTCAGCCGCAGCGCCGGCAGCATCTGCGGCAGCTTAATCCGGTAAAAGGCCTGCCAGGGCGTCTTACCTAACGCCAGCGCTACCCGGATCTGACGCGTATCGAAACGCAGCCAGGCGCCGGACAGCGTCAGCAGGTAGTAGGGGGTGACGAACAACAGCTGGCCATAGATAACCAGCGGGTAGCTGCCCAGCAGCTGGCTGCGGGCGGCGAAATACTGCAGGCCGAAGATCAGCCCCATCTGCGGCAGCAGCAGCGGCAACAGCAGCCAGGCACCGGGGGCCCGCCGTCTCAGGGCATACCACTCCAGCGTGCCGAGCGCCAGTATCAGCGCCAGCAGATTGACCGCCAGCGCGATGCACAGGGTATGCCACAGCGGGGCGCTCCAGTCACTGAGGCTGTACAGCCAGCTGTCATAGCGCCACTGCTGCGGCCAGCGTTGCGCAAAGGGCCAGCGCTGGGCCAGCGAAATCAGCACCAGCATCAGGTAGGCCGCAGCGGTCAGCGCCAGCGCCAGGGGCCAAAAGGCGGCATAGGCCGCTGACCCGCCGAGGGCGACGCGTCGTCGCGGGGGCCGGCGGCCCACGGCGACCCACAGGCGCTCTATGCCATACCAGAGCAGCAGCGCCAGCGCGTTTAAGAGCATCAGCAGCAGCGCCCCGAGGGCCGCTAGCGCCGTCTGCCCACCGTCGGCAATCCACTGCCACAGCAGCTGCGCAAACAGCAGCGGCCGCTGCGGACCGAGCAACTGCGCCAGATCCAGCGCCGACAGGGCAAAGGCCAGGACGCAGAACATGGGCAGGCGTAGCCCCGGCAGCAGCTGCGGAACCACGATACGCCACCAGCCCTGCGCCGGGGGATAGCCCAGCGCGGCGCCGATACGCAGCTGCCGCGGCGCCGCGCAGCGGGCGGCCAGATTCAGGGTAAGCAAATAGAAAAAGGGGGTCTCTTTTAACAGCAGGAGCAGCGAGAGGCTCAGGCCGTAGGGATCGTTGGGAAGCGGCAGGTCGGGCGGCTGCTGCCAGCCAAACAGCGGCGCCATCAGGCGCCACAGCAGGCCGGTTGGCGCCAGCAGCATCAGCAGGCCGGTGGCCAGGGCGATGTGGGGGGCCGCCAACAGCAGCGCCGGCGCCAGCGCATGCTGACGCTGACGCCGCAGGGTGAACCCGGCCAGCGCCAGCGCCAGCAGCAGGGCTCCGGCGCTGGCCCCCAGCGCTATCCACAGCGACAGACCGAGGCTGTGACCGAGCGCGGGCCACTGCAGCAGTCGCTGCAGCGCCTGTCCTGCATCCTGTCCGGTCAGCGGCAGTAGGGTTGCCGGGACCATCGCCGCCAGCGGCAGCGCGCCGGACAGCAGCACCAGCGCGGGAAACAGGACTAGCCGAGACACGCGCTTAGCGGCGGTAGTCGATGAACGGTCCGTCGGCCACGGAGCGGCGCTCAACCAGCTTAGGATGTACTTCGATGGTTTGGGCGTCCTCGCGCTTGCTGGTAATGCGATCGAGCAGCATGTCGAACGCCATGGCGCCAAGGCGCTCCTTGGGCTGATGAATGGTGGTCAGCGCCGGGGTAAAGTAGCGGGCGTTGCGCACGTTATCGTAGCCGATGACGGAGATATCCTGCGGTACGCGCAGTCCCATCTCATCCGCTGCGCAAATGGCGCCCATCGCCATGATGTCGCCGCCGACAAACACCGCCGTCGGACGCTGTTTCTGCGCCAGAATGTTTTGCATCGCCGCATAGCCGGACTCCGGCTCGAAGTCGCCTTCGACCAGCCATGACTCCTGCGGCGTGATATTGGCCTCCTGCAGCGCCTTGAGGAAGCCGCGCAGTCGACCGCCGCCGGTGTTGCGCGATACCGGGCCGGTGATGGCGCCAATGTCGCGGTGGCCACGCTCGATCAGGTAACGGCCGGCCAGATAGCCTCCCTCGAAGGCGTTGTCCTGGATAGCGTCGGTAAAGTCGCTGCGACGGGTTCCCCAGTCCATGACCACCATCGGGATGTGGCGGTAGTCCTCCAGGATCTCCAGCAGGTTTTCCGGGTATTCGGAGCACATCACCAGCAGGCCGTCGACGCGTTTCTGCGCCAGCATGGCCAGGTAGGCTTTCTGCTTCTCCAGATTATTGTGGGAGTTACACAGGATCAGGGTATAGCCTTGGCTGTAGCAGCTATTCTCTACCGATTCGATGACCTCGGCAAAGTACGGCGCCTCGCTGGAGGTCGCCAGCAGGCCGATGGATTTGGTGTGGTTGACCTTCAGGCTGCGGGCAACGGCGCTGGGGGAGTAGTGTAGTTCTTTAATGGCCTCCCAGACGGCGGCTTTGGTCTCGTCGGCGACAAAGCGGGTTTTATTGATGACGTGAGACACCGTGGTGGTCGATACGCCTGCGCGCTTTGCCACATCTTTAATCGTTGCCATGAAACAAATGACTCCTGGGCGTACGCGCTGCGTCGCCGTTTTGTTAATCGTTTGCCTGCGTGCATCGGAAAATACGCCTGACAGCGCGGCTCGGCGCCGGCGCGTTTGCGCAATAGGGTGACGTTTGCCATTTCTTGTTTAGAATTATAGCGTCGGCACGCGGCAGTAAACCGCAAATTCTGTCTGATCTCAGGCAAAAGGGGAAGCACTAATTGGCGATTTGCGCAGGATGTAATCATAAGATTTTCTGCGTGTTTTAAGATGTGATTTATGTAAAAATGATTTAACACGGGTTTTGTGCGAACTTTCAAGTCAGTAAAAATTGATCCGGAACGTAAAACATGAGGTGTCAGGATGGAAAACGATCTGAAGTATTCTCTGGTAACAACGGTGGTGGCGCTGGCGCTGATCGTCGTGGCCAGCCTGATCGCCGCACTGCACTAAGTCAGCGGGCGGCATAAATAAAAAAGGCGCTCGGTGAGCGCCTTTTTTATCTCTGCGGCCGGTTACGCCAGATTCTGGGCGACGAACTCCCAGTTTACCAGCGCCCAGAAGTTTTCCAGGTACACCGGGCGAGCGTTACGGTAGTCGATGTAGTAGGCGTGCTCCCATACGTCCACGGTCAGCAGCGGCTTGTCGTCGCCGGTCAGCGGGGTCGCGGCGTTAGCGGTGTTGACGATGGCCAGGGTGCCGTCCGCCTTTTTCACCAGCCAGGTCCAGCCGGAGCCGAAGTTGCCGACGGCAGACTTGGTCAACGCGTCTTTGAACGCGGCAAATGAGCCGAAGGCGGCGTTGATGGCGTCAGCCAGGGCGCCGCGCGGCTCGCCGCCGCCGTTCGGGGAGAGACAGTGCCAGTAGAAGGTGTGGTTCCACACCTGAGCGGCGTTGTTAAAGATACCGCCGGAGGCGCTCTTCACGATCTCTTCCAGCGATTTCCCTGCGAACTCCGTGCCTTTGATCAGATTATTCAGGTTGACCACATAGGCGTTGTGGTGCTTACCGTAGTGGTATTCCAGCGTTTCGGCGGAGATATGCGGTTCCAGCGCATTCATGGCGTACGGTAATGCAGGTAATTCAAATGACATAGCTCTCTCCTTAATGCTTCTGTGGCAAGACGGTTAATCCGTAAGCAACGCACGTAAGACGCCGCCGGCGGTTAGACAAAAATGAAAAAATCTTGTTGTCCGCTTGTTATGGTTTGTGATTCTAGCAAGTTTTGCCGTGAAAGACAGGGGGCAGGTGTATTTTAGCTGACTGAGTGGCGAAATGTGCAGCAGACACGCGGTGAAAACGGCGCGTGGAAGCCGGGTGTCGGGGGGCCACCGCGGGGGGAGATGCCGTGGCGAGAGCGTTAGCGGATGGTTTTCGGGGTCATGACGCGGCGGGCGCCCAGGTAGTGATCCTGCCAGTAGTCATCGCCCAGATAGCTGACGCGAATCTCCTCGCCGGTGCGCGGAGACTGAATAAATTTGCCGTTGCCCAGATAGACGCCGACGTGATCGGCGGCGCCGCGCCCGTGGATCTGAAAGAACACCAGATCGCCGCGCTGCAGCTCGGCGCGCTTGACCGGCGCGGCGTCGCGCAGGTGGTACATCTCGTTAGCGGTGCGCGGCATTTTGATGTTCAGCAGATCCTGGTAGGCGTAATAGATAAGGCCGCTGCAGTCAAAGCCGGTATGGGGAGAGGTGCCGCCCCAGCGGTAGGGTTTACCTATCTGACGCATCAGCTTATTCATCGCCGTCTGTTTGGCGTGCTGATAGCGCTTCTTGTGCAGCGGACTCATGTGGATCGGCTGGCTATCCTCATGGCGGCCGGCTGCGTGGCGGGCCGTCTTAAGGGCCGAGGGGCGGCCATAGGCTTTTTTGCCCCGGTGCGACGCCGCCTGTGCGCTTGCGTGCCGCGCAAGGGGTTTCTCGCCGCGGTGGCGCGCTTTTGCCCTGTGCTCGGCGGCGGCGTGCTGCGGCGCAGCCGCCGTGCGGTGGGGAGTGTGCGCCGCGCGCTTCTCCCGGGCGGGGAGATGAGACGCCGCGCTGCGGCTCTTCTGCGCCCCGGCGTCTGCCCTGCGTTTTTTACGCTCGCCGCTCTGGCTGTGGCCAGCCGTGGCTTTTCGCTGATCGGCGATGACTTTGTGTGCCGGTGACGCAGTCGCTGAGGTGGTAAACCATTGGGTAAACAGCAATACAAAGAGCGCAACGAATAGACGCATGATCAGTCGCTTCCAGGCTAAAAACTAAAATAAAAACGCTGAAACAGTATTAATTAAAATATGCTGAACATAACAGTACTGATGTTTACGTATTCGCGTCTAATTGTGAGTAAATATTTCAATTGTCTGATTTAGCGACAGAGAGGGCTTTTTTACAGTGAGATTACCTATTAAAAAATGCTTGAGCAGGATAATGGGCGAATAATGTGCGGCTGGCGGAGAGGCGATGCGCTGCCGCGGCAGCGCGCTGTGCAATAGACCCTGCAAAAGATGGTGTTTTTTTCCTGCCTCGCCCGCCGCTACAATAGTGCAATCCGACGCCGCGCGTCCTGCGGCGGGCGGGGGAGGCGCCTTTCGTGCCCCATCCCTTGTCTGCCGCGGTCGACGCGGGCGATAATGACAATATACTGCGTTACCGCTATAACACTGGATATTTAAGGAAGTAAAGACCATGACCACTATCGAAAAGATTCAGCGCCAGATCGCCGAGAACCCGATTCTGCTGTATATGAAAGGCTCACCGAAGCTGCCGAGCTGCGGCTTTTCTGCGCAGGCGGTGCAGGCGCTGTCTGCCTGCGGCGAGCGCTTTGCCTACGTGGATATCCTGCAGAACCCGGACATCCGCGCCGAGCTGCCGAAGTTTGCTAACTGGCCGACCTTTCCGCAGCTGTGGGTCGAGGGTGAGCTGATCGGCGGGTGTGACATCGTGCTGGAGATGTATCAGCGCGGCGAGCTGCAGACGCTGATCAAAGAGGCCGCGGCGCGCCACGGCTCAGCGGCGCAGGACAACGCCTGATCGCGCGGCGTTAGGCCATGTAAAAAGGCGCCGCAGGGCGCCTTTTGCATATCGGCAGGGGCCGCTTGCTAGAGGATCATCGCCGCCGCCCAGCCGAAGCCGAGCAGCGGCAGGTTGTAGTGCAGGAAGGTGGGCACCACCGAATCCCAGATGTGATCGTGCTGGCCGTCCATATTCAGCCCAGAGGTTGGCCCCAGGGTGGAGTCAGAGGCCGGCGATCCGGCATCCCCCAGCGCCCCGGAGACGCCGATAATGGCGATGGTTGCCATGGGGGAGAAGCCAAAGGCAATGCACAGGGGCACATAGATTGCCGCGATGATCGGCACCGTGGAGAAGGAGGAGCCGATGCCCATGGTGATGACCAGCCCGACCGCCAGCATCAGAAACGCGGCCAGTCCCCGGCTGCCGCCGATTGCCCCCTCGATGGAGGTCACCAGCGTATCTACGCTGCCGGTGGCTTTGATCACGGCGGCGAACCCGGAGGCAGTGATCATGATAAAGCCGATCATCGCCATCATATGCACCCCGCGGGTAAAGACATCCTGAGTATCCCGCCAGTGGATCACGCCGCCGAGAATAAACACCACAAAACCCATCAGCGCTCCGAGCACGATGGAGTTGGTCGCCAGCTGTACTCCTAGGGCGGCGATGATGGCGACAACGGCGACCCATACGGCCCGTAAATGAATACGCTTATGCTCCGGCTCGGCGGAGAGGATGCGCCCTTCGCTATAGCGGCGCGGCCTGCGGTAGCTGAAGAAGATGGCCAACAGCAGACCGAACAGCATCCCCAGCCCCGGCAGCAGCATGGCGCTGGGCACCTGGGCGGCGGTGACCTGCAGCCCATTCTCATTGAGGTTTTTCAGCAGAATATTGTTCAGGAAGATGCCGCCAAAGCCGATCGGCAGCACCATATAAGGGGTGATCAGGCCAAAGGTCAGCACGCAGGCTACCGCGCGCCGATCGAGATTCATCCGCGAAAACAGGTGCAGCAGCGGCGGGATCAGAATGGGAATAAAGGCAATGTGGATGGGGATCAGGTTCTGCGACGAGATGGCGATCAGCGTCAGGATCAGCAGCAGACCGTATTTAAACCAGAACAGGCGGTGGGTGCTCGGCGCCAGCCCCATGCGGCGGATCACGCCGTGGGCCAGCACGTCGGTGATCCCGGAGCGCGAAATCGCGACGGCGAAGGTACCCAGCATGGCGTAGCTGAGGGCGATCTCCGCGCCGCCGCCCAACCCACCGCTGAAGGTGGCGATCGTGGTGTCCAGCGTGAGACCGCCGCTCAGGCCGGCAACCAGCGAGGCGACGATCAGGGCGATCACCACGTTGACCCGCAGCAGGCTGAGGAGCAGCATTACGACCACGGCAATTACAACAGCATTCATAGACGTCAATGTCCTAAAAGTCGTTCAAGGCAATAGCAGGATTATTAGCATGTTTCCGTGCGTGGCACGACAAAAAAATACCCTGGCGTGACCTTTTCCCCGCCGCCGCGGGGCGGAATAAAAAACGCCCGCGGAGCGGGCGTGGTCTGCGGGGGGCGGCTATGCCTCCGCGGAGAGGTCGGCATCGTTCAGGCCAGCCGGGGGCCAGCCGCCCAGGCGTTTCCAGCGGTTCACCAGCTCACAGAACAGCGTGGCGGTCTGCTGGGTGTCATACAGGGCCGAATGGGCCTGGGCGCTGTCGAAGGGGATCTCCGCGCTGATGCAGGCCTTGGCCAGCACCGTTTGGCCGAGAACCAGCCCGCTGAGAGCGGCGGTATCGAAGGTGGCGAACGGATGGAATGGGTTGCGCTTCAGCCCGGCGCGCTCTGCGGCCGCCATCAGAAAGGAGTGGTCAAAGTGGGCGTTGTGGGCCACCACCACCGCGCGATTGCACGCCTGATCTTTAATTCCCTTGCGCACCATCTTAAAGATGGCGTGCAGCGCGGTATATTCGCTGACGGCGCCGCGCAGCGGGTTGTGTGGATCGATACCGTTAAAGGCCAGCGCCTCTGGCGAGAGCACGGCGCCCTCAAAGGGAGCGATATGAAAATGCAGGCACTGATCGGTTTCCAGCCAGCCGTCGTCGCTCATTCGCAGAGTGACGGCAGCAATTTCCAGCAGGGCGTTGCAATTGGCGTCAAAGCCCGCGGTTTCGACGTCGATGACGACCGGGTAAAAGCCACGAAAGCGCGCGCTCAGCGCGTTGAGATTAGAGGTGTCAGCCATGGGTTCGTTGGTGTCTTTATTTTGAATGCAGCGCGTATTATGGCAAATTTCGCCGTGTTTTACACGGGGATGGCCAATGAGAAGGGGGGCGGGCGGCACATATTGCGTCCGCCCGGGTGAAAGGGACGGGGCGTTAGCGGCCCAGCCCTTCGCTGGCCGAGCGGTTTTCGATCAGCTCGATTTTATAGCCGTCGGGATCTTCGACAAAGGCGATGATCGTATGGCCGCCCTTGACCGGGCCCGCCTCACGGGTAATGTTGCCGCCGGCGCGGCGGATCTGTTCAACGGTAGCGGCGACGCTATCGACGCCGAGGGCGATATGGCCGAAGGCGCTGCCCATCTCATAGCTATCGACGCCCCAGTTATAGGTCAGCTCGATCACGGCGCCTTGGCTCTCATCGCCATAGCCGACGAAGGCAAGAGAGTATTTATAGGCTTCGTTTTCGCTGGTGCGCAGCAGGCGCATGCCCAGTACCTGGGTATAAAAGTCGACGGAGCGCTTCAGGTCAGTGACCCGCAGCATGGTATGAAGTACACGCATAGTTATCCTCAACGCTGACAAAGTAAAAAGACGTTTCAATAGTGTCACAGCGGCCGCCGGCTTGGCAACGCCAAACCCGCAGGGCTGGGTGGTTTGGCGAAGCGTCTATTGCGTGGATCCCGGCGGGTCACCGGCGCGGCGATCCGCGGGTGGCGTAGGGCGGTGACGGACCCAGAGGCGCTTTAACACTTTTAATAGATTAATTGTTATCATAATGGCTTAAATAATTATTTGATGTTTCTTCCCGGCATTGGATGAAATTTGTGTGATAGATATTTATGTTGCATTTTTATCATGCAGGTTAAATCAATAAATGAGGCGTCGGTGGGCGGGGGCGACGGCGCGATCGCCCGCCCAGCCTGTGCGTAGCAGGCCTAGCGCATTCTCGTGGTGTATTATGTGATAGGCCACGATTAATTTTGATATATTTGCAATATGTATGTTTATTAATGAGCAAACAATAAGCATGAATAAGATTTTTTTCATTATTTTGCTTTATATTGTTTAGCTAACTGGTTAATATTATTCGCACGCAACCGCTCGGCTATCGATGCTTTTGGCGTCCATAGACGTGGGGGAGTGCATCACAAAGGAATTGGCCGATATGTACCCGGCACGGGCATCGGGATGATGATGCGTTACCGTTCGGTGCCATAGCCGAAAGGAGCTCGCCGCCTGAAGCCTGACCGCTGCGTTTCACCGGAAGGGGGAAACCAACGGGCATCGCGCCGCCGGATCCGGTCCATAGGGGAGCAGCACGCTGAGTCGTGGCTTCTGGACACGGGACGGTGATGACGGTGTATCGGGTTTATGGATTAGCACGCTCATTATAAGGAGATTAAATTGGAATCAACATTGGGGTCGGATTTATCACGGTTGGTGCGTGTATGGCGCGCCTTGATCGATCAGCGACTGAAGCCGCTGGAGCTGACGCAGACGCATTGGGTGACGCTGTATAACATTCATCGCCTGCCGCCTGAGCAGTCACAGATTCAGCTGGCCAAGGCGATTGGCATTGAACAGCCGTCACTGGTACGTACGCTGGATCAGCTGGAAGATAAAGGGCTGATTACTCGACATATCTGTGCTAACGATCGCCGCGCCAAACGCATTAAGCTGACGGACGGTGCCGAACCCGTGATTAAGGAAGTGACCGACGTGATTTCGCTGACGCGCAGTGAAATCTTGGACGGTATCTCAGCGGATGAGGTCTCGCTGTTGACCAGTCTGGTCGAACGTCTGGAGCAGAACATTATTCATTTACAGAATAAATAAACAGCGCCGCGTTCGAGCAGTCAAAAAAAAACCGGAAGGCATGCCTCCGGTTTTTTTTATTGGCGCGGGATCACATCGGCGAGACGTTAACGGTGCTGCCGTTGCTCAGCAGCATCACGCGCTGATTAACCCGGAAAGCCTGCTTGTCGTTTTTCTGCACCACGGCGATGGTCTTACCGCTGTCGAGACGGATCACCAGTTGGACGCCATTGGTACGGTTGACCGCGCCCTCAATGCTGTTGCCAGCCACGCCGCCCGCGACGGCGCCTGCGGCGGTCGCCAGGCTGCGTCCGGTGCCGCCGCCGATGGTGTTACCCAGCAGACCACCGATGACGGCGCCACCGATGGTGCCGATCACGTTCGCCTCGTTACCGGCCTGAATCTGTACCGGCTCCATGGAGACGATGGTGCCATATGTTACCTGCTGTACCTGCTTGGCCTGATTGGCGCTGTACACGTCACCGGACAGGGTGCTGGTATTGGCACAGCCCGCCAGGGTTGCCGTGGCAATAGCGACAATAATAAGACGCTTCATCATGATTAGGTTCCTTTTATTACCATTACCCGTGTTCTTTCCCAGGGGGCGGCGGTGAGATGGCTGGGCCTCATGACCGGACGCGCCCGCGGGACGAGCGTAGCTTCAGTGTATGTCAAAATGGCTTAACCGTGGGTAAACCGTCGCCGACGGCGGCGTACTGCCCATCAGTATGGCATGTATAATGTTATTCTAATGATAAAACGGTAGCTTAAGAAGTCGGAATCCGGAAATTATGTTGCAGCTTTTTGCTGGCGTCGGATTTATCCGCAATTGGCGCCGATATTGATAAAAGTTAAGTCGATCCGTTAGTTGGGTGATAGGCTGGACGAAATACCGGCGACGGCCTGCGCGGCGCGTCGCACCACCGGAGTCGGAAGAGAAAATGAAAACGGGACGCTATATCGGCATTATGTCCGGCACCAGCCTGGACGGTATTGATGTGGTTCTGGCCGCGATCGATGAAACGCTGGTGGCACACCAGGGACGCTACGTTCACCCCATTCCCCATGAGGTCAAGACGGCGATCCTGGCCATGAGCCAGGGGCAGGAGACGACGCTGGCGGCGGTGGGCGAGTTGGATCGGGTCCTGGGCACGCTGTATGCCGAGGCGGTCAATCAGCTGCTGCAGCGCCAGAGGCTGACGGCCCATGATATCGTGGCCATCGGTTGCCATGGGCAGACCGTCTGGCATCAGCCCGACGGGAGCGCGCCGTTTACGCTGCAGCTGGGGGATAATAACCGCGTAGCGGCGCTGACAGGGATCGCCACGGTGGGCGATTTTCGGCGGCGCGATATGGCTTATGGCGGGCAGGGCGCCCCGCTGGTTCCGGCGTTTCATCATGCGCTGCTGGCCCACCCCGGCGAGCGACGCATGGTGCTGAATATCGGGGGGATCGCCAATTTATCGCTGCTGCTGCCTGGCGCGGCGGTACGCGGCTTTGATACCGGGCCGGGCAATATGCTGATGGATGCCTGGATCTGGCGCCGGTGCGGACGTCCGTACGACGCCGACGCCGTCTGGGCGCGCGGCGGTCGCGTTCTTAGCGCGCTGCTGGCGCAGATGCTGGCGGATCCCTATTTTGCGCGTCCGGCGCCGAAAAGTACCGGACGGGAGCTGTTTAATCTCGGCTGGCTGGAGCGGCACCTGCAGCGTTGGCCCGGCGTGGACGCCCGGGATGTCCAGGCGACGCTGGCGGAGCTGACGGCGCGCAGCATCGCTGATCAGGTACAGCTGGCCGGCGGCTGCGAGCGCCTGCTGGTCTGCGGCGGCGGCGTTCACAATCCGCTGGTGATGGCCCGGCTGGCGGCCCTGCTGCCGGGCACCGAGGTCGCGTCGACCGATAAATACGGCGTCAGCGCGGATGATATGGAGGCGCTGGCCTTTGCCTGGCTGGCCTACCGGACGCTCTCGGGACTGCCCGGCAACCTGCCGTCGGTGACCGGCGCCGATCGTCCGACGCTGCTGGGCGCCATCTACCCGGTCAATCCCTACGATGCCGGTATCGCTCTATAGCTTTATCAACGGAGGGCTCTATGATGCGCTTTTCCCTCGCGGTAACCGCCATGCTGACGCTGGGCGGGTGTCAGTGGCTCGGCGTCACCCCGCCACAGACGCTGCACTATCGCTGTGGCACGCTGCCGCTGACCCTACAACAGGATAATGCCCGGCGCCAGGTGCGTCTGGTGCTGGACGGCAACGCGCTGACACTGCCACAGACGCTCTCGGCATCGGGCGTGCGCTACAGCGATGGCCGCTATACCTTCTGGTCTAAGGGCGAGGGCGCTTTTGTCGAGCGTGACGGGCATCTAATCCTGAATGATTGCCGGCTGCAGCGCTGAGCCCGACTGTCCCTATAGTTTCCCCCCTGCTGTCACCGTCCGGCTCGCCCTGCGGCAGGTGGTGAGCTTATCATGTTTATTATCAATGAATTACATCTCATTCCCGATCGTCGCCCAGCGCCGCTCGGGAGGAATTTGTATGGCAAAATCCCCGATCCCTCCCGCCTGACGGGGGGCGGGGAAACGCAGGCGATTGAGATTGTGACGGCCAGCGTGCAGAATGAACCTATCTCCGCTGGCAGGACGTTGAATATGAGTGAAAACAACGAGTTTGATATTGCCGATCTGCGCCGCGACTATGTGCGCGGCGGCCTGCGCCGCCGTGATTTAACCGCCAATCCGCTGGATCTGTTCGAACGCTGGCTGCGTCAGGCGTGCGATGCGCGTCTGGCCGATCCGACCGCCATGTGCGTGGCGACGGTGGATAAGTCCGGCCAGCCCCATCAGCGCATCGTGCTGCTGAAGCACTACGATGCGCAGGGCATGGTGTTTTATACCAATCTGGGCAGCAATAAGGCTCAGCAGCTGGAGGAGAATCCGCGTATTAGCCTGCACTTCCCCTGGCATATGCTGGATCGACAGGTCAGCATCACCGGCACGGCTCACCGTCTCTCGGCCCTGGAGGTGATGAAGTATTTTCACAGCAGACCGAAGGACAGTCAGATTGCCGCCTGGGTGTCACACCAGTCGGCGCGCATCTCCACCCGCGGGATCCTGGAGAGCAAGTTTTTGGAGCTGAAGCAGAAGTTTTTGCAGGGTGAGATCCCACTGCCTAGCTTTTGGGGCGGCTATCGGGTATCGCTGCAGACCATCGAATTTTGGCAGGGACGCGAAAGCCGCCTGCACGATCGTTTTCTGTATCAGCGCGATGGGGGTGGTTGGCAAATTGACCGCCTGGCGCCCTAGGTTGGGGACAGGGACGGCGGCGGCGGCCATTTGGCTACGCCTTAACCCTCAAACGGTTACGGGCACAGCCTAACGGCGTAATTTCCCCTGTAAAGGCTGGCGTGACGGAGCGCGGCGCTTTATCCTATAGCGTTTATTATCCGCCTTGACACCGCCCCGCGAGGGTAACGGTGTGTGTTAACACTAATGGAGTTATTAATGGCAAGCAGCAACCTGATTAAACAACTGCAAGAGCGGGGCCTCGTTGCCCAGGTTACGGATGAAGAAGCGTTGGCAGAGCGACTGGCGCAGGGGCCCATCGCACTGTATTGCGGATTCGATCCGACCGCTGACAGCTTGCACTTGGGCCATCTGGTTCCCCTGCTGTGCCTTAAGCGCTTCCAGCAGGCCGGGCATAAGCCGGTGGCGCTGGTGGGCGGGGCGACCGGTCTGATCGGCGATCCGAGCTTTAAGGCGACCGAGCGTAAGCTGAACACCGAAGAGACGGTGCAGAGCTGGGTGGATAAAATCCGCCGTCAGGTAGCGCCGTTTCTGGACTTCGACTGTGGGAGCAACAGCGCGATTGCCGCCAATAACTACGATTGGTTTGGCGGCATGAATGTGCTGACCTTCCTGCGCGATATCGGCAAGCACTTCTCTGTTAACCAGATGATTAACAAAGAGGCAGTTAAGCAGCGTCTGAACCGTGACGATGTGGGGATCTCCTTCACCGAGTTCTCCTACAACCTGCTGCAGGGCTATGACTTTGCCAGCCTGAACCGTATGCACGGCGTCGAACTGCAGATCGGCGGATCCGATCAGTGGGGGAACATTACCTCCGGCATCGACCTGACCCGCCGCATGAACCAGCAGCAGGTGTGGGGGCTGACCGTCCCGCTGATCACCAAGGCCGACGGGACCAAGTTTGGTAAGACCGAAGGCGGCGCGGTATGGCTGGATCCGAAAAAGACCAGCCCGTACAAGTTTTACCAGTTCTGGATCAATACCGCCGATGCCGACGTATACCGTTTCCTGAAATTCTTCACCTTTATGGACATTGAGGAGATCAATGCGCTGGAAGAGGAAGATAAGAACAGCGGCAAGGCGCCGCGCGCGCAGTATGTGCTGGCCGAGGCGGTGACGCGCTTGGTGCACGGCGAGGCGGGGCTGGAGGCGGCGAAACGTATCACCCATAGCCTGTTCTCCGGCAGCCTGAGCGAGATGACCGAGGCCGACTTTGCCCAGCTGGCACAGGATGGCATGCCGATGGTCGAAATGGATAAAGGCGCCGATCTGCAGCAGGCGTTGGTTGACGCCGAACTGCAGCCGTCGCGTGGCCAGGCGCGTAAAACCATCGCCTCTAACGCGGTCACCGTCAACGGTGAGAAACAGTCCGACCCTGAATACACTTTCAGCGACGGCGATCGTCTGTTTAGCCGCTATACGCTGCTGCGTCGCGGCAAGAAGAACTATTGCCTGATCTGCTGGAAGTAATCACAGCAATCAAGGGGGCTGCGGCCCCCGTTAATACCAACGACTGCCCAGTGGGCAGATAAGCAAAAATACGATGAAGAATATCCTTTCCATTCAATCTCACGTGGTGTTTGGCCACGCCGGCAACAGCGCCGCTGTTTTCCCGATGCGTCGCATGGGCGTTAACGTATGGCCGCTGAATACCGTTCAGTTTTCTAACCATACTCAGTACGGTCACTGGACCGGCAGCGTGATGCCGGCTAATCATCTGACCGAGATTGTGCAAGGGATTGCCGATATTGGGGAGCTGACGCGCTGCAACGCGGTGCTGAGCGGCTACATTGGTTCGCCGCAGCAGGGCGAGCATATTTTGCAGATCGTTCGACAGGTGAAGCAGAGTAACCCCGACGCATGGTATTTTTGTGATCCGGTGATGGGACACCCGGAAAAAGGGTGCATCGTCGCGCCAGGCGTGGCGGAGTTCTTCTGCCAGCAGGCGGTCGCCTGCAGCGATATCATGGCGCCCAATCTGCTGGAGCTGGAGACGCTGACCGATCGTAAGATAACCAGCGTTGAGGAGGCCCTGGCGGCCTCCCGCGCGCTGATCGCCCGTGGCCCGCGCATTGTCTTAGTCAAACACCTGCACAATGCCGGCTACGATCGCAACCGCTTTGAAATGTTGCTGGTCACCGCCGACGAGGCCTGGCACATCGCCCGTCCGCTGGTGGACTTCGGTGCCCGCCAGCCGGTGGGCGTTGGCGATTTGACCAGTGGTCTGCTGCTGGTGAACCTGCTGAAGGGCGAGTCGCTGCAGAGCGCGCTGGAGCACGTTACGGCGGCGGTCTATGAGGTGATGCTGACGACCCAGGCGATGGGGGAGTACGAGCTGCAGCTGGTCGCCGCCCAGGATCGCATCGCCTGTCCGCAGCACCGCTATACGGCGCGGGCGCTGCACGGCTGATCCCGGACGATCCGCAAAAAACGAGGCCTCCCCTGGGAGGCCTTTTTTTTACTTGTCTGCTGCGCGCTCAGGGTCGATCGCGCTACTTCAACCCCTCGGCGCTGAGCGTAGCATCGACCGCCGGCCGCGCGGCGATACGCGCCATATAGTCGGCCAGCGCCGGCCAGACGGCCAGATCGAAGTGCATCGCCTTGGCCCAGCACAGCGTGGTGAACAGATAGGCGTCGGCGACGCTGAAGCTGGGCCCCAGCAGGTAGGGACGCTCGCTGAGTACGCCGTTGAGGTAGTGGAACTGCTTCTCCAGCGCCGCGCGCGCTATCGCCTTGCTCTCCTGCGGCTGGCGCGGATTGAACAGCGGGCTGAATCCCTTATGGATCTCGGTGGCAATATAGTTGAGCCATTCGATCGCGTGATAGCGCGCCAGCGTCTCCTGCGGCGGGATCAGCGCGCGGTCTGGCACCCGATCGGCCAGGTACTGCACGATGGCCACCCCTTCGGTCAGCAGACTGCCGTCATCCAGCAGCAGCGCCGGCACCTGTCCCTTGGGATTAATACGCAGATAGTCGCTGCCGTGCTCGGTACGTTTGCTGGCCAGATCCACACTTTCGATGGTGAAGTCCAGACCGGCCTCACGCAGTACGATATGCGGTGAAAGAGAGCAGGCCCCGGATTTATAGAACAATTTCATCACTCGCTCCTTGGACGTTTCCGCTGGGTAGATGACCTTTAGCGTAGTCCGTCAGCGGCAGTCTGTCTGTGTGGCAGATAGAATTTATACGCGGCGCGCCCGCGGTAAAAAAAAGGCGCCGCAGGGGCGCCTTTTTCGCGAGGGAGAGAAATCAATCGCCCAGGGTCATGCGGTTCAGCTTCGGCGCGGTCAGCAGCATCAGCACGGCGATGACGGCGGTAGCGATACCGATCTGCATAAATACGTGGCTATAGATAGCCAGTGACGCGTGGGGATCGGCAACCTCGCCCCCCGGCACGGCGGTCAGCGCCGCCACTTTACCGGCGATCAGCGCCGCGGCGGCGGTGGTCAGGAACCAAGAGCCCATGATAAAGCCCATCAGTCGCTGCGGCACCAGCTGCGCCACCATGGCCAGACCCAGACCGGAGATCATCAGTTCGCCGATACTCTGCAGCGCATAGCTCAGGATCAGCCAGTTAACCGACACAATCCCCGCTTCATTGGCGAAGGATGCGCCCCACGGCAGCACCAGGAACGCGCCGGAGCACAGCACCATACCGATAGCAAACTTGTGCGGCATCGGCAGGCGGTCGCCCATCTTGTTGTAGATTGCGGCTAGGATCGGGCTAGCGACCATGATCCAGAACGGGTTCAGCGCCTGATACTGCTCCGGCTCGAACGCGATGCCGAAGATGCTGTGTTCAACGTTATGGATGGCGAAGAAGTTCAGCGAGGTCGGCATCTGGCTATACAGCACGAAGAAGACCACGGCTTCTAGCATCAGCAGGAAGGCGACGATCATCTTACGGCGCGCGCCGCCCTGCAGTGCAAAGGTCTCTTTCGCGAAGATCAGGATGATGCCGGCGGAGATGATGGCCAGCGCCCAGCGCGCGATGGTTTGGTTATGCAGCAGCCAGGTTGAAATGGCGACCAGGATCACCACGCCGACCAGGGTCATCATCAGCTTGCCGACCTGCAGCGCTGCGAAGTCCGGCTTGGAGCCCTGATCCTTCACCCAGCGACGGCACATCATAAAGTTGACCAGGGTGATCAGCATGCCCACGACGCTTAGGGAGAACGCGACGCTCCAGCCAAAGCGGGCCGCCAGCCACGGGGTTGCCAGCATAGAGAAGAAGGAACCGATGTTCACCGACATGTAGTACATGGTGAAGGCGCCGTCCAGGCGCGGATCGTTTTTCTCATAGCAGGTGGAGAGCAGCGAGGAGGGGTTAGCCTTAAACAGGCCGTTACCGACCGCGATGGTCGCCATCCCCACGTAGACCAGCGACAGGTCATGGCCGGAGTAGGCGACAAAGGCATAGCCAATGGCCAGAACCAGCGCGCCGAGCATGATGACGCGCTTGGCACCCAGCACCTTGTCACCCAGCCAGCCGCCGATAGCGACGAAGCCGTATACCAGGGCGCTGAAGGAGGAGAACAGGGTAATGGAGTCGGCCTCGGTCATGCCCAGCATCTTGACCAGATAAACGGCCATGATGCCCTGCAGGCCGTAATAGCCAAAACGTTCCCACAGTTCGATAGAGAAGATCAGATAGAAAGCACGGGGCTGTTTAAACGCGTTAAGACTCACGTTTTCCGGTTGGTTGTTGTTTGCGTTTGACACAAGTTACCTCTGGTTTTTCACGCCCGTCTGACGACGGGTAACGGCCGCGGCGCATGTTTAAAAAACATACTGTTTACATTGTTATACGCGGCAGGAAGAGGGGTACTCTTAACGATATTTTGCAGGCTGACAATAGCTTTGTCATATTCTGTTACACAAACATTCTATGGAATAATCCGATAATGTTACAAATGTTACTCAGAGGGAACTAACGCCTAAAATGCATTTTCCGATGTAAAATTTTGCCGAATTGCCGTACAAAAGCAATTTCGTTGTATATTTCGCTATTTTTATAAAAAGCAGGGTTATTATCTGGTTGTTCGCAATAATTGTATTTGATTGTACTAAATTATCGTCTTTTTCCAAAATCATCAAATAGAGCAACATATCGGCATCAATCGAAGAATAATATTAACGATTTAAATGTGATCAACCTCAAAATTACGACAACGAAAGTGCTTGCGCTGTGGCAAATAAAGTGAAACTGCGCTAGCAGAGGTAAAAACGGGGGAGAGATCACAGCAGAGGGCGGCGCGCACCGCCGGATAAGCAGTGCGCGGCACCGGGAAAGGGCCTACTGCTCGGGGTAGACTTTATCGCGGAATTCGCACAGATCCTCGATGAGGCAGGAGCCGCAGCGCGGGCGCCGGGCGATGCAGGTATAGCGCCCGTGCAGGATCAGCCAGTGATGACAGTTGAGGGTGAACTCCGCCGGTACCACCTTAAGCAGCTTCTCCTCAACCTCGTTGACCGTCTTTCCCGGCGCAAAGCGGGTGCGGTTACAGACGCGGAAAATATGGGTATCGACGGCGATGGTCGGCCAGCCGAAGGCCGTATTGAGCACGACGTTGGCGGTCTTGCGTCCGACGCCGGGCAGCGCTTCCAGCGCAGGGCGATCCTCCGGTACCTCGCCGCCGTGCTGCTCCAGCAGGAGACGGCAGGTCTTGATAATGTTTTCCGCTTTGCCGTTATACAGACCGATAGTCTTGATGTGCCGCTTGACACCGTCCACGCCGAGCGCCAGCAGCGCCGCGGGGGTGTTGGCCGCCGGAAACAGCGTCGCGGTTGCCTTATTGACGCTGACGTCGGTCGCCTGGGCCGACAGCAGCACGGCGATCAGCAGTTCAAACGGGCTGCTGTAGATAAGCTCGGTGGTCGGCTGCGGATTGGCGTCGCGTAGGCGCCGGAGTATCTCGATGCGTTTTTCCTGATTCATCATGCCTGCTCATGGTTGTCCGTGGGCGCCGCGCTGCGCTGCGCTTGGCCAACGGCGCTACGCTGCGCCTGACGCCGGCGTAGCTTTTGATCGATAACATATTTGAACGCTAGCATAAACCCAAGGCCAAGAAATGCGCCCGGCGGCAAAATGGCCAGCAGGAACGGCGTATCGGTATGAAACAGCTCGATGCGCAGCGCGCGGGCCCAGTGGCCGAGCAGCAGGTCGGCGCCGTCGAATAGGGTACCGTTGCCCAGGATTTCACGCAGGGCGCCCAAAACGAACAGCGCCGCGGTCGCGCCTAGCCCGGTGGCCAGGCCGTCCAGCGCCGCTACCCCGACGGGATGGTGGGCGGCATAGGCCTCGGCGCGCCCGATGACGATGCAGTTGGTGACGATCAGCGGAATAAAGATCCCCAGGGATTGATACAAGCCGAACGCGTAGGCGTTGATCAGCATCTGCACCGCGCTGACGACGGAGGCGATGATCATCACATAGATAGGAATACGGATCTCGCTGGGCACCCAGCGGCGCAGCGCCGAAACGGCGCTGTTGGTCAAGACCAGCACCAGCGTGGTGGCCAGCCCCAGCCCCAGGGCGTTGGTGGCGGTCGAGGAGACCGCCAGCAGCGGGCAGAGGCCGAGCAGCTGTACCAGGGCCGAGTTGTTCTTCCATAGCCCGTTGATGAATAGATTTTTGGCCTCACTCATTCACTTTCTCCACAGCGCGGCAGGCTGGCCAGATGCGGTCGGATATCGCGGATTGCCAGCGTAGTGCGGCGAACGGCGTTAACCACCGCCCGCGGAGTGATGGTAGCGCCGGTAAACTGGTCGAACTCGCCGCCGTCTTTCTTTACCCGAAACGCCGGGTCCTGTGCGCCGTGTACGACCTTGTTGCGAAAGCTGTCGATCCAGTCGGAGATACGGATTTCAATTTTATCGCCGAGCCCTGGGGTTTCGTGCTGCTCTTGCACCCGTACGCCTAGAACCTTACCGCTGAAATCGGCGCCGACCAGCAGGCGAATGGCGCCGGCATAGCCATCGGGCGCGGTGGCCTCGACCAGCGCAGCGATCGGCTGGCCCTGACGCTGGGCCAGATACAGCCGGTGCTCCGCGCCGTCGCCCAGGCGCGGGTCGCGCAGCAGCAGACAGCTACGCTGCAGGTCGTTGTCGTAGTCGCCCGGTGCGATCACCTGATCAAACAGTCGCTGCTGCTGCAGCGCCGCCTGACGGGCGATGGTGCGGGTGGTCAATTGATGCACGATGGCCGTCAGCGCGGTGGCGAGGATGGCGAACAGGGCCAGGCGGATACCGTGGCGGCGCATAGTGGTTAGCATGAAGACTCCTTAGCGATGGCCATAAACGCGCGGCTGGGTGTAGTGGTCGATCAGCGGCACACAGATGTTGGCCAGCAGCACCGCAAAGGCGACGCCGTCGGGGTAGCCGCCATAGGTGCGGATCAGCCAGACCAGTACGCCGCAGAGCAGGCCAAAGATCAGGCGGCCGCGCGGCGTGGTGGCCGCGGTGACCGGATCGGTAGCAATGAAAAACGCGCCCAGCATGGTGGCGCCGGAGAACAGGGTAGTCAGCGGCGGCGCAATGCTCTGCGGCGCCAACCCACCGCCCAGCGCGGCGCATAGCGCCATGGCGACCAGGAAGCCTAGCGGGATCTGCCAGTGAATAATGCGGCGCAGCAGCAGCAGCAGGCCACCGAGCAGGAACCCTGCGTTGACCCATTGCCACCCTAAACCGGCCAGCTCGCCCTGCCAGATGGGCTGGCGGAAGATTTCCGTCAGCGTCTGGCCGCTGCGCAGCCCGGTCTTCACGCTGTCGAGCGGCGTGGCGGAGCTTACGCCGTCCACGCTGAGCAGGGCGTGCAGATCGGCGGCGTGACCGCCGAAGATCTGTGACAGAGTATGGCTGAGATCCAGCGGTTGGCTCAGCAGGCTCTGCGGCGGCAGCCAGGTGGTCATGGGCACCGGGAAGGCAATCAGCAGCATGACATAGCCGACCATGGCCGGGTTGAAGGGGTTCTGCCCCAGCCCGCCGTACAGCTGCTTGGCGATGATGATGGCAAAGGCGCTGCCGAGCACGACGAGCCACCAGGGCGCCAGCGGCGGCAGGCTGATGCCCAGCAGCAGCCCGGTCAGCAGCGCGGAATTATCGCCGAGCGTACTGAGCGGGCGTCGGCGTAGACGCAGCACCAGCGCCTCACAGAGGCAGGCGGTGAGGATGGCCAACGTGAGCTGGATAAGCGTGCCGTAGCCAAAAAAGTAGGTTTGCGCCACGATGCCAGGCAGGGCGGCGGCAACGACCCAGAACATGATGCGCCCCGTGTTCTGGCGGTTATGGGTAAAGGGTGAACTGGCGATTCTGAAGGCCATTTATTCCTCGCTTGGCGCTGCGGACGCCTGCTTTGCCTTAATGCGGGCGATAGCGGCCGCGACGGCCGCTTTCTGCGCATCCGTGGGGGTGGACGGAGAGGCGGGCTGAGGGGCCTCTCCGCTGACCAATGCCTGGCGGGCTTTCACCCGAGCGATTGCCGTGGCGATGGCGGCCTGGCGATCGGACGTCGGCGTCTCTTTTTCCGAGGCTGCCGGTGTATCCGCGTCGGATCCTGGCGCGTAGGCTGCCTGCAGCGTTGCCCGGTGGATCTGACGGCGAGGGCTTTCACCCTTGTCTGCCGCCGGTGGCTCGGCGTCGGCTTCGCTCGCCGCGGCCTGCTTGGCCTTGGCGCGGGCGATGGCGGCGGCGATGGCCGCCTTACGCGGATCGTCCTGCGGCGCCGGAGCGTCGGCGTCGCTGTTCGCGGCCGATGGGGCCGCGGCCTGCTTGGCCTTGGCGCGGGCGATGGCGGCGGCGATGGCCGCCTTGCGCGGATCGTCCTGCGGCGCCGGAGCGTCGGCGTCGCTGTCCGCGGCCGATGGGGCCGCGGCCTGCTTGGCTTTGGCGCGGGCGATGGCGGCGGCGATGGCCGCCTTACGCGGATCGTCCTGCGGCGCCGGAGCGTCGGCGTCGCTGTTCGCGGCCGATGGGGCCGCGGCCTGCTTGGCCTTGGCGCGGGCGATGGCAGCAGCCAGCGCCGCCTGCCGCGGATCGCTTACCGCGGCGGTGACGTCATCGGTCGGCCCCGCCTTACGCAGGTTAATGCGCTGCAGCGCGGCTTGGATGGTCTCCCGATCGCTGTTGCTGACGCTGACGGCGGCCTGTTTATGACGCTGCTCGCGCGCCGCCTTTTCCCGCGCCAGTCGCGCCAGACGGGCCTCAAAGCGCGCCTTGGCCTCGGCGGCGCGTCGGGCCTCATCGTCCAATGCGCGGATCTCGGCCTTCTCCTGTCGATAATACTGCACCAGCGGAATGTTGCTGGGACACACATAGGCGCAGGCGCCGCACTCGATGCACTCCTGCAGATGGTAGTCGCGCGCCTTATCGTGCTCCTTGCCCTGGCTGAACCAGTACAGCTGCTGGGGCAGTAGGCGCGCTGGACAGACGTCGGCGCAGGCGCCGCAGCGAATGCAGGGCTGCTCCGCCTGCGCCGCGCTGGCGCTGAATTCATCGCGCGAAGGCGTCAGGATACAGTTGGTGATCTTGACCACCGGGACGCCGAGGCGCGACAGGGTAAACCCCATTAGCGGGCCCCCCATGATCACCATCGGGTGCTTGTTCTGTGCAATAAACCCGCCGTTTTGCAGCAGATGCTTCACCGGCGTACCGATGGCGGCCCAGACATTTCCCGGGCGGTGCATCTGCTCGCCGGTCAGGGTGACCACGCGCTCGATCAGCGGCTCTCCGTCGATGACGGCGCGCTTGATGGCGTAGACCGTCGCCACGTTTTGCATCAGCACGCCGATGGAGGCCGAGTGTCGACCGTGGGGAACCTCCATGCCGGTCAGGATCTTGATCAGCTGCTTGGCCCCGCCGGAGGGATACTTAGTGGGGATCACCCGCAGCTGTATCTGATCGTGACCCTGTAACGCCTGCCGCAGGGCGGCGATCGCCTGCGGCTTATTGTCTTCGATGCCAATCAGCACCCGCTCAGGCGACAGAATGTGGCGCAGTATCGCGCAGCCGGTGACGATATCCGCGGCCTGCTCGCGCATCAAGCGATCGTCGGCGGTGATGTAGGGCTCACACTCGGCGGCGTTGATGATCAGGGTATTGATGCGATCCACGCCGCCGTTGAGCTTGGCGGCGGTCGGGAAACCGGCGCCGCCGAGTCCGGCGATCCCGGCCTGATGGATATGGTCGATCAGCGCCGAGGGCGTCAGGGTGCGATAGTCGGGCAGCGGGTGGCGCTCTCCCCAGCGCTCCTGCTGGTCGGGAACCAGGCTGATGCACAGCTCGGGCAGGCCGGAGGGGTGGGCGGTCACCTGGCGCGAGATGGCGCTGATGGTGCCGGAGGTCGACGCGTGTACCGGCAGGGTGCGGCCATTGCCATGGGTGAGCGGCTGGCCTTTCAGCACCCGTTCGCCCACCTTGACCAGCAGGTCCCCCTCGGGTCCCAGGTGCTGCTGCAGCGGAATGATCAGCAGATTCGGCAGCGGAATGCGGCGCAGCGGGATCTCGCTGGAGATCTGTTTCATCTCAGGGGGATGGATCCCCCCTGTAAAGTCCCACAGTCTCTCTTTACGCAGTGCGGCGAACAGCTTAAACATGGCGCTCAACTTCCAGAATATGTACGGGGATGGTCTGCAAATCCCATTTCCAAGTGGCGGTCGTGGTAGGGACGGGCACCAGCTGGATACACGACGTCGGGCAGGGCGGCAGACACAGGCCGCAGCCGGTACACTGATCGCTGATGACGGTGTGCAGCGCTCGCGTCGCGCCGACGATGGCGTCGACCGGGCAGGACTGAATACACTTGGTGCAGCCGATACAGTTGGCCTCGTCGATCAGCGCGACCTGGCGCTGAGGCTCGCGCTGGGCGCTCTCGCCCTCCAGCGGCTGCGGATCGACGGCCAACAGGGCGGCGATATTACGCATTACCGCGTCGCCGCCCGGCGCACAGCGGTTGATCTTCTCCCCGTTGGCGACGGCCTCGGCATAAGGGCGGCAGCCAGGGTAACCGCACTGGCCGCACTGGCTCTGCGGCAGCAGGGCGTCAATACGTTCTACGATGGGGTCCGCCTCCACCTGAAAACGGCGGGCGGCAAATCCCAGGATCAGGCCGGAGAGCAGCGCGATGGCGCTGACGGCGGCGATCGCTATCCACAATGAAGACATTAGAATTTCACCAATCCGCTAAAGCCCATAAAGGCAAGAGACATCAGCCCGGCGGTGATGAGGGCAATGGACGCGCCGCGAAACGGCGCCGGGACGTCGGCCAGCGCCAGTCGCTCACGGATGGCGGCAAACAGCACCATCACCAGCGAGAAGCCGGCGGCGGCGCTAAACCCGTACACGGCCGACTGCAGAAAGTTGTGTGACTGGTTGACGTTGAGCAGCGCCACGCCGAGCACCGCGCAGTTGGTGGTGATCAGCGGCAGAAAGATGCCCAGCAGACGATATAGAATCGGGCTGGTTTTACGCACCGCCAGCTCGGTGAATTGTACCACGACGGCGATGACCAGAATAAAGGTCAGGGTGCGCAGATAGGTCAGCCCCAGCGGCACCAAAATAAACTGGTTTACGGCCCAGGCGCAAACGGACGCCAGGGTGAGTACAAAGGTGGTTGCCAGTCCCATGCCCATCGCCGTCTCAAGCTTTTTCGATACCCCCATAAAGGGGCACAGGCCGAGAAATTTAACCAGGACGAAGTTATTGACCAGGACGGTGCCGACCAGCAACAACAGGTAATCGGTCATCACACAAAACCTACAAAGCAGAAAGATCAGCCGGAAGATGAAACCGCTGTATTATCGGGGTTTAACCGGCTGACGACAACAGATCAAACGTAGGGTTATTGCGATTTGCGCAAATTACCCACGATGAGGGCGGCGGCGCCGGCGTAAATTGACGCTATTGCTCAATAAATGTCTGGCGCACGCGGGCCGAACGCTTGATATAGGGAACAAACACGGCGGCGGCCAGCAGCGGCATGACGATCCCGCGCAGCGCAAGGGTATCGCTGATCGGCGAGAAGGCGAAGGACTTCAGCGCCAGCAGCAGCATGACCAGCAGCCAGGCGATGAAATGCTTGGGGAAGCGCCGCGAGCGCTTAAAAAACAGGCGCAGCACGTGCAGTGAGAAGCACCATACGCCTAGGGTAATGAGCAGGGAGAGCCCCCACTGCGAGAAAAAGGTGCCGCCGTGGGACCACAGGCGTCCGCCGCCGCCGTGCTGCAGCAGCGTCATGATGAACAGCGCCAGCATCAGGCTGGAGGAGATGAGAGAGAGGATCATGTAGGCCAATGGCGCAAACAGCCAGCCGCCGATACGGTCAGTTTTCATCGTATGCAATACCGGATAAAAGGGCGAATGCGGGGGAGTATACCCGATCCCGGCGCCGGAGGGAGCAGGGATCGGGGGCGGGCGTTAGCTTAGTCCAACGGTATTGCCGTCGGCGTCGATATCGATGTGGCGGTAGGCCGGCAGGGTGCTAAGCCCCGGCATCGTCATGATGTTACCGGCATAGGCGCGGATAAAACCGGCGCCGGCGGAGACCTGCAGGCTGCGGATGGGCAGCACAAAGCCGCGCGGGGCGTTTTTCAACGCCGGATCGGCGCTGATGGAGAGCGGGGTCTTCGCCATGCACAGCGGCAGTTGGCCAAATCCGGCCTGCTCCAGTGCATCCAGCTCCTGCTGCGCCTGCGCCGTCAGCTCGGCGTGGCTGGCGCCGTAGCTGTGCGCCAGGGTCTGCAGCTTCTCTGCCAGCGGCATCGCGTCCGGGTACAGTAGGTTGACCTGGGCCGCCTGGCTGCAGGCATCGGTGACGCAGGCTGCCAGGCGCGCCGCGCCGCGCCCGCCGAGAGCAAAGGCTTCGCTGAATTCGACGCCGAATGCGCCGGCGCTGAGCGCATAGTCGCGCAGTATGGCCAGCTCCTGCGGCGTATCTTCCGGCCAGCGGTTGACGGCGATAACCACCGGCAGACCATAGCGGCGAGCGTTGGCGATATGCCAGCCCAGGTTTTCACAGCCGGTGCGCAGCAGATCGGCGTTCGGCTGCTTCACCTCTTCCGGTAGCGCCTGTCCCGGCTTCATATTGAACTGCCCGCTGTTGGCCTTCAGGCTGCGCAGCGTGGCGACCAGCACCACGCAGGAGGGGGCGATCCCCGACTGGCGATATTTGATATTGAAGAACTTCTCCATTCCCATGTCGGAGCCGAAGCCCGCTTCGGTGACCACATAGTCGGCTAGCTGCAGGGCCAGTCTATCGGCTAGCACGGAGGAGTTGCCGTGGGCGATATTGGCGAAGGGACCCGCGTGGATCAGCACCGGCGTCTGCTCGCTGCTCTGCATCAGGGTCGGGTGGATCGCCGCTTTCATCACAACGGTCATGGCACCGGCCACCTGCAGATCCTCCGCGGTGATCGGCGCACCTTGCAGGGAATAGGCCAGGATCACCTTGCCGATGCGCGTACGCATATCGGCCAGACCGTCGGAGAGCGCCAGAATGGCCATCAGCTCTGAGGCGGCGCTGATGTCAAAGCCATCGTGACGCGGCACGCCGTTATTGCCGCCGCCGACGCCAACGTCGATGCTGCGCAGCGCCCGATCGTTATGGTCCATCACCCGTTTCCAGACGATGCGCTGGGGATCGATATCCAGACGCGGCAGCCCGCTCTGATCGGTGAACGCATCGCCCAGGCGCTGTTCGTGGAATAGACGGGCATCGAGCGCCGCCGCGGCCAGGTTATGTGCGGCGCTGATGGCGTGAATATCACCGGTCAGATGCAGATTGAGCTGCTCCATCGGCAGCACCTGCGACGCACCGCCGCCGGCGGCGCCGCCCTTAACGCCGAACACCGGGCCGAGGCTGGGCTGGCGGATACAGGCGATGGCGCTGTGCCCCAGATGGTTCAGCCCTTGGCTCAGGCCTAGGGTCGTGACGGTTTTCCCTTCGCCGAGCGGCGTGGGGGTGATGCTGGAGACCAGGATCAGTTTACCGCGTGGGGGACGGGGCGTGAGCTGTCGCATATCCACCTTGGCCGCATACTGGCCGTAGGGGATCAAGGCTTCAGAGGCGATGCCGATTCGGGTCGCAACGGCGGCGATCGGCAGCAGGGCAGGCTGAGATGAAGGCATCGGTTCGCAGCGGGATATCATGGCGTGTCGTGATCCTTTACATAGACAGAGTAAACACAGGCGCTGCCGGCAGCAGGCCGCTAAGTGGGCTGAGCGGCATCGATTATACGCCTGGACGGGCTCAGGTGCGTACTATGCCACAGTGCGCAAACGTTTGCCTTGTTAAATGTCGGAATAGTGTAACCGGGAGGGGGAAAACGGCGCCGGTAAGGATAAAGAAGAGACTGCACCGCCTGCGAGGGCTATTTTATAAAGCCGGCTGATTTATCATCTCGCTGAGCGCGGTGAGGCGGGGGAATTCCCGCGGGGCCGGGTATTTACGCTTAATTTTCATTACGCTTCGCGTTAATAGAAAAAGCGAGGTAAACGATTAACCGGACGGAATAATTCAGAGCATCTAATTTAAAGTCACTGACTCTGCCCGGTTCGTCCGTCGCGCGCTATTTCGGCGGGATGACCTGCGTGGCGGAGGCCGCGCGACGGGCTTAGCGGGAGGGGGCGAGCAGGGGACGGGTTAACCCGGTACGCCGCGCGGCGGCGGGCGCGGACACAGGGCCAACGCGCGCGGCGTCGGCCGATCTAGACGACATAGTGCCAAATCTCTTTCGGCACGCAGCCCACGTCAAACAGACGCCCGCCGCTGACCAGTTCGGCGCGCCGATGGTCGGCGGCGCGATACATATTTATAATGTCGCTTTCATCGCGCAGAGAATAATTTAAATGGTCGAAGAGTTTTTCCAGACTGTCGCTATTATTCACCTTGCGGAATTTGTGCAGGAATTCGTCAACGTTCATATTTTCGTCATTGTTCGATATGTATAATAAAAGAACAGTATTCAGCAATTATTCTAATGAGTCCAGCGAGATATTAGTGATATAGATTGCAAAATTATGAAATGTTGATGGCAACGATGCCATTCTGCGCCACCGCGGCGGCGGGGATTTTGTCAGGGTCTGTAACAGGGGCGTGGCAGGCGGAGGAAACCCCGCTATGATGGGGCGATCCCATCGATTGACAAGGAAACCGGTGTTATGTCCTGGCTGCGGCGTTTACGCATTGATCCATTTCTGTTGGTTCTGATCCTGGTGGTGCTGCTGGCATCGCTGTTTCCTTGTCGTGGCGAAGCCAAAACCCTGTTTGGTCACTTGACGACCGCGGCTATCGCGCTGCTGTTTTTTATGCATGGCGCCAAGCTGTCGCGCGAGGCGATCGGTGCCGGTATCGGCCACTGGCGGCTGCATCTCGTAGTATTCCTGAGCACCTTCGCACTGTTCCCTCTGCTGGGCGTGGGGCTGGGGGCGCTGGTGCCGGCGCTGATGAGCCCCGCGGTCTATCTGGGCTTTTTGTATCTGTGCGCGCTGCCAGCGACGGTGCAGTCGGCCATTGCCTATACCTCGATGGCCGGCGGCAACGTGGCGGCGGCCATCTGCAGCGCCTCGGCCTCCAGTATGCTGGGGGTGTTTTTATCGCCGCTGCTGGTGGGGCTGCTGATGCATACGCAGGGCGACAATATCGATAGCCTGCACGCTATCGGCGCGATTGTGCTGCAGCTGATGCTGCCGTTCCTGCTGGGACATCTGTCGCGTCCGCTGACGGCGACTTGGGTGGCCCGTCACCGGCGTCTGATCAATGTAACCGACCGTTCATCGATCCTGTTGGTGGTCTATACCGCGTTCAGTGAGGCGGTGATCGAGGGGATCTGGCAGCGTATTGACGCCGGCTCTCTCGGGGTGATCGTGCTGGTCTCCTGCCTGCTGCTGACGATTGTGCTGCTGATTAACACCGTCGTCGCCCGGGCGTTGGGGTTCGATAAGGCCGATGAGATAACCATTGTGTTCTGCGGCTCTAAAAAGAGCCTGGCCAACGGTATCCCGATGGCCAACGTGCTATTTCCGGCGGCGGCCGTCGGGATGATGGTGCTGCCGCTGATGATTTTTCACCAGCTGCAGCTGATGGTCTGTGCCTGGCTGGCCCAGCGCTACGCCCGCGGCCGTCAGGCGCAGGCGCGCGCTGAATAGCGAGGCGCCCAGGGCGCTGGGGGATTAGCCTACCTGCTTGGCGTCGCGCAGCGCCTGCTTCTCCGCCGGGCTCAGGAAAGCCATGGTCAGGCCGTTGTACTGCGCCTGGCGGATCTGCTCGGCGCTCAGGCCCGCCGCCGGGGCGGCCGTCTGGTATTCGTGACGCAGCTCAATCCCTTCCACCGCAGGGTCATCCGTATTGAGGTTAGCGATAATGCCGTGTTGCAGGAAATGCTTCAGCGGATGCTGTGCCAAAGAGGGCACCGTACTGGTCTGCAGATTGGAGGTCAGGCAGGCCTCCACGCCGATGGCGTGCTCCGCCAGATAATCCATCAGGCGCGCATCTTGGATCGCCTTCACGCCGTGGCCAATGCGTTCGGCCCCCAGCTCGCGGATGGCCTGCCAGATGCTTTCCGCCCCCGCGGCTTCGCCGGCGTGTACCGTAATGTGCCATCCCGCGTCACGCGCTCGGGTAAAGTGCGACATAAACAGATCGCCCGGGAAGCCCAGTTCGTCACCGGCCAGGTCCAGCGCGGCGATCCGCTCACGGCAGCTCAGCAGCGCCTCCAGCTCCTGGCGGCAGGCCTCCTGGCCAAAGGTGCGACTCATGATCCCAATCAGCTTGACCGGAACGCCGACGTCGCGCGATGCGGCGCTGACGCCGTCAATGATGGCTTCAACCACCCCCTGCAGCGGCAGGCCGTGGCGCTGTGCCATGTAGTAGGGGGAGAAGCGCAGTTCGGCATAATCGATGCCTGCGTGCTTCAGATCTTCCACGTTTTCGTAGGCCACCCGGCGGCAGGCGTCCAGAGTGGCCAGAACGGCGACGCCCCAGTCCAGCTTCTGCAGAAAGCTGACCAGATCCGGAACCGTATCGCTGATTTGGACATGGGGGCGCAGGGCCTCCAGCTCATCCGCCGGCAGTGCCAGCTGATACTGTTGCCCCAGCTCTAGAATGGTTTGCGGTCGGATATTGCCATCAAGATGGCGGTGCAGGTCGGTCAGGGGAAAACGCGAATCGATCATGATGGGCACTCTCAGTTATTTTGATTAAAGTGCGCAACAGTATAAAAATAACACGATGTAAAACGCCATCTAATTGCATAAAAGTGTGATGAATATCACCAAAAATCCATCAATGTCTCGCTTTGCTGCCATACTGTATTTATATACAGTATGGCGCGCTGTGCGGAAATGCTGTGTTTATATACAATATTACGCACTGTGCGGAAAGGGAAAAAAAACGCCCGCCGAGCGGCGGGCGTTGTCGATGGCAGCGGAGAGGATTACTGCGCGCCCGTGGGCGCTGAATCCATACCGCCCAGCACGCCAAACAGGCCGGCAAACTGAGCCAGGGTCATCTGCTTACCGTTTAGGGTGACCTGTCCGTCGGCATAGCGTAGCTGGCTGACGATCGCGTTATCCTGCTGCGTCGTGAGCTTAAACATCTGGCCCATGGCGGAGACGCCCTGCACCTGCTGTGCCGCCAGCTTTTGCGCCTCATCGGCCTGGTAGCCCTCGAGCTCGGCCGCATTGGCGGCGATTTGCGTCGCCATCGGCATGGAGAGGTTAAGGGAGACATCTAGCGTACGGACGGCCTGCAACAGCGGCGGCAGCGCGGCGGCGGCCTCGGTCTTGGCCGGTGCGCCCAGGGACAGGCTAAGGTCAAACTGACTGCTGCCGGCGCTGTTTTTCCAGGTGACCGGCTTGAGATCGATCCGGGGATTGCCGCTCAGCAGGGTGGGCAGGGCGGCATCCAGCATGCTGGTCAGCTGCTGCTGATAGGCGGCGCTGTCGCTGCTGTGGCCGCTGCTGAGCTGGCGGCTGATAAAGGCGTTGTATTCATCGGCAAACGTTTTCACGCCATGGCCATCGAACCCGTTCAGGTCCAGCGTCATGGCGCCGCCGCCGAAGGCTTTGCCATCGATCTGCAGCGCGCCCAGGCGATAGTCCACCCGGGCGTCCAGCGTACGCTCACCCTCTTTCAGGCTGGCGTTCATTGCCAGATCGTCCAGCGCGGCGCTCTCTTTGCCATCGACCGATAGGCTCAGATGCTTGGCGGCGATCTGCTGTTCACCGATATTCAGGCCGAACTTGCCCATCTTGCTGTGGGTGGTAAAGGTGGCGCCCGTCAGCGACAGGGTTTCACGCTGTCCACCGTTCGGGGCGTCGATGCTCAGGCTCTTGGCCTCCGCCGCCAGATCCATTCGGCTGAGATCGCGGGCGACATCGGCCTTAATCTGCGCCCCACCAAAGTCGATTTTATTCTCGCCCGCCAGCAGAGAGAGCGGCAGCAGGGTTATTTCGGAGCGGTTATCTCCGCTATAGGCGATCCGGGTATAGGCATCGAGCGGCGACTGCCCTTTATTGGCTGTAAACAGCGGGGCGACCAGCGGTGTGTTGGCCAGCTCACTGTGCACCACGGCCATGCTGGGCTCCAGGGAGAAGTGGGTCAGCGGGAAGGGGCCATGGCTGATGGTTTCATTCAGCGCCAGCTGCTGGCCCGGCTTCAGCAGTGCATCCTGTTTGGCGGCGGGATCGGCCTGGATAATGTAGCGAACCCGGCTGGAGAAAACGCCGCGTTGGTAATCCTGGTAGCTGATCTTCAGGCCGGCCTGAGGCAGGCGCTGAGTGAGGCTTTCGTTAAGGCGGGCAACCTCACCGTCCATACGCTGCTCAATAAGCTTACCGGTATACCACGATGCGCCGCTCCAGGCTGCGCCCAACACCACGATGACCGCAACGGCGACGGCTGATTTTTTCATACTCTGTCCTTCTGTAGCCAGAATCGGGCACCGGCTTCAAGCGCATCGGTGCCGGAAGGTAAAAAACGCCCGCAGGCGTTTTTATTGTGGCGGCAAGGGGGTGTAATTGGCAAATAATTCGTTGAAAATTAATCTAACTGATTAAACACGCGCGCCAGCTCGCCGTGACCGGTCACCGAAACCTGGCGGTCGGCGGCGCTGAGATAGCAGGACTCGCCGGCGTGCAGGATCAGCGTCTGTGCCCCCTGCTGCAGCCGGGCCTCTCCACGGATACAGAACAGCACAGCGGCGCTCTCCTGATGCAGCGGCTGCGGCTGTGCGCTCAGGGTATGGACCGCGAAGGAAAAATCGGCGACCGGCACCGGAAAACGGGTCTCTGCGCCGGCGGTGCTCGGCGCCGTCAGCAGCGTCTCGAGCGGTTTGGCGACGAAGCGGACGTTCTCCAGCAGCTCGGCGACGTCGATATATTTCGGGGTCAGGCCGGCGCGCAGTACGTTATCCGAATTGGCCATGACCTCCAGGCCGACGCCGTGCAGATAGGCGTGAGGGGTTTCGGCATCCAGGAACATGGCCTGGCCCGGTGCCAGCTCGATCACATTCAGCAGCAGCGGGGAGAACAGGCCGCTGTCATCCGGGTAAATAGGGATAATGGTATGCAGGGTGTCCCAGACCGCACCTTGCTGGTGGGCCATCTCCTCGCGCAGGCGGCGCAGCGCATGGGCTTTTTCCTCGCCCTGCATATTGAGCAGATTGGCAAACAGGGTCCGCAGCGTGTCGGTGGTCGGGTGCGCGATAAAACCGGCGATATCCGGGTGGGCATCGGCCAGCGGCTGCAGCAAGGCGGCTATCCGATCGAATTCGCGAAAGCCGTTCATTGCCGCAAAGGGGGTCAGCGCATATACCAGCTCCGGCTTATGGTTGGCATCCTTGTAGTTACGGTTA
Organism: Edwardsiella anguillarum ET080813; assembly: GCF_000264765.2. Classification (GTDB taxonomy): domain Bacteria; phylum Pseudomonadota; class Gammaproteobacteria; order Enterobacterales; family Enterobacteriaceae; genus Edwardsiella; species Edwardsiella anguillarum. Next base: position 3,767,946 of record NZ_CP006664.1, read on the forward strand.
GGGGCATTTCGCGCGATGCCGGCGGCCTCCTCACGCGCAAAGCCGGCCTCGGCGGCGCGTTTGTTGGGATGTACCTGAATGGAGAGCGGCTGGGCGGCGCATAGCACCTTGAACAGAAACGGCAGCTCGCCAAAGCGATGAGCGACGGCATCGCCCAGCTGGGCGCGTGGATCGGCGGCGATTTGATCGCGCAGGCTGAGCTCGGCGCCGTGCGCATCCTGCACCCGAGAGCTGTTCAACGGGTGGGCCCCCATCCACAGTTCGGCCATCGGCTGGTCATCCGGGTTAGCGATGTCATAGAGGTTACTCAGCGCGTCGTGGCTGCCCCAGGCATAGTGCTGTATGGCATTGATCATCTTTTGCATCTGTCGGTTCCGCGAGTCAGTGAAACGTGAATTTTCTTCAGTAAACAGGAACAGCCCCCGCCTCGGCAAGGGGATTGATCATCTAAATGACGAAGGCATCCTCAATGAGGCCATTGGCAAGGCAGTATACTGAAAAAGAGGCGGTTAATTTCTCACCGCGCGGGCGATGGGCCAACGGAGAACCGAGGAGAGACGATGACGGCGATGCGTATAGAGAGAGACGCGATGGGACAGGTGAGGTGCCTCAGGATCGTATGTGGGGCGCCCAGATGCAGCGCTCTCTGGCGCATTTTCGTATCTCGGTAGAAAAGATGCCGCCGGCGCTGATTACGGCGCTGGCGCTGGTCAAACTGTGTGCTGCGCGAGTAAACCGAGAGGCCGGGCGCCCGCTATTATACTGGCGGCGCAGGAGGTTATCGACGGTCAGCGTGCCGGGGAGTTGCCGCTGTCGGTCTGGCAGACGGGCTCCGGCACGCAGACCAATATGAATATGAACGAAGTGCTGGCGAACCGCGCCAGTGAGCTGCTGGGGGGCGTCCGCGGCGAGCAGCGCTTGGTGCATCCCAACGATGACGTCAATAGCACCCAAAGCTCCAACGATGTGTTTCCAACGGCGATGCACGTGGCGGCGGTGTTGGGCATTGAGCGCGATCTGCTGCCGCGGATCGCCCAACTGAGCGATACCCTGCGGCATAAGGCGCAGTGCTTCGCCTCCATTGTGAAGATTGGGCGCACCCATCTGCAGGATGCCACGCCGCTGACGCTGGAGCAGGAGATCTCCGGCTGGGTGGCGGTGCTGGAGCACAGTGGGCAGCATATCCGCCACGCGCTACCGCACCTGTACGAGCTGGCGCTGGGGGGAACGGCGCTCGGAACCGGACTGAATACGCCGCCGGGCTTTGCCCTGCGTGTCGCCGCCGAGATCGCTGACCAGCGCGGTCTGCCATTTGTCAGCGCTCCTAATAAGTTCAAGGCGCTGGCGACCTGTGATGCCTTGGTGCAAGGGCACGGCGCGCTGAAGGGGCTGGCCTGCTCCCTGATGAAGATCGCTAACGATGTGCGCTGGCTGGCCTCTGGCCCCCGCTGTGGGATAGGGGAGCTGGGGCTGCCGGAGAATGAGCCGGGCAGCTCCATCATGCTCAGTAAGGTCAACCCGACGCAGTGTGAGGCGCTGACCATGGTGTGTGCGCAGGTGCTGGGGAATGATACCGCCGTGAATATCGGTGGCGCCTCCGGTAACTTTGAGCTGAACGTCTTTCGCCCGCTGGTGATCCGCAATGTCTTACAGTCCCTGCGCCTGTTGGCCGATGGCATGGAGAGCTTCAACCAGCACTGTGTGCAGGGGCTGATGCCGAACCGGGAGTGTATCGATGAGCTGCTGCAGCGTTCTCTGATGCTGGTGACGGCGCTGGCCCCGCACATCGGCTACGATCGGGCGGCCGAGATCGCCAAGAAGGCGCACCGAGAGGGGACGACGCTACGGGCGGCGGCGCTAGCGCTCGGCTATGTCAGCGCGCAGGCGTTTGACCAGTGGGTTCAACCCGCGCAGATGGTGGGTAATCCGGCGTGGGGCGATTGATCTGTGACAACGTCACTACTCATCGACCTCACGGTACAGATGCAGCCGGGGGATCACCGGAATCAGCTTCTTGGCCCGCGGGCGATGGCGCAGCGCGATGTTGTCGGCGTCGTAGTCGGCCAGCGTGCCGATGCGCGGCGCCAGCTCAGCAGACTCGCACAGCGCGATCAGCGGCATGCTGCAGGGGTGCTGTACCTGACGCTGGATAGCGCTGTACCACACGCGGGCAATCGGCTGAACCTTGACCGGGCGGCGAATTTTGAGTTTGACATCCCCGGGCAGCGCCAGCAGGGTATCCCGTTCCTGCAGAATGCGCTGCGTCCACTGTTCACGGGTGTAGGGGGCAACGGCGCGTCCGGCGCGCAGGCTTTTATCCAGGCGCGTCAGTACCTCGGCGCGGCTGAGATTATTGATCACCTGCTTGTTTGCCCAGCCGAAGCCGACGCTGCTGGGATCGTCTAGTAGCGTCAGAGTGCGGTAGGCGCTGAGGGTCAGCAGCCCTTTGAGCTGGCGGTGGACAAAGTCAAAGCGCTGCTCCGGAGGCAGTCCGGTCTCCACGGCGATGATCTGCTCCAGCTGTTGTTTGTGGCGGTTGACTCTCTCGATCGCGTCGCGCAGCGCGCTGCGCTGCCGGGGCGTGGCCTGGTAGCACAGCACGCCGGGCAGGCGTACCGCGGCCTTGCTGCTGACATGCTGGCTGTGGTGGTGAAGGAAGAGGCGGCGAAAGTGACGGCGTCCGGCGTCAAAAGCCTCCCCGGCGGCACAGGGGAGGACGGCGATGCGGCGGATCTCCTCATGCTCTTTGCCTTTTTCTATCTCCGGTAGCGCAAATATCTGCGCCTGCAGCGGGGTGAGGGCAGCCAGCTGGTGGTCGACGTGCGCTAGCGTCTCCTCCAGTTGACGGAAGCAGAGATGAAGTCGTTCGATAACGCTGCTGGTGGTCATTGAGGATAGATGTCTTTATTAGTTACAACATACATTTGATGATGACACACTGCGCTGTCTGCAGCAACGCATTTTACCCCTACCATCCCGCGGATAGCGGGAGTCCAGCAGGATTGATGTCCATCGATGGAGGGGGGCCCCGGCGGCGATAGCATCCTCAGGATGGCAGGGGTGGACGCTTGGAACGCGAGAGGTATCCTACGCTAAGGCGGTTTCTCAGCCCGGACCGCGTTGGGCGCGCAGCGGATGTTCTGGTTACTGCCCATATCACATGGAGCCGTCAGCGCATCCCCCTGGATACTCGCTGAGTCGTAATATACATTGAGGATTCATTCCAGCGGATTAAGGATGCCGGCATGGCGCAGAATTTACCGGAAATTGACGTGTTGTTTGTCGCGGGGTTTGGGCCCATTGCGCAGGATACTGAATCCAGCACCGCGTTTTATGTGCGGATACTCGGTCTGCCGCTTAAACCCATGGAGGGTAACTGCGATTACCTGCTGTCGGAAGAGGGCCTGCTGAAAGGGGTTAAACATTTTGCCGTCTGGCCACTGTCACAGGCTGCAACCTCATGCTTTGGCGTTGGGTTGTGGCCAACGGAACACCCGATCCCTCAGGGATGGATTGAATATGAGGTACAGGATCTCGATTCTGCTACCCGGATATTGGTAGAGAAGGGCTATAGCCTGTTTGTGGCTAACCGCATAGAGCCGTGGGGACAAACTGTCACGCGTCTGCTCAGCCCCGAAGGGTTGCTCACCGGGCTTACGATGACCCCTTGGCTTCGTGGGTAAACCGTGTTCGTTTCTGGCACTGAGCGGATAGCCAACCCGAATGTCTGACATTCAAGAGGATGACGTTCCCGCCAATAGGCTAAAAGGGGGAATTAAATTCCGGTGCAATGGCACCGAGACTCCCCGAGCGCCAATATGAGCAGTCGTCGTCAGCGGCCGTTTTTCATTCCGCGCGGGAGGAGGGCCAAACCGCACTCCGGCTGCTTTGGCCCCCGCAATACCTGGGCCGGGATCGTTCGTACGCTCGCCGAGCGGCGGGCCGCCCGGCAAGGACGCGATGGACGCTATGATAGCGGGGTGGCTTCAGGGAGACGCTGTAGACGACGCCCCAGCAGCCAGGCGAGCAGCAGCATGGCGACCAGGAAGACGACGATACCGTTCCAGCCATGGCTGTGCCAGAACACGCCGCCTAGCGTACCGGCGACGCTGGATCCGACGTAGTAGCTGAACAAATAGAGTGAGGAGGCCTGGCCTTTGGCCCGGCGCGCCCGGCGGCCGATCCAGCTGCTGGCCACGGAATGGGCGGCGAAGAAGCCGGTGGTAAACAGCACCATGCCAATAAACACCAGCCACAGCGCGGAGAAGGCGGTGATCAGCAGTCCCAGCAGCATGATGATTATCGCGACGCTCAGCACCGGGCCACGGCCAAAGCGGGCGGTCATCGCCCCGGCCTTGGGCGAGCTGTAGGTGCCGCTGATATAGACCAGTGATAGCACGCCGACGATAGCCTGGCTGAGGTCATAGGGGGAGGCCAGCAGGCGGTAGCCAATGTAGTTAAACAGCGTGACAAAGCTGCCCATCAGCAGGAAGCCTTCGGCGAACAGCAGCGGAAGCCCCCGATCGTGGCAGTGCAGGCGCAGATTGAGCAGCAGGTTGCGCGGGCGCAGGGAGGTCGGGCGAAAATGGCGCGAGGGCGGCAGGATTTTCCAGAACATCAGCGCGCCGCACAGCGCAAATAGCCCGATGACGGCCAGGGTGGCCCGCCAGGAGAAGTAATCCGTCAGGACGCCGCTGATCAGGCGGCCGCTCATGCCGCCGATCGAGTTTCCGCTGATGTACAGCCCCATGGAGAACGCGACTACCGAGGGATCCATCTCTTCGCTGAGATAGGTCATGGCCACGGCAGCTACGCCGCTCAGGGCCAGCCCCACCAGGGCTCGCATCACCAGAATGGCATCCCAGCTGCTCATCAGGGCGCAGATCAGGGTGCAGACAGCCGCCAGCAGCAGCGCCGTGACCATGACATTCTTACGACCGATGGCATCGGAGAGCGGGCCGGTAAACAGCAGTCCGATGGCCAGCATACCGGTGGAAACCGATAGCGATAGGCTGCTGGTCGCCGGAGTAATGGCGAAATCCTGCGATAGCACCGGTAGAATGGGCTGTACGCAGTACAGCAGGGCAAAAGTGGCCAGCCCCGCGGAAAACAGGGCCAGCGTGACCCGCTTGAAATCGGGGCGGTCGCGGGTGATAAAAGGGGGTTTACCATTAAGGTCATCGCTGATGGCGGTGGATGCCGGAGAGACGGTATCCGGCGCGGCTTCAGCCGGGGAGGTATTCACACAATATCCTTATACGGGACAAACAGAGAGTCAGCCTAGGCCACATCACGATCTGCGATATCGACGCGAAACCAGGCTGCAGGACAGCGAGCATAGAATTACGCCTGTTGAATGTCTAATATATTAATAAGAACCAATAATATATTTAAAGTATCAATGGCCATGCGCATCGAAATTCGTCATCTTAAGTACTTTATCGCCGTCGCCGAGGAGCGACATTTCAACCGGGCGGCGGAGCGGCTGAATATCTCGCAGCCGCCGCTGAGCCAGCAGATCCAGGCGCTGGAGCGCGAACTGGGCGCCTGTTTGCTGATGCGCACCAACCGCAGCGTCAGCCTGACGCAGGCGGGGAGCCTTTTTCTAAAAGAGTGCTATGCGATCGTCAGTCAGCTGGAGCAGGCGGCCGAAAAGGCGGCCCGGGCCCATCGGGGGGAGACCGGGGATCTAACCATTGGCTTTACCTCATCGGTTCCCTTTATTCCCCGGGTGGCACACAGCCTGTTCTCCTATCGCCAGCGCTATCCGCAGGTACATCTGCAGATGCGCGAGCTAAATACCAAGCAGCAGATCGAACCGTTGGTTGATGGCAAGCTGGACATCGGCATATTGCGCAATACGCTGCTGCCCGGCGTGCTGACGCACCGGGTGCTGCAGCGTGAGCCGCTGGTTGCGGTTTTGCATCGTCACCATCCCTTGGCGCTGCGGGGGCAGGCGCTGAGGTTCAGCGACCTGGCCGACCAACCCTTTGTCTTTTTTTCCCGCGGTGATGGTACGGCGCTATACGATGAGCTGCTGTCGCTGCTGAAGAGGGCCGGCATTGTGCCGTATATTACGCAGGAGGTCGGTGAGGCGATGACGATCGTCGGGCTGATCTCGGCGGGCCTGGGCATCTCTATTCTGCCTGCGTCCTATACTCGTATTCAGGTGGACGGTGTGTGTTATCGCGCATTGGATGAGCCCGACGCCTATACCGAGGTGTGGCTCGCCTACCACCGCCAGCGGCCGCTGAGCGCACAGGCCAATGCGCTGATCGCGCTGCTGACCGCGCCCCCCTCCGACGTCATGGCGCCGCCATCGATGATGGAAAACGCGCCGAATGGGTAAGTATTTGTGCACTTAATCACATAACTAATCAAATGGTTGACGCCTTTTTGTAAAATCCCCGCCATACCCGGTAAGATTTATTTTGAAGCGCGAAAAATAACTGGGAGTAGCGGTAGTGATTGCTGACGGTCAGCCGGGGCATATTGATCAAATCAAGCAGATAAATGCTGGGGCGGTTTACCGCCTTATCGATCGTTTTGGCCCCATTTCGCGCATTGAGCTCTCAAAACGCGCACAGCTGGCACCCGCCAGCATTACCAAAATCGTGCGTGAGCTGCTTGAGGCTCACCTGGTGCAGGAGACGGAATTCCAGGAGCCCGGCAGCCGCGGACGTCCTGCCGTGGGGCTCACGCTGGATACCGCATCCTGGCACTATCTTTGCGTGCGGATTGGGCTGGGCACGATGACGCTAGCGCTGCGCGATCTGAGCGGCGCGCTGGTCGCCGAAGAGGAGATCGCGCTGCCGGCGCAGGGTGAACTGCCGCTGCTGACCCGCATCGTGACAGAGATCGATCTGTTTTTCACCCGCCACCAGCATCAGCTGGAGCGTCTGACGGCGATTGCCATTACGCTGCCGGGGCTGATTAACGCCGCCCAGGGGATCGTACACCGGATGCCGTACTATGCTGAGGTGTGTGACATGGCGTTGAGCGTCGAGCTCTCGCGCCATACGGGGCTGCCGGTATATCTGCAGCATGACGTTTGCGCTTGGACCATGGCCGAGTCGCTGTTTGGCGCCGGCGCGGGCTGCGCCAACCTGATTCAGATTGTCATTGACCATAACGTGGGCGCCGGCGTGATCAGCGAAGGGCGTCTGCTGAACGGAAGTCGCCAAAGTTTGGTAGAAATAGGGCATACCCAGGTCGATCCCTATGGCAAGCAGTGCTACTGCGGAAACCATGGTTGTCTGGAGACGGTCGCCGGGCTGGGCAATATACTGACGCTGGCGCAGCAGCGTCTCGCGCTGTCGCCGTCGTCACAGCTGCACGCGGTCAGTCCGCTGAATATTGAGGCCCTGTGTCAGGCCGCGCTGCAGGGAGATCAGCTAGGACGGGACTTGATCAATAGCGTCGGTCATAGCGTGGGGCGCATCGCTGCGGTGATGGTTAACCTGTTTAACCCGGAAAAAATCCTGATAGGCTCACCGCTGAACCAGGCCGCGGAGGTCTTGTTCCCCTCCATCGCCAGCGCAATTCGGCAGCAGGCGCTGCCCCATTACACCCAGCATCTTTCGGTTGAGGCCAGCCATTTTCACAACCATGGTACGATGCCCGCTGCCGCGCTGGTCAAAGAAGCGCTATATAACGGTTCGCTGCTGGTACAGCTGCTGCAAGGGTAATTGTACGCATAATTGTTCGCTTTTGTTTGCCGAACGGTTACTCATCGCCCGTGAATTCGCGCGCTGGGTAGGAAAATGATCCGCGCGATAAATAAAAATTTGAGCTAACGCAAGCCGCCTAAGAAGCGCTTCGCCTAGACTTCCTGGTTTATTAGCGATCGCGGGCACACAGCATACTTCCGGTCAGATCGTTCTGCTTTTTTATTATTAATCGGAGTCTCTCCGGAGTAATTATTCCATGTTAAAACGCGTATTCGTTACGGGAACCGACACCGAGGTGGGTAAAACGGTGGCCTCCCGTGCGTTATTACAAGCTATTCAGGCGGCGGGGCACAGCGCGGTGGGGTATAAACCTATCGCCGTAGGCAGCGATGAGACCCCGCAGGGATTACGCAATCGGGATGCCGTCACGCTGCTCGAGGCCTCTTCCATGGCGCTCAGCTATGACGAGGTTAATCCTGTCACCCTGCGCGAAGAGATAGCCAATGCCTATACCGGCGAGGCGCTGGACTATGGCGCCATGAGCCGTGGGCTGCAGCATCTGAGCGTGAAGGCGCAGCATGTCGTGGTGCAGGGAACCGGCGGCTGGCGGGTATTGATGCAGGATTTGCGTCCGCTCTCTGAATGGGTTGTGCAGGAGCAACTCCCGGTGATCCTGGTGGTGGGGATTAAGCTGGGCTGTATCAGCCATGCCATACTGACCGCTCAGGCCATTATTAATGATGGCCTTCCGTTTGTCGGCTGGATTGCGAACCGGATTAACCCCGGCCTGTCGCATTATGCTGAGACCATTGATGCTCTGCGGCAGAAACTGCCGGCGCCGCAGCTGGGAGAGATCCCCTATCTGTACCGTCCAGAGGAAAAAGCGCTGGCGCGCTATATCGATTTGTCTGCGCTGGTCTGACGCCGCGTAAGGACACGATTTTGTGACTGAAACGGGCGTGCACAGTGCACGCCCGTTTGCTTTTCGGTCAACGGTTATGGATGGGCCGTCTCCCGCGGCGCCGTCGTTAGGCTCTCTGCGGCGGCGGCCGTGTTCATCGGATACGGCGTATAGACACCGTTCAGACTCTTCAGGAAGGCCACGATATCGTCGACATCGCTTTGCGGCAGGGTGACGCCGACCTGATAGCGCAGCATTTGCTTCACCGCCTCATCCAGCGTCTTCACATCGCCACGGTGGAAGTAGGGGCCGGTCAGCTCAACGTTACGCAGCGTCGGTACCTTCTGGCGCAGCTTATCGCGCAGATCCTGGGTCACGTTCATCCGGCCGATATCAGCGCTGGTCACTTCGCCAAACGGGTAGGCTTTGATCAACCCGAGGGGCTCATAAGACTCCCCGCCCATGGCGACGCCGGCGTGGCAGGTTGCACAGCGGTTATCCTTAAAGAGCTGATAGCCATGCTGCTGCTGGGCCGTGAGTGCGCTGCTGTCGCCGCGCAGATAGCGATCAAACGCGGAGTTCGGCGTAATCAGGGTCCTTTCAAACTCGGCGATGGCGTCAGTGATGGTTTTTCCGCTGAACCCCTGCGGATACACCTTGAGAAACTCCTGCTTAAACGCCTGATCCTGATTCAGCTTACCGATGATTTGTTCCCACGACGTGGACGCCATCTCGATCGGGTTCAGCGGTGGCCCTCCGGCCTGATCCTGCAGGGTTGCCGCGCGGCCATCCCAGAACTGGGCGATGTTGAACACAGAGTTAAACACCGTCGGCGCGTTGATGGGGCCAACCTGGTCATCGACGCCCAGCGATGTTTTCCGCCCATCGACGCCGCCGGCACCCAGCTGGTGACAGTGGGCGCAGGCCACGGTGTCATTGCCGGATAGACGCGGATCGTGGTACAGACGGAATCCCAGCGCAACTTTTTCGGCGTTGACCGGTAAGGACTCGGGGATCGGCTGTATCGGCTCATTGCGCAGTGAGGGTGCCATATCTGGCGTTGTGTAATATTTTTGCCGCTGCTCATTCACCCACTTCAGCAGGGTATCGCGATCGGCCTGTGACATCCTGCCGGCCCAGTGCATCGCGGTATAGCGGGTGGGCGGCATGGTTTGATGCTGAACCACCCACTCCAGCTTATTGAGATCCGTCAGGGTCGGCGGTTGGCCGCTGGCGGTTTTCCACGGGGAGGGCTTCAGCAGACTTTCGCGCAGGGGGGTCAGGTTGAACGCCTTATATCCCTGATACATGTCATACTCCATTAGCTGCTTCACGCCGGGAACACTGGCATAAAACGGCAAATTCGCCGACGGCGTATGGCAGTAGTCACAGCCCTTTTCGCTCAGGATCCCCAATACCTGAGCATTAAGCGGTGAGCTTGCCGGTTCACTCGGTACGGTATTACGCTGTTTGTCATGATTATAGACATAGCCGACCAACCCTAAGTAGCAGGCGATACCGACAATGACGATGCCTCCCACCCATTTCGTTATTTTTTTCATTGTTACAGAACTCCTTTTGAGAGTGTCAATACGGCTGCGGAGGCAGCCGACAAATATCGGCGAACCGACGCGACCATAGTGCAGGGTGGTCTCGCAGCGATATTTGATAAGTGTCAACGATAGATGCAGGGACGGCCTATCATTAAGATAGGAACCGACAATTAATGATGTTTTTTTAGATGCATATACTGCCTTTCAGGCAGGATTCGGCGATAAGTTTGTATATTACATGGCAATATTATCTTTTCCTGACAGATGATCTTTACCCAGCGCGCAACCGCCGTCGTCTGGACGGCGGTGTGGCGATAGACCCCGGCGCTGACGCCGCGGTGATCGCATCGTCAGTAAACGCCGACTTATTATGGCATTAGTTGGATAAAGAGATTACGCCGATAATGAATTCCTTTTCACCGTACTTAATTGCATTATGATGTTCGCCGTTGATATAGGTCTGCATGGTGATCGCCAACAATAGCGCATCAGTTTTGAAATGCATGAATTTATTTAATTTATGAATTATTGGGGAGATATTAAATAGACGCTAACATAGAGACAAATTACCAATCAGCCCCACACTTTTTATTAAGATAGTGGAAGTTGTTATGGGTGCAATTACAGTATTAAAACACTGGATTGTTACTGCACCTGCAGGCAAAACCTGATCGTTGGCGATGATGTCAAAGGTCAGGTTTTTTTTGTTTTGTCGCCGTGGCCGACCTATCGACAGCGGCGGGAGAGCGCTCGGGGGGATGATGCGCATATTGCCAACATCCTGAATAATAATGTGATACTGGCGTTGGATAGCCGGCAACGCGAGCTGGTGATGATGGGGCGAGGCCTTGCTTTTCATCAGTGCGTAGGGGATATCCTGGATGAGGGTAGAATAGAGAAAATATTTACACTTCAATGTAATAGATTAAACTGTCGATCTCATGACATGATTCTACACCTTCCCCTGGATGCTATAGCCACCTGCGAGCGCATTATTTTATCGGCTTATACTGGCGCAGGTCGGGCTCGCCAGCGCATTGGCGGAGTACTGCTATTGCGCCATTGAGCGACATCGCCGAGGGGCTGTTATTCACAATGAACTTTTACGGGAATGCTGCGGAAAGACGTAGGAAAGGAAAGTAAGTAGGAATCGCCTTATCTCTCCATGCTAGTATAGCCGCAGGATTTTCGACGACATAGGCCCTATGAGTACGGATACGACATCGATAAGCCCGAAGCGGGTACTGGTCTTGGCAGCCTGCATGCTTGCCACCTTCATGGCGGCGATTGAGGTAACGATTGTCTCTACCGCCATGCCAACCATCATTGCCGATTTGGGCGGTTTCTCCCTGCTGGGATGGGTGTTTGCCGCCTATTTGCTGACGCAGGCGATCTCTATTCCTATCTATGGGCGGTTAGCGGATCTGCATGGCCGCAAGCGGATGTTTTATATCGGCGCCTCGCTGTTCCTTTTGGGCTCTGTGCTCTGCGGCTTTGCCCACAGCATGCTGTGGCTGATCGCGTTCCGCGCGCTGCAGGGGGCTGGCGCTGGCGCGATTACACCGATCGCGGTCACCATTATTGCCGATGTCTATGGCCCCCTTGAGCGTCCCCGTATTCAGGGCTATCTCTCCAGCGTCTGGGGCGTATCGGCGATCGTCGGGCCGTTGATGGGGGCATTTATCGTCCAGCATTTCCACTGGTCCCTGGTCTTTTGGATCAATTTGCCCATTGGCTGCTGCGCGATGTATCTGCTATGGCGTTATTTTCCCGAACAGCGACATCCGCGGCGCCATGCGCTGGATCTGGCCGGAACCGCCTGGCTCGCCATCGGCATCAGCGCGCTGTTGCTGTCACTGCTTCAGGCCGAGTGGCTGGGGTGGTGGGTGCTGCTGCTACTGGCCATCGCCGTGCTGAGTGGTTTTTTACTGTGGCGTCAGGAGCTGCGCGCGACAGAGCCCCTGTTTCCGGCCGTACTCTGGCGCCAGCGCATTATGGTGGCCGGCAACATCGGCGGGCTGGTCGTGGGGGCCGCCATGATGGGCGTCGCCGCATTTTTACCCACCTATGTGCAGGGCGTCATGGGATATTCGGCCCTGGAGGCCGGTACGACGCTGGCCCTCATGTCGATAGGCTGGCCTATCGCGAGCACGCTCAGCGGCCGGCTGATGGCCCATACGTCATACCGGACCACGGCGTTGCTGGGCGCCCTGTTGCTGATCGCGGGAAGCCTGTGTCTGCTGTGGCAGACTCCACAGGGGAGCCTGTGGTGGGGGCGAGTTTCGGCCTTTATCATCGGCGCGGCGATGGGAATGACCAATACCACCTTCCTGGTCTCCGTCCAGAACAGCGCGCCGCATTCCATGCGCGGTATTGCGACGGCCTGCACGGTGTTTACCCGTATGCTGGGCTCTGCGCTGGGCACCGCCGTGCTTGGTGCGACGCTCAACCTGAATCTGGCCTGGCGCCTACCGCAGGTGAGCGATCCGGTACAGCGGCTGATGACCCTGCGTACTCAGCCGGCGGCAGAGGAGGTCGGCGCGCTGTTGGCGCCGGTCGCGGCGTCGCTGCATGCGGTGTTTATTGCGGCGGCGCTATTGGCGTGGCTGGCCCTGTTGGCGGCATGGCTGATCCCGGCGGGGGCGGGGCTGCGCGAGCGGATTGAAGAGATCGGGGATAATAAGTAGTCCAGGCCGCCGACGGCGGCCTGGGCGTTTAGCGTGGATTCACATGGGCGCCTGGCTCGGCGCCGTCGGTACGGATATAGACAATTTTCTGAGTGTCGTTACCGCAGTGACCCACAACTTGACCGCCTGCCTGCTGTACCTGATCGTTGGGGACGATCTCTAGCGTAAAGGCCTCCTGGGGGACACCGTTGGCCACGATCTTCTGGCTAATCTCATCCCGAATGCTTTCGCAGGAGGAGGCGGCGGCATAAGAGAACAACGGCGCCAGGAGCAGGGCGGACAATAAGATAGGTTTATGCATAGGATACCTGTCAGTTAGGGTGTTAACGGACGCCCGCTCTGGCGATCCAGGCAGCGGCGCGTCTCTGGCTCCCAGTAGGCGTTGACGTTCAGACTGCGCTCACAGCGCTCTCGCTGCTCGATGGCCCGATCGGCCTTATCAAACTCTTTCTCAACGTGGCTGTTGACCTTGTTACGCAACGGGCGGGTTTGATCCCATTGCTCCCGCTGTTCACGCGCCTGTTCTTTGGTCAGCGAGTTGTCTTGTCCACCGCTGGAGCCAAAGACGCAGGTGCTACCGGCCTCGCAGCTGGCGGCCTGCGCGGCGCTGTGCCAACCGACGCCGCCGAGCAGTAGCAGCAGGGGAATCAAACGGACGAGTCGATGTCGTTTCTCTATCTTCACAGTGTTGTCCTCAGCGAAATGCACTCTTCAGACCGCGCAGAGCGTCATTGATTCAATCTGCCATGATTTTCTCTATGACGCCATAGCCGTAATCGGCGAATGCCTATTCGCCGCGATAGATCGCCAGAGGTGAGAACGACTGGGAGACTGGCATCATCTCCATCGTATTGATGTTGACGTGAGGGGGCAGCGTGGCCACCCAGAACACCGCCTCGGCGATATCGTCGGCGGTTAGAGCGTGCGCGTCTTGATAGGTACGGGTGACGCGCTGCTCGTCGCCTTTAAAGCGGACGCTGGAGAATTCGGTACCGCCAACCAGACCGGGCTCAATGTCGCTCACCCGGATTCGGGTTCCGTGCAGATCGGCCCGCAGACCAAGACTGAACTGGCGGACAAAGGCCTTGGTTGCGCCATAGACATTGCCGCCGGCGTAGGGCCAGCTGCCCGCCGTTGAACCGATATTGATGATATGACCCGCGTTGCGGGCGACCATTTCAGGCAGCAGGGCACGGGTCATGTTCACTACGCCTTTGACGTTGGTGTCGATCATGGTTTCCCAGTCATCGATATCCGCCCGATGGGCGGGCTCCAGCCCCAGAGCGAGACCGGCGTTATTGACCAGCAGATCGACGGTGCGCTGCGCCGGCGTCAGGTGCGCGATCGCATCCTGGATCGCGGCCCGATTACGGACATCCAGCTGAACGACCGTTAGCGCGTCGCCCAGCTCATCCCGCAGCGCCTCCAGCCGTTCTAGGCGCCGTCCGGCGGCGATGACGTGATGGCCATGACGGATAAACTTACGGGCGATTGCAGCGCCAAACCCGGCGCTAGCACCGGTAATGAAAACGTTCATACTCACTCCCTCGCGTGTGGATAAATTCGGCGCGCCTTTACAACGTTTCACAACCGTCGGCGTTACGCACCCTATTGGAACACTGCCTATCAGAATGCCAGAATTATCCTAATATGTAATCATGATAATAATTCGATACAGTTCATATTTTAAGATTCTATGGTTTTTATTCGTAATATACTATCTGTCTTATTAAAATCGAGATATTCTTAGCAGGGATTTACGTTACTACGTATAAACATGCGACATATTAAGGACTATGCAAGATGCATGAAAAACCAGTAAACCATGTCAATGATGAGATCGATCTGCTTGATATCATTAGGCAGCTATGGCAAGGGAAAGTGATTGTTTTTTGTGTTTCAATCGTGTTTCTCGCTATCGCAGGCATTTATATCATGTTAGCTACGCCAAAATGGACGGCGGAGTCAACGCTTTCGAAGCCTTATCTTAACCAGTTGGCAAATTATCCCGCGGGGGTCATGTTGAGCCAGGCCTGGCCGATGAATGAGGGGGATAACACTCCTGCCATCGATGGTGAAAAAACAACCAGCAATGTATTTAATACCTTTGTCGCCACGGCCAGTGCCCAAATTCTCTCAGGTATCAACATCAGCATTCGCCCCGGCGCCACCGCCGATACATATATTATCTCCTCAACGGCAAACGATCCGGCATCGGCAAAGGAGAATTTGCAATCGGCCTTAATGTCGCTGCGTGATGAGACTCGTAAGCAGCTGGATGCGTCGATGTACAGCTCGCTGCGTGAACGAGCTAATAGCCTGAAAATACAGATGCAAGCTCAGGAGAATAGCGCCAAGGCCCAGCGAGACTACCGTGTTAGCGTGTTGAAAAATGCGTTGCAGTTAGCGCATCAGATGAATATTCAACAGACCAAGCTTAACCCTGTATCCGGAGAAATATCTGACGACATGCTATTTATGCTTGGTGTCCCAATCTTAAATACAATGATTGAGCATGAAAAAAACTTGCCGCTTAAGTTTAATGCCAGTTATTTTGATATGCAGGAGATGTTCGCTTCGATTAATGGTTTTAAGCTAACTGGCGACAACCTATCCATATTTAATGCGACAAATATCTCCGTGGATAAAGTCGGGCAAAAGCGCGCTTTGATTTTGGTTTTATCCTTATTGCTTGGCGTAATTTTAAGCTGTGGATATATTTTGCTGAGAAACGCACTGCGCAGCGCTAACAAGTAAGAGCTATTCTTAAAGGCATGTGCATCGCTTGGCATGCCTTTTTTCTTTATACCGATGAAGCCTCCGTTCCCCGTTCCGGTTTCCCCCGGCAATTATTTATCAGCATAGTAATGTCTACCCGATCCATTTGCTCTGGGCGCAGATAGCGCTTAGCGTAGTTCAGGTAGACACCGCTTTGTAGAAACAGGCAAAATACATCGACATCAATGTGCGCCCTACGGCACATCTCACCCATGATCGCGAGCGTCTGCGATAGCGTCTTGGCCGGCTTATAGGGGCGATCGCTGGCGGTTAGCGCCTCAAAAATATCGGCAACGGCCATAATACAGGCCTGTATCGACATCTGGCTGCGGATCAGCCCTCGGGGGTAGCCGGAGCCGTCGATATGTTCGTGATGGCTGCCGGCAATATCGGGAACCTGCTGCAGGTGGCGAGGAAAGCTAAGCTGATTCAGCATGAGGATCGTCTGAATAATGTGTTCATTGATCTTAAAGCGCTCCTCGTGAGTTAAGGTTCCGTGCGCGATCGTCAGATTATGCAGCTCACCGCGATGATACTGATACTGCGGTATATCCATGGTAAATCCCTGCTGGCGATAGGCCTCAAGCGGCTCGTTGCCGTGGCGCGGCAGGAGATGCTCCGCTCTGTCGGCCAGCAGCAGTTCATTCACCGGCAGCGGCGACTCTGGCGTCGCCTGTCTGCGCTGCATCTCATCGGCGGAGAGGCCGATTCTATCGGAAAGGGTGCGGGTCCAGGTTCGCAGGGCGATGGTACGCAGGCGCTCAATCGCGTCCGGTGACAGGGATTCGCTGCCGCGATTACAGATGGCGACAAAGGCAAACTCCTCATCCAGCTGTGATTTTAGCGTATCGCGCACGTGCGCCAGCATCGTCGGATCGTCGCCTTCCGCCATGCCTTGCCAGTAGGCGACGTCAGCATCCCGCTTTAGCAGCTCAAAGCGCATACGGACCTCATGAATACGGTCATACAGGGTCTCCAGCTTGGTGGCCTTTTCCATCACGAAGTCCGGCGTCGTCACCTTGCCGCAGTCGTGTAGCCAAGCGGCAATGCGCAGCGCCTCCCACTCGTCGTCAGAGAGGGAGAAGTCAGCAAAGGGCCCCTGTTTTTGGTCACAGGCCGCCTGCGCCAGCAGCTTGGCCAGCACGGGCACCCGCTGGCAATGCTCGCCGGTATGTGGGCTTTTCGCATCGATGGCGCCGGCGATGATCCGAATAAAATCCTCCAGCAGACGCTTTTGCTCATCCAGCAGACGCTGGGTATTCAGCGCGACGGCGGCCGTTCCGGCCAGCGCCTGGGCGAAGGCCAGCATGCGCGATGAAACGGGAAAGTGCTGATGATCGATGAACAGGATCAGCTGCCCCAGGAGTTCTTGATCGGCATTTCTCAGGGGAAGCAGCAGGAGGGTCAGCGGTCGGATCACCGGTGGGAAAGCCGGGAAGGCCGCCGCCAGCGTCGGCGGATCAATGGTACGCCGGATGAGCTGCTGCTGCTGCATCCGTTGGAGCAGACTCATCCCGGCGGTAGAAACCCAGGTATGACGTTTATCGATTGTCGTGGTCGTATCCAGCCAGCGTGACTGAACCGGGTGCAGCCCTCCCTGTTGGGATAGCAGGATTAATCCTCCCATCGCATGGGTCTGGCTGGTCATTTCACCAAGGATCCGCGCCAGCAGTACGGGCTGGTGACGCTCACCGACCAATGCCTGAGAGATCGCCATAAAGTGGTCGATGCTCTCTTTCATTTTTCCGAACGCTTTTGCCAGTCGGTAAATTTCAACGATGTTACTCTGGACATTGACCGGCTCATCAAAACGGAACTCTTCGATTTTCTTAACTTCATCAACCAGCTGATTCAACGGCTTGGATGCGCGGTGCGCCAGCCATATCGCACCGATCAGCCCCAGCCCCAGGATCAGCAGCGAGATCCGCAGCATTCGGCCGACGTCCTGCCGGGCGCTGGCCATCAGCTCCGCCGTGGGCGAGGCCATCAGCAGGCGTAGCGTCTCTCCCCCCAGCACCTTAAAGGTAAAGAGCATCCCCTCCCAGCGTTCACCGTTGGCAAGATCCAGCGAGACGGGCTGTAAGGGCGGCATCCGGCTAAGCTGGGCCAGCGGGAGCAGCTGCGGGTTGTCAGTATCGGCCAACGTAGGCAGGTGGGCAATGCCCTGGCCGTTGGTCAGTAGCCCCGGCAGGCCCAGATCGCTGGCGAGGATCTGTCCCTGTGCGTTAAGGAGAACCAGGTGGCTGTTGGGCGTAATGCGGGCCGCCTGCAGCATGGCATCTAACCCATTAATCTGAATATCGCTTCCCGCGACGCCGGGGGCCTTGAGCATGCGTGCTGAGAGCGTGATCCCCAGCAGGCCACCGCTGGCAAAGCGGTATGGCGGGGTACCGTGCAGCGTGCCCGGGTCGGTGGCCATCTGATACCAGTTGCGCGTGCGCGGATCAAAACGGTAGGCGGCAACGCCGCGCTGCTCCAGGAGGGTTAAATTATCATTATAAAACAGATAGTTTCCTGCTATGTTACCATCACCGCTCAGCGTTTGGCTCTGCACCATCCAGGCGGTTCCCGCCGGCGGATCGAACTGACGGATCATTTCGGCCGACGGAATATAGCGACGGACTAGAAAAAACGTACCGTTATCATAGCCGGTATAGAGCGCAGCTAATTTGGGGCTATTGCGTAATGCGGTGACATAGAACGGCAGATGCTGCAGGCGATCTGCCAATGGCTGCGTCGCCATCTCGTTGCGCTGGTTGGCCAGCAGCTCGACCAGCAGCGAGCCGCTGTGGTAGGCCTGTTCCATTTCATTAGCGGTTTCACTGACGACGCTGCGATAATGATTGTACGTCGTCCTCAGGAGCAGGCGGGTGCTGGCGTGATATTGATACCAGAGGATCAGGCAAGAGAAGACCAGTAGCAGCCCGACAAACAGGTAGGCAATATGCAAATAAAAGGGAATCGCGCGCGGAGGCTTCATGGTGATCCAGGCAACGGGTCAAGATTCAGTTAACTTAAGGATAGCACCCGGCGGTAAAGATGCCGGGCCTATCTGGATTAGCTGACTCAGTTACCTTTTAACGGCACGATCAGCGTATCAATGTTAATGGCGTCAATGGTGTTCTTAGCCACGGAAAGAAAGGAGACAAACTTCTGGGCAAACGCGCTGTTGTGATGCCCCAAAATCACCAAATCGATTTGCTGCTGCTGAATAAAGTCTTCCAGGGATGCAGAAAAATCATTGCTGATCATAATGGTAATTTCTGGACATGCGGCGCCAACGGTTTGCTGCAGTGCGGTGGCCTGATCTTCCAACTGAGAAAAGTAGGGTGAGTTTCCGCCGTCGTCACCCGGATCGATATCAAGCACGACATGCACCGGATGCAGCGTTGCCTGCAGGCATCCGCCCAGCTGAACGCCCTTGCTCAATAGCTGAATGTCCTCTTGGGATCCGGTTTTAAGGTCAAGTAGTACCAAAATATTTCTGTACATAATTGTTTCTCCTATTGGCCCTATTGTTAAATTTAGCCGTATTACTCGCGATCCGGTAACAAAAAATAACTGTTTAATGTATGGAAAATAGTCATAACGATTGGTTCCTGCGCAGGCGGATAAGCGGTGGGGGGCTAGAGACATTATTGCCGGCGCCTAAATGCGCCATGGCAATATATGGCGTATGCTGAAGCTGATAATTGCAACGTCATGCGTCGTTGCTGACGCCATTTCCCTCAGGTTACGAGGAGTTGAACAATGAAGCTCTCTTCTGTCTCTGCTGCTTCCCCATCGGCCGTTCCGCTAAGCCAGGATTCGTGTACCACGATCCTCATTGGCGCGGCGGCGACCCGCGACGGTTCACGTATTATTGCCCGCACCGAGGATCACGATCCGCTGCTGTCGAAGGTGCTGCTCAAGCATCCGCCGCAGGCGAATCAGCGCGGACTGTTCCACGCCAATGAAAATGCCTTTAGCTGGCCGCTACCCGAAACGGCGCAGGGCTATAGCGCATTTGCCAACGGTAAGCCCGGAAAAACGGCGGCGCAGATGACCTGGGGCGCCGCCGGATTTAATCAGCGCGGCGTCGGAATGAGCGCCACCGAGACGATTTTTGCCAGTGAACAGGCTCTGTTACACGATCCTTATCTGAGCGAGAGTGGGATCACCGAGGACAGCATTGTCGATATTGTTCTGCCCTATATCGACTCCGCACGGGAAGGAGTGTCTCGCCTGGGAAAAATGATCGAAGAGCAGGGCGCCGGCGAAGGGTTTGGCGTTGCCTTTATCGATCAGAATGAGATTTGGTATCTGGAGACCGGCAGTGCGCACCAGTGGCTGGCCGCTAAACTGGCGCCGCACTGCTATTTTGTTACCGGCAACCAGGGACGCCTGCGCGACTATGATCCCGACGACCGTGACGGCTATATGGCGTCGGCCTCGCTGATCGACTTTGCCCTTCAGCATGGGCTGTATGATCCCCAGCGCGATGGTCCATTCAATTTTGAGCGGGCCTATACGCGTCATGACGATCGCCTCGACGGCTATTACAACTACCCGCGGGTGTATGCCCTGCAGCAGTTATATCGCCCCGATCCGGACAGAACGCTGCAGCAGCCGCAACGGTTTGCGGTCTTCGAAGCGCCCAGCGATGCGCTGGATGTGGAGTCGGTTAAGCGAGGGCTGCGCAACACATACGATAATCTGGGGAGACAGCCCTATGCGGATACGCCGGACTATACCTGGCGGCCGATCTCCCTGTTCCGCACCCAACAGTCCCATATCCTGCAATCGCGCAGCGGTTTGCCGCGCGCGCTGAGCGATGTGATATATCTATCCTACGGTATGCCCAGTATCTCGCTCTATATTCCGTTTTATCCCAACGCCGGGGGCGATGTGCCGGCCGCCTATGGCGAGGTTACCGCCGGGGAGGCCGATACATTCTCGGCGCAGTGGCAGTTTCGCAAGCTGCAGACGCTGATTATGGTGAACTACTATCGCTATGCGCCGAGCGTTCAGCAGGCGTATCAACGGTTGGAATCACGCTTTAGCGATCTGCAGCAGGCGATGGAGTCTGAATATATCAAAATTTATCAAGAGGATATAGCTGAGGCTGACCGTCTGCTTCAACGCTTCGGTGAGCAGGTGTTTGCGGAGGCGCTAGAGACGACGCAGACGCTAACCAACCAGCTGTTTACCCAGCTGGCGCAGGATGTTAACGCGAAATACCTGTTCGCCGGCGCCTAGATAGGCGCTATCTCGCCGGTGCGCCGCTAAACGTGAGTCAAATAGTGACGTTGTCACGTATTGTCTGCTGCGGCGCTGCCATCAGGGCAGATCCTCGATGGCTGTAATGGAAGAGAGGGGCTTTTCGTTGTGTCACTCATCTTAGCCGTTGGCGTTTACGCAGACGACAGGGTCGACGTGCGTCATCAGACACAGTACCGGATGTTCTGCCATAACCCTGCGCTCCGCCTCGCTGGCGATATGATGTCCTGCGGTGATGCTAATCCGGCCATCGATTTCCAGATGGACATCGACCAGGATCAGATCGCCGCTTTTGCGGGTTTTCAGCGCATGCAGTCCGATGACCCCGGGGGTAGATAAAATGGCCCGTCGGATGGCATCGTTCTGCTCCGCGTCGGCGGCCCGATCGGTTAAATCATGCAGCGCATCCGCGCTAAAGCGCCACCCCATACGGCTCACGATTACCCCGACGATCAGCGCAGCGATGGGATCGAGTAATCCGAACCCCAGCAGATTTCCAGCGATCCCGATGGCGACAACCAACGATGAGGCCGCGTCCGAACGGGCATGCCAGGCGTTGGCGACCAGCATCCCAGAACCAACCCGGTGGGCAACGGCGAGCATGTAGCGAAAGAGTATCTCTTTCGCCAGCAGTGCAACAACCGCCACACCTAGCGCGACGTAGTGCACGCGGGGGATGGCCGCCGGATCGCTGAGCTTATTGATGGCTGAAACGATCATCCCAATACCGACGGCCAGCAGGAGTCCTCCCAGGATCAACGAGGCCGCATTCTCGTAGCGCCGATGTCCATAGTGATGATGCACATCCGGGGCCCGCTGACTACGCTGAACGGCGCAGAGGACGACAAAGTCCGCCGCCAAGTCGGATAACGAATGGAGACCGTCGGCGATCAGCCCCTGAGAGCCGGAGAAAACGCCGGCGACGATCTGAAACACCGTCAGAGCGATATTGACGACCACGCTGATCCAGGTGCTGCGTTTACTGGCCGCCTCACGGCTCTGATCCACGCTGGGGCCCCGGGAAAACGGCATGTGCTGCGGTTGACTCATGGCATAAAGCTCCTGGATTGGCGAAAGAGAGAAGAGGGCGAGGCCGCGCGTCCTCAGTCGAGATCCAGGCGCGGCTCATCCAGATGCTCCAGCATGCTGGCCACCATCCGGGAAATATGTGAGTCCGACACGAAGTAGAACACCTGTTTACCCTGGCGATCGGCCGTCACTATCCGGGCGGCGCGGAGAAGGCGCAGATGGTGGCTAACCAGCGATGGGCTGATATCCAGCGAAGCGGCAATATCACCGACGGCAATCGGATGCGCTCGACAGCAGAGCGTAATGCGTAGCCGGGTGGTATCCCCCAAGAGACGGAAAATATCTGCCAGCTCAGCGACGGTGCCTTCTGCGATAGTTAACATCATTAATACCAACACATGAATATGTGTTCATATGTTATTTCTAGTTGATAGCGTTGTCAATACGACGAATCATCAGGAGATGAGTTTTAGGGGGCAATTTGGATATCGAAAATTATGGTACGTTAAGACTGTTCTTTGACCTTCTCTGTTCAAAGTTTAGGATGCGCTAGGCGAAATGAGCAGGGGTTTATCCCTGTTTCCATTCCAGATTTCACGCAGCGACACCATTTTTAGCGAGGCGGTATGGCGAATTTTACGGCAATTTGACCGCGTAGTGAGCGTATCGCCAACGCTATGGCAAATAACGCCGATAAAATAGTCTGAGGTATCGCATTACATCACTCAGCGAGGGCGAATTGCGAAGTCCGGGTTAGCGTGGTCATCGAGAGCCAGGCTCGCGGCACTTATTTTATCGGCGTCGCGCAATTGCCGATGAGTGCGAGCGTATAAGGTGAACCGCGGGAGTAGGGAAGCGCTGCCGGGCTATAAGCTAGCCTGCGATCTTTTCACCGTGCCGGCCTCGATATATTTCAGTGGATTAACTCGGCGTCTTCATGCCGTCTGAGTGTTACCCTGAGCCGGACTGAATCATGAGATACCTGACGGATTGCTTACCAAGGAGCATACCGTGAATTTGCATTCGCTTTTCTTATGCCTGCCCAGATCTGACATCTTGGGGCCGAAGGATGCTTACGCCAGGTGGTTCAGGCTGACACTAGCATTCGGCTGATAGAACAGCAGTAGCCAGCGGCAATGACTGGCTCGGGTAATATCGAGTCTCTTACCGAGACTCTCGTGCAGCCTTGCGAGAACCTGAATGGCGCGTGATGACATCCTGAAGGATCTTGAAGCGGTGCTTGTTTTCACTGAGAACATCCCGGCGTCACAGGCATCGCCATCGCAAACGCCTTATCAGGAGCAGAGGTCCGTTGAATAGGAATACCGGTTTGAAGACGTCCGCGTATTGGTATTGAGCTGCAGCAACTTTAGTTCGCATAATGTATATTATGTTAAATTGCGAATGAACAGAGAAATGGGGAGTGTTCTCATCGAATACGTACCGTTGTTGCCTCGCCATATTGACACCTCCCCTGCGGCGTTAATCTTCCCGACGCGCATAATGATCCGACCAGCCTTTTACATCGTTATCGCTGCGGCGGCGCATATCGCGACAGCCGCAGCCTCTTTCTTTCGCCGTATCATTGCTATCGCTGCGGCCGCATCTTTTCCGCTGAGTCCGCAACGAATGAGATGGCATTCTGCAGCGTGTTATCGTGGTGACGTCTCTCGTCATCCCCGTCCCCCCGGCAACATGCCTCGTCGCAGAGATCACCCGTCGTTATCGCGGCCGATTGTTCCGCTCAAGGTTTCCCTCTGGTTTCCTCGCTACGCAACGCATTTGCCGGCGGCTCCATAACACCGCATTTTATGATGCGCCGTTCACAGCCGATATTCCTAGGCATCAGATAAATGTTCTGACAGTGCCCGCGTTGTCGGTCGCGCAGTGGTCGATGCAGCCGCCCTGCGCGTTGGCGTCGCTACGTGAAATCTGCGCGTCGATTAACAGGATTACCCTGCTGATTTTTTCTAGCGACACCGCGCTTGCGCATAAAAAATGCAGCCGTCGGTTGTTTTGACGGCCGCATCGTATGATTTATACGCAGCGGATACAGCTCAGCGCGTTTTTAGTGCGCTGAGGCCGTTTCCGGCTGCAGCACCGGGTACCATCCCCAGCCTGGATCCCTATGGTTTTGCCCGCTCAGCGGCCAGTTGGGGCCAATGCCGTAGTCCCAGGCAGCCACCGGTGGCTGCGTTTCGCTCACCTGCCAGAGTTGAATGCCCTGAATGTTCAGCATGACAAAGGTGTAAGGTGACGAGCCTATTTTACCCACCTCGCTACCGCTTAGGGTGCCCAATACCGTGACCAGATGATGACGGTAGCTGACTGGATCGAGGAAGCGATCGCTACGGGCGATAAGCCTTCCTTGGTAATGCTGATCTAGCTGCGGTCTGGCAGCGCTGTTTAACGGCAGCACGGCAATCTCCAGCAACGTCTGTTTGGGCTGATTAATCACGTTGATGACCCGCCCACCCAGGCGAACCTGCTGACCCGTGTAGAGATTGGGCGTCATGCGGATCTGGTTAAAGTCTTTTTGCAGTATCGGGCTGTTGTTACCCTGTATATCGCCAGGAATGGCGGCGCACCCGCTGAGTATTAGCGGTGCACAGAGCGCAGCGGCGAATAGTGAATGTCGGCACTTCATCATGACTCTCCTTACGCAGTCACATTAACTATCATAGTTATCACTCAGTAAAAGAGATAGTTAAAGCATAGGAGTCGTGCGGGAACATTGCTTGTTATATTGTGGTAAAACGTCAGCGATGGTGAGAGATCTCGTGGATAGATAAAAAAAGAGAGGACGACTATTAGGCCGCCCTCTCGGTTGACGCGGTGTAAATAACGCGGGCTACATGCGGAACTGGCCCACGGTATCGGCCAGCTCACTCGCCTGCCCCTGCAGCGCGGCGGAGGCCGCGGTTGACTCCTCAACCAGGGCGGCGTTCTGCTGTACCATGGTATCCAGCTGGATCACCGCGCTGTTGATCTCACTGATGCCGCGGTTTTGCTCTTCAGCCGCATTGGTGATCTCCCCCATGATGGCGCTGACGGTGCCGACGCTGTTAACAATATCCGTCATCGTTTCACCGCTCTGGCGTACCTGGTGTGATCCGGAGGCGACGCTGGCTACGGTTGAGTCGATCAGATTTTTGATCTCTTTGGCTGCCTGGGCACTGCGCTGGGCCAGCGTTCTGACCTCGCCGGCGACAACGGCAAACCCACGCCCCTGCTCGCCGGCGCGGGCGGCTTCAACCGCGGCGTTGAGCGCCAGTATATTGGTTTGGAATGCAATGCCGTCGATGACTCCGGTGATGTCGCCGATTTTACCGGAGGCGACCTCAATCGAAGACATGGTTTCAATGACCTGTGAGATCATCTTGCCACCGCGCTGCGCTACCTGAACGGCTGAGCTAACGGCCTCATTGGCCTGCTGAGCGGAGGTCGCCGACTGCGCGACGGTTGACGAAATCTGCTCCAGCGCCGCCGAGGTCTGCTGCAGACTGGCCGCGGCTGACTCGGTTCGACTGGAGAGGTCCTCGTTGCCGGCGGCGATTTCCCGCGCGGCAATGCGAACCGATTCACTGGTACTGTGAATAGAAACCATCACCCGGGCCAGCTTATCAACAAACTGGTTAAATGCGCGGGCGATCTGCGAGACCTCATCTTTGCCCTGCACATCCAGTCGCTTGGTCAGATCCGCGTTGTTGCCGGCGCCGATGTTTTCCATCGCCTGGCGAATATGGAACAGCGGACGCAGCGCTCGACGCGTAACGATGCCGATCACCAGCGTGGCGAGCACGATCAGAACCAGCAGTGCAATGCAGGAGGCTAGCAGCAGTGAACGCATCCCGGCCGTGGCCTCTGTCTTATCCATGGCCACGACGGTATACCAGCTAGTTCCCGGGACCGGCATCGCCAGCAGCAGCACATCACGGCCGGAGACGATCGCCTCCACCGGTTTGCCGGAGGTTAACAGCTGGGTCAGGCTCAGGCCTGGCGCGATATTGGCCAGCGGCTTCAGCGTCAGCTGCTGATTGGGATGGGCAATAATGGTACCGTCAGCGTTGAGCAGCATGCCGAAGCTGTTTTCCGTGGGGCGGATGGATCGCACATTGGCAATTACTTTATCCATATGTACGTCGCCCTCGACGACGCCGCTGATCGGCGTGTCCTGCGGGCCGGGGGCGGCAAAGGTCACCACTAAGGTATGGGTATTCGCATCCATATAAGGCTCGGTGACGATCGGATGCCCCGCTTTTCTGGCATTGATAAACCAGGCGCGGGTCGTGGGATCGAACCCCGGGGGAATGCTTGAGGGGTCGGAAGAGATCTCCACCTTGTTGGAGTACCCCATATCCACGCTGATAAAGCCACCGGCGTCGGCTATCTGCTTTAATAGCGGCCGGGGATCGCTGTCTCCGACGTGGGGCGTCAGCGAGGCGATCAGCGCCGTATTGTTTTCGACCCACTGGCGTACGGTGGCGGTATGGCTGGCGGTTAAAGAACTGAGGGTATGTTGAATGGCTTCTGCATTGGAGTCGCTGGCAATGCGATAATTAATCAATGTATTGACACAAAGCGACGCCGCGACAATAACGCCAGTTGTCGCGAGGATCCGTGCCCGAATGGAATCGAACATAATAAGCCTGCCTGTGTAGTAAGTAAGACAAATTTTAAATGGTTAGCCTTACTGATAACGGCAGAATGACATTAAACTTGAGTGATTTTATCTAATGTAAAGAGTATCAGAGTGTTACTCATCGCGGGGAAAGAATATATAAGATTATTTTTACATTGCGCAACACTTGCCCATAGCGCCCCGGTCTCTGCGGCGTGGCTATGGGCAGGCGATGGTTAGCTTGCCAGGCGAGAGGTCCTGCGGCACAGTAGGCGATACTCTGACGGCGAGACGCGATACTGATTCTTGAAGATCTGACAGAATGTACTTTGGCTGGGATAGCCAAGTGCGTGGCTAATCTCCTTAATGCGCAGGTCCGTCTCTTCTAACTGCTGCAGCGAACGCTTGAGGCGTTCGAGACGAATATAGTTCGCCAGCGTCATCCCCATCGCCAGCTCAAATTCGCGGAGAAAATAAGAGCGAGAATAACCTGAAATCGCGACCACGTCAGCGCTTTTAATTCCAAGATGAACGTGGCTGGCAATCCAGAGCTTAATGGTTGAAAAACTTTTTAAAATAAACTTATCTCTAACCATAGTGCAATATCCTACCGTTTATGCGTGGCGTAGTGAAAGCTCAAAAATAACGGTTTCTGCCTGGCATGAAAAATTGAAATAGGCGTTAAGAACAAACTCCCCTTCTTTTTCAGCGATGTCGTGGGTAATGATGCAAGGGTACTCTTGCTGCGCGACGCGCTGGGCTTTAGCGGTTAACTGAGCCAGCTGTTTCTCGGCCTCATCACGGCTGGCGTAGGCTTGTGTAATGATGGTGGTGCAATTATCGTTATCGAGCACAGAGCCAATATCGATGGCACAGCCTTTGTTACTGCATTTATCGATGACGTCTTTCATCACATTGCCCTCATTATTATCAACTGTTTCTAGAGTAAAACAAATTAATAATTAACAAAAACGATTAATTATAATATATACAACCACTTTTACAGATAAATTAATTTATAAAAAAGGCCCGCCGCAGCGGACCTGATCCCTCTTGGGCACGCTACACCGATTTCAGGTGGACGTTGCCGACGTAGGTGTCCTCTTGCCAATACATCCGTTCGGCGACCTGGGCGCCCGGATTCAGGGTGACGCCACGCAGCACCCGCTTTTTAAAGTCGCTGTAGCCGGCGCGATCGATCAGATGCCCCATATGCAGATACACCGGCGTGCCGTCCAGCATCTCGCGTTCAAATTCAAATATGTTGCCGATGACGGCCTGGATCACCTCTTCGGTGACCCAGTTAAGAAAGACTTTACCGACGCGCGGTGTCTTCTTACTGGTACGGCCGCCCAGGCGCACCTGGTACAGCTGCTCCGGACGCCGCTGCCAGGCCAGCGTTGGGCAGGCCAGCACGCACTCGCCGCAGCCGATGCACAGACTCTCCTGCTTGGTGGCCTTACCGTTCAGCAGGGAGAGGCAGTCGACGGCATGGTGTTTACAGGCGCGAACGCAGGCGCCGCAGCCGATGCAGCGCTCGGGGGTAAAGTTAATCCGGGCGACCCCCAGGATCCCCAGATCGGCCATGGTGGCCTTAGCGCAGTCGTTAGGGCAGCCGGCCAGCACCACCTTGAGATGATAGCGGCTGGGATAGATCAGCTTTTCCAGCCGCTGCGCCATGCCGGTGGTATCCGTATTGGCCTTTTGGCAGATGCGGTTGCCCTGACAGGCAACGATGTTACGCCCACCGATAGCCTGATAGCCGGCCTTCGGATCCTCGACCTCAATCCCGCAGGTTTCAATTTCAATCTCGCGGATAAAGGGCTCCAGTGCGGCGTTAACCTTGTCCATGTCCTCATAGCGAATACCGGGCATCGCCAATTTTTGGCGGGTCGTCAGGTGAATCAGCCCGTTGCCATACTCTTCGGCGATTTGCTGGGCTACGCTCAGCAGACGTGCGGGCAGGATCCCCCCGGGGATCCTGACGCTGACCATGGCCTCAGAGCGTACCTTGGAGAAACGGTATTCATTCAGCGCCCGAGCGCGGTAAATATCGACATCGATACTCATTATTGGCTCCTTCAGTCAACCATGGCGCGAGCGTCGGCATAGTTAAACACCGGCCCATCGACACAGATATAGACATCTCCCATGCGGCAGTGGCCGCACTTGCCGACAGAGCAGGCCATGCGACGCTCATAGTCGACCCAAATCTGCTCATCCCGCAGGCCATTTTCCTGCAGCATGGCGACCGTCGCCCGGATCATCACCGGCGGCCCGACCACGATGGCCTGGATCTCCTCCGGTGCGCTGAAGTCCAGGTACGGCAGATGGTCGGTCACCCGCCCCAGGTGATAATATTCGGCGATGGTGTCGCCCTCATCCAGGGTCAGGCACAGGTTGTGCCGGCTGCGCCAGAAGTCGAGCTCGCGTTTGTACAGGATGCTGTCCTGATTCTTATAGCCCAAGATCATATCCAGGCTTTTTACCTGCTGCGGATGCTCGCAAAAATGACGCATCAGCCCTTTTACCGGCGCTACGCCGGTGCCGCCGGCGACCACGATCAGGCGCTTATCGTAAAACTGGCTCAGGTCATAGCCGTTACCGTAGGCGCCGCGCAGCCAGACCTTATCGCCGATCTGCAGCGCAAACAGCGCATCGGTCACGTGCCCTACCCGGCGGATCAGCAGATCAACCCAGCCATCGCCATAGTCGGAAACGGATATCGGCGCCTCGCCGACCAGCGGCAGAGAGACCTCCACAAACTGGCCATAGTGCAGCGGAAAGTCGCAGGCAACGCGAAAGTTCCACTCCAGCGCCGTATGTTTCTCAATCTCCAGAATCGGGTATGCCGCCGGCAGCAGCACCTGGTGACGATGTTCACAGTTACCGTTACACATTATTCCTGCTCCTCCTGCAGCACCCGGGCGACTTCAGCACTCATCTTATTAATAATATTTGAAAATTTTATATACTGCGGGCAGCGATCGTCGCAGCGGCCGCAGCCGACGCACATATGCTCCCCCTCCTGGGCACGGGCGCGGTAGTCGTTGACCTTATGCAGTGCGCGGAAGCGCAGACGCTCGCTGACCTTGTCGCGGAAGTGGTGGCCACCGGCCATATCGGTAAATCCGGCCACCATACAGCTGGCCCACTGACGACGGCGCTCGCCGCGCTGTGGATTTTCGGCATAGGCGACATCGAAGAGGCTGTAGCAGGTACAGGTTGGGCAACCGGTGGTGCAGCGGCCGCAGCCGATGCAGCGGTGCTGGTAGTCATCCCACAGAGGACTCTGCTGTAGGATTTGGCGCACGCGCTTAGGGTCATCGCATACCTGGTCCGGGGTGACCACGTTCTCTGAGTTCTCGCTGACGAACCCAGCGCGGTAGTTACACGCCTGCCCCAGCCCGGAAAAGGCGGCCTCTAGCGCCGGATCGGTGATCTCGACGTTCACCCCCTGCTCATCAAAACGCATCGCGGCGCTGTAGCTGTCAGTTCGGTTGGTTCCCATGGAAACGCAGAAGCAGTTTTCAAAGCTGGATGCGCACTCCATCAGCACAAACTTGATGCTGTCGCGCACTAATGCGTAGCTGTAGTCGGCATTATTGCCGTTCTTCAGATACATATAGTCAAGGCGGCTCATGGCATTAATATCACAGGCGCGCGCCAGGATCAGACGTGGACGGCGATCGACATCGGCAATCTGAATCACATCGTTATCGAAGTGAAACAGTGTCTCGGTAATCGGGGATATAATCGTGCTGGGTGCCATATGGGACTTTTCCTGCCAGACAATATCCCGCCAGCGAGTCACCTCCTGGTAGACGATATTATCAGTATCAGAAAAGCGTCCGCCGCGATACTCCGCCACCGGCGCATAAACCCGGTAGTGGCTGCGCAGGCGCGTCAGCGCCGCGTCGGCGTCGGCTTCAGACAAACGAAGTGACATAATGACTTCTCCATGTTAATTGTATGGATTTTCTGAATATGAATATATAACGCCTGCGCGACGTCGACTTACGCGAAATGCGAATTAGCGATAAAGTAAAAAGAGGTAAATGAAATTTATCTTATGAAAACAATAAATTATTTTATTTTCGCGCGATGGCAGCGGTAGATAGACAGTCAGAAATGCAAGTCAGATCGCATTTTTGGCGGGAGATCTCTCCCGCCGAGGGGTAAATAAAATGAAAATAATTGGTTATTTTACGGATATTCCAGAATTATCTTTGCTTTCCTGGCAGCGTTTTTAGCAGCTCATCCGGTGTAATGGCGCCCAATACGCTCCCCGGCAGCGCCATTTTAAGCACGTGGGGTTTAATCTTGCCAATAACCTGCATTTCACAGTGTTTACAGTCAAACTTCAGCGTCAGTAGCTCATCCTGGTACACCAACTGCATCGGCGACGCCCTTCCCTTAACGCCCTGGCTCCCTTTCGCCTGCTTGGGGCAGAGGTTAAACGCAAAGCGTAGGCAGTGCTTGGTGATCATAACCGGAACCTCGCCCTTCTCCACGTGCGCCTCATAGGCGGCGTCGATCAGGGTGACGCCATGCCGGTGATAAAACTCACGGGCCAGTCGGTTATACACATTGTCCAGATAGGTCAGATGGCTCTGCGGATACTGCGGCGGCGGCGTCAGCGCGGCCCTGCGCCGCAGACGCTTGTCCTGGCAGGCCCGGGCCTGATCCAGCCGCTCGATGGCTTCGCGGCGCAGCTGGTTCAGCTGGCTGTTGGGGACAAAATAGGGCTCTGCCAGCGCAATCTCGACCTCATCGGCCTGATACAGGGTTTGTCCCAGCTTGCTTAGCCCCTCGCGCAGCCCCTGCAGCGCCCGCTCGGCCTGGCGCGCCGGTTCAAAGTGACCCGTCAGAGAGTGACTAACGCTGACGCCATCCTCACAGGTGAGCGTCAACTGCAGCCGCTGTGCCGAGCCGCTTAAACGCAGCTTCAGGCCGACGCGGCGCTCGCTGGAGCTCTTCAGCAGCGTCTGCTGCCAATCGTGGTCTAGGTTACGGTTCAGGGGATGGGGCAACCGCAGCGTAGCCAGCGCCGGCGGCATTTCGTTAGGCCAGATACGGTAGCGCCCCTCGCCCCGCGCCTCTACGGTATTGGCCCGCAGCCCGACGATATCTCGCTTCACCTGTACGTTCAGTCCATCGCCGTTGTGCAGCGCCTCGTGGACGCTGACATCCAGGTGCCCGGCGGCAACGGCGGCAACCTCACCGATGGGAACCCCGATAAATTTGGGCGACTCAAACGCGCCGATATCCATTTGTCGCTCACGCACAAAGTAGTCGGTGCTGCCGCGGTGAAAGGTCTTGTCCGGCGACGGCGTAAAAAAGTGACGGGTGCGGCCCAGGGAGGCGCGGCTCAGGTCTGGCCGCTGCTCCAGGATAGCGTCCAGGCGCTGGCGATAGTAGGCCGTGATGTTTTTCACATAGCTCATATCCTTGTAGCGCCCCTCAATCTTAAAGGAGCGCACGCCGGCATCGATCAGCGCCGTCAGGTTGTCGCTTTGGTCGTTATCCTTGAGCGACAGCAGATGCTTCTCATAGGCGACGACGCGCCCCTGCTCATCTTTCAGGGTATAGGGTAAACGACAGGCCTGGGAGCAGTCGCCGCGGTTAGCGCTGCGCCCGGTCTGGGCATGAGAGATATAGCACTGCCCGGAATAGGCTACGCACAGCGCGCCGTGGATGAAGAATTCGATATTGGCATCGATACTGTCGCGGATAGCGGCGATCTGCGGCAGGCTCAGCTCGCGGGCTAGCACGATCTGGGAGAAGCCGGCCAGGGATAGGAAACGGGCCTTCTCCACGCTGCGGATATCGCATTGGGTGCTGGCATGTAAATCGATGGGGGGAATGTCCATTTGCAGGATCCCCATGTCCTGCACGATCAGCGCATCCACGCCGGCGTCGTAGAGACGGTGGATCAGGCTGCGCGCTGGCTCCAGCTCATTATCGTGCAGTATGGTATTGAGCGTAACGAAGATTTTGGCGCCATAGCGGTGGGCAAAATCGCTCAGGGCGGCGATATCACTCAGGGAGTTACCGGCGTTATGGCGCGCGCCAAAGCTGGGTCCGCCGATATAAACCGCATCGGCGCCGTGCAGAATGGCCTCACGGCCGATGGCCGCCTCGCGGGCGGGACTGAGGAGTTCAAGCTTGTGTGTGGGTTGGCGCATGCGGTTACCGTGGTTAGTCTCTGAAACGGCGCTATTGTAGTCGCGCCGGACACAGTTACAAGGCTAGCGCTGTGAATTTCTTATCCGCGTCGCCCGCGCCGGCCGCCGTTAGGCTCACCGCTGCGCTATTTTTTCGGCGCCCCGGCGTGCTATTATAAACAAATTACTTACTTAAATGGCGCTGCGCCGCTTTATTTATTTGTGTGATTTTATTCTTGCCCGCGCTGTAATTTTTAATTTCCGCTCCGATCGTTCCCTCCGCGCCAAGCCCCGCGTCGTCTCGCTCTGCGCGTATTTTTACGCCGCCATCCCCGCCGTGGCTAACACGATATCAACAGGAAAAATCATAGCACTAACATAATTAATGGCGCTAACCATATTATCGTGACAATGTCACCAATAAATAATGTGCTATACATCACAGCTTATACACGAAACGTGCCTTAATTCGCATCCCCAAATCTGGATCAACAATAGGGTTTATTATCCCCCGTAAAAGATGTTAAAATTGACCGATATCAATATTATTTAGGCAACACCTATGATTCCGGAAAAACGTGTCATTCGCCGTATCCAGTCTGGTGGTTGTGCGATCCACTGTCAGGATTGCAGCATCAGCCAGCTGTGTATCCCGTTTACGCTTAATGAGCATGAGCTGGATCAGCTCGACAACATCATTGAGCGTAAAAAGCCGATTCAGAAAGGTCAGGCGCTGTTTAAGGCGGGGGATGAACTGAAGTCGCTGTACGCGATCCGCTCCGGAACCATTAAGAGTTATACCATCACCGAACAGGGTGACGAGCAGATCACGGCGTTTCACCTGGCGGGCGACCTGGTGGGGTTTGACGCCATCGGCGCGCAGATGCATCCCAGCTTTGCCCAGGCACTGGAAACCTCCATGGTGTGCGAGATCCCCTTTGAAACGCTGGACGACCTGTCCGGTAAAATGCCCAGTCTGCGTCAGCAGATGATGCGCCTGATGAGCGGCGAAATTAAGGGCGATCAGGACATGATCCTGCTGCTCTCCAAGAAGAATGCCGAAGAGCGTCTGGCCGCCTTTATCTATAACCTGTCGCGGCGCTTTGCCCAGCGGGGCTTCTCACCGCGTGAATTCCGCCTGACCATGACCCGCGGCGACATCGGGAATTATCTTGGCCTGACGGTAGAGACTATCAGCCGTCTGCTGGGACGCTTTCAGAAAAGCGATATTCTCAGCGTAAAGGGTAAATATATTACGATTCAAGATATTGATGCGTTGGCCCATCTGGCCGGTAATCCGCGTACGCCCTGCGGCGAATGAACGCCCGCTGCGAATAAAGAAGACGGCCTGCGGGCCGTTTTTTAGTGTCACCCTCCCTGCCCAGGCCTCCCTCGATTATATTTTCTGATTTGTTGCTCGTCGGCATTTTCCTTATCTATTCTATTGTATGGTGAATGGTGAAGTTCGCGTAAAAACACGTTAATGATGAGGCAGTAAAGGAGAGTCCATATGGCCCAATATCAGAAAATACTGGTGGCTATCGATCCGAACCAAAACGATCAGCCAGCGCTACGGCGCGCGGTATACCTGGTGCAGCGTAACGGCGGCCAGATCCTGGCATTTTTGCCTATCTACGATCTCTCCTACGAGATGACGACCCTGCTGTCGCCCAGCGAGCGGGTGACCATGCGCCAAGGCGTCGTCAGCCAGCGCACCGCCTGGATCCGCGAGCAGTGCCACTACTATCTTGAGGCGGGTATTTCCATTGAGATTAAGGTGATCTGGCATAATCGCCCGTTCGAGGCCATCATCCAGGAGGTGATCCGCGGCGGTCACGATCTGCTGCTGAAGATGGCTCACCAGCACGATCGGCTGGAGTCGGTCATTTTTACCCCCACCGACTGGCATCTGCTGCGCAAATGCCCCTGCCCGGTATGGATGGTGAAGGATCAGCCCTGGCCGGAGAATGGCGTGGCGCTGGTTGCGGTGAACCTCTCCAGCGAGGAGCCCTATCACGATCCGCTGAATATCAAGCTGGTACGGGAGACGCTGGCGCTGGCGGAGAAGGTGAACCAGACGGCGGTTCACCTGGTGGCGGCCTATCCGGTGACGCCGATCAATGCTGCTATCGAAATTCCAGACTTTGATCCGCGTATCTACAACGAGGCCATTCGCGGCCAGCATCTGGTCGCCATGAAGGCGCTGCGGCAGAAGTTTTCGATCCCAGAGACGCAGACCCACGTAGAGAAAGGACTGCCGGAGGATGTGATCCCCGCGGTCGCCGCCCGGCTCAATGCCGGCGTGGTGGTGCTCGGCACCCTGGGGCGCACCGGTATTTCCGCGGCGTTTATCGGCAATACGGCGGAACATGTGATCGATCATCTGAAATGCGACCTGCTGGCGATTAAGCCGGACGGCTACGCCTCGCCGCTGGAGGTGGACTGCGAAGATGAGCACGATGACGAGTAAGCCGACGGCACCTCGCCCTTAAATGAAAAAAGCGCCCCACATAGGGGCGCTTGCGTTTTCATCCCGACGACCCTTTACAGGGCGCGCAGGATGGCCTCGACGCTGTCTTTGGCATCGCCGAACAGCATCTGCGTATTTTCTTTAAAGAACAGCGGATTTTGCACCCCGGCATAGCCGGTATTCATGGAACGCTTGAACACGATGACGTTCTGAGCCTTCCATACTTCCAGCACCGGCATCCCGGCGATCGGGCTGCGCGGATCTTCCATGGCCGCCGGGTTGACCGTGTCATTGGCGCCGATCACCAGTACCGTATCGGTATCGGCGAAATCATCGTTGATCTCATCCATCTCCAGCACCACATCGTACGGTACCTTGGCCTCCGCCAGCAGGACGTTCATGTGACCGGGCAGGCGCCCCGCCACCGGGTGGATGCCAAAGCGCACTTTGATCCCGCGATCGCGCAGCTTCTGGGTGATTTCCGCGACCGGATACTGCGCCTGCGCGACGGCCATGCCATACCCCGGCGTGATGATCACGCTTGAGGAGTTCTTCAGCATGTCGGCCACCTCTTCCGCGCTGGCCTCGCGGTATTCACCCATTTCGCCCTCATCACCGGTGGATGAGCCGTCGGTGCCGAAGCCACCGGCGATCACGCTGATAAAGGAGCGGTTCATCGCTTTACACATGATGTAGGACAGAATGGCACCGGACGAACCGACCAGGGCGCCGGTTACGATCAGCAGATCGTTGCTCAGCATAAAGCCCGCCGCTGCTGCCGCCCAGCCGGAGTAGGAGTTCAGCATGGAAACCACCACCGGCATATCCGCGCCGCCGATAGAGGCCACCAAGTGCCAGCCAAAGGCCAGCGCGATGAGCGTCATCAGCAGCAGGGCAAACACCTGCGCCACGCTGGAGCCGGTATTGACGAACCACAGCATCAGCAGGAACGAGACGACCAGCGCCGCCAGATTCAGCTTATGGCGATGCGGCAGCATCAGCGGCTTGGATGAGATAATCCCGCGCAGCTTGCCAAAGGCGACGATAGAGCCGGTAAAGGTGACGGCCCCGATGAAGATCCCCAGGAACACCTCGACCAGGTGGATATTTTCCAGCACCGCTTCCATGCTGCCCGGCTGATGCTCGATGTAGCTGTTGTAGCCCACCAGAACCGCCGCCAGACCGACGAAGCTATGCAGAATAGCGACCAGCTCCGGCATTTCAGTCATCTCGACCTTACGCGCCAGATGCATGCCGATAGCGCCGCCGATCACCATCGCCACGATGATCCAACCGATGCTGCCGGCGTCGGGACCACAGATGGTAGCGATCAGCGCAATGGCCATACCGACCATGCCAAAGGTATTGCCCTGCTTGGACGTCTCGTGCTTGGAGAGCCCGGCCAGACTAAAAATAAACAGGATGGCGGCAACAATGTATGCTGCGGTGACTAATCCTCCAGACATTTGTTACCTCCCTCAGTTCTTACGAAACATTTTCAGCATGCGCTGGGTGACGGTGAAACCGCCGAAGATGTTGATACTGGCGATCAGCACCGCAATAAAGGCAAAGAACGTGATCCAACCGCCGTGCCCAATCTGCAGCAGCGCACCGACCACAATGATGCCGGAGATGGCGTTGGTGACCGACATCAGCGGCGTATGCAGCGCATGGCTGACGTTCCAGACCACGTAGTAGCCCACCACGCAGGAGAGCGCAAATACGGTGAAGTGCGATAGGAATTCCTTCGGCGCCACGCTGGCCATCCAGCCGAACAGCACGATGGCCAGGGCCATCAGCAGGTACTTCTTAAGCGGCGACGTCGGCTTGGCCACGGGGGCGGCTACCGGCTCTGCCTTGGCAGCCTGCGGCTGGGCGGAAACCTTGATCGGCGGCGCCGGCCAGGTAATCTCTCCCGTCCGCACCACGGTCACTCCGCGGATGATCACATCCTCAAAGTCCACGTTAAGGGTGCCATCTTTCTCTTTGCACAACAGCTTAAGCAGATTGACCAGGTTGGTGGCATACAGCTGGGATGACTGGGTCGGCAGACGGCTCGGCAGATCGGTATAGCCGATGATCTTGACGCCGTTTTCGGTGGTCACCACCCGATCCGCCTGCGTCAGCTCGCAGTTACCGCCGGTCTGCGCCGCCAGATCGACGATCACGCTGCCCGGCTTCATGGCGGCGACCATCTCTTTGGTGATCAGGCGCGGCGCCGGTTTCCCCGGGATCAGCGCCGTGGTGACGATGATATCCACCTCCTGCGCCTGGGCGGCGAACAGCGCCATCTCGGCCTTAATAAAGGCCTCCGACATCACTTTGGCATAGCCGTCGCCGCTGCCGGCCTCTTCTGCAAAGTCCAGCTCCAGAAACTCGGCGCCCATACTCTGCACCTGCTCTTTGACTTCTGGACGGGTATCGAAGGCGCGTACGATGGCGCCGAGGCTACCGGCAGCGCCGATGGCGGCCAGACCGGCAACGCCGGCGCCGATCACCATCACCTTCGCCGGCGGCACCTTACCCGCCGCCGTGATCTGACCGGTAAAGAAGCGGCCAAACTCATGAGCCGCCTCCACGATGGCCCGGTAGCCAGCGATGTTTGCCATGGAACTGAGGGCGTCCATCGACTGGGCGCGCGAAATACGCGGCACCGAATCCATCGCCATCACCGTGACCTGGCGCGCGGTCAGCTTCTCCAGCAGCGCCTGGTTCTGCGCCGGCCAGATGAAGCTTATCAGGGTAGCGCCAGCCTTAATGCGGGCAATTTCATCATCATCCGGCGCGTTGACCTTTAAAATCACGTCAGACTGCCAAACCTCGTCAAGTTCCACTACCTCGGCGCCGGCCTGCTGATAGGCGGCATCTTCAAAGCTGGCCAGTTTTCCTGCGCCGCTTTCGATAGCCACCGTGAAGCCCAGCTTTAGCAGCTGCTCTACCGTCTTCGGCGTCGCCGCTACGCGGGCTTCATTGGCCAACCGCTCTTTTGGTACACCAATACGCATAATCGTCCCTTTTCACCTGTCAATAAGATGAGCGTCATCCATACCCTGCGATGACCTTGTATGCTGTTAGCGAAAATTGCTGATAGCTTGCTATAAACTACTGAAAACAGGTGCGCCGATCCACTACTGATCGTCACGTCCGGTGCCAAAATCGGCAAAACTTTCGCATTTGTCATTGAGATAACCGCTAATGCCTGATTTACGGCTGTTTATGCCCCTGCCCACGCAAAGGATGCGGCGGTGTTTTAAAAAAGAAAACGCGAAATCAATTAATTATCAGCCGAGTTATCGCCGCAGGCAGAGAGGCTGTCCGGCAGCCAGGTGGATTGCCCATCCCCTCTCAGAGAAGATGGCAGCCGCTGCAATAACAGCGGACGAGCGCATTGATCGCATAAAATCCTGAGGCAAGGGGCAGCATTACGTGTAATAATCTGGCGCATTATTATGTGCTGTCATTGTCAA
This sequence comes from Edwardsiella anguillarum ET080813, assembly GCF_000264765.2. Classification (GTDB taxonomy): domain Bacteria; phylum Pseudomonadota; class Gammaproteobacteria; order Enterobacterales; family Enterobacteriaceae; genus Edwardsiella; species Edwardsiella anguillarum. Next base: position 3,806,548 of record NZ_CP006664.1, read on the forward strand.
TCGCGGCAAGGTTTGGCAAAAGCCGGACGCCCCGGTGTAGGCTTCTGCCGCTAACCAAAACAACCTTATAAGGCGTAAAGGATTTTTTTGATATGAAGCTGAAAACCACCCTCGTTGCGTCGGCCCTGCTCTCTGCCACGGCATTTTCTGTCCAGGCGGCCCAAGAACTCACGCCGCAAAAAGCCGCGGAGCTGAAGCCTTTCGAACAAATCGCCATCAGCGGGCGCTTCAATATGCTCAGCGAGGCGGCGGACGCCGTTTCTCGTCGGGCCGATCAGCTGGGCGCCGCCTATTTCTATATTCTGGATACCAACGCCAGCAACGACGGCGGCAACTGGCGCGTCGTGGCCAACGTCTATAAGAAAGATGCGGCAACCGTCGACAAGAGCCAAAGCTACCGTTACTTCCAGGGGGTTAAAGAGCTGCCGAAAGCAGAGGCCGTTGCGCTACAGCCTTTCGATACCGTGACTGTCAGCGGCTTCTTTAACAGTCAGCCAGAGGTCAATGACGCCGTCGCGCGCGCCGCCAAGAAGAAAGAGGCCGCGGCGTTTTACATCGTGCGTCAGATCGATACCAATAACGGTGGCAACCAGACGATCACCGCCTACGTCTTTAAAGCCGATGCGCCGAAGCGTCAGGTGCAGAGTCCCGATGCGATCCCCGCCGACTCTGACGCGGGTCGCGCGGCGCTGGCCGCCGGCGGTGCCGCGGCCGCCAACGTCGAGATCCCGGGCGTCGCCTCCTCCTCGACCCTGAGCAGCAACGTCGGTCAATTCTGGCAGACGCAGTCCTCTTCCGGTCACCGTTACACTGTAACATTACCGAACGGCACCAAAATCGAAGAGCTGAACAATGCCACCGCCGCCCAGATGGTTCCCTTTGACTCCATCACCTTTACCGGTCGTTTTAACAGCATGACCGATATGTCAACGGAAGCCGCCAAGCGTGCGGCGGCGAAGGGTGCCAAGTACTACCACATCACCCGCCAGTGGCAAAATCAGAGCGGCGGCAACCTGACCGTCAGCGCCGATCTGTTTAAATAAACGCCGGTTGTATGACGAACGGCCCTGCGGGGCCGTTTTTTTTTACGCTTTCCGCGGCCTAAGCCCGCTGTTTTTGAATAATTTTTTACTCAAATTGCATAGTATTCCATTGCGCGGCAGGCGCTCTCTTCGTACAATCGGCGCCACTTTTACCGGCCAGCCCCCGCTGAGCCCGTCATCGTCAGTTTTTACATCGTAGAAATGTAAAATATTGGTTAATTCATCTATTTTTGGATTTTGCCTTGGAAAAAAAACTCGGACTTACCGCCCTGACGGCGCTGGTATTGAGCTCCATGCTCGGCGCCGGCGTATTCAGCCTGCCGCAAAATATGGCGGATGTGGCAAGCCCTGCGGCTTTATTGATCGGCTGGGTAATTACCGGCGTCGGGATTCTGTTTCTGGCGCTGGCCATGCTGCTGTTGACCCGCTTACGTCCCGATCTGGACGGTGGTATCTTTACCTACGCCAAAGAGGGGTTCGGCGAGCTGGTGGGGTTTTGCTCGGCCTGGGGGTACTGGCTGTGCGCCGTGATCGCCAACGTCTCTTACCTGGTCATCGTGTTTGCCGCCCTGAGTTTTTTCACCGATTCGCCGCAGCAGACGCTGTTTGGCGATGGGAACACCTGGCAGGCGGTGATCGGCGAATCCATTCTGCTGTGGGTCGTGCACTTTATGGTGCTGCGCGGGGTTAAAACCGCGGCGGGGATCAACCTGGCCGCTACGCTGGCCAAGCTGCTGCCGCTCGGGCTGTTTGTGATCCTGGCCGCCATCGCCTTTCGTCTGGATACGTTTAAGATCGACTTTACCGGGCTGAAGATGGGCGTCCCGGTCTGGGAGCAGGTCAAGGACACCATGCTGTTTACCCTGTGGGTCTTTATTGGCGTGGAGGGCGCCGTCGTGGTCTCCGCCCGCGCCCGCCATAAGCGAGATGTGGGTCGGGCGACGATGCTGGCCGTCGTCTCCGCGCTGGTGGTCTATTTGCTGATAACCCTGCTCTCCCTCGGCGTGGTGCCGCGTGCCGAACTGGCGGAAATGCGCAACCCCTCCATGGCGGGACTGATGGTGAAGATGATCGGCCCGATTGGCGAAATCGTGATCGCCGGCGGACTGATTATCTCCGTCTGCGGCGCCTACCTGAGCTGGACTATCATGGCGGCAGAGGTGCCGTTCCTGGCCTCGCAGCACGGAGCCTTTCCGAAAATCTTTGGTAAGCAGAATGCCAAAGAAGCTCCGGCCTCTTCACTGTGGCTGACCAACGGCGCGGTGCAGGTGACGCTGATCATCATCTGGGCAACCGGCGCAAACTACAACAACCTGCTGACCATCGCCTCCGAGATGATCCTGGTTCCCTACTTCCTGGTCGGCGCCTTCCTGTATAAGGTCGCGCGGGAAAAAGGCGATCGCTGGATTACGCTGGCGGCCATCGGGGCCTGTGCCTATGGCCTGTGGTTGCTGTATGCCTCTGGACTGACGCACCTGCTGATGTCGGTGCTGCTGTATGCGCCGGGCCTGCTGGTCTTTATGCACGCGCGCCGCTCTCAGTGCGATCGCCAGCGGATGAGCCTGCTGGAGCGTAGCGGGATCTGCCTGCTTCTGATGGCAACCCTGCCCGCGGGATGGTTTATGCTGCACTGAGTGCGCCCCCCACGGCGAGGCCCGTGAGAGGTTTCAGAAGGCCGCAGCGCTATCCGCTGCGGCCTTTTTTATGTGTCGCGCTTGGGAGTGGTCTCTGGGCGGTCCGGCTCGGCAGGCGCTAGCCAATAAGCCGCCCCCTGCCGAGCCGAAGGAAAGAGACAAAAAAATCCGCACGCCCAGAGGGCGTGCGGATCCGTGTTTTCGCTTCGACGCGCACCACCGCGCCCTGCCTGAACGGTCATGGGACTGAGTGCGCTCTTTCCCGTCGCTACTTCAGCGCGATCAGCAGTCGTTCGCCACGCGGCTCGATGCGGACTGGAATCACGGACTGAGCGCGGATCGCGCTCAGCTGGGACTCTTCTAGCGCATAGGGCAGCTGGATTTCGATCTCCGGCAGCCCCTGATGGTTTACCAGCTCAATCAGGCGCAGGATATTGGTTTCATCGCTGACCTGGGTTGAGAGCACCTGCAGCGCTAGCTGACGAATGCGCGCGCTCTGGGTGCTGCGTTTGCTCTGCGCCGTGTCGCGGGTCACCATGCCGAACAGCGGCATCACCCCACAAATGGCATCGACGAAACGCCAGCGTTTATTACACGATGCGGACAGAAAATGCGTGTAGTCGAAACAAACCCGCTCTTGTTTTCCGACAGACCGATAAAGATCAGACATATTCCAGGCTCCCAATCGCATCACGCCAACGCTTAGAGCATCCATGGACAGCGTGGCTTTATTTCTGCGGTGTCGGACTATTATTCCAACTCGTTGCGGAGAGTTCAATATAAAGTTGGCGTCTCCTCTGGCGGAGACGGCAAACATACAAAATCCACCTCACAATTTAGCGATGGATTAACCTGGCGCGCTTTTTATTATCAGTAGCTTAACATTTATAAAAGCAAAAAATAAATGCAATTAACTGATTTTAATAATGTAATCCAATAGGCAAAATGTATTGCAGCGATAGGGAAAACTTTTTTAAAGAAATAACGACATATTCTCCACGCCTTGTTTATTTTTATTTACAAAATGAGAGATATTATAGTTATCCCCTTGGCGTAACCTTTTCTATCCTGTTTGTAACGATAAATATTTTGTGATGAAGCGCACATCAGTAGCATCATGATCATATCCTCTGACGCACGGATGCTTTCTCTATTGCGCCCTATTCATTTACACTCTATTAACGCCATGGGCGTTGGTATATAGCAAATGACATAATTGCCCGGCGTATTTTAACCTTTACGGTACATATCCAGCGCACTGATAATACGGTGGACCGTAACGGTATCGCACAGCCGCATACCTTTTTCAGTTAAGGAAATCGCAGATGGATACGCAGTCCATGCCACCGGTGGTGATCACCGGCGGCGCCCGCCGCGTCGGACTGGCGCTGGCCCTCTCCCTGCTGGCCAGAGAGATCCCCGTATTGGTAGCCTACCGCAGTGAATACCCGGCCCTAGCATCGCTGCGTCAGGCCGGGGCGCTCTGCCTACAGTGTGACTTCTCGACGACGGAGGGAATCTATGACTTCGCCGCGCGGGTGCAACGCATCACGCCGCGCTTGAGGGCGCTGATACACAACGCCAGCGCCTGGCAGGCCGAACGCCCCGACGTCGCGCCGGAGCAGACGCTCAATGCTATGCTGCAGATCCACGTCCACACGCCCTACTTGCTGAATCTGCTGCTGGAGCCCCTGCTGCGTGGACAGGGTGACGCCGGCGCCGATATCATCCATTTGACCGATTATGTTGTCGAGCGCGGCAGCGACAGCCATATCGCCTATGCCGCCGGTAAGGCCGCGCTGGACAATATGACGCGCTCCTTTGCTCGCAAGCTGGCACCAGAGGTCAAAGTCAACGCCATCGCCCCGGCGCTGATCCTGTTCAACCCGCAGGATGATGAGGCCTATCGACAAAAAGCGCTGGATAAGTCGCTGATGAAAATTGCCGCAGGCGAACAAGAGATTGTCAATGCCATTGACTTCCTGTTGAATAGTCGTTTCATTACCGGTCGTACCATAGGGGTAGACGGTGGCCGCCCCCTGCGCTAGCCGTTAACCAGGTGTAGAGACGATGAGCAGAATTGTATTTGTTGAGGATGATCCCGACGTAGGCCAGCTGATTGCCGCCTATCTGGGAAAACATGACATTGATGTCACGCTGGAGCCGCGCGGCGATACCGCCTTTGACACCATCCTTCGGCTAATGCCGGATCTGGTGATGCTGGATATCATGCTGCCGGGTAAGGATGGTATGAGCCTATGCCGGGACTTGAGGCCGGCTTACGCTGGGCCCATCGTGCTACTGACCTCGCTCGACAGCGATATGAACCATATCTTGTCGCTGGAGATGGGTGCCAGTGACTATATTCTGAAAACGACGCCGCCGGCGGTGCTGCTGGCGCGCCTGCGTCTGCATCTGCGCCAGCATGCGACGCCGCAGCCGGAGAGTACGGGCCGCGCACCGGCGCCGTCGGCCCGCCTCAATCCGCTGCAGCTCGGTCAACTCTGTATCGATCCGGTCAACCGCGAGGTACGCCTCGCCAGCGCGGAGGTGCATCTCTCCACCTCCGATTTTGACCTGCTGTGGGAGCTGGCGACCCACGCCGGCACCATTATGGATCGCGATGCCCTGCTGCAGAATCTGCGCGGCGTCAGCTATGACGGTCTGGATCGCAGTATCGATGTGGCCATCTCCCGTCTGCGCCGCAAGCTGCACGATACCGGGCCCGAGCCCGTACGCATCAAGACCGTACGCAATAAGGGATACCTGTTTGCGCCTAACGCCTGGGAATAGTACCGATGCGCAAACTGTTCATTCAGTTTTACCTGCTGCTGTTCGTCTGCTTCCTGGTGATGGCGATGCTGGTCGGGCTGGTCTATAAGGTCACCGCCGAGCGCGCCGGCCGTCAGTCGATGGATGATCTGATGAAAAGCTCGCTGTATCTGATCCGCAGCCAGCTGCGTGAGATCCCGCCGCGCGATTGGAACAAGACCATCGACAAACTCGACTGGAATCTATCGTTTCAGTTTCATATCGAGCCTCTCGGCAAGCGCCATCTCTCCCCTGGACAGGATCGTAAACTGCGCGAGGGCGAGATCGTCGCATTGGACAGCGAATACACTTTTTTACAGCGCATTCCACGCAGCCACTATGTCCTGGCGGTCGGACCAATCCCCTACCTGTTTTTCCTGCATGAGATGCGCCTGTTTGATTTTGCCCTGATGCTGCTTATCGGACTCTCGCTGGCGCTGCCGGTATTTCTGTGGATGCGCCCCCACTGGCAGGACCTGCTCAGGCTGGAAAACGCCGCCCAGCGCCTGGGCGAAGGACATCTGCAGGAGCGAACGCACTTTGACAGCACCTCCAGCCTGCATCGCCTCGGGGTTGCGTTTAACCGTATGGCCGACAATATTAATACCCTGATCGCCAGCAAGAAGCAGCTGATTGACGGGATTGCCCACGAGCTGCGGACACCGCTGGTACGCCTGCGCTACCGGCTGGCCATGAGCGATGGCCTCAGCGCCGAGGAGCAGGCGGCGATCAATCGTGATATCGGTCAGTTGGAGGGATTGATCGATGAGCTGCTGACCTATGCACGCCTCGATCGTCCCCAGGTCAGCACCCATCTGGAGGCGATCGACCTGCCCGCCTGGCTGGAGGATAAGGCCAATGAGCTGCGCCAGATGCATCCTCAGCAGCAGATCTTGCTGGATATCCCCCATCGGGGTGATTTCGGTGCTATCGATATCCGCCTGTTCGAGCGCCTGCTGGATAATCTGATCAACAACGCCCTGCGCTATAATCAGGACAAGCTCCGTATCGGGCTGTGGTTTGACGGCGATAATGGCTGCCTCCAGGTGGAGGATGATGGGCCCGGTATTCCCGCCGCAGAGCGCGAGCGGGTCTTCGAACCCTTTGTCCGGCTGGATCCCAGCCGCGATCGCGCCACCGGCGGCTGTGGCCTGGGGCTGGCCATCGTCTACAGTATCGTGCAGGCCTATCAGGGGCAGATCGCGATTAGCAGTTCGTCGCTGGGCGGCGCCTGTTTCCTGTTTACCTGGCCACGTCATAGCGCTACGCTTCCTTTGGCGCCCGCCGCCTCAGCCTGACCCCCATCCCCCTACTAACGGCCCCCGGTGGGCCGTGGAGTCGCTATATATGACCAGTGCCTACCAACGTTTGGAAACGATCTTTCAGCGCCTGGCGCGCTTTGACCACCTTTCAGCCATCGCCGGCTGGGATATGCAGACCTATATGCCGCCCGGCGGCAGCGTCGCCCGCTCAGAGGCGCTCACCGAGCTTAGTCTGCTAATGCACCGGATCCTGTGCGACGAGGAGACCGGCGTCTGGCTGCAGCGCGCCGCGCAGGAGAGCCTCAGCGATGAGCAGCGCGCTAATCTGGCCGAAATGCAGCGCCGCTACGCGCAGGCCAGCCTGCTCCCCGCCGCCCTGGTCGAGGAGAAATCCCTGGCCGGAATGCGCTGCGAGCATGCCTGGCGGACGCAGCGCGCCAATAATGACTGGCATGGATTTATGGAGAATCTGCGCCCAGTCGTCCGGCTAAGCCGGGAAGAGGCCAAAATCCGCGCCGACCACGCCGGATGCAGCCGCTATGATGCCCTGCTAGATCTGTATGAGCCGGGGATGAATAGCGCGCGCCTCGACACCCTGTTCGGCGAGATTAAAGGCTGGCTGCCCACGCTGCTGCAGCAAGTAGTGGAACGGCAGCAGCGCACGCCGCCACGGTTGCCGCGCGGGCCATTCGATGAGGAGGCGCAGCGCCGGCTGGGGCTGCGTATCATGACGCAGCTGGGCTTCGACTTTGTCCACGGTCGCCTGGACGTCAGCGCCCATCCCTTTTGCGGCGGCGTCCCCCAGGACGTTCGTATCACCACCCGCTATAGCCGCGATGACTTTCTTAGCGCGCTGCTGGGCGTCGTGCATGAAACCGGTCATGCCCGCTATGAGCAAAATCTCCCGCAGGCCTGGGCGGGGCAACCGCTGGGCGAGGCGCGCTCTACCGCCATCCATGAGTCCCAGAGCCTGTTTTTTGAGATGCAGCTGGCGCGCAGCCACGGCTTTCTGAACTTCCTGCGCCCGTGGGTTATCGAGGCCTTCGGCGACGATCCGGCCTTCAGCGCGGAAAACTTTGTCCGCCTCAATCAGCGCGTCAAGCCCGGCTATATCCGGGTCGATGCCGATGAGGTCAGCTATCCGGCGCACATCATTTTGCGCTATGAGATCGAACGGGCGCTAATTGAGGGCGAGATTGAGGTAGAGGACATTCCGGCGCTCTGGGATAGCCAGATGCGCCGTACGCTGGGGCTGAGCACCGCCGGCAACTACCGCGACGGCTGCATGCAGGATATTCACTGGACTGACGGCGCCTTTGGCTACTTCCCCACCTATACCCTCGGCGCGATGTATGCTGCGCAGCTGTACGCCGCCGCCCGCCGGGATATCGCCGATCTCCCGGCGCAGATCGCCGCCGGCGATATCGCACCGATCGGCCACTGGCTGCGTCAACATATCTGGTGCCACGGCTCACGCTGGGACACCGATACCCTGATCCGCAACGTCTGCGGTGAGCCGTTGAACCCAGACTACCTGCGACGCCACCTGGAGCAGCGCTATCTTGGCTCTCCGCAGGAAACAGAAGATAGTTTACGATAAGGCATGTGTGCATATTCCGCGCTACGGGAGGGCATGGGCGATTATCGTCTTTCTCGATAGCCTAGAAAATCGCGATGCGATCCCACTCTCGGCGTTATTGCCGACGCCGCGCGGGATCGCGGAGCCTGTTGGGTATAAACAGCGTTTGCACAATGCGCCGCAGCGCCGCAAGTCCATTCTATTTGGTGGCGGCTCCGTTTTTTCTGCATCAGAGAGGTCGTTATAACGCCCCGCTATATCGGCGTGGCCGTGCCAAGCACAGCCGTCCCTTGTCAGGTCTAGGTTGGTTGTCGCTGGAAGCGCCGGAATAACGCTGAAACGGCAGCGCTAACACCATAAACGACGAATTTATCAGCCGGGATCTCCCCACCTGACCAGCGAGGTTTGATGAAAATAAGAAGGTTTAGACATGGGGATGAAATGACGTTATTCCGCGTCTTTCTCTCTTCTGTACATACCATTGCATCACGCTACTACACTCGTGAACAAATCACAGCCTGGGCTCCCGCCGATATCGACCCAGAACAATGGGCCAGCCACATGCGGGAGCTGCGTCCCTTTATCGTTGAGATAAAGGGCGAAATCGCTGGATACGCCGATATTCAGCCCAATGGATACATAGACCATTTCTTTGTCTCGGGAACCTGCTCCGGCCAAGGCGTCGGGACATTATTGATGAATCGCCTTCATGAAGAGGCCATCCGGCTCGGAGTGAGTGCGCTTACGTCAAATGTAAGCCAGGCTGCCGAACGGTTCTTTATGCGACATGGTTTTCATGTGGTGAAGAGAGGGTTCCCTGTCTGCCGGGGCGTGAGATTACAGCAGGCTACAATGAGAAAAAACATTACAAAACAACAAAATAACACATAAACATTATCTCCTGCATGCCTAACCTGCACGCTGAGCGCACACTCTGCCCCAATGGCGCCTAGGCGCCGTCCCTGTGGAGATAAAGCGGCAAAGCCGCGGGTGCCTTTCCGGCTGAGAGACGCCGCCGCTTATGCGATGGCCCGCGCCTGCCGGTAAAGTCTACACGCAGCGTAGGTGTAACTTTGCGGTATAGCGCCAGGCAAATTATCGCCAACCTGTCACACTTTTGCGGCGTATTAAAAAAGCGAAGGAGTTAGGGATGAAAAAACAGATAGTCGCAGTCGTTGTCGGGGCACTGCTAGCGGCCGGCGCCGTGCAGGCGCAAGGTGAACCGCAGGGATACCAGCTGCAGCAGGTGCTGATCATGAGCCGGCACAATCTACGAGCCCCACTGGCCAATAACGGGAGCGTGCTGGAGCAATCAACAGCCAAAGCCTGGCCGCAGTGGGATGTCCCGGGCGGACAGCTCACCACCAAAGGCGGCGTGCTAGAGGTGTACATGGGGCACTATGTGCGTGAATGGCTGGCGCAGCAGGGGCTTATCAACAGCGGCGAATGTCCTGCCCCCGAGGCGGTGTATGCCTACGCCAACAGCCTGCAGCGCACCGTCGCTACTGCGCAGTTCTTCATTACCGGCGCGTTTCCGGGGTGCGATATCGCGGTGCATCACCAGGATAAGATGGGCACCATGGATCCCACGTTTAATCCGGTGATTACGGATGCCTCTCCGGCGTTTCGCGAACAGGCGCTGAAGGCGATGGAGAGTGAGCGGCAGAAAATGCAGCTGGGCGATAGCTACAGGCTGCTGGCGAAGATCGTAGACTATCAAGACTCCCCGGCATGCAAAGAGAAGCACCTGTGTTCGCTGGCGGACGGAAAGGATCATTTTAGCGCTAACCTGGGGCAGGAGCCGAGCGTCTCCGGGCCGCTGAAGATCGGTAATTCGCTGGTCGATGCATTTACCCTGCAGTATTACCAAGGTTTTCCGGCGGATCAGGTCGCATGGGGCGAGATCAACACCGACGCGCAGTGGCAGCGTCTGTCGCAGCTGAAAAACGGCTATCAAGACAGCCTGTTTACCTCCCCGGCGGTGGCGCGTAACGTCGCCAAGCCGCTGGTAAAATACCTGGATAAGGCGCTGGTGACCGACGCGGCGAAAGCGCCGAAGATAACCCTACTGGTGGGACATGATTCGAATATCGCCTCGCTGCTGACGGCGCTGGATTTCAAACCCTACCGGCTGCATGACCAGTATGAACGTACGCCCATCGGCGGAAAAATCGTATTCCAGCGCTGGCGGGATACGGCAAAAAACCGAGAGATGATGAAGATTGAGTACCTGTATCAAAGCACCCGCCAGCTACGCGATGCCGCGCCCCTGACGCTGGCGTCACCGCCGCAGCGGGTGACGCTTGCGCTCAGCGGCTGTCCGATAGATGCCAACGGCTTTTGTCCGGTCGAACAATTTAATGCGGTGCTGAATCACGCGGCGCAGTAATCTTACACCGATACGGCTCGGGGATGACGCTCAGCGCCCTCCCCGGGCCTGCGACTGGAGAGGTAAAATGCCGCCCGGCGCCCTGTCTCGCACCGGGGTTATCACCTGTCGCCGGAGCGAACATATCAATATCACCGGATGATTTTACAGCGTGATAAAACGGTGAGCGCGCGGATCGGTCAGGGCGTAGGGCGTGTTTAACCATCGGCTCACCTACCGTAATGATGTCACCCACCACACAGGCAGCCCACCGGCGAAGTTAGGTGGCGAAGTCATCGCACGCGTGGCCGCCAGCGCGAAGCTATTGCCTATGCGCCTACAAATCTCAGCGAGAGGAACCGCGCCGTCTAGGTGAATAGTGCTCCAGTATTTTTGGTTCATGTGATAACCAGGAAAATATCTTCTGCCATCGACCAACGTAGAAATATCGTCCGGAGCCATTTTTGCATTGATAATTTCAACCATGCGCTTGTCGATACCGCCCCGCTTTTCGCTCTTTACGCGCAGTATGGCGCCGTACCACTTTCCATTGCCTTCCCATCGGGAGATGACATTATCAGGCGTGCGCGGCCATAAAAATTCCAGCTCGCTGTGATATTTTTCTCTGGTAGACTGAATGATCTCTTTTGCCTGCTCAGTTTTAAACGGATTTGGGGTAGTGATCGGGTAGCTGCGATAACGGCCAACGTTTCTTCACTTTATCACGACGCATCAACGAACGTTTTTGTAACCATGCCTATCCCAACGTAACCATACCGTCTTGTGAACTGTAGAAATATATTGCAATATAAAAATAAATGGTAACCGGAAATCGAAATTATGCTCATCGGTTATGCCCGAGTTTCGACACAGGAACAGGATACTCAGGCTCAGATCTCAGCACTAAAGTCAGCCGTGTGTGAACTGATACGCCAGGAAAGAGCATCGAGCAGACGATGGGATCGCCTCGAGTTACCACGACTTTTGCAACGGTTACGCAGGGATGATCAGGTTATTGTATGGAAATTGGACCGTCTTTCCCGCTATCTGAAGGATTTATTGCTGGCGCAGGAGAAGATTGAAAACATAGGGGATGATTTCCGCAGCATTACCGAAAATATTGACAGATCCTCTCCGGCAGGAAGGATGATGATGCAGATCGCTGGCTCCTTTGCCGTATTTGAACGTGCTATGCTTCGTAAGCGGACAAGAAACGGACTTGCGGCGGCACACCAGGAGGGGCGGACAGATGGACGAGGCCCTAAAAAATCACCCTCCCAGCACCCAAAAAAGATTGTCTCGCTCGTCACATCGGGGCAGAAAACAGGCGCTGATGCTGTCCATCTGTTCCGGGTTCACCCATCAACGATTGGACGTCTTATTGCAAGGCAGCGTTTATTCGGAACATAAAATTCATATCACTGGTATTCCCCTGAATGAGGATAAATAAATGATTGGACCCATATCACAAACAAACGGATTCGGTGGTTTATTAAACGAAGACACCCCCACCTTAATTAACAATGAAGAACTTAAAAATATTATAACACAGTTGGAAGCTGATATAGAGGATGGCTCCTGGCCCCATAAAATTTATTCAAGCACGGATATGAAAATCATGCCCGCATTGGTGGCACAGGCGAACAATAAATTTCCAGAAATGAATCTTAATTTCATTAAATCGCCACAGGATCTTTCTCTAGAAATAAAAAATAAAATAGATAATGGGGCTGAGTCTTCCAAGTTCATAATTAATATGGGGGATAAGGGCATACATTTTAGTGTAATTGATTATAAACATATAAATGGAAAAACATCTCTGATATTGTTTGAGCCAGCAAACTTCAACAGTATGGGGCCAGCGATGTTGGCATTAAGGACAAAAATAGCAATTGAGCGTTATCAATTACCTGATTGCCATTTCTCTATGGTGGAAATGGATATTCAGCGAAGCTCATCTGAATGTGGTATTTTTAGTCTAGCGCTGGCAAAAAAACTTTATACAGAGAGGAATGAATTGTTGAAAATACATGAAGATAATATCAACGGTACATTAACTGATAGTGAAACGCCCCTCCCCCACGATAAGCTGGATCCGTATCTCCCGGTAACTTTTTACAAACATACTCAGGGTAAAAAACGCCTTGATGAATATTTAAATACTAATCCACAGGGAGCGGCTACTGTTATTAACAAAAAAAATGAAACTATCCTTAACAGGTTTGATAAAAATCAATCGATTATAGACGGAAAGGAGCTGTCAGTTTCGGCACATAAAAAGAGAGTGACTGAATATAAAACACTTCTCAAACCATAACGGACTTTGGAAGTCTTAATCAACAAAAGCGCTAAGTTGAAAAATGAAACGGATCTGGGATGAACTGGCTGAACACGGGAGTCTGAGGTTTGACGAATCCCGACAGCTCAAACCAAGCCTGCCAGAAACCACCTGCCATTTTCTGTTCAGCTTAAGTTTTATCAAAACACAGGGTGTTTCCCTTCAACAATTTCTTTTTCATCCTCCTCACGAATCTTACCAACAAAGGCGCCGGTTACCGATCTGATACAATATGAATTCTTCCTCCGTGAGCCTGTCCACCATCGCCGCTGAAGTCATTACGGCATCAGCGGATGCAAAACGGTGCCATCATCAGGCTTGTTCCTGGCATTGAGCAAACGGCTAACGTGGGAGCCAGAGGGAATGACCTCATCAGCCAATACGCATGAGGTCATTCCCCCTTCCCCTTATCAGTATCAGAGATAAATCGGCGGGTGAGCTCAATCGAGCGGCCGTCAAAGAGCACCTTGCCCGGCGGTGCGCCAGACCTCTCTTTCGCCAATCCAGGAGCTTTATGCCATGAGTCAACCGCAGCGCTTCCTTTTCTGAATAGCGGCTGTGACTTTCCGTTAAGGCGTTGGCCTCAGGAGATGAGGGAAATAAATCATATGCATGTTGTAACTAATTAAAGAATCCGACGGCAGCGTACAAAGGGTTACATGCCGAAACCATTCCCCCACAGTCGGGGCTCGGCCAATCTTCTACCATTATCCTATCGGCCCGCTCTGACTCTGGGTACTCCTATGTTCCGTCACTATCGCTTCGAGCTGTTGATGCTATTGCTCATTCTATGCGCCATCATCGCAGCCTGTTTTTATGTTTAGCTGCATCAGATGACGTGCATAGCGCACCGCCGATTGACTACACTGTCGATAGATAACACGACGATTCACGGAATTAACCATGCGCTTTCCTGCCCTTTTGAGCATTACGCTGTTATTAACTCCCTGGCTACCGCACGCCGCCCTGGCGGATGACGGGCTTACTCCTTATCAGCAGCGACAGCTGTTTTTCGGTCACGACGATCGCGATCGCGTCAGTGAGGTCGCCGACTGGCCATGGAACGCCATCGGTCAGGTCGAAACCGCCAGCGGCAATCTGTGTACCGCAACCCTGATAGCGCCGCGCTGGGCGCTGACGGCGGGTCACTGCCTGCTGGCGCCGCCGGGGAAAATCGATCGCGCCGTCGCGCTACGCTTTATATCTCAGGACGGTAAGTGGCGCTATCAGTCACCTCATCTACAGACGCGGGTCAATCCGCAGCTGTACAAAAAGCTCAAGGCCGACGGCGATGGCTGGATCGTTCCACCGGCGGCGGCGGCGCAGGATTATGGATTGGTGGAAATCACGGCCGGCCCCCTGCCCGATCTGCGTCCGCTGCCGGTATGGCAAGGGACGCAGAAGGCGCTGAGCGCCGCGCTGAAGGCGCAGCGCCGCCAGGTCACCCAGGCCGGCTATCCACAGGATCATCTGGATGTCCTCTATCGCCACCGCGACTGCCTCATCACCGGCTGGGCACAGAGCGGCGTGCTGAGCCACCGCTGCGATACGCTGCCGGGCGACAGCGGATCGCCGCTGCTGATGCGCCAGGCGGCCGGATGGACGCTGGTCGCGATCCAAAGCTCGGCGCCAGCGGCGGAAAACCGGGCGCTGGCCGATAATCGCGCCGTCGCCGTTACCGCGATCAACGCGGGGCTGCAGCGCCTGATGCGCTGATGCACCGAGGCGGCGCGGCTATGGCTGCTCCGCCGCCTCCATCGCCTGCAGGATACGCTTGTCTGACACCGGATAGGGCGTACCCAGCTGCTGGGCAAAATAGCTGACGCGCAGCTCCTCGATCATCCAGCGGATAGCCAGCACCTCCGGCGCCTGATGCCGCACCGACGGTAGACGGTTACGCCACTGCTGCCAGGCCTGCTGTACCTGTTCAACGCGCAGCATCTGAGCCCGATCGCGGTGTGGGTCGATGCCCAGCTTCTCCAGGCGACGTTCGATAGCGTGCAGATAGCGCTCCACATCCGCCAGGCGATCCGCGCCGGTGGCCGTGACAAAGCCCCGGTAGATAAGCCCACCCATCTGCGCCTTGATATCGGAGAGGGCCAGCGCCATCGTCATGTCTACCCGCCCTTTCAGACGCTTATTGATCCCGTTGGCACAGGTCAGAATGCGCTCGACCTGTGCGGCAATCGCGACAACCGTCTCATTCAGCTCGCCGCGCACCCGCTCATGCAGCGCCTCAAATGCCGCGCTCTCCCAGACGGCGCCGCCGTGGCGCGCCACCAGTGTATCCACGCCGCAGGCGATGCAGTCGTCGATCAGCTCCAGCACCTTGCCATAGGGATTAAAATAGAGTCCCAGCTTGGCCTTGTTCGGCAGTTTTTCATGTAGATACTTCACCGGAGATGGAATATTCAGCAGCAGCAGCCGGCGCAGGCCGGTGCGCATCGCCTGTTGCTGTTCCTGTTCGGTCTCAAAGAGCCGGATCGCCACGCTCTCTTTCTCATCCACCAGCGCCGGGTAGGCCTTGATGGCATAGCCGCCGCGCTTTTGCTCATAGCACTGTGGCAGCTGGCCAAAGCTCCACAGATGCAGCCCCGCTTGCTCAAGGCCATCGTCCGCCACCGCCGACAAGGTTTGCTGCACACGATCCTTCAAACGCTGCTTCAGCGCCTCCAGCGACTTACCTTCGGCCAGTGGCCGGTTACGATCGTCCAGCACCCGGAACGTTACGCTCAGGTGATCGGGCAACTGATCCAGCTGCCAGTCATCGCGTGACACCGTCACACCCGTCATGCGGCGCAGCTCACGCTCCATCGACTCCAGCAGCGGCAGCTCAAAGGGCGTCGCACGGGCCAGAAAGGCATCGGCATAGTTGGGCGCCGGCACAAAGTTACGCCGCTGCGGCTTCGGCAGCGACTTGATCAGCGCCATCACCCGCTCACGGCGAATACCGGGGATCTGCCAATCAAAATCGCGATCCTCGATCTGATTCAGGATCGCCAGCGGAATATGCACCGTCACGCCGTCGGCGTCCGCGCCCGGCTCGAACTGATAGGAAAGACGCAGGCGAAAGTTGCCCTGCTGCCAGGCGTTGGGGTAATCCTGCGCGCTGATGCGGGCCGCCCCCTCTTTGATCAGCATCGACTTTTCAAAGTTGAGCAGCTCAGGCTGCGCAGCCCCCGCTTTCTTCCACCAGCTGTCGAAGTGGCGCACCGACACCACCTCTTGACCGATCCGGCGGTCATAAAAAGCAAACAACGTCTCGTCATCCACCAGAATATCGCGGCGACGCGATTTGTGCTCCAGCTCTTCGACCTCGCTGCGCAGGCGCTGATTGGCGCGCATAAAGGCGTGCTTTGTCTGCCACTCCCCCTGAACCAGGGCATGGCGGATAAACAGCTCTCGGCACAGTAGCGGATCGATACGTCCGTAGTTGACCCGCCGCTCGTTGACGATCGGCAGACCATACAGCGTGACCTTCTCGCTGGCCATCACCGCCCCCTGGCTTTTCTCCCAGTGCGGATCGCTATAGCTGCGCTTAATCAGGTGCTGTGCCAAGGGCTCGATCCACTCCGGATCGATACGGGCAGCGACGCGTCCCCACAGGCGGGAGGTCTCCACCAGCTCCGCCACCATCGCCCACTTGGGCGGCTTCTTAAACAGCGACGAGCCGGGGAAAATGGCGAAACGGGCGTTGCGTGCGCCGGTAAACTCCTGCTTTTCGACATCTTTCTGCCCGATGTGGGAGAGCAGACCGCTCAACAGCGCGCAGTGCAGCGCCCGGTAATCGGCGGGAGTACTGTTAATATGGAATCCCAGCGATTTCACCGACTGACGTAGCTGGGTATAGATATCCTGCCACTCGCGCACCCGCAGATAGTTGAGAAATTCGCTTTTACACAGCCTGCGCAGCTGGTTGGCGGAGAGCGCCTGCTGCTGTTCGCGCAGATAGTTCCACAGATTGACCAGCGCCAGAAAGTCGCTCTCTTTATCGCTGAAGCGACGGTGCTTCTCATCCGCCGCCTGGGGACGATCGGCGGGCCGTTCACGCGGGTCCTGAATCGACAGCCCGGCGGCGATCACCATCACCTCGCGCAGGGCGCCGTTGCGCTCCCCTTCGATCACCATGCGCGCCAGACGCGGATCGATGGGCAGCTGCGCCAGCTGACGTCCCAGCGCGGTCAGTTGCTGGTGTCCACGCGCATTGACAGTGACCGCGCCCAGCTCCTCCAGCAGGCGCACCCCATCCTGAATATTGCGCTTGTCCGGCGCCTCGACAAAGGGGAAGGCGGCAATATCGCCCAGCCCCAGCGCCGTCATCTGCAGGATCACCGACGCGAGATTGGTGCGCAGGATCTCCGGATCGGTAAAGGCGGGACGCGACAGGAAGTCCTGTTCATCGTACAGCCGGATACAGATCCCGTCGGAGACACGGCCGCAGCGCCCTTTACGCTGATTGGCCGACGCCTGGGATATCGGCTCAATCGGCAGCCGCTGAACCTTGGTGCGATAGCTGTAGCGACTGATGCGCGCCGTACCGGGATCGATAACATATTTGATCCCCGGCACCGTCAGCGAGGTCTCCGCCACGTTGGTCGCCAGCACAATACGCCGCCCGCTATGGGCGTGAAAGACCCGGTTCTGCTCGGCGGCGGACAGGCGAGCATACAGCGGCAGCACCTCGGTATGGGGGAGTTCAAGGCGGTTCAGCGCATCAGCGGTATCGCGGATCTCACGCTCACCGCTCATAAAGATCAGAATATCGCCCGGCGCCTCATGGCGCAGCTCATCCACCGCATCGATAATCGCCTGGGTCTGATCGCGATCGCCTTCACCATCGGCGATAGGCCGGTAGCGCACCTCAACCGGATAGGTACGTCCGGACACCTCGACGATCGGCGCATTATTGAAGTGGCGGGAGAAACGCTGCGGATCAATGGTCGCCGAGGTGATGATCACCTTGAGGTCAGGACGCCTGGGCAGCAGCTGGCGCAGATAGCCCAGGATAAAGTCGATGTTCAGGCTGCGTTCGTGGGCCTCATCGATGATCAGCGTGTCATACTGCATCAGCAGGCGGTCCTGCTGGATCTCCGCCAGCAGGATCCCGTCGGTCATCAGCTTGACCAGCGTGTTGTCGCCGACCCGATCGCTAAAGCGTACCTTATAGCCCACGCAGCTGCCCAGCGGGGTATCCAGCTCATGGGCGATACGCTCTGCCACCGAACGGGCAGCCAGGCGGCGCGGCTGACTGTGACCAATCATCCCGCGCACCCCGCGCCCCAGCGCCAGACACATTTTGGGCAGCTGGGTCGTTTTACCGGACCCGGTCTCCCCGGCGACAATCACCACCTGATTATCGCGGATCGCCGCCAGCAGCGCCTCGCTCTTCTGGCTGACCGGCAGCCCCGGCGGATAGCTAATCGTCGGACAGACGGCGCGCCGGTTGGCCGTCGCCTGACGCGCCCGGGCGATCTCCTCCGCCAGCGTCGCGGCGGTCGCCTGCAGGGTATCGGGTTGGGTGATCTTATTGGCGCCCTGGAGACGGCGCATCAAACGCTGGCGATCGCGCAGCATGACATCATCAAGCTGGTCGGCCAGCGCACCAAGCGGGGATTTCACGTTCAGAATTCCTTGGAAAGGCGCCGGTGCGATACGCATTCGCCCGGCGCGGCAGTTGATATCCTGTTATCTCCCTATCTTACCACAGACGGGCACGGGGTCAGAGTGTGACAGGGCGCGCACTTTACCCCCGACCTCCGGCGCTGATCACGGCTTGCGCAGCCACATGCCGTTAATGCCCTGCACGTAGTCGCCGGGCCGAGCGCGGGCCACCAGCTTTTCGCCCGCCAGGCGCGCCACGCTGTCGCGACTGACGCCGTTGCTCTGCGCCAGCGCCTGATAGCTTTCCGCCCGCCCCCGGTTGACCCGCGCCACCAGCGCCAGCGTCTCGGCGTCCTGACTGCGGGCGGCCAGATAGCCGCTGAGGGTCTCCCCGACCCGCCCGCTAGCACGGGCCTCATCCAGCGTTACCGCCCGCAGCGGCAGGCTCAGTGCCAGCGCAGCGCAAAACAGCAGAATCCGATAACGTTTCACCCCTCCTCCTTAGAACAGCCCAGGCTTGGACTTCAGCAGGGTTTCAACCTCTTTATCCAGCGTAATGTGAATGTCATGCTCAATCTTCACGTTCATATTGATGGTGATAGGCTGGGTGGGCGCCGCGACCTCGATGCGCGGCGTACATCCCGTGGCCCACAGCGCCAGCAGCAACGCCGGCAGCGCAAAATTACGGTTACTCATGCTGACTCCTCGTTGCCCGGGAGAGGCGGGACTGCAGCCACTCCTGTACGTTATCGCCGAAGCGCAGGCTGCGCCACAGCTGGAATACATTCTCCTGCTGGCGGTAGTTGAGTTCGATAACCCGCCGATGGTCCTTCTGTCGATTAATGCCGTACAGCGTCGCATCCAGCGTCAGCTCCCCCAGATTACTGAGATCGATCCAGGTGTGGGAGCGCCCCACCTCCAGATAGCGCAGCCAGTCAAGGGCCACCCCGCCGATGGGGTTATTGCTGACGATGGCATCCACCATATCCTTGTCCAGACGCAGCGTGACGGGACGGGCGTTACCCAGCCAGCCGCGGTGAATAATCCACTGCGGATTATGCAGATAAAGCGGCAGCTCGCCATCCACCTTGCCCGACAGGGCAAACTGCTTCACCTTCAGCGCGGTGATCAGCTCACTCAGCTCAATATCATGCAGCCGCAGCAGCGTGGGCTGATGCTGCGGCAGACGCAGACTGGAAAAACCGGCCTCGCCCCCCAGCATGTCGGTCGTCACGTCGCTCAGGGTCAGCGGGTAGGTCTCGTCGTATGGGTAATAGCCCTGCAGATCGGCGCGGATCTTCCGCAGATCGAACTGATTGACCAGTCGATCGACGCGCAGAGTGACCGGCGTATGCGGGCCGAGCTGCCAGCGACTGTCGTGCAGCCGATAAGGCAGCGTCAGATCCATACCGTCTACCGTGCCATCCTTTAACCACAGACCAACGCCCTTAGCCTGCAGATGCCCCCCGGCGACAAAGCCCTGGCCGCGCGCCGCCGAAAAGGCCGCCTGGGCATGGAATCGTCCCTCGCGCAGGCGTACCCCCAGCGACGGCGTCAGCAGCGGCTGAAAGACCGTGACCGGCTGGCTGGCCCACCAGGCTTGGCCGCGCAGACGCGCACCATCCCAACGTCCATCCAGCCGAATCGGACCGATGGCGCCAGCGCGCAGATCGCCGCGCAGCTGCATCGCCGCCGGCGATTCACCCTGCGCCGTCAGCTGGAGACGCGGCGTGGGCAGATAGCCGCCGTGGGTAAAGTCAATCCGCTGGGCGGCAAGGGCAAATCCGGCGCGGAATGCCGCATGCTGTGACGCCCGCAGCCACATCAGCGGCTGGGTCAGGGTCAGACGCGGGCGGATGACCCGCGCCAGCCCATAGGTCAGGCGATCGAAGCCGGCGGAGAGATAGTCCAGGTGCAGCGCATCATCCTGCCAGGCGCCCTGCCCGCTAACGTCCCAGCGCGCCCGCAGCGGCGGCATCTGCCCTTTTCCCCAATAGCGCCAGCGCCAAAGCCCCTTATCGGGGCGAAACGCCTCGGCCTGGCCGTCCAGGTGCAGCTGCCCCTGACCCCAGTAGCGGTGGCTGACGCGCAGAATGGCCTGGAGACGCCCGCTGACGCCGTCGCGGCTGATACGCACCCCCGCCAGCGGCCAGCGCACCTCCTGCAGGGTGGTCTGGTCATCGGTTTTACCCCAGATACGCAGCAGCGCGCCGGGCAGCAGCCTCAGGGAGGGATCCCCGGGCGTACCGCTGACCTGCGCATCGAGGGCGGCGGAAAACGACAGACCGCCATGATTCGCCAAGCCGTTCAGGCGCAGGGGAAAAGCCCGCGCCTGAAAATCCAGCCGCCCCGGCCCCAGCTGCATCACCATGTTGGCCTTTCCCTGCGTCCCCCGCGTCAGCATATTGACCCGTCCCTGCAGCTGGGCATGTCGCCACCCCTGTAACCAATCGCGCAGTTGCAGGTCGATGCCACCCTGCAGCAGCTGAGGCCCATAGGGCCAAAACCACTGCCCGCCGCTGACCGTCAGCGCCCCCTGCAGCTGTTGCCAGGGTAGATCGACCAGCGGACGAGGCTGATCCAGAGCATTGAGCAGCAGGCGCCCTCCCTGTCGCTGCCAGACCAACCGTAGGCGTAGAGGGTGCGGCAGCCCGGACAGGCGAAACTGCGCCTGCAGCAGCCCTCCCGGCGGCACGGTCGCGAGATCCAGCCCCAGCGCTATCTTCCCCTGCAGCTGCAGGGCATCATCGAGCTGCGGCAGTCGCAGCAGCAGCGATCGCACGCTCAGGGCCTGATGCTCCAGCGCCAGATCCAGCTTAAGCTGCTCGCCGTCCAGGCCGATACGCTGGGTGCCGTCCTGATTATTCAGTCGGAGCATCCCGCCGTAGCGCTGCCACGGTAGGATATTGAGACGCCCGATGTTCAGGGTCAGGGGCGGCAGGGAGTGCTGCAGCGAGGCGATCGACGGCATGGAGCCCCCGCTGGGCGCGGCAGAGAGACAGCGGCTGTCCAGATCGACCGTATCGGCATTGAGCTGCCAGTGCGGACGCCGGTAGCTCAGCGCCGCGCCGCGCAGGCTCAGCAGCGGACACGCGGCCAGACGATAGTCCAGCCGCGGCAGCCGCAGGGCGCCGTCGGACCAGTATGGCCGGGCGGGGATAATCACCTCGGCGCCGGCCGGCAGCCAGGGACGCAGCGCCGCAGACAGCCAGTAGGGCGAACTCCACCACGCCGCTACGCCGCCCGACAGTAACACCGCCACGCCTATCGCACCGATATATCGCTTTTTCACTCGCACTCCCTCACTCGCACTCCCCACCCATTACGCCACGGCACCGCACCCTATCATACTTACCAGTTTAGCTAAATGTACCCCGGAGGACAGTGGATTAATCTATTGCCATTCAAGGCGCTAACAGGAAAAAATGATTTACATCACACTTCCCCACCCATTTTGTCCACCTTCTCTATTTTTGCTATGATGATCACAATTTCAGCTGGGGGAATATTTATGAAACTCGCCATCTACAGCACCAAACAATACGACCGAAAATATATTGAGCTGGTAAATAAGCAGTTCGGCTTTGAACTGGAGTTTTTTGACTTTCTGCTGCGCCCACAGACGGTGAAAACCGCCCAGGGGTTCGATGCGGTCTGCATTTTTGTCAACGATGACGGCGGACGCGAAGTGCTGGAGCAGTTGGCCGCCATGGGGATTCGTATCGTCGCCCTGCGCTGCGCCGGCTTTAACAACGTCGATCTGGATGCCGCCAACGCGCTGGGTATCGAAGTGGTTCGCGTACCGGCCTACTCGCCGGAGGCGGTCGCCGAGCATACCGTCGGCATGATGCTGACCCTTAACCGTCGAATTCACCGCGCCTATCAGCGCACCCGCGACGCTAACTTCTCGCTCGAGGGGCTGATCGGGTTCAACATGCATAACCGTACCGCCGGCGTCATCGGCACCGGGAAAATAGGGATCGCCACGATGCGCATCCTCAAGGGATTCGGCATGCGTATCCTGGCATTCGATCCCTATCCCAACCCACAGGCGCTGGAGCTCGGCGCAGAGTATGTCGATCTGAAGACCCTGTATGCCCAGTCCGACGTCATTACCCTGCACTGTCCACTGACGCCGGAGAACCACCATCTGTTAAACCAGGATGCCTTTGCCCAAATGAAAGACGGGGTCATGATCATCAATACCAGCCGCGGCGGCCTGATCGATTCCTGCGCCGCCATCGATGCGCTGAAGCAACAGAAGATCGGCGCCCTGGGCATGGACGTGTACGAAAATGAGCGCGACCTGTTCTTTGAGGACAAGTCCAACGACGTGATCCAGGACGACGTGTTCCGCCGCCTCTCCGCCTGCCATAACGTGCTGTTTACCGGCCACCAGGCTTTCCTGACTGAAGAGGCCTTGATCAGCATCTCGCTGACCACCCTGCAAAACATCGATGATCTGATCCAGCATCGCCACTGCCCGAACCGGCTTACCGCCTGATCGCCACACTCTCCTTGGCGCACAAAAAAACCCGCTGCGGCGGGTTTTTTCGTCCACGATTTGCGGCGGCGGCCTACACCAACTCCTCCTGCGTATAGCGCTGGCGATAGTAGGCGAGACGCTCGTTGAACAGCGCCCGCTGTTTCGCCGTCATGTTTCCCTGTACCTCGGTCGCACTGATATTGCGCCCCTGTGACTCCATCATTGCAATACTGCTGGCCAGAAAATCCATGGTGTTTGTGCTAAACGCAGCCGCCGGCCGGTCGGATACCATCGCCATTCGCACACTCCTCTTTCTGTATTGATGCTGATGCCAATTGCCTGTCAAAATCATCGCCGGCGTCCGTGCTGCGGACGGTGGCGACCGGCGCAGAAAACGCGCCGCACATTGCGCTACGGTGATAGCGGGTTGACGGACATCGTGCCCGTCATCGCCGTTGTCTCGCGGGATTGCCGTACGAATAACAAGTATAGATGAGACAGAGAAAGCTGCCGTGAAAAGCGGGACATCATTGCATTTATTCTACGCTCCGCCCGCGGATACCCCCTCTGGAGAGAGAAACTGATATGAAACGGATCCTGCCCCCCCTGCTGTGCACCCTGCTCGGCGCCTGCAGCGCCCCGCCGACGGCGCAGCAGCTGCTGCACCATCGCTATGTTCTGCAGGCGATCGACGGCCATCCCCTCGCGAAGGCTCCCCGCGCGCCGACCCCGGATCTGGAGTTTGGTGAAAGCCTGTGGCTCAGCGCCAGCCTGTGCGGCCAGCTGAGTGGCTGGGCCACCCTGCGGCTGGGCACGCTGCGCATCGCGGCGCCGCAGCGCACGCCGGCGCCCTGCCCCGATCCCGCCTGGCAGCCGACGCAGCGCCGTCTGGAGACGATGCTGCGGCACGGCGCCCGACTCACGCTGCAAGGAGAGACCCTGGAGCTGCGCGATGCGCAGGGATCGGTGCTGCGCTATAGGCTACGCGACTGGATGTAGCGCCTGCCGCACGATCAGTTGGGGCAGCGGCCGCTGATCACCCCCCGCTCCGTACAGCGTTTGCCGTCCGGCAGCTGGCACTGTACCAGCGACGTCCCGTCCAGCTGATGCACCAGCGCGACCTCGCCGCCGGCCAGCGCGCACCCCTCGCTCAGCGCCGCGCTGGCGGCGATAGGTGAGCGCCCGCCGGCCGTCTGCGCCGCGGGCTCGCTGGCGCAGCCTGATAGCATCACGGCCAGCAGCCCCCCGACCCCCATAGCAACCCCTCTCATGCTCATCACTCCCCTGACATAAAACGTAACGCTTTGCCGCCCAGCCCCGCCGCGCCAGAGCGCCATCGGCACGGGGCAAGCGCGCGGAATCTTTGTTACCATAGCCCCGCAGGCTAAAGATAGCGTGGCATGGGTTTTTACGCCGAATAATGGCGGAAAACAAGCGGGTAGATAACAACGAGAGGTTAGCATGGTCACCGACTTATTGCTGCGCGTCGCCCTGGCGGGGCTACTGGGCGGTTTAATCGGCCTTGAGCGTCAGCTGCGGGCCAAAGAGGCCGGGCTGCGCACCCATATTTTGGTCGGTATCGGCAGCGCACTGTTTATGATCGTCTCCAAGTATGGCTTTGCCGATATTCTCGGGCTCTCCCACGTCGGGCTGGATCCCAGCCGTATCGCCGCGCAGGTCGTCTCCGGCATGGGGTTTCTCGGCGCGGGGACGATTATTATTCAGAAGCAGGCTGTTAAAGGGCTGACGACCGCCGCCGGCATGTGGGTGACGGCCGCGATTGGGCTGGTGATCGGCAGCGGACTGTATGAGATTGGGATTTACGGCACGCTGATGACGCTGATCGTGCTGGAGCTATTCCGCCAGCTGAGCAATCTGCTGCTGGGAGAGCACCACGGCCTGATCATCCATCTGCCGCCGGAAGAGGTCAGCGCGCTGCTGCTGACGCTGCAGCAGCTGAATCTGAAGCCGGAGCGCCTGTCGCTGCGCCAGCGACAGGAGGAGACGCTGTGCGAGATCCGCCTGGAGATCACCCTGCGCCCCCGGCAGCGCGTCGGTGAGCTGTATCAGCAGCTGCAGAAGCTTGACGCCATTCGCTTTCTCGAAATTCGCTGAGCGCCGCCGTCCGCGGCGGGCAGAGCGGTTGCAGAATGTAACTTAATGTGCCGACGTGTGGGAGAATAAATTAATCACCAGCACGCCCCCGACGATCATCGCCATCCCCAGCAGCGCCGCCCAGTCGAGCGCCTGCTGGTACAGCCAGTAGGCGGCCAGCGAGACCAGCACGATGCCCATGCCGGACCAAATCGCATAGGCGACGCCCAGCGGAATGCTCTTCACGACCTGAGAAAGTCCCCAGAAAGCAATGGCATATCCAACCACCACCACCAGGCTCGGGCCGAGTCGGCTGAATCCCTGGGTGGCTTTCAGGGCCGTCGTGGCGATCACCTCGGCGCCGATCGCCATCGCCAGATACAGATATCCGTTCATTTATTCATCCTATTAATATTACCTCTATATGGCGCAATTCTATCCGGCGCCGATGCCGGCGGCAATCCACCCGTGGACACATTCATTCATCACCTGCCGGGACTACCATTTGCCATAAAACTGATAAGACGCTGAAATCGCGTTTGCTAGAATCCTGTTAATAACAACATCGCAATGTGAAGCCAAAGGTAACCTTCATGATCACCATTGACGGTAACAGCGCAGTGGCGTCCGTGGCCTATCGGGCCAGCGAAGTCATTGCCATCTATCCGATAACCCCCAGCTCAGGCATGGCCGAACAGGCCTCCGCCTGGTCCGCCGACGGACGCCGCAACGTCTGGGGCGATATTCCACGCGTCGTGGAGATGCAGTCGGAAGGCGGCGCCATCGCCGCCGTACACGGCGCGCTGCAGACGGGGACGCTGGCCACCAGCTTTACCTCATCCCAGGGGCTGCTGCTGATGATCCCCACCCTGTATAAGCTGGCCGGCGAATTAACCCCCTTCGTTCTGCACGTCGCCGCGCGCACCGTCGCCACCCATGCGCTCTCCATTTTTGGCGACCACTCTGACGTCATGGCGGTGCGCCAGACCGGCTGCGCCATGCTGTGCGCCGCCAGCGTGCAGGAGGCTCAGGATTTCGCCCTGATAGCCCATATCGCCTCCCTCAACAGCCGTCTGCCGTTTATCCACTTCTTCGACGGTTTCCGCACCTCGCACGAAATCAACAAAATCGTGCCGCTGGCCGACGACACGCTGCAGAACCTGCTGCCGGCGCAGGCCATTGCCGCCCACCGCGCCCACGCGCTGACTCCAGAGCACCCGGTGATCCGCGGGACCTCTGCCAACCCGGACACCTATTTTCAGGCCCGGGAGGCCAGCAACCCGTGGTACGACGCCGCCTGTGATCACGTGACCGACGCCATGCAGGCCTTCGCCAACCAGTGCGGACGCCGCTACCAGCCGTTTGAATACGATGGCGATCCTGACGCCACTCGGGTCATCGTAGCGATGGGCTCCGCCTGCGGCACCTGCGCTGAGGTGTGCGACATGCTGCGCGCGCGCGGGGAGAAGGTGGGCGTACTGAAGGTGCGGCTGTACCGTCCCTTCTCCGCCCGCCATCTGCTCGCTGCGCTCCCCCTCTCGGCGCAGCGCATCGCGGTGCTCGACCGTACCAAAGAGCCGGGCGCGCTGGGTGAGCCGCTGTATCTGGACGTCATCGCCGCGCTAGCGCAGGCGGTCAGCAGCGGCGAGCGCGCCGCGCTGCCGCTCACCATCGGCGGGCGCTACGGCCTTTCCAGCAAGGAGTTTGGCCCCGACTGCGCCCTGGCGGTGTTTGAGGCGCTGGAGAGCCCGCGGCCCCGGCCCCGTTTTACCGTCGGCATCAACGACGACGTGACCCACCTCTCCCTGCCGCGCCGGACGGATGTCCACCCGGTGAGCAACCGGCTGGAGGCGCTGTTTTACGGGCTGGGCAGCGACGGCACCGTCTCGGCGGCGAAGAACAACATCAAGATTATCGGTAACAGCACGCCGCTGCATGCCCAGGGCTACTTTGTCTATGACTCCAAAAAGGCCGGCGGCCTGACCGTTTCACACCTGCGAGTGCGGGAGACGCCCATTCACTCCGCCTACCTGGTGGAGCAGGCCGACTTTATCGGCTGCCATCAGTGGCAGTTCATTGAACGCTATCGGATGGTCGAACGCCTGCGCCCGGGGGGGATCTTCCTGCTAAATACCCCCTATGCCGCAGACGAGGTCTGGGCGCGGCTGCCCCAGGAGGTGCAGGCGCTGCTCAACGCACGTCAGGCCAAGCTCTACATCATCAACGCCGCCCGTATCGCCCGCGAGTGTCGGCTCGGCGCCCGCATCAACACCGTCATGCAGATGGCCTTCCTGCACCTCAGCGACCTGATCCCCAACGGCGGCGCCCTGCCGCTGTTGCAGGATGCCATCGCCCGCAGCTATGCCAATAAAGGACAGGAGATCGTCGAGCGCAACTGGCAGGCGCTGGGGGCGGTCGAGGGCGCGCTGCACGCCGTTCCCCTGCGTCCGGTCGACGCCACAAGCCCTCGCCGGCCGCCGATCGTCGCCGACCAGGCGCCGGACTTTGTCAAAACCGTTACCGCCACCATGCTGGCCGGGCTGGGCGACAACCTGCCGGTCTCCGCCTTCCCGCCAGACGGCACCTGGCCCATCGGCACCACCCGCTGGGAGAAGCGCAATATCGCCGAGGCCATTCCCATCTGGCAGCCCGCCCTCTGCACCCAGTGTAACCACTGCGTCGCCGCCTGCCCCCACGCGGCGATCCGCGCCAAGGTGGTCGCGCCGGCGGCGCTGGAGCACGCGCCGGCCACGCTGGAGAGCCTGGAGGTCCGCGCCCGCGATCTGCGCGGCGAGCGCTATGTGCTGCAGGTGGCGCCGGAAGACTGCACCGGCTGCAACCTGTGCGTGACGGTCTGCCCGGCGGCGGATCGTCAGGATCCCAGCGTCAAGGCCATCAATATGCAGCCGCGTCTGGCGCATCTGGCGCGGGAAAAGGCGCATTACGACGCGTTTCTGGCCCTGCCGGAGATCGACCGCCGTCGCCTGGAGCGCATCGACATTCGCACCTCGCAGCTGATTTCGCCGCTGTTTGAATACTCCGGCGCCTGCTCCGGCTGCGGTGAAACCCCCTATATCAAGCTGCTGACCCAGCTGTTCGGCGATCGTATGCTGATCGCGAACGCCACCGGCTGCTCCTCCATCTATGGCGGCAACCTCCCCACCAGCCCCTATACCACCGATGCGCAGGGACGGGGGCCAGCCTGGGCCAACTCGCTGTTTGAGGATAACGCCGAGTTTGGCCTCGGCTTCCGCCTGAGCGCCCAGCAGCACCGTCAGCGGGCGCTGCGCCTGCTCCATGCGCTGGCCGGACAGCTGCCGGCGGCGCTGGTCGCGGCGCTGCAGCAGGCGGAGACGCCCACCGAGACCCGCCGTCAGCAGATAGCGACGCTGCGCACGGCCCTGGCGACGCTCGCCGATCCGCAGGCTCAGGCGCTGGCGCAGACGGCCGATGCCCTGGTAGAGCAATCCATCTGGCTGATCGGCGGCGACGGCTGGGCCTACGATATCGGCTTCGGCGGGCTGGATCATGTGCTGAGCCTGAGCGAAAACGTCAACGTTCTGGTCCTGGATACCCAGTGCTACTCCAATACCGGCGGGCAGCAGTCCAAGGCGACGCCGCTGGCGGCGGTCACCAAGTTTGGCGAGCACGGCAAGCGCAAGGCGCGTAAGGATCTCGGCGTCAGCATGATGATGTATGGCCACGTCTACGTCGCCCAAATCTCGCTGGGCGCCCAGTTGAACCAGACCGTCAAGGCGCTGCAGGAGGCCGAATCCTACCCGGGCCCCTCGCTGGTGATCGCCTACAGCCCCTGTGAGGAGCACGGCTACGATCTGGCCGACAGCCATGAGCAGATGAAGCGCCTGACGGCCAATGGATTCTGGCCGCTGTACCGCTTTGATCCGCGCCGCGGCGCCGAGGGGCAGAACGCCCTGGCCCTGGACTCCCGGCCGCCCAGCGGCGATCTGGCGCAAACGCTGCTGGCCGAACAGCGATTCCGTCGGCTGAGCAGCCTGGCGCCGCAGGAGGCGCAGACGCTATACCGCGAGGCAGAGGAGAACCTGCGTCAGCGTTTCGCCCTGCTCAGCCTGCTGGCGGGGAAAACGCCCCCTGCCGCAGAGTAACCCACCGGCGCTGTTCACCGGGCAGCGCCGCTTTACTTTTCGATTACATTTACAACATCGATTATCACTTTGCGCATAGAAAAACTCACGCCGTGTCACAGTGATAATCGTGATACATAATAAAGAAACATTCAGATTAATTAATTTGCCCTGTTATTTTGATGCAACTCATTATTTCCCCATTTTTAGCGCTTTTTTAATCAATTCATAACAAAAACTGTGATACATTGCGCAGCCGTCAGGTTTCCTTGTCGTTAATAAGGGTTTTCCAGTCATTTGTGCACGCGATGTGCATATATCCCAAACATGTTGTCTCCTTTTCGTCTTTGGGTGAGGTCGTTATGAATCGTTTTGTCATTGCCGATGCCAACAACTGCATCGGTTGCCGTAGCTGTGAAGTCGCCTGCGTAATGGCCCACAACCACGGTGAGCATGTTCTCACGGCGGCGCAGTTTCAGCCGCGCATCCACGTAATCCGCCGCGGCGATCGCCGTACCGCGCTGCTGTGCCGTCACTGCGAAGATGCGCCCTGTGCCAACGTCTGCCCCAATGGCGCCATTGAAAAATATAACGACAGCATCCAGGTCAGGCAGGAGAAGTGCATCGGCTGCAAAACCTGCGTCGTCGCCTGCCCGTTTGGCGCCATCGAGGTCATTACCCAGTCCGATCCGCGCAGCAACCATCCTGACAGCGTGCGCGCCAACGCCCATAAGTGCGACCTGTGCGACGAGGTGGCCGATGGCCCCTCCTGCGTTGCCGCCTGTCCCAGCAATGCCCTGCGGCTGATCAGCGAAGTCTCCCTGACCCAGCTGCGGCAGCAGCGTCAGCTGCGCGCCGTGTTCAACGAGCAGGCCGGACGGATGTTTAACGGCAGCGCGGCGGCCGATGCCCGCGGCGCCGCGATCGGCGGCAGCGGCGGTAGCAAGGTGGCGCAGATGCGTCAGACCCCGCCGCGCCAGGATCCGGTCAAGATCGCGCTGGCGATCCGTAAGACCCGCTTCGACGAAATCTACCCGACCTTTGACCGCCCACAGGCGCAGGCGCAGAGCGAACGATGCCTGGCCTGCGGCACCCACAGCGTCTGCGAGTGGACCTGCCCGCTGCATAACCATATTCCGCACTGGATCCGTCTAGTCAAAGAGGGGCGGATCCTCGAGGCCGTCGAACTCTCCCACCAAACCAACTGCCTGCCGGAGGTGACCGGCCGCGTCTGCCCGCAGGATCGCCTGTGCGAGGGCGCCTGTACGCTGGGGAAAGAGTTCGGCGCCATGACCATCGGCAACATTGAACGCTACATCAGCGACAGCGCTTTCGCCCTGGGCTGGCGCCCCGACCTCTCCTATGTCAAGCCGGTCAACCGCCGTGTCGCCATCATCGGCGCAGGCCCCGCCGGACTGGGCTGCGCCGATATTCTCGCCCGTAACGGCATTCAGGCGGTGGTGTTCGATCGCCATCCGGAAATCGGCGGCCTGCTCACCTTCGGCATTCCGGCGTTTAAGCTGGATAAAGCGATCCTGGCGCGACGCCGGGAGATCTTCAGCGATATGGGCATCGAGTTCCGCCTGAACACGGAGGTGGGACGTGATGTCACCCTGGCGCAGCTGCTGTCCGACTTTGACGCCGTGTTCGTCGGCGCCGGCACCTATACCTCCATGCAGGCGGGGATAGAAAACGAGCAGGCACCGGGAGTCTATGATGCCCTGCCGTTCCTGATCGCCAATACCAAACAGGTGATGGGGCTGCCGCACAGCGATGAGGCGCCCTATATCAGCATGGAAGGTAAGCAGGTGGTGGTGCTGGGGGGCGGCGATACCGCCATGGACTGCGTACGCACCTCCATCCGTCAGGGCGCCACCCGGGTAACCTGCGCCTATCGCCGCGACGAGGCCAATATGCCCGGTTCGAAGAAAGAGGTGAAAAACGCGCGTGAAGAGGGCGTCGAGTTCGAGTTTAACGTGCAGCCCCTCTCCATCGCCGTCGACGAGCAGGGCAAGGTCTGCGGGATCCACATGCTGCGCACCGCGCTGGGCGAACCGGACGCCGCCGGGCGCCGCCGTCCCAAGCCTATCCCCGGCTCCGAGTTTCTCATGCCGGCCGATGCGGTGGTGATCGCCTTTGGCTTCACCCCGCACGCCATGCCATGGCTGGAAGCGCAGGGGGTAAAAGTTGACCGTGCCGGGCGTATCATCGCCCGCGTAGACAGCGAGATCCCCTATCAGACCAGCCATCCGCAGATCTTCGCCGGCGGGGATGCGGTACGCGGCGCCGACCTGGTGGTCACCGCCATCGCCGAAGGGCGTCACGCCGCTGCCGGCATGATGCGCTACTTTGGCGTTGAGGCACAGCGTCCGCATATCCGCGTGCAGGATATCGCCTGATCGGCGGGCACGACCGCCTTTTCACGCAGAGGGGCGCGCGTCGAACGCGTCCCCCTGTCCCTCATCGCGACTCAGCGCCGGATGCGCACCAGCAGTCCGGCGGCCAGGATCAGGGCCAGCAGCAGCATTCCCCACTCGCCAAAGCGCAGATGGGTCTGCAGGGCGCCCAGCATCAGCAGCAGCAGTCCTCCCGCCGCCCAGCGCCGTAGGCGGCTCAGCAGCCCCAGCGCCCCCAGGGTTTCGGCCGCGCCGACCGCATACATAAACCACAGCGGGTATCCCCAGCGGGCAAACGCCGCCTGCTCAAACGCCAGCCCTGCCAGCTTCGCCACGCCGGAGGCCAGAAAAATAATCAGCAGTCCCCACGTCAGAATCCGTTGCATGTCTCCTCCTCCCCGTCGCCCAGTTTTGTATTGAATATTACAAAATACAACAACGGCCGCGACGATGCAACGTCTGTCGTCCCTGAGGCGCCGCCGCCGCATAATTCCTGCTGGCATTCGCCGCCGTAATCCGTACCATACACGCCACGCCGTCCACGATGACAGCCCCCGATGATTGCGCCGTCGCCCGACGCGCCGCCGCAACCCTTTTGTCTATGCCGGGTAACAGAAACGATGTCAGTGAATCAAGAGATCAGCAAAAAAGAACAGTACAACCTGAACAAGCTGCAGAAGCGCCTGCGCCGCTGCGTCGGTGAAGCCATCGCCGACTTCAATATGATTGAAGAGGGCGATCGGGTGATGGTTTGCCTGTCCGGCGGCAAAGACAGCTATACCATGCTGGAGATCCTGCGCAACCTGCAACAGAGCGCACCGGTGAGCTTTACCCTGGTCGCGGTCAACCTCGACCAGAAACAGCCCGGCTTCCCGGAGACCGTCCTGCCGGCCTACCTGGAGACCCAGGGCATCGAATACCGCATCGTCGAAGAGAACACCTACGGCATCGTCAAAGAGAAAATTCCGGAGGGTAAAACCACCTGCTCTCTGTGTTCACGCCTGCGCCGCGGCATTCTCTACCGCACCGCCAACGAGCTGCGCTGCAATAAGATCGCGCTGGGCCACCACCGTGACGACATGCTGGAGACCCTATTTCTCAACATGTTCTACGGCGGCAAGCTCAAAGGGATGCCGCCCAAGCTGATGAGCGATGACGGCCAGCATATCGTGATCCGCCCGCTCGCCTACTGCCGCGAAAAGGACATTGAGCGCTTCGCCGCCGCCAAGGCTTTCCCGATCATTCCGTGTAACCTGTGCGGCTCCCAGCCGAACCTGCAGCGCCAGGTGATCAAAGAGATGCTGCGCGACTGGGACAAGCGCTATCCGGGGCGCATCGAAACCATGTTCAGTGCCATGCAGAACGTGGTGCCGTCGCATCTGGCGGACGGCACCCTGTTTGACTTTAAGGGGCTGCAGCAGGGCGGTGAGATCATCGACGGCGGCGATCTGGCCTTCGATCGCCAGACAATTCCGCTGCAGCCGGTCGGCCTGAGCGACGACGACGATCGGCCGCAAACGGACAGCATGCGCCTGGACGTCGTCGAGGTGAAGTGACCTTCCCGGCGGGACATCTGGGCATCCCGCCGCGTTCAGAAATAAAAAAATGCCGGTAATCACCGGCATATGACGAATTAAATTGTGCTATGCAATAATTCAAAATTAGGAAGTAAGACAATATGGAGCGCAACGCCCATCGCTTGACGTTGCATTCACCTGCGAAATGAAGTTTGCCCTACCTACTTCGAGTGAAGTTTGATATTGCTCAATTTCCTTCGGTCTTTTCCCCGCCCGCCGCGTGAACTTTGACACGCCACAAAGATTGCCCGCGCGATAGGTTACAACCATTTACTGCGTTTTAACCCAATAACAACGCAAAATGCCAAAATCAGCAGCAATAGGCAAAACAGCACGAACGCCAGCGGCGATTCGCTGCCGGGGATCCCCCCCAGGTTGACGCCGAACAGGCCGGTCAGAAAGGTCGCAGGCAGAAACAGCATCGCCAGCAGTGACATGGTATAGGTGCGGCGGTTCAGCGCGTCGGCCACCTGCGATGCGATCTCATCCGCCAACAGCGCGGTACGGGCGATACAGCTATCCAAATCCTCCAGACCGCGGCCGAGGCGATCGGCGATATCCTGTAGCCGGCGCCGATCGTCATCACCCAGCCAGCCCAGCCGCTCGCAGGCCAATCGCGCCAGCACATCGCGCTGCGGCGCCAGGTAACGACGCATCACGATCAGCTGCTTACGCAGCATCGCCAGCTCGCCGCGGGGAGGAAACTGCTGATCCAGCAGCCGATCCTCCATATCGATGATGCAGTCATGGCGCGCGTCGATGGCGTCGCTGAGCTGATCCACCAGCGCATCGGCGATCGCAACCAGCAGCCCCGCGCTGTTCACGGCGCCGCTGCCCCCCTGTAAATCCTCCACCACCGGCGCCAGCGCCGCGCTGTCGCGATGCGCAGAGGTGAGGATCAGCGTGCCGGTCACATACATGCGCAGCACCACCCACGGATCCGGGTGCGTATCGGCCGCCGGATCGAGATGGAGACTGCGCAGGGTGATCATAACCCCCTCCCCCTGGCGCGTCAGCCGGGGGCGCAGGCTCTCCCCGGACAGGCTTTGGCGCAGCGGATCCGGCAGCAGCGACGTGGTCGCCAGCCAGTTGCGGATCGGCGCCTCACGGTAGTCCAGGTGTAGCCAGGCCGGCTGCGCCAGCGAGGCCTGCGCCTGGACGGTCAGCGCCCGACAGCCGCCCTGACCGTCCAGCTGCAGAGCATATATCGCCTGCCCCAGCGGCAGATCCTCGCCCATCATTGGCGCTTCTCCAGCAGCGCGGTGGTCAGGCGCGAGGTACAGCACAGATGACCGCGATCGTCGCGGATATCGATCTGCCACACCTGATGACGGCGCCCTAGGTGCAGCGCCCGGCATACGCCGTGCACCGTACCGCTGCGCACGGCGCGCAGATGGTTGGCATTGATCTCCAGCCCCACCACCTGCTGACTGCCCTCGCTGCACAGGTAGCCCGCCAGCGAACCCAGCGTTTCCGCCAGCACCGCCGATGCGCCGCCGTGCAGCAGGCCAAAGGGCTGGCGGGTACGCTGATCCACCGGCATACTGCCCTCCAGCGTATCTTCCCCCATCCGGGTGATCTCAATGCCCAGATGGCCGACCATGCACGCCTCCCCGACCTGATTAAGCTGCTCCAGGGTTATCGCGCGTTTCCAAATCATCACATATCTCCAGTAAAGCCTGAACCGGATGGCGCAGCGCCACCCCCTGCTGGCGTAGTACCTGACTGCGGCAAGAGTAGCCCGTCGCCAGACAGCGCGCCGGCGGCAGCGCAGCCAGCGCGGGCTGCCACGACAGCGCATAGATGCCGCGCGACGCCGCCTGGTTGGCCACCTCATGGCCATAGGTTCCCGCCATGCCGCAGCAGCCTACGCTGACATTCTGTAGGCGGGCGCCCAGATGGGCAAATACCTGCTGCCACTGCGCCACGCTGGCCGGCTCGGCACAGGTTTCGGTACAGTGGCCGAACAGATACCATGTCTCGTCAACCGCGGGCCCGAGCCGCTCGGCGGACGGCAGCGCCTGCGCCAGCCACTCCTGAATCAACTGTACCTGAAACTCGCCGCGCTGCTCACCCAGAATAGTTTTATATTCATCGCGATAGCATAACACCATTGCCGGATCGACGCCCACCAGCGGGATCCCCAGCCGGGCGACCCGGTTGAGAAACTCGGCGCCGCTGCGCGCCGTACGGGCGAAACGGCGCAGGAATCCCTTGATATGCTGCGCCTTGCCGTTGGGAACAAAGGGCAGCAGCTGGGCCCGCAGGCCCAACCGATCGCACAGTCGGATCAGCGCCTCGACGACCCGCGCGTCGTAGTAGCTGGTAAAGGGGTCCTGCACGATAAGCACCCTGCGCGCGCGCGCCGCGGCATCCAGCCCCTCCAGCGACTCCAGAGAGTCCAGCAGCGCCGGATGGCCGGCCAACGCGTGGCGCAGGGTCGGCGCTGAGAGCTGCGGGAGATCGGTCATTCCGACACAGCGTTCGCTCAGGCGTCCCAGCAGCGGCTGACGCAGGAAAAAGTTAAAGACCCGCGGCGCCCTCGCCATCCACGGCGTATAGCGCTCCACACCGGCCACCAGATGGTCGCGCAGCGGGCGCAGATAGCGCGTGTGGTACAGCTGCAGAAAGCGGGCGCGAAACGCCGGCACATCGATCTTGATCGGGCATTGACTGGAGCAGGCCTTACAGGAGAGACAGCCGTCCATCGCCGCCTTGACCTCATGCGAGAAGTCATACTCACCCGCGCGGGCGCGCCAGCCGCGACGCGTTTTGGCGATCAGCGCGCGCAGCGACGCCAGCGTGCCCAGACGCTGCTCCAGCGCCAGGGGATCGACGCCCTGCTCCGCCAGCAGGCGCAGCCATTCGCGCATCAGCGCCGCCCGGCCTTTCGGCGAGTGAAGACGATCGCCGCTCACCTTCAGCGAGGGGCACATCGGGCTGCGCCGATCAAAGTTAAAGCACAGGCCGTTACCGTTACACTCCAGCGCCCCGCGAAACGCGCCGCGCACCGCCGCCGGAATCTGCCTGTCGAAGGTGCCGCGCTTCACCGCATCCACCTGCTTCATCGGCGCATCGCAGCCCAGCGGCGGGCAGATCTTTCCGGGGTTCATCCGGTTATCCGCGTCAAACAGGCTCTTGATACGGCGCAGCTCGTGATACAGCGCCGCGCCAAAGAAGGCCGGGCTGTACTGGGCGCGAAACCCCTTGCCGTGCTCCCCCCACAGCAGGCCGCCATATTTGGCCGTCAGCGCCACCACCCGATCGGAGATCTCGCTGACCAACGCCTCATGACGCGGGTCACACATGTCCAGCGCCGGCCGCACGTGCAGCACGCCGGCGTCCACGTGGCCAAACATGCCATAGCTCAGCTGATATTGATCCAGAATGGTGCGAAACTCGGCGATATAGTCCGCCAGATAGGGCGGAGGCACGCAGGTATCCTCGACAAACGGGATCGGTTTGGCCGCCCCCTGGGCGTTACCCAGTAGGCCGACCGCCCGCTTGCGCATGCCGTAGATCCGTTCGATATCGGCCTCATCGCTGCACAGACGGTAGCCGATCACGCCGCCTTCGCCCGCGTCCGCCATCGCCTCCAGCCGTTGACACAGCGCCGTCACCTGGGCGGCAATGGCGCGCGCATCATCACCGGCAAACTCGACGATGTTCAGCCCCTGCAGCGGACGATCGGCGCGATCGTCGATCAGATCGCGCACGCCGTGCCAGATGATGTCGCGACGCGCCAGCGCCAGCACCTGAGAGTCAATCGTCTCGACCGACAGCGCGTTGGCCTCCAGCATCAGCGGCGCGTTGCGCAGCGCCGCATCGAAGCTGTCATACGTCACGTTGACCAGACGGCGCACCTGCGGCAGCGGAATGATGCGCAGACGCGCCTCGGTCACCAAGGCCAGGGTTCCCTCCGAGCCGGCCAGCAGCCGCGACAGATCGACGCGCTGCAGATCGTCGCTGAGAACGTGGCGCAGATCGTAGCCGGTCAGGAAGCGGCTAAGCGGCGGAAACGCGGCGACGATGGCCTCGCGCTGCCCCAGGCAGACCTCCAGCACCCCGCGGTAGATTTCGCCGATCCGATCGCCCTGGCGGGCCAGGGTCTGGGCCAGCCGAATCGGCAGCGGCGCGGTATCCAGAATATCGCCGCCCAGTAGCACGCTCCGCAGCCCCAGAATATAGTCGGAGGTTTTACCGTACACCCGAGAGCCCTGACCGCAGGCGTCCGTATTGATCATCCCCCCCAGGGTTGCGCGATTGCTGGTGGAGAGCTCCGGCGCAAAGAAGTAGCCGTGGGGTTTGAGCAGGGCATTCAGCTGATCCTTGACGACGCCCGCCTCGACCCGCACCCACCCCTCCTGCAGATTTATCTCCAGAATGCGCTGCATATGGCGCGACATATCCACCACGATGCCCCCGTTTAGCGCCTGGCCATTGGTACCGGTGCCCCCGCCGCGCGCCGTGAGGCTCAGGTGGCGGAACGCCGCCTCCTGGGCCAGGCGGGCGATCGCCACCACGTCCGCCGTAGAGCGCGGAAACAGAATGGCGTCCGGCAGCAGCTGATAGATGCTGTTGTCCGTCGCCATGGTCAGACGCGCCCCATAGCGCGTATCGCACTCGCCGTTAAAACCGTTTTGCTTCAGGGTCTGAATAAACGCCGTAACCGCCGGGTCAAACCCCGTCGATGGCGAAAGCCGAGGGATCATGCGCATAAATCCTGTCCATAGTGTGTGCTCCGCGGGCTCACAGGCCCGCCCCCTGCCATACGCCGCGCCGAGTATCGCGACTGGCCGATGCGACGCCCCAGTCGCGCGGCCGCGCCCCGCCGTGCGGTAGCCATGCCTGAATTCAACCGGTTACTCCTCACGCTATCACAAAACAGCAGGCGGTGAAATTTTCTACGCCGCGCGCACGCCGCTAAAGATCTGCATGCAGGAGCTGGGTTTTCCCACTATCCTGAGTCATCATAAGCGCCGCGCACGCCGCCGCGCACAATTGAGATGGAGACTATGGATAAGCCACTACCGAAGTATGATTTGGCCCGGATTATTTTTGGGTCGCTGTTTATTGCCCTGCTGATCATCTCCTGTCTGTGGGTGGTTCAGCCGTTTATTCTGGGCTTTACCTGGGCCAGCATGGTGGTGATTGCGACCTGGCCGGTGCTGATTTGGCTGCAAAATCACCTGTGGGGCAAGCGCTGGATCGCAGTCGTGCTGATGACGCTGCTGCTTCTGCTGCTGTTTGTACTGCCCATCGGCATGGTGATTACCAGCCTGATCGGCAACGCAGGCCCGATCCTTGACTGGGCAGCCAATGCCCGCAGCTGGCAGATGCCGCAGCTGGAGTGGCTGCAGACGCTGCCGCTGATCGGAGCCAAGCTGTATGCCAGCTGGCAGGGGCTGATGAACGAAGGGGTTCTGGTCACCAAGATCCAGCCCTATATCGGCCAAGGGATCACCTGGTTTATTACCCAGGCGGCCCATGTCGGCGGCTTCTTCCTACACTGCTCTCTGATGCTGTTGTTCAGCGCCCTGCTGTATAGCCGGGGCGAGGAGGTCGCCTTTGGCATCCGCCGCTTCGCTATCCGCCTGGCCGCCGACCGCGGCGACGCGGCGGTGATCCTGGGCGGTCAGGCCATTCGCGCCGTCGCGCTGGGCGTCGTCGTCACCGCGCTGGCCCAGTCGCTGCTGGCGGGCATCGGGCTGGCGATCAGCGGCATCCACTATGCCGTCCTGTTGACGGTGGTGATGTTTATCTGCTGCCTGGCCCAGCTGGGCCCGCTGCTGGTGCTGATCCCGGCCGTCGCCTGGCTGTACTGGAGCGGTGATAACACCTGGGCAACGGTGCTGCTGGTATGGAGCGGCGTAGTCGGCACCATGGATAACGTGCTGCGTCCGGCGCTGATCCGCCTGGGCGCCGATCTGCCGATGCTACTGGTGCTCTCCGGCGTTATCGGCGGCCTGCTGGCCTTTGGCATGATCGGCCTGTTTATCGGCCCCGTCGTGCTGGCGGTCTCTTATCGTCTGGTTTCCGTCTGGATCAGCGAGGCGCCGGCGCCGCTGAGAGATGCCCGCCAGGTCAGCGAGGCGTTAGATAAACGGCAGTAAGATAATGGGCGGCGTCTGCCCCGGGAGACGCCGCCTAAAATGCGGCAGGTCCTCTGCGCTCGCGCGATTAAAATAGCCAACATGAATCCCATCGGGTATTTATTCAACAGCCTGCGGTTTTATTTAAGTAATGAAACGAAAATCGCTGTACATATTCCTTTCCTCCCGTTGCCCAGTGAAATTTCTGTATTCTCCATTTTTTATAGATTAGCTATCGTCATAGTAATAAATTAGATATATAATCCAGCCCTGTAATGTCTTCAGCGCGGTGTCAATAAGAATCACTCCCAAAACCGTCTGATTCCCCCGGATCCAGAAATGTGCATCGGTGCCAGCGCGGGCCTGCGGATTTCTCTCCCTATTGCTGTGTGTAGTCTTTGCCCATCGCTTTGATGGGCTTTTTTTTTATCCGCCATGTTTCAAATGGTAACCGATCATTTATTTGTATCGCGGCGAGAAGAAATAAAAGCGCTAGAAAAAACGGCCGCATCGCAGCGACCGTTTAGCCTGTGGCCAAAATAACGCTTATTTTTCTGCCAGATTAATCCAGGTCTGTACCACCGTATCCGGATTCAGCGACAGGCTGTCAATTCCCTGCTCCATTAACCAGCGGGCAAAGTCCTCATGATCCGAGGGGCCCTGACCGCAGATCCCTACATATTTCCCCTGCGCCTTGGCGCTGCGGATAGCCATCGACAACAGCGCCTTCACCGCCGCGTTGCGCTCGTCAAACAGCGCAGAGACCACCCCAGAGTCACGATCCAGTCCCAGGGTGAGCTGCGTCATATCGTTAGAGCCGATGGAGAAGCCGTCGAAATGGGCCAGGAAATCGTCGGCCAGCAACGCATTGGAGGGGATCTCGCACATCATGATCACCTTCAGGCCGTTTTCACCGCGGCGCAGCCCCTCTTTCGCCAGCTGGGAGACCACCGCCTGCGCCTGCTCCACCGTGCGGACGAAGGGGATCATCACCTCGACGTTGGTCAGCCCCATCGTATTGCGCACCCGCTTAATGGCGTCGCACTCCAGGGCGAAGCAAGGGGCAAAGCTCTCCGCCACATAGCGACCGGCGCCGCGGAACCCCAGCATCGGGTTCTCCTCATGGGGCTCATAGCGCTCACCGCCGATCAGATTGGCATACTCATTCGACTTAAAGTCTGACAGGCGGACGATCACCCGCTTGGGCCAGAATGCCGCCGCCAGCGTCGCGATGCCCTCGGTCAGGCGGCTGACGTAGAACTCCACCGGATCGTCAAACCCCTGCATCATCTGACGGATCTCCGCCTGTACCGCCGCATCCTGGCGATCGAACTCCAGCGCCGCGCGCGGATGCACGCCGATCATCCGGTTAATGATGAACTCCAGGCGCGCCAGCCCCACGCCATCGTTGGGCAGGCGGGCGAAGTCAAAGGCGCGGTCCGGGTTGCCGACGTTCATCATGATCTTCAGGGGAAGCGTGGGCATCTGCTCGACCTGCGAACTCTGCACGCTGAAGTCGATCTGCCCGCGGTAAACATAGCCGGTATCCCCCTCGGCGCAGGACACCGTCACCGCCGTCCCCGGCCGCAGGCGCTCGGTGGCATCGCCGCAGCCGACGACCGCCGGGATCCCCAGCTCACGCGCGATAATCGCCGCATGGCAGGTGCGTCCGCCGCGGTTGGTGACGATCGCCGAGGCCCGCTTCATGATCGGCTCCCAGTCCGGATCGGTCATGTCCGTCACCAGCACATCGCCCGCCTGGATCAGGTGCATCTCGCTGATGCGGGTAATCACCTTCACCGGCCCGGCGCCGATGCGATGGCCGATGGCGCGCCCCTCCACCAGCACCTCGCCGCGCTGGCTCAGCTGATAGCGCTCCATCACCTGCTCGTTGGCCCGCACGGTCTCCGGACGGGCCTGAACGATGTACAGCTTGCCGCTGTGCCCATCCTTGGCCCACTCGATGTCCATCGGACGGCCATAGTGCTGTTCGATCAGTAGCGCCTGCCGGGCCAGCTGCTGGATCTCCCCGTCGCTCAGGCTAAAGCGCCCGCTCTGCGCCGCGGGGACATCCTCAATGCGCACCTGCTTTCCGTGCTCCTGACTGTCGGCATACACCATGCGGATCTTCTTCGAGCCCAGCGTGCGGCGCACGATGGCGGGCCGCCCCGCCTGCAGGGTCGGTTTGTGCACGTAAAACTCATCGGGGTTTACCGCCCCCTGCACCACCATTTCGCCCAGCCCATAGGCCGAGGTGATAAAGACCACCTGATCGAATCCCGACTCGGTATCCAGAGTAAACATCACCCCGGAGGCCGCCAGATCGGAGCGCACCATCAGCTGCACCCCGGCAGAGAGCGCCACGCCGCGGTGGTCATAGCCCTGGTGTACCCGGTACGAAATGGCGCGATCGTTAAACAGCGAGGCGAAGACATGCTTCACCGCCGTCATCACCGCATCGATGCCCTGTACGTTGAGAAAGGTCTCCTGCTGCCCGGCAAACGAGGCATCGGGCATATCCTCCGCCGTCGCCGAGGAGCGCACGGCGAAGGAGGCATTGGCGTTGTCCGCGGCCAAGGTGGCATAGGCGCTGCGAATCTCCGCCTCCAGCGTCGCCGGAAACGGGGTTTCGATCACCCAGCGGCGGATCTGCGCTCCCGCCCGCGCCAGTGCGTCTACGTCATCGATGTCCGTCTGATCCAACAGCGCATAGATCCGCTGGTTGACGCCGCTCTGTTCCAGAAAATCATTAAACGCCTGCGCCGTTGTGGCAAAGCCATTCGGCACCGACACGCCCAGCTCAGACAGGTTGGTTATCATCTCTCCCAGAGAGGCATTTTTACCGCCGACCCTCTCGACATCGTGCATCCCGAGCTGGTTGTACCACACCACATTCTGTAATTGCGCGCCATTACTAGACATCGAAGCAATCCTTTTATTTCAAAGCATGGGTTTCGGAGACAAGACACCGCCAACGCGGCATAATCAGACTAACACAATGTCGGCACAGACCAAGATAGGTGAATCGTTACACCTAGCGTAGAATTTGCCTTCAATGGAAAAAACGCACTTTTTTACTTGGATGTGCTGAAATACGTCAGCCATTATTCCCCCCGTCACGCCCATGCTGAAGCACGCCGCGCGCGATCGTCAGCGTATCGACCGGCAGTGCGGGGCACAGTGGCGGCAGAATGGCTACAGCATATTGAAAGCAAAGACTTTCCTGACCAGTCTTCAATTAACTGTAGTCTTAAAAATACATTCGTGCTATTTATCAGCCGGGCAGCGACATACCGCGGTCGCGGTGGTCCAGCCCCCATCAACAGGAGGAGAGCATGAAGAGAAGCGTGTTCTATATTTCCGACGGAACGGCCATTACCGCAGAGGTGCTAGGGCACGCCGTGCTGTCGCAGTTCGCGTTGGACGCCACCAGCTATACCCTGCCCTTTGTCGAAACCGAAGAGCGGGCAGAGGCCGTACGGCAGCAAATCAACGCCATCTACCAGCGCAGCGGCGATCGCCCGCTGGTGTTTTACTCTATCGTCTCGCCGCGCATCCGCACGATTATCGAAAGCAGCGAGGGCTTCTGCCAGGACATCGTCCGTGCGCTGGTGTCGCCGCTGCAGGCGGAGCTGGGTATCCAGCCGGTGCACGTTGCCAACCTGACCCATGGTCTAACGGCCCATAATCTGAACCGCTACGATGCGCGTATCGCCGCGGTTGATTACACCCTAGCCCACGACGACGGTATCTCGCTGCGCAACCTGGAGCGCGCCCAGGTGATTCTGCTGGGCGTCTCACGCTGCGGCAAGACCCCCACCAGCCTGTATCTGGCGATGCAGTTTGGCATCTTTGCCGCCAATTATCCGTTCACCGCCGACGACATGGACAACCTGCAGCTGCCCCCCGCGCTGCGCGAACACCAGGACAAGCTGTTTGGCCTGACGATCAACCCCGAGCGGCTGACGGCGATCCGTGAGGGACGCCGGGAAAACAGCCGCTACGCGTCCCTGCGCCAGTGCCGTCTGGAGCTGGGTGAGGTCGAGGCGCTCTACCGCAAGCACCAGATCCGCTACCTCAATACCACCAACCACTCCGTCGAAGAGATCGCCGCCAAAATCATCGATACCCTGGGGCTCAATCGCCGCATGTATTGAGATGGCGCCTGCCCCTGCCGCCGCATCCATGCGTCGCGGGGCGGGCAAAAAAGGCGCTTATTGTGCGACCTGACGCATGTACTAGTAAGAAAGTACATCAACTGCTCACAAAAGCAGCGCCGCTCTATTGATTTGTCCGGTAATTGCTTTATCGTGATCCCCATCACTTCCCGGTACTCCTGCCGTTGAGAAGACCAGCTTTAGAGAC
Organism: Edwardsiella anguillarum ET080813; assembly: GCF_000264765.2. Taxonomy (GTDB): domain Bacteria; phylum Pseudomonadota; class Gammaproteobacteria; order Enterobacterales; family Enterobacteriaceae; genus Edwardsiella; species Edwardsiella anguillarum. The sequence goes on from NZ_CP006664.1 coordinate 3,850,297, forward strand.
AGCCATGCACAAAACCGATGAACTGCGTACTGCGCGCATCGATACACTGATTTCGCCCGCAGAACTGGCGCAGCAACTGCCTATCGATCCGTCGGTGGCAGAACACGTGACAACGTCACGAAAACGAATTGAACGCATCCTTCAGGGCGATGATCCCCGCCTGCTGGTCATCATTGGTCCCTGCTCCATCCACGATACGGCAGCGGCGCTGGATTACGCCCAGCGCCTGGCCCCCCTGTGCCAGCGCTATCGGGATCGTCTGGAGATCGTGATGCGCACCTATTTTGAGAAGCCGCGCACCGTTATCGGCTGGAAGGGGCTAATCTCCGACCCGGATCTGAACGGCGCCTGCCGCGTCAACCACGGCATCCGTCTGGCCCGTGAGCTGCTGCTGCGGGTCAATCAGCTGGGAGTGCCCACCGCGACAGAATTTTTAGATATGGTGACCGGGCAATATATTGCCGACCTGATCAGCTGGGGCGCCATCGGCGCGCGTACCACGGAGAGCCAGATCCACCGCGAGATGGCCTCGGCGCTCTCCTGTCCAGTCGGTTTTAAAAACGGCACCGACGGCAGCACCCGCATCGCCATCGACGCCATCCGCGCCGCCCGCGCCAGCCATATGTTCCTGTCGCCGGATAAGGATGGCCGGATGACCATCTACCAGACCAGCGGCAACCCGTTTGGCCATATCATCATGCGCGGCGGCAAGGTGCCCAACTACCATCCGGCCGACGTGGAGCAGACCTGCCAGCAGCTGCGCCAGTTCGATCTACCGCCCTACCTGATCGTCGACGCCAGCCACGGCAACAGCCAGAAACAGCACCGCAGGCAGCTTAACGTCGCCGAGGCGGTCGCCGGCCAGATCCGCGCCGGTTCCCGCAGTATTGTCGGGATCATGGCGGAGAGCTTCATCGCCGAAGGGGCGCAGAAAAATCTGCCCGGACAGGCGCTGATCTACGGGCAGTCGATCACCGACCCCTGCCTGGGCTGGGAGGACAGCGAACGGCTGCTGGCCCAGCTGGCCGATGCGGCCGGCAGCCGCCTCTGAGCACGAACGGGACGCCCGCCCGCGGCGTCCCGACATCCCCTGATCCCCCGCGCTTTATCTTTTTGTGCTCTCTCGCTTGATCCAGATCATGAACAATTCGCATTACCGTTGATCGAATGATAACTATTATCATTCAATGCCGCGCAGTTCAGGTATTAACGGAGAGTTACCATGACGCTGGACATTACCCCCTATCTGGCCGCGGCCGAAGGCATTCCCTTCCCCGAACGCTGGGCCACCATGCCCTGGCGCCATCAGCAGCCCCTGCCCGCCGACGCCCTGGCGCAGGGCTGGCAGCAGCTGTGCCAGCGCACCCTGTCGCCCAATAAGCGCCTGGTCTATGTACATATCCCCTTTTGCGCCACCCACTGTACCTTCTGTGGCTTTTATCAAAACCGCTTCAGCGAACAGGCCGTAGCCCGCTACTGCGACTACCTGCAGCGCGAAATCGCCCTGGAGAGCGCCCTGCCGCTGCAGCAGTCGGCGCCCATCCACGCCGTCTACCTGGGCGGCGGCACCCCCAGCGCCCTGAGCGCTGAGCAGCTGTATCGCCTGATCACCCAGCTGCGCAGCGCGCTACCGCTGGCCGCCGACGGCGAAATCACCGTCGAAGGACGCGTGCTGAACTTTGACGATGCACGTATCGACGCCTGTCTGGCGGCCGGCGCCAACCGTTTCTCCATCGGTATCCAGACCTTTGATACTCGTCTGCGCCAGCGCATGGGGCGGCGGGCCGATCGCGATCGGGCCATCGCCTTTCTGCGGGCGCTGGCCGAGCGTGACCGGGCGGCGGTGATCTGCGACCTGATGTTTGGTCTGCCGGGACAGACCGCACGGGAGTGGCAAAACGATCTGGATATCGTCAACGATTTACCGCTGGACGGCGTCGATCTCTACGCGCTCAATCTGCTGCCCTCGACGCCGCTGGCCAAGGCCGTCGCCAACGCCCGCGCCCGCGTCGCCGACGCCGCCGAGCGCCAGGCATTCTACCTGCATGCGCTCGATGAGCTGGATAAGCGGGGCTGGCGCCAGCTCAGCAACAGCCACTGGGCACGTACCACCCGCGAGCGCAACCTGTATAACCTGCTGATCAAGCAGGGTGCCGACTGTCTGGCCTTCGGCAGCGGCGCCGGCGGCCACCTGGATGGCCAGTCCTATATGCTGCAGCGCTCCCTGGAGGCCTACTATCAACGGCTGGACACCGCGGACAAGCCGTTGATGATGCTGAGCGCGCCCGCGCCGCAGCACCGCTGGCGCCTGGCGCTGCAGGGCGGCATCGAAACCGGGCGGTTGGATCTCGCCACCCTGCTCGACGATCCTGCGCCGCTGCTGCCGCTGCTGCTGCAGTGGCAATCCTGTGATTTGCTACGCCTGCGGGAGCACTGCCTCACGCTGACGCCACGCGGGCGTTTTTGGGCCAGCAATCTGCTGCAGGCCCTGCAGCAGCTGTTGGCCCAGCTGTTGGCCCCCTCGCAGACAACACCTTCCAGCGCCGGCGCTCGCGCCGCGCACTCCCCCCAGCACACACACCCGGAGAAACACCATGCATCCTGAACATCAGCAACGCGTTGCCGAACTGGACGCCTTTCTATCCACGGCGCCGACGGATACCGTTGAAGCGATCGCCCAGCGCTTCGCGCTGTCGGCGCTGGACGTCCTGCGCCGCCTGCCGCAGGTCACCCTGTGCGACGGGGGCGCCTTTGATCGGGTTTGGCAAACCCTGACCGGCTGGGGCGACGTCACCACGCTTATCAACAACCCCGATTTAATTCTGGAGTTTCATGGGCCGCTGCCCGGCGGCGCCCACCGACACGGCTTTTTCAACCTGCGCGGTGAGGGCGGCCTGAGCGGCCATATCCGCGCCCAGCGCTGCCGACATATCGCACTGGTTGAGCGTCCCTTCATGGGGATGGAGACCGCCAGCGTGTGGTTTATCAACCCAGAAGGACAGGCCATGCTGAAAGTGTTCGTCGGCCGGGATGCGCAGCGCCGCCTGCGGGCAGAGCCCCTGGCCGCGTTCCGCGCCCTGGCGCAGACGCTGCCCAGCGAAGGAGCGCGCGCATGACGCCGTGGATCCTGTTTGGCGCCGGACAGGGCGCCGGCCTGGCGTTGGCACAGCGGGCGGCGGGCCATCGCCCGCTGTATGCCCTGGTGCGTAAGGAGGCCCAGGCCCAACGCCTGCACAATCTCGGCGTTCAGGTCACGCTGGGCGATGCCTGTGATACACAGGCGCTGGGGGTGCTATACCGTCAGGCGGGCCCACACAGCGCGATCCTCTCCACCCTGGGCGGCGGCGGTCACGACTATCTCGCCCACCGGGCAATTATCGATTGCGCCGTCGAACAGGGGATCGCCCGGATGCTGTTAGTGACGTCGCTGGGCTGCGGGGAGAGCTGGCCACTGCTGTCGCCGCGCGCCCGCGCCGCCTTCGGCCACGCGGTGCGGGAAAAGAGCCTGGCGGAGTGCTGGCTGCAGAGTAGCGGTATGGACTTTTGCATTCTGCGCCCCGGCGGGCTGCTGGATGGCGACGCCAGCGGGCAGGCCACGTTGCACCGGACGCCGCACCACGGTCTGGTGCGCCGCGCCGATCTGGCGCAGTGGATGTACCGTCTGATGGAGATGCCGCAGGCCTGGGGGCAGATCCACACGCTGGTAGACCGCCATCTGACGCCGCCCGAGCGCCAGGCACGCTAAAAACTGCTTGCCGTCGCCGGCGGCTTATACGATAATGATTATCATTAAGATGAAGAGCGGAATTTTATCCTACGTACTCACTATGGAAAAAGCGACCCCCGATTCACCCCGTACCAGAGTGACGCACGAGCGTACTGCGCCGCCGGGCAGCACCATCGCCAGTCACACCCTGCTCGGTCAGGAAGGCCGAGTGACCATTACCCACCAGGGAGAACACTACCAGCTACGCCAGACCCGATCGGGCAAACTGATCCTGACTAAATAGATGTCATAACGCCCTGACACCGTTTTGCCAGCCACCCAGCCCGCCGCATACCCGCGGTGCGGCAAGGCAGCCAGCAGTCCCAATGCCATATTACATTTGGAGTGTTGAGTCATGCCTATGCTTTTCAACCCTGCCCTGCGGCCGCTTACCCTGGCCATCGGCGCCATCCTACTGACCCCCACCCTGCTGCTGGCCGCGGAGAGCGGCGACAGTGTGACCGTTATCGCCACCGGAAACCAGCGCGACAGCTTCAGCGCCCCCATGATGGTCACCGTCATCGACCAGCAGGACCCGGTGGCCGCCAGCGCGGCCTCCGCGCCGGAGATGCTGCGCAATGTCCCGGGGCTCAGCCTGAGCGGCGTCGGTCGCAGCAATGGCCAGGACATCACGCTGCGCGGCTACGATAACCGCGGCGTTCTGGTCCTGGTCGATGGCGTACGCCAGGGAACCGACACAGGTCATCTGAACGGGACGTTTCTCGATCCGGCGCTGATCAAACGGGTCGAGGTGGTGCGCGGCCCCGGCGCCCTGCTGTATGGCAACGGCGCGCTGGGCGGCGTCATCGCCTACCAGACCGTCGATGCCGCCGACCTACTGTTACCGGGGAAAACAAGCGGCTACCGCCTGTTTGCCAGCGGCGGCACCCAGGATCACAGCCTGGGCCTGGGTGCCAGCGCCTACGCCCGCAGCGATACGCTGGACGGCCTGCTCTCCTTTAGCACCCGCCAACGCGGCGACCTGCGCCTCGGCGGCGGGGAGCGCGCCGCCAACCGCGAAACTATCGGCAACCTGTTAGCCAAAGGCACCTGGCTCATCGACGATGCCCAATCGCTACGCGCCAGCCTGCGCTATTACGACAACGCCGCCCGTGAGCCCAAAAATCCGCAGGATATCCAGGCCAGCGCCCGCAGCGTCATGACCCGTCGCGACACTATCCAGCGCGATCTGCAGCTGGAGTACCGCCTCAAACCGCTGGAGAGTACCTGGCTGGATGCCGGCCTGCGGCCGTACTACTCCGACGTCCGGATTACCGCCAGTCCCCAGGGAGAAAGCGAGGAAAGCCGAACCCAGCGAACTCTGGGGCTACGGGCGGAAAACCGCAGCCGTCTGTGGACTGACGGCCCTGCCGCCCACCTGTTTACCTACGGTAGCGAAGCCTACGGCCAAAGCCAGCGTCCGGGCGGCGGCGCCAGCGCCTATCCCCAGGCGGACATCCGCTTTGCCTCGGGCTGGCTGCAGGATGAGATAACCCTGCGCGATCTGCCCGTCAGCCTGGTGGCCGGCACCCGCTACGATAACTACCGGGCCCACAGCGACAGCCATGGCGATATCAGCGCGAACAAGTGGTCGTCCCGGGCGGCCGTTACCGTTACCCCGGCCGACTGGCTGATGCTATTTACCAGCTACGCCCAGGCCTTCCGGGCGCCGACCATCGGGGAGATTTACAACGACGGCCGCCACTTCAGCATCGGGCCCTTTGTCAACTACTGGCGTCCCAACCCCAACCTGCGCCCGGAGAGCAACACCACCCAAGAGGCCGGCTTTGGGCTACGCTTCGACGATCTGCTGGCCGAGGGCGACAGCCTGCAGTTCAAGTCCAGCTACTTTGGCACCCGCGCCAAGAACTATATCGATACGCAGGTGGTCAACGACTTCGCCAAGCGCCAGTTTTATACCACCTCGATCAACGTTGACGATGTCAAACTGTGGGGCTGGGACGTCGTGCTGAACTACCGCAGCGATCGGTTTAGCTGGGAATCGGCCTATAACCGCACCCGCGGAAAAAACAGCCAAAGCGGCGACTGGATTGCCAACGGGACGCCGGACACCCTCAGCAACCGGCTAGATATTCCGCTGGCCCACAGCGGCTTCTCCGTCGGCTGGGTCGGTACCTTTGCCGCCGCCTTCTACACCAACGACAGCCGGACACAGCCGCAGGCCGGCTATGGCGTCAATGACTTCTATGTCAGCTACCGCACCCCGGCGCTGGGCAACCAGTTCAGCGCCACCACCGTCCTGAGCAATGCGTTTGACAAGGCCTACTACGCGCCGAGCGGCGCGCTGCAGGATGGCCGCGGCGCCCGTCTGCTGCTCAGCTACCAGTGGTAGCGTGATTTTCACCCCGGGGCGTTAGCACGCCCTGTTTTCACCTGCACCATAAAAAAGGATCTTTGCATGAGCCATGACCTGTATACCCGCTACCTGAACGCCCGCCAGCAGCACCCGCGCGCCTACGCCCGCGATCTGGCGCAGATTTTGGGCGTCAGCGAGGGCGAGTTGACCCGGGCCCGCGTCGGCCACGACGCCGTCCGTCTGTACGCTGACGCCGCGGCTCTGTTGACGGCCTGTGCCGCGCTGGGCGAGGTTAACGCCATCACCCGCAACGAGTATGCCGTACATGAGCATCTGGGGCGCTATGACAACGCGCACCTGAGCGACCACAGCGGGCTGATCCTCAACCCGCGGGCGCTGGATCTGCGCCTGTTTTTACAGCATTGGCACGCCGCCTTTGCCCTGCGTGAGCAGAGCGCGCGCGGCGAGCGCTTTAGCCTGCAGTGCTTTGACCCACAGGGCGACGCCGTACATAAGATCTATGCTACCCAAGAGAGCGATATGGCGGCCTGGCACGCGCTGGTCTCCCGCTTCACCGGCGACGGGAATCCGGCCTTCCCCGGCCTCTGCGCGCGCGCCCCTGCCGCCGCACCGGCGCTGGACGCCGCCGCGCTGGAGCGCGAATGGCGCGCCATGACCGATGTACACCAGTTTTTCCCGCTGCTGCAGCGCCATGGCGTCAGCCGCCAGCAGGCCTTTGCCGCCGTCGCCGATGATCTGGCCTGCCGGGTAGACAACGTCGCTCTGCAGCAGATCCTGACCCAGGCGCAGCGGTGCCAGAATGAGATCATGATCTTCGTCGGTAACCGTGGCTGCGTGCAGATCTTCACCGGTGAAATCGCCAGGCTGACCCCGCAGGATCAATGGCTCAACGTCTTTAATCCGCGCTTTACCCTGCACCTGTTCGCCCCGGCCATCGCGGAGAGCTGGATCACCCGTAAACCGACCCGCGATGGCATGGTTAGCAGCCTGGAGCTGTTCGCCGCCGACGGCACCCAGATAGCCCAGCTGTTCGGCCAGCGCACCGAAGGCAAGGCGGAGCAGACGCAGTGGCGCGAGCAGCTGGCGGCCCTGGCGCCGCTGACACAGGAGCAGGCATAATGACCAGAATCACCTCGGCAATACTGCTGCTGGCGCTGTGCAGCGTCGGCGCCCAGGCCGGTGAACGCCTGATCACCATCGGCGGTGACGTGACGGAGATCGTGTTTGCCCTGGGGGCGGGCGATCTGGTCGTCGCCCGGGACAGCACCAGCACCCAGCCTGCCGCCGCCGCCGCACTGCCGGACGTAGGCTATATGCGCCAGCTCAACGCAGAGGGTATCCTCGCTCTGAAACCGACCCGGCTGCTCACCAGCGATCAGGCTCAGCCGGCCATCGCGCTGTCACAGATAAGCGCGGTAGGCGTCACCGTGGTACCGGTGGCCAGCGTCAACCGCCTGGAGGCCGTCGGCGACAAAATCCACCGGCTGGCCAGCGCGCTGGGGCGCGAAGCGCAGGGACAGGCGCTGATCGAGGACTACCAGCGGCGCCTGGCCACCATCCCGCGTTCGCCCCTCTCGACCCGGGTGCTGTTTATCCTCAGCCACAGCGGCATGACGCCGATGGCGGCCGGAGGCCAGACCGCCGCTGACGCCATCATCCGCGCCGCCGGGGGCAAGAATGCCATGCAGGGCTTTAACCGCTACCGGCCGCTCTCCCAGGAGGGGGTCATCGCCGCCCAGCCGGATCTGATCCTGATCAGCCGCGATGGCGCCAAGGCGCTGGGAGGCCCGGAGCGGGTATGGACGCTGCCCGGGATGGCCCAAACGCCGGCGGCGCGCGAAAAGCGGGTCCTGGTGCTGGATGACATGGCGCTGCTGGGCTTTACCCTCGGCACACCAGATGCGCTGGCCGCCCTGCGTAACGCGGCTGAGCAGGCACAGCGACCATGATCCGTCGTTCACCGCGCCTGACGCTGGCGCTGCTACTGGGTCTATTGATGCTGACCACGCTGGCCGCCGCCCACCTGGGCGCACTGCGCCTGTCGCCCGTCGCGCTGCTGCGCGACAGCGATCCCCTCCAGTGGCAGATCTGGCTCAACATCCGCCTGCCGCGAGTGCTGCTGGCGGCGGTTATCGGTATTGCGCTGGCCGTCTCCGGCACCCTTATGCAGGGGCTGTTCCGCAACCCGCTGGCCGATCCCGCCCTGCTGGGGATCAGCAGCGGCGCTGCGCTGTGCGTGGCGCTGACCATCGTGCTCCCGCTGGCGCTCTCGCCGCTGCTAGCGCTGTATGCCCAAATGCTGGCGGCGTTTGGCGGTAGCCTGGCCATTTCGCTGCTGATTTATCTCCTCAGCCGCGGTGCATCAGTGACACTGTCACGATTATTGCTCGCCGGGATCGCCATTAACGCCCTCTGCTTTGCCCTGGTCGGGGTGCTGAGCTACCTGAGCGACGATCAGCAGCTGCGCCAGTTCACCCTATGGAGCATGGGAACTCTGTCGCGCAGCGAATGGCATACGCTGGGCGCCAGCGCCCTGCTGATCCTGCCGGCCAGCCTGTTCGCGCTCACCCGGGCCCAGCGCCTGAACCTGCTGCAGCTGGGCGATGAGGAGGCCCACTACCTCGGGCTCGACGTGGCGCGCACCAAGCGCCAGCTCTTGCTTCTCAGCGCCATCCTGGTCGGCAGCGCGGTGGCAGTCAGCGGCGTCATTGGCTTTATCGGCCTGGTGATTCCCCACCTGTTCCGCCTGCGGCTCGGCGCCGATCACCGCTGGCTATTGCCCTGCGCAGCCCTGGGCGGCGCCTGCCTGCTGCTGCTGGCCGACACCCTGGCCCGCACCCTGGCGGCCCCGGCGGAAATGCCGGTCGGGATGCTGACCAGCCTACTGGGCGGCCCCTATTTTCTCTGGCTGATACTGCGCTACCGGGAGGTAAGTCATGGCCAATAACCCCAGACTGCAGGCCGAGCAGCTCACCTATAGCGATCATGGCCGAACGCTGATCCGCCAGGTGTCGCTGACCCTGCCCTGCGCCGAGCTGGTGGTCATTATCGGCCCCAACGGGGCGGGAAAATCGACCCTGATGCGACTGCTTGCGGGCTATTTACGCCCGGACAGCGGGCGCTGCACCCTGCTGGGGAAGGAGCTGGCCGCATGGCCTGCGCAGCAGCTGGCACAGCGACGGGCGGTGATGCGCCAGCACAGCGCGCTGGCCTTTCCCTTTAGCGTACGCGAGGTGATCGCCATGGGGCGCTCACCCTGCCCCGAGGGACAGCAGCAGGCGCTGCAGACGGTGATGCAGCAGAGCGGCTGCCTGGCGCTGGCGGATCGCGACTATCGCACACTCTCCGGCGGCGAACAGCAGCGGGTACAGCTGGCGCGAGCGCTGGCCCAGCTGTGGCATCCCACCCCCCAGCCGCGCTGGCTATTTCTCGACGAGCCGACCTCTGCGCTCGATCTGTTTCACCAGCAGCACCTGCTGCGCCTGCTGCACGGGATGACCCGCCGCGAGCCGCTCTCGGTCTGCTGTATCCTGCACGATCTCAATCTGGCCGCCCTGTATGCCGATCGCATCCTGCTATTGCACCAGGGGACGCTGGTCGCCAGCGGAACACCGGAGCAAGTACTGGATCCGGCGCTGCTGTCACACTGGTATCGGGCCGATCTGGCGGCGGGACGCCACCCCGAAACCGGCGGCCCCCAGATCCACCTGCGGCGCTGAGCCAAGACAAACGTTTCTCCTGTCGGCGGGCGCAGTCCCGCCGTTTTCTCCGCAATAACACCTCAGCATGGCTTATCTATAGCGGTTTTATATTGGCATCCTATGGGTGTGCCAGTAGACTGTGCGCGAATGGATTTCCCTCCCTCCCGTGCGCGGCGCCGTCGCACGGCCGGGAATGATGCGACCCGCCACGGTGTAAGCAGCACGAGCCAATGACAAAGGAGTGAATTGTAGAATGAGTGAAACCAACGCCAACCCCGCCTGGCAGGTAGAGAATATCGGCATCGATCGGGTTCCCGAGCCGGCGTGCCGCAGTACCCCCAGCGAGCTGTTCTGGATCTGGTCTGCCGCCAATATCGGTATTTTAGGCGTGGTCTACGGCGCGATCATCGTCAGCTTTGGCCTCTCCTTTGTACAGGCGATACTGGCCGCCCTGCTCGGGGTGATGAGCTTCTGCCTGGTCGGCTACTTCAGCTTTGCCGGTAAACGCGGCCGCACCTCTACCCTGACCCTCTCCCGCGCCATCTTTGGCATCCGCGGTAACATCGCCCCCACCCTGTTCAGCTGGATCAACCTGATGGGCTGGGAGGCGGTCAACATCATCACCGGAACCCTGACCCTGGCCGCGCTGCTGCAGGCCTGCGGCGTCCCGGGCGGACACGGTCTCACCCTGGTGTGCCTGGTGCTGTTTGCCGGCTTGGCCATCGCCGTCAGCCTGCTGGGACAGACGGCCGTCGCCGCTATCCAGCGCTGGTTTACCCGCATCTTCGGCACCATGACCCTGATCGTGGTCGGCTATATCCTGTTTACCACCCCCTGGCAGGCCGTACTGGCGATGCCCTCCGGCAGCTGGCTGACCGCCTTCCTGCCGGCCGTGTCGGTGATCGCCGCCGGCACCGGTATCAGCTGGGCTATCGCCGGCGCCGACTACAGCCGCTATCAGTCCGCCAAGAGCAAAGAGAGCCACATCTTCGCCGCCGTCACCGGCGGCGCCGCGCTGCCCCTGTGCCTGCTGATGCTGGCCGGGATCCTGCTCTCAGCCCGCCTGCCCGATCTGGCCGCGGCAGAAAACCCCATCGCCCTGATAGGCTCGGTGCTGCCGCGCTGGATGTCCATCCCCTATCTGCTGGCCGCTACGGCGGGCATCGTGACCATCGCCGTGCTCAGCCTTTACTCCGCCAGCCTGAACCTGTTGACCATCGGGGTTAAGATCCGCCAGATCTGGGCGGTAACGCTCGATGCCGCAATCGTGCTGGGCATCGCCCTGTACATTCTGTTCGTCGCCGGCGACTTTATGGGGCCTTTCGTCGCCTTCCTGCTGTGCTGCGGCGTCTTCCTGGCCGCCTGGGAAGCCATCTTCCTGGTCGACTATGTCTGCCTGCGCCGCCATCAAGGCTATAGCGACAGCCAGCTGTTCGATCTGCGCGGCAGCAACGCCGGCGTGCGCGTCGGCCCGCTGCTGTGCTGGCTGCTCGGCGCGCTGTGCGGGCTGATGGTGACCCGCACCGGCTTTATCGACGGCCCGCTGGCCATCGGCGTCTTCGCCGACTCCAGCCTGGGGCTGTTCGTCGCCTTCCTGATCAGTCTGTTTAGCTACGCTCTGCTGGTCGGCATGAGGAAAAAAGCATGACAACGACGCAAACGCCGCGCCCAGTCGCCGTCATCGGCGGTGCCGTCGGCGATCTGATCCTCAGCCTGCCGCGTCTGCCGCGGCGGGGAGAGGATGTGGAGGCCCGCGAAGACGGGCGGACCATCGGCGGCTGCGCCTTCAACGTGGCGCGGGCGCTGTGTCGCCTGGAGATCCCGGTCATCAACGGGATGCCGGTCGGCAACGGCCCCTGGGGCGCGCTGGCGGAACAGGCCATGGCGGCGCTGGCGCTGCCGGTGCTGCTGCGTCACCCGCAGCAGGATAACGGCTGGTGTCTGGCCTGCGTTGAGGCCGATGGGGAGCGTACGTTTATCAGCGTCAGCGGCTGCGAGACGCAGTGGTCTGCGGCGCAGCTGGCGAAGATAGCGCTGCCCGCCGGGGCGCTGGTTTATCTCAGCGGCTATGAGCTGGCGGGAGACGGGGGTCAGGCGCTGTGCGAGTGGATGTACGCCCTGCCGTCCGGCTGTACCCTGCTGCTAGATCCCGGGCCGCGCCTGCCCCATCTGCCGGAGGCGCTGTGGCAGCGGCTCCCCACGGGCAGCCTGCTGACCCTTAACCGCGATGAGGTCACGCAGCTGTGCGGCGCGGGCGATCCGGTGGCGGTCGCGTCGGCGTTTGCCGTCCAGCGCGGGATCCATCTGATCTGCCGCCTCGACGCCCACGGTGCCTGGCTATGCGCCAGCGATGGCCGTCAGCGGCACCTGCCCGCCTACCCGATAACGGTAGCCGATACCATTGGCGCCGGGGATGCCCACTGCGGCGGCGTGCTGGCGGGGCTCGCCCTCGGCCTGGCGCTGGAGGAGGCCATCGATCTCGGCAATCAGGTCGCCGCCTGCGTGGTCAGTCAGCCCGGCCCCGACGGCGCGCCGACCCGCGCGCAGCTGAAGGCCCGCTTTCCCCAGGCGCACACGCGCCTGTAGTCGGCCCTAGGCCAGCTGGCGGCGCAGCCATGCCGCCAGCTGTGGCATCATCGTCACTGTCGCATCCTCACTCCCCAGAGCCAACGCCCGCTGGGCGACCGCCTCCCCCTGATAGGAACAGCCCGCCAGCGCGACGGCCAGCGCCTCAAGCGGCGCCGGCGTCAACGCATCGCTGAACAGACGGGCGCGAACGATCGTCCCCCGCGTCACCTCGCAGTGCAGCTCCACGCCGCCCCAGTCAAAGCGCGTCTCCATCACATGGCTAAAGTCGGGCGCCTGGCCATAGTTCCACGCCCAGCTGCTCTGGCGCTGAAACTGCTGTGCAAAGCCGGGCAGATCCGGGAGATGCTGCGGCGAGATATGCTGCGGCGCGACCCGCTGCCCGTAATGGGCAAAAAATGCCTCGCCGATGGCATCGCACAGACGCGCATGGTCGATGTCCGCGACCCACTCCGACAGATTGGCAACGCGCGCGCGCACCGAGGCGATGCCCTTAGCCTGCAGCTTCTTCAGATCGGGGTTCAGATAGTCGGCCAGACGGCCCAGATCGGCATTCAGCAGCAGGGTTCCGTGATGAAAACCGCGATCCTGGGTTTCGCGGTAGGCCGAACCGGAAATTTTGCGCCTTCCCTGCGGGGTATCCAACTCCAGATCGTTGCGCCCACTGGCCTGGGCATCAATACCCAGCCCGGCCAGCGCGGCAAGGATAATGCCCGTGGAGACCTGCTTATCATAGCCTGGCTTACCGGCCATAAAGGTAAAACAGCTGTTGCCCAGATCGTGGAACACCGCCCCGCCGCCGCTGCTGCGCCGGGCCAGCTTCACGCCGTCCTGCGCCATGCGCCGGGTATTGCACTCGCGCCAGGGGTTCTGCGCGCGACCAATCACCACCGTATCGGCATTGCGCCACAAGAATAAGACCCGATGCGCGGGATCCATCTGGCGGAAGATGCACTCCTCCACAGCCAGGTTGAACCAGGGATCGTGAGAATCGGAGATAAAAAACGATAACGGCGTCATAACTATGCCCTTTTCCTGAGCCAAAGCCATGATGATAGCACCGCTGCCGCGCGGATAAGAGCCCGCCGCTGAGGCTATAGTCGCCGGGCCTGCCAGTAGACATTGCGCCAGTAGACGTTGCCCAGCGACGATCGCGTTACCCCCTGCGAGGTCGACGCGTGAATGAACGTGTCATTGGTATCATAGATGCCGACGTGCAGCCCGTTATCGCCGCGCCCGGTGCGGAAAAACACCAGATCGCCGGGCAACAGATCGTCCCGCGACACCCGGGTTCCCAGCGCGGTTTGCTCCTGCGTCGTCCGCGGCAGCTGAATTGCAAAGCGATCGCGGAAGGTGCGGTACACAAAGCCGGAGCAGTCGACACCGCTGCGCTCCATCCCACCGTAGCGATACGGCGCGCCGTGCCACTGCCGCAGCTGGTCATTGAGCTGCGCGACCACCACTATCGGGTCGGCCAGGCGGCCGGATGGCGGCGGCGTGCGGTGCTTGCTGCTACATCCCGCCAGAATCAGTGCGACGGTACACCATGCGCAATAGCGGTATACGGATGTCAATCGTCTCATCTTCCCTATGCCCCTATCATACCCGGACTCTCTTTACAGAGCCGCGCGGGCAACCCCCATGAGTTAGCGTTATTTGCCGCGCGGCGTTGCGCGCGGCCTCGTCAACACATAACGGCAAAATGCGCGTCAAGGTCAAGTTTTTTTTAACCATTTTGATAATAGAGCCAGTCGCGATCGCCGCCGCGAATGCGGCGAAAGGGCACCTCAAACAGCCTGCTCAGCGCCTCCACCTGCATCACCACCCGCGCGTCCCCCTGCGCCACCACCTGCCCCTGGCTGAGCATCCACACCGTATCGGCGTGGTACAACGTGTGGTTAAGATCGTGCGCGCTGGCGATCACCGTGATCCCGGCCGCGCACAGCTCGCCCAGCAGACTGTCCAACGCGGCCTGCTGGCGAATATCCAGGCTGCTCATCGGCTCATCCAGCAGCAGCAGGCGCCCCTCTGGGTTTAGGGTCGGCCAGATCTGCAGCAGCACCGCCGCCAGCCGCACCCGCTGCCACTCGCCGCCGGACAAATGGCTCAGCGGACGGCTCAGCTTATCGCCGAGGCTCAGGCGCCCGCTAAGCGACGCCAGCACGTTGTCCAGCGCCGCGGCGTCGGCGTGACGCGGCGCGTGCAGCGCCAGGTAGGCAAATACCGGCATCAGGGCATGCGGCATCTGCTGCTGTACCAGGCAGGCGCGCCGCCGCGCCTGTGCCGCGGGTGACTGGCGCAGCAGCGACTGCCCCGCCAGCCATACCTCGCCCTCTCCGCTCACTAAACCGGCCAGCCGTAGCAACAGCGAACTTTTCCCCGCGCCGTTGGGGCCGATCAGGTGCACCAGCGCCCCGCGGACGATGCGGGCATCAACGGCGCCCAACCGTCCCGGCACCGTCAGCCCGACGATGCGCAGCATACTATCGTCCATCGAGGCCTCCCGCCGATCGGCGCAGCAGCATCCAGATAAACAGCGGCGCCCCCAGCGATGAGGTCACCACCCCGATCGGCAACTCGGCAGAAAACAGCGCGATCCGCGCTACGACGTCCGCCAGCAGCAGCATCGAGGCGCCCGCCAGTGCGCAGCCCGGCAGTAGCATTCTGTGCTGGGTGATGCCCCACAGGCGCAGCATATGGGGCACCACCAGGCCGACAAAGCCGATCACGCCGGCCAGCGCGACGCTCACCCCGACCAGCCAGCCGATAGCCAGTACCAGCAGGCTACGCCAGTGGGTCATGCCCAGCCCCAACTGACGGGCGGGGAGCTCCCCCAGCGCCATCAGATTCAGAATATCACCGCGCGTGAGCAGCCACAGCAGCACCGGCAGCAGCGCGGCCGTCAGCCACCCTTGACGCCAGTCGACGCCGCTGAAGCCGCCCATCAGCCAGTAGAGCAGCTGGCGCAGATCCAGGCTGCTGCTAAAGTAGACCGCCCAGGTCATGGCGGCGCTGCAGGCGATCCCCAGCGCGACGCCGATCAGCAGCAGCCGGGCGTTGTTTACCCGCCCCCGGCGGGAAAACAGCAGCAATAGCAGCGTGATCGTCAGCGCGCCGACGATGGCCAGCGCGCTGAGCAGCCACATCGGCATCAGGCTCTGCCCCAGCAGCACCGCGATCACCAGGGCCACGCCGGCGCCGTTAGAGACCCCCAGCAGCCCCGGCTCGGCCAGGGTGTTGTCAAACAGCGCCTGCATTACGGCCCCGCTGACCGCCAGCGCCGCGCCGACCGCCATCACCGCCAGCATCCGCGGCAGACGCAGCTGCCCGACAAACAGCTGCCCGTCGGGGGTAAACCACTGCGTAGGCCACAGCCAGACCTCCCCGGCGCTCAGCCCCAGCACCAGCGCCGCCAGCAGCAGCAGCGCCAGCAGCGCCAAGCGCCGCCGATCGCGTCGCCGCTGACGCTGGAGCAGCTCGCTGAAGGCGGACGCCGCCTCAGACTGACGCGGCGTCATCGTACGGCTCAACGAAGATACCCTGCGCGCAGCCGGCCTCATTGAAAAACCAGATGCCCTGGGGATAGTCATCCAGGGCGACCAAATACATGGTACCTTCGCTGAAGGTCTCCAGCGCCAGAATGCGCCCGATACGGCGCGGACCGCCGTCCGTTTTAACACTGACCCGCTCGTTTACCTGCATAACGTAATGCCTCACTCTTTCGCCCGCAAAAGCGCTGAACAGCACAAGAAAAAGGCCACCTAAAGGCGGCCTTTTGTCCTGTTTGCCTGATTAATCCTTGGGTGTCGCGTTCTCGACCCGGCTCTTTAACTTCTGTCCCGGACGGAATGTCACAACACGGCGCGCCGTAATCGGGATATCTTCCCCGGTTTTCGGGTTGCGCCCCGGCCTCTGGTTCTTGTCGCGCAGATCAAAGTTGCCGAAACCGGACAGCTTGACCTGCTCGCCATTTTCCAGCGCGCGGCGTATCTCTTCGAAAAACAGCTCGACGAGGTCTTTGGCGTCCCGTTTGCTCAGCCCAAGCTTTTCAAACAGGTGTTCAGACATTTCAGCTTTTGTAAGCGCCATAGATTCAATCCCTCAAGGATGCTTGGAATCGCTGTTTTAACGCCTCTACGCATTTTGCGACGGTAGCGGCAATTTCCTCTTCTTCCAGTGTACGCGTGGTGTCTTGCAACACCAGACTGATCGCGAGGCTCTTATAACCCTCGGCAACACCCTTACCACAATACACGTCAAATAAGTTTACGCCAACTACCTGATTTGCGCCAACTTTCTTACATTCGGCCAAAACATCTTCCGCAGGCACATTTTCAGCCACCACAACCGCGATATCACGGCGGTTCGCGGGGTAGCGGGAGATCTCGCGCGCCTGCGGGATCAGGCGCTCTGCCAGGGCACTCCAGCACACCTCGAACACCACGGTACGGCCGTTGAGATCCAGCTTACGCTCCAGCTCCGGATGCACCACGCCAATGAAACCGATGCGCTCGCCGTGCAGATACAGCGCGGCGCTCTGCCCCGGATGCAAGGCATCGTGGGCTTCGGCGCGGAACTGCACCGCGTCCAGTTTACCGGTCAGCTCCAGCACCGCCTCCAGGTCGCCTTTCAGATCGTAGAAATCGACGGCCTGGCGCTCGATGCCCCAGTGCTCTTCGTCGCGGTGACCGGCGATCACCCCGGCCAGCATCACGTCCTGGCGGATCCCCAGGTTCGCCCCCTCGTCTGGGACAAAGCGCAGGCCGCTTTCAAACAGACGCACCCGTGGCTGCTGGCGGTTCTGGTTATATACCACGGCGCCCAGCAGACCGGTCCACAGCGACAGGCGCATGGCGGACATATCGGCGGAGATCGGGTTCGGCAGGATCAGCGGCGTCTGCTGCGGGTGCAGCAGCGCCTGAACTTTAGGATCGACAAAGCTGTAGGTGATGGCTTCCTGATAGCCGCGATCGACCAGCAGGGTCTTGACCCGCTTCAGGGGCAGATTCGCCTCACGGTGCGCGGTCATCACCAGATCGGCGCGTAGCGGCACATCCGGAATGTTGTTGTAACCGTAGACACGCGCCACCTCTTCGATCAGATCCTCTTCGATGGCCATATCAAAACGCCAGCTCGGCGCGACAGCCTGCCAGCCGCCGTCCACGGCCGTGACCTGGCAGCCTAGACGCTGCAGAATATCCAGCACCTGCGCGTCATCGATATGATGGCCGATCAGACGATCCAGTTTGCTGCGCTGCAGCACGATGCTGGCCGGCTGCGGCAGATAGGCATCGTTGGTCACATCGATGACCGGGCCGGCCTGGCCGCCGCACAGCGCCAGCAGCAGCTCGGTAGCACGTTCCATGGCACGCAGCTGCAGCTGCGGATCGACGCCGCGCTCATAGCGGTGCGATGCGTCGGTGTGCAGCCCATAGCGACGGGCGCGGCCGGTAATCGCCAGCGGGTTAAAATAGGCGCACTCCAGCAGCACGTCGCGGGTTTCCGCGTTAACGCCGGAGTGCTCGCCGCCGAAAATGCCGCCCAGCGCCAGCGCCTGCTGATGGTCGGCAATGACCAGCGTATCGCCGCTCAGCGTCGCCTGACTGCTGTCCAGCAGCGTCAGGGTCTCCCCTTCACGGGCCATGCGCACCACGATACCGCCCTGTAGACGGTTGAGATCGAAGGCGTGCATCGGCTGCCCCAGCTCCATCAGGACGTAGTTGGTCACGTCCACCACCGGATCGATGGAGCGAATGCCGCAGCGACGCAGCTTTTCGCTCATCCACAGCGGCGTCTTCGCCGTTACGTCGATGCCGCGCACCACGCGGCCAAGGTAGCGCGGACAGGCTTCCGGCGCCTCAACGGCGATCGGGAAACGGTCATCGATGCTGACCGCTACCGGCACCGTCTGCGGCAGATTCAGCGGCAGGCGATTAAGCACCGCGACATCGCGGGCAACGCCCAGAATACCGAGGCAGTCGGCGCGGTTAGGGGTCACGCTGATTTCGATCGCGTGGTCATCCAGCTGCAGATATTCCCGCAGATCGCAGCCGATCGGCGCATCCTGCGCCAGTTCGATGATGCCGCTGTGATCCTCACAGATGCCCAGCTCGGAGAAAGAGCACAGCATCCCTTCGGAAGGCTCGCCGCGCAGCTTAGCCGCTTTGATTTTGAAGTCACCCGGCAGAACGGCGCCAATGGTGGCCACGGCCACGCGCAGCCCCTGACGGCAGTTCGGCGCGCCGCAGACGATGTCCAGTAGGCACTCACCGCCGACGTTGACCTTGGTGACCCGCAGCTTATCGGCATTAGGGTGTTGATGGCATTCGACCACCTCACCGACCACCACGCCGTGGAACACGCCGGCAACCGGCTCTACGCCGTCCACTTCCAGGCCGGCCATGGTGAT
Source organism: Edwardsiella anguillarum ET080813 (assembly GCF_000264765.2). Taxonomy (GTDB): domain Bacteria; phylum Pseudomonadota; class Gammaproteobacteria; order Enterobacterales; family Enterobacteriaceae; genus Edwardsiella; species Edwardsiella anguillarum. The sequence continues at coordinate 3,869,097 of NZ_CP006664.1, forward strand.
TTGTTCGGACAATGCATCGCTGCTGATGGCAGGGTTTACCCACTCGCGCAACCAAAGTTCACTGAATTTCATGTGTTAATCCTGCCTTATTTGAACTGTTTGAGGAAACGCAGATCGTTTTCGAAAAATGCGCGCAAGTCGGTGACACCGTAACGCAGCATCGTCAGTCGCTCCATGCCCATCCCAAAGGCAAAGCCGGAGTAGACCTGCGGATCGATGCCGACGTTGCGCAGTACGCTGGGGTGTACCATGCCGCAGCCCAGCACCTCCAGCCACTTGCCGTTTTTCCCCATCACATCCACCTCGGCAGAGGGTTCGGTGAACGGAAAGTAGGAGGGACGGAAACGGATCTGCAGATCCTGCTCAAAGAAGTTGCGCAGGAAGTCGTGCAGCGTCCCCTTCAGATTGGTAAAGCTGATATCTTTATCCACGATCAGCCCTTCCATCTGATGGAACATCGGGGTATGGGTCTGGTCGTAGTCGTTGCGGTAGACGCGCCCCGGCGCGATGATGCGGATCGGCGGCTCCTGCTGCTGCATGGTACGGATCTGTACACCGGAGGTCTGGGTGCGCAGCAGACGGGTCGCATCGAACCAGAAGGTATCGTGGTCGGCGCGCGCCGGGTGATGAGCCGGAATATTCAACGCGTCAAAGTTATGGTAGTCGTCCTCGATCTCCGGCCCGGTGGCAACGGCAAAGCCCAGCTCGGAGAAGAAGGATTCAATGCGTTCGATGGTGCGCGTAACCGGGTGCAGGCCACCGTTTTCCATCCGCCGGCCCGGCAGGGAAACATCGATGGTCTCCTGCGCAAGGCGGGCATTCAGCGCCGCCGACTCCAGCGCCGCCTTACGGGCGTTCAGGGTCTCCTGAACCTCCTGCTTGGCCTGGTTGATGACCGCCCCGGCCGCCGGACGCTCTTCTGCCGGCAGATCGCGCAGTGACGTCATCTGCAGCGTTAAATGACCCTTCTTACCCAGAAACTCGACGCGTACGCTATCCAGCGCGGCGACGTCCTGGGCACTCTCTACGGCTGCCTTCGCCTGGGCAACCAACTCGGCGAGATGTGACATGACTTTCCTCTTCTTCCGGCCAGTATGGCCCGATGGTCGATGTTGAGCGATGACGGCTCATCGTACTACGGCGCGCCGCTTCGCACGCCGCGCAACGCGCGGCGATAATAAAAAAAAAGCCTCCACGAGGGAGGCTTTTGGCGCTATTTTCCGTTTCTTTTCTTATGCGCAAAGCCTCCTGACGATCAGGCGCTAAAGTAAAAAAAGAAACGGAAAATAGCAGCGTTCATGCTTGCGTTACCTTGAACATTCAGAACGTATTGAAATCTCTGTCTATTGAAAGATCCAGCGCGGAGAATGTCAATAAATTATCGCTAGCCCTGCGCAGTTCTGACGAACAATGCTCCAGGCTCAAAAGCAAAAGAGGGAGCAAGCTCCCTCTTTCATCTGACTTACGCCAGAGCCGCTTTCGCTTTTTCAACCAGGGCGGTGAACGCCACTTTGTCGAATACAGCGATGTCGGCCAGGATCTTACGGTCGATTTCAACAGAAGCCTTTTTCAGGCCATTGATGAAACGGCTGTAAGAAATGCCGTTCTGACGGGCAGCAGCGTTGATACGTGCGATCCACAGCTGACGGAACTGACGCTTACGCTGACGACGGTCACGGTAAGCATACTGGCCTGCTTTGATCACTGCCTGGAAGGCAACACGATATACGCGCGAACGGGCACCGTAGTAACCTTTCGCCTGCTTCAATACTTTCTTGTGACGTGCACGTGCAATCACACCACGTTTTACGCGAGCCATATGCTCTCTCCTAAAGTCTTATTCTTGATTCAAAAAAAATTACTTATGCGTACGGCAGGCACGCTACAACCAGACCCAGATCGCCTTTGGAGACCTGAGACTTCGGACGCAGGTGACGCTTACGCTTGGTAGATTTTTTGGTCAGAATATGACGCAGGTTAGCATGTTTACGCTTGAAACCACCACCGGCGGTTTTCTTAAAGCGCTTGGCCGCGCCACGCACAGTTTTAATCTTAGGCATTTCGATTTCCACTTCGCATTGTTAATTACAACGAATCAGTGAGGCGAACGGTTCTACGGTCGGAAAACCGAACCGCAGAACCCTTACTTGATAGCCTTACTGTTTCTTCTTGGGAGCGAGCACCATGATCATCTGGCGGCCTTCGATCTTCGACGGGAAGGACTCGACCACTGCCAGTTCACTCAGATCGTTCTTGACGCGGTTAAGCACTTCAATACCGATCTGTTGGTGCGCCATCTCACGACCGCGAAAACGCAGCGTGATCTTGGCTTTATCGCCATCTTCCAGAAAGCGAACCAGGCTGCGGAGTTTTACCTGGTAGTCGCCATCATCTGTGCCAGGACGGAATTTGATTTCCTTGATCTGGACAACTTTCTGTTTTTTCTTCTGCTCTTTGCTAGCCTTACTCTTCTCATAGAGGAATTTGCCGTAATCCATGATACGACAAACCGGCGGTTCAGCGTTGGGGCTGATTTCGACCAGGTCGACGCCAGCTTCCTCGGCCTTCTCAAGAGCTTCTCTCAGACTGACAATACCAATCTGCTCGCCATCCACACCTGTCAAGCGAACCTCTTGGGCGCGAATTTCCCCGTTAATACGATTAGGACGCGCCGTTTGAACTCGTTTTCCGCCTTTAATACCTTATTCCTCCAACTGATGAAGACTACGGCTGCGAATCTCTTGCTGCAGCTTCTCGATTACGTCGTCAATGCTCATTACGCCCAGGTCTTTACCGCGGCGCGTACGCACTGCCACTTTGCCGGCTTCGACTTCTTTGTCACCGCAAACCAGCATATAGGGGACGCGACGTAAAGTATGTTCGCGAATTTTAAAGCCAATCTTCTCGTTTCTCAAGTCTGATTTTGCGCGAATACCGGCGGCCTGCAGTTTTTTGCTCAATTCTTCGACATATTCAGCCTGAGAATCGGTGATATTCATCACTACAGCCTGTACCGGCGCCAGCCAGGTTGGGAAGAAGCCGGCAAACTCTTCGGTCAGAATACCGATAAAGCGCTCCATGGAGCCCAGGATAGCGCGGTGGATCATCACCGGCACCACGCGTTCGTTGTTTTCGCCAACGTAAGAGGCGCTCAAGCGACCCGGAAGAGAGAAGTCGAGCTGCACGGTACCACACTGCCAGGCGCGATCCAAGCAATCATGCAGGGTAAACTCGATCTTCGGCCCGTAGAAGGCCCCCTCACCCGGCTGATATTCAAACGGAATCCCGTTCTCCTGCAGCGCCGCGGCCAGGTCCTCTTCCGCGCGATCCCAGATCTCATCGCTGCCGATGCGCTTCTCCGGACGGGTAGACAGCTTCACTACGATTTTTTCAAAGCCGAAGGTGCTGTACATGTCGTACACCATCTTAATGCAGCTGTTGACCTCGTCGCGGATCTGCTCTTCGGTACAGAAAATGTGCGCATCGTCCTGGGTAAAGCCGCGGACGCGCATCAGGCCGTGCAGGGAGCCCGACGGCTCGTTGCGGTGACAGCTGCCAAACTCGGCCATGCGCAGCGGCAGATCGCGGTAGGACTTCAGCCCCTGGTTGAAGATCTGTACGTGACCCGGGCAGTTCATCGGCTTGATGCAGTATTCACGATTCTCTGATGAGGTGGTGAACATCGCATCCTTGTAGTTTTCCCAGTGGCCGGTCTTCTCCCACAGCACGCGGTCCATCATGAACGGACCCTTCACTTCCTGGTACTGGTACTCTTTCAGCTTCATGCGCACAAACGCTTCCAGCTCGCGGAAGATGGTCCAGCCGTCGTTGTGCCAGAACACCATGCCCGGCGCCTCTTCCTGCATATGATACAGGTCGAGCTGTTTACCGATCTTGCGGTGGTCACGCTTGGCCGCCTCTTCCAGGCGCTGCAGGTAGGCGTTCAGCTGCTTCTTGTCTGCCCAGGCGGTACCATAGATGCGCTGCAGCATCTTGTTATCGCTGTCGCCGCGCCAGTAGGCGCCGGAGGACTTCTGCAGCTTAAAGTGGTGGCAGAAGCGCATGTTCGGCACGTGCGGACCGCGGCACATGTCGACATACTCTTCATGATGGTACAGGCCGGGACGATCGTCGCGGCTGATGTTCTCGTCGAGGATCGCCACTTTGTACGGCTCATCGCGCGCGACAAAAGCGTCACGCGCCTCTTGCCAGCTGACTTTTTTCTTGATGACGTCGTAGTCTTTTTCCGCCAGCTCATGCATACGCTTATCCAGGCGATCGAGATCTTCCTGGGTCAGCGTGTGATCCAAATCGACGTCATAATAGAAGCCGTTGTCGATCACCGGGCCGATGGCCATTTTGGTTTGTGGCCACAGCTGCTTAATGGCATGCCCCAGCAGATGGGCGCAGGAGTGACGCAGAATGTCTACCCCTTCCTGATCCTTGGCGGTAATGATGGCGACCGTTGCGTCGGCATCGATTAAATCGCAGGCGTCGACCAGCTCACCGTTGACGCGGCCGGCTATACAGGCTTTTGCCAGACCCGGGCCGATATCGCGGGCGATGTCCATGACAGATACGGGATGGTCGAAATGACGCTGACTGCCGTCAGGAAGCGTAATAACAGGCATTTGAATTCCTTATCTACAGTGGTGACCCACACGACAGGTCACATATAGAAAAAAGTTTTGTTGAGTTTCAAGGATTGTCGGTGCGTTCCTGCTCTACTTAGCAAGACGCGTACGCTGCACCATCAACAACTCTGCGGATAGCACAGCGGACTAACACCGCACCGGGCAATATTACCCCCCTGCGGCCGCAATTGCCAACCGCAATCCCGGCCGCGGAAGGGATTGCCCTACTCCGGCACGCGCTCGCCGCGTATCAGGTGCAAAAAGTGAATGTGCTTTTCATACTGATCCAGAATATCGTGCAGCACCTGCTCCTGGGTCCAGCCCATCAGATCGTAATCCTGTCCACCCTCTTTCAGATATACCTCGGCGCGATAGTAGGCCTCATCCTCGCGCGGGCTCTCCTCTTCATCCAGCCCGGCCATGGCGAAGGCCGGCTTGCGATAGGTACGCGGCCGCACGCCGTAGCAAAAGTCCATATCATCGCCAAAGTCGACCCGCAGGCTAAGGCGATCGTCCGCCTCCTCCGTCAGGCTGGCCGACTTGCCCTGCCGCCCCAGCTCCTCCTGCACCATCAGCATCGCCGGACGGATCACCTCGGCAATAAAGCGACGCACCTGCGAGCGCTTGGGATAATAGACGATATTGCGCAGGCGGCGCTGCCAGGGGATCGGGTTACGGCTGGCCGGCGGCGCAATGGTGGTCATCTGCTGACTCTCCTTTTTATAGATGTCGACCCGCAGCGCCTTGAGCAAACCATAGATCGCCAGCAGCAGGATCAGCGCAAACGGCAGCGCGCTGGCGATAGTGACGGTCTGCAGCGCGCGCAGCCCTCCGGCCAGCAGCAGGACGATCGCCACCACCCCCATCAGCGCGGCCCAAAAGACACGCTGCCACAGCGGCGTATGTTTGACGCCACCGGAGGCCAGAGTGTCCACCACCATCGCCCCGGAGTCGGCCGAGGTGACAAAAAACACCACCACCATCACCATGGCGATAAACGACAGCGCGGTCGGAAACGGAAAGTGCTCCAGGAAGTTAAACAGCGCCAGCGAGACATCCGTCTGCACCGTTCGCGCCAGATCGGCGGCGCCGCGGTGGGCGATCAGCTCAATGGCGCTGTTGCCAAACACCGTCATCCACAGCAGGGTAAAACCGGCGGGGACCAGCAGCACGCCGGTCACAAACTCCCGGATGGTTCTGCCGCGCGACACGCGGGCGATAAACATGCCGACAAAAGGCGACCAAGAGAGCCACCAGCCCCAGTAGAGCAGCGTCCAGCCTCCTAGCCAATCGCTCGATTTCGGCTCATAGGCATAAAGATTGAAGGTCTTGCTAATAATCTGCGACAGATAGCCGCCGGTGTTCTCAACAAAGGATTTGAGCAGCAGCACCGTCGGTCCCAGCGCAGCGACCAGGATCATCAACAGCACCGCCAGCCCCAGGTTCAGCTCCGACAGCATACGGATACCGCGATCCAACCCGGAGACCACCGACAGCGTCGCCAGCGTCGTGATCCCCACGATCAGCGCCACCTGCACGCCGGCGGAAATGGGCAGGCCAAAGAGATGATTAAGCCCGGCGTTCACCTGCAGCACGCCGTAGCCCAGCGAGGTGGCCACCCCCAAGACGGTACCGATGACGGCAAAAATATCGACCGCGTGGCCCGCAGGGCCATAGATGCGCTCGCCGATCAGCGGGTACAGCGCAGAGCGCAGGGTCAGCGGCAGCCCATGGCGATAGCTAAAGAACGCCAGGATCAGGCCGACGATGGCGTAGATAGCCCAGGCGTGCAGCCCCCAGTGAAAAAAGGTCAGCGTCATCGCCTGCTTGGCCGCGGCGATCGTCTCGGCGCTGCCCTGCGGCGGCGACAGGTAATGCATGGCGGGCTCCGCCACCCCAAAAAACATCAGACCGATCCCCATGCCAGCGGAAAACAGCATGGCAAACCAGGAAAAATAGCTAAACTCCGGCTCGGCATGATCCGGCCCAAGCTTAATGCATCCATAGCGTGAAAATCCTAAGTAGGTCACGCTTAACAGAATTAATGCGACGGCTAAAATATAAAACCAACTGGCGTTGGCAAATATCCCTTGTTGTATGGACTGAAACCAGCGATCCGCCTGCTGCGGTAACATCCCGGCAAACAGCACAAGCGCAATAATAAGGACGGCTGAAATAATAAATACGGGGGGGTTAATCGTTCGATGTTGCTTATCTATATTCGTGCCATTATGACTCATGTTATACCCTCACGTTGAGTTTATAATGCGCGCAATTTACTCATCCTTAATGTGAAAATTACCCGGTTAAAATGAACGCCCGCAGCAAAAAAAGAGAGGACGATGGAAGAAGAACGGCAAGATCATAAGGAAAAACATGGTTGATTTCAATGAATACAGCTAATTTTACAGAAATGATGGCGCAAAAAAAGCGCGCTATCACGGCGCGGCGTCCCTTTATCATCGGCTTCGCGGCGGCCTATTTTACGGCGATAATCTAGCGCAAAATGGGGCGATAATTAACCGCGCTAGCCCGGCAATCACGATGGTATCCCCCCATTCTCCCCGGCGGCGTGAGATGCGGCAGCCATGATTGCCCCCGACCGAATCCAGGCCCTGCCCCCGTTAACGCATGGCTTGCGCCATGCGCATTGCTCCGGCGTCAGGCGTTCCCGCTGCCCACGCGGCGGGCGGGCGAAGACGCGCGAATTCACCGCAGGCCCCGCCCCGGCGCATCCGGACTCAGCGCGGCTGCAGCAGCGCAAGCAGGCGCTCCGCCGCCGTATTGAACGCCGAGAGCGCCGTATCGTTAACGCCCTGCGGCGTGATCCCCTGCATCGCCACGCGCCATGTCGCGACGCTCTCCTTCAGCGCATCACGCTGCGCCTGGCTATTGAGCGTGGGGTATACCGTCTGATACTGGGCATCGATAATCTGGCGCGACGCCTGTAAGATCTGCGTGCTGCAGGCGTTGATGCGATCGCGCTCAGGCAGAGGGACACTGTGGGTCAGCCATTGACCGGCAACGAAGTTTCGCGCCTGGGCATGTTGAGAGAGATGGCGCATATTGACCACCAGATCCGCCGCCGTCTGTAACGGGGGAAACGTCTGCGCCTGCGGCACATCGCACTGATAGCTGCTGCGCAGCGTCTGCGGCACGCTCTCCGTCGCCTGCGGGCCAGCGCTGCAGCCGGCCAGCAGACACGCCGCCAGCAGTGAAAGATATTGTTTCATCACATATTCCTCGCTAGGTAGGCCGCGATGATAGCAAGCGTACGCCACAACTCAATCTCTAGGGTAAAATTTCCCGCGGTGGCCAAGGCGGCGGGCGTTGCGCAAGGCTCTTCCCCGAGCGCAAAAAAAGAGACAGATCGGTGAGCTATATCACACTCGGTCGCTGAAGATTCCGCTATGTTTATTTCATCCGAGGCAACGAAAGGAGTTAAATGGTACATTTAATTACGTTCGTGACGGCAGTGAGTTGTAGCACCCAACGGACCCTCGTCTTGGCCTGCCCGGAATAAGCCACTGAGTAAACGGCGCGGGATTTCTGCCTCGCGGTGGTCATGCCCTTAATATGTAGCACTCCATTATCTGAGGCCTCATTCGTGAGGCCTCTTTACGCTTTTGCGCGCGCATTCACACCTCTCCCCGCGCTTAGCGTGGCGACCCATTTTATTGTCTGCGCCGGCTCCCGCTCGCGCTAAAACCCCCTAGGCTAAGCCGCAGCCTGGCCTTCGGCCAGCGCGATAGAGCCGCACTCGGAAAAATAAAAAACCCGGCGCATCCCGGGTTGTTATTTAGAATACTTATTCTGGCGCGTCGCGTTTATTTCTTTTCTCCGCCCGCCTTTCCTTCAGCGTCTTCTCTGATTTCTTCTTGGTGGCCTTATCCTTTCCTCTACTCATAAACACCTCGCTTATTTTTGATAGTACTCAGTTTCGGGAAACCAAACATCTTCATATCCGCAGGCTCATTAATAGCAAAGGCAAAAAATAAAAACAAGGCCATCTCTGGTATTTAAGGAGCGCATAAAATAATCACCCTCGACTATCCGCACGCAGACGGATATCGGCGCCTCAGTCGATGGGAAAAAGCTCGCCCATCTGACTGATTATGATAATATTTCACTAATTTTCTACCGTGAGCGCCGCAGGCCGGCGCCAGGCCTAAGGAGTTGTCATGCGTCTGCTAAAAACCACCCTAATCCTGCTGATCGTCATCTATCTGGTCCTGCTATTCAGCGGCTATGGATTTCTGATCAGCAGCCGTAAAAACCTAGGCGGCCTGGGGCTCCAGTGCCAGTATCTGACCGCCCGTTCGCTGGTAACCCAGACACAGATCCACGATAGCAACGGCGTCATCGGTATCGCCGAATGCCCGCTGTTTAAAGCCATCAGCACCCCCCTGGGGCAGTAGCCCCGCCGTGAGTCGGGCTGCCTCCCCCGACGAGGCCGCGGGCGCGATAGCCCGCAGCCGTCACGCATCGGGCGCCTGACGGCCATGCACATCCGGCGATAAGGCACATGCCGGCGTAGCCTCCGCGGCCAGAGAATGAAAAATAAAACACACGACGACCACAAACGATAGGTGATACCTATTCAATCGATACCGACAACCCCTTAGCTATCCTCCCGCTTCGCTCCCTATACTGACACAAACAGTACGTATTCTTGCGCTGTCCAACTGAATAAACGAAGTAAATCAATGGGAGAAATAATAATGAACGTAACCCCGCTGAATAACACCGCTCTGGACGCCGCCCTGGCGACCACCCGCAACGATCTGGCACCGGAGATCAAGCAGCAGACCATCGCCCAGTTACAGCCCCTGGTCGCTGAGTTCATCGATCTGGCTCTGCTGACTAAGCAGGCGCACTGGAACATGAAAGGGAAAAACTTTATCGCGGTGCATGAAATGCTGGATGGCTTTCGTACCGCGCTACTGAATCACCAGGACATCTTCGCCGAACGTATCGTTCAGCTGGGCGGCGTCGCGCTGGGGACGCTGCAAACGACCGCCGCCGCCTCATCGCTGGCCCCCTACCCGCTGAATATTACCCGCGTCCGCGAGCATCTGTCCGCCCTGGCGGAGCGCTATGCCGTCGTCGCTAACCACACCCGGGCGGCGATTAGCGCTACCCAGGATGAGGACAGCGCAGACATGCTGACCGCCGCCTCGCGCGATCTGGATAAGTTTCTGTGGTTCATCGAGGCCCATCTGGCCGACTAGCCCTAGGCGATGCGCTATCGACGCGGGACGGCGGATGCCCCCCGCGTCTTTCCTGATCCACGCCATCCGCGGCGGATTAAAAGGGGTGCGGCTGCGGGTGGTGGGCCTCAATATAGGCCGCGATCTCGGCGACATCGCTCGCCTGACAGAGCTCGGTGCCATGGCGCAGCGTCGCCGCGGTTCCGGCCGCAACGCCGCCGATCGCCAGCGCGCTCAGCGATCCTCCCTGGGCCAGCTGCAGCGTCATCGCCGCGACCATACTGTCGCCGGCGCCCACCGTCGTCAGCGCCTTAATCGGCGGCGGTGTCACCTGGATCCAGGCCCGGCGATCGACGGCGATCGCGCCCTGCGCCCCCAGCGAAACCACCACATACTGCGCGGCGCCCTGTAATACCAGCGCGTGGGCCGCCTGCAGAACCGAGGCCGGTTGAGTCATATCCCGCCCGCTCAGCGTCGCCAGCTCCTTTTGATTGGGTTTAATCAGCGTCAGTCCCCCCAGGCTCACCGCCGCCATCAGGGCATCGCCCGAGGTATCGACGACGCAGCGAATACCGCGCTGACGAAGGTGGCGCAGCAGCGCGGAAAACCGCGACGGCGTAATGTTCTCCGGCAGACTCCCGCTCACCACCAAAAGGGCATCAGCGGGGATCTGATCAAGCCGCTGCGCTAGGAGATCGAACTCCCGCGGCGTCAGCGCTGCACCGGGCATCACAAAACGGAACTGCTCGCCGGTCGCCGTCGCACTGACATGCATATTCTGACGCGTCCAGGCCTGTGCCGCGATCGGATCAACCGCCACCCCCTCCTCCTGTAGCAGCGTGGTTAAGTGCGCGCCGGTCGATCCTCCCGCCGGATAGATGGCCACGGCGCTTCTCCCCATACGATGAATGGCCCTGGCCACGTTGATCCCACCGCCGCCCGGTTGGTATAGGGCCTGGCTGCAGCGTAGCTTACCCTCCGGATATATTTTGGCCGTGCTGGTCGAACAGTCCAGTGAGGGAGACAGCGTAAGGGTATAGATAGGGTTCATATGCGCTCCTTAATCGGTAGGATTCGCTTTAGCGTAGCATGCCTGGCCTCCCCGCATCCCACGGATTGCGATAGGGGATCCCGCTAAGCGTAGTCGATCGATATGGTTAACTAAATAGCGGAAATTCTAACTGAAACATGTCGAAGTATAGGGAATGGTGTTATAACAGAAAGGTCAGCCTAGGCTGAACAGAGCAAATTGATGGATTTATGTAGGGAGCCTGTATGAAGCGAATCATTAAAGGCGATACAAACTTCTCTCACCTTGTTGTTGCCCATGCGGCCATCGACCAACATGCAAACGCCTTCGGCCGCACCCGTCAGGGATGGCCTTGCATCTACCACCTTAAATACCGAGATAAGCTCATTGCCGTAGAGGTCGTCACTCGACGGCAATCCTATGTCGCGACCGTCATGGTCGGCGCCCGCAATCTGACCAAGCTGTGCGGTATGCCAACCGCAGCCTAAAAAACCAGGGGCACGCAGACCGCGCTGCCCCGATCCGAGATCGCTATCTTCCACCCCTGGCGCCACGGCGCACTGCCGGGGTGAAAACCGTGCATGGCAGCGTTACTTGCCAGCTATCCTCTGCAAATAATTCCATTCATAACAATAGATTGCCACAAATCCATGAATATGGCCTTGCAACTCAGTCGCAACGGCGCTTAAGTAACTAGGCAACCTACCCAACGATAGTTAAAGAGAGGCTACTATGAGTAAGGGAATGGATAGCAAAAAAAATGCTAAGAAAAAACCGCAGAAAACGCTGGTGGAAAAGCGCGCGGCAAAACGCGCTAAACGCGCCCACACGGAGGATGTGGTAGAATAAAAACGGCAATGATTCTTAGCAAATAAACCCGCTACGGCGGGTTTTTGTATTATATGCGGGAGCGGAGGATCCTCTGCGCAGCTCCCGATGGGCGTGCGGAGTGCAGGTAGCACTGGCATAGGCACCTTCGCCGGATATTGACGATGCCGTGACGTTTCTCCCCCTCTCCCTCTTGGAAAATAATCACCATCGACGCCTCTCAGATCTCAGACAACGCTTAAAAAACACCTGCCAAGAGCATTATGTTTATACCCCGTCCGGCCATCTTCAAAACGCATCTTTTGTTAAAAATAAAAATCGAAACCGATATAACACCGGAGAAGTATCGTTGGACACCTCACCCGGTTGAGCGCTTATCGAGGCCACAGCACAAATAATCAAGCATGATTCTGAGACACGCACGACGCGTCTGACAATACAGCGTAGAATAACTAGAAAAGCGTATCCTAAATTAATATTATTAATGAGTTAGACCAGGTTCCGCCGGTTCAAAGGCTAACAACAACAGATGAACTCGATGATTTGTAAGGTATTCTTATAAAAAAAAAGCCAACCCGAAGGGTTAGCTTAAAAATATTTAAGACACAGTAAAAATAAAATGCAGTAACAATGATGAGATTTAAGTATACAACAACAATAGGAATAACATTGACATTTTGTGTGATCGCCAAAAATTCGACCTCACCGTCAAGACAAAGAGCGTAAAGAGCGTAATGAATAACAAAATGTTGAGCATCCGGTGGGCGCGCAAAAAACATACGTAATGTCATAAAATATAGCGCATTTTACATTTATACATAATTAATTACGCCATTTAATAAATTAAATGGAACTCTGCTTTTTATTTAGCTGAAAAAACACCTATGATTAGGGCGTGCCCGATGTGTTTACTTCGACAGATGGAACGCAATTTAGTTCTCACTCGCAGCACGAAAAGACAAAATAAGCAGTGGCATCTCATACCTGACCGCACCGGTCAGCAACTAAGAAGGAATATTATTGTGAAACGTAATCTGCTGGCAGTCGTTATTCCTGCTCTGTTAGTTGCAGGCGCAGCTAACGCTGCGGAAATCTACAACAAAGACGGCAACAAGCTGGATCTGTACGGTAAAGTAGATGGTCTGCATTACTTCTCTCAGGACCATAACAAAGATGGCGACCAGTCCTACGTCCGTTTCGGCTTCAAAGGCGAAACCCAGATTAACGATCAACTGACCGGTTATGGCCAGTGGGAAGCACAGGCTAACGTTAACCAGCCGGAAAGCAACTCCTCTAACTTCTTCACCCGTCTGGGCTTTGCCGGCCTGAAGTATGGCAACTACGGCTCTATCGACTACGGTCGTAACTACGGCGTGCTGTACGATATCGAAGGCTGGACCGACGTGCTGCCTGAGTTCGGCGGCGACACCTCTGCCCAGTCCGATAACTTTATGGCCCAGCGTTCCAACAACCTGGCCACCTACCGCAACAACGGCTTCTTTGGTCTGGTTGACGGTCTGAACTTCGCCCTGCAGTATCAGGGTAAAAACGATGCCAAAGGCGAAAGCAACAACGGCCGTAACGAGCTGACTGAGCAGAACGGCGACGGCTTCGGTATGTCCACCTCCTACGATCTGGGCTGGGGCATCAGCGCCGGTGCGGCGTACACCACCTCTAACCGTACTACCGATCAGAAGTGGCACGGCAATCAGGCTAACTCCAACGTTGCCGGCGGTAACAAAGCCCAGTCCTGGGGCGCGGGTCTGAAGTATGATGCCAACAACATCTACCTGGCTACCATGTACACTGAAACCCAGAACATGACCCCGTTCGGCTCCACCGGTATTGCCAACAAGGCGAAGAACTTCGAAGCCGTGGCCCAGTATCAGTTCGACTTCGGTCTGCGTCCGTCCATCGCCTACCTGCAGTCTAAGGCCTCTGAGCTGAACTCCTACAACGGCTTTAACGGTGGCAAGGCTGACCTGGTGAAATACGTTGACCTGGGTGCGACCTACTACTTCAACAAGAACATGTCCACCTACGTTGATTACAAAATCAACCTGCTGGATGAGAATGACTTCACCCGTGCTAACAGCATCAACACCGATGACATCGTTGCGCTGGGTCTGGTTTACCAGTTCTAATTCCACTCCTGTGGATAGCAAAAAGGGGCCTCAGGCCCCTTTTTTTATCTGTCTCACGCCGATACCGGCTTAGCCTGGCAGACTCTGCTGCAAAAACGCCAGCAGCAGCTGGTTCACCCGCTGCGGCTGCTCCAGCGTACAGATATGCCCGGCCTCAGCAACCACCTCCTGACGGCAGTTCAACATCTCAGCCATCAGGTATCCTTCCAGCGGTGGGCGCGGTCGATCCTCCGCCCCGGTGATCACCAGCGCAGGCATGCGCAGCCGGCTCAACAGATCGCAGCGATCCGGACGACCAAAGATCATCCGCCCCAGCGGAACGATGCTGTTGCGCAGCGTCTCAGCGGGTAGCCTGGACAGACGCTGGCTCAGCGCGGCGATCAGGTCGGGCTCCGGCGTCTGGCGGAAGAACAGCGGCGCTATCTGCGCCAGCAGCGGCGGCGGGATAGCCCCGGCCTGCTCGATAGCCTCCAGCATGGCAAAATAGCGCTGATGGGTTACCTCCGGCTCACGTCCCACGAACGTATCCATCAGAACCAGCGCCGCACAGCGATCGCCGGCCAGCGCCGCCAGCTCGGTTCCCCACATTCCACCGACGGACAGCCCCACCATCGCAAAGCGATCGATCCCCAGGCTGTCCAGCAGCGCCAGGGTATCCTGTGCCAGACAGGTCAGCGAGCGGTGCCCCTCCGGTAGCGCCGCAGAGCGGCCGTGTCCCCACAGCTCCGGTACGATGACGCGGTAGCGGGCGCTCAGCGCCTCGATCTGCGGACGCCACATATCGGCATCGAACAGGTAGCTGTGGCCCAACACCAGCGGAAAGCCGCTGCCGTGGTCCTCATAGTACATATCGCGCTGGTGTAAATGCAGTATTGGCATACGACTCCTTGCTAAAGCTCACCCAAGTGGGTCTATTGTGTTACGCCAGACAGCGTTAAAATAAACGCATATTCCAACGCAATATCTTCATAGGCTTTAAAGCGCCCCGATTTTCCCCCGTGCCCCGCCTCCATATCGGTATACAGTAGCAGCAGGTTATCATCGCATTTCATCTCACGCAGGCGTGCCACCCACTTGGCAGGCTCCCAGTATTGCACCTGGGAGTCATGGAGTCCGGTGGTCACCAACAGATGGGGATAGGCCTGTGCCCGGACTCCATCATAGGGGCTGTAGCGCCGCATGTAATGGTAGTATTCGGGATCCTCCGGATTCCCCCACTCATCGTACTCACCGGTCGTCAGCGGGATCGAGGCGTCCAGCATGGTCGTCACGACGTCGACAAAAGGCACCTGGGCGACTGCCCCGCGATAAAGCTGGGGAGCCATATTAAGCACCGCACCCACCAGCAGCCCACCGGCGCTGCCGCCCATGGCATAGACCTGATCGGCGGCGGCATACCCCTGACGGACCAGCCCCTGCGTGACATCGATAAAATCATAAAATGAGTTCAGCTTGTGCAGCAGCTTACCGTCCTCATACCACTGCTGCCCCAGATCGGCGCCGCCGCGAACGTGGGCGAGCGCAAACACAAAGCCCCGGTCGAGCAGGCTCAGACGACTGGTGCTAAAGCCGGGATCCATGCTGCTGCCATAGGCACCGTAGCCATAGATCAGGATCGGATTCTGTCCGCGCACAAAGCGATCGCACCGGTAGACCAGGGAGACCGGCACATCCACGCCGTCCCGCGCCCGCAGCCAGATGCGTTCGCTGGCGTAGTCCTGCGGGCTAAAGTCCGCCACGCTCTGCTGCTTCAGCAGGCGCCGCTCACCGCTGTTCAAATCCAGCTCGTAGACGCTGCCCGGCGTCGTCATTGATGCGTAACCGTAGCGCAGTTTGGCAATCTCTGGCTGCGGGTTATAGCCCAGCCAGGTGACATAGGTTGGATCGTCGAAATGGATCAGCCGCTCCTCTCCGCCGTCGCGACGGATCTGGCGCAGCGTCGTCAACCCATGGGTGCGCTCCTCCACCACCAGCCACTCCTGAAACAGGCAGAAGTCCTCCAGCATGACCGCATCGCGGGGCGGCACCAGCGTCTGCCAGCTCAGCACATCGCCATCCGGCCCACAGTACAGGGCAAAATTCTGCCCTTCCCGGTTAGAGCGGATATAAAAGCGCGAGTCATAGTGCTCCAGCGAATACTCGTGGTCGCGCCTACGCGACAGGAAGCAGTGCGCCCGCGCCTCGGGGTCATCGGCATCCAGCAGTAGAACCTCGGAGGTCGTCGTGCTGCTGATATGGATCATCACGTAGCGCTGAGAGAGCGACTTTTCCAGCCCCAGGTAAAATGCGTCATCCAACTCCTGATAGATCAGGCAATCCTGGCTGCAGGGCGTGCCCAGGCGGTGGCGATAGACCTGATAAGGCAGCAGGGTCTGTGGATCCAGACGGATATAGTAAAAGGCGCGGGAGTCGTTACACCATTCGATATGCCCATCGCACCCCTCGATCGACTCCTCCAGCCAGACGTCGTCATCCGTCAGAGATTTTACGCGCAGCGTGTATTGCCGCCGGGACACCGTGTCCTCGCTGACGGCCAGCAGACGGTTATCTGGGCTAACCTCCAGTGCGCCCAACGCATAAAAATCATGCCCCTCGGCACGCTGATTGGTATCCAGCAGCAGCTGCCACGCCGTCTCGCTCTCCGGGCTCGCCGACTCAGGCTGGCGCCAATACTCGGCATATTCGGCGGCGGGCCGGTAGCGGTGCTGGTAGCGGTAACCGTTGCGCACATAGGGAACGGAGGCATCCTGCTGGGGAATACGCGCCACCATCTCTGCCAAGAGCGCCGATCGAAGCGCCGACTGCGGCGCCAGGCAGCGCTCGCTATAGGCGTTTTCCGCGTTAAGGTAGGCTAACATCTGTGGATCGCTGCGGGTATCGTCGCGCAGCCAGTAATAATCATCAACCCGGCGATCCCCATGCGTCACGATCTCATAGGGATGTTTTGCTGCTTTTGGTGCCTTTTTCATTGTTAATGCCTAACGGATTCATCACACAAGCCATCTTATAACAGGGTGACACAATCCGCGGGCGGTGAAAATGCAAAAATACCGTCGTATGCCTGATAGGATAAGCGGAATTACGTGAGATAACGCGGCGGGTCACCCGCCTGAGGGTGACTCCTCTTCGTCGGCGTCGCTCAAAATGTGGCATACGACCGCCAGCTGATCCGCGCTCAGGGGACGGAAAAGATAGGAACCCTGAAAATCGCGGCATCCCGCTGCCGACAGACACTCAAACTGCTGTACGCTGTCGACCCGCTGCGCGCAGCAGCGCATGGCCATTTTATCCGCCAGGCGCAGCATCAGCTGAACCATCACCATGGCATCCGGGTGCGGCAGCAGGCCGATCACCCCCGGGGGAATATGCATCCGATCCAGCGGCAGCTGGCTCAGGGCCGCCAGCTGCCGATATCCCTCGCCGTACTCCGCCAGCGCGGCCCCATATCCCTGCTCACGTAGGGCGTGCATGCCCGCCAGGCAGGCGGGATTCGACAGCAGATCGTCGCTCCCCTGCCAGATCAGCGCAATCGCCGCTGGCGTCAAACCATACTGGGACAGCAGGTGGGTAAAGGGGGCCAGCACGGCCTCATTGGCGGCAAGGCTCAGCGGTAGGGCCAAGGACAGGCTGAAGTCCGGCGTGATCTCGCTACGCAGGCGCTGCAGCAGCGGCAGCGCGCGCTCGGCTAACCAGCCAAATAGCGCGGGCCCCAGTTGACAGCTCATCAGCGCATCCATAAACCGCTCGGGCAACAGTACGCCATAGCGAGGATGCTGCCAGCGAATCAATAGCTCCGCGCCCTGGATGTGCCCATGAACATTCCACTGCGGCTGGTACTCCAGATAAAACTCGTCGCTAGCGAGTGCATATTGCAGCCTGACCCGCAGCGCCTCAGCCTGCTTATGAGACGGCGCTACCGATCTGACATCACTTAAGAGATGGTAATGTTCACTATTCATTATGCTATCTAATTCTATTTGCCTTCTCATATGAGGAGGCACTGGTATTGACTGCGTGTAGTGTCAAAGTTGACAGCTTGCCATTATTACAACAAAAATTAATCGCTGCTAAAGTATCTGCTACGTCAGTATTTACTAAAGTGAATATTTATTATTCTGGAACATTGCATCAATCATCCTTGGCATATTAGCAAAGTTTATCTAATCCAGCGGATTCAGCCACTATTCTAGCTGATAGTGGGTAAATGAATAGATATAATTAACCATGCGCTTAGAGGGTAATATGATGAGAATGACGATATAATCCGATAATTTGCAGCAAATCAGAACAAAAAACCTTCATATATCAAAAAAACAGAATTAGAACCTATTTTTATAGCTAAATATATTAATATGTCTATCAGATCACATTCGTGAAGGAAACGATGCTTTGAGCTTAACAATCTCGCGCCCGGGGTCAGAGATACGTACGCCGTCTCATCCGGCTTTGGCGCGCGCAATCCGCCGCGTTTAGCGCGCATCTTGTATGCCGGATAGCCCTCCATCGGCTCGTCCCTCGCTGCGCCAGATAACGCCGCAGGGCTACGGGGCATCCTCGCGCATAGCGCCCGGCGGATAGCCAAACGATCGGGTGGTGCACTCACGCGCCGGAGCGACGTGGGCCAACGGGAGTCGCGCTCTCTCCTCCCATCAACCCGCCTCAGCGCCCGGCGATACCTTGACCTCTCCGCCGCAGGCGTCTCCTTTTCATCACAGGATAAAATGGCAACTTAAAATAAGATATATATGATCCATTTAATTATTCATCCCATAGGCGTGTCCATCGGCGCGGAAGATGATGCCGCGCGGCGCATGCAATAAATTCCCCCGGTGAAGTGAGGCTCGAGGATATCGAGAACGGCGCAGCTAACACGCCAGCGCCGGAGGATATCCCGCCCCCTTTCAGCATCATGACCGAACGCTATGGTAACCATGCAAAATATTTAATAAATGTATCGATGATGCGCTTATCCCACGCCGGATAGCCCTGCCCCGCACGGGTCAAGCGTACAGGGCGCCGGGGGAATATCGCGCGATGACGACTGGCGCCGGCGGCGTCGTTCACCAGCCGCAAACGTCTGACAGCGACGGGCGGCCCCGCCGTATATTAAAATAACCTATTAAATATAAATGAATTATACAAAAAGCACATTGATAGCCACGCCGGCGCTTGACAGGAACCGCCGCACCCGCCGGCGATGCTCCGCGCACGCCATACGGGATCTCTCGCCGCGGGATGCGCCACGGCAGAGCGCACGCCTTTGCGCTATCGATACGGCGTGCGGGAGCAGAGCATAGGCGCATTATGATTCGCATCATTAATATAATGCACGCAATAATTAGCCATGAATTAAAATAACCCAACAGCCGCGGCTAAATTAATGGACGCCGCGTCCCCCCATACCTACCGCCAATAGCATCGGCGATAACGCGGCCCCGTGCGTAGAATCATCCATTGATGGCCCCACGGGTAATATATTGCGCATATAACCACAAAGAGCGGTCGCCGAAGAATAAACCAGGGCACCAAGGCGAGTCGCCGTGGAAATAACGGCGGCGGCGCGTCATCAGAGCGCGTATCGCCGACGGCGGCAGCGCTGCCTGCGGAAAAGCGTCTGCACCCGGGCCTCAGCCCGCCAGCGCGCGCACCAGTGAAAAGGCGATGACATAAAGCCGATCGACCTGCGGATAGATCTCTCCGATCACGCCACGCAGCGCATCCAGCGTCATATTCTCCTGAGCGGCATGCTGCGCGTTCAGCTGCGCCAGCGTCACCGGCGTCACGTCAATCACCTCAATCTCACAAAAGGGGATCCCATCCTCGTAGCGCCCTACCGTAAGCCGCTGTCCCGGCTGAAAATGTGACTCGCTGTCATCACGGATGGTAATCGTCTTACGGCCAGCGAGAATATCCGCCTGAAAGCGGCGATAAAAAGTGATATCGGGTGTCATCTGTCGCTCCTCTGCGGCGATCAACGGGAAAGAGCGGCATGATATCCTGCGCGCCCCCCGCTGCCAACACTGCCAGCATCGGCATGCGCTCCCGTCGAGGGCTCGCCGACGACGACGGTACGCTAGGCAGCCTGCGCCCTTTCGGCCGCGCGTGCCTCCCCGTCGGCCGCTGCGCTAGCCGGCGCCGACGATGACGCATCCACCAGCGATGCCACGCTAGCCCCGCGCAGCAGGCGTCCCAGGCTCTCTTTCTGTTCAGCCAGGTAAAAGCTCAGTGCTTCACGCTGCCCCTCCTCCAGCGTCAGCGGCGCCTGCGCCAGCCACTCGCTCAGGCTATCCGCCAAATCCAGCATCCTGTCATAGGCATCCGCCTCTTTCTTACTGGTAAAGGTCATTTTTTCCACCCCATCGCGCACCACAACATATTGAATATTTACGGCCATCTTACCCACTCTCACCTTGATACTGTTTTTATATACAGTAAATGATCCGAGGGGCTATCTGCAAGCCTCCAGCGCAGCAATGGCTGCCGTTCGGTTGATTTCGCAGCCAAAAACAGAAAAACCCGCCGATGGCGGGTTTTATCAACCGTGGTGAAGCGGTTTACTTACAGCGCAACCACGTCGGCTGCGGCCGGGCCACGCTGGGAGTCCTGGATAGAGAACTCAACCTGCTGACCTTCTGCCAGGGTCTTGAACCCCTCGCTCTGGATGGCAGAAAAATGGACGAAGACATCTTTGGAGCCATCAGCTGGCGTGATGAAACCAAATCCCTTGCTTTCGTTGAACCATTTGACCTGACCGGTTTTCTTGCTCATTACGCTTTCCTTCACTTTGAAAAACTGCCCTAAGGCATACTTGACTCTATTAATCAGGTCGTCGCCATGCTAAAGAAATCATCAATCCAGATATTTCCTCAGCGCAGACAACGCCCCGTTTTAAGGCGCCATTATTAATGACATACTTCACTTCAAGGTGCAAATGATTAGCCGTTATTTTTAATCATGGCGCAAAAAAGGCCGCACTGCGGATTATTATTACAGGATGTTGATAAAATGAAATTAAATATAAAATATTATAAATTTCATTGCATTATGATATACACGCAAATCTTTCAAACAGCAGAATATGGTTTTTTAACGCAATTTACGAAATGGCAATCACATTTATCAACGTTACTCGGCGCATAAAAACATCTCCCCTTGCCTCACCTTCCCCTCGCCCCGCGTATATTGTCAGACATAATCAGCAGGCGACGCTGGCATTAATCCGGCGCCGCCTGTTTTCTGTTCTGCGCCCCCGCGCAGGTGCTGAGATTAACGCGGTACGCGCATCCCCCCCTCAATTCCCTGCGGGCTTAACAGGACCTGCCACAGCTGAATGTTGCGGGCGCGGAATGCCCCGGCACAGGCCGTAAGGTAATAGCAGAACATGCGGTAAAAACGCTCGCTGTAGCTATCGCTGATCTCGGGCCAGCACGTCTGGAAACGCTGGAGCCACGCCATCAGGGTGCGATCGTAGTCCGGCCCAAAACTGTGCCAGTCCTCCATGACAAACAGCCCTTCGCTGTGGTTGGCGATATGCGCCACCGACGGCAGACAGCCGTTAGGGAAGATATACTTATTGATCCAGGCATCCACGTTCAGGTCAGTCTGGTTAGAGCCGATGGTATGCAGCAGGAACAGGCCATCCGCCTTCAGATTACGCGCGGCCACCTCAAAGTAGGTGCGATAGTTTTTAGGGCCGACGTGCTCGAACATCCCCACCGATACAATGCGATCGTAGCGGTTGTTCAGATCGCGATAGTCCTGCAGCAGAATATTGACATCCAGCCCCTGACAGCGCGCCTGCGCCATCTTCTGCTGTTCGGCAGAAATCGTCACGCCGTCCACGGAGACGCCGTAGTTTTCCGCCGCATACTGCGCCAGCCCGCCCCAGCCGCAGCCGATATCCAACAGCCTCATGCCCGGCTGCAGCTGCAGCTTCTCACAGATCAGCTTCAGCTTATCCTGCTGGGCCTGCTCCAGCGTCTGCGCCGTTTTCCAATAGGCACAGGAGTACTGCATATGCGGGTCAAGCATCCGGCTAAACAGATCGTTCCCCAAATCGTAGTGCTCTTTCCCGACGATCCAGGCGCGTTTACGGCTCTGTAGATTAAAGATCCGCGCGGACGCGATGCGTACCATGTCAGCAACGTGCTTCGGGAGCTGGGTATCCAGACCGGCGGTCAGAATGCGCTGGAAGAAGATATCCAGCCGTTCGCACTCCCACCAGCCATCCATGTAGCTTTCGCCCAGTCCCAGGGATCCCTCTTGCAGTACACGGTGAAAAAACTGCGGGTTTTTTACCTGAATATCATAAGGCTGTGTGCCATTGATGGTAATCCCCGCCCGGCTCAGCATCTCTTCCGCGATACGATACCAGTTATCCTGTTTTAATCCGCTTTCTTCAATGCAGGTCGCACTACTCATTCCACATACCTTCCCGCTGCACCCGATGCACTCCTGCATTTGCGCAACGCTGTTGGAGTCTTAAGCGGCCGGCGTCCTTCCGACCAAATCAATTGATCATACAATATTATTTATAATACAAATCTTCAAGTTGCGGCGCCTCGCGCGCCGATGAGGAAAAAACAGTGCTAAATGTGCGCATCCGGCACCCCGCCTATTCCCCGTTTTTCCAGTATATCCCTGCCTCCGACGGCGAAAACGCTCTAATGAGACATAGCGCACAATTGTGTAAGGCAGCCCCGACAGATCATAGTCAACATAATGAAATACAAATGGTTATTTAAATATTTTCGCTTTGTTGCTCATTGTAATAAAATCTTTCCCGTTGCCACGCAAACGGTTTCGTATATACTGCCGACGATGATTTCCCCGAGTAAACAGGAACAGAATCCATGCAGCCAATCGGAACCGCCCTTCGTCCCCACGCAACCCGCGTCATGCTGCTAGGCGCCGGAGAGCTCGGCAAAGAGGTCGCTATTGAGAGCCAGCGTCTCGGTCTGGAAGTGATTGCCGTGGATCGCTATGCCGATGCGCCGGCCATGCAGGTCGCCCACCGTAGCCACGTCATGGATATGCGCGACGGCGACAGCCTGCGGGCGCTTATCGAACGCGAGCGCCCTGACTATATCGTGCCAGAAATAGAGGCCATCGCAACGCAAACGCTGCTGCAGCTGGAGAGCGACGGCCAGCGGGTCGTTCCCTGCGCCCGGGCGGTACAGCTTACGATGAACCGCGAGGGGATCCGCCGCCTGGCGGCCGAGACCCTGGCTCTGCCCACCTCCCCCTATCGCTTTGCCGGCAGCATCGAGGCGTTTCGCCAGGCGGTGGCAGAGATCGGCTATCCCTGCTTCGTCAAGCCCGTCATGAGCTCATCGGGCAAGGGGCAGAGCGTTGTGCGCTGCGACGACGACGTGGCACCTGCCTGGCAATACGCCCGCCAGGGTGCCCGCGGCGACGCCGACAGCGTCATCGTCGAGGGAGAGGTTCGCTTCGATTTCGAGATAACCCTGCTGACCGTACAGGCCAGCGACGGGATCCACTTTTGCGCGCCGATCGGGCACCGCCAGCAGGAGGGCGACTACCGCGAGTCCTGGCAGCCGCAGGCGATGAGCCCTACCGCGCTGGCGCGGGCGCAGGCGATCGCCGCCTCGGTCGTCCGAGCGCTGGGGGGATATGGTCTATTTGGGGTAGAGCTGTTTGTCTGCGGCGATGAGGTGATCTTCAGCGAGGTCTCCCCCCGCCCCCACGACACCGGGCTGGTCACGCTGGTCTCGCAGGATCTCTCTGAGTTTGCGCTGCATGTCCGCGCGTTTCTCGGGCTGCCGATCGGCGTGATTCGCCAGTTTGGCCCCAGCGCATCCGCCGTACTGCTGCCGTCGCTGCACAGCGACGACGTCACCTTCGCCAATCTCTCGCAGGCGCTGCGCCCGGCAACCCAGCTGCGCCTGTTTGGCAAGCCGCACATCGACGGCGTGCGGCGCCTCGGCGTCGCGCTGGCCTGGGGAGAGAGTACGGAAACGGCGCGCCAGCGCGCCAGGGACAGCGCGGCGTCGGTGGTTATCCGCCCCTGAGCGTCCCCGGGGTGCCGCTGGCGCCCCGCCCTACTGCGACGCCTCGTCGTCGTCCGTCTCGTCAAACGCCACGCGGATCTGCTCACCGCGGTGGCTGGCGCGGATCTCTGCGGCGACCTGGGCAATCGCCTCTCCGCTGCTCATCCCCTGCGTCATCAGCGTCTGGATGCGCTCCGCCGCCGCCTGCTGCTGTTCATGGGTTAATGCCGGCATACCGCCAACCATACAACGTCTCCTCTCGGTTATTTCCGCTGCAGTATATAGCCAAGCCAGCGGACGGAACAGCGCCGTGGTGATTGCCGCGCAGGCGCCATCCGTAGATAATTGACCTAAATCATATACAGACCGATGAGACACCCGCGCCGCCATGACCGCTATCCCCGAACTGACACAGCGTGATCTTCCCTACCAGCCCGATGCGGCGCTGCGCTACTTTGCCCCGCTGGCGCACCATCCCTGGGCCATGCTGCTCAGCTCCGCCGCCGCCGACCACGCCCACAACCGCTATGATATTGTCGTGGCCGACCCCTGCGCCACACTGCAGACCCGCGGCGGACGGACACAGATCGCCTCGCGGGAGGGCGCCTGCCGTAACGACGATGGCGATCCGCTGACCCTGCTGCGCGCGGCGATAGCGCGCTATCTTCCCCGCTGCCCGCCGCAGCCGGATCTGCCGTTTTGCGGGGGGGCGCTCGGGCTGTGGGGCTACGATCTCGGGCGACGCTTCGAACGCCTGCCCAGCCTAGCCTGCGCCGATCTGCAGACCCCGGACATGGCGCAGGGGATCTACGACTGGGCGCTGATCGTCGATCATCAGCGGCGCCGGGTGACGCTGCTCAGCTGGCGGGACGCCGGGGCGCGGCTGGCCTGGCTGCTGGCGCAGACGCCTGCCCCCGCCGCCCCCTTCAGCCTGACGTCTGCGTGGCAGGCAAACCTGAGCCGACACGCGTACCGCCAAGCCTTCCAGCGGATACAGGCCCACTTACAGGCCGGCGACTGCTACCAAATCAATCTGACCCAGCGCTTCAGCGCCGACTACCGCGGCGATGAATGGCAGGCCTTCCTGCGACTGACCCAGGCCAACCGGGCGCCGTTTTCCGCCTTCCTGCGCCTGCCGCACAGCGCCGTGCTCAGCGTCTCGCCGGAGCGTTTCCTGCAGCTCACCCAGGGCGATATCGTAACCCGCCCGATCAAAGGCACCCTGCCCCGGTGTCCGGCGCCCCATGACGATGCCCAGCAGCGTCTGCGCCTGGCCGCCTCGGCCAAAGATCGCGCGGAAAACCTGATGATTGTCGATCTGATGCGTAACGACGTTGGCCGGATCGCCGCGCCGGGCAGCGTCAGCGTGCCCGAACTGTTCGCGGTGGAAACCTTCCCCGCCGTTCACCATCTGGTCAGCACCGTCCGCGCCCGTCTGGCCGGGGGGCTGGACGCCTGCGATCTGCTGCGCGCCTGCTTTCCGGGCGGCTCGATTACCGGCGCCCCCAAGATCCGCGCCATGGAGATCATCGATGCGCTGGAGCCGCAGCGGCGTAACCTCTACTGCGGTTCCGTTGGCTATATCAGCGCCTGCGGCAATATGGATACTAGCATCACGATCCGTACCCTGTTGGCGGAGCATGGACGCCTGCACTGCTGGGCGGGCGGCGGCATCGTCGCCGACAGCGAGGCTGAGGCCGAGTACCAGGAGACGCTGGACAAGGTCAGCCGGATCCTGCCGCTGCTGGCGGACGGAGCGCCTGCGCGATGCGACTAAGCCCGGCGTTGGCCCGCTTTGTGACCCATTTTCAACTGAATAGCCCGCTGCCGGAGCGCCCGACGCACCACGCGCGCCAGGCGGCGGTGCTGATCCCCATCGTCAACCGCCCACAGCCGACCCTGCTGCTGACCCGACGCGCGGCCGACATGCGTAAGCATCCCGGTCAGGTCGCCTTTCCCGGCGGTGCGCGCGATAGGCAGGACAGCTCTCTGTATGCCACCGCCCTACGCGAAGCGCAGGAGGAGATCGGACTGGATCCCGCCGGGGTCAGGATCCTCGGCCATCTGCCGCCGCAGGACAGCAGCAGCGGCTTCTGCGTCACGCCGGTGGTCGCCATCCTTGCTACGCCGCTGCGCCTGTGCCCCAACCGCGACGAGGTCGCGCAGATCTTTGAGCTGCCCCTGGCGCAAGCGCTGGAGCCGGGCCGCTATCACCCGCTGGATGTGACCCGCGCCGGCGCGGCGCACCGTCTTTATCTGTCCCGCTACCGGGAATTTCTGATCTGGGGACTGACGGCGGCGATGATCCGCCGCCTGGCCCTGCAGACCCGCGCCCCCTGAATCGGCACCCGCTCCCTACCTCAGTTTATCCGAGCAGCGCACCGCCGCGGCGCGCGTTTTTGCTAGCTACCCGACAAAAACGGACCGTCGCCGGCCCTAAGCGGAGCAACAATGTGAATATGTCTTGATTTTCACTCTTCACAGGGTCATATGATAGAAAAGTGGAAGTTGGCAGCATATTCCCATGGTTATTTTGCGCAGCTTGCCGTACCGCCGATCGCCGCGTTCCCGCGCGGGAGAGCACGCCAGTGGCACAATTGCGCGTGCGCCGATGCCGCAGTTCGGTTATTGTTGGCGCCCCATTAAAGGGGCCTGCGCAGCATTAAATTATTTAATGCGAATCGGCGATAACAACTCCACCCGCCGCCGCCGCGACGGCGCCCCTGGGTGACACGTGACCCGCGATTGCGCCGGTCGACGACTTTACACCAGCAGCACAAGACATAGCCTCTTTAAGGAGCTTTAGCGTGATTAGCATTTTCGACATGTTCAAGATCGGCATTGGCCCCTCCAGCTCCCATACGGTCGGCCCGATGAAAGCCGGGAAACAGTTTGTCGATGATTTGGCGGCGCAGGGTCTGTTGCCGTCGGTCACGCGCGTTGCCGTTGACGTTTACGGCTCGCTCTCACTGACCGGCAAAGGCCATCACACCGATATCGCCATCATTATGGGGCTGGCGGGAAACCTGCCGGACAGCGTCGACATCGACGCCATCCCCGCGTTTATCCGCAGCGTGGAGAGCAGCGAACGCCTGCCCCTGGGCCGCGAAGGCCACCCGGTCATCTTCCCCCGCGACGGCGGAATGGTCTTCCGCAGCGATAACCTGCCGCTGCATGAAAACGGCATGACCATCCGCGCCTACGGCGCCGGTGACGCACCGCTGTACAGCAAAACCTATTACTCCATCGGCGGCGGCTTTATCGTTGATGAGGAGCACTTCGGCCAGGAAAACAGCGACGGCGTCACGGTCCCCTACCCGTTCCACTCCGCGCAGGCGCTGCTGGACTATTGTGAAGATACCGGGCTCTCCATCAGCGGGCTGGTAATGAAAAATGAGCTGGCGCTGCACGGCAAAGAGGAGATTTACGCCTACTTCACCGCCATCTGGGACACGATGCAGGCCTGCATCGAGCGCGGACTGAACACCGAAGGTATACTGCCGGGGCCGCTGCGGGTGCCGCGCCGCGCCGCCGCGCTGCGCCGGATGCTGGTCACCAGCGACAAATACTCACGCGATCCGATGAATGTGATCGACTGGGTCAACATGTTTGCCCTGGCGGTCAATGAAGAAAACGCCGCCGGCGGACGCGTCGTCACCGCGCCGACCAACGGTGCCTGCGGCATCGTACCGGCCGTGCTGGCCTACTACGACCACTTTATCGAGCCCGTGACCCCAGACGTCTTCGTACGCTACTTCTTGGCCAGCGGCGCTATCGGCGCCCTGTATAAGATGAACGCCTCGATCTCCGGCGCTGAGGTCGGCTGTCAGGGCGAGGTGGGCGTCGCCTGCTCCATGGCCGCCGCCGGGCTGGCTGAGCTGCTGGGCGGCAGCCCGGTGCAGGTGTGCATCGCCGCGGAGATCGGCATGGAGCACAACCTGGGGCTGACCTGCGATCCGGTCGCCGGTCAGGTACAGGTGCCGTGCATCGAACGCAACGCCATCGCCTCGGTGAAAGCGATCAACGCGGCCCGAATGGCGCTGCAGCGCACCTCCGCGCCGCGCGTCTCCCTGGACAAGGTGATTGAGACCATGTACGAGACCGGCAAAGACATCAACGCCAAGTACCGGGAAACCTCTCGCGGCGGCCTGGCTATCAAGGTGCAGTGCGGCTGAGGCAACGCCGCCGCGGTGATAGCACAGCGGGGGCATTCGCCCCCGCTGTCTTACCCGCTCCCCCTATCGCGCTACGGACGCGCGTCCGGCGCGCCATCGTGCTCGCGGTGGCGATGGTAGCCATCCAGCATGCTACGGAAGATCTGCCCCGGCGTATCCCCCAGCGTACACAGATAGATATGCGCGCACAGGAACATCAGCGCGACCACCGCCAGCAGCATGTGCAGCGTCAGCATCAGCGGCGCCTGTCCGGCGCTAAACTGCGGATAGAGACACAGCAGACCGCTGACCATCAACAGCGGCACCAGCGCATACATGATGGCCAGATAGGCCAGCTGCTGCAGCGGGTTAAACTTGCCCCGGGCATCCGCGATAAAGGGGTGCGCCTCCCCCTTCATGATGCCGAACAGATAGAAGCGCGCCTGGCTCAGGCAGCGCGAGATCAGCCCCCGCCAGCGGACGCGATAATGGCGTCCGTTGCCGCTCAGCAGGTTGATCAGCACAAAGCCGACCCAGGCGACGATCAGCACATAGCCGCACAGCGTATGCAGGGCGACCCACTGCGCCACCGGCCCCAGCGAAAAGTGGCCACACAGCCCGCTCAGCAGCAGCAGAACAAACAGCAGCGCGTTGCTCCAGTGCCAGCTGCGCACCACCGCCGAGTAGAGATACAGCCTCGTTGGTATCCCCGGGGCATGCTTCGGCGCCAGGGCGCAGCGCAGCGCCCCGTGCAGCGCCAGCCCGGCCAGCAGCGCGGCGACCAGCGCCGCCGCCAGCACCAGCCACTGTGGCCAGTAGTCCGGCGTATAGTGTAACTCCGCACCCCAAATGCTGTTCATGCTTGCTCCTCCCGGTGGATCTCTTTACGACGATACAGGCTAACCTCTCCGCTGCGCGCATCCCGCTGGCGATAGACCTCCTCCTGGCCGATCCAGCTCTGCACCTCCGCCGACTCAAGGCGACCGAAGTGCAGCGCATCGGTCGGACAGACCGAGACACAGGCGGGCGCCAGCCCCTCCGACAGGCGGCTGTCGCTGCAGAAGTTGCACTTATCCGCGACGCCGCTGCGCGGATCCAGATAGCGCACGTGGAAAGGACAGGCGGCGACGCAGTAGTCACAGCCGATGCAGCGGGACTTATCGACCTGCACGATCCCGTTATCATCCCGGAAAGAGGCACCGGTCGGACACACGCTGACGCAGGGCGCATCGGCGCAGTGCTGGCACGAGACTCGGACAAAGCGAAAGCGCCCCTCCATCTCCTGCTCCGGCAGATGGATCTGCACCTGCAGCCGACTGTACGCCACAGGCACATCGTTCAGCACCCGGCAGGCGACGGTACAGGCCTGGCAGCCAATGCAGCGTTTCTCGTCATGCAGCATGACGTAGTGGTTGTTGTTCTGATTCATCGACGGCTCCTTCAGGCGCGGCTCAGGGTAACCCCGGCGGTGTGTACCACGGTGCCAGACACCGGGCTGGTTTCATGGGGCAGCAGATTGCCGCAGTGGATCCCGTGGCGGGTGGCCTCCGTACGGGCGCCGGCCTTGGCGCCAAAGCCCATATAGACAAACAGGGTATCGGGGCGGATCGCCGGCGTCACCAGCGCCCGTCCCTTCTCCCGACCGGTCGCGTTTTCCAGCCACACCGTATCGCCGCTGCGGATACCGCGCGCCTGCGCCGTCTGGGGATGCACCCACACCGCGTTGTCCCACATCAGCTCGCTCAACAGCGGCACATACTGCGTCGCACCGTTGGTGTGCACCGCCACCTTGCCCTGAATGAAATAGAGCTGATCCGGCTGCTTAAGGGGCAGGTCGCGAAAGCGCGGGGCGCCATAGCCCGGCAGTAGCGCCTCCAGCGCCGCCGAATAGAGTTCAATACGTCCGCTGGGCGACTTAAAGCGCAGGGCCCCGCCCAGTGTGCCGTCGCTATCCCGCTGCGCCGCCGCCTGAGGGTAGCGCTCGACAAACCGCTCAACCGAAGCCGGCTCGCGCAGCAGCAGCGGCACCCCCCAGCTGAGATATCCCTTTTCGCGCAGCGCGCCGTACAGCGCCCGATCGCCACCCAGCTGAAACAGCTGACGCGTCGCCATCGTCTCCCAGGGGTAGTACTGGCCCAGCCCCAGCGCCTCCCCCAGCTCCTTCCAGATCTGCCAGCTGGGCCGCGCTTCGCCGATGGTCTCCACCACCTGCTGACGCAGCGCATAGGCCGGGTTGAGGCCGGACACATCGCTGACCTCCTCATCGCGCTCCAGATAGGTGCACTCCGGCAGCAGATAGTCGGCATAGGCGGCGCTTTCGCTCAGATACACATCGCAGCTCACCACCAGATCCAGGCTCTCGACGGTTTTGACCAGGTCGGGCCGACAGGTGACGGTCTGAAACGGATTATGACGCGACATAATCCACCCCTTCAGCGGATAAGGCGTCTGCTTCAGCGCGGCATCGATAATGCTTTGCACCACGCCGCCGCTGGCGGTGATATAGGTAAACTGCGGCGCCGTTGCGTCAATACGCGGCGCCTGGATGGATAGCATCCCCTTTACGCCGGGCTTGGCCAGCGTCGGCGCCACCGTCTCGCCGGCCAGCGTGTTATAGACGGAGGCCCCCTTCTTCTGATACAGCCCCCCCTGACGCTCCACGTTACCCAGCAGGGCATTCAGGGTGAAGATCATTCGCCGCATATCGATCTCTTCTTGCGAATAGGTCGCACGGTGGCCCGGATTGACAATGGCGTGGGGCGCACTGGCAGCCAGCTCACGGGTCACCCGTACGATGACCTGCGCCGGGATATCCGAATGCTGCTGCGCCCACGTCGGCGTGGTCTCACTGACCGCCTCCGCTAGCCGATCGAATCCCAGGGTATAGCGATCGACAAAGGCCGCATCGTACAGGCGCTCGGCGATCATCACGTGACACATAGCCATCAGCACCGGCAGGTCGCCGCCGGGGCGGATCGCATGCCATTCATCGGCCTTGCTGGAGAAGACCGACAGCCGCGGATCGAAGCTGACCACCTTGGCGCCCCGCTCCTGCGCCATCATCATTTCATGCGTATCGGCGACCTCGATCCCCTCATACAGATTATGACCGAAGGCCACCATATAGCGGGTATTGACGATGTCCATCGCCAGATCGCCGCCCATCATCACCTTGGCGGCGATCGACTTACCCGCCGGACAGGTCGAGGCATGGGTGAAGGTATTCGGTGAGCCATAGGCGGAGGCCAAATGGAACAGGTGTCCCGAGAGGGAGCCGGACTTGGAGGAAAAGGCCAGGCTTTGCGCGCCGTGCTGCGCCTTGATGGCATTCATCTTTTCAGCGATCTCACGGTAGGCCTGCTGCCAACTGATCGTCTGCCACTCCCCGGCGCCGCGCGGGCCGCTGCGCTTCATCGGCTTGACGATACGCTGCGGATCGTTCACCAGGCTCACCCCGCTGCCGCCGCGGGCGCAGATCCGGGTGCCCTGGTGCGCCGCCTGCGGATTACCCTGAATAAAAACCGTTTTATTATTCACCACCTGCGCCTGGATCGGGCAGCGGAAAGAGCACATCTCACATAGGCTGGGCGTCAGCCTGGCCTTACCTTTTATTTCATCGGGTCGGTTCAACGCCAGCGCCCCGGGCGGAAAACTGCTTAGGGCACATCCACTACAGCCTATTCCAATGCCTTTAAGAAAAGAACGACGACTGATGCTCATATAATCTCCTTTTTATTATACAAAATGATTATAGGGAGAAAATAGCTTTATTATTTGAGCTCATCAGCAAATCAGTAGCGCGCACAAAATTATTTTTCCGGTGCTGAAGCCAACATGATAAATAAATGTAAATATATGTTGCATCGATATATATCAAAGAAATAGATAAATAAAAAATATCATTACCAGATAAAGCAATAATACACAGTAAACGCCGCTAATAGTATAGCGTCTCATTTCTTTATTCCATCGTTCACGCGTCTCTGCCCTGAACGGCGCGCCATGCGCGGCGGGCTGCCGTAGATGCCGGCATACGTCCTCGGATAACGCCCGCGGCGGGGCTTAAAAAAGAGTAGTTCGGCTAACATAAAACGGTTTTGGAGTGGCAAATTCAATTAATCGGCACAATTAAGCCAGGGATAATCTGGCGCTGCGCAATATATTTATTGGCATATCCAATAAACCTTTTCGCAACATTTCACCCAAGCGCGATAAAAATAGAAGAGGTGGATTTATGGCATATTCAATAAATAACGATATGGGATCCAATCAACATATTCATGGCAAGGCCAGTACGCCCCCGGTAATTCCCCCCGCCGTTTACCGCGGCGATCGCGATACCTACGCACCGCGATCGCCGGATATCCCGTTAGCGCACGGCTACGGCAGCACAATATTGCTCTGGCTCAACAGCCCCATCCGCTGATGGACGGCGCAGGCCGCCTCCACGATCGGCATCATCAGCGCCGCGCCGCTGCCCTCCCCCAGGCGCATCTCCATATGCAGATAGGGCGTCAGACCCAGCGCCGCCAGCGCCAGCGCGGCGCCCTTCTCTGCCGAATGGTGAGACGGGATCAGATAGGGGTGCACCCCCGGCGCGATCCGGCAGGCAGCCAACGCCGCGGCATAGGAAAGAAAGCCATCCAGCACCAGCGGAACCCGCGCCGCCGCCGCCCCGATCATCACGCCGGCCATGCCGACCAGATCGAACCCGCCCAGCGCCGCCAGCGTCGCCACGCCGTCTTGGGGATCCGGCGCATTGATACGGATGGCCTGCTCCACCACCGCCACTTTATGGCGCAGGCGATCGGCCGGCAGGTTGGCGCCCAGACCCACCGTCTGCGCCGGCGCGCTGCCGGTCAGCACGCTGACCAGTGCCGCCGCCGGCGTAGTGTTGGCGATGCCCAGCTCGCCTATCCCCAACAGATCGACCCCGGCCTTTGCCTGCGCCATCGCCAGCCTGGCACAGCGCACCAGCAGCTCTTCGGCCTGCGTTCGGGTCATCGCCGGACCCTGTGCAATATTGCCACAGCCCCGCCCCATGCGCATATTGACCGCCTGTGGCAGGGGATCGGCGTCAATGCCGGCATCCACCAGCGTAACGGCGGCGCCGGCCTGCTGCGCCAGCACACACACGCCGGTGATCCCCAGCGCCATATTCTGCGCCTGGATTGCGGTCACCGCCTGCGGCGAAATGGCGACCCCTTCCCGGTATACGCCGTGATCGGCGGCGATAACGAAGATCTGTTTCTTCGTCACGGCCGGCGGCCGCGGCGCAAAGATCCCGGCCAGCTGAACGGCGAGCTGCTCCAGCCGTCCCAGACTGCCGGGGGGCTTCAGTAAACTGTCCTGGCGCCGGCGCGCCTGCGCCTGGGCCGCGTCGTCCAGCGGACGAATGGCGGCGACGATCTCCGCCAACGCCTGTGCATAATGGGTCATCGTTGCGTATCTCTTAAGGTTAATGTCATGCGGGGCGCACCGTTCGCATCATCATGATGACGGCGCCCCGCACGCGTGGGCGCGCATCAGCTGATAGATCCGCGCGATGTCCACATGCTCGCGTAGCGCCGCCGCCAGCGTGTCAAACTGCTGCTCGCGCCAGGCGGGGTAGTTGAGGGTCGGAGCACCGTCCGGCGCCAGCCCCTTACGCTCGCGCAGCGCGTCGAGCAGCGTCCGCGTTAGCGCCGGGGTATCAAACAGCCCATGCAGATAGGTGCCCATCACCAGACCATCGGCGCTGATGGCCCCCTCCTCCCGTTCGTCTGCTGTCCCATTGACCGACAGCAGGCGACAGAATGGGGAACATCCGGTGCCACGCTGGGTCACCCCCATGTGGATCTCATAGCCCGCCAGCGAAATCGCACTGCATCCCGCCCACGGACCGGGCAACCCATCCAGCGCCGCGCCCCGCACCTGTGCGGTGGTCTTCTCCCGGGCAAACCAGGTTTCGCAGTCCAGCAGCCCCAGGCCGCTCATGGCCGCCTGCGCCGACTCCACGCCATCAACGATCCGCCGTCCCAGCATCTGGTAGCCGCCGCAGATGCCCAGAATCGGCGTACCGGACTGACGGGCGCAGAGGATCTGATGGGCTAGGCCGCAGTCGCGCAGATAGCGCAGATCGGCCAGCGTGCTTTTGCTGCCCGGCAGAATCAGCAGGTCCGGCTGACCAATCTCATCGTGCTCAGTGACATAGCGCAGGGCAACGTCCGGCTGGGCATTCAGCGGCGAGAAGTCGGTAAAGTTAGCGATATAGGGGAGCTGCAGCACCGCGATATCCAGCGCCCGCCCCGCCGCGTGACGGTACTTGCCGCGCTGCAGCGCCACGCCGTCCTCGTCGTCCAAATCGAGCGTCAGCCACGGCACGACCCCCAGCACCGGCACGCCGGTAAGGGACTCTATCTGGCGCAGGCCTGGGGTCAGCAGGCTAACGTCACCGCGAAACTTATTGATGATGACCCCCTTGACCCGCGCGCGCTCCTGCGGCGTCAACAGCGCCAGAGTGCCATAGATGGCGGCGAACACGCCGCCGCGATCGATATCGGCCACCAGCAGCACCGGCGCGTCGATCGCCTCCGCCATTCCCATATTGACGATATCGCGATCGCGCAGATTGATCTCCGCCGGACTGCCCGCCCCCTCCAGCACCATGATGTCGACTTGGCTGGCCAACTCGCGGTAGACCTGCGCCACCTGCTCTAGCAGCCGGGGCTTGTAGCGGTGATAGTGGACGGCGTCCATATCCTGCAGCACCCGCCCCATCAGCACTACCTGGGCATGACAATCGCTGGTGGGCTTAAGCAGGATCGGGTTCATCCGTACGTCCGGGGCGATGTTGGCGGCCTCGGCCTGCATCATCTGCGCCCGCCCCATCTCACCGCCGTCGGCGGTGATCCCGGAGTTCAGCGCCATATTCTGTGACTTAAACGGCGCCACCCGGTAGCCATCCTGGGAAAACACCCGGCACAGCCCGGCGCACAGAACGCTTTTCCCCGCGTCGGAGGCGGTGCCCTGTATCATGATCGATAGAGTCATTCTCCCTCCCCCTGGGTGCGCGGCGGCCAGCCGGTCAAGGCCGGGTTAGCGCTGGCGCCGAACCGTCGCATTCTCATCGTCGTTTACCCCATAAAAAAACCGCCGAAGCGAGTTGACCCTCCGCCGCGCGAACGGCGCTCTGCGGCGCCGGCCGCCCCTGCGCCTCTCACCGGAGGGCATTGCGCCGCTATGTCATGACGGCCGGTATTCTGGCTTGGACTCACGCGTGCCCGCGCCTTCCCCCTGGCGATCGGTGGCCTTCGGCGAAGTCGCGCCGCCTTCCCGAACGCATCGCAGCGATAAACCGCCGTGCGCCTACGGCGCGCTTGCAGAAAGGCGCCCGAAGCGCATAAATTACAGCAAAATCATCAAAAGAGTAGCCTTACCCCTCATTGAAGGAGCTGATGGACAGACAAACGGCGCCCCGTGCGCAGAATGTATCCGATCAGGGGCGTCCCATTAACCGAGGGCGCCGGCACCCGCCGTGACGACGATGCGGGGCGCCGGCCTCCCTTTTGGAGCACCGCGATGTTACACAGCCAGCACGGCGGCGACGTTATCGGCGTCGCAGAGCACCTAGGCGTCAGCGCGCTCAGTCTCACCGACTTTAGCGCCAACATTAACCCCCTCGGCATGCCCGACAGCCTACGCCAGGCCCTGAGTGACCACCTAGCGTTGGCTCAGCCCTATCCCGACATTGAATACCGCGCGCTGCACCGTGCTCTGGCCGCCCATCACGGCGTTGACGCCGGATGGATCGTCGCCGGCAACGGCGAGACGGAGCTGATTTTTGCCCTGGCCGATGCCCTGCGTCCGCGGCGCGCCCTGCTGCTGACGCCCGGCTTCGCCGAATACCGTCGTGCGCTGCAGCGGGTGGGCTGCACCATTCAGACCCACTCGCTCAAGGCCGAGAATGGATTTCAGGTGGATGCGGATCTGCTGGCGGCGCTGACGGCCGATCTGGACTGCCTCTTCATCTGTACTCCCAATAACCCGACCGGCCTCACCCCCGATCCTGCGCTGCTGCTGGCGCTGGCGGAGCGCTGCCAGCGCCTGGGCATCCGTCTGATCGTCGATGAGGCCTTCTGGGACTTTATCGCCGATCAGGCGGGGATGATCCCGCAGCTGGCGCGCTTTCCCTGTCTCTGCGTACTGCGTTCCCTGACCAAGTTTTACGCCATCGCCGGACTGCGCCTGGGCTACCTGCTGAGCGCCGATGCGTCACTGACCGCGCGGCTGCGGGCGCGACAGATGCCCTGGAGCATCAATGCCTTCGCCGCACTGGCCGGCGAGGTCGTGCTGCGCGACCGCGTCTATCAGCAGGCCACCCACCGCTGGCTGGCGCAGGAGCGCCCTTTTCTGCACTCGGCGCTGGCGGCGCTGCCGTCGCTTCAGGTGTGGCCCGGCCGCGCCAACTATCTGTTTCTGCGCTGCGATCGTCCGCAGCTCTGCCTGCAGCAGGCCCTGCTGCCCCACGGCCTACTGATCCGCCGCTGCGCCGACTACCCGGGGCTGGACTCGCGCTACTACCGGGTTTGCGTGCGCCTGCGCCCCGACAACCTGCGGCTGATCGCCGCCCTGCGCGCCTGCCTCAGCGCAGGCTAGCGCCGCGCTGAGTCAGGCCAAGCGGGGCTCTCTCCATGCCCCCGGCCCGCGGCGGCGCCGTCATCTGGGACGCGCCGATCGCGGCAGAGTGTAACCTTACGCACTTGACAGCGTGCGGTTGCGCAACGAAACCGGCCTTTGCGCACCCTTTTTTCATCATTGCGCGCTCGGTCTCCAAATTCGTTGTCTTTCTTGCGGTTAAATACGTATAATACCCGGCGTCAATTTTGTTGAATGGTTTCAGCCCTTGATTCGTCGCAGCGCCTACTACATAACAACGCGGCCTTTGCACTGGTCACCTCCCCACGGGCACGCATTTTTTGCCCCGGCACGTCGGCTGTCGCCTATTCTTCTTAGTAGTTCTATTTTCGCATCACCTGTTTTACCCCCTGTCCTCCCAGCCACTGGCGGTGGGAGTAAGCTTTTTCCAATCCATCACAACTTGCAGAAATGAATGTCATGAAAAAGACCAAAATCGTATGCACCATCGGTCCGAAGACCGAATCCGAAGAGATGCTGGGTAAACTGCTGAACGCAGGCATGAACGTAATGCGTCTGAACTTCTCCCACGGTGACTATGAAGAACACGGCCAGCGCATCAAAAACCTGCGCGCTGTCATGGAGAAGACCGGCCAGAAAGCCGCTATCCTGCTGGACACCAAGGGCCCGGAAATCCGCACCATGAAGCTGGAAGGCGGCAATGACGTCTCCCTGACCGCCGGCCAGACCTTCACCTTCACCACCGACCAGAGCGTCATCGGCAACAGCGACCGCGTCGCCGTCACCTACCCGGGCTTCGCCGCCGACCTGCGCATCGGCAACACCGTGCTGGTGGACGATGGCCTGATCGGCATGGAAGTGACCGATGTCACCGAAAGCACCGTGGTGTGCAAGGTTCTGAACAACGGCGACCTGGGCGAGAACAAAGGCGTTAACCTGCCGGGCGTTTCCATCCAGCTGCCGGCGCTGGCCGAAAAAGACAAGCGCGACCTGATCTTTGGCTGCGAACAGGGCGTTGACTTCGTCGCCGCTTCTTTCATCCGTAAGCGCGCCGACGTGCTGGAAATCCGTGAGCACCTGAAGGCCCACGGCGGTGAGCAGATCCAGATCATCTCCAAGATCGAAAACCAGGAAGGCCTGAACAACTTCGACGAAATCCTGGAAGCCTCCGACGGCATCATGGTTGCCCGTGGCGATCTGGGCGTGGAAATCCCGGTAGAAGAGGTTATCTTCGCGCAGAAGATGATGATCGAAAAATGCAACCGCGCCCGCAAAGTGGTCATCACCGCGACCCAGATGCTGGACTCCATGATCAAAAACCCGCGTCCGACCCGTGCGGAAGCCGGTGACGTTGCCAACGCCATCCTCGACGGCACCGACGCCGTCATGCTGTCCGGCGAAAGCGCCAAGGGTAAGTACCCGCTGGAGGCCGTCGGCATCATGGCGACCATCTGTGAGCGTACCGATCGCGTCATGCAGAGCCGTATCGATACCCTGCACGACTCACGCAAGCTGCGCATCACCGAAGCGGTATGCCGCGGCGCGGTAGAGACCGCCGAGAAGCTGGATGCCCCGCTGATCGTCGTTGCCACCGCCGGTGGCAAATCCGCCAAGGCCATCCGTAAATACTTCCCGGATGCGATGATCCTGGCCCTGACCACCAACCCGGTCACCGCCCGCCAGCTGATCCTGAGCAAAGGCGTCATCCCGATGATGGTCAAAGAGATCGCCTCTACCGACGATTTCTACCGCATCGGTAAAGATGCCGCCCTGGAAAGCGGCCTGGCTCAGAAAGGCGACGTCGTGGTCATGGTTTCCGGCGCGCTGGTACCGAGTGGCACCACCAACACCGCGTCAGTACACGTGCTCTGATAGCACAAAAATAATTAAATTCAAGCGCCGCTCTGCGGCGCTTTTTTTATCCTGGTACAACATTTTTATCTCTTGAATTGATATTATTAATAGAATTAACTGAATAGTGAAATAAGAGGATTCCAATAGAAGCGACCTGTTTTGTCTCTCTTTTTTAACCTTCCCGCAAAACAAGGTGGTTCTTTGAGCGAACGATCAAAATAAAACGCTTTAGCATGAAAAATTTATTCTCTTTAGAAAATGGTTTGTGTAATACTTGTAACGCTACATGGAGATTAACTCAATCTAGAGGGTTTTATAATGAATCGTACTAAACTGGTACTGGGCGCTGTTATCCTGGGTTCTACTCTGCTGGCTGGCTGCTCTTCCAACGCTAAAATCGACCAGCTGTCCTCTGACGTTCAGACTCTGAACACCAAAGTTGACCAGCTGTCTTCTGACGTGAACGCAATGCGCGCTGACGTTCAGGCTGCTAAAGACGACGCAGCTCGCGCTAACCAGCGTCTGGACAACATGGCTCACGCTTACAAGAAATAAGATTTCTTGAGCTGAGCGAAAAAGGCGCACCTCGGTGCGCCTTTTTTATTTCTATCGCTCCCTTCAGCGCCAGCGTTCAACGTATCCAGTCCCCGCACGCCACAGGGCGCTCTGCGCCACGCAGCGACACGCCGAAAAAAGGGAGGCTGCCCTCCCCTTAGGATACACCACGCGCCCCTAGCCCCCTTAGCGGCCGTTTAATACCGCCTCGGGGAGCGCAGCGTCGATCGGCGCCGGCGCGCTAGTACTAGTAGATGCCGGCGTAGTCACCGGAGCCGGCGCGCTAGCCGCTGCCTGCGTGGTCACCGCAGCCCCGTCGTTGACCGGCACGGCATGGCTCACCAGCACCGGCATCCCGGAGCGGCGCGCCATCGCCCCCTCAAACGCCGCGCGATCCGTCAGCGGACTGGCGGCGAAGGCGGACAGCCGGCCGTTCAGCGCGATCGGCATCGTCTGCGGATCGTCACGCTCGGAGCGCGACAGCGGCTGGTGCACCTCCACGTAGCGTTTACCGTCCGGCTCCACCGACGTCTTCACCGGCTGATTGACGATCTGTACTCGGGTACCGCCTGGTACGCTGCGAAACAGCGCTTCGATATCATCCGGGCGCAGGCGGATACAGCCGGAGCTGACCCGCATACCGATGCCAAAGTCGGCGTTGGTGCCGTGGATCAGATAGACCCCGCCCTGGGCGGCCAGGCGCAGCGCAAAGCGCCCCATCGGGTTATCCGGCCCGGCGGGCATTACCGCCGGCAGAGTGATCCCCTGTGCCTGATAGTTGCGGCGGATATTGGCGGTCGGCGTCCAGGTCGGATCCTTGATATGCTGAGAGACCCGGGTCACCATCTCCGGCGTATTGCGCCCCAGCTGACCGATGCCGATCGGATACACCTCCACCCGATTCTCTCCCGGCGGATAGTAAAACAGGCGCAGCTCGGCAAGATTGATCACGATCCCCTCGCGCGGCGCGTCCGGCAACAGCATCTGGGCCGGGATGATCAGCTCGCTGCCCGGCCGGGGCAGGAAGGGATCCACCCCGGGATTGGCCTCCAGCATCCCCAGCAGCCCTATCTGAAAGCGTGCAGCGGTCGCTTCCAGCGGTTTGCCATCGCGAGGAACGGTGTGGATGAAGTTTTCGCCGATGAGGCGGCTGTCCGTCGCCGGTAATGGATAGTCCGCCGCGTGGGCGCCGCTCCCTGCCGCCATCCATAGCGACAGCACAAGGCTTACTGCAGTCAGTGCACGTTTCATGCTGGGTTCCCGATCTGTTCTGTGTCCACCGACGCCGCCGCGCCGGATACCGGCCTGAGGCGATAGCCGCAGGCGCTCTACATAAATATTAATATTTACTTACGTAATGGCAATTTATTCTGCCAGCATTGCTCTAAATAATTCTGCAATTTACACTTGTTTTCAAATGATTACTAAAATATAGCCGGAGAAATCCCCGGCGGCCTCCGCGCGTGGGGAACCACGGGAGAGAATGCGGCGGAGGATCTGTTACCGGCGCGCGCACAGCCAAAAACGTCAGTTTTGACCTTCTGAGATGAAATGAGGCGCCTGAGGGGAGATGATGCCTGTTTTTATCGCTATTACAGACGCGGAATGAAATAAAACGTTATTTTTTTCTTTATTCTGAGCGCCTATTTACGCGGGATAGTCAGGGAAAATAGGTTAAATATGCTTTTTACTTAAATAAGCATAATAGAATGGCCATGGCACGCTTATTTTAGCGCCATGGCCCGGCGCGGAAAATATCGCCACCTCGCAATAACGGCTAGTGCTGTACGATATACAGCTGCTGGCTGTAGGCGACATCCTCCGGGTTATTGATGGGATATCCCTTTACCCAAGGCTTAATCAGCCGGGCATTGGTGTATTGGTACAGCGGGGCGATCGGCGCCGCCTCCGCTAGCATGCGCTCTGCCTGCTGGTAGATGGCGCTGCGCTTCTGCCCGTTCCCCTCCCGCGCGGCCTGCTGCAGCAGCGCATCGTATCCCGGCTGGCTAAAGCCGCTTAGATTGCCGCTGTGGCGACTCCCCAGCAGCCCCAGAAAGCTAGAGGCCTCGTTGTAGTCGGCAATCCACGACGCCCGCACCACGTCGAACTGGCCGCTGTTACGACTATCGACGTAGGTTTTCCACTCCTGGTTAGTCAGCTTGACCTGCACCCCCAGGTTCTTCTTCCACATCGATGCCACGGCGATGGCAATTTTCTGGTGATTCTCCGCCGTGTTATACAGCAGCGTCAGCCGGAGCGGCCGCGATGGCCCGTAGCCCGCCTCGCGCAGCCAGGCCCGCGCCTGACGGTTACGCTCCGCCTGGCTCATCCGCTGCATCGGCAGCGGCTGCGGCACCACGCCGTCGGTCACATCCGGTGTCAACCGGTAGGCGGGCTTCTCCCCGCTGCCTACCACCTTGCCGGCGATGATCTCGCGATCGATGGCATAGGAGAGCGCACGCCGCACCCGTGCATCGTTCAGCGGGGCCCGGCGGGTATTGAACGCATAGTAGTAGGTGCCCAGCTGAACCGGAGTGAATACCTCGCCGGGGATGCGCTTTTTCAGCGTCTGATACAGGTTTTTCGGGAAAGATTCGGTGATATCCAGATCCCCGGCCAGATAGCGTTTGGTCGCCGCGCTCTCCTGGTTTATCGGAACAAAGGTCACCCTCGTCAGCTGGGTCTGGGCGTGATCCCAGTAATAGGGGTTCGGCGTCAGCACGATATGCTCGTTGACCACCCGCTGCGCCAGCTGGAAAGCGCCGTTGCCCACCAGGTTGCCCGGGCGTGTCCACGCCTGACCGTAGCGCTCGACCACCTTCTGCGGCTGCGGGAATAGACTGAAATGGGCGCACAGCTGTGGAAAATAGGGCAGCGGACGGTTCAGCTGCACCACCAGCGTACGGGCGTCCGGAGCCGCCACGCCCAGCCGATCGGGGGGCAGCTGACCGCTGACGATCTCCGCGGCGTTGGCGATCCCCGCCGTCTCGGCAAACCAGGCAAAGGGGGAATGGGTCTGCGGATCGACCAGTCGCCGCCAGGCATAGACAAAGTCATAGGCTGTCACGGCATCGCCGTTGGACCAGCGCGCCGTATCGCGCAGCTGAAAGACATAGCGCTGCTGATCCTTACTGTGCCAGGCGACAGCCACGCCGGGTTGGACGCTGCCGTCCGGCCCCTGGTTCACCAACCCCTCAAACAGATCGCGCAGTACCTGTGCCTCCGTCAAGCCGACGGCGGCGACGGGATCCAGCGACACCGGCTCATCCTTCAGATGGCGTACCACGGTCTGCGTCTCGGCCAGAACTGTGCCCGGCGGCACCTGCGCCGCTAGGACGCCCTGACTTCCGACTACGACCCCAATGGCCACCGCGGCGGCCAGACAAAAAAGCTGCATCGTTCACTATCCTGTGTTGGTCACTCTACCCGTAGGGCGCCCGGTCGGCACCATGCCCCTACTCTGCCTGAAGCGCACATTCATCACCACTTTTAATTATTGCCGGGCGGAACCTCTACACAATGAAACAAATTTTTAACATAAATCATCTGTTCACCGCGCAGTAATTGGCATACACTGACCCATTGTTAACAATACGTAAACAAGAGGGAGCATTTATGACGCAGACTGTTTTATTCCGTGGCACACCGGTCACGCTCAGCGGTCACTTTCCACGCCCCGGCGAAGCGGCGCAGCCGTTTTCCCTGGTCTCGAAAGATCTGGCGGATCTGAGCCTGGCAAGCTTTGGTCAGCAGCGTAAAATTCTCAATATTTTCCCCAGCATTGACACCGGTGTCTGCGCCACCTCGGTGCGGCGCTTCAACCAGCTGGCCGCCGAGGCCGCCAACGCCGTCGTGCTGTGCATCTCCGCCGACCTACCTTTCGCCCAGGCGCGCTTCTGCGGCGCCGAAGGGCTGAATAACGTGATTACCCTGTCCACCCTGCGCGGCGGCGAGTTCAAGCAGGCGTATGGCGTGGCGATCGCAGAGGGACCGCTGGCCGGGCTGACGGCCCGCGCGGTGGTGATTTTGGATGGTGAGAATCGGGTGATTTACAGCCAGCTGGTAGCGGAGATCGCCGACGAGCCGGACTACGAGGCCGCCCTGGCCGCGCTGAGGTAACGCCTGGACAGACGCCGTAGTGCGGGCCGCGCTACGGCGTCGAACGCCCTTTACTCCCCCTGGTGAGGATCGGCCTCTTGGTGACGGCGGCTGCTTAGCCCGTATTCGCGCAGCTTGTTGGCGATGGCGGTATGGGAAACGCCCAGCCGTTTGGCCAGCTTACGGGTGCTCGGGTAGTTACGGTACAGGCGGGTCAGCACCGAGCGTTCAAAGCGCTTGCAAATCTCATCCAACGAACCGTCCAGCACCTCGTCGCCCAGCGCCATCTCAGCCTCAAACTCCGGCAGCACAATGTCCTGCGGGCGCAGCTCGTAGCCCTGTAGCTGCGTCAGGGCACGGTACACGGCGTTCTTCAGCTGACGAACGTTGCCCGGCCAGCCATACTGGCTGAGAAACGCGCTCAGCTCCGGCGCCAGCTTAGGCCGCGGCATCCCCTGCTCGTCGGCAAAGCGCGCGACAAACAGCTCCGTCAGCGGCATGATATCCTGCGTGCGTTCGCGCAGCGGCGGCAGGTTGAGGGTTAATACGTTGAGGCGATAGTAGAGATCCTCGCGGAACAGCCCCCGCTGCACCAGATCGATCAGGTTCTTCTGGGTCGCGCAGATCACCCTCACGTCGACGCGCACCTCGTGCTCCTCGCCGACG
The DNA here is from genome assembly GCF_000264765.2 of Edwardsiella anguillarum ET080813. Lineage (GTDB taxonomy): Bacteria > Pseudomonadota > Gammaproteobacteria > Enterobacterales > Enterobacteriaceae > Edwardsiella > Edwardsiella anguillarum. The sequence continues at coordinate 3,912,917 of NZ_CP006664.1, forward strand.
CGGCGGAAGGTGCCATCATTGAGGAAGCGCAGCAACTTGGCCTGCATGCGCGGCGACATCTCGCCGATCTCATCCAGCAGTACGGTGCCGCCGTTGGCCTGCTCAAAGAAGCCCTTCTTGCCTTCCAGCGCGTTGGGATAGGCTCCCGGCGCATGGCCGAACAGTTCACTCTCCGCCACTTCGTCGGGCAGCGCAGCGCAGTTCAGAGCCAGGAACGGCTTTTTGCCGCGCGGGCTGCGCAGATGGCAGGCGCGAGCCAGCACATCCTTGCCGGTGCCGGTCTCGCCGACCAGCAGCAGCGGCGCATCCAGCATCGCCAGCTTACGCGCCTGCTCCAGCAACTGACGCATCTTGGAGCTGACGCCGATGATATGGTCGAACTCGCTGTTGTCGTTAACCGCCAGATTCTGCAGCTGGCGCCCCATGCGCACCGCCGACTTCAGCACCACCACCGCGCCAACCGGGGTGCGGTGCGTCTGTTTGCTGTCATCCAAATAGATGGGCATGATATCCATCAGGTAATCCTGACCACGGATCACCACCTTCTCGCTGTGCGGCGCGACGTCATCGTCCTCCAGCCAGCGCATAAAGTTGTAGCCGCCGATCAGCGTCGCCGCGGTCTGGTGGCAGATTTTCTCCTCGCTGGTGGCAAACAGGGAGAGCGCCGCCTGGTTGGCCAGCTCGACCTTGCCCTTCATGTCGATGGAGAAGACCGGCTCCGGCAGCGACTCCAGCAGCGCCCACATGGCCCGGTGCTCACGCTCGGAGGGCATAAACGGCACGGTCCGGACGTCGGTTACCCCGCTGATGCGGCGGATCTCCGCCATCAGCTGACGGAACACCTCAAAATCCAGCTCATTGAAGTTCAGATAAATTCGCCCGATGGTATCAATCTCAATACCGCGCAGATCAATATTTCGGGCGGCGAGAAGATCCAGCAGTTCACGCGTTAGACCGATACGATCTTCACAAAAAACTTCCAGACGCATTAGTTTTGACCTTACTCTGCTTATGCTGCGTGTGTACGCGAAAAACAGCCGTTGTTTGCCCAAACCACCAGCACAGCGGCTGAAGCTATTACCTGTCACCCAAAGTTGACAGATTTTTCTGTTATATGCCAGTCATCTTCCCCGATTTTCATCGGTTGATGAGCGCCGTTGACCTACGTCGAGCGCCCCATCGCGGGTGTGGACGCCGCAGACGTCGGGCTGCCATGGGCGTAAGCCAACGCGTACAGTATCTTACCACACATTTATCATACATTTTAGCCGAAGATCGCGGAAGGCTGGCATAGGTCATGCATCCATGCGCATGGCCATACCCTGCGCCAAGGTTGCGGTATACAATCGGATCCCCTTTGCCACGCATCCGGAGCTACCATGTCATCCTCTCTGTTTGTCACCCCGCAGTGGCTGGCCGCCCACCTGGCGGATCAGGATATTCAGCTGCTCGACGCCCGTCTGGCCCCCCCGGGGCCGCGCACCGATCCCGTCGAGCCGGAGCGCCTCCCCGGCGCCCTGCGCTTTGATATCGATGCCCTGTCCGACCACGCCAGTCCGCTGCCCCACATGCTGCCGTCCGCCGCCGATTTTGGCGCCGCCATGCGGGCGCTGGGCGTCGACAGCCGGCGCCATCTGGTGATCTACGATGACGGTACGCTGTTCAGCGCTCCGCGCGCCTGGTGGATGCTGCGGGCCTTCGGCGCGCAGCGTGTCTCGCTGCTCGCCGGTGGGCTGGCTGCCTGGCAACGTCTGGGACTTCCTCTGCGGCCGGCGGCGCAGGCCATCACCCCGCAGGGTCACTTCCCTGCTCAGTTGGATACCCGCCGCCTGCGCAGCGCCGCGCAGGTGTTGGACGCGCTGGGGGATAGCCATACACAACTCATCGATGCCCGGGCCGCCGCCCGCTTCCGCGGCGCGGCGCCGGAGCCACGCCTCGGCCTGCGCAGCGGCCACATTCCCGGCAGCCATAACCTGCCGTGGGACAGCGTCGTGCGGGACGGCGCCCTCAAGACGCCGGAAGAGTTGCGGACGCTGTTCAGGCAGGCCGGTATTGACCTGCAGCGCCCGATTATCGCCAGCTGTGGCTCCGGCGTCACCGCCGCGGTGCTGCTGCTGGCGCTGGCGGCGCTGGGCATTGAGGAGACGGCGCTGTACGACGGCGCCTGGAGCGAATGGGGGGCAGACGATACGCTGCCCATTGCGCGATAACCCGGCTATGCTGACGAGGGTCAGCCGGAGCCCGCCGGGGCACAGCCCCGCGGCGGGCTAGGTTCTGCGCTCTGCCTTTGCCGCAGGTAGCGTCCGCCGCAGCTGGGCTATCAGCTCTCGGCGAAAATCACCCAGACGCGGGCGATCGTCGCCGATCCACGGCAGCGGACGGCACAGCTCCATCGCCTTGATCCCCAGCCGCGCGGTCAGCAGCCCCGCGCCGATCCCCTGCGCCGCCCGCGCCGACAGCCGGGCCGCCAGATCCTGGGAGACCCAGTCCATGCCCACCTCCCGCACCAGCTCCGACGCACCGGCAAAGGCGATGTTCAGCAGCACCAGGCGGAACAGGCGCAGGCGGCTGTAATAGCCCAGCTCAATGCCGTACAGCGCGGCGATGCGATTGATCAGGCGCAGATTGCGCCAGGCGATAAAGGCCATATCCACCAGCGCCAGTGGACTGACGGCGATCATCAGGGTCGACTCGGCGGCGTAGCGGCTGATCTCCCGCCGCGCCTGGCTGTCCAGCACCGGCTGTACCAGCGTGGCGTACAGGGAGACCACCTCGCGGTCGCTGTGGGTCTCGTGCAGCGCCGCCTGCCAGCGCTGCACCGCCGGGTGGCTGCCATCCAGCCCGGCCTGGCGCAGCAGGCGCTCGCAGAATGCCCGCCCGCCGCCGACGGCGTGGCTGTGCAGCAGGTCCGCGGCCAGCTCGCGCTCTTCGGCGCGCTGGCGCAGGCGGTAGAGATGGCGCCATTCGGTGGCCAGGGCACCGACGCCGGCCAGGACGATCATTCCTCCGGCCACGCAGCCGCCCAGCGCGATCCAGTCCTGGCTGACCCAGGCCTGATGCAGCCAAGCCGCCCCCTGCGCCAGCACGCTGAGGCCGAACAGCGCCACCCCGCCCGCCGCGATACGCCGCCACAGGCTGCGACGCGGACGCAGGGCCATGCTGACCATCCCTTCCAACCGCCCCTCATCCTGCTCCGCCTCGGTCTCTGGCGGCGCCGATGGCGTAAATGCCTCGGCCTGATGCGCGTCGAATGCCATGCCCGGCTGCAGCGACGGCGTCGGCTCCGCGCTCAGCGACGCATCGAAATCGATGCGCGGTTTAATCGGATCGTTCACCGTAATTTATCTCCCAGCAAAAATTCCATCACGCTGTCCATACGGATATGCGGCAGCGGCGTATCCACCGCCGTGCGCTGCGGCCGGAACTGTTCAAAATGAAACCCCTGCTGCTGCCAGAATGCGGCCTGCGGCAGACGCGCCGGCACCTCGCCCGGATACACCGTCAGCGCCGCGCCATCGCTCAAGCGCTCCCCGCGCAGGGCCGGGATCGTCTGCCCCTGGTGATCCACCACGCCGCTCTGAGTCGCCTGGATCGCCGCGATGCCGGCGCAGTCCATGCTGATCCCCTCAAAGGCGGCGTTTTGCCAGGCATCCTGCACCAGCTGCTGCAGCAGCGAGACCAGGTTGGCGTGCTGATCGGCGGTCACATGGTCGGCCTTGCTGGCGGCAAACATCAGCCGATCGATACAGGGCGAGAACAGGCGGCGGTACAGCGTGCGCTTACCGTAGTTAAAGCTCTGCATCAGCTGGCTGAGGGCCAGCCGCATATCATTAAACGTCTGCGGCCCGCTGTTGAGGGGCTGCAGGCAGTCCACCAGGACAATCTGGCGGTCGAAGCGTGCGAAGTGCCGACGGTAAAACCCCTTCACCACTTCGCGGCAGTAATAGTCGTAGCGCTGGCGCAGCATGCCAATATTGCTGTGCCGATCGGCGCTGGCCAGGCGGGCCTCACCCGCCTCATCCAGCCCCGGCCAGGGGAAAAACTGCAGCGCAGGCGCGCCGGCCATATCCCCCGGCAGCACAAAGCGGCCCGGCTGAATAAAATGCAGGCCGCGCTGTTTGCACTGCAGCAGATAGTCGGTATAGGCCTGCGCGATGGCCGCCAGCTGGCGCTCGTCCGCCGCCGCCAGCGGATCGCAGGCGGCGCACAGGCGCAGAAACGGCTCGGCCAGCGTCCGCCGCTCACCCTGCAGCAGACCATTCATCTGGCGCGACCACGCCAGATAGCGCTGATCGAGCATCGGCAGATCCAGCAGCCATTCGCCGGGGTAGTCCACGATCTCCAGGTACAGCGTCGAGGTCTCTTTGAAGTGGCGCAGCAGCGACTCCCGACTGCGATAGCGCAGCGCCAGACGGATTTCGCTGACGCCGCGGGTCGGCGTGGGCCAGTCGGGCGGCTCGCCGTACAGCTGGGCCATCCCTTCGTCATAGGTGAAACGGGCCACCCCCAGCTCACGCTGCGGCACCCGTTTTACCCCCAGGATCCGCTCCTCGCGCGCCGCGGAAAACAGCGGCAGGCGCGCGCCGCTGTGGAGATGCAGCAGCTGATTGACCAGCGACGTAATGAACGCCGTCTTGCCGCTGCGGCTCAGGCCGGTGACCGCCAGACACAGATGGCGATCCAGGCCGCGATTAACCAACGCGTTGATATCGTGCTGTAGCCTCTTCTTCATATCTCTCCTTGCCGTTGTCCGGCTGACGCATCGCGCCGGACACCCTGCTGAAAATGGTGCGCCGTCACATAGCGTACGCTGCGGCGCAGCGCGGACGCCAGCGTCCAGCGCAGGATCAGACGCAGCGGGCGCCAGGCGACATAGCGGGTGACGCCGCCGGCGATGCCCGCCGGGGCGGCGCACAGCAGCAGCGGTGCGGCGTGACGCAGCAGTGCGGCGCACAGCGGTCCGGCGCGGCGCGCCTGACGAAAGAAGGTCATATGCCTCTCCTCGGGTATCCGGCGGCGCTGATAGGGCTATAGCTGACGGAAGCGCCGGTTCAGGCTAAACGCCGGCGAGGTCACATAGCGCTCCAGACGACGCAGCCGCTGTTCGCACGCCTCCAGCTCCCCGGCGGTGCGCGCCAGCTGCGCCCGCACGCCCGGCGCCTCGGGCGGCCGTTCGCCCTGTGCCACCGGCAGCGTAAAGGCCAGGATCAGGTACGCCGCCAGCGTAATGACAAACAGGCCGCAGAAGATCGACACGACCGCCATCGCCCGCACCAGAGCAACCGGAACATCAAAGTAGTCGGCGATCCCGGCGCAGACCCCCTTGAACACCCCGCGCTGAGGCAGGCGGTACAAACGACGCGGAGACAACGACGGGCTCATCAGGCGTCCCTCCAGCTGGGATGCTCCGCATCCAGAATCGCCTCCAGGGCGCCGATACGCTGGCGCATCCGCTGCGCCTCCTCGCTCAGCTGAGTCAGGCGCTGCTGCTCCTGCGCCTGCAGCACGCTGTCGCTGCGCTGGCGGTTGCCGTAGTGCAGCCACAGCCAGATAGGCAGGACAAACAGCACGAACAGAGTCAATGGAATGGCGAGAAACAGATAGCCCATAGATGCTCCTTGGATGGATGGGTCAGTGCGCCGAACCGCGGCGCGCCTATTCGCCGCGCTGCAGACGGGCCTTCATTTCACTCAGCTGACGACTGATTTCATCATCGGCCTTTAATTCAGCAAACTCCTGATCCAGGCTCTTCTTTTTGCCCAGCCCCACGCTCTCGGCCTCGGCCTCCATCTGATCGATGCGGCGCTCAAACTGCTCGAAGCGCGCCATCGCCTCATCCAGCTTGCCGCTGTCCAGCTGACGGCGAACATCGCGCGAGGAGGCAGCGGCCTGCTGGCGCAGCGCCAGCGCCTGCTGGCGGGCGCGGGTTTCACTCAGTTTACTCTCCAGCTCGCTGATTTCACGCTTCATTCGCTCAAGGGTCTCATCAATGCTCTCCACCTCATGCCGCAGCGTCAGCAACAGGTCGGCGACGCGCTGTTTTTCGATCAGCGCCGCCCGCGCCAGATCCTCTTTCTCTTTACGCAGGGCCAGCTCTGCTTTCTCCTGCCATTCGTGACACTGTAATGATGCCTGTTCGATGCGGCGCAGCAGCTGTTTCTTCTCCGCCAGCGCGCGGGCGGAGGTGGAACGTACCTCGACCAGCGTATCCTCCATCTCCTGGATCATCAGGCGCACCAGCTTCTGCGGATCTTCGGCCTTATCCAGCAGCGTGTTGATATTGGCATTTACGATATCGGCAAAACGCGAAAAAATACCCATGATGTTATCCTCAGCTCAGTCAGTATTGCGGCCGCCGTGCTATACCCGCGGCCGCCACGGTGTACGTTGATATATACAAGAGCCATGCCAAGTCTACGCCGTGGCGAATAATCATTACAATTCAAAATGTTAATTATATTCCCTTCGGAGGATTGCAGAAAAGGAAGTGATGAGTTTTACTAAAAGATAGTGAAAATAACCACATTAAGGTGAGAGATGGCCGATCGCGATACCCTGCTGGGCGAAGACAACGCGTTTCTGGAGGTGCTGGAGCAGACCTCACGCCTGGCTCAATTGAACAAGCCGCTGCTGATCCTCGGCGAACGCGGCACCGGTAAGGAGCTGATCGCCCAGCGTCTGCACTATCTTTCGCCGCGCTGGCAGGGACCGTTTATCTCCCTGAACTGCGCCGCGCTCAGCGAGACCCTGCTGGACTCCGAACTGTTCGGCCATGAGGCCGGCGCCTTCACCGGCGCCCAGCGTCGTCATCTAGGGCGCTTTGAGCGCGCCGACGGCGGCACCCTGTTTCTCGATGAGCTGGCCACCGCGCCGATGCTGATCCAGGAAAAGCTGCTGCGAGTCATCGAGTATGGCCATCTGGAGCGCGTCGGCGGCAGCCAGTCGCTGCAGGTGGACGTACGCCTGGTCTGTGCCACCAACGCCGATCTGCCGGCGCTGGCCGCCGCGGGGCAGTTTCGCGCCGATCTGCTGGATCGTCTGGCGTTTGAGGTCATCGCCCTGCCGCCGCTGCGCCGGCGCCGGGCTGACATCCTGCCGCTGGCGGAGCACTTCGCCATGCAGATGTGCCGAGAGCTGGGGCGAGCGCTGTTCGGTGGCTTCAGCGCCCGCGCGCAGCGTACGCTGCTCGACTACCGCTGGCCCGGCAACATCCGCGAGCTGAAAAACGTGGTGGAGCGCTCTGTGTTTCGCCACGGCGACGGCGAGGGCGCGCTGGAGAACATCGTGCTTAATCCCTTCCCCCCCCCGACGTCGCCGCGGACGATGAGAGGGTTGCCGCGCTGCCGACGCTGCCGCTGGATCTGCGCGCCTGGCAGGGCGAGCAGGAGTGCCGCCTGCTGCGACACGCGCTGCGTCAGGCGCACTATAACCAGCGGCGCGCCGCCGACCTGCTCGGCATCACCTACCATCAGCTGCGCGGCATTATGAAAAAGCAGGGGATCGCGGCGATACCACCGCAGACGGCCGACGATACCGCGGCAATGGCACCGCGCGAATGAGGCCGACGACGGGATAAAAAAAAGCCAGCACCCGCGCTGGCATTAAAATGAAACTGTAAGCAATGTGAGCAATGTCGTGCTCCTCGCAGGCGCCTGTTAAACAGACCATTGAGGTGCGATTTGAATGATAATGTTTATCAATATCGTTTGCAAAGTTTTTTTGCCTCCGACGATAAAAACCGCGCCCAACCGGCGTCGCACGGCGCCAATTGTTTAATCACAGAGCAAATAATCCGCATCGGCGGCGCCAGCGATTGGGCCGGCCGGCAATGTACGTTACACTAGGCTATCGTTCAATGAACTGCCGCTGCTCCGTCGTGTTATGGTTCCGACGCCGGCAGCGTGCCGGGCGTCCCTACCTGTGCCGCCCGGCAGCACAGCCAACAACCTGTTGAAGCCCCTATGCGCGCTCTGAAAACACTGTTTATTCCGCTGCTGCTCCTGTCGGCAGCGGTCACGGCGGCCGAGAAACCGGCGCCGCAGCCTGCCCCCGCTGTGCCGGATATCCGCCAGAGCGGATTTATCTATTGCGTCAACGGGATCGTCAATACGTTCAATCCGCAGATGGCCAGCAGCGGCGTGACGGTGGATACCCTGGCGGCCCAGCTCTACGACCGGCTGCTGGATGTCGATCCCTATACCTATCGCCTGATCCCCGAGCTGGCTCAAAGCTGGGAGGTGCTCGACGGCGGCGCGACCTATATTCTGCATCTGCGCCGCGATGTCCCGTTCCAGAAAACCGCCTGGTTCACCCCGACCCGCAACATGAACGCCGACGATGTACTGTTCAGCTTCGAGCGCATGTTCGATCCCAAGCACCCCTATCACGACGTCAACGGCGGTCACTATCCCTACTTCGACAGTCTGCAGTTCAGCAATGCGGTGCAGAGCATCCGCAGGCTGGACGATAACAGCATCGAGATTCGCCTGAAGCAGCCCGACGCCTCTTTCCTCTGGCACCTGGCGACCCACTATGCGCCGGTGCTCTCGGCCCAGTACGCCGAGGCGCTGGCCAAGCGCGGCCACCAGGCGCAGATAGACCGGCTGCCAGTCGGCACCGGCCCCTTTATGCTGGAGGAGTATCGCGCCGGGCAGTTTATCCGTCTGGCGCGTAACCCCCGCTACTGGAAAGGGACGCCGCGCATGGCGCAGGTGGTCATCGACCTGGGCGCCGGCGGCACCGGGCGGATCTCCAAGCTGCTGACCGGCGAGTGCGATGTGCTGGCCTATCCCGCGGCCAGCCAACTGGGTATCCTGCGCGACGATCCGCGCCTGCGCCTCACCCTGCGCCCGGGGATGAACGTCGCCTATCTGGCGTTTAACACCCGCAAGCCGCCGCTGGACAACGTCGACGTCCGCCGCGCCATCGCCTATTCGATCAATAACCAGCGCCTGATGCAGTCCATCTACTATGGTACGGCGGAGACGGCGGCCTCCCTGCTGCCGCGCGCCTCCTGGGCCTACGACAACGACGCGCGCGTTACCGACTACAACCCGGAGAAGGCCCGCGCCATGCTTAAGGCCGCCGGGATCAGCAACCTGCGCCTGCAGCTGTGGGTGCCGACCGCCTCCCAGGCCTATAACCCCAGTCCGCTGAAAACCGCCGAGCTGATCCAGGCTGACATGGCCCAGGTCGGCATCAAGGTCACCATTGTGCCGGTGGAGGGGCGCTTTCAGGAGGCCCGTCTGAACGACATGAGCCATGATATGACCCTCTCCGGCTGGGCGACCGACAGCAACGATCCGGACAGCTTCTTCCGGCCGCTGCTCAGTTGCGCCGCCATTCAGTCCCAGACCAACCTGGCCCACTGGTGCGATCCGGCGTTCGATACCCTCCTGCACCAGGCGCTGCAGTCCCAGCAGCTCTCCCAGCGAATTGACGACTATCAGGCGGCGCAAAAAATCCTGGAGCAGCAGCTGCCGATCCTGCCGCTGGCCTCCTCGCTGCGCCTGCAGGCCTATCGCCATGACATCAAAGGGCTAGTGCTCAGCCCGTTCGGCAACGCCTCGTTCGCCGGGGTCTATCGCGATATGCCCCCGCCGCCCCCGGCACCCACGCCCACGCCGCAGGACAAGGAGAAACCATGATTATTTTTACCCTGCGGCGCCTGCTGCTGCTGCTGGTCACGCTGTTTTTCCTGACCCTCGTCAGCTTCAGCCTGCTCTACTTCACGCCCCATGCTCCGCTTTCCGGTGCGTCGCTCACCGACGCCTATCGCTTTTACCTGCACAGCCTGTTGCAGGGCGACTTCGGCGTCTCCAGCATCAACGGGCAGACCATCGTCGGACAACTGCGTGAGGTGGTCCCCGCCACCCTGGAGCTGTGTATCCTGGGATTCCTGCTGGCGCTGTTCTGCGGCATCCCCATGGGCATTGCCGCCGGGATGATGCGCGGACGCTGGCCGGACGGCGCCATCAGCACCCTGGCGCTGCTCGGCTACTCCATGCCGGTATTCTGGCTGGCGCTGCTGCTGATGCTGTTTTTTGCCCTGCACCTGGGCTGGCTGCCGGTCTCCGGGCGCTACGACCTGCTCTACCCGGTGCCCAACATCAGCGGCTTTGCCCTGGTGGATGCCTGGCTCTCCGACTCCCCCTACCGCCGGCAGATGCTGCTCAGCGTGCTGCGCCACCTGGTACTGCCGGTCAGCGTGCTGGCGCTGGTACCGATGACCGAAGTCATCCGCCTAATGCGCCTCAGCACCGACGGCGTGGTCGGCCAGAACTACATCAAAGCAGCGGCAACCCGCGGCCTATCGCGGCTGACCATCATTCGCCGCCACGTGCTGCACAACGCCCTGCCGCCGATCATTCCCCAGTTGGGCCTCCAGTTTTCCACCATGCTGACCCTGGCGATGATCACCGAGGTGGTGTTCAGCTGGCCGGGGCTGGGGCGCTGGCTGATCAACGCCATCCGCCAGCAGGACTTCGCCGCCATCTCGGCCGGCGTCATGGTGATCGGCACGCTGGTTCTGGTGGTCAACGTTCTGTGCGATATCATCGGCGCCGTCACCAGTCCGCTGAAACATAAGGAGTGGTATGCACTTCGATAACGTCTACCGCGAGAAAAAGGTCCCCAGTCCGCTGCGGCAGACCTGGTATCACTTTCACGCCGACTCGCTGGCCATGATCGGCCTGTATGGCGTCGCCGCGCTGCTGCTGCTGTGTCTGTTTGGCAGCCTGTTGGCGCCCTATGGGCTGGATCAGCAGTTTCTCGGCTACCAGCTGCTGCCCCCCTCCTGGTCGCGCTATGGCAACGTCTCCTTCTTCCTCGGCACCGACGATCTGGGACGTGATCTGCTCAGCCGCCTGCTGTGCGGCGCGGCGCCAACCTTTGGCGCCGCGCTGACCGTCACCATCGCCGCCAGCCTGTGCGGCGTGCTGATCGGGGTGCTGGCCGGCGTCACGCACGGACTGCGATCGGCGATCCTTAACCATATTCTCGATACCCTGCTGGCGATTCCCTCGCTGCTGCTGGCGATCATCGTGGTGGCCTTTATCGGGCCGCGCCTGGAGCACGCCATGCTGGCGGTATGGCTGGCGCTGCTGCCGCGCATCGTGCGCGCGGTCTACAGCGCGGTGCATGAGGAGCTGGAGAAGGAGTACGTGGTCGCGGCGCGCCTGGACGGCGCCTCGACCTGGTTTATTCTGTGGGACGCCGTGATGCCCAATATCGCCGGGGTGCTGGTTTCTGAATTCACCCGCGCGCTCTCCATGGCGATCATCGATATTGCCGCGCTCGGCTTTCTCGATCTCGGCGCCCAGCTGCCGTCGCCGGAGTGGGGCGCCATGCTGGGGGACTCGCTGGAGCTGCTGTACGTGGCCCCCTGGAGCGTCATGCTGCCGGGCGGCGCCATTATGATCAGTGTGCTGTTGGTCAACCTGCTGGGCGACGGGTTGCGTCGCGCCGTCAACGCCGGGGTAAAATAATGCCGCTACTCGATATCCGCAACCTGACCATTGAGTTCATGACCCCCGAGGGCCCGGTCAAGGCCGTCGACCGCGTCAGCCTGACCCTCAGCGAAGGTGAAATCCGCGGCTTGGTCGGTGAGTCCGGCTCCGGCAAGAGCCTGATCGCCAAAGCCATCTGCGGGGTAACCAAGGAGAACTGGCGGGTGACCGCCGACCGAATGCGCTTCGACGACATCGACCTGCTGCGCCTGTCGCCACGTCAGCGACGCCGCCTGGTCGGCCATAACGTCTCAATGATCTTCCAGGAGCCGCAGTCCTGTCTCGACCCCTCCGAGCGCATTGGCCGCCAGCTGATCCAGGCGATCCCCGGCTGGACCTATAAAGGCCGTTGGTGGCAGCGCTTTCGCTGGCGCCACCGCCGCGCCATTGAGCTGCTGCACCGCGTCGGCATCAAAGATCACCGTGACGCCATGCGCAGCCTACCCTACGAGCTGACGGAGGGCGAATGCCAGAAGGTGATGATCGCCATCGCGCTGGCCAACCAGCCGCGTCTGCTGATCGCCGATGAACCGACCAACGCCATGGAGCCGACCACCCAGGCGCAGATCTTCCGCCTGCTGGCGCGCATGAACCAGAACAACAACACCACTATTCTGCTGATCAGCCACGATCTGCAGACGATGAGTAAGTGGGCCGACCGCATTAACGTCATGTACTGCGGGCAGACGGTGGAGAGCGCCAGCTGTGAAGAGATCCTCAGCGCGCCGCACCATCCCTATACCCAGGCGTTGATCCGCGCGATGCCCGACTTTGGCCGGGCGCTGCCGCCCAAGAGCCGCCTGAATACCCTGCCCGGCGCCATTCCGTCGCTGGAGCATCTGCCGATCGGCTGCCGCCTGGGGCCTCGTTGCCCCTACGCCCAGAAAAAGTGTATTCAGACCCCGACCCTGCGCAGCGTGAAAAACCACCGTTTTGCCTGCCATTTCCCGCTCAACACGGAGGAGGCCCAGTGATGAAAACGCTGCTGGAGGTCCACGGCCTGGAAAAGACCTTCCGCTACCGCACCGGCTGGTTTCGCCGCCAGCGGGTCGATGCGGTCAAACCCCTCAGCTTCACCCTGCGCGAGGGACAGACGCTGGCGATCATCGGTGAAAACGGCTCGGGGAAATCGACCCTGGCCAAGATGATCGCCGGCATGGTCGAACCGAGCGGCGGCGAGATCGTCATCGACGATCAGCCGCTGCGCTACGGCGATTACCGCTACCGCAGCCAGTGTATCCGAATGATTTTTCAGGATCCCGCCACCTCGCTCAACCCGCGTCAGCGCATCGGCCAAATCCTGGACGTACCGCTGCGGCTGAATACCGATCTGGATGCCCCGGCGCGCGAGGAGCGGATCAATCAGACGCTGCGTCAGGTCGGGCTGCGCAACGATCACGCCTACTACTATCCGCATATGCTGGCCGCCGGCCAGCTGCAGCGCATCGCCCTGGCGCGCGCGCTGATCCTGCAGCCCAAGGTCATCGTCGCCGATGAGGCCCTGGCCTCTCTGGACATGTCCATGCGCTCACAGATCATCAACCTGATGCTGGAGCTGCAGCAAACGCACGGCATCGCCTATATCTACGTCACTCAGCACCTCGGCATGATGAAGCACATCAGCGATCAGGTTCTGGTAATGCAGGCGGGCGAGGTCGTCGAGCGCGGCAGCACCGCCGAGGTGCTCGCCGCCCCGCTGCATGATTTGACCAAGCGTCTGATCACCAGCCACTTTGGCGAGGCCCTGACCGCCGACGCCTGGCGCCGCGACGGCGGCGGCTTTTAACCCGCGCCGGGCGTCGTCGCCCGGCCCCCCCTTAGCGAAGGAGACGAACGCCGCGACCCGCGGGCGTCCATGAATCTGTTTGAGGTAAACTGCTTGTGGCTCTGATTGTCGAAAAACTGCATGCGCATCTGATACTGGCCGCCGTACTGCTGCTGCTCAGCGCGATGGTATATGGCCTGCGCAAGTGCCGGGGAAACCGCGGCACCGCCCTGCTCCAGGTGGCGCAGACCCTGCTGTGGCTGCTGCTGGTACTGCTGCTGTGCGAAGGGATCAAAAAATACCTGGTCATGGTCGGACTGTGGCCGTGGATTAAATATATCTCCTTCTGCCAGACGATCCTGATCATCTTTGTCCTGTTTAAGGCCATCTCATCGGCCATCAATATCATCGCCGACCGACAGGTTAAAAACGGGATCAACCGCTCGAAGACCCTGGTGGTGATCCGCGCCATTAACATCATCACCCTGTTCCTATTGGCGACCCTATTCGGCGAGCAGCTGGGGCTGAATATGTCCGGGCTGCTGACCTTTGGCGGCGTCGGCGGCGTCGCCATCGGCATCGCCAGCCGCAACATCCTTAGCAACCTGCTGTCCGGCGTGATGCTTTACTTCGATCGGCCCTTCAACGTCGGTGACTGGATCCGGCTGCCGGAGAAGAATACCGAAGGCGTGGTGACCGAGATCAGCCTGCGCACCACCAAGATCATCACCTTCGACCAGAAGCCGCTGTATATTCCCAACGCGGTCTTTTCATCGATCATGATCGAAAATCCCGGGCGCAGCGACTACCGCAAGGTCGAGCTGGCGGCGATCGTCAAAAGCTTTGATGCACAGCAGGTCAACGCCCTGCTGGGGCTGATCGGCGATAAAGTGGCGCAGGATCCGCGGGTCAACGGACAGCTGGATACCTTCATTCATATGCACAGTATTACCAAGGATGGTATCCAGATCCTGATTAGCCTGTTCGCCAACACCCGTGACTACGAGGTCTATCTGGCGCTCAGGCAGAGCCTGATCGTCTACACCGTCGACGCCGCCAGCGCGCAGGGGCTGGAGGTCACCTGCTGATCGGCAGCGCTCGGGGCGATCAAAAAAGGCCGCATTCGCGGCCTTTTTAGCATGTGACGTTGGCGTCGGTGGTACGTTACAGCGTCACCACGTCGAACTGCACGTCCGGATTCACATCGGCGTCGTAATCTACCCCGTCCAGACCGAAGCCGAACAGGCGCAGAAACTCCTGTTTGTAGCCGCTGTAGTCGGTCAGCTGGCTGAGGTTCTCGCTGGTGATAGACGGCCACAGATCGCGGCAGGTCTGCTGTACGTCGTCGCGCAGCTCCCAGTCATCCATGCGGATGCGGGCGTGATCGTCCAGCGCCATGTCGCTGCCGTACAGGCGCGTGCGCATCATACGGTCAACCTGCTCCATGCAGCCTTCGTGGATGCCCTTTTCCTTCATGATCTTGAAGGACATCGAGATGTACAGCGGCATCACCGGGATCGCGCTGGAGGCCTGCGTCACCACCGACTTCAGCACGGCGACGTGGGCCGTACCGCCGTGGGCGGCGAGATCGCCGCGGATGCCCGCCGCGGCGCGGTCCAGATCTTCCTTCGCGCGGCCCAGCGTGCCGTGCCAGTAGATAGGCCAGGTCAGATCGGTACCGATGTAGGAGTACGCCACAGACTTGGCGCCGTCGGCCAGGACCCCGGCGTCACGCAGCGCGGACATCCACAGTTCCCAGTCCTGCCCCCCCATCACGGTGATGGTGTTCTGGATCTCTTCTTCCGTCGCCGGCTCGACGCTGGCGGAGATGATCTGATCCTTGTTGGTGTCGATGGCGGTGGTGGTATACACCTCCCCGATAGGCTTCAGCGCCGAGCGAACCACCTCGCCCGTCTCCGGCAGCTTGCGCACCGGTGAGGCCAGCGAGTAGACCACCAGATCCACCTGCCCCAGATCCTGCTTAATCAGCTCGATCACCTGCTGGCGGCATTCGTTGGAGAAGGCATCGCCGTTAACGCTCTTGGCGTAGAGGCCCGCCTCTTTGGCCGCCTTGTCAAACGCGGCGGCGTTGTACCAGCCGGCGCTCCCGGTCTTGGTTTCCGTACCCGGCTTCTCAAAGAACACGCCGATGGTGGCGGCGCCGGCGCCAAAGGCTGCGGCGATCCGCGACGCCAGGCCATAACCGGTCGACGCACCGATCACCAGCACTTTTTTAGGGCCGTTCTCAATCGGCCCTTTAGCCTGGGTATAGGCGATCTGACGACGGACGTTGGCCTCACAGCCAACCGGATGGGTAGTGGTGCAGATAAAACCGCGAACCTTGGGTTTGATAATCATAGTGTCTCTTATCCGTTTTATGGATGAAATCAGGGCATAAGATAGCGCATTGTACCCCAATTGGGTGCTCTGATGTGTTGTCCGCGGCGAAAAAGTCCCGCGTGTCCCCCTTTTCCCCGACGCCGCTCTCGACTAGGCTTGCAGTACCGATCGCTGCGCGCGTCGGCAGCGTCACTGTTATCCATCAGGGAGAAGCCATGAGTCCAGCCAGCAGTGCGACCCCACTCACGCCGGAGCAGGCGATCAATCGCCTGGGCGCTTACTATGACGGCGCCGTGCGCGCCCTGCGCGACGCCATCGGCGCCTTTGTCGAGCGCGGCGAGGTGCCCGACCCCGCGTCGCGCGCCGCCGGGTGCTTTGTCTACCCGGCGCTGCACGTCTCCTGGGACGGTGAAGGTAAGCCCGGCGAGCGCACCCGCGCCTACGGCCGCTTCAACCATCCCGGCCACTATGTCACCACCGTCACCCGGCCGGAGCTGTTCCGCGGTTATCTGCTGGAGCAACTGACCCTGCTGGTGCGCGAATATGGCGCCCGCATCGAGGTTCACCCCTCAGACCAGGAGATCCCCTACCCCTATGTTATCGACGGCGCCGAGCTGGGGCTTGACCGCATGCTGAGCGCCGCGCTGGCCCGCCACTTTCCGACGCCGGATCTCGCCAGCATCGGCGATGAAACCGCCGACGGTGCGCTGCTGGGGCGGCAGGATGCCCCACTCTCCCACTTTGACGCCCTGCGCACCGACTTCTCTCTGGCCCGCCTGCGCCACTACACCGGCACCCCGCCCGAGCACGTGCAGCCCTATATTCTGTTCACCAACTACACCCGCTACGTCGATGAGTTCGTACGCTGGGCCCGGCGCCAGATAGGCAACCCCAACAGCGGCTATCGGGCGCTCTCCGGCGCCGGCGGCATTTACATCGATGCCGCCAACGCGGACGACGATCAGCTGGTCAGCGATCTGGCATGGAAAAACCATCAGATGCCCGCCTATCACCTGATCGGCGACGATGGCACCGGTATCACCCTGGTCAATATCGGCGTCGGCCCGTCCAACGCCAAGACCATCTGCGACCATCTGGCGGTGCTGCGCCCCCACGCCTGGCTGATGATCGGCCACTGCGGCGGCCTGCGTCAAAGCCAGACCATCGGCGACTATGTGCTGGCCCACGCCTACCTGCGCGACGACCATGTGCTGGACGCGGTGCTGCCGCCGGACATCCCGATCCCCAGCATCGCCGAGGTGCAGCGGGCGCTGTACGACGCCACCAAGCAGATCAGCGGCATGCCCGGCGAACAGGTCAAGCAGCGGCTGCGCACCGGCACGGTGGTAACCACCGACGACCGTAACTGGGAGCTGCGCTACAGCGCCTCGGCCCGGCGCTTTAACCTCAGCCGCGCGGTAGCGGTCGATATGGAGAGCGCCACCATCGCCGCCCAGGGCTACCGTTTTCGCGTGCCCTATGGCACCCTGCTGTGCGTCTCGGACAAGCCGCTGCACGGAGAGATCAAGCTGCCCGCCCAGGCCAACCGCTTCTATCAGGGCGCCATCTCCGAGCACCTGCAAATCGGGATCTACGCGCTGGATCTGCTGCGCGCCGAGGGCGACCGCATGCACTCCCGCAAGCTGCGCACCTTCAATGAGCCGCCGTTCCGCTAGCGTGGGCGTCCACGCAGCTGAATTCGCCTCTCTGGCCTGCCGCGCTTGCCCCGGCGGGCCACTTTGCGTAACAATGGCAGCCACTTTTTTTGGTCATCACGATCGCTCACCAGCCGGAATCACTATTTCACACTATGTTTCAGGACAACCCGCTGCTTGCCCAGCTAAAACAGCAACTTCACTCGCAGACTCCCCGCGTGGAAGGCGTGGTCAAGGGAACCGACAAAGGCTTTGGCTTTTTAGAGGTCGACGCGCAGAAAAGCTATTTCATTCCGCCGCCGCAAATGAAGAAAGTGATGCACGGCGACCGCGTCCGTGCCGCCGTTCAGGTTGATAAAGAGCGCGAAATCGCCGAGCCGGAAGAGCTGCTGGAGCCGTTCCTGACCCGTTTTGTCGGGCGTATTCAGAAAAAAGAGAACGATGAACGCCTGTCCATCATCCCGGATCATCCGCTGCTGAAAGACGCCATCGGCTGTCGTCCGGCACGCGGTCTGGATCGCGCCTTCAAGCAGGGAGACTGGGTGCTGGCCGAAATGCGCCGCCATCCGCTGAAGGGTGACCGCAGCTTCTTTGCCGAGATCACCGCCTTCATCACCGACGGCGGCGACCACTTCGCCCCCTGGTGGGTGACCCTGACCCGCCACGATCTGGCGCGCAGCGCGCCGCAGTGGCAGGCGGGAGTCCTGCAGGAAGAGGGGCTGGAGCGCGAAGATCTGTGCGCGCTGCCGTTTGTCACCATCGACAGCGCCAGCACCGAAGACATGGATGATGCGCTGCACGTGCGCGAGAACGCCGACGGCAGCCTGCGTCTGACCATCGCCATCGCCGATCCGACGGCCTACGTCAGCGCCGACAGCCCGCTGGACGCCGAAGCGCGCCACCGCGCCTTCACCACCTATCTCCCGGGCTTTAACATCCCGATGCTGCCGCGCGATCTCTCTGACGACCTGTGCTCGCTGCGCGAAGGGCAGCGCCGTCCGGTGCTGGCCTGCGAGGTTACCCTCGACGCCGACGGCGGCCTGCGCGACGACATCCGCTTCTTCTGCGGCTGGATCGAGTCCAGGGCCAAGCTGGTCTACGATCGGGTCTCCGACTGGCTGGAGGGCTGCGGCGACTGGCAGCCGCCGAGCGACGCTATCGCCGCCCAGATCCGACTGCTGCACCGCGTGGCCAACGCCCGCACCCAGTGGCGTCAACGGCATGCCCTGGTGTTCCGCGATCGCCCGGACTACCGCTTTGTTCTCGACGATCACGGCGACGTTACCGATATCGTCGCGGAGCCGCGCCGCGTGGCCAACCGTATCGTGGAAGAGTGCATGATCACCGCCAACGTCTGTGCGGCGCTGGTGCTGCGCGAACGCCTCGGCTTCGGGATCTACAACGTCCATACCGGCTTCGATCCGGCGCTGGTGGAGCAGGCCGTCTCGTTACTGAACGCCAACGACGTCGCCGCCAACGCCGAAGCACTGCTGACGCTGGATGGCTTCTGCACCCTACGCCGCCATCTCGACTCGCTGCCGAGCACCTTCTTGGATAGCCGTATCCGCCGCTTCCAGACCTTTGCCGAAATCAGCACCGAGCCGGGGCCGCACTTTGGCCTAGGGCTGGAGGCCTACGCTACCTGGACCTCGCCGATCCGCAAGTATGGCGATATGGTCAACCACCGCCTGCTGAAGGCGCTGATCGCCGGTAAGCCGGCGACGCGGCCGGACTCAGCGATGACGCTGCAGCTGGCCGAGCGCCGCCGCCAGAACCGGATGGCGGAGCGCGACGTCGGCGACTGGCTGTACGCCCGCTTCCTGAAGGACAAGGTCAACGCCCCGACCCCGTTCAACGCCGAGATCATCGATATCTCACGCGGCGGTATGCGCGTCCGCCTGCTGGAGAACGGCGCGGTGGCCTTTATTCCGGCCTCCTTTATCCATGCCGTGCGCGACGAGATGGTATGCAGCCAGGAGAACGGCACCCTTCAGGTGAAAGGCAACGTCGTCTACCGCCAGGGCGATACTATCCCGGTGACCCTGAGCGAGGTACGTCTCGATACCCGCAGCCTGATCGCCCGCCCCTTCAGCGCCTGATGCCGAAGGCTCTGGCCCGCCCCGCGCGGGCCAGTTTTTAGGCGATCTCCTGACGCCCAACGGCCCTTTTTGTGCCCTCTCCCGCCGCGACGCGTTCCAATATAGTAATCACAGTGATAGTTTTACACGCATTGATTTACGTATCCCTAACGCCGCCCACCGGGCGCACTGGAGCCAGTCATGAGTCATATTCTGTTGCTTAACGGCATGAAACCCTTCGGCCACTCTAACGGCCAGCTGAACACCACGCTGCACGATACCGCCCGGGAGTGCCTAGGCGCGCTGGGACACACGCTGCGCGCGACGACGATCGACCAGGGATACCAGATAGCCCAAGAGGTGGAGAATCTCCTGTGGGCGGACTGCATCATCTATCAGATGCCGGGATGGTGGATGGGGGAACCCTGGATCGTCAAAAAATACCTTGATGAGGTCTTTACCGCCGGCCACGGCCGTCTGTACACCAACGATGGCCGCACCCGCGCCGACGCCAGCAAGAAATATGGCTCCGGCGGACTGCTGCAGGGCAAAAAATATATGCTCTCCCTGACCTGGAACGCGCCGCAGGAGGCCTTTGACGATCCGGCCCAGTTCTTCCACGGCCAGGGAATCGACGGCGTCTACCTGCACTTTCACAAGGCCAACCAGTTCCTCGGAATGGCGCCCCTGCCGACCTTCCTGTGCACCGACGTCATCAAGCGTCCGGACGTCGAGCACAACGTGGCGCGCTACCGTGAGCACCTGACGCACCTGTTTACCGACGACGCCCGCTGAATCCGACGCAAAAAAACGGGGTGTCTCGCCCATCGCGAGACACCCCGGATACGGTGGCCATCCCCGGCCGCCGTACAGCGGTCTAGGTTATTCGGCGACGCGCGCGCGCTCGGCGGTCAGCTCGGCGATACGCATGATCACCGATACCGCCTTCTCCATCCCTTCCAGCGTAATAAACTCATGTTTACCGTGGAAGTTATAGCCGCCGGTAAACAGGTTCGGGCACGGCAGGCCGCGGAATGACAGCTGCGCCCCGTCAGTGCCGCCGCGGATCGGCCGTTCGATGGGCTCGATCGCCAGATCGCGCATCGCCTGACGCGCCAGGGCGACGATGTGCGGATGCTTCGCCACCTCGTCGCGCATATTGTAGTAGCTGTCGTCCAGCGTCACCTCAATGTAGCAGTCCGGATGCATCCCCTGGCCCACCTGCTTGGCGATCGTCATCATGTGCTTCTTGCGCGCCTCAAATCCCTCGCGGCTGAAGTCGCGCACGATATAGTGCATCTCGGCCTTCTCTACGCTGCCCTTCATCGACACCAGATGGTAGAACCCCTCATAGCCGTCGGTCTGCTCCGGCACCTCCGCCGCCGGCAGCAGCGCGTGAATTCGGTTGGCCAGCCCCAGGGCGTTAACCATCACCCCCTTGGCACTACCTGGATGCACGTTATTGCCGATGATCTTGATGTTGACGGAGGCCGCGTTAAAGTTTTCGCACTCCAGCTCGCCCACGCCGCCGCCGTCCACGGTGTAGGCCCACTCCGCACCAAAGGCCGCGACGTCGAAATGCTGGGCACCCTTGCCCACCTCTTCATCCGGGGTAAAGGCCACCCGGATCTCACCGTGGGGGGTGTTCCCCTGCTTGAGACGCATCATCGCCGTCATAATTTCAGCGATCCCCGATTTATCGTCGGCCCCCAGCAGGGTTTTACCGTCGGTGGTGATCAGGGTCTGCCCCAGCAGCTGGTGCAGCACCGGAAACATCACCGGAGAGAGAATTTCATCGCCGATCCCCAGGGCGATATCGCCACCGCGGTAGTTTTCGACGATCTGCGGATTCACGTTTTTACCGCTGGCGTCCGGCGCCGTGTCCATATGGGCGATAAAACCGATGGTCGGTACCGGCCAGGCCACGTTGGCGGGCAGCGTCGCCATCACGCAACCGTGTTCGCTGAGCGTGACCTGCTCCAGCCCCAGCGCCAGCAGCTCGCTCTGCAGCGCACGGGCCAGCCTGAACTGCCCCTCGGTACTCGGGACCTGACGTACCCCTGGTTTGGACTGTGTGTCAAAAGAAACATAGTTAAGAAAACGATCAAGTAAGTTATTCATTTGGTATTTTCTCCCTTCTTGTTGCCCCATTATGCGGAGCCACCTCCGGCGAAATATTGCGTCAGGTCATTTTTACCGGGGTTTGCCTTTTCTCCTGACAGAAAAAATCTGACCTCTGCCCCGATTCAGCGAAAGCGGTGAATGATTTGTAAACGAATCGAAGCAAATGCCGGGATTTACGCAGGAAATCCGTGAATTCTGCGCGCCTCAGCTTTCAATTATTGTCCGCAGGGTCTATCATGCGCGCTCTAAAAATTTGATCGACGCCGCTGGTTTCGAGCGCCGGGAGTTCCGGTGCGCTCACGCAGTCTTTTTCAGCGGCGGTTCTATCTGCAACATCTCTCGGGATAGAGTAACCACTAAATGACTGAAACTTCCTCTGTAGACGCCCAGGCGCTTCCGGTCGTATGCCTGACCCATATCCGCAAATCCTTTGACGGCAAAGCGATCATTCCCGATCTCGACCTGAGCATTAATCACGGTGAATTTGTCACCATCCTTGGCCCCTCCGGCTGCGGCAAGACCACCGTGCTGCGTCTGATCGCCGGTCTGGAAGAGGTCGACAGCGGCCATGTCGCGCTGGACGGCGAAGAGATCACCCACCAGCCGGCCGAGCAGCGCCATGTCAATACCGTCTTCCAAAGCTACGCCCTGTTTCCGCACATGAGCGTCTTTGAAAACGTGGCCTTTGGCCTGCGCATGCAGAAAACCCCACACCATGACATCGCGCCGCGCGTCATGGATGCCCTGCGCATGGTGCAGTTGGACGAGCTGGCCCAACGCCGCCCGCATCAGCTCTCCGGCGGCCAGCAGCAGCGGGTGGCCATCGCCCGCGCGGTGGTCAATAAGCCGCGGGTGCTGCTGCTGGACGAGTCGCTGTCGGCGCTGGACTACAAGCTGCGCAAGCAGATGCAGAACGAGCTGAAAGCGCTGCAGCGCAAGCTGGGAATCACCTTTATCTTCGTCACCCACGATCAGGAAGAGGCGCTGACCATGTCCGACCGCATCATCGTGATGCGCGATGGGCGTATCGAGCAGGACGGCTCGCCGCGCGAGATCTATGAGGAGCCGAAAAACCTGTTTGTGGCCAGCTTTATCGGCGAAATCAACATATTCGATGCCGAAGTGCTGCAGCGCATCGATGAGCAGCGGGTGCGCGCCAACGTAGAGGGGCGCGAGTGCGATATCTACGTCAACCCGGCGCTGCCGGTCAGCCAGGGCGACCGGCTCAAGGTGCTGCTGCGGCCGGAAGACCTGCGCGTGGAGGAGATCAGCGACAGCGAGCAGGTCGACGGTATCATCGGCTATGTGCGCGAGCGCAACTACAAAGGGATGACCCTGGAGTCCACCGTAGAGCTGGAAAACGGCAAGATGGTGATGGTCAGCGAGTTTTTCAACGAGGACGATCCCGACGTAGACCATTCGCTCGATCAGAAGGTCGCGGTCACCTGGGTCGAAAGCTGGGAGGTGGTGTTGCCTGATGAAGAAATCGCGTAAACTGTTTCAAAATGTCGTGATCGCACTGGTGGTTGGCTGGCTGTCGCTGTTCGTCTTCCTGCCTAACCTGATGATCATCGGCACCAGCTTTCTGACCCGCGACGACGCCAACCTGGTACAGATGGTGTTCACCTGGGGCAACTACGCCCGGCTGTTCGATCCGCTGTATGCCGAGGTGCTGCTGCACTCGCTCAACATGGCGCTGATCGCCACCCTGTGCTGTCTGATCATCGGCTATCCCTTTGCCTTTATTCTGGCGCGGCTGCCCCACCGGGTACGTCCGCTGCTGCTGTTTCTGCTGATCGTCCCGTTCTGGACCAACTCGCTGATCCGGATTTACGGGCTGAAGCTGTTCCTCAGCACCCGCGGCTACCTCAACGAATTCCTGCTCTGGGTCGGCATCATCGATCAGCCGCTGCGGCTGATGTACACCTCCACGGCGGTGGTGCTGGGGCTGATTTACATTCTGCTGCCCTTTATGGTGATGCCGCTCTACTCCAGCATTGAAAAGCTGGATCGCTCGGTGCTGGAGGCGGCGCGCGACCTGGGCGCCAACCGGCTACAGACCTTCATGCGCATCATCGTCCCGCTGACCATGCCGGGGATCGTCGCCGGCTGCCTGCTGGTGTTGCTGCCGTCGCTGGGCATGTTCTACATCGCCGACCTGCTGGGCGGCGCCAAAAACCTGCTGATCGGCAACGTCATCAAGAGCCAGTTCCTCAATATCCGCGACTGGCCGTTTGGCGCCGCCACCAGCATCTGCCTGACGCTGGTGATGGGGGTAATGCTGCTGATCTACTACCGGGTCGGTAAGCTGCTCAACCGCAAGGCCAGCGATTTGGCAGACTGACGGATAGGCGCGGCGCCCGCGCCGTGCCGAGAGGTCAAAGTTTAATATCCATTTGTTTTGTTTGACAAAATTTTGTCGAATGGTTTGGAGAAGATAACAAAATTGTCTAATCTGCATAAGTATAACGCGTGCGTATGCCGCGCCGCCCGGGAGGATCTGCCATGCTCGGACGCCTGATGCGCGGGGGCTTCATGTCCCTCATCTACGCTTACTTATATATCCCTATCATTATTTTGATCGCGAACTCGTTTAACAGCTCGCGCTTCGGCATCAACTGGAAAAGCTTTACCCTGAGCTGGTACAGCACGCTGATGAACAACGATAGCCTGCTGCAGGCGGCGGGCCACTCGATCACCATGGCCGTGCTCTCCGCCACCTTTGCCACTCTGATAGGCTCCCTGACCGCCGTGGCGCTGTTCCGCTACCACTTCCGCGGCAAGCCCTTCGTCAGCGGCATGCTGTTTGTGGTCATGATGTCCCCGGATATCGTCATGGCCATCTCCCTGCTGGTGCTGTTTATGTTGCTAGGGGTCTCCCTGGGCTTCTGGTCCCTGCTGTTCTCGCACATTACCTTCTGCCTGCCCTTCGTGGTGGTCACCGTCTACTCCCGCCTGCGGGGCTTTGACGTCCGCATGCTGGAGGCCGCCCGCGATCTCGGCGCCAGCGAGCTGGTTATCCTGCGCAAAATCCTGCTGCCGCTGGCCATGCCGGCGGTGGCCGCCGGCTGGCTGCTGAGCTTCACGCTGTCGATGGACGATGTCGTGGTCTCCTCCTTTGTCACCGGTCCGGGCTATGAGATCCTGCCGCTGAAAATCTACTCGATGGTCAAGGTGGGGGTCTCCCCGGAGGTCAACGCCCTGGCCACCATCCTGCTGGCGCTTTCGTTGCTGCTGGTGCTCGCCAGCCAGCTGATCCTGCGCGACCGCACCCGCAGCTAGCCCCGAGACGGGCGGCCGCTGCACCGCCCGTCTCGCCGTGGCCCCCCACCCGGCGGCGCCGATTATCTTTTTTTGCTACTGCATTAAAATATTCAGATGCCCGCTCCTCAGGTCGGGCGATTTCCCCCCAGCTATGCGTACTGTGCCGCATTTTGGCGTGAAAATGTCCCCCCGCCCCCCCGCCGGGTACCCCCGATCGGCCGCCCCGCTCAAAATGACGCAGCGCAGCGGGAAATTACCGTACCAACTGCTCAGATTAGAATGCAAAATAGCATTGGTCATACCTTGTACTGTGATCTGATTCGCAAATAGTCATATAATTACGACCAGGACTTGATTAATTAAGCGGCGCGCACCGTGAGGGAGTACGGTCACCACGTCTGACATAAGACAAAACGGGGCTAAAATGGCGTCTTCTACAAAAAAAATCGGGCTTTTTGCCTGCACGGGAATCGTTGCCGGCAATATGATGGGCAGCGGTATCGCCCTGCTGCCGGCAAACCTTGCCAAAATTGGTTCCATCTCTATTTTTGGTTGGTTAATTGCCTTGGTCGGCGCAATGTCGCTGGCCTTTGTCTTCGCTCGTTTGACTACACGCGATCCACAGGTAGGCGGCCCTATCGCCTACGCGGGTCGTCTGGGCCCAGCCTTTGGCTTCCAGACCGCCGTGCTCTACTATCACGCAAACTGGATCGGTAACCTGGCCGACTGCCTGGCCGGGGTCGCCTATCTGTCGGTCTTCTTCCCGATGCTCAACGACCCGATACCGGCGGGCATCGCCAGTATCGTCATCATCTGGATCATGGCCTTCATTAATATGATGGGCGGAACCTGGGTGAGCCGTCTGACGACCCTGGGGCTGATCCTGGTGCTGATCCCGGTGGTCGGTACCGCCATCGCCGGCTGGCACTGGTTTGATCCGGCGCTGTATCACGCCAACTGGAACACCACCCGGAGCAGCAGCGGCAGCGCCGTACTGCACAGCATTCTGATCTGCCTGTGGGCCTTTGTCGGCGTAGAGAGCGCCGCGGTCAGCTCCGGGCTGGTGAAGAACGCCAAGCGCACCGTGCCGCTGGCCACCATGCTGGGAACCGCTCTGGCCGGCCTGATCTACATTCTGGCGACCCAGGTGATGAGCGGAATGTTCCCGGCGCAGACCATGGCCAACACCGGCGCCCCCTTCGCCGCCAGCGCCTCGATGATCCTCGGCCCCTGGGCCGCTCCGGTGGTCTCGGCCTTCACCGCCTTCGCCTGTCTGGCCGCACTGGGATCGTGGATGATGCTGGTGGGCCAGGCCGGGGTACGCGCCGCCCGCGACGGTAACTTCCCCCGCATCTACGGCGAGGTTGACGCCCACGGGGTACCGCGTAAAGGGATCGTGCTGTCGGCGCTGAAGATGACCGCCCTGATGGCGCTGATGACCTTCTTGGCCGCCAGCGGCGCCAAAACCTCCGATATCTTCGGCGATTTGATCGGCATTGCCGTGCTGTTAACCATGCTGCCCTACTTCTACTCTTGCGTTGCGCTGATCCGCCTGGAGGGGCCCTCCCTGCACCACGTGCTGAGCCTGACGGCCGCCACCCTGGGCTGCCTGTTCTGCTTCATCGCGTTAAGCGGCGCGGAGTCGGTCAAGCTGGCGCTGACCTTCATCATCAGCCTGAGCATCCTGATGTTCTATGCCCGCCGCCAGGGCTTTCATGAGAAGGCCTACGCCCGCCTCAACCAGCAGGCGCCGCGCTAAGCGCCGCCACACCGCCGTCCGCGCCCCTTGCCGGACGGCACACCCGCCCATCGGCGTCCGGCGGCGGCCAAGGCTTTACCCCCGTCGTCGCCGCTCCTATAATAGCCCGCCTGTTTGTTGTGGTGCGCCAAGGCGTTACGGCGGCGGACAGTTCCACCTTCTGTTTCGACCTTCACTATAGGGATACGCTGAATGAAAAAGTGGTCACCTCTGGTAGCCGCAGGTTTGCTGGCAATGGGAGCTCATGCCGCACATGCTGCCGATGCGCCGAAAACCGACAATAATACGGTCTACTTCTACAACTGGACCGAATATGTCCCGCCGGGGCTGCTGGAGCAGTTCACCAAGGAAACCGGAATTAAAGTCATCTATTCGACTTATGAATCTAACGAAACCATGTACGCCAAGCTGAAGACGTACCGGGAAGGCGCCTACGATCTGGTGGTGCCCTCCACCTACTATGTCGCCAAGATGCGTAACGAAGGGATGCTGCAAAAGATCGATCACGACAAGCTGAGCAACTTCCACAACCTGGATCCCAATCTGCTGCACAAGTCGTTTGACCCGAAGAATGACTACTCCATCCCCTACATCTGGGGAGCGACGGCGATCGGGGTCAACAGCGATGCCATCGATCCGGCCAGCGTGACCAGCTGGGCCGACCTGTGGAAGCCAGAGTATAAGGGCAGCCTGCTGCTGACGGACGATGCGCGCGAAGTGTTCCAGATCGCCCTGCGCAGGCTGGGTTACTCGGGCAATACCACCGATCCCAAGCAGATCCAGGAGGCCTATCAGGCCCTGGTGAAGCTGATGCCCAACGTGCTGGCCTTCAATTCCGATAACCCGGCCAATCCGTTTATGGAGGGCGAGGTCAATCTGGGCATGATCTGGAACGGCTCCGCCTATGTGGCGCGCCAGGCCGGCACGCCGGTGCAGATCGTCTGGCCGAAAGAGGGCGCCATTTTCTGGATGGACAGCCTGGCCATTCCGGCCAATGCCAAAAATCCCGAAGGCGCGATGAAGCTGATTAACTTCCTGCTACGCCCGGACGTCGCCGCGCAGGTCGCGGAAACCATCGGCTATCCGACCCCGAACCTGGCGGCTCAAAAGCTGCTGCCTAAAGAGGTGGTCAGCGACAAGTCGCTCTACCCGGATGCGGAGACCATCGCCAAGGGCGAATGGCAGAATGACGTCGGCAGCGCCAGCGAAATCTACGAAACCGATTTCCAGAAGCTGAAGGCCGGGCGCTAAGCGCCCTCAGCGCAGGGGGAGCCACTCCCCCTGCCATCGCCCCTCAGGCCACGCTCTTGAACGCGCGAATCCGCTGCAGATGCGGCGACAGGCTGGGGAACTTGTGCCCCTGCCGCTCATCCCACACCACATCATAGTACGGCGCCAGCAGCCCGGCGCTGCGCTGGCTATCCAGCACCTCATCGTGGCGCGACAGCAGCACCAGACTACGGCCGCGGTTACGGCTGCGGAAATTCTCCACGCACTTGGTGGCGATGTCCGCATACTCTTCGGGGCGATCGATGAGCCCCGGCATCGTCTCCTGCGGGAACAGGTTCGGGTTCACCATCACCTGGCGGATACCGCAGAGAAAACCGATGCGCTCGGCCCAGTATCCCCCGAGCCCGACGCCGCAGATCAGCGCGCCCGGATCGTCGCTCTGACGGACGACCCGGCTCACCTCGTTGAGCAGATACTGCATGTCGTGCCGCGGATGACGCGTGCTGTAGCTGATCAGCCGCACGTCCGTATCGATAAACTGCAGCTGAAGTACCTTTTCATGATTGCCCGGACTGGTGGAGTCGAAGCCATGCAGATAAATAATCATACGTCTCCCTAAGCGGTCTCCCGCACGTGTCATCCACGCCGCAGGTCACCTTGATATGCGGCGGTCCTGCACCCAATGAGGTTATCCGGCGCCGGATCTCAGGCCTGTTTGGCCTCCTCCCAGCGCTGGTGTAAGCGTTGCAAATCCTGATGCGCCTGCTTCCAGCGCGCGCTGCCCATCAGCCCCTCGCGATCGACCTGGCCGCGGTGACGCAGACGCTCGATGCGCGGCGACCCGGCGGCAGACAGATGGTCCAGCACGCTGATCGCACCCTGGCGGTTATTGCATACCAGCACCATATCACAGCCGGCGTCCAGAGACGCCTGCGCCCGCTGCGCATAGCTGCCCATCACCGCGGCCCCGTTCATCGACAGATCGTCCGAGAAGATCACCCCCTCGAAGCCCAGGGTCTGACGCAGCACCTGCTGCAGCCAGTAGGGTGAGCCGCTGGCCGGGCGGGAGTCCGCCTGTGAGTAGATCACGTGGGCCGGCATGACCGCGTCCAGCCTGGCGCACGCATTCAGCGTCTTGAAAATAACCATATCATGCTCAACGATTTGCGCCAGCGGGCGCTCGTCGATCGGCGTCTCCTTATGGGAGTCCGCGCTCACCTTACCGTGCCCCGGGAAATGCTTGCCGGTCGCCTTCATTCCCGCCTGGTGCATCCCGTCGATAAACGCCTGCGCCAGCGGAATGGCGCTCTCCGCCTCCCGGTGAAACGCACGCTCGCCGATGGCAGCGCTGCCGTGTCCCAAATCCAGCACCGGAGCAAAGCTCAGATCGATATCCATGGCGATCATCTCGCAGGCCATCAGCCAGCCGCCCTCCAGCGCCAGACGCTGCGCCTCCTGCGGCGCATTGAGCGCGGCATAGGACTGCGCCGCCGGCAGGCGGGTAAACCCCTGATGGAAGCGCTGCACCCGTCCCCCCTCCTGATCGACGGTCACCAGCAAAGGGTGGCGCGCCGCCTGGCGGATTTGGCGCACCAGCTCACGCAGCTGTGCCGGATCGTCAAAATTACGGCTAAACAGGATCACGCCACCGACCAACGGATGGTCCAGGATCTCTCGCTCCTCGGCATCCAGCGCATGGCCGGCGACATCCAGCATTACAGGGCCCACACGACGTCTCCTCTCTCGCGGCGCCGTGCGCCGCATGGATTATTGGGTTAAATTGCGCAGCAGGACATCGGCCTGCCGCCGGTAAATAGGTTGTTGGGTCTGCTGCCAGCGCAGCTCAAACCACAGCCAGGCCATATAGTCCACCCAGCCCAGCCAGCGATTCAGTTGATGCAGCAGACGCGCGGCGTCACGGTAGCCCCCCTGACGACAGTAGGCCGCGACCAGCTCGGCCCGCCCGGCCCCGTCCAGGGCATAGTTACGGCTCAGCGCCGCCAAATCCAGCGCGATATCGCCGCTGGCGGCATACTCCCAGTCGATCAGTCCCACGGCGCCGTCGGCGCCGATCAGGTTGCCATCGTGAATATCCATATGCAGCAGCGCCAGCTTGAGCGGACGCGGCTCACGGCGTCGCTGCCAGCGCTGGTGCACCCGCTGCGCCAGGAACCCGCGGCGCCCGGGCGCCAGCTGCGACCAGTAGGCGGCGCAGTAGCGACGCAGCGAGCGCGACGTCAGACGCGGCGGCAGGCGGTGCAGGCACGCGACGAGCGCCGCCAGCTGCACCGTCGACAGCGTCCCCGGCGCCAGCGTCTCGCCGGGCAGCCAGCCGGCCAGCAGCCAGCCATCAACGGTGCCATAGCAGGTTGGCCCCAGCCCGGCCGCGGCGCCCATCCGCAGCGCCCGCCCCTCGCGGCGCCGATCGATCCCCAGATGGCGCCGCTGCGGCGTTATCGGACGCAGCAGAATTGTGACACTGTCACCATTTTGCGCACGCCAGTTATCGCCGCTCAGCCCCTGCGTCAGGCTAAACTGCCAGTCGGCACCCGGCAGCGAGGGAAAGCGGCGGCACAGCACCGCCCGCATGGCCTGCGGATCAGAGCGCAACCGGGCCTTTACCCGACCAGATGATCTCCCCGCTCTGCACCAGCATCAGCTGCATCGCCAGACGCGGCGACTGCACATTGCCGCTGACGGTGGTATACAGCACATACTGGGCGCTCACCTGCCGCGCCAAGCCGATCGCCTTGCTGCGCGATCCGAGGCTGTCATTGGCCGCCAGCCCTAGGCGCTGCTTGGCCTGCGCTAGCTGCGCCGCCGACACCATCTGGAAACGGGGGTTACCGGCCAGCGCGCTGCGCAGCACCTCGCTGGCGTTGGCCATACTCAGCTGGCCGTTGGTTTTATTTTGCACCCCGTCCACCAGCAGAATGCTACCGGCCTCGACCCCCTGCGCGCCCAGCAGCTGATCGATCAGCGGCGCAAAGCTGCCCTGCCAGTCCACGCTGGTCATCTTGGGCGGCTGGGGTACCGGGGTGACAGCCGGCGGCGGCGGTGGCGGCGTCGGCACCACGCTGGGCTGCGCCGGCGTCGTGGGCGCCGGCGGCTGAGAGGGTGTCTCCCCGCGCGGCAGCAGCCCCTGACAGCCGCTCAGCAACAGCGCGGCCAGCGCGATCCCCGTCGTTCTCTTTATCATTATGCTCAATCCTATTTACCCCTCAGTCATAAAGGTATAGCCGCACCTGGCGCGCCTGCGGATCTCGGCTGAACGACGTCAGCCTGACCCGCTCCCCGCTATGCAGCGTCAGACGGGCGGGCGCCGGCGCGGGCGCGATCTCCAGTCCCCGGGCGTCATACCAATAGAAGCGGTAGTGCAGCGGCAGCGTCGCGCCGCCCTCTCCGTCGCCGTAGCTGACCTGCGCCTGCGCGGTGCGTCCGCTCCCCTGCACCGTTATCTGCGGCGCGGTGGCTGTAACGCCTGCCGCCAGCAGCCCCGGCTCCATCACCAGACGCTGCTCCGCGTTGATCGGGATCCGTGACGGCGCCGCGCATCCGGCCAGCCACAGCGGCGTCAACAGCGCCAGCGCAGCCCAACTGCGATTCCCTGCCATACCTCCTCCTGCCCGGCGTCGGGCCGCGGTTAACGCGCCAGCAGCGGCCCCAGCGGACGACCGCCGAGCAGATGCATATGGATATGAAACACCTCTTGCCCCGCGTCGCGGTTGCAGTTGATCACCAGGCGGTAGCCGTTCTCATCAATCCCCTCCTGGCGCGCGATTTTTGCCGCCGCGCTGATCATCCGCCCCAGCGCCGCTTCATCCTGCGGCTGCACATCGTTCACCGTTGGGATCAGCCTATTCGGCACGATAAGCACATGGCTCGGCGCCTGCGGCGAAATATCGCGAAATGCCGTGACCAGATCGTCCCGGTACACCACATCGGCGGGAATTTCACCGCGGATAATTTTGCTAAAAATGGTCTCTTCAGCCATGACAGATATCCTTAAACAGAGAGAGGGAGAATGATGATAAGGGCCCGACTCCGCCACCCGGAACGCGCTTCACACGCCGGCGCGTGAAGCGTCTTTAGCCCGCGCGCCGGCGAAACGGGGCCCTACCCCGCGTCGAGTCCCTTAATGCCCCCACGTGGCCGCAGGCGACGGAGATATTGACGGAGAATTAAGGGACGCAGTCAGCAGTATGAGTAGAGCGCGTCCGGCTTTCAAGCCTTAGACGAGCGGAACGGCGTAACTGGCGCCTTTTCCGCCGCCGCAGGGGCCGGGGCGTACCGGCGATGGCGACAGCCGCCATGGCCCGCGCGCGGCACGCGGCTAGTTTTAATGGGAAATGTAATACCGACGCACCGCCGCGACCCGATAGACTCGCCGCCGCAGCCCCCTCGCCGAATGGACGTGGAACGGCAACATGCAATATCTGGCTTTTGGGGACGGAAACGGAGCCCCCCTCGGGCGTGGAGCGCTCACCGCTGCGATTCCCCCTTGATGAGTCCGTCAGTTGGATATTGTCATAGGATTAGGGATTGAATGACGAGGAGGAGTGGCGTGTGCTTGCTGACGACCTTTCCCCGCGGCCAGGAATCATCGAGACAGGGCATTTCG
Source organism: Edwardsiella anguillarum ET080813 (assembly GCF_000264765.2). Taxonomy (GTDB): domain Bacteria; phylum Pseudomonadota; class Gammaproteobacteria; order Enterobacterales; family Enterobacteriaceae; genus Edwardsiella; species Edwardsiella anguillarum. The sequence goes on from NZ_CP006664.1 coordinate 3,945,260, forward strand.
GATTGATCATTCAACTAAAGCGACCACGGCTACCTGGCCATTATCCTGAATAAATAAATGATTGCACCCTGGGTCTTATTCTCACGAAGAATATGCTGAGTCAGCGTATAACCTTGGTCAACAACGGAGAGAGCCGTATCACTCCGATTGAGGATAAGGTTATCCAGGAGAGCAAAACCCAGCATTCCGCCCTGTTATTTAATATCGATGACGCCGCATACCGGCAAATATTGCTCAGCGTAAAACCCAATCGTCCTAACGCTCAGGCAATACACGTGCGACGGCATATTTTATGCTCAACGGCGGAAATATTCTCCCTCAGCACCCCGTAATAGAACATGCCGCCATGCAACAAAGAGGACCTACACACATCTCGCGCCGGATTTTTTGCCGGTGGCGATTTCACGCACTCCCCCTACGGGAGACTCATCCGCAACGGTGGCTCGGGTGGGGCCTTGCATCCCCCAGCAATGAAAAAACCCACTGAAAAACACAGTTCAGTGGGTTTATGACGCCCCGCACGGGGCGTTGTTCAGCGCGGCGTCAGGGTTACTGCTGGGACTGACTCATTTTCCCCTGGCGATCCAGCATCAGCTGCATGCGCTTTTCAAAATTCTGGTTAACCTGCGTCTTCTGCTCCGGGGTCAGCAGATTGTAGATCTGGTTTTCCATCTTCATCCTGGCCAGCGCCGCGTCATTGCGCGTCTTGTTGTTGGCCTCAATCTGCGCGCGCGCGGCCGCCTCATCGAACTTATCGCTGGCAACCAGCTGATGCATCTGCTTAAAGCGGTCCACGCTATGGGGCATCGGGTGCGTATTGCGGAACTGCAGACGAATGTCGCGGATCTGCTGGCGCTGCTCCGGCGTCAGCTGGATCCCGGCCAGCATGCCGCCGTCGTGCCGGGCGCCTTTTTTCTGCATCATCTGATTTTGATGGTGCATCGTCCCCACGCCATTACCATGCCCCATGCCATTACCCATATCATGACCCATGCCATTGCCCATGCCATTCTGCACCTGCGCGGCGGTGCTATCGGCCGCATTCGCCGCGCCAACGCCCAGAGCCAGAGTCGAAGCAAGAAGGAGTGCCGTCATTTTACGCATTGAGAATTCCTCTGTATCAATTTATGTTCGGTGATTTCGCCGTGTGCCTGGAAATAAATTTAGCGGAAAAGAGTTCAAGTAATTATATCCAGTGTAAATAACTGAAAGCAGAATTACGCGAAATAGCTTAATTATGGATTAATTATGAAGAGTCGGGATAAAACTGGTTATTGCGCTGCGCTATCCCCTGCGACCGCTCGCCCGCGGCGCAAGGCAATGCCGGCACGATCAGCCGGCGCGCCGTAAATAAAATAGCCAACGAGGCGCGGGGTAATAGAATTAAATAGGAAAAGGGTTAATTAATCCAGTCAAAAATACAACACTGTCCCGATAATTCGCTGGAGCCGATCAGAGCCCCGCCGCGGCGAGGCTCCCCCCATCCGCTGAATTTATTGATGCATCCAGCGATCGTGATATTGCTGCATCTGCTGCAGGCCGCGCTCGGCGTTATCGTTAAAGGCCTTTTTTTGCTCCGGTGTCAGCACGCTGTACATCTGGTGCTCCATCTTCAAACGCTGAACCAGCTGCTGATTGCGCTTGGCACCCGAGGCGTCCAGCTGCGCACGCACGGCACTTTCGTCAAATTTATCGCCGGTAATGATTTGCTGGCGCTGTTTAAAGGCATCGTGCCAGGCGGCGCTGTCGCTCTGGGCGGCATACTGGCGCGCGATATCTCGCATCTGCTGACGCTGCGCGTCGCTGAGATTCAGCCCATCAAACATACCGCCGCGGTAGCGTCCATGATGGCCGTCGCGCCACATCATATGGTGATAGCCCGAGCCCATCATCATACCGCCGTCCTGCCAGCAGGGCGGCGTATCGTCATCCTGCTGCGGCTGTGCCCAGGCCGCCCCCACGCTCAGCGCTAGCGACGCCGCCAGCGCCATCACCGTCAATTTTCTCATGTTTTGCTCCTTGTCGAGTCCAGCGTCTTACTGCGCAGAATGCCCCCCCGTGGCGGCCCTCATGCGCACGGAAACTCTCTATGGAGTGAGCTTACCCCCTCAGCGCGCTAATGACAGCGCATTCACGTAAATTATTGTAAACCACCACGCGCCCCCGCTATCCCAAAAGCAAGACACGGCACAACTGCTAAAAATACCCCGCCCCCTCTGCGCGATTCACTGTCTGGCGCCCTGCGGATCCGCTGCCCGCGGAGAACATCACAAAAATGCAATTGTGATTCTAAAAAATTAAAACAGCATTTCATTTTATGTTGAAGCCCCGCCAGGATTGGGTTAGGATCCTCATCAGCACACGGGATCGGCCCAATGCCTGAGCCCGTCGGGTGTTACTGAGCATAACGAGGTAAAAATGGAAGTCCGTCAAAGCATCCACAGCGATCACGCGAAGCAGCTCGACACCGCCGGTCTGCGCCGTGAGTTTCTCATCGATACCGTCTTCGACGCCGATCGCTATACCATGGTGTACAGCCATATCGACCGCATAATCGTCGGCGGCATCATGCCCGTGACGCAGAGCGTCTCTATCGGCAACGAGGTGGGAAAGCAGCTGGGCGTCGGCTATTTTCTTGAGCGCCGCGAGCTGGGCGTTATCAATATCGGCGGCCCCGGCGTCATCGACATCGACGGCGAGCGCTATGAGATCGGCCCACGTGAGGCCCTGTATGTCGGCCAGGGCGCGCGCGTCCTGCATTTCGCCAGCCTGGATAGCACCTGCCCGGCCAAGTTCTACTACAACTGCGCGCCGGCCCATACCCACTACCCAAACCGCAAAATAACCCCGGCCGATGTTTCTCCGCAGACCCTGGGCGATGCCAAGACCAGCAATCGCCGCACCATCAATAAATACATGGTGCCGGAGGTGCTGCCGACCTGTCAGCTGTCGATGGGGCTGACGGAGCTTGAGGAGGGCAACCTGTGGAATACCATGCCGTGCCACACCCATGAGCGCCGCATGGAGGTGTACTTCTATTTCAATATGGCGCCGGACAGCTGCGTATTCCACATGATGGGGCAGCCGCAGGAGACACGGCATATCGTGATGCGCAACGAACAGGCCGTGATCTCCCCCAGCTGGTCTATCCATTCGGGCGTCGGCACCCAGGCCTACACCTTTATCTGGGGCATGGTGGGAGAAAACCAGGTCTTTGACGATATGGACCACCTCGCCATTACCGATTTGCGCTAACCGTTATTTTTCATTCATCCGCACGCCGGCGGGGATGCCGGCGCGCCAGTTAAAGGACAATACGCATGATTCTGGATACATTCTCTCTGCAGGGTAAAGTTGCGATGGTGACCGGGTGCGATACCGGTCTGGGTCAGGGCATGGCGCTGGGTCTGGCGCAGGCCGGCTGCGATATCGTCGGCGTCAACGTGGTCGAGCCGACGGAGACCGCAGAAAAGGTGCGCGCGCTGGGACGCCAGTTTGTCAGCCTGACCGCCGACCTGCGCGATCAGGCGGTGATCCCGGATCTGGTGGCCCAGGCCGTCGCCGCCTACGGTCATATCGATATTCTGGTAAATAACGCCGGGATCATTCGCCGTCAAGACGCCATCGACTTCAGCGAAAAGGACTGGGACGACGTGATGAACCTGAACATTAAGAGCGTCTTCTTCCTGTCGCAGGCCGTGGCGCGCCAGTTTATTGCGCAGGGACAGGGCGGCAAGATCATCAACATCGCCTCCATGCTCTCCTTCCAGGGGGGGATCCGGGTGCCCTCTTATACCGCATCCAAGAGCGCGGTGATGGGCGTAACCCGTCTGCTGGCCAACGAATGGGCCAAGCACGGCATCAACGTCAACGCCATTGCACCGGGCTATATGGCCACCAATAACACCCAGCAGCTGCGCAGCGACGAATCCCGCAACAAGGAGATCCTGGAGCGTATTCCGGCCGCGCGCTGGGGCCTGCCGCAGGATCTGATGGGCCCGGTGGTCTTCCTCTCGTCTCCGGCATCCGACTATGTCAACGGCTATACCCTGGCCGTCGACGGGGGCTGGCTGGCCCGCTAACCGTCGGGAGGGCTCCGCGAAAGCGCCGGGGCCCTCCGCACGCTCCCCTTGCCCGGTTGGATGGCGAAACGCGGGCCGCTCAGCGGCACCTTCTCCGTAGACCACCGCAGCGAACCACGCCCCCAGACCAATGCGGCGCAGCCTGATAAGCATTTCTTATTATTGGCACCGTCAGCGTAACCCCGATGATACCTGCACAAAGATTGATTTTGGTCATTATTTAATCGCCAAACTTTTGCTTCTATGAAAACTCACTTATGTGAGTGCTATCACAATAAATTACTAATACCTTACTTATTCGGTTCCTTACTGCAGGAGGTTCGTCATGTCGGTCGTTCACACCCGTCTTAACCTGTTCGGCGGCGATACGCTGATCGTACGCTGCGCCCACCGGTTCTCCGTTCACCTGGCCAGCGATGAAAATCCCCACCTTCAGCAGGCCGCAGCGGCGGCCTCCCTCAGTCAACAGCCCCATGGTGAGCTCTATCTCAGTATCCCCTTCAGCGGCCTATGGAGTTTGATTATTGACGCACAGGGCGATGCGATAGAGCACTCCGTACGCTATTTACCGGCATAGCGTCGGGTCAACGCACTCCCGATGCCGCTCTCCCCCAAACGCCGGGAGATTCTGGGCAGCACAGATCAGCGTAGCGTATCCGCGATGCGCAACGCCTTTTCCCTGCCCTGCGTTACCCCATCGCCAGCGCAGCGACGGAGATTAAAAGCATCCTGCGCACCTTAATTGGCGCAGTATTAAGAGGTATTAAAAATAACTTAGGATATTTCCATTACGGAAGAAAATTATTATTTCAGCGCGTAAAAGCTATTATCTACAAAACATGTGGAAGTGTTATTAATTATTAACGCGAAAATATTGACATGGTAGATAACCATAACGCCATGGACACATTTTTATTTTCAACGGAATAGGCATTAGGCTAAATTTAGATATTTATCTCGATCTGCGCAAAGGGTACAGAGTATAAATCCAAAAGTAACACTTATGTTAAAATTCAACTCTAGCGAAATGACGCCTACAAAAATCGCGAAAAATGAATGACAGAATCGTCTGATATAGCCAACCATCCAGCGCAACCGTATATTCCTCAGCGCCGAAAGCATTTGCGCTAATAACCTAAGAAAATGAGCCATTGCCTTCTTTAGCTGCATAGTTCAATTACCTCAACAGACAACGTTAGCGAAGGTTATGTTAATCGGGCCGGAATAACCCCGTTATTTTCGACAAGCATCTCACGTAGAAAATTGGCCATAAACGATGAAAAAACGTCAATTCATTTTACTTCTCTCCCTTCTCCCTCTCACTCCCCCACTGGCTTACGCCAGCAATACTAGCGGAGCCTTCAGCGGCAGCTACCAGGCCGGCGGCGCGCAGGCCGACAGCCAGAACGCCATCGCCCTGGGCAACGGCGCCCATGTTACGGCCGGAGCCCACAGCGCCGTCGCCGTCGGGGTCAGCGCCACGGTAAATTCATCCCTTGATGGCATCGCCATCGGCAGCCGGGCGGCGATCCAGGGCAAGGCCGACGGCGCCACCGCCATTGGCAGCGGCAGCGGCAGCGGCAGCCAGATCGACAGCAACAACGTCGGCAGTAACGCCATTGGGATCAATAGCCATGTCCACACCGACGCCGCCGGCGCCAATGCCATCGGCGACACCGCCAGCGTCGGTAGCGCAGCCGCGGGCGCCAACGCCATCGGCCTCTTTAGCCAGATCGGCGACAATGCCAGCGGCGCCGTCGCCTTGGGCAGCGACGCCAGCGTCGGCGACAACGCCCGCAGCAGCGTCGCTATCGGCGATCATGCCGGCGTGGCCAGCGGCGCTGCCAACGCCGTCAGCATCGGCGATCACAGCACCAACCAGCGCAGCCAGACCGTCTCATTCGGCAATGCCGTCCATCAGCGCCAGCTCACCCACGTCGCCGCCGGCACACAGTCTACCGACGCCGTGAATCTCGGGCAGCTGAACCGCGTGGCCATGGCTGGACAGCAGCGTCAGCGGCTGCTGCAGCGCAATAGCGTCAGCATTCACGCTAACGGACAGAATATTGCCGGGAATCGTCAGCAAATCAGCGACAACGGTCAACAGATCGCCGACAACGCACAGGATGTGCGCGACAATGGCCAGCGTATCCATCACAATGCGCAGACGATTCAGCGTCACTGGCGGGCGGTCAATGAGTGGCAAAGCGGCATCAGCCGCCATCTTGGCGCCCTGCAGCACCAGATCGACAACAACCGTCATGAAATGCGTCAGATCGCCGCCAAGGATGCCGCGCTGGCCGGGCTATTCCAGCCCTATAGCGTCGGTAAATTCAACGCCAGCGCCGCGCTGGGAGGCTATAAGGATCAGCAGGCCATCGCCGTCGGCATGGGCTACCGCTTCACCCAACGGCTGGCGGCCAAAGCCGGCGCCGCCGTTAACGACAGCTCGCTGGAGTATAACGTCGGCGTCAACTACGAATTCAACTGAGCGGCCCCGCGCTCTGCGGACGCTAAAGGAGAAAAAGCGACGGTGCGACGGAAGGCTGAAACGAAAAACCCCGCGCGATGCGCGGGGTTTGAATTTGGCGGAGTTCGACCATCTGTGGAAAAACGATGCCGCTGCTGGATACCCTCAACTGAAGTTACTGGGTCGGATCGGTATGTCATGAGCTGAATATCGCCCCGCCGACGTACTACTGGCGCTGTAAATACCACCAGCATCCGGAGGGAAGCCCCGATACCGGACATTGCACCGCTTATCATCTGGGAAATCCCCCATGGACGTGGGGAAGATCGATCCGGCGGGTCCTTTCGCGGCACCGTGTCCGGAAATCCCCCATGGATGTGGGGAAGATCCCTTATATTGTTAAAGAGCATGCTAAACCAACTACATATTGTGGTTAACTTACTGGTCGAGTCGCTTGTCTACCACTAACTGCAGGCCGTTTATCTCACAGAGCGTCTTGGTCGGAAATCCTATGGTTCGGATCTGATACCCCCGGTGTTCTAGCAATGCTTTTAAATATCAGCACCCTCGCTGCCAGTGAACCGTGCTGGTAAAGGTATTCGATCACGGTGTCAGCAACCGAATCCTTGATACCGGAAATGAAAGTATTTAGCCGCGGTTCAATAAACCAAAGTTTCATTCGTCATCGAACTGCTGGAGGTAAATCATTAGCTAGCACTGTTGGCCAGCCATCTCATCGACTGACAGGGATGAATAATTACTTTCCAAAAGGATTAAATAGCAATAGTTCATCTGGTACGATTATTACGGTAACGAACAAAATCGCTCATAACTTTTAGTACCACTTTATTTTGATGCATTCTGTTTTATCTCAGCATAACGGGCTGTCAATTGTTTCAAATGTATCTCCATTTGGACCCTGGCAGCAGCAGGTAAAGGTTCTCCCGCTGCATTTTGTGACAATACCCGCAGTTGCTCTTCAGCCGGTATGGATTTGTTAAATGACTGTATTGCGGAAAATACAACGGATTTTAGCTCACTGACCGTCATATATTTCCCCCTCTGCTCATCCAGGCCGTTCAGTCTGTCACTCAGTTTTTGTAGTGTTGTCATTCCCTGATACCAGCCATTGAGCTGTTCTACCGGTAATGCGGCCGAATTAATCTGTTGTTGCCATTGCTGTGCCAGAGGTTTAGCTTGCTCTGGCCACAGAACCCTGGCCTGCTCAATCAACTGACGACTGTTGTCAATATTCCAGTCAGGAGGCAATTTATCCAGCCGGGTCAGCTGCTGCTGTGTTTGCGCGATTACAGCCTGTGGTATCGGTGCTTGCTGACGCAGCATATCCAGTTGTTCAGGCGTGAGAGGTGCTGGTAACGGAGCCAGTGAGGCTGCAAACTGAATCTGCAATGGATCTGGCCGGTGAATATACTGCCAACTCCATACCGCTGCGGCGCTGATCACCAGCATGGTACACATCCCAACAGCGAAGGATTTCCACTTTTTTACCGATGTGGGCGCTGGCGCCAGCACATCCACGTTCGGCCGCTGTTCATGCTGCGCCACGTACACCCACTTCACGGCACAGTCCGGTGCGCAGAGCTCTTCATACGGACTATCGGCCAAGTCCCTTGCTGACGGACCCTGTCCATGCATTACCACGATACCTGGCTGAGTTATTGACCCGGTATGGGATATGTCATCGCTGTTTTCTAACCGAACGGCACTGTTATGCATCAGGGTACACAAAGTATCTAACTGGCTGAGATGTTTCAGCTCCAGACGTTGTAATACGGCGCCTAGTTTGGTAAGTAATTGCTCAGCCTGATACAGCTGGCTGAGGTCACTGTAATTCAGCGGGAGTGCGCGCATCCGTTGCTGCAGGCGCTGACTTAGGCTACTGAGGATTTCCATGCGAGCATGCACTGGCTGCGGCCAGAGTGCTCCCCACTGATGGCTTATCAGGGCCTCAAGTATCGCCAGACCTTCATTGAGCCCGAGTAAACCGGCCAGCTGCGTACGCGCAAGCGTATACCAGGCTGCTGTTTGTAATTCCACGCCATTCTGCTCAAACAGTGAGAGACAGAGTTTTTCCACATAATGCCAGTTCACATCCGGGCGCGCCGGATGCCTCAGCTTATTCAGTTCATCGCGTAGGGTAGCGTAATCCGACAGCGTCCTGGGGTCACCACCAGTTTGGATTTTACGTGAGGTAATGTCATTCATGAGCAGTTGTCCATTGAGCGTATCAGGAGTTTTTGAAGGTTATTGTTTATGCAACTTCGCTTTCTGCATGTTCAGAGGGGACTGGTATTACAACACCAGCAGCTATGTCAGAAGCGCTAAAATCAGACTAAAAAATATGCTCTCATCAAAACCCTGTCCGGAGGGGGATAAAGCACCAGGCGGAGTAAAGGCCCACTTGTTCACCGTTCCAGACCGCATAAATAATCGCCCCAGAGGTGTCACGGGGCCTCCATCATGGAAGGTCGCCTCCACACACCCGGTCACACCCTGACCATAAAGGAATGCCGGCACGAATTTTACAGAACGATCGTCGATACTCAGAGCGAGGGCGGCAATCTCAAATGCTCTCCCCTCAATCAGCAGGTCCGTAACGGATGTACTGACCGTCTCCACATTCAGTCCGGTACCCACCAGCCACGCGTCCATCTGCTCCTGAAGCTGTGTCATTCGCAGGCGAAACTCTGCAATATCGGCCTGAGTCCTGCTGGTAAACGAGACCGGGGTGGGCTGTCTGGCGTGGAGTTTTTTGAGAAACTGTGATTTTACTGACATAGTGTTAACTGGCCTTACCGACGGGTTGTGGTATCGATATACTGCCGTTGCTTCAGGTGTCTCAGCATCACTCGTCCCTCGGGCATAAACTCGGTTCCGTAACGCACGAGGCCAATACCCTTCAGCTCAGCATCAATGGCATAACGCAACTCGCCGGGGACGTTCTGCTCCAGCAGGACTACAGTGATTTTTTTTAGGCGAGGCTCATATTTGAGCAGAACAGTCGACAGGGTGCCCAGCAGCTCATGGGCGGTACCCGGCATGCCCTGGAGAACTCTGGTCATATCGGGTAGGCCATAGTCCGGCAGATGCGCCAGCGTGCCGGTGCGACAGTTAAGGATACGCTGCATGTTATCGAGCACCGATAAAATCACCTGGTTCTGCTCACTGACCTGCGACAGCGGAAGACCACCGGTAAAATGGCCAGTGAGCATTTCATACAGCGACGGCGTGTTGTGTCCCTGGGGCATCAATCATCCTTAAGGGGTTGTAGCGTCAGGTGGTTATTGCCCGCTTCCAAAATGCGCGGCTTATCCGGATCCAGGTCGTCTCGTTCGATAACCTGCTTCCAGGTGTTGTTGACCATATCCGGATGACGGAACAGCCCCACCACCGCCACAAACTGAGCGTCTTCTTCCATCGGCATATTCAGGTTCGCATCACCGCCCGGCTTCACCACCACATCACGACTCGCCAGCAGGTCAACTTTCAGAATGGTCTCCCCATCTTTCAGCAACTGCTGGTAGACCGCTTTGTCGAAGGTTTTGCGGTCTTTCAGCTGCCAGACACGAATAACCACCGGCTCAGACAGCGAGTTACTCTCGCGGGAATCTGTGTTCAACGCTTCACGGGCAGTGAAATCCAGGTGCAGCACCTTAATCTTTTTGTAGAACACGGCGTTAAAGGCCGATTTGGTGCCATCGGTGATACCCTGCGTCACCCCACAGCCCGCCAGACTGAATGCCAGCAGGGGTAACAGCCAGCGAGCTGTTTTAGTTAAATTTGTACGTAACACATCGGTTTCCTTGTCGTGGTGTGGCGGGCTGAAGGCCGGTGTAATAGCCCAGTTCCGTCGTAAAGGTCTGCGGGATATCATCCGGGAGGGCTTCGTCTTCCGCGCCCAGTACGCCATTCATCCCCAGCCAGAATGGGCCTTCACCGAGCGGCGGCGTGGCCAGCAACCGGGTAGCGGTAGTCAGGGTGATTTTTGCCTTGAAGCGCCAGCCAAGATAGACACGCAGCATCACCAGAAAGTCCTGATACAACAGACCGTCCGGCCTCCAGCCCTGCGACTCCTGTTCGCTTTCGGTGGACAGGGCGATCAGCAGCTGACTGTTGGCATCCATTGCTTCGTCCCCCAACGGCGTGTTGCCGTCCAGCAGAAAATCATCATCGCCGTAAAAACCCAGCGGCTGGCTGACCTCCACCGGACGCAGACAGTACGGACTGACCCTGACGGTGGTATCCGGTGCCAGCAGGCTGACCAGGGCCTGCATACCCTGCTGAGTTTTACCGGGCTGGCGCAGCCCCCCCAGCAGCGCCAGAAATCGGGATATCGGTGTGGCAATATGGTTTTCCGTACCGGGAATGCCCAGCCCCACCAGGCCCAGCAACGACTGCGATATGCTGTCAGTTCCGCCGGGCTCGAAGCTTGCCGGGTAAGAGTATTTACGCCAGATGCGGTAAAACTGCGTCAGGATGCGGTGGCTGAATATATCGAGAAAACTCTGCAGCGCTTCATATCCGTCAGCCCGCAGCGTGATGTCATCGAGATACGCTGTCGGCAATGGCGAATCAACGCCGTACATGCCTAGAAATGTGGTGCGAATGACCGGCGGTTTGCTGTCATCGTCTTCGTCGTATTCAACCGCCTTCAGCTCACTGGCCGGAAAACCCATCCCGGGGTGTGGTGCAAATCGCACCGGGTCGTCACCGGGATGGCTGGTTGAGCCCATCAGCGGCCGGTCCGGATTCAGTTTCTCCAGCAGTTGACATAAGCGGTAAAAGTTAATGCGGTGCAGGTCGGCTTCCAGCCGCGGGGTCAGCCGGGAATGCGACGGTTGTGCTTCTCTTCCCATTCCAGGCGCTCTCCGGTTGGTTGTAGGATGATAATCAGGCGATTAAACAGATAGATATCGGTATAGAGCGCAAAGAAGCGGCTCAGCATCTCGCCAAACAGGCAGATATCGCCCCGCCCGGCAAAGCCATGGCCGTCGAGCGTCACTTCAATCTGCACGCCACGCACCAGGTAGCCCTGCTCAAAGCGCTCGGTTTCGCTGTGTTTCACCTCGATGATGGCTTCCAGACGACGGCGGTTCATCTCGCTGCTGGTCCATTCATACAGCGCCAGGGTGCCACGCAGCACTTCGGCGTTATCCATCATCGAGAGGAAACTGCTGCCGAGATGGCTCAGCACACGCCAGTGGAAGCGGTCCTGGGCTGGCGGATAACAGGGCAACGTCGGGGCGCAAAGATTACGCACGGTAATACTGGCGGAGGTGGTTTTCATCACCGTATCCAGCACCGTGCTTTGCAGAGCGCGGCGCGGCAGCTGCCCGTTGGTGCCGGTCAGCGTCAGAGACAGGTGCTCATCTTCCGGGACAGTGTGGTTATCAAAGGCTTCTCCACCCAGGATAAGCCAGGTATTGTGCAATCCCGACGGACCCCGCCGCACGCGAGTGTGATAGTAATACTCGGGGGCTTCGTGACGCATCATGCCGCCTTTGTGGCGGAAGCTTGAGAACGGCACGTAGGTATGCTGGCCTGAAGACATCACCGAATCCACAGCGTAAATCTCGGTATGGCCATCCTGTACGCGCATCGGACGCAGCATGTACTCTGTCTGCAACGAGTTCAGCGTCAGCGGATCTGATTCCAGCGGGAACAGGTTAATCACCGGCACGCAGTTCATGCGCAGATGTTTTTCCGTAAAGCTGAAGTCATGCTCCCAACGCTCCGCCAGCACCACGTCGATTTCAAACCAGGGGAGCTCAGCCGGGAAGGCCACGGTCTCCAGACCACGCAGGCCGGTGAACATGAATTTCTCGCGGAACGTAAAGTACTCCAGCAGCAGTTGGTAGCCGCTGAAACTGCTGTTTCCCGTCGGCCACAGCGCATCGTCATCACCAAACCCAAGCGCAGTAAAGTGGCCGTCAAACGGTCTTCTGTCCACATCGCCGGGGAGGCGCAGCCACATCCGTGCCACGTTCATGGTAAACGCTTCGTGCATGGCACAGGCCAGCGGGGCGTCAGCATTGAGATAGAGCGAAATATGGCTAAGGTCAAGACGACTCCAGTCCGCAAGACTGCTGCAACTGAAGCGCAGCGTCACGACTGAGCGGCCATCCGGATCGGTTGCCAGACTCGCCCGTGCAAGCGACAGCGGCTGGAGATTAATTTCCTTTGTGGTGGTATAGCAACAGCGCGTACCCTTCTCACCAATCGGCCGGGAATGGACCTCGAAGCCTTTGGCTACCCGCATCGGCTCTTTCATCTGGAGCCAGTCCGGGGAGAATTCGACCACCGACAAGGACGGGATGGTGCGCAGATAATGCGGCCACAGCAGGCTGACCAGCCCTTCAGTCAGCTCTGGTAAATCATCGTCGAGCTTCTCGCGAAGCCGGCCCATCAGGAAAGCAAAACCTTCGAACAGGCGTTCGACATACGGGTCGCGTGCGCCCGCTTTATCAAGATTGAGCATTGCCGCCTGTTCAGGGTGGGCCTGAGCAAATTCTTCACCCGCTTCGAGCAGGTAGCGCATTTCGGCGTCGTAATAACGCAGGGTTAAGTCATCCATACTTTTTTCTGCTTAGTTAATTGCTGCGTGTTAAACACTGAAGCAGACTTCGCGAGTCTGGCAGGAGTATCAAAAAGAAACGAGACCCATCAATGCTGAGCACAAAAGGAGGGCTCTATGGCATATTTTTTTGCTATACCAGGCATCCATCCTGAAGGGATCCCCGGACATTCGGTGTAGCCTTTATCCATGAGAGATGCTGTGTATCTTTCTGAAAAGATAAACATTCCAAGGACAGTAAGCCCTAAGATGATAAACACGGCCTTCAGTAATTTTTTACCTGATGTAACGCTTATCTGCTTTCCGGTAAAAACAATAGGAAAAAGCATCGCTAATAATGGAGAGAAAAAGAAGAAAAAAGCTGCAGCGAAAAACACCCAAAATGAAAAATTGACGACATCAGGATAGGACAGATATTCAGTTAACTTATACATTCCGAGATATGAAACCCCGACGGCAAGCCCCATGAAGAATATGACTCCAACAAAAGCAATGACACGTTGTTTAAATAAATACTTCATAAATAACCTATCATGACTCTGCATTGTAATAACACAATATTAAGTAACTCATATTTCTTCCTGCTTGATTAACTGCGGTTTTATAGACGATGGCAAATCTGGTTACGTAATACAACCAGATTGTTTTAAATTTCTTCAATTTATGACGCAGATAGAAGGATCTTTAACGTAACGGGTTGCAGTTCCTGCCATCCAGCCTGATGGAACACCATTGCAACGGACATATCCCTTGCTGAGCAATTCTTTGGGGTACAAGCAGGTAAATAACACTCCTAATATTACGATAACAATACAACCCCACTTCAAATAAGAAACGTAATTATCCATTGTTTTGAAAGCAAAATCCTTTCCCTTAACAATCATCAGAATAAAATAGATAAGTGGAAAAATCATCACAACAGGCAAGGCAATTAATGCAATACTTAACCATGAAAATACAATGCTATCTTCGAAAGAAAAGTATGACCGGAATATATCACCCCCAAGATAAATACTCAGCACACATAAGCCAAGGATTATTACTATAGCAAGAAAAGGTCGAATTTTTTCCTCAAACATCAATATAATCTCCGTTGAATACTCGTCAGATTATCCCGGATATAATTACGAACCTCCTCAACAATCACATCCTTTCCTTTAATTAACATTTTTTCAGCAAACATTGCCCCAAGATCCAGCAATCCCTGTTCAGCCTCTCTGGCTTTGTTTGCAAATTCTTGTTGTGCTGACTCTATATAGGCTACAACCTTGTCAGTCGCGCCAAATTTTTCATCAAGAATATTTAAGGTAATGGCAGCGACACCGCCAACGACGACAACTATTGCTAAGTTTGCAACGATCCATGGAGTTACCAGAACCAGTCCCACCCCCCAAACGACAGCAGATGCTATACCGATTTTAACTGCATCTGTTGCCAGACTACCAATGAATTCAGAGAAGGATGTTTCATCATTCATAATGTAATCGATAGTGCGATATGCTGCAGCCACATAAAAAGTTAATCTTGCACCTTCTATGATCGATTTCGCCAGACCATACTTACCTATGCCTATATCTACAACCTTAGGGTTCTTTGCAGCAAAAACTGGTGCATTTAATATTTTCCTAACCCCAGGGTAGCCACTTATTTTAATCAATTCTGTGCCTTTATGATTCACATATACCGTGGCCTTTATCCCAAAACTACCTAACTGCCCAACCAACATGGATGTTGTGACGACATCTTTTATATTTGTTCCATAGTTAACAATTATTTGACCCGGTGTGCCTTCAGTTATCGCAACCCAACCGTGCTTCCACGCCCCCCAGGATGACAATACCTCAAACACTTCGGGTAAAGTTAGTAGCATGATGTCTTGGTTATTTTGCTTAGACATCATTCTTAACTTTGCATCAGGTAAATCATGTGTGTTTTTTAACACAGGGTAATCAGATACGAAACCCGTTGGCTTTTGCTCCCCTGTAAGGTATGAGGGCAACTCCTGGGAAGTTTGCACCGGTGCCACAAAGCCTGCTGCTGATTCTGCTGTAGATGCGCCGCTACTCTTCTCGTATGTATCATCCAGCATCGACGGAATAAATTTCGCTTTGCAGGGGCAGGTGCTGTAACTGTCGAGAGTGCCAGCCATACGCCGGTCATGAATGGTGTCGTTATCGATACCGCCGGCAATTTTAAAAAGCCCGGCATGCTTGCCGCAGGTCACACTGTCCCGCTCTCTGGCAACAGGTTTATCAAAGATCGTGTGATCCTCTGCACCCGTCGTTATTCTTCCGCCGCAGGTTGTTTTATCACCCTGTACCAGATAGTTACCTTCTGCCATGTGTGGCTCTCCTTGATAAATTCAGTCCTGATTATCCGCACAGTACCGCGCTGCTTGCCGGGTCAAGCGCGATAAGTCCCGCCAGAAGCTGATCCATCTCTGCCTGAAACCGTGACTTGTCAGTTTCACTGCGGGTGGCTTTCATACGCAGCAGCCGGAGGCGGCGGGATTTGACTTCAAACAGCAGCTCTGGCGTCCACTGTGTCAGGGTGATGATCTGCGCAGCCCCATCGAGTTCACCCAGCAGATGCAGGGCTAGCTCATTCTTTCCCTTCTGCTCGGCCACGCGGGCCATCAGCAGGCGCAGCAGCCATTTATCACGGGTGTTGTCTGTGCCCGGACGGGTCTGGAGCCACTGCAGAGTGGCATCAAGGCCTTCATTGTCGGCTTTCTCCAGCGCTTCCGGCTCAAGGGCCAGGATGTCGTTATCCGTCTCACTGACGGCGCTGACCGGCGCCTCTCGCCAGCCGGGCATACCGTCCAGCACGCTCTGGTTTATCCAGTTCAGCGTGACTTCATCTGCAAACGGCGTCCCGTCATTAAAGGCCAGGGTTTCAAGCCCGGAGAGCCGGCGCAGCAGCCCTTTCAGATCGGCGGTGATAATCTCGGCCAGCACCTCCTGCCCCGACTTCACCAGGGCCTGGTGGGTATACCACTGCAAATCCAGCCAGAGGTGATTGGCGCCGCGCGAGAAGGTGCTGTCCGCCTGCTCAAGTATCTCCAGCCAGCTCTGCTGCAGGTACAGGCGTTTGAGCATGGCCCGCTGGTCAGCGCGCGGCGGTTCGATGCGCGTTTTCCCTTCAGCATCCAGCGCCGGGATAGCGCTCAGCGTGTCATGACGCAGGCTTTTCATCAGCCGGTGTGCGGCGAGCCAGCCATCGGGTTGCTCACGCAGATACCCGGTCAGTGTCCGGGCCTGGGCCAACAAATCCTGACCGGAGGTAATGTGGCTCAGAACCGGCACATCTGACTCGGTCGTATGCGTGGAGGTATGTGATTGCGCCTTATTACCTGCGTTCTGCGGTACCACGGCATCCACACCACCGGCCTTCATCAGGCGAGACTCCAGTCCTCTGTACAAGGCATTCAATTCTGGTCGTGACGCTTTCGGCTCTGTCTCCAGACTGTCAGTGATGAGCAGTAGCGCCCCGGCGGTACGCTGTGCATCCTCGCGTATGACCTCCGGGTACAGTGACAGACTGTCCAGGACTCGGGTACCGGCGAGCCATTCCAGCGCGACCTTGCGACTGCGATCCCGCTGCGGGTGAAGCTGCATTCCGTAGCGCTGCAGTAATCCCGCCAGCAGTTCAAGACCTTCGGCAAAGCCAGCTTCGCCATCCTGATGCAGACGCGCCCAGCAGTAATAAGTCGCAACCCGGATATCTTTGGCTCCGGTGGTCAGTAACTTTTCGGCAAGCGTGCATATCAGTCCGGTATCAATGCCGGAGAGCTTATTGATCTCTTCGCGGATACGCTGAAAATCATCGTCATATCCCGGGTCTTCACCTGTCGGACTGGCAACACTCACCGGAGCAAGCCAGGGCTGCCAGTTTTCCGTGCGTGTCTGCGCCTGTTGCCGCTGCTGAGTTTCGTCCGCCTGACAGGCGGCAACCAGATTATGCAATGTGCTCATTATTCGGCTCCATCCATGTCATCGCTTCCCGTATTAGCCATAAGCGCCTGAGCGGTGGCCGCGCTGTCGACACTGAATATTTGCTCCGGCAGCGTGAAACCACGTAGTTCCAGCAGCGCCAGCGGACCTTTACCCAGCTGGGAACGCAGCACCCACTGCAGTGTGCGACCATCCGGAGCGATGAAACTCATCATCCACTGGCTGCGGTCAAGTTGCTGACGTTTACCCTGCTCCAGCCAGCGGATGAAGCCCCAGGTCCCGCTGTAATCCCCGAACAGACGCGCGCCGGCGCTGGTTGAGGTCCAGGTCAGCATCGTCCCCGGTTTGTAGGTATCTCCCGGCCAGCGGAAGCTTTGCCAGTCGGTCATCTGGTTGAAGTAGCGCAGCTTTTGTCCATCAATGGTCAACTGTGTTTCCACCACCTGCGGTACCGGCCGGGCCTGCAGTTCAAAGCTGATACCCTGGCTGCCATCGGTGAATAGAATGTCTGACAGCTGGCTCAGTTGGTTAATGGCCCGCAGGAAGGCCGGGTTGAACGTCAGCCCCTGGCTGTTGACTTTATCCGGTACCCACTGGCTGCCCTCTTTGTGCAGAACACCACTGAGCTCCGTGGTCAGGAAGCGCTCTATACGTCCGCTGTCCTTACGCACAAATTCAGCCAGCATCGGTAAAGAAGCATCACTTTTGCTGGCGGCAAACGGGAAACGTCCGCCAAAGGCAGTTTGCCAGTTCGCGACAACCGAGCGGCTCCATTTATCATTCAGACTGGCTGCCGACGGCTGAAGCACGGTCTCCCAGGCCTGAGTCAGTGGCTGCACAAACATTGTGCTGCCAAATCTGCTCCACTCCTCGCCAAGACTTGCCGAAATCAGACTGCCATATTGCTGGGTGTCGGTGAGGTCCACGCTTTTACCCTGGAATACGGTCTGTGCCAGGGTCTGCATCATCGCCTGCGGATCAGAGGCACTGGCCACCTGTTGCAGACGCAGGCGCACGCGGGTGATGCGGGTCAGATACGTCTGCAGGCTCAGGGAGTTGTCAGCCGACATGACGTTACTGCCTGTGTTTTTACCCAGAAGCTGAAGCAGCGGACCAAAGGTTTCATCCAGCGGCCCCTGCGGGCCTGATGCAGACTGGTCAATGGCAGGTTTATCCTTTCCACCTACGAGATCTTTAGCCGATTTGATGATGGAGTCCGAAAGACCTTCGCTTTGCTGGCCGGCCTGTCCCTGCCAGGCGAGGGTATTCATCAGGGCAATCAGCGGGGACTGGCGGACGTCACTCATCAGCGTCAGCTGGTCGGTAACGTCAGCAATGTTGTTTGCCGGGTTAAGTCGCAGACTATTAAGGAAGTTCAGCCAGCTGCCGGCAAAGTCGGTGAAGTAACGTTGCGTCAGACGTGCTTTCAGGGCTTCTGGCGACAGGTCAGCTGATACTGCTTTATGGGAATCGCTAAGCACCCAGTCGATTTCATCCCGGCGGGAGTTTGCTGCTTTCTCAATCGCCTGCTGAATGCCCCCTTCCCAGGCCTGACGCGTGAACATCCCCGGCACCACTTCTTCAGTGGTGAACAGCCGGCGGGCATCGGTACCGTTGGTCATATCTTCCAGGGAGACATCCGCAAAATTGCGGCGAACGGATTTGAGCATATTCTCATACAGGGTGCTTTCGGCGTTACGGCGACCAATCTGCTGCAACAGCACCTGACGACTCTGGCTCACCAACTGTGCATCCGATGCGATTTTCCACTGTGGCTGCTCTGGCAGTTCGGCAATGTAGAAGGCCCATAAATCCGGTGACAGGCTTTGCCACAGTCCAGTGGAAATCCCGGTACGGGTCGGCTGCACGGATTTCATCGTTTCGGCATAGAACACGCCGTCAACCTTATCCGGGCGTGACATCATCAGCCAGGCTTTAAGCTGGTCATACCCCGATTTCGCCAGTTGTGCACGCTGGTCACTGTTGGGGGCCGAGTTTGCCAGCACACTGAGCTTCTGCTGCAGAGCCAGGTTGGCCGGGTCACGAATAAGGCGGCTATTCGCCACGCCGTACCACGGCAACATGGCATTGAGTAATGACTGGTTATGGTCGAGGCCAAAACGTTGGTACCACGGCGAACCCTCGCTGATGTTATGCTTCAGGCGGCCCGCATGGTTACGCAGGGTATGCAGTGCGGTCAGCTGGTAATCGGAAACGGAAGGAAGCTCCACCAGGGCGTGGGCCTGTTCGGCAACAGACACTATCTGCTGACGGTTAACCGCAAACGACAGCAGCGTCCCCATACCCCAGAGGCCTATAATGGCCATCAGCGACCAGGCCAGCATCCGCTCCCAGGGCATCCCGACCCGGCGACCGCGTACCCGGGTGCAATCGTCCACAATCCCCTGCCAGATGACAGGTAACGTCAGGGCATGGCGCTGCGAAGCCGGAATAAATTTCTCTTCACCGGCCGTCACCGGTGTGGTTCCCTCCGGCTCTTCTGCTGGCTGGCTCTGTGGCAGGCTGAACATCAGGCCACGTAAGGGGATGCGTTGCTGAGTGGTATATATCCAGGGGGCCAGTTGATCTGCCCAGCGGCGGATACCGCCTGCTTTCAGGGTCCGGCCAAGACGCAGCAGAAAGTCGTTTTGCCGGTGTTGAGCAATCTGACTCACGCCCTGTTCTCGTAGCCCAGAGAGAATCGACTCCAGCTGATGGGTCACATCGTCAGTCCTGGCACGCAGCGGGAACGAGGCCCCCACGGCCTGTTCGGTGCGATTCGTTTGCGACCAGTCACTGTCACACAGCTTCCATATCCAGACGGGAGCCGAGTAGCGCAACAGCTCGCTGATTTTTTCCAGCCCGCGCAGGTCGTTATCGCTGATTTGTGGCGTGAGATTCAGCGTCTGTGGCAGCACCCGGACAATACCGTCCAGAGGGCGGCCCCGGCGCAGTTTGCGCAGCGCGGTGTATTTTTCCTTGTCCGGTTCAGCGGTCAGGCTACCACCGTAAATCAGAACGGTGCGGTTGCCTTCCAGCCACTGATTTTTCTGCAGGCCGGGGGCCAGTTGCTCAATGGCTTCTTCGTTACCCGTGACCAGTAACAGGCGGACCTTACGGCGCCAGAAAAGATTGTAACGACGGCGCATATGCGACTTTAACTCGTGCAAACTACTAATAACGGGAGAATCATTTATGTTTTTATCTTTTGAAGATGCAGAACTTCCCCCCCCGTAAGCGCCTTTGCTTTATGATAAGCCGATCGTCCAAAAATGTATGTTGATATAAAAAACACAATGATGAAAAGAAGTAGTCCGCCGGTCAGCATCATCGCCACAAAAAACAATCTCTCCTGCCAGACTGAACCGGGGGAAATCCCCAATTGTGACGGATCATTTTTAAGTATCAGACATGCAGCGATCCCCAGACACAAAAAAACAAACAAAATGAACCACAACTGAAAGGTTGTACTTTTTAGTCCCTGTAATAAGCGTTTCACTTTTTTCTCCTGGCACGAAACGTGCCGTGCACAATGGTGTTCATGGCTATCGGTGAACGGAATGCTGCGCGAATTATCAATGATGTGGTTGTGATTCTGATGCGGGGTGAACAACCAGCCACCATGGAAGAGCCTCTTTATCAGGCATACTCAGAATCAATTGAGGATTTGGGCTCTGTCCGATATTCCCCGCCGCCAGTGCGATAGCAAGCCAAGGAGATGCTTTTCCACTGTGCCCGGTCTTCATATCAATATCCGTGAGCTGAGAAGACTCGACACAAGGGAATTTAATATTATTGTTCGCCAGCAGCATCTGAGCTCTGTTTTCAGTCCCCAACCCCGCCAGCCATAGCCAGGCAACGTTATCCGCATGAGTACATCCCCATTGCAGGGCCTGCATCGCCGATGTTTTAAAATCGACATCACAGGCATGTTCCGGACGATGCAGACGAGCGGATAACATATCAACATCAGACTCGTTATCGCCAAAATGGAGGAGCAGTCCAACGATAGCTTCTCCTTCACCATCAGCGATTATTGGACGAATACACATGGACACGATAAGCAAAGTTCCAAATCTCTCAGGAGCATCAAGCCAGTTGTCGATATCTGTTAATCCAAACGTTGGTGAGATCAACACTCGTGACGAGGCTGGCAATAGCGCCTTCACCCACTGCTCAATAACAGCGCTATCATCCTCGCTCAGGGCATCGCCACCATCGATCTGAACCACAGTAGTAAATTGACGACCAGACTGCCGTGTTATCGCGGCCTGCAATGTGCGCTCACGCAGAAGCGCGCTCAGTTGCTGATGTATTTTATCCGGTACGTACTGCCCCCCGGCACTGAAGCTGGCCTGAAAACTCACTGACTGTGTTTTCTCATCGACAACTGATGGCAACACAATACCCTGTGGCAACATAAACTGCTGAGTCAACCCCGCTGATGTTACAGCGTGCGGAAGATGGACACTCTGCGCTTCGAGTACCAGGAAACGTTGCCCCCGATGAATCTCATTAGATATATCCTGCTCGCGTTCGTCGTCCCAACCTTCAGCAGGCCATTCAGTAGCGAGATAACACAACCAGCGAGCTCCCAGCAATAATATCCATACCACCAATGGTGCGGTAATGAAGCAGTGCCAGAAAAATGCGCCACGAGAAGGGCTGTTCGAAGGCCATAACCAGGATGTAATAAAACCGCCAAGTACCATGAAAATAAGCAAAATAACCAGCCACCTTTTTATCGATGGCTGGCGGGTTCCTCTGGCGACATCAGGTATAGCAGAAAGATCGACAGGCATCATTTACTCGTTGTTGCATTGGTCAAAGATGAGATGAGCTTACAGCCACAGGAACACTCATAATCATGAAAGGCAACCGGGATGCCTCTATCTTTCATTGTCGGGTGACCTTGTGAAATATATGACGGGCTATGGCCTTCTATAGGGCAGCTGACCGGGTCGTTTAGTCGCGCAGCCCCTATACCTTTAAATTTCATTTTTGACGAACCTGACAGAACTTGGCCGCCCCCCGTTGTTTTATCACCAATACGAATCACACCTTTCATATTTTACCCTCCATGCCGGGCATCAAGTTTTGCTTTGATCTTTTTATTTGCAGATCCCAGCCGTTGATTTTTGGCCTCGTACACTTCTCGCGTTTCATTAGCCAGAACAGTGCGCCAGCGATGGATTGGATTATTTTCAGCACCAATATTAATGGGATCATTCGGTTCGACAGCGCACGCATCAAGAACCTCCTGTGACCACTGAGGTATTTTACTGGTTTGCATGGCGATATAACGGGCGATGCTTTCAACCAGCGCAAAAGGTAAATTCAGGACAAGCAGCAACCAATCACCGCGCGAATCTATTTGCATTAGCCGCTGTAAACCTGCGACATATCCTTCTTTTTGCTTCTCAACCGGAGGGCAAAATAAAACAGTCTCAGCCAGTTCCTCCATGCAATCTTCTTCCATATAACAGCGAATAAACTCCCAGTAGAGAGCCAACTCTTCCCTCTGTCCTACATAACCAAAACTGAACGTATTTAAGACCGTTTCTTTATCTTCTGCGAGAAGATGCCCAACAATGCAGTAACTAATTCTCTGTTTACTGGTGGTAAAGAAAAC
The DNA here is from genome assembly GCF_000264765.2 of Edwardsiella anguillarum ET080813. Classification (GTDB taxonomy): domain Bacteria; phylum Pseudomonadota; class Gammaproteobacteria; order Enterobacterales; family Enterobacteriaceae; genus Edwardsiella; species Edwardsiella anguillarum. The sequence continues at coordinate 3,967,992 of NZ_CP006664.1, forward strand.
ATCACCCCACGGAACGGTTATAACTTCACCGCTAACCTGATACACATGCACCAGCTGTTTTTTTCGGTTAAACCTTAATAGGGTAATGTGTTTTTCTAAACCAATCCTTCAGTAGGAATCGACCAAAATAGCAAATAGCCCCCATCGAAACCAATGTAACAAAATAAAAAAAATAAAAAACCTTTATTTTCAACAGAAGTGATTTTTGCAATGGCTATAATTACGATAATAAACAATATGCAAAACGCCATCATAAATGATGCAATATATCCTTTTGTAGGATAAAACTTATCCACAACCTCCAGGTAAGATAAATTCATTCGTATAACAGTATCCAGATCGAGTACAGCAGCCTCTCCAAAAACTTTTCTTCTTTTACCCTGAACAAAGCGACTCTGTTTTTCTTCTTTGGTCAGTGGCCGGTTAAGCTTAAACGAAAAAAAAGGCCGATATCATGTGAAATTGCCATTATGCGCTAGCCTTTCCTTGTTATTTTTATTCCAGCTCAGGAACTGTTTTGTATTTCGCATCCAGCTTTGCTTTGATCTCTTGATTTGCTAATTTCAGACGCTGATTTTTTGTATCGTACGCTTCCCGCGTTTCATTAGCCAGAACAGTGCGCCAGCGATGAACTGGATTATTTTCAGCACCAATATTAATGGAATCATTCGGTTCGACAGCGCACGCATCAAGAACGTCCTGAGGCCACTGTGGTATTTTGCTGGTTTGCATAGCGATATAGCGGGCAAGACTCTCGACCAATGCAAAAGGTAAATTCAGAACAAGCAGCAACCAGTCGCCGCGAGAATCTATTTGCATCAACCTCTGCAACCCAGCAATGTAACCTTCTTTTTGTTTCTCTACCGGAGGGCAAAACAACACAGTTTCCGCCAGCTCTTCAAGACAATCCTCTTCCATGTAGCACCGGATGAACTCCCAGTAGAGTGATAACTCTTCCCGTTGCCCGACATAACCAAAGCTGAATGTGTTTAGGACTGTTTCTTTATCATCGGAGAGAAGATGGCCAACAATGCAATAACTAATTCTCTGTTTACTGGTGGTAAAGAAAACATCACCCCACGGAACTGTTATAACGCCACCACTAACCTGATATATATGCACTAGCTTTTTTTTCCGATTAAAGCGCACCGGGTAGTGTGTTTTTCGAAACCAGTCTTTCAAAAGAAATCGCAAAAAAAAACAGATCCCTGCGCTACAAATTAAGAGAATAAAAAGAAAGGCAGGAACGTTTCCATTATTGAAAATAGCAACCTTTGCAATTGCCAAAATAAAGACTGTGAACAACAGACAAAAGGCCATCATAAATGATGCCACATACCCTTTTGTGGGATAGAACTTATCCACCACTTCCAGGTATGATGAATTCATTCGTATAACAGTATCCAGATCGAGTACAGCAGCCTCGCCAAAAACCTTTCTTCTTTTTCCCTGAACAAAACGACTCTGTTTTTCTTCTTTGGTCAGTGGCCGGTTAAGCTTAAACGGAAAAAAAAGACCAATATCATGTGAAATAGCCATTTATTCCCCTCCCCCAACTAACTGCTGAAGCTGCGACATTTCCATCTGCATGGTCGGCCAGATTGCAGGTACCTCACTTTCACCCTCGGGTATTTGACGCCACCAGATTGCCGCCAGCCACTTCTGAATGTCATCACGACTTCGCATCGCAATATAAATCGCTGAACCAAGAACCAAAGCAATCGCTATGGCCAAGCCGGCAGGACCAAGAGCCAGTGAGGTAAATACAGCTGAAGTTACCAATGCACCACCAGCCAATGCTGATATAGCGTGCACGATAGCAAGTCCTGTATTACCTTTCAGATATTCTTCATATCCATTATAAGCATCCCACGTTACAGCCACATACCCAAATGCAGCACACACCTTTCCTGCAAGCTGAATTCTGTCAGCTAATTTTATCATTCCGACTTTGCCATAACGTAAACGAACCAGCGATTTAAGCCGCAGACTTTTAAACTTAAAGATCACCCGTTCCGCAGCGTCCAGCAATGTTCCGCCAGCCCCAATAGTATCAGCGATGAATTTAGTGACCTTTTCTGCCCCCGTAAGCTGCCCCTGCACCAGGCTGCTTGCGGATTTGCTGACGGCTCCCACCTGCATGATCATGGCAAAAACGCATCCTGCAAAGGGCAGGCTTTGCGCACCATCATGTGCCAGATTATTCACCGTACTGCCCTTCGCCTGCGCCAGTTTTTCTCTCCACTGACGAGGAAACAATGTACTGCTAACTTCATCGGCTGAACGCATTGTTTTTGCTGCCGCACTGGCACGCGCAGCTTCTGGCAGGGCCCGCGTCTGCGTGGCTTCTGCAACATCAATCAGTACCAGGGATTTCTGTTGATGAATCCCCACCATCGATACGCCAGCAATTTCCATTCGGCGAACTTCAATGTCGACATAGTGTCTCAGACGTGACGCTGAGATACGGCCTTCAAGGTCGGTCATTTCGCCCAGCTGTCTTACGATGGCACTGATAAAATATTTTCGCTCACCGGTACTGCTTATCACCTTCAGTCCCATGCCATATGACGCAGCCAGTGCCACCAGAGAAGGCAGTAATCTGTCCGCGGCTTTATCCAGCATTCCCGCCAGCGCACTACTGACGGCATTCAGATAGCCTTCCAGTGCAAACTGGACATTCTTCACCGATTTATCCGTTATCTTTGTATAAACGTCGACTAACTTATCTTTCCAGGGAACATCGCTGTAATCTTTATACGCGTTCACTGTGTCGCGAACCTTGAGGGCCCATTGCCTGTTATTCAGCACCGTGGCGCGAAGAAGAATATTTGTTTCACTGATCGATGGCTGAGACAGTTGCTCCATAAACCAGGTCGTCACATCTGATTTATCCTGCATATGCTGAACACAATACATGACCGTTTGGGTGAATAAGGCACCGCTGCCGATATCTTCCGGGTCAAAATTACTGTCCAGGTAGTTGAGCAACGTCTGGCCTTGCAGCCAGGCCAGATACATATTCACCATCGGTGAAATAACCTGCTGGTCATAGGCTGAAAGTGCAGCATCGTACGCCTTCAGAAAAGCCTGCTCTTTTGTTCGATCAATATATTTTTCATACTGCGCCCAGTACATATTAACCTGCTGCGGGAGTGACTGGTTGTTATGGCTGTAAAGCGCACTTTGTTGTGCACTGGCCATGCCAGGCAGCATCACACCGGCCTGCACAGCAATCCCACTACGGGCCTGTTGCTCCACAATGCCATCAAGGGTTAGCTGGTCACGTTCAAATTGCGTGCAAAGCACCTCTTTCAGCGAACTGAGCGCTGAGGATAAAGCTAATCCTCGGGAGTATTTCGGGTTTTGCGAAAATTGTTTTTCTATTCGATGATTGGACAGAGCGGAAATATCCTGAGCAACCGCAACCGGATCGGCCAGAACCAGAATTGCGCCCTTCCCGGCATACAGTGTTTCAGCTGCCTGAATCAGATTTTGCCCTTCCTGGGGCCTGCTATTCCTGAAAGGAGCCGGAGACCAGGTTTTATGGGAGCAGGAGGCTGCTTTAGGGCTGTATTCCGCGAGCGTATTTGCAAGCCCTGAAATGGATAAGGTTTGTTTTTCACTCCCACCATTCACCCAGGCATCCATATCAAAACGCTGCATATACTGGCTACGATATGCCGCATCCTCATGCTTTTTACGCGTTGCATCCGTCCATTCCACTTCGGACCAGCCGAACCAGAATACACCATTTTTCATTCCTGCTGGTTTTACCGGCAAAGTGATCAGCGATGCGGTTGCCAACTCTTCCGGTTTGTTGACACAGGGCTTTCGGGTACCGGCCACAATATCAGCAGGCACATCACCACTCTCAGGCAACGGGTAGTAATAGCCCTCGCTGGTGACATAGTAATTAATCCATCGGGCACCAGATTCGGACCAGATATTCAAAAAACCGGCCCGCAGCAGTCTGGCTGTATAAGCAGTCTGTCCCTGTGCAGGGACAGAAACAGTAATATCAGCAGGCAGTAGCGGTAAGCTGTCATCCGCTGCCATCACGGCTGGACGAGCAAGCAGTATCGGCAGCCCATAACGGCGGCAAAATTTACAATCTTGTTCTGTATTCATTTTCATTCCATTTACTGATACGGATTAGCGCTGCGTCATGGTATTCCAGCGTTCTTCATCCCATAAGCGGGTTTCATCATGGAAAAAATCAGGCGCGCTCCTGGCCTGCTGCAGCAGAGGCAAAAATTTGGGGGATGTCCAGAATGAATCCCGAAGATTGAGGCCATGAAATGCAAACGCAGCCTGGTCTTCCGCTGTTGGTAGCCCCAGTTCTGCTGCCTGCGCCAGAAGTGCATCAATTCGCCGACTGGCCCGCTCCCGCTCAGCAATATCACTAAAGGCTGGAGATCTGCCAATCACCTGATTTATCAGTCCACAACGTTGAAGTTGCTGTCGTGGGAAAGTTCGTACCTCATCGAACTGCACCATCTCAGAGGAGGGGAAAGTCACCGTATGCCAGTGACCTTCAAGCCAGAACGTCCAATAGCTAAACATGTAAGAAGGAAATGTTTGAGCCAGCAACCAGGGGGATAACATCCAGCCCAGGTGAAAGAACACCCGGGGATCGTAATAGCGAAGAATATGCCCCCGGTGATTTTCATCAGTAAAACAGAGCGACCTGATAAGCTGATTCCGGACTTCCGACAATGGCTGCTCACTACGAAACAGCAGGCAGGATACCGGCATAGTTTGGGAAGAATCAGCTTGTTCAAGCTCGCTTATTAACGTTTTCCACTCCCCCGCTTTCATCTCTTTTAAGGGCAAAAGCCAGGGATACAGATGAGCCTGCGGTTTTAGCATCGGTGAGACCAGTTCAAGTACAGGCCATGTTTCGCTTATCTCAGGATGTTGCATTCTGTCGATAATGGCAAAATCATGCTCACCCGGAGCCAGCGGTTGTTCCAGATAATAATTATCCATCAACTGTCCTCAGCTCAGCGGCAATGCAGCATCACCCTTAGCCAGGGCTTCGGAAGCGGCATTTTCACAAGCGGTAAATTTAGGGAAAGGTGTATCCTGTTTTGCCGGGCCGTCATAATCAAAATCTGCGCTCTTGATATAAAAATTGCCACCCGTGCCATTTTCTATTTTCGCCGGATCAATTGTGATGTACGAACCACCACACTTAAGCGTTATCTTTTTCTTCGCACTGATAATGATTTCGTCATCGGTGCTCATCACTGTTAGTGCTTTGTTGGCCAGAATATCCATGCCATCGCTTTGCGCCTGGAGCTCCATCTTTCCTCTGGCTGCAACCAGTTTCATTCCAAGCTCCTGGACAAACGCAACAAATCCCGATTTGGCAGCGAGCACCATTCGCTTTAACGAACTGATTTCTGTACTTCCACCGGAAGTCAGCATCTGATTATGATTGGCGCTAAGCTGAATATGTTGCGGAGTGGACAGAGCAATCCCACCAGGAGCACCCGCGACAATGGCGGGCTGTTGCAGCTGATCTACATTCTGCTGCAGGAATTGCTGCTGCGTGCTGTTATCCAACCCTTCGATCTGCGCAGTCTGCAACAAATCTGACAGGGAATTCGCCAGTGACAATGCGTCAGACAGCTGCCGCTTAATTTCATCCATACTCAACTGTTGATCGATAGCTCCAGGCTGAGCCTGCGTTGTCAGCAGTAACCCTTTTCCACCACGAACAGCCACCCACTCATCAGTTCGCAACTCGGCACCTTCACCACGCTTCTTTCTCTCACTGTCCACCAGATGCCCGAGATTCAGCTGACTCTTGCCGCCGTACTCCGTGCTGACCTTGATATGCTCTTTCCCGCGCGCATCGTCGAGGCGGATTTTGTTGTTCGCCGGGGTGCGCAGGACGTTACGTTTGTAGTTCTGAATGGTGACGTGGTCGCCGTGCGCCGAATCGTGCAGCACGCCGGAGATATACGGCCGGTCCGGGTTACCGTCCTCAAAGCCAATCGCCACTTCGGTGCCCGCCAGCAGCGGCAGGTGCAGGCCATAGGTGTCACCGGCATAGGGGCGCGACTGGCGCACCCACAGGCTTTCAAAACCGGTCTCCCAGTTATCGCGGTCGAACAGCATGTTGACGCGGTAGCGGCCATCGCGGTCGATATGGCCGTAGGCGTCATTTTCGGTGGTGCTGGTAACGCGGGCCGGCAGCGTGCCGGCCATCACCGGACGGGCGCCGGGGGCCGGGCGGAAGCCAAAATCCGAGCTGTCCGGGATACCCTCAAAATTCACACCAAAATCTTCATCACGGCGCGCATGGCTGCGCATCGCGGTGATGACCACGCCATGCGCAAACACGTCTGCCACCTCATAGCCGCCGGTGACCTTTAACAGCATACCCGGGAACAGCGTCGGGCAGCTGGTGATGGCGTGGGTCTGCGTCTGCCCATTCAGGTAACGCTCATGCCGGATACGGGCATAGAACGCCCCGGATTCCGGGGCCGGATGGCGGTCGTATTTACTGCCCGGCGTCAGGTAATTGTCGGCATAGTGATAGGCATCACCGTAGGTAGTGGCGTCCCCCCGGGTCACATCGACCTGGGTGTTCATGTCTTCGTGTGCCGCACGGTAGTTGTAATCACGGGTGCTGACCTGCTTCTGCACCACGTGATGATGGGTCTCCATTCCCCACACCGAGTCCACCCCTTTTGAGTGCTGGCCCGACGGCGGCACCGACGGCAGGGTCAGCCCTTTCTCATAGCCCTGCGGGCCGTCGTAAAACTCCACCACATCGATATTGAGGCGCGTATCGGTGGTAAAGCGGAACCAGATGCCCACTTCGCCCAGCAACCGCGTGATGAAATGCAGATCGTCCTCGCCGTACTGCATCACCTGCTCGCGGCGTGGATAGTCCTGCGTCAGCGAGAACAGAAAATCTTGGCCGCGCATGCTGTGGCGCTCGCGCAGAATTTTTTCAACAATCTGCGGAACCGACATGTCCTGATAAATGGCGTTCTGGTGTGAACGGCTGAGCAACGCCAGGCGCGGGGTCAGCGTCAGGGCGTAATGGGTTTCGTCTTTTGAGGTACCGAGGCGTTCAAAACCGCTGACTACCCCCTGAATCACGCGAACGGCCTGTTGCACCTTAATGCCGTAGCCCTGATCCACCGGTGCCTGCAGCGTCAGGGAAGCGGCTTTCATCAGCATCATTTCCTTGCTGATGGCATGATCGCCACTGGTGAACTCAATACGGTAGCTGAACGGTTTGCTCAGGGCTTCGTGCCCCTCAAAGGCTAGGACGTCCAGCCCGGACTCACAGCCTTTTACCGAAAGCCCGTGGTGATTGTGGCTGAAGCGGATTTTGAGATTCGTGCTCATGCGTCAGTTCCTTCTGGTTCAGTGGCTGGGGTATCAAACGCCAGCACAATGCCCTCATCATCGGTCCACGCCAGAGTCAGTAATTTGGGCTTCTGCTTCGCGGCCATATGGGTCAGCAGCTGCTGACTCAGCACCGGCAGAATGTGTTGATTGAGCAGGCTGTCGACGTTACGCGCGCCGGTGTCCGGCAGCAGGCAGGCCGCGGTCAGCGTGTCATACAGGCTCTCGCCAATCTGCGTGGTCAGACCGTAGTGACGCTTCAGGCGTTGACTCACCTGGCTGAGTTTCATCTCCACGATGGTGCGCATGGCCAATTCTGCCAGTGGGCGATAAATCACCGTCTGGAAACGGGCCAGCAGCGCGGGCTGGAAGTGGTCACGTAAAGTCGGGCGCAGCAGTTCGTGCAGGTCGCTTTCGCTGGTGCCTGGCTGTTCATCCAGCAGCTGCATCAGGTGGTCGCTGCCGAGGTTAGAGGTCATCAGAATAACGGTATTACGGAAGTCGATTTCACGCCCTTCGCCGTCGCGCATAAAGCCGCGGTCGAACACCTGATAGAACAGGTTCATCACGTCACGATGGGCTTTTTCCACCTCATCCAGCAGCACCACGCTGTACGGGCGCTTGCGCACCGCTTCGGTGAGAATACCGCCCTGGCCGTATCCCACGTAACCCGGCGGAGAGCCTTTCAGCTGGGATACCGTGTGCGGCTCCTGGTATTCGGAGAGGTTGATGGTAATCAGCGATTTTTCACCACCGTACAGCACATCGGCCAGCGCCAGCGCGGTCTCGGTTTTCCCCACGCCACTCGGACCGACCAGCAGGAACACGCCCTGCGGGCCGTTCTCAGACGTCAGGCCGGTTTTCGCCGCGCGCAGGCGCTGGGCAATGGCGATCAGCGCCACGTCCTGCCCCACTACGCGCCTACCGATTTCAGCTTCCAGGGTCAGCAGTTCGGTCTGTTCATCTTTCATCAGGGAAGACAACGGAACGCCGGTCCAGTCGGCAATCACGTTAGCCACGGTGCGGGTGTCTACGTCCACCTGGACCAGCACATCACCCTGCTGTGCCTGCTCCAATTGCTGTTGCAGGCCAGTAATTTCAGCCTGCTGACTGATGTCCTGACGGCTGGCCATCAACTGCTGTGCTAGCGCCTTTTCGTTGCTGAAACGTGCTTCCTGCTCCTCGATACGCGCTTCCAGTTCAGTCCGCTGCTGCTCAATGACGCCCAGGCGGTCACCATGACGGTTGCTGCCTGCGGCAATATCTTCCAGCAGCGCCTGCTCTTCCAGCGCCAGTGCATTCAGCTGCGCTTTCAGACGCACAATTTGTTCAGGCACCGTGTCGAGACTCATACGCACACGCGCCGCGGCGGTATCCAGCAGGTCAACGGCTTTGTCCGGCAGCTGGCGTCCGGTCAAATAGCGGCGCGACAATGTGACGGCCGCGCGTACCGCGTCGTCAGTGATATGTACGCCGTGGTGTTCGGCATAGCGGGATTTCAGGCCACGCAGCATCAGGCAGGCGGTCTCGTCATCCGGCTCGTCCACTTTCACCATCTGGAAGCGGCGCTCCAGCGCGGCATCACGCTCGAAGTACTGCTTGTACTCGCTCCAGGTAGTGGCGGCAATGGTGCGCAGCTCGCCACGTGCCAGCGCCGGTTTCAGCAGATTGGCCGCATCCGCACCGCCCGCCGGGTTACCCGCCCCGATAATGGTGTGGGCTTCGTCGATAAACAGCAGAATCGGCACCGGCGACTGTTGCACCGCATCGATGACGTTTTTCAGGCGCTGCTCAAATTCGCCCTTTACGCCAGCGCCCGCCTGCAGTAGACCGAGGTCCAGGGTACGCAGAACGACTGTTTTCAGGCTTTCCGGTACGTTGCCTTCGGCAATGCGCAGCGCCAGCCCTTCCACCAGGGCCGTTTTGCCGACGCCCGGCTCACCAACCAGGATCGGGTTGTTCTTGCGACGGCGCGAGAGAATATCCACCATCTGACGGATTTCCGTGTCACGGCCAAACACCGGGTCGATTTTGCCCTCTCTGGCCTTGGCGGTGACATCGAGGGTGAATTTATCCAGCGCGTTCTGCAGCGCAGGCGACAACTCGCCTTCTTTGCCTTCAGAAACGCCGACCGGGCGGCCCACGAACTCAACCGTATCGCTTTTGGCTAATTCTTCATCCAGCTGCACATCCGGGCGTTCGTCTGACTGCGCATCAAGCAGCGGACGCAGACGCTCCAGCTGACTCTGGCCGAGGGTCAGCAGCGGCCACAGGCCATCGCAGCGCACCAGTTTTGGCCTATCGGCCAGCGCCATCAGCAGATGCACACTGCGGATATGCTCTTCGCCATTAAGGGAGGCAATCAGCCAGGCTTCCTGCATCAGTGTCTGAATGCTGTTTGAAAGCTGCGGGCGACTGCAAACAGAGCGGGGAAGTGAATCCAGCCAGCCGAGCAAATCCTGCCACAGCGCATCCATATCCCACTCGTAGCGACGGGCGATCACCGTCAGGTCACCCTCCCCCTGCTCCAGCAGCTTCAGCAGCCAGTGCTCAGGCAGGATTTCCGCATGGGTGCGGATCTGGCAGAGCGAGGCCGCCCCCTCCATCGCACGGGCACAGTGAGGATTCAGACGTCGCAGCAGGATGGCTGGATTTTCCATGACTTTCTCTCTTTGTCGGTTCCTGGACACGCTACCGCCCCTCACTATTTCCCGTTCAGGGGACCAAAGCGCACACGGTCGGGCTGGCAGTTTGTGGTTTTCTTTGCTCAACGCCCGCGCAGACAGACGTTGAGCAAAAATGGAAAAGCGGACAGAAAAAACCTGTCCGCTGGTGACTTACGCGGTAGCGCGTTCGCTCCAGGAGTCGGAATGAATGATGTTGCCGTCTTTGTAGGTCCAGGTGATTTTTTCGTAACGCAGTTCGATCTGCTCAAGGTGGTTGTGTTTCTCGAAGGCAGGATCCTTGATGTCGTGCATCTTCGGAGCCACTTTCACCACCTTCACGTTCTCCAGTCTGGTGTTGAAGTACTCCACTTCCTGGCCCGCATCGTTGATTTTGTACCACCGAAACTCCGCAGACTTCAGGGTCTGCCCGGTGGTCACCGCCTTGTACAGGTACGGGCTGGACGAATCGATCTCTTTGCTGAACAGGAACGGGGTGTGGATACGGGTACCGGTCAGCTTGCCGGTGTTGTTATCGGTCGGGATATACAGGTTATGCTCCTGGGCCACCACTTCGATGCTGCCTTCGCGATCCTGCACGTCCACAGACCCTTTAATGTCCGCACCGCCATCGTCCTTCAGCCAAAGATAAACAGGAATTGCCATGAGAGTTACTCTCCATTTGATTGTGATACGTCATCATCCTGCGATGACGCTGGGGTTTCGCCGGGTATCTGACAGGCATTAGCCTGCGGTACCAGACTGATTTCGACACGACGGTTAAGTGCGCGCCCTTCCGGGGTGTCATTGGTTGCGACCGGGCGGCTTGCGCCATAGCCCTGCACCGCAAAACAGCTTTCCGGCACATCGCCGGTGTCACGCATCCAGTCGCGTACCGCTTCGGCACGCTTCAGGGACAGCGTCTGATTCAGTTGAGGGCTGCCGGTGTTATCGGTGTGACCACTGACGACAATCAGCCAGCCCGGCTTCGCCTTGATGCCGACCAGTGAGTTCACAAGCCATTTGGTGGAGCCGGTTTTCAGTACCGATTTGCCGGAATCGAACAATGACATGCTGTCGAGGCGGACAATTTTCGGTACCGGTTTAGGTTTCGATACCCGTTTGGGCGTCGGCTGCGCTTCAGATTCAAACGGCGGGGGCACATAAGCATGGATCGCATCCAGTAGCGGCATTCGCAGACGCTCACCCTGATATAAACCGAGGCTCAGACGGGGCGGTATCCCGTTGCGCGCCAGATTATCCAGCGCTGCCGCATCGTCACGCAGGACAGCAACGGCGTCGGCTTTGGGGCCGAAATCATGCATCGGGATACGGTCGTAGCGGGCAATATCAACGCTCACACGCTGCAGCAGCTGGCGATTGTTCCAGCCACTACTGAGCAGCGCTGCAATCGCCGCCAGCGTGAAAATCCCGAGCGCACAACGGAAGGCTCGCCCACGCGGCGTCAGGCCTCGCCCTTCCGGCAGCAGCGGCAGGATAAAATCTGGCAACGGGGAGATAACCGAACTGTCCGTTCCCACTGGCTGCCAGCCCGCCACCTGCTGCATGGCGGTGTGGCGGGACAGCCACGCGGTCCAGGCCGATGTGGCCAGACTTCCGGCAAGGATCGGCCCCATACCCCACAGCTCCGCAACAGGTATAATGGCAGGAACATCGGAGTTCTCATCCATAAAGACAGCTTTGACGTGTTGATGGAACCAGCTCATCAGGCTGTTCATCAACACCTGTTGCTGCATCGCAGGCGACCCACCGGCGGTGACCCATGCAGCGATGGAACCCGGCGCCGAAGACGCACGCCAGACTCTCACGCCTTCCCCTGGGATAGCCGCCTGCCAGAGCAGATCATTCGTCATCGCGCTGCCAATCTGACCATGCAGGACCAGCGGCACAGAATGACCCGTCTCTTTACGCAGCCGGCTGATTTGCCAGCGCAGGGCCAGCAGGCAACGGGTAAGATGCCCGCTGTCGGCGTATTTCTGCGGACAGACGCTGACCATCACCGACAGCTGATCTCCCCAGCCAGGGCGAAGCCATAACAGCTGACGGGCTGTCTGCTCCAGATCCTGAGGGCTCTCCACCCGGATCCAGCACCCCTGGGTGACGGTCAGGACCTGAGATTGCCCGGGCCAGGCCTGGGGGAGATCCCCACAGACCAGCACCACGGGCTGGCGATAGGTGGCGTCAGGCAGGTCGTCGGGGCGCAACGTCGATTCATGCTCTGCACGCCGGCTGGCCACAATCCAGCACGCCAGGATAACCCCCAGCAGCGCCAGCAGAAGCAGCATGGAACCCCCTCGGGATCCCGGCAGAAAACCCAGACAGATCACCGTACTCAGCAGGGCGGCCCACAGCGCAAGTCCGCGCTGTTGTGCCGGACTCATTTCACGACTCCCGGCAGCAGGCTCAACAGCATCTGATCCAGCCAGTGATCCAGGCCCCACCAGAGTGCGGCGACCGCCAACATGCTCAAAGCAATACTCACGGGCCATGACGCCAGCCAGCCGCCCACGCCCCATCCAGCACGGCTTTCCGCCAGCACCGGATGGGACGCTGGATAGCGGAACGGCGTGACATGTTCATTGAGTGCATTGACGAGTTTCTGACGTTCCGGGTCATTCTGAGAATGGAAACTGCCCAGGAAACCCAGCATCATCACACGCTGGAAGCAGGTCACAACGGCATGATCAGGCGCCGGCTCACGCAGCACATCACGCATCCGATCGCACAGCGTATCGCCGGCATCCATGGTCCCCAGGAAATGTCCCTGCAGGGGAATGTCATACCACTGCACACAGGCGTCATCCTCCACGCCGCGCCCCTTGACCGTCTCATCAAGCAGCGCACATTGCGCGGCAAGAATGTGCTGACAGCCCGCCTCATCCAGCTCACGCGCTTTCAGCTCTTGCTGGACCCGCTCCACATCAGCAATACAGCGCTCCCACAAGGTGCGCCCTTCGCCATCCTGGAATGTCGGGCCGTGACGCAGGCTGATCACCTGCAGCCAGGTATCCTGCAGCAGGGCGTCAATATCGATGGACGCGGCCGCGCCGCGTTTACGCTCACTCATGTTCTCAATACCGCAAAGAGTTCAAGCTCAGGCTCGCCGAGCATCCCCGGGACATAAAACATACAGCTGCCGCTTTGCAGCATCTCGGTGGCCAGTGGGTGTGTCACATCGAGGCTGAAATACTGATTTTCCAGGCGCAGCGGAATGGCGGCCGGCACATGACGTAGCGGCGCCAGAGGCACACCCACCCGTGAAGAATTGACGATACTCCTGACATGATCGGGACTACCGACCTTGCACTGACGCGGGAACCGCTCCTGCAGCTGAGCCGCCGGCATCGATGAACGTACGGAGAGATAGTAATCAGCCCCTTCGCGCAGGCGCAGGTCATGCAGACGGGCATGCCAGACGTGAAGCCGGGCATCGTGCTCAAGCTCAATCGACACCACCCGCGACGGCAGGCTGGCTTCCAACAGATCGCCCAGCAAATCAAACAGCGGCGGAAAAACGTTATTCAGCTGCTCATGCTGCCAGACAGGAATAGCACTCACCTGGTGCTCCAGTGAGAAGGTCAACAGGCTGCCCGCAAGGCGCGCCAGCTCCGGATACAGACGCTCGGGCGGGCTTTGCGGGTGGCGCTGAAACTGCCCCAGCACCGGTTCTGCGCTGTTTAGGGCATTGAGCAGCCAGAACAGGGAGACGTCCGCCACGGCAAAATCCGCCATGCGCTCGTTACTTTCCCTGCGCATGGCCATCAGGCGACGGCGGCGGGCGCGCAGCTGCGTCATCAGTTGCTCCAGTTGGGTCACCAGCCAGCGACTGCTCTGGATGGTAAGGAGCGGGGGGAGATACGCCTCATCAAGCGCCCAGCGCCCCTGTGAATCCTGCCGCAGACGAGCGACCGGGCAGATCAGGTAATCGCTGTTGTTCTGATGGATGAAACGCAGCGTCAGCTCCGGCTGCATCACCGCAATCTGGCGAGTATCCTCCCCGAAGGTATTGCGGACATCCCGCCAGCGCTGGCGATAGCGAACAGGGCGCCCGGCCACCTCATCGGGTTTAAGACAGTTGCCACCATTCGCCCGCAGCAGCGGAAGGGCCAGAACCACCACCACTTCCTGTGATTCACCCTCAAGCGCCAGCGCCGGCGGCAAGTCGTCAGCATTATCCGTATCGATAAGCGTACCGTCCGGAAACCGGATATGCAGGTGGCGGGCCTGCAGGCGGCCCAGTTTCAGTGCATCCGGTTCAAAAACGGCATTTATCACGCCCCAGGGCTGTGCAAGACCCAGCCGGGCAATACATTCCGCAGACCAGGCCGCGTATGCGGCCTGTTGCTGGAAGTGCTGGGGAGAGACCATAACGCCCCTGCCCCATAACGGTTGTTCCGTTTTCATCGGCTTCCTGCCTTAGCTTATGATTTCGCCTTCGGCATCTGAGAGACCAGTGACAGGTTGACGTCCATGCCCTCCACCTGGAAGTGCGGGACGGCATACAGCTTCACACGGAAGAAGCCCGGGTTATCTTCAATGTCCTCGACCACCACTTTGGCATCGCGCAGCGGGTGGGACGCCTGCAGCTCGTCGCCCGGATCGGTCATTTCGGTGACCAGACCTTTCACCCAGGTGTTGAGCTCCAGCTCCAGCAGACGACGGTCTTTGGTGGTGCCAATATTTTCACGCTGAATCAGCTTCAGGTAGTGGGCAATACGTGACAGCAGGAAGATATACGGCAGACGGGCGTTGATACGGCTATTGGCCGTCGCATCCGCAGTGTCGTAAAGCGCCGGTTTCTGGGTGGAATTGGCCGAGAAGAAGCAGCTGTAGTCGCGGTTCTTGTAGTAAGAGAGAGGAATGAAACCCAAATTGGCGAACTCAAATTCACGGGTTTCCGGGGTCATCACTTCGGACGGGATTTTCACCTGGCTGCCGGTGCCCAGATCGTAAAGATGGATTGGCAGGTCCTGAACGGCACCACCAGCCTGCGGGCCACGGATCTGTACACACCATCCGTTGTTGATAAAGCTGCGCACCATGTTGGCCGCGAAGGCAAACGAGGCGTTGGTCCACAGATATTTGTCGTGGTCCGGGCCCTTCACTTCTTCCACATAGTTGAAACTGCGCACCGGCACGGTGTCCGGGCCATACGGCAGACGGCCCAGCACGCGCGGCATTACCAGGCCGATATAGCGGGCGTCATCGGTCTCGCGAAAGGATTTCCACTTGATATATTCGGCGCGGTCAAAGTGGTTACCGATATCTTTAATGGCCGCCACCTCCTCCATCGAATCCTTGAGGAAAAATTTCGGGCCGGCCGCGCCGATAAAGGGCATATGGGCAGCGGCCGAGACTTTCGAAATATTGCGTAGCAGGGCAACGTCCTGCGCAGAGGCATCAAACTCGTAAGCCGAAATCAGGGCCGCAATCGGCTCTCCACCCGGCGTATCGTATTCATCGATATAGGTGTGTTTATACAGCCCGCTCTGGATAATCTCCGGACTGTCTTCAAAATCCTGACGCAGGTCGTCTTTAGACATATCCAGCAGTTCAACTTTCACATTCTGGCGAAAATCAGTTTTATCGACCAGAGATTTAACGCCGCGCCACAGGCTTTCTACCGCCTGGAATTCTCCGCTGTGCATTATCGCATCCAGCTGACGGCTAATCTGGTAGTCCAGCTCAGCGATATGATGGTCAATCAGGTTTTTGTCGAGTTTCTCAACTTTTGAACCCGATTTTTTCAGGCATTCCAGAAATACTTGCATCCCGGCCGTTAACCGCTCATCTGCCGTCGCATCGGACATCGCCTGCGCGTCCTGCCAGATATCCAGCGCGCTCAGCGCGGAGACCGGGCTCAAATTGATTTTTTCAAACAGCGACGCATAAACCCCGCCAGCGACAGGGGGTTCGAGCACCTCGCTCTTACTACCCGCGATATTTTCATTTTGTACAGACATGAGCATTCCTTGATTAATCCGTTATAACATCGTGAGGGGTTAAGGCTGTTTTGGAGCCAGAGCGGATAGCTCGCTCCTGAGCTCTGCGCTTAACGCCGGATCCCGCAGAATCTTTTCCAGCTCTTTTCGGAAAGTCTGGTTATCCAGCAGGTTCGCCTTTAAATCACGAAGTAAATTACGCATGGAAAGCATGGCCTTCAGCTGGGGAATTTGCCGTGAAACCTGCTCTGGAGAGAAATCCTTCATGCTCTGGAATCTCAGGCTGATATTATCTTCGCCAGCGTCATCAGCAAGGGTGTTTTTAACGGTAAGATTAACCTTTGGGGAATACTCGGAAAGCACTGCGTCAAAATTGTTTTTATCTAAATTAACCTTTTCGCGCTCAAACAATGGTGCAGACGCCTGACCATTACTGAAGTCACCCGCGATCAGCAACTTCAAGGGGAGCTCAGTCTTTTTGCCTGCGCCACCGGTATGCAGGTCAAGTTTGAGATTAATGCGCGCCTTTGGCACTTCGTTCTGGAAACTTCCTGCCATACACCCCATCCTATTTATATAAATGTCAGCGAAAAAAAACAAACCTAACGCCGACTAGACCAAGGTACAGGCATTGATCAGTATTTCAACGACAAAAGCAAGCATTAGATATATTTTTAGGACGTTGTCTAGATTTATTCTTAATCTGTTTATAAGTGATGCTATAACTTATTCAAAAAACACATAACATAAAGAGAATAAATTAATTATCAATATCATATCCATCATCTATTTATTATATATCCACCACTATTTGCCTTATATCTATTTCTTGACGGATGTTGACGAAGAATGCACGTACTTTAAGGTAAAGTTGCTAATGACGAAGGAGGCCAAGCGCTTTACCGACGACAGCGACAACGTTAAGCAATCTTATTTTCACCATGGCTTGAACGCTGGGGCGATGAGCTACCCACCATTGATAGAAAGAAGGCCTTACGCCACTTAAATAAATACCTCGATATTTTATCGAATTTTTACTTGCTCTCCAGCTCAGGCATCAACATAACATATATTCCTGGGGCGGAGGAGTCAGACAAGTGACAATGCAGTCCATCCTCAACAACGCTATAGCCACCGATTACCTGAAATACTGCGGTGCCCCATCCTGAGAGAAATGGCACTATTTGCTACTCTCCATAACGAGCGCTTCCCATACTGGTATTAGCCACCAATGCGGCTCTCAACATTCTAATTTTACGGGCTGCAAGATATGAGCAGTTGCAATACCGACACTATTTTCGACAACGACGAAGATAATACGGATTCAGTGGTACTGCTGCCCTGGATTGAGCAGCCACAGAACGATGTGTGTGATCTTCACTATCTTCGATCTTTGTCTTCTGTATATACCCAAAACCAGTAATAAGACTATGTTCCACACACCATGTATATCAGCGCTAGCCCTCAGCGATGGCGCTTTGCTTTGCTTTGACATAAGGACAAACACCATACCTGAACTCTCCTTCACCACATCCGACGTTTTAATCGATCGCACTGACGTAATTCTCTCCACCAGCATTGCATGTATTATCACCCTCCGCCAGAACGCGCTTCAGCGACTAGCGCCGGTTATTCAATAAATCGCAAAAGTCTTCCACCCCACGCAGCGTATTGACGGTGACACCACTGAGCGCTGGGGAATGGCACTGGATAATCGCTATGAATACTGGCGACTCCAGCCACAGAAAAAGGCCATGTCCATCATGATCCACAATATCGACCGAGAGATCTGGAACGATCTGATGACGCGTTCAACCACAGCCATGCTGGCATTAATGGATGCACAGACCGCGATGAATGGCATCGCGATCTGAAAAGCAACGGTTTTCCGGAAATCAGCGCAGCGAACATCCTCGCTGCCTTCAAGCTATTGCATGATAGCAGAGGAGAAACGTTTGAACCCCGTGTCACTAACGTATTCAACTCCCTGAGTTGGGGCTATCGCACCAACTGCCCGTATTACTTCAGGAAAAAGATTATCGTGAATGCACTGTTCAGATATGACCGGTGAGGATTTCACTTCAGCCGAGGCGCTCGCAGTCATCAATTGGTAGATCTGGAACGCATGCGACATCAGCTGGACGACGAACCTGTACCGGATAATCGAGCCAATATTACATCACGGTTCGATGACCACGTGAGTCGTCATAGAAAAAGTGCAGAGGACTACAGAGACGATTATCTATTGATTCGCGACTTCCAGAAAGGGTCAGCCCACATCACCTTTAGGTGGCCTAAGCTGGTGGAAAAGATGAATGACATCATCGTTAGATGCTACCTGGGGATGTTGGCAGCAAGATAGTGCTAAGAAATACGGTCCAGAGAGAAACGATAGTCTCTCATACACGTCGGTGACGGAAGGCAGAAACGAAAAACCCCGCGCTACGCGCGGGGTTTGAATTTGGCGGAAGGACAGAGATTCGAACTCTGGGAGCTGTTACACTCGACGGTTTTCAAGACCGTTGCCTTAAACCACTCGGCCATCCTTCCAATGGCTGAGGATATTAATCGGCTCCGAGCCCCTTGTCCAGTTCTAAAATCATCTTTTTACTCAACCGGCTAGCAAATGAGCAGCCCATTTGCTCAGCCGTGTAGCCGCTGGGTTTTGACGCCGCCCAGAGACGCTTTCAGCATCTTCATCGCCGTATTCCAGCGACTGGCGCTATGGCAGACCAACGCATACTTGGCCACGCAGCGTGCGACCTGTAACCTTCTGCTATTCATAGGCTCCTCCTCCGTCAACGTATTTCAGATAAAGCCTATACCCAACGGATTCAATATTTGTATGAGAAATGTAAAGTTGACGGAGGATGTAACGACAGCGGTAACGCGGCCGCGGCGGCGTTCGGCTACGGCGCCTGAATCACGATCGCGACGCGCCGGTTCTCCGCCCGGCCCTGACGGGTCGCGTTGTCGGCGATCGGATTGCTTTTCCCCATGCCGCGCGTCGTCAGGTTCGCCCGCGGCATCCCTCCGCTGGCCATGGCATCCGCCACCTTATCGGCCCGCTTCAGCGACAGCTGCTGATTGTACTGATCCGTTCCGTAGTTGTCGGTATAGCCATCAAGGCGCGCGTGCAGGATAGCCACCTGCGACAGCGTACGCCCGAGCTCGGCCACATGCGCCTGGCTCTCCGGACGCAGCGTCGCCTGGTTATTCCCGAACAGTACCTTCTCCGACATGCCAAAGCTCCACCCCTCCGGCGTCGGGGTAAAGCCCTGCTGCTGCAGTACGGCAATCTGCTGGGGTGAAAACGTCGCCTTATGCTGACAGCCGCTTAAGAGCGCACAGCCCAGCGCCATCCCCAGAGCCCAGCCCTTTCGTTGTTGTATTTGCATCGTGTGTGATTCCCTTGCCTATTAAAGTACACTCCAGCCGCCGCCGCGCTGCTTACTGCGGTACATGGCGGCATCCGCCTTATCCAGCAGCACGGCCGGTTGGCTATGAGGAGACGACAGCGTAAAACCGATACTGAAGGTCATACTGACCCGTACGCCGTTGCTCAACACAATCGGCTGCGGAACCGCCTGCAGGATGCCGCGGGCGACCCGCTCCGCCTCTCGGGGCGCCTCAATATTGCGCAGCAGGATGGCAAACTCATCCCCGCCAAGGCGCGCCACCATATCCGTCTTACGGATCTGTTGGCTCAGGCGGCTGGCCACCTCCACCAGCACCCGATCCCCCGCCGCATGGCCCCAGGTATCGTTAACCGCCTTAAAGCCGTCTCCGTCAAGAAACATGACGCAGACCCGCTCCTGGCGCGGATTAAGGCTCTCCAACATATTCATAAAGCAGGTGCGGTTGGGCAGGCCGGTCAGCGGATCGTGCAGTGCCTTATAGGTCAGCACCCCATTTTCATTGATCAGCAGCGTATGCTGCGATTCGACCTCCGTAAGCAGGCTGTTAAAACCCCGGCTCAGCTCTTCGATCTCGGCGATCTGTGAATGGGGTACCCGTAATGAATAGGTGCGCTGCTCGCGTACCTGCCGGGCCACTTTGGCGATCGCGTACAGCTCGTCCACAATGCCGGCATGCATGCGCCGCACCAGATACAGCGACAGCAGCGCGATCAGGATCAGGCAGCACAACAGCCCCAGCAGCAGATAGCCCAGGAAACGCATCAGCATCGAGCCGTCCGCCTTCAGGGTCACAAAGCCGATCAGCTGGCCATTGTGCTCAATGGGGCCGCTGACCGAGCTGGGCAGCAGCCAGCCGCGCAGCAGGCGGTTTAGCGACTCATGGGATGGCGTAGAGGAGTTCCAGCGCACCCATACCTGATGCTGCACATCGGTGATCGTCGCCTCTGCGATCTGCTCTCGCCTGGCTATCATATTCAGGGCATCCAATGCCGCCGGCTTATCGTTAAAGACCACCGCCGCCTCGCTGGTATAGCTGATGGTCATAGCCACCAGATGCAGGTTGTGCTCCGCGTAGGTGCGCAGCGTAAACAGCGACAGCAGCGACAGCGGGATACCGGCCAGCAGCAGCGTCACCGCAATGATCATGATGTGAATACGCTGAAACATGCGGCGCAGCGTCGGGCGATCCGTGCGTGACCTGGCTCTCTTGGAAAATAAGCGTTTCACCCTGTTACCCTTTTTTCTTTGCCAAGAGCAGCACATTAGGGTTTACCTGTATGTTGCTGCGTGCCAGCGTATCCAGATTCAGCTCAAAAGTGACGTTATGCTCCCCCACCTGCAGACAAAAGGCGCTGCCGTTAACGCATTCACGGTTACCCTCCGCGATAGTCAGCAGACTTTTCCCCTGCAGCTGTGCCATAACAGACTGCTGGAGCGCCGGACTGATATCGCCGTAATAAGCCACGTCGCACCGCTGTAAAATATCCTGCGGTGCAAAGGCAAGCTCCTGTACGGTAAGCTGCGGCGTCGGCGGCATGGATAGCAGCTGCCGGGCAAAATGCGTCGGTGGAATAATACATAGACGAACGGGTACGTGCGGCGTCGGCCAACGGGTAAAGCTAATCATCCCGGTTACGATACGCGCGACATCACGCTCCCGCATACTCTGCAGGCTGTCTGCCGGTAATGCGGCGACAGCCATACTGGCCGGTAGAAGCGCACCTCCTGCCAGCAAACTGACGGCCATCATACCCACTAGCCATTTTTTAAGCGGATGAAACATTGTGACACTCATGCAGCAGGCTCAGCGACTCCCCGGTATTTTCTCTGATACTCAGGGACGCGCCTCCCTGCAACTATCCGCCCCGAGGATGAAACCATTAAGTGTAAAAAAAGTACACAAGTAAACAATAGGATTTTTCTTGCGCCCGAGTGAATTTGGGGTGAAAGCCGCGCCGCTCTCCGCGAGAAGGAGATGGCCATCTCACCGTGCCATTATTTATAGAGGACGGTTAAATCCCCTTACTCTCTATCGGAACATTTGCCGTTTTCTTTAATCAGCGGCGCTCAGAGAGCGCGGCACGATAATGGTATAGGATTAAAAGCCAACTAAATATTGCGCAAGATAAAGCCAATATTACGCAAGATAAAAGCATAGTCGCGATGGCCCGAGCGACGCGGCAGGTTATGCCATAATTCAGCGCAATTTTTGCTAAAATAGGCCGTACAGTTACCGGGAGAGAATACGATGGGAAAGCGGACCCTACGCGAACAGTTAACGATCCAGTGCATGATACGGCTATATCAGTCTGCGGCGCCCGATGCGCGGCACGCCGAGGCGGCCCATTTCGAGCAGCTGTATCAGTATGCCTGCCAGCGCCTGGCGCGCTGCCCGTTCGGCGAGGACAAGCCCGCGTGCAAACGGTGTCCAATCCACTGCTATCAGCCGGCCAAGCGAGAGGAGATGAAAGCGGTGATGCGCTGGGCCGGGCCGCGCATGCTGTGGCATCACCCTCTTCTGGCCCTGCGCCATCTGTTGGACGATCGGAGACCGGTGCCGCCGCTGCCGGAAAAATACCGCCGCCGGGAGCGCCGCTAAAGACCGGCGGCGCCCGCCCCGGACGCGTTTAGCGCACCACCAAGACGCTGGTGGTCGCGTAGCGCACGATCTTGGTGGCGTTGGAGCCCAGCAGGTAGGTGGACATACTGGGACGGCGGGAGCCAATGACGATCAGATCGGCGCCGATCTCCGCGGCCTCCTTCAATACCTCGTCATAGATAGACCCCTTACGGATCTGGCAGCCCACGCTGCTGGGATCGCTCAGGGCGATCGTCTCCGCCAGCGCCTGCATCTTATTCATGCACTCTTCCGCCAGAATATCCTCAAAGCGCAGGGTCTCTTTATTCAGACGGCTGAGTGAACAGTCGGGCACCTGCATGACATAAAGCAAACAGATCTGTACGGCCTCCTGGACCGCCAGCGCGTTGACCTCCTGCAGCGCGGCCTGAGTCAGCGCCATCTCGTCCAGATCGACAGGAACCAAAATCGTCTTATACATCGTTAACCTCCTGTTACGCTTGCCTTGTGGGATGTTATCACCGCCATACCCAAAAAGGGGCACGGGAGTCCGGTTTATGGAGCCAGTTAACATTTTTCCCTACTGGCAGGCGTATTAGGAGAATAATTAATCAAACAATGGCACAGGACGGCCATCATCATCCACCGCGACAAAGTTAAACTGGCCGTTGATCACCTCTTCCCGTCCCTCGCGGTACATGTCTTCCAGGAAGATGGTCACGCTTACCGTAAGGCTGGTGCGCCCGACGCGCGTCACTCGCCCATCCAGCTCAACGATAGAGCCCGATGGAATAGGATGCTGAAAGTTAATCCGCTCGGTAGAGACCGTCACCAGGCGCTTACGGCAAAAGCGAGTTGCGGTAATAAAGGAAACCTCGTCCATCCAGGCCAGGGCGGTGCCGCCAAACAGCGTAGCGTGGTGGTTGATGGTGGTAGGAAACACGACCTTAGCAACCCGGGTCGCCGATTGCGTTATTTTTTGTTCGATAGCAGGTGAGTTCATTGCGATGGTATACAGCTGATATGGATCTTATAGAGCCGGTGATATTAACACACGCCAGGTGCCACCCAGGCCACATATTTTACCATTCCTGGCTATAGCAGATTGAAATTCTGCATAATACGCACCATATACACTATATGAATAGTCGATGTCCCTCGGCAAACGGCGCAAACGGCGCGCGCTGGCATCGACGCTCAGCCAGGCCCGCGCCGGGACGCGCTGAGCAAACGCCGGCGCACCGGCGGTGCCCCGGACGCCCACGGCGCGGGATCCCCCACATAACCCCTGAGGAATGGGATAGATAGATGGCAGATGCGTTAATCGGATTTGTTCTGCTGGTCAGCCCCTGCGGCCACGATGCCTGTGACGCCCTGCCGGTCACAGAGGATATTTACCCAACCCGCGTCGAGTGCCAGCAGATGATAGATCGCCTGCACCAGCGCCGTCCCAACGTGGTGTTATTCTGCGGTGAGGTCTATCGCGATGAAAGTGAAAAGCCGCGCTGACAGCGCGGCGATGGGATAGCGCTGAAGCGGGGCGCGCCGCCGCCCTCCGCCCGTCGGGGACGATAGAGGCCCCCCGCCGCGGACGACGCCGCACCGCCTGCGTCACGCGCGCCGCGCCTAGCGCTCCTCACGCACCGTGGGTTCAGTGGGACCGAATGCAATAAGCGCCAAGAGACTGACCAGATAACTGACATGGCAGCTACGCAGGATTTGCCTGAACAGCTTCATGTGTGACTCCTTTGGAGGGATGCCCAGTCTTACTCTACCCGTTCGCCCATAAAGCGCCAGCCCGCCGCATGATGGGGCTCACACTCCTGCCATCTTTCTTTATATACACCATATACGCCCGCTGAACGCCTGACACAGACATAGGGCTGAGGGTTCTTTGACATCGGATACGTCGCTCCCCCTACCCAACCGCATTCGCCGGCGCGGCGGCAAGATCGCTAGCGTCATCGCTAAAGAGAGAGACAGCAGAGGCAGAGAGTTTGAACGGATTGAACAGATTGAACGGATTGAACAGATTGAACGGATTGAACAGATTGAACGGATTGAACAGATTGAACGGATTGAACAGATTGAACGGATTGAACAGTCTGACTGATCTGGGCGGTCCGAATGCACCGCTGGGAGGCGGGCACGCAGCCCGAGAGGCCGCGTGCGTGCCGCTATGCTTAGTAGTAGTTCTGTGAGGTCAGCTGCAGCAGAACCGAGTTCAGATCATGCATAAAGGATTTAACTTGTTTCATTTTAAACTCCTTAAAAGTGTGAGCTACATCTCTATTTCGAGAGAGATATTAGCGCATTCCCGGCATTAATCAACACACAATCCAAACTTTTTTTTAATCATTCAAAATATTTTTGCACAAAATTCCTCGCCAGGCCGCGCCCCGCCTGGCATCACATCGTTTCACGCTGATGGTAAATGTTATGCAATATGAGCCAGTGTTGACGATAGGTGAGTGAGCGCGGAGGAATGAGTAAACAGAAACCGAACACCACGGCAACAAATACCGACGGCGCTTTTTTACCGCCTCAGAAAAATTGAACTAGCCTATTGAGAGAGCGCAATGAATCTAACCAGGATCCTCGATGGCACTCCATACGACGCAGACAGTCACGCCCCCAACCGCCGCCTATCGCCTCTCGCTGGCGGTGCTGGTGCTGGGCATCCTGTTATCCGCCGCCAGCGCCCGCTGGCTGTATAATCAAATCAAAACCAATACGGAAGCCGACTTTGCCCGCAACGTTGAACGGGTCTCCGGCGAGATCAGCCGACGCTTTACCCAGCCCCTCTACGGGCTGAGCGCCGTCAGCGGGCTCTACACCACCTATCACCAGGTCAGCTACACCCAGTTTAGCGACTACGTCCGCGCGCTGGATCTGCCCAGAGAGTACCCCGGGGTGCGCGGTATCGGCTTTATTCAGCGCGTGGCGCGCGACGATCTGCCGCGCTTTGTGCAGCAGGCACGCATCGACGACAGGATCGACTTCTCCCCCCATCAGATCCAGCCGCAGAACGATCCCGAGCTGTACCTGATTAAATACATCCAGCCGCTGACGCCCAACCGGGCCGCGCTGGGGCTGGATCTGCGCTCCGAAGCGGTACGCTGGGCCGGCCTGCAGCAGGCCATCGACAGCGGTCTCCCCACCCTAACCGGCCATATCCACCTGGTTCAGGACAGCAGGCAACAGCCCGGAGCACTGCTCTACCTGCCGGTCTACACCGTCGATGCGGCGCTGCTGCAGACCCCAGAGCAGCGCCGCGCCGCCCTGCTCGGCGTGATCTACTCCCCGCTGGTGATCGCCGATCTGCTCAGCAACATTCCAGAGTACGCCTCCGGGCGGGTAGATATCGAGCTGTATGACACCCAGGGCGAGATGAACAGCGATAACCTGATCTTTGACGCTGACGGCAGCAAGCGCCTGCAGCACGGCATCATCGATGATCATTCTCCCCAGGAGATACGTGCCCGCGTCTTTACCCGCAATCTGCCGCTGCCCCTGCCGGGGCGCGCCATGACGCTGCGCATCAGCAGCACCTCCCATTTTGAGGCCTCGATAAACTACTACTCGCCCTGGCTACTGTTTGCCTTCGGCGTGCTGCTGAGCGTGCTGTTCACCAGCCTGCTGCGCCAGCAAATCCTTGGCCGCTTCCGCGCCGAACGGCTGGCGCTGGGCATGACCGCCGATCTGGAGCGTCTGGCGCTGGTGGCGCGCAACACCTCCAACGCGGTGATCCTCACCGACACCCAGCGACGGATCACCTGGGTAAACGATGGCTTCGAGCGCATCACCGGCTATCGCCACGACGACGTCCTCGGCAAGGCGCCCGGCGCGCTGCTGCAGTGTGAAAAAACCGATCCGCAGGTGATACAGGCGGTGCACCAGGCGCTGGATCGCGGCCAGGCCTTCAAGGGGGAGCTGCTCAACCGCAGCCGCTCCGGCGAGGAGTACTGGATCGAGATGGAGATCCAGCCGCGCTACGACGCGGAGCACAGACTCATCGGCTTTATGGCCGTCGAGTCCGATATTACCGAGCGCAAGAATACCCAGCATCGGCTGGAGGCAGCGCTGCGCGACAACGATGCGCTGCTGGCGACGCTTAACGTGCACGGCATCATCGCCATCACCGATCGCCACCGTCGGCTGATCGAGGTAAACGACGCCTACTGCCAAATCACCGGCTACCCGCGCGAGGCGCTGCTGGGGCAGCCCCCCTCCATCGTCAACTCCGGCACCCACCCCCCGGCCTTCTGGCGCCAGGCCTGGGCGCTGCTGCTGGCGGGGCAACCCTGGCGCGGCGAGGTGTGCAATCGCGCCAGAGATGGCCGGGTCTACTGGGTCGATACCACCATCGCGCCGTTCAAGGACGCCGACGGACAGATCGATAAATATATCTCCATTCAGTTTGATATTACCCAGGCCAAAACGCTGCAGACCAACCTGAGCATCGCGCGCAACCAGCTGCTGCGCGCCACCGAGGTCGCCGAGCTCGGGGTGTGGAGCTGGAGCATGGCCGACGGTACGCTGATCTTTGACGAGACCATGAACGCCATCTACGCCATTCCGCCGGAGATGCAGGACCCCCATCGTCTGTACGCCTACTGGCACACGCTGATTCACCCGGACGACGTGGCAGAGGTCGATGCCACGCTGCAGGAGACCCTGCGCGCCGGGCAGGGGCACGTGTGTCGCCAGCGCTTCCGCGTCCGCGTCCGCGATCAGGAGCGCATCATCGAATCCGCCGCCGTCGTCGAACAGCAGGGCATCGGCGATACCCTGATGTTGGTCGGCATCAACCGCGACATTACCCGCCAGCGCCAGGCCGAGGCCACCCTGCAGGCCGCCAAGCTGGCGGCGGAAAACGCCAACCAGGCCAAGTCCGCCTTTTTGGCCAATATGAGCCATGAGCTACGCACCCCGCTCAACGCCATTCTGGGCATGCTGACCCTGCTGCTTAAATCCGGCCTGACCCACCGTCAGGCCGACTACGCCACCAAGAGCGAGGCGGCGGCGCGCGCGCTGCTGCGCCTGCTCAACGACATTCTCGACTATTCCAAGATCGAGGCCGGTAAAATGGAGCTGGAGGCCGAGCCCTTCAGCCTGTGCAACCTGCTGCAGGATCTGGCCGTCATCCTCTCCAGCAGCTCGCGCCAAAAGCCGGTCGAGGTGCTCTTCGATATCGATCCCAGCCTGCCGCACTGGCTGGTCGGCGACAGCCTACGACTGCAGCAGGTGCTGATTAATCTGGGCGGCAATGCGCTCAAGTTTACCGAACGGGGCGAGGTGACCCTCTTCATCAGGCTACTGGCACAGGATCAGCAGAGGGTCACGCTGCACTTCGGCGTCCGCGACACCGGCATCGGCATCGCGCCGGAAAAACAGCGCGCCATCTTCAGCGGTTTCTCCCAGGCCGAGGCCTCCATCACCCGTCGCTTCGGCGGCACCGGCCTCGGGCTCTCCATCAGCCAACGCTTTGTCACCATGATGGGTGGCACCCTGCAGGTTGAGAGCGAGCCCGGCAAGGGCAGCCTGTTCCACTTCACCCTGACCCTTCCGCTGGCCGCGGCCGACGCGCACCCCGACGATCAGCAGCAGCATCTGAGCCTGGCCGGGCTGCATGTCCTGATGGTGGATGACAATCCTACCGCCCGCGCCCTGCTCCAGCGCATGGGCACCACCCTGGGCTGGACGGTCGACACCGCGAACTCCGGCGAGCAGGCGCTGGCGCGCATCGCCGAGCAGCAGCGCGCGGGTGCCCACTACGATGTGCTGTTTGTCGATTGGCTGATGCCGGGCCTGGACGGTTGGCAGACCATTCAACGCCTGCACCAACAGATACCGGATACCTCGATGCCGCTGCTGGTCATGGTGACCGCCAACGATCGTGACTGCCTGCTCCAGCGCAGCAGCGAAGAACAGGGGGTGCTGGATGGATTCCTGGTGAAGCCGGTCACGCCGCAGATCCTGTTGGAGACGGTGCTCGCCGCACTGCAGGCGCGGCAGGAGTCGACCCAGCAGGCGATCGCCCTGCCGCCCCCGCGCGTGCGTACGACGGGCAAACAGCTCAGCGGCGTCCGTATCCTAGTGGTGGAGGACAATCTGAATAACCAGCAAATCGCCCGGGAGCTGCTAGAGGATGAGGGCGCCAGCATCACCCTGGCCGCCCAGGGGCAGGAGGCCGTCGACCGCCTGCGAGCCAGCCCGCAGGGGTTTGATCTGGTGCTGATGGATCTCCAGATGCCGGTCATGGACGGCATCAACGCCACCCAGTATATCCGCAGCCACCTGGGCCTGCGCAGCCTACCGATCATCGCCATGACCGCCAATGCCATGGCCTCCGATCGCCAGGAGTGCCTGGCCGCCGGGATGAATGACCACATCGGCAAACCCTTTAACCTGCGCGAGCTCATCCATACGATTCAAAAACACCTGCCCACCCTCCCGGCGCCCGTGGCGGAAACCGAGGCGCCCCCGCCGCCGTCAGCCCTGCCAGAGGGGCTGGCACAGGCGGCGGGACAGGCGGGGATTTCGCTGAGCGGTGCGCTGGAGCGGCTGGAGGGCGACCTGGCGCTCTACCAGCATCTGCTGAGCCTGTTCCTCGGCGAGCTGCACGATTTTCCAGAGAGCTTAACCCGCCAGCTGGACGATCAGGATCTGGCCGCCGCGACGCGCTCGCTGCATACCCTGAAAGGGCTGGCCGCCCAGCTGGGGCAGGATGCCCTGTTCACCGCGGCGCGCGACGGCGAGGCCCGTCTGCGTCAGGCGCCGGGGGGACAACTGAGCGCCGAGCTGCGCGAGGCGGCGCTGGCCGTCGCGACGCTGTGCCGCCGGCGAGAGCCCGCGCTGATCGCGTTTTGTCAGCGGCTCGCCGACGATCTGCCGTCGGCGGAGACGCCGGCGACGCAGACCCAGCCGCCCGCGCCGCCGCTGCAGACCCAGCTGTGCGATCTGATCGCCCTGCTGGAGCGCAGCGACATGGCGGCGCTGGAGCAGATGCGCCGTCTGGCCGCCAGCCCACAGGGACAATCGCTGGGCGACGTGCTGAAAACGCTGGATGCCGCCGTCAATCGGCTCGACTTTAATCGGGCTCAGGCGATTTGCCGCCAGTGGCTTGCCCAAGCATCGTCAACCGATAAGGAAATGGATTGATATGTTAGACCAACTGACCCCCTACAGCGCCTTTAACCTGCCCGGTCGCGAGCGGCCGCGCCTGCTTATCGTCGACGATGAACCGATCAATATTCAGATCCTGTACCAGCTGTTCGCCGACGATCACACCGTCTTTATGGCCACCAATGGGCAGCAGGCCCTCAATATCTGCATGAACCAGCACCCCGACCTGGTCCTGTTGGATATTGAGATGCCGGAAATGAACGGGCTGGAGGTCTGCCAGCGCCTCAAGTCGTCGCCGCAGACGCAGGATATTCCGGTGATCTTCATTACCGCCCATATCGATGAGGCCACGGAGACCACCGGGCTGCGGGCCGGGGCGGTAGACTTTATCAGTAAGCCGATTAATCACAACATTGTACGGGCCCGGGTGAATACCCATCTGCTGCTGAAGATGCAGTCAGACCTGCTGCGTCAGCTGGCCTATCTGGATGGACTGTGCGGGGTGTACAACCGCCGCTATTTTGACGTCCGCTTCGCCCATGAGTGGCACAACGTCCAGCAGCATCAGGTCCCGCTGAGTCTGATCCTGTTCGACGTCGATCTGTTCAAGGATTACAACGACCTGTATGGCCATCTGTGCGGCGATGACGCGCTGCGCCAGGTGGCGGCCACCCTGCGTGAAACCCTGAACCATCCGGGCGATCTGGTGGCCCGCTACGGCGGCGAGGAGTTTATCTGTCTGCTGCCGGCCACCCCGCTAACCGATGCCCTCGCCTGCGCGGAGCGGATGCGCAAGAGCATTCTGGCGCTGAGCATCGAACACGCCCGCTCGCCGGCCTCATCCTACCTGACCGTCAGCGCCGGCGTCTGCAGCGTCACGCTGACCGGCGACGCCCGGGGCGTCGACTTCCTGCAGCAGGCCGACTCGCTGCTCTATCAGGCCAAGTCACAGGGGCGCAACCGCTGCTGCGCGGCCCAGTTCAATCCGGAGGCCTAGCCCGCGCCCGAGAACCGCGGGGGGATTCATTCTTCGTCACGCTTTGTGCTACATTGAGCCCGGCGGCGGGCCTTCCCGCTGCCGGGCTCAATCGGCGGAAAACGGAGAGATCAACATGAAGAAAATGGGTACGCTGCTGCTGCTGGGCGGCCTCTCCGCCGGAGTCAGCCTGCTGGGCATCCTACTTTTCCTGGCGGTGATCTATCTGGACAAGGCGCGCTTCTTCGCGCTGCTGCACCTGCTTTAACCCGGCGGGAGCCTCTGCCCCGCCGCACCCCCTCTTTTTCCTACGCCGCCGGCCCCGCAGCGTCGCGCGGCGGCCTCCCCCTATGGCCGCCGCGGCGCCCGCGCCCCGACCTCCGCAGCCCATCATCGACGGCACCCCAATATTGGTTAACCAAATAACCCTAAAATGATCAATTTGGCATACCAATATTACATTCATGATTAATATCACATATTAATGTTTATTTTTTATGCACTATCGCCTCATCGTTCACGATGCGGAGACCCGCTGATTTACGCACTGGCAAGGCCGTGGCACTACCCCTGACATAACAAAACCAACAACCGAATAACCAAGAGATTACTATGAAAAAGATCAAGAATTTTCGGTGGTATATGATCTTGCTGGTCTGCTTCATTACCATCATTAACTACCTCGACAGAACCGCGCTCGGCATCGCGGCGCCCACGATCATGGAGAGCACCGGGATCACCAAAGAGCAGTACTCCTGGGTGGTCAGCGCCTTTCAGCTGGCCTATACAATTGGTCAACCAATCATGGGATTCTTCATCGATACCATCGGCCTGAAGCTCGGCTTCTTCATCTGCGCCATCGTCTGGGGGCTGGCCACCATGGGACATGCGCTGACGGGCACCTGGCAGGGGCTGGCCTTTATGCGCGGCCTCATGGGATTCAGCGAAGCCTCCGCCATTCCCTCCGGCGTCAAAACGGCGTCGACCTGGTTTCCGGCCAAAGAGCGCGGCATCGCCACCGGCGTCTTCAATATGGGCACCTCATTCGGCGCCATGCTGGCGCCGCCGCTGATTGCCTGGTGTATCCTGTTCCACAGCTGGCAATTCGCGTTTATCGTCTCCGGGAGCCTGGCTATCGTCGCCGCCTTCGTCTGGTATTTTTGCTATAAGGATCCCAAGGAGGCCAAGCGCCTCTCCGATGAGGAGCGCCGCTATATTGAGGCGGGGCAAGAGGCGTTTCTACAGTCCGCGACCCAGGAGAAAACCTCGGTTCGCCATATCATCACCCAGCGCAACTTCTGGGGGATCGGCATCGCCCGCTTCCTGGCCGATCCGGCCTGGGGGACCATTAACTTCTGGGTGCCGATCTTCTTCGTGGAGACCCTGCACTTCAGCCTGAAAGAGATCGCCATGTTTGTCTGGCTGCCCTTTCTGATGGCGGATCTCGGCTGTCTGGCCAGCGGCTTTGTGGCCAAGTTTTTCAACGACCGCGGCGTCACCCTGATCAACTCGCGCCGCATCACCTTTACGCTGGGCGCGCTGCTGATGACCACCATCGGCCTGGTCAGTATCGTGGAGAATCCCTATATCGCGGTGCTGCTGATCAGCATCGGCGGCTTCGCCCACCAGCTGCTGTCGACGGTCGCCGCGACGCTGGGGGCGGATTTGTTTAAAAAGAACGAGGTGGCGACGGCGGTCGGGATGGCCGGCGCCTGCGCCTGGTCCGGTCAGCTCATCTTCAACCTGTTTATCGGCGCCTTCGTCGGCATCATCGGCTTTGGCCCTTTCTTTATCGCCCTGGCGGTGTTCGATCTGATCGGCGCCCTGGCGCTATGGCTGCTGATCGTCGACCGCCAGCCCGCCGCTCACGGCGGCGACGCGACGCTGGCTGAACCCCGCTGAAGCCCGACAGGGCGGCCGCGTTGCCGCCCTACGCATCCGGGATTAGCGACTCAGGATCCGGATGGAGCGGACGCGGTCGTTAAACCCGGTCGCCTCCTGCTCCCCGCCGCTGCGAGTATAGTACCCCCCGCTGTAGTCGGTCCCTTCGTAAAAACGCACCGTCCACCCCTGCGGCACCGAGAACGAGGAGATACGATCGGCGAAACGGTAGCGGGAAAGATCGGGGATATCGCGATCGATGCTCAGCGAAGCCCCGCGCTGACGCGAATCCTCATACACCATCAGGCGATCGGCACCCTGGCTGTAGCCCTCATCCAGCGTCGTGGTGCTACAGGTGGCATCCTTAGGCCGACAGAACAGGCTGCCCTCGCCCTGTCCCCGCTCACAGCGTTGCCCCACCTTGTAGCGGGCAATCTGCTCGCTGCGCGCGGCGTCGGCATAGACGCTGCTGAACGGCGTGAGCATGCAAATATAGATCCGCCCGCCGCCCTGTCCGCCGCGGTACCCAGAAGTATTGTCGATATTATTGATAATGATGGACGCGTCGGCGCAACCCCCCAGGGTCAGCAGCGATGCCACCAAAAGCGTTCTGAACATAAGTAGCCCTATCTGTCTAATAAGTATGCTGTCACAGCAGCCCGCCGCACGTCAGGCGGCGGCGGAGGTCCATAGTACCCAATCGCCCGGCGCAGGGAATTAAGGGATCGTCTGATTTTCCAGCGCGCCACCCAGCATGAGAAAGAGCCACCCGCCGTCGACTCAGCCGCGCACCCACTCCGGCAACCAGTCGCCGTGCGCCGCGATGAGATCGTCGATCAGGGCATAAATCTCATCGATGCTCAGCGCCGCGGCCGTATGCGGATCGAGCAGCGCGGCATGGTATACCCGCTCGCGATTTTCCGTCAGCGCCGCCTCCGTCACCAGCGTCTGCACATTGACATTGGTCTGCATCAGCGCCGCCAGGTGCGAGGGCAGCGCCCCGATCCGGGTCGGCTGGATCCCGTTGGCATCCACCAGGCACGGCACCTCCACGCAGCAGCCCTGCGGCAGATTATCGATTAGACCCGCGTTGCGCACGTTGCCATAGATCACCTCCGGCTCCCCGCTCCACAGCGCATTCATGATCCGGCTGGCGTACTCCCGCGACGGCGTAATCGCGATATGCTGCGCCGTCTGATACTCCGCTAGCTCACGCTGCCAGTTCGCCATCTGCTCCACGCAGCGCTTAGGATACTCATCCAGCGGAATGCGGTAACGCGCGATCAGATCGTCGCGCCCGGGCTTGATAAACCACGGCGTGTATTCGGCCATATGCTCCGAGGACTCCGTGACAAAGTAACCCAACTTTTGCAGCAGCTCATAGCGTACGATATTCTCGCAGCGCAGGTTGCCATGGATATTCGGCTTCGGCGCCCGCCCCTGGCGATAGGCCTGCAGCAGCTGCGGATAGAGATCGCGATACTGACCGTCCTCGCCGCGCAGCTCCAGCGAAAGATAGAAGGCCATATGGTTAATCCCGGCGCAGCGGTAGCGCAGCTGCGCCGGATCGATATCGAGATCCCGCGCCAGCTCCTCCGCCGTGCCCTGTACCGAGTGGCATAGACCGACCTGCCGCAGCTGTGGATAGCGCGCATACATGGCCCAGCTATTCATCGCCATCGGGTTGACATAGTTCAGCAACGTCGCCTGCGGGCACTCCGCCATCATCATCTCGCCTATCTGCCACAGGTGTGGAAAAGTACGCAGCGCGCGCATAATCCCGGCCGGCCCCAGGGTGTCGCCGATGGTCTGGCGCAGGCCATGACGCGCGCAGACCTCGAAATCGGTGACCGTACAGGGCGTATAGCCCCCGATCTGAAACGCCACCACCACAAAATCGGCCCCCTGCAGCGCCGGACGCAGCGTCGTATGGCACTGAATGCGCCCACTGGCCCCGGCCGCCGCCATCAGCCGGCCTACGACGATCCGCGACTCGGCCAGGCGCTGTGCATCGATATCCATCAGCGCGATATCGGCCCCCCGCAGCGCGGGGCGCTGGAATACATCCCCCAGGATATTCTTCACAAAAATAGTTGAACCGGCGCCAATAAAGGCAATTTTAGGTGCGTTCATCGTCTCTCTCCCATAGCACTCATCGCTGGAGGCATCGTGACACGCCGGGCAGACGCGCGCGTCCGCCTTCTTCCCAAAGCATTCCCATTTCCTCGGATTTATCGATCTAGATTCAAAAAAATAACTTTCCGGGAGAGTAATAGGCGAAAAGATGAGGAAAAGCGACAGAATAGCGGTGAGACTACCAACAGCGCGGCGCTGCTCCGGCGAGACCCTCACCGGGGAGCACGGCGTCCCCTGGTGCGCCGGGGATGACCAGGAGGAAAACCATGGAAGAGCGCCGCCGCCAAGAGGCGCCCGCGGGACTGATGTGCAACAGCACCGACCCACAGCCGCACAGCCCACTGATGCTCTATTCGGAGCAGCAGCGCCTGGCGATCGCGCTCTGTTCACCGCAGGCGATGGCTGCCAGCCACTGGCACGCCCAGGTCGAACTCAATATTCCCTTCGACGGCGAGATAGGCTACCGCATTCACGATCGGCAGCTACGCATCCCGCAGGGGCATATCGCCCTGTTCTGGGCCTGTACCCCCCACCGTCTCGTCGATCCGGGGCGCTGCCGCCACATGGCCCTGCTCAGCCTGCCCATGCATCTGTTTCTCTCCTGGCCGTTGGATCCGCAGCTGCTCAGCCACATCACCCATGGCAGAGTATTGACCTCTGCGCACCCGGCGCGGCTAACGCCCGTTGAGATTGGGCGTTGGCAGCAGGATCTGCAGAGCCCATGTCCGCAGATGCGGCAGCTGGCCAGCGATGAGATCCTGCTGATGTTAAAGCGCTTTAGCCTCTCCGGCTGGCACGCCCTGCAGCCCGGCGGCGACGATCCGCGCGCGGGCAACGGCCAGGGGCTCTCCCGCCATGCCCTGTTCTACGTCGGCCAGATGCTGACCTTTACCGCCGCCCACTACGATCGCGCACTGACGATAGATCAGGTCGCCCGACACGTCGGCCTCAACGCCCACTATGCGATGGGGCTATTCCAGCGGGTGATGCAGATGACCCTGAAGCAGTATATTACCGCCATGCGCATCAACCATGTCCGAGCGCTGCTGAGCGACACCGACAGAACGGTCCTCGATATCGCGCTCACGGCGGGATTCAGCTCCAGCAGCCGCTTTTACAGCACCTTCAGTAAATACACCGGTATGTCGCCACAGCAGTACCGCCGGCTGGCGCGCACGGGCGCGGTGCACCGCACACCCACAGATTGATTTATCACCACAGCGTCATTTATTAGCAATAAACACCAAACTTAAATTTCTTAATAGCCATAAAGTCCAGAAAAACATCCTCATCAAGTTTCATTGTCTAATCAGAGGCATTCATCACACATAATCAGCCAAACTGCGGACACTCCCCTAGCCGTTTAGCTTTGGTTTAATTTCAAAATAAATACGTATGTAATAATTTATTACCAACAAAAACATCGCTTGACCAGCGTGTATTATAAGCAATTCATTAGATGTTGATTAAAATAGAACCGCCACTTTTACAGATAGGCTCTGCTATTCTGTTAAGCATATTAACGCTGACCGCAGCGGATGCTGCCGGTGCACCTCAATCGGTAAAAGACACTTTTATCCTCTCTCAAGATGAATTAAAAACACACCCCCGGATTATTTTTCAGGGAATGATCCAGGCGGTAATCAAATCAGACGTCGCCGCCGTCAAGATCTTGCTGCCGCTTTATCAGGAGCAGCTAGGACACGATCCAAATCTGGTCGCATGGGGAAAGGCTATTTTAGCAAAAGAGGACGGTAACTATCGCCAGGCGATTCGCTATTATCGCCGCGTTATCGCCGAGGAACCACAGCTAAATATTGCCCGACTGCAGCTGGCTATCGCGCTGTTTCAGAATAAAGACCGCGCCTCTGCGCTACTGCAGTTCAATAAGCTGCGGGCCAATAGCAACGGCGAAAGAATCAATGAGATATTGGACAGCTATATCAGAGCAATACAGGGGAAAGACAGCTGGTCATTCAATGTAGGCGTTAACTATATTAATGAGAGCAATATTAATAATGCGCCAGGCGATAACGTGAAAATTGGTCAGTGGCAGGCTGAAAAACGGCAAAGTGGACAGGGCTTCTCCTACTACCTTAGCGGCAGCAAAACCTGGTCATTGCCAGAGGGACTGTTTAGCGAGATCCGCACGCTGGCCTACGGGAAATACTTCACCAACAATCATCGCTACGATCAGGCGACGGCCCGTCTGAGCGCAGGCCTGGGCCTACGCAACATCGATGCCTCCCTGCTGCTATTGCCCTTTATCGAGCGCGAATGGGCATCGGATAATCAGGCGCCCTCCCTTTCTAGCGAGGGAACATCGCCGGGGCTGCGTATTGAGACAGAATACCGTCTGAACCCACGCTGGAAAATCGACGTTGACGGTGAGAAAAGCCACACTAAAAATAAACACTACGCACAGCGTGACAGTAAAAATCATCTGCTGTCAGCAACGCTCTATTATTTTTCCAGCCCCGAGCAATTTTTGTTTTGGGGCAGTGACTACCACCGTGAAAACGTTGAACGTAAGAGCTTAGCCTTTCAGAAAATAAAATGGCGGGCGGGCTGGGGGAATGAGTGGCCGGGCGGCGTATCCAGCATCATTCAGATAAATTACGCCAACAAGTTTTACGATAGCAGCGACTTCTTCGGGATTCAGCAACGGAATAAAGAGTACGGCGCACTGATAACCCTCTGGCATCGTGATATTTATTACTTTGGTATCACGCCAAAAATCAACCTGTCATATTTTAAAAGTGACAGCAATCATCCATTTTACGAATACGATAAGAAAATGATCTTCCTGACCTTTAGTAAGCTTTTTTAACGATAGGGATAACTATGAAACCACGCTATAGCACACTCTTCTTACTCTTATCCTCTGCGCTGTTAACCGCCTGCGGTGGCGGTGGCGGTGGCGGCGGTGGCACTAGCGATGCCGCGCCGGCACAGGCCATCGCACCGGCGGCGCCCGCCTCCCAGCCGCTCGCGGTCGTACCGGCGGCGCCCGCCTCCCAGCCGCTCGTGGTCGTACCGGCGGCGCCCGACGTTCCCCCCGTTGCGCCCGACGTTGCGCCCCCTGCCGCCGCCGTCGATGAACCGGAGGCACAATACCGCGGGCTGGTGCGGGAGATCGGCCACCGTGACACCCTCAGTATATCCGGTTTTAACACTCTCAATCCCAACCGCGAGTTCACCGTTAAGGTGGAGGGAACCGATATCGCCATCGACGTCGCCCCCCTCATAAAGCGCCATGAAAAGGACAGCCGCGTCATTAACGGTCAGAAAGTCCTGACGCTGCGCGATGCCGATGGCAAGCTGGCGGGTTACTATGGCCATGTGCACACCTATACCCACCGCGAGACGGCGCAGAATGAAGACGATCAGGACCAGACAACCACCAGCCTGGTATACGCGGTCAACGTCAATGAAGGGCGCCGTCCAGAGACCCAGGCAGACTATGTGGGCACCCTGTTTTATAACCACTTCGATATCCCGCGCGAGGCCGCCATCCGTCTGCACTATCAGGACAACAAGATCACCGGCAATATCAAGGGTAGCGGTCTGGCCAGCGATATCGACTACGTTATCCGGGAGGATGGTGACAATACCGTCAGCGAGGAGGGAACCTTCGGCGCCAGACTGCACCGCGTCGGCGCGCAGCGTAACGCGGTTAACGGCCACCTGGTCGGTGGGTTCTATGGCAAAGAGGGCGAAGTCGCCGCCGGCGAGGTCAAATTTATCGATAACTATAGCGTAGAGCGCGGCGGCGTCTTCGGCGCACAGCGGGTGCAGCACGACTGATCCGGCCAGGGCATAGCGGCAGCGCCATGCCCTATGCCTCCCCATCGGCGTCAGAGGGGGAGAGGCGTGTGGCTGGCCCGCGCTGGCGTCAGGGTGTACAGCCAGCGGAAGATCAACCCGCCTTTCGATGGCGATCCCCATTATCGCACCGACGATCGCCAACCCACCATCCCGCAGAGCCACATGGCCCTATTCTGGGCCGATATCCCCATCGGCAGGCCGATCCCAGTCAATGCCGACAGATGGCACAGTTCAGCCTGCAGGAGCCGCGTTTCCGCGCCTGACCGCAGGGGCTCCCCCTGACGCCGCCGCAGACGTAACCCCCTGATGAGCCGGAAGTGCCACGCTGGCGACAGGCTCGAGCCTGCGATGAGAGCCATCGGGTGTAAAAGCGCGTCAGCCTGTGCGGCTGGCAGTCGCTGCACGCCAACCGAGCGGCGCACGCCCGCTAAGCCACTGGGAGCATCAGCGGCCTGGTGAATCGGCGCTTAGCCCACCAGGCCCCAATAGCCATGTAGCCCCATGACGATCCCCACCGCGCCGATCAGCACGCAAGAGGCGTAAGGCGCTTTCGCCGCCAGCCTCCCGAAGCCCGGCCAACGTCGGCTCGCCTGGCGGACACTCACGGCGGCGGCGACGCCGACCGCGACCAGGGTGATGGCCAGCCCGAGACTGAAACAGAGCACCATCGTCGCCCCCAGGGCAATCGCCTTAAGCTGGATGCAGATCAACAAAATGGTGATCGCCGCCGGACAGGGGATCACGCCGCCGGTCAGACCGAACAGGATGATTTGCCCATTGCTCACCGAGCGCTGGCCGGCGAAGCGCCGCTGGATCGCATCCGCATGCGCCTTGGCGTGCGCATCCCCGCCGGCCTCATCGCCCTCGTCATGATGATGATCCTCCGCTTCATGAAAGGCACAGCGCAGGCTCTGCTGCGCCCCGCAGGGCCCAAGCAGCAAACGCACAGTAAAGCTGTGCGGATCTGGGATCGCCTCTACGGATTGGTAGCCGTCCGCACAGGCACGAAAGGTATACGGCTCGACCCTCCCCGCCCCGCGCGTGACCAGCAGCCGGATCTCACCGACGGGCCGTAACGCCCCCGTCTCGGCGCGAAGCTGGAAATAGGCTCCCTGCGCCTCATCCTGGATGGCCAGGCGTAAACGACCAGCATCACTGACGAGCGTGTGATACTGATGGGGATCATGCGGGTGGTGATGGTGCTGTTCGAGCCGGCCACGCTCCCCCTGCCAGGTGCGTAAGAACATCCAACAGGCCGTCGCCAGAATCACCCCGGCCGAGATCAGCTGCAGCCAGGGCGCTACCGACTGCGCCGTAACGCGTTGACTCAGTAAGATGCCGCCCAAAGCGATCAGCCAGACCACGGCGGTATGCGACAGCGTCGCCGCCAGCCCCAGCATCACGGCCTGACGCACCGTGCCCTTAATCGCGATGATAAAGGCCGCCATCATCGTCTTGGAGTGGCCCGGCTCCAGGCCATGGAGGATCCCCAACAGGATCGCACTGGGGATAAACCACCAGGCATTACCCTGGTGCAACAGCGAGGTGAAGGTGTCCATGCTAAGGCGTCTTACTTATCAAGCGGTGGCCGCATTCTACTCCCCCCCAGTATATAGGGGTGTTATAGTCCAGGCTCACCGGGGTTATCGGAGGATGCCTATGCCACACACCACCCGCGATAAAAAGCGCCTACAGACACGCGTCAATAAGATCCAAGGGCAGCTCAATGGATTGAAAAACATGCTGGATCAGCCACATGAGTGCGCAGCGGTGTTACAGCAGATCGCCGCGATCCGCGGGGCGGTCAATGGGCTGATGCGTGAGGTGATCAAGGGGCATCTTACCGAGCATATCGTGCATCAGTGCGATGAGGAGAAGCGGGAACAGGATCTGACCGTGGTACTCAACGTGCTGGATTCGTATATCAAGTGAACCGGCCCCGGCCTGGCCTCTGCCGCTGGCAAAAGCCGCCCCGCTAAAGCGAGCAGGCGTATCCGTGGATACGCCTGCGACACGGCCGGCACGCAGCGCATCAATGCATGCTGTGTGCGCTCTCGCCAGCCTGCGCGCCCTGATCCGGGTGTGCGGCCAGCCACGCCTTCATCTC
Organism: Edwardsiella anguillarum ET080813; assembly: GCF_000264765.2. Taxonomy (GTDB): domain Bacteria; phylum Pseudomonadota; class Gammaproteobacteria; order Enterobacterales; family Enterobacteriaceae; genus Edwardsiella; species Edwardsiella anguillarum. The sequence continues at coordinate 4,008,045 of NZ_CP006664.1, forward strand.
CTTGATCTCTTTATCCTGAGAGGCAATGATGTTTTTCGCCAGCTGGCGCATCTGCGGATCTTTACCGTACTTCAGCTCGACCTTGGCCATCTCAACGGCGCCGATGTGGTGCGGCAGCATCCCGGCGGCGAAGGCCACATCGGGATCGTTGCTCATCATGCCCTTCATCATATCCTCATGCATGGTGCCCATGGCGCCGCGCAGCTCATGGTGCATGGCCGTCGCCTGCTCTGCTGGCAGCTCGGCCGCCAGCGCGGGGGCCGCAGCAACGGCCAGTAATAATGCGCTCGCTAACGTTATCGTTTTCATACAACGCTCCTGTTCAGTGGGATACCGTCGATAATCCTAGACCTTCCCCTAAGGGGAGAGTCAAGAGGGACTTTCGCCGCACACGCCGCCCTCCCACTCACCCGCCGCGGCGCGGCGCGCGTGACATATTCATTTCTGTTCTAACTGTTTACTTTATATTCTTTAGCGGACTAAATGCGCCACGCTATAGTCCGGACTACCGCTCACTCACCCGGGCCCATTATGATCACGGACTCCCTACTGGATTTAATTGGCAATACGCCGCTGCTGCGCCTATCGCGCTTCGATAGCGGCCCCTGCGAGCTGCTGCTGAAGCTGGAGAATCACAATCCCGGCGGTTCGATTAAGGATCGCGTCGCCCTGTCGATGATCGCCGCGGCGGAGCGCAGCGGCGCCCTGCGCCCCGGCGGAACCCTGATCGAGGCCAGCGCGGGCAACACCGGACTGGGGCTGGCGCTGATTGCCGCCCACCGGGGCTACCGCCTGATCCTGGTCGTGCCGGACAAGATGAGCACAGAGAAGATCGCCCATCTGCGGGCGCTGGACGTCGACGTTCGACTGACCCGCTCCGACGTGGGCAAAGGTCATCCTGACTACTATCAGGACTATGCCCGCCGCCTCGCCGAGCAGACGCCGGGCAGCCTGTATATCGACCAGTTCGCCAATCCGGCCAACCCCGCGGCCCACGAGGAGACCACTGCCCGCGAGCTCTGGCGCCAGACCGGCGGCCGGATCGACGCCATCGTGGTTGGCGTTGGCTCCGGCGGCACGCTCCACGGCCTGCACCGCTTCTTTTCTCGCTATTCGCCGCACACCCGCTTCATCCTCGCCGATCCCTGTGGATCGATCCTGGCCGACGCGGTGCAGCACGGCCGCCACCGGGAGGCGGGCAGCTGGCTGGTCGAAGGGATCGGCGAAGACTTTATCCCTCCGCTGATGAAGACGGAGGCGATCAGCCAGGTCTACCGCATCCCGGATCGGGAGGCGATTACCACCGCCCGTGCCCTGCTGAGCCGCGAAGGGGTACTGGCCGGCTCCTCCACCGGCACCCTGCTCGCCGCGGCGCTGCGCTACTGTCAGGCGCAGCCCCGAGCTCAGCGCGTGGTGACCTTTGCCTGCGACAGCGGCAACAAGTATCTGTCCAAGATGTTTAACCCCCAGTGGCTCAGCCAGAACCAGCTGATTTAGCCCACCGTTGTTAAGGAGACGCCATGCGTCAGTTTGCGACCCAAAGCGTACACAGCGGCAGCCATGACGACGCCTATGGCGCGGTGATGCCGCCGATTTATGCCACCTCAACCTTTGCCCAGCGCGCGCCGGGCGAACACCGCGGCTTTGAATACGCCCGCAGCGGCAACCCCACGCGCCACGCGCTGGAGCAGGCCATCGCCGAGCTGGAGGGGGGACGACAGGGCTATGCCTTTGCCTCTGGGCTAGCGGCCATCGCCACGGTGCTAGAGCTGCTGGACAGCGGCAGCCACATCATCGCGCTGGACGACGTCTACGGCGGCACCTGGCGCCTGCTGGAGAGCGTGCGCAGTCGTAGCGCCGGGCTGCAGGTCAGCTGGGTCAGCCCCGACGATCTGGCGGGAATCGAGGCCGCCATTCGGCCACAGACCAAGATGATCTGGGTGGAGACGCCGACCAATCCCCTGCTGAAGCTGGCGGATCTGCACGCTATCGCCGCGCTGGCGCGGCGCCACGATCTGCTCTGCGTCGCCGATAATACCTTTGCCTCTCCGGCGCTGCAGCGACCGCTGGAGAGCGGGTTTGATATCGTCGTGCACTCGGCCACCAAGTACCTCAACGGTCACTCCGACGTGCTGGCCGGGCTGGCCGTGGTGGGCGACAACCCGCCGCTGGCCGAGCGCCTGGCTTATCTGCACAATGCCCTCGGCGCCGTACTTGATCCGTTCAGTAGCTTCCTGACGCTGCGCGGGATCCGCACCCTGGCCCTGCGCATGGAGCGCCACAGCGCCAATGCGGGCACGCTGGCGCAGTGGCTGGCGCAGCACCCGAGCGTCGAGCGCGTCTACTATCCCGGCCTGCCCAGCCACCCGCAGTACGCGCTGGCACAGCGACAGATGCGCCACGCCGGCGGCATCATCTCCTGCGTGCTGCGCGGCGATGCCGAGCAGGTCGCTCAGCGCATCGGGCGGCTGCGTCTGTTTACCCTGGCCGAGAGCCTGGGCGGCGTAGAGAGCCTGGTATGCCAGCCCTTCAGCATGACCCACTCCTCGATCCCCCTGGCGCAGCGGCTGACGCGCGGCATCGTTCCCCAGCTCATCCGCCTGTCGGTCGGCATCGAGGATGTCGCCGATCTGCAGGCAGATCTCGCCCAGGCGCTCGACTGAGTGCCTGGGCCCTGCGCCGCGATGAAAGCGGCCATCCCCCCGATGGCCGCCCCGCACCTCAGGCGGAGTAGAGCGACGTCAGCGCGCCGTGCATCTTCTCCAGCAGCTCGGAGGTGACATACTTATCGGTGACCACCTCGATGTAGGCGCCGCAGTCACCGGCTTCGGCATGGCGGATCGCCTCATCCAGCGCCTCGCAGGTGGTCACCCGGGCGGTAAACCAATCGCGGCAGCCCAGCCCCGCCGGCAGTTGGCTGTAGTCCCACTGCGCCAGATCGTTGTAGTAGATGTCGCCGTCCTTGCACAGCATACGCTCGACCAGATAACCGCCGTTGTTCACCACAAAGATCAGCGGCTTCAGGCCAAAGCGATAGAACTGGCCGATCTCCTGCGCCGTCATCTGGTGCGAGCCTTCGCCGGTGATCAGGATGGTGCGTTTCTCTGGCTCCGCCATCGCGACGCCGAATGCCGCCGGCGTCGCCCAGCCGATAGAGCCCCACAGGGTCTGCTGATAAAACACGGCGCCCTGCGGCATCCGGGCGAAGGCCAGCCCCATGGAGGTGGTGCCGGTCTCCGCCACCAGCCGATCGTTCGGCTTCAGCATCTGCTGCCAGCGTGCGTAGAGGTACTCCGCGGTCAGCCTGCCGCTGCCGCTCACCGCGGGGATCCCCTGAGCCGCCGGCATATCGTGGCGGCGGGCCCGGCGGGTCACCCGCCCCATCAGTCCGCTCAGCACATCCTTCATCAGCACGTTCTCATAGACCGACTGACCGATACGAACCGAGGCCGGCTCCACGCTGATGCACTGCGCCTCGTCCAGGCGCGAGGTAAACGCCCCGGTGTTAAAGTCGCTCATGATGGTGCCGATTTTCAGTACGCAATCGCTGCTCTCCACAAACTGGCGCACCCGTTGGTCCATCAGTTGGCCGACATACATTCCAACGTAGTTCGGATGGGACTCATCGATCACGCACTTATCCATCATCATGGTGGCAAACGGCAGGTTAGCGGCGTCGATCAACGCCGTCGCCGCCCTCTGTGCGCCGTGGCGGGCCAGATAAATCCCCGGCAGCACGCAGACACTATCGCTGTTATTCAGGCGCGCGGCGATAACATCGATCACCTCATTCAGGACCCGTGGATCGCTGACGGGTGCGGGCGCCGCCGGTACGCGGCTCTCCACGACCGGCATCGTGGCGTAATCGCTGGGGAAAGCCATATACACCGGCTTACGGTAGCGCAGCGCCGCCGCGATCAGGCGCTCGGTCTCTGCGATGCAGTTTTCCGGCGTCATAATGGCGCGGGCGCAGACGAAGGAGGCCGTGGCCTCATAGAACGGCGTAAAATAGCCGTTGCCCAGCGTATGGTGCACGCACTCTCCCCGCGCCTGGACATGACTTGCCGGCATGCCGACCAGATGGAACAGCGTGACCGACTCGGCGCAGGCGCCGGCGATGCCGTTTATCGCGCTTAGCTCACCCACGCCAAAGGTGGTACTCAGCGCGGCCAGGCCACGGGTGCGGGCGTAGGCATCGGCCGCATAGGCGGCGTTCAGCTCATTGCAGTTGCCTATCCAGCGCAGACGTTTGTCCGCACAGATGGCGTCCTCAATCGGGAAGGCATAATCCCCCGGAACGCCGAAAATGTCATGAATCCCCAACTCATATAGCCGTGACAGTACATATTCGATAACCGTTGTAGACATAATAAATTCCTGTTTTAGCAGATGACTCAATAGACGTTCACGCTTTACTGATAATATTTGGCCGGAGGAAAAAGAATAACAACCAGTTATTTCCGTTAAGGCTATAGGAAAAAATATATTTGTATTATTAATTAACCTTTGCTGATACGGAGAAAAATAAAATCACGTTTCGCCATCCTTTATCCAGCGCACCCACACGACGCGCAGTCCGCCAAAAACAGTGACGACGATCACAGGAAATCCCCGCGTGACGCGGCCTGCGCCCCGCCTGCTGACGTACGGTGCTGGGCCGCCCTGAACGCACCGCAAATATCGGACATTGCGCTATGCCTTATCGCTATTTTAGATAGAGCAAAAGATGACCGCCGCCCGAAATGCTAAATCGCGTGGCGGCGCCGGTGTAAACGCCCCTATCAGTTGGGGACAATCCGCCGCAGAATGCCGAAGCGGGCCATCAGCCACAGCACCGCCAGCGCTAGGCCATGGGTCAGCGTATTCTCCAGCCAGGCATGCTGCCAGAGGCCGAAGCGCACCCACTGGCTAATCGCCATCACGACATACAGATGCAGGATAAAGACATACAGCGAGTTCTGCCCCATCAGAATAAAAAACCAGCCGACGGCGCGGCTGATGGGCAGCCACAGATAGCTCAGCAGCAAATACAGGGCCAGCAGCAGGCAGGCGTCATTCACCACCCGCAGCAGCCCCAGCTCATTCTTTCCCGCCAGCACGTTGTTGATATAGTCAAAGCGGTAGTCAGGCAGCACATGCAGAAAAAAGCGGGCGGGGATAAAGGGGTTGGTATTATTCTGAATGACGAAGAACAGCACCAGAAATATGGCTATCATCAGACCGATAACCCGTTTCCCGGGCAGCGTTTTCGCCAGCGACTGCAGCTCGCCCTTATACCAGCCGCACATCAACCCCAACGTATAGATAAACTGCCAGGCCAGCGGGGGAAAGGCATACTCGAACTGCGCATCGATAATATCTACGGGATACAGCTGGTAGGCGATATACAGCTCCAGCGAAATAATAAACAGCGCACCGCCGTATCCCCGCTGCAGCATCCACACCACCAGCGGGGTTCCCAGCAGCAGATAAAAATAGAGCCCCAGGATCTGCGTCTGCTGCGGCCCTATCTGTAAAAAGAGGATCTGGTTAAACCAGGCTTCGCGCGACTGCGCGGCAATCGGATAAAGGGAGTAGATCAGCTCATCGTGACGCTGGGTAAAATGGGTTACTTCAAAGCTATTGAGCCACGGCAGCTGGCTGAGGGCCAGCACCGACACAATGATCACGATATTCACCGCATACAGCGTCGCCGCCCGGCGCAGCAGGGAGTAGGAGACGGTCGCCATATCACTGTGCTGCAGCTGGCGGCGCTTGGTCTGCCCCAGCACAAAGCCGGACAGAATGACAAAGATTTCGGCGCCGGTGGTAAAGCCAAAGCGCTCCGAGGTAAACAGGTTAAAGACAGAGATAATCTCAACGTGCGTGACGATCATCAGCATCAGCGCCATGCCGCGCATAAAGTCGATGCGCAGATCGCGCGGGCCGTCCGGCACATAGCGCCAGCGGCGCAGATACCCAAGCCCCTTTCCCCCTTCTCTGCGTATCCCCGTCATCAGCATGGCACTCTTCACCCACTCAGCTCCGCCGCCCTCTTTGCAGTGTAGAAACAGCGTGAAAAAAAGCCAACTCACGCGGGCGGCGCGAAGTGGCACCGGAGACGCGCCGGCGATCGGCGCCAGGCGACGCTCGACTGGAAGATGGGGGCGGCCAAGGCCCGGCGTCTGGCCCGCGAGATCGGGCTCGATACCGGCCGGCAGCCCGAAGAACAGGCCGTGGGTCGCGCCGCTGACGAGGAGCATCCCTATCGGTTCGCCCTTCTGGACATGCCGCCCCTCATACACCGTCACACATCCCGACCGCCATCAAGCAACCCCATGGTTGCCGAGCGCGGCAGGCATCCCGCCTCCCAGGCGATCAGAAATCCGCGCCGCCTATCGAAGCCGGCGCGCACGCTCCTGCGGCGGCGCCTTAAAAGCCTCCTCTGCGCCACGCTATTTTATAAAATATTCCCTTTCATCAGCGCCGTGGCGTAATCCTGTGGGCGCCCGGCGCCGGGGAGCGCCCTTTCCGCCGCGCCCCGCCTGACGGGGCGCGCCTGCCTGCCGTAGTCGCGCCCGATCGGTATAGGGCATCGTCATCGGTGCGAACGATTTATCCCGCCCGTCGCCTTGTCGCCGCTTAAGCCTACGCTACACTGATACGGTAAAGCGCTGTCATCATGCGATGGATCCGGGGAGACTGCCATGCACTTTTATTTTTCACCGTTTGAAGCGCGGCGCCCCCCGCCCCCTCTGATCAACCATCCCTGGATAAGCTTTCTCTGGCAAATGCTGATCGTGGCGGCCCTGCTGCTGGGGGCCAACTATATTCGCTGGCGCTGGATGGACTCCCTCAATTACGATGCGCTCTGGTACTCCGTGCCGCTGGCGCTGGCCGAAACCCTGGCCTATATCGGCACCTGTCTGTTTACCATCAACCTCTGGCAGGTGCGGGATCCCCTGCCGCACCCGGCCCCCAGCGATATCCGCCAGTGTCTGGCCGACCCTGGGGAGATCGCACCGCGCCCGCTGAAGGTCGACCTGTTTATCGCCACCTACTCTGAAGACCCCGAGCTGGTGCGTATCTCCATTCAGGATGCCAAGCGGATCGACTACCCGCACCCCCTGGAGTATAAAATCCACGTGCTGGACGATGGACGCCGCGACGCCATGCGCCAGGTGGCCGAGCAGGAGGGCGTCAACTACCTGACCCGCGACAATAACGCGGGCTTCAAGGCCGGCAACCTGCGTAACGGCATTGAGCAGACCGACGGCGACTTTATCGTCATTTGCGACGCCGACACCCGGGTCTTTCCCACCCTGCTGACGCACACCCTGGGCTATTTCTGCGATCCGAACGTCGCCTGGGTGCAAACCCCGCAGTGGTTTTACGATCTGGCGCAGGGCACGCCGCTGCCGCGCTGGCTGGAGCACCGAGCCGGGCGCGTCGGCGCGCTGACCGGGCGACTGATCGAGCGGCTGGTCGGTCCCCTGCGCGTCGGCGAAGATCCCTTCATGAACGATCCGCAGATGTTTTACGACGTGATCCAGCGTCGCCGCAACTGGGCCTATGCCTCGTTCTGCTGCGGCGCGGCCTCGCTGCACCGGCGTGAGGCCATCATGCAGACCGCCCTGCGCCAATACGCGATGGATATCGAATACGAGATCGATCGCCATACCCACACGGTGACAGATCCGCAGCTACGCCGGGATCTGCAGCAGGCCATGCTACCCCACGTCGCCTATGATATGGAGCTGATGCCCTACCGTTTTCACGTCTCGGAGGATATCTATACCTCGATCATGCTGCACGGCGACCTTGAGCACCCCTGGCGCTCCGTGCTGCACCCGCAGGTCGAGTCCAAAATGCTCTCTCCGCAGGATCTGCAGACCTGGATGATCCAGCGCTTTAAATATGCCGCCGGTTCGCTGGATATTCTGCTGCACGACGGCGTGCTGCACAGCCGGCAAATCCGCCTGTCGCTGGCGCAGAAGCTGCTGTATGGCGCCACCTTCTGGTCCTATCTGGCCTGCCTCTGGAACCTGATTTTCCTGATCGCGCCGCTGATTTATCTGTTCAGCGGGATCCCGCCGCTCTCCACCTACTCCACTCCGTTCTACCTGCACTTCGTGCCATACCTGGTGCTGTGTGAGCTGGCGTTTATGTTCGGCACCTGGGGGATCTCCTCCTGGAACGGCAAAGCCAGCTACCTGGCCCTGTTCTCCATGAATCTCCGGGCGCTGGATACCGTGCTGCGCGGGGAGAAGATCCGCTTTCGCGTCACGCCCAAGGAGCGTCAGCAGGGCAACTTTCTCAGCCTGATCAAGCCACAGTTGGCCATCGTCGCCCTGACCCTACTGGGTCTGGCCTGGGGCGCGCTCCAGCTGACGCTGGGGAACATCCGCGATCCCTCCGGCTATATCATCAATATTTTCTGGGGCGGCATGAATATCCTGGCCATGCTGCCGATGATCAGCGCCGCCCTCTGGCAACCGCCGGCGGAAGACGCCGCCGGCGGGGAGCGCTGATATGACGTTATCGACCCACCTGCAGCGCGCCAGAAGCTATATCGCCACGCTGTGCGGCTTTCTGCTGGCCCTCGCTATCGTGATCCATATCGAGCGCCACCAGCCGCCGCCGCCCATTCCGCTGACCCTGCAGACCCTTGGCAGCGACTTTCCCCAGCTGCCCGCGCCGCGCGGCCTGAGCTTTCAGGAGGCCATCTGGGCGCGCATCGCCTGGCAATACTTCATCAATAACACCCAGCCCAGCGGCCTGGTCAACGCCGTCGATCGCCAGCCCTACGCCAGCCTGTGGAGCAGCGGCGATCAGCTGATGGCGCTGATGGCCGCCCAGCGGCTGGGGATCATCGGACGGGCCGAGCTGGATCGGCGCCTGAACGCGACGCTGCAGGCGCTTGCCGCCCTGCCGCGCTCGGCGCAACGCATGCCCTGGCAGTTCTACCACAGCGCCACCCTGCAGCCCCTGGCGCCGCAGGCAGATGACGGGGTCACCTGGTCCGCCAGCGACATCGGGCGACTGCTCGGCGCGCTGCAGATCTGCGCCGCCCGCTATCCCGAACACGGCGCGGCGATCAACCGTCTGCTCGCCGACTGGCCGCTGGCGCAGATGTTTCGCCAGCGCCCCTATGCCCCCTTCGCCCTGCGCGATACCCCGCGCTGGCGCCTGCTCTCGCTGAATGACCGCCCCGGGCTCGGCTACCGTCTGTACGCCCAGGCGACGCTGGGCGGTATCACCCCCGACGCCGCCATTACGCTGCAGCAGCCGCTGAGCGATCAGCCCACCGTCAATATCGACGGCATGGTGCTGCCCTACGATGCGCTGATCACCCTGCGCCAGACCGACCACCCGCTGATCCTCGTTCAGCCCTACATCCTAGCGGCACTGGAGTATGGATTCAGCCTCGACAATGCGGCGGTCACCTGGCGCACGGTGCTGGCGCAGGAGAGCCGCTATAACCCGCAGACGGGCAAAAACTTTATCTTTGACGATCGCGAGTCGCCCACGCTCGCCGCGCTGAGCGTCCGCCCCACGACCACGCCGCCCCCGCTGCTGTTTTCGGCCAAGGCCGCCTTCGGCTGGTACGCCCTGCTGGGCACCCCGTGGAGCGAACGGCAGCGACAGCAGGTTCTGCCGCTGCTGCAGCCTGGCCGCGGGTGGCATGACGGCCTTCGCCTGGACGGCAGCGTCAGTCCAACCCTGAGCGCCGCCACCAACGCCCTAATCCTGGAAAGTCTGCTATACCAAATACAGGGACCGCTGCGCTGCGCCTACTGCCAGCCCGACGATCCGCCGCTCTCCGCCCCCCCTGCGGGAATACAGATGCAATAAGGAATGCCTATGTCACTGCCCATGCCGCACCCACGTTCCCTCCTGCGCCTGATCGGCTTGCTGTGGCTGGCGCTGCTGCTGATCCTGGGCGGCGCCGCCGCGCGAGCTGAAACCATTCTGCCGGCGGCCGGCTACCCGCCGCGCCACGGCGATCTGACGCCGCAGGAGATGGCGGTCGCCCAGAAGGCCTGGTCCTACTTTGTCACCAACTATCAGCCGGCTACCGGGCTGGTCAACGCGGCCAACGCCTACCCCTCGACCACCATGTGGGATACGGCGTCGTACATGGCGGCGCTGACGGCGGCGCGCGAGCTGGGGCTGGTGGATAAAGCCACCTTCGATCAGCGCATGATTAAGCTGCTGGCCACCCTGAATAACCTGGACCTGTTTCAGGGACAGGCGCCGAATAAGGCCTATAACACCCTGACCGCCCAGAAGGTGAACTATATCAACCAGCCGGGCGAAATCGGCTACTCCGCGCTGGATCTCGGGCGCATGCTAATCTGGCTGAAAATCATCAAAGATCGCTATCCCGAATATGCCAACGATATCGACAATCTGGTGCTACGCTGGGACTTTAGCCATATCATCGATCCCTGCGGTACCCTGTATGGCGCCGTGCTGGACGGCAAAAATCAGCCGCTCTACGTGCAGGAGGGGCGCCTGGGCTACGAGGAGTACGCCGCCGCCGGCTTCCAGCTGTGGGGGTTTAACACCTGTCAGTCCTCCCGCGCAGAGCCCTACCAACTGGCCGATATTTACTGCGTCCTGGTCCCCTACGATGCGCGCGATCCCCGACCGAGCCAGCAGCACAACTATGTCACCACCGAGCCCTATGTGCTGTATGGCATGGAGCTGGGCTGGAATAAGGCCGGCGCCGCGCGCCCGGCCGATGGCAAGGAGAACCACCCGTGGATGCATGACTTCGCCAACCGCGTCTATCAGGCGCAGGAGAACCGCTACCAGATAGCCGGCATCGTGACCGCCCGCTCCGAGCACCAGCTGGATCGCGCGCCCTACTTCGTCTATGACACGGTCTTCTCCGACGGCTACGACTGGAACACCATCACCGACAAAGGGGTATACACGCCGGAGGATGCAGCCGTCTCCCTGAAGGCGGCGCTGGGCATGTGGGCGCTGTGGCAGTCGCCCTATACCGATCTGCTGTTCAGCACCATTGAGAATGCCAACGACGCCGCCAAAGGCTTTTACGAGGGGCTGTACGAAAACGGCAGCGGTCCGATCCGTGAATTCACCGCCAACAACAACGGCATCATGCTGGAGGCCCTACTGTTTAAAAAACAGGGCAGCCTGTTCAGCGCCCCCGCGCCCGCCGGCGGCGATGGCGTCGCCCCGTCGCTGTGGGATAAAACCCTGCTGAACGCCTTTGATGAAAGCAACCGGACCCATAATCGACCCTACCTGTCGGCGACACCCCACCAGAACAGCTGGTGTAAACAGCAGGGGATCGCCCTGCGCGCCGCGCCGGCCTGCCCGAGCTGCCAGTGTGCTGCCTGCACCCTGGACGCCCCCATCCAACTGCCGCCGGTCAGCGCATCATGCTTAAAACCCTGATCGGCGCGGCCGCGATCGCTATCCTGGCGCTGACGGCCTGGTCGCTGTCGGCGCCGCCGACGGCGCTGGAGACGGGCTGGCGCTACCTCAGCCAGGGAGGCTGGCACCACGCGGGCCGGCTGGGGCAGCTTACCCCCGAAGAGCGCCAGTGGGCGACTATCGCCTGGCGCTATTTCCAGAACAACACCCAGCCCGACACCGGGCTGGTCAACGGCCAGGACAACTATCCGCTGACCACCCCAGCGCAGATGGGCGATACCCTGGTGGCGCTGGTCGCGGCGCAGCGGCTGGGGCTGCTGGAGGCCGCGGAGTTTGACCGGCGCCTCTCCGCGCTGCTGGCCACCCTCTCCCGCCTGCCTTTAAACGGCGCCGGATTGCCCAACCGCTACTACGACAGCCAGCGGCTGACCATGGTGAACGGGGCGCGCCAGCCCGCCGACGACGGCTGGTCGGCCGGCGACATCGCCCGCCTGCTGCTGGGGCTGCGGCTGGTCACGCTGGCGGCGCCGCAGTACGGCGGCTTTATCGATCGCATCGTCATGGGGTGGAACTTCTGCCCTATGCTGACCCCGCAGGGGGCGCTGCAGGACGGCGAGCGGCGGCAGAATCGCTGGCAAACCCGCCCTATCGCCAATCTGGCCCAAAGCCAATACGCCGCCGCCGCGATGGGGCTGTGGGGCTTTGATGCCCCGCTCAGCGCAGCGCCGCCCTATAAGCGCGCCATCATCGGCCCCAATCCCATCGCGACGGCAGACCGGGATCCCCGCCTGGGCGGCGGCAACCTCAGCGTCGACTCGACCCCCTATCTGCTGGCCGGTCTGGAGTTCAACTGGTCGCCACCGGGCAAGGCTTCGCTCACCCTGCAGGATCTCAGATCGCGGGCCCAGTCGGTATACCAGGCGCAGGCCTGGCGCTGGCAGCGCGACGGTATCCTGACGGCGCGCGCAGACTATGTGCTCAACCGCGCGCCCTGGCGGGTCGATAACGCCGTCTTCGCCAACGGCTATCCCTGGAACGTCCTGACGGAGGGGGGAGAGTACCGCCCCGAGCTGGCATTGACCGCGACCCGGGCGCTGTTCGGCCTGTGGGTGCTATGGGACAGCCCCTATACCGATGCCCTGATGCAGCTGGGGCGCTGGCCGCGGGACGATCGGCGCGGCTGGTACGAAGGGCGCTTTGAGCGCAGCGGCGAATACAATCCGGTGATGACGCTCAGCACCAACGCCATGGTGCTGGAGTCTCTGCTGTATAAGCAGAACAACGGCCCGCTGATCGACCGCCTGCCGCCGCCCGGCTATCTGGAAAGCCAGCTGCGCGAGCCCCTGAACTGGCCGCGGCGCTGTCTGCCCCAGGAAGGACGTTAACGTTACCACGCCAAGGAGCGCACATGTCCAGAACGCCGATCACCGTGCTGATACTGCTGAGCCTGCTGCCGCGCCCCGGCGCCGGCCAGACGCTGAGCCTAGACGGCGTCTGGCAGACCCACGACGCCAATCCCCCCTTCAGCACGCCCGAGACCCTGCGCCGGCAGGGCGAAGCCTGGCGGACGCTGCGGGTTCCCGCCAACTGGTACAGCCAGGGAGTCGACCACCAGGGCGCCCTCTGGTATCAGCGTGAGTTTACCCTGCCGCCCCTGGCGCCAGACCGCATGGCCACGCTGATCTTTAACGGCGTCGACTATCGGGCCGACGTCTGGCTCAACCGGCGCTACCTAGGCGCCCATCAGGGCTATTTCCAGCGCTTCGCACTGGACGCAGCGCCGGCGCTGCGGCGCCACAACCGCCTGCTGGTGCGCGTCGACAGCCCCTTCGAAACGCCGGGGCGCATCTGGCCGCTGCACAAGCAGAGCATCAAGGGCATCCTGACCCAGCACGACACGCGCCCCGGCGGCGCCTGGTCGGCGCAGGGGCAGGATGCCAACTCCGGCGGCATCTGGCAGTCCGTCAGCTTGAAAATCAGCCGCCGGGCCGCCATCGATAACCTGCTGCTGACCCCGCGTTTCTCCGCCGATGGCCAGCAGGCCTCGCTGGCGCTGCGTCTAGACTATCGCGCCCAGGAGACGCTGCCGGCCACGCTGACGCTGCAGATGACGCCCTACAATTTCGTCGGGCGCACCTACCGCCTGACGCTGCCGCTGACCCTGCGGCGCGACGGCGAGGCCGAGGCCCAGCTGGCGCTGCCGCGGGTCGTCCGCTGGTGGCCCGACGGCTACGGCTATCCCGCGCTGTATCACGTCCGTGTCACGCTGCGCGATGCGCAGGGCGTGATGGACAGCGCATCGCAGATCACCGGCATCCGCCAATTCAGCCAGAATCCGCAGACCAAAGCCTGGTATATCAATGGCAAGCGAATTTTCCTGCGCGGCACCAACTACATCGCCTCGCCCTGGCTCGGCCAGGTCAGCGCCGCGGACTATCGCCGCGATCTGCTGATGATGAAGCGAGCCAACGTCAACACCGTGCGCGTCCACGCCCACGTCGCCGGGCAGGCGCTGTACCGGCAGGCCGACGAGCTGGGCATGATGCTGTGGCAGGATATGCCGCTGCAGTGGGGCTATGACGACTCCGCCGCCTTCGCCGCCGAAGCCGCCCGGCAGGCCACCGCGCTGGTGCGTCAGTTTGGCTCTCATCCCGCCATCATTATCTGGGCCGGACAGAACGAGCCGCCGTTCAACGCCCCGTGGATGAAGGAGATGTTCGCCGACTGGCGCCCTGATCTGAACCGGAATCTGGCTCAGCGGGTCGCCGAGGCGCTGGGACAGGATAGCTCCCGCGGCCTGCACCCTTGGTCGAAGGTCGATGAGCACTTTTGGCAGGGGTGGTACTTCGGTAAGGTCACCGATGTGCTGAAGCCCGCCTACAGCGCCATCATCACCGAATTTGGCGCCCAGGCCCTGCCCTCCCTGCCGACGCTGCAGACCATCATTCCCCCGGCGGATCGCTGGCCGGCCAGCGAGGATGGCCGCGATCCCGCCTGGCGCGTCTGGATGTACCATGACTTCCAGCCCGGCAATACCTTTGGGCTAGCCGGGCTGCACCGGGGCCGCGATCTGGCCGACTTTATCACCCGCACCCAGCAGAATCAGGCGCGCATCATCCAGCTGGCCGCCGAAAGCTATCGCCGCCAACGCTTTCAGCCGGTCACCACCCTGATGCAGTTTATGTTCAGCGAGAGCTGGCCCTCGATCAACTGGGCGGTGGTGGACTACACCCGCCAGCCGAAGCCGGGCTACTTCGCCCTGCAGCGCGCCTTTCAGCCAATTCTGCCCTCCATTGAGCCGATCACCCTGCAGTGGTACCCCGGCCAGCCCGGGCAGATCGCGCTGTGGGCCATTAACGATACCTGGCGCGCCCACCCCGACAGCCGCCTGGTCTGGCAGCTGCGTCAGGGCGGTATCGTGTTACATCAGGGGGCGCTGACCTTCACCCTGCCCGCCGACAGCGGGCAACGGCTGCGCCAGCTGACGGTAACCCCCCGCGACCGGCAGGACATGTGGCTCTACGCCACGCTGTATGATGCGCAGGGGGAACCGCTGGGGAAAAACAGCTACCGTATCGAGGTGCAGGCACCGACCCCGCGCTAGCGACGCGCGGGGCTCAAAACGGCAGCGTCCAGCTCAGGTTGAGGGTGCCCTGACGGAAGTTGGCGTTGCGATCGCCGCGCCAGGCATAGCGCGTGCCGCTGTAGTTATCATAGTGAATCGACAGCGATCCGGGCTCATAGCCAGAGACATAGCCCACGCTGTAGCTGTAGTCGGAGTCCCAGGGCTGCTGCTGCCCGCGGTCTGGATAGTAAAACGCGGAGACCCGCAGAAAGTAGTGCTGCTTCAGGGTATAGCCACAGCTGCCCAGCAGCGTATTTTTGCCCCGCTTCATCTGATTATCCTGCAGGGAGTAGTAGCGCGGGCCATAGCTATAGCCCACCTGGCAGGTCAGGCTGTCCTGGGGGAACAGCAGCAGATGCTTATTCCAGCTCGCCGGCAGGGCGAACTTGTAGGCGGCGGTGATAGTTCCCTGCTCGATATAGGTACGCCGCTGCCCCTGCTGGGGGTAAAAATGGTTGTTATCGCCATAGTTACTGTATACCAGGCTAAAGGTGCCGGGATGCCAGTCGTCATAGCCAAAGCTGTAGACAAAGTCAGTCTGATAGCGGTTGAGATCCTGCAGCGGGACCCGCACCGTCATATTGGCAAAAAAATAGCTCAGCGGTGAATACTGAAAGCTGGCCAGCATGCGCTGATTGACGATATTACGCATCTCGCTCTGGGTATCGTTGAGCGGCACATTTATCCACTGATGAGACAGCGGCGTGCTGTAGGTCAACGCCGTGGAAAACGTCGCCTCGCTGCCGGAGAACAGGCGCGCCCATGGGGTGGTAAACACCTTTACCGGCGGCGGCGTTCCGCCGCCCTGATCGGCCTGCGCCGTCAGCGACGCGATACCGAATAACAATGCCAAACCTACGCTAATACCAACCTGCTTATCCATTATGTTATCCGCCCATTATTCGCCGCGGCGCTCCCTGTTATAAAGGATAGATAACATTTGCCCCCCCTACCAGTTCACCCAATAAAAAATAGAGCGCCATCATTTAGTTAACCGTCGAGCCCGCGGCGCCGCGCCATTAGGGGGAACGACCGTGCCGCCGAGCGCCGCGAAGAGGCAGAGTCGTCAATCTTCTCTATACTCAAATAAGCACTCCTCAGCCTAAGGCAGGACGTCCCGACGATGTTTATCAAATATGTCATGATCGGTATTTTAAATACCGCCTTGCACTGGGCGGTGTTTTTTACCCTGCACAGCCAGGCGGCCCTGTCGCAGTCATTCAGCAACCTGTACGCCTTTATCGTCGCCGTCACCTTTTCGTTTTTCTGTAATGCCCGCTTCACCTTTCAGGATCGCCCCACCCTGAAGCGCTATCTGCTGTTCACCAGTTTTATGGGATTTCTCAGCTGGCTGACCGGTCATATCGGCGATCGGCTGCACATTGTGCCGCTGCTCACCGTCATGGCCTTTTCGCTGATCAGCCTGATCATGGGTTTCTTCTATTCCAAATACATCGTCTTCCGGAGCGCGGCGTAATGAAAATATCCCTGGTAGTCCCGGTATTCAACGAAGAGAGCGCCATTCCCCTGTTTCACGACGCGGTAAGACAGTGTGACGATCTGGCGCCCTACCGCATCGAAATCGTCTTCGTCAACGATGGCAGCAGCGACCGAACGGAAGAGGTCATCTCCGGAATAATCGATGACGATCCGCTGGTCATTATGGTCAACTTTTCACGCAACTTCGGCAAAGAGGCCGCGCTGTTCGCCGGGCTGAAGTACGCCACCGGCGAGGCGATGATCCCTATCGACGTCGATCTGCAGGATCCGATCGAGCTCATTCCACAGCTGATCGCCCGCTGGCGCAACGGCGCGGACGTGGTGCTGGCCAAGCGCATCGATCGCACCTCGGACACGCTGATGAAGCGCCTGACCGCCAGCCTGTTCTACCGGGTACACAACCAGATAGCCAACCCCAAGATCGAAATGAACGTGGGGGACTACCGCCTCATGAGCCGCCAGGTAGTCGATGCGGTGCTGATGCTGCACGAGCGCAACCTGTTTATGAAGGGGCTGCTCAGCTGGGTCGGCTTTAAAACCGCCGTCGTCACCTACGCCCGCCATGAGCGGGTGGCCGGCAGCAGCAAGTTTAACTTTTGGAAGCTCTGGAACCTGGCGCTGGAGGGGATCACCTCATTCAGCACCATCCCTCTGCGGCTGTGGACCTATATCGGCACCTCGATCGCGGCGTTCTCCCTGTGCTACGCGCTGTACGTGATAATCAAAACGCTGATCTTTGACAACCCGGTCCCCGGCTATCCCTCGATTATGGCCGTTATTCTGTTCCTCGGCGGTATCCAGCTGATCGGCATCGGGGTGCTGGGCGAGTATATCGGGCGAATTTACGTGGAGACCAAGCAACGGCCCCGTTTCATTGTCAAAGAGCTTAAGGGAAGAAAATGAACCATCTGCTGAAGCGGCCGCTCTCGAACCGAGATGCCTTTCTGTTTATCCTCACGCTGCTGCTGCTCTACGTGGTGCCGCTCATTCTGGCCAACGTCTATTACCGGGACGACACCGAGCGCATCCTGAACCCGGCCGCGCCGTGGTATACCTTGGGACGCCCGGGCGCCGATCTGCTGATGCGCCTGTTTACCTTCAACCTGTACGAGCTGACCGACACCGCGCCGCTGACCCTGCTCCTCGGGGTGTTGTTCTTCGCCTGGACGCTGGTGTATGTGGCGCGGCGCGCCGAAGGCACCCTCAGCATCGCCGCGCTATCACCCTATATCCTGTTATTTTTTAACCCGTTTTTCCTACAAAACCTCTCCTATAAATACGACAGTTTTCCCATGGTGGTCGCGCTGGCGCTCTCGATCCTGGCCTTTTTCTGCCCGCGCAACCGCGGTCTGCTCAGCTACCTGCTGCCGACCCTGCTGCTGTTTTGCGCCCTGACGCTCTACCAGCCGTGCGCCAATATCTTCATCGGCCTGTACGGCGCCAACCTGATGATCAACTTTTTCAAGGTCGAGCGGAGCCCCCTGCAGGAGACCGTTTGGGCGGCGGTGGTCATGCTGCTCACCAACTCGCTGTACATCCTGATCATCGATCACCTCTTGGCGCTGGGCGGCGGTAACCGCGGCAACATGATCGGCGCCCAGGACGCGCTGTTCTGGCTGACCCAGGACTGGCTGATGCTGAAAAAACTGCTCACCTTTGTCCTCAGCAAGGAGCTGAAGTTCCTGTTCTACCCGGCCCTGCTCTGCGTCATCTGGATCTTTGCCCTGCGCCTGGCGCAGTTCTGGCGCGCCCAGCCCCTGAGGCTCAGTATGCTGCTGTCGCTGCTGCTGATCCTCTGCTCGCCGCTGGTGCTGTTTATCGCCCTGCTGGGCCCGCTGTTCCTGTTGAAAGAGGGGGTGACCGACGTCCGCGTCCTGTGTGGGTTCTCCGCCACCCTGTTCGTGTTTGCCCACGCCGTCTACCAGGTACTGGCGCGCTGGCGACCCGCCTGGCTGCCGCTGTGCACCCTGCCGCTGTTCTATTTCTTGGCCTTCAGCTTTCAGTACGGCAATGCGGTGCGCAATCAGCGCGACTACGAGGCCCGCATCTTTGGCTGGCTGAGCTATGATCTGCTCTCTCTCAACGCCACCGGCCACGGTAAGATCCTGCTCAATAACTACCCCGATACCGCGCCGGTAACCCAGAAGATCGTCGAGCACCAGGCGCTGATCGACATGATGTTCAGCCCGGCCTATAACTGGACTGCCCGGCGCATCATCGCCTCCTACGGCATCAGCAATATCGACGCCGGCTGGGGGCCGGACTACCGCGATCGGCTGAATATCCTCTGCGCAGCGCAAACGGCGCCGCTGCGCGACAATAAGTTTTACGCCATCTACGCCCTGAATGGCGATACCATCGTCTGGCTGAAGAACAAGTACTTCACCGTCTGCGGTCCGGCGCACTGAGACAATGCTCCCGGCGCACAGCGCATGATTTCCGCCGGGAGCACTGAGATTACGCGCGCCGCCATCCCGGCGGCCATTTTACTATAAATAAAAAATGGGCGACCCTTTGGCCGCCCACCGAACATGCTTAACCCCTTATTTTTTCTGGGTCGCTTCGTTGCTCATCATCGTTTTTTCATGCGCGGCTTTCGATTTTTCCGTTGCCATATGAGACTCTTTCTTCGCCTCTTCGTGCTTACCTTCCGCATGCAGCTTGGCGGCTTTCTGATGATGCTTAACCACCGCCTCATGGTGCTGTGCTGCATCCTCATGCTTGACTACCGCAGTGTCTGCGGCCAGCGCTGAAAAGGAAACCACACCGGCGGCCAATGCAGCAACTGCGAATGCCTTTTTAAACATGATAATCTCCTTGTGAAATAAGTCCTGCATTAAAAACCTAGGGAAGGTGCGAACAAGTTCCTGATATGAGATCATCATATTCATCCGGAGCGCATCCCAGAGGGACATCATGAGCCATCAACTCACCTTCGCCGATAGTGAATTCAGCACTAAGCGCCGTCAGACCCGAAAAGAGATTTTCCTCTCCCGCATGGAGCAGATTCTGCCATGGCAGAATATGACCGCTGTCATCGAGCCGTTTTATCCCAAGGCGGGCAATGGCCGACGGCCCTATCCGCTGGAGACCATGCTGCGTATTCACTGCATGCAGCATTGGTACAACCTGAGCGACGGTGCCATGGAAGATGCCCTGTACGAAATCGCCTCCATGCGCCTGTTTGCCCGATTATCCCTGGATAGCGCCCTGCCGGATCGCACCACCATCATGAATTTCCGCCACCTGCTCGAGCAGCATCAACTGGCCCGTCAATTGTTCAAGACCATCAATCGCTGGCTGGCCGAAGCAGGCGTCATGATGACCCAAGGCACTTTGGTGGATGCCACCATCATTGAGGCACCCAGCTCTACCAAGAACAAAGAGCAGCAACGCGATCCGGAGATGCATCAGACCAAGAAAGGCAATCAGTGGCACTTTGGCATGAAGGCCCACATTGGTGTCGATGCCAAGAGTGGCCTGACCCACAGCCTAGTCACCACCGCGGCCAACGAGCATGACCTCAATCAGCTGGGTAATCTGCTTCATGGAGAGGAGCAATTTGTCTCAGCCGATGCCGGCTACCAAGGAGCGCCACAGCGCGAGGAGCTGGCCGAGGTGGATGTGGACTGGCTGATCGCCGAGCGTCCCGGCAAGGTAAAAACCTTGAAGCAGCATCCGCGCAAGAACAAAACGGCCATCAACATCGAATACATGAAAGCCAGCATCCGTGCCAAGGTAGAGCACCCGTTTCGCATCATCAAGCGGCAGTTCGGCTTCGTGAAAGCCAGATACAAGGGGCTGCTGAAAAACGATAACCAACTGGCGATGTTATTCACCCTGGCCAACCTGTTTCGGGTGGACCAAATGATACGTCAGTGGGAGAGATCTCACTAAAAACTGGGGATAACGCCTTAAATGGCGAAGAAACGGTCTAAATAGGCTGATTCAAGGCATTTACGGGAGAAAAAATCGGCTCAAACATGAAGAAATGAAATGACTGAGTCAGCCGAGAAGAATTTCCCCGCTTATTCGCACCTTCCTTAAGTAAGCCGTCTCCTCTGCAATAAATAATGCCCCGCCGGAGCGGGGCATCGCGCGTTCCCGGGGGCGGATCACCGCGTAAGATCGCGCCAACGCGCCCCGTCAGCGCTGGCGCGCCTTAAAGCGGGGATCGCTTTTGCAGATGACATACAGCTTGCCGCGGCGGCGTACGATACGGCAGTCGGGGTGGCGGCGCTTGGCCGTTTTTAGGGAAGAGAGGATCTTCATCGGCTCGCTCCCCCGTCCAACGCGACAGCGCAAATGCCCCGCAGAGGGCGTACATCCGCCGCCGTCATCCGGCGACACGCCAGGTAAATAGGTGTTTTCATTTCGGCTCCTGGAATATGTTATGTTATAACAGCATCATTGTAGTTGAGATCGGATCGCATTCGCAAGCCCCATGCCGCCATCGCCGCCGCCCCCTTACCGACCGGATACGAATGGCGCCCCATCCTCCACAACGCCCCTCAGCCCCCCGCACCAGGCATCGGGCATCAGGCTGCGGTCATCAGACAGCGGGCATCGGGCATTAGGCATTAGGCATTAGGCATTAGGCATTAGGCATTAGGCATTAGGCATTAGGCATTAGGCATTAGGCATTAGGCATTAGGCATTAGGCATTAGGCAGCGGGCATCGGGTAGTACATGCTAATAATTTTCATTTACATCAATATTGATATTGATTAGCGTTATCACTTTACTCATTCCACGGTATTCCAGCCATGAAAACACCCAACGCCATCCGGGGCGCAGCCCCCCGCGCAGCCGACGCACCGCTCAGGCCGGGCGTCGATACCGCCGCCGTCCAGCGCGCCTATCGCCATATCCTGCGACGGCGCCTATGGCTCATCGCCGCGATGCTGACCGCCATCGCCGCCTCGCTGCTGCTCGACTTCACCCTGGGGCCGTCGGATCTGCCGCCTTCCCGCCTGTGGCAGACGCTGTGGCACCCCGCCGCCGCCGAGGCATCGGCGCAGGTCATCGTCTGGGATATCCGCCTGCCCTATGCCCTTATGGCCGTCATCGTCGGCATGATCCTAGGGCTGGCCGGCGCTGAAATGCAGACCATCCTCAATAATCCGCTGGCCAGCCCCTTCACCCTGGGCGTCTCCTCCGCCGCCGCCTTCGGCGCCGCCCTGGCCATCGTGCTGGGGCTCAGCGTTCCGGGACTCCCGGCGCAGTGGGCGATCTCCGCCAATGCGCTGCTGTTCGCCCTGCTCGCCACCCTGCTGCTGTATGGCCTCACCCGCTGGAGCCGCGTCGCCGCCGCCGGCGTCGTGCTGTTTGGGATCGCGCTGGTGTTCACCTTCAACGCGCTGGTCGCCCTGATGCAATTTATCGCCAGCGAGGATACCCTGCAGGGGCTGGTGTTCTGGACCATGGGCAGCCTGGCCCGCGCCTCCTGGACGACGCTGGGGATCCTGGGCGCCGCCCTGATCGTGCTGCTGCCCCTCTCCCTGCGCAGCGCCTGGCAGCTCACCGCCCTACGCCTGGGCGAGGATCGGGCGAGCAGCTTCGGTATCGACGTCCGTCGGCTGCGCCTGGGCACCCTGCTGCGCATCAGTATCCTGTCCGCGCTGGCGGTCGCGTTCGTCGGGCCGATCGGGTTTATCGGCCTGGTCGCGCCCCATATCGCCCGTCTGCTGTTTGGCGAAGATCACCGCTTTTACCTGCCCGGCAGCGCCCTTAGCGGCGCGCTGGTGCTGTCGCTTGCCTCCGTCGCCGCCAAGAACCTCTTTTCCGGCGTCGTCATTCCCGTCGGCATCGTCACCGCGCTGGTCGGCGTGCCGTTTTTCCTCAGCATCCTCTTCCGCCAGCGGGGGCTCCTATAATGTCGGGTCTACAGATAAACGCGCTGAGCACAGGCTACGGCGCACGCCGCGTTATTGACGGCCTCAGCGTCGAGCTGCTGGCGCGCGGTCAGGTCTGCGCGCTGCTGGGCCCCAACGGCTGCGGGAAGTCGACCCTGCTGCGGGCGATGGCCGGCCTACGCCCGGCACGCGGCAGCCTGCTGCTCAACGGATATCAGCTGGTGGGATGCCCTCCGGCCCGCCGCAGCCGTCAGGTGGTCTATCTGCCGCAAACGCTGCCGGAAGGAGTGCGACTGAGCGTACTGGAGTCGGTCATGGTCGCCCGTCACGCCACCGCGGAAGGCGACGCCGACCCGCGCGAGGCGCTGGCGCTGCTGGCGCGGCTGGGGATCGCCCACCTGGCGCTGCACAGCCTGACAACCCTTTCCGGCGGACAAAAGCAGCTGGTTGGGCTGGCGCAATCCCTGATCCGCCGTCCCGCGCTGCTGCTGCTGGATGAGCCCCTCAGCGCGCTGGATCTCAACTACCAGTTTCACGTCATGACGCTACTGCGTGAGGAGACGCAAAAACGTGACATTGTCACCATTGTGGTGCTGCACGATCTGAATATCGCCCTGCGCCACGCCGATCATGCCCTGCTGCTCGCGCAGGGGCGATGTATCGCCGATGGCCCTCCGCAGGCGGTGATCACCCCAGCCCACCTGGCCGGCGTCTACGGCGTCCGCGGCCGAGTGGAGTCCTGCTCCCGCGGATGGCCCCAGCTGATGGTGGATGGGCTCAGCGCCCCGCCGGCCCCCTGACCCGGGCGCCCCTCCTCGTCGCCGTCGCGCCCCGCCGCGGCGACAGGGCGCGGGATAGTCACAATAACCATAATAAACATAGTGTTATAAAACACGCCCACCGTTGCCGACCGCCCTCCCGCACTGACGCATTCAGAAATAATTTGCAACAATTATTCACTATCTCACCACGATCATCCCCGTTAGATTAATTTGAATGAAAATCATTACTATTATCATTAATAATTATGTTGGAATTATCGCTCCCCACCAAGCTGGGTAAACAGCCGGTTTTCGGCATCCTCAATTCGCTGCTCCACCCCCTGCTGGTGGAGATGATCGCCTGCGCCGGGTATGACTTTGTCATCCTGGATATGGAGCATCTGCCCCACGATGAGGAGCGCCTGCAGCACTGTATTCATCTGGCCCAGAGCCACGGCTGTGCGCCGCTGGTGCGCGTTCCCAACGCCGCGACCAAGCGCATTGGCCGCGTGCTGGATCTCGGCGCCCACGGCATCGTCCTGCCGCAGGTCGAGTCCATCGCAGAGGTCACCGCGGCGCGCGACGCCATGCGCTTCCCGCCCCTCGGGCGACGCGGTATCACCGGCGGCGGCGTCACCGGCTTCGGTACCCGGCCGCTGGACGCCTACTGCCGACAGGCCAATCAGGGGCTGATGCTGATCCCGATGATCGAATCGGCCGCCGGGCTGGCCATCCTCGACGACCTGCTGGCGCTCGACGGGGTCGCCATGATCCTGGAGGGGGCGCTGGACATGGCGCTCAGCCTGGGGCTCGGCGCACAGCCTACGCACCCACAGGTGACCCGTCAGCTGCGCCGCATCGCCCGCCGCTGCCGCGCCGCCGGCGTCCCCTTCTGCGCCAACCCCCGCAGCGAACGGCAGCGGGACTACTGGCTGCGCAGCGGGATCGACGCCTGGCTGTGCGGCGAAGATCGCGGCCTGCTGTTCCGCGCATTACGCCAGCGGCGCGACGACCTTCGCACCGCGGCCTCCCGTGGCCCGCGCGCCACCGATCTTTCCCTGTAAAACGGATACCGCCTATGTCTCGCTCCGCACCGCTGGTCATCGTCAGTCACGTGGTCAATGCCGCCACCACCCAGGGCTTTATCCCCGCCGCCCAGCGCCTGGATCTCCCCGTGCTGCTGCTGACCGATCGCGCCGCCGAACACCGCGCCTGCCTCGCCGGGCCGGTGACGGTGGTCGAATGCGATGTCTTTAATCCGCTCGCCATCCTGGATACGCTGACGGCGCTGGGCGTCACGCCCCGCGCCCTCTTCACCAACAGCGACCACCTGCAGAGCGCCTGCGCCATCGCCGCCGCCGCGCTGAATCTGCCGGGAAAACCCTGGCCCATCTGCTATGCGGCCAAGGAGAAGTGGCGTATGCGCCAGCGCCTGGCCCAGCTGGGACTGCCCTCCCTCTGGTCGCGCCTGCTGCTGCCGGAGACCCCCATCGATCCCGACTGGCCCTGGCCGCTGGTACTCAAGCCCAGCCAGGGGGTGGCATCGATGAATGTCACGCGGGTAGAGGATCCCGCGCAGCTGGCCCGGGCGCGCGCCGCCTTCCCTCCCGGCTGCACGCTGCTGCTGGAGCAATACCTCGACGGGGCGCTGTTCACCCTGGAGACCCTGGGCGACGGCGAGCGGCTGATCGCGATCGGCGGCTTCGACGTCACACTCGGCGCCGCGCCTCACTTCATCGAAGCCCAGGCGCGCTGGCCGGGGGCCCTGAGCCAGCGCTGGCAGGCTCAGGCGCTGGCGCAGCTGCAACGCTTCGGTGTCGGCCTGGGTGTGTGCCACAGCGAGTTTATCGCCGACGCGCAGGGACCGCGGCTGGTCGAGATCAACTACCGCAGCATCGGCGATGGGCGCGAGTTCCTGCTGGACAGACTGCTGCCCGGCGGCTGGTTTTCTCCGATTCTGCGCCTGCATCTGGGACAGCCGCTGCCCGACGTCACCCTGCCCGACGCCGCCGCGCTGATCCACTATCTGATCGCGGAAAACAGCGGCACCCTGCACCGTCCGCCGCAGCCCCACTGCCCGCCCGGCGTCAGCTACCGGGCGCTGCACCAACGCGGCGACCGCATTACGCAAACCCACTCCAACAAAGACTACCTGGGCGTGCTTTACCTGCAGGCGGCGGACCCGATGCGGCTGCAGGCCCTGGAGGAGCGCGTCCTGCCATCACTGACCTGGGAGATCGCGCCATGAATCAACGCCGCTACATTACGCAGCGCATTATCGATGCCTGCCTTCGCGAGGATGTCGCCGGGGTGCTGAGCCGCTCGACGCTGCGCAGGGAGGGCGACGCCTACTGGCTGTACGCCTCGCACTTCGCCGTTCCGCTGCGCCTGGCGGTATGCCCCCACGACTACATGCAGTCCTGGCGCGCCGCCGCGCCGCGCTGGCAGGAGCATCACGACGACGGATGGCACGACTGCGAGGGCTACGATGCCTGGCTGGCGCGCCTGACGCCGCCGGACGATCCCGAGGCGCAGCGGCTGTACCTCGCCTACCGCGCCGAAGCCGACGCCGCCTGCGCGCAGGGCGAGCTCTGCCGCGCCATTTTCACCGAGCAGGCCGCCGCGCTGACCCCCGATCTGGCGCGCTGCAGCTGGGGCGAACGCCTGCGCCACGCCGATCGCATGGCCAGCTTCCTCGACCATCCCTACTACCCCACGGCGCGCGCCAAATTTGGCTTCGACGCCGCACAGCTGCGCCGCTACGCCCCGGAGTTCGCCCAGCCCTTCGCGCTGCGCTGGCTCGCCGTGCCGCGCGACGCCGTCACCCTGTGCAGCGAGCAGCCGCGGCCGGCCTGGTGGCCCCACCCCGCGCAGGTCGGACTGCCGCCGCAGATCGCCGACGGCCACTTTCTGCTGCCGGTGCACCCGCTGACCTGGCCCCAGCTCAACGCGCTGCCGCCCGATTTTCTGCCCGCGCCCACCCCGTATCTGGAGGTCTACCCCACGCTGTCGGTCCGCACCCTGCAGCTGGCCGAGCACCCCGATTGCCACCTTAAGGTCCCCCTGGCGATGCGCACCCTGGGACAAAAAAATCTGCGCTTAATCAAGCCCTCCACGCTGTATGACGGGCAGTGGTTCGCCGACGTTCTGCCGCGGCTGGCGCAGCGCGATCCGCTGCTGCGCGGGCGCCTGCGCCACGTCGATGAAAGCGACGGCGGCCACGTAGGCGATGAGATGCTGCTGGCCTTCCTGCTGCGCCGCTATCCGGCCCCCCGCGCCGACGAGACCCTGGCGCCGGTGGCCGCGCTCGGCAGCCCGATGCCCGGCGGCGGTAGCTATCTCGCCTTTATCCTGCGCCAGCCCAACATGCCCACGCTCTACCAATGGTGGCAGTCATACTGCACGCTGATGGCCGAGGTGCACCTGACCCTGTGGCTGCGCTACGGCATCGCGCTGGAGTCTAACCAGCAGAACGCCATGCTCAGCCTGGCTCCCGGCCAACCGCTGACGCTGGTGCTGAAGGACAACGACGCCGCCCGCCTCTGGCCCGCGCGCTTCTGCGCCGCCTGCCCCGACCTGGCCCCACGGCTGGTGCAGCTGCGCGATCCGCGCATCTGCGTAGATGACGAACGGGCGCTGGCGCAGATGTTCATCACCATCACCCTGCAGCTGGATCTGGCCGCGGTGCTGGAGAGCCTGGCCGCCGCCGGCGAGCTTAACCGCGCCGCGGCCTACCACATACTGCGCCAGGCGCTGGCGAACACCCTCACCACCTTGGCGCAGCGCGGCGTCGATACCGCCTTCGCCCGGCGCTGCCTGTTCGAGGATCCCCATCAGCCGGTGAAATACCTGCTGCAAAGCGGCAGCCTGCTCAGCAAGCGGGCCTCCGGCGCGGCGGACATCAACAAGTTTTACGGCCACAGCGGCCCTAACTTCCTGCGCGCCGAGACGACCTGATATGGCGCCGCTGCTGCCCATCGTGCTGGCCTGTCACTTTTTGGCCGCCTTTACCGTCCTTGGCGTGCCGCTGTTTCTACCGACGCTGCTGCGCGGGTTTTCGGTGGCGCCGGACAGCCCCTGGATCGGCCTGATCGCGACGCTGCCGACGGTCCTGATGGCTCTGAGCACCCCCTACTGGGGGCGCTTCGCCGACCGCTACGGCCGCCGCTGCTCGCTGCAGCGGGCGCTGCTGGGACTGACGCTGGCCTTTGCCTGGGCCGGTGCCGCCCCCTCGCTGCCCTGGCTGATCGCAGCCCTGGCGCTGCAGGGGCTGGCCGGCGGCACGCTGGCGGCCGCCAACGGCTATCTTTACCGCGCCTGCCCGGGAGAGAGGCTGGCCAACGCGCTCAACTGGACCCAGTTCTCCGCCCGACTGGCGCTGCTGACGGCCCCGCCGCTGATCGGCGCGGCGCTGGAGTACGCGCCGCTGCAGGCGCAGCGTCTGTGGCTCGGGCTGGCCCTGCTGCCGCTGCTCGCGCTGCTGATCACCCGCTGGCTGCCGGACGATCGCGGCCCGGCGTGGGAAAGCGGCGATGAGCGCCCCCGGCGCGGCGCGGCGGCGTCAACGGCGGCGCCGGCGGGCTATACGCTGCTCAGGGTGCAGCAGATCCTGTTCAGCTTCGCCATGGTCGTCACCTTTCCCTACTTTTTGCCCTACGCCCAGCCGTGGGTCGCCGGTTCGGCGATGGTCGGGGCGCTCTACAGCTGGCCCCACCTGCTCTATTTGCTGCTGCTGCCGCCGCTGCACCGCACGGCCGCGTCCCGTCATCATCTCCCGCTGGGGCTGGCGCTGCTGGCGATCGCCGCCCTGTGGCAATACGCCCTCTCGGGCGCGGCGGCGCTGCTGGCCGCCAGAACCCTGTTCGGCGTGGGCATTCTGCTGGCCTACGCCGGGCTTAACCGACGCATCGCCGAACGCCTTCGCGCCCATGACGCCGCCTACCGCCTGGCGCAGCTGGATGCCGCCGGCAAATGGGCCGGCGTCGGCGCCGGCCTGTGCGCCGCGCTGCTGAGCGCACAGGCTTCGCCGTCGGCCCCCTTTATCGCGTCTGCCGTCGCGGCGCTTGCCGCACTGGCACTCTGTCTCGTTTTTCCCTTTAAGGAGCCCTGCCATGACCACCGATGCCCTGACGCCTAATCCCGAGGTCACCGCCGTCGCCTGTCACGCGACCTTTACCGCGCTGCTGAATTGCTATATTCGCGAGTTTGCTCTGGCGGATGACGGCGTGCGTCTCTGCCCCCACGGCGATATTCCTCAGGCGCTAACCAGCGCGCAGGTGGCGGGCGAGCCCCTGCGCCTGACCCTGCCCGCCAGCGACTGTCTGCTGGCCATCACGGCGCGGCGCTGGAGCCTCTTAGGGCGCGGCGACTTCGACACGGTCCCCTTTGTCAAATCCTTTGGCCGCCCCTGGCGTCCGCTCTCGTCGGCGCAGGCCATCGACCTGCTGCTGTCGGAGATGGCCGCGCGCCTGGACGTGGCGCACAACGATGCGCTAGCGGCGCAAATCGCCAACAGCAGCGCCGTGACGGCGGCGTTTCTCTCCCATGACTTTCGCCCCGGCGCGGACTTTATCGGCAGCGAGCAGGGCCTGATCTGGGGACATCCGCTCCACCCCAGCCCGAAAAGCCGCAGCGGGGTCGACCCTAAGGCGCTGCTGGCCTGCTCGCCAGAGGTCGGCGCCCGCTTTCCGCTGTTC
Source organism: Edwardsiella anguillarum ET080813 (assembly GCF_000264765.2). Lineage (GTDB taxonomy): Bacteria > Pseudomonadota > Gammaproteobacteria > Enterobacterales > Enterobacteriaceae > Edwardsiella > Edwardsiella anguillarum. The sequence continues at coordinate 4,036,870 of NZ_CP006664.1, forward strand.
TGGTTTCGCATCGATCCGCGTCTGCTCAGCCAGCGGGGCATCGATGATATCGGCGGCGTACTGAGCGAGCTGGGCGGCGAGCCCCACCTGTACCCCTGTCATCCCTGGGAGACGGCGCACATCATGCGCTCCCCGCTTTATCTGCGCGCCGCGCGTCAGGGGCTGATTACCCCGCTGGGGCCGCGCGGGGCGGCGCTGGCGCCGACCTCCTCGGTGCGCACGCTGTATCACCCCGCGCTGCCGTGGTTCCTCAAGTGCTCTATCCACGTGCGGCTGACCAACTGCATCCGCAAAAACGCCTGGTATGAGCTAGAGAGCGCGGTCACCCTGAGCGCCCTGCTCAATGAGGACTTTCGTCAGCTGGAGCACGCCGTTCCCGGCCTGACCATTCTGCGCGAGCCCAACGCCACCACGCTGGACTTTAGCCCCCTCGCCCGGGCGGATGAGCAGGAGGCAGTGCGCCATCTGCAGGAGTGCTTTGGCATACTGTATCGCCAGGCCCTGCCGCTCAGCGTCCGCGAGGAGGGACAGACCGCGCTGGCGGGGACGCTGTTCGGCCTCGATCGCGACGGCGCCAGCCCGCTGCAGCGCCTGATTCGCGAGCTGGCGGCCACCCGCGCGCTCGACTACCGAGAGACCGCGCTGCTGTGGCTGGATCACTACCTGACGCTGCTGCTGCCCAGCGTCCTCACGGCCTTCTTCGATCGCGGGATCGTCTTTGAACCCCATCTGCAGAATGTGCTTATCGGGCTACAGGATCATCTGCCCTGCCGCCTGTGGCTGCGCGATCTGGAGGGAACCAAGCTCGACAGCGCCCGCTGGGACGCCGCCCGCCTGGCCACCCTCTCCGACGCGGCGCGGCGCTCGGTCAGCTACACCCGCCACCAGGGCTGGCAGCGCACCGCCTACTGCCTGTTCGTCAACCATCTCGCCGAGGCCCTGTTCCGCCTGGCCGACGGCGATCGCACGCTGGAGCAGCGGCTATGGGATCGGCTGGCGCACCACCTGCAGCGCTGGCGTCACCAGCCGGAGATCGCCGCCCTGCTGGAGGGCGCACCGCTGCCCAGCAAAAACAACCTGCGGACGCGCCTGCTGCAGCGCCGCGATCGCCACGCCGACTACACCCCCTTGCCCCACCCGATGAGGAGCCGCCCATGACGCCCTTGGTAACACGTGAAATACAGCGGCTGCAGCAGCGCCATACCCCGTTTTGCGGCTACCTTTACGATCTCTCCGCCCTGCGCGAACGCATCGCGACGATGAAGCGCCTCCTGCCCGAGCACTGTGAGCTGTTTTACGCCGCGAAGGCCAACGCCGAAGCGCCGATCCTGCACACCCTGGCGCCGTGGGTCGATGGCTTTGAGGCGGCCTCCGGCGGCGAGCTGGCCTGGCTGGCGCAGCAGTCGCTGGACAGCCGGCTCCTGTTCGGCGGCCCCGGCAAGCTGACCCGCGAGCTGGAGCAGGCCTGCGATCTGCGCGTCGATGCCCTGCACGTCGAAAGCCTGGGCGAGCTGCGACGCCTGGCGGCGCTGGCCGAACGCCGGCGCCAGACGCTGCCCCTGCTGCTGCGCATGAACATTCCGCTGCCCGGCGGCGCGGAGACGCCGCTGATGATGGGCGGCAAACCGACCCCCTTCGGCCTGGACCCCGCCGATCTGGCGCCGGCGCTGCGGCTCATCGGCGACGCCCGCTGGCTGCGGCTGCGTGGCTTTCACTTTCACCTGCTCTCCCACCAGCTCAGCGTGGACAGCCACCTGGCGCTGATCCAGCACTGCCTGACCCAGGTCCAGCGCTGGTGCCAGCAGTTTCACCTGCAGATAGAGATGGTCAATCTCGGCGGCGGCTTCGGCATTAACTACCGCGATCCCGCCCGCCACTTCGACTGGGCCGACTTTTGCCAGCGGCTGCCCGCCGTTCGCCGCGCCTGTCGGGCCGACCCCTGGCTGCTGCGCTTTGAGTGCGGGCGCTACATCAGCGCCCCCTGCGGCTATTACGTCATGGAGGTGCTGGACATCAAGCGCAATCTGGGCGAGTGGTTCGCCGTCGGCCACGGCGGCACCCATCACTTTCGCACCCCGGCGGCGCAGGGCCATGACCATCCGTTCCAGGTGGTGCGCCGCGACACGCCGCCGGAGATCCGCGATCGACGCGTCACGCTGGTCGGCCAGCTGTGTACCCCCAAGGATGTCCTGGCGCGCCGCCAGCCTATCGCCGCGCTGGCGACGGGCGACTGGCTGGTCTTTCCGCTGGCGGGGGCCTACGCCTGGAACATCTCTCATCGCCACTTTCTGATGCACGCCGAGCCGCACACCGTCTGGCTCGAGTGATGCGAACGGCCCGGCGTCGAGCCCCATTCACCCCTTGAATGAGATCCATTATGAAGCTTATGTTCCTCTCCCTCGCGTTGATGCTGTGCGTCGCCGCGCCGCTGCGCGCCGCCCCCCTGACGCTGACCGATCTGGCGGGGCGTCAGGTCACCCTCAACGCCCCTGCGCAGCGGATCGTGCTGGGCGATAGCCGTCTGCTGCTGGCGCTCAGCCTCCTGCACCCCGATGATCCACTGCGCGGCATCGTCGCCTGGGATGACTCCCTGCGGCGGCGCGCGCCGGACATGGCGCGCCGCTACGCCCAGGCCTACCCGCGCCTGACGCGGATCCCCGTCTTCGCCAACCCCTACCGCAGCGACCTCAGCGTGGAGTTTTTGCTGCCGCTGCGCCCCGATTTAGCGATCTTCGATCTCGGCCTGCTGCCGCGCCTGCGGGAGAGCGGCACCCTGGCGCTGTTGGAAAAAAGCGGCGTCGCGGCGCTGTTTATCGACTTCCGCCGCCGGCCGCTGCACAACACCGTGCCCTCCCTGCGTCTGCTGGGGCAGGCGCTGGGCGAACCCGCCAACGCCGAGCGCTTTATCGCCCGCTATCAACAGCTGCTGCAGCGCGTGCAGCGGCGAGTGGCCGCCATCCCGGACGCCGAACGCCCCGGTGTGGTATTCGAAAACCACGCCGGCATGACCGGCGATACCTGCTGCACCGTCTTTGGCCGCAGCGGCTTCGGCCAGTTTATCGAGGCCGCCGGCGGGCGCAATCTGCTGGCCGACCGCGTTCCCGACGGCGGCGGCGACGTCAATCTGGAGCAGCTGATCGCCGCCCGCCCCGCGCGCTATCTGCTCAGCGGCGCCGACTGGAGCCAGCGCGGCGGCCTCTCCCTGGCGGTGCCCCTGGGCTATCAGGCGACCGAGGCCAGCGCCCGGCCGCGCCTGCGGCGCCTGCTGACGCGCCGCGGCTTCGCGACCCTGCCGGCTATCCGCGACGGACAGGTCATGGCTATCTATCACCAGTTCTACGACAGCCCGTTCAACGTCATCGCGCTGGAGGCCATCGCCGCGTTTCTGCACCCGGCGCGCTTTGGCGATGTCGATCCGCACGCTGACCTGCAAACCCTGTACCGGCAGTTCGCCGGCATGGAGGAGCATGGCCTGTTTTTCCTGCGGGCCGACACGACGCCGTAACCGCCGTCCGGGCGCCGCGCAGCCTGTGCGCCCGGACGGCATGACACGCCATAGCACCGCCATTTTTATCACCAGACTCAATAAGGGATCTTAATGAAAACAGCCTGCCTCTCTCTCAGCCCCATCGCCGCGGCCCTGCTGCTCTCCGGAGCCGGTTTCGCCCATGCGGAAGAACGCGTCGTCGTCAGCGGCAACCTGCTGGGCGACGCCCGGGCCGACGCGGTAAAAACCTACCCCGGCAGCCGCAGCGTCATCAGCAACCAGCAGCTGACCCAGGATGCCAACCGCTCTATCGATGACGCCCTGCAGCGCGTTCCCAACGTGAAAGTACAGGATGAAACCGGCACCGGGATACTGGCGCAGGTCGCCGTGCGCGGTCTGCAGGATAGCCGCAGCGGCTACGTACAGATGCTGCTCGACGGCATACCGCTGGCGCTAGCGCCCTACGGCCAGACCGGCCTCTCCCTCTTTCCGGTCACCTTCCAGACCCTCGACAGGATCGACGTGGTGCGCGGCGGCGCGGCGGTGCAGTATGGCCCCAACAACGTGGGCGGGGTGATCAACCTCATCAGCAAACCGATTCCCTATCGCTGGCAAAACCGGATATCGCAGCGCACCACGCTGGCCGGTCATGGGCGTAATCTGTCTGACACTTATATCAGCAGCGGCGGCATGCTGAATGCGCAGTTCGGCCTGCAGCTCGAGGGCAATCTGGTCAACGGCAGCGCGTTTCGTGAGCACAGCCGGCAACGGGTGCAAAACTACCGGATCAAAGGGCTGTGGAATATCAACGACGACAGCAGCCTGAACCTGACCTATCAGTACTATGATGCCGACGCCCAGCTCCCCGGCGCGCTCTCCGCCGCCGACTATCAGCAGGATCGCACCCAAAGCACCCGGCTGCAGGACGGCTATCAGGGGCGCACCCAGCGCCTAAGCGCGGTCTACAACACCCTGCTGGACAGGGTCGGCCCCTTCGACTCCGGCGAGCTCAACTGGACGCTGTTCGGCCACCTGTCGCACCGCAGCTTCGACGTCGGCCTGAGCCAAGCCCCGGGGATGACCTGGGCGCCGGATCGCCCGGCGGATATCAAGCAGAGCTCGCCGCGTGACTTTAAGGTGTGGGGCACCGAACCGCGCCTGACGCTGTATCACGCCGGGGAGTACCTCAATCAGAAGTTCACCCTGGGCGCCCGGCTGATCGATGAAAACATCGACTATCTGGTCAAACGCCGCTATGTGACCCAGTCTCGCCCGGACGAGGTGACGCGCGACTGGAAGTTCCACAACCAGGGCTGGGCCGGCTACCTCAGCGACGCCGTGATGCTGTTTGACGACAGCCTGACCATCACCCCCGGGATACGCTTTGAGCGAGTTGACGAGCGCTATCGCGATAACCGCAGCGGCCAGACAGTAGAGAACCGGGATCAGCAGTGGCTGCCGGGGCTGACCCTGGGCTATCAGGCGACCCCCGCCTGGTTCCTGTATGCCAACGCGCAAAAGAGCCTGCGTGCCCCGCAGGTGACCCAAATCGTCAAAGGCGACCAGCGCGGCGCCGAACTGGCCTGGAACTACGAGTCCGGCGTACGCTACACCCCCTGGCCGGCGCTCAGCCTGCAGGCCGACTACTACCGCATCGACTACACGGACAGTAAAATCATCTACGACAACGCCAGCGCCAGCTTCGTCAACCTGGGGCGCGCCCGCTATCAGGGCGTCGAAATGGAGGCCTTCTACTCCCCCGCTTTCCTGGAGGGGATGACGCTGCACGCGGGCTATGCCTACCTCGACAGCGAGCAGCTGATCGGGGCCAACGCCGGGCGTCAGATGCCCTACGCCTCCCGTCACCAGCTGGTACTGGATGGCCGCTACCAGTGGCGCGACACCACCTTTGCACTCTCCGGCTACTATTACAGCGCCGCCTTCTCTGACAAGGAGAACACCCGCGATGAAACGGCGAAGGGGGATGCCGGGCGCCTGCCTTCCTACACCGTATGGAACGCACAGGTGACCCAGGCGCTGTACCACGATCGCGACAGCCAGCTCTCCGGCTATATCACAGTGAACAACCTGTTTAACAAGGACTATTATTACCGCGGGATCGATACCAGCCCATGGGGCCGCCAGCCGGCGCCGGGACGCTCCGTCACGCTGGGCGTCGACTATACCTTCTAAATCCCGCGCGGCGCGCGGTAAAACGGTAAAAACGGCGCCCCGCATTGGAGGGGCGCCGCGGTGAGCGTAGCTACTCGGCGGGCGGGATCAGGCGATCCCCGTGGTCAGCCAGAAACTGCGGCTCTGCTGCGGTGCCAGCTGCAGCAGCGTGCCGCTGCGCTGCGCCGCCAGATGCCCCTCTGGACGGCAGGTCGCCGGCAGCGCAAAGGCGGCCACCTGCTGATCGCCGTTGTACAGGATCCAGCGCGTCACGTAGTTAAAGTCATCGCTGGCGAAGCGGGTCACGAAGGTCGTCCCGTCCGGCGCCTGCATCCGAAACTCCTGCCGTTCACCATAGCGATCCAGCCGATCGGCGAAGAAGACGATCTCCGGATCGTAGCACTGCGGCGCATCCAGACGCGTCAGCGTCGCCTCCCCCTGACGCAGGCGTTCGGTGAAGCGCTGCCACTGCGGCGTCGGTACCACGTGGGCCGGTACCGACTCGCGCAGGATCAGCGCCGCGTCCGGGATCGTCTGACTAAACAGCGCATCGGGAACATAGGCGTAGTTCATGTGGCACATGTACTGCAGCGGCATCGGCACCGACGCCAGGTTGGTCACCCGCATCCCGATATCGAACAGCGCGCTCTCCCCGCGCAGCACCACCGTCGGCTGAGCCCGGTAGTGATGGCCGAAGCCCATCACATACTCATAGCTTCCCGTGATACTCAGGCTGTCTCCGTCCAGCTCCAGCCAAGCCTCATCCATCGGCGCACAGGGCATCTCACCGTGCAGCGGGTGGCTGTCCTCCGGCGATGGACAGCCGTTGGCCAGCAGGCCGGAGTGAAAGGCGAAACAGCCGTAGGTCTCGACCACCTGCGTCGCCGCCTTCGGCTGGCGGAACATGTTGCGCATGGTCAGATCGCGCCCATCGAAGCAAGCCTCCCAGATCATCTGCCCCATCCAGGGCAGGATCACCAGGTGCCCGCGGCGGTTCTCGATCCGCAGCCCCTCTACGCCGCTGTCGTAGCGCTGCGCCGTTACGCGAAAATCATCATTGCTCAACAACGTGCGCGGCTGTGCGTCAAACAGCGACCGCCATAGCATGATTTTGCTCTTCATGATGCCTCTCCCTGAACCGCGTCGCGCGCCGTATCCCCCTGCGCCTCGCGGCTCTCACGCCAAAAATAGAGGCCAACATAGATAAAGCAGAGCATCGAGACCAGGAAGGAGAGCTGCAGCGAATGGAACATATCGGCCACATACCCCTGTACCGCCGGCACCACCGCCGCCCCGACAATCGCCATCACGATGACGGCGCCGGCCATCTCGGTATGTTCGTTGTCCACGGTATCCAGCGTGCCGGCATAAATGGTCGCCCAGCAGGGGCCAAACAGGATGCTGACGGTAACCGCGACATACACCGCGCTGAAGCTCGGCGCCAGCGAGACATAGGCCAACAGCAGCGCGCCGATCAGCGAATAGAGCACCAGCACCCGCTGCGGGTTAAAGCGGGTCATCAGGATATTGGCAATAAACTTCCCGATAAAGAAGCAGGCGAAGCTATAGACCATAAAGGTCGAGGCATCACGCTCATTGATATCACCCAGCTCCAGCGCCAGGCGAATGGTGAATGACCAGACGGCGACCTGCATACCGACGTACAGGAACTGCGCGACGATACCGCGGCGGAAGCGGGCGTTGGCCGCTAGATAACGCAGCGTCTCCCCTGCCGAAGGGCGCGGTCGGCCGGCCGTCTGCGCCACCTTACAGGTGGGGAAGCGGGTCAGCAAGAACAGCGCCATCACCACCAGCAGCACCATGATCATATACTTATACGGCTCCAGGGTATTCTCCAGCATGGCCAGCTTAAAGGCATGGATCTGCTCGGCATTCATGCCGGCCATCTGCTTCTCCAGGCTATCGCCCTCGGAAAATACCAGGTATTTCCCCAGCAGGATCCCCGCCGCCGCGCCGATCGGGTAAAAGGTCTGGCTGATATTCAGACGCAGCGTGGCCTGCGCCTGGGGCCCCAGCATCGAGCTGTAGGTGTTCGCCGCGGTCTCCAGAAAGCTCAGCCCGATGGCGATGGCAAATATTGCCGCCAAGAACATCGTATAGGTGGCCATATGCGAGGCGGGGAAAAACAGCGAGCAGCCGGCGATATACAGCGCCAGCCCCATCATAATGGCGATCTTATAGCTGCTTTTCTTAATCACCAGAGAGGCGGGGATGGCAATCAGAAAATATCCACCATAAAAGGCGCTTTGAACTAATGCCGAGGCAAAGTTACTCAATTCGAATACGCTTTTAAATTGCGTGATCAGAATATCGTTCAATGCCGCTGCGCATCCCCAGAGTGGAAATAGACAGGATAATAAAATAAATTGAAACAGAGGTGTTCGATTCAGATAGCCATCTGGCATCTGAATGATGCTTTTATTATTCATAATGAATGCTACCTTGCTATGGTTTTATTATGCGTTCAATGCCAAAAACTCATTGAACTGTTCGATACTGGGATAGGAAGATTGGGTTCCTTTCCCCGTTACGCTGAATGCGGCGAACAGTGATGCCCTCTTCATCGCCGCCTCCACATCGCCGTCCTGCACATAGTAGTGGGCAAAGCAGCCAATAAAGGCATCGCCGGCGCCGCTGGTGTCCACCGCACACACCTTGAATGCAGGCACGTGCACCTCCTGCTCGCGCGTCATCCACAGCGCGCCCTTTTCTCCCATGGTGACAATGATATTATTCAGTCCCTTCTCGATCAGCGTCCTGGCCGCCGCCCGCGTATGCTCATAGGAGTCAACCGGCAGCCCGGTCAAGATCTCCAGTTCGGTTTCATTGGGGACAAAGAAATCACATTTACAGGCATAGGTCATATCCAGCTCACGCAGCGCCGGCGCCGGATTCAGCAACACCTTAATCCCATGCTTTTTGCCAAACTCAATCGCGTGATAGACGGTTTCCAGCTGAACCTCCAGCTGTAATACGATCAGCTGGCATTTCTTTAAATCCTCCGCCGCCCGATCAATATCCTCCGGAGAGAGAAACTTATTGGCGCCCTTGATAATCAGAATGCTGTTACTGGAGTTGGCGTTAACAAAAATCGGCGCGACGCCGCTGCTGGTGCAGGGAACCTTTTCCACGTAGGTGGTATTGATCCCCCAGGACTCCAGGTTACGGATGGTATTGTCCGCAAAAATATCATCGCCGACCTTAGTCAACATCATCACGTCTGAATTGAGCTTTGCCGCCGCCACAGCCTGATTGGCGCCCTTGCCGCCGCAGCCAATTTTAAATGCCGGCGCCTCCAGCGTCTCGCCCTCCTTGGGCATCTGATTGGTATAGGTAATGAGATCAACCATATTAGAACCGATAACTGCAATATCCATGCCCTTACTCCTTAGTAACGCCAATGCAATAATGATATTGAAGTAACATTATCATGTTGCTAAAGCATCATTTGTGATTATGATCGCGATTAATCACTATGAGTTGAAGAGAATGTATACAGTGAGAGCCAGGTCAGAAAAGCGCAGCGCGGCGTGTCATGCCATCGGTCGCAGGCCGCATCGCCATATAAAAACAATAAATAACAATGTGATAAATTGACATTGCGCCGAACCAGGCTTTATTTTTTCCCTATCCGGCTGTATAGTAAGCACATATTTTATATGTTCCCAGACGCGCAAAATGTTATAGAAGAAACATTTTCATCGCCGGGAGCGGAGAAAACCCATGGAAACCAAGCAAAAAGAACGCATCCGTCGTCTGCAGGCCCTGCTGCAAAAATCCGACCGCATCCATTTAAAGGATGCCGCACGCATGCTGGAAGTTTCTGTTATGACCATCCGCCGCGATCTGAGCCCGGATAACCACCCGCAGGGGCTCCCCCTCACCCTGCTCGGCGGCTATATTGTGGCGGTCAACGCGCCGCATCCGCCGACGGCTCACCCCAGGCAAAACAGCCCGCGGCATCATCAGGACGATCTGCCCATCGCGATCCTGGCCGCCGGGCTGATCGCCGACGGCGACGTGGTCTTCTTTGACAACGGGCCGGAAATGCCGCTGGTGGTCAGCCTGATCCCGGAGGATATCCGCTTCACCGGGATCTGCTGCTCACACGCCGTCTTTCTGGCCCTGCGCGACAAGCCCCAGGCCGCCGCCATCCTCTGCGGCGGCAGTTATCGGCCGCAAAACGACACCTTTTACGACAACGCCAACCCCTCCATGCTCGATACGCTGAACCCACGCAAGGTCTTTATCTCCGCCGCCGGCGTAGATGAACGCCATGGCGTCACCTGGCACGAGCTGGACGACGCGGCGACCAAGCGGCGGGCCATCGCCCACGGTATCCGCAGGATCCTGCTGGCCCGCGGCGGGCTGTTCAACGACGTCGCGCCGGTCAATATCGCCCCGCTCTCCGCCTTTGACGTGCTGATCAGCGACTGCGCCCTTCCCGGGGAGTACCCCTCATACTGCCGGGCGGCCGGGATCCGGGTCATTACCCCGGACTCCGACGCGGAGTCCCCGCTCCAGTAGCGCACAGGGAGAACGGGCGTCGACGCCAGACGCCGCTCTTCCCACCCACGCGACCCGTCCCGCCCCGGGCGGCTCTGGGCAAGCGATGACCGCCGGGCCCCGCGCGCCGCCCCTACCTGGTGAAAATCCGGCTATCGCTACGATAGGCGATGGTATAATCACTATACAGTTTACTTATGTTATTAATACCGGGACATCGACCCCCTGACAAAAGGAAGCCGTATGAAGAAAATCTACCTTATCGCCGCCGTATCGGCCTGGATGGTTAACCCGGCGTTCGCCGCGACCGAACAGTGCGCCGGCGCAGATCCGCAGCAAATCGCCGCGCTGTTTGACCAGTGGAATGCGGCGCTAAAGACGGGAGATGCGCAAAAGGTGGTCGATACCTATCTGCCTGACGCGGTTTTACTGCCCACCGTATCCGATAAAACGCGCTATACCCAGGCGGAGCGGCTGGACTACTTCAAGTACTTTCTCGCCAAGAAGCCGGTGGGCGTCATCGATAGCCGCACCATAAAAATAGACTGCAATACCGCCACCGATATTGGCACCTATACCTTTACCTTTGCAGACCGGTCGCGCGCCGCCGCCCGCTATACCTTTACCTACGCCTGGAACGGCCAGGCGTGGAAGATAGCTACCCACCATTCATCGCTGATGCCCTCCTCCTAACCCCATCCGGGCGGGATGGCGGCCAGGCCCGGACGCCATCCCGAAACGCGGCCGCCCCCGAGGGCGGCGATGCGATGGCGTGCCTCTCCCCCCTTCAAAAATGAAACCATAGCAACACATTTGTTACCCATCGCGCGGCGATCGCCGAGGCGAAAAATAAATCATCTTATTTTTCATTGAATTAAAAATATATCCCTCCAGGTAAAAGCTGGCACGCAACCTGCTCCTGCTATGGCGACACTGAGTTAACGCCATAACGGAGAGAGTAACTGCAATGAAGAATCAGACCCTTGGTGATTTAGTGGTACTGGACATGACCCGCGTGCTGGCCGGGCCCTTCAGCGGCATGCTGCTGGCGGATATGGGCGCGCACGTCATCAAAATTGAGACGCCGGAGCACGGCGATGACAGCCGCAGCTTCGCCCCGTTTATTAACGGAGAAAGCGCCTATTACATGAACCTGAACCGTAATAAACAGGGCATCACCCTGAATCTGAAGGATCCCGACGGCGTCGCCCTCTTCCTGCGCCTGGTGGCCAAAGCCGACATTCTGATCGAGAACTTTCGCCCCAACACCATGGAAAAGCTGGGCATCGGCTATGAGAAGCTAAAAGAGATCAACCCGCGTCTGGTGTATGGCTGCGTATCGGGATTCGGCCACTACGGCCCCTATTCGGCGCGCGCCGGCTACGACATCATCGGCCAGGCGATGGGCGGGCTGATGAGTACCACCGGCTGGCCGGACGGCGAGCCGACCCGCTGCGGCACCGCGATCTCTGACGTGCTAGCCGGCATGTTCATGACCATCGGCGTCCTGGCCGCTCACCACCGCGCCAAGATCACCGGCCAGGGGCAGAAGGTCGATGTCGCGCTGGTCGACTCGGTGGTCGCCGGCCTGGAGATCATCAATCAGATCTACCTCAGCACCGGACAGCTGCCGGGGCGCAACGGCAACCGCTACGAATCCATTTATCCCTACGACTCGTTTAAGTGCCAGGACGGCAGCATGGTGATCGGCGCCGGCAACGACAAGCTGTACCACGCGCTGTGCGAACTGATGGAGATGCCCGAACTGATCAGCGACGCGCGCTTCCTGACCAACCCGCTGCGCGTCCAGCACCACCGCGAGCTCAAGGCGCGGGTCGAACAGTGGCTGAGCGATAAAACCATCGATCGGGCCACCGCCATGATCCTGGAGGCCGGCATCCCCGCCGGGCCGATCAACACCATCGACCGGGTGGTCAACGATCCGCATATCGCCGGGGCGCGGCAGATGTTCGTCCCGATGCACCACCCCGTTGCCGGCGAGGTCCGCGTCACCGGCAACCCCATCAAGCTCAGCGACGATCGCTACCTTCCCCCCCGCTCTTCTCCTCAGCTCGGGGAGCATACCGCCGAGATCCTGCAGCGCTACCTGGGGCTGAGCGCGCAGGAGATCGAGCGCCTGGCACGCCAGGGGGCGCTATGAGCCACGCGATACGGAGACGCTGACGATGACCGAAATGCGAATGTGTAGCTGGCCCACTCAGGTTAGCCTGACCGAAGTATGCCCGCGCGACGGGCTGCAGAATCTCTCCGCCTGGATCCCGACGCCGGAGAAGCTGGCGCTAATCGACGGCCTGATGGCCAGCGGCCTGAAGCGGATCGAGGCGACCTCGTTTGTGCATCCGGCGGCGATCCCGCAGATGAAGGATGCCGACATCGTCGCGCGCCATGCGGTGGCGCAGGCCCGCTCGCTGGGGGTGGAGATCGCGGCGCTGGTGCCGAACCTGAAAGGGGCCGAACGGGCGCTGACCTGCGGGATCACCCGAGTCAACTACGTGATCTCCGCCAGCCCGCAGCACAACCTGAAGAACATCAACCGGACGCCGCAGGCGTCGCTGGCGGAGCTGCAGACCCTGCGCCACGCCCTGCCGGAGCTGGAGGTGACGCTGATCGTCGCCACCGCCTTCGGCTGTCCGTTCCAGGGGGCGGTGCCGATCGCCGACGTGGCGGCGCTGCTGCGGGCCGGGCGCGAGATGGGGATCAGCCGCTTCACGCTGTGCGACACCATCGGCGTGGCCAATCCCCGCCAGACCGTACAGCTACTGCAGCAGCTGCGTCTGGCGCTGCCGGAGCTCGATCCCGCTCTGCACATGCACAACACCCACGGCATGGCGCTGGCCAGTATCTATGCGGCCATCGGCCAGGGCGTCACCCGCTTCGAAAGCGCCGCCGGGGGGCTGGGGGGCTGCCCGTTCGCCCCCGGCGCGGCCGGCAACGCGGCGACGGAGGATCTGGTCAACATGCTGAATCGCATGGGCATTGCCCACGGCGTCGATCTGGGGCGGCTGCTGCAGGTGGTGGATCGCCTGCAGGGGCTGGCACCTGCGGCGCTGAGCGGCATGCTGTCGCACGCCCGGCGCTACGACGAATTCGAGTTCAGCCAGCCGTAGGCTTTCCGCGCGGGGGCGGCGCGCCCCCGCCCTTTTCAATGGAGGAGATATGGGTAAAACCGTAGCAGAGAAGATCCTGGCCGCAAAGGCCGGGCTGGCTGAGGTATCGGCCGGCGATGTGGTCTGGGTCGATGTCGATAAGGCGATGATGGATGACATCCTGGGGCCGCGGGTGCAGATCGCCGAGCAGCTGGAAAGCCTGAAGATGCCGATCCGCCACCGCGAGCGGGTGGTGGTCATCGCCGATCACTATACGCCGCCCGCCAACGCGCGCCAGGCGGAGATCGTCAAGTTTACCCGCGACTGGTCTGCCGAACAGGGCATCGATCGCTACTATGAGTTTCAGGGACCGTGCCACCAGATCATGGCGGAGCAGGGACACGTGCTGCCCGGCACCCTGATCCTGGGCACCGACTCCCACACCTGCATGGGCGGCGCGCTGGGGGCATTCGCCACCGGCGTCGGCTCCACCGAGATGGTGGGGATCCTGGCCACCGGCAAAACCTGGCTGAAGGTGCCGGAGAGCCAGCGGGTTGAGTGGAGCGGTCCGCTGCCCCCCGGGGTGATGGCCAAGGATATCGCCCTGAAGACCATCGGCCACATCGGCCACGCCGGGGCGACCTATCAGGCCGTGGAGTTTTGCGGATCCACCTTTGCCGACATGCCTATCGATCAGCGTATGGCCATCGCCAACATGGCGGTAGAGATGGGGGCCAAGGCCGGGCTGATGCCGGTAGACGCGCTGACGGAGGCCTACCTCGCCGCGCAGGGAATCGGCCGTGACGCCTATACGGTCTATCCCCCGGACGATGACGCCAGCTACGTACGCCAGCTGCGCTTTGCGGCACCGGCGCTGACCCCGCAGATTGCCTGTCCGCACAACGTCGATAACGTGACCGATATCGACAACGTGGCCGGCACCCGCATCGATCAGGCCTACCTCGGCTCCTGCACCGGCGGACGCTACAGCGATCTGGTCGCCGCCGCCGGCGTGCTGCGCGGCAAACGGATCGCCCGCGGCGTGCGCCTGCTGGTCTCACCCGCCTCGCAGCAGATCTGGCAGCAGGCCAGCCGCAGCGGCATTCTCAGCCAGCTGGCGGAGGCCGGGGCCACCATTCTGGCGCCGACCTGCGGGGTGTGCGTCGGGCTGCACTCCGGGCTGCTGGCGGGCGGCGAAAACTGCATCTCGGCCAGCAACCGCAACTTCATCGGCCGCATGGGCAGCCGCGATGCCAGCGTCTATCTGGCCTCTCCGCTCTCCGTGGCCGCCGCTGCCCTGACCGGCAGCATCATTTCACCGCAAACGCTCCTGTGAGGTCCCCGATGGATACGCTGCTACACGGCAATGTCTGGAAGTTTGGCGACAATATCAATACCGATATCATCTCGCCGCCGCAGTATATGGAGCTGAGCATCGCCGAGGCCGCCCCTTACTGCATGTCCGCCGTCAATCCCCACTTCGCCGCGCAGGTGCGCCCCGGGGATATTCTGGTGGCCGGCAATAACCTGGGCTCCGGCTCGTCGCGCGAAACCTCGCCGCTCACCCTCAGGTACCTGGGGATCCAGGCGGTGGTGGCCTGCTCCTTCGCCCGGATTTTCTACCGTAACTGCATCAATCTGGGGATCCCGGCGCTCAGCGCGCCGCGCGCCGGCGAGATCCGCCAGGGCGATGCGCTCTCCATCGATATCGCCCAGGGCATCATCCACAATATCACCCAGCAAGAGAGCTATCCCTGCACCCGCCTGCCGGATAACATCATGGCGATGATCCGCGCCGGCGGACTGGTAAACCATCTCAGACAAACCGGAGGTTGTGATGCAAACTGAAGTGACCGCGCTCCCCGTCTCTATCGTACGCGGGGGCACCAGCAAGGGCATCTTCATCATGAAGAACGCCCTCCCCGCCGATCCCGCCCTGCGCGATCGGGTGATCCTCTCCGTCTTTGGCAGCCCGGATCTACGCCAGATCGATGGGCTGGGCGGCGCCGATCCGCTGACCAGCAAGCTGGCCATCATCGCGCCCGCCAGTCGGCCCGACGCGGACGTGGATTACATCTTCGGCCAGGTCAGCCTCAGCGAGGCCTTCATCGACTACGGCGGCAACTGCGGCAACATCTCGGCGGCGGTCGGCGCCTTCGCGATCCAGAAGGGAATGATCGCCGCCGACGCACCGCTGACCCGGGTACGTATCCATATGGTGAACACCGGGCGGGTTCTGATCGCCGATGTGCCGGTCGCCGACGGTATGCCGCGGGTTGAGGGCGACTGCTGTATCGACGGCGTACCGGGCAGCGGCGCCCGCATCGAGATCGACTGGGCCGACTGCGGCGGGGAGACCACCGGCGCGCTGCTGCCCAGCGGAGCGCCCTGCGACACCATTGAGGCAGGCGGGCGGACGTATCAGGTTTCCATCATCGATGCGGGCAACGTCACGGTGTTTATCGACGCCGGGGCGCTGGGGCTGCGCGGCACGGAGACCCCGGCCGAGATCGGCGGCGATGCGCAGCGGATGGCGCTGATCGAAGAGATCCGCGCCAAGGCGGCGCAGCGGATTGGACTGATCGATGACTGGCGCGAGGCGGCGCAGCGGATCCCCTATGCGCCCTTTTTTAGCATTGTCAGTTCACCGCATACGCATGATACCTTTAACGGTAAGCACATTGAGGCGGGCCAGTGCGACATTGTCTCGCGCCTGGTGTTTATGCAGGCGCTGCACAAGGCCCACCCGGTGACGGGCACCGTCGCGCTGGGCGCCGCCGCCCGCATTCCCGGCACTCTGGTATACCAACGGATGGCGCCGGCGGCGCACGCCGGCGATCGCCTGCGCATCGGCCATCCCAGCGGAGTGATCGTGACCGACTGCGCCGTCGAGCGGCAGGGGGAGACATACCGGCTGCGTAAGTCGCGGGTGACCCGCACCGCCCGGATCCTGCTGGACGGACAATTTTACCTGCGAAACAGCCTGTTGGCTCCGACGTCCGACGGGCAATAGCGCCCCACGCCGGGCTGTGCCACGGGGGGCCGCTCACGCGGCCCCTCTGCTGTCAGGCTCACCCGACACCGTTGACCAAGGAGTATCCATGAGCGCCGAATTTCACTTTGCCTTTATCGCCCCCTACCCCCAGCTGGCGACCCTGGCGCGACAGCAGGCGGCGGCGCTGGGCTGCCGCCTGACGGTGATCGACGGCGCCTTTGACGCCGTCGCCCGCCAGATCGCGCGCCTGCCGGACGACATCTCGGCGGTGATCAGCCGCGGTGGCACCGCCGAGAAAATCCGCTTGTATACGCTCAAGCCGGTGGTCTCTATCGAAACCAGCGCCCTCGATCTGCTGACGCTGCTACTGCCGCTGCGGGGAGAGGTCGCGCGGGTCGGCGTGATCAGCTACCGTCAGCCGCTGCCCGGGGTGGCACCGATCGCCCAGGCGCTGGCGATGGAGATCCGCCAGGATGTGTTCGATGCCCACGAGGATATCGATGCGCTGCTGCTCAGCGAGGAGATTCGCGCCCTGGATGTCGTCATCGGCGGCATTCTGGTGGTGCGGGCAGCGCAGCGGCACGGCGTGAGCGCGCGGCTGCTGACCGCCGACGACGACGCCATTTACCGGGCGCTGCATCAGGCGATGCTGCTGGCGCACGCGGAGGATGAGAGTCGCAAGAAGGCCGCGCAGCTGGATACCATGCTGGCGACCATCGCCGAGGCGCTGATCGTCACCGATGCGCAGGATCGCATCATCCAGGTCAATCCGGCGGCGCTGACCATCCTGCGGCGCGAGCTGCCGGCGGTGATCGGCCGCGAGATCCGCACGCTGATCCCGGATTCGCGCACCCGGGATGTGCTGAAGAGTCAGCGCAGCCAGCTGGGACAGGTGGTGGAGGTCAACGGCGATACCTTTATCGTTAACCGGGTACCCATCGTCAGCCAGGGACGCAGCCTCGGGGTCGTCTGTACCCTGTCGGCCTCGCGCCTGATCCGCCACGCCGAGCACCGCCTGCGCCAGCAGGAGGGACGGCGGCAGGGGTTCGTCGCGCGCTATGACTTTGACGATATCCATACCGCCGATCCGGCGATGCAGGATATCAAAACGCTGGCGCGCCACTATGCTGCCACGCAGGCCAACGTCTTAATTCAGGGGGAGTCGGGCACGGGCAAAGAGCTGTTTGCCCAGAGCCTGCACCGCAGCAGCGCGCGGCGCAGCCAGCCCTTTGTGGCGATTAACTGCGCGGCGATCCCGGAGAACCTGCTGGAGAGTGAGCTGTTTGGCTATGTGGACGGCGCCTTCACCGGCGCCAATCGCAGGGGCAAGGCCGGGCTGTTTGAGCTGGCGCACGGCGGCACCCTGTTTCTGGACGAGATCGGCGAGCTGCCGCTGAGTATGCAGACCAAGCTGCTGCGCGCCCTGCAGGAAAAGGAGATCATGCGCATCGGCGGCAGCGAGGTGCTGCCGGTCGACGTGCGTATCATCACCGCCACCAACCAGGATCTGCGGCGCCGGATCGATGAGCGGCTGTTCCGCGGCGATCTGTATTATCGGCTGAATACGCTGCACATCCTGCTGCCGCCGCTGCGTAGCCGCGACGACGACATCCGCCTGCTGGGGTGCCACTTTCTGCAAACCCTGGGGTGCCACCTCGACGGGGATCAGGAGGCGGCGCTGCTGGCGGCCCTGTGCCACCACCCGTTTCACGGCAACGTCCGCGAGCTATGGGCCATCATCGAGCGCTTCGCCATCCTCTACCGGGTGTTCCCCGCCCTGACGCCGACCCAGATCCTGCAGCGCTATTGCCTGCCAGACGAGGCCGACAGCGAGGCGGGCGAGCGCGGCGTCCTGACCTGCCGCATCCCGCTGCTGGATGACTTCAAGCTCATGACCGGCCATTGCCAACGCCAGATCGTGCAATATTATCTGGCGCGCAATCAGCAGAATCAGCAGAGGGCGGCGCGCCAATTAAATATCAGCAAAATGAGTATCTACCGTCATATTCACGGCCAATCCTCGGAGGAGGATCGTCACGACGCGTCCGAGCCATAACAAAGTTGTGACGCTCTACGCCGCGCCTGTTACCCCGGGAAAAATAAAGTGTGACCGGGGCAACAGCAGCGCGACACATCACCTGGATACATTTGATTCATATCACAAAAATAGCCCATTCCCAGCTTGGCACACCTCTTGCTTTTCTCTCATCAATCATAAAAAAGAGGACACACCATGCTGGACATCAACACCCTTATCATCCTAGCCATCGTCGCCTCCATCGCCCTTGGCTACTTTATTAAAATAAATATCGGCATATTCGCCATTATTTTCGCCTTTATCCTGGCCAACATGGCGGGCCTCTCTGGCGGAAAGCAGCTGGCGCTATGGCCGCTAAATCTCTTTTTCATCCTCTTCTCTATCACCTATTTTTATGGCTTTGCCATCGCCAACGGCACGCTGAACCGCGGCGCCCAGCATGCGATATACATGAGCCGCCACTCTCCCTGGCTGATGCCGGTGATCTTCTACCTGTGCGTGGTGGTGTTTTCCGGGATCGGGCCGGGACACTATGCCGCCTTTGCCTTTCTCTCGCCGCTGATCATGCTGATTGCTACCCAGATCCGGATGAGCAAGATGCTGGCGGCGGTGATCGTCTACAGCGGCGCCTGCGCCGGGGGCTTCAACCCCTTTACCCTGGGGGGACGGGTGGTCAACGGGATGCTGGAAAACCTGAACATTCCCGCCCCGCTGGCGCTGCACTATACCTACGCCATCGGGCTGAGCATGTTCTTGGCCCATACGGCGATCTTTGCTGTCAGCTACGTACTGCTCAAGGGATACCGGATTCAGGCCGTGGAAAACATGGCGCGGCCGGCGCCGTTTAGCGCCGAGCAGAAGCGCACGCTGTGGCTGGTCTGCGGGGTCTTCCTGCTGATCATCCTTCCGGCGCTGCTGTCATCGCTGCTGCCGGCCTCGACGGCGCTCAAAGCGGCGACCCAGGCGCTGAACCCAACCTTCCTCTCCTTTATCGGCATCGTCGCCAGCCTGCTGCTGAAGGTGGCCGATGAGCGTAAGGCGATGGAAAATATTCCCTGGTCGATCATTATCATGATCTGTGGCCTGGGAATGCTGATCAACCTGGCAGTCGATCGCGGCGCCGTTGATCAGATAGCCAATTGGGTTAACGGCGTGCAGGGGGAGGACAGCCGCGGCTATGGCGTGGTGTATATCATGGGGGGACTCTCCTCCGCCATGTCGCTGTTTGCCTCCAGCATGGGGGCGGTGATGCCGACCATGTTCCCCATCGCCGCCAAGATCCATACTGAGCATACCGCCCTGCTGTTCTCGGTGATCGCGGCGTTCGCCACCTTTACCGGCTATTCGCCGTTCTCCAGCGGCGGGGCGTTGGTGCTGGCCGGCGTCGGGAACGATGCGGCCGAGAGCCGGCGCCTGTTTGTGCAGCTTATCGTGCTGCCGATCGCCGTTATCATCTGCGCCGCGCTGCTGCTGATGCTGGTACTCTCCCTCTCCTAGCCTGCGCGAACGGCGCGTGGCCATCCACCGGCGACACCGCGGCCGGTGGATGTATCGCCTCCCGGCCGTACCCCGGCGCACCGCATCGTGACACTCCCCCTATGCCGCGTCCGCAGGCCGCAGCCAAATAATCTGGCCGGCCTTGCCGCGATGGCTAATAACCCCGGTTATAGTTCAAAATAAAAATTATCATTAACGCCTATCCCGTTTACCTGGCATTTATTCTTGGCGGAAAAAATTATGTATTATTTATCCTGGCAGATAAATAACACAATTACTCGCGCGCAGTAAAAAAAACACTATTCAGCATTAGCTTTATTTAAGGGGAAGGCCGCCATGAAGGCTAAATGGCTATTCAAAAGGGTGGAGTATCGATTAAAGATACTACGTACCCTGCTGCTCAGCGATAAACGATTTAAAGCCAAGCGTTTCCAATATGACTTCGGCCGCGAAATTCAGCTCTCACCGCCGCAGACGTTTAATGAAAAGATCATATTCCGCATGCTGTTTGATCGCAACCAGCGCTTTACCGCGCTGGCGGACAAGGTCAGCGCCCGGGCATTTATCACCCAACAGATCGGCGAGAAATATGTGGTACCAACGCTAGGAATTTATTCCTCCTTCGATCAGATAGACTTTGCTGCGCTGCCGCAGAAATTCGTTATCAAGTGCTCCCACGATAGCGCCAGCGCCATTATTTGTACCGACAAGGATAAATTTGACATCGCCAGCGCGCGCGAAAAAATAAGCTTTTATTTATCTCGAAACATGTATGTAACTACCCGCGAGAGACACTATAAAAATATAGTTCCGAGAATCATCTGTGAACAGTACCTGGATGTATTCGGCGGCGCTGACCGGGATATTACGCCGGAGCTATTGCGGGTACATTGCTTCGCGGGCCAGCCTAAATTTATCGAGGTGGATTTTACCGACGCCCGCGGCGAGGAGTCCGTCAATATCTATGATCAGGAGTGGCAACGCCAGGAGGTGGCTGTCGGCTATATCGGGACACGCTACCCCAACAATCTCGATGAGCGCATCCGCAGGCCCGCCAGGCTCGATGCGATGCTGACCCTCTCACGCCAGCTCAGCGCCGACTTCGATTATTGCCGGATGGACTGGTTCCTGGTCGGCGATGATATTTACTTCAGCGAGTTCACCTTTACGCCCTGCGCCGGACGGATGCGCTTCTTTCCGGCCAGCTTCGACCGGCGCTTCGGGGAACAGTGGCGGCAGCGGATTCAATCCTGAGCCCACCGGGCCGAAGCCGCGCGGGCGGGGGCGCTCTGCCGCTCATGGGACGCCGCGCCCAGGGGCATCGACGCCGTGAATTGCAAGAGAAATCCGATTAAGCGCCGCGCCGATCCTAGGTTAGAATCAACGCCTTAACCGGCATCAGGAGATACATCAACATGACATGGTCGGCCATCGCGTCAATCGCCCTACTGCTGTCCGCGCTCAGCGCGAGCGCCACCGCCGCCGGCAGGCAGATCGACGTCGTCTTCCCCAAGGGGCATGACAGCGCACGCTACTCCGGCACCATCAGGGGGTACGATTACGACACCTATTTCTTCCGGGCCAGCCGGGATCAGCGCCTGCGCCTCACCCTGCCCAAAGAGACGGTCGCGGCGGTTTTATTCGGCCCGGGGATCGACGATGCGATCGACTTGGGGAAATACTCATCGGCGCTGGATAGCCAGGGGCGCTATACCCTGCCCGCCAGCGGAAAGTATGAGCTTCGGATACTGCAAAGCCGCGCGGAGGCCCGGCGCAAAGAGGTGAAGCCGTACCGCTTCACGCTGCAGATAGCCCCCTGATCCCCACGCGCCAGACGACCTAGGCTGTTGCTCGGCCTCACCAGCCCGTCGATATGCCGGGCGGCCGCTCCCTTTTTGCGTGTTCAGCGGTTTGATGGCCGCCGTCAACGCCTACACACGCGCCATCCCACAGCGCCTGCCCCCTGAGTCTCTCCACCGCGCCCACGCTGTCCACGAGCGGCCCTATCCCGCTTTAATCTGCATGCCGATCCCGGACACCACCAGCCACACCTCCTGCGCCGCCTGCGCCAGCCGTTGGTTCGCCCGGCCGGCGATATCGACAAAGTGGCGCGCCAGTCGGTTCTCCGGGGTGATACTCATGCCCAGCTCATTGGTCACGATATACACCGGCGCCGCCGACTGCCGGCACGCCGCGATCAGATCGTCCACCTGCCGCTGCAGCACCGCCTCAAGCGCAGGGAAGTCCAGGGTCTCCGGCGATGCGCCGCCGCTGGCCTCATAGAGCAGGTTGGCCAGCATGGTGGTGATGCACTCCAGCACCACCCCCTCGCCGGGCCGCACCCGGTGACGAATCACCTCGCCCAGATCGCGGTACCCCTCCCAGGTGCGCCAGTGCGCCGGCCGCTGTGCGCGGTGCTTCTCGATGCGCGCAGCCATCTCGTCATCGGTGACGGTGGAGGTCGCAATATACAGAATGCGCGCGCAGCGCTGAGCCGCCAGCCGCTCGACGTGCGCGCTCTTTCCGCTGCGCGCCCCTCCGGTAACCAAAATCATGCCTCCGCCTCCCGATGCTCGCGCATTATTTTATAAATTTCTTTAATATCAATATGCTCTCTCATTGCACAGGCCAGAAGATCGATCTGTTGGGCTTTGTAGGCCGCATAGTCCAGCGTCCTTTCCAGCGGCGCCAGCCCCTTGCGATGACGCAGGCTGTCCAGTACGGCGTGCGTAAAGGCGTCGCTGTCGAACAGTCCATGCAGGTAGGTGCCGATCACCAGCCCATCGTCGCTGATGGCGCCATCCGCCACCCGCTCGCCGTCTCGCTCGATAAACAGCGCCGGACGGCAGTCGGCCGCCCGCTGCGTTTCCCCCATGTGGATCTCATAGCCTTTCACCGCGGCGCCGGCGGCGGCGTGCAGCCACGCCGGCGGCGTCATCGTCACCTGTGCCACGCGCTGCGCGGTGGTTTTCCGCGGCGCGAAGCGGGTGACGATATTCAGCAGGCCGAGGCCCGGCTGCGTCCCCAGCCCCGATTCCACCTCGTCGATAATGGTGCGGCCCAGCATCTGGTAGCCGCCGCAAATCCCCATCACCGGCACGCGCTGGCGATGGGCCTGCAGCAGCGCAGCGGCCATGCCGCTTTCACGCAGCCAGCCCAGATCGCCCAGCGTATTTTTACTGCCCGGCAAAATCACCAGATCGGCGCCGGCCAGCGCCTGCGGGTGGCTGACATAGCGCACCCGAACATCCGGCTGCGCCGCCAGGGCGTTAACGTCGGTAAAGTTCGAGATATGCGGCAGCTGCACCACGGCGATATCGATATCGCGCGGCGCCGTCTGCCGGTATTTGCCTTTCTGCAGCGCGACGCCATCCTCGTCGTCGAGATCCACATCGAGCCACGGCATCACGCCCAGCACCGGCACCCCCGTCAGCGCCTCAATCTGTTCAATGCCGGAGCGCAGCAGCGCCACATCGCCGCGAAACTTATTGATAATCACCCCTTTCACCCGGGTCCGTTCGTCCTGGCGCAGCAGCGCCAGCGTGCCATAGATAGAGGCGAAGACGCCCCCTTTGTCGATATCCGCCACCAGGATCACCGGGCAGCGTGCCATCTCGGCCATCCCCATGTTGACGATATCGCGATCGCGCAGGTTTATCTCCGCCGGACTGCCGGCCCCCTCCAGCACCAGCGCCTCATACTGCTGCGCCAGGCTCCGGTAGACCGCCAGAATGCGCTCGCGCAGACGCGGCTTGTACTGGTGGTAGCTGACGGCGTCCATGTCGGCCGCCACCTCCCCCATCAGCACCACCTGCGCTTTGCGGTCGCTGGTCGGCTTGAGCAACACCGGGTTCATCCGCACGTCCGGCGCGATGCCCGCCGCCTGCGCCTGAAAAATCTGCGCGCGCCCCATCTCTTTGCCATCCGGCGTGATGCCGGAATTCAGCGCCATATTCTGTGACTTAAAGGGTGCCGTGCGCAGACCGTCCTGATAAAAAATGCGGCACAGCCCCGCCACCAGTACGCTTTTGCCTACGTCAGAGGCGGTCCCCTGCAGCATAATCGCCATCGCCTGCGTCATCGGGCCTCCTTTATTGCTATTGCGTTGTGTCGCATACGTCGGAAAAACGTATCTTCACGCTTACACCGCGGCAGCGCCAGCTGCGTGTGCCGCTTCACCCGCCGGGGCTGCATCAGCCCGGCCTCCCTCATCCGATCGGCGCGGGCGAAGACCTCGCCCGGCGCCAGCGCCTCGCCCTGGCGCAGCACATGGACGGTATCGCTGACGCCGTCGATCAGATCGATGTCATGGCTGGAGATCGCCACAGGGTTCCCCTGCGCCGCGAGCCGGAAAGGCCAGCCTCGGCTGTGCCGGGGTCACCAAGTCGGTCAGCCAATCCACCGGCAGCCCCCCTCCATGATGCGCATCGCAAACGCCTGCTGCGCCGCCAGACCACTGAATGACCGCCGCTTAAGCTGGTGTTCGTGCGCCATCGCGATCCCCCCAGCGTTTATTGACTAAAATGGTCGAAAAATAGGGCAGCGCCTGCCCATCGTCGACCTCATTCAGGTGCCGCCAGCACCGCTCGCCGGGCAGCGTGGCGTCGGACATCATCAGCGCGCACTCCAGCAGCCCGGCCTGCGCCAGCAGCGCCTTAATCCGCGCAAACCGGCCATAGACCTTCATCAGCACCAGCGTGTCATGGTGCAAGAGCGCCTGCGCGATCTCCGCCTCCGGCGCGGTGCACGCCATCACCGCCAGCGACTGCTGCTCCATCGCCAGGGGCGTCCCGGCGCGCGCGGCGATGGCGGCAAACGAGGTCACGCCCGGAACGATCTCCAGCCAGTCGGGGTTGCCGAGACGCTGGAGCAGGAAGACCCAGGTGCTGAACAGCATGGCGTCGCCGAGCGTGATAAATCCAACCCGCTTGCCGGCCTTCACCGCGCCCGCCAGCGCCGCCGCGACCGCATCCCAGACCGCCTCCTTTTCCGCGTCGTCACCGCTCATGGGAAAGTGGCAGCAGCGCACCTCCGTCTGCGGGCCGACATAGTCGCGGACGATGGAGAGCGCCAGGCTGTCGCCGCCTTTGCGTCCCGCCGGGGCGTAGAGGATATCCAGCGAGCCGAGGATCCGCGCGGCGCGGACGGTGATCAGATCGGCGGCGCCCGGCCCCGTGCTCAGGGCGTAGAGTGTGCCGCTCATGCCGCCGCCTCCATGGCGCCGCGCAGCGCCTG
Source organism: Edwardsiella anguillarum ET080813 (assembly GCF_000264765.2). Lineage (GTDB taxonomy): Bacteria > Pseudomonadota > Gammaproteobacteria > Enterobacterales > Enterobacteriaceae > Edwardsiella > Edwardsiella anguillarum. The sequence goes on from NZ_CP006664.1 coordinate 4,061,928, forward strand.
CTGCAGGTGCGCCACGAACATCGCCCGCACGGCCGGATTCTCGCCCAGGCCGTTCAGCCACGGCGTCGCCGGGATCCCGGCGGCGTTGAACAGCGTTCGCCAGGAGTCCGCCTCCTCGGAGGCCATGTCATTGATCGCATGATCCCCGGCCACCAGCATCAGCGGCATCAGATGCACCGCGCTGACCCCCTCCCGGCCGAGGCTCTCGATCAGAATCTCGACCTGCGGATAGCTCTCCACCGCACCCACGCAGGCCGGAAAGCCCTGCGCCCGCATCATGTGATCGAGACAGGCATAGGCCGCAAAGGCGTGGTGCGTCGCGCCGTGCCCCATAAACACCACCCTCTCCTGCGGCCCGAGCGGCGGCATCTGCTGCCGCAGCGCCCGCATCAGCAGTTCGTAGTCATCATGGCTGCTCAGCAGCGGTGCCCCCAGCGTCAGGCGGGAGAACAGCGGACGCATGCTCTGCACCTCGCGCACCACCTTCTCATACTCATCGCCGTTAATAATGTGCAGCGACTGAACCGCAACATCCTGATATCCCTGCTCCGCAAGCCGCTGCAGCGCCTGCAGCGGCGTGTCGATCTCAATGCCGTCGCGCTGCCTGAGCTTGCGGATGATCATCCCGGAGGTAAATGCCCGGAACAGATCGCGATCGGGGCAGTGGCCCGCCAGCTCACGTTCGCAGGCCGCGATATTCTTCTCGCCGGTCTCGCGATAGCTGGTGCCAAAGCTGACCACCAGAAGCGCCTTTTTCATCTCATTCTCCTTGAGCCGTGGCCAGCCAGCGCGCCAGACGCCGTTGAAAGTCGGCCAGACTCTCCAGTAACTCCGCGCCCGTCACCAGCGGCGCCGGACGTGTAATAACGATGCAGGGAATACCGGCATCCAGACAGGGCTGCACCTTTTCCTGATAGCCGCCCTCGGCGCCGGAGGCTTTGGTTATCACCACGTCAGCCCGACAGTGGCGATAAAACGCCGCGTTAAACGCCGCGCTAAAGGGGCCGCACAGCGCGAAGATCTGCCCGACGCCAAAGCCGAGCTCGGCGCACTGCGCCATCACCTCCGCCAGCGGCAGCACGCGCACCAGCAGCGTTTTCTCCGGCAGCGCCGCGCGCCAGCGCGCCAAATCCTTGCTGCCGGTGGTTAGCAATACCCGCTCGCCAAAGCGCCGCGCAAGCGCGCTGGCCGCCTCAATACCGGCGACGCGGTGGAGCAGCGGATGGGTCAGATCGCCGAGCTGCTCCGGGCGCTGATAGCGGCTGAGCAGCACCCCCGCCGTTTGACAGGCCTGCGTGATGCTGCGGCTGACCAGCTCGGCATAGGGATGCGACGCGTCGATTACCCAGCGGGTCCGGTGCGCGACAAGCCAGGCGACCATCTCTGCCTGCGTCATGCGCCCGCAGCGCACCCGACCGCGGATCGCGCCGGCGAGCGCCTCGCCGGTCGGCGTCGCCACCGACAAGGTGTAGGCCACCTGTGCCGCATCCAGCTGCTGGCACAGCGCCCGGGCGTCGCTGGTACCGCCGATCACCAGCACCTCGCCCTGGTTCACAGCGCGTAGCCCCGCGGCGTGATCATCAGGCCATCCTGCACGTAGGTGGCTTTATTGCCGACGATCACCAGGCTGGTCATATCCACCGGCGCAAAATCCATCCCGCCCAGGGTGGTCAGCCACTTCTCCTGCTTTTTACGCCCGGCGGACTTCACCACCCCCACCGGGGTTTGCGCGCTTTTGACGGCGGACAGCAGCGCAAAGGCGCGCGCCAGATGCCCCTCGCGACCGCGGCTGCGCGGGTTGTAGAAACAGATCACAAAGTCGGCCTCGCCGGCGGCGACGATGCGCTTTTCGATGACCGGCCAAGGGGTCAGCAGATCGCTCAGGCTGATATGACAGAAATCATGCATCAGCGGCGCCCCGAGCAGCGAGGCGGCGGCGATGCTGGCGGTCATCCCGGGGATCAGGCGCACCTCGACCCCCAGTCCCTGCCGGCTGACCAGCTCCAGCACCAGCCCCGCCATGCCATAGATCCCCGCGTCGCCGCTGCTGATCAGGGCGACGTTATGCCCCGCCTGCGCCAGGTCAATCGCCGTCTGACAGCGTTCGATCTCTTTGCACATGCCGGTCTTGATCACCTGCTTGTCGCCGGTAAAGGCTTTCACCAGGTGGGTATAGGTTTTGTAGCCGACGATGATCTCTGCCGCCTGCAGCGCCTCTACGGCCTCCATCGTCATCATGGCCTGTGAGCCGGGGCCGATCCCAATAACGGTTAACATGCGGATGAAACTCCTAAGGTAATCGTGACGCCCTGCTCCCGCAGGGTGTCGCCTAATAGCTGTCCATGACTCAGCAGCCAGGCCGCCGGTCCCGAGACGCTCCCGACGCCGACCGTGCGGCGTACCAAGGGTGAGATCGAAAAGCGGTGCTCATGCGCGCGCAGCGCGTCGGTGGTAAAGGTGTGAAACGGGATGCACCAGCGGGCGGCGAGCTGGATCAGCCCCGGCTCATCGCGCTTCAGCGCAGCGCTGCCGATCGCCCTCAGCGCCAGCGGATCGAGCCGCTGCGCCTCCAGCTGGCGCGCCAGCAGCGCGGCCAACAGCGGGAAAGGGGTACCCCGCCGACAGCCGATGCCGGCGACCACCCGCTGCGGCACCAGCTTCCAGTGCGGCAGCGGAATTTCCGGCAGATCGCGGCGCAGGGTGATGCACACCAGCGCATCCAGCGCGGGCAGATCCTGCAGGTCGGTCACGGTGATAAATCCCCGCCGATCGCAGCGGCTGACCTCTGCCGCCAGCGCCGGATCCCACCACAGCCCGACCCGCCGCTGACTGACCAGCATCTGATTGACCTCCCTGACCGCCGAGCGGAAGTCGCTCATCCGAGCGTCAAGCTGGAACGCAAGCGTATCCAGCGCGGCCATCCCGTTCACGTCCGTGGCGGTGGTGATCACCGGATCGGCCCCCAGCATGCCCGCCAGATCGCGGGTCAGGGCGTTCGCCCCCCCCGCATGTCCGGAGAGCAGGCTGATCACGTGCTGGCCGCGCTCATCGATCACCACCACGGCCGGATCGCTGAACTTGTCATTGATCAGCGGTGCCAGCACCCGCACGGCGATCCCCGTCGCACCGATAAAAATCAGCGCCGAATAGCGGGTGAACGCACGGCGGGCGGTCTGGGCGAAGCCACCCTCGAACGGGGTAAACCCCGGCTCCCACAGTGCCCCGCTGGTAAAGCAGGTCAGCGGCAGCCGCGTCGCCAGCCGCTTGGCCAGCTGCACGCCGCCGGGGGTCAGGCAAAACAGCGCGATGGATTCAGGCTTTACGGTATTCATGGCTAAAGTCCGCCGCATAGAGCTTTGAGTAGTGATACTCATCGCCGAGGAAGCTGCCGACAAGGATCAGCGCCGTTTTGCGGATCCCCGCAGCGCGGACCCGGTCGCCGATGTCCGCCAGCGTGCCGCGGACGGTGCGACTCTCCGGCCAGGTCGCCTTATAGATAACCGCCACCGGCGTGGTGGCCGGATAGCCCCCCGCGATCAGCCGCTCCGCCACCCGCTGGATCCGCTGGACGGAGAGGTAAATCGCCATCGAGGTCTGATGGCGGGCGAACGACTCCAGCTGCTCACGCGCCGGCACCGGCGTACGCCCCTCGAGGCGGGTAATGATCAGGCTTTGCGCGACGTCGGGCACGGTGTACTCCACGCCGAGTTCCGCCGCCGCGCCGAGAAAGGCGCTGACCCCCGGCACCACCTGCCAGGCGATGCCGCGCTTGGTCAGCGCCTCCCCCTGCTCACGCACGGATCCGTACAGGGAGAGATCGCCCGTCTGCAGACGCACCACGGTTTTCCCGGCCCGTACCCCGGCCTCCATCAGATCGAGGATCTGCGCCAGATGCAGCGCCGCGCTGTCGTGGCACTCGGCCCCGGGCGGACAGTACGCCAGCAGCTCAGGATTGATCAGCGAGCCGGCATAGATGACCACCTGCGCCTGCTGCAGCAGCCGATAGCCCTTGAGGGTAATCAGCTCACGATCGCCGGGCCCCGCGCCGACAAACCACACGCAGCGGGCATCAAAGGTCTCAGACATGATGTTCCTCCTTCTGACAGGCGATAACAAAAACGGGATTATTCGGTTTAAAGTAGTGGCCCTGACCGAGCGGAACCCACGACGCCGTCTGTATCTGCTGACACGTCACGCCCTGCGCTCCCCGCTGCGCCAGATGGGCCAGCGCGCTATGCAGGTTCTCCATCAGGATAAAGGTCATCACCAGGCGCCCGCCGGGATGCAGCTGGGCCATCGACCAGTCCATCAGCGCCGTCAGATGGCCGCCGCTGCCGCCCATAAACACGGCGTCGGCCCGCTCCGCCACCGGCATCGGCGCGCTGCCGGGTAGGATGCGGACGTTGCCGCAGGCAAAGCGCCGGCGGTTCTCTTCGAGCAGGCGCAGCGCCGCGGGGTTTTTCTCGATGGCGGTCACCCGCAGAGAGGGAAACTGCAGCGCGGCCTCAATCGATACGCTGCCGGTTCCCGCCCCGATATCGATCAGATGGCTGGCACGGTGCAGCTCAAGTTTGCTGAGGGCCAGCGCGCGCACCGCCTCTTTGGTCATCGGCACCGTTTCGCCGCGCAGAAAAAGCTCATCGTTCATCGAGGATCACCACCGCGTTCATCTCATAGTCGGCGCGAACCTCACTGACGGGCAGCCAGTGGATCCGCTCTCTCTCCATCGCCAGGTTTTCACCGATCACCATCCAGCGATGCCCCTTCCCCCGCGCCACCAGCTGCGCGGCGATCTCTTTCGGTCCACAGCGCGCGTCGGTGACCATCGCCACCCTGTCATGGCGCGCCAGCTGATCAAAATCGACCCGGCGGCCGTGGCTGCTGGTGAGCCACATCTCGTTCATGTCGATGCCCGCCTGCGCGCAGAGGTACTGCACCGCGCTGATGCCGGGAATGATACGCACATGCTCAATGCCAAAGTGCGCCACGATCCGCGTGCCGATGCCGTAAAACAGCGGATCGCCGGAGGCCATGATCACCACGCGGTGCAGGCGCCGGGCCTCGAGCCAGGCCAACAGCGCCGCGACGTTGGCGCCGAGGGCGAAGATCTCGCCGCGAAAGTCCGGAAACTGCCGTAAATGACGCGCCCCGCCCACCAGGCACTCTGCCTGCGCGATCGCATCGCGCGCCGCGGGAGTTATCAGATGGACGCCCGCGGGGCCCACCCCCACGACCGTCAACACCGCAGATCCGCCACGATGGCGGCGACCGAGCGGTTGCTGCCCAGCGTCTGGTTATCAAACGAGAACAGAATGGCGTCGCAGATCGGCAGATTCTGGGTAAAACGCAGCCGCTCTATCACGCGCTGGCAGATGCGAGCAGCGAGATGGTCATACAGCGACTGAAAGCCGTAGGCGTCGATATGCTCCATCGCCGCCTCGGTCGTGTCGCAGTCGCGCACCCGCGTCAGCAGCGCCAGCGGCGCGCCCAGCAGCGCCAGATGCGCCACCAGCGTCTCCATGCGCGCATCGGCCATATGGCTGTGGGTGTGGAAGATCCCGGCGGCGACCTTGATCAGCTTGCCCGGGTGGCCGACCAGCACGATCTGGCGAAACCCCAGACGCACCGCCTCCTCGACCATATAGCCGACGAAGTTGCTCATCGTCACCACCGCATCGGCCGCGATCCCCATCTGCTCCCGCACAAAGCGCTCGCCGTGGTTGCCCGGCACCAGCACCACCCGCGTCATCCCGGCGGCGCGCTTCATCTCCAGGGTCAGCGCCAGCGAACGCTTCCAGCTCTCCTCCGACATCGGCGTCACGATGCCCGTGGTGCCGATAATCGAGATGCCGCCCAGGATACCCAGGCGGGCGTTATAGGTTTTCTGCGCCCGCGCGACGCCCTCCGGCGCAAAGATCTCGACCGCGGCGCCGCGCGTCGGGCCGATCGCCTCGCGCACCGCCGACTCAATGGTGTGGCGGGGCGTGCGGTTGATCGCCGCGCTGCCGATGGGCAGGCCAATGCCCTTGCGCGTCACGGTGCCGATCCCCTCGCCCCCCGACAGCGAGATCGCGCCGCTGTCGTTGAGCGTGACCCGCGCGAAAATCAGCATACCGTGGGTCGCATCGACATCATCGCCGCCGTCTTTGCGAATGGCGGCGATGGCCTGCTCCCCCTCGATATGCGGGGATTCAACGCTCAGGTTCAGCGTGACGCCGGAGGGAGTCACGATGGCGACCTGATGGATCAGCTGCTGGCGCAGCGCCATCAGCGCGGCGACCTTGGCGGCCGCGGTGGCGCAGGAGCCGGTGGTATAGCCCTTGCGCAGCGCCTTTCCGTGGTGCCACACCGGCGTATCAAAGGCCCGATCGCTCATGTTGCCCCCCGCAGGTGGTACAGCACGGCGTTAACGATCGCCGCCGCCACGTTGCTGCCGCCCTTGCGCCCCAGCGCCGCAATGGCGGGCAAGCCGCTGTGCGTCAGCGCCGCTTTCGACTCCGCCGCGCCGACAAACCCCACCGGCACCCCCACCACGCCGCCGACGGCGATATCGTGCTCCAGCAGGCGGAATAGCGCCGTCGGCGCATTGCCAAAGACGAACACCGGGCGCTCCGCCTCCGCCACCGCCCGATCGACCGCCGCCATGGAGCGGGTGATCCCCTGCGCCTGCGCCTGCGCCACCACCCGCGCATCGCTGATATAGCAGCGGCACTCGCCGCCAAACGTGGCCAGCAGGGGCTTGTTGATCCCCGAGAGGGCCATCGTCGTATCGGTGTAGATGACGGACGGGCGGCTCAGCGCCGCGCACAGCTGCGTCAGCGCATCCGGGGAAAACCAGAGGATATCCAGCCAGTCAAAATCGGCGGTGGTGTGGATAACCCGCGTGACGATCGCCTCGTGCAGCGGGCTGGCGAACCGATACGCCGGGCGCGTCTCACGGATGATCTCGCCGATGATGTCGAAGCTTTTGGCCTCAATCGCCCGGGGTTGCTGGATATATTGCATGCTCTCGTCTCCTCAGGCCGCGCCGGCCACCAGCCAGCGCACCGCCATCAACAGCGCCAGCGCCAGGGCTGACGCGACCCACATCAGTCGAATCGTTCGGGAAATATCGTCCGGGGTAACCGCGCGGCGCGCATCGCCGATCCAGGGCTTCTCCACCCGCTGGCCGAAGTAGTCGTTCGGCCCCCCCAGCCGGATCCCCAACGCGCCGGCCACGGTCGCCTCTGACCACGCGCAGTTGGGGCTGCTGTGGCAGCGGCGATCGCGCCAGCCGATGCGCAGCGCGCGGGAAAAATCGTCGCGGCACAGCCACGCCGCCGCGCTCAGCAGCAGCCAGCTCAGCCGCGCGGGCAGGTAGTTCGCCGCATCATCCATCCGGGCGCTCACCATGCCGATCGCTCGGTACTTCTCATGCTTGTAGCCCACCATCGAATCGAGGGTATTGACCGCCTTGTAGGCCATCGCCAGCGGCGCGCCGCCCAGCAGCAGGAAGAACAGCGGTGCGATGATGCCATCCACCGTATTCTCGGCAACGGTCTCCACCACCGCCCGGTTGATCTGCGGCGGCTGCAGCTGCGAGGTATCGCGGCCCACGATCCAGGAGAGCTTTTCGCGGCTCTCGGCGAGCGCGCCGGCGCGCAGCGGCCGTTCGACCTCCCGGGCGGCGTCCGCCAGGCAGCGGCCGGCCAGCGTGGTAAAGATCATCCAGACCTCGACCGCCCACCCCAGCCACGGATGGATCGCCCGCGCCAGCGTCACGCCCCCCCAGGCCACGCCCCACGTCCCCCCCACCACCGTCAGCCACATCAGGCCGCCGCCGATGCGCAGCGCACCCTCGCTGCGGCAGCGACGGCGTACGCACCGCTGCAGGGCGGTGATCAGCAGCCCCATCCAGCGTACCGGGTGCGGCCAGCGCGGCGGATCGCCGATCGCGGCGTCGAGGATCCAGGCGAGGCACCAGGCCAGGAGCGTCATAGGGCCGCCCTGGCGGCCGCCAGCCAGCGATTCAGCATCTGCGGGCGCTGGGCAAAATGAACGTGCAGATAGCTGGCAAAGGCGCTGCCTGCCTGCCATCCCCCCTCCCACGCCTGGGTGGTCACCCCATCGCGCACTTTGCGGCACGCCAGCAGCGCGGGGGTTTGCGGTGAAAAGTCAGAGTAGTGGAACTCATGCCCGCGCAGCGTTTCGCCGCGCTCCGCCAGCAGCGTCGGCTGGCGCGCCTGAGCCTCGCAGTAGCCAAAGCGGGTCAGCCGCCGCCCCATTTTACTGTGACCGGGAATAATATTGGCCATGGGGTGGATCTCACCGTCGGCATCCTCCAGCGTGCTGCCAAGATACATCAGCCCGCCGCACTCGGCGTAGATCGCCGCGCCGCGCCGGTGCGCCGCGCGCAGGCTCGCCAGCATCGGTGCGTTGGCCGCCAGCCTCCCGGCATACAGCTCCGGGTAGCCGCCGCCTAGCCACACCATCTGGCAGTCGGGCAGCCGGGCGTCATGCAGAGGGCTAAAGCGGACGATCTCGACGCCCGTGCGTTCGAGCAGCGCCACGTTGTCCGGGTAGTAGAAGTTGAACGCCTCGTCCTCGGCCATGGCCAGCGTCAAGCCGCGGCCGGCGTCGGCGGCGGGCAGCGCAGGCCAGGCGCCCGGCGGCAGCGACGCCATCTGGCACAGGGAGAGCAAACGATCGATATCCAGGGTACGTTCGAGCGCGGCGGCAAACGCCTGCCAGGGCTGCGTCCGCACGACGGACTCTCGGGCCGTCACCAGGCCGAGGTGGCGCTCGGGCAAGGAAATCCCCGCCATCTGCGGGATATAGCCGAGCACGGGAATGGCGCAGTAGCGTTCGATGGCCGTTTTAAGCAGCGCGAAATGCGCCTCGCTGTTGACGCGATTCACCATCACGCCCGCGATATTCAACGTGGGATCAAAGCGCTGAAAGCCCATCACCGTGGCGGCGATGGAGGTGGAGACCGCCTTGCCATCCACCAGGAGGATCACCGGACAGCGCAGCTGCTTGGCCATCCCCGCGCTGCTGCAGTAGTCCGGATCGGTGCCGTAGCCATCATACAGCCCCATCACCCCCTCGATGACCGCGACGTCGGCCCGCTGCATCCGTTCGCTAAACAGCGCGTTGAGCGTCGGTTCGGGTAGCATAAAGCTATCGAGGTTGCAGGAGGCGCTGCCGCACACGGCCGTATGCCAGCCGGTATCGAGGTAGTCCGGCCCCACTTTGTACGGCTGAACGCGCAGCCCACGCTGTTTCAATAGACTCAGCAACCCCAGCGTCAGCGTGGTTTTGCCACAGCCGCTGCCGGTGCCCGCCAGAACGAACGCGTACTGCTGTGCCGCCATGCCCCTGATCCTGTTCAGGGTGGTTGGAGGGTATAGATACACCGCTACCCAGTCTTGCGACTGTAGGCATCAGATCAACCCACTTCCCACCGAAGTTGTTGGTAGTTACCGACGGGCAGGTCTTCTGGCTTAGCGTCCTCCTCGCCCGTCCTTCCCAATCTTGCGATCAGTGGTGTACACGGGGTCGTCAGCATCACAGCAGCGGGGGCTGCGGGGGATTTACACCCCCTTCCCTACCATTAATATGGCAAACCTGTCGGCTTAAATGATGAGCGGGCAACGCTCGCCCATCATCACAAATAGATATTCATACTCACTCCTGCGCGGCCCTCGTCGCCCGTCGCAGAAGAAAAGACGGCGCAATTTAGCATAAAAACAGCATGATGGTACGTCATTCCACCCGTTATTATCATGCCAATAGATTCGCCACCGATCATCAGACTATCACCATAGCACGCTTTTCTCCCGCAATCCCTCCGGCGCGGCAGGGCTAGGGTGAAAAGCGTGGCTTTCCTGCCGTCGTCATGCCACTATGCGGCGAAATTATCGGTTCAAAAGGTGAAGGCGTGGCGGTTGCGCAGTGCCCCGCATCATGCGGAGAGCTCATTCAAGGCTGGATTTTAGGCAGCGAGAAGTTGGTCTCCTGCCCCGTCGCCTGGTACAGCACGGTCGAAGTCTGCGACGGCGCGCCGCGGGCGCAGGAGCGCCCGCTCTCCCGAATGATGATCGAACGCCTGCTGCACCACTGGGGCTACCCGGCGCAGATGAGCCAAGCGTTGCGCATCGAGACTCACTCGACCATCCCCCTGGCCAAGGGAATGGCCAGCAGCACGGCGGACATCGCCGCCACCGCCGTAGCGGCCGCGCACCACCTGGGGCGACGGCTGGACGAACCGACGCTGGCGGCGCTGTGTGTCTCGCTGGAGCCCACCGACAGCACCCTGTTTCGCCAGCTAACCCTGTTCGATCATAACGATGCCTCCACCCAGGTAGCCTGCGGCAGCGCGCCTGAACTGGATGTGTTGCTGCTCGAAAGCCCGCTGACCCTGCGCACCGCCGACTACCACCGCCGCGCGCGCCAGAGGGCGTTACTGGCGGAGGCGCCAGCGCTGCAACGCGCCTGGCGACGGCTGCAGGAGGGATGTCAGCGCCAAGATCCTTACCGCCTGGGAGAGGCGGCCACCCTCAGCGCCATCGCCAGCCAGCGGCTGTTGCCGAAGGCGGATTTCCCCGCGCTGCTGGCCATGGTGGAGACGTTCGGCCTATTTGGCGTCAACGTGGCGCACAGCGGCAGCGTGGTGGGACTGCTGCTGGATCGTCGCCGGCACGATGTCGAGGCGCTGAGGCGCCACCTCATGCAGCACGGGTTAACGCGCCACTGGCCCACCCAGCATCTGCTCAAACTGGTCGGCGGCGGCGTCAGGCTGCGCTGAGGCGCGGCCGCTGGACAGGCCTCATCGTGAGCTCAGAATTTGTCTACTACCGTGGGGCAGTCCAGGTTATATGTTATGCCTGGTGGCGACAATAATGAATTACTCACAGTTACGGCGTACCCATCAATAGACACGCGATGCCAGCAGACGGTAAATGCGTGGTGTAGGCAGCGTTCTTCCACGATGGACTGAATGGACTGGATGGACTGGATGGACTGGATGGACTGGATGGACTGGATGGACTGGATGGACTGGATGGACTGGATGGACTGCCCCCAGAACCGTCTACCGGGGTGGGGCAGTCCACTTCTCCACCTCTAATTATATCAATTCTGATTCAAACTCTACATCATTCGTTTCTGCCTCTGCTCCATCAATTAATGCCAAGACAGGATCAAGAAAGCGTTGTGCTTCTTGTAAATCTGTTGCTTGCCGCAGGTAATGGGGTATTCGTTCAACAAACTCAGAGCGAGATAGAGGCTGATGTTCCAGCAAAGCCTCAAGCATAGCGGGCCGCAACAAACGATGATCCTCATCGACGTCGGGAAGCGCAACCTCAATGACATGTTTGGCAAAATACTTAAGTTGTTCCTTAAGACCCGAGTCTGGCATAAGAGAATCGATTGATTCAGATGCTACTTCAGCACTTGATTCAATTTTTTCCACATACTCGAAGGAAGGGATGACAACTTCTGGAGACAATGTTTTAATCTCATTGAGTTTCCGGATAATCGGGGACAGAACCTCATCAGGGTTACTAAACCAATCAGTGGACCAAATACGGCTAATTCTCCAACCCAAACGTTCCAAAACATCTTGACGCAAGCGATCGCGATCACGAGCAGATTTAGCAGAGTGATAAGCTGCACCATCACACTCGATGCCCATTAAGTATCGGCCAGGACAACCTGGATCTTTCACCGCTAGATCAATAAAGAATCCTGCGACACCCACCTGAGGTTCACACTCAAACCCCGCGTGATTGAGTGCTTCCATGACAGCAACTTCAAAGTCACTATCTGGAGCCCTACCGGTATGAGTCGTTAGAGAATCCAGTTTGCCTCTTTCGGCAAACTGTAAAAAACCTTTCAACGAAATAACCCCAAGCTTACTGGTTTCACTCGTCAATACATCTTCAGAACGCATTGAACTAAACACATGCATCCGTTTCTTTGAACGAGTAAAAAGCACATTCAAGCGACGCCAGCCGACATTGGAATTGATAGGCCCAAAGCGTTGATAAACCTTTCCACCATACTCAGAAGGTCCATAGGTAAAGGAAATAAAGATTACATCACGCTCATCCCCTTGGACATTCTCAAGGTTTTTCACAAAAAGTGGCTCTTCCATAGCATATAAGCCATCGATTGCATCGTTGAATTCAGGGCGGTTTCGGCGCAGTTCATCGATAGCTCGCTCAATCTGATCGCGTTGCTTGGAACTCATGGCCACCACCCCGAGTGATTCACCCGGCCTGTATTGTGCATGTTGAAGCACAGCCTCGGCAACTGCTTGGGCTTCTTCAATATTGTGTTGATTGGAGAAACGCCCTTTCGATACATAGGTAAATTTGATCCCATACTCTGGCGACTCGGCATTTGGGGAGGGGAATATCACCAAATCACTGTTATAAAAATGACGGTTAGAGTATGCAATCAACTTTTCGTGCCGTGAACGATAGTGCCAACGCAAACGTCTCATAGGAAACAGAGGTAAAGCCGCATCCAAAATACTGTCGGTATCACTCAAAGCAGCGGCATCATCGTCATCTTCTCCGTCGGCACTTCGATCAAAGAAACTGGTTGGTGGTAGTTGTTTCGGGTCGCCAACGACCACTAGTTGCTTGCCCCTCGCGATGACACCCAATGCATCCTCTGGCTTCACCTGAGATGCTTCGTCCATCACCACCAGGTCAAACTCCATCCGTCCAGGTTCCAGGTAATGTGCCGCTGACATTGGTCCCATCATGAAGCAAGGTTTAATTGCGACTAAAGCATTACACGCTCGATTAATCAATTGCCTGATAGGGATATGTCTGGTCTTTTTACCCAGTTCATTTTTGATCAAGGCGAGTTCCGTATATTCGCTTTTCTTACCCCCAGAATTTCCTTCTGGTATATTGCGACAAGCAACTTTTGCAGCAATCCGTTGACGTTGCAGTTCAATTAGCTTTTTATCGTATTCTTTGAATGAATTCTGCAGAGCATTGCGTTGTGAACCTGAAACCCTCATCAATTCAGGGTGGATGTGAATAACCTCTCGAGCCAGCTGATCATGAATTGCTAATGCTAAACCCAATTCAACTTTTTCAATCGGAAGTGACCCAGTAATTACAGCCGACCAGATTCGCTGCAATCCATTTTCATGCATCTGCTCGTAACAACGGATAAAGTTAATCCACCCATTCAGCCAACGAGGTTGTTGTATTGCCCTTTCGTTCCGCTCAGCTAATGCACTAAGGGAACCATTGGTCGATTTGAGCCATTGTTCTCTATCCAACATCGTCTCTTGCGCATACAACGAGGCATGCTGAATCTGTTCACGCCATTTCAAACCGATTTGCGCACCATCGTGACGGAATAAATCGTAATCATTGCTACTTGCCAGATGCCTAACTCGAGTAGCCAAGGCTACACAATTTATTTTATCAACCAGTTGCTCGGCAAAATCCGCTGTACAGTTAATAATACGTAACGTCTGTTGATTGTCTTTATTTACCCCAAAGGTCAGTGAATTTGAGCGTAAAAATCCCCCTAGCTGCGACTTGTCATTTTCGAGAGATGCCTGCAGCACATGCATGTTTTGCACAAGCTCAGAGAAGTGAGCCATCTGCCCTAATGACATATCTGGACTGATAAACCATCTCTGCAAGGCAATGAGAGTCTCTCGCACCTGTTGGTAACATTGCATCAATATACCTTGCTCACCTAACCAAGATGTAGACTCTCCCAATAGGCTAGAAATACGCGGTAATAACTTAGCCTCGAGCTCTACATGCTGAACCAAGGTCATTAATCTCGAGCTAATCTGCGATTTCTCGATCAAATGCACACCTTTAATGATCTCGCCATCTAGGTTAAACAATCCAGAGCCTATCGCAACTCGCTTTCCAAAACCTATACCGTAATGAGATCGGACCTTCTTATACCAATCTCGCAATTGCATTAACTGCTCACAGTCGGTTTCCAATCCTCGATATACGTTACCGAGTTGATCGCCAAAGTCACTTTGTTCGAACCGTTGCAACAGTTCCGAGTACTTAAGCAAATCAGCTAATCTACTCTTTAACTTAGCAAATTTAGTGCTAGGTTGTCGAGACAGCGCCATGAGCAATGCCTTGGCATTACGCCAATCACGCTTTAACCATGCAAATCCCCCCCCTGCTGGATAACAGAAACAGCATGCGTGAGCATCTCTTGAGAAGGCAACTGATCCAGTTGATACAAAGTAGATAGGTTATCTCTTAAAGGACGCAACGTTTCGATTTGACTCACTAAATCATGCAGTACTGCATCAATATTATCATCATCAAAAAGAGGATCTCGAACGCTGATAAGCTCGGTCGGCAAGGCTCCAAGAATCGACAACAACTCTGCGCAGAATATCAATCCAGCTTGCGAATCATCAAAATACGAAGCAATACCATCAGGTAAGGCATTTTTGAAATCGCTTAATTGCTCATAAATAGATGATAACTCATCATAGCTTAATTGGATGGACTCAAGCCACCTGATCAAATCACGTAGGGTGAAATCCTCTGCCACACCATATTTTTCCAACTCTTCACGAGGAAAATCGGACGATTGACCTCGTTCTAAAAGTCGAAGTATTCGAGGTTCGATAACTTGGCTCAACGTCTCATAATGACCTTGTAGCAAATCAAACCGATTTAAATAACAACGTACCCGTGCGATGGCATCCGATGAGTCTAACTCAGGAAGTGCCGAAAATAGCTCTGAGCCACATAGAACTGGAAGAGTCGCCTGATCCTCTACCAATTGATCAATATCATGAAGCGTATTAAGACACTCTTCCTCTAAAGCCCACTTATCAAGATATTCTTGATAAGTGTGGCGAAAATCGATAATTGACACCTGCCAAGCTTGTAATAAATCTACTATACGAGCACTGTCAAACAGTTGAATTTGAGTGTTATTTACACCACTCCAAGGGTGCTCATATATTTCTGCATTAGCCCCCACCTGCTCGCGCACCTCCTTGTAGATGCGGCTAAACTCTACTACTTGGTCACTCAGTCGTAATTGAGTCACCTTATCCAGTAGTTTTCCAGAGAATTTTTCGATATGAAGCGCAGTTGCATCAATATCTAATTTGTGACGATAACGGGTTGCACCACTCAATATCTGATGGATCGTTTTCCCTGTTTGCTCCCATTGGGTATTAATCAATATGGCATACTCATTGAGCTGTTGCTTAAGATCTTCATAACGTAAGATCCGGGCATCAATCTCCTCTATCGTCGGCATCATCGCCTGACTCACCAAGCGAGCGTTAATATCATCCAACACCTTACGCTTATGGGTTTTATGACTGTGCAACTCTAAGCAAAATTGCCCCAGCCCTGCACGATCTAAGCGACGCTTAACGACCTCCAGAGCAGCCATTTTCTCTGCCACAAACAGGACCTTTTTACCGTTGAGCAAGGCTGCTGCGATCAAGTTAGTAATCGTCTGTGATTTACCACTACCAGGAGGCCCCTCAATGACCAGGTTTTTCCCACGGATAGCATCGATTAATGCACTGTGCTGCGAACTATCAGCATCATCTATTAACGGAACCTTATCATGAATTTCTGGATAACTATCGATACAATACTCATGCTGACCGAAACCACCTGGTGAAACTGTATTCTCTTTTCCACAGCTCTGGCTGGTGAAAAAACGACGTATCACTTCATGAGACAAAATATTGCGTTGGTCATGGGGCCAACGAGCTGGATCGAGGTCAAGATACATCATCATCTTGCCAAAATTGAGCAAGCTGAGCGCACCATAACGCACCACTGACCACTTAGGTTTATGCTGCTCGACAACCTTCTTAACAGCAGCAAGATAAGACTCGGGAGTTTCCTCTTCATTAAATAAGGGAAGAGCGAGGCCAAAGTCAGCCTGAAGCTTTTCCTTCAAAGAGAGGTTTGGCAAAATATCCTCACCCGTATAATAAAGTTGAAACTTATAAAGCCCATCCTTAGGATCTAATTTTCCACGTTCACATCTCACAGGAATCGTAAATAAAGGAGCATAACGCGCCTTATCCGATGAGTCTCTCTCATACCACTTGAGAAATCCTAATGTCAAATATAGGATATTAGCGCCACTCTCCTCCAAAGCAGTTTGAGCCTTACCGTAAATAGCGCGCAAACAAGCTTCAAGTTCATTTGGATAAAGCAGAGCCTGTATCCGATTATCGTCATGACAGGGATTGGAAGAGAATATAGTAATCTCATTCCCTGCCTTTGCCTGCCGTTCAAAATCCTCAAGCCCTTCATAGCCCGCTACGCAGCAGGCCACCTTCAGTGCTGATAAAGAGATACCTTGATTAGCGTATTCTGTACGAACCCCTGTTAGTTCTCCATCCTGGTCTTGGGCATATTGCAAGATAAACTGGTGGGCTTGCTCCAATAGCTCCCTATCTGCATCAGAAACAACCGTTTTATGGCTATCAGGCAAGTCAAAATCTGTATCGATTCCCAAGACTTGTGCCCAATCCTTGGCACTAGGATGAGCTCTTAACTGTATATCTTTACCATCCGGACCGACCTTAAGATAACCATGGTCTAACAATTGCTGCCTGGTTGGATCAGGAACAGGAGCAAACTCCATCGGCATTTCCGAACAGAGAGTTTCATAAAGCTGCTCAGGCAATTCGTCAACAATACGCAGTAAAGACCCTTTGTGGGTGATAGGAAAATTCAAGAGTCGATTCCGGGACGTAAGATCCAATAACTTCTTACGCATAATCTCGAGGGAGGTTAGGACAAAATCCGAAGTTCCTTGATTGAGATCTTCTGCTGTAGAGGTCTCTACAGTCAACATAACATTCTCCATTTCTTGGTAAAAACAGATAAAACACTTTATACTGATACAGCATCATAAAATGCTGGAAACCACTGTAAACAGGAGGGTCTTTAGCCCCCTATTGTATCAACCTGATCGTACTATCAACTTAACGACTATTCATTGATGATGGCCAAACTTAATAGATAGACTCAAGTTATCATTACAATACTTATTGAATAATAATGCCTGTAATATTTCTGATTGATACATAGATCGCCCTTATATTTCCATATCCTTTTTATCACTTAATCCATTACTGTCTCGACACCGCAGATATTCACGAAGCTCTCTGCCATTCCGTTGCTTTCCGGGCTGCGTACTGCCGTATATTTAGGCTCCAGTTCCACCATTCTGGCGAACTGACGCGTATGATGAGAGCGGTAGGCTGAGTCGTTGTCTGTCAGCCATTCAGCGGGGATGTCGGCAGATTGTTACCGAAGCGACGTTCCACCGCACCTAGCATGACGTCCTGCACGGTTTCGCTGTCATATCAATCAATACTGGCCGCACAGTGCAGGGCTTCACGATCGCAGCAGTCCAGCTGCGTACGTTACACGCAGTTTTTCGCCATTATCACAGTTGAACTCGAAGCCTTCAGAACACCACCACCGGTTACTTTCCCCCGATGGCACTCTCCCTGTATACGCCCATTTCGGGGCGGTATCGCAGATTTACGCTCAAGCAGCAGCGTATTCTGACGCATGATACGTTATACGCGTTTGGCATTGATAATAGTCATGTCGTCAGTTTCTGATTGCCTGCGTAGCAGTGCCCATACCCGACGATAACCATACGTTGGCGAATCGCCGATAACGGTTGAATGCGGTCCAGTGCTTCAACTTACGCTTGCGTCGACGAGCCATGGCGTGCAGTTGCGCACGTAAGATCCGGAGGCAACGACTGATAAGGCTTATTCACCATCCTCCGTCAACAAGGGCACGTGCACTGAACAAAATAACGAAGGAAGGAATGTCAGAAAGTGTGCGTATTGCCTGACAGCAGCAACCGCCTGCGGGACGCTTATCCCTAATCTGATTTATTCAGCAAAGCTGGTTATCCCGTACAGGAGCGTGCGATCCATACTGCCGCGCTCCCCCAGACCGCCGCCGCCGGCGGATAAGCAGGGGCGCCGAGGCGCCCCAAAGTCCAGGATGGCGCGCCTAGCTTAAGGAGAAGAAGATGCCGGCGATGACGGCGCTCATCAGGTTGGAGCAGGTGGCGGCCAGCACGGTTCGTAGACCGTAACGGGCGATAAAGGCGGAGCGGGAGGGGCAAAGCGTGCCGAGGCCGCCGATCAGGATCCCCATGGAGGCCAGGTTGGCAAAGCCGCATAGGGCAAAACTGATGATCACCTTGGATTTCTCCTCCAGCACCTGCAGGCCGGCCGCGCTCACCACACTGCTCTCCTTGAGATAGGGGGCGAGATCGCTGTAGGCCACAAACTCGTTCACCACCAGCTTCTTGCCGATCATGGCCCCGGCGATGCCGATGTCCGCCAAGGGTACCCCGAGCAGGAACGCGAGCGGCGAGAAGATCCAGCCGAGGATCAGCTCAAGCGAGAGCGGCATACCCACCATCTCCCCCGCCCCCGCCAGCAGCGTGTTGACCAGCGTCACCAAGCCGATCATCGCGATCAGCATGGCGCCGATGGCGGCCGCCAGCTTGAGGCCGCTGCTGGCCCCCTCGCCCGCCGCCGCCAGCAGGTTCTCCGGCTTATGGCCATCAAACTGGATGCTGTTGTCGAAGGCATAGTTCGGCTGCGTGGTCTCGGGAACGATCAGCTTGGCAAACAGCAGCCCGCCCGGCGCCGCCATAAAGGAGGCGGCCAGCAGATATTGCATGTTCACGCCCATCATGGCGTAACCCGCCAGCACGGTACCCGAGACCGAGGCCATGCCGCCGCACATCACCGCGAAAAACTCAGAGTCGCTCATTTTGGACATGTAGGGCTTGACCACCAGCGGCGCCTCGCTCTGACCGACGAAGACGTTGGCCACCGCCGACATGGATTCGGTCTGGGAGGTGCCGAGCAGGCGAGCCATGGCGCCGCCGATGAAACGGATCACCATTTGCATGACGCCCAGGTAGTAGAGCACGGCAATCAGCGCCGAGAAGAAGACCACCAGCGGCAACACATTCAGGGCAAAGACAAAGCCGATGCCCTCTACCGAGAAGTTGACCAGGTTGCCAAACAGGAAGTGAATGCCCGACTTGCCGCTTGCCAACACCGCCTCGACGCCATGCGCCATCCCCTCCAGCGCCCGCCGTCCCTGCGGCACGTACAGCACCAGAGCACCGATGGCGACCTGCAAGAGCAGGGCCAGCCCCACCGTGCGCAGGCGAATGGCCCGGCGGTTGGTCGATGCGAGCACGGCGATAAGGATTAGCGCCGCGATACCGAGAAATCCTGCTGCAAACATAGCTGGCCTCCTTGTCTTGCTCTACCTACTGGAAATGGTGGCGGATAAACGCATCGATGAGGCGAATAAAATCCGTTTCCGCCAGCTTGGCGCACCTGAGGGTCTGCTCATGGGAAAGCTGCACGTCGCCGAGCCCCTCCGCCATGTTGGTGATGGCGCAGATGGCCAACACCGCTAAACCGCAATGGGCGGCGCTCACCACCTCGGGCACCACCGACATGCCGACCACGTCGCCGCCCATCCGCTGCATCATGCGGATCTCGGCGGCGGTCTCGAAGCAGGGGCCACTGTAGGAGACGAACACGCCCTGATTGACGGCAATCCCCTCCCGCTCGGCCAGGGCCAAGGCCTCGCCGCGCAAGGTCTTATCATAGGCGTTAGCCAGGCTGAAAAAGCGTGGACCGTAGGCCTCGTCGTTAGCGCCGGTCATCGGGGTTCCCGGCATGGTATTGATATGATCGTTAAAAATGACCAGCGAACCGACGCCGATGCGCTCCGGCCGCAGAGAGCCGGCGGCGTTGGTCACCAGCAGTAACTCGCAGCCGAGGCGTTTAAAGGTGCGCACCGGGGTGGTCATCACCTTCATGGTTTCGTGTTCGTAGTAATGGCCGCGCCCCTTCATGCAGATCACCTCCACCCCGTGCAGCTTACCCAGAACCAGTTCGCCGCTATGTCCGGCGACGGTACTGACCGGGAAGCCATCCAGCGCCTCGTAGGGGATGACGACCTTCTCCTCTAGCGCATCGGCTAGCACGCCGAGGCCGGAGCCGAGGATCATGGCCGCGCGGGGGGCGAAGCCGGGTTTATGCTCGAGAATGGTGGCGACGGCGTTGAGAACCGGATCGTGTGACATGCGCTATACCTCTTGAGGGTGTAAATGAGACGTTGAGCTCACTCTAGGAGAGGTACTGGCAGATAAAAATCGCTAAAATCGGTCTAACTATCCTGATTTTCGGCACAATAAAGCCACGGAGAGCGGCCGAAAATGGGATTGACACGCCAAGGTTGGGCTGATGGGGGCCGTTTGGCGGCCATTTATCCCCGGATTGCAGAAAGAGTTAAGTAAAAAACGCAGGCAACGGTGTGAGGCGGAGCGGGAATCGCCCGCGCACCGATCCGCGAACCGACGCCCTCGGCGCTGCGATCTTTGACCGGGATCGCACCGGCGTCCCCCATCCACGAGAGCAGGAGAGCCGTCCATTGTCCCTCGACAACCACTGGCGCGATCGCGTCTCCCTCAAGATGCTACGCTACTTTCACGCGGTGGCCAGCCACGGCCACTTCAGCCGTGCCGCCGAGCGGCTCAATGTCTCCAAGTCGCCGCTTAGCGCCCAGATCCGGGAGCTCGAATCCCTGCTGGGGGCGGCGCTGTTCGATCGCCATACCCGCCAGGTGAGCCTCACGCCGACCGGCCATCTGCTGCTGGCCGAATGCACCCTGTTGTTCGACATGCTGGAGAGTAGCCTCAACCGGGTGGTACAGGCGGGTCGCAGAGAGCGCAACCAGATCCGCATCGGGCTGATCAGCACCGTTTTCTGGGCCGGCTTTGGTGAGGTGATCCGCCAGTGTCACCAATGCTACCCCGAGTTGCAGATCAGCTTTACCGAGCTCTCTCCTGAGCGGCAAAAGCAGGCGCTGCTCAGCAGGGAGATCGATCTCGGCCTCGCCCGTTTCGCCGACACCATCAATATTCACCCGCTGTTGGCCGAGAGCCTCTATCGCGAATCGATGATAGTAGTGGTATCGGACGAGCATCCCCTACGCGATCGCAAGCGCGTCTCCTTGACCGAGCTCGCGGAGGAAGCCTTCGTATTGATGAGTCGCGCCAACTCCGCCTCGACCAACCTCATCATCAACTCTTGCCTGATGGAGGGCTTCTACCCCCGGCTCAATCAGGAGGTGGTCGAACCCAACACCTTGATGGCGGTGGTGGCCACCAGCCAGCAGGTGGCGCTGGTACCGGCCAGCTACAGCCGCCAGAAATGGCCCCATGTGCGTTTTATCCGCCTCCAACAAGCCATTCCCGCCGACCTCTGCGTGCTCTACTCTCCCCCCGGCGAGACGCCGCCGGCGGCAACGGCGCTGCGACACGTCATCGACACCATGGATGAGCTCATCAATTCGGGGGAGCGCCGGGGCGCACTCTAACGATCGCCGCCTAGGGCGTGTCCCGTAACTGTGCGCGGCGTCGACGCTCACGACCCGTTACGGGACACAGGCCACCCCACGCTGAGCGTCTGATGGCCATCGCTCAGAGACCTGACGCCGACGCCGAGACGGCTGCGGCGCCTCGCACCCGCCCAGCAATCCCCAGCGGCCGGCGGGCCGCCTCTCTCCCCCTGCCATCGCGGCATCCCCGCGGCGCGGCGCCGCCGCACATATGTGCCGCACTTGCCGGAACATGATGCGCCGCTGAGAAACCGCCGGCGCAAACGTCGATAATGGGGGTTTGCCTACGCCGAGCCACCGGGATACCTGCATGCGCTTTTTAAGAGGGTTATACCCACGACGATTACGCAATCAAATGATACTCATGGCGATCCTGATGGTCATCGTGCCGACGCTGTCGATTGGCTATATCGTCGAGATCGAGGGGCGCTCCGCGGTGCTGGCCGAAAAAGAGAAAAAGCTGGCCGCCGTCGTCCAGCTGCTCGACCAGGCGCTGGGCGAACGCCTAGACTCTTTCGCGGCGCTGCCGCGCGCTGAGCGTATCCGGGCGCTGAATGTCGAGCTTAGCCCCATCACCGAGCACATCACCCAGGCGTTTCCCGGCATCGGCGCGGGCTACTACAGCAAAACGCTGGATGCGATTATTACCTATGCCCCGTTCGCGCTGTATCAAAGCAACGTCGGCGTGACCATTGCCGCCGACCACCCCGGGCGCGAAGTGATGCGCAGCGATATACCGCTCGTCTTTTCCGGCCGCCAGGTGCGCGGCGATATTCTCAACTCGATGCGTCCCATTCGGCGAGACGGCGAGGTGACGGGCTACATCTGGGCCAACGAGCTGACGCAGGATATTCACCGTCAGGCCAGGCAAATGGATCTGCGCATCATGGCGGCGCTGGCGACGGGCCTGCTGTGTAGCCTGCTGCTGATCGTCCTCTTTTCACGGCGCTTCAGCGCCAATATCGACATCATCACCGAGGGGCTCTCGACGCTGGCGCATAAAACGCCGGCGCCGCTCCCCGAGCTGCCCGGCGAACTGGGGCAAATCAGTCGCAGCGTCAACGCGCTGGCGCAAACGCTGCGTGAGACCAAGACCCTTAACGATCTGATCATTGAAAACGCCGCCGACGGGGTGATCGCCATCGACAGGCTGGGCGCGGTCACCACCATCAATCCGGCGGCAGAGGCCATCACCGGCTATACGCTGGATGAGCTGGTCGGGCAGCCCTACGCCGCCCTGTTCTCCGATTCTCATTTCGCCAGTCCGGTGCTGGATACCCTGGCGCACGGTACCGCACACCTGGCGCAAGAGGTCAGCTTCCCGGCGCGTCATCGAACCATCGAACTCAGCGTTACCACCAGCCGCATCCACAATCCCCATGGCGAACTGATGGGGGCGTTGGTGATTTTTTCCGACCTGACCGCCCGCAAAGAGACCCAGCGCCGCCTGGCGCAAACCGAAAGGCTTGCCACGCTGGGCGAGCTGATGGCCGGCGTCGCCCATGAGGTGCGCAATCCGCTGACCGCCATCCGCGGCTACGTACAGATCATCCGTTCGCAGACCGCCCTGCCTGCGCATCAGGAGTACCTGTCCGTGGTACTGAAAGAGATTGACTCCATTAATAAAGTCATTCAGCAGCTGCTCGACTTCTCCCGGCCGCGGCAAAGCCAGTGGCAGCGGGTGTCGCTCAATGCGCTGATCGAAGAGGCGCTGATCCTGGTGCAAACCTCCGGGGTTCAGGCGCGGGTCGCCTTCCACTGCGCGCTAGACAGGACGCTGCCGGCGATCGTGGCCGATCGCGAGCTGCTCAAGCAGGTGCTGCTGAACATCTTAATCAATGCGGTGCAGGCCATCAGCGCGCGCGGCGAGATTCGCATACGCACCTGGCAACCCACCCCCGCGCAGCAGGCGGTGGCGATAGAGGACAGCGGCTGCGGCATCGATATCGCGCTACAGAAGAAAATCTTCGATCCCTTCTTCACCACCAAGGCCTCGGGGACCGGCCTGGGACTGGCGCTGAGCCAGCGCATCATCAACGCCCACCGGGGGGATATTGACGTGGTCAGCACGCCGGGAGGCGGTTCGACCTTTATCCTCACGTTACCGCTCAATCCACCGGAGAGCCCAGCAGAATGAAAGCCCACTACCGTATTCTCATCGTGGATGACGAAGATAATGTGCGCCGCATGCTCACCACCGCGTTGACGCTCCAGGGACATGAAACACTCACCGCCAGCCACGGCGCCGAGGCGCTGCAGCGCTTTGCCGACGCGCCGCCGGACGTGGTGCTGATGGATATCCGCATGCCGACCATGAACGGGATCGACGCCCTGAAAGTCATGCGCACCCGGCAGCCGCGCACGCCCGTCATTCTGATGACCGCCTACGCCGAGGTAGAGACCGCCGTCGAGGCGCTGCGCAGCGGCGCATTCGATTATGTGATCAAACCCTTCGATCTGGATGAGCTGAACTTACTGATCCAGCGCGCGCTGCAGCTGCAGGCGATGAAGCAGGAGATCCGCAGCCTGCATCAGGCCCTGAGTACCCACTGGCAGTGGGGGCATATCCTGACCAACAGCCCGCGCATGATGGAGATTTGCAAAGACACCGCGAAAATTGCCCTTTCGCAGGCCAACGTTCTGATCAGCGGAGAGAGCGGAACCGGCAAGGAGCTGATTGCCCGCGCCATTCACTATGGCTCGCGCCGTGCAAACGGCCCCTTTATCAAGATCAACTGCGCCGCCCTGCCGGAGTCGCTGCTGGAAAGCGAGCTGTTCGGCCATGAGAAGGGGGCATTCACCGGCGCACAGGCCCTGCGCCAGGGCCTGTTTGAGCGCGCCCACCGGGGTACCCTGCTACTGGATGAAATCGGCGAAATGCCGCTGCCGCTGCAGGCCAAGCTGCTGCGGATCCTGCAGGAAAGGGAGTTCGAGCGCGTGGGGGGACATCAAACCATTCAGGTGGATATCCGCATCGTGGCCGCCACCAACCGAGATTTGCAGGCAATGGTGCGCGAGGGCAGCTTCCGTAACGATCTCTTCTATCGCCTGAACGTCATTCATCTGCAGCTGCCGCCGCTGCGCGAACGGCGGCAGGACATCGCCCTGCTCGCCAACCATTTCTTACAAAAGTTCAGCGCGGAGAATCAGCGCGACATGATTGAGATCGATCCTGCCGCCCTGTCGCTGCTCAACGACTGGCCCTGGCCGGGCAATATCCGCGAGCTCTCCAACGTCATTGAGCGCGCGGTGGTGATGAGCACCGGCGCGGTCATTTTTGCCGACGATCTGCCGTCCCTGCTGCAGCGGCCCCTCAGCGGCGTCAGCAGCATCGGCGTCGGCACCAACACTCCCCCGCCCGGCGAACGCAATCTGAAAGAGGAGATCAAGCGCGAGGAGCGGCGCATCATCAGCGAAGTGCTCGAGCAGCAGGAGGGAAACCGCACCCGCACCGCCCTCATGCTTGGCATCAGCCGCCGCGCCCTGATGTACAAACTGCAGGAGTACGGCATCGATCCGGCCGGGAGCTAGGACGTGACCCGTAACTGTGCGCGGCGTCGACGCTCACGACCCGTTACGGGACTCGCCCTAGGCGCCGCCCATAGCGACGGCGCGCCGAGCGCGACCAGAATCTGCTATGCAGAATTTTGCACAGTGCGCAAAGCGCTGCACAGTACCTCTGCTCACCGCCGCGCGGCGACATCAAATATAATTCATATTATTCAACAAGATATTCAATAACCCTCTCCTCCGGCCACTCTGGCATCCGGCTTGCTATTCCCTTTAGGTACCTAAATTAAAGTACGTAACAGGGAACAATAATGAAAACCAAGCTGATTACCTTACAGAGTGCCGCCGCGCTGTTTCGCGACGGCATGACCATTATGGTGGGCGGTTTTATGGGCGTAGGCAGCCCACCCCGCCTGATCTCGGCCCTGCTGGAGTCCGGCGTCAGGGACCTGACCCTGATCGCCAACGATACCGCCTTTGTCGATACGGGCATCGGCCCGCTGATCGTCAACGGGCGGGTCAGCCGCGTCATCGCCTCCCACATCGGCACCAACCCGGAAACCGGGCGGCGCATGATTGCCGGGGAGATGGCGGTTCAGCTGGTTCCACAGGGCACCCTGATTGAACAGATCCGCTGCGGCGGCGCCGGACTCGGCGGTTTTCTGACCCCCACCGGCGTCGGCACCGTCGTCGCCGAGGGCAAACAGGCCCTAGAGCTCGACGGCAAAACCTGGCTGCTGGAGCGTCCGCTGCGCGCCGATCTGGCGCTGATCCGCGCCCATCGCGCCGACCCCCTGGGTAACCTGACCTATCAGCTCAGCGCCCGCAACTTTAACCCGCTGATCGCCCTCGCCGCCGACGTCACCCTGGCTGAGCCGGACGAGCTGGTGGAGACCGGCGCCCTGCTGCCTGACCACATCGTGACGCCCGGCGCGGTCATCGACCATATCGTCCTGCCTCAGGAGAATAAATAATGGATGCGAAACTGCGTATTGCGCGCCGCGTGGCGCGAGAGCTGCACGATGGCGACATCGTCAATCTGGGCATTGGCCTGCCGACAATGGTCGCCAACCATCTGCCGCAGGGCATCCACATCACCCTGCAATCGGAAAACGGATTCCTGGGGCTGGGGCCGGTCACCGCCGCCCACCCCGACCTGGTGAACGCCGGGGGACAGCCCTGCGGGATCCTGCCGGGCGCAGCCATGTTCGACAGCGCGCTGTCGTTCGCCCTGATCCGCGGCGGCCACGTGGACGCCTGCGTACTGGGCGGGCTGCAGGTCGATGAACAGGCCAGCCTCGCCAACTGGGTAGTTCCCGGCAAAATGGTGCCGGGCATGGGGGGGGCGATGGATCTGGTCACCGGAGCACGCAGGGTGATCATCGCGATGGAGCACTGCGCCAAGGATGGATCGGCCAAAATTCTCCGCCGCTGCACCATGCCCCTCACCGCCCGCCATGCGGTGCATGTGCTGGTTACCGAGCTGGCGGTATTCCGCTTTACGGACGGTAAAATGTGGCTGACCGAACTCGCCGCAGGGTGCGATCTGGCCACCCTGCGCGCGAAGACCGAGGCCCATTTTGACGTCGCCGCCGATCTGCTGATCATGCGAGGTGACGCATGATTGGCCGCATCTCACGCTTTATGGCGCGCTTCGTCAGCCGCTGGCTGCCCGATCCGCTGATTTTCGCCATGCTGCTGACCCTGCTGACCTTCGGCATCGCGCTGTGGCTGACGCCGCAAACGCCGCTCAGCATGGTGCGCTTCTGGGGCGACGGCTTCTGGAACCTGCTGGCGTTCGGCATGCAGATGGCGCTGATCATCGTGACGGGCCACGCGCTGGCGAGCTCCGCCCCGGTGAAAAGCCTACTGCGCACCGCCGCGTCGGCCGCCAAAACCCCCGCCCAGGGCGTGATGCTGGTGACCTTTTTCGGCTCCGTCGCCTGCGTCATCAACTGGGGATTTGGGCTGGTGGTGGGGGCGATGTTTGCCCGCGAAGTCGCCCGCCGCGTGCCGGGCTCCGACTACCCGCTGCTGATCGCCTGCGCCTACATCGGCTTTCTGACCTGGGGCGGCGGCTTTTCCGGCTCGATGCCCCTGCTGGCGGCCACCCCGGGTAACCCGGTGGAGCACGTCGCCGGGTTAATTCCGGTCAGCGATACCCTCTTCACCGGCTTTAACCTGTTTATCACCCTCGCCCTGATCGTGGTGATGCCCTTTATTACCCGCCTGATGACCCCCAGGCCGTCGGAGGTCGTCAGCATCGATCCGGCCCTGCTGCAGGAGGAGGCCGATTTCCAAAAAAGATTACCGGCCGACGCCCCCCCGTCGGAGAAGCTGGAAGAGAGCCGGACGCTGGCGCTGATCATCGGCGCGCTGGGCATCGCCTATCTGGGGATCTACTTCGTCGAGAAGGGGTTCAACATCACCATCAACACCGTCAACATGATGTTTATGATCGCCGGTCTGCTGCTGCACAAAACGCCGATGGCCTATATGCGCGCCATCAGCGCCGCCGCGCGTAGCACCGCCGGCATTCTGATTCAGTTCCCGTTCTACGCCGGGATCCAGCTGATGATGGAGCACTCCGGCCTCGGTGGCCTGATCACCGAGTTCTTCATCAACGTGGCCAATAAGGACACCTTCCCGCTGATGACCTTCTTCAGCTCTGCGCTGATCAACTTTGCCGTGCCCTCCGGCGGCGGCCACTGGGTCATTCAGGGGCCGTTCGTCCTACCCGCCGCGCAAACCCTGGGGGCCGATCTCGGTAAATCGGTGATGGCCATCGCCTACGGCGAGCAGTGGATGAACATGGCGCAGCCCTTCTGGGCGCTCCCCGCCCTGGCCATCGCCGGGCTCGGGGTGCGCGACATCATGGGCTACTGCATCACCGCCCTGCTGTTCTCCGGCGTCATTTTTGTCATCGGTCTGACCCTGTTCTGACCGCGCCCTCTCCCCGTTTTTAAGGAAAAGAAGATGAAAAATTGTGTCATCGTCAGCGCGGTACGCACCGCCATCGGCAGCTTCAACGGCGCCCTGTCTCAGATGGGTGCCGTCGATCTGGGTGCCACGGTCATCAGGGCCGCCCTGGAACGCGCCCGCCTCGACCCGCAGCGGGTGGATGAGGTGATCATGGGCAACGTGCTGCAGGCCGGCCTGGGGCAAAACCCGGCGCGCCAGGCGCTGCTGCGGGCCGGCCTCAGCGAGGCGGTCTGCGGTTTTACCGTCAACAAGGTCTGCGGATCGGGGCTTAAGAGCGTGGCGCTGGCCGCCCAGGCCATTCAGGCGGGGCAGGCGCTGGCGCTGGTCGCCGGCGGCATGGAAAACATGAGTCAGGCGCCGTACCTGCTGAGTGCAAAGGCGCGCTGGGGCTACCGCCTCGGCGACGGCACGCTGACCGACGTCATCCTGCAGGATGGTCTGCTGTGCGCCACCCACGGCTACCCGATGGGGATCACCGCCGAAAACATCGCCCGCGAATACGGCATCAGCCGTGAGATGCAGGACGCGCTGGCCCTGCACTCCCAGCAAAAGGCGGCCCGCGCCCTCCAGCGCGGCGCGTTTCAGGCCGAGATCGTCCCGGTCAGCGTGACATCGCGTAAAAAAACCACCCTCGTTGAGCGCGACGAATTCCCCAAAGCCGACTCCACGGCGGAAGGGCTTTCCACCCTGCGCCCGGCGTTCGATAAAGCCGGCAGCGTCACCGCCGGCAACGCCTCGGGGATCAACGACGGCGCGGCGGCGCTGGTGGTGATGGAGGAAAGCGCCGCCCGGGCGGCGGGGCTGACGCCGCTGGCGCGGATTAAGGGCTATGCCAGCGCCGGCGTCGCGCCGGCGCTGATGGGGATGGGGCCGGTCCCCGCCGCCCAGAAGGCGCTGCGCCAGTGTGGGCTGCAGATAGCCGACATCGATCTGATCGAGGCCAATGAAGCCTTTGCCGCGCAATTCCTGGCCGTCGGCAAGACGCTGGGGCTGGATGCCGAGAAGGTGAACGTCAACGGCGGCGCCATCGCGCTGGGTCACCCCATCGGCGCCAGCGGCGCCCGGATCCTGGTCACCCTGCTGCACGCGCTCGCCGCCCGAGACAAAACCCTGGGGCTGGCGACGCTGTGCATCGGCGGCGGCCAGGGGATCGCCCTGATCGTGGAGAGGATCGGCTAAAACCGGAGCGGGCGCGCGTCGGCGCGCCCATCGGCCTGCCCGTTATCCCCCAGCCAGCGACACGCTTCAGCCTGGATGCCCCCCACCCCGCGCAGGCGCGCCCCACGCCGCCATCGCCGCGGCCGCACATTGCCGCACCAAAGAACGCGCCCCTGCGGCCCGGGGCCACCCCGCCAAGAGGGTCATACGCTTCAAGAGCACGGCCCCTAGCCTACCCCCGCCCTTGCCCCTAACCGGCCCGCCGCCATTGGCCGCCCGGGGCGGCGCTATCCGTGCCTCAGCGCCGGGGGCGTAGCGTGCCCTAGTTCAAGATAGAGTGATCTGTCAATGGATTACCTGCACGTCCCCTGCAACAGGCGAGCGCTATCTGGTATCATAAACCGCAAATTGACTGATTCATCGTGGATACTAAGTGATGGCTAAAGCTCCAGCAAACAACGCCAAAAAAAACGCCAATAAGAAAGGCTTTGAAGAGACCCTGTGGGATACCGCTAACCAGCTACGCGGCAGCGTTGAATCCTCCGAATACAAGCACGTGGTGCTCAGCCTGGTGTTCCTTAAATTTATCACCGATAAGTTTGAGGCCAAGCGGAAACAGCTGATTGCCAACGGGCAAGAAGCCTTTGTCGATATGGATGTGTTCTACCAGCAGGATAACGTGTTTTTCCTGCCGGAGGTGGCACGCTGGTCCTATGTGAAGGCGCGCGCCAAGCAGGACGATATCGCGGTGATTATTGATAGCGCGCTTGCCACCATTGAAAAAAGCAACAGCGCGCTAACCGGCGCACTGCCGGATAACTACTTCTCCCGTCAGGGGTTAGAGGTGAAGAAGCTGGCCTCGCTGATCGATACCATCGAGAATATCGATACGCTGGCCAGCGAATGCCAGCTAAGCGAAGAGGACCTGGTGGGCCGGGTGTATGAATACTTCCTCGGCCGCTTTGCCGCCAGCGAGGGAAAAGGCGGCGGCGAATTCTACACGCCCAAGTCGGTGGTTACGCTGCTGGCGGAGATGCTGGAGCCCTATGAGGGCAAAATCTATGACCCCTGCTGCGGCTCCGGCGGCATGTTCGTGCAGTCGCTCAAGTTTGTCGAAAGCCATCAGGGCAAGAGCAAAGATATTGCCATCTATGGCCAAGAGCTGACCACCACCACCTACAAGCTGGCCAAGATGAACCTGGCGATCCGCGGGCTGATCGGTAATCTGGGGGAGCGCCCGGCGGATACCTTCTTTGCCGATCAGCACCCCGATCTGAAGGCCGACTTTATCATGGCCAACCCGCCGTTTAACCTCAAAGAGTGGCGCAGCGAGTCCGAGCTAACCGATGATCCGCGCTTTGCCGGCTTTCGAACCCCGCCGACCGGCAACGCCAACTATGCCTGGATTTTGCACATGCTCGCCAAGCTGAGTGTCGACGGCACCGCCGGTTTTGTGCTGGCCAACGGCGCAATGAGCTCCAACACCAGCGGCGAAGGGGAAATCCGCCAAAAGCTGATTGAAGATGACCGCATTGAATGCATGATCGCCCTGCCGGGGCAGCTGTTCTACACCACCCAGATTCCGGTATGCCTGTGGTTTATCAGCAAAAGCAAACAGGCCAACTCCCGCTACGGCTACCGTGCCCGCAGCGGTGAAACCCTGTTTATCGATGCCCGCGAGCTGGGCACCATGGTGAGCCGCACCAACAAAGAGTTGACCGCCGCCGATATCGCCCGTATTGCCGATACCTTCCATGCCTGGCGCTGCTCAGAAAGCGAACTGAAGCGTCGCGTTAAGGCGGGCGAAATCAGTATCAGTGAATACCAGGATCACGCCGGTTTTTGCAAGGTCGCCACCCTGGATGAGATAAAGGCCAATGACTTTGTGCTGACCCCGGGGCGCTATGTGGGGGCCGCCGAGGTGGCAGATGATGGCGTCGCCTTTGAAACCAAGATGCGAGAGCTGACGCAAACCCTGTATCGCCAGATAAATGAGGCGCAGGCACTGGATGCGGCGATCCGCGCCAATATGGAGGCGCTGGGTTATGGGGAGTAAGTGGCCTTTAATTAAGCTTGGTGATTTTGTTCAAATCGTTACTGGGCATCCATTTAAAAGTAAAGATTACTCCGAGGTTGATGGTGTCAAGCTTCTTCGTGGAGATAATATTGCGCAAGGAACATTGAACTGGCAAAACGTCAAAATGCTTCCAGACGATAAAATAGGTTCTAAAGAGCGAAATTATTATCTTCGCACTGGTGACGTCATTTTAGCTATGGATCGCCCTTGGATAGAAGCTGGATTGAAAACAGCTCAGATTAATGAAAATGACTTACCTTGCTTATTGGTTCAACGAGTAGCTTGTCTACGTTGTGAAGATTCATCAGATCAGGATTTTATCCGATATATTATTTCTTCTTATAGTTTTGTTCAGTATGTAAAACTAATTCAGACAGGTACTGCAGTTCCGCACATTAGTGGTAAACAAATTAAAAACTTTGAGTTCAGGCTTCCTCCCAAAAATGTTCGAAAGGTCATTGGGGAAGTGATTAAAAGGCTTGACGATAAAGCGCACATCAATCGCCAAATCAACCAAACCCTCGAACAAATGGCGCAGGCGCTGTTTAAGTCATGGTTTGTCGACTTTGATCCGGTGGTAGATAACGCACTGGATGCCGGTTTCTTTGCAGAGCACAGCGATCTGCCCGAAGCGCTGCTGCGCCGCGCCGAGCAGCGCAAAATTGTGCGCGGGCAGCCAGATTTTACGCCATTACCGGCTGAAACTCGTCAGTTATTCCCTGCCGCCTTTGAAGCGTGCGAAGAGCCCTCATTAGGGCTTGGTGGATGGGTGCCGCAGGGGTGGTCAGGTCGTTCAGTTTCTAAGGCGATTACTGTTAATCCCAAGGTAAAATTAGCCAAAGGTGAGATGGCTGCATTTGTTGATATGAAGTCTCTTCCTGTAACAGGCTATTCAATTGAAGATGTGGATAGAAAAGCGTTTTCTGGCGGAGCAAAGTTCAAGCAGCATGATGTGTTATTTGCTCGTATCACCCCATGTTTGCAAAATGGGAAAACAGGATTTGTTGATTTTCTCTCTGATGATGAAAGTGGCTTTGGCTCAACTGAATTTATCGTGCTACGCGGCAATGAGTTTGTTGATTGCACTTATGTAGCCTGTTTATCTAGAGACGAAAAATTTAGACAGCACGCTATGCAAAGTATGGTCGGCTCATCTGGGCGTCAGCGTGTTCAAAATAGTTGCTTCGATGATTATTTTATTGTGATACCGCCACAAAATATTATGAATAAGTTTGCGGGTATAGTTTCAACATCGTTTAAGAAATTAAAAACTAACTCAGATGAAATTATTTCACTAGCCAATGTCAGAGACACGCTACTCCCTAAACTGATCTCCGGCGAACTGCGCCTTAGTGATGACGGCACACTTGCCGACGGCGATACCGACTGTTAACCCTGTCAGACTGCCATGCCCAGCGTATGGCAGCCTTCTGACCTTACGATAGAAAGACAACGCCATGAGCCATATTTTCACGGAAGCCAAGCTGGAACAGGCCATTATCGACCTGCTCGGCGAGCACCAGGATGCGCAGGGTAAGGCCTATTACCCGCATCACCTTGGTGAGACGGTGCCGCGCAGCAGCAAGAGAGAGGTACTGATTGAGGCCGACCTGCGCCACTATCTGGCCTGCCGCTATCAGGATGACGGCATTACCGAGAATGAAATCACCCGTATCCTCAGGCAGCTTAAAAGCCTGTCGGCCAGTGACCTCTACGCCAGTAACAAAACCTTCTGCCAGTGGCTCAGCAATGGCTTTCTGTTTAAGCGCGATGACGCTGAACAAAAAGATCTCTATATCGAGCTGCTGGATACCCGCGCGCTGGAGGCCGGGCTGGCGGCGCTGTTCTGCGGTGCTCCCCTGCCCCCCGCAGCCCCCCGCAACCGCTGCCGGCTGGTGAATCAGCTGGAGATTGAGGGCCAGAGCCGCGACGGCGGTGCCCAGACCCGCATCCCCGATGCGATCTTGTATATCAACGGGCTGCCGCTGGTGGTGTTCGAGTTTAAATCGGCGGTGCGTGAAGCGGCGGCCACCCCCCATGATGCGTGGCGGCAGCTGTGCGTACGCTACCGGCGCGATATCCCGCAGCTGTTTGTCTATAACGCCCTGTGTATTGTCAGTGACGGGGTGAACTCCAGGCTGGGTAACCTGTTTGCCCCGTATCCGTTTTTCTACGCCTGGCGCAAAATCAGCGGCAGCGAGTCGAACGAGAAAGAGGGAATTAACGCCCTGTACACCCTGATTCAGGGGCTGTTCCACCCCCTGCGCCTGCTTGATGTGCTGAAAAACTTTATCTTCTTCCCCGATACCGCTAAGCGCGAGATCAAAATCTGCTGCCGCTATCCGCAGTATTACGCCGCCCGTAAGCTCTACTACAACATCAAGAAAGAGCGTAAGCAGCTTAATGAACAGGGCGTCAATATCGGCGGCAGTGGCAAGGGCGGCACCTACTTTGGCGCCACCGGCTGTGGCAAGAGCTACACCATGCTGTTTTTGGCGCGCCTGCTGATGAAAAGCGTCGAGTTCTCAAGCCCGACCTTAATTCTGATCACCGACCGTACCGATCTGGATGAGCAGCTGGCCAGGCAATTCTGCAACGCCAGCGGCTATATCGGTGATGCGCACATCGTGAAGGTGGCAAGCCGCCAGGATCTGCGCGAACAGCTGGCCGGGCGGGCCAGCGGCGGGGTCTTTCTCACCACCATTCATAAGTTTACCGAAGATATCCAACGGCTTTCTGAGCGCAGCAATATCATCTGTATCTCCGATGAGGCGCACCGCAGCCAGGTCAACCTTGATCAGAAGGTGCGCCTGGACCTTAACGCCAATACCTACAAAAAAAGCTACGGCTTTGCCAAATACCTGCACGACTCTCTGCCCAATGCCACCTATGTGGGGTTCACCGGCACCCCGATTGATGCCACGCTGGCGGTGTTCGGCCCGGCCATCGACAGCTACACCATGACCGAATCGGTCAATGATGGCATCACGGTGCGCATTGTCTATGAAGGGCGCGCGGCCAAAGTGGCGCTGGATAACGGCAAGCTAGAGGAGATAGAGCGTTACTACCAGGCGTGTGAGGCGCAGGGGGCCAGCGAGTACCAGATAGAAGAGAGCAAGAAGGCCACGGCCAGTATGCACGCCATTCTAGGCGATCCCGACCGGCTGGCGGCGCTGGCCAATGACGTTGTCGCCCACTACGAGGAGCGGGTGCGCGAAGGCGCCACCGTGACCGGCAAGGCGATGTTTGTCTGTGCCAGCCGGGAAATTGCCTATGACCTCTACCAGTGCATAAAGGCGCTGCGCCCGGCGTGGTTTGCAGCCAAACAGGCCATGGACGGGGTTAAGCTTAGCGCCAAAGAGCGGGAAACTCTGCTGGCCTTGCCGATGGTCAACCTGGTGATGACCCGTGGCAAAGATGACGATGCGCCGATGTATAACCTGCTGGGCAGCAAAGAGTACCGCAAGGAGCTGGACAAGCAGTTCAAGAACCCGCAGTCCAACTTCAAAATCGCCATTGTGGTGGATATGTGGCTGACCGGCTTTGATGTGCCGGAGCTCGATACCCTTTACATCGATAAACCGCTGCAAAAGCATAACCTGATCCAGACCATCTCGCGGGTCAACCGCAAGTTTGAAGGGAAAGAGAAAGGGCTGGTGGTGGATTACATCGGGATTAAATCACGCATGAACATGGCGCTGGCGATGTACGCGAAGGCGGATGAGGCCAATATCGAAGATATTGGGCAATCCCTGATTGAAGTGCGTAATCACCTCGACCTGTTGGCCACGCTGTTTCACCCCTTTGACAGCGGCGATTACTTTAGCGGTGAACCGACACGGCAGTTGGCCTGCCTCAACCGCGCGGCGGAGTTTGTACTGCAAACCAAACAGCGGGAGCGGCGCTATATGGGGCTGGTGAAACGCCTCAAAGCGGCTTATGACATTTGTGTCGGCAGTGAGTCGATTAGCCCAGCGCAGCGGGACCATATTCACTTCTACATTGCCGTGCGCTCCATCGTGTACAAGCTCACCAAGGGCGATGCGCCGGACACCGCGCAGATGAACCAACGGGTACGCGAAATGATTGCCGAGGCGCTCCGCGCCGATGGGGTTGAGGCCATTTTTACGCTGGGCGATAGCGCTGCCGAGTCGATTGATATCTTTGATGACGACTATCTGGCGCGCATCGACAAAATCAAGCTGCCGAATACCAAAATGCAGCTGCTGCAAAAGATGCTGGGCAAGGCCATCAGCGAGTTCAAGAAGGTGAACCAGCTGCAGGGGATTAACTTCTCCAAACGCTTTACCGCGCTGGTGGAGCAATACAATGAGCGTAAGGAAAATGACGTGCTCAATGGCGCAGAGTTTGATGCCTTTACCCAGCAAGTCACCGATATGATTTATGACATTAAAACGGAAATGCTGTCATTTACCGATCTCGGCATCGATATGGAGGAGAAGGCCTTTCTCGATATCTTGAATCATATGTGTGAGAAGTATCAATTTACCTATGATGAGACAAAGATGCTGGCGCTGGCCAAGGCCATGAAGGTCACCGTCGATGACTCCACCCAGTATCCGGACTGGAGCAACCGCGATGACATCAAAGCCAAGCTGAAGGTGGATTTGATCCTGCTGCTGCACCGCTTCGGCTTCCCGCCCGTCGCCAATGATGAGGTGTATAAAAGCGTGCTGGAGCAGGCGGAGAATTTTAAGAAATATCAGCCGGTGTGATGTGTGGCGCCATTGCGCCGCGGTTATGCCCTTAGGGTGTGAATGAATCTACCAGGTTGCCTTCTATCGGGCGGTATTCCGGGCCATGGAGGGCAAAAACAGCGTTAAGGATTGCATTGAATGGCTACTATTACTCAAACATCTGCCAATTTTACCAATGAAAATTTTGACCGTTTGCTGGCTCACCTCAAACAAATGGGGGATGCCGCAAACGTCCACAGTGAGTTGAGTGAGAAATATCAGCAATTTATCTCATTATTTCCGTTAGCGTCACTCCCCAGGTTAACACTGGATCAATACTGCATCGGCAAAGGGAATAGCTCATCTTTTTGCTGGTGGATTGAACGGGGACTACAGCCGGTATTGGCCCGCTATATGCCGGGGACATCTAAAGGCCACCTGCTATATTTTTTGTCAAATGACACTGTTTACAAGAATAAAAAGCTGGCAGATTTAAGTGATGAAGATGCCTTGGCGTACACGCTCAAAATACAGCACTGCATTGCGGCGGCTGATCCTGATGAGGATATGAGCTGGGTAGATGACGATAACCAAATTTATCAGCGGGCTGGAGTCGAACCACGGGTTACGGTGAGCAATGGCAGAAAATTGCGGCTATTGACCTGTTACCAGCCGACTAAATTGCTGCCAATCTCATCGACGAATCATCTTGGTCATTTTTTAAATGTTTTAGGATGGCCTCAAGATGATATTCCGGGTGAAAGCCAGCCAATCGCGCGCATGCAGCGTTTGATCAACTATTATCACCTTGCCCGGCAGTCACTGCCGGCATTAACGCCATACGGTTTTATGCTGGGGCTATATGCAGAAGCGTTGGGCCTTGCGCCGATGAAAGAGACGCTGAGTGACGATAAAGTCGACATGCACGAACGAGATGAAACCATGATAAATCAGCATGATAGAAAAGCACACGGCCCGTGCAATCAGATTTTCTACGGCCCGCCGGGCACAGGAAAAACCTATAGATTGCAACAGCTGCAGGCAACCTATACCAGTACACCGGCACACCCTGATAAGTTACTGTGGTTGCAGGAGAAAATAGCCCCCCTGACCTGGATGCAGGTGCTGGTGTTGTCATTACTCGACCTGGGCAGGCAGGCCAAGGTTGCAGACATTGTGAATAACCAGTACTTCCAGACAAAAGCCAAAATCAATAAGCGTGAGAGTAATCTTCGTGCTACTGCTTGGAGCTATTTACAGAAGTTCACCGTGCCTGAGTCTGAAACGGTCAATTATAAAGGGCGTAGTGAGCCGGCGGTTTTCGACAAAATGGCCGATTCTGTATGGGTTTTACTCGATGATAAATTAGAGCTGGTGGACGATCTGGTGCAGCTGTATGCCGAGCTGGAGCGCGGCCCACAATCGGGGATGCAGGTTAAGCGTTACAGCACCCTCACCTTCCATCAGTCATATGGCTATGAAGAGTTTATCGAGGGTTTAAAGGCAGCGACGGATGATGAGGGTAATGTCCATTACTCGGTAGAGGCCGGGGCGTTTTTAACGCTGTGTCGCCGGGCAGAGCAGGATCCAGAGCATCAGTACGCCATCTTCATTGATGAAATTAACCGGGGCAATATCTCCAAAATTTTTGGTGAGCTGATCTCGCTGATTGAGATTGATAAACGGGCACAGGGCAAACACCCGATGGCCATTAGTCTGGCCTACAGTAAGCAATCATTCAGCGTACCGTCGAATGTCGACATTATCGGTACGATGAATACCGCCGATCGTTCGTTGGCGCTGATGGATACCGCGCTACGTCGCCGTTTTGAGTTTATCGAGATGATGCCCGACCCCGCGCTGTTCTCCGGATCACTTGGCATTACGTGCAGCAACGACGTGACGATCAATCTGCAGCGACTGCTCAGCACGCTAAACGCACGGATTGCGGCGCTGTATGACCGGGAGCACACCCTGGGCCACGCCTTCTTCTTTCCGGCATATCATGCAGCGCAAAGCGGCGATTATGCTCAGGCGTTCCACGCGCTAAAGGCGGCATTCCAGACCAAAATTTTACCCTTGCTGCAGGAGTACTTCTATGACGATTGGAGCAAGATCCATCTGGTGCTGGGGGATAATCAAAAACCGGAGGCGCTGCAGTTTATCCACCAGCAGAAAGTGGATTATCACGCGTTATTCGGCAGCCATTATCAGGCGGATGACGTTACCCATGAAGGGCAATACGTACTGATAGATAACGCCGCCGCCGTGTGGGATAACGCGCTGGCGTATCTGGCCATCTACGCCCCGCAGGAGGCAAACCAACGCAGCCAGCAGCAAGTACCCGGCGCCCCCGACCAAGCGGATGCAGAATAGAATGTGTCGATCCGTGTATAAAGATATTACGCTGTTTGAGTACGCTCATTTAGTCAGCGAAGAGCATGCTATTACGCCGACCCCGCATCAGGTCGCCGTGATATCAGCGGCGGCCTTTGCCTACTTGAAGAAAATGGCGCTCAGCCCAACAAAAGAGCGCCGATTATTTCGCTTATGCTCAAAAGATGGCGTAGAAGCCCTGCAGACGCAGAACTACGCCGGGGTGATTTTTACCCCTGACGGTACGCAGATTGAAGTATTGCCCAAGCTGGGTCTCCCCTCACCCGCCGACGCCTCGCCCAACGGTGCGTTAAATCACGCCTCCGGCGACAAGGCGGGCTATGCTGATGCGCGTAATGCCCTGCTGATCATGCTGCGGGCCCTAAAAGCGTTTGCGCATATTCAGACTGACTCGGCCAATATCCGCCGTCAGAAGATGCCGTTGCTCGATGTGTTTATCAGCCAGTTTCTGGACTCGGTCAATACGCTGGTCAAAAAGGGGATCCGCAGCGATTACCTGTGCCGCGAAGATAACATTAACTACTTAAAGGGTAAGCTCAACACCACCCGGCACCTGCGCAAAAACATCATCCATAAACAGCGCTTCTTCTGCGAATATGATGCGTTTCTGACCGACAGACCGGCGAATCGTTTGCTGCATTCGGCGCTCAATCGCGTAGTGAGGATCACGCGGCATGCCGCGAATCAAAAGCGCCTGCAAGAGCTACTCCATTTTTTCGACAATGTGCCACTGAGCCTCGATTACAACCGCGATTTCTCGCGTTTGCGTATTGATAGAGGTATGAACCACTATCAGGCGCCGTTAGCATGGGCAAAGCTGATTTTAGATGGCTTTTCACCACAAACCATGAAAGGCGATAACCGGGCCTTCTCACTATTGTTTCCCATGGAGAGGGTATTTGAAAGCTACGTGGCGCAGACCCTGCGTGAGCAGTATGCGCCGCAGGTCGCGGTTCACGCACAGGTTCAGAGCAAGAGCCTGGTCACCCATGCGAATGCGCAGTGGTTCAGGCTTAAACCCGACATGGTGATGATACAGGATAAGCAGGTGATCGCCGTTCTGGATACCAAGTGGAAGCTGCTTGATCCCACCTTGGCCAATGGCTCTGATAAATATGCGCTGCAGCAGGGCGATTTCTATCAGATGTTTGCCTATGGTCATCATTATTTTGATCAGCACATTACGGTGCGAGAGATGTTCCTGGTCTACCCGGCACATGCCAATTTTACCGCGCCTATCGCGCAGCATTTTGCGTTCCCTACGTCAGGTAAGCAGCCTTTGCGCTTATGGGTGGTCCCTTTTGTCATCGATAAGGTTAATCCACGCCTGGCGCTACCCGAGGCGAGCCGGTTGTATCAGGCTTGCACCGTTACGGGAGCCGTATCGCTATCCGTGAGCGAATGATAGCCTGCGCCCATCGCTCATCCACGGACAGCGGGCATACATGGGAATGGCGGCCGCGGTGATCAACAGCGTGAAAGAGCCTGCGAATGAAAGGCGATGATTCAGACAGCAGGTTGCCTTTCAGGGCTCTGAAAATCGGGCGCTGAAAGAGAACACCGAGCAAACGCAAAAGCCAGCCGTAACCTATAATCCCATGAGAAATCACTGAATGGCTCGGCGCCGGAAGCGGCGCGCCAGTGAGGCTAAACCCACGGACACCGTAAAAAGCGGGTGGCCCAAAGCGGGTATGCCGGCAGGGGGAGCGTCACCGGACGCCCACCCCGCGCGGGCGCAATCCACTTCGCCATCGCCGCGGCCGGCGCGGTTTGGGAAAAATAGACCATGGCGGGGAATATGGAATAAACTACGCCCTCGCCGCCAATTATTTTCATTTAGCTTCGAAATTCGCAATTAATATTTCAATCACTGACGATATAGGGTTAAATAGAAAGCGTTCTGCCGCGACAGTATAGGAGCCCGACATCATTTACCTGCCAATAGGCGTCGCACGGAAGCGGCGCGCCAAATTATTATCACACCAATAGCGTACCGGCGGGGAAATATCATCCGCAAGACACGATGACGGACGTGGCCGTAACCCATCTTATAAATCTATTAGTAATAGAATCAATATAAATAATAATTATTGGTTGGTACTAAAAAGACAAAAGTCGATGGATTTAACAGCGAAGTGCTTGCATACTAGGCGCCGAATATTGTCATGGAGGACCCCATATTGAAATATAAGGCTGTCGTTACAGATTTAGATGGTACGTTATTGAATCCGCAGGGCCAACTTTCTACGCATACCCTCGTCATATTAAAAAAGCTCAGCGCGTTAGGAATAACGCTGGTATTCGCCACGGGACGCCATCCCCGGGATGCCCAAAAAATAGCGCAGGCGCTGGCGCCGCGCCCCCATATTGTCGGACTTAATGGCTCGCTGACGCTATGTCCGCAGAGCGACGCCATCCTTTGCGAGCATATTATCGAGCAGGATATTATCGCCGACATAATGCGCTGCAGCGCGCCATATCACATTCATCTCAGTGCGTTCGATAGCCATGGCTGGAAGCTCTACGAAGTCAACGACATGGCCGACGACTACGTCAAGCTCTCCGGATTCCGCTACCAGCAGATCGCACCGTCAGATATTTTTTCATTAAAAATTAATAAATTATTACTGTGGAGTCCCAGCGACATCGCGCCGCTGGAGCAGCGACTGCAACAGCAGTTCGGGCAGCATTTAGCGTGTTATCGCACCTCTGCGCAGCAGTTGGAGATCGGCCCCAGAGGTATCTCCAAAGCCAGCGCCGTCACGGCGCTACTCGCAGAGAAAGGGATCGACTTTCAGCGTCAGGCCATCGCATTCGGCGATGGGCATAATGATACGGAGATGCTACGTCAGGCGGGCTTAGGGATTGTCATGGACAATGCGCCGCACGAATTAAAAATACAGCTGGAGACCCTACCCATCGCGCAGAGTAATGCTGACGATGGCGTCGCTCAGATGCTGCAGCATATTTTTAAAATATAATCTCTTTATTTGAAGGCTCCCCTTATGAAATTGTTAGCTTCGCGCTACGAGAAGTCGTTCTATATTGAAGCGTTGACCGAAAGCCATAACGTTATATCCAACTCCTTCCTGACCCTGGACATTGAGGGCGCGTGCGACTCCGCATTAATGCAGCAGGCCATGCACCATGTATTCAGCCACCCTGAATTCCATGTGCGCTACGAGCTGCAGGGTGAACATCTGTATAAATTCGCCAATCGCCAAGAGTACACCATACCGCTCATTGACTTAACCACACAGCGTGATCCCGAATCAGCGTTCCAACAATTACTGACGACCTATTACAGTGAAAAGCTAACCTTCGGAGATTCCCTGCTCTTTAAGGCCTGCCTCTGCCAAATCGCACCGGCCCATCACCGGGCGATTATCATGGTTCACCATATTTGCCTGGACGGTACGGGCTTCCAGCGATTTTTCGACGAGTTAACCCAGAGCTATGGCCGGCTGCGCCGGGGCGAGACGCTGGCCCCCATCGCCGCCCCGTTAGCCCAGGAGCAGGCGCCGCCGCTGTCCGACGCCCTGCAGCAGGAGGCATTGGCATTCTGGACCCGCGCCCTCGACGGGCAGCCCGTGCGCACCGACTTTAACCACGCCATTAACTCAGAGCAGCGCCGCGCCTGCACAGAGAAATGCGCGTTGGGCACCGAGCTCAGCCAGCGGGTCAAGGCCTACTGCCGACGCAGCGGACTAACGCCAAATCTGTTCTTCAAAGGACTATATGCCCTTCTCGTCGGCCGCATGGCAAATCAGCGCATGATTGCCATCAGCTCGCCAATGGACAGGCGCAGCAAGGCGATGCGGCGACAGCTCGGCTGCTTCGTCAATACCCGTCTGGATCTCTTCGACCTGCGCAGCATCGCCACGCTCAGCGCCTATTGGGCGCAGATCAGGCAGTTTAATAAGGCGACCAAGCCGTACGCCGAGCTGCCCTATGCCCAGCTGGTGCACGCCCTGCAGAAGCAGAGCCCGGATCCCGGAGCAATGCTCAGCAACGTTGTTTTTGGCAGCACCGTGGGGATTGGCGAAACCTATCCGCTGGATGCGCAGTGCCGCATCGCCCAGGACTACCGCTTTATCGATCTCAACGCCGATCTGCAGCTCCTGTTCTGTGAGTCCAGCCAGCACAGCTTCAATTTCCGCTTCGACTATCTGCAAGGCTTTCAGCCGTGCGGCCTGTTCACCGGCTTCCTGGCGCGTTTCCAGCGCTTGATCGAATGGGCGCTAGCGCAGGATGACGGTGAGATGGCGCAGATGCCCTTTCTCGGGCGCGCGGAGCTGGACAGACTGACGCAGCTGAATCAGCGGCGCCAGCCCTACCCGGATGACAGCCTGGCGCAACGGGTCCACCGCTGGGTACAGGAGACACCCGCGGCGACGGCGCTGATCGATAGTGAGCATAATCAGGCGATCGGCTACGCGCAGCTGCATGAGCGGGTCTCGGCTATCGCCCACTACCTCTCGACGCTGACCCCGGCGGATCACCGCGGGCAGGGCTGCGTCGTCATTAACCTGACGAGCCTGGTGGATACCGTCGTCGCGATCCTGGCGACGCAATACTGCGGCCTCGCCTTTACCTGTGTCGATGCCAGCGCCCCGATGGCCAGAAAGCAGCTGATCATGGAGCAGCTCTCGCCGTTACTCCTGATCGGCGACGCGATCCCCGGCGCGCAGGCGAGCCACACCCACCATCTCGCCGCGCTGGAACACATCCCACCGGCGCCCGGTCGATATCTACCGCACGCCGGCGCCGCCGAGCAGATCAGCCAGTATATCTTTACCTCCGGCACCACCGGCCAGCCCAAGGCGGTCGCGCTGACGCACCGCGCCTTGGTCAGTACCCTGTATCAGAATGACGCGATCCCGGTGGGAGAGCGCCTGCTCTATTCCGCCAATGAGGCCTTCGACGCGGCGTCCCTACAGCTCTGGCTCGCCTTGCTGCATGGGCGGACGTTGGTGATCCCCCAGCGGGGCGATATCGCCAACCCACACGCCATGACCCGGCTGCTGCTGCAGCATCAGATAGACCACCTCTTTCTGACCACCGGGCTGTTTGAAACCTACATGGCCTCCGCCAAGCGCGAGATCTTCGGCCAGCTGGAGATCCTGTGCTTTGGGGGCGACAGCGTCTCGCAGCAGGCGGTAGCGCAGGGACTCGAATGCAATATCCGACATCTGATCAACCTGTATGGCCCGACCGAGACCAGCATCTATGTTACCGCCCACCGCTGCGGCCCCCGGGATCTGGCGGCGGGGGTCATCCCCATCGGTAAGCCCCGGCCGAACGCCCAAACCTGGATTGTCGACGATCGCGATAACCTGTTAGGCATCGGCATGGTCGGCCATATCATCGTCAGCGGCGACGGGCTGGCGCAGGGCTATCTGGGGCAGCCGCAGCATGAGGCGTTCTCGTCTATCCGGCTCGCCGATGCGACGGGCGAATCCACGCGCCGGATCTACCGTACCGGCGACTATGGCTACTGGCGGGAAGATGGCGAGCTGGTCTTCTGCGGGCGGCGCGACCACCAAGTCAAGCTGCGGGGCTACCGCATCGAGCTGGGTGAGATCCGCCAGGCGCTGGAGCAGATCGACGGGGTGACGATGGCCATCGCGGTGCTCAGCCGCAAGGGCCAGCACAAACGGCTGCTGGGTTACTACCAGGCGGCGCAGCCGCTGGACAATCAGTACCTCTGCCAGCAGCTGCAGCAGCGTCTGCCGAGCTATATGGTTCCCGCGCAGCTGATTTATCTGGAGCAGCTCCCGCTCAACCGCAATGGGAAACTGGATCGCCAGGCCCTGCCCGAGCCGGAGCTCATCGTCGAGCAGGATGACAGCCTGACGCCGCTACAGCAGGCGCTGCTCGCCCAGGCCGCCAGCGTTTTATCACTGCCCTCCCTGACTCTCGGTGACGACTTCGTCGCGCAGGGCGGAGACTCCATCTCTGCCATCCTGTTCTCGGTCGGGTTAGAGGAGCAAGGGATCCGACTCTCCACCGCCGATATTATGAAATATCGCTGCTTTGCCGATATGGCCCGCCAGGCCTCATGGGTCGCCAG
The DNA here is from genome assembly GCF_000264765.2 of Edwardsiella anguillarum ET080813. Taxonomy (GTDB): domain Bacteria; phylum Pseudomonadota; class Gammaproteobacteria; order Enterobacterales; family Enterobacteriaceae; genus Edwardsiella; species Edwardsiella anguillarum. The sequence goes on from NZ_CP006664.1 coordinate 4,106,277, forward strand.
CGCTCAAACCTGCCTCGGCAAACAGACGGGGGATGTCGCGCTGCTTCCCGCCCAACGCTGGTTCTTCGCGCAGGCGTTCGACGCGCCGGCGCACTTTAACCAGGCGATAACCCTGAGGCTACCCGCGCCGGTGGATGATGCGCGCCTGGCGTCGGCGCTTGAGCTGCTGACCCGCTATCACGACAGCTTCTGGCTGCGCTTTACGCCGGACGGACGGCAATTTTTTGCCGACCCCGGGGCGGCCCACGTCACCCTGGCGACCCTTGACGCCGTCGGCTGGTCGCAGGTCGAGCGGCAGGCCGCGGAGATGAACGCCGCATTCCAACTGCGGCATGGCCCCTTACTCCAGGCACTGCGCTTCACCCTGGCGGACGATGGTGCGACCTATCTCTATCTTTGCGCCCATCATCTGATTGTGGACGGCGTATCCTGGCGCCGTATCGCCGCGGATCTGCAGAGCTACTATGAACAGGGGGCGGCATTCACCCCCGCCCCCTACTCGAACACCCAGTGCTACCGCAGCCAGTGGGAGACATTCCAGCCTGGCGCTCAAGAGGTCGATTATTGGCTACGCCATGCCGACGCCATCGCCGCCTGCCGTACCGGCGCCGCCGATAGCCGGCTCCAGCGCCGCCAGATCAGCCTGACGCCGCAGCAGACTCAGGCGCTGCTCGGCCAGGCCAACCACCCCTATGGCACCCAGATCAATGAGCTGTTAATCAGCGCGCTGTATCGCCTCTTGCACCATCCCGAGCACGGTCTGGGGCTCCTGCTGGAGGGACATGGTCGTAAAGCGTTCGGCGACACGATCCGCAGCGAGGCGACGGTTGGCTGGTTTACCAGCATCTTCCCCCTCCACCTTCCGCCGCACGCCGGCGGCTGGGATTCGCTGATCAAGCAAACCAAGCAGACGCTGCGCACCCTCCCCGACAAGGGGGAGAACTACCTGCACATCGCCTATCACCATCCAGATCCGGGCGTTCAGCAGTCGCTGCAGGCGATGCTACAGCTCCCCGTCAGCTTCAACTTCCTGGGCCGCTTCGGCCACGGCGGCGAGGGAGAATGGGCGATCGAGCATCACTTTAACCACCATCTGGTGGCCGCATCGAATAAGCCGCTGCGCGATCTGGATATCAATGCCTGGATTAGCGCAGATCGGCTCTATATCGACGTTGAGATGGCCGGCGTAGAGGTCGCCGGGATGACCTTAGCGCAGCTCTGCGAGCGCTTTGGCCAGATTGTAGACCAACTGCTGACGCACTGCTGCGCCCCCCGCTGCCGCGGAGGACTGGTGCCCTGCGATCTGGAGGACGTGGCCTTGGATCAGGCGACCATCGCGCGCTTAGAGCATCAGGTCGGCCCGCTGGATACGATCTACCCCGCCACCGACTTTCAACGCGAGCTGCTCTATTTTAACCGTGCCAACCCCGACTATCAGATAGATCAGCTCGTTTTCCAGCTGGAGGGCGCGCTGGATCGGCAGGCCTTTGCCGACGCCTGGCGCCGCGTGCTGGCCCGCTACGACATGCTGCGGGCCGGGTTTAGCGACAGCGTCGATCCGGGGCAGCCGCTGGCGCTGATAGCGCGCCAGGTGCCGCTGCCGCTGCACATCATGAATTGGGAGGGGCAGGACAGCGAGCGTCTCCTGCAGCAGTGCATCATCGAGGAGCGGCAGCGCCCGTTCGACTGGAGCAAACCGCCGCTCCTGCGCCTGGCGCTGGCCCGGCTGAGCGATCGGCGCCATCTGCTGCTGTTCACCTTCCATCATGTGCTGTTCGATGGCTGGTCCATGCAGATCTTCCTGCGCGAAATCAGGCAGGACTATGAGCGCCTCACGCGCGGGGAGCGCATCCCCCTGCCGCCGAGCAGCTTTGCCGCCTTTCCGCGCTGGTTGGCCGCGCAGGATACACGGGCCGCCGCCGACTTCTGGGGCGCCTATCTGGCCGATGCCCCGATGAATATGCGCATTCCCGCCGACGTCTGCGACGACGGCGGCCATGCCCTGCGCGTTCAGTCGGTCAAGTGCCGCCTGGAGGAGCAGCACGGCGCGCCGCTGCAGGCCTTTGCGCGCCGGTACGGCCTGACGCTGAACCAGCTCTGCCAGTTAGCCTGGGCCATTACGCTGGCAAAATATACCCACAGCCGCGATATCGTGTTCGGCACAACCTTGACCCGGCGCCCGGTGGAGATTAGCCGGGTTACCGACCTGGTCGGGCTGTTTGTCGCCACCCCGCCGCTTCGGGTCAAACTCACGGAAAGCCTGGACGCAGTGGCACAGCAGCTGATCGACGCCGCCGAGCCGCGCACAGAGCATGCCTTCCACGATCTGAACCGCTATGACGAACGCTGGCGCCCCACCGCCCCCTTTGGCACCCTGTTTGTGTTTGAGAACTACCCGGAGCAGAAAAGCCAGGAGCACGACCTGGTGCAGTACCACCATCGGGGCACCGTCAGCGGCAGTAACCACCAGATCGTGCTGTGTCAGTTTCCCGCCGACAGCATGCCGTTCAGCCTGTTCTATGACAGCGCAGAGCTCTCTGCCGCGTTAGCCGAACGCATTGCGCATGACTATCGCACCACCCTGCAGCTGCTGCCCGCCAGCCAGCAGCTAAGCGATCTGTTGCCTCGCGCATAACCCTCCGCCCACGGGATACCGCTTATCCCGTGGGCCCCACCGTTGTTCCCCCGCCCCTCCGCCCGTACGAATAAACGCGCAGCAGCATGTATCCCCGCTACCAATGCCGGCCAAACCGGTCATCCGGACGCCCACCGCCGCTCAGCCGGTAAACGCCCCTTCCGTTTTAGGCACCGCGCCGCGACCTGAGGCTGCAGCGATGCAAACGGCGGCCTGACGCGCCATACCCCATGATGGGACCTCTCTCGTATGTATCGAGAGGATGAGGGAATGAGGGAATGAGGGGATAATATATTGACGCCCGGCGAGAATCGGCCAGCGGGTCAGGGCTCGCGGCCTGGAATAACCCCGAGCAGTAATAAACTGACAGGAATCAATAGTATTATATCTTCCTGTCAGTTTGGTTCTAACATGACAACCTACCTCAATTACGCTTATTCAAAGGGGAATATCTCCGCCTGCGGCGAGAATACGGTCCCCCAGCTTTTTATCAGCTGGCTTTTGAAGTTGTCCGGGAACAAGAGTTTAAAGGTTTTAAACCCCTCCAGATCGAGCTGCACAAATATCGTGCAGCGCTCTGATCCGACCGTAGGAATCTGGACATCTGTTGAGATACCAACAGAAACCTGGCTGCTATCGATGGTGTGGGTCTCGCCCTGCTGATCGATATAGACCACCTGAATCCTGGCTACGTATCCTCCGCCATTGTAAAATCGATAGGTGACGACCGGATCTAAACCAACGTCATCCATCGCTTCAACGAGAATGTGTTCCGCTATTTTATCTTTGTGTCCAGATTGACTGTATATTCTGTAGATATCGCCGGCGAAGTCCTCCAACTTCATATTTTTACTAAACACTTTAGTTCTTAAATCATAAAACAAATCATATGCTCTACTGAGTGCCACCCGAATCGTCAGCGTTTCTGATAACTTTTTCACAAGTTGATGAAAGAAGTATCGAATAAATCCACCTTTTTGATAGCGATTCATATTGGATGTGATTTGTTCTACTCGCGTTGTTGACTTTGGCGTGTCATTCTCAGGGTGATCCAATGAACGAATCTTATCTGAGCCAAAGCTTGGGTATACATACCCAGTCCCAATAGACCAATCGATTTCGTCAAAGCTATTTACATTTTGATTAACAAAGAAGCATGCAAATATATCACACCAGGCCTCAGCAAATGCAGCGGGGAAGTTTTCTTCCGCGAATAAGCCTTGATAATTTATCGCATGCCCAACCTCATGATAAATAATACTTCTATCGGTTAGTGTTTTGAGTGAAAAGGTATCTTTTCCGACTCTTACTGAGATCCTCCTCTCTTTTTCCTCCCAGCTTGTCGCTGCGATTTGATATATTGACGTATCCTTGTCAAGCAACAGCGTAATTAATCCATCAAAAAGCCGGCTACCATAATAATTAAGGTATTTATCCAGGATCTCAGTGGCATATGTAAATGCCTCGCCAAATGGCTCGCGGATACCGTTGATACTGCCTTCCACGATCTTGGCATCCTTTTCATCGTCGATGTGATACTCGGGAAGATAAGGCTCGCCTGCGCCCGGGTTGTGAATTCGCCCCTCAATATAATTATTCAGGGCAAAGAACACTTTATTCTCTGCAAAATAGTCAACGCTCGCCGCCAGTTCAACGGCAGGCTGAGATAAAGCACCGCCGATCGTTTTTGCCGTAATCCTTTTGAAATTACTGTCAGATGGCTTTTTCATAATGACCTCGTCTTTTGGTTGGTGACAATAACAAATATAACCAAGCAAATTAAACAATCATGCAACAAAGTCGGCTGATCCGAGGCGCTGGCAATTTTTAGGACGATTTCTATTTTGTTTAAAAATATTTCAGTGACCTGGATAAATAAATATTCCCAGGCCGCGTAAATTAATTCTATGCGTACACTAACAACTTGTTTCGGCGATATATTTAATCCTGGGGCGCTACGGATTTTCCTCTCTGAACGGCGTGGCCTTGAGTCAGACGGCCAGGGCGTCAGGTCGACTCACTAGGCAGCCTCTCCTCCGCCCGCGATCACCTACGCACGCGGCGCTCTTTTTTGGCCGCACTCTTCCCGGCGCTCAGAGAGCTCTGCGCGTTTCTCGCTGGGACGCTCGCCGGCGCAGCGCGCCTTCACCGCGTCGGCCCATCGACCCCGCGCTAACAGTAAATCAAGGTGACGATCGCCTCATCATCGGCCTGAAACTGCCCGAGGAAGCAGCGACCGGCCGGATAGTCCGGCGCCAGCGGCGTCAGCAGGGTAAGCTGAAAGGTCTGCTGGCGCCAGTCGATGGCCGTCAGCTGGGCGTCATGAAAGTCAAACCACCGATTGACCTCGGGGTACAGGGCCTTAAAGAGACTCTCTTTGGCCGAAAAGATCAGCGTGATGAGCCGACTGAAATCCGGTGCGCGAGCGCGCAGATCCGCCAGCTCGTGCGAAGAGGCGATCGCCGGCTGAACGGTGCGCGCGCGCGACGGCGCAAGCCAGGCTTCGACGTCGATCCCCACGCCGCCGCGGCGGGAGGTCGGGTGCGCGGCACACAGCGCCATCCCGGCTGAGTGGCTAATCGAACCGGCAATCCCCGGCGGCCACTGCGGGGCGTGATCCGAACCGCGGGCAATCACGCCATCGCGCACCCCGAGCACCGCCATCACCTGGCGGGCGACCCAGCGTCCCGCAATAAACTCGGCCTGCCGCTTCGGCGCAGCATGCCGGAGCGGCGGCGGTAGCACAATCCCTTGATATTCACCCTCATCGCGATAGCGGCTGAGCGAGAAGCGGCAGGCGCCTATCCAACCGGGATAACCGGGGAAGGCGAGCCAGGTAACGCCCTGAATAAAACCCGCATCCCCCCTCTGCGCCGCCCCATCGCGGGACAGTCGGGGCGCAATACTTTTGGCGGAAGAGTGCATAAAAACCTCATAATGGCTAGGACACCATGGATATCGGCGCTCTATTGTAGCAGCGGAGTGCGCTCTCTCTCACGCTCTGTGACCCCTTCCTATATCAGTAAACGAGCAAAACCGCCCCATCCCGGCGCTAAATGGTGAAGGCCCATCGCCCGCCGGTGTTCATATGATGCGCCGCCCATAGGCGTCCGGCCTGCGGTGCTGTAGATACTGACGGCTGTAAAGGCTGAATGAGAACATTAACTTGAAATCATCCAATAAGGGAACTTGACGGATCAGCGCATCGCCCTCTTCAGCTCCGTTTTTTCATCTATGCCCGAGGCCTCCTCGATCAGGCAATAACGCTGCAGAGATCGCACCGGCGAGCGAGCCGGAAACATACGCTCGAGAATAGAAAAGCGTTCCATGCTGGCCCGCCGCTCGAACTCGGGTCAACAACGGTACCCGCCATCAACATATGGCAACGGATCGCGGGAAAATGACGCCATCCGGCATCCCGGGACAGCAGCCCCTTAAGCACGCGGCGCACCAAAGGCCCGCGTCTAACGAGCTGGGCTACGTCGCTTATTGAAAGGATGAAAAAGGCGTCACCGGAAAACGGTCGCGGCTTATGAAAGAGATCCCTACTGGTGTTATATTTTTAAGGGCCACCGGTGTGGTAGCCCTTAGTCACATGCTTTTACTTAAAGCTAAAGCTGGCTCCTGCGCCGACAACAGCATACTTACCGGTTAAGGAAACACCACCTTTAATCGCAACGCCAGTCTCAAAGTATTTAGATGCACCAACGGCAAAGGCATTTTGGTTATCGTAATAGCCATATCCGATACCAAGAGAGAGCCCACCATCCATTGGGGTAGGAATATTAGCCATGGCGGCTACACCCGCAATACCTCTAGATGATACCTTTCTATTTTCTGCAGTCACTCTCTCTAAGTCGTTAATGCGATTATTCGCCATACCCTGCCACTCTTGTAAATAATCCATCCTTCCTGAAAGATTCTGTACAACCTTAGCGTTGGAAGTATTAACCGTGTTGTTTAACTCCTCCAGCTGCTGACGATGAACCTCCAGCGTCACGCCGGTGATCTGATCAAACTGCTGCTGCCGATCAAGACGCCCTTTTGCCGCGGCGATCTCTGTGTTCGCCGCGCTAAGCCCCTCATGATTTTGCTGAATGGCGGCACCGGCCGCCCCTAGGTTGGCATTAGCCGCGGCGATCTCGGCTTGATGGGCGGCCAGCCGCTGACGGTTCGCCTCCAGCGTCACGCCGGTGACCTGATCAAACTGCTGCTGCCGATCAAGACGCCCTTTTGCCGCGGCGATCTCTGTGTTCGCCGCGCTAAGCCCCTCATGATTTTGCTGAATGGCGGCACCGGCCGCCCCTAGATTGGCATTGATGGGCTGAATAACATTATTTGCAATTCCCGTAATAGAAGCAGATATTACCTCCGGCGTTACTTTTAAACCACCGACAATATTATTGACAATGGTTGCAATATCAGTAGATAAATCATTTGTTACCGGCAAAGCGCCTTCATCTGCAGCAATCGATATGAATGGAACACCTATAATACTTAATATTAATACTTTAGAAACAGAGCGCATTTATAACCCCTTGTTTTAATTATAGATCCGTTATAGATATACACAGGATATGGTTTTGTGATATTATTCGATAAATAAATAATATTAACCACAGGGGATTATATTAAGTAATGTTTTGACAATATTAATACCATTGGGGTTGCTATATTTGAAATGGCGACCTTCATATTTTCAACTGATAAGCGTCGAGCGCCAGCGGAATTTTACCGATGGGAGCAACCATGCCGAGTTATATTTCAAGATGGGGCGGTTAAATTAATTTACAATAATATGCGTTTAATCAATAGAACCGTCGTGGTGAAAGGGCCCCGAGGCGAGGGTATAGCTGACGCATACCACGCGTGAATCACCTCACCGTTCAGCCAGAAAGTGATGACGCCGCGGTTGACGGGCGCGTTGTTGTCGCTGCGCCAGTGGGCGATCCCGAAGCTCTGCGTTGCCGCGAGACGACCTGTGCTGCAGGATGATGCGTGATCTGATTTCCCCAACTCAGCCAACGTTCACGTTATTCCACCAAGCGATACGATGACAGAATGCGGGGGAGCGGCCTACTGACCCGCGGTCACCGCCGAGTAGTTCGCGATAAGCTGCTTCAGGTGCTGCTCTGTCTGGCTTTTTTGCGTAGCCGGGATCATCTCTGGGCTTTCCCGCATACTCATCTGCCGCAGCTGCTCTTCGACAGGCACTGTTTGGCTAAATGCCTGGATAGCAGCAAACAGCTGTGATTTCAGCTCGCTGACAGTAATATACTTTCCTTTTTGCCCATCCAGGGCATGTAGCTGTGTCGTCAGCGCCTGCAGCTTGCGCATCCCCTCATGCCAGCCGTTCATTGCATCCGCGGACAGCGCTGATGCGCGTATCTGCTGCTGCCGCTGTTGTATCAGGGCGAGAGTCTCCTCCGGCCACAGCGTCTGAGCCTGTTCTGCCAGCTTTCTGCCGTAGGTGATATTCCAGTCAGGAGGTAATTTATCCAGCAGGGCAAGCTGCTGCTGAGCTTGGGCGATAAAACGCTTTGGCAACGCAGTTTGCTGACGCAATACATCCAGCTGCGCAGGCGTGAGCATTGTGGGTAACGGAGCCAGCGATACAGCAAACTGAGTCTGTAGCGGGTCTGGCCGGTAAATATACTGCCAGCCCCATACCGCGGCGGCGCTGATCACCAGCATGGTACACATCCCGGCGGCAAAGGATTTCCACTTTTTTACCGGGGTGGGTACTGCCGCAAGGACTTCCACATTCGCCTGGTGTCCCGGCGGCGCGACGTATACCCACTTCACCGCGCTGTCTGGCGCGCTATTCTCTTCAGGAGGCGGAGCTGTCAGGGCCCCCGCTGACGTTCGCGCGCCATTCATTACGCTGGCGGGCAACACGATACCAGACAGCATGTTCGGCCCGGTGCCGGCTGTATCATTGCTGTTTTCCAGCCGGACAGCACGGCTGTGTATCAGGGTTCGCAACGTATCAAGCTGACTCAGATGCCTAAGCTCCAGGCGCTGCAACACCGCCTCCAGACCGGTAAGCAGTTGCTCCGCCCGATACCACTGACTGAGCTCACCGTCATTCAGCGGGAGCAAGCGTATCTGTTGCTGAAGACGCTGACTCAGGCCGCTGAGGATTTCCACGCGGGCATGAACAGGATGCGGCCAAAGTACGCCCCACTGCTGACTTATCAGCGCCTCCAGTATCGCCAGGCCTTCATTGAGGCCGAATAATCCGGCACGCTGCATACGGGCCAGCGTGTACCAGGCGCCGGTCTGTAACTCCACACCGTTCTGCTCAAACAGTGAGAGACAGCGCGTTTCGACATATCGCCAGTTCACCTCCGGGCGCGCCGGATGGGTCAGTCTGCTGATTTCATCACACAGGGCGGCGTAGTCCGGTAGCGTACGCGGATCGCCACCCGTTTTGAACGTTTTATATCTGGTCATCCTGTCGCTCCTGCTGGTCTATGTCAGTAAAGCTATCTCCGATAGTTCTCGATGATCATGCCATCTCTTTCCCGTACGGGGGGCACCATCTCAGGAGCTCATGGCATGAACGTCAACATCAAACGGCGCGGCGGCGCCCCATGAGCGCCAGCCATCGGGTCAGTCCGAGGATGGCGCCTTTTCACCGGCAGCGCCGTAACGGGTACCGTCCGTTTCTCCATATTCAGTCCGGTATCCACCAGCCACGCCGCCATCCGCTTATGCAGCGACTCCCTTCTCAGACGCAGCATGGCGATATCCGCCGATGCCTATCGTCAGACGAGGCCGGGACGGGCTGCCTGGCCTGAAGCCTGTTGAGGCTCAGTGGCTTTATCGATATGGGGTTATCGGGCCTGACATGCGGGCTGCGGTGTCGAGATACCGCTGGTTCTTAAGGTGTCGAAGTAACACCCGTCCTTCCGGCATAAACGCCGTACCGTAGCGTACCAGTCCGATATCTTTGACTTCAGCATCAATGGCATAGCGCAGCTTCCCGGGCGTCTCTTGTTCCTGCAGGACCACGGCTATCGTTTTCAGGCGCGGTTCATACTTGAGCAGCACAGCCGATAAGGTGCCCATCAGCTCATGGGCCGTACCGGGCATCCCCTGGAGGATTTTGGTCATGTCAGGCAGTCCATAGTCCGGCAGATGCGCCAGCGTCCCGGCGCGACAGTTAAGAATGCGCTGCATATTATCCAGCACCGACAGGATGACCTGATTCTCCTCGCTGGCTTGATGAAGGTCGAGGCCACCGGAAAAATGACCGATGAGCATCTCATACAGCGAAGGCGTGATATGTTCCCGGGACATCACTCCTCCTTCTGCGGTAGCAGCGTCAACCGATTGTTCCCCGCTTCCAGAACACGTGGCTTATCCGGATCGAGCTCTTCGCGTTGAATCACCTGCTGCCAGGCGTTGTTGATCATATCCGGATCGCGAAACAGCCCCACCACGGCCACGAACTGCGCCGCGTCTTCCAGCGGCATATCCAGATTGACATCGCCGCCCGGCGTCACCACCACATCACGGCTGGCCAGCAGGTCGGCTTTCAGAATACTGCTGTCATCCTGGAGCAGCTGCTGATAGACCGTCTTGTCAAAGATCTTGCGGTCTCTTAGCTGGTAAATCCGCACCACCAGCGGTTCAGACAGCGTGTTACTCTCACGGGAGTCGGTGTTCAACGCCTCACGCGCGGTGAAATCCAGGTGCAGCACCTTAATCTTTTTGTAGAACACGGCGTTAAACGCCGATTGGGTACCCTCGGTGACGCGTTGTGTCACCCCGCATCCCGCCAGGCTGAAGGCCATCAGCAGCATCAGCCAGCGCGCGGTTTTAGTAAAACTGATACGTAACACGTCGGTTTCCTTGTCGTGGTGTCGCGGGCTGCAGGCCGGTGTAGTAACCCAGCTCCGTCGTAAAGGTCTGCGGGATATCGTCCGGGAGATCTGCACCTTCGGCACCCAGAACGCCGTTCATTCCCAGCCAGAAAGGAGCTATGCCCAGCGGCGGCACAGCCAGCAGGCGGGCAGACGTGGTCAGGGTAATCCGGGCGTTGAAACGCCAGCCGAGATACACCCGCAGCATTACCAGAAAGTCTTGGTACAGCCGGCCATCCGGCTTCCACCCTTTCGCCTCCCATTCGTTATCCGTCGTGAGCGCAACCAGCAGCTGGCTGCCCGCATCCATCGCTTCGTCCCCCAGCGGCGTATTGCCGTCCAGCAGAAAATCGTCATTATCGTAAAAACCTAGCGGCTGGCTGATCTCCACCGGCCGCAGGCAATACGGACTGACCAGTACCGTAGTATCGGGTGCCAGCAGGCTGACCAGCGCCTGCATCCCCTCCTGGGTTTTACCTGGCTGACGCAGTACGCCAAGCAGCGCCAGAAAACGCGACACCGGCGTGGCGATATGCTCTGCCGTACCGGGAATGCCCAGGCCCACCAGCCCCAGCAACGAGCGCGAGATGCTGTCGGTACCGCCTGGCTCAAACGTGGCCGGGTAGGAGTACTTACGCCAGATGCGGTAAAACTGCGTCAGGATGCGATGGCCGAAGATATCCAGAAACCCCTGAAGAGCCTCATGCCCCTCCCGGCGCTGGGTGATGTCATCGAGATACGCCGTCGGCAAAGGCGAGTCGACGCCGTATATCCCCATAAAGGTGGTGCGGATAACCGGCGGCTTACCGTCGTCGTCCTCGTCATATTCAACGGCCTTCAGTTCGCTGACCGGAAATCCCATCCCCGGATGCGGTGCAAACCGCACCGGATCATCCGTGAGATGGCTGGTCGATCCCATCAGCGGCCCGCCCGGATTACGTTTCTCCAGCAGCTGACATAAACGGTAAAAGTTGATGCGGTGCAGGTCGGCTTCCAGCCGCGGAGTCAGCCGGGAATGCGGCGGTTGTGCTTCTCTTGCCATTCCAGGCGCTCTCCGGTCGGTTGCAGAATGATAATCAGGCGGTTAAACAAGTAGATGTCGGTGTAGAGTGCGAAGAAGCGGCTCAGCATCTCGCCAAACAGGCAGATATCGCCGCGTCCGGCAAAGCCGTGGCTGTCCAACGTGACGTCAATCTGCACGCCACGCAGCAGGTAGCCCTGCTCGAAGCGTTCTATTTCGCTGTGCTTCACGTCGATAATCGCCTCCAGGCGACGGCGGTTCATCTCGCTGTCGGTCCACTCGTACAGCGCCAGGGTGCCGCGCAGCACCTCGGCGTTATCCATCATCGACAGAAACCCGCTGCCGAGGTGGCTCAGCACGCGCCAGTGGAAACGATCCCGCGCCGGTGGATAGCAGGGCAGCGTCGGCGCGCACAGGTTGCGCACGGCGATGCTGGCCGAGGTGGTTTGCATCACCGTATCGAGCACGGTACTCTGCAGCGCACGCCGCGGCAGCTGGCCGTTGGTGCCGGTGAGCGTCAGGGACAGGCTTTCGTCCTCCGGTACGGTGTGATTATCGAACGCCTCACCGCCGAGGATAAGCCAGGTGTTATGCAGCCCGGACGGGCCTCGGCGCACGCGGGTGTGGTAGTAATATTCCGGCGCTTCGTGACGCATCATTCCCCCCTTGTGGCGGAAGCTCGAAAACGGCACGTAGGTATGCTGGCTCGAGGACATCACCGAATCCACGGCGTAAATCTCGGTATGACCATCCTGTACGCGCATCGGACGCAGCATGTATTCGGTCTGCAGGGAGTTGAGCGTCAGGGGGTCAGACTCCAGCGGGAACAGGTTAATCACCGGCACACAGTGCAGGCGCAGATGTTTTTCGGTAAAGCGGAAATCATGCTCCCAGCGTTCCGCCAGCGCCACGTCGATTTCAAACCAGGAGAGCTCAGCCGGGAAGGCCACGGTCTCCAGCCCGCGCAGGCCGGTGAACATGAACTTCTCACGGAAGGTGAAATACTCCAGCAGCAGCTGATAGCCGCGAAAGCTGCTGCTTCCCTTCGGCCACAGATCATCGTCATTGCCAAAGCCGAGCGCGCTGAAATACCCGTCCAGCGGCCTTCTCTCCATATCACCCGGCATCCGCAGCCAAAGGCGTGCAGCGTTGATGGTAAAGGCTTCGTGCATGGCACAGGCCAGCGGCGCATCGGCGTTAAAGTAAAACGGGATCTGGCTGAGGTCGACACGGCTCCAGTCGGCAAGAGGGCTGCAGTTGAAGCGCAGCGTGATGACCGAACCCCCATCAGGGTCGGTCGACAGGCGGGCGTACTCCAGCGACAGCGGCTGAAGGGTGATCTCTTTGGTCGTGGTGTACCGACAGCACGTACCCTTCTCACCGATCGGCCGCGAGTTCACCCCGAAGCCTTTGACAATACGCATCGGCTCCTTCATCCCGCGCCAGTCGGGGGTGATCTCCACCACCGACATTGACGGAATGGTGCGCAGGTAATGCGGCCACAGCAGGCTGACCAGCCCTTCGGTGAGCTCCGGCAAGTCATCATCGAGCTTCTCACGCAGGCGCCCCATCAGGAAGGCAAAGCCCTCGAACAGGCGTTCCACGTACGGATCGCGCGCGCCCGCCTTATCGAGATTGAGCATGGCCGCCTGCTCGGGGTGAGCGCGGGCAAACTCTTCACCAGCCTCCAGTAGGTAGCGCATTTCAGCGTCATAGTAACGCAGGGTTAAGTCGTCCATTAATAAGCCCAACGGATAATAAATCAATAAACGGAGAAACCAATAGGATTAAAACTCGCTTCTTTTATTTACCAGAATAACTGGAGGCGACTTCATTCGTTTTGATAGTTTCTCAGCAAGTAATATATGAAAAGGGTTGTTATTGTCATCAAGATGCGCATCTCCTATTGAAATCAGCCGGGTTAAATCCGGCGCCTTGGTGATCTCTTCCGCTAAACGTTCGGCTAAGTCTTCATTCACAAACAGGTCTCGCCATTGCCCCGAGATAATACTCACCAGCGCCATAACATCCTGCTCCGGCAAGGGGCCTGCTGCCGCGACGAGATTATTGATATGTTTTCTGACCGTTACCGCCAGGTCTGGAGTGATGGCGTTCAATCCGTCTGCAAATTGTTGTCCCTGCAATTTTAATTTTTTCGCCTCTGCCGCTGTAAGCGGTGTCAGACCGCCTATTTTTTCAATTAATTTTTCATATATCGCCGTTGAGGACTCCCCCATCACCTCATTCTCCCATGGGGTGACAATGTCTTTTTTAAAGAAGCTTTTCTTTTGCGTAAGATATGGCGGCAACGCCCCGGGTGTTTTGTTCCGAAGAGACCACCCTGACTGCGTATATTCGACATACAACCGCAGCTTCCCTTTGCTAAAGGCGGAAAGGACACCGGGCATATGCTGAGAATAGATGAAAGGAGGTTTCCGATGCCCGTCACCCGCAATGATCACTTTGGGTACATCGGAGTCGACAAAACTCCGGAAAGCCAGGTTTTTAAGCGGCTGCATATCCGTACCGTAATAAGCCAGCCAGCCGCTGAGTTGCTCATCAGGCTTATCGGCCTCAGCGCTGACACACGGTTCCGGGCCAGCCGTCACGGCTGGGCTTACCGTCGCCTCTGCTTTTTCCTCGGCTGCGTTCGTGGCTATGCCCGAACCCGATGATTTCTCATAGGTATCCTGCATCATCGACGGAATAAACCTCGCCTTGCAGGGGCAGGTGCTGTAGCTGTCGAGGGTTCCGGCCATCCGCCTGCCGTGAATGGTATCGTTGTCGATGCCGCCGGCTATCCTATACAGTCCCACATATTTTCCACAGGTCACGCTGTCCTGCTCGCGGGCAACAGGTTTATCAAACAGCGTGTGATCCTCTGCGCCCGTGGTGATCCTCCCGCCGCAGGTCGTTTTATCGCCCTGCACCAGATAATAGCCTGTTACCGGCATATGTTTCCCCTTTCGCTGAATTCACTCCGGGTTACCCGCAAAGCACCGCACTGCTGACCGGATCGAGCGCAATCAGGCCGGACAGAAGCAAATCCATCTCGGGCTGAAGCCGCAATTTATCGGTTTCGCTGCGGGTGGCTTTCATGCGCAGCAGCCTGAGGCGACGCGATTTCACCTCAAACAACAGCGCCGGTATCCACTGCGTGAGCGTGATGGCCTGTGCGGTACTCTCAAGCTCACCCAGCAGATGCAGTGCCAGCTCATTCCGGCCCCTCTGCTCCGCCACGCGCGCCATCAGCAGGCGCAGCAGCCATTTGCCTTTTGTGGAGTCCGCGCCTGGGCGTGTCTGTAGCCAGTGGAGCGTGGCATCCAGACCCTCCGTGTCCGCTTTCTCCAGCGCCTCCGGCTCAAGGGCCAGGATATCGTTATCCGTCTCACTGACGGCGCTGACCGGCGCCTCACGCCAGCCGGATATACCGTCCAGCACGCTCTGGTTTATCCAGTTCAGGGTGATCTCATCGGCAAACGGCGTACCGTCATTAAAGGCCAGCGTTTCAAGCCCGGAGAGCCGGCGCAGCAGCCCTTTCAGATCGGCGGTGATAATCTCGGCCAGCACCTCCTGCCCTGACTTCACCAGGGCCTGGTGGGTATACCACTGCAAATCCAGCCAGAGGTGATTGGCGCCGCGCGAGAAGGTGCTGTCCACCTGCGCCAGCATCTCCGGCCAGCTCTGCTGCAGGTACAGGCGTTTGAGCATGGCTCGCTGGTCAGCCCGCGGCGGCTCAATGCGCGTTTTCCCCTCGGCATCCGGCGCCGGGATAGCGCTCAGCGTGTCATGGCGCAGGCTTTTCATCAGCCGGTGTGCGGCGAGCCAGCCCGCGGGCTGTTCTCGCAGATACTCCGCCAGGGTGCGGGCCTGAGCCAGCAAATCCTGACCGGAGGTGATACGGCTCAGGCGCGGTGCGTCAGGCTCGGCCGTGTGTAATGGGGGCGGCGGCGGAGCCTGATGAGCGGCATTCTGCGGCACCACGGCATCCACGCCACCGGCTTTCATCAGGCGAGACTCCAGCGCGCGGTACAGGGCACTCAGCTCCGGCCGTGACGCCTCCGGCTCGGCCTCCAGGCTGTCGCGGATAAGCAGCAACACACCGACAGTGCGCAGGGCCTCGTCGCGTACCACCTCCGGCCAGCGTGACAGGCCGTCGAGAACACGGGGGCCTGCAAGCCACTCCAGCGCCGATTTACGGCTCCGCTCACGCTGCGGATGAAGCTGCGCGCCATAGCGCTGCAGTAACCCCGCCAGCAGTGCAAGCCCCTCAGCGAAGCCGGCTTCGCCGTCCCGGTGCAGACGTGCCCAGCAATAATAGGTCGCGACCCGGATATCTTGCGCCGTGCGGGTCAACAGCCTCTCGGCCAGCTGGCAAATCAGCCCGGTATCAACGCCGGAAAGCCTGTCGACCTCCTCACGGATGCGCTGAAAATCATCGTCATATCCCGGATCCTCTCCTGTTGGACGGCTATCGCTGACCGGGGCAAGCCAGGGGTGCCAGCTTTCCGTGAGCGCCTGCGCCTGCTGTCGCAGCTGAACTTCATCCACCTGACAGGCGGCGATCAGATTCGGCAGCGTGCCCATTATTCGACTCCGTCCATGTCACTCTCTTCCGCGTCGGCCATCCGCGCCGGAGCCGTGGCCACGCTGTCGACGTTGAAGATCTGATCCGGCAGCGTGAAGTTGCGCAGTGCCAGTAACGCCAGTGGACCGCTGCCCAGCTGCGAGCGCAGCACCCACCGTAGGGTGGAGCCATCCGGCGCGCTGAAGCTCATCATCCACCGGCTGCGGTCCAGCGGCTGTCGTTTACCCTCTCCCAGCCAGCGAATAAAGCCCCAGGTTCCACTGTAGTCCCCGAACAGACGCGCTCCGGCGCTGACGGTGGTCCAGGTCAGCATGGTGCCCGGCGTGTAAGTGTCTCCCGGCCAGCGGAAGGGCTGCCAGTCGGCCATCTGGTTAAAGTAGTGCAGCTTTTGTCCGTCGATGATCAGCTGAGTCTCCACCACCTGCGGCGCCGGGCGTGCCTGCAGTTCAAAGCTGATGCCCTGACCGCCGTCGGTAAACAGGATGTCCGACAGCTGGCTCAGCTGGTTAATGGCGCGCAGGAAGGCCGGATTAAAGCTTAGCCCCTGGCTGTTGACCTTATCCGCTACCCATCGGCTGCCCTCTTTGTGCAGCACGCCGCTGAGCTCTGCGGTCAGGAAGCGTTCAATACGGCCGCTGTCTTTGCGCACAAACTCGGCCAGCATCGGTAAAGAGGCATCACTTTTGCTGTCAGCAAACGGGAAACGGCCGTCGAATGCCGTGTGCCAGTTCGCCACCACGGCGCGGCGCCATTTGTCATTCAGGCTCGCCGCCGACGGCTGAAGCACGGTCTCCCAGGCCTGGGTCAGCGGCTGAACAAACACGGTGCTGCCAAAACCGCTCCACGCTTCGCCCAGGCTTGCCGCAATCAGGCTGCCATATTGCTGGGTGTCGCTCAAGTCCACGCTTTTGCCCTGGAATACGGTCTGCGCCAGGGTTTGTAGCATCGCCTGCGGGTCGGAGGCGCTGGCCACCTGTTGCAGGCGCAGACGCACGCGGGTGATGCGGGTCAGATACGTCTGCAGGCTCAGTGAGTTGTCGGCCGACATGAGGTTGCTGCCGTTGTTTTTACCCAGCAGCTGAAGCAGCGGACCGAAGGTGTCATCCAATGGCCCCTGCAACTCCGTGGCAGACGGGTCAATCGCTGGTGTCTCTTCCCCCCCCATCAGCGCCTTAGCCGATGAGACGATGGAACTCGAAAGGCCTTCACTTTGCTGGCCGGCCTGCCCCTGCCAGGCGACGGTATTCATCAGGGCAATCAGTGGCGACTGGCGGACATCGCTCATCAGCGCCAGCTGGTCTGCGACGTCCGCAATGTTGTTCGCCGGGTTAAGCCGCAGACTGTTGAGAAAGTTCAGCCAGCTGCCGGCGAAGTCGGTGAAGTAACGTTGCAGCAGGCGCGTTTTCAGCGCTTCCGGCGCCAGCTCAGCGGGTACTGACGTAGCGGCATCGCTCAACACCCAGTCGATTGCATCGCGTCGGGAAGTCGCGGCTTTCTCGATGGCCTGCTGTATCCCCCCTTCCCACGCCTGACGAGTGAACATGCCCGGCACCACCGCCTCGGTGGTGAAGAGTCGGCGCGCATCGGTGCCGCGAGTCATGTCTTCCAGTGACACGTCGGCGAAGTTACGACGCACCGAGTTGAGCATGTTCTCATACAGCGTGCCGTCGGCGTTGCGCCGTCCAATTTGCTGCAGCAGCACCTGACGGCTCTGGCTGACCCGTTGCGCATCCGGCGCGATTTTCCACCGTGGCTGCTCGGGCAGTTCGGCGATGTAGAATGCCCACAAAGTCGGCGACAGGCTTTGCCACAGGCCGGTTGAGATGCCCATGCGCGTCGGCTGCACGGATTGCATGGTCTGCGCGAAAAACGCACCGTCGGCTTTATCCGGACGGGACATCATCAGCCAGGCTTTCAGCTGGTCATAGCCCGGCTTTGCCAGCTGTGCCCGCAGGGCGCTGCTGGGCGCTGAGTTTACCAGCGCGCTGAGCTTCTGCATCAGGGCGGCATATGCCGGGTCGCGTATCAGGCGGTTGTTCGCCACGCCGTACCAGGGCAGCATCGCGTCGAGCAGCTGCGGGCTATGGTTCAGGCCGAAGCGCTGATACCATGGCGTCTCCTCCCGGACATGATGCAGCAGGCGACCGGCGTCATTACGCAGATCGTGCAAGGCCACCAGCTGTGCATCGGAGACGGAAGGATGCGCCACCAGGTATCGGGCTTTTGCCGCCACGGAAGATATCTGGCCGGAGTTCAGCGCAAAGGCGAGCAGCAGCCCGGCGCCCCAGACGCCGATGATCGCCATCATGGCCCAGGCCAGCGTCTGTTCCCACGCCCTACCGACCCGGCGACCACGAATACGGGTGCAGCGGTCAACGATACCCTGCCAGGTCACCGGCAGGGTCAGCGCATGGCGTTGTGACTCCGGGACATATTTCTCAGCGCCGGCGCTTCTCTCGAAAATATCAGCGGGTTTATTCTCCGGCAGGCTGAACATCAGGCCCCGCAGCGAAACGCGCTGCTGAGCGTCGGAGAGCCATGGCCGCAGTTGCTGAGCCCAGCGGGCGATACCGCCGTCTTTCAGGCGCTGCCCCAGGCGCAGCAGGAAGTCGTGGCTATCGTTATCAGCGATCTGACTCACCCCCTGCGCCCGCAGCGTCGGCAGCATCAATTCAAGCTGGCGGGTAATATCTTCGGCTTTCGCACGTAGCGGAAAACAGGCCCCTACCGTCTGTTCTGTGCGGTTAGTCTGCGACCATGGACTGTCGCACAGTTGCCACAGCCAGACCGGTGCGGAATAACGCAGCAGCTCGCTGATTTTTTCCAGCCCGCGTAAATCGTTGTCACTGATGTGTGGTGTCAGGTGAAGCGACGCCGGCATGACACGGACAATACCGTCCAGCGGGCGTCCGCGACGCAGCCTGCGCAGCGCCGCGTATTTTTCATGGTCGGGCTCCGATATCAGACTGCCGCCATAAATCAGAACGGTACGGTTACCCTCAAGCCACTGCCGCTGCTGCAGGCCGGGAACCAGTTGCTCAATCGCGGCGGCGTCGCCCGTCACCAACAACAGGCGGGCTTTTCCACGCCAGTAAAAGCCAACCCGTGAGCGTAGGTGGGCCCGTATCGCTCCAGACATCACCCCCGCCGGAGACTCAGGGGGGTGTTCACTTTCCCTTTTCGCCCCCTCGTCATCGCCATTTGTCGCGTCGACGAGAGCATCAAACGCCGTTTTGCCGGCACTGAGCGCGGCCCACAGGAGCGTAACCAGCATAATAAATGTGCATCCGCTAATGCAGCACCCGCCAATAAGCCAGTAAGTCTGCTGCGGACTCCCCCTCTCCAGCCCGGCGATGTCCGGATACCGCCAGACCATAAACGTCATTGCGGCAAGGAGTAAAAAGAGAATGAATACGCCAGAAAGATAGCGCCCTTCCGTCGTCTTCGGTGCCAAAGGTAGCGTCACGGATCCATCTCCTGTCGGGAAGCCATCGGGGTAATGAGCGTGCTCCACAGCGCATTCTGCGTGGTGTCGCCGCAGATAATCATCTGGGGTGACTGCGTTTGCCGTGCGATTTCAGTGGCGGCCGCGATGGCCAACCAGGGCGCAGCGGCGCCGGCATATCCCATCGACATATCGAGTGAAATCACGGCTTCGTCCTCTACGGACTGCGCAGGATGCGCATTCTGGCACGCGATCACTTCTGCGCGCTGCGCCCCCGTCAGCCCGGCAAGCCATAAATTTTTCACGATATTCTCTTTGAGCGGGACGTTATAGGCGGCCATGTTCATCCCCCCGCACAGCTCACCCGGAGGGGCCGCATCTGGCCGGTGCAGCAGCGCGAGGGGGTCAATAGCCTGCTGCGTCAGGCGGTTGCCCAGAAGCAGGGCAACGGCGGCTTCCGCCGTGTTGTTCGATATAACCGGATCAACCTGGAGGCCAATAATCAACAACATCGCCTCATCTTGGATTCGGTGATCCAGCCAGTGGCTGACGCCCCCCGGACCACGGCTGTCCACATACTCAACCGCGCAGGCTATGCCGCTCTCCTGCCAGGCTTTCTGCCAAATCGCCCGAACAGTAGGGCATGACAGAGATGACGAGACATCAAGGATGACCGCCAGCGCGGCATTTTCAGGAAACTGGTCGACGGGCAGATCGGCAATGAGCGCTGAAAGCAGGCGTGAGACGAGCCGCTCAGGCGTCTCATCCGGTCCCGCCCCGATGCGGCTCATCCTGTTACTCTTCTCGTTTTTCCAGTCCGACTGAGAAATGATAATGCTGTGGTTATTGCGCATTTCAACGGCGACAGAACCTGGTTCGCTCTCCTGATGGGCTGTGATAAATGTCGTATTCAGTATCTGAAGCGCACGGCGCGCTCGGCGGGTCTCACGCAAGATCCATTGTTCCCGACGTCGGTCAAAAGCATTCGCTTTACTGTCCTGTAATGACCAGCCCCACAGACGAATACTGAAACTCACGATCCACACCACGACAGGGGTCCCCATAGCAATCAACCCGAAGTGCTTGTTATCGATATAAACTCCCAATATCCGCATGAGGATCACGACAATGACCAACGGTATCGCCAGAGCCGCAAGCCAACGTGATATTTTCGGTGGTGCCGATCGAGGATGACATTCGGGAGGATTTTTCAGGGAATACGGCATTTCTCTTGCAACTCATCTTTGTCGTAACCATAAGTGTTATCTGATTCATCCCATATCAGATTGGGTTTATCGGCGTTGAGGTTCTGCGGTGCCAGATCGCGTCTGGCGACGCGTGTGCGCAGTGAAACGATGAACGCCTCCGCAATCGCTCGCACGCGCTCGGCCGCGCCTCCTGCGGCAGTCTGGCAAATGTAGCTCCCGCCCTGCCACGCGCCATGAGCGTGAACCGGGTACCCACGACGATGAACGTCAGTCATGCCCCTTTCGAGGCAGGCCGCATCCGTTACATGGGCCGCTCTCGCCTTCAGAGGCGGTGGGCCGATCATCATCGGCCAACACCCCGTCATGAAAAGCTGCATTTACTGGAGGACTCTGCGGTTTCAGGCGCCATGCTCGGAAACGCTACCTGCTTGCTGGCCTTTTCTTTTCGTCCGTAATACCCGGCCTTGGTCAGGTATTCACCCTGAGTGGCTGATTCAATGCCATTGGCATCGAGGGTGATATAGCTTCCGCCCCCGTTAATCGTGACCTGTTTTTTGGCAATGATTTCGATGCGATCTTCGGTGCTGACGACGCGGATCTCTCCACGGGCGAGCAGCTCCATCAACGCATTCTGCGCCTGGATCCTCACCGGCCCCTGGTTGGCGATGAGCTTGATCCCCAGCTTACGAACGAACACACTCAGGGCATTACCGACCCCGATAAACAGATTTTTCACCACGCTGACGTCCGCATTTTTACCGGCAGTGGCAATCAGATTCTGGCCGGCCGATACCTGTAGGTGCTGTCCGCTGGTCAGCGCCACACCATCCGGCGCGCTGAGCAGCAGCACCGATTTTTTGAGATCTGTCAGCTGCTGCTCCAGCAGTGTGATTTGCGCCCGGAGATCCGCCGGGGTCGCGGCCGCCTTCTGCGCGTCATCGGAGATGGAGGTCATCTGCTCCCGGGCATCGCCCAGATTGCTGACCGCCGGCTGCATCTCCAGCGCCGCCCCCTGCGCCATCGTCTGACCGTCAGCGCTGATAAACATCCCCTTCTGTGCCCGGATAGCGCCCCAGCTGTCGCTTCTGAGCTCAAAACCCTCGCCACGTGGCTGTTTCTCGCTGTCGACCAGGTGACCGAGATTGAGCTGACTCTTACCACCGTACTCCGTGCTGACCTTGATATGCTCTTTCCCGCGCGCATCGTCGAGGCGGATTTTGTTGTTCGCCGGGGTGCGCAGGACGTTGCGTTTGTAGTTCTGAATGGTGACGTGGTCACCGTGCGCCGAGTCATGAAGTACGCCGGAGATGTACGGCCGGTCCGGGTTACCGTCCTCAAAGCTAATCGCCACTTCGGTGCCCGCCAGCAGCGGCAGGTGCAGGCCATAGGTATCACCGGCATAGGGGCGCGACTGGCGCACCCACAGGCTTTCAAAACCGGTCTCCCAGTTATCGCGGTCGAACAGCATGTTGACGCGGTAGCGGCCATCGCGGTCGATATGGCCGTAGGCGTCATTTTCGGTGGTGCTGGTAACGCGGGCCGGCAGCGTGCCGGCCATCACCGGACGGGCGCCGGGGGCCGGGCGGAAGCCAAAATCCGAGCTGTCCGGGATACCCTCAAAATTCACACCAAAATCTTCATCACGGCGCGCATGGCTGCGCATCACGGTGATGACCACGCCCTGCGCAAACACGTCTGCCACCTCATAGCCGCCGGTGACCTTTAACAGCATACCCGGGAACAGCGTCGGGCAACTGGTGATGGCGTGGGTCTGCGTCTGCCCATTCAGGTAACGCTCATGCCGGATACGGGCATAGAACGCCCCGGATTCCGGGGCCGGATGGCGGTCGTATTTACTGCCCGGCGTCAGGTAATTGTCGGCATAGTGATAGGCATCACCGTAGGTAGTGGCGTCCCCCCGGGTCACATCGACCTGGGTGTTCATGTCCTCGTTTGCCGCACGGTAGTTGTAATCACAGGTGCTGACCTGCTTCTGCACCACGTGATGATGGGTCTCCATTCCCCACACCGAGTCCACGCCTTTTGAGTGCTGGCCCGACGGCGGCACCGACGGCAGGGTCAGCCCTTTCTCATAGCCCTGCGGGCCGTCGTAAAACTCCACCACATCGATATTGAGGCGCATATCGGTGGTAAAGCGGAACCAGATGCCCACCTCACCCAGCAGTCGGGTGATGAAATGCAGATCGTCCTCGCCGTACTGCATCACCTGCTCGCGGCGCGGATATTCCTGCGTCAGCGAGAACAGAAAATCTTGGCCGCGCATGCTGTGGCGCTCGCGCAGAATTTTTTCAACAATCTGCGGAACCGACATGTCCTGATAAATGGCGTTCTGGTGTGAACGGCTGAGCAACGCCAGGCGCGGGGTCAGCGTCAGGGCGTAATGGGTTTCATCTTTTGAGGTACCGAGGCGTTCAAAACCGCTGACTACCCCCTGAATCACGCGAACGGCCTGTTGCACCTTAATGCCGTAGCCCTGATCCACCGGTGCCTGCAGCGTCAGGGAGGCCGCTTTCATCAGCATCATTTCCTTGCTGATGGCATGATCGCCACTGGTGAACTCAATACGGTAGCTAAACGGTTGACTCAGGGCTTCGTGCCCCTCAAAGGCCAGGACGTCCAGCCCGGACTCACAGCCTTTTACCGAAAGCCCGTGATGATTGTGGCTGAAGCGGATTTTGAGATTCGTGCTCATGCGTCAGTTCCTTCTGGTTCAGTGGCTGGGGTATCAAACGCCAGCACAATGCCCTCATCGTCGTGCCATTCCAGCGTCAGTAATTTGGGCTTCTGCTTCGCAGCCATATGGGTCAGCAGTTGCTGACTCAGCACCGGCAGGATTTGCTGGTTGAGAAGGCTGTCAACGTTACGCGCACCGGTATCCGGCAACAGGCAGGCCGCGGTCAGCGTGTCATACAGGCTCTCGCCAATCTGCATGGTCAGACCGTAGTGACGCTTCAGGCGTTGACTCACCTGGCTGAGTTTCATCTCCACGATGGTGCGCATGGCTAATTCTGCCAGCGGACGGTAGATAACTGTCTGGAAACGGGCCAGCAGCGCGGGCTGGAAGTGGTCACGTAAAGTCGGGCGCAGCAGTTCGTGCAGGTCGCTTTCGCTGGCACCTGGCTGTTCATCCAGCAGCTGCATCAGGTGGTCGCTGCCGAGGTTCGAGGTCATCAGAATAACGGTATTACGGAAGTCGATTTCACGCCCTTCGCCGTCGCGCATAAAGCCGCGGTCGAACACCTGATAGAACAGGTTTATCACGTCACGATGGGCTTTTTCCACCTCATCCAGCAGCACCACGCTGTACGGACGCTTGCGCACCGCTTCGGTGAGAATGCCGCCCTGGCCGTAACCCACGTAACCCGGCGGAGAGCCTTTTAGCTGGGATACCGTGTGCGGCTCCTGGTATTCAGACAGGTTGATGGTGATGAGGGATTTCTCGCCACCGTACAGCACATCCGCCAGCGCCAGCGCGGTCTCGGTTTTCCCCACGCCACTCGGACCAACCAGCAGGAATACGCCCTGCGGGCCGTTCTCAGACGTCAGGCCGGTTTTCGCCGCGCGCAGGCGCTGGGCAATGGCGATCAGCGCCACGTCCTGCCCCACTACGCGCCTACCGATTTCAGCTTCCAGGGTCAGCAGTTCGGTCTGTTCATCTTTCATCAGGGAAGACAACGGAACGCCGGTCCAGTCGGCAATCACGTTGGCCACGGTGCGGGTGTCCACGTCCAGCGACAACAGTGGCGTGCTGCCCTGCAGCGCGGAGAGCTGGTTTTGCAGGTTGTTGATATCGGTCTGACGGCTGATGTCCGGGCGCACGTCGAGCAGTTGTTTGGTCAGGCTCAGCTCGCGACCATACTGGGTTTCCAGCACGTCGAGTTCGACAATCAGGTCGTTCTGCTGCTGCTCAATCGCCGCCAGGCGTTCGCCGTGCTGATTATTACCCAGCGCGATATCTTCCAGCAGCGCCTGCTTTTCGATATCCAGCGCGGTGAGCTGTGCGCGATACTGGGTCAGCGCTTCCGGCACGGTGTCGAGACTCATTCGCACACGGGCAGAGGCGGTATCCAGCAGGTCAACGGCTTTGTCCGGCAGCTGGCGTCCGGTCAAATAGCGGCGCGACAATGTGACGGCCGCGCGTACCGCGTCGTCAGTGATATGTACGCCGTGGTGTTCGGCATAGCGGGATTTCAGGCCACGCAGCATCAGGCAGGCGGTCTCGTCGTCTGGCTCGTCCACTTTCACCATCTGGAAGCGGCGCTCCAGCGCGGCATCACGCTCGAAGTACTGCTTGTACTCGCTCCAGGTAGTGGCGGCAATGGTGCGCAGCTCGCCACGTGCCAGCGCCGGCTTCAGCAGATTGGCCGCATCTGCGCCCCCGGCTGAATTCCCCGCCCCGATGATGGTATGCGCTTCGTCGATAAACAGCAGGACAGGCACCGGCGACTGCTGCACAGCATCGATGACGTTTTTCAGGCGCTGCTCAAATTCGCCCTTTACGCCAGCGCCCGCCTGCAGTAGACCGAGGTCCAGGGTACGCAGAACGACTGTTTTCAGGCTTTCCGGTACGTTGCCTTCGGCAATGCGCAGCGCCAGCCCTTCCACCAGGGCCGTTTTGCCGACGCCCGACTCACCAACCAGGATCGGGTTGTTCTTGCGACGGCGCGAGAGAATATCCACCATCTGACGGATTTCCGTGTCACGGCCAAACACCGGGTCAATCCTGCCCTCTCTGGCCTTGGCGGTGACATCAAGGGTGAATTTATCCAGCGCGTTCTGCAGCGCAGGCGACAACTCGCCTTCTTTGCCTTCAGAAACGCCGACCGGGCGGCCCACGAACTCAACCGTATCGCTTTTGGCTAATTCTTCATCCAGCTGCACATCCGGGCGTTCGTCTGACTGCGCATCAAGCAGCGGACGCAGACGCTCCAGCTGACTCTGGCCGAGGGTCAGCAGCGGCCACAGGCCATCGCAGCGCACCAGTTTTGGCCTATCGGCCAGCGCCATCAGCAGATGCACACTGCGGATATGCTCTTCGCCATTAAGGGAGGCAATCAGCCAGGCTTCCTGCATCAGCGTCTGAATGCTGTTTGAAAGCTGCGGGCGACTGCAAACAGAGCGGGGAAGTGAATCCAGCCAGCCGAGCAAATCCTGCCACAGCGCATCCATATCCCACTCATAACGGCGGGCCAGCACCGTCAGGTCAC
Source organism: Edwardsiella anguillarum ET080813 (assembly GCF_000264765.2). Classification (GTDB taxonomy): domain Bacteria; phylum Pseudomonadota; class Gammaproteobacteria; order Enterobacterales; family Enterobacteriaceae; genus Edwardsiella; species Edwardsiella anguillarum. Next base: position 4,132,273 of record NZ_CP006664.1, read on the forward strand.
CCTCCCCCTGCTCCAGCAGCTTCAGCAGCCAGTGCTCAGGCAGGATTTCCGCATGGGTGCGGATCTGGCAGAGCGAGGCCGCCCCCTCCATCGCACGGGCACAGTGAGGATTCAGACGTCGCAGCAGGATGGCTGGATTTTCCATGACTTTCTCTCTTTGTCGGTTCCTGGACACGCTACCGCCCCTCACTATTTCCCGTTCAGGGGACCAAAGCGCACACGGTCGGGCTGGCAGTTTGTGGTTTTCTTTGCTCAACGCCCGCGCAGACAGACGTTGAGCAAAAATGGAAAAGCGGACAGAAAAAACCTGTCCGCTGGTGACTTACGCGGTAGCGCGTTCGCTCCAGGAGTCGGAATGAATGATGTTGCCGTCTTTGTAGGTCCAGGTGATTTTTTCGTAACGCAGTTCGATCTGCTCAAGGTGGTTGTGTTTCTCGAAGGCAGGATCCTTGATGTCGTGCATCTTCGGAGCCACTTTCACCACCTTCACGTTCTCCAGTCTGGTGTTGAAGTACTCCACTTCCTGGCCCGCATCGTTGATTTTGTACCACTTGAATTCCGCAGACTTCAGGGTCTGACCGGTGGTCACCGCCTTGTACAGGTACGGGCTGGACGAGTCGATTTCCTTGGTGAACAGGAATGGGGTGTGGATACGGGTGCCGGTCAGCTTGCCGGTGTTGTTATCGGTCGGGATATACAGGTTATGCTCCTGGGCCACCACTTCGATGCTGCCTTCGCGATCCTGCACGTCCACAGACCCTTTAATGTCCGCACCGCCGTCGTCCTTCAGCCAAAGATAAACAGGAATTGCCATGAGAGTTACTCTCCATTTGATTGTGATACGTCATCATCCTGCGATGACGCTGGGGTTTCGCCGGGTATCTGACAGGCATTAGCCTGCGGTACCAGACTGATTTCGACACGACGGTTAAGTGCGCGCCCTTCCGGGGTGTCATTGGTTGCGACCGGGCGGCTGGCGCCATAGCCCTGCACCGCAAAACAGCTTTCCGGCACATCGCCAGTGTCACGCATCCAGTCGCGTACCGCTTCGGCACGCTTCAGGGACAGCATCTGATTCAGTTGAGGGCTGCCGGTGTTATCGGTGTGACCACTGACGACAATCAGCCAGCCCGGCTTCGCCTTGATGCCGACCAGTGAGTTCACAAGCCATTTGGTGGAGCCGGTTTTCAGTACCGATTTGCCGGAATCGAACAGCGACAGACTGTCGAGACGCACCGTTGTCGGAGTCGATTGAGATTTCGATACCCGTTTGGGCGTCGGCTGCGCTTCAGATTCAAACGGCGGGGGCACATAAGCATGGATCGCATCCAGTAGCGGCATTCGCAGACGCTCACCCTGATATAAACCGAGGCTCAGACGGGGCGGTATCCCGTTGCGCGCCAGATTATCCAGCGCTGCCGCATCGTCACGCAGGACAGCAACGGCGTCGGCTTTGGGGCCGAAATCATGCATCGGGATACGGTCGTAGCGGGCAATATCGAAGCTCACACGCTGCAGTAACTGACGATTGTTCCAACCACTACTGAGCAGCGCTGCAATCGCCGCCAGCGTGAAAATCCCGAGCGCACAACGGAAGGCTCGCCCACGCGGCGTCAGGCCTCGCCCCTCCGGCAGCAATGGCAGGATAAAATCTGGCAACGGGGAGATAACCGAACTGTCCGTTCCCACTGGCTGCCAGCCCGCCACCTGCTGCATGGCGGTGTGGCGGGACAGCCACGCGGTCCAGGCCGATGTGGCCAGACTTCCGGCAAGGATCGGCCCCATACCCCACAGCTCCGCAACAGGTATAATGGCAGGAAAATCGGAGTTCTCATCCATAAAGACAGCTTTGACGTGTTGATGGAACCAGCTCATCAGGCTGTTCATCAACACCTGTTGCTGCATCGCAGGCGACCCACCGGCGGTGACCCATGCAGCGATGGAACCCGGCGCCGAAGACGCACGCCAGACTCTCACGCCTTCCCCTGGGATAGCCGCCTGCCAGAGCAGATCATTCGTCATCGCGCTGCCAATCTGACCATGCAGGACCAGCGGCACAGAATGACCCGTCTCTTTACGCAGCCGGCTGATTTGCCAGCGCAGGGCCAGCAGGCAACGGGTTAGATGCCCGCTGTCGGCGTATTTCTGCGGACAGACGCTGACCATCACCGACAGCTGATCTCCCCAGCCAGGGCGAAGCCATAACAGCTGACGGGCTGTCTGCTCCAGATCCTGAGGGCTCTCCACCCGGATCCAGCACCCCTGGGTGACGGTCAGGACCTGAGATTGCCCGGGCCAGGCCTGGGGGAGATCCCCACAGACCAGCACCACGGGCTGGCGATACGTGGCGTCAGGCAGGTCGTCGGGGCGCAACGTCGATTCATGCTCTGCACGCCGGCTGGCCACAATCCAGCACGCCAGGATAACCCCCAGCAGCGCCAGCAGAAGCAGCATGGAACCCCCTCGGGCTCCCGGCAGAAAACCCAGACAGATCACCGAACTCAGCAGGGCGGCCCACAGCGCAAGTCCGCGCTGTTGTGCCGGACTCATTTCACGACTCCCGGCAGCAGGCTCAACAGCATCTGATCCAGCCAGTGATCCAGGCCCCACCAGAGTGCGGCGACCGCCAACATGCTCAAAGCAATACTCACGGGCCATGACGCCAGCCAGCCGCCCACGCCCCATCCAGCACGGCTTTCCGCCAGCACCGGATGGGACGCTGGATAGCGGAACGGCGTGACATGTTCATTGAGTGCATTGACGAGTTTCTGACGTTCCGGGTCATTCTGAGAATGGAAACTGCCCAGGAAACCCAGCATCATCACACGCTGGAAGCAGGTCACAACGGCATGATCAGGCGCCGGCTCACGCAGCACATCACGCATCCGATCGCAGAGCGTATCGCCGGCATCCATGGTCCCCAGGAAATGTCCCTGCAGGGGAATGTCATACCACTGCACACAGGCGTCATCCTCCACGCCGCGCCCCTTGACCGTCTCATCAAGCAGCGCACATTGCGCGGCAAGAATGTGCTGACAGCCCGCCTCATCCAGCTCACGCGCTTTCAGCTCTTGCTGGACCCGCTCCACATCAGCAATACAGCGCTCCCACAAGGTGCGCCCTTCGCCATCCTGGAATGTCGGGCCGTGACGCAGGCTGATGACCTGCAGCCAGGTATCCTGCAGCAGGGCGTCAATATCGATGGACGCGGCCGCGCCGCGTTTACGCTCACTCATGTTCTCAATACCGCAAAGAGTTCAAGCTCAGGCTCGCCGAGCATCCCCGGGACATAAAACATACAGCTGCCGCTTTGCAGCATCTCGGTGGCCAGTGGGTGTGTCACATCGAGGCTGAAATACTGATTTTCCAGGCGCAGCGGAATGGCGGCCGGCACATGACGTAGCGGCGCCAGAGGCACCCCCACCCGTGAAGAATTGACGATACTCCTGACATGATCGGGACTACCGACCTTGCACTGACGCGGGAACTGTTCCTGTAGCTGAGCCGCCGGTATCGATGAACGTACGGAGAGATAGTAATCAGCCCCTTCGCGCAGGCGCGGGTCATGCAGACGGGCATGCCAGACGTGAAGCCGGGCATCGTGCTCAAGCTCAATCGACACCACCCGCGACGGCAGGCTGGCTTCCAACAGATCGCCCAGCAAATCAAACAGCGGCGGAAAAACGTTATTCAGCTGCTCATGCTGCCAGACAGGAATAGCACTCACCTGGTGCTCCAGTGAGAAGGTCAACAGGCTGCCCGCAAGGCGCGCCAGCTCCGGATACAGACGCTCGGGCGGGCTTTGCGGGTGACACTGAAACTGCCCCAGCACCGGCTCCGCGCTGTTTAGGGCANNGAGCAGCCAGAACAGGGAGACGTCCGCCACGGCAAAATCCGCCATGCGCTCGTTACTTTCCCTGCGCATGGCCATCAGGCGACGGCGGCGGGCGCGCAGCTGCGTCATCAGTTGCTCCAGTTGGGTCACCAGCCAGCGACTGCTCTGGATGGTAAGGAGCGGGGGGAGATACGCCTCATCAAGCGCCCAGCGCCCCTGTGAATCCTGCCGCAGACGAGCGACCGGGCAGATCAGGTAATCGCTGTTGTTCTGATGGATGAAACGCAGCGTCAGCTCCGGCTGCATCACCGCAATCTGGCGAGTATCCTCCCCGAAGGTATTGCGGACATCCCGCCAGCGCTGGCGATAGCGAACAGGGCGCCCGGCCACCTCATCGGGTTTAAGACAGTTGCCACCATTCGCCCGCAGCAGCGGAAGGGCCAGAACCACCACCACTTCCTGTGATTCACCCTCAAGCGCCAGCGCCGGCGGCAAGTCGTCAGCATTATCCGTATCGATAAGCGTACCGTCCGGAAACCGGATATGCAGGTGGCGGGCCTGCAGGCGGCCCAGTTTCAGTGCATCCGGTTCAAAAACGGCATTTATCACGCCCCAGGGCTGTGCAAGACCCAGCCGGGCAATGCATTCCGCAGACCAGGCCGCGTATGCGGCCTGTTGCTGGAAGTGCTGAGGAGAGACCATAACGCCCCTGCCCCATAACGGTTGTTCCGTTTTCATCGGCTTCCTGCCTTAGCTTATGATTTCGCCTTCGGCATCTGAGAGACCAGTGACAGGTTGACGTCCATGCCCTCCACCTGGAAGTGCGGGACGGCATACAGCTTCACACGGAAGAAGCCCGGGTTATCTTCAATGTCCTCGACCACCACTTTGGCATCGCGCAGCGGGTGGGACGCCTGCAGCTCGTCGCCCGGATCGGTCATTTCGGTGACCAGACCTTTCACCCAGGTGTTGAGCTCCAGCTCCAGCAGACGACGGTCTTTGGTGGTGCCAATATTTTCACGCTGAATCAGCTTCAGGTAGTGGGCAATACGTGACAGCAGGAAGATATACGGCAGACGGGCGTTGATACGGCTATTGGCCGTCGCATCCGCAGTGTCGTAAAGCGCCGGTTTCTGGGTGGAATTGGCCGAGAAGAAGCAGCTGTAGTCGCGGTTCTTGTAGTAAGAGAGAGGAATGAAACCCAAATTGGCGAACTCAAATTCACGGGTTTCCGGGGTCATCACTTCGGACGGGATTTTCACCTGGCTGCCGGTGCCCAGATCGTAAAGATGGATTGGCAGGTCCTGAACGGCACCACCAGCCTGCGGGCCACGGATCTGTACACACCATCCGTTGTTGATAAAGCTGCGCACCATGTTGGCCGCGAAGGCAAACGAGGCGTTGGTCCACAGATATTTGTCGTGGTCCGGGCCCTTCACTTCTTCCACATAGTTGAAACTGCGCACCGGCACGGTGTCCGGGCCATACGGCAGACGGCCCAGCACGCGCGGCATTACCAGGCCGATATAGCGGGCATCGTCCGTCTCGCGAAAGGATTTCCACTTGATATATTCGGCGCGGTCAAAGTGGTTACCGATATCTTTAATGGCCGCCACCTCCTCCATCGAATCCTTGAGGAAAAATTTCGGGCCGGCCGCGCCGATAAAGGGCATATGGGCAGCGGCCGAGACTTTCGAAATATTGCGTAGCAGGGCAACGTCCTGCGCAGAGGCATCAAACTCGTAAGCCGAAATCAGGGCCGCAATCGGCTCTCCACCCGGCGTATCGTATTCATCGATATAGGTGTGTTTATACAGCCCGCTCTGGATAATCTCCGGACTGTCTTCAAAATCCTGACGCAGGTCGTCTTTAGACATATCCAGCAGTTCAACTTTCACATTCTGGCGAAAATCAGTTTTATCGACCAGAGATTTAACGCCGCGCCACAGGCTTTCTACCGCCTGGAATTCTCCGCTGTGCATTATCGCATCCAGCTGACGGCTAATCTGGTAGTCCAGCTCAGCGATATGATGGTCAATCAGGTTTTTGTCGAGTTTCTCAACTTTTGAACCCGATTTTTTCAGGCATTCCAGAAATACTTGCATCCCGGCCGTTAACCGCTCATCTGCCGTCGCATCGGACATCGCCTGCGCGTCCTGCCAGATATCCAGCGCGCTCAGCGCGGAGACCGGGCTCAGATTGATTTTTTCAAACAGCGACGCGTAAACTCCGCCAGCGACAGGGTGTTCGAGCACCTCGCTCTTACTACCCGCGATATTTTCATTTTGTACAGACATGAGCATTCCTTGATTAATCCGTTATAACATCGTGAGGGGTTAAGGCTGTTTTGGAGCCAGAGCGGATAGCTCGCTCCTGAGCTCTGCGCTTAACGCCGGATCCAGCAGAATCTTTTCCAGCTCTTTTCGGAAAGTCTGGTTATCCAGCAGGTTCGCCTTTAAATCACGAAGTAAATTACGCATGGAAAGCATGGCCTTCAGCTGGGGAATTTGCCGTGAAACCTGCTCTGGAGAGAAATCCTTCATGCTCTGGAATCTCAGGCTGATATTATCTTCGCCAGCGTCATCAGCAAGGGTGTTTTTAACGGTAAGATTAACCTTTGGGGAATACTCGGAAAGCACTGCGTCAAAATTGTTTTTATCTAAATTAACCTTTTCGCGCTCAAACAATGGTGCAGACGCCTGACCATTACTGAAGTCACCCGCGATCAGCAACTTCAAGGGGAGCTCAGTCTTTTTGCCTGCGCCACCGGTATGCAGGTCAAGTTTGAGATTAATGCGCGCCTTTGGCACTTCGTTCTGGAAACTTCCTGCCATACACCCCATCCTATTTATATAAATAACGGGGCAAAAAATCGCCCAGCGCCGTCTAGATTAAAGTCTAAGCATTAATCAGTACTTCAACGACAAAAGCAAGCATCGATTATATTTTTCAGACTTTCTATTTTTTATTGTTGGCGCTCTATCAGAAGCGCTGATACTTTATCGAAAATTCATAAAAAAGAATACCAGGCTTATTAATTTTATATTTATTGACTATTTATTTGTGGACGCTGATGACAAACACATTGTGTTTTAATGGGTTGTATTGAATAACTCGAATTTTTACTGAGTTGAAGGATCAGATCGCGCATTATCCTGCAGCATAGAGCATCCCGTAGCAAAGCAGAAGTTCAGATCTGGCGAAGCCTGGAGAGATAACGGACGGACGTAGCGATCGATCGCGTCAAGGCGCTCAGGGAAAGCGCTGGGGTCGTACAGCGGGAGGATGCGAGGCAGGCGAAAACCCAGGGCAAAAGAAGACCATCCGTAGCATCAGCGACGGCCCATTTAGCGCGACGCGCGCCCGCGGATTGAGCGACTCAGCGATGCCAGGATAGACGAGGATGGACGCGGGCTCTGGCTCTGGCTCTGGCTCTGGCTCTGGCTCTGGCTCTGGCTCTGGCTCTGGCTCTGGCTCTGGCTCTGGCTCTGGCTCTGGCTCTGGCTCTGCAGGAGACAATTGAAAAGGAAGTGATGCGGATGATCAACAAATACTCGCACTCTCCCGGTAAAGGAGAAGCAAAATGAATAACACCATTCAGGCTAGCCCACACTCTTCGGAGGAGAGCAGCATCCCCAATAAGACAATCAAATTGCTGACCAGATATAAAATTTCATCCAAACATGTAAGAGCCTGCGTGAAGCTGGAATTTTCTTCATTATCCGGCGAGATAGCCACCCACGAACCACCTGAGCGAACGCCAATAACCCACGGTCTCATCGTCAAAGAATGCAGGATACCCCCTGCCCCAAAATTCCCCACCAACCCACGCCTGCACTGGGGGGTTGGGAAGGTTCCAAAATTTCACGCTTTTCAGTTCATTGCAGTTTTAGACGATCGCATCGGGATCGCGCCACTCAGCGACAAAACGAGGGAAACCTTACAGAGTGCGGTCTACGCATTTTTTGGGACGCATTGGAAAATTGCAAAAATGATCACAGGACGATCGCGCAAAACGACCGTGAGGGCACAGCGGCATCAGGTGCGAAACTCACGTGAAATCGGCAGTGGACTACGCGGCGGCAGGATGCGTATGTGGTGATTATTTGCGCAGAATAGGGAAAGGCGATAGATTAGCCGCGGGTGCCTTGGACTTGTCTGTCCGGGCAACCGGCAGGCAAAGAAAAAGCCCCACCTGACGATAAATCAACGTGGAGCTTCTCTCATGCCTCAACAACGTGAGGATAGCCCACTTACTCGCCGAAAGGCAAGGAGAGGTTGGCTATGGAGCCACAAAAACCAGTGCTCATTGCGCTAATCGTTATCAGTATCACGCTATTAGGCGTACTGCTGCTGACAAAGCAAAATCTCTGCGACGTTAGCTTCCGAAGCGGCAAAGTGGAGATAGTGGCTCACATGGCCTACGGATCCGAGTAAGTGAGCGACAGGGGCGGTTCGCCGCCCCGATCGCATTGTCGAACGCATGGCCCCAAGGCACCCAAACCTCAGTAATACAAAAAGCCCGCAGGGAAACCCGCGGGCTTTTCTGTTTATACATAGCATGGCACGTCACCACCCTATCGCCATTTCATCGCCACTGGACAAATTTAAGACACAAAAAAACCACCTTGCGGTGGCTTAATAACAAAACATATCGTTTTGATTTTTATACCATTTTGTCATGGTGCCCGGAGCGGGACTTGAACCCGCACAGCGCGAACGCCGAGGGATTTTAAATCGTGCGTTATTCCTTTTATTATCAATGAAATAACGTATTTTTTTCATAATAACATGATAAAAAATAATTTTATCTTTCATGCAGTTAGAACCCTTTACATCCAGTAGTTATGAAGGAGGCACCTTTAGTAGAAGACATATTACCCCATCTGAAAAAATAAGGCTGGCCTATATACCGCGATATCAGAATAAACACAGCGCATTCATTGCGCTATGTTTATATGTTTTGTTTAAATTCACATCAATTATTAACAGATGATTTTCCAGTGGAAAGCACTTGTGTATTTATATATAATAAAAAAACAATTTTATTGTTTTATGCGTTTAATTAGGACGAGTATGATGGTAGAAAACAATGATAAGAAATTAACATCACTACAAGTTGTTCGCGGAATAGCTGCTTTGTTAGTGGTGTTTTTTCATTATCGTTTTTTCTTGAAAGACAATGGGGCTATGACGCCTGATTTTTGGGAGCAATTACTATCCCCTGGCATTATAGGTGTTAATATATTTTTTGTTCTCAGTGGGTTTATTATAGCTTGCTCTACGAGCAAGTACCAAAAAGGTGTTGAATCATTTAAGCTATTCGCTAAAAACAGAATACTCCGCATTGTCCCATTGTATTATTTTGGTTTACTCGTTGCTTTTTTGCTTGGTGGGGCAATGAGCACCTTTCACTATTCACAAAAAATTGAAAACTTAATTAGCGCATTAACATTTACTGTGTATGATAATAATGTATCACCGCATTATATAGATGATAGCGGGATGTATAATGTACGATGGACACTAAATTACGAAATATATTTTTATTTTGTTTTTGCAGTGTGCATGTTATTCAGGTCTCGCCTGACTTTTTTATTGGTGTGGTTTATATCACTGACGCAAATTATACCCGCTTTGCTTGGCTTTACGCCAACACTAAGCGTATCTGGTTATCATTTTGATTATGCGAGCTATGGATTTTTTACAAACCCGATAGCTCTTGAATTTGTTGTCGGTGTAATATTTGGGTTATTATATCTCAAAATTCAAAATAACATACGCGAGCATAACTATTTAAAATATAGTTTTTTGCCAGCAGCAATTTTCCTTGTCATCTTGGTATATATTAGGATTATTTCCCCCTTTGATATATTAGCAAGCGTAATTATTGGCCTCATAATATTATCATTGGCTTTGTATAAGAAAGCGACATCAAGATTTACAATTGCTTTCGTATATCTTGGCGATATTTCGTATTCACTTTATTTATTACACAATCCAATTGGTAGTGCCATATTTAAAAGGGTTGATGGAGCAAATCACCCCTATTTTTGGTTTATGATTGCTGTATTATCATCAATTGCGATATCACACTTCACTTATAGATATATAGAAGTGTCATTAACAAATTTCCTGAAGTCAAAATTGCCATAGCATAAAATAAAAGCCCACATTATTGTGGGCGTTCTTTTCATTCTGGTATGAGTGGGAAAACCACAGGCAATTTCGTTGAGTCTACCCGGTTAACGTTTACTCTGAATTTTTTCCAGATCTTCAATTTCACATCTTCCTCGGGTGTCGCTTCGCCAATATCGACTGCATCCTGTAACGGGGCAATGGCTTTCGCGGCTTCGGCCAGCAGGCCTTGCTTCTTCTGCTTGGCCTGTGCTATCAGTTCGGCCAGAGTATATATCCGAGGGACAATACTCCCGTCAATAAACTGCCAGCCACCATGGGTATCGACACCATCCGGTAATGACGCCATTTCTATGACACTGCCACCCTCGGGGCAAATAGCACTTGCGTCTTTATCAATAGCGCAAATGACTCCATTGGGAAGGTATTTCACTTTAAAGGTATCAGGCCGACACTGTGTAATTGCTTGATACCAGTCGTCCCCCGACTCATCCTGCCAAAAAATAGCATGGTACTGTTCGGCTATTTCTTTTTGTTTATCGGCCACTGGCGTGTATTGGGTTAAGTTTTTTAGATGCAGCATTATTATAGCCCCCCTACGTTATACCATGTTCCATTAATAAGCTTTTGTAGTGCTCGACGGTAGACTTGATCGGGGAAGTCATCGCGGTTACCATTTTCAACCCCCGTAATTACATAAGGTGGCTGATCACTATATCCTATCCCACGCCATATTTGGGAACCCTCACGAGCTGAGAATCGAATATCTTGAACTGTTTTTGTGGCTGGCATTAGTTCAACCCAATCATGTTCAAAACCATAACCATCACGCGCAGAGCGGTAATAAATCCCTCTATTTCCATGATTCACTTTAAACTGTACAGCAGGGCAACTGCCCACCCCCATATTGAAATGAAGAATAAGGCACGATGCGCCAGGGAGAGTTGCTTCATAAACCCCGCTTGACGCATTCCAAGGCACTGCATCCTCGCTAGCTACTCTCCCCCCTGTTTGCCCCAGAGCAAATGCTGAAACATCATCCGCCGTTAAAGTAAGGTCTGATTCCAGTGAATAACGATTCACGGTTCTTGTTTTTGGGATGGCGTTAGCTGCCTGACTTATCGTTTCCAGTAAACCAAGGTATTGTAGAACCGCATCAGTGCTGGCTTTACCGATGATGTCCCGCCCGACCTGAGTGAGATCAGTCTGACCGGCGGTGTCTGTCCCGGTAAAGTACGGGAGTTTATTAGCGCCTGTCGCTAGGCCTGCTAACGCCGTTAAGGTGGCGTCACTGGCTTGAAACTGTTTATTTAATGCTGTAAGAACCTGATTCGAATCATCAGGAGAGAGGGATATTCCAGCTGACTCTACGATGTTAGCCAACTCCTCTTGTATGGCATTAAAAGCAGCGGCACGCAGTCGTGTTGCAGCGATGCCACCAGCAACATTGCCATCCGTATACTGGCCACCTGGTGTTGCTGTAGATTCAACCTGCCCGATTCTGAGCATAAGTCATCCTCACTATATTAAGCGATAAAATACAAAATATTCATTATTACAATCGGTTATACGTAACTAAAAATAAGATGCAGATGAGAGGGGGCAATTTTAGTGAGCGCACACTCTAATTGCTTATTTCCCCATGAAGCTAGGGGATCACCACAATATGAGGCTCCAGACCGCGCATATTTAATGGTGGTTTCCGGCGCATTGATCCGCCAGACAAAAGGCCACTCATCACCGTTCAGGGCATCACCACACGCAGACATACCGCACATCGAGGGGCGAAACTGAGTGATGGTAATGATATACCCCAGCGTTGCGGCAATATGGATATAGTAATCCCGGTTCAGGCCGCCGGTACTGATTAGCTTTGCCACCACCATGCGCTGGCGATCGCTGACACCATCGATCTCACCGATGGAGCAGTCATCCGGAAGACCAAGCGTAGCCTCCCACTCAGGAAGCATGCTGGTCGCAGTGGGCGGGAATGCCCCGGAGATGAGATTTACCGCATCGTCATCCGAACGCTGGAATGCCCTTCCCAGAGCGCGCAAAACCGCCGACTGAACTGTTTTTGACGCCCTAGGCCACGCCCTGCCGGTAGGCAGTAGCGCCCCCAGTGCACCGGCGTAATCATCTTTCGAAAAGAGGCTCATACAAAGCGCACCTCACCCAACACCGGAATTTCGCCAACTGCAAACGCAATATTGGCAGTCGGAGAATTCAGGATATAACCCGTCGTTCCGTTAACATCTCCAATGCTCTTGTTGATATCCGAGAGATAGACCTTACCGGAGCCATCAGGATTGGCCTCTTCAAAAAACAACGCGGCGAGCGCATCCCTGATGCCCTGTACAGTGGCGCTGTCAGCATTCTTGAGCCCTGCAATTTCGACGTCGATAATTTTCGGGATCGGAGAGCACACAAAAACGATCGCTGTGTCAGTCTGCTGAGGGTAGATGTGATCGGCGACAGCCAACTGGTCCCCGGTGGCTCTGACAGCCCCCCAGTCCTCCAATTGTGATATCCCGTCGGAGCCGACTGGAAACCCGCCGCTGGCATTCCGATTACACATGATATACACCCCAACGGTCCCTCCCCCATTCAGGCGCCGTTTTACCCACGCACGGGTCACGTTAGGCACTTCAAGCGCCCATTTTTTATAATCGGTATCGCTGCCGCCCTGTGGCGGATTCTGCCACGCCAGCAGGCCACGGCGGCGGAATTCGTCTTCGCCTTCAATATCCGCCCCACCAGTTGCAGCAGACAATAACGTTACCTGCGGATCCACGCCGGCAATATTGGCGTCTAGGGTCAGCATGGTCCCTGCATCAGCGTTGCCGCGCGCCCCTCCGCCTGTTACATCGTTGGTAATGTCAGGCAGTATGGCAGTCACTGGTACAACACCAGATCCATCTGCCTGGGTTTTTAGCTCTGAGTCTGTGCGGTACTGGTAACCGTCGCCACGGTTCAGGATCGTGCCAGCCGGAATAATGCTGCCAGCGGCACCGGTGGCCTGTGCCGATTGTGACTTCGCGGCCATGGCTGGTTTACGGAAAACCTGCTTCATAGCCATCCACCCCGCCAGAAACTCATCGGTAGAAGTGAACGGGGTAGTCTGCAGGGCAATATAGTCTAAGTAGGCATAGTGCAGATGCCCCATCCCGGCATCCATGTCGGCGAGCACTTTCAAGTTAGCGAAGCGCAGTAGCGCGCCAACATCCTCCAATTCCGCCTGCATAAACTTCCGATTTCCGTCACGCAGTTCGCTGAGTGTCGGTCGTTTAAACGGCATATTATCGTTGCTCCCATATCCAGTAAAACCTGAATTCTTGCCAGTCTTTGCCCGGTGCCAGATACCGGATAGTGAGGTTCAGGCGGTTCGGCATGACGATCTGCGCAGTAGGGATAACATCGCTGACCACGCCATCATCCTTAAGCCAGGCAAGGGCCTCGCGCGCATATTCCTCCGCTCTTTTCGCCACGTCAGTCGTCAGTTTCTGCCTTCGGAGTAACCACAGCCGGGATCCGAGCTGCGATTCATCGCCTGAATCCCCCCACCAGCCACGGCGATCGTTGTCTTCATAATCATCATCCGCGCGCGCCAGCCGGTCGGTAAACAAGCTATCCAATATCGCGGTCTGTAAATCGTACCCTGTAGTGAGCGCTCCAGGGCCTGCCCTCCAGTCGGCAACCATCTCATCCACACTCCAGAAAGAGGCAATGTCACTCATGTCACCACCTCATCGGTTTTTTCACTGTAGATATTGTCATTGCCTCTCTGGGTATTTTTAACCAGGTGATTGTGGTCATTGTGTGCCTCCCGCAGGTCTTTCAGCGTTCTGCTGTTGGTTTCGCAATTGTCCACAATATCGCCAGTGCATCTCAGAAGTGGGGTGTTTGCCAGAATCCCCTCGCTGGCATTAATGGTCACGTTTGTGGCGTTGTTGACTTCTACATCCTTGCCATTCGCGTCGACAAATACCCCATCTTTGGTCAACAGCACCTCCTGCCCCCACTGGCTGTAGATAACGGTTTCGCCATTTTTCAGCCCAGTACGCCGGAATCCCTGGTGATTCGTGGCAATGACCACCGGACTTGAGCGGTCACCTCCAATAAAGGCCAGAACCACATCGGTGCCTTTCGGCAGCCCGGAGGAAAAGCCAAACTCGGCAAGCCGCGGCGCGCTGGCAACTTCAAGCGGCGTCTGGTACTGAAGGGTCTGCACAACACCGCCGTCCTTCTGCACGGTTACCCGGCCAATGCCCAGCATGCCGGAGATCCGGGCGGCCGTTCGCCTGAATAGCTGATTCATGTATTAAACCCCGCAAGCTGCTGGTAGAAGGCGTATGGCTGAACAGCGAACGCTTCCGGCGGCATCAGTGTCATGCGCGCATGCGTCCCGTTGTCATCTCGCATGTAAGTGACATCGGCCAGCAACAACTCGGTATCCAGTAGGTGGAATGTCGGTATATTCACCGGGATAAGGGTATTAGGTTCCCACAACTTACCGCCCTCATCCCGCCAGGAATCGATCGTCACGGTTAGCAACTTTGAGCGGCCATACCGGCGATTCATTTCCCATTCGATAGCGCGCTGTGCCTGTTGTGATGCCATCATCGTACTTTCAATAATGGAAATGTGCTTCCGGTAGCGCATGCGGGCAGCTTCCGGATCCCCAGCTGTCGCCAGGGTCACAGAGTCATACGCCATATCTGGCGAATATCCGGCTACCGGGGCAATGCCCATCGATACGCCAACGTAGTCAGAGAACCTGTCAGCCATCGATTTGCGGTAATATGCCAGCTCAACGTTCACACCCTCGGCAATACCGCTGGCGGCACGATACGTACCGACGCGGGTCAACAGCAGGTTACCATCAGGTTGATCGTAATAAAGCAGGGCTGACCAACGCGCTACCCGCTCGATAATCTCCTGTGGTGATTCCCCCCAGTTAAGCGTGAACTGCGGAACCTTAATCAAGTCACTCACATCCGCCGAGACACTGATGCCGTAATACGACGCCAGCCGCATGGCGATTTCCAGCGCATTACCGCCATTGATGACGTTATTGGGCCACTCGGCGGAACAATCCACCAGATCCTGGCATTTGCTTCTCCCTGTCGCGCGCACCTCGTGGCGAGAGCGCGATATTGACGACTCCCAGTCATCCACATATCCCGTCAGTGTCAGATCATTCCCGATACGGACGGAACATGGCATCCCCTCTTCCACAAGCTGACGCTTATCGTTACCGGGGAAGTAATCCATCAGGCCGAGATCGAAATCTGAGGGAAACCGTTCGATACCGCGAGTCACCCGGACAGAATCCCAACCCTCAATGATTTTCCCGCCGATCGTCAGCGAGACGACGTCCTGATCGCTGTCTGCACTCATTGCCTTAATACCTTCATAGTTGTTGGCATAAATGCCGGATGCGGAACGCGGACCTCCTGCACAAGTTCATCCGCACGGATGGCATCCTGATACAGTCGGTTAGCCAGCGTCAGCGCAGGAAGAGGCTGAGCCATCGTGACCTGAATCAGCTCGCTCAGTCCAGATGCGCGGTCACTCATCGTAGCCAAGAAGGAAGATCTGACGGCAAACAGGCCCCCATACATACCATCTTCAGCACGGTCTCCAGTCAGTATCAGCGCCGTATCAAGTTGAACGGAGACCCGCTGCGTTATCGCTTCAGCCTCATCGCGGCTGGTCGGGCTGGCATCGGCAGCCACGCGGGTCATGGCCCCCGAGCACAACACAACGATCAGTGTGTTTATAGTGGATGATATCGCCTTGCTGCTGTCGGATTGCTGGTATTCCGTACTAATGGCATTGGCCAGTTTCTCCAGCGCTGAAATCCGGTCATTCATACTGCCGGCACTGACAATGATGGCATTCACGACATCGGCGATCCCCTGCACAAAGTCATCCGGGGCCGAGGCGTTGTTGAGGTGTTCCACCGTATCAGTGATGTTTTTCCGGTCCATCACTGATTGCGCGATCACCTGATTCGCGAGAGCATGATCGTCCCCTACATCCCTGGTTGACGCATTACCGGAAACAGCAGAAGCGCTGCCGCCGACCGCGCCCTTGTTGTAACGACCATATCGGGTATTACCAAAGGTGGAATTCAGGACGTTGCTGAGATTTGTAACTTCACTGATGGTGCTGTCCACCATGCTAGCCCAGAACGTGACGGTACCTTTAATAATGTTAATCGCCTGCGTAACACCGCGGATTTCTCCCTTTATCCTAGTGAGCGTACTGGCGAGCGTCGAGCTAACCAGCTTCAGGTAGTTAGTATTTACCGTATCACCTGCCGTGGTACTGTCCGTGATAGCGAATACTTTAAGTCCTGACTCAATAGCTATTAGGGTGAACTCAAATACTCTTCCGTTTTCTTGTGAGCCAGAAATACGTAAACCATTCTCTGGAATGGAAACGGTTAATTCACCGAGCGTCGGATGAACCAATGTGCCGCTTCCCTTTGTTTCACAGGCAGCAATCAATGACTGGCGCTGAGTGATAACATCCCCGCCACCATAGATCTGACTGTTCTGGATAATAAATCCACGGAGAACAAAACGGCGGACTCCACGGCCAATGTCCTCAATCCAGGCGGAATTACGATAAGGATACTCATGCACGGCCTGACGACGTCCATGGCTACCCTCCTCCATAACGACGGCAAACGGAACTCCGCGAAACGAACTGGCGCGCAGTTTACTCTGCCAGTCATCACTGACACCGCCCCCCATTAGGGAGGTAATTACATCCTGAATAATTGGCATATTCTCCCCACAAACAAAAAAGCTGCCAGATTGACAGCTTTTACATTCAATTAACTAATAAAATCATTCACGCACTGAAAACCTATCTTGAGATTTAGAAATAATTAACGTGCGGCCATCTATCGTTTTTATCACAACCAAGCTATAGTCAATATTTATTACATCAGAAACGGCCATCACTAATAGTTCATCGCCGTTGTTATTCGGCCATTATTTTCAACGTTATAAGTTTTGCGTTTTCCCTTATCGCTTACCATCGTGATTTCAAGCTTCACCTTTTGCTCCTCCATGGCACTCTTGAATGAACGAGTAATGTTATCTACAAACACTTGCCTATCGCCTCCTTCTGGCAAAGCTGGTTGTATAATACCACCTTCCCTTTTTCGTCCATCGGCGCCCCCCTCTGATTGAGCGTCACTTTGATTGGATTCCCTTCCTATGATCCGCTGATAATGACCAAGTACAGTTACTGGGTACGCTTGATTTTGCTGTCCCCACCTTCGAGTATCATACCCACCATTATAGTAACGCAGTGCAAGTGGAACGTCCCCGCCAGATTTTTTCAGATTTTCAGACAGAATCTGTGCGCCAGCCATTATGTTCTGCCGCGGATCTCTCCAATCTGTGACTCCTGTAGCCCTGAAGTTTGATGGCATTATCTGCATAAGCCCTTGGGCACCAGCACTACTTACAGCATTAGGGTTACCACGTGATTCTTGGGTCATAATGGCTTTTAGCAGGCGGGGATCAACGCCATATTTTTTGCCAGCCTCATCAAGAATACTGTCATACTTCCCCCCCTGATTATATGGTGAGTAATCTCCCCTAGAAACCGGTTGGCGGCTAATAGCACCTATATCCCCCTGCAACTGTTGAGCAAGATCTGTTGCGCGATAGTGTGAATCATATTGTTTTCTGACGCCATCAGTCATAAGGCCTGCATTAACCATCGCCCGATCACTCCAAGGAAGGCTATTATAAAACCCTTTATCTCCTTGTATTTTACGTATTTTATTTGTATTTTCAGTACTAACAAAACCAGCTGCATGCGATAATCCGGTTAGATCACCGTTGGTTAAAAGATCGGTAACCCCCTCCAGACCATCTTTCACTGACCCATCAGAGAGTAACGCTTTCAGCGCCTTATTCTTTGAACGCTGCCACAAACCATCCCATGAGGCGCTGAGTTCATTCATCGTGCCATTAATGTCACCGAGCTCTTTATTGAGCTCAGGATCGATGGTCAGCCCAATCTCATCAGATTTAGCCAGGAGCGTTTTCATGCGCTCACCTTCGCGCATTAACGCCAACATTTCTGGTGTGAGCCCAAGGGCATCAGCAACTGACTTCTGCTGCTCAGGCCGTAATGTAGGAAACACTTGAGCGATATCCTGTAACGTTTTCAGCGTATCAACAGAGCCATCATTATTTTTCTGTATCTGGACCCCGATCTGCACAAGAGCGCCAAGAACTTGACCATTAGCGCCACTGGCAGCCTCTTTCAGCGTCTTCGCCACCCCGTCAATGGATGTATTGGCACTTTCACTATCGGCACCTAAGACTCGCATCGCACCAGCCAGACGGGAAAAATCCTCAACACGCATACCCGCATTTTTCGCGGAAACGTCCAGGTTATATGCCTCTCTGGACGCCTCACGAAAGCCATAAGCAACCTTTTTAAGCCCGTACCCGACAGCGCCAACAATCCCCAGTGTTCCCAACTTGCCAGATAACTCCCCTACCATTTTCAAGGGAGGAACCATATCCCCAATAAGCTGCACATTATCTCTGGCCGCTTTAGACAGATTTTCAAAACGCGAGATAAAGCCATTCAACCCATCAACTGTCTCCTGCCCACCTAACTGAAGCCCTTCTCTCGTTTTATCGAGCTTAGGCTCAAGAGCACGAATGGCCTCGTTAATGCGGTCAATAGCATCACTGACCTGATCATTGGCCACTACCTCAAAATCAAAGACATTACTCATCGTCTTCAGGTTTCCTGAGTTTGTTGATACGGGATGCCTGGGCTACCCACCATTTCAATCGGGCGTGAGTCATCCCCCACGCCCTATCCTCTGTCCAGCGAAAGTAAAACGTGACGTCAGCTGCATCCTCCTGCCAGGCTGTCAGGGCTTCCAGGTCAAAAAACTGAGCAGGTACTCCTCACACTTGCGAAAATCAATGAAGTCCATCGGCTGCAGCACGCTTTCACGTGTACCAGACACCAGCGAGATAAGCAGACGCATGGCCGCCAATGAGGTAGAGGCAGCCTGTTTTTCGTAAAACTGCTCTGCCTGGCTGAGCGTCGGGGCTTTCAGCTCCAGTTGCTCATAGCGGGTTTTCTGCACCACATCTTCAAGCGGAACCGATAGCGTAATAGTTTTGACTCGTTCAATTTCTGCCATCTTAGTTCTCCGTTACTTCCCGGCCTTCCCAGCGAACATCAAACACCGCATCTTCGCTCTCCACTTCCTGAACGTTTACCGTCCAGAGCCCTTCACCAATAATCGTTTTACCATTTGCCAGCTCAGCAACGATGTTGACGTTGGTTTGCTCGTTAAAGCCAAGAACGTTAGTCCCACCGCTATCGCGCAGCCGTGCGGAAATGTACGGCGCCACAGGTTTTTCTTTGTACCCGTGCACACCATCCATCCCCGTCAGAGTGGTGCGGTTAACTTTGGATGGCTGATACTTAAACGAGCCCTCCACCATCACCGTCACCCCGTTCACCGTTACGTACGCGGTTCCGGCCAGGCGGTTAGTCGTATTACCTGCCATCGCTTATGCTCCTGTTGATTCAGCCCGCGTACGGAACTGGTTGAGCAGCGCAAAAATACGCAGCTGGTTTATGAGGGTTCCCGGCCACAGAACATCGACGCGGTTCGGGTTTTTGGCGTTCTGCTCAACAATGATATTTTTGGCAAACGCCGCCTTGTCCTGTGCATACCCGTTCCACACCAGGTTGCCATACTCCGCAATCTGGTCAGCCTTGATGATATTCGGCGTGACGATCGCAGCACCGGGGGCAAAGCGGGTACCATTGGCCGCCAGCTTCATGCGACCAAATTTGCTAGTTACCGCCGTGCGCAGGTAGCGGGTAACAAACATCAGGCTGAAGAGCGTTTCGACCTCAAGGTAGCTATCATCCGTATCACCGTAGCTGTTCTTCTGGTAGGTCGTGATCAGGTTTTCAATGCGCACCGTGCCATCATCATCAACCGTGAACGTCGAAATACCGCTGTACAGCAGGTTATTGCGCTCGGTGATCTCAAAGCGATCCTGTAGTGCCGGAGCCAGAACCCCCTGGATAGACAGTGACTGCACAGGGCGCCCCGGATCATTACGTAAGCTGACCGCCGCAGCGCCGGTGTACCCGGCAGACCATACCCAAGGGGGCGACGGCGACTTATTGACCCCCATCAGCGTTTCATGCTGGTTATTTCGTACCTCGCCTTTCGTTCCGAGCTGTGCGTACGTTCCGGTAGTTGTGCCAAATGAATGGCCATACAACTGCTTATCCCATGCCCAGCGACCGCCAACGTCTGAAAGGAACGCCTTTATCGCATCCAGTGACGTGGTGTCGTCATAAGGGTTAACGATGAAGTCGAACGTCCGATCCTGCAGGTTGGCCAGCGCACCGGTGATATCCGGTGCACTGGCGCCACCCTTCATAGCCGTAATGGTCAGCTCCATACCAGTAGGCGTGGACTCCCCACCAGGAAAACCGAGATAGTTCAGACGAATATCAATATTGTTGCCGATAAAACCAAAGTTTTTTGCCGTCAGGGTGACAGTATCGGCAGCTGCGCTGGCAGTTACCGGAAGCGTGGTTTTTGCGTTAATCACCGCGGTCAGAGCGGTGGCGATCGCAGCAGCCGTATCCGTCGCCACCACAGTCAGTTGAATGCGCTCGCCGGCAATGTACAGCGAAATGACCCCGGTTGCCGTTGGCGCACTGGTCACTTTGACGGTACCTGTTGCAACAACCATGGAATCAGGGTCTTCTACCAGGGGAAGGATCCAGATTTCGGCGGCGGTATCATTTTTCTGATACGCCGTCATCATGCTCTGCAGGATGCCTCCCTTCCCAGTCATCTCGCCGACCGCGTCATCAGAAGATACACGCTCAGGAATACCGGCGGTTGCCGTACCAGTAGCGAGCATCCCACCGATCAGCAGAGTACGCTGCGTGGCTGTGGCGTTATTCGCCATCGAGTTATCAAACTCGACATAGAAAAGCGGCACGCGCAGACTATCAGGCACTCGAGCGAATGGAACCGTCATTCAGCACCTCCCGGTTTTTTATTCGCATCCGTTTTTGCAGTTGCTTTCGACTTCACGACAACCACATCGCCATCACTTAAGCGACGTCGCCAGAAGGTATTATCCGGGACCTCTGCGCCATCTTTCGGCAAAAGGGATCCCTTAATGGGACAGCGAACGCTGAGCCCATTATTCGGTTTTACAAACATGATTTACTCCTGAAGGTTGATACTAACCCCAGTCTGCGGGGCACCATCCGGCATTACGATCGTGATATCTATCCCCTCCAGAGGAGCCGTTTCAACCGGATAGAAATCTTCCGGCCCCTGGTAATGTTCGATATCAATCTCATACAGCAGTTGCCCCATATGAGCCTCGCCATCGGCATCAACGTTGATCGTTGAGCGAACTTCGGCGTACTTTTGTATTTTCCGGGTCAATTCATAACTGTTGATAACAGCTCGCTCTACCTGTTCACGCAGATCCTCCAGAGCGACCTCTGCGCGCATAGCGCCATCATCATCCGTTTCACCGTCATACTCCTGAACCCGGCCAGTAATACGGACGGTCGTTACAGTGGTAAACGACGGCGTGCTCCGCCCCATCGCCTTTTTATGGTCGAAAGGAGTCTGAATCAGTAAAGCGGGATAAACTACCGATGACGTTGGCCAGTCACGCGGGGAAAAGACACGATCCTCCGCATCAGTAGTGCCAGTAAGCGCTACGACTACCATCTTTCGAATATCTGAAGCATTCATCGCTGTTTCACTACGTTAAGTACAAGTTTTGATCCGCCATGGCTGTCCGGTTCAACGTTGGTCACAACGAACAGCTGATTTATCGGTTTTCCGCCTACGGTTCTGACGAACACACGATCGGACACCGCGGGGAGCTGCCTGCTGGAGTCGATAAACTCCGCATCTCGCACCCCCAGCACCGGGCTCGTGGTATTGATCGCTGAATCACCGTCCAGGTTCTCGGTTACCTGGGCGTAACCACGGTCGAAAATGCCGTGAATCAGAAAGGGAGCGCCGTTTCTGGGGCGGTACTCCTGCTCATCGCCAAAGATGCCATGCAGCGGGCTCAGGAGGTGTAAATCCCAGTCCACGCCCATGACATTACCCCGCCGTGACAGTGACCGATGACTGAGAAGCCAGCGCGCGCTGGCGCAGTTCGCGAACGTCGGCAATAATTCCCGCCTGCAGCAGGCGTTCTGCGTCTTGGCCAGCGACCGGAATGGTGCTATTTTCCCGGTAGACCTCGCCATTGTGACGGATGCTGTTGCCCTTCAGTACGACGAACTCCGGCTCATCATCCATGATGACATCAACATCATCACGCTCTCCGGCGCCCACTGAAGCATTCAGCTTATCAGCAGATGCGCCCATTTCTGGGACAATACCTTCGGCATTCAAATCATCGGAGACAGGTACCGGATTGTTTATTTTTTTTGCCATATCACACCACCGTTGCGCAGAGGGATGCATTTACCCGGCTCGGGATGACCAGCGGTGATGATTGCATCAAAATGAGACGCTGGGCCGGATCTTCTTTCACCCAGGATTTTGGCGCATAGGCCAATGGACCGTAGTTGAATGCCGGGTCCAGGATAACGCCAAAGGCGCGGGTACCCATCAGATCGGCACCACTCATAATGACAGCGCCATCGGGGATCATGGGTTTCTCGACGTTGTCCAGCGGGTCAATAAACCAGTCGTTATATAACCAGAGATCAAAGTTGCCCCAACGCCCTTTGTAGATAGCGCCCTTCGTCGCCTGTGGGCCGGCGTTGATCTGGTTACCAAACGGGCTCAATGCCGGGAACGTGATGGCATTATCCTTGATGGTGGTATCCAGTCGGAATGCACGCCATGCCTTATTCGTGAAT
The DNA here is from genome assembly GCF_000264765.2 of Edwardsiella anguillarum ET080813. Lineage (GTDB taxonomy): Bacteria > Pseudomonadota > Gammaproteobacteria > Enterobacterales > Enterobacteriaceae > Edwardsiella > Edwardsiella anguillarum. The sequence goes on from NZ_CP006664.1 coordinate 4,155,194, forward strand.
ACCAGATCCGTGGCGACAGAGCCGGACTCTTTCAGGAAAGTAGTCTGCCAAATTTCAATATCGTCCGAAGGCTGGGTGTTGGTAGTACCCGCGGCCACGGTCAGCGGCCATTTATCCGATCCGCTCAGGGTGATGGTCAGATCAGGAGAACGCCCGAAATTAACCACTTTAGTTTCATAGCCCTCCCCGGCTACGGTAACGGTGCCGGATACCAGCGCACTGGCAGCCATCCACTCCAGGCGACGGTTGATCATGTCAATCTGGTCAGTCATTTCAAACTGAAGGTTCAGCATTTCGCGCTCGGCGGCGGTATATTCCCCACCAATACGCTCACCAATCTGGCGGCGGATAGGCTTACGCAGATCCGGCGCGCGCTTATCTTTGATGTAAGCCGGTTTGAAGGTGTTGGTCTGGTATTTACGGGATTCGACCAGTTTACCCTCCACCAGTGGGGATACGAACGGCGCCATACGACGCAGGCCAACATCAACATCGATCGCCACTTCTTCAGTCTCGTAAGTCACGACATTCGGGAAGAAGCGATCGAGCAACCAGTTCTGACTGGTTTTCAGGTTAGGAACGACCTGCACCAGCACACTGGTATCATAAATATTTTGCATATTCAGTCTCTTGATAGTGCCAGCCAAGCGCTGGCAAAAATTTAGATGATCAAATCCCTGCCGGTTAAAGCATTCGTCAGGAGAGATATGAGGGAAATCAGGGCATGCCCCACACCTGTGGGGGTGTTTCTCAGGAGGTGGTTACAGGTGCCTGGCCACTGTCCTTCAGGAAGATAGCCAGCGGGCGGAGCGATTTTTTCAGATCGGCAACTGTCCAAGAGTTATCAAAAATCACTCGATGCTGGTTAAACTCACCCATCAGATACAGGCCACCGTTCTGATCAGACGATGAGGCATCAACATTATCAGCCAGAATAGCCACAGGTGCCTGGCTGCCATCTTCAGCTGTTTTCACACATTGCGTATATTTGCCACTGGCGGTCACCAACCCCAGCACAGTGCCACGCTTAAACGCGCCCCCAGTAATGACCCCGGTGTCAGTTACCAGCTGGAGTGTGCCAGCTACGAGCTGATCCGGTACAAACAATGCGCTCTTCATGCCGGGCGCAAATGCATTCTGACCAAACTGATCCATTATTTTTCCCCCCGAGTGGAGTTGTAGAGACTGGTCATTTTACTTACCAGCGCAGACTTACCGCTCTCTTTCTGTCCGCCATCCGGATTAAGTCTGACCTGGTGACTTTCCTGCATCCGCTGGTCGAGCGAACGCTTACGCGACATAGCTGGTTGTGATGCCGGCACGGTAGAGTCCAGAATATTAATCGCAGCTGCAGAGCTCATCCCTGTGTTGAATGCCAGAGACGCAGCTAGTGACGGATTCGCTGCTGCATGCTGACTACCAAAGATACGAGAGCAGCGTTTACGCTCGGCGACGCGGGCAGTTTTCGCGGCTTTGCTTTCTTTGCGATCGTCGCCGTCGTCTTCGGCATCATCGTCTTCAGATGCATCCGGATCATCACCGTCATCTTCAGCATCATCGTCGCGTTCGTCGTCTTCGGCGTCCTCATCACGCTCGTCGTCCTCGGCGTCTTCATCACGCTCGTCTTCTTCTGCCTTACGAGCCTTCGCTTTTTTGGATTTTTTGTCCTCATCTTTCTCCGAGGCTGACTTTCCAAACCCCATTAGGTGAGCGAAATTAAAAGTTTTCTTCGCCATCTCAATCTCCTGTTACTTGAAGTAAATGTCTGAACGCAGCATCAGGAGGGCATACCTCATCCGCCAGTCCAAGCTCCACACCATCGACAGCCATAAAACAGGCGGCCTGCGTGTTTTTGATGATCTTTGCACTGATCCCGCGGTTGCGAGCAACGGTATTAACGAACAGTTCCCCCATGGTGTTGATATCATGCTGAATAGCCGCTAACGCATCTTCTGACAGCTCACGATATGGAGAGCCCTCCGCTTTCCGGCTACCGAAAGTAACGATAGTGACCTTCAGGCCGTCATCTTTAATACGCTGCGTCCAGTCAAGGTGCATGGTGATTACGCCCACCGACCCCACGCCGCCAGTGCGGGGAACCGAAATCCGGTCAGCGGCACTGGCAATCGCGTACGCTGCTGAATAGGCATTCTCTGTCAGAATGGCATGAATCGGCTTTTTACCGCGGGCATTGTAGATTTCGTCCACCAGGTCGAAACACCCTGCCACCTCTCCCCCAGGTGAGTCGATATCCAGGCAGATACCCTTCACATCCGGGTCGGCGAGTGCGGACAAAAACGCCTGGCGAATACCATCGTAACCCGTCATGCCACTGTATGGCCGCAGGCTGCCGAGCTTTTGGACCAGGGTTCCGCAGATGGAAATCACCGCAATGCCGGCTACATTGTCATAACCTAGGTCGCTCCGGGTTTCCCGCCCTCGGGTGTCGTCGTAGCCGTACCCATCGTCATCCTCCATCACCAGCGAGGTTTCGATCCGAGTGATTCCGAAGCGATCCATAACGGCCGCCATAATGACATCGGCTTTATTCGGGTGAAGGGCTAACGGCGTGTTAAACAACCGCTGGGCAAGATGAGGTAGATTCACTTTTCCTCCGGATCTTTAATCGTTTCAGGCGCAAATACATCAGCCTGCGCCCAACTTGGTAACGGCAGGCCGCGTTTCTTGCAGGCATCAATTTCACGCTGGCGCTGATCGAGCACCTCTTCCCAGTCCTCACCTACGTTCTCACCCACCTCAATTTCGAGGGTGGAAAGTCCGGCATCTAGACCCAGAATGGCGCCTTTCTTCTCTGCAACCGGATCCACCCAGCCGCGGCCTGGTCCCATCCAGCGAGCACGGGAATAAGCAGCTCTGGCGTCGACAAAATCCGGTGCACCGGCAGGCAGAGGTAAATCCTCATTGTCATGTACCTCTTCAGCAAAAGCGGTCACCACGGGTTGTGCGGTTCCCATGGCAAAGTCATCGCGCCGCCGGGTCAGTGTCTTCCAGGCCTCCAGCAGCGAAGATCGCGCGGAGCTGTAGTTAACATCAGACCAATCCTGCGTGACCTGCTGTGGCGATAAGCCGGTGCCAGAGGAGAAATTACGCAGCACGGCAGATTCAAACACCTCAAAGTTGCTGTAGGGCCGCGCCGCATTGACCGTAGTGATCTTTTCACCGGGGTATAAAATGGGCATGCGGGCGCCATTTTGTAGCGTCAGACGCCGGTCACTGTGAAATTCGACACGCCCATCCTGATAAACCCCCAGCTCAGACTCATCGTAGGTTTCACCCATCGCCGACTGCACCATCGCCGGGTCATAGGGCGATTCGATATAGGCTGCAAAAATAGCGTTGAGAATGGCAGCCTCGAGCTCGCTCTGATCGTACTTAACCAGCATTTTCAGACGCTGAATAACGGGTGTCAGGATGCCGTTACCACGATGCTGAGCACCACGTTCATGATCAAAATCATGAACTACGTGCGGGCGCCCCCATTCAGTCTCACGCGGGATGCGCCGCCAAGTCATGGTTTTAGCACCGCTCCACCAGTCACCGATATGTGCTTCACGAATGTGGTAGGCCACCGGCGCACCGTCAGCGTCAATCTCTACGCCGCCTCGAATATTCGGCATATCGAAATTCTGCTGCGGGTTACTAAGACGATCAGGATCAACAACCTGCACCGTGGTGGCATAGCGCCCACGACCGCGCCCTAATCGATCCGTCCGGTACTGAAGTACCAGCAACGCATCGCCATCGATTAACTTATGGCGGAATGCCAGCCGCAGCACCTGAGGCACCGTCAGCTTTCGCTCGGCATCACAGTAGCGCCCAGGGTCATATGCCCACGTTCGCCAGTGTGCCTCCATCGCCTTACCATATTCCTCAGCCCACGTAGCATCGAATGAAGCGTTGCCGGTCATCATTCTGAGCACCCGGTGATCCGGTTTCATGACAGGGCGAAAATTTGCGCCGACAGCATTATCCAGCAGCCGGGTCACCGCACCGTTAGCCCAGCCATCGTTACGAACCAGATCCCGCGCACGGGAAACAATCCGATCCCGGTAGATGTTGATTTCGTTATCCGGCGACCAAAGCGCTGGCTGCCAGTTCGCCAACTGGTCACTGAACGAGTCCGCCGCGTCATAAGGTACGCGGCTGCTACCTACCAGCATAGATGGGCGCGCGGGGCGTACAGGCTGACCGTCTGGCCCCAGTATCTGTACTTTGTTCATCAGAATCGAAACCTCGCTGGTTTACGCGGGCGCGAGATAATGCCCAGCTGAGCCTGTAGTAGCTGGATCAGCGCCAGCAGGTCAGCCAAGGTACTTTGCTGGTAGGACACGGATCGCGTTCCATCTCCCTGGGAATAGGAGAATGAAACACCGTGACTCCCGGTCGCTAAATCGATGTAGGCTTGCTGGGCTTTGGCGAGCGCAGCCCTGAGCTGCTCATCAGTCATCGCGCCAGCAAGCAGACTGGTGTTCCGGTTAAACATAGTTGTCCTTATTGCGGCAGGAGTTTTGATAATCGCTTACGCTTGGTTGGAGTGTGATCCTCAATAACAGCAACAGCTCCCGGCAATTCGTAGCTGATACTTTCTTCCGGTACGGTAGATGCCGGTAGGAACTTATCTGGATTAGCTTCAAGGTTTGCTGCGCGCACGTTAAGTTTGAGACCCATGTGCATCAGCCCGCAAAGAGCTGCATAACCATATACCCGACAGTCAAGAGCTTCGTTTGCCCGACCGGGTATAGGATCCCACACGCTGAATCGCTGGCCTGCAACCACCTTATATACAAGCCTTTCCGCCAGCAGTTGGTTGAAATAACCAATATCTCTATCGTCTGGGAAATGCATATACCCAGGAGCGGGCATGCCCGGTGCAGGTGGTTCGATATGCAGCCGCCCGCGGATCACATCCTTGGCGGCGTTCACCCCCAGAATTATTGGCCTGAACTGAGCTTTGCTCTTCGATGATGGCCGCTTAGTGGGCCATACAGGGTTACGCTTCCCTCCTTGGGCTGACTCTCCCTTGATGGCCCAGATACGGCGCAGGAGGCGTTCTTTCGCAAACTCATAAACCTTCTGGGTATGGTGTCCACCGGAGTCGTGGCAAGCCGCCATAATAGTCAGCCCCCTACCATCATTCCGGCGCCATACCTGCTTCAGATACGCATCAAGTCGTCGCCATGGCTCATCGGTTTCCAGATCGCCATAAATGGCATCATGGGAAATGGACCAGGATTCCTCATTTTTCCCCCAGCCAATGACCTCAATTTCAAAGCGGTCGTCCTGGGTGTCAATGCCAGCAGTGAGCAGGGCCACCCCATCTGGTACTTTCGCCGGGAAAACCTCCCGGCGGGCAAGCAGGATATCCACCGGCAACTGCTTGCCGTGGTTTGGCCTATGCGGCAGCCCCATCTGGGTGTTCCACCAAGCCTGCTCTTTATCTGGATCTCCCTTTGCTTTGAGATATTTCTCAGCAATATCAGATGGCTTATCTTTCTGCCATGGGCTGAAGAGCTTGGATGCCTGATACCCGGCATGATGGTTATCGACAGAGTCTCGACCGCAGTCCGGGCAGATCGCGCGATATACTGCATGGCGTTCGGATTCCGACCATATCCATACTTTTTCAATGCTGCCCTCATCCTCCTTCCGCCAGGCCTGGTCATACTCCATCAACGGGGAGTGCCGCTCACCACAGCACTCAAACGGTCGAGTCTGATGCCAGCGGATGGTTTGTAATGCCCTTAACCGTTCCCCTTCCGACCAACCAGCCCCACAGCACTCACAGTACAGCATGGTTGATTTAGTCAGATGCTTATCCCCATCTTTGGGCCAGTGGACATGCTTGAAAAAGTCGGGAAACTGACGATGGCCGCAGTGCGGGCATACCACCGAGGCCCGGCGCTGATCGGAATCGTTGTAACTATCCGCAATCCGGCTTTCATCTTCCACCGTCGGCGAGCAGGCGCGAACCGACAGCCAGGTAAGACCAAAGGTTGCCGTTCGCTCTTCCGCCAGTGCGATGGGATCGCCTTCACGGGTGATCGGATACTTGTCCACTTCATCCGCCAGCAGAACGCGAATAGGACGGCGCGCAAGGTTATCAGGGCTACCGGCACCCGCCAGCGCCAGAAAGCCACCAGTGAACGCCTTATAGAGAATGGTTTCTTTTGAGCTCTTCTGCTTTGAGTCGCCGATGATTCTACGCAGCGCTGGCGTCACCCTCACCAGTGGGCTGATACGCTCCTTCGAGAACTGCTCAGCAGCCTCCTCTTTCGGCTGCAGCAGCAGTATCGGACAGGGGTCGAGATGTGCAAAATAACCGAACAGATTTTCCAGAAGCGCCGTTTTCATCAGCTGCGTACAGCACATCACCGTAATTATGTGGACACCCGATTCTGTCGCTGCCAGCATCGGGCCTCGGGCGATCTCAACAGTAGAGGTTTCCCAATTCCCCGACGTGCTTCCAGCCTCTTTCGCCAGTTTGCGATAATCATCAGCCCACTGAGGAACGCTAATCCTCGGCGGCGGTGTCCAACCTTTTCGGGCGCTCAGCTCAAGACGCTCAATTTTCTGCCGGGTTAAACTCTGGCTCTCCGAGGACTGAGATATGTTTGTGGACATGTTCAATCAGCACCTCTGTCATCCTGTCCGCCGGTACATCCAGATCAGCAGCCATCAGAGGCGCCACCCTGGATGGCCAGTTGAGCCAGGCGTCACGCTGTTGGCGAAAGGCGTTGAAAAGAACCTCCTCGGCGGCGGCCATCTCAATGAGCTGGCCGTCTTTTTGCTGAAACTCCAATTTTGTCAATAACGCCAGGTAGTTCTCCTTTACTCGGCGCGCTTCATCCAGCGATAACTCAGCACCGTTTTCGAAGAGGAATTCTCGCGCAAGCCCCTCCAATGACAGGTCACTTTCTTTCGGCGGCCCCCGCGCAGGTAACACCCGGTCAGCTTTCTTTTTTTCTGGCACAGACGTTTTCTGTTTATCGGGTCGGTTAACGCTCTTCCTATATTTTTCAAGTTGTGCATTTGAAGCGGCAACATCGATATCATCGCCGGACATGATCAGCCATCCCCGGCTTTTCCACATCGTGACGGTCTTGCGGCTAACGCCATGTAACCGAGCAAAATCTGACTGGTTCATTGTTACCTCACTTGTAACCTAATCTGTTACCTGACACTGTTACTCAACCAGAAGAGGTAACAGCATGGGTAACAACCAGCTGATGGGAATATTTTTTGTAATCAAGGACAAAACTCAACATGTAACAAAATGCAACTGTTACCTGTTACCTAAATTTGAAAACTTGTAGCTAAGAAAACAACGCGGCGCGCAATGCCCGTGCTTTACAAAAGTCACAGGAAGGACCCAAAAAATATTGGGGGCTATTTTGCTGTTCGAATTGCTTCAGCAATGGCTGCGCTTATCGCGCCCGGCAGCAAACCCGACGCCATTGCTCGCGAGCGTTCCATATAGCCCAGCACAGGGGTCACCGGTAGCGCATCGCCAAACCGAATCAGAAGCTTCGGAGAGCGCTGTTTACGCTTAGGTCTTCGGGTCCCATTGGCGGAGCGCTTGGCCCGTTTCTTCTTGGCCTTCATCGGCTTCCTGCGCTGCCAGACGGCATTGACACCGCCTACGTCACCGACAAATACATTTTCCTTTGCTTTCAGCTGAGGGAGCTTGTTGCGCGGCATGTTACCGTACTTGTTTAGCTTGACGTTCTTAGGGTTCAAAAGAGCTTGGCTATTGAGTTTATGGTCTCCACCAAACTCGAATGGCTCGAGGTAACCAGCGGCGGTATCACGAACAAACACTTTTGCACGCAAATTACTTTTTCTGGCACCGACAGATCCGACTGACTTCACAGTAAATGGTGTAGGGTTTTCAAGATAGCGATCGAAAGCCGTTCTCTGCGCCGATTCGATTTGACGGACAACCTTCGTCATCGCCTGAGCCATCGCAAACGGTATCTGTTTCTGTAGCGCATTAAGCTGCCCAGATAAATCCTTTAATGTTGCCATGACTATGGACCTTTGGTTTCCGCGGCGGTATTACCACGCACCTCCATTTCTTTTTTCTGCCGCAACATCGCAGCACGCTGCTCAATACGAACCATGCCAGCGTGCGTCTTCGGGCAGAATTGAACGATGTGCGTTCTAGAGCCGCAATAGCTGCAGCGGCGCCCTCGCGTGAATTGAAACGGTGACGGCTTCTTCATACATACCTCCAGAAAAAAAGGCCGCACATGGCGACCCTGTTGCATTATCGCAGGCCCTCATCGAAGACCTGCTGTAATGCTTATACGTTTTATCCCATGCGGGGGATAAAATTCACTTATCCGTTATAGGGTATAAACGACCCTGCTCCATTTGCTGGATGCCGGCCTTATCCACATTGCATTGCACCAACAAAGACAGCAGACTCACGTTAAGATCCAGGCTGCTGTTACCAACGCTGGCAATGGCGTCGGGATGTATACCGTCCGCGTACGTGTATATACATTAGCATTATTTCCATCCCAACTAGTTGACAGGAACAATAAAAAAAGCCGCAAATGCGGCGATCGGGTGTTTATCAGATTTTACGCTCAAGATGCACCGCTTGATGCAATGCACCCTTTTCGTTAAGCTTCAATCCCCACACGGATGAGATAACTGACTGGGGACTCAATATTTCAAGATGCCATTTTTCCAGAACTGCGCCGTATTTTTATGGCTGTTAAACCGATAGTTTTCCATTAACACCACCCACATTAATCCAGGTGCCTACCGTAGTATCCATAAGTAATAACTCTGATATGCAGCCCACAAAGATGATCTCAACCTGTTAATACCATTGATCTATGATGGGCTAAAAAAGCCGCCCGGAGGCGGCCTATTTTACTTTTTGAACTCAACTGCTTTTTTAATTTCAGTTAAAGCGTTATTTACATGAGGGTGCTCTACAATTCGATAAGTGGAATTGTCAATCAACAGCGACTCGGCCCGCTGAACGATACGATCAAAATCATCACTACTCTCACGAACGGCACCAATAACAGCGATCAGTGCTTGATTAAGAGCTATCTCTCTGTCAGTCATTCTGCTTCCTTTTTAATCCAAAAGTAGAATGATATCTCATTTCAAGCATTGAGTATTGATGTATTCCTGCAATGTTCTCAGGGCTGTTTGATCGCTGACAATGCCGGATCGGATACCGAGAACATTTCGTCCAGCAGTGTCAGAGAGTTCGACGGTGGTTGCATCGCCCACGCGGGTGGTGCTGGAGGATTCGGTCGAGGCTGGCACTGAACACCTTGCTTTGACGAGCACCCGGCCACCATTATCAAGCTTGCGCTGAAGAGCATCGTTCTGAGCTTTGGCATCTGCCAGCTCCTTTTGGTATTTGATATCGAGAGCCGCCACATCGCGCTGGCGCGCCTGCAAATCGGTGATAGTGGCATTTGCCAGGCTAAGCGCTTGCATTTTCTCGTCACGCTGCTTCTTGTACTCGGTGGCGTTGTTACGGTAGTGGTTAGCCCTCCAGGCCAGTACACCAATCACCACAGCAATTAGCACTGGCAGCCAGATCTTTTTGAGCAGAGACAAAGCGACTTCGATCATGCTGCAGTCTCATTTAGTTTACCGCCTACCTCTTTGAACTTGGCGATCAGGCTCTCCGCCTTGTGCTCAAACTGGCCATAACCGGCCCCAGGGAGTGAGGCCCAGATGTTACTGCAACGGTCGATAGCCTGCCGAATATTGCCATTATCGATTAACGGTAGCGCGCCACGCTCTTTGATCTGCTGAAGTGCGACGGCATCCTGACTGGCAGGCGAGAAATCCTTCAGGCCAAGCTGCGCGCGATAAGCATCCCACCATTTTGACAACAGCTGGTAACGGCCGGCGGCAGTGGATTTTAACGAGGGATTTAACGTGATGAGTTTGCGCGGGTGGTCAGAGTAATCAGTAAACAGGGAGCCACCGACAATAACGTCGTACCCGTGGTCTTTTGTGGGCTGTCGGCCGTTATCCGTTTCCTCTGACCACGCCAACATATCGAGAAAGGCTCTACGCTGTGGATTAACGTTCTGCATAAATCACTCCTGCCGCTGGATGCCGGCGCGCTTGTCGGCGATCTGTCGGATGAAATCGACGCCAAGGAACCCGATAAAGACGCTGCCCAGTGACGCCCAGTTAGGGTCTAGACCGAGCAGAGTTAAGCCATCCTTGATGTAAAACGCGAATATCGCGCACATCCCAGCTTCGATAATCCGCCGCCACCACGGCTGCCGGCCGGTATATGCACCACGCAGCAACGTCATTAAACTGGCCAGCGATGCGTACCCGATTTCGCTACGATGCGCGGCAAACCACGCAAGGAGGGCTGCCCATACATCCGGGGTCTTGTCCATTTTCATAGTCTCCACCTCCCGATCGCGGGTGGCGTGAATAAGGGGCTCCAGCGCGGCGGAAGCCGTACTAAGGCCGGATTGGGTTATGAACCCGTGTTCTGCGGGTCAAAGGGTAGCCCCCTGCGCTTATCTCAGGACGTCGATCTCATCGCGTGTCAGCTCTACGACGGGCTAAAAAGAAAAAGCCCCGCACATGGCAAGGATTAGGGATAACTGTGGTAGTTGCTCAAAAATTGTAAGCAAACAACCATTGGTAGTGGGTGTTAAACAAGATATAACTCCAGCGTACCTCTTCGAAACCTATCGTTCTACCTACTAGGTTTTAGTAAAAACCATACAGAATCTGATTGATAGTCTCGAAGTAGTCATTGTTAACATGATATAATGTTTCAAGCAAAGCACGGGTCTCTATATATAGTATGCAAAGAAACAAACAACCACTATATATTGATATGGAGGAAAATTTACATTCCTACTGTGCAAAAACCATTGACATAAGAAATGTCAATGACTAAATTTACGGAACCAGCTCAGCACTGTTCGTAGATAATGTTTAGGGTCTACTCAACGGTTCTGAGCTTTTTTTGTGGGCATTTTTAATGAAGAAAACAGCAGTCTTAATTGATGGTGGCTACTTCATCCGCCGTATCGACTACTTTCTACGCAAGCATTTCCCCGATCATGAGCTTGACAGTCAACAACTTGTAAAAATAATTTGGCGTATTGTCAGATTTCATGTTGAAGTTCCACATGGTGGTCATCCTGAACGAGAGGCTTTAGAGCTTTATCGAATTTATTATTATGACTGTCCCCCTCTTGATAAGCAGATAAAGTACCCTCTTCCTACAGATGGGAATAAAACTCCTGCGACAAAAAATTTTAAAACACATGCGCCAAATATTTTGAGGACAAAACTCCACGAAGAATTAAGAAAAACGCGAAAAACAGCTCTTCGCATGGGTGTTCTTTCTAATGTAGGTAATTGGCAGATTAAAGAACACATATTAAAAAAGCTGCTGCGAAATGAAGTACAATGGTCTGATCTAACCAATGATGATTTTTACTACGAATATAAACAAAAGGCCGTAGATATCAAACTTGGCATGGATATAACTATTCTTGCTCATGAAAAATTAGTCGATGTTATAGTATTAATAGCAGGAGATGCCGATTTTGTTCCAGCAGCTAAACATGCTCGAATAAAAGGCGTCGATTTCATACTTGACCCTATGCATCAACAAGTTCCAGCCTCACTAGCCGAACATGTTGATGGAGTTCAATCGAGCAATATCATTGTTGCTATAGCAGACATTTGCCGAATCGTCCCATCAGTAAAGCCTGATTGGTGGGATGAGCACATAGATAGACGGAAAGAAAGAAAGCTCAATGGCGGTAAAAGAATTAAACCCACTAAGCGACATATACAAAGGAGCGCTAGCACCTCTGAAAATCCCCAGGAGTAATCCGGGATTACCGATTTGTCAAACCATCTATCAACTAGTTCATTGTTTGACATACTCCCCCTGCTCTAAAAGAGCCAGGTTTACGGCACTACGAACAAAAAACCCGCTCAATGGCGGGTTTAATCAGTGTTGCAACGGCTTTGGGTGAAATATCCCATCGTTAGAGCCATGGTTCCACAAAAAACGCCAACATACAATATCATTGTGCTATCTTTTGTGAAATAGAGCACATATTCCTATCTGGTGATTTTTTTCAGTTGCTGGTCAGCAATCGTTTCTTGGCGATCACACTCCACAACCATCCTCTCATACAGAGGCTTATACGAATTACGCCATGACGTCTCTGGCAGGCCATTGATGTAGTGGCTAATGGCTTGATAGGCCTTTGCCACAGGAAGTCGCCTATACCCACGACCACCACACCGTTTACATGAACACTGAACCGGAACCCCCTGACGCTCGGTCTCTTTCCGGTCGATAGCGACGCGACGCCCACGGCAATCATTACATACGGCGGAAACGACGCCCTTACCACCACACTTTCGGCACATGCGGCCAACTCGCTCTGTGACAACCTTTGCGGACGTGGATCCGTACCCAGGGTGTTTAACGACATCCTCCTGCCGATAAATCATGCCATGGCCATTACAGCAATCGCATAACTCTTGTCCTGCAGCTGAGCGGCAATAATCGCGGTATGCAAACGCCGCCAGGGTGGCGATCACTTTCGCCTTTACAGTAGGGGGGAGTTTGCGAATAGCCGCCACTTTGTCACACTGCTTCATGCCAAACTGCGTCAATAGCTGCACGGCACGATCGCGATCTGCAACACTAACGCCGACCTTCCCCATAAACGCGGAGAATCCAAACTCTGCGCTACTCTGGCACATCCCCATAGCGGCCATAACATCAGTCCCCGTAAGGCTATCTGTTGCTGTTGCTCTCGGCGCATCGCTCAAGCTCGGGGTTTTTGGGGCAAAAAATTTCACAGCATTCTCTAAATTCATGTTCAGCGCTCTCCACACATTACGCCTTCACTATGGCACCTATCCCCAGCACCCGATTCAGGAATTGCACCAACAACACCAACTGGCTGCCGTTCCTCTGCTCCCAACCACTCATATCACGATGTAGTTCGTCATGGCACCGCCGGCACAGCGGTATCACAAACAAATCATGCGTTTTAGTTCCTATGCCACCCAATCCCAACCCCGAATTGATGATGTGATGTGGGTCATCGGCAGGGTTTCCGCACCCGCAGCACGGCTGTGTCTTCACCCAGCGCGTGTATTTACCACTCTCCCAGCGCTGAAACTTAGGCCGCAGCATAAACCCCGCCGCCGGTGCCTCATCTGCCGCCAGCTTGATCACCGGCTGTGGGATAACGGCCTCTACGGCCGCCCCCCTGTTTGATTTAAGGCTCACAGGACTCCCCCACGCAGTTGTCGTAATCCATACGCGGATCACCACTGACACGCTGAGCACAACGCACGTGGCGCGATAGTTCGTTACGGCGCACCACAACCCTGCTTATCTGCGCCGCATCGGCAAATTCCGCCGCCCTGGTCAGCTCAGTAAGCGCTCGGCGATACAGCCCGCGAGATACCAACTCTTCTGCCCGCCGGCAATGTGCATCGGCCATAGCCGAATTCTCTCTGCTCATACCGCTCCCTCCCCTGGATTCCCTCGCATTTTCTGGCGGATAGCTGCCAACGCAGCGACCCCGACCGATTGGTAATGCTCCGCGTTCCCTGCCAGCTCCGCCGCCGTCTTGGGCCTGCGGCAATCGGCAATTCGGACTACCGGCTGTGGGATCACTTTTCCGGACGCTATGTCCTTGGCCCACTGCTTCATCTGCGCCTTGATCGCCCGCAGCACCTCGGCCTCGGTGTAGTTGTACCGGTACATCAGTTGGCGTACATCCAGCACCACCCAGTACATCACCGGGTGTGCCCAGTCGAACGCCTCCGGCGTGGCAAAACGGTGTTTATCGCGGGCATAGCGGTGGAACTCAGCCAGCACCTCATCGTCAGAGGGCAATCCACCCGCCCCCCGCGCTCCCTCACGGCACCACGCCATGAAGCGCCCGCAGGAAGGCCAGAAATCCCCGCCGTGTTGGCGGGCCATGCTGACACCGGCCCTCACCTGCTCCAGCGTCGTAATCCCCCCTTCGGCGAATGCTGTAATCCACTGGCGCTTCATCGCCGCCACCTCATCCGGCGCGCCAAACACCGTATTGCGCGCCGCCGGGAACAGCAGCAGCAGATTTTCAAACAGCACATCCACCAGCTTTTCAGCGTTGCCGTTCACCACTCGCGCCTGCAGGGGCTGACCAGCCATGCGGGACAGTGCGGCGGCATCCCGGCGCTGTACGGCAGAAACCAGATTTTTCATAGCACGTCCTCCCATCCCTGCGCCGTGTTCCACTCCGCTCCCAGCAGGGTTTTCAGTGAGCGATCCTGAACACCCGCTTCCGGTGCCCCCAGGCGGATCACCAGCTCATCCCATTTCTCACGCAACTTCGCCGGGCTCAGGACATTGCGGCACCAGAACGGATCACGGTTTACTCGGCCAAACAGCTCGCAAATCTGCCGGTGAGTGCGCCCATCCAGCTCGCACATCAGGCGCACCTCGTTAGCCCAAGCTATCCAATTGGGGGCCTTGGGCCTAACCATCTCCCCATCGTATTCAGCGGCTTGTTCGTGCAGTCGAAGGATGCGCCCCCATATCCATTCGGCGCAGGTCAGATCCTCCTGCCTGCCCCACAGGCGCTTTTTGGCACTGAACACCACCGCCTCTGGATGACGAGACAAAAAATCATGATCGCGGTCAGACTCGTCCGGTTGCGCAGCGTCCGGACAAGAAGATCTTTTTACTGACGGATCTGTTTTAACTGACGGATCGGGGTCAACCATTGACCCCTTAACGGGGGTGTTTTTACCAATGGTTGACCCCTCAACGATTGGGGGGTCAATATTTGGGGGGTCAACCGTTAACCCCTCAACCGTTGGGGGGTCAATATTTGGGGGGTCAACCGTTAACCCCTCAACCGTTGGGGGGTCAATATTTGAGGGGTCAATCATTGGGGGGGTAACGCGCCCACCCCGCTTTTTGAACTTGTTGGCCATGCGGGCCGCCGCTGCCGCCTCCTCCAGCTTATCGACATTGATCTGGTAAACATTGCTCAGATCACGCCCACCAGACTTACGAGCAGTCTTAGTCAGCCAGCCATCACGCGCCAGCTCATCTATCGCCGCTGAGACTGTAGTCTTGCTCCTGGCACCTATCTGACGCTGGATAGTCTCCACCGCCGGCCACGACAGCCCCTCATCGTTGCTGTAATCCGCTAACCGAGCCATCACAGCCACGCGGGAAAGGATCAGACCAGCATGGGCACACCCTTCCCATACCAGACCATGCAATTTGCTACTCATCGCATACCTCCTTGTTGCTGTTCAGCGAACGATCGACAAGCGCTGAGGCGAAAAGACCATCGTTGATGTAGTCATGCAGGCGGTGAGCCAAGGGGGACTGGGAAGCCACCAGCATGGGGTACAGGTGAGCCATCCACACCCGGTGGATCTCTGTCATGTAGAGATATACAGCGTGCGCATTGTGTGCGGGGCCTGGTAGCGTTGGTACGTCGTTTAGGACCCTTTCCATCTGGTTAAAGGCGGTGATGTAGGCTTCTTTGAACCGGGCCGCCCGCTTGCCGGTAAAGCCCATAGCCAGGAACGCGAAACCATCGCGAGTGATTTGGTAGGCAGGGGTTCGGCGAACGGCGCCATTACCCACGGTCACATCGATAAACATCTCCGCAAAATTGCGGGCATGAAAACCGGGGGAACACTCGAGGGTGCGGATTTTCTTTAGAACGTCATCGTGACGCTTAAGGAAATAGTCAGCAATAGCGACAGAGGAAGTCACGACCTGACCGTTGATAACGGTGATTTCAGGGTGATCGAGGACGGGGATCGTAGCCATGATGGCAGCCTCTTGCGAAAGTGATATGTCACCACCGCAGACGCCAATCTGACTGGTGGTGAACCGAACAGGGTTGGCGTAACCGGTCGCAAGAGAACCCGGCGCATCTTTCGATGCCCCTGCCCGGCCCACCATAATCTGGATGTAGCCGTGCATCGCACACAAAAAAACCGCTACAGCGCGGTTGTGCGCTCTTACGAATTCCGGGACGCCAATCCCGGCAACGGATTTTGCCGTTGCTTTTCCAGTGTAGCGCCCGCAATTTAAAGAATCAACATTTGACTTCCGATTTAATGTAACTACACTAATTGTATGAAAATTGAATATGACCAGAACAAGCGGGAGAAAACGCTGCTGGAACGCGGCATTGATTTTGCCAGAGCCAGTGAAATCTTCGCGGGGATGCACTTCACCGCCGAAGACTGCCGCCAGGACTATGGGGAGATCAGAAAAATCACCGTAGGGAAACTGGATGCCAGAATTGTCGTCATGGTCTGGACGCCACGCGGTAACGGGCGGCGCATTATCTCTATGAGGAAAGCCAATGAGCGAGAAATTAAAAGATTTGAAAAGTACCTGGGTTGATCCGGATGATGCGCCAGAGCTGGATGAGGCGTTCTTTGCCGGTGCAGACCTGTATGACGGCAAAAAACGTGTTCGGCGCGGAAGACCATCGTCCGATAAACCAACCAAACAATCCGCCACTATCCGGTACTCCCCGGAGGTCATCGCCGCATTCCGCTCAACCGGACGTGGATGGCAAACTCGCATGGATGCCGCCCTCAAAGACTGGTTAACGCAGCACAACCCGGCGGATGTCAAAATCTGATCGTACCTACCCACCCGCCTGTGGGCGATTAATCGTTGATCAATGCTCACGCTAGCCTCCTGAAATAGGCGTTGAACACAACCAAGGCCGCGTTAATCAGCCAGCCACAGCCCGGTTCAGTTCGCAGATAGGTAACCTGTTGCCTCTCTGCGCACGTCGCAACCACACGCACGGTATGCCCATACACGTCTTGGTACAGATGGCCGACTCGCGGATACTTAGCCATGATCCCCCTCCCGTAAAACGCCCCCCAGGCGATACCCACCGCCTCGCGGCTGACTACCAATCCCCGGCGCGGTTGGTTGTTGCCAGGTGTCCCCTGCCCCGCTACGATTTGCTCATAGCTCAGACGGCCACCGGCGATCCGGCACCGAAATTGCGCCCGAGGGCGGTTTGGGCTTAGAATGTCCATGCGTCTTAATCTCCACACGAGTTATGCGCAGGCGCACTGGGACGGCATTCCCGGTGCGCCACCCACACCGCTGAGTCATCAGCAATTGCGGCACCATTCAGGGCCATGAAGGCAAAAAACCCACACGCGTGATGGCGCATCTTCCGCCAGAACAGCGTCATTAACGCCTGCTGTTCAGCGCCACAAATCACACCGTCTGCAGCAGCCTCCACTTTGGCTTTCGCCAGCTCACCATCGGCGACCAACTCCCGCATGCTTTGTTCGTACAGCTCCACGTTGTCGATCTGCTCCAGAACGGGGATATCAACCAGTAATTTCCCCCGGCGCGCGGCGTGGTATTCAGCCAGCAGTGACGTCCCGGAGACATCCTCCATCCGCTCTATCTCTGCCAATGTGAAGAACCGGCTGGCGCACTTCTGATCAAGGTGGTTGCGGAACGCGTCATAGGTCATGCCAAGCTGTACGGCCATCGCCTTCTGCCCTCCCGGGTACGTCCGACATATCGCTTTGATCGTCGTCTTGATGTCTACCATCGTCTTTCCCTCTCGGTAGTTACTGGTGATTACAACCGGCTGTATTATTCTTCTGGTACAAGGCCGCGTCGTACTTGATGCCGCCCTTGGTAACCTTCTCGACTAGCAGTGCATATTTCCAAGGAATCACCACATCCCATAGGCTGACTGTTGATTTGGAGATGCCTAGCGCTCTAGCGGTTTTTGTGCCATTGCCGAAGTAAGCAATGACGTCATTTTTATGCATGTGACCCTCCTCGCTCAGATAGATGCAGTTTAATCTTTCAAACAAAATAAGGTCAAGAAATTAAACTCATTTTGGTTTAAGTTTTTAAACATGAAGAAAGAGAGTATGAGTGACCGCATAAGCCTGCGAATGCGCACTCTAAAGCTGAAAAACAAAGATTTAACTGATGCAACAGGCGCATCAAAAGGTACTGTTAGCCAGTGGGTTAACGGTGGGACGGAACCATCTTCGAAGTACATGTCTCCGCTTGCCGGAGTTCTCGGAGTATCTGAGCGATGGCTCCTAGAAGGAGGCCACATTGAGGAAGTCAGTGGCAACGCAATACCTGGGCCAGATGTTTGCCGCCGGGTTCCCCTTCTGTCTCAAGTTCAAGCAGGTAACTGGAAAGAAATAGTAGAACATCACTTTGATGATTTAACGGAGTGGGTTGAAACTACAGCAAAAGTATCACCTTACGCATTCTCTCTTCGCGTGGTCGGTGATTCAATGTCTAACCCTGGTTCCGGAGTGTCGTTACCAGAGGGATCTATTGTTATAGTTGACCCTGAAGCTGACCTGGTAAATGGGCGCATCGTCGTTGCTAGGCTGAAAAGCACAAATGAAGCGACAGTGAAAAAACTATCGATAGATGGGCCAAATATCTACTTAATGCCTCTTAATCCCAACTACAAACCAATCCAACTAGACAGCATGTGTGAGATCGTCGGTGTCTGCGTTAGAGTTGAGCAAAGCCTGATCTAACCACACCCATCCATCCTCCATCCTCAAACATCAAACCGGCACATGCCGGTTTTTTTCATATCCATAGAAAAAATGTTTAAATATTTAAACAAAATCATTGACCATTTTGTTTTATTGTTTAAACTCTCTTCATCAGCCATAGCACAAAGTTTCAAACCAATGTCATACCCGCAACATCGTAGGAAAACGTTCGCTTGCAGCAAAAAGCGCCCTATCGGACGCTCCGCTCTTTAACAATCAAAACAATGCACTCGGCGTTGAGCGAAGAGATTCGCATAACTCAGTTCCCAGGCATCCCCAGGCATCACGGTGCTATGGCATCCCTGGCCAGCAGCGGACAATGATGAGTGCAATCTGCCAGTAAACCTAGCCATGGATACTCAACTTTTATGTTAATAGCATCTATTTATTACTAAATCTAAAAATTGAGCCGTGGTAGGAAAGATCGTAAGTAATACGAATACACAAGGCAAACCAACTCATAGAGGATTATTCTTGGTAATTTTTTACAGTTCAGCTCATTAAAAGTCATGGGATGAGCTTCAGATAGATCATCTGTGATCTACATAATGATATTTCAATGAAAAACTAAAAAACATGACGTATAATTGACAATTAACTAAAAAGATTAGGAAAATTATGTTTGGCTTACTCATTAAGAGCCTCTCAGATAAAATCAAGGCTGATATCAAAAAAACTTAAAAAACAACGCGATCTATAGAAAACATTGCTGGAATCTGCCTGAAAGAATACAGGTTTACTGCTCCACTCACTACTTAAAAGCAATGCTCATTCTCTGGACTGCAGCAGGTTGCTCACTACTGATAGCTGAACTATTTCGCTCACAATTTCATTCAGTTGCCAGCACCCATCTGAAAGGGGTCACTACGTTGCCGACATGGATGTCTAGCCTCCTTGGTGGCCAGTTGACAATCATTGGTATCGTATTTCCGCTTGTTGTTGGCCTAATCAGTGTTCTTTTCCAGAAAAAATCATCCAGGATACATATACAATCAGCCTACCAATTGCATTCAGGCTATATGTTTGCTGGGCTTAGCGGATTGTCATTAGCCGCATTTATACTAATTGGAGGGATGGTCTCGTCTATAGGGGACAAATATCTTGATGTAGCCTTTGCCATTACGGCATTAGTATGGATGCTTTTCAATATTTCACTGTCAATATGGTTCTTTATCACAAGCCTTAATATATTAGATGATAAAAAACGTGATCGCCTGATGCTTAAATATTTTCAGTCAGAGATTGTGAGTAATTATATCATCCGTTCACAGATAGATTCATCGATCAATTATCTTAGTATACATATCGACAAACAACATATCAAAGGAATAGAGATCGTTAACCGGTATGATTCTAACATGCATCTAATACATCATAATCTTCATGAAGATAAAGAAATCAGAGATGTAAAACTATGGCTGGTAAATCTTTTATTTCGCAGATTAAAACCTGTCAAAGGGAAAACTGGTAAAATAATCATAACCTCCTCCTTAAAACATAACAAAAATAAAATTACGTTACTTGCATCTTCGGATGTAATCATTCCTAGATACTGGACTTTTCTATTCAAAATTTGTTTTATCAAGGGACCTAAAGAAAACCGAAAGGCGTATAGAAATATTACCCGTGACTTCTATGGTGAAGCGTATGATGCTTTGAGCGACAGGAATATTAGCACCTTCATCGCAGCAACCGACAGACTGATTGAAACCTATACAACGCTAAAGAAAAGTTTTCAGTGTAATAGCATGAACTATTTGGATAAATATAATGATTCAGGATCACTTGTTACGTTTAGCCAATCTTTCCACCATGATTTTTACGCATTCAACCATGAAGCTGTAAAGTCACTAGAAACAACAGGAGAGTATTTCCGAAAAATAATTGATGTTCCATTTTCTATTTATCGTGAATTGGATTGTGTTAAAATTAATGAATTTCAACAGTGTATTCAGTCTCTCTTCTATTTATGGCATGCACTCATCAACTGGAGATCTGGTTATGGAGATAATCTATCAATAAGTCAAGAACAACGCTATAGGGAGCTTATTCGATGTTTAATCGGGGAATGGGAAAGTTGGTACATGTGGCGACGTCCTAATGACAAGTCAGAAGATAGATTGGATGATTACTCGGAGCACCTCTTATATCATCTTAACCAGACTGCTCAGATAGCCATGACTGCTATAATGGCAGACGATCGCTTTGCCTCAGATCATAGCTCAGACATGCTGTTGCTTTGGTTCAGCCAGAATCGTTTTGAGCAGCATTTTGAAGAGTATCGTTGGCACAGTTTTTTCCTAACACCGTCATATTTAACTATGACACCCGATAGTCAAGAATGGTTATCTATACTCAGGGGATACCCATATTCTTATGAGGCGGCGCAATCAATTATTTTTTCCAATGCTCTAGCAGACATACGACTACTGACAGCTGGATATATTATCTCTCATGTTAAGCAGAGGAATAATATTCGTCTGAAAGAAGTAATAAAGCGATTACTTAAATCTGAACTTGTTTATCCGACAGGAGCAAATGATCAGATGACTGCCACATTTACTTCTGCCACAGATATTATTGACAGTATTATCAGACTTGGATATCAACAGGATACTCATAAAGGTTATTGGTACGAAAAACTATCAGATTTAGTTGAAAAATTTTCTGCATACAATGAAACAAAGATGATATCTGGACGTATCCACATGGGAATCTATGAGGATGTAAGCAATATATACGAAGGTTATACAGATATCGCATTTTATCTATCATCCAGCCCTCATCCAGTCAGTAGAAGAGTATTAAATGCACTGAATGATAATATCTTTTCGTACCATAGAAAGGAGCGAATCATCTTTCAACTAGAACGAATGAAGCGCGATAAAGAAACATCTTCACGTGGATACTTAATGTCTAAAGAAGAGTTTAAAAATAAAATAAATTTCTTTAATGAAACTCTGGATGCGTATATTCAGGCTTTTAATCAAAGTCTATATACAGATCTTCTCAACGCTGACATTGATACCGCACGTCTGAAAAAAACCGACCTCACTCTTACCCAAGAATTGCCTCAAACACTTACTCAGAATACTCTTCTTTCTCATTTTTCCTTCAGGACTTCTGAGGACAGTACCAAACAATGGGAAACTAAATGCATATGCACTGAAATTCCTAAAAACATTATCTCCAGAGACATCAATAGCAATTTTTTCGAAGATCTAACATCGATTTCTAATGTAGAAAAACACATGCTTCACAACGTGTACCATCGCCTGTTACACTTATCCTCTTCCCGCACAGAAATAGTCCACGATGTAGAGGAACTTCTAAAAAATTTACGGGAGATAACATCGGATGAAGACAATTATACGTTGATCTTATTCGGAACCTACTTTGGACAGACACTACGTGAGCTAACTCATCACGAGAATAGACATTCTGAGCTAGGGATTACACTTAACACAATATCAAACGTAAGAGACTTGATGCCGATCAGAGTCAATAATTGCGATATATATCAAGTCTGGAGGCAAAACGAAAATCATTCCCTACTTATCCGGAATAGTATTTTCGGTGACATTTACTTCTTTAGCGATTCTGATAACACACTTTTCAATTCATCCTGGCAGAGTAGTGACGAAAATCCACTTGAAGGTATAGTAACTACCTGCTGGAAACAGGAAATGGAAATAAAAGGTTCTGCGGTTGCTAGATTCGAACATCTCTGATAATTATTGCTGAACGAGAGACCTGAGCCAGCTGCAGAGAAGAACCACTCAGCGAGCTGATCGAGTCGCGTATCGATCATGCGCTAGGTTTAAAATTAGCGCACCGCCCTGCCCTAAACCGGGCAGAAATCACCAGCAAGCGCGAGTCGCATCGAGTAGATGTGATCGTACTGCGCGCCGGCAAACGTCAACAACCACAACCCAGTTGGAATAACTGCTGTTTGGCTCAGGTGGCGCTGTATAGGGGAGCGTAGATATCCACTAAGAGTGAGAGGAAAGGGGTTATAAAGAGAAATAAGCTCATAATAACAAAATAACTTAGAATATTATTCGAAGTTATTTTAATATAAAATTTATGAATCGCAATTAGCTATATGCAAAAGAGGCCATAGAAAGGCCTCTTTTAATAAAACCATCAATATAGTTGATACACGCATTATCTATTATTAGCGAGCAGTTATGGATAAAAGATCAATTACTCTAATAATCCCCCTCCAGCTCATCTTTATCTTTTACAAATCGAGTATCTGTATTCATTCTTATATCAAGTGCAGAGTGAAGCATCTTATGTATTTTCATACCGCTTGCACGCTTAATTTCATTCTTTGTGGCAGGGGTACTGTCTCTGGATGACCATTTATATGGTGTAAGACTGCTGACTTTGAAACCAACTATACCAAGATTATAAAGACATAGAAGAAGTTCATTAATCACATCAGATTCTCTGCTTTCACCATTAAGCATTTTATTTGCAATGATAGCACAAGGATCTTTAGTTCCTTGTATTGACAATTCACTTATTACAGAATCTATGCTCGCTCTGGGAATAATTGCTCGTGAAAATTTATCAGGAAGATTCCTTAATAATTCAACTGATTCTTCAAATGATGGATAGATATCTCCCCACTCCTCTTTGAGAGATCGTAAACGTTTTAGAGAATATACTGACTCAGCTTTTTGAATAGAATCCCAAGAAATACGCTCGCGATTAAGAGCTACGCTAAAGCATTCATTTACATACTGAAGTATATCTCTAGGCCTTAGTAGGGTTCGTTCAGTTATATACTCAATAGCAGTTAATCCTGATGGCCCTCCCTTAGGTTTCGGAAAAATATCATATATTTTTACATTATCGCGCGTGTACTGTTTTCTATAAACTTCACTAACTCTTTTTTGAACCAACTCCGTAAGCTGCTCCGATGTCCATTTTATATCGAGAATATATGATTCATACTTCTCCTCCTGAAAGCCTGAGCTACGAGTCAGATTAAATACCGAACGGAGTAGATCGAGCCTTAATGCAACTATAATCTTTATATTTTTTATTTTACGGAAGACCTTTATTTCTTCAATTAATGCTCTGATGAACTTATAACGCGTTTCATTCTCTGCCCAATTTTCATCCAATTGATCAATTATAATAACATATTTTTTCTGGGGATCGTCGAATGAGTACTCAGCTAAGAGAGATAGTATCTCATTAAGTTTTTGTATCTGAAGACTACTTACTACTTCGGTCGCTCGCTTTTTTACATCGAGTATTTGTTCTTCAGTTAACTTTTTTGCATATTCAGCATTGAGCGCTATACTACTATATTCAGCACCAATAGATGCTTTAGTATCACGCTCTAGTTTTAATGTAATTTCTCTTAAATGAGCATCTGTATCGATCCAAAATTTATCACCCCATTCCATAAAATATTCAAGAGCCTTTCGTTTTATTTCATCTTTCTTTAGTCGATTCAATATCCCAGAAAAAAAATTATTTGTATCTGACTCACTTTTTATATCGTGCCGTAACTTAAGCAACTCCATAATAAGTATATGGCGCCACAACACCTTATAGAACATATCGAGATTTACGTTTAACGCTTCAAAAAAAGCAATAATGTCAGACTGTTCCAAAAAACGTATGGAAATATCATTAGGATCAAGTTGCCTGCATTTGTATGCGCGATTCATAACCATATGCAGTAACGCACTTTTTCCTGCACCTGTTCGCCCTCTAACTATTGAAGAGTTATCAAAAGGATCAAGTAACTTATTCAAATATCCACTATCAACAAAACAACTCTCCAATAAAAGAGTGTCAGATTCTGCATCCAACTCACCGATTTTAAGATTTTGTCTGATCGTAATAGGATTATTAGCCATTTAGTGCCTTATGGATAGCCATGAATATTTTATCAAAATAATAAGATGACATATCTGCTGTTACTTTTTTGTGAGTTATGCCTTAGTTTTATGACCTCAGTCATCTCTACCTATGCAAAACTTCACCATTTACATAGCATTATTTAAGGTAAAAAGCTAATACGCATACTTTTGGCTCACTTTTACAGACATGCTTAACAAACCAGCTATTTAATACAATGCCAAGTCTTTGGATAATTCCATCTCATACTGGTAAGAATTAATACGAATAACAATAAGGGAGGTTATTATTATTGATAAGAATAATAATCATACCCACCTGCGGTCTGCACTGTCATTACGGGCGTCATGGCGGTGAGCCACAGACCGCAGCTGGATATGTAGAGTGATGGAGAGTTCGATGAGTCGGCAACCATTGAAGAATTTGCAGTAGTTCGAAATAAGGAATTAAGTTCTATTCGCAGAACTATAAACCATTATATATGGATGGTAAACGGAGGATTTATGAGTAATGATGAATTGATGCACGTTATCGCCCTTCTTCTTGAGGACGCTAAATACCTACAGAAAGTTGAACCCAATGCAGGTACGGAAGCCCGCATATACTTGGCGCAAAAAGCAGTTCAGCCAGTAAGTGCTGATGCTGAATACACCTCGAAAAAATCTGAAATCACCCCGCTGAAATGCGACGGAATCAACAGAGTGTATCATGAGACGATGGTTAAAGCTCTACGAATGGAAATTAATAAATTACAGGATATTATCCATAATCACCAATTAACAAGCCCGTAACCTGGAAGAAGTTCTGAAAAACGTTCGAACTCACAGGCAAAGATATGAGCATTGACACCTGCTGTATTAGCGATAGAAAAAGTTTGATCTACTACCCCCTGACAGCTAAGACGTGATTTACCAATATAACCATTAGGTGGAAGTTGTAGTTTTTCATCTTTGTCTTGGATTGAGTCAACGAAACCAAAGCTCCTCATGATTTCTTTGAATTTAATGGCCTGCTCAGATGTCGCCTGGAAAAGTTGAACATGAACATAAATTTGCTTCATACGTTTTTCCTTCCTTGCTAGCTGTGTGAGAGCAACTAGCATACCACCGAGCCTGAAGTGGTGAAAAGACAGGCACACGCGTAGATAGTTTTTAGCAACAAAAAAGCGCCCTATCGGACGCTTTTCTCTTTAATCATCAACGTAGCAAATCATTCATCTTTTGGAAGGTCACCTGAAAACCAGGCTGCGACCTTCTCTGACATATTCAGCTTAATAGCCGCAGACTCTGATGAACGGCCAAGAGAGATAAGCGCCCTTTTATAAGCAGGGTCTCGTAACATCCCAAGCGTTGGGTTATCGCCCTCTTCCACTTTAACGTAAGCAGCATGAAGATCAGCGTCTGAGACGCTATCCGGCATCGTTATCAGCGCCTTCATTTGTTTCGCTTGAATCTCATGTAGCATAGCCGTTTTACCCGGTTGCCATACAAAACTGGCGATAGATATCACGGCAATAACGGCACCAAAAAGAGGAGCGCTACCATAGGTGGCAAATATTGCTGACCCGAGCGTAATTTGAACAAACGTTAGCAGGCGATCCAATCTGGCGTATAAGATCGCATGCATTTTTTCTATATAAAATGAATATCGAATACTAAAAAGCAATTCATCCCGGGTCATTTGACACCTCTATTTTTTCGGCTTTGGCGCAGGCGTCGGCCTGTACGGCACTTGTCCGTCAGGTCTTGGACGTTCTGTACCACCAAATTGATTAATACGCATTTTACCCTCCATTGGGTGGAGTTAATGGAGAACCTCCATGTGGTGATGGAGTTCGTGCGCCGGACACGGGTAAGAATCCGGCTTAAATAAAATACTACCCCCGCTTATACGCAGCGAGCAATCAAGAAATAAAGGGAGTGTGAGATGAAGGTATTAAGAATTAAATGGGCTGGATATTGCCCAGCCTGTGACAGCGATGAACTTGACGTTACCACTGAACTCGGCACCAGTGACTTTCTGTATGCCGGCGATGGTGTCGTCTGCTCTGAGTGCGGTAAGAAAGGCGAAATTGATTGTGATGATGACAGCGCATTCGCTGTATGGGATGAGGAGGCGTCAGCATGAGCCAGGTAGACAAACAGGCGCTGCGCACATATGCAGAGAACGCAAACCAAGGTGAATGGTGTTCAGATGACCACGATGGCGTCATTGCTGATGCTGGGTTGAATGGCAATTACTACATAGCGCATAGCTCAGGGCCAGATAATCAAGCCAATGCTCGTTATATCGCCGCAGCTAACCCCTCCGCCATTCTAGCGTTGCTGGATGAACTGGACGCCGCAGAGAAGCGCATCGCGGAGCTGGAGGCGCGGACTGTTACTTTGCCACCTGAGCGATTCCGCTACGGCGAGAGCGAGTACGATGACGGTTACGTGAACGGCTGGAATGCACACGGCATTGAAACAAAAGTAGCGCTACGCGCCGCCGGTATTGGCGTGAAGGAGGTTTGATGCGCGAAATCGGAGAACAAATTACGGCCAGCGCTGCTGGCGCCAGTAAGGGGGAGTGAGATGAAAATTAGAGATCATATGGAAGCAGTAATGTCGGTCATCGAAGAAATAAATGGAGATAATACCGATATGAATCTGAAACTTCTGTCAATAATTATTGCTGAATACATGATTAATGCCGAAGTCACTGGTTTTGAAGTTACTGCCTGGAAAATGAAAGTTTCAGTAGAAATAAGCTCGGAGGACTAACCCATGGCCACTATTACCAAAGAGCAGGCGCTGGCTGTTTCCGATTTGAAGGCAGGATACACGCTTGGTCATGCCGATGTAGCAATTATAAAAGATATGGCCCGCATCGCGCTGGCGTCTGCAGCAAGCGGCAATTCTATCCATGATTTGTTTTTGCGGGCAAAGGCGCTGATGTACCAATCAGGCGGTTCACCAATAGAAAACTCACTAAATCCTATTGATGCATGGCTGTTTGAAGCAGAGCGCTCCGGGCTGCCGGTAGCGCCACTCTACATCGCCCCGCCAGTGCCAGCAGTTATAGATGAGCGAGCATTGTTCGACGCGTGGAATAACGAAGACAACCTTCCAATTGCAGGAGTTGGTGCGAAAAACGCTGCCTGGTTAGCATGGCAGGAACGAGCCAAGATGGGAAACCAGCCAGCACCTGAACTGAAAATGGCGCACCTGATTAACAAATTTTATGAGCGCTATCCGCTGAACACCTTCAAAAGCGATTCAGAACGCAGCGAGGCATTGGGTTATTTCATGGCTGGCGCTGAGTTGCAGTGTTTTGGTGAGTTTATTAATTATTCTGAATTGCTGGGTGATGAATAATGAAACTCACAAAAGAGCGCCTACAGGAGATTGTAGAAGATGGCTTCCTGAAGCACGGGGAAAGCAAAGATATGGCGCGCATCGCGCTGGCGTCACTGGAGGCTGAGCCGGTGGTTCCACCGGAACTGCATTGGGAGGATGTGTGCAGGATAAGCCCAGAGATTACGATCGGAGACGCCATAGTGTATGCGGGCGCCTGGAACGCCTGCCGCGCGGCAATGCTCCAGGCTGCCCCCCTCACTGGTGAGGATACCTCCGCCGAACTGCCAGAGCCGTGCCCGCGTTGTGGGTGTCGCAGTAGCCGTCCTAACGGTGAACACTACTGCCACCCGTTGGCAGCACCACCACAGCAGGAGGCCAGCGATGACTGAGCGAGAGCTTGACCAAGATGCGGCATTGAGTTTCGAGCTTTTTGCCGGAGATTTCGGCGGTGCCGATGATGTATCTCTGTCTAATAAAATAGTTAAAGGTCGCGGCGTATATTCCTGCTTTATCTGCGCTGGAGAAATCGCTATTGGTGAGCGGCATCGCTATGCCGTTCATAAATTTGACGGTGAGATCATGACATACCGCTGTTGTAACGCATGCTGTGTAGCTATGGCTGATAGCGTCAATTGTGATTATGAAGATGAAGATCCAATTGACGCTCGTTATGAGCTTGCTTTTCAACGCAGAAAAAATAGCCAGGAGGTGCGTTAATGGCTAACTCATTCAAGCAAATGATTAAAAATGGCACTATCAAGCGCCGCGACAGCGGGATGTTCATCAATATGGATGATATCCACGTTAAAGAGGGTTTTAACAGACGCATTGAGAATGAGCGCAAGCACAAGGCAGACGAGAAACTATTTCAGTTCCTGATGGCAGGAGGAACTGTACCACCTCTCGAAGTATATCCGCGTGATGAGGGCGGCGTATGGGTCGTCGAGGGTCACCGCCGTATGAATGCTTACCTACGCATCCGTGACGCGGGAAAACCAATCAGCGTGATCGCCATCACCCCATTCATTGGAAATGACGTAAAACGGTCAGCGCGAATCATTAATAGCAACAATGGCTCTGGCCAGCTCAAACTGAATCAGTACGAGGAAAGCCTCGTAGTGAAAGATCTGGCCGCCTTAAATCTGAAGCCTGATGAGATCGCCGCCGAGATCAACAGAAGCCGAACTCATGTCGATAAGCTGCTGTTCCTATGCTCAGCAAATCGCGATGTGCAGACTCTGGTCGAGTCTGGAGAAGTAGCTATGGACGTAGCTATTGAGCGCATCAAAGAACACGGGGAACGCGCCGGGGATGTACTGCAGGAGGACGTGAAGCGGGCGAAAGCCCAGGGGAAAAAGAAGGTCACGCGCAGCGTCACCGGCAGTCTGTTTAGCGCGACAAAATCGCGCCAGCTGGTTGAGCTGCTCAGCGATGCAGAGATCGATGGAGATGGACGCACCCTGGTCCTACGAGAAGGTATCGGAGAGGAAGTAATGCGGATTATCAACGAATACTCGCACTCTCCAGATAAAGGAGGAGCAAAATGAATAACACTATTCAGACTAGTCAATACTCTTTGGATGAGGCCATCATCCCCGATAAGACAATAGAATTGCTGACCGGATATAAAATTCCATCCAAACAATGCAAGACCCTACGTGAAGCTGGCATTTTCTTCATTATTCGGCGAGATGGCCGCCCACGAACTACCTGGGCGCACTTCAATAACCCACTGTCTCATCGTCAAAGAATGCAGGATACCAACCCAACTCCAGAGCCGGATTTTGGAGCGCTTGACTGATGCCCAGGATAAGAAAAAACAAAGATGATGCCTGGATGCCGCCCCGGGTGTATATGGGGCGATCCGCCTATGAGTTTCATCCAATAAATGGTGGAAATATCCGCTTATGCGATAAAACGGCGACACAGGCCCAGGTATGGGCTGCATGGGAAGCATTGATTAACGAGAGACCAGACACCACAACATTGGCCGGACTGGTTGATAGGTTTTTTAAATCTGGTGATTTCTTCGAACTGGCGGCAGAGACCCAAAAAGACTACCGGAAATATTCACGTAAGGTTCTGGATGTCTTCGGCAAAATGCCCCCCGACAGCGTTAAACCCGAACATGTCCGCAAATACCTGGATATGCGAGGGGTAAAGAGCCGGACGCAGGCAAACAGGGAGAAGGCATTCATGTCACGTGTTTATCGCTGGGCATACGAACGCGGCTATGCGAAGGGTAACCCCACTAAGGGCGTCAAGCAGTTCAAGGAAACCGGGAGAGATCGCTATATCACCCACGAAGAGTACAACGCGCTATATAGCGTCGCTCCGGATGTTGTGCGTGTTGCGATGGAGCTGGCTTATCTCTGCTGCGCACGCCAGAACGACGTGCTGGAAATGAAAAAAAGCCAGCTTATTGCGGAAGGGATACTGATTAAGCAGAGCAAAACCGCCGTAGCGCAGATAAAAGCATGGTCCGAACGGCTCAATGCTGCCATTACGATGGCGAAGGCACTCCCCCTCAATGCCGGGATGAGCAGCCTCTACGTGATCCACCAGGCATCCGGGCATAAGTATACCCGCGACGGTTTTAACAGCCGCTGGAGAAAAGCGAAGGAAGAAGCAAAAGAGCGATACCCCAAGTTGGACTTTAACTTCACCTTTCACGATCTGAAGGCTAAGGGGATCTCTGACCTGAAGGGGAACATCTACGAGAAGCAGGCCATTTCTGGCCACAAGAACGTGGAGCAAACCGCTCGTTATGACCGAAGGATCCCGATCGTTCCGACGGTGGATGGGCAGTGATGGGAAGGATAATATTATGAAAACATATTATGAAAGGGGGATGAAAACACAAAAAAACCACCTTGCGGTGGCTTAATAACAAAACATATCGTTTTGATTTTTATACCATTTTGTCATGGTGCCCGGAGCGGGACTTGAACCCGCACAGCGCGAACGCCGAGGGATTTTAAAAACTAAACCAGCCTTTTAAAAATCATAATCATATGATTTTTAAAACCTTTAACTGACGCAAAACAGTGTAAATCGATTCTTTATTAAATTCTGCTGCCATTTCTACTACCGCTTTTTTTCAAACTTTTTAAGTTATCAAATGGGTTCAAAGCTAACGCCGCATCCAAGTGATCGGGAGCAAAGTGTGCATAGCGCATTGTCATCGTAATCGTGCTATGGCCCAATATCTGCTGCAGTACCAGAATATTGCCGCCCTGCATCATAAAATGGCTGGCAAAGGTGTGGCGCAATACGTGGGTACGCTGTCCTTTCGGCAGGTGAAGCCCTGCCCGCGCCAGTGCGGCTTTGAAAGCTTCATAGCAGGGGATAAACAACCTTCCTTGCTTTGTAGGCAGCAGGGCCTGCAATTGTTCGGAAATTGGTACAGTGCGATTCTTTTTGCTCTTGGTATGGGTAAAGGTCAATCGTCCAGGTAACACCTGCGATTGGCGCAACGACTGCGCCTCGCTCCAGCGCGCTCCGGTAGCCAGACATACCCGCACGATAACCCCCAAATCAGTCTTACTCGATACATCGCAGGCAGCCAGCAAGTGCGTAATCTCATCGGCATATAAAAAAGCCAGCTCTTGATCCCCTTCGCGAAACTGGCGAATGCCATCGAGAGGATTACCCCCCTCCCACTCACCGAGCCTGCGCAGTTCAGCAAATACCGCATGCAGATAAGCCTGTTCACGGTTAACCGTGGCCTCCTGCAGGCGCTTTTTCCCCTTGGGATTCCACTCTCCGTTCAGCCGCCGCTCCCGATAACGGGCAAACATACCCTTATCAAAATCACCGGCCAATGGATCGCCAAGCCGCCGACAAATTGCATCCAATTTTCCCTTACGCCCAGCGCCTGATGACAGCATCCTTCCATGTAACTCATACCAACGCAGAATCAAATCCGATAGATGAGTAGCTGACTCACCCATATCTAAACTTACTCCTTGCGGATTCATCCTACGCTCAAAAGCAAGGGCCTCTCCCCTGGTCGTAAATTGCCGGCGGATACGCTGGCCATCCCGCCCATAAGGGAAACATTGGCAAAGCCATTTTCCTGACGCCAATCTGCGGATTGTCATATGCCACCACGCTTCGAAAGTCCGTTTCTGAAAACCATTACCACCATAGCCCCAGCAGAACACCCACGATAAACAGCACGCTGCACAGCAACGAGGCTCGATAGCGCTGCCTGAAAGGCGACGCTAACGCAGGTATATCGTCACCAGCTTCCTCCTCCAGCCAAGCCAGCGCCTGGCGCAACTGGCTGCGGTTAAGTTCATGCAGATAGCTCGAACCAAACTGAATATGGCAATAGCGTTGCAGCTGCCGGCGTCGGATCGGTGTTGTCGCCCTCATCTGCAATAATCGAATAAGTGCCTTATCTGCACTCTTATCTCTGGCTCGCTTCAGCAATATTTGCAAGTAACCCCGCGCTGCCGGGTAATGACTTACCGTCAGCTCATCCACCCCATTAACACCCAGCTCAGCATAAACTTTTTGCCAGACGGTCATCCCCATGTCATAGCCACAGTCTGTAATCTGCTGCACCAGCTGGTTCAGGCGCATACGCTGAGCGGGTACCAGTGGACGCAGATCTGACTGTGGCGCAGACAGAGTAATGTTGACCCAATAACGGCCGATATAGACGCTGCGCTCATAAAAATCGCGCCCCCCCACCCGATTGCGCCGCCCTCTTGCCTCCGTGACCATAGCGTTCTCCAGACTTATTGCTCATTTACTAAAATCGGAATACACAACAGGAATACATGGCTACTGCAGCAGTGTCACAAATAAAAACATGACACAAGCAATAAAGTGACTCTTACACCATTTTTAGCATAATTAAGTAGAGTGCCATACTTTATGATGAATAATGCTCATCTAGCCACAGGCAATATAAATAAAGCATAAAAATGAAATCGACATTTTATATATCCAATGAAAATACTATTAGGTGCGGAATCATGGATATCTGCATAGGGAAGCATAGCCCAACGAAAAGCAAACCAAAAACACTCCTATCATTATTTGAATCATTAGACAAATCATTATTAAATCAATTGGTTATCCAATCTAATAATTTGCCATCAAAAATCTTCTTGAATAACAACGCAAATATCTTATATAAAACACAAACTTCATTTATCATTATTCCATTACATAAACCATATATTTAAATAATTTGCATGAGATATAAACAAGGATGTAATTATGACGACAGAAAGAAACTATACCAGCCTAAATTTGGACAGAAACCTGATAACATCTGTCATTGACCGTTTTGTAACGGAGAACACTCTGGCAATCAGAGAACAAGGCAACCGCCCAGGAGGGGAAGGAACACGCATTGTCATAGGGCGCGTAGGCATAGAAGATGCAACCGTTGATATCTACTTTAATCGGGATGGGACATCAACATTACAATGGAAAATGGGAAAGAATAGGGAGTTAGGACTTGCGCTATCAGATGCGTTGTATGACACAATAAATCCAGATGAGTTTCAGTCAGTGAATATGACCATCATCGGTGTAGCGCGAAATGATATTCAATCCATCATTGAGCTTATCCCCACCGATGACAATTTGATCTTTGAGGTAGCTGAAGAACCCATAGCAGCCGGTATCCGTTGGCGGATCCGTTGTCAAAACCACGGAGACACATTGACAGTCACCCATTACACTTCGCGAAAACTACAGATCCAGGGCCGGCCCTTATCCAGCTACAGAAAACTGGTCTACCTGCTCACTGACATTCTCGATCTGGTTGGGCTAGAAATGGTATTAAGCCGACAAGACGAGAGTGTTACAGAGATCGTCCGACAAGATGTCGCCGCCGAATTCCTGAAAAAAATGCTGCCTAACTCCTACGGTAACCTGCCCGACATCACCCGGAAATTGCTGGTATCTGGTCAGTGTGTTAAACTCGCTGGCCCTGCATTGCCAGAGTACTCTATGCTGTTGTTTCCAGAGTTGCGCTCTTTGGAAGGAGCACTGAAGGCAAAGCTGGCTGAATGCGGATTTGATTCAAATCAACATGATTTTGGCTACTTCTTTGAGCGGCAAGCGGATAGAAGCTTCCAGTTAAAAGCCTCTTTTAACGGACATATCACGGAGATTCAGCTAAGATCAACGCTGAGCGACGCGTACACGTTCTTCCATAAGCACCGTCATGGCTTGTTCCACATGGATAGCTTTGCGGAGAGTAGCCGTAAAATCACAGGGTTACAACAGTTGCTCAGTCTCTCAGAGACAGCTTACGAACACATAGACAAGCTATATCAATAAAATGTTTAAATTCAGAGCGGGATCTGACATGACCTACCCCATGCTTGTCGTAGCAACCAGCTACGAGAGCCCTTTGTCATATCTGGGCTCCATTGCCCAACATCTCAGGGACGAAGCATTTGAAGGTAGCGTTCTGTTCGACTTGCTCTGTACCAACGGATTAGAGGACAACCGCTTCGTTGCCCTGTACTTTGATGGCATGGACTTTGTCCGCAAAACCTTCCGTCTGGTTGATAAAGCCGACTTATCACCCGATCTTCTGCATACGCAGGATAAATTCTTTGCCGAGCATCCAGCTATTCTGCAAATGTCAGTCCTGACCCAGAATGAAGTGCAGGCCTTTACCGCCAGACATTGATCCCGGGAACCGGAGCCATCCGGTTCTTGCCCCGCTGTTTTCAGTCCTTATGCTCATGGTAGTCACGGCCTGCGATACGCTGATCGCTGCCCCCGCTCACGATGACTGAGCTGGCCGCTGCACTGCCAGCTGCCAGGGCAGCAAGAGCCGCCGCCTTTACCGCTGGCGGTGCCGCACGATAAAGTTTGATGAACTCCAATTCATCGGTACTAACATCTCCTATATCCGGCGTTCTACGTCCGGTTAAAACATACAAAATATCTATTCCATGCTTAGAAAGAATTGATAGATATAGCCCCCCAGGCATGTTATCGCCACGTTCATACCCTGCTTGGCCACTGCGCGAATGACCTGCCAATTTTGCAAACTCAGTCTGACTCAAGCCAAAGCGCTCTCGCTCTTCACGTAATCTAGCTCCCACAATGGCAAAAAAATGATCATTTTCATTTGACATGATTAGTATACCGATCAAGGATAACATCCAAAGACATCCAACTAGGGACACTATACCACTATGGAACAGACCAACCAGCCACCCCGCTCACGGCAGCAAAAGGGCATTGGATCCGGTGGACGTATTGCCATGTACCTCAGCGACGCAGAACGCCGCCACTTAAACCAGCTGGCAGAGCAGGAGTGCCGCTCAGCCGCCAGTATGGCAAGGCTGATCTACCTACGGGGGCTACAGGCCGTTACCGAAAGCTAAAGGAGCACAACGATGGGGAACATCACTATTCACGTCACCGTCAATGCGCCATACGTCTCGATCAATGAATATGCGCGCCTTTCCGGTATTCCTGTTGCCACCTGCCGAGGCATGGTGGCCGATGGCCGTATCATCATTCGCCCCAAGAACGTGGCGCAGGAAAAAATCGAGGTCAATATGATTGCGATGCTGAAAGACGCCATCGCTAATAGCGGCCCGTAGGCAATCAACCACTACAGTCAACAAATAACCCAGCCACCACCATTACTCACCACTGCGGAGCCGTAATAAATGAACATAATCAGAGCTGCCGCCGTCTTGGTGTTTGGCGTGCTGCTGCTGATCTCAGCATGCGCCAGTATTTTCTTTTTATTGCTCTGTATCAGCAGCATGCAATAGGCATATTGCAGCGCCATTTTCCCTATCAGCAACGACCCTTGGAGGAAACACCGGCATGCAGTTGATAATTCCACCTCTGTATCGCGGCGGTGAACTAGAACGCCAGGCTCGGGCAGCATTCAATCGAGTATTAACCGGCGATGACAGCCACATTCGCCGCCTTGAAGTATTACCCCGGGCCAGGGTGATTAATATCACCGACCGTTATCGGCTGTTCAGCCTAGATGAAGGAAATACATGGAAGCTGCTTAAACACCAACAATACACCAGGAATATACGCAAATGGCGCACACATTAATTTTCAGTGAGGTACTAAAAAACGCCATTCTTGATGGCTGCAAAACCGTGACACGTCGCCCGATAAAATCTGCCTGTACCCGATCTGTCATTAAATCAGATCAGTGGTACTGGGAGACGGCCTTTAAGACCATGACCACCCTTCCTCTGCCGGAGAGTGACTGTGAGTTGGTTATCGCCGCCAACACCCCCGTTCTCATTAAAGCCTCGCGGGCGTTTATGATTTCACAGTGCCCTCATGGGAACGCAGGCGATCTCATTGAGCTGGCGACACGCCACGCCGACCAATCCGTGACCCCATTCGCCCGTGCTGAACTAAAAACCATCGCCATCGAACTTCTCCATGACATCACCGACCAAGCCGCCATCGCCGAGGGTATGCCTCCGGACACTCCCCGGGAACATTTCCGCTGTATCTGGGATGGTTTCTACCATTACACCCCCTACAGCTGGCGCTGGAACCCGGCAGTTTGGGTATTGCAGTTTGCACCGACCGAAATCTTAGCGGAGGCACACCGATGAAACGCCTATGGACAAAACAGGAGGAGCGACAGCTGGAGCAGGGGATCGCCGATGGCCAGAGCCTCAAAGCGATCGCCGAACAGCTGGGCCGCACCTATGCCTCCGTGAGCCAAAAGACCTACGTCATGGGGTTGCCACGCCGCGCCTTTTATATCGACCAATGGGATATCAATATGGCCCATGCCCTACGCGCCGAGGGGCTGACTCATCCAGCCATCGCCGAAAAGCTCGAGCTCAGGACTCGCACGATTGATTACATCATCTACCACAAAAAACCAGATACCAACCATGCAGCCATGTAACGCATCAACCCGCGGTGCCCCGTCGGCGCCCGCGGGTTTTATCGTTTATCCGCACCGACGGAGGACTTTCTGTGCCTGAAAAACGTCACTTTGGCCGCTACTCCCCCAGTCCGCCACCGCCCTTCCCCGGCCGGCCAGCGGACACTCGCCGCTACACCTGGGAGTGGCAGAAGCCTCGCCCCGCCATTTCCCCGCCCGAAGACTCCTTCACTGACGCCGCCGAGCAAGACGACAAGCGTCAGCGAGAGAGTTTTTGGCAGCAGTCCGAAGATGCCCTCGCCGCCGTACCGCAGTTTCTGCGCATGCGCATGATGCGGGCGCTCAAAACGACCACGTTCACCAAGGGCATCCCCATGGCCCAGCTTAAGCTCAATGACCGTTTGCGCCGCGATGTACCCATTGTCAGCGCAGTGAATACCCAACACGCGCTCAACGCGCAGGGCCTGTTGCCGCTATCGACTAACGACGATCCCATTCATTGGGCGGATATGCAGTCACTGTCCGAGCGTTACAACACTCTGCCCAGCATGGCCGATGAAGAGATCGAGCTATTGGCGCAGGATATCGCTATTTACCTCCATGGCCAGTTGGCCGATCTCAGTGAGGCCGCCGACGCCCTGGATACTGACCATCAGGCGCAGCTGCTTTATGCCGAGACGGCCGCCATCGTGAAGCACTTTAAGCAGCAGCCCGTTACACGACAGTCCGACTTGGTGGAGACGGTCGTCGCCATCAACCGTATGCGCGATATCAAGTGGTGGCACACCCGGCTGCGCAAGGTGGCCCGCCGCTGGCGCGAGCACCTGCAGATAGCCTACGGCGACGTCTCCCGCAATCAGTCGCTGTTTTGCAGCGCACACTGGGTTTCCGCCTGGGAGAACCGGCGCCAGCGCACCCGCGCCATTCTTGAGCGGTTGGAGTTGGAAGATCAGGATACCGGCGAGCGTATTTCCCTGATGGAGCAGATCAATAAAAGCGTCTCTAACCCGGAGTTACGCCGTACGGAGCTGATGACGCGCATCGGCGGCTTTGAGCGTATAGCTAAAGACGCGGGCTACGTTGGGATGTTCTTCACCCTGACCGCCCCTTCCAAATATCACGCCCGCAACCACCAAGGCCACCGTAACCCAAAATGGTTGCGCGGTGGCCAGCCAACGCCGGCGCAAACCCAGAAATATTTCACCCGTCTGTGGTCACAGATCCGAACGGCGCTGAGCAGGGAAGAAATCCGCTACTTTGGCGTACGCGTGGTCGAGCCACACCACGACGGCACGCCGCACTGGCATGGCCTGCTCTTCGTCACCCCAGGGCAGGCCGATGCGTTGAGCGACATCATGCGCCAGTATGCCGTGCGCGAGGATGCCGACGAGCTGCAGACCAGGCACGGCGAACACCCGCGATTTTCAATGAAACCCATCGAGTCGGAATACGGCACGGCGACGGGCTATATCGTCAAATATATCTCTAAAAATATCGACGGCTATGCACTGGACGGTGAAGTTAGCGATGAGGGCAATAAGCCCTGCAAGCTGACCGCCCGGCACGCCACCGCCTGGGCCTCGCTGTGGGGTATCAAACAGTTTCAGTTTCTCGGCGGGGCGCCTGTGTCCGTCTGGCGTGAGCTACGCCGCCTGCACAATCAGGCGCTGGCCGACGGCATCAGTCCCATCATGGGTGAGCTGCACAAGGCTGCCGATACCGGCGACTGGCAACAGTACGTCATACTGCAGGGCGGGCCCTTCGCCGCCCGCCGTGATCTCAAGCTACGCATCTACTACCAGGAGAAGAGCGAGCCGAACCAGTACGGCGAATACGCAAACGTCATCAAGGGGGTCTATCTCCAGCAGGCATTCAACATCTCGCCGGTCGAGACGCGCACGCGCAGCTGGTGCATCGTCAGGAGGAAGACACCTGAGCGGGCCGGCGCCAATCAGGGGGTTGACGTGGGTTTTGACCTTACGGGCGCGTCCGCGCCCGCTAGGACTCGTGTCAATAACTGTACTCTGCACCAAAATATGGCAACGGCGTGTGGGAAAATACCGCCATCCGGCATCCCCGAGCAGCTGACCATCGAGCACACGGCGTACCATTACCCCACCCTGGCGCAGCTGCGCCAGATGCCACCCCCTACCCCCGCTAACGGCACCGAGCTTGGTCTGCGTCTTTTCGACCTGGCCGATCTTATCGGACGTGGCGATCTACCCTCGCCGGCCAACGGCGTGCGCCGGGCAGATGAAACCCAGGAACAGGCCGATGCCCGAGAAACACAACGCTTCATTGAGGCTCTGACCGAATCTGCCAGCCGTCGGCTCCGCACAGAAATGCTATGGCGCGAGAGCACCCCCTCTCGCCGGATGCCTGCGATCCCTGCCGACGGCGGCAACGTCGCCGAGCGGCGGGCCCGTATCCAGCAACGTATTCCGGCGGCGCAGCTGGAGATCACTCCGGAGGAGATCGACTTACTAGCGCGCGGATGCGTGGTCCGCCTGGAGGATGGCCGCACCTACCGCGCCAGCCGCATCACGGGCGAACTGCTGCCGGTGACACACCCGCCACCGCTCAAGCGTATACCGGGGCGTATCAGAGAACAGCGCTGGCGCGCCAACCGCCGGGATCCCCGCACGCTGGCTCAGCAGTGCATCGAGCAATGGAAAGTCAAGCAGGCAGAACTGCAGAAAAAATCCACTATTGCGCCTTGCGAGTTGAACAATGAAGGAGGCGATGCAGCCAACAGTAAGAACTGCGATCAAGTGACGTCATTCGTCTCCAGATTGAAAAAAGCGGCGCAAAGAAATGAGAGTGCGTGATAACAGCACAGGCAACAGGAGAGAGACTATGTTAATCATCATCCCTAACCCAGCGTGTCAAGTGCCTGGCTGACACTCTCAAAGGGAACCAAGGTAAGCTGTAGCTAGATCGTGATGCTTGCTTATATGTGACGTAGCCCGATGCTGAAATGATGGGAGGTCATGGGGAGGCAAGTGAAACCACGCCAGTACGCCAAGGAAAAAAGCAATCAAAAAGTGTATTAGCTCAGATTTTAACTGACACAATTCTAGCACAGAGCCAGACCTAATCTGACTGTCCGCTCTGTGCCAAAAGCAGACGTTTGTAATGCCACACAGCATCAATTAGAAGGGAGCAGCCCACCTAAACAGCCATGTCAGATATGAACCACTACTTGTAGCACCACTACAAATTAGCTAAGCTCCTCAAGTTTGCCAATCATCAGCTATCGCTTGCCAATTAACTTCACGAGGCTCTTCTGTAGTGTTAGACCACACGCTCCAAAAATCAGGATCGTCAGACTGAGGTCTTTGTTTTTCAGCAAGCTCTTTCATTCTAACTAAAACTGGAAGTTCAGAAGCCCATCCTAGTAAAATAGCATGCCGAGATGGTAGTGATGGCAACTCCCTCAATAACCCCCTCATATTATCGGGAACAAGTCTATGGACTTGCTCTTGATCTTTATCATTACTAATCCTATGCAACAAAAAAGTATTACATTGAGATAACACAGTCGGAGATAGCTCTGAGGGTCTTTGGGAAGAAACCACAAGACCTAACCCAAATTTTCTCCCTTCACGAGCAATCTTCTCAAACACTTTACAGCATATGTCAGAGACTGACTGCCCCTCACCATCTTCTTTGTAGCGTTTGATAAATGTATGAGCCTCCTCTGCAACCATAACTGTTGGTAGTGGTTTTCCATTTATCCTTCGATAACGTTGTAGTGCTTCAAAAGTCACTCTGGAAATTACAGCAGTTACCAAATGTATTATTTCATTTGGAACTAGTGATAAGTCGATAACGGTTATAGAGCTTTGTCCATTTTTACCGAGAAAAGTGTCTAACCAATCAGTTAAAGTAATAGGATCTTTCGAGTCATCTGTTACTGCACTTATACGAGTATCACCTAGCATTGTTCGAATTCGAGTCAAAAGAAATTCCACGAATTGCTCTGTACCTGTTTCTTGAGCCAGAGCTTCAAGGTATGCGATAAAATCATCACCTTTAAAACGAATAGGAGCATCTTCACTTTTTGGAAGAAGCTCTTGTTCATCACCCCCAAACGCTGCATATGCAACTTTTAATTTATCAATTAGCTGATCAGTTTCGGAAATTTGAGGTTTTGCAGGCCACGTCGCTCCTGAGCGAGTAGAGAGATACATACTTATCGTACTTATTAGGTCATCGAGATGACTATTGCCAATTTTTTCTCTTAATGTGGAGAGGCTATTATTCCAAGATGTTAATGTATCAAAAAAACCTTTGGCATGGCCTCCATTTACATATATATCGCCTTGGCTTGCCAAGCCCCTTATGGATATGAGAAGAATGCCACAGAAGTGTTTCACTTGGATTGTCACGTCATCTTCTGACAAAATTTCATTTCTCATCGCCCTCAAAGTTCGACGTAGTAAAGGAAGTTGAACTTTTGAACTTGCTTGAGTGAAAGCAGCCCACTCAGAACTATTCCATAACCATGATGGCACTTTAAGATCTATCTCTCCGTTACTAGTATGAGCTTCTACACGTAATAGCTTACCCTTGTATTTTGATTCTGGCCCGAATGCTCTACTGTACTCCCCATTTGGATCAAGTATTATGAATCGAGCATTTGGAGTTTTTTCCTGTTGTAAAACAGCATCTAAAGACCATTGAATTAAACCCGCCACCGAGCATGATTTACCACTGCCTGTATTGCCTAAAACAGCGATATGTCGTCCAAAAAGTCTATCAGGATCCACTTTTATCTCCGCATTGTTAGCCAGGGGACTATCCCCTATTTTCACTCTCCTATTGTCACCTGATTCGATTATTGATCGTAATTGCCGGTCAGTAGGTAGGAGCACAGAGTCACCAACTGATGGAAAAACATCTGTCCCTCTTGTGAACTTGAAACCTTCTTTTTTTCTATCGACTCTCAATGTACCAATGGGATTGATACTGAGTTTTTTAAGTGGAAAAGGAAGATCTATCAAGCCAAAATCTTGCAAGCCTCTTCTTTTAGGGTATGGAGAGTTCTCTACAGCAATCCATTCAACCTGTCCGACGAGAAAGCCATCATCACTACTGATCAGTACATAG
Source organism: Edwardsiella anguillarum ET080813 (assembly GCF_000264765.2). Classification (GTDB taxonomy): domain Bacteria; phylum Pseudomonadota; class Gammaproteobacteria; order Enterobacterales; family Enterobacteriaceae; genus Edwardsiella; species Edwardsiella anguillarum. The sequence goes on from NZ_CP006664.1 coordinate 4,197,029, forward strand.
CTATTTATTCTGGGGAAATTACGAGGTGAGCCACCTTGAAGTGATACTGAATCAGGGGAGTCAGTCTCTAAAGAAACTCTAATTTCATTAGGTGATACAAATGCAACGGTTCCAATTCTTAATTGTTCTAATATTTCTATTGGTAAATAACTCATTGTCATGCCTCGGTTCCTGTTGAACTACCTAATTCCTTAGACTGGATAAATCCTCTTTGCTTGAGCAATTCAGCCATCTTTATTGATGCTTTATCAATGGCTGGTTTAGGCAAATAGTTATCAACTAAAATTTTTAGGTCTCCTAAATGATCTCCCATTAGCAAAGTAATCTGTGCTTTTCTTCCACTCTTACTAATGAAACTCATAATTCTTTGAAGTGGATCTCCGAAGGCAATTATGACTATATGAGTCGAAGGTACTGTAAGCATGTCTTCAATTACCCTGTTGATATGCTCATCACCAAAGCTATAGCCATAGGTAACTAATGTGCTGTTTGGACGACTAGTTGCTGCTGCTAGATCTCGAAATAGCTCAACATAAGGGTACTCGGCAGTTTCTCTGTCTTTTACTGAATTAGGGTAAATCATCAGTTTTTCATAGCTATTGCTTTGATGACCTTCGGCTTCTAGAAACGGCTCAACAGAGCGTGCTCCAAAAGGTAAACCAAAGCGCCTAATCGCATTATTCTGTTCATGCCAATCAAGGGAACCATGGAGCTTAGTAAAACGTGCCACTCCCTCTAAATATCTTGGTTCGCCACGGATTCCTGGAGGATTATAATGATAATCAACTTCTAATCTTGAAGATCGAAACACTGGAGCAATACTTCCCACAAAGCGATCTATAAGTCTCAAACCAGCAAGCTCAGCACCTACTTCGATAATACGGTCATAGTTTGTTGTGAAAATATGTAACCTATCACGAGTAGCGGTTCTACTAGCAAAACTCATCAAGAAACTCACTAGATAATTGAAAGTTTCCTCTTTTCGCATTGGATCAGCAGTTTTAATCAAATACTCTCCGTTACTTACAGATTTTGAAAACTCACCCAAGCATCTAGAAAGCTCCCCTTTGAGTATATCCAACTCAGCTTTTAGATCTCTATAAGCAACATAAGGAGATGGAGGATTTGCAGGCAGAGGGGTATTCAACACTGTCAGAATTTCGAATCCTTTAATAAGTTCATTAATAGTTCTAATTTGATCTTCTATATTTCCTTTGCTGCGACCTGCAGCAAAGGCTGCCTGGGTAGAAAATGTGTCTATTTCTTTCTGACATACTGCTAGATCACTAATCCATCCCATTCCAGCGGGAGTTGAATCTGTAGCCGACATTTGAATAGATGTGCTTAACCCCGCACCAATCAATAAATTTAAATGTTCAGATTGAAAGAGAGCTGTTAGCCAAGGTTCGATGTTTTGGCGCAATTTCTCAACTGATATTTCTGTGTTTTGTTCTCCCCATGCACAGTTCGCCGATAGGATAAAAGGATTGGAACCAGCCTGCTCGCTAGAGTTAGGCAATAGCTCAATAATTTCGGATACATTGCCAACCTTGATGCACTGAATAGTCATATAATACACTTCTTTTATTTGTATGAGGAAAAATAGTGTTGTAGACGCAAACTAGAGTCACTAGTGTGATAACTTAATTTATTGAATTTCAACCTTACGCCTCATAAACGCCAAAAACTCTCTGGGCATCATCAATAAAACTCCGATGTAATTAACCTGCTTTCTAAATTAGCATGGCAGAATAGAAATTAGATAGCACATATTTTTTTTGATTTCAAGATAGGGAGATGAGATAAGTGAGGCAGTCCAAATGTCATATGGATTACTTTACAAATTAATATAATTAAACTAATTTATAATACTGATGCACAATTAAAATTAATGGCTTTATGAAAATATTCTACCCCCTCTGCAGCAGCTCCAGCGCCATCTGCTTTTCCTCTGGCCCTAGCCGCTCGAACAGCAGCTTTAGGACACCGCTTTGCAGCCCGCTCGGCACCAGGGTATGGGAATAGGTCAGGTTCATCACCTAGGTATGGCCACACTCCAGGCGCGTACAGCGGTAGTAGGCATCGGCAAAATCATAGTTGTCGGTCTTCCAGACCGTCTTTTGGATAATCGCCGGCGCCCCGCAGCAGCGACATTTGATTTTTGTCTGCGCATCTCCATCCCCGCACACCATGGCTATTACGGTGAAATTTCACCCGTTTTTTTAACCAGGTCGCGATTCACTGTGCTATCTGGGCATCATCATCAAACGTCAGGCTGAACGTCACCCGCCCAAGCCCCCCGATATCGGGATCGGCATTGACCCCCTCCATAATCAGGCGGTGCAGCGGGATCACCTCATCACGGTAGTACGCCTCGCGCGCCTTCAGTGGGTCACCCAGTCCGCCGGTATAAGTGAGATCGTTGATGCTACCCTGCACGATAACCGTCTTGCGATCGGCAGTGCGGCGCAGATAGAGAGAGGGTAAATAGAGAGAGGGTAAAACGTGCAGCCGGTTAATATGCCCCAGATAGCTCGACCTGTTGGCGCGCGGCTACGTGGTCCGCCTGGAGGATGGCCGCACCTACCGCGCCAGCCGCATCACGGGCGAACTGCTGGCGGTGACACACCTACCGCCGCTCAAGCATGCACCGGGACGTTTCAGAGAGCAGCGCTAGCGCGCCAACCACTGGGGTCCCCGTACGCTGGCCCAGCAGTGCAAGATCCGAAACCCCGGAGCCTGCCGGGCACGAGGCTGCCATCACCGAGCGGGCGGCATCACTTATTGAAAGGATGAAAAGGGCTACATCACAGTAGCCCTATGGTTTTATTTAAAGCTATAGCTTGCACCGGCCCCAACGACGGCATATTTACCTGTTAAGGAAACACCGCCTTTAATCGCAACGCCAGACTCAAAGTATTTAGATGCTCCAACCGCAAATGCATTTTGGTTATCATAATAACCGTATCCGATACCAAGAGCGAAACCACCATCCATAGGCGTAGGAATATTAGTCATCGCGGCTACACCAGCAATACCTCTAGATGATACCTTTCTATTTTCTGTCGTCGCTCTCTCTAAGTCGTTAATACGATTATTCGCCATACCTTGCCATTCTTGCAAATAATCAATCTTACTATCGGAAGTGTTAACACGCGCATTTAACTCATCCAGCTTCCGACGGTTCGCTTCCAGCGTCACGCCGGCTAACTGATCGAACTGCTGCTGACCGTCAAGACGCCCCTTGACTGTTGCGATGTCTGTATTTGCCGCCGTAAGCCCATCATGGTTCTGCTTAATGGCAGTCCCGGCCACTGCCAAATGGGTATTGGCCGTTGCAATACCCGCTTGATGGGCTG